>NZ_BBRI01000001.1 GCF_002090075.1 Demequina sp. NBRC 110052
AGTAGTGCCCCCTAAGGTGGTGTAGCCCTCACAGGGTGGTCGACGTCGTCGTCAACGACGAAGCGGCCACCGTGAGGACCTTCGAGTCAACCTTCCAAAGAATCCTCGAACGGAACATCACGATGACCGCACCTCATATTGTCGACCCTGCCCGCATGCTTTCTGAAGCCCTCGGCGACGCTTCTCCCGATTTGATGCGTTCGCTGCTGCAGACCTTGATCAACGCGCTGTTGTCCGCCGATGCGGACGCCGTCGTGGGAGCCGAGTGGGGGCAGGCCTCGCCCGACCGCCTCACGCAACGCAACGGCTACCGGCATCGCCCGCTAGACACCCGGGTAGGAACGGTGGATGTTGCGATCCCGAAGCTGCGCAGCGGCACCTACTTCCCCGAGTGGCTCCTCGAACGCCGCAAGCGTGCCGAGTCCGCGATGATCACAGTCGTCGCCGACTGCTACCTCGCAGGCGTCAGCACCCGCCGGATGGACAAGCTCGTCAAGACCCTCGGCATCGACGGGCTATCGAAGTCGCAGGTGTCTCGCATGGCCGCCGACCTCGACGAACACGTCGCCACCTTCAGGCATCGACCCCTTGGCGAGGCAGGCCCGTTCACGTTCGTCGCCGCAGACGCCCTGACGATGAAGGTTCGTGAGGGCGGACGTGTGATCAACGCCGTCGTGCTGGTCGCTACGGGAGTCAACGCCGACGGACGCCGCGAAGTCCTCGGACTCCAAGTCGCCACGAGCGAGACCGCACCGGCATGGAACTTGTTTCTAGCCGACCTCGTCGCCCGCGGGCTTACCGGGGTCCGCCTGGTCACCTCAGACGCCCACCAAGGCCTCGTGGAGGCCATCGCGGCGAACCTGCCCGGAGCGTCCTGGCAGCGCTGCCGCACTTAACTCACGCGGCGAACCTCATGGACGTGACGCCCAAGACAATGTGGCCGGCCGTGAAGGCCATGCTTCACTCCGTCTACGACCAGCCCGACGCGAAGTCGGTCCGCGCACAGTTCGACCGGCTCCTGGACTACGTCGAGGACAAGCTGCCCGACGCGTTCAACCACCTCGACGCCGCTCGTGCCGACATCCTCGCCTTCACCGCGTTCCCCGAGGGCCTGTGGCAGCAGATCTGGTCCAACAACCCCAACGAGCGGCTCAACCGCGAGATCCGCCGCCGCACCGACTCCGTCGGGATCTTCCCCACCCGAGACGCCATCATCCGACTCGTCGGAGCAGTCCTTGCCGAGCAGACCGACGAATGGGCCGAAGGACGCCGCTACCTCGGACTCGACATCCTCGCCAAGTCCCGCATCAGCCTCGTGCCCGCCATCGACACCCAGGAGGTGAGCGACACCGAACCCCTCGCCCTCACCGCCTAACGAAGGAACTAGCTACACCACTTCCAGGGACTTGACCC
>NZ_BBRI01000002.1 GCF_002090075.1 Demequina sp. NBRC 110052
TTTAGTACGAAGGGCCGCCCAACGATGGGCGGCCCTTCGTCGTTTGCCTCACAATAGACATACCTGAACAGCGAGAACGGAACACCATGCCCCACGATGACGAGCGCCCCCGCAGGGACGACAACGAGCGACGTCCCCGTCGCGACGGGCAGGGTCCCCGTTCTGGTTCGAACCGCAACGACGGCCGCCGTGGCGGTGATCGTCCGTACCGTTCGCGTGATGGCGAGCAGCGTTCGTACGGCAACCGTGATGGCGGCCAGCGCGCCGGTGGCGACCGCCCGTACCGTTCGCCCGACGGTGAGCGTCGCCCCTACAACAACCGCAATGACCGTGACGGTCAGCAGCGTTCTGGCGGTGATCGTCCGTACCGTTCGCGTGATGGCGAGCAGCGTTCGTACGGCAACCGTGACGGTGGCCAGCGCTCTGGTGGTGATCGCCCCTATCGCTCGCGTGATGGTGAGCAGCGTTCTGGCGGTGACCGCCCGTACCGTTCGCGTGATGGTGAGCAGCGTTCGTACGGCAACCGTGACGGTGGCCAGCGCTCTGGTGGTGACCGCCCGTACCGTTCGCGTGACGGTGAGCGTCGCCCGTACAACGACCGCAATGGCCGTGATGGTCAGCAGCGTTCCGGTGGTGATCGTCCGTACCGTTCGCGTGATGGTGAGCGTCGCCCGTACAACGACCGCAATGACCGCGATGGTCAGCAGCGTTCTGGTGGCGATCGCCCCTATCGCTCGCGTGATGGTGAGCGTCGCCCGTACAACGACCGCAATGACCGCGATGGTCAGCAGCGTTCTGGTGGCGATCGCCCGTATCGTTCGCGTGACGGTGAGCAGCGCTCCGGTGGCGATCGCCCGTACCGTTCGCGTGACGGTGAGCGTCGCCCGTACAACGACCGCAATGACCGTGATGGTCAGCAGCGTTCCGGTGGCGATCGCCCGTATCGTTCGGGTGACGGTGAGCAGCGCTCGTTCGGCAATCGTGACAGCGGCCAGCGCTCTGGCGGCGACCGCCCCTATCGCTCGCGCGATGGCGAGCAGCGCTCCGGCGGTGATCGCCCGTACCGTTCGCGCGACGGTGAGCGCCGCCCGTACAACGACCGCAATGGCGGTGATGGCGGCCGGCGTTCCTACGGCAACCGCGACGAGCGGGGCGACCGCGACAATAGGACGCGCGCGCCGCGTCGGGACGGCGGAGGAGAGGCACCGGCCTCGCGTCCGCCTCAGGCAGAGCGTGCGCTGCGCCCGCGCATCGATGCTCCGGAGATTCCCGAGGAGGTCACGTACGCCCAGCTCGACCGCGAGGTGCGCGCACGTCTGAGGACGCTCAGCAAGGACAATGCCGAGGATGTGGGCCGGCACCTCATCATGGCGGGGCATCTGATCGACACGGATCCTGAGCTCGCGTACCGTCACGCGCAGGTCGCTTCGCAGCGTGGGGGACGCGTGGACGTGGTGCGTGAGGCCGCGGCGCTGACCGCCTACGCGACGGGTCGCTACGCGGAAGCGCTCCGCGAGTTCCGTACGGTGCGCCGACTCAACGGCCTGCATGATCACCTGCCGCTCATGGCGGACTGCGAGCGCGGCCTGGGTCGGCCCGAGCGTGCGCTTGCGCTTGCTCAGGAGGACGGGGCGAAGTCTCTGGACGCGGTCGGTCGGGTCGAGCTTGAGATCGTCGTGGCTGGTGCGCGCCAGGATCTGGGCGAGGCCGATGCCGCACTCGTGCTTCTCAACCGCATCAAGGCACCGAACGAAGAGCTGCGGCTGCGCGTGCTCGAAGCTCGCGCGCAGACGCTCCGTGCTCTCGGCCGGGAGGACGAGGCGGCCGCCATCGAGGCGGAGCTGCCGGACCCTGCGGATGTCGAGGAACCTGAGGAGGACGTGATTCTCTACGACACGGCTGAGCTTCCCGAGGAGTTCGATGAGCACGACGGTGACGAGTCGGTCGAGGTCGCTGATGGTGACGGCGACATCGTGGGTGATGGCGCGACCCGGGGGAGCGAGGACGACGGCGAATGAGTTCGTTGAGCGATCTCAAGGGCACGTCCGCGCCCCTGCAGGAGTTCCACGATGTGGCGCTCGTCGACCTTGACGGGGTCGTCTATCGCGGGCCGCACGCCGTGGAGTCCGCTCCGGAGGCGCTGGCCGACGCGCGGACTGCTGGCATGCGGGTCATGTACGTCACGAACAACGCCAACCGTCCGCCCTCGAGCGTCGCGGAGCACCTGACGTCACTCGGGATGCCGACGTCGACCGATGAGGTGATGACCGCTGCGCAGGCAGGCGCGCTGCTGCTCGCGCAGCAGCTGAAGGCACCCGCGCGGGTGCTGGTGGTCGGAGGCGAGGGGCTGCGCATTGCGGTCGCTGAGCTCGGCTACGAGATCGTGGAGTCCGCGGACGATGCCCCCGACGCGGTGATCCAGGGCTTCAACCCTGACCTTCGCTGGCGGGACCTCGCGGAGGGCGCGTACGCGGTGCAGCGTGGCGCGATCCACGTGGCGACCAACCTGGACCTCACGATTCCCAACGAACGCGGAATCGCGCCGGGAAACGGCGCGCTGGTGCAGGCCATCGTCACCGCGACTGGTGTACGTCCGCCAGCGGCAGGCAAGCCGGAGCCCGCGATGTTCCACCTCGCCGCGGAACGTGCGGGTGCGGAGAACCCGGTGATGATCGGCGACCGCCTCGACACAGACTTGCAGGGGGCCCGTGCGGCGGGCTATCGAGGCCTGCTGGTCCTGACCGGTGTCAATACGGCACGTGACGCCGTGCTGGCGCCGCCAGAGCACCGCCCGTCGTACATCGCGGAGGACCTCACGGGGCTTGCGCTGGCGCATCCCGCGCCCGTCCGCGAGGGGGACCGGTGGACAGTCGGTGGCGCGTCGGCTTCCGTCGAGGACGGCCGGCTCGTCGTGGCAGGAGGGTCGGCGATCGACCAGATCCGCGCGGCATGTGCTGCCGCATGGGCGAGTGCGGACGCAGGTCGACCGCTCGATCTTGAGTCGGTTCCTGACTTCGGAGTAGCCTGACACCATGGGACAGATCAACGAGCACCGCAAGCCCCTGGGCGAGGTCGACTACCCGGATGAGGTCAAGAAGGCGTTGCGCTCGGTTACCGAGATGCCGTCGGACCTGAACGAGCAGGCGGAGTTCTTCGACAAGATTCAGGAGTCGCTCTCCTCGCGTCTGCGCGACGACAGCTGAGGGGCGGATGCGCCTCGACCGCGCTCTTCCTGAGCGTGGCCTCGCTCGGTCGCGCTCGCACGCCACCGAACTGATCCGCGCGGGGAGCGTCCGTGTGGACGGCGCCGTGGTCATCAAGCCCGCCTTCGACGTCTCGTCGGATTCGACTGTTGAGGTCGAAGCGCCGGCGGGGTACGTCTCCCGTGCGGCGTTCAAGCTCGCGGGGGCGCTGGATGCATGCGAGCCCTTGGGGCTCGACGTCACGGGCGCCCACGCACTCGACGCGGGCGCCTCGACGGGCGGGTTCACGCAGGTCCTCCTCGAGCGTGGCGTGGCCCACGTGCACGCCGTCGACGTGGGCCACGGACAGATCGCTCCGGCCATTGCGAGCGACCCTCGCGTCACGGTGCGCGAGGGTATCAACGTTCGCGAGTTGACCGCGGCGGACGACGGTGCCGGCTGCGACCTTGTGGTCGCCGATCTGTCGTTCATCTCGCTTCAGTTGGTCGTTCCCGCGCTCGTGGACTTCGCCGCGCCGGATGCCCAGATGCTGCTCATGGTCAAGCCTCAGTTCGAAGTGGGCCGTGAGCGTCTGGGCAACGGTGGCGTCGTCACTGACCCCGCACTCAGGATTGAGGCGGTCAGCGGCGTCATCGAAGCATGCGTGCGCGCGGGGCTTCACGTCCGCCACGTGGAACGCAGCTCCCTGCCTGGTCCGCACGGCAATGTGGAGTTCTTCGTGTGGGTCGGTGGTCCGTGGCAGGCTAGGACCGATATGGATGCGGACCCGGGCTGGCCCACTCTCGACGAGGATGAGGCGAGGGAGGCCGTGGTCCGCGAGGTGCTCAGCTCCGACGACGTGGGGAGGAACTCATGACACGCAGGATCCTCATCGTCGCGAACCCGCATCGGGCTGACACGGTCGCTGCCGCTTCGGTCGCGCGTGCTGCGCTCACGAGTGCGGGCGTCGAGTCGTGCACGGCCTTCGACGCCGCGGTCGATGCGCCCATTGAGGCGGCGCTGGTGCTCGGCGGCGACGGCACGATGCTGCACGCCGCGCACCTGACACGTGACGCGGGCATACCGCTGCTGGGCGTCAACATGGGTCACGTGGGTTTCCTCGCCGAGCTCGAGCGAGACGACGTCGCGCACGCCGCGCAGCGTCTCGCGAGCGGCGACTATGAGGTGGAGGAGCGTGGGACGCTCGACGTGACGGTGATCGCGCCCGACGGCTCTGCTGAGACCGCGTGGGCGCTCAATGAGGCCACGATCGAACGCGCGAACCCGCGCACGATGCTGGAGGTCGCCGTCGAGGTGGATGGGCGACCGCTGTCGAGCTTCGGCTGCGACGGCGTGGTCGTCGCTACCGCGACTGGCTCGACTGCCCACGCGTTCTCCGGTGGAGGTCCCGTGCTGTGGCCGAACGTGGACGGCCTGCTGTTCGTGCCGCTGGCCGCACACGCACTGTTCGCGCGTCCTCTTGTCGTGGGACCCGACTCGGTGTTCGCGGTCGAGGTAGTCGAGCGGTCGTCGACCTCGGGCCATGTCGTCCTCGACGGTTCGCGGACCTTCGACCTTGCTCCCGGCGGTCGTGTCGAGGTCCGGTACGGATCGGAGAGGGTGCGTCTCGCTCGCATGTCCGATGCGCCGTTCACTGAGCGGCTCGTGCGGAAGTTCCACCTGCCCACGACCGGCTGGCGGGGCGATGGGCACGCGCGCGTGCACGAGGAGGAGCGCTAGTGCTCCACGAGCTCTCGATCGAGAATCTGGGAGTCATCGAGTCGGCACGTCTCGAGCTCGGCCCCGGACTGACCTGCGTGACCGGTGAGACGGGTGCCGGGAAGACGATGGTCCTGACGGGGCTCGGCATGATCCTCGGATCGCGTTCCACACCGGCGACGGTGCGCACCGGTGCCGAGGCCGCTGTCGCCGAGGCCGTGGTGGACGTCGCTGCTGACTCGCCTGAGGCCGCGCAGCTGGACGAGGCTGGCGTTGCGCTCGATGACGACGGCACGGTCATCGTGAGCCGGTCCGTCGGTGCGACGGTGCGCTCCCGCACCGTGATCGGTGGCCGCTCGGTTCCGCAGTCGGTGCTCGCGGAGGTCTCGTCCGCGTGGGTGACGGTGCACGGACAGGCGGATCAGCAGCGCCTGCGCAGCGGCGCCCATCAGCGGTCCCTGCTCGACGAGTACGCGGGGGAGAAGCACCTCGATGCGGTGCGGCGCGTCGGCGAGGCGTACGGCGCGTGGCGCGACGCGGTCCACGCGCTGGAAGCCATGGTGGAGGGTGCGGACGCCGCTCGTGCCGAGGCGGCACGCCTGCGCGACGACCTCGACGCCATCGACGAGGTGGGCCCTCAGCCGGGGGAGGACGACACTCTCGCATCTGAGGCCGCAGTGCTGCAGAACGCCGAGGCGGTGCGCGAGGGCGTGGCCGGTGCGCGCGAGGCCGTCGACGGCGAGGGCGAGTTCTCGCTGGTCGTCGCGGTCGAGGCAGCGCGGCGAGCCCTTGCCGAAGCGTCGCGCCACGATCCAGCGCTCGAGGAGCTTGAGCAGCGGCTCGCGGAGATCTCGTACTCGGCGGCCGACATTGCCACGGAGCTCGGCTCCTACCTGGATCGCCTCGACGCCGACCCGATGCGGCTGGACGCCGTCCTCGAGCGCCGTTCGGCGCTGGCGGGCCTCATGCGACGACTCGGCACGGACTTCGAGGGAGTGCTCGAGCACCGCGAGCGCGCTGCCGCCCAGATCGCTGCGGATGAGGCGTGGGACGAGCGGCTTGACGAGCTGCGTGAGGGCGTGGCGGCCGCGCGTGCGTCCCTGGAGCGGCACGCGCGCGAGGTCACCGAGGGGCGCAGGACCGCCGCGGCGCAGCTCGCCGCAGACGTGGACGCGGAGCTCGACGGGCTCGCGATGCGGGACGCCAGCTTCGCAGTCGAGGTTGCGCCAGCGGAGCTGGGGCGTCACGGGGCGGATGAGGTGACCATGACGCTCGCGGGCCACGTCGGCGCCCCCGCGCTGCCGGTCGCGCAGGCGGCCTCGGGCGGCGAACTGTCGCGCGTGATGCTGGCGATCGAGGTATCCCTCGCGCGCCGCTCGCGCGCTCCGGGCCACACGTTCGTATTCGACGAGGTCGACGCGGGCGTCGGAGGCAAGGCCGCGCAGGCCGTCGGACGGCGTCTCGCGGAGCTCGCGCGGACCCACCAGGTGCTCGTGGTCACCCACCTCGCGCAGGTCGCGGCGTTCGCCGACACGCACATCGTGGTGCAGAAGGCTTCGGACGGCGCCGTCACCCGCTCGCAGGTGCGTGCCGTCGAGGGCGAGGACCGTGTGCAGGAGGTCGCACGCCTGCTCTCGGGCCATGAGGACTCGGTGGCGGCACGCGCCCACGCATATGAGCTGTTGGAGGCCTCCACCGTGGCACGATGAGCCGCATGAGCCGAGACTCCTCCCGCGTCGCCTCCAGCGAGGTCGACGGCCTCATCCAGGGGCCCGCGCGCGTGGAGGGATCCCTGCGGGCGCTGCTGAGGCGCGTGCGGCCTGGAGACGTGGCAGTGATCGACGTGATGGACCTCGATGCCCGCTCGGCGGAGGCCCTCGCGGCTCGTCGACCGGCATGTGTGATCAACGCGCAGCGCACGCTCTCGGGGCGGTACCCGGCGGGCGGGGCGAAGGTGCTGCTCGATGCGGGCGTGGCGGTCGTCGACCACGCAGGCGGTGCCGTCCTCGGCATCAAGGACGGAGCCAGGGTCGCTGTAGACGCCGAGGGAACTGTGACGCGAGGCGGCACTGCGATCGCCAGCGGCGTGAGGCTCACGCAGGCTGACATCGACGACGCGACCGCGGCCGCGACGGAAGGCATGCACGTGCAGCTCGCGTCGTTCGCGGCCAACGCCATGGACCTCGTGGAGCACGAGGCTCCGCTTCTGCTCGAAGGCCATGGCCTGTCCGACGCCGTGCTCGAGGTCGAGGGTCGGCCGGTGCTGGTCGTCGCGCCCGGGTATCTCCACCAGAGGCGGCTGAAGGAGCTGCGTCCGTTCCTGCGCGATCACCGGCCGGCGATCATCGCGGTCGGCGAAGCAGCGCAGACCGTCCTGGATGGCGCCTATCCGGCCACGCTGATCGTGGGCGACGTGGAGCCGCTGGGGGAGCGCGCGCTCACCAAGGCGGGCCACGTCCTGCTGCACGACCCTGCCGGTGGAGAGGCAGGTGCGAGCCGCGTGGATGCTCTCGGCGTGCCCCACAGCGCCGTGTCCTCGACGCTGGCGAGCGAGGACCTCGCGATCCTTCTCGCGCACGCGGCGGGCGCTTCGGCGATCGTGACGATCGGCGTGCCTGCGACGCTGACGGAGCTGCTGGAGTCCGGGTCCGCCGAGGGCCGTCCTGGTGAGGGCGCGGGGACGTTCCTCGCGCGTCTGCAGACCGGTTCCCGCGTCGTGGACTCGACGGTGCTTGCGAGCCTGTACCGGCAGCGCTACCCGTGGTGGGTGCTATTCGCGCTGCTCGCCTCCGCGCTGCTCGCGCTGGGCGTGGCGATCTGGGTCACCCCTGGCGGCCAGTCGTGGATCGAAGGGGCGTGGCAGTCGCTCGCCCGCGCGATCGGACTCGACGCATGACCTCGTTCCGCTACCACGTGGTCTCCCTGGCCGCCGTGTTCCTTGCTCTCGCGGTGGGCGTGGTCCTGGGCTCGGGGCCGATGCGCACGGCGCTGGTGGGGGACCTGAACGACGAGGTCGACCGGCTTGAGGCGGAGGTCGCCGAGGGCGAGGCGCAGGTGGAGCAGGCGCAGCTGAGCGGCGTCGTCGGCGAGCAGTTCGCGATGGAGGCCGAGCCGCTGCTGCTGGGCGGCACGCTCGACGGCGCGACCGTGGCTCTCGTCTCGGTGCTGGGCGCGACGACCGGTCAGGCTGACGCGGTGCGGGATGCGCTCGTCGTCGCGGGAGCCGAGGTGGTGGCGGACGTGACCCTGGATGAGGCGTGGACGGACGCCGGGCAGGCGCCGTTCCGTGCAGCGCTGGCGGACCAGCTCGGTGGTTCGGTCGGCGGCCTGGTGGGCGATGAGACGACCGACGAGGTGCTTGCGCTCGCGCTCGCGCAGGCGCTGCTCGCCGGCGAGGGCGAGCCGGGCGACGGACCACAGGTGCTGCTCGACCTGCTGCGGCAGGCTGAGCTCGTGGACGGCACCGTGACGTCGCCGGCGGAGTCGATCGTGATCGTGAGCGGCGACGTCGGATCGGACGACGACGCCCTCGCCGCGGCGTCGGGCATGGTCGCGCGCACCGTGGGCGTGCTGACGGGCGAGGCGACGGGGGCGGTGGTCGCTGGCGGGCCGGAGGCGCCAGGTGACCTGGCGTCCGCGGTTCGCAATAGTCCTGCTGCGGCAGGTGCGAGCACCGTCGTCGACGCGTTCACGACGTATGGGCGGATCGCCGCTGCTCTTGCGCTCGCGGAGCAGCGCGACGGGGGCTCTGGCCACTACGGTGCGGGCGAAGGTCGCGACCTGATTCCCGCAGGAACGGCGGAGTGAGCGCGGTCGTCGGCGAGTCCGGCGCGACGGCACCCCCTGACGACTGTTAGCATTGAAGCCCGTGGAGCGCACGAGATTCTCGTCCAATACGGACCATGTCACCCGTCACATCTTCGTCACGGGAGGCGTCGTGTCCTCCCTCGGGAAGGGTCTGACGGCGTCGAGCCTCGGCCGTCTTCTCCGGTCGCGCGGACTGCGCGTCACGATGCAGAAGTTGGATCCCTATCTGAACGTGGATCCGGGCACGATGAACCCGTTCCAGCACGGCGAGGTCTTCGTGACCGACGACGGCGCTGAGACCGACCTGGACATCGGCCACTACGAGCGCTTCCTCGACGTGAAGCTCTCGGCGAGCGCCAACGTCACGA
Source organism: Demequina sp. NBRC 110052 (assembly GCF_002090075.1). Classification (GTDB taxonomy): domain Bacteria; phylum Actinomycetota; class Actinomycetes; order Actinomycetales; family Demequinaceae; genus Demequina. The sequence goes on from NZ_BBRI01000002.1 coordinate 9,077, forward strand.
CCGGCCAGGTCTACTCGCGAGTGATCGCGAAGGAGCGCCGCGGCGAGTACCTGGGCGACACCGTGCAGGTGATCCCGCACATCACCGATGAGATCAAGCGCCGCATGCGCGAGCAGGCCGGCCCTGAGGTCGACGTGATCATCACCGAGATCGGCGGCACCGTCGGCGACATCGAGTCGCAGCCGTTCCTCGAGGCCGCGCGTCAGGTGCGCCACGACGTGGGCCGCGACAACGTGTTCTTCCTGCACGTGAGCCTGATCCCGTTCATCGGCCCCTCCGGTGAGCAGAAGACGAAGCCGACGCAGCACTCCGTCGCGGCCCTGCGCAGCATCGGCATCCAGCCCGACGCCCTGGTGCTGCGTTCGGACCGCCCGGTGCCCGCGTCGGTCAAGAACAAGGTCGCACTCATGTGCGACGTGGAGCCCGACGCTGTGGTCAACACGATCGACGCGCCGAGCATCTACGACATCCCCAAGATCCTGCACTCGGAGGGCCTCGACGCCTATGTGGTGCGCCGCCTCAACGTGCCGTTCCACGACGTCCAGTGGGGCGCGTGGGACGACCTCCTGCGTCGTGTGCACCAGCCCGCCGACCACGTCGAGGTCGCGCTGGTGGGCAAGTACATCGACCTGCCCGACGCGTACCTCTCGGTGAGCGAGGCGCTGCGCGCCGGCGGCTTCCACCACAATGCGAAGGTGTCGCTGCGGTGGGTCCCCTCTGACTCGTGCCAGACGCCGGAGGGCGCGCAGAAGGCGCTCGGCGGCGTCGATGCGGTGCTCGTGCCCGGTGGATTCGGCGTGCGCGGCGTGGACGGCAAGATCGGCGCGCTGCGCTGGGCCCGCGAGAACAAGGTGCCCACACTCGGCATCTGCCTGGGCCTGCAGACGATGGTCATGGAGTACGCCCGCAATGTCGTGGGGCTCGAGGGCGCGTCGAGCTCCGAGTTCGACCCGGACACCAAGCACCCCGTGGTCGCGACCATGGAGGAGCAGCTCGCGATCGTGGACGGCCAGGGTGACCTGGGCGGCACGATGCGTCTGGGCGAGTACAAGGCGCTTCTGGTGCCCGGCTCCGTCGTGGCGGAGACGTACGGCACGACGACGGTGGGCGAGCGTCACCGGCACCGCTACGAGGTGAACAACACGTACCGCGCGCAGCTCGAGGAGGCGGGGCTGGTGGTCTCGGGCGAGTCTCCTGACCGCTCGCTCGTCGAGTTCGTCGAGCTCCCGCGCGACGTGCACCCGTACTACGTGTCGACGCAGGCGCACCCCGAGTTCCTGTCGCGGCCGACCAAGGCGCACCCGCTGTTCGCCGGCCTGATCGGCGCCGCGATCGCGCGCCAGTCGCAGGCTGAGGAGGCAGGCGAGGAGCAGGCCGCCGTCGCGGGAGCCTGACGCATGCCCGACGCGCTGGCCGACCTGCCGGGCTCCCGTCCGGTCCGCACGACGCATGAGCGCTTCACCGGCAAGGTCTGGGACGTCGCCAGCGACGAGGTGGACCTGGGCGATGAGCGGGTGGTGACGCGCGACTACGTGCGCCACACCGGCGCGGTGGTGATCGTGGCTCTCAACGAGCGCGACGAGGTCTACCTTGTGCGCCAGTATCGCCATCCCGTGGGTGCCGAATGCTGGGAGCCGCCCGCCGGTCTGCTCGACATGGCGGGAGAGTCCCCCGTGGACGCCGCGCGCCGCGAGCTGCACGAGGAGGCGGATCTCACGGCCACGCGCTGGGACACCCTCGTCGACTACTACCCCTCCGGCGGGGGCAGCTCTGAGGCGGTCCGCATCTTCCTCGCGCGCGACCTCGATGAGGTGCCGGAGTCCGAGCGGCACGAGCGCACCGATGAGGAGCGCGACATGATCGGCGCCTGGGTGCCGCTTGACGACGCCGTCACGGCCGTCCTGGAGGGCCGCGTGCACGCATCCTCGGCGGTCGCCGGCATCCTCGCCGCTGACCATGCCCGACGCTCGGGCTTCGCCGATCTGCGGCCTCACGATGCGCCGTGGCTGCGCCCGGAGGCGACGCGGCTCGAGCGCTAGCGTGCCGTCAGACGCCGACGACCTCGGGGGAGAAGCCCGCTGACGTGAGCGTCTGCATGACCTCCGCCTGATGGTTCGGCCCGCGCGTCTCGACGGCGACCTGGAGGACGACGTCGTTGAGCGTGAGCCCCAGGTCGTGGCGCGTGTGCAGCACCTCGATGACGTTCGCTCCCACCGCCGCGAGGATCCTTGACACTTCCGCGAGCTGGCCGGGCCGGTCGGGGAGAGGGATGCGCAGCGTCATGTACCTACCGGCGGCGACGAGGCCGTGCGACACGATGCGCTGCAGCAGCAGGGGATCGATGTTGCCGCCCGAGAGCACGGTGACCGTGGGGCCTGTGGGCGCGACGAGCCCCGCGAGGATGGCGGCGACTCCGATCGCGCCCGCGGGCTCGACGACGAGCTTGGTGCGTTCGAGCAACGTCAGCACGGCTCGCGCCAGGTCGTCCTCCTCGACGGTGACGATGTCGTCGACGAGGTCGCGCACGAGTGGGAACGTGTGGTCGCCGGGCCTCGCGACGGCGATGCCGTCCGCGATCGTCGCGCCGCGGTCGATCGTCACGGGGTGACCTGCAGCGAGTGACGCAGGGAGCGAGGCGGATGCAGAGGCCTGCACCCCGACCACGCGGATCTCACGGCCCTGCTGCGCGGCGATCTCCTTCGTGGCGACCGCGATCCCTGAGATGAGTCCGCCTCCGCCGACGGGCACCAGGACCGTCTGGACGTCTGGCACATCGCGCAGGATCTCGAGCCCGATGGTGCCCTGACCTGCGATGACGTCGGCGTGGTCGAACGGATGGATCATCACGGCGCCCGTGCGCTGTGAGTGCTCGGCGGCGAGGGCGAGGCACTCCTCGACGGTGGCTCCGTCCGTGATGACGGACGCGCCGTACGACTTCGTGGCGAGCAGTTTGGGAACGGGGGCACCCAGCGGCATGAATATCGTGGCGTCGATGCCCAGCTGCTGTGCGGCGAACGCGACGCCCTGCGCGTGGTTGCCGGCGGAAGCCGCGACGACGCCGCGGGACTTCTCCTCATCGGTGAGTCGCGAGAGTCGATAGGTCGCGCCGCGGAGTTTGAACGAGCCCGTCCGCTGCAGGTTCTCGAGCTTCATGTACGTCGGCACGCCGAGCAGGTCGCTCAGGTGGGACGCGTGATCGACCGGGGTGTGCTGCGCGACGCCTGCCAGCTCCCTCGCGGCCGCCTCGATGTGGCCGAGCGTTACCTCGCGCGCGGTCATGCCTGCTCCTGGCTCGCCCTCGTAAGGTGGAAGAACGCGGCATGGGCCGCCGTGAGCGCAGCCGCGCCCAGGAGATGCGTGCCCACGATGACCTCGGGCAGCCCGGTGAAGTACTGGAGATAGCCGATCGCCGCCTGCGCGAGCGTGACCGTGAGCAGCACGATCCACGAGCGACGCACCTCGTCGCGATCGCCGAGGGAACGGTCGCCGCGCAGGCGCCACACCAGGAGGATAAGCAACGCGACGTAGGCCCACACTGCCATGGCGTGCGTACGGGCGATCAGCGCCGGGTCGAGCGCGAGCCGCTCGGTCGCGTCGGCGTCGCCCGAGTGGGGGCCCGCACCGGTGGTGAGCGCGCCGAGGAAGAGGACGGCGACGAGTAGCACCACGGAGGCGCGGCGCAGCACCGTCAGCGGCGCGCCGACACGCCGGGGCGCGCGCCGGTACGCGAGCGCGAGCCAGACCGCCTGCCACACGAGCAGCAGCGAGAGCCACAGGTGGGGAGCGACGACGAGAGGGTGCAGGGACACGAGCACCGTGATGCCGCCCACGACGGCCTGCAGGATCACGCCGATCCCGGGAACGAGTCCCCACCACTTGAGGTCGGGCCTGGAGTTCCACACACCGATCGCGAGCAGCAGCGCCACGACCAGCAGCACGCCCGTGAGGGTGCGGTTGCCGAACTCGATGAACGGGTGGATGCCCGCCTCCGCGTGGAACTCGGGCGCGAACTGCCCGGGCTCGCACTGGGGCCACGTGGAGCATCCGAGCCCCGAGCCGCTCAGGCGCACCGCGCCGCCCGTGACGATGATGCCCGCCTGGGTCGCGATGTTCGCAAGCGTGAGTCCGCGCGTGTGCCTGCCCAGGAAGTCGGCGGCGGTGCGGGGGAGACGGGCGGTGCTGGCGTCGGCGGTGTCGGTCACCCGTCGATTCTAGGCGGGAACGTGAGCGGCGGCGGCGACGTTCCTCCAGCGTCGGCCGGGCCCGACGCGAACCGCCGCATGGCACTTAGGTCCGCCTTGCTTGCGGGATTGTTTTTAATGAACCAAAATGTTGCCTAATTGGTCCGCGCGACGCCGGACCGATCCAGCACGAGCAGGGAGGGCACCGCATGCAGCACGCCGACACGACGCGCGATCAGGTGCTCAGCCTCATCGTCACGGCCGGCCCGATCACCGCGGCGGCCCTCGCGGAGGAGCTTCACCTCACGCCCGCGGGCGTGAGGCGCCACCTCTCGATGCTCCTCGACGACGGGCTCATCGTGGACCACGAGCAGCCCGGCCCGTCGGTCCGCGGCCGCGGCCGGCCCGCGCGCTCGTTCGTCGCGACCTCGCACGGGCAGGAGTCCCTCGCGTCCGACTCGTCCGCCGTCGCGGTCGACGCGGTGCGCTTCATGCGCGACCACGGCGACCTCGAGGCGTTCGTCGAGGCGAAGGCCGCCGAGCTCGAGGCCGACATCGCACCCGGCGTCCCTGCCGATGGCACGATGGAGGACAGGGTGGCGGCCGTCTCCGCCGCGCTCGGCACCAAGGGCTACGCCACCTCGGTGAGGCCCGGCCCCGGCGGGTACACGCTCCAGCTGTGCCAGGGCCACTGCCCGGTCCAGGACATCGCGACCGAGGCGCCCGAATGGTGCGAGGCAGAGACCCGCGCCATCGCCCGACTTCTCGACGTCCACGTGCAGCGTCTCTCCACCCTTGCGGGCGGCGCTCACGTGTGCACTACGACCATCCCCGTCTCCCCGGTGACGGCCAAGGAAGGATGACCATGAGCACCCCTACCGACAACGCACCCGCACGGAGCGATGACGAGATCATCGCCTCGATCGGCGGCTACGAGTACGGCTGGCACGACTCCGACGAGGCGGGCGCCATCGCTGCGCGCGGCCTCAGCGAGGACGTCGTCCGCAACATCTCCGCGCTGAAGAACGAGCCCGAGTGGATGCTGAACATGCGCCTCAAGTCGCTGCGTCTGTTCGGCAAGAAGCCGTTGCCCACGTGGGGCTCTGACCTCACGCAGATCGACTTCGACAACATCAAGTACTTCGTGCGCTCCACCGAGAAGCAGGCGACCTCGTGGGAAGACCTGCCCGAGGACATCAAGGCCACCTACGACAAGCTGGGCATCCCGGAGGCCGAGAAGCAGCGCCTCGTCGCGGGCGTCGCCGCGCAGTACGAGTCCGAGGTCGTCTACCACCAGATCCGCGAGGACCTGGAGGAGCAGGGCGTCATCTTCCTCGACACCGACACCGCGCTCAAGGAGCACCCGGAGCTGTTCGAGCAGTACTTCGGCACTGTCATCCCCCCGGGCGACAACAAGTTCGCCGCGCTCAACACCGCCGTGTGGTCGGGCGGCTCGTTCGTCTACGTCCCGCCGGGCGTGCACGTCGAGATCCCGCTGCAGGCCTACTTCCGCATCAACACGGAGAACATGGGCCAGTTCGAGCGCACGCTGATCATCGCGGACGAGGGCTCGTACGTGCACTACGTCGAGGGCTGCACCGCGCCCATCTACTCGTCCGACTCGCTGCACTCCGCAGTGGTCGAGATCATCGTCAAGAAGAACGCCCGCGTGCGCTATACGACCATCCAGAACTGGTCGAACAACGTGTACAACCTGGTGACCAAGCGCGCCACCGCTGCCGAGGGCGCCACCATGGAGTGGGTCGACGGCAACATCGGCTCGAAGGTCACCATGAAGTACCCCGCGATCTACATGCTCGGCGAGCACGCCAAGGGCGAGACCCTGTCGATCGCCTTCGCCGGCGAGGGCCAGCACCAGGACGCGGGCGCCAAGATGGTGCACGCCGCCCCGAACACCTCGTCTTCGATCATCTCGAAGTCCGTAGCCCGCGGCGGCGGACGCACCTCGTACCGCGGCCTCGTGCAGGTGCTCGAGGGTGCGAAGAACTCGAAGTCCAACGTGCTGTGCGATGCGCTGCTCGTGGACCAGATCTCGCGCTCCGACACCTACCCGTATGTCGACGTCCGTGAGGACGACGTCCACATGGGTCACGAGGCCACCGTGTCCCGCGTCAGCGAGGACCAGCTGTTCTACCTCATGTCCCGAGGCATGGAGGAGACCGAGGCCATGGCCATGATCGTGCGCGGGTTCGTCGAGCCCATCGCGCGCGAGCTGCCCATGGAGTACGCCCTCGAGCTCAACCGCCTCATCGAGCTCCAGATGGAAGGATCCGTCGGTTGACCGTCACCGATCACACCCGAGCCACCGCCGACGCGGCTCACAGCCACGGCGTGGGGACCGCGCCTGACGCCTCGCGCGCCGACCGCCCCACCTCGTTCGACCCTGAGGTCTTCGGCGTGCCGAACGGCCGCGAGGAGCAGTGGCGCTTCAGCGCGCTCGCCGACCTCAAGCCGCTCCTGGCGCTCGAGGGCGGCGAGGGCCACCTGGCGTGGGACGTGCCCGAGCTTCCCGCCGGCGTCTCGTTCGTCGAGGTGCCCGCCGATGAGGCCCAGGCACGCTCCGTCCGCGCCCCCGGAGACCGCGCGTCGGCCGTCGCCGTCGCCCGCTCGGGCGGCGCCATGGCGCTCAAGGTCGACGCGAACGCCGTCATCGACGAGCCGATCGCGATCGGCATGCACGGCGCGGGCGAGGACGTCCGCGGCCACCTGCTCGTCGAGATGGGCCCTGGCGCCGAGGCGACCGTGGTGCTCACGCGCACCGGATCGGCGCAGTACTCCGAGTTCGTCTCCGTGGACCTCGGCGATAACGCCGGGCTCAACCTCGTGCTGCTCCAGCAGTGGGACGCCGACGCGGTGCACGCAGGCGAGGTCGTCGCCCGCCTCGGTCGCGACTCGCGTCTGCGCGGCTCGGTCGTGACGCTCGGCGGCAAGGCTGTGCGCCTGAACACCTCGGCCGCGTTCGCGGGTGAAGGCGCCTCGGTGGATCTGTTCGGCCTGTACTTCGCGGACGCCGGCCAGCACCAGGAGCACCAGCTCTTCGTGGACCACGCCGTGCCGCGTTGCACGTCGCGCGTGACCTACAAGGGTGCGCTCGCAGGCAAGACTGCCCGCACCGTGTGGATCGGCGACGTGCTGATCCGCAAGGAGGCCGAGGCGACCGACACCTACGAGCTCAACCGCAACCTGGTGCTCACGGACGGCGCCCGCGCCGACTCCGTGCCGAACCTCGAGATCGAGACCGGCGAGATCGAAGGCGCGGGCCACGCCTCCGCCACGGGACGCTTCGACGACGAGCAGATGTTCTATCTGCGCTCGCGCGGCATCTCCGAGGACGAGGCGCGCAAGCTCGTGGTCCGCGGCTTCTTCGCCGACCTCATCCACGAGATCGGCGTGCCCGCGGTCGAGTCCAGCCTGATGAAGCTCATCGAGCTCGAGCTGGAGCAGATCGAGGAGGATGAGGACGCGTGAGCGAGCAGGTCGCCTGTGACGTCGCGGACGTCGCGCCCGGCACCGCGATGCTGGCCGAGCTGACGCTCGCGAGCGGGGCGGACGTGCCGGTCGCGATCGTGCGCAGCAGCGAGGGCGACTTCTACGCGATCGACGACCTGTGCACGCACGGCGCCGTCTCGCTGTCCGAGGGCGAGGTCGAGGGCTGCTTCGTCGAGTGCTGGGCCCACGGCTCGCGCTTCGACGTGCGCACCGGGGAGCCCGACGAGCTCCCGGCGATCACGCCCGTCAAGACCTATCCCGTCCGCGTCGACGGCGAGCGGGTGCTCGTCGACGTCGACCACCCGAACTCTTAAGACCTACCTTCCCCAAGGAGACACACACTCATGAGCACTCTTGAGATCAAGAACCTCCACGCCTCCGTGGAGACCCCTGACGGCACCAAGCAGATCCTGAAGGGCGTCGACCTGACCATCAAGTCGGGCGAGACCCACGCGATCATGGGCCCCAACGGCTCCGGCAAGTCCACCCTCGCGTACTCGATCGCCGGCCACCCCAAGTACACGATCACCGAGGGCACCGTCACGCTCGACGGCGAGGACGTCCTCGCGATGTCCGTGGACGAGCGCGCCAAGGCCGGCCTGTTCCTCGCGATGCAGTACCCCGTCGAGGTCCCCGGCGTGTCCGTCTCGAACTTCCTGCGCACCGCCAAGACCGCGGTCTCAGGCGAGGCCCCCAAGCTCCGCACCTGGGTCAAGGACGTCAAGAAGTCGATGGACGACCTCCGAATGGACTCGTCGTTCGCCGAGCGCAACGTCAACGAGGGCTTCTCCGGCGGTGAGAAGAAGCGCCACGAGATCCTGCAGATGGAGCTCCTGGAGCCGAAGATCGCGATCCTCGACGAGACGGACTCCGGCCTCGACGTCGACGCGCTGCGCATCGTGTCCGAGGGCGTGAACCGCGTGAAGGAGAACACCGGCCTGGGCGTCATGCTCATCACGCACTACACGCGCATCCTCCAGTACATCAAGCCCGACTACGTGCACGTGTTCGTGAACGGACGCGTCGCCGAGGAGGGCGGCCCCGAGCTCGCCGAGCGTCTCGAGGCCGAAGGCTACGACCGCTTCCTGGTGGACGCGTAAGCGATGCTTCCCGACCTGCGCGGCGACTTCCCGCTCCTGGCCCGCACGGTCAGGAACGGGAAGCCGCTGACGTACCTCGATTCAGGCGCCACTTCGCAGCGGCCCTACGCGGTGCTCGACGCGATGGAGTCGTTCGAGCGTGAGCACTTCGGTGCCGTGGCACGCGGGGCGCACCTGCTCGCCGAGGAGGCGACGGAGGCGTTCGAGGCCGCCCGCGCGTCCGTCGCGCGGCTCGTGAACGCGGCCTCGCCCGACGAGGTCGTGTGGACCGAGAACGCCACCGCCGCGATCAATCTCGTGGCGAACGGCATCGGCAACGCCTCGGCTGGTCAGGGCGGCTCCGAGTCCGCGCGCTTCCGCCTCGGCGAGGGCGACTCCATCGTCGTGACGCAGGCAGAGCACCACGCGAACCTGATCCCGTGGCAGCAGCTCGCCGCGCGCACGGGCGCGACCCTGCGGTGGATCGAACTCGACGACGACGGCCGCCTGCGCCTGGATCAACTCGCCACAGTGATCGACGGCACCACCAAGGTGGTCGCCTTCACCCACGCGAGCAACGTGACGGGCGTCGTGACCGATGTCTCGGCGTTCGTCGCGCGTGCCCGCGAGGTCGGCGCGCTGACGGTGCTCGATGCCTGCCAGTCCGTGCCGCACCTTCCCGTGGACGTGCAGACGCTCGGTGTGGACTTCGCCGCCTTCTCAGGCCACAAGATGCTCGGGCCCACCGGCGTCGGCGCTCTGTGGGGGCGCAAGGAGCTGCTGGACGTGCTGCCGCCGTCCGTGTTCGGGGGCGGGGCGATCCAGATCGTCACGCTCGAGAAGACGACGTGGCACCCGGCGCCGACGCGCTTCGAAGCAGGCACGCAGCCCGTCACCCAGGCGGTGGGCATGGGGGCCGCAGCCGAGTACCTCTTGGGGCTCGGCATGGCGGACGTCGCCGCGCATGAGCGCCGGCTCGCCCAGATCCTGAGGGAGGGCGTGTCCGGCGTGCCGGGCGTGCGCCTGATCGGCCCCGTCGGCGATCCCGGCGCGGACGATGTGCTCGGACTCGCCTCCGTGGTCGTCGACGGCGTTCACCCGCACGATGTGGGCCAGGTGCTCGACGACCAGGGCATCGAGGTGCGCGTCGGCCATCACTGCGCCCAGCCGCTCCACCAGCGCTTCTCCGTTGCGGGCTCGACCCGCGCGAGCGCACACGTGTACACGACCGAGGACGACGCCGCGAGGTTCGTCGAGGCGCTCGCCTCGGTCCGAGAGTTCTTCGGAGTGCCCGCATGAGCAGCCTTGAGCAGATGTATCAGCAGGTCATCATGGACCACGCGCGCGCCCGCCACGGCGCGGGCCTCGTGGACCTCGACCTCGCCGCGGTGGGGGAGTCCCACCAGGTGAACACCACGTGCGGCGACGAGGTCACGCTACGTGTGGGACTCGAGGGCGACACCGTGGCCTCGGTGCACTGGGAGGGTCAGGGATGCTCCATCTCGCAGGCCTCCGTCTCTGCGTTGACCGAGCTCGTGGAGGGACATTCGATCCGCGAGAGCGACGAGCTCTACGAGGCCTTCCGCGCCCTCATGGGGAATCGCGGCGAGGACCTCGGCGACGACCGCGACGACATGCTCGGCGATGCCGGGGCCTTCGTCGGGGTCGGCAAGTATCCTGCCCGTATCAAGTGCGCCCTCATCGGCTGGATGGCGCTGCGCGACGCGATCGCGCAGGCCCAGGCCTCAGGCGCGGAAGGAGAGCAGCATGACTGATACCGCCACGCCGGCGAACGCCGCCGACGTCGAGGAGGCGCTGCACGACGTCATCGATCCTGAGCTCGGCATCAACGTCGTGGACCTCGGACTCGTGTACGGCGTGCAGCTCGACGAGAACCGTCACGCCGTGATCGACATGACGCTCACGTCCGCGGCGTGCCCGCTCACCGACGTGATCGAGGACCAGGCCGCTCAGGCGCTCGACGGGCTCGTGGACGGCTTCCGCATCAACTGGGTGTGGATGCCGCCGTGGGGCCCTGACAAGATCACGGACGATGGTCGCGAGCAGCTGCGCGCGCTCGGCTTCAACGTCTGACCTGACATGGCGGCGACGCACGCCGCGCTGATCAGGGGCATCAACGTCGGCGGCAACAACAAGGTGCCGATGGCGCCGTTGCGAGAGGCGCTGGCATCCGTCGGCCTCGCGGACGTGCGCACGTATATCCAGTCGGGCAACGTGCTGGTCGATGCTTGCGAGCGCACTGCGGCCGAGGTGACTGCCCTCGTGGGCGAGGTGCTACGTGCCGAGTTCGGCGTCGAGACGCCTGTGGTGACGGTCACGGCCGACGCGCTGCGCAGCGCCGTGGTCGACGCGCCCGAGGGCTTCGGTCAGGACGCCGCGTATCGCTGGGACGTCATCTTTCTGCGTGAGACGCTTCCGGCCGCGCAGGCGCATGCGGTCGTCCAGGTGCGCGAAGCGGTCGACGCCGCCTGGAAGGGAGACGCCGTGCTGTACTTCCGGCGTGCGGAGGCGCAGGCAGGCAAGAGCTACCTGTCGCGCATCGTCGGGACGCCCGAGTACAAGCACATGACGATCCGCAACTGGCGGACCACGACCACGCTCGCGTCGATGCTCGACGCCTAGCCGCGTCAGATCGAGATCGCGCCGGTGGCGAGCGCGACGACGGCGACAAGAGCGCCCGCGACCGAGAGCGCGCACAGGATGGCTTCGGCTCGTGAGAACACGCGGAGCCCCCGTTCGCGCCTCGCCCACACGTACAGGGCCGACGCGGGGGCGTACACGAGCAGCGCGAGCAGCAGATACGTGGGTCCGGCCGCGTAGACAAGGTAGGCGGTGTAGACGACGGCGACCGCAGCGATCGCGACGGCACCGCTGAGACGTCGGGGTCCGAGCGCCTCCTTGAGCCCGAATCCTGCGGTCAGCAGGTACGGCAGCAGCGCGAGGGCGCTCGTCAGTGCGAGCGAGAAGTCAAAGGCGCTCGAGGACAGGTGCGTCAGTACGAGGAAGACCTGCGTGGCGAGCGAGGACGCGGTGAGAGCGGCGATAGGGACGCCTCGCGCGTTCGTGCGAGCGAGCACGCGCGGCGCATCGTCCTGCGTGGCGGCCTCGAAGAGGACCTCGGCGGCGAGCATGAGCCACGCGAGGTAGGCGCCGAGCACCGAGATGCTCAGCCCGATGCCGATGAACCACACGCCCCACGCGCCGACGACGTGCTCGAGCACCCCGGCGACGGATGGCTGGCGCAGGCCTGCGAGTTCCTCGCGGGGCATGACGCCGTACGAGAGCATGGTGACCGCCACGAACAGTGCGAGCACCGTGAGGAAGCCCAGCACTGTTGCGCGACCCACGTCCTCGCGGCGCCGCGCATAGCGCGAGTACACGCTCGCGCCCTCGACGCCGAGGAACACGAACACCGTGACGAGCATGGTGGACCTCACCTGGTCTGCGAGGGGCCCGAGCGCGTCCGCTGCTGTCAGGTTCGTGACGAAGGTGTCCCACGAGAAGCCCGCGAAGATGAGCACGATGATGAAGACGGCCAGCGGCACGACCTTCGCGACGGTCGTGATGGCGTTGAGCACTGCGGCCTGCGAGACGCCGCGCGCGAGCAGCAGGTGGAACGCCCACAGGCCGAGGGTGCCGAGCGCGAACGCCCAGCCCGTGTCACCGTCGCCGAGCGCGGGCATCCATGTCCCGAGCGTCGAGGCGAGCAGCACCCAGTAGGTGACGTTGGCGATGCAGGCGGAGGCCCAATACCCGAAGGCGGAGAAGAAGCCGACGTAGGGGCCGAACCCTGCCTTCGCATAGGCGACGATTCCTGAGTCGAGGTCGGGGCGCCGCATCGCGAGGCGCTGGAAGACGAGCGCGAGCATCAGCATTCCGCCACCCGCGACGGCCCAGGCGAGCAGCGCGCCCGTCCCGCCCGCGGACTCGGCGAACGAGGAGGGCAGCGAGAAGATGCCCGCGCCGACCATCGAGCCGACGACCATGCTGGTCAGCACCGGCATCGACATCGTGCGGCGGGACGTCACAGCAGTCACGGTGTCCCCGATCAGAAGAGGGCCAGGCGAGTGCGGCCCACGACGAAACTATCGCGTGCGGCCGCGGCGCGCGCGTGCGGCCTCGCGGCGTGCGCGACGCGAGGCGGGCACCTCGTCCGCACGCGGAGCGTCGGCGTCGAGAGGGGAGTCGGCTTCGGCGGCCGCCGCGTCGGAGATGCCGCGCGCGTGCAGCGCGGCCCCCAGATCGAGCGCGAACCCGACGGTGCGGGTCGCGGTCGGCACGAGGATCGCGCGTGGCGACCGCTCGACCCCACGCGCCATGGCGGCCTGGCGGGACTCGCCCAGGAGGCGCACCATCTCGGGGATCAGGCGAATCAGGAGCGCGAACATCAGGCCGATGGTCTCGTGCGGCACGAAGCGACGCAGCGGTCGAAGCGCCGCGGAGGCGAGGTCGAGCATCCGCTCCATCGACGTGGAGGCAGAGACGGCTAGGGCCAGGAAGACCACGGTGGCAAGATCGGCGGCGACGTCCACGCCAAGCGCCCACTCGCCCCGCCAGAACTGGTACCCGGCCGCCATGACGGCGAAAAGCAGCGTCCAGGCCACGGCCGCGAGCGCCGGGCGCCACGGGGGAGCCGTAGAGATCAGCAGCAGCAGAGACGCGGCCGCGAGACCGAGGCTGGTGACGGGATCCTGGACGAACAGCACCAGGATCGCGACGGCGGCGAGCAGCGTGACCTTGAACCAGGCCGGCGCGCGGTGCATGGGCGTGCGCAGCGGCCGGTACATGCCGATCACAGGCGTCACGCGGACCCCTCGGCGGCGCGGCCGAACATGAGGTCGCGGTACAGCGCCACGGCGTCGCCGGGAGCGCCGTCGAACGCGACCTTGCCCTGGTCGATGACGATGGTGCGCTCCGCCCTCAGCGCCGAGTCGAGGTCGTGAGTGACCTCGATCAGCTGCACGGGAAGGGAGCGCAGCAGCGCGCCCACGTGGGCACGCCAGCGCAGATCGAGCAGGGTGGTCGGCTCGTCCGCGACGATGATCGACGGCGCGACGGCGAGCACGCCCGCGAGCGCGAGGAGCTGGCGCTGGCCCCCGGAGAGGGAGCTGACCGCCACGTCGGCCTTGTCGCCGAGCCCCAGGTCCTCGAGGGCCTCGAGGGCGGCGCGCACGCGCTCATCGCGCCGGGGCACGGTGCGCCGCAGCGACAGCATCACGTCCTCGGCCGCGGTGGGCATGATGAGCTGCGCGCTCGGGTCCGTGAAGAGGAATCCGACATTGCGGCGTACCTCACGCCCCTTCTTGACGGTGTCGAGGCCCTCGACCGTGACGGTGCCGGACGTCGGCTGGATGAGGCCGTTGATGAGCCGTACCAGGGTCGACTTGCCGGAGCCGTTCGCACCGATGATGGAGATGCGGCGCTCGGTCAGGGTCAGCGTCGTCGGCTCCAGGATGGTGATCCCGGAGTCGGGCGCGACGACGGTCGCGTCCTCGAATGCGATCATGCGTCAAGGTTAGGCGGTGGTGGCGGCCTCGCGGGACACGGGTGCCTCCACCGTCGGGAGCAGGCCCGGGTACGCGCGGTGGACGGCCGCGGCGGTGAAGGCCGCGACGACTACCTTGATGATGTCGCCCGGCACGAACGGCAGCATCGCGACCAGCACGTCGCGCGGTGCGACGCCGAAGCGTACGCCGATCCAGCCCCAGCCGATGACGTTGATGACGATGAGGGAGCCGACGGCGCACGCGATGAGCAGCGCGGGCAGGCCGAGGCGGCCCGCGCGTCGGGCGCTGCGGGCGATCCATCCGGTCACGAAGGCGCCCGCGACGAAGCCCGCGAGGAAGCCGCCGGTGGTGCCGGCCCACACGCCCAGGCCTCCCACGTGGCCGGCGAAGATCGGTGCTCCGGCGGTGCCCACGATCAGGTACAGGAGCACCGCCGATGCGCCGCGCCAGGGGCCTAGGCACGCGCCTGCGAGCACTACCGCGAAGGTCTGAAGGGATAGCGGCACTCCCACCGCGAGCTCGAACGCGGGCACGAGCGTCGAGGCGGCGATGAGCGCGGCGAAGACGGTGACGAGCGCGATGTTCGCGCCGGTGAACTGCTGGTGAAGCCTCATGTCTGCTCCCGGGGATAATGGTTGGCGGACACGTTACCGGCCCAACAAAGATTCGGGCCCACCTCCCCCGAGAATGCGTGAATCCTTGTGGGATTCCAACAAATGGGGTGCAGATGTCAAGGAGAGGGATTCTGTGATCGTCGCCCAGGGACTCGAGATGCGCATCGGTGCGCGCGTGCTGCTGCACCCCGCCTCGTTCCAGGTGGGGCCGGGGGACCGCGTCGGGCTCGTCGGACGCAATGGCGCAGGCAAGACCACCCTCACCAAGATCCTCGCGGGCGAGGGACAGCCCACGGCAGGCAAGGCCGTCCAGAAGGGCTCGCTCGGATACCTTCCCCAGGACCCGCGCACGGGCGACCTCGAGCAGATCGCGATGGACCGGATCCTCTCCGTGCGCGACCTGGCGGGGCTCATGCGCAAGATGCGAGAGGCCGAGGAGGGCATGGCGAGCGAGGACCCGAAGGTCCAGGAGAAGGCGATGGACGCCTATCCGCGCCTCGAGGAGCGCTTCCGCGCGGCAGGCGGCTACGCGGCCGAGTCGGAGGCCTCACAGATCGCCGCGAATCTCGGCCTCGACTCCCGCGTGCTCGCGCAGCCGATCGGCACGCTCTCCGGCGGTCAGCGCCGACGTGTGGAGCTGTCCCGCATTTTGTTCTCGGGTGCCGACACGCTGCTGCTCGACGAGCCCACGAACCACCTGGACGCCGACTCGATCCAGTGGCTGCGCGGGTTCCTCTCGTCGTTCCAGGGCGGTCTCATCGTCATCTCGCACGACGTCGAGCTGCTGCGCCAGACCGTCACCAAGGTCTTCCACCTCGACGCCAACCGTGGCGAGCTCGACCAGTACGCCATGAAGTGGGACCTGTACCTGCGCCAGCGCGAGGCGGACGAGCGCAGGCGTCATCGCGAGCGCGACAACGCGGAGAAGAAGGCAGCCGCGCTGATGGCGCAGGCGGACAAGATGCGTGCCAAGGCCACCAAGGCGGTCGCCGCTCAGCAGATGATCAAGCGTGCCGAGCGCCTCTTGGGCGAGACCGAGGGAGTCCGGCAGGAGGACAAGGTCGCGTCGCTGCGCTTCCCGACGCCGGCTGCGTGCGGGAAGACCCCGCTGCGCGCCGAGGGCCTGAGCAAGACGTACGGTTCGCTCGAGGTGTTCATGGACGTCGACCTCGCGATCGACAGGGGCTCGCGCGTCGTGGTGCTCGGGCTCAATGGCGCGGGCAAGACCACGCTCCTGCGGTTGCTGTCCGGCGTGGAGCAGCCCGACACGGGCGAGATCCAGCCCGGCCACGGGCTTAAGCTCGGCTATTACGCGCAGGAGCACGACACGCTCGACATGGCTGCGACGGTCGGGGAGAACATGGCGCACGCCGCACCCGACCTCGGCGAGACCGAGGTGCGCAAGGTACTCGGCTCGTTCCTGTTCTCGGGCGACGACGCCGATAAGCCCGCCGGCGTCCTGTCCGGAGGCGAGAAGACGCGCCTGGCTCTCGCGACCCTCGTGGTGAGCCAGGCCAACGTGCTGCTGCTCGACGAGCCGACCAACAACCTCGATCCGGCGTCGCGCGCGGAGATCCTCAATGCCCTGCGCACCTACGAGGGCGCCGTCATCCTCGTCACGCACGACGAGGGCGCGGTCGATGCGCTCGAGCCCGATCGCGTGCTGTTGCTTCCCGACGCGGTCGAGGACCTGTACAACGAGTCCTACCGCGACCTCATCTCGCTCGCCTGACGGCGCTCAGCCCGCCATCGCGGCGTCGACGAATCTCTCGGGATCCGCGTACAGCGCGAGCGACACCTGCAGGACGCCGTGGTGCACCCGCATCCATTCGCCCATGACCGGCAGCACGCTCACGGCCGTGACGGAATCGCGCTCGCACGCGAGCGACTCCCACAGGCGCCAGCCAGGGTCGCTGCGCGCACCCAGCGACGACAGCTCCACGAACTCGGCGTGCCGCTCGGCGATCCACTCGTCGATCGGCTGGGATGCGTCGTCGTCGCGCATCATCCCGAGCGCGCGCAGTTCGACCGGCCCCACGAGGGGGATGTCGGCGGCCTCCCGCCAGTGCTCGGTGGTCGCGCGGCGCCACACCTCGGCGAGCAGGCGTGCGTGGCGCACGCGCTGCACGTCGCGATCGCTCGCAAGCGCGACCTCGGGCGCGCAGGGCGGCACGTCCCAGGCGAACGGAAGGCACCACGCGTCGCGGCGGTACAGCAGGCGCGCCAGCAACGGCTCCCATCGGACCGTGAGAGCGGCTCCCTCGTCGGCGCCGTCCGGCTGCATCCGCTGCCCCTCGCTGACGGGCCGACGCGTGCGTCCCGCCTGAGCCCACGGTAGCCAGCGCGATCGCCACTGGTCTAGAGCGCGTCCTCGATCTCCTCGTCGCTGAGGGCACGCGCCCGACGCCGGGACGGCTTGGTCTCGACGCGCGGCGAGGGCGCCGGGCCGCCGGGGGAGCGCTTCAGCTCGAGATCGCGGCGCGTCAGCAGCACGGCGCCCACGGGTACGAGCGCCGCGAACGCCCACCACTGCCACGCGTAGCTGAGATGGGGCCCCAGCGACAGCGTCGGCAGGGGCACCTCGCCGAGCGGGCCGTCGTCCCTGCACAGCGTCGCGCAGTCCGCCGTGGCGACGACGTAGCCGGGCACGATCGCACCTGACGGTACGCGTACCTGGGCGGGCACGATGCGCGTCGCGCCGTCGTCGCGGCGCCCGTCGTCCGCCTCGAATTCGCGCAGCGTGCCCTCGAACGCCACCTGGCCGGATGGGAGGGCTGAGGCGAGTGCGGGCGCGGTCTCGTCGGCCAGGGAGGCCGGTGCCCATCCGAGGTTTACCAGGACGGAACCGCCGTCGGCGAGATCCACCCACGCGAGATACTGCAGCGCCGCCGCCGAGTCGACGGCTCGATTGCGCAGCTCCACGATCGAGTCAGGATCGATCGTGCCCGTGACCGTCACCGTGCGCCACTCGGCGTCCGCGGGGAGGCCGGCCCCAGCGTCGGGCGTGTCCCAGGAGGGGACTCCAGAGGCCGGGGCGACGTCCTCCACGGCGGCGACCGGCGCAGTGTGGTTCGACTCGAACTCGGCGATCGCGTCCGCGCGCGTCACGTGCCGCCCGTACTGCCACCGGCCCGCGATGACGCACAGCGTGACCAGCGCGGCGACCACCAGCGCCGTCACGAGCAGGCGCAGCCAGCCGATCTCGCGTGCGACCGCGAGAGCGCGTGAGGCGCGAGAGCCGGGGGAGTCCACCCCCCGATGCTATTGCCGCCGCCGCGCGCACCGAGCCAGGGCGTGGCACACCCGCGCGTGCCCGAGCATGCACGCGCCCCACAAAACCACTCGCAGATCCCGGGGGCTTCCACAGCCGTACGCCGCCCCGACTCGGCTAGCGTGGACGCCATGACTCGACATGTGGTGGTGACAGGAGCGAACCGAGGCATCGGCCGCGCGCTCGCCGAGGCCTTCGTCGCGAACGGCGACACCGTGAGCACGATCTACCGCGGGGGCGACCTTCCCGAGGGCGTCACCGGCGCCATCGCCGACGTCACCGACACCGACGCCGTCAACGCCGCGTTCGACGAGCTCGAGGCGCAGCACGGTCGCGTCCGGGTGCTGATCGCCAACGCGGGCATCACGCGCGACGGACTGCTCATGCGCATGAGCGACGAGGACTTCCAGCAGGTGCTCGACGTCAACCTCACCGGCACGTTCCGCTGCGTGAGACGCGCCGTCAACTCGATGATGCGCGAGCGGTTCGGACGGATCGTGCTGATCGGGTCCGTGGTGGGACTCATGGGCAACCCCGGGCAGGTCAACTACTCGTCGTCCAAGGCTGCGCTCGTCGGCATGGCCCGCTCGATCACTCGAGAGGTGGGGGCGCGCGGCATCACGGCGAACGTGATCGCGCCCGGGTTCATCACCACGGACATGACGGACGAGCTCCCGGACGACACGAAGAAGCAGTACGAGGCCACCATCCCCGCCAAGCGGTTCGGCGCCACCGACGACGTCGCCGCCGCTGCCGTCTACCTCGCGTCCGACGCTGCGGGCTACGTCTCCGGCGCGGTGCTGCCGGTCGACGGCGGCCTAGGCATGGGACACTGACCGACGGCTCGGCTCGAGAACACGGAGGAACACGACATGGGCATGCTCGAGGGCAAGAACATCCTGGTGACCGGAGTGCTGACGGAGGGCTCGATCGCCTTCCACGTCGCGCGGCTGTGCCAGGAGCAGGGTGCGACGGTGCTGCTGTCAGGCGTCGGACGCTCGTTGAAGATCACGCAGGCCATGGGTCGGCGCCTCCCCGTCGAGGCGCAGGTCGTCGAGCTCGACGTCACTGACGAGGAGCAGGTGGCCGCCCTCCCCGAGCGCGTGCGCGAGCACCTCCCGCACCTCGACGGCGTGGTGCACTCGATCGGCTTCGCCCCGCAGTCGGTGATGGGCGGCAACTTCATGACCGGCGAGTGGCCGGACGTCTCGACCGCCGTGCAGATCTCCGCGTACTCGCTCAAGGCGCTCGCGGCCGCGACGGCTCCCCTCATGAGCGAAGGCGGGTCGATCGTCGGCCTCACGTTCGACGGCCGCTACGCCTGGCCGGTCTACGACTGGATGGGTGTGGCCAAGGCCGCGTTCGAGGCCGTCTCGCGCTACGTCGCACGCGACCTGGGCCCGCAGGGGATCCGTTGCAACGTCGTGTCGGCGGGGCCGATCAAGACCACGGCCGCCAAGCACATCCCTGGCTTCGACCAGATGGAGTCCAACTGGGACACGCGTGCGCCGCTGGGCTGGGACTCGTCCGACCCGGAGCCTGCGGCGAAGGCCGTGACCGCGCTCCTCACGGACTGGTTCCCTGCCACGACTGGAGAGATGATCCACGTGGACGGCGGCGTGCACGCCATGGGACAGTAGGCGCGTGCCCACACTGATCCTCGCGCGTCACGCGAAGGCCGAGGCTCCCGCGCCCGGTCTTCACGACATCGACCGCGCGCTGGCGCTCATCGGACGCAAGGCATCGCAGCGACTGGGTGAGGCGCTCGTCGAGGCAGGCCTGACGCCCGATGCGGCGCTCGTGTCGCCAGCGACGCGCACACAGCAGACGTGGAAGCTCATGTCGGGCGCCATCCCCAGCTGCGAGTCGCGCACCGTGGAGTCCCTGTACGAGACGCACGTGCCCGGCGTGATCGAGGTGCTTCGGGGCCTGAACTCGCAGAGCGTGGTCGTCGTCGTGGGTCACGAGCCGACCTCATCCGCCACAGCCGCACACCTTGCGGGGCCGGGATCGGACAAGGCGTCGCTCCAGCGCGTGGCTCTCGGGCTGTCGACGGCGACTGCGGCAGTCCTCGAGTTCGACGGCGCGTGGAGCGAGCTCGACTCCCGTGGCGCGCGCCTCACCGCGGTGGTCTCCGGCCGCGACGTATGACCGCCGGACAACCTGAGGTCGCTGCGACCGCCGAGCTCGACACGCTGCGCTGGTGGCTCCTGAGATGGGGCCCGCGCGCGGACTCCGGAGTGATCCTCGCGGGAGAGCCAGACGCCGATGGCAACGGCCGCGTGGACGCCGCGACGCTCGCCGTCGCACTGCCTGTGCTGGCCATGACGCGCGACTTCGCTCCCGCCGACATGCAGTACCGCATGCATCGCGAGCTGCTGTGGGACGAGTCGTCTCAGGCGTGGGCCGCGTCCGCCCCGGTCGACGCGAGGGGTGTCGCCGCCAGCGCGCACAGACCGGCGAGCGCCGCTGCGACGCGCGTCGTGATCGACGCGCTGCGCACCGCGCTCGCCATCGGCGGCGACGCCGTGCCGGAGGAGATGCGTGGTCGCTGGGCGCGACAGCTCGACGAGCTTGTGGAGGCGCGCGTCAGCGCGGGATGATCTCGAGCGCCTCGTCGAGGCGCGGCCCGTTGAGCGCGACGTCGGCCTGCTGCTGCACCACGGGCTTGGCGTGCCACGCGATCCCGAGGCCCGCGGCGCTCATCATGTCCAGGTCGTTCGCACCGTCGCCGATGGCAGCCGTCTCGCTCAGCTCGCACCCCAGCTCAGCTGCGAAATCGCGCA
Source organism: Demequina sp. NBRC 110052 (assembly GCF_002090075.1). GTDB lineage: Bacteria > Actinomycetota > Actinomycetes > Actinomycetales > Demequinaceae > Demequina. Next base: position 30,046 of record NZ_BBRI01000002.1, read on the forward strand.
GCGCTTGCGCCTTCGCGGCGCGGTCGATCACGGGACCGAGGGTACGTCCAGTGAGACGGCCGTCGGACACTTCGAGAGAGTTGGCGCGGAACCGCGTGATTCCCAAGCGCGTCGCGAGGTGCGCGACCACCTCGACGAAGCCGCCGGAGACGAGAGCGACCTCGCAGCCTCGTTCCTGCAGCCCTGCGATGAGCTCAGTGACGCCAGGGGTGAGCTCCACCTCGGCGAGCACGTCGGCGAACACGGTATCGGGCACCCCTGCGAGCGTCGCGACTCGCTGACGCAACGATTCGGCGAAGTCGATCTCGCCGCGCATCGCCGCCTCGGTGACGGCGGCCACCTCGGCGCGCGTGCCCGCCCGCTCGGCGATGAGCTCAATGACCTCCTGGGTGATGAGCGTCGAGTCGACGTCCATCACGACCAGTCGGGTCATGCGGTGACCACGGTGTTCTTAGCGACGACGGTGATGCCGGACTCCGTGACGGTGTAGCCGCGCGCGATGTCGGACTCGCGGTCGATGCCCACGCGCGCGCCTTCCTCGATGACGACGTTCTTGTCGAGGATCGCACGGTGCACCTGGGCATGGCGGTTGATCACCACGTCGTCCAGAAGGACCGAGTCCGAGACCGTGGACCACGAGTGCAGGCGCACGCCAGGGGAGAGCACCGAACCTGTCACGGTCGCGCCGGAGACGATGACGCCTGGCGAGACGATCGAGTCGGCCGCGTGGCCCAAGCGTCCCTCCTCGGAGTGGATGAACTTGGCCGGCGGGTGCGTGATGAGGCCCTGATGCAGCGGCCACTCGTCGTTGTACACGTTGAACACCGGCTGCACCGCGATGAGGTCCATGTGGGCGTCGTAGTACATGTCGAGCGTTCCCACGTCGCGCCAGTAGTCGCGGTCGCGGTCGGTCGAGCCGGGCACGTCGTTGCGGATGAAGTCGTAGAAGCCGCACGTGCCCTTGTTCACGAAGTAGGGGACGATGTCGCCGCCCATGTCGTGCTTCGAGCCGGGGTCGTCGGCGTCCGCGATGAGCGCCTCGAGCAGCGCGTCGGCGTTCGCCACGTAGTTGCCCATCGAGGCGAGGATCTCGTCGGGGCTGTCGGGCAGGCCCTCCGGGTCCTTGGGCTTCTCGAGGAAAGCGCGGATGCGGTCAGGGCTGGCGGGATCGATGTCGATCACGCCGAACTGGTCCGCGAGGCCGATCGGCTGGCGAATGCCCGCCACCGAGAACTCGGCGCCAGACTCGATGTGCGCGTCCACCATCTGCGAGAAGTCCATGCGGTAGACGTGGTCAGCGCCGACGATCACGACGATGTCCGGCTTCTCATCCTCGATGATGTTGACGGTCTGGTAGATCGCATCGGCCGAGCCGAGGTACCAGTGCGGGCCGCGACGCTGCTGCGCCGGCACCGGCGCCACGTAGTTGCCCAGCAGCGGCGACATGCGCCATGTCCGCGCGATGTGGCGGTCCAGGGAGTGGGACTTGTACTGCGTCAGCACGACCACGTGCAGATAACGCGAGTTCACCAGGTTCGAGAGCGCGAAGTCGATCAGCCGGAACGTGCCTCCGAAGGGCACGGCGGGCTTCGCGCGAGAGGCGGTGAGGGGCATCAGACGCTTGCCCTCACCTCCGGCAAGGACGATGGCGAGAACTTTCGGCGCTGACATACGTCCAGCATAGGGGGACCGGCGCGCGCCGCGTCGGGCGCATCGCCGAATCCGAGGCGATAGCGTGGGAACATGCGAGTCGACATCCTCACCCGTGAGTACCCGCCCCACGTCTATGGAGGCGCCGGGGTCCACGTCAACGAACTCGCGGCGGTGCTGCGAGCGCATGCGGACGTGCGCGTCCGTGCGTTCGACGGCCCGCGCGACGAACCGGGAGTGACCGGCTACACGGCGCTGGGCGGCGGAGTCGGTGACGCCTCGCTCGACGTGCTCGCTCACAACCTGCCGATGGCGAAGGACTGCGCGGGCGCCGACCTGGTGCACTCGCACACGTGGTACGCGAACATGGCGGGTCACCTCGCGAAGACCCTGCACGGCGTGCCGCACCTGATCTCCGCGCACTCGCTCGAGCCGTTGCGGCCGTGGAAGGCCGAGCAACTGGGGGGTGGCTACCGCGTCTCGAGCTGGATCGAGCGCACCGCCTACGAGGCCGCGGACGGGATCATTGCCGTGAGCGCCGGCATGCGCGAGGACGTGCTGCGGTCGTACCCGGCCGTGGATCCCGACAGGGTGCACGTCATCCACAATGGCATCGACGTGGATGGCTGGGCAGCGCCCTCGACGGACGCCGAGCGGGAGGCCGCCGACGCCGTGGTCGCCCGCTATGGCATCGACCGGTCGCGCCCCGCGATCGTCTTCGTCGGCCGCATCACGCGCCAGAAGGGCCTGCCGTACTTCCTCAAGGCCGTCGAGCAGCTGCCCAAGGACATCCAGGTGGTGCTGTGCGCGGGTGCGCCCGACACGAAGGAGATCGCCGCCGAGGTCTCGGGTGCCGTGGCACAGCTGCAGGAGACGCGTGACGGCGTGGTCTGGATCGAGCAGATGCTGCCCAGGCCCGAGCTGGTGGCCGTGCTCGATGCGTGCACCGCATTCGTGTGCCCCTCGGTGTACGAGCCGCTGGGCATCGTGAACCTCGAGGCGATGGCAGTCGGCCTGCCCGTGGTCGCCACGGCCACGGGAGGCATCCCTGAGGTCGTCGTGGACGGCCGCACAGGGACGCTCGTCCCGATCGAGCAGGTCCAGGACGGCACGGGCACTCCCTTGAACCCCGACGCGTTCGCGGCTGACCTCGCGGCCGCCCTCACTGACATGGTCTCTGACGAGGCACGCGCCCGGGAGTGGGGCGCGGCGGGCCGCAGTCGGGCGGCGGAGCACTTCTCCTGGGAAGCGATCGGCGAGCGCACCATGGCGCTCTACCAGCGCGTCCTCGGCTAGGCTCGCGACCATGGCCCCGGTGCTCGAGATGACCGGCGTGACGCTGCGCCGAGAGGACAACACGATCCTGCGAGGAGTCGACTGGACCGTCGACTCCACCGACCGCTGGGTGGTGCTCGGCCCCAACGGAGCCGGCAAGACCACTCTGATCACGCTCGCTGCGGCGCGCATGCACCCGACCGAGGGATCCGTCGTGGTCCTGGGCGAGCGTCTCGGCGAGGTGGATGTGCAGGACCTGCGCATCCGCGTCGGGCTCTCCAGCGCGGCACTCGCCGACGCGATCCCCCCGCAGGAGCGCGTCTTCGACGTCGTCATGACCGCCGCGCACGGCATCACTGGCCGCTGGCGCGAGGAGTACGACGGCATCGACGAGGACCGTGCGGCCGCGGTGCTCGCCGCGTTCGGCATGGACGGCTACCGCGACCGTGAGTTCTGGACGCTGAGCGAGGGCGAGCGCAAGCGCGTGCAGATCGCCCGTGCCCTCATGGCCGACCCCGAGCTGCTGCTGCTCGACGAACCCGCCGCGGGTCTCGACCTCGGCGGCCGTGAGGAGCTGCTCGGTGCACTCACCGAACTCGCCGGCGACCGTCGCTCGCCTGCGATCGTGATGGTCACGCACCACGTGGAGGAGATCCCCGTGGGCTTCACCCATGCCCTGCTGCTGCGCGACGGGGACGTCGTCGCGGCCGGACCGCTCGCCGAGACCCTCACCTCCGAGAGCCTCTCCGAGACCTACGGGATGCCGGTGACGCTCACCGAGTCCGGCGGCCGCTACAGCGCTCGCCGCGGCTGAGCGACTTAGCGGCGTCTCCCCACGTATCCGCACTGACGGCGGGTCATCCGCCGGGAGGAACCGACCACGCCGCGCGAGTCATCCCCAGGGCCGATGCCGGGGCAGGGGGCGCGCTGTTAGCGTGGCCGCAGGAGGTGGGAAATGGATTCCCTGTGGTGGTTCATCGCAGCACTCGCCCTCGGCATCGCCGAGGTGTTCACGCTCGACCTGACCCTGCTCATGTTCGCGGGAGGAGCGCTCGCGGGCGGCATCGCTGCCGCGCTCGGCGCGCCGCTGTGGGTGTCGATCCTGGTCGCGGCCGGTGTGTCGGCGCTGCTGCTGTTCGCGCTGCGGCCGTATCTGCTCAAGCACCTTCGGCTGCGCGGTCCGGTCGCCGAGACCAACGCCGCGCGCCTGGTGGGCATGGAGGCATTCACGCTCGACGAGATCACCGAGCGCTCCGGCCGCGTGAAGCTCGCGGGCGAGGTGTGGACGGCTCGCACGCGTGACGACGCTCCGACGCTCCCTGAGGGCGTCGAGGTGGTCGTCGTAGAGATCAAGGGGGCGGCGGCCATCGTCGCCGAGAAGGAGGAATAAGGACCATGGAAGACTTCAACGCTGCGGCGATCATCGGCATCGTCGCACTGGTCGTCTTCGCGATCTTCGTCGTCTCGACGATCGCGAAGGCTCTGCAGATCGTGCCTCAGGCGGAGACGCGTGTGGTCGAGCGACTGGGTCGCTACTCGCGCACCCTGGAGGCCGGACTGCACTTGCTGGTGCCGTTCATCGACAAGGTGCGTCAGCGCGTCGACATGCGCGAGCAGGTCGTGTCGTTCCCGCCGCAGTCGGTCATCACATCGGACAACCTGGTCGTGGAGATCGACACCGTCATCTACTTCCAGGTCAACGACTCGAAGGCGGCCGTCTACGAGATCGCCAACTACATCGTCGGCATGCAGCAGCTCACCGTCACCACGATCCGTAACGTCATCGGAACGATGGACCTCGAGCAGACGCTGACCAGCCGTGACCAGATCAACGGTCAGCTGCGCGGAGTGCTGGACGACGCCACCGGCAAGTGGGGCATCCGCGTCAACCGCGTGGAGCTCAAGGCGATCGAGCCGCCGATGTCCGTCAAGGACTCGATGGAGAAGCAGATGCGCGCCGAGCGTGACCGTCGCGCCGCGATCCTCACTGCTGAGGGCGTCAAGCAGTCCGCGATCCTCACCGCCGAGGGCGAGAAGCAGTCGGCGATCCTGAAGGCCGAGGGTGAGGCGCAGTCCCGCATCCTCAAGGCTGAGGGTGAGGCGCGAGCGATCCTCCAGGTCTTCGACGCGATCCACGAGGGCGACGCCGACTCGAAGCTGCTCTCGTACCAGTACCTGCAGATGCTCCCGGAGATCGCCAAGGGCAACAACAACCAGATGTGGTTCGTGCCCACCGAGTTCACTGGGGCCCTCAACGCCATCTCCGCGGGCTTCGGCGTGCCGCAGGAAACCGAGCCGCTCGAGAAGGCAGAGGGGACCGGTCGCCGCAAGTCGCGCATCACGTCCGCTCTGGCCGACCCGCGCGCCGCTCTCGAGGAGGCTCGTCGTCAGGCCGAGGGCGTGTCCGCCGAGGCGGACCGCGCCGGCACCGAGTCGGGCCGTCCGTTCGACCCGAACGCCGAGAAGGGCCAGTAGGACCCACGCGGGAGGGCCCGGGAGCGCATGCTCCCGGGCCCTCCCGCTTTCTAAGGATCCTCGCCAGTGAGGGGTGCCCTCGGAGTCCGTGGGGTGCGCAGCATCCGCACCGCCACCACGATGAGGATGACGCCAGTCACGAGGATCCCCGCCCAGGTCGCGATCGCGCTTCCCACGAAGTGCTCGATGAGCTGAGGGACCAGCGTCAGGAGTCCGATCGCGCCTGGGATCATGAGCAGGATGAGCTCGCGACGCATGATCGCGAGGGCCAGCATCGCGACCGCGAGCGCGACGCCGATCACAAGAGTCAGCCCTCGCGTCGACTCGTCGAACACGATGGTGTTCACGCCGAACAGCATCACGAGGCCCCCTGCGACCAGCGCCGGAGCCTGCGGCGTCAGGACGTTGAGGATCGCCAGGGCAACCCACGCGGCTCCCATGGATCCGATCACGATGCCCGGAACGGCGCCCTCAGTCGCGTCGAGCACCTCGATCGTCATGGCAGCAACTCCCACGCAGCCCGCCAGCAGCGCGAGCTGGGCGAGCGCCCGGCGCCTGAACGCGTAGATCATGCCCGCTGCGATCGCGGCGACCGAGAACGTCCACAGACCCGCAACCTCATCCTGGACGCCGGCCGCGTCGACCGAGACCCAGGCGAGCCAGCCGAAACACACGACCGTGGCGACGAGAAGCGCCGAAGCCAGTCGCTGCCCTGCGTCCTGGAGGGAGCGTGAGGCGAGCACGCCCGCGACCGCGACGATAGCCGTGAGAGTCGCGACAAGCGCGACGCGACCCGCGACGGGGATCTGCGCCCACGTCTGCCCGACGATGAAGCTGATGGCCGTGATCGTGAGGATCGCGCCGAGGTACCCGAGGATCTCGCCCACCAGTGCCAGCGCCCTGTGAGGCTGCGCTGGGGCGTGAGAGAGGGGCTCTGGATGCTGCTCGGGTGGAAGCGCTCTGGTCGCCTCGTAGTCACGAAGACGCGCGGCCGTCTCGGCCTGCAGGAGACCAGCCGAGACCCATTCGTCGAAGCGATCCTGCTGCGCACGCATCGCCGCGTCCCTCCAGCTCGGACCCTCGCGGGCCCTCACCTCCAGGCTACGCCCGCGCGGGTCCGTTCGCCGCGGCGTGCTGGGATGATGGAACCGTGGCCATACGCATCGACGACCCTGCGGATCCTCGGCTCGCGCTGTATGCGAGCCTCACCGACGTGGCGCTGCGGCGCCGGTTCGAGGCGGAGCGCGGCGTGTACATGGCCGAGGGCGCGAAGGTGATCGAGCGGGCGGTCAGGGCCGGACATCGGCCCCACTCGTTCCTCGCGTCAGAGCGATGGCTCCCCACCGTGGAGCCGCTCGCTGGCGAGGCGCCGGTGTACGTCGCGTCCGACGCACTGCTCGAAGCGGTCACTGGATACCAGGTGCATCGCGGTGCGCTCGCGGCGATGGAGCGTCCTGCACTCCCGTCCGTCGCGGAGCTGGTCGCAGACGCGCGGCGGGTGGTGGTCCTCGAGGAGATCGTCGATCACACGAACGTGGGCGCGATCTTCCGCTCCGCCGCGGGGATCGGCGCCGACGCGGTCCTCGTCGCGCCCACGTGTGCGGACCCGCTGTACCGACGCTCGGTCAAGGTGTCGATGGGCACCGTCTTCCAGGTGCCGTGGACGCGGTCCGAGGACTGGCCGGGTGACCTCGATCTGCTGCGCAAGCAAGGCTTCGTGGTCGCAGGGCTGGCGCTCGCGCCCGACGCTGTGACGCTCGATGCATTCTCTGCGGCCGGTCACGAGAGGATCGCGATGGTGATGGGCGCCGAGGGCGATGGGCTCACCGGGGCGGCTCTGTCGCACGTCGACGTCGCCGTGACGATTCCGATGGCAGGGGGAGTGGACTCGCTCAACGTCGCCGCCGCATCGGCCGTCGCCATGTGGGAGCTGCGCGTGCGATGAGCAGGCGGCGTCGGCTAGCCCCAGAGCGACGCGAGCGTGCCGTCGGGGTCGATGAGCTCCCGGATCTGCTCGAGTTCGCCTCTGGTAGGCGCCGCGGCGAAGTCGCTGTCGCGGGGCACGTGGCTCCCGCCGCTCATGAGAGTGGCGACGAGCTCTGCGAAGTCCTCCTCGCCGTAGTGCCAGCGCGCGTCGCCCGTCGGGTGCTCACCGGCGCCCCGACTCCATCGCGTGTCTGGAGGAAGTCCGCGGATCGCGAGGTACTCGGCCCTCAGCGCATCGTCCATCGCCTCGACGTCGATCACGTGCCCGATCTCGTGGCGGACGGTGAGCACATACTCCTCGTGCGTGCGGCCGGGGGTCGCGTTGATGGTGACGATCCGGCGCTCGGCGTCCGTGGTGCCACCGACGCCGGACATCTGGCTGCCGACGACGAAGGTCCAGTCGGGGAAGGTCGTGGCGGCGCCGGTTCCGGCGAGCACCTCGTCGAGCGCTGTCTGGGCGACCTCGGCGGCGGCCTCGGGCGTCTGAGCCTCGGGATCGGTGACGTATACGCGCCCGCACTGGTCGGCGAGGCAGAAGGTCTGAGCGCCGACGATCGGGCTGGAGATTGACGCGATGAGGGTGCCGTCCTCGTCTGCGATGAGCGTGACGGCCCCGAGGCTCTGCCCGTTGGTGCTCGCGTCGACCTGCCCGGCGGCGCCGAGGGCGACGACGTCCACGTAGCCAGGGATGGGGGCGGAGAGGGAGACGATCTCGGTGACCTCGGCCTGAGCGTCGGGCACGCCCGACGCGTCGGTCGGCTCGGTCGTGGCGTCCGGCGCGGTAGGGGCGCAGGCGGCCAGGCCCGACGCGAGGGCGAGGGCGACGACTGCTCGCGCGGCGTGCGGGCCTGGCTTCCTCACGATGCTCCCTCGGTGCCGCGCCGTTCCGGGTGCCGGCGGTCGGAGCCGAGGCTAGCGCAGCGTCGGGCGGGGAACCAGGGAGGCTCGCGCGTGTCAGGGGAGCGTGGCAGAATCGAACATGTGTTCGAACAGTCACCTGGGATCCGCCTCGAGGCCGCACGCGCGGCGCTCGCGCAGGTCGAGGCGCGCGTGGGGGTGACGCGTGAGGCGGGGGAGCGCGCCTGGCCGCTGACCGAGCCGTGGAGCGAGCTGCTGCCCGCGGGGCTGCCGCGCGGCAGGGTGGTGAGCGTCGAGTCGTCCACGTCGCTGCTGCTCGCGCTCGCAGGGCAGGCCTCGGGGCAGGGCGCCTGGGCGGCTGTCGTGGGAATGCCCACGTTCGGCGCGGTCGCGGCGGCGCGCCGGGGCATGGACCTGTCGAGGGTCGCGCTGATCCCGCATCCGGGATCCCAGGCGGCTGAGGTGATCGGGCTGTGCCTCGAGGGGGTCGACGTGGTGCTCGCAGGGCCTCGGCTCGCGCTCTCGGATGCCGACCGCAGGCGCCTCGCGGCGCGGGCGCGTGAGCGGGGTGCGCTGATCCTCGTCGTCGCCCCGTGGGCGGGGGCGGATGTGACGCTGACGGTCGAGCGCGTGCGCTGGGCGGGCCTCGGTGCGGGCGAGGGCCGACTGCGCGAGCGCGAGGCGACCGTGGCGGTCGGCGGCAGGCGCGTGGGCGCCGTGCGCCGCGTGCGCCTCCTGCTGGACGTGGACGCCGGGCTGCGCTCGCGCTCCGCCGTGACAGGCGCGCAGTCCCGCGAGGAGGTCGCATGAGCGCCTCGCCTCGGGCGGCCTTCCGCCCCGACGGCGCCGTGGGGGCGGTGCGTCGCGCGGTGCTGTGGGTGCCGGACTGGCCGGTGGTCGCGGCGGCGGCGGAGGCGGGGATCGGCGCCGACGCGCCCGCGGCGGTGCTGCACGGGCGGGGACTGGTGGCGGTGTCGGCCTCGGCTCGCGCCATGGGGGTGCGTCGGGGGATGCGCCGCCGCGCCGCGCAGCGCGTGTGCCCCGACCTGGCGATCCTCGGCTATGACGAGGGACGCGACTCGCGCGAGTTCGAGGCCGTCGCTGCGGCCGCGGAGCGCGTCGTGTCGGGGGTGGAGATCTCGCGCCCCGGGCTGCTGATCGTTCCCGCCGGGGGTGCGGCGCGCTATCACGGCTCGGAGGAGGCGCTCGCGGAGGCGCTGGTAGGTGCGGTTGCGGAGGACGCCGGGTGCGAGTGCCAGTTCGGCGCTGCGGACGGGCTGCTGGGGGCTGTGATGGCAGCTCGCGCCTCGGTGCTGGTCCCCGCAGGCGCCTCTGCGGACTTCCTGGCACCCTTGCCTGTGGGGTCTCTTGCGCACGCCGCCATGGACCGCTTCCAGCGGGTCGCGGTGGAGGAGCTCGCGGGTGTGCTCGACCGCCTGGGCCTGCACTCGCTGGGGCAGTTCGCCGCGCTGCCTGCCGGGGACGTCCTCGCGCGCTTCGGTCCCACGGGAGCGTGGGCCCGGCGTATGGCCCTGGGTGAAGACGTGGCGCCGCCCGTGCTCAGGCGTGCGGAGCAGGACATCGCCGTAGTCCACGCGTTCGAGGAGCCCGCGGAGCGCACCGAGCAGCTGGTGTGGCTCGCGCGCGAGGCGGCGCAGCGGCTCGATGCCGCGCTGCTGGACGCGGGCATGCGCTGCGGCAAGGTCCGCATCGGCGCGCGCACTGCGAAGGGCGACGCGCTCGAGCGTGTCTGGCGCACCGATGTCGCCACGCGTGCGGGAGCGTTCGCCGGTCACATGGCGGACCGCGTCCGCTGGCAGCTCGAGGGCTGGCTGTCGGGGACTGCAGGCGGGCCTGAGCCCGCTCCGCTGGTCGAGCTGTCGCTGGTCGCGGAGGACGTGGTGCCACTCGGCGCCGAGCAGTCCTATCTGTGGGGAGGTTCCTCGGGTGCGGATGCACGGGCCAGGCGCACGTTCGAGCGGCTCCAAGGACTGCTCGGCGGCGAGGGTGTGCTGTCCGTCGCCGAACAGGGAGGACGCTCGCCCAGGGACAGGGTGCACGCGCTCGCCTGGGGGCAGGAGGGTGAGGCGCCGCGCCGCATTGCGCACCCCTGGCCGGGGCGCATCCCCGACCCGGCCCCCGCGACCGTGCTGGCTGTCCCGCTTGAGATCCAGGTGCTGGATGCGGGTGGGAGTCCCGTCATCGTGGATCGACGCCTGGCGCTCAGCGCTCCGCCGACGTGGGCGAGGCTGCAGGCCGACCCGTCCGATCGTCGGGCGCGTGCGGCACATCGTCACCCCTCGTCGGGGCACGTCGGGGGAGCCGAGGGGCCGGTGTGGGAGCTGCCGCGCCCCGTGGAGGCGTGGGCTGGGCCCTGGCCCGTGGTCGAGAGGTGGTGGGCGTCCGACTCCGACCGGCGCGCCTACCTGCAGCTCGCGCTGCGCACCGATGACGGGGAGCCGGGCCTTGCGGTGCTCGTGGCGTTCGCGGACGGGAAGTGGAGGCTCGAGGCGCTCTACGACTGAGGTGACGGACCAGAGCATGCGGAAGGGGCGGCCCCGCGTATGCGGGACCGCCCCTACGGTCATGGAAATCGCTAGATCTGTGCGCGTCGACGCATCAGCAGGAACGCGCCCACGAGGATCGACGAGGCCGCCGCTCCAGCAGGGGCCCATGGCGAGGTCGGGCCGGTCTCCGGAAGCTCCGGAGCGGCGGGCGTATCGGCGAGCACGATGGTCTCGGCCCTGACGGACATGACCGCGCCCGTCGCCGTGGTGCCGTTCAGCCAATCCGTCGAGAGGACTGCGGTCGAGCCCTCGACGCCCAGAGGCTCAGCGAGTGCGCCGAACTCGAAATAGTCCACTGTGGTGGACGCCGACGAGGCGCCGAGCGCTCCGTCAGGTCCCCGCAGACCAAGCGAGTAGGACACGGAGTCCCAGTCGAAATCGATCGCCGAGTCGGTGAAGGGCAGCGAGAACGGCGGTGCGACCATGATGACTGCGCACGCCTCGGGGTTGACGACCAGGTCGTAAGGTGACTCCGGGTCGACACTCTCCGTGGGGATGCACATGTCCTCGGACGGGTCTGTGCCCTCCGCGACGAGCGCGCCGTCCTCGTCGTACACCTCGATGACGATGTCGGCCAGCGGAACGTCAACCTGAGACGGGTCGACGTCGATGAACAGGGGAATGCCGGCGCCGAAGTACTGAAGGCAGTAGGTGAACTGCCCCGGAGTGTCGATCGTGAAGCCGGCGGTGGACTCGGTGAAATGGGGGAAACCCTCCTCGTAGGGCTCTGCGACGAGGCAAGTCATCTCGCCGACGACGGCGCCTTCAGGGAAGCCTGACCCGGAGAGCGTGTAGGTGCCGAGTGGCAGGCCCTCGCAGGCGATCGAGGCGAGACCCTCGAATGGTGCCTCGTAGTCGCATGCGGGGACGTCGCTTTCCGGGAGGCTGGAGCCGTCGAAGGTGAAGTCGAAGCCCGTGCTGCCGGTGAGGCGGTACTCCAGCTCGCCGAAGCCCAGGAACGTGTCGGTATACGTGAAGAAGCCCGCGCCGAAGATGGAGACCATCATTGCGCCGTATGCGGGGTAGAGCGCGCAGAAGATGTCGTCGCTCTCGCCGAGGCTGATCTCGCCGGTGCCGTCCGCCGCAGGCTCGAGATCAAGGCCCGTGCTGCACTCCGCGTAGAAGCCGAGTGAGGGATCGGCTCCGGCGGCACCGATCGCGTAACTGCCTGCCGGAAGATCGCCGCAATCGAGCGTGTACTCGGTGTAGTCCACATAGTCGTCGACGTAGACGTAGCACTCGCCGCCGCCAGGGACGGCGACGGCGCTGGCCGGGACGGTCGCGTCGATCTCGAAGACAAGGGCGCCGGTACCGCCGAAGATCTCGAAGGTGAGACCGTCGAAGACGTCGGGTGCATCGTCGGGCACCGTGAGTGACACAGTCAGGTATCGGTCGTAGGCAACGGCCTGAGCGGGCGCGGCGACTGCGGCACCTACGGCTGCGATGGACAGAACGGCCGCGGCGCGGCCGAGCATGGCGCGAAGGCGCATGGGTACTTCCCCTCAGTCGGCGCGCCTCGGGGTTGGCGCGTCTGGCGATGAGCGTAGTGCCTGGCAGGCGCGAAAGGGAAGGGATCGTTCCGCGTGTTGTTCGCCACCTTGACGTCCGCGGAGAGCGCGGTTCCTCTGGCGGTCCTCACGTGTCGTAGCCAGGTGGCAGAATCGAACATATGTTCGAACACGCGGGGAGGTGAGGCATGCACGAGTACGCGGAGCTGCACGCGCATTCGGCCTTCAGCTTCCTCGACGGGGCGAGCCAGCCCGAGGAGATGGCGGCCGAAGCGGGACGCCTGGGACTGAGCGCAATGGCGCTCACCGATCACGACGGGCTGTATGGCGCAGTGCGCTTCGCCAACGCCGCGCGCGCAATAGGCTTGCCCGCGATCTTCGGAGCCGAGCTGCATATGTCAGTGCCCGACGGCCCTGGAGGCGCCCCGGTGCTCGACGCCCCCACGAACCGCCCGGACCCACGCGGGAGCCACCTGCTCGTGCTCGCGCGCGGCGCGCGCGGCTACGCGAGCCTGTCGCACGCGATCGGGATGGCGCACCTGGCGACGGGCGAGAAGGGCACGGCGCACTACACGCTCGAGCAACTGGCCTCCGACGGCGGGGGAGACCTGCTGGTGCTCACGGGCTGTCGCAAGGGATCGGTGAGGCGCGCGCTCGCGGGCGTCGGCGTTCCCGGCGTCGGGCTCGACGCTCAGGGAGCGGGCGTGACCTCCCAGGGCTTTGCGGCGGCCAGGGGTGAGCTGGAGAGGCTCGCGGCGCTGTTCGGGCGCGACAACGTGGCTGTCGAGATCACCGACACGGACCAGCCGTACGACTCTGAGATCCATGACGCACTCGCCGACCTCGCGTTCGACGCCTCGCTGCCGCTCGTCGCCACCACGAACGCCCACTATGCGACGCCGCGCGACGCGGATCTCGCCGCCGCCCTCGCCGCCGTGAGATCTCGGTCGTCGCTGGACGATATGGACGGCTGGCTGCCGGGCGGCACCGGGCAGCACCTGCGCTCGGCGGGGGAGATGCTGCATCGGCACCGCCGCCACCCGCAGGCCGTCGTCACCGCAGCCCGACTGGGGGCGGAGTGCGCCTTCGATCTCCAGCTGGTCGCTCCGAACCTGCCGCCGTATCCCGTGCCGGAGGGGCACACCGAGGCGACCTGGCTGCGCGAGCTCACCTATCGCGGCGCGCGCGAGCGCTACGGGCCGCCCGACGCGGAGCGCGTGCCCGGCGCCTGGAATCAGATCGAGCACGAGCTCGCCGTGATCGAAGCCCTCGACTTCCCCGGCTACTTCCTCATCGTCCACGACATCGTGAGCTTCTGCCGCCGCGCGGACATCCTCTGTCAGGGGCGAGGATCCGCCGCGAACTCCGCCGTGTGCTTCGCGCTGGGCGTCACCGCCGTGGATGCCGTCACACATGGGCTGCTGTTCGAGCGCTTCCTCGCTCCCGAGCGCGACGGCCCGCCCGACATCGACGTGGACATCGAGTCCGACCGCCGCGAGGAGGTCATCCAGTACGTGTTCCAGCGCTTCGGGCGCATCAACGCCGCGATGGTCGCCAACGTGATCCAGTACCGGCCGCGCTCCGCAGTGCGCGACGCGGCGCGCGCGCTCGGGTACGACGCGGGCCAGCAGGATGCGTGGTCCACGTCGATCGACCGCTGGTCCACGCTGCGCTCCGATCAGGAGGCGGAGGCGGCGTGGGCCGCGCGCCAGCGCGACGCCATGTGGCCCGAGCCTCCGCCCGCGCAGCCGCTGGACCACATCCCCACGCCGGTCGTGGACCTCGCGGAGCGCATGCTGCGGCTCCCGCGACACCTCGGCATCCACCCAGGCGGCATGGTGCTGTGCGACAGGCCCGTGATCGACGTGTGCCCCGTCGAGTGGGCGCGGATGCCGGGACGCACCGTGCTGCAGTGGGACAAGGACGACTGCGCCGACGCGGGCCTCGTGAAGTTCGACCTTCTGGGCCTGGGCATGCTCTCGGCCCTCAAGTATGCGTTCCGCTACGTCCACGAGGTGGAGCGCGAGGACCTGGGGCTGCACTCGCTGCCGCAGGAGGACCCGGCGGTCTACGACCTGCTGTGCGCCGCGGACACCGTGGGGGTGTTCCAGGTGGAGTCGCGCGCGCAGATGGCCACGCTGCCCCGACTGAGGCCGCGACGCTTCTACGACATCGTCATCGAGGTCGCGCTGATCCGGCCCGGCCCCATCCAGGGCGGCTCGGTGCATCCCTACATCAACCGGGCCCGCGGGCGCGAGGAGGTCACCTACCTGCACCCCCTGCTCGAGAAGTCGCTCGGCAAGACACTCGGGGTGCCGCTGTTCCAGGAGCAGCTCATGCAGATGGCCATGGACTGCGCAGGCTTCGACGGCGCGCTCGCGGACCAGCTGCGGCGCGCAATGGGGTCCAAGCGCTCGCCCGAGCGGATGGAGGCGCTGCGCGCGCGCTTCATGGTGGGTGCGCACGAGCGGGGCATCACGCCAGACGTGGCCCACCAGATCTTCGACAAGCTCAAGGCGTTCTCCGACTTTGGCTTCCCCGAGTCGCACTCGTACTCGTTCGCGTACCTCGTGTACGCCTCGAGCTGGCTCAAGGTGCACAAGCCCGCAGCCTTCTACGCGGGGCTCCTCGCCGCGCAGCCGATGGGCTTCTACTCGCCACAGTCCCTGGTGGCGGACGCCAGACGCCACGGCCAGGTCGCGCTGAGGCCGTGCGTGGTGCGCTCCGAGGCATTGGCGAGCGTCGAGCGCCTCGCTGAACCGTTCGCGGCACCGCAGGAGATGCGCGAGGACATGGCGCGGCTCACGCGCGTGGACCCCACGCTCGCGGTACGGATGGGCTTGCGTGCCATCAAGGGGCTCGGGGCGGAGGCGGCCGATGCGATCGTCGCCGCCCGCGAGGAGGCGCCCTTCTCCTCGCTGTCCGACATGGCCCGCCGCGTGCGCGTGCGGCCCGCCGGTGTGTCCGGGAAGGCCGGGCTCGCGCCCGAGCGCGGACTGAGCGTCGCGCAGTGGGAGGCGCTCGCGACCGCAGGGGCTCTCGAGGAGCTGGGCGTCACGCGGCGCGAGGGCCTGTGGGCGGCAGGCGTCCTCGCGCTCGAGGGCCCAGGGACGCTGCCCGACGCCGTGCCCGGGGTCGAGGCGCCGACGCTGCCGGGCATGTCGGCGGTCGAGGAGGCGGTGGCCGATGTGTGGGCCTCGGGGGTGTCGGTCGACACGTATCCGACCGCCTTCGTGAGGGATGGGCTCGATGCGCAGGGCGTGCTGCGCGTGGCGGATGTCCTCACGCACGAGGCGGATCGTCGGGTCGCGACCGCGGGCGTGGTGACGCATCGGCAGCGTCCCGGCACGGCCAAGGGCGTGACGTTCCTGTCCCTCGAGGATGAGACGGGCTTCCTCAACGTCATCTGCTCGCAGGGTCTGTGGCGGCGCTTCCAGGCCGTGGCGCGGCGGTCGCCAGCCCTGGTGATCCGCGGACGCATCGAACGCGCCGACGGCGCGACGAACCTGGTCGCCGAGCATCTCGCCCCGCTGAGCCTGGCGGTCCCGTCGCGTTCGCGAGACTTCCGCTGACCATGGCCCGCCATCCATCGCTGCGATGTCCGATAACCGCCAGCGCGAGCGCGCTGCGTAGGTCATGCTCGTAGGCATGTGGGACGACGACGCGCGATACGCGGTGATCCGCGGACGCGACGCGCGCTACGACGGCCAGTTCTTCACTGGCGTGCTCACGACCCGCATCTACTGCCGACCCTCGTGCCCTGCGCGCACCCCCGCGCGACGCAATGTCACCTTCTACCGCACCGCAGCCGCCGCGCAGGCCGCGGGCTTCCGCTCGTGCAAGCGGTGCCGGCCCGAGACGACGCCGGGTTCGCCCGACTGGAACGTGCAGGGCGACCTCGCCGCGCGTGCGATGCGACTGATCGACGACGGCGTCGTCGATCGCGAGGGCGTGGATGGACTCGCCGTTCGGCTCGGATACTCGCGCCGCCAGGTGCAGCGCATCCTGCTCGACGAGGTGGGCGCGGCCCCGCTGGCGCTCGCCACCGCGCATCGGCTCCACACTGCCCGAGCGCTGCTCGAGAGCACGGCCATGCCCGTCTCCGATGTTGCGCATGCCTCCGGCTTCGGCTCGGTGAGGCAGTTCAACGACGCCGCTCGCGCGGCTTGGGACCTCGCTCCCACACAGGTGCGTGAGACAGCACGCGGACGCCGGGCCGTGGTCGAGGGCGGCGAGAGGCCGCACGGCGCGGACACGAGCGCCGCGATCACGCGCGTCAACCTCCGGCTGCGGGTCCGCACTCCCTTCGATGGCGCGCGCGTGCTGGAACACCTGGCGGCGCGCGCCGTCGAGGGCGTCGAGATCTCGTCTCCCGGCGCTCACGAGCGCACGCTCACGCTCCACCACGGGCCCGCCGTGCTGCGGGTGCAGCCGGCGCCGGACGCGGTGGCCGCGACGCTTGAGGTCGCGGACCCACGTGACCTCGGAGCCGCCGTCGCGCGATGCCGTGCGCTGTTCGATCTCGACGCGGATCCGGCAGCTGTCAGTGAAGCGCTCGCTGAGGATCCCCTCATAGCGAGGCTCGTGGGAGGTGCGCCGGGACTGCGCGTGCCGGGCACCGTGGATCCCTTCGAGACGGTCGTGCGCGCGGTGGTCGGTCAGCAGGTCTCCGTCGCAGGCGCGGCGCGGACGCTCGGCAGGATCGTCGCGCGGCATGGAACTGCGTGGTCCCCCGACGGTGAGGTCTGTTGGCGCCTCATGCCGGGTCCCGCGCAGCTCGCGGACGTGGACCCCGACTCGGGCCTGCTTCCCACATCGCGGTGGCGCACCATCTCGGCGGTGGCGCGCGCGGTGCTCGAGGGCGAGCTCGACCTGCGGCCCGGAGCGGACCGGGAGGGCGTGCGCGCGGGACTCGCGCGCATCAAGGGCATCGGGCCGTGGACGCTCGAGTACGCCATGCTCCGAGGCTTCGCCGACCCGGACGCGTTCCCTGCCGGAGACCTGGTGCTCCAGCGCGTGACGGGCCTGGGGTCTGCGTCGTTGGAGCGGCGTGCCGAACACTGGCGCCCCTGGAGGGCCTACGCCGCGCAGCATCTCTGGGCGGCCCACACGGAAGGACGGAACGATGCAGAGCAACGGTGACACGAGGGTGCACGGGGCGATGACGATCACCACGCCTCTGGGTGCGATGACACTGACGGGCACTGAGCGCGGGCTGGACTCGGCATGGTTCAACCGCGCCGACATGCCCGCAGACCAGTCGTCGGGGCGTGCGACGGATGCCGTCGCGTCGGGCGCGCGCGCCCTCTCGGCGTATTTCGCGGGCGCGGAGGACTGCGAGCCGCCGCCGCTCGACCTGCAGGGCACGGAGTTCCAGCGGCAGGTCTGGGGCGCGCTGCTCACGATCCCGTTCGGTGAGACGCGCACGTACCGCGAGATCGCGGCGGCGGTGAACAGGCCGCGCGCGATCCGCGCTGTGGCAGCGGCAATCGGCGCCAATCCGGTGGGAGTCCTGGTGCCGTGCCACCGCGTGATCGGCTCCGACGGAACCCTCACGGGCTACGCGGGAGGCATCGAGCGCAAGCGCTGGCTGCTGGCGCACGAGGGCGCTGCGCTCGCTCTCTGAGGTCCGCCGCGGCGGCGCCCGTGGGAATACCAGTGGTGTCGTAGTCGGTTGACCACTGCGTCAGACAAGCACGATCACGAGGAGGCAGTACCTATGTGGGATCTCATCCTGTGGATCATCGCCGTCGTCATCGGCATCATCGGCGTCGTCCGACTGTTCCAGAAGCAGTTCCTGTGGGGCATCGTCCTGATTGTCGTCGCCCTGCTGATCGGGCCTGGAGGCGTGAGTCTGTTCACGTGACCCACGCCGCACGCTGAAGGCGAGGGCCACGGGTCCGCGCTGCAGTGTGCGGCGTCATCGATCACGCAAGGCGAGGGCCGCGCTCCGGTGGGAGCGCGGCCCTCGCGGCGCGTCCGGGGGAGCCGGAGCGCCTGCCCGCCGCGGGTTGGTGGTAGCGCGGCGGACGGCCTTCCTCGAGCACAGGCAGATCAGAGAAGATGCACCGCGGCGGTGACACCGGCGATCACGATCGACTCCATGGACATGAGCTTCACGAGGATGTTGAGACCGGGGCCGGACGTGTCCTTGAACGGGTCGCCGACGGTGTCACCGATGACGGCCGCCTTGTGCGACTCGGATCCCTTGCCGCCATGGTGCCCCTGCTCGATGTACTTCTTCGCGTTATCCCATGCACCGCCGGAGTTCGCCTGGAACATCGACAGTGAGAATCCGGTGACCATCGCTCCGATCAGGAGTCCAAGCACGCCCGGCACACCGAAGATGAGTCCGATGATCACGGGTGCCGCGAGGGCGAGTGCGGCTGGCATCATCATCTCCCTCTGGGCCGCCTTCGTGGAGATCGAGACGCAGCGCGCGTAGTCCGGGTCCGATTCGCCGCTCATGATTCCGGGAATCTCCCGGAACTGGCGGCGCACCTCGTCGACCATCTGACCCGCGGCGCGGCCCACGGCGTTCATCGTGATGCCGGAGAAGGCGAACGCGAGCATCGCTCCGGTGAACATGCTGACGATCACCTTGGGGTTGATCAGCACGACCTCGAAGAAGGACATCATCTCCATGAGGTTGAACGCCTGGAGCTGGTCGACGGCACCCGCGGCGACGACGGTGCCGTCCGGGAACACGAAGTCGGTGCCGCGCTCGAGGATGTGCGAGATGCCGATCTTCACCTCTTCGATGTAGGAGGCGAGCAGCGCCATGCCCGTGAGCGCGGCAGAACCGATCGCGAAGCCCTTGCCGGTCGCCGCGGTGGTGTTGCCGAGCGAGTCGAGCGCGTCGGTGCGTTCGCGTACCTCCGGGGGCAGTCCGCTCATCTCGGCGTTTCCGCCGGCGTTGTCGGCGATGGGGCCATAGGCGTCGGTCGCGAGCGTGATGCCCAGGGTGGACAGCATGCCGACCGCTGCCATGCCGATGCCGTAGAGGCCCAGATTCATGGTGTCGGTCGAGTACTCGAAGCCCGACCCGAAGAAGTACGCGAGAGACGTGCCGAGCACCACGGCGAGCACCGGAACAGCGACAGACACCATGCCGACGCCGATGCCCTCGATGATGACCGTCGCGGGTCCCGTCTTGGAGGCCCCGGCGATGCCGCGCGTCGGCTTGTAGCTCTCCGACGTGAAGTACTCCGCCGCGCGACCGATCGCGATGCCGGTCAGCAGGCCTACGACGAGCGCGAGCCACAGTCCCCACAGGTTCGGCATCTGCATCAGCGCGAGCAGGCCGAGCGACAGTGCCGCGATCAGCACGGCGGAGCCGTTGACTCCGCGACCGAGTGACGCCAGCAGCTCCTTCTGCGAGGCGCCCTCCTTGGTGCGCACGAAGAAGACTCCGAGCACCGACAGGAGCGCGCCTAGCGCTCCGATCACCATCGGGGCGATGACGGCGAGGAGCTGAGTCTCCGCGCCGGCCGAGAAGTAGGCGGCGGCGCCGAGCGCGGCGGAGGCGAGGATCACGCCGACGTAGGACTCGTAGAGGTCGGCGCCCATGCCCGCGACGTCTCCCACGTTGTCGCCCACATTGTCCGCGATCGTGGCGGGGTTGCGTGGGTCGTCCTCGGGAATGCCCGCCTCGATCTTGCCGACGAGGTCGGCGCCGACGTCGGCCGCCTTGGTGAAGATGCCGCCGCCGACGCGGGCGAACAGCGATTGCACGGCCGCTCCCATGCCGAAGGTCAGCATGGTGGTCGTGATCACCACGACCTGCTGCGAGTCGTCGACGTTGTAGAAACGCGTGAGGACGAAGAACCAGATCGCGATGTCGAGCAGGCCCAGGCCGACGACGGTGAGCCCCATCACGGCGCCAGAGCGGAAGGCGACACGGAGGCCGCTGTTCAGTGACTCGCGCGCGGCGTTCGCGGTGCGCGCGGACGCGTAGGTCGCTGTGCGCATGCCGATGAAGCCGGCGAGTGCGGAGAACAGTCCTCCGGTGAGGAACGCGAACGGCACCCACGGATTCTGGAGGTGGAAGCCGTACGCGAGGACGCAGAAGATCGCGGTCAGCGAGGCGAGCACGATGCCGACGATCTTGTACTGCTGCTTGAGATAGGCGAGCGCGCCGTGGCGGACGTGGGCGGCGATGCGTGCCATCGTCTCGGTGCCCTCGGACTCCTTCATCATCTGCGAGAAGAAGTAGTAGGAGGCGCCGAGCGCCATGACGGACGACAACGGCACGAGCCAGAACCAGGTGGGAAGCATGAAGGGGATCCTCTCCTCGGCGGCTACTGGCCGAAGCTCGACAGTGCGGAGCGCCACCACGCGAGATGCTCACGTTCGAGCTCGTCGCGTGACGGCATGTGGAAGGCGGTCAGGCCTGTGGAGTCGCCCACGTAGAAGGCGCCCTGGACGGTGCGGAACAGCACGTCCTGGTTCATCTGGCGCATCACCGTCTTGGTGGCCTTGTGGGGCGAGGCCTGGAGCTCGCGGATGCAGTCGCGCAGATGCCCGACGTTCGGGTAAGGGAGGTCGTCGACGTCGGTCGCGTCGGGGTCGAGCCGCAGCGAGCCGAGGGTCAGTTCCGCGAAGACGAGGCGCGGCACGTGCACGTGGCGGTCGGTATCCGTGATGAACCGGGTGAACTCGGCGGGATCGAGCGACGAGACGACGCGCGGCGTGACGGGGCAGAACTCCTGGTAGAGCCTGGATCCGACCTCGCCGTCCGCAGCGGTAGGTGCGGGCTCGAGCGTCAGCACACGGCCGTCGTCGGTGGCGAGGTGCAACGCGGTGAGCGCGTGGCGGGGGATGTGCTCGAGCACGCGGTAGATCGACAGGTAGACCGAGTGCTTCGGCCTGCCGTCGGGGTGCGGCGCACATCGGGCGTCCAGGTCGGTGAGGTCGAAGGCCTCAGGCGGCAGCGCGTCCTTGTCGACCGAGAAGAACACCGCTTGTCCGCGTGCGCGCTTCGCGTTGCCGATCGAGTAGTAGAGGCCGAACTCGTCAGGCTCGAGGCCCGAGGCGATGAGAGCCTCGGGGATGAGCGAGAGATACAGGTGTGTCGTCATCGCCAGTCCCGTCGTCGTTGACGTGAGTGGGGACTCACCTATGACGCTAGGCGCGTCGTCGCCGCCGTGTTAGGGCGAAAGTCCCGGAGCGTGTGACACGACAGCGATGGACGCGCCGGTGGGCGGCCGATGGTGAATCGACCAGCGCCGCGCGTGCTATTCTTCTATCCGCGCTGAGGCGCCCCGCGGGGTCCTCGGTCCACTCGTCCGGGTGGCGGAATTGGCAGACGCGCTAGCTTGAGGTGCTAGTGCCCTTTATCGGGCGTGGGGGTTCAAGTCCCCCCTCGGACACTCTTCGCAAGGCCCCTCCTCGAGAGGGGCCTTCGTCGTCTCGGAGCGGTGCGCGCCCGACGCTAGGCTGGCTCGCATGGCCGACGAGACTCTCATCTCCCTGACCCAGGACCTCATCCGGTTCGACACGACGAACTACGGCGACGAGCCGGGCCCTGGTGAGCGCGCCGCGACCGAGTATGTCGCCACGTTCCTGAGCGATCTGGGGCTCGAGCCGGTGATCCGTGAGGCCGAGCCCGGGCGTACGACCGTGACGGCGCTATGGGAGGGCAAGGACCGCTCGCGGCCGCCGCTCGTGCTGCACGGCCACCTCGACGTGGTGCCCGCCTTCCCGGAGGAATGGACGTACCCGCCGTTCGCCGCCGAGGTGCACGACGACATGATCTGGGGCCGCGGCGCGGTCGACATGAAGGGCATCGACGCGATGTACCTCGAGGCCGTGCGACGGATCATCACATCCGGCCGCAAGCCAGCGCGCGACATCGTGATCGCGTTCTTCGCCGACGAGGAGCACGGCGGCCGGCGCGGGGCGGCGTGGATGGTCGACAACCACCCTGACGACTTCCATGGCGCGACCGAGGCGATCTCAGAGGTCGGCGGCTTCTCCGTCCAGATCGCCGGAAGGCGCACTTACCTGATCCAGACTGCGGAGAAGGGCATCTCCTGGCTGAGGCTCGTGGGCACGGGTGTGCAGGGGCACGGCAGCCTCGTGCACTCGGACAATGCCGTCGCGCACCTCGCCGGCGCCATGTCTCGCATCAGCGACCACCGGTGGCCGCTCGACATCACCCCGACGGGCGAGGCGCTGCTGCGCGGCGTCGCGGAGCTGCTCGAGATCGAGTACGAGCCGACCGAGGAGCGGGTGGCGCAGATCGTCGCTGGCATGGGGCCCGTCAGTCGCATGATCGAGGCCTCCCTGCGCAATACCTCCAATCCGACGATGCTCGACGCGGGCTACAAGACAAACGTGGTCCCCGACGTCGCCACGGGATACATCGACACGCGCTACCTTCCGGGACAGCAGGAGCAGGTGCTGCGGCAGCTCGAAGAGCTCGCGGGCACCCACGTCAAGATCGAGCAATACATCGAGCAGCCCGCAGTGGAGGTGCCGTTCGAGACGCCCCTGGTCGAGAAGATGATCTCGGCGCTGCGTATGTCGGATCCCGAGGCGATCGCGCTGCCGTACATGATGATGGGCGGCACGGATAACAAGCACCTGGCCCGGCTGGGGATCAAGGGCTACGGCTTCGCGCCGCTCATGCTTCCCGACGGGCTCGACTTCTCGAGCCTCTTCCACGGCATCGACGAGCGCATCCCGATCGAGTCGCTGCGCGTGGGCGCCGACGTCGTGGAGCAGTTCCTGCTCGACTGCTGAGCGCTGTTCTGCAGCCTAGGGGAGTAGCACTCGCGAGCAGGGCAGCCCTCAGGCCGCGTCGGTGCGCGGCACCCTGGTGACGCGACGCCGCAGCCAGACGCGCCGTGCTCCGCCAAGGAACAGCTGGCTGCGTGCGAGCTCCCACTGCCCATACTCGGCCTGCTCGGTGAGGAGGCTGCGCGCGTCGGCGCGCGACACGTCGCGCGGGATGTCGACCACGCGCCACTCGAAACGAGACGCGCGGGACGGGGTGCCGCGCGTCGGCGTGACGACGTGCGTGCGCTCGCGGGCGATCGGATCCTTCATCTGGGCCTCCCGTTTCACAGTAGCGGCGGGTACGGTCATGTCTATGGACACCTCACGCGAGGCGCTGGAGCGGCTGACGGCGGCACTCGAGAAGCACCTGGATGCCGTCATGGGTCGGCGCGGCGACGAGGACGCGGCGGTGGACGACGCGTACGACGCCGTCGCCGAGGCCTTCGAGACGTACGAGGCTGCGCTCGACGAAGACTTCGGGGAGACGCTCCCGATCGTGCTCGACGACCTGGGCGATGACGACGAAGACGGCGACGATGAGGACGTCGACGAGGAGCTCGACGGCCACGCTGACGAGGACGAGGACACGATGGACGACGACATCGAGGAGTTCGACCTGCGCTGACGCGTGACGGTCGCCCCGAGCATCGTCAGCGCCGCTCCGGGTACCCGAGAGCGGGAGCCGTCACCTCATCGAGCGCCTCACGGATCGCGTCGGGGAGGGACAGGCTCTCCGCCTCGAGCGACGGGCCCAGCTGGCGCGCCGTGCGCGCGCCGACTATCGCAGACGAGACCCACTCGCGCGCGAGCACCCACGCGAGCGCCACCTGCTGGGGCGCAAGTCCGAGCCCGTCCGCAGCCGTCGCCAGCGCGTCGACGATCACTCCCGCGCGGTCGTCCAGATACGGCTCGACGAACCCTGCGAGGTGCTCCGATGCGGCACGCGAGTCCGCCGGGACGGCATGCCGGTACTTGCCCGTCAGGACGCCCCGCCCCAGGGGAGACCACGCGAGCACGCCCATGCCGAGGCTTCGCGTCGCAGGCACGGCCTCGCGCTCGATGCCTCGCTGCAGGAGTGAGTACTCGAGCTGCGCGGCTGCGATGGCGGGTCTCCCGGTGGCCTGGGTCGCGATCCTTGCCGTGGCCCACGCGGGGTAGTTCGAGACTCCGACGTAGCGTGCACGGCCGGAGTTGACGGCGATCTCGAGCGCGTGGAGCGTCTCGTCCGAGGGGGTGATGGCGTCGAACGCGTGCACCAGCCACAGGTCCACGTGGTCGGTCCCGAGGCGGGCGAGGGAGGCGTCGAGGGTGTCGAGCATGGTGTCGCGCGACGCATCGATCATGCCGCCGTCGCCGGTGCGGCGGATGCCCGCCTTGGTGCAGATCTGCACGTCCTCGCGGGCTACGGCGCCGCCGAGCAGGGAGCCGATCAGTGCCTCGGAGCCGCCATCCGCGTACGACGCTGCGGTGTCGAGCAGCGTGCCGCCCGCGTCGAGGAACATGTCGAGTTGATCGGCGGCCTCCTCTGGCGACGTGTCCCTGCTCCACGTCATGGTGCCGAGTCCGAGCCTCGAGACCTCGAGACCGCTCGTGCCGACCCTCCTGCGCTGCATGGCCACGACGCTACCGGGGCGTGGGCGGGGGAGGGCGACGCGACGCGCGGGCGCTAGCCTTGCCGTCATGACGTGGTGGGAAGCCGTGGTGCTTGGACTCGTACAGGGACTCACGGAGTTCCTCCCGATCTCGTCGAGCGCGCACGTGCGCCTGCTCGGAGAGCTCCTGCCGCATGCGGCAGATCCCGGCGCGGCCTTCACGGCCGTGATCCAGATCGGCACCGAGGCGGCCGTGCTCGTGTACTTCCGCAAGGACATCGTGCAGATCGTCGGTGCATGGTTCCGCGCACTGGCCGGCCACGACGGCAAGGACCGCGCCGCACGGTTCGGCGCCCACAGTCCGCAGGCACGTCTGGGGTGGTGGGTGATCATCGGCTCCGTGCCGATCGTGGTGCTGGGCGTGCTGTTCAAGGACGCTATCGAGACCTACGCGCGCAACCTCTACCTCACCGCGACGATGCTCGCGGTGTTCGCGATCGTGCTCGCGTGGGCGGATCGCGTGGGCCGCAAGCAGCGCGACGTGACCGAGCTGAAGGCGAAGGACGCGGTCGCGCTCGGCTTCGCGCAGGCGATGGCTCTCATTCCCGGTGTGTCGCGCTCGGGAGGGACCATCTCGATCGGACTGTTCCTGGGGCTGACGCGGACCGCCGCAGCACGCTACTCGTTCCTGCTTGCCATCCCCGCGGTTCTCGGCTCGGGCTTCTTCGAGCTCATCAGCGAGTACGAGGGACTGACTGCAGCAGACGGTCCGGGGCTTGCCGCGACCGCCATCGCCACCGTGGTCGCGTTCGTGGTCGGCTTCGGCGTGATCGTGTGGTTCCTGCGGCTGATCTCGCACCGCTCGTTCCTGCCGTTCGTCGGCTACCGGCTCGTGCTGGCTGCGGCGATCTTCACGCTCCTGGGCGCGGGCGCCATCAGCGCGACCTAGGACCGCGCCTCACTCGCCGGACTTGCCGGGGCCGCCCTCGCGCCGGCGCAGGAAGCGCTCGAACTCGGCGGCGATCGCATCGCCGGACGCCTCGGGCAGGTTCGCCTCGTCCATCATCGACTCGAGGTGGCGCACGTGCTGCTCGATCTCCTCGTCCTCCTCCGCGAGCTCGTCGGCCCCGCGCTGCCAGGCCTCGGCCTCGTAGGGCAGGTCTCCGAGGTCCAGCGGATCGCCGAGGAAGCGCTCCAGCTGCCCGAGCAGCGCGATCGTGCCCTTGGGACTCGGGGGCTGCGCGACGTAGTGGGGGATCCCCACCCACATCGACAGCACCGTGATGCCGCGCAGCTCCGCCTCGTGGCCCAGCACGCCGAGGATGCCGGTGGGTCCCTCGTAGTCCGAGCGCTCGAGGTCGAACAGCGCACGAGCCGTGGCGCTCTCGCTCGTGACGAAGATGGGCAGGGGGCGCGTGTGGGGCACGTCCACGAGGAGCGCGCCGCAGGTGATCAGCGTGGTGACGTCGAGCGCCTCAGCGTGGTCGAGGATGTCGTCGCAGAATGCGCGCCAGCGCATCGACGGCTCGATGCCGCGCGCCAGTGCGATGGTGCGCTCTCCGGGCCACGGATCCGCGGCGGTGGAGATGATCGTGCCGGGCCACGAGACGATGCGCTCGCCATCGGGAGCGCGCGAGATCGTGGGCCGGCTCACCTGGAAGTCGTGGTACTCCTCCGAGTCGAGCGCGGCGTGCTGCTGGAGGTCCCAGGTCTGGGCGAGATGGTCGAGAGCGCCAGACGCGGCGGAGCCGGCGTCGTTCCACCCCTCGAACGCCGCGATCATGATCGACTCGTCGCGGGGCAGGTGCCCGGCGTCCATCTCCTCGCTCATTCGGTCAGCCTAGACTGAGTCGCGTGAATCCTCAGCCCCCTCTTCCAGCGGCCGTGCTGTGGGACATGGACGGCACACTGATCGACTCCGAGCCGTACTGGATCGAAGCGGAGACCGCACTCGTCGAGCGGTTCGGGGGCACGTGGAGCGAGGAGGACGGGCTCACGCTCGTCGGTCGTCCGCTGCCGTACTCCGCGCGGATCTTGCAGGGTCGCGGAGTCGCCCTGCCTGAGGACGAGATCGTCGCGACCCTCACCGCGTCGGTGGCAGAGCGGATACGTGGCGCGGTGCCGTGGCAGGAGGACGCTCGCGCGCTGCTCCAGGAAGTGGTCGCCGCAGGCGTGCCCTGCGCCCTCGTGACGATGTCGTATCGCCGCATGGCCGATGCGCTCCTCGCCGCAGTGCCCGAGGCGTTCCAGGTCGTCGTGACTGGCGACGAAGTGCGCCACGGCAAGCCCGATCCCGAGTCCTACCTGCTCGCGGCGCACCGACTCGGCGTCGACATCGCGCGCTGCGTGGCGATCGAGGACTCTCCCAGCGGCATCGGCGCCGCATGGTCCTCGGGGGCGGCGACGATCGCGGTGCGTCGCCTCGCAGAGCTCGAGGCACGCCCGGGTCTGACGAGACTGACGACGCTCGATGGGCTGGGGCTCGAAGGGATCAGGGCCATCGCGAACGGCGAGGTGCGCGACGAACTGACGGGCGGCGCTTGAGCGATCTCAGGCGGTGACGCCGAGCGCGTCGAGCGCACGCTCCGGCGACAGCGCAGGCGGTGTGCCGCCGAACTCGGGGCACAGCTCTTTGAAGCTGCACCAGTCGCATAGCTTGGAGCGCTGCGGGCGGAACGCGCCGGCCTTCGCGGCGGCGACGATCTCGTCCCACAGCGCGCGGATCTCGAACTCGACCTGGGCGAGGTCGTCCGGAGTGGGCCGCAGATCCAGGCGCCCGCCGTCCTTGAGGAAGAGCAGCTGAAGCAACGCGGGCCTACGTCCCCGGATGCGATCCACGAGGAGCGCGTAGAACCGCATCTGGAAGCGCTCCTTCTGGCCGTAGTTCGGAGGAGGCGTGCGACCTGTCTTGTAGTCGGACAGCCGGATCGAGCCGTCTGGCGCGACCTCGACGCGGTCGATGATGCCGCGCAGCAGGGGGCCGTCCTCCAGCTGGAGCTCCACGAACTCCTCGCGACCGGAGGGCTCGAGCCGCATCGGGTTCTCAAGCGTGAAGTACGTCCGCAGACGCGCCCGCGCTTCGTCGAGCCACGCGGCCAGCGCCGCGTCATCCGCGTGGAGTTCCGCGAGCGCGGGATCCTTCGCGAGCATCTCCTCCCACCCCGGGCGCAGCGCGCGCGCCGCAGAGTCCTCGGTGCGGTCCTCGGCGGGGAGATCGAACAGGCGCTCCAGGACGAGGTGGACCAGCGTGCCGAGCGTCGCCGCTGACGACTTCGGTTCCGGGAGGCGGTCGATCGTGCGCAGCCGGAACAGCAGCGGACATTGGCGGAAGTCGTTCGCGCGCGAGGGCGACAGTGCGGGTCGGCGTGCCATGCGAACACCCTAGGCGCGGGCTCCGACATCGTGACGCGGCGCGGCGGCAGGGGCTGAGGCGGGCGTGACCTACGGTGGACGCATGCCGTCGTCTCCTCGCCCCACACGCGGATTCCAGCTCGGAACCCTCGTCGGGGCGCGCGTCATCGTGCAGCCGTCCACGCTGCTGATGCTCGCCGCCCTCGCGTTCCTGTTCGCGTCTGGCACGGAGGGCGGCATGACTCGCCGCGCCTTCACGCTCGGCCTTGCGCTCGCCGTGAGTCTCTTCGTGTCCGTCTTCCTTCACGAGGCTGCGCACGCCGTCGCTGCGCGCGCGTTCGGGCGGCGCGTGGACGAGATCGTCATCACGCTGTGGGGCGGACACACCTCGTTCGACTCGACGGCGCTGACGGCGCGTGTCTCCGGAGTCACGGCAGTCGCGGGTCCGCTCGCCAACGTCGCGATCGGACTTGCACTCATGGGCATCGGTGCCGCGTTGCCGCTCACGGGCATCGGTGCGGGAATCCTCTCGTGGGCCGCCTACGCGAACCTGTTGCTGGCAGCCTTCAACCTGCTGCCTGGCATCCCCATGGACGGTGGGCGCGTTCTCGAGGCGATCGTCTGGGCCGTGACCGGGCGGCGTCACACGGGAACGATCGTCGCAGCGTGGGGAGGACGCGTCGTCGCGGTCGGCGTGCTGCTGTGGGCGGTCGTGCCGCCGCTGCTGCGCGGAGCCGCGCCCAGCCTGTTCACGATCGTGTGGGCCTTCCTGATCTTCTCGATTCTGTGGCCTGCCGCGTCGCAGGCGCTGCGCTGGTCCCAGACGCTCGCGCGGCGCGAGGGCGTGTCCGCGGCCTCGCTGATGCGGCCCGCGGTCGCGCTCCGCTTCGACGCCTCCGTGGCGGCAGCACTGAATCTCGCGGACGACGCGGGCGCCGAGGAGGTCGTCGTGCTCGCGGCGGACGACGCGGCGGCCGGCCGCTTCCCCGTGACGACCGCCCGCGAGGTGCCCGCGGACCGGCGCGAGACGACGGGCCTCGACGCTGTGACGACGCCGTTGCCCCGTGGCGCTGCGGTGACGGTCGGTGCGGACGCCGAGGCGCTCGTCGAAGCTCTCCGTGAATGGTGGGGTCGCACCGACGCCTGGGTAGTGCTGAGCGAGGGGGAGCCAGTCGGCGTCGTGCGGCTCCTCGACGCGATGAACGCGTTGCGCTGACCCGCCTAGGATTGCGGCATGACCCCTGACTCCGTCGCGCCCACGGGCGCCCAGCTCCGCCGTGGCCCTCTGCGCGAGGGCGAACGCGTGCAGCTCACCGACGCGAAGGGCCGCCCTCACACGATCCAGCTCGCCGCGGGCAAGGTGTTCCACACCCATCGCGGTCATCTGTCGCACG
Source organism: Demequina sp. NBRC 110052 (assembly GCF_002090075.1). GTDB lineage: Bacteria > Actinomycetota > Actinomycetes > Actinomycetales > Demequinaceae > Demequina. The sequence goes on from NZ_BBRI01000002.1 coordinate 59,484, forward strand.
ACACTCTGATCGGCAGCGACGAGGGAGTCGTCGTGCGGACCTCGTCGGGTGCCGGGCTGCTCGCGCTGCGGCCGCTCCTCAACGATTTCGTGATGTCGATGCCCAGGGGAGCGGCGGTCGTCTATCCCAAGGACGCCGGCCAGATCGTCCAGTACGGCGACATCTTCCCCGGCGCGCGCGTCGTCGAGGCGGGAGTGGGCTCGGGAGCGCTCACCATGTCACTCCTGCGCGCGATCGGCGACGAGGGCGAGCTCATCTCGATCGAGCGCCGCGAGGACTTCGCCGACATCGCGCGGGCGAATGTGGAGACGCACTTCGGGGCTCCGCACCCCGCGTGGCGTCTTGAGATCGGCGACTTCGCGGACCGCGTGGCCGAGGTCGCGGCGCCAGGCACAGTGGACCGCATCGTGCTCGACATGCTTGCGCCGTGGGAGAACCTCGAGGCGGCCGCGGGCGCGCTCGCCCCCGGCGGGGTGTTCCTCGCGTACGTCGCGACGACGACGCAGCTGTCGCGACTCGCAGAGGACCTGCGCGAGCATGGCGGCTTCACCGAGCCACAGGCGTGGGAGACCATGGTGCGCACGTGGCATCTCGAGGGCCTGTCCGTCAGGCCGGATCACCGGATGATCGGCCACACGGGGTTCCTGCTGACCGCAAGGCGTCTCGCGCCTGGCGTCGAGGCGCCGCTGAGGCACCGCCGTCCCGCCAAGGGCGCCTATCCGGTGGATGACGAGTGGACCCCGGAGGACCTCGGCGAGCGCGCGGTGTCCGACAAGAAGGTGCGCAAGGTGCGCCGCGACGCGCTGCGCTCGATCGAGGCGATCGAGGGCACGGAGGCGATGCCCGCGCAGCCGGATGAGGAGGACTGATGGTGGCCGAGGGCCAGGACAGGACCGCCGCGCTGGAGCGGCGCAACGCTGAGCTTCAGCGACTGCTCGAGCTCGCGCGCGAGCAGCTTGGGGAGATGAAGGAGAAGCTTGCCGAGGCGTCTCAGCCGCCGCAGACCTTCGCGACCTTCGTGCAGAAGGTCGGACGCCTCGTGGACATCGTGTCGCAGGGGCGCCGCATGCGTGTCGCGGTGCTGCCCGGCGTGGACGTGGACCTGAAGCCAGGAGACGAGGTCCTGCTCAACGGCATGAGCGTCGTGGTCGGCAAGGCACAGCCCGAGCGCACGGGCCAGGCCGCGATCGTGCGGGAGGTCATCGACGACGACCGCATCCTCGTCGTCTCGCGGGGCGAGGACGAGCGAGTCGCCGTGCTCATCGGCGGCGACGCCGCGGCACGCGTCCACGAGGGCGACACCGTGATCATCGATCCGCGCACGGGCTTCGCCTCCGAGCGGGTCGAGCGCACAGGCGTCGAGGCGCTCCTGCTCGAAGAGGTGCCGGACGTCGACTACGCCTCGATCGGAGGGCTGACGCCCCAGATCGAGCGCATCCGCGACGCTATCGAGCTACCGATCCGACACCCCGAGCTCTATCGCGAGCATCTGCTTCAGCCCCCGCGTGGCCTGCTGCTGTACGGCCCGCCCGGGTGCGGCAAGACGCTCATCGCCAAGGCCGTCGCGCACTCGCTCGGCGATGCCGTGGGCGCCGACCGGAGCTACTTCCTCTCGGTCAAGGGCCCCGAGCTTCTCAACAAGTACGTGGGTGAGACCGAGCGCTACATCCGGACCATCTTCGAGCGTGCGCGCGCCAAGGCGCACACGGGTGCACCCGTCGTCGTGTTCTTCGACGAGATGGACGCGCTGTTCCGTGCGCGGGGCTCGGGCGTGAGCTCGGACATGGAGACGACGATCGTGCCGCAGCTGCTCACGGAGCTCGACGGCGTCGAGGCGCTCAGCAACGTCATCGTGATCGGCGCCTCCAACCGCGAGGACATGATCGATCCAGCCATCCTGAGGCCCGGCCGCCTGGACGTGAAGATTGAGATCTCGCGGCCCGATGCGCGGTCGGCGGAGGACATCTTCGCGAAGTACCTCACGACGCGCCTCCCGATCGACCCAGGGGCGATCAAGGAGCACGGCGGGGACGCTCACGCGACCGTGCGTGCGATGACCTCCGACGCGGTGGCCCACCTGTTCGCGGCGCCCGACGCCTCCGACCATGTCTCAGGCGCGATGATCCGCAACATCGTCGACCGCGCCAAGACCGCGGCGATCAAGTCGGTCATCTCCGGGGGAGCGAAGGGCATCTCGTTCGCCCACCTCCGGTCCGCATGCGAGCAGGAGCTGATCGAGGCACGCGCGGTGGCGGCGAGGGAGCTCGGCTGAATGCGCATCGTCGGCATCGAGACCGAGTACGGCATCACTGACCCCGACGATCCGCGCGCGAACGCGATCCTCCTCGCGTCTCGACTCGTCAGCGCGTGCCGCGCCGAGCTCGGCGACCTCTCGGCACGGTGGGACTACGGCGGGGAGGACCCGCTGCAGGATCAGCGCGGCATGCGCCGCGACCGGCGCTACGCCACCGCCGACCTGCTGACCGATGCGCCCGAGTACTCCGAGGCCGAGCGAGGCATCACGCTGCGTCGGCGTCGCGGCTCATGGGAGGACCCCGCGCACCTCAACGCGGTGCTTCCCAACGGCGCGCGGTTCTACGTGGACCACGCACACCCCGAGTACTCCGGCCCCGAAGTGCGATCCGCGCACGACGCCGTCCTGTGGGACGTCGCGGGCGATCGCATCGCGCTCGCCGCGGCCGCGCGCTACGAGGCGATCGAGGGCGAGCGCGTGACCCTGTACAAGAACAACGTCGACGGCAAGGGCGCCAGCTACGGCACGCACGAGAACTTCCTGGTGCGTCGCGACGTCGACTTCGACGCGCTCGCGTCGCGCCTGACCGCGCACCTGGCGACGCGCCAGGTCTACACGGGGGCGGGCCGCGTCGGGCTCGGCGCTCACGGCGAGGACGCGGGCTTCCAGATCTCGCAGCGCGCCGACTACATCGAGACCGAGGTCGGCCTCGAGACGACCCTGCGGCGACCGATCGTGAACACGCGCGACGAGCCCCACGCCTCGCGTCAGCGGTGGCGCAGGCTCCATGTGATCATCGGCGACGCGAACTGCCTGGAGGTGCCGACGTACCTCAAGATCGGCACCACGGCGCTCGTGCTCGCCGCGATCGAGGCGGAGGACGAGCGGCTCGACGCGCTCGTGCTGGCCGACCCCGTGGGTGACGTGCGGACAGTCTCGCGTGACCTCGCGCTCGAGACCTCCCTCGCGCTCGCCTCGGGCGAGACGGCCACGGCGCTCGAGATCCAGCGGGCGCTCCTCGAGATCTGCCGCGACTACGCGCGCGACGGCGACGACGCGCTGGTGCTTGCCCGCTGGGAGAGCGTGCTCGATCGCCTTGGCAGGGACATCTTCGAGGCGGCGCGTGAGGTCGAGTGGGTCGCGAAACTGCAGCTACTCGGACGGCTGCGCACGAAGAATGCGGGGCCGGACGGGCGCCCGTTGCCGTGGGACGACGCGCGCCTCGCCGCGGCCGATGTGCAGTGGTCGCGGCTCGGCGACGGCTTCGCGTTCCGCCTCGCCGCCGCAGGCGCCGTGGAGCGCCTCACGACCGACGAAGCCGTGGCGCAGGCGGAGACGAACGCACCGCAGGACACGCGGGCGCGGCTCAGAGGCGCGATCGTCGCGGGGCGTCCCGACATCGTCGATGCCGCGGGATGGTCCACCGTCGTGCTCGACCGTGACGCGGACCACGGCAACCTCGAGGTCGTGCATCTGTACGACCCGCATGAGGCCAGCCACCCGCTGCTGGACTCCTTGCTGCGCGGATAGACTGCACTCATGCCTCAGGTCAACGCTTCCGGACAGCCCTACGAGGACGACGCGCCCGAGCCCGCAGCGGCACCCGCGCAGCAGGCCTCGACCGACGCGCTCGACGACCTGCTCGACGAGATCGACGGGTCGTTGCAGACCAACGCAGAGCAGTTCGTGCGCTCGTTCGTCCAGAAGGGCGGCGAGTAGCGCCGTCCGGCGCCTCGCACGCCGTCGCGATGCAGATCGCCGAGGTTCCGCCGCCACTCGAGGTCGATCCGGCCCGCCGCATCTTCGGGCTCGAGACCGAGTTCGGCCTCCATGTGCATGCGCCTCACTCACGGCCCGTGACTCCCGAGGAGGTCGCGGGGCACCTGTTCCACTCCGTGGTGCAGTGGGGCCGCTCCTCCAACGTGTTCCTCCCGAACGCGTCGCGCCTGTACATCGACGTGGGCGCGCACCCCGAGTACGCGACGGCGGAGTGCGACACGATCACCGACCTCATCGCGATGGACAAGGCGGGCGAGCGCATCGTCCACGATCTCGTGGCGGACGGCGAGAAGCGACTCCGCGAGGCGGGCGTCGACGGCACGATCTACCTCTACAAAAACAACACCGATTCGGCCGGCAACAGCTACGGATGCCACGAGAACTACCTCCTGCGGCGCCGCGCCGACTTCGCGGGCTTCGGGCGCCAGCTTCTGCCGTTCCTCGTGACCCGGCAGATCGTCACCGGAGCCGGCACCATCACTCGCACGCCTGAGGGCGCGCACTACAGCTTCTCGCCGCGAGCCGACCACATGTGGGAGGGCATGAGCTCCGCCACCACTCGCTCGCGCCCCATGATCAACACGCGCGACGAGCCGCACGCGAGCGCCGAGCTGTACCGGCGCATGCACGTGATCGTGGGCGACTCGACCATGGCCGAGCCGACCACGCTGCTCAAGGTCGGGGCCACCGACCTCGTGCTGCGCCTCTTGGAGGCACGGGTGCTGATGCCCGACCTCGCCCTCGCCAAGGAGATGCAGGCGATTCGCGACGTCGCGCACGACCTGACCGGCACGGCCACAGTCGAGCTTGCCGACGGTCGGACCATGACCGCGGTCGAGGTCCAGCAGAGCTTCCTGGACACCGTCGTGGTCCACCTTGACGGGATCATCGAGCGCACGGAGGAGGTCGAGCGCATCCTCGACCTGTGGCAGCGCGGCATCGACGCAGTCCGCTCCCAGGATTTCTCGAGCGTCGACACGGAGCTCGACTGGGCCATCAAGCTCAGGCTGATCCAGCGCTACCAGGACCGCCTGGGGTGTGCGCTCGACGACCCCCGCCTCGCGCGACTCGAGCTCGCGTTCCACGACATCTCTCCCGAGCGCGGGCTCGCGAACCGGCTCCAATCGCAAGGCCTCATCGCCAGAGTGGTGACGGACGACCAGATCGCGCGCGCGAAGACCTCGCCGCCGGCCACCACGCGTGCCGCCCTGCGCGGCCGCTTCGTGCAGGAGGCGTTGGCGGCAGGGCGTGACTTCACCGTCGACTGGGTGCATCTGAAGCTCACCGGCAACGAGCATCGGACCGTGCTGCTGAAGGATCCGTTCCGGTCCGTCGACGACCGCGTGGACCTGCTGCTCGCCGACCTCGGCTGAGCGCAGCCGCACGTACACTGTTCTGGCCGTCCGAAAGGGGAAAGATGCGTCGCGCCTTCGCGCTCGCTGTCGCCGGGAGCCTCGCGCTCGCCGGCTGCGTCAGCGCACCACCGGAGGAGTCGGTGACCGCCACCCCGACGGGAGACGTCGAGCTCATCACGGTCGGGGCCGACGAGACGGGCGCGCCGACCCTCGAGTTCGATACCGACGTCGACTGGACTCGCGTGCAGACCGACGTGGTGTGGGAGGGCGACGGCGACGCGCTCGTGGACGGTCAGCCGTTGCTGCTCGACCTCTACGGAGAGTCCCTGCTCGACGGTGCGATCGTGGTCGACAGCTACACCGGCCTGGCGCGGTCGTTCCTGCTCGCTCCCGAGCTGCTGGGCGACGATCTGTACGAGCTGCTGCTTGAGCAGCGCGTGGGCGCGAGGCTGCTCCACGTGTCGCCTGCGTCGTCCGGTGGCGTGGACGATGAGCCGCCGATCGCGCTGATCATCGACGTGCTTCCGACGCGCGCGGCCGGGATGAGCGCCGACATGCCCGAGGACTGGCCCACCGTGTTCCTCGCGGAGGACGGCGAACCGAGCGTCTCGATCCCTGAGAGCGTCGAGCGCCCCGCGCAGACGCAGGTCGTGACGACGATCCAGGGCACTGGCACGCAGGTGCGCGAGGGCTCGTGGGTGCTCGCCAACTACGTGATGGTGTCGTGGGACGGAGAAGTGCTGGACTCGTCGTGGCCAGACGAGCGCGCCCCCCTCGAGTTCGAGGTCGGCGCTCGCACTCAGATCCCGGCGCTCGAGGATGCCCTCATCGACCAGCTCCAGGGCTCGCAGGTGATGATCCTCGCGCCGGCGACGCAGGCGTACCCCGACAAGGGTCCTGTCGTGCTGGTGGTGGACATCCTGGACGTCTTCACCCCGGAGGTCGAGTGATGTCGGTCGCGCTGCGGGTGATTCCCTGCCTGGACGTCGACGCGGGCCGCGTCGTCAAGGGCGTCAACTTCGAGAACCTCCGCGACGCCGGAAACCCCGTGGAGCTGTCGCGCGCCTACGGAGCAGGCGGGGCGGACGAGCTCACGTTCCTCGACGTGACCGCGAGCTCGGGCAGCCGCGAGACGACCTACGACGTGGTGCGCCGCACCGCTGAGCAGGTGTTCGTGCCGCTCACCGTGGGAGGGGGAGTGCGCTCTCCCGAGGATGTGGACCGCCTGCTGCGCGCGGGCGCGGACAAGGTCGGTGTCAACACGGCCGCGATCGCGCGCCCTGAGCTCATCCGGGAGATCTCTCAGCGCTTCGGCAATCAGGTGCTGGTCCTGTCGGCGGATGCCCGACGCTGCCGCGACGGGGCGAGCACCGCGTCGGGCTTCGAGGTGACGACCCACGGCGGACGCCAGGGCACCGGCATGGACCTGCTCGAGTGGGTCGAGACGGTCGAGCGGCTCGGCGCAGGCGAGATCCTGCTCAACTCGATGGACGCCGACGGCACGAACGATGGCTTCGACCTGGAGATGATCGGTGCCGTGCGCGAGCGCGTCTCGATCCCGCTCATCGCCTCGGGCGGTGCCGGCACGGCGGAGCACTTCGTCGAGGCTGCGCACGCGGGGGCGGACGCCGTGCTCGCGGCCTCGGTGTTCCACTTCGGCACGCTCACGATCGCTCAGGTCAAGGAGCACCTGAGCGCCGCCGGAATCGAGGTCCGTCTGTGAACGGACCCGCGCGGCCGGGCGAGTACGCGCTGCACGGCAGCTTCGCGCGACAGTCGGCGCAGCTGCTATGGCACGGCGTGCGCCAGGCGCCCTGGTACTTCACCGGGGGTGTCGCTGCGGCGACGATGTTCTCGATCATGACGATCGTGTTCGGCAATCTGCTGGGTGGCATCACGGACGACGTCGTCATCCCGGGCGTCTCCGAGGGAACCGTCACTGGGCGCTGGGGCGAGTTCACCGACGATCCATTCACTGCGATCCTCTACGCAGGCGCGGCCTTCTGCCTGATCGGCGTCGCGATCGCTCTCGCGCAGGCCATGCGGCAGGCCATGACCCAGGCGGGAGTGGCACGCGTGGGCGGCCGTCACCGGGAGGTCGTCGCGGAGTCGCTGTCGCGGCTCCCCATGGGGTGGCACCGCACCCAGTCCTCCGGACGAGTGCTCTCCGCGATGTCCTCGGACTCGGAGACGGCCACCAGTCCGCTGAACCCGCTGTCCTTCACCGTCGGCTCGTTCGTGATGATGGTGGCGGCGGGCGTCTCGATGTGGCGCTCTGACCCCTGGCTCGCGATCACCGGTCTCGCCGTCGTGCCCGCGATCCTCGGCATCAACCTGATGTTCGAGCGCATCATCACGCCGCTGTGGAGGCAGGGCCAGACGCTGCGCGCGGACGTGTCCAACATCGCGCACGAGAGCTTCGACGGCGGCACTGTCGTCAAGGCGCTCGGCGTCGAGCGCCGCGAAGGCCGTCGCTTCGCCGCCGCCGCCCGCGAGCTCGCGGCCGCGGACACTCGCGTGGGCCGTGTCAAGGCGTGGTTCGAGCCGCTGATGGACCTGATGGCGCCCCTGGGCGCTGTCGCGCTGATCGTGGTCGGCACGGCTCGCGCCGCTGCGGGGCACGTCACCGTCGGCGAGGTCGTGTCGGCGATGTACTTCGTGACGCTGCTCGCGATCCCCATCCGGGGTCTCGGCTGGATCCTGGGCCAGATGCCGCAGGCGCTCGTCTCCTTCAGGCGCGTCGGCGAGATCGCCGAGGCGGCGCGCGAGGTCGACGAGCCCGGTCACATCGAGATCGAGGGCGTGGGAGCGGGAACCGTGAGCTTCCTCGGCGCCTCGATCGCGGCCGACGACGGGCACGACGAGCTCACCGTGCTGGTCGAGGGTGCGTCGATCGAGCTGCGCGCAGGCACCGTCACCGCGCTCGTGGGCCCCACGGGCTCGGGCAAGTCCACGATCGCGCTGGCCGCGTCGCGCCTCACGATCCCGGCCTCGGGCAAGATCCTGCTCGACGGCGTACCGCTGTCAGACGTGAAGAACCTCGGCGCGCACGTCGCGCTCGTGCCGCAGACGGCCTTCGTCTTCGCAGGCAGCGTCCGCGAGAACGTGACGCTCGGCCGGGACTACACCGACGAGGAGGTGTGGGAGGCGCTGCGGCGCGCCGCCGTCGATCACGTGGTGCGGTCGCTCGTGGACGGCTCGAGCGACCCGCTCGACGCCGAGCTGGACGAGCGCGGCTCGAACCTCTCCGGCGGTCAGCGCCAGCGACTCGCTCTCGCGCGTGCGCTCGTGCGCAGGCCGCGCGTGCTGATCCTCGACGACGCCACGTCCGCCGTGGACCCCGTCGTGGAACGCGAGATCCTCACCGGGCTCTCGGCCTCGACCGACGCGCCCACGGTGCTGCTCGTGGCGTACCGGCTCGCGTCGATCGGCATGGCAGACCACGTGGTGCATCTGGACCGCGGCCGGGTGATCGACTCCGGGACGCACGACGAACTGTTCTCGCGTGACGAGGGCTACCGCGACATCGTGCTGGCCTATGAGCGCGACGCGCGTCAGGCCGCACGGGTCGAGACCGCGCCGAGTGACGAGGAGGTGCCCGACGCGTCGGGCATCGACGGCGGCGATGAGCAGCGAGAGGCGGTGACCGACTGATGGAGCCCACGACCCTGAGGCAGACCCTCAAGCGCGGCTTCGCGCTCAGCCCCGAGTTCGGCGCCGGCCTGGGGATCACCCTGGGTCTGGCCGTCGTCGCTGCGTTCGGCAAGACCGCGGTGCCCTTCGTGACGCAGCAGGTCACGGACAAGGGACTGCTCGCGCCGGGCGGCATCGACGTCTCCGTCGCGTACGGCTTCGCGGCGATCGGTGCGACGCTGCTGATCGTCGCGACGCTCGTGGAGCGCATCGTCCGCATCCGCATGGTCACGCAGGCGGAGCAGGGCCTCGCGACCCTGCGCATCACCGCCTTCGACACGGTGCACGACCTCTCCGTGCTCACGCAGAACGCGGACCGCAGGGGCCGGTACGTGTCGCGCGTCACCGGAGACGTCGAGACCATGCGCGACCTCATGCAGTGGACCGGTGCCGCCATGCTGGTCGCGGCCTTCGAGTCCACGATCATCCTCGCCGTGATGCTCGTGTACGCGTGGCAGCTCGCGGTCGTGGTGATCCTTGCGTACGTGCCGACGCTGCTCGTGCTGCGCTTCGTCCAGCCCCGCATCGTGCGCGCGTACAGTCGCGTGCGGGCGCGCAGCGGCGATCTGCTCGCCGCGACGGGGGAGCAGCTCGTCGGCATCGCCACGATCCGCGCCTACGGCGTCCACGGGCACATGCGCCGCGACCTTGCGCGCATGAACAAGGACATCGTCGCGGGCGACACCCGCGCAGGCTGGCTCGGCACGTCGCTGTTCTCGACGAACGCCGCCGCGCAGTCCATCGCCACGGGGCTCGCGCTCGTGCTCGGCACGCGCCTCGCGCTCGACGGCGCGCTGTCCGTGGGCACGGTGGTGGCCTTCGCGTTCCTCGTCTACCAGTTCGCGGGTCCGATCGGCTGGATCATCGAGATGCTCGCCGAGATGCAGCGCGCGCTCGTCGGCTGGCGACGCGTGATCGGACTCGTCGACACTCCGGTCACAGTCGCGGACCCCGGCGAGAACGGCACCGACATCCCGCGCGGGCACGGCGACGTCGCGATCGACGGCGTCCGCCTCACCTATCCCTCGGGTCCCGAGGTGCTGAAGGGGATCGACCTCGAGGTGCCCGCGGGCCGGCGCATTGCGCTCGTGGGAGAGACGGGCTCGGGCAAGACGTCGCTCGTCCGGCTCCTCGCGCGGTTCATCGACCCCACGCAGGGCATCGTGCGCGTGGGAGGCGTGGATCTGCGCGACGTGCCGATGGCGGGCCTGCGGCGCTCGGTCGCGATCGTGCCGCAGGAGGGCTTCTTGTTCGACGGCACCATCCGCTCGAACCTCGCGTATGCCCTCCCGGAGGGCACGGACGCGGCCGAGCTCGAGTCGCGGGCGCTGGCGGTCTTCGAGTCGCTCGGGCTCGAGGGCTGGATTGCGGCGCAGCCGGCCGGCCTCGACACTCCCGTCGGCCCGCGCGGAGAGCTGCTCAGCGCAGGCGAGCGGCAGCTGGTCGCGATCGCGCGTGCGTACCTCCGGGATCCCGAGGTGCTGATCCTCGACGAGGCGACGTCCGCCGTGGACCCTGCCACCGAGGTGCGCATCTCGCGTGCGCTCGAGGGCCTCATGCGCGGACGCACGTCCGTGGTGATCGCGCACCGACTGTCGACCGCCGAACGCGCCGACGCGGTCGCCGTCATGGACGCCGGTGAGATCGTCGAGTTCGGCTCGCACGACGAGCTCGTCGCGCGCGGCGGCGTCTACTCGCGCATGCACGACGCCTGGGTGGCCCAGACGCGGTGACGCCGGGCGCGATGCCTGCCGCCGCGTCGGACGTGTCCCGTCGCCGAGCGTGGAAGGATGTCCCCATGCCGCTCGACACCAGCATCGCCGCGCGCCTCAAGCGCACTCCCGACGGACTCGTCTGCGCCGTCGTGCAGCAGCACGACACGCGCGAGGTCCTCATGGTCGCGTGGATGAACGACGATGCGCTGCACGAGACGCTCACCACCGGTCGCGCCGTGTACTGGAGTCGCTCGCGCCAGCAGCTGTGGCGCAAGGGAGACACCTCCGGCCATGCGCAGACCGTGGTGCGCGCGTCTCTCGACTGCGATGGCGACGCGATCCTGCTCGAGGTCGACCAGGTGGGTGCTGCGTGCCACACCGGCGAGCGCACGTGCTTCCTCACGGGAGGCGACCTGGGTGCGGTGAACGGTCTCGAGGCATCGGATGGCTGAGCAGGAGCCGGTGTCCGTCGCCTGGGGCGAGACATGGCCGACGTTGGAGGGCTTTCGCGGGTATGGCGCGACGCATCGCGTGGTGCCCGTCGTGCGACGCGTGCTCGCGGACTCTCTCACGCCGGTGGCCGTGTACCGAGCCCTCGCGGGCGGGCGCCCGAACACGTTCATCCTCGAGTCAGCCGAGCCTGACGGCACGCTCGCGCGCTTCTCGTTCATCGGCGTGCGCTCGCGCGCGAGCCTGACGGTGGATGGGGACGAGGCGCGCTGGGAGGGCGACGTGCCGGTCGGCCTCACGTCGGGTGCGCCGCTGCCCACGATCCGCCAGGTGCTCGGCGAGCTCGCGTCCGAGGCGATCCCGGGGCTGCCGCCGCTCACGGGTGGCATGGTCGGCGTGCTCGGGTGGGACATCATCCGGCAGTGGGAGCCGACGCTACCCCACAAGGCACCTGCCGAGATCGACGTGCCCGACGTGCTGCTGCTGCTCGCCACGGACATCGCCGTCGTGGACCACCTGGACGGTTCAGTGTGGCTGATCGCAAACGCGGTCAACGCAGACGCGCGCGACGAGGGCATCGAGGAGGCGTACGCGGATGCGGTGACGCGACTCGATCGCATGCAGCATGCGCTCTCGGAGGCGCCCGCGGGCGAGGTGTCCGCGCTGGGCGAGGACGGGGAACCTGACGTCAGGCGCCGCAGCGCGCCGGGGGAGTACGAGCGCTACGTCGAGTTCGCGAAGGAGGCGATCCGCGACGGCGAGGTGTTCCAGATGGTGCCCGCGCAGCGCTTCGAGATCTCGTGCGAGGCCGCGCCACTGGACGTGTATCGCGTGCTGCGCACGCTCAACCCCAGCCCGTACATGTACTACTTCGAGCTCGAGGACGCCGACGGGCGGGCGTTCTCCGTGGTCGGATCCAGCCCCGAGTCGCTCGTGCGAGTGGAGCGCGGCGCCGTCTCGACGTTCCCGATCGCAGGGTCGCGTCCGCGCGGCGCCACGCCCGAGGAGGACCGCAGGCTCGAGGCCGAGCTGCTCGCGGATCCCAAGGAGCGCGCCGAGCACGTCATGCTCGTGGACCTCGCGCGGAATGACCTCGTGAAGGTGTGCGAGCCGACGTCGGTCGAGGTCGCGGACTTCATGTCCGTGTACCGCTACAGCCACATCATGCACATCTGCTCCACCGTGGTGGGCAGGCTCGAGGACGGCTTCTCCGCGTTCGACGCGTTCCAGGCGACGTTCCCCGCGGGGACCCTCTCGGGCGCGCCGAAGCCGCGGGCGATCGCGCTCATCGACGAGATCGAGCCTGCCCGGCGCGCGCTCTACGGCGGTGCGGTCGGCTACTTCGACTTCGCGGGCAACACTGACACCGCAATTGCCATCCGGACGGCCCTCATCAAGGACGGCGTCGCGTACGTCCAGGCGGGCGCGGGCATCGTCGCAGACTCGGTGCCGGAGACCGAGGAGGCGGAGACGCGTAGCAAGGCCGCGGCGATGGTGCGCGCGATCGGCCTGGCCTCTCGACTCGGGCCCGCCTGATCTGGCTAGAATGTCGCGTGACCCGAGCCGAGGAGGAACAACGATGTCGAGCAGCGTGAAGCTCACCGAGCAGGACCTGCCGGAGGTTGCACCCCACAACCACGGCCGCACTCTCGCCGGATGGGTGACCAACGCGGGCCTCGTGATCGCGGCCGTGCTGGCCTCGATCGGATTCGCCGTTCCCGTGACGGCCCTGGTGTGGGTCGGTATCGCTGTCGCAGCCGTGTCTCTCGCGGTCGGCGGCGCTCTAAGGGCGCTTGGCCACGGCCAGCCCCTCGCCTGAGTCCCGGGACCGCATGGCAGGCGGTCCCGTCCACCACAAGGAGAAGCAATGACCGACATCCCACCGCCCCCTCCCGCTCCCGGCGTGCCGCCGATGGGTGGCGCCCCGGCGCCGAACAACAACCTCGTGCTCGCGATCCTCACGACCGTGCTGTGCTGCCTCCCGCTGGGCATCGTCGGCATCGTGAAGGCCGCCGAGGTCAACTCGAAGTGGGCGCAGGGCGACTTCGCCGGCGCGCAGGCATCCGCCGACGCCGCCAAGAAGTGGTCGCTGTGGGGCATCGGCTCCGGAGCGATCGTCTTGGTGCTCTACGTGATCCTGCTGGCGGCAGGCGTGCTGTCCGCCTCGACGTACTGAGTCGGTGACACTCACCGCACGCGTGACGGAGCCTGGCGAGCGACTGCTCGCCAGGCTCCACCCGTCTGCGGCACCGATCGCGGTCGGGATCGCGGGCGCGGTCGCGACGGCCTACGTCGCCTCGGTCGACCCGCACGAGGGCGGCCACTACCCGACGTGCCCCTCTCTGTACCTCACGGGCTTCTACTGCCCGGGCTGCGGGTCGCTCCGCGCGATCCATGACCTCTCCCACCTGGACCTCGCCGGCGCATGGGGGATGAACCCCCTCGCGCTATTCGCCATCCCATGGCTCGGGTGGAGATGGCTCAAGTGGCTGCTCGCGACCCGCGGAGTCCACATCCGCACGAAGCCCGCGCCCGGCTGGGCGCTGTACCTGCTGTTCGCGGGCATCATCGTCTACACGGTGCTCCGGAACATCCCCGCGCTGGAGCCGTACCTGGCGCCGTGACCGGCCCCCGCGTCGGGCGCGTGCGCGTCTGCCGGGGCGGTCATCAGTGACCGTGCCCGGCGCTACCATGGTCGCGAGGGAGGAGGAGATCGCATGAGCGTGCTCGAGAGCATCGTCGCCGGCGTCCGAGAGGACCTTGCCGTGCGTGAGCAGTCCACGACCATGGAGGCGCTGAAGGAACGCGCATCGCGCCTCCCCAGCGCGATCGACGCGTACCAGATGCTGGCCCGCGACGAGGTCGCGGTGATCGCCGAGGTGAAGCGGTCGAGCCCCTCCAAGGGCGCGCTCGCCGAGATCACGGATCCCGCCTCGCTCGCCACCGAATACGAGGCCGGCGGAGCGTCAGTGATCTCCGTGCTGACCGAGCAGCGCCGGTTCGGCGGGTCGCTCGCCGACCTCGACGCGGTGCGCGCGAAGGTCGACATCCCGATCCTCCGCAAGGACTTCATCGTCACCCCCTATCAGGTGTGGGAGGCGCGCGCTCACGGCGCGGACGTGGTGCTGCTGATCGTGGCCGCGCTCGAGCAGAATGCGCTCGAGTCGCTCATCGAGCGCGTGCACTCCCTGGGCATGACCGCCCTCGTCGAGGTGCACGACGTCGAGGAGGTCACGCGGGCCGTAGACGCCGGCGCACGGGTGGTCGGCGTGAACGCCCGCAACCTCAAGACGCTCGAGGTCGATCGGCACACGTTCGCGAAGGTCGCGCCGGTGATCCCGGACGGCGTGCTGCGCGTCGCCGAGTCGGGGATCCGCGACAGCCACGACGTGGTCGAGTACGCACGGCTCGGCGCGGACGCCGTCCTCGTGGGCGAGGCCCTGGTCAAGGATCGTGACCCCCGCACCGCGGTCGCCGAGATGGTCGCCGCGGGCGCTCACCCCGCGCTGCGGTCGGTGCGCCCGTGACGGCATCGCTCCAGTCGGCGCCTGGGCCCTTCTTCGGTGAGTTCGGCGGTCGCTTCCTGCCCGAGGCGCTGATGGCCGCCCTCGACGAGCTCACGGACGCGTACGAGAAGGCCAAGGCCGATCCGAGCTTCGGCGGCGAGCTCGACAGGCTCGCGCGCGACTACACGGGCCGCCCATCGATCGTGACCGAGGTGCCGCGCTTCGCGGCGCACGCCGGGGGAGCACGGGTGTTCCTCAAGCGCGAGGACCTCAACCACACGGGTTCGCACAAGATCAACAACGTGCTCGGGCAGGCGCTGCTCACCAAGCGCCTCGGCAAGACTCGCGTGATCGCCGAGACGGGCGCCGGTCAGCACGGTGTCGCGACGGCCACCGCGGCGGCGCTCATGGACCTCGACTGTGTGATCTACATGGGCGAGGAGGACACGGAGCGTCAGGCGCTCAACGTCGCTCGCATGCGTCTCCTCGGTGCCGAGGTGGTGCCCGTGAAGTCCGGATCGCGCACCCTGCGCGACGCCATCAACGAGACCTTCCGCGACTGGGTCGCAAACGTCGAAACCACCAACTACATGTTCGGCACAGCGGCGGGCCCCCACCCGTTCCCCGCGATGGTGCGCGACTTCCAGCGCGTCATCGGCGTCGAGGCGCGCGAGCAGATGCTCGCGCTCGGCGGATTGCCCGACGCGGTGCTCGCGTGCGTCGGTGGAGGATCCAACGCGATCGGTTCCTTCGATGCGTTCCTCGATGACGAGGGCGTGCGGTTGATCGGCTGCGAGGCGGCGGGCGACGGCGTCGAGACCGGTCGTCACGCGGCCACGATCACGGGTGGCACCAAGGGCGTCCTGCACGGCTCGCGCTCATACATCCTCCAGGATCAGGACGGCCAGACGGTCGCCTCGCACTCCATCTCCGCGGGTCTCGACTACCCGGGCGTGGGTCCGCAGCACTCGTGGCTCGCCGACATCGGCCGCGCCGAGTACTGGCCCGTGACGGACGCCGACGCGATGGACGCCTTCCGGCTGCTCAGCCGCACGGAGGGGATCCTGCCCGCGATCGAGTCCTCGCATGCCCTCGCGGGGGCGATCCGGCTCGGCCGCGAGCTCGGCCCCGACGCCACGCTGCTCGTGACGCTGTCCGGCCGTGGCGACAAGGACGTCGAGCAGGCCGCACGCTGGTTCGACATGCTGCCGGGGGAGGACGCGTGACAGCTCTCGCAGAGCGCCTCGACCAGATCAAGGCCGAGGGCCGGGCCGCGCTCATCGGCTACCTTCCCGTTGGATACCCGACGGTCGAGGGCTCCGTGCGCGCGATGCAGACCATGATCGAGGCGGGCGTGGACATCGTCGAGGTCGGGCTGCCGTACTCGGACCCGGTGCTCGACGGTCCCACCATCCAGCACGCGGCGGAGCGAGCCCTCGCAGGCGGCAGCCGGGTGAGCGACGTCTTCACCGCGGTCAAGGGCTGCGTCGACGCGGGCGCCCCCGCCGTGGTCATGAGCTACTGGAATCCCATCCTGCAGTACGGCGTCGAGCGCTTCGCGGACGACCTCGTGGCCGCGGGCGGCTCGGGCGCGATCCTGCCCGACATCACGCCCGACGCCGACGTCACGTGGCTCCCGACGGCGCGTGAGCGGGACCTCGACACCGTGTTCCTGGTCGCGCTCACCACGACCGCCGAGCGCATGGCGCTCACCTGCACCGCCGGTTCGGGCTTCGTGTACGCGGCGGCGCTCATGGGCGTCACCGGCGAACGCTCGTCCATGGGAGGCGGCGTGCAGGACCTCGTCGCGCGCGCCCGCGAGGCGGGTGCGCCGCGCGTGTGCGTCGGTCTCGGTGTGACTACCGGCGAGCACGCCGCGCAGGTCGCCGAGTACGCGGATGGCGTCATCGTCGGCTCCGCGCTCGTGCGCTGCCTGACGGACCACCCGGACGACCTCGAGGCCGGTCTCGAGGCGCTCCGGGCCAAGACCACCGAGCTGGCGCGCGGCGTCAGAGGAGAGCTGTGATCCCCACTTCCATCCCGTCGCCTCCGATCGAATGGAGTTCGTTCTCGATCGGCCCGCTCACGGTGCACGCCTACGCGCTGTTCATCCTTGCGGGCATCTTCGTCGCGCTGTGGCTCACGGCCCGGCGCTGGGAGGCGCGCGGAGGCGATCCCGAGGTCGTGAGCGAGATCGGCTTCTGGGCGATCCCCTTCGGCATCGTCGGCGGACGGATCTATCACGTGATCTCCACGCCCGGCCCGTACTTCGGCGAGGGCGGCAACCCGATCGACGCGTTCAAGATATGGGAGGGCGGCCTCGGCATCTGGGGTGCTGTGGCGCTCGGTGCGCTCGGCGCATGGATCGGAGCGCGACGCGCCCACGTGTCCTTCACGGCGTTCATGGATGCGGCCGCACCGGGCGTGCTGCTCGCCCAGGCGATCGGTCGGCTCGGCAACTACTTCAACCAGGAGCTCTTCGGGCGCCCCACCGAACTGCCGTGGGGTCTGCAGATCGACGAGGCCTTCCGGCCGGAAGGGTTCGAGCAGTTCGCGACGTTCCACCCGACGTTCCTGTACGAGATGCTGTGGAACCTCGCAGGCGTCGCGGTGCTGCTGTGGGCCGACCGACGCTTCAAGCTGTGGGGCGGCCGCGTCTTCTGGCTTTACGTCGCGGTCTACACCTCGGGACGCCTGTGGATCGAGATGGTGCGCATCGACACCGCCGTGAAGGTGTTGGGCGTGCGGATCAACGTGTGGGTCGCGGCCGTGGTGCTGCTCGCCTCTCTCGCGACGTTCGTGTGGCTCGGCATCCGCCAGCGGCGGCTTGCAGAGGTGCCCGCGCGCGACACGCTTGCAGCCCCGCGGAACGGGGATGAGGCGTCCGGCTCGGCGCCGGTCGAGTCCGAGTCCGACGCGGCCGGGGCGACCACGACCGAGGCCGACGCCGGGGGAGCGGAGGCCGCCAGCGCGTCGGATACCCTTGACGATGAGGCGAACGCTGCCGGTGATCCCGGTGCGGCGCCCCGCGAAGGGTAAAGGGTTTCAAAAAGACTCGCCTGACGCGGTAGTCTGGTCACCCGTGTGTACCCCGGGTCGACGGCGCCCGCAACCCATGAGGCCCCCGCACGCGCGGAGGCCGGTGAAGGATGGTTCGATGGCCTCGCATCTCAGCGCCCCGCAGCCCCAGTCAGGGCTGTACAACCCCGCATTCGAGCACGACGCTTGCGGTGTCGCCTTCGTGGCGACCCTGCGGGGCACGGCCGGTCGCGACATCGTCGATGCCGGACTGACGGCGCTGAAGAACCTCGAGCACCGCGGCGCCGTCGGCGCCGAGACCGAGACGGGCGACGGTGCCGGCATCCTCACCCAGATCCCCGACGCGTTCCTGCGGGAAGTCGCGGGCCTCGAGCTCCCCGCCGCGGGCGAGTACGGCGTCGGCATCGCATTCCTCACCCAGGGCGAGGAGCGCGCCGAGGTCGCCGCGTTCGAGGCCGCGTGCGCGCAGGAGGGCGTCACCGTCCTCGGCTGGCGCGACGTGCCCGTCGAGCTCGACGCGATCGGTCCCTCTGCACGGGCCTCCGCCCCCACGTTCCGGCAGGTGTTCGTCTCGTGCGACGGACTCGCCGACATCGCGCTCGACCGTCGCATCTACCGGGCGCGCAAGCGTTCCGAGCACGCGGGCGGCCCCTTCTTCGCCTCGCTGTCGGCGCGCACGCTCACCTACAAGGGCATGCTCACCACCTATCAGCTCGAGAAGGTCTTCCCCGACCTGCAGCACCCGGCCTTCGCCTCGGAGCTCGCGCTCGTGCACTCGCGCTTCTCGACCAACACGTTCCCGTCGTGGCCCCTCGCGCAGCCGCTGCGCATGATCGCTCACAACGGCGAGATCAACACCGTTCAGGGAAACCGCAACTGGATGGCCGCGCGCGAGGGCACGCTGAGCTCCGACCTCATCGGCGACCTCGCGGACATCGTGCCGATCTGCGCGCCCGGCGCCTCGGACACGGCCTCGTTCGACGAGGTGCTCGAGTTGCTGCACCTCGGCGGCCGATCACTGCCGCACGCCGTGCTCATGATGATTCCCGAGGCCTGGCAGAACAACGCCGCCATGGATCCCGCCCGCCGCGCGTTCTACGAGTACCACTCGACGATCATGGAGCCGTGGGACGGGCCCGCCGCGCTCCACTTCACCGACGGCACGCTCATCGGCGCGACGCTCGACCGCAACGGGCTTCGCCCGGGCCGCTTCTGGGTGACCGACGACGGCCTCGTCGTGTGCGGCTCTGAGGCCGGACTGCTCGACATCGACCCTGCCAAGGTGGTCCGCAAGGGACGCCTGCAGCCGGGCCGCATGCTGCTCGTCGACACTGCCGGTGGGCGCATCATCGAGGACGAGGAGATCAAGTCCCAGCTCGCCGCGGAGCACCCCTACGCGGAGTGGGTCGAGAAGTACGCGGTGCGGCTGTCCGAGGTGCCGGACCGTGAGCACATCTCGCACTCGGCACGGTCGGTGCAGCGCCGACAGCGCGCATTCGGCTACACCGAGGAGGAGCTGAAGATCCTGCTGTCGCCGATGGCGGCTAACGGCATCGAGCCGATCGGCGCCATGGGATCCGACACTCCGATCGCCGTGCTCTCGAAGCGCCCGCGCCTGCTCTTCGACTACTTCGTGCAGATGTTCGCGCAGGTCACCAACCCGCCGCTCGACTCCATCCGCGAGGAGATCGTGACCGCGATCGGCGGCGCGATCGGTCCCGAGCCGAACATGCTCCAGGCGCTGCCGGAGCACGCGCGCAAGATCCTCCTCGACTTCCCCGTGATCGACAACGACGAGCTCGCGAAGATCGTGCACATCGACGCCGACCCGCGCCTGCGCGGCGTCTTCTCGGCGCGCAAGATCCGCGGTCTCTACAGGGTCGCTGACGGCGCCGCCGGCCTCGAGGCGCGACTCGAGGAGATCTTCGAGGAGGTCGATCAGGCACTCGCCGACGGCGTCTCGTTCCTCGTGCTCTCCGACCGCGACGCGAACAAGGACCTCGCTCCGATCCCGTCGCTGCTGCTCACCGCGGCAGTCCACCACCACCTGGTCCGCCACCACACGCGCACTCAGACCGCGCTCGTGGTCGAGGCGGGCGACGTGCGCGAGGTGCACCACGTCGCGCTCCTGATCGGCTACGGCGTCGGCTGCGTGAACCCCTACCTCGCCATGGAGACCGTCGAGGACCTCGCGAAGCGCGGGTACCTGGGCGACGTCAGCGCCGAGAAGGCCGTGAAGAACCTCATCAAGGCGCTCGGCAAGGGCGTCCTGAAGATCATGTCGAAGATGGGCATCTCCACGATCGCGTCCTACCGCGGCGCCCAGGTGTTCGAGGCCGTCGGTCTGTCGCGCGAGCTCGTGGCACGTCACTTCACCGGCACCCCGAGCCAGATCGACGGCGTGGGCCTCGACGTGATCGCCCAGGAGGTGGCACAGCGCCACGCCGACGCGTACCCCGCATCGGGCGAGCTGCCGCCGCACCAGCGTCTCAACACGGGCGGCGAGTATCAGTGGCGCCGCGACGGCGAGGAGCATCTGTTCGACCCCGAGACGGTCTTCAAGCTCCAGCACTCCACCCGTACGCGCCGGTACGACCTGTTCCGCGAGTACACGGACAGGGTGGACGAGCAGTCGAAGCGCCTCATGACGCTGCGCGGACTGCTCGAGTTCGACTCGGGCCGCGAGCCGATCTCGATCGACGAGGTCGAGCCCGTGTCCGAGATCGTCAAGCGATTCAACACCGGAGCCATGTCCTACGGGTCGATCTCGGGCGAGGCCCACGAGACTCTCGCGATCGCAATGAACCGCCTGGGCGGACGCTCCAACACCGGCGAGGGCGGCGAGTCCGTGGATCGCCTGTACGACCCAGAGCGTCGCAGCGCGATCAAGCAGATTGCCTCGGGCCGCTTCGGCGTCACGTCGGAGTACCTCGTGAACTCCGACGATATCCAGATCAAGCTCGCCCAGGGCGCCAAGCCGGGCGAGGGCGGCCAGCTGCCAGGCAACAAGGTGTACCCGTGGGTGGCGCAGACACGGCACTCGACCCCCGGCGTGGGGCTCATCTCGCCGCCGCCGCACCACGACATCTACTCGATCGAGGATCTCAAGCAGCTGATCCACGACGCGAAGAACGCGAACCCCAAGGCTCGCGTGCACGTCAAGCTGGTGTCCGAGGTCGGCGTCGGCACGATCGCGGCGGGCGTGGCCAAGTGCAAGTCCGATGTGGTGCTCATCTCGGGCCACGACGGCGGCACCGGTGCGAGCCCTCTGAACTCGCTCAAGCACGCGGGTGCGCCCTGGGAGATCGGCCTCGCCGACACGCAGCAGACGCTGGTCCTCAACGACCTCCGCGACCGCATCGTCGTCCAGGTGGACGGCCAGATGAAGACCGGTCGCGACGTGGTCGTGGCGGCGCTGCTCGGAGCGGAGGAGTTCGGATTCGCGACGGCGCCGCTCGTCGTCTCCGGCTGCGTCATGATGCGTGTGTGCCACCTCGACACGTGCCCCGTGGGCGTCGCGACGCAGAACCCTGAGCTGCGCGAGCGCTTCACCGGCAAGCCGGAGTTCGTCGAGACGTTCTTCGAGTTCATCGCGGAGCAGGTGCGCGAGCACCTCGCCGCGCTCGGGTTCCGGTCCATCGCGGAGGCCGTGGGGCACGTCGAGGCGCTGCGCACCCAGGCGGCGATCGAGCACTGGAAGGCCAAGGGTCTCGACCTGGCGCCGGTGCTCGCGCGACCGCGCGAGGGCGCCGCCCTGATCAACTCGACCACGCAGGACCACGCGCTCGACGCGGCGCTCGACAACGACCTGATCGCCGCCGCAGAGCCCGCGCTGGAGCGCGGCGAACCCATCCGCATCGAGCGCGCGATCCGCAACGTCAACCGCACGGTCGGCACCATGCTCGGCTTCGAGGTGACGCGTCGGTATCGCGGCGCCGGGCTCCCGGATGACTCGATCGACGTGACGTTCACCGGATCCGCAGGTCAGTCGTTCGCCGCCTTCGTGCCGCGCGGCATCACCCTGCGTCTCATGGGGGACGCCAACGACTACGTCGCCAAGGGACTCTCCGGCGGACGCGTGATCGTGCGACCGGCGCGCGAGGCCATGTTGGACGACTCTCGCGACGTCATCGCCGGCAACGTGATCGGCTACGGCGGCACGGCCGGCGAGCTGTTCCTGCGCGGAGTGGTGGGTGAGCGCTTCCTGGTGCGCAACTCCGGTCTCACGGCCGTGGCCGAGGGCGTGGGCGACCACGCGCTCGAGTACATGACCGGCGGTACCGCGGTGATCCTGGGACGCACCGGCCGCAACCTGGGTGCCGGAATGTCGGGCGGCACCGCGTATGTGCTCGACCTGCACGAGGAGCGTGTCAACTCCGCGGCCCTGGCGGCGGGCGAGCTCACGCTCGCGCCGCTGGACGCCGAGGACGAGGTCATCGTGCGTACGCTGATCGAGCGTCACGTCGCCGAGACGGAGTCGCCCTTCGGACGCGAGCTGCTCTCGAACTGGGAGCAGTCCGCGACACGTTTCACGCGGGTCCTGCCCGCCCAGTACGCCCGCGTGCGCGACGCGCTCGTCGAGCTCGAGGCCAGGGGAGGCGACCTCTCCGCCCCGGGCGCGTGGGCCGAGTTCCTGGAGGTGACCGGTGGCTGATCCCCGTGGATTCCTGAAGGTGCGGGAGCGCGAGCTCCCGCCGAACCGCCCGGTGTCCGTGCGCCTGCGTGACTGGAACGAAGTCAAGGACGAACTGGGCAAGGACGCGACCGTGCTCAAGCAGCAGGCGGGGCGCTGCATGGACTGCGGCATCCCGTTCTGCCACCAGGGATGCCCGCTCGGCAATCTGATCCCGGAGTGGAACGACCTCGCGTGGCGGGATCAGTGGAAGGACGCGATCGACCGCCTCCACGCCACGAACAATTTCCCGGAGTTCACCGGGCGCATCTGCCCCGCGCCGTGCGAGACGTCCTGCGTGCTCGGCATCAACCAGCCCGCCGTGACGATCAAGAACATCGAGGTCGAGATCATCGACCGTGCGTTCAAGGAGGGGTGGATCACCCCGCACGTCGCGCAGCGCCACACCGGACGCACGGTAGCGGTCGTCGGCTCGGGCCCCGCGGGGCTCGCGGCGGCGCAGCAGCTCACGCGCGCCGGTCACACTGTCGCCGTGTACGAGAAGGACGACCGCATCGGCGGCCTGCTGCGCTACGGCGTCCCTGACTTCAAGCTCGCCAAGCGCCACATCGATCTGCGCGTGTCGCAGATGGAGGCCGAGGGCACGCGTTTCCGCACGGGAGTGAGCATCGGCGAGGACATCACGTGGGATGACCTGCGCGCGCGGTACGACGCGGTGCTGATCGCCACGGGCGCGCCGAAGCCGCGGGACCTGCCGCTTCCCGGACGCGACCTCGACGGCATCCACTTCGCCATGCCATACCTCCACCAGGGCAACCAGGCGGCCGCGGGCGACCCGCTCGAGGAGCAGATCACCGCGGAGGGCAAGCACGTCATCGTCATCGGCGGCGGCGACACCGGCTCGGACTGCATCGGCACGGCGCTGCGCCAGGGCGCGGCGTCGGTCACCACGCTCGCGATCGGCAAGAAGCCGCCGCTCGAGCGCACCGAGTCGATGCCGTGGCCCACCGACCCGCGCGTGTTCGAGGTCTCCACGAGCCACGAGGAGGGCGGCGAGCGCGACTACCTCGCCTCGACCGTCGAGTTCCTCGGGGACGAGTCCGGCAAGGTGCGATCGCTGAAGGTCGCGGTGACGCAGTACAACCCCGACGGGTCGCGTACGCCGACTCCGGGCACCGAGCGGGAGATCCCTGCGGACCTGGTGCTCATCGCGATGGGATTCACTGGGCCGGAGGTCACGGACCTCGAGGAACAGGCTCGCGTAGCGTTGTCGCCGCGCGGGCAGATCGAGCGCGCCGAGGACTTCGCGACGTCCGCCGACGGCGTGTACGTGGCCGGTGACGCCGGCCGCGGAGCGTCGCTCGTGGTGTGGGCGATCGCGGAAGGACGCGCCGCCGCGGCGGCGATTGATGAATACTTGACTGGGAGCACCGAGCTCCCGGCTCCTGTGACGGGGCGCTCGACGGCGCTCCGCGCATAGACGAGGTTGGAGAACATGCGTAACGCGAAGATTGTCTGCACCATCGGACCGGCCACCGCGCCGATCGACCGCATGCGGGAGCTGGTGAACGCCGGCATGGATGTGGCCCGTATCAACCGCAGCCACGGCAGCGCCGAGGAGCACGAGCAGGTGTACCGCAACGTGCGCCAGGCAGCCGAGGAGTCCGGACGCAACGTGGCTGTCCTGGTCGACCTGCAGGGCCCCAAGATCCGCCTTGAGAAGTTCGCCGACGGACCGCACGACCTCGCGGTGGGCGACGTGTTCACCATCACCACGCGCGACGTGGTCGGCACCAAGGAGATCTGCGGGACCACCTTCAAGGGCCTGCCGGGCGACTGCAACCCCGGCGACACGCTCCTGATCGACGACGGCAAGGTGCGTCTCGAGGTGACCGAGGTGACGGATACCGACGTCATCACCAAGTGCGTCGTGCCCGGACCCGTCTCGAACAACAAGGGCATCAACCTTCCCGGCGTCGCCGTGTCGGTGCCCGCGCTGTCCGAGAAGGACGAGGACGACCTGCGCTGGGGTCTGAAGCTCGGCGCCGACTTCATCGCGCTCTCGTTCGTGCGCTCTGCGAAGGACTACGAGGACGTCGCCCGCATCATGGCCGAGGAGGGCCGCGTGGTGCCCGTCGTCGCCAAGGTCGAGAAGCCGCAGGCGGTCGACAACCTCGAGGAGATCGTCGACGCGTTCGACGGCGTGATGGTCGCCCGCGGCGACCTGGGCGTGGAGCTTCCTCTCGAGGAGGTGCCGCTGGTCCAGAAGCGCGCGATCGAGCTGTGCCGCGCCAAGGCCAAGCCGGTCATCGTCGCGACGCAGGTGCTCGAGTCGATGACCCACGCACCGGTGCCGACGCGCGCCGAGACCTCGGACTGCGCCAACGCCATCCTCGACGGCACCGACGCGGTCATGCTTTCGGGCGAGACGTCGGTCGGTGACTTCCCGATCGTCACGGTGGAGACGATGGCGCGCATCGTCACGAACACGGAGCAGAAGGGTCGGCACCGCATCGCGCCGTTCCCGACGACGCCCAAGACCCGTGGCGGCGCCATCACCCAGGCCGCTTCCGAGATCGCGGCGACGCTGGACATCAAGTACATCGTGACGTTCACGCAGTCGGGCGACTCGGCGCGTCGCATGTCCCGTCTGCGCCCCGAGACCCCGATGATCGCGTTCACGCCCGACCCGGACACTCAGCGTCGTCTGGCGCTGTCGTGGGGCATCACGGCCGAACTCGTGGAGAAGGTCGACTCGACCGACGCCATGGTGAAGGTCGTGGACTCGCACCTCAAGGACAACAACCTCGCCGCGGACGGTGAGTACGTGGTTGTGGTCTCGGGAACCCCCGTCGGGATCCCCGGCACCACCAACTCGATCTTCGTCCACAAGGTGGGTCAGGTCCGTCACTGAGACGCCTCTGAACTGACACGAGGGCCCCGCCGGATCCCGGCGGGGCCCTCGTGCATCTGGCCGCGCTCTAGGCGTCGGCGTCCTGGTCGAACAGCCAGTCGAGGATCACGTCGCTGTTGTACGTCGGGATCCAGGACAGGTGGCTGAACACCGGTGTCGTGCCGGCCTCGATCGTGGTGAACAGGTGCTCGCTGCCCGCGTGCCTGGCCTCCTTCGCGGTCGCCTTGGCGAGCCGCTCCTGCTCGGCGTCAGGCAGCAGGCCCGACCACTCCGACCAGACGACGGGCTCTCCTGCTGCCTCGAGCGCCTGGAACACGCGGAAGTCGGAGCCGTCCGCGTAGTAGTCGACGACCGCGTCGTCCTCCGAGTGGACGGCCCAGATCGGGAAGTCGGCGAGCGTCTGCGCGGCGGCGGTGACGTCTTCGACGCCTCCGCCGCACACGACGACGGCACCGGCGAAGAGGTCGGAGCGCTCCTGCAGGATCGCCCACGAGCCGTACGAGCCCATCGATAGGCCCGTCAGATAGATGCGCGAGGTGTCGATGTCGGGGTGAGCCGCGACGAAGTCCTCGATCAGCTCGACGACGGCATCCGCCATGACCGGAGACCACCAGGCGCCCTTGGTCGGGTCGAACGGGTCGGCCTGAGGCGACAGCACGTACGCCGCGTCCTCCTTCTGGCGCTCGTCGGAGGCGAACGCCGTCGAGATCTGGTTGCCCGCGATCTGGCTGAAGTTGTTCGCACCGCTCTCGCCGAAACCGTGGAGCGAGACCACCAGGGGATAGGTGGCGGACGGCTTCTTCTCCGGGGTGAAGTAGCGGTACTCGAGGAGCGGGCCCGCATCCGTCTGCAGGCTTCCCGCAGCGTAGTCGTCGATCACCTGGTTGATGACCGAAGAGCTCGGCACGACGTGGGACGGGTCTCCGGCGACCGTGTCGCGTGGTGCGACGAGGTCGCCTACCTGCGAGACCTCGTAGCCACCGTGGAGGTCGTAGTAGTACGTGAGCGTCGTCCCAAGCCAGTCCACGTAGGTGGGGCTGGCGTTCGCGTCGGCGGGGTCGAGCTCGAGGATCACGTAGCGTCCCGTGCGCTGCTGGCCGGTGATCTCTGCGGTCGCGCTCGTGTAGGCCGCGGTGACAGTGCGTTCTCCCCCTTGCGAGAAGCCGCCCGGCGCGGACAGGTCCACGTCGACGTCGAAGGCGCCGACGTCGAGGCCGGTGCCGCCGAAGCGAAGCTCACGGTCGTACTCGAGGGCGACTGCTGCGACCTTGAGGCCCTCAGGGGCCACTTCGGTGATCACGGTCGCGGCCACGATCGAGGCCTGCTCGTCCTTGTGCGGGTCGGCGACGGCGGTGCCGGCGCCGATCGCGGTGGCGGTGATCGCCGCCGCTCCGATCGCTGCGGTTCTTGTCCACTTCGCGGTCATAGGGGTGCTTCTCCTCATTGAGATCGCATCGGGGGCGGGCCCGTCGAGGGGACTCTCGCCCATCGCGCCGCATCGTCGCGGCCCGACGTTGGCACGCTAGCGAGGTGCAAAAGGGAGAAATGGGTAGCGGCGCACAGATTGTCGTCTCCAGTGCACAATCTGCAGGGCCATCCGCAATGTGGTTGATTGCACACTGATTACCAGGCACTTCACCGGTGTGGCGGGACGTGGTGCGAACGACGCGCGCCTACAGTGCGCGCGTGCAGGCGAGGCCTACGATTCGTCAGGAGAGCGCAGCTGCTCCCAGTCGCGAGGGCCCAGGTCCGGGATCGTGCGCTCGTAGTCGGTGTCGAACAGCGACGAGGAGATCAGGTAGTCGGCGGTGGCCACGTTGGAGGCCATCGGGATGTTCCACAGCGCACCCAGACGCAGCAGCGCCTTGACGTCAGGATCGTGCGGCTGCGGCTCCAGCGGGTCCCAGAAGAAGATCAGCATGTCGATCGAACCCTCGGCGATACGACCGCCGATCTGCTGGTCTCCCCCCACGGGACCGGACAGGAAGCGGTGCACCGTGAGCCCGAGCTCGTACTCGAGCATGGTCCCTGTGGTGCCCGTGGCGTACAGGCGGTGAGGGGCCAGGCGCGACGTGTTGTACCCCGCCCACTCCAGCAGCTCGACCTTCTTGTTGTCGTGCGCGACGAGGGCGATGTCGTGGATGACGGGCTTCATGGCGTGCTCCTCGGGCTCGACTCTCGGCGACCGTGCAGTGCGCCGAACGGTCGCGCAGTGCCCCGAGTGGGATTCGAACCCACACTGGTGCGGGTTTGAGCCGCATGCCTCTGCCAGTTGGGCTATCGGGGCGCGACGACTAGGCTAGCGCCTGTGACTGACGAGAACGACACGACGCCGGCCAGCGCCCCGGCGTCCCCCGAGAAGATACGCCGCGCAGTGGTGGCCGAGGACGAGGCGCTCATCCGTATGGACATCGTGGAGACCCTCCGCGAGGGCGGCTACGACGTCGTGGGCGAGGCGGGCAACGGCGAGGAGGCGATCGCTCTTGCGAAGGAGCTGAAGCCGGACGTCGTGGTCATGGACGTGAAGATGCCCGTCATGGACGGCATCACCGCGGCCGAGCAGATCGCGAAGGAGCGCGTCGCGCCGGTAGTGCTGCTCACGGCGTTCTCGCAGACTGAGCTCGTCGAGCGCGCGCGCGACGCGGGCGCGATGGCATACGTGGTCAAGCCCTTCACTCCCGGCGACCTGCTTCCCGCAGTGGCCATCGCGGCGTCGCGGTATCAGGAGATCCGCGCCCTCGAGAACGAGATCGCCGACATCAACGAGCGGATGGAGACGCGCAAGAAGGTCGAGCGCGCCAAGGGTCTGCTGATGGAGAAGATGAAGCTCAACGAGCCCGAGTCGTTCCGCTGGATCCAGAAGACGTCGATGGACCGGCGCCTCACGATGCGCGAGGTCGCTGAGGCCGTCATCGACCAGATGGGCAAGTAGCGCTGCACTCCGTGCTTCGAAGGGGCCCGCACCGACAGGTGCGGGCCCCTTCGTCGTCTTTGGGAGCAGCTCGCCAGTGAGGGGTCGGGCCGAGCCGTCGTGAGGAGCGCCTTCGCGGTCGAATGCGCGATCGGCGCTGGAAACCCGCATCCGACACCTGTCAAGGTCACGAAATCGTGATGATCGTGACGCGCCAGCGAAACAATGCGTCGCTAGGTTGGCGGCATCGAGTAGGGACCGTCCCTACAGCGATGCGCTGGCGGCTCCGCCGCCAGTTTGGAGGAAAGAACATGGCACGATGGAACACCATCGCTCGCGGCGGCGCCGTCCTCGCCGTCGCGACGCTGGCGCTCGCCGCCTGCTCGTCGGGCGACGACCCCGAGTCGAGTGAGACCGCCGGTGGCGGGGGTGGCTCGACCGACCCGCTGATCGTCGGCTCGCTGCTTCCGCTCACGGGTTCGCTGGCCTTCCTCGGCCCGCCCGAGGTCGCGGGAGTCGACCTGGCGATCAAGGAGATCAACGAGGCCGGTGGCGTGCTCGGCTCGCCCGTCGAGGTCGTCCACTCCGACTCGTCCGACACCGCGAACCCGCAGATCGCCGCACAGTCCGTGGCCGACATGATCTCTGACGGCGTGTCCGCGATCGTCGGTGCCGCGTCGTCGTCCGTGTCGCTGAACGTCGTGGATGACATCGCCGCGGCGGAGGTCGTGCAGATCTCGCCCGCGAACACCTCGACCGCGCTCTCGGGCTACTCGCCCTACTACTTCCGCGTGGCCCCGCCGGACACCGTCCAGGGCTCGGCGCTCGCCAACCTCATCATCGACGACGGCTACTCGAGCGTCGGCATCCTCGTGTTCGAGGACGACTACGGCACGTCGCTGCGCGACGTCATCGTGGGTGTGATGGACGAGAACGGCGTGGACGTCACCTACGGCACGACCGAGACGTTCGACCCGACCGCCTCGAACTACACCGCTGAGGTGCAGGCGATCATGGCGACCAACCCCGAGGCGATCGTGCTGATCGCGTTCGAGCAGACCGTCCAGGTCCTGCCCGAGCTCCTCGGCGCCGGATTCTCCGCAGAGAACCTGTACATGGTCGACGGCAACACCGCCGACTACTCGGCGGACTTCGACCCGGGCACGCTCGTGGGTGCGAAGGGCACGATCCCCGGCGCGAACCCGACCGAGGACTTCCAGGAGCTGCTGAACAGCGTCGCTCCTGAGCCTCTGACGTCGTTCGCGTACGGTCCCGAGTCCTACGACGCCACCATGCTGGTCGCCCTCGCCGCGATCAAGGCAGGCGCCACCGACGGTCCGAGCATCCAGGCGAACCTCGCCGCCGTCTCTGGTTCCACCGGCGGCACCGAGTGCGACACGTTCTCCGCGTGCGTCGAGCTTCTCGACGCAGGCGAGGAGATCACCTACGTCGCCGTGTCGGGCTCCGGTCCGATCAACGTGGACAACGACCCCTCCTCCGCCTTCATCGGCGTGTACGAGTACGACGAGAACAACGTTCCCGTCTGGGTCGACGCCGTCTTCGGCGAGGTCTGATCCTCAGCACCGCTGACGCGAAGGGCCCCCGGCTTCGGCCGGGGGCCCTTTCGCATGCCCGACGCGACGGCCGAGTCGCACTGTGGTCCCGCCACAGACGGGACGGAAGGGGTCGCGTGATGCCCGAAGCGGCGCTCAGGAGGGTGCTGGACGCGCGGGTCTCCAGGGTCGGGCGTCGCGGATGCCACACCTGTGCCGAAGTGACGGTGAGAGCGACGCACTGTGGCCGCCACGGGCCTGTCGGATCGCCTCCACCGTCACTCCTGTCCGGGTGCGAGGCTGCGGAACCCGGAGGCCTCCCTATACGGGGCTACGACGGCACGCACGAGGGCCCCGTCACGTTGCGGTGACGGGGCCCTCGTGACGGGTGTGCTGAGGCTACGCGCCGAGCGTTCCCAGGTAGAGCTCGATGACCTTGGGGTCCTTGAGAAGCTCCTGGCCAGTCGCCGTGTACGCGGAGGTGCCTTGATCCAAGACGTAGCCGCGATCCGCGATCTGGAGGCAGCGTCGGGCGTTCTGCTCGACCATGATGACCGTGACGCCGGTGCGATTGATGTCGCGGGTTCGCACGAAGGTCTCGTCCTGACGGACAGGGGAGAGGCCGGCGGAGGGCTCGTCGAGCAGGAGCACGTGAGGATCCATCATGAGCGCGCGTGCCATGGCGACCATCTGGCGCTCACCGCCTGACAGCGAGCCCGCGCGCTGATGGCGACGTTCCCCGAGCACGGGGAAGATGTCGATCACGCGGTCGAAGTTCTCGCGGAACTTCTTGTGTGCCTGGTAGCTGCCCATCTCGAGGTTCTCCTCGATGGTGAGCGAAGGGAACACGTTGTTGGTCTGCGGGACGAAGCCGATGCCCTTGTGCACCAGCTGGTCGGCGCGCATGTTCGTGATGTCCTCGCCGGACAGCGACACCGTGCCGGAGCGGATCGGCACCAGGCCGAACAGCGCCTTGAGGAACGTCGACTTGCCCGCTCCGTTCGGGCCGATGATGCCGATCAGCTCGCCCTCGCGAACCTCCATCGAGCATCCATTGAGGATGTCGATGCCGGGAAGATAGCCGGCGATGATGTCGTCGGCGTGCAGGATGACAGGTGCGTCGTTCACTTACCGCTCCTCGAACAGATCGGTGTCGTGGTGCGAGCCCAGGTAGGCGTCCTGCACCGCGGCGTTGGCCATGACGGTGTCCGGCGGGCCCTCGGCGATGATCTTGCCTTCGGCCATGACCACCACCCAGTCGGAGATGCGGCGCACCATGTGCATGTCGTGCTCCACGAAGAGCACGGTGACGCCCTCCTTCTTGAGCTCGACGATGTGGTCCAGCAGCGACTCGGTGAGAGCAGGGTTGACGCCCGCCATCGGCTCGTCGAGCATGACGATCTCCGGGTCGGACATGAGCGCGCGCGCCATCTCGAGCAGCTTGCGCTGACCCCCGGAGAGCTCACCCGCATAGTCGTTCTTCTTGGCGTCGAGCTTGAAGCGAACGAGCAGCTCCTCCGCCTTGGCCGTGATCTCCGCCTCCTGCTTGCGCCACAGCGCGGGGAACAGTGCACGGAAGAAGTTCTCTCCGACCTGCTGAGCGGCGCCCAGCCGCATGTTCTCCATGACGGTCATGCGGGAGAGCGCCTTGGTGAGCTGGAACGTGCGCACCATGCCGGAGCGCGCGACCTGCGCGGGCGACTTCGAGTGGAGCGAGAAGCCGTTGAACGACCACTCGCCCTCCTGCGGCCGGTCGAAGCCGGTGAGCAGGTTGAAGAACGTCGACTTGCCGGCGCCGTTGGGGCCGATCAGAGCCGTGATGGCGTTGCGCTGGACCTCGAAGTGCGCGACGTCCACCGCGGTGAGTCCGCCGAAGCGGCGCTTCACGTGGTCGGCGACGATGATCTTGTCCATCTTCGGGGCGCCCGGCTCGTGCGGGACGTTCGCGAACGGATCCTTGCTGCTCTTGGGGTTCTTGCCGCTCTTGGCAGGCGTGGCCTTGTCAGTCATTGATCGCCAGCTCCCTCCGGTTGCCGAGGATGCCCTGTGGTCGGAAGATCACGAGCAGCATCAGGGTGACTCCCACGAGCACGAGCGAGAAGGGCTCGCGCTCCGTGGCCGCCATCCAGGTCTCGGGGATGAACATCGCCGCGAGACTGCGCACGAGGACGAGCGCGGTCCAGAAGATGATCGACCCGAGAATCGGACCGAACACGGTGGCCGCGCCGCCGAGCAGCAGCAGGGTCCACAGCCAGAACGTGGTGGGGCGGCCCATGGAGTCCGGCTGAACGGCTGCGGAGAATGACCACAGCACGCCGCCCAGTGCGCCGATGACGCCTCCGATCACGAGCGCCTGCATCTTGTACGCGTACACGTTCTTGCCGAGCGAGCGCACGGCGTCCTCGTCCTCACGGATGCCCTTGAGCACGCGGCCCCACGGCGAGTTCGAGAGGCGCCAGAACAGCAGCGCGAACAGCCCTACGACGGACCATCCGACGAGCACCAGGAACCACGACGTGGACGCCGTGCCGTGCATCGTGAACGGTCCGATGGTGATCTGCTCCGACGGGAACGGGGAGAGCGACTCGAAGGGCTCCTTGTAGTCGGAGCCGCGAATGCCGGTCGAACCACCGGTGATGTTCTTCATCACGGACGATCGGCCGAGGAATCTCACGAACTCCGCGGCGGCGATCGTCACGATCGCCAGATAGTCGCCTCGCAGCTTGAGCGTGGGCCATCCGAGGATGAGCCCGAACACGACGGCGAGCAGCATGGCGACGATGAGGCCGAGCACCATGCCTCCGCCCTCGCGGACGGTGATGGCGTAGCCGTACATGCCCACCAGCATGAAGCCGGC
The DNA here is from genome assembly GCF_002090075.1 of Demequina sp. NBRC 110052. Lineage (GTDB taxonomy): Bacteria > Actinomycetota > Actinomycetes > Actinomycetales > Demequinaceae > Demequina. The sequence continues at coordinate 92,143 of NZ_BBRI01000002.1, forward strand.
GTGTCCCATGTTGAGCAGCCCGGTGAGGCCGAAGTGGAAGTTGAGCCCGATCGCGGCAAGCGCGAAGGCGGCCGTGGTGGGCGCAAAGATCTCGCGCCCTGCGTCGGTGAAGAGGTCGGCGAAGTCCATGGCCTATCCCACCCTTTCCGCTCGTCCCAGGATTCCCTGGGGTCGTACGAGGAGCACGCCGATGAGGATCACGAGCGCGGTGGCGACCTTGAGGTCCGCGGGCAGCCACAGCGTGGAGAGCTCGGCGACGAGGCCGATCACGAGGGAGCCGACGAGTGCGCCGAACGGCTGGCCGAGTCCGCCGAGCGTGACGGCGGCGAACATCAGCAGCAGGAGGCGCGCACCCGCGTCGAAGGCCGTGCCCTGCTCGTACAGTCCAAGGAGGATTCCGCCGAGGCCCGCGAGGCCGGCGGCGAGGATCCACACGAGGCGGATGATCGACTCGACCTTGATGCCAGAGGCCGACGCGAGCGCGGGATTGTCGGACACCGCGCGGGTCGCGCGTCCCAGCCGCGTGCGCAGCAGGAAGTAGGAGACGCCGAGGAGGCACAGGATGGCGATGAGCACCGACCACAGCGTCTGCGTGCTGATCTGCACGGGGCCGATCTGAAGGCGGTCCGCGATGCTGGTCGTCAGCCGCATGCGTCCGCCGCCCATCCACCACTGCAGCATGTTCAGCATCGCCAGCGAGAGGCCGATCGAGACGATCATCTGCTGGACGATGCCCACGCGACGGCGCCGCAGCGGGCTCCACAGGAACTTGTCCTGGAGCCAGCCGGTTCCCGCGGAGATCGCGACCGCGAGCAGCGCTGCGGGGATCAGCGGGATGCCGATGCCGAAGGTGCCTGGGATCAGCGGCAGGCTCACGTCGTCCGCGACGAGGAAGTAGGTCAGCACGGCGCCGAAGGACACCTGCTCCCCGTGCGCGAAGTTGCTCAGGCCCGTGGTGCCGTAGATGAGGGACAGGCCCACAGAGGCGAGAGCGAGAAGGCTTCCGAAGATGAGGCCGTTGACCACGGCTTGCAGCACTCTGCCGCTGCCCCCGGTGGTGGTCGTGGCGTCTGTGGTGGTCACGTCGTCGGTGCCGGCGTCGGCGGCGACCGCGTGGGTCGCGACGTCGGCCGCCTGAGCGCTGTCGGCGACGAGCACGGAGAACACCGTGATCGCCGCTGCTGCCAGCACCAGGACGACGATCGCGCGCAGCCAGACGCGGCGATCATGGATGGTCGTCACTGTTTCCTCCCAAGGTGGATTCCGACAATGTAGACCAGGGATGTTTCGGGCGTGTAGCGATTCGGTCACATAGGAGGCAGGATTCCACCACTAATCGGGCAGGTGTCAGACAGTTTCGTGCGCGACCAGCATGCACGTGAGGCGCGCGGTCGCGACTCTGCGACCGTCCTCGTCCGTCACCGTGACCTCATATGTGCACGCCCGACGACCGAGGTGCAGGGCTGTCGCGGTGCCGGTCACACGCCCCGTGCGGACGGCCCGGTGGTGGGTGATGTTGAGGTCCACCCCGACCGCGAGTCGACCCTCCCCGGCATGCGCCAGCGCAGCATAGGAGCCCAGGGTCTCCGCCAGCGCTGCGGTCGCTCCGCCGTGCAGCAGGCCGAACGGCTGCACATTGCCTTCGACAGGCATCGTGCCGACGGCACGGTCTGCGCTGATCTCCGTGAGGGAGATGCCAAGACGCGCCATGAGCGTGTTAGGGCCTGGAGTGACGGTGTCGTGGGGCAGCGTGTCGGTCATAGCGGATAGGTTGTCATGCGTGAGCGAAACTCCCCAGCGCACGCTGCTTCTGGTCGACGGACTGTCTATGGCATTCCGAGCGTTCTTCGGGCTCCCCGTCGAGAACTTCGCGACCTCGACGGGCACGCCGACCAACGCGGTATACGGCTTCACCACGATGCTCGCGACGCTCATGAAGGACCGTCAGCCGACCCACGTGGCCGTCGCGTTCGACCTACCCGGCGGCACCTTCCGCACCGAGCGCCTGCCGACCTACAAGGGCACCCGCGACGCGACGCCCCCCGAGTTCGAGCCGCAGGTGCCGCTGATCCGCGAGATGCTCGCAGCGCTCGGCGTGGCTGCGGTCGACAAGGAGCGCTACGAGGCCGACGACCTGCTCGCGACCTACGCGCGTCTGGGCCGCGAGGCCGGGATGCGTGTGCTGGTGGTCTCGGGCGATCGCGACACGATCCAGCTGGTCACCGAGGACGTGACGCTGCTGTATCCGCGCAAGGGCGTCTCGGATCTGATCGAGTACACGCCGACGTCCGTCGAGGAGCGCTACGGCGTCACGCCAGGCCAGTACCCGGACCTCGCGGCGCTCGTGGGCGAGACGAGCGACAACCTGCCGGGCGTGCCGGGAGTGGGACCCAAGACCGCAGCGAAATGGATCGGCGCCTACGGAGGACTGACGGGAATCCTCGACGCCGCGTCGGACGTGCCGGGCAAAGCCGGGCAGAGCCTTCGCGACCACGTCGAACAGGTCCGCCTCAACCGTGAGCTGAACCACCTGCTCACCGACCTCGAGGTGCCGCTGGGCCTCGAGCAGCTCGAGTACGCCGGCGCTGACGCGACCGCGATCCACGAGATGTGCGATGCCCTGCAGTTCAGGACGCTGCGCGACCGGCTCCTCCCCTTCGTCGCAGGCGAGGCAGCGCCCGCCGAGACTACGGGTGAGGCACGCGAGATCGTGCTCGACGGCGCCCTCGAGGCCGTCACCTCGCTCACCGGCGCCGTCAGCCTCCACGTCGCCGGCCGCATCGGCGCCGACGCCGACGCGTGGGCCGTGGGCGTGTCGCAGGGCGAGCAGTCCTGGGGGATCGATCTCGGCGCACTCTCGGCGGACGACGAGCGCCGCCTCGCAGGCTGGCTCTCGGACCCCGCCGTCGAGAAGACCCTGCACGCGGCGAAGGACGCGTGGCACAGCCTCGCCTCGCGCGGTCTCGCGCTCGAGGGCGTCGTGGGGGACACCCAGATCGCGGCGTTCCTCGTCAACCCCGACCAGCGTGGCTTCGACCTCGACTCGGTGCTGCAGCGGTACCTCGGTGTGATGCCTGAGACGGGGGCATCGGGCGACCAGCTCGACCTCGGGCTCGGCGCGCCGCCCGCGCAGGTCGCCGGAGAGCGTGCTGCCCTCACCGCCGATCTCGCCGCCCACCTCGACCGGGAGGTCGCGGACCGGGGGATGGCCGACCTCTACCGGGAGATGGAGATCCCGCTCATTCGCGTGCTCGCAGGCATGGAGGCCGCGGGAGTCGCCGTGGACGATGCCCACCTGGCGCGCCTCGCCGACGAGGCGCTGGCGCGGGCCGAGCGCGCCGCCGACGCGGCCTATGAGGCGATCGGCGGCGATCGCGTCAACCTGGGCAGCCCCAAGCAGCTCCAGGAGGTGCTGTTCGACCGCCTCGGCATGCCGAAGACGCGCAAGATCAAGACGGGATACTCCACGGACGCGGGATCGTTGCAGGACCTGCATGCCAAGCGCCCGCACCCTTTCCTCGAGGCCCTGCTGCAGCACCGCGACGCCACCAAGCTCGCACAGATCATCAAGGGGCTGGCGGCCGAGATCCGCGAAGACGGGCGCATCCACACCACGTTCTCGCAGACCGTGGCCGCGACGGGTCGGCTGAGCTCGCGCGATCCGAACCTCCAGAACATCCCCATCCGGACGGAGGAGGGGCACAGGATCCGCGAGGCCTTCGTCGTGGGATCCGAGTTCGAGACACTGGTGACCGCCGACTACAGCCAGATCGAGATGCGCATCATGGCCCACCTGTCTGGTGACGACGCTCTGATCGACGCGTTCCGTTCGGGCGAGGACCTGCACAGGTTCGTCGGCTCGCGCGTGTTCGGCGTCGACCCTGGCGACGTCACGCCCGCGATGCGTTCGCAGGTGAAGGCGATGTCCTACGGGCTCGCGTACGGGCTGTCGAGCTTCGGGCTCGCCAAGCAGCTGGGCCTCGACGTCGGCGCGGCCCAGGCGCTCATGGACGACTACTTCGCGCGCTTCGGCGCTGTGCGCGACTACCTGCGGCGCGCCGTGGACCAGGCGCGCGTTGACGGCTACACCGAGACGATCTTCGGGAGGCGTCGCTACATCCCCGATCTGACGTCGACCAACCGTCAGCGACGCGACATCGCCGAGCGCGTCGCCCTGAACGCGCCGATCCAGGGCAGCGCCGCAGATCTCATCAAGCGTGCGATGCTCGGCGTCGACGCGCGTCTGCGGGACGAACGTCTGGCATCGCGGCAGGTATTGCAGGTGCATGATGAACTCGTGGTCGAGGTCGCGCCGGGGGAGCGGGCGGCGGTCGAGACCATCCTCCGAGAGGAGATGGGCGGCGCTGCGGACCTCAGCGTGCCGCTCGATGTCAACGTCGGAACGGGCGCGTCGTGGCGCGCCGCTGGACACTAAGGTTGGTGGCATGCGGATCGGAATCCTCACGGGCGGCGGAGACTGCCCCGGCTTGAACGCAGCGATCCGAGCGGTGGTGAAGCGCGGCACCGCGCAGCACGGCTGCTCGATCGTGGGCTTCATGAACGGGTGGCAGGGCGTGATCGACGGCGACGCGAAGCCGCTGACGCGCGACGACGTCTCCGGCATCCTCGTCGAGGGCGGCACGATGCTCGGCACCGCGCGGTGCCACCCGCATAAGGTCGAGGGCGGCATCGAGGCCGTGCGCGACACGGTCACGAATGAGAAGCTCGACGGCATCATCTGCATCGGCGGAGACGGCACGCTCAAGGCGGCCGGGAAGGTCTCCGACGCGATCGGCATTCCCGTAATCGGCATCCCCAAGACGATCGACAACGACGTGGTGGGCACCGACGCGGCGATCGGCTTCGACACCGCGGTGACCGTCGCCACGGAGGCGATCGATCGGCTGCACTCGACCGCGGAGTCGCACAACCGCGTCATGGTAGTGGAGCTGATGGGTCGCCACAGTGGCTGGATCGCGGTCACCGCGGGCATCGCGGGTGGTGCGGACATCATCATCGCCCCCGAGGAGCCGTTCGACATCGACCAGATCGCCAAGCGCATCAAGCACCGTCACCGCTACAAGAACTTCTCGATCGTCGCGGTCGCCGAGGGCGCCGTGCCCGCCGAGGGCACCTCGTGGGACGGCAAGCCGACCCTGGACGCGAAGGGCAATCCGATCGCAGGGTCGATCGGGCACGAGATCACCAAGGCCATCGAGGCACGCACTGGCTTCCCCACGCGCCTGACGGTGCTGGGCTACGTGCAGCGTGGCGGAATCCCTACCGCGGCCGACCGGCTGCTCGGGACGCGCTTCGGTGTGGCGGCGATCGATGGCATCGTCGCAGGCGAGAGCCACAAGTTCACCGCGCTGCAGGGCGAGGAGGTCGTACTCAAGGACTTCGCTGTGATGTCAGGCAAGACCAAGTGGGTGCCGGAGAACCTCCTCGAGGCGGCACGGGAGCTCTAGCAGGGACTCGGCCTCGAACCGTTACCGGACGGTGACCTCGCGTCCTTTGTGCTGGACGCCTCGCGCGAGGTAGCATGGTCGTTGGCCTTCGGCGCGTGTTTGCGCGCCTGCCGACGGTCTGTCCATATTCATACGAATTCCCTGCCCACCGGAGCTACTCCTTAATGTCCGTTTCCACCCCCGAGTCCACCCCTATCGCCGTCAACGACATCGGCACCGCTGAGGACTTCCTCGCTGCCATCGACGCGACTATCAAGAACTTCGACGACGGCGACCTCGTCGAGGGCACCATCGTCAAGGTCGACCGTGACGAGGTCCTCCTCGACATCGGCTACAAGACCGAGGGCGTCATCCCCGCCCGCGAGCTCTCGATCCGCCACGACGCCGACCCCGATGAGGTCGTCAACGTCGGCGACACCATCGAGGCCCTCGTCCTCACCAAGGAGGACAAGGAAGGCCGCCTGATCCTCTCAAAGAAGCGCGCGCAGTACGAGCGTGCCTGGGGCTCGATCGAGAAGGTCAAGGAGGAGGACGGCGTCGTCACCGGTACCGTCATCGAGGTCGTCAAGGGCGGACTCATCGTGGACATCGGTCTGCGCGGCTTCCTCCCGGCGTCGCTCGTCGAGATGCGCCGCGTGCGCGACCTCGGCCCTTACATCGGTCAGCAGATCGAGGCGAAGATCATCGAGCTCGACAAGAACCGCAACAACGTGGTCCTGTCGCGCCGCGCCTTCCTCGAGCAGACGCAGTCCGAGGTCCGCTCGTCGTTCCTCACCGCGCTCAAGCCGGGCCAGGTCCGCAAGGGCGTCGTGTCGTCGATCGTCAACTTCGGTGCGTTCGTCGACCTGGGCGGCGTGGACGGCCTCGTGCACGTCTCGGAGCTGTCCTGGAAGCACATCGACCACCCGAACGAGGTCGTCTCCGTGGGCCAGGAGGTCGAGGTCGAGGTTCTCGACATCGACATGGACCGCGAGCGCGTGTCGCTGTCGCTCAAGGCGACGCAGGAGGACCCGTGGGCCGTCTACGCCCGCACCCACGCGATCGGTCAGATCGTGCCGGGCAAGGTCACCAAGCTCGTGCCGTTCGGTGCGTTCGTGCGCGTCTTCGAGGGCATCGAGGGCCTCGTGCACATCTCCGAGCTGGCCGTGCGTCACGTCGAGCTGCCCGAGCAGGTCGTGCAGGCCGACGAGGAGGTCTTCGTCAAGATCATCGACATCGACCTCGAGCGCCGCCGCATCTCGCTGTCCATCAAGCAGGCGAACGAGGGCGTCGACCCCGAGGGCGAGGACTTCGACCCCGCGCTCTACGGCATGACCGCCGAGTACGACGACCAGGGCAACTACAAGTACCCCGAGGGCTTCGACCCGGAGACCCAGGAATGGCGCGACGGCTTCGAGGAGCAGCGCGAGGCCTGGGAGGCCGAGTACGCCAAGGCGCACGAGCGCTGGGAGGCGCACAAGGCGTTCGTCGCGAAGCAGGACGAGCAGGCCGCCGAGGCCGAGTCCGAGGCTCCCGCCGCCGCTCCGCGTCGCCGTGCCGGTGGCAAGGGCGGTGCGCCCGCTTCGTACTCGTCGCAGGACGACGACGCCGCCGATGCTGGCACGCTGGCTTCGGACGAGCGCCTCGCCGCGCTGCGCGAGAAGCTCACGGGCAACTAACGCCGTATCCGTACGAGGGGCCGCGATCCGCAAGGGTCGCGGCCCCTCGTCGTTCCCGCAGCGCGCAGGGTGTGCGTTTGGCCACCCTCGGTTGCCGGAGCGCTTGCCCCGATGCTTGACTGCGTTCGTGCTGCGCATCGGACTCACGGGCGGGATCGCCGCCGGCAAGTCGACGGCGTCGTCGCGCCTGGCGGAGCTCGGGGCACGCGTCGTCGACCACGATGTGCTCGCGCGGAGAGCCGTGGAACCAGGCTCCGCGGCGCTCGTCGACATCGCACGTGAGTTCGGCGATCGCGTCGTGGTCGACGGTCGGCTCGACCGAGCCGCGCTCGCCGCGATCGTGTTCGCGGACGATGCGGCACGGGAGCGTCTCAACGCCATCGTCCATCCGACGATCTTCGCGATGGGCCAGGCGGAGGACCGCCGGGCACGCGCCGACGGCGTCGAGGTCGTGGTGCACGACATCCCGCTGCTGTACGAGGCGGGCTACGGCGGACGCTTCGACCTTGTCGTGACCGTCGCTGCGGACGACGCGATACGACTGGCTCGGCTCGTCGACGGCCGCGGCCTCACGCCAGAGGAGGCTTCGGCGCGGCTCGCATCGCAGGCCACTGATGCCCAGCGGGCGTCGATCGCCGACGCGATCCTCGACGGATCCGGGTCCGTCCAGGACCTCCGGCGCCAAGTGGACGAGTTCTGGGCGGAGCACGTGCCCGCCTGAGGCGGTTCCGGGCGTCAGAGGTGCGACGTACCGTAGTCGCATGAGTCCCGACCTGCGCCGTGCCGACCACCCGTTCCAGGTGGTGTCCGAGTACAAGCCCTCCGGCGACCAGCCGAAGGCCATCGACGAGCTCGCGTCCCGCATCCAAGCGGGTGAGCAGGACGTGGTGCTGCTCGGCGCGACAGGAACGGGCAAGTCCGCGACCACCGCGTGGCTCGTCGAGCGCCTCCAGCGGCCGACTCTCGTCATGGCTCACAACAAGACGCTCGCCGCGCAACTCGCGAACGAGTTTCGCGACCTGCTGCCGCACAACGCAGTCGAGTACTTCGTGAGCTATTACGACTACTACCAGCCTGAGGCCTACGTACCCCAGACGGACACTTTCATCGAGAAGGACTCGTCCATCAACGAGGAGGTCGAGCGGCTGCGGTACTCGGCCACCAACTCGCTGCTCACGCGTCGTGACGTGGTCGTGGTCTCGTCGGTGTCTTGCATCTACGGGCTCGGTACGCCCGAGGAGTACATCCAGGGCATGGTCACTCTCGCGGTCGGTGACGTCCTGGACCGGGACTCGCTGCTGCGCGAGTTCGTCCAGATGCAGTACGCGCGCAACGATCTCGCGTTCACGAGGGGCACGTTCCGTGTCAGGGGAGACACCGTCGAGATCATCCCGGTGTACGAGGAGTTGGCGATCCGCATCGAGATGTTCGGTGACGAGGTCGAGGCGCTCTACACCTTGCATCCCCTCACCGGCGAGATCGTGGAACGGCGCGAGCAGGTGCATCTGTTCCCCGCCTCGCACTACGTGGCGAGCGAGCAGCGCATGAACGCCGCGATCAGGACGATCGAGGACGAGCTCGGCGAGCGGCTCCAGGAGCTCGAGCGTCAGAACAAGCTGCTCGAGGCGCAGCGGCTCAAGATGCGCACCACGTTCGACCTCGAGATGATGCGATCAGTCGGCACGTGCTCGGGCATCGAGAACTACTCGCGGCACATCGAGCAGCGCGAGAGCGGCACGCCGCCGCACACTCTTCTGGACTACTTCCCGGACGACTTCCTGCTCGTCATCGACGAGTCTCACGTGACCGTGCCCCAGATCGGCGCGATGTACGAGGGCGACGCCTCCCGCAAGCGCACCCTCGTCGACCATGGATTCCGCCTGCCGTCCGCGCTGGACAACCGGCCGCTGAAGTGGGCCGAGTTCCAGGAGCGTGTCGGCCAGACCGTGTATCTGTCGGCGACCCCGGGGGCCTACGAGCTCGAGCGGTCTGACGGCGTCGTGGAGCAGATCATCCGGCCTACAGGGCTCGTTGACCCGCAGATCGTGGTCAAGCCGACCGAGGGCCAGATCGACGATCTGCTCGAGCAGGTGCGCCTGCGCGTCGAGCGCGACGAACGGGTGCTCGTGACGACTCTCACGAAGAAGATGGCGGAGGACCTCACGGAGTACTTGTCGGATCGTGAGGTGCGGGTCGAGTACCTGCACTCCGACGTGGACACGCTGCGCCGGGTGGAGCTGCTCCGCGAGCTCAGGCAGGGTCGGTTCGATGTGCTGGTCGGCATCAACCTGCTCCGCGAGGGACTCGACCTGCCGGAAGTCTCGCTCGTGGCGATCCTCGACGCGGACAAGGAGGGGTTCCTGCGTTCGGGCACCTCGCTGATCCAGACCATCGGGCGCGCTGCGCGCAACGTGTCCGGCGAGGTGCACATGTACGCGGACACCGTCACCGACTCCATGGCCTCCGCGATCGACGAGACGAACCGCAGGCGCGAGCTTCAGATCCGCTTCAACACCGAGAACGGCATCGACCCGACGCCGCTGCGCAAGCGCATCGGAGACATCACCGAGATGCTCGCGCGCGAGGAGGCTGACACGGTCAAGGCGCTCGACGAGGCGCGAGAGGCGCGGAAGGCGCCATCGCCGTCGACTGTCGAACCCTCGCGCAGCGAGCGACCCGCGGATGAGCTGACGGATCTGATCGAAGAGCTGTCAGCCCAGATGCGCGAGGCTGCGGCGCAACTGCAGTTCGAGGTGGCGGCGCGCCTGCGCGACGAGATCGCGGAACTGAAGAAGGAGCTTCGCGGGATGCTCGCTGCCGGCTGAGTCCGGGCGTACGCCAGAATCGTCCCCTGCGGGGCGTGCGCGCGCCGCGCCGGGGGAGTGGCGCCCAGCTGCGCACCTAGGATGGGCGAGTGGAATCGTCGCTCGTCTGGACCCTGACCCTGGTGGCGATCCTTGGGCTGTTCGTGTTCGACTTCGTGGTCGTCGTGGCCAAGCCCCACGTTCCTACGTTCCGCGAGTCGCTCCGGTGGTCCCTCTTCTACATTGCACTCGCGCTCGTCTTCGGGGCGTCGTTCTGGTGGTGGTCCACCCCTGAGAAGGGCAGTGAGTTCCTCGCAGGCTACGTCACGGAGAAGTCGCTGTCGGTGGACAACCTCTTCGTGTTCCTCGTGATCCTCAGCCGCTTCGCGGTGCCGGCGATCCAGCGCCAGAGGGTTCTGCTCATCGGCATCGCCATGGCACTCGTCCTCCGGGGAGTGTTCATCGCCGCGGGTGCCGCGGCCCTGAACGCGTTCCACTGGGTGTTCTTCCTGTTCGGCGGATTCCTGATCTACACCGCGATCAGCGTCGCGCGTGAGGGCGGTGCCGAGGAAGGCGACGTCGAGTACCGGGACAACCTGTTCCTGCGGCTCGTCAAGCGCGTCGCGCCGATCACCGACGGCTACCGCGAGGGCCACTTCACGGTGCGCGAGAGCGGGCGACGCATGGTCACGCCGCTGCTGCTGGTGATCATCGCGATCGGGAGCACCGACGTGATGTTCGCGCTCGACTCGATCCCGGCCATCTTCGGGCTCACGCAGGACCCCTACATCGTGTTCACGGCGAACGCTCTTGCACTGCTCGGCCTGCGCCAGCTCTTCTTCCTCGTGGACGGGATGCTGTCGCGCCTGATCTACCTCGCGTACGGGCTGTCCGTCGTGCTGGCCTTCATCGGCGTCAAGATGATCCTCGAGGCGCTGCACGGCAACTCGCTGGAGTTCATCAACGGCGGCGATCCGATCGAGTGGATCCCCGTGCCGTCGACATGGATGTCGCTCGCGGTCATCGTGGTCACGCTCACGGTCGCCGCGGTCGCCAGCCTGAGTGCCTCCAAGCGGTCCGGCGCGCGCCTGCCGCAGGGTGCGGGAGAGCAGCGCGCGGACGAGGAGCCCGAGTAGCGCTGAGGCGTCAGCGGCGCACGACCCCCGCCCACGGCCTCACGGTGTGAGAGCCCACGAGCCCCGCGCGCATGTACGGATCCTCGGCGAGATACGCCTCGACCGCGTCCGCGTCAGGGGCTTCCGCCAGGAGCAGCGCGCCCGGCGCGCCGTCGTCGTCGAAGCGGCCGTAGGCGAGCATGACGCCGGCGTCCATGAGCGACGCCAGGTATGCCCGATGCTCGGGGCGCACTTCGGCACGCTCCTGATCCTGCGCCTCGTCGTATCGGTACTCGATCGCCCACATGCTCATGGCACCCATGCTGGCAGATGTGGCCAGCAACCCGGAGGGTGCGCGCACGACACGCCGCCGCTCGAACAGACGTTCGAACCAGGACCACGTAGAGTGGGCGCGTGAACGACAGGATCCTGGTGCGCGGTGCGCGCGAGCACAACCTCAAGGGCGTCGACCTCGACCTTCCCCGCGACTCGCTGATCGTGTTCTCGGGACTGTCGGGGTCAGGCAAGTCCTCCCTCGCCTTCGACACGATCTTCGCGGAGGGCCAGCGACGGTACGTCGAGTCGCTCAGCGCGTATGCGCGCCAGTTCCTGGGGCAGATGGACAAGCCCGACGTGGACTTCATCGAGGGCCTGTCGCCTGCCGTGTCGATCGACCAGAAGTCGACGAACCGCAATCCGCGCTCCACGGTCGGCACGATCACGGAGGTCTACGACTATCTGCGACTGCTGTACGCGCGAGTCGGCGTACCGCACTGCCCGGTGTGCGGAGAGGAGATCCGCTCGCAGACTCCGCAGCAGATCGTCGATTCCGTGCTGACCCTGCCAGAGGGAACCCGCTACCAGGTGCTCGCGCCCGTGGTGCGCGGGCGCAAGGGCGAGTATCAGGATCTCTTCGAGGAGCTGCAGCAGCAAGGCTTCGCTCGCGCGCGCGTCGACGGCGAGACGGTGCAGCTCACGGATGTCCCGCAGCTGGAGAAGAAGCTCAAGCACGACATCGAGGTCGTGGTCGACCGCCTCGTGGCGCGCGACGGTGTGCGCCAGCGCCTCACGGACTCGGTGGAGACCGCGCTGCGTCTCGCGGACGGCCTCGTGGTGATCGACCCCGTCGACGGCGACGTGGAGGCGCGACGCTACTCGGAGAAGCGGGCGTGCCCGAACGACCACGTGCTGACGCTCGAGGAGATGGAGCCTCGCACGTTCTCCTTCAACGCGCCCTACGGTGCGTGCCCTGCGTGCACGGGCATCGGCGTGAAGCTCGAGGTCGACCCCGAGCTCGTGGTGCCGGATCCTGGGCTCTCGTTGAACGAGGGCGCGGTCGCGCCGTGGTCGCAGACGTCGTCGGAGTACTTCGGGCGCACGCTCGCCGCGCTCGCCGACGATCTCGGGTTCTCCATGGACGAGCCGTGGGAGCGTCTGCCTGCCGACGCCCGCAAGGCGATCCTCACCGGCAAGGACTACCAGGTCCACGTGAAGTTCCGGAACCGCTATGGGCGCGAGCGCCAGTACACGACGGGCTTCGAGGGTGTGATCACGTGGATCGAGCGCCTCCACTCGCAGACCGAGTCGGACTGGTCCCGCGAGAAGTACGAGTCGTACATGCGCGAGGTGCCGTGCCCGACGTGCAAGGGCGCACGGCTCAAGCCAGAGGTGCTCGCCGTGACCGTGGGCGGACTGTCCATCGCGGAGCTGTGCGAGCTGTCGATCGGTGCCGCGCGCGATTTCCTCACGCGCGCCGAGATGGACGAGCGGGGGCGCCAGATCGCGGTGCAGGTGCTCAAGGAGATCGACGCCCGGCTGGGATTCCTGCTGGATGTGGGCCTTGACTACCTGACCCTGGCGCGTGCCGCGGGCACCCTGTCGGGCGGGGAGGCGCAGCGCATCCGTCTCGCGACGCAGATCGGCTCGGGGCTCGTGGGAGTGCTGTACGTGCTCGACGAGCCGAGCATCGGGCTTCACCAGCGCGACAACCGCCGGCTGATCGACACGCTGACGCGTTTGCGCGACCTCGGCAACACGCTCATCGTCGTCGAGCACGACGAGGACACGATCCGCACCGCAGACTGGGTCGTCGACATCGGTCCCGGCGCGGGAGAGCACGGCGGCGAGGTCGTGCACTCGGGCAGCTACGCGGACCTGCTCACAAACGAGCGGTCGATGACGGGCGCGTACGTCTCGGGCCGACGCACCATCGCGATGCCCGACGCGCGTCGCACCCCGGATGACGAGCGCACCCTGACCGTCGTGGGCGCGCGGGAGAACAATCTCCAGGGGATCGACGTGGCGTTCCCGCTGGGCGTGCTCACGGCCGTCACCGGCGTCTCGGGCTCCGGCAAGTCGACCCTGGTCAACTCGATCCTGTACACGAGTCTCGCCAACACCCTCAACGGCGCCAGGCAGGTGGCGGGGCGCCACCTGCGCATCACGGGCACCGACCACCTCGACAAGATCGTGCACGTGGATCAGGGGCCGATCGGGCGCACGCCGCGCTCGAACCCGGCGACCTACACGGGTGTGTGGGACAAGGTCCGCAAGCTGTTCGCCGACACTCAGGAGGCGAAGGTTCGCGGCTATGGTCCCGGTCGGTTCTCGTTCAACGTCAAGGGCGGTCGATGCGAGGCGTGCTCGGGCGACGGCACGCTGAAGATCGAGATGAACTTCCTGCCCGATGTGTACGTGCCGTGCGAGGTGTGCAAGGGCGCGCGGTACAACCGCGAGACGCTGGAGGTGCATTTCAAGGGCAAGACCGTGGCCGATGTGCTCGACATGCCGATCGAGCAGGCGGCCGACTTCTTCGAGGCGATCCCGGCGATCTCACGCCACCTGCGGACGCTCGTCGACGTGGGGCTCGGCTATGTCCGTCTCGGCCAGCCGGCGCCCACGCTCTCGGGCGGCGAGGCGCAGCGCGTCAAGCTCGCATCCGAGCTGCAGCGCCGTTCCACGGGGCGCACGATCTACGTGCTCGACGAGCCCACGACGGGGCTTCACTTCGAGGATGTCCGCAAGCTGCTCGGCGTGCTTCAGGGCCTCGTCGACAAGGGCAACAGCGTGATCGTCATCGAGCACAACCTGGACGTCATCAAGTCGGCGGACTGGATCATCGACATGGGGCCCGAGGGCGGATCCGGCGGCGGTCTCGTGGTCGCGGAGGGCACGCCCGAGCACGTCGCGGGCGTCGCCGAGAGCCACACGGGCCGCTTCCTCGCCGAGATCATCGACGGGCGCGGCGGCGCGCGCGCGTAGGGTGTCGGCGTGACGAACCCGGCCGACTACCGACCTGCGACAGGCACGATTCCGGCGCGACCGGGCGTGTACAGGTTCCGCGACCCGCACGGGCGCGTGGTCTACGTCGGCAAGGCCAAGAGCCTCCGGGCGCGGCTCCAGAACTACTTTCAGCCCCTCGAGCGCCTGCACCCGCGCACGCGCGCGATGGTCACGACCGCGGCGTCCGTCGAGTGGACGGTGGTGCGCAACGAGGTCGAGGCGCTCATCCTTGAGCACACGTGGATCAAGGAGTACGACCCGCGCTTCAACGTGGTGTTCCGCGACGACAAGTCGTATCCGTTCCTGGCGGTCACCATGAACGAGCAGTTCCCTCGCATGCAGGTGATGCGCGGCGAGCGACGCAAGGGCGTGAGGTACTTCGGGCCGTACGCCAAGGCGTGGGCGATCCGCGAGACGGTCGACACGCTGCTGACGGTGCTTCCCATGCGCACGTGCTCCCCGTCGACGTTCAAGAAGGCCGAGCGCCAGGGTCGCCCGTGTCTGCTTGGGTACATCGACAAGTGCGCCGCGCCATGCGTCGGCCGAGTGAGCCCACAGGAGCACCGTGAGCTCGCCGAGCGGGTCTGCCAGGTGCTTGGGGGCGACGCGAAGCCGGTGGTCCGCGAGCTCACGCGGCAGATGGAGGAGGCGGCGGAGAACGAGGAGTTCGAAGTGGCGGCGCGGGCCCGCGATCGACTCACGGCGCTGCGGTCGGTGCTCGAGCGCAACGCGATCGTGCTCGCCGCAGGCACCGACGCGGACGTGTTCAGCCTCGTCGACGAGGATCTCGAGGCTGCGGCGCACGTGTTCTACGTGCGCGACGGCCGGATCGCGGGGGAGCGAGGCTGGGTCGTCGACAAGCCCGAACCGCTCACGGAGTCACAGCTCGTGACGCAACTCGTCCAGGAGGCGTACGGCGGAGCCGAGGAGAAGGACGTGCCGCCAGAGGTGCTCGTGCCGGTGCCGCCGGACGATCCGGCGCTCGTCGAGCTGCTCTCCGGTCTGCGTGGCGGGCGGGTCGCCGTGCGCACGCCGGCGCGCGGGAAGAAGGCCGAGCTGGCGGCGACTGGACGGCAGAACGCCCAGCTCGTGCTCGATCAGCACCGCCTCAAGAGAGCCACTGACCTCACGAGCAGGTCGGCGGCGCTCCAGGAGCTGCAGGAGGCCCTGGGGATGGACGACGCGCCGCTGCGCATCGAGTGCTACGACATCTCGCACACGCAGGGCACGAACCAGGTGGGATCCATGGTCGTGTTCGAGGATGCGCTTCCTCGCAAGGCCGAGTACCGCCAGTTCACGATCCGGGACGCCACCGACGACACGGCGGCCATGGACGAGGTGCTGGATCGCCGTTTCAGGCGCTATCTGGAGGAACGCGAGCTCCCACCGGAGGAACGCGAGAGCGCGCGCTTCGCGTACCCGCCCCAGCTCGTGGTCGTCGACGGAGGCCTCCCGCAGGTGCGCGCAGCGCGACGCGTGATCGACCGGCTGGGCATCACCGGCGTCACGGTGGTGGGGCTCGCGAAGCGCCTCGAAGAGGTGTGGGTGCCCGACGACGACTTCCCGGTGATCCTCCCGCGCGGTTCCGAGCCGCTGTACTTGCTGCAGCGCGTCCGTGACGAGGCGCACCGCTTCGCGATCGGCGCGCATCGCCGCAAACGAGGCAAGGCGATGAGCGCCTCCGAGCTCGACACGATCCCCGGCGTCGGGCCGTCGCGAGCGAAGGCCTTGGTCACGCACTTCGGATCCGTGGCACGGCTGCGCGAGGCCGACCCGGAGCAGATCGCGATGGTGCCCGGAGTCGGCGACGCCACGGCGCGCCGGATTCACGCGGCTCTGCACGGCTCCGGTGGCATGCTGGAGCCATGACGGACGATCCTTCCCCGGAGACCTACCCGTCGGGCCTTCCCCGGCCCGCACTCGCCGACCTCGACGCTGAGGTGCTGATCGTGACCGGCATGTCCGGGGCCGGCCGCACCAGGGCGGCTGCCGTCCTCGCGGACCTCGGCTGGTACGTGGTCGACAACCTCCCGCCGCAGATGCTCGGATCGCTCGTCGCGATGGTGACGACGCAGGAGGCGGGACGGCTCGCGGCTGTGGTCGATGTGCGGGGCGGCGCGTTCTTCGCCGACCTCGACGCGGTCGTGGACGACCTTGCCGCGCGCGGCGTGACCGTGCGAGTCATCTTCCTGGACGCGTCCGACGAGACCCTCGTCGCGCGATTCGAGGAGGCGCGGCGTCCCCACCCGCTGCAGCAGGACGGCACCATCCTGGAGGGCATCGCGAGGGAACGCGCGGCCGTGTCTGCGGCGCGCGACCGCGCGCACCATGTGATCGACACGTCCGAGCTGAGCGTGCACGACCTGCGCGATGTGATCACGGAGCAGGTGGCCCAGGAGGTCCCGTCGCTGCACGTGAACGTCGTGTCCTTCGGGTTCAAGAATGGCGCGCCGCGCGACGCCGACTACCTCGCTGACGTCCGCTTCCTCGACAACCCCCATTGGATCCCGGCGTTGCGACCGCTCACGGGACTCGACGAGGCGGTGCGCGACCATGTGCTCGGGTCCGAGGGCGCCACGGAGTTCCTCGAGAGCTACGCGGCGGCCCTCGTCGTCGCGCTGCGCGGATACCGCGCGCATGACAAGCACTCGGTGACGATCGGCGTGGGATGTACCGGCGGCAAGCATCGTTCGGTCGCCATGGCCGAGCGACTGGGAGCGATGCTCGCCCAGACCGGCCTCGAGGTGCGCATCACGCATCGGGACGCACCGCGATGACCGGCACGCTGCCGCACGTGGTGGCGCTCGGAGGTGGGCACGGCCTCTATGCGAGCCTCACCGCGCTTCGCGACGTCTCGGAGACTCTGACGGCGGTGGTCACGGTCGGCGACGACGGCGGCTCCTCGGGTCGGCTGCGCGAGGAGATGAGCGTCGTCCCGCCGGGGGACCTGCGCATGGCGCTCAGCGCGCTGTGCGAGGACACGGCCTGGGGACTGACCTGGCGCGACGTGCTCCAGACCCGCTTCGACACCTCGGGCCCGCTCGACGGGCACGCGGTGGGGAACCTGCTGATTGCGGGCCTGTGGCAGCACACCGGAGACATTGTGGGGGGCCTCGACTGGGTGGCACGGCTGCTCCGCGCGAAGGGGCGCGTGCTGCCGCTGGCGCTCGACCCGCTCGAGGTCGTGGCGCAGGTCGAGCGCGACGGCGAGCTGTGCGAGGTGCGAGGTCAGGTCGCCGTCGCGACCGCCGTCGGGCGCGTGACGGCGCTTCGGATGGAGCCGGTCGCGCCGCGAGTCCCTCCCGCGACTCTCGCGGCCATCGCCGAGTCCGACATGATCGTGCTCGGTCCGGGCAGCTGGTACACGTCGGTGATGCCCCACTACCTCGTCGGCTCCGTGGCGGCGGCGCTCGATGCAGCATCGGCGCGCACGGTGCTTGTACTCAACATCGCACACGAGGACGTCGAGACCGAGGGGACGGAGCGCATCGACGATATCCGCGCGCTGCGCGCGGCAGCCGGGGGGAGCGCCCCCGCCATCGTCGTCGTCGACAGCAGCCACGCCGCTGACGACGGGTTGCTCGACGAGATCCGCGACTGGGGAGCGCGACCGCTGGTCGCGTCGATGCTGGCCGATGGCACAGCCGACCGGCACGATCCGCGCGCACTTGCGGGAGCGCTGTCCGACGCCTGGGGAATGCTCGGCTCGGACATGGCACGGCGGTGACGCATGGAAGGATGTACCCCATGGCTCTGACGGCGAAGGTGAAGGACGAACTCGCGCGCGTGCAGGTGGACAAGGTCTCCGCGCGCAAGGCTGAGATCGCGACGACGCTGAGGTTCGCGGGCGGTCTGCACATCGTGGCCGGCCGCATCGTGATCGAGGCGGAGCTCGACACGGCCGCGAGCGCGCGCCGCCTCCGCCAGCACATCGCCGAGGTGCACAACCTCGGGTCGGAGATCATCGTCGTGTCGGGCGGAGCGCTGCGCAAGGGCAACCGTTACGTGGTGCGCGTCGTCAAGGAGGGAGAGAAGCTCGCACGCCAGACGGGGCTGCTCGACCACCGAGGGAGGCCCGTGCGCGGTCTGCCTCCGCAGGTGGTCGGCGGGTCCGTCGAGGACACCGTGGCGGCGTGGCGCGGGGCGTTCCTCGCCCACGGGTCCCTCACGGAGCCCGGGCGGTCGGCCGCGCTCGAGGTGACGGCCCCGGGTCCGGAGGCGGCGCTTGCGCTCGTCGGCGCTGCGCGACGGCTTGGGATCACCGCGAAGTCGCGCGAAGTGCGCGGCGTGGACCGGGTGGTCATCCGCGACGGGGATGCGATCGCGCAGATGCTCGCGCGGCTGGGCGCGCACGACACGATGCTCGAGTGGGAGGAGAAGCGCACGCGCCGGGAGGTCCGCGGCACGGCGAACCGCCTCGCGAACTTCGACGATGCGAACCTGCGCCGCTCGGCACAGGCGGCCGTCGCGGCCTCCGCCAGGGTGGCGCGCGCCTTCGACATCCTCGGCGACGACGTGCCGGACCACCTGGAGCAGGCGGGCCGGCTGCGACTCGAGCACCGCGACGCCTCGCTCGAGGAGCTCGGCAAGCTCGCCGACCCTCCGCTCACGAAGGACGCGGTCGCGGGGAGGATCCGCAGGCTGTTGGCTACCGCTGACAAGCGTGCGGAGGAGCTCGGGATTCCCGACACCGAGGCGGGCATCTCGCAGGAGCTCATCGACCTCGACTGAGGGCCGACCTCCCTGGTCCGTGACGGGACCTTCGTCGCGCGGTCGCGTGTGCGGCTTGAGTGTAGGGTGGGAACCAGTGACCCGCTCGTTGCGGCGTCATCTACGCACGTAGACGTGCGGCCCATCTGCTACCTACCGCGCCGCGACTCCGTGGCGCGAGCCGAGGAGAGAAACTGTGACCATCAAGGTCGGTATCAACGGCTTCGGCCGTATCGGACGCAACTTCTTCCGGGCCGCGCTGGCCCAGGGCGCCGACATCGAGATCGTGGGGGTCAACGACCTCACCGACAACGCCACCCTCGCGCACCTGCTGAAGTACGACACCGTGCTCGGCAAGTTCCCGAAGGAGGTCACCTTCGACGACGACGCGATCTACGTCGACGGCAAGGCCATCAAGGCCCTCGCGGAGCGCGACCCCGCGAACCTCCCCTGGGCCGAGCTCGGTGCCGACATCGTCATCGAGTCGACCGGCTTCTTCACCGACGCGACCAAGGCCAAGGCTCACATCGACGCCGGAGCCAAGAAGGTCATCATCTCGGCCCCGGCCAAGAACGAGGACGCCACCTTCGTCGTGAACGTGAACCACACGGACTACGACCCCGCGTCGCACCACGTGATCTCGAATGCCTCGTGCACCACCAACTGCCTCGCGCCCGTCGCGAAGGCCCTCAACGACGCGATCGGCATCGAGAAGGGCCTCATGACCACGGTTCACGCCTACACCGGCGACCAGAACCTCCAGGACGGTCCCCACAAGGACCTGCGCCGCGCCCGTGCCGCCGCGCAGAACATCGTCCCCACCTCGACCGGTGCGGCGAAGGCCGTCGCCCTCGTGCTCCCCGAGCTCAAGGGCAAGCTGGACGGCTTCGCGATGCGTGTGCCGACCATCACCGGCTCCGCGACCGACCTCACCTTCGAGGCCGGCAAGGAGACCACCATCGAGGAGGTCAACGCCGCGGTCAAGGCCGCTGCTGAGGGCGCCATGGCGGGCACGCTGTCCTACGTCGAGGACGACATCGTCTCGTCCGACATCGTGGGCGACCCGCACCAGTCGATCTTCGACGCCAAGCTCACCAAGGTGAACGGCAACATGGTCAAGATCGTCTCCTGGTACGACAACGAGTGGGGCTACTCGACCTCGCTCGTCAAGCTGACCGAGTACGTCGGCGAGCGCCTCTAACGGCATCCGCCTCACGTGACTCACGGCGACGCCCGCGTCCGCTCCGGCGTTCGCGGGCGTCGTCGCGTCTAGACCACCACACCCACGATTCCAAGGACTGAGATGAAGACCATCGACTCCCTCGGCGACCTCACCGGCAAGAAGGTGCTGCTGCGCGCCGATCTGAACGTTCCGCTCGACGGCACCACGATCACTGACGACGGCCGCGTGCGCGCGTCCGTCCCTACCATCGAGAAGCTTCTCGGCGCTGGCGCCTCCGTCATCGTGATGGCGCACCTCGGCCGCCCCAAGGGCGAGCCGGACCCCGCGTTCTCCCTCGCGCCGGCCGCTGCGCGCCTCTCGGAGCTGCTCGGCAAGCCCGTGAACCTCGCCGAGGACCTCGTCGGCCCGTCGGCCGCCTCCGTCGTCGCCGCGCTCGAGCCGGGCCAGGTGGCCATGCTCGAGAACGTGCGTTTCGATGCGCGCGAGACGTCGAAGGTCGACGAGGAGCGCCAGTCCCTCGCGGCTGAACTCGCCGCGTTCGCGGACGTGTTCGTCTCGGACGGCTTCGGCGTGGTGCACCGCAAGCAGGCGTCGGTCTATGACGTCGCACAGATCCTGCCCGCTGCTGCAGGTCTGCTCGTGCAGAAGGAGGTCGAGTCGCTCAGCAAGGCCGTGACCGACCCGGCTCGTCCGTACGCGGTCGTGCTCGGAGGCTCGAAGGTCTCCGACAAGCTCGGCGTCATCGCCAACCTGCTCACCAAGGCAGATCGCCTGCTCATCGGTGGCGGCATGGTGTTCACGTTCCTCGCCGCGAAGGGCTACGGCGTTGGAAAGTCCCTGCTCGAGGAGGACCAGCTCGACACGGTGAAGGGCTACCTCGCGACTGCGGAGGCCAACGGCGTCGAGATCGTGCTGCCGACGGACATCGTGGCGGCCGAGGCGTTCGCAGCGGACGCGGCGTACGAGGTCGTCGCGGCCGACGCGATCCCGGCCGAGAGCATGGGTCTCGACATCGGCCCCGAGTCTGGCGCGCTCTTCGCGTCCAAGCTCGCGGACGCCAAGACGATTGTGTGGAACGGCCCGATGGGCGTGTTCGAGTTCGAGGCGTTCGCCGGTGGCACCAAGTCCGTCGCGCAGGCCATGATCGACTCCGAGGGCTTCTCCGTGGTCGGTGGCGGCGACTCCGCCGCGGCTGTGCGTCGCCTCGGCTTCGACGAGGCCGGCTTCGGCCACATCTCGACGGGCGGCGGCGCGTCGCTCGAGCTGCTCGAGGGCAAGGTGCTCCCGGGCCTGGACGTCCTGGAGGGCTGACACATGGCACGTACCCCGCTCATCGCTGGCAACTGGAAGCTCAACCTGGACCACCTCGAGGGCACTCACACCGTGCAGAAGCTCGCATGGCTCCTGCGCGACGCGAAGCATGACTTCGAGTCCGTCGAGGTCGCGGTCCTGCCGTCCTTCACGTCGCTGCGCTCGGTGCAGACGCTCGTGGACGCGGACAAGCTCGACATCAAGTACGGCGCGCAGGACATCTCGCAGCACGCCTCAGGCGCGTACACGGGTGAGGTCGCGGGCTCGCAGCTCGCGAAGCTGGGCGTCTCGTACGTCGCGGTCGGCCACTCGGAGCGCCGTCAGTACCACGGCGAGACGGACGAGATCGTGGCGGCCAAGACCAAGGCTGCGTTCGCGCACGGCATCGTGCCGATCGTGTGCGTGGGCGAGGGCCTCGACATCCGCAAGGAGGGCACGCACGTCGAGTACACGCTCGCGCAGGTGGACGGCGCGCTGGCCGACCTTCCCGCGGAGCAGGCGAAGGACGTCGTCATCGCGTACGAGCCCGTGTGGGCAATCGGCACCGGCGAGGTCGCGACGCCGGCCGATGCGCAGGAGGTCTGCGCCGCCATTCGCGGTCGGCTCGCGGAGCTGTACGACGCGGAGATCGCTGACGGCGTGCGCGTCCTGTACGGCGGTTCGGTCAAGTCCTCGTCGATCGCTCAGCTCATGGCGGAGGCCGACGTGGACGGAGGCCTGGTCGGCGGCGCGAGCCTCGACCCCGAGGAGTTCGCGAAGATCGCGCGCTTCAAGGAGCACCAGGTCGGCATCTGACGTTGACGGCGTGGTCCGGGACCTGGTCCCGGGCCACGCCGTCCTCGCGTAAGATGGTCCAGACCGCTGTCGAAGATGCTTGGGAGAAGCGTGGACATCCTTGAGACCACCCTGTGGGTGCTGCTCGTCGTGCTCAGCGTGGTGATCATCGGACTCGTGCTGACGCACCGCGGACGTGGCGGCGGCATCACCGACATGTTCGGCGGAGGACTCGCGTCCGGGATCCAGTCGTCGTCGGTGGGTGAGCGCAACCTGACGCGCATCACCTGGGGCGCAGCGATCCTGTGGGTGCTCGTGATCGTGCTGCTGGGCCTGATCCAGCGGTTCGCGTCGCTGTAGACGGCTGCGACAGGACTGAGGGGTAGACATGGCTGGAGGAAACGCCATCCGCGGCTCTCGCGTGGGAGCCGGACCGATGGGTGAGGCCGAGCGCGGCGAGTCCGCGCCCAGGCGCACCGTCGACTACTACTGCGCGAAGGGTCACGTCACGAGCCCTAGCTTCGCTCTCGGCGAGGACTTCGAGGACCCGGAGATCCCGCTCGAGTGGGACTGCCCGCGATGCGGCCTCCCCGCGGGTCTCGACTCGGAGAACCCGCCTGAGCCGCTGCGGAACGAGCCCTACAAGACGCACCTCGCCTATGTGAAGGAGCGCCGTTCGGAAGAGGAGGGCAAGGCCCTTCTCGACGAGGCGCTGAGCGAGCTCCGCGCGCGTCGCGGCGACGCTCCCGTCGCCGTCGCAGACTGAGACCTCGGTCGGGAAGCGCTCGGGGTGCGCGCGTGTTGACGCGTGCGACCCCTGTACCCACCGTTGAGGAGTCACGATCGAGTACTGCGTTCCCTGCGGGTATCTGCCGCGCGCGACGGAGGCTCAGACTCGGCTCCTGGAGGAGTTCGGCAACGCGCTCGACGGCGTCACCCTGAAGACCGGACGCAAGGGCGTCTTCACGTTCACCGCGGACGGTGAGCAGATCTACTCGAAGCCGAACGAGTTCGATATCGATGCGATCGTCGCGAGCGTGCGGGAGCGGCTCGGAGAGCCGGAGACCGTCGGAGTCAGCGCCGAGGGCCGGGACCTGCTCATGGGCAAGAAGCATTAGGCGCAGCGGCGCCACGGACGACGAGGGGGATCCCGCCACGCTGGCGGGATCCCCCTCGTCGTCTTCCGGTCTGCGGCGGCGAAACGCCTAGACGAGCGTCGAGGCCGCCGCGTCGATGAGCCACAGCGTCTCTTCGCCATGGGCGGCCGCGCCAGGGAGCTCGCGGTCGCCGTGGAGGCAGCGAGCGACCGAGTCGGCCTTCTCGGCACCCGCGGCGACCACCCACACACGGGACGCACGCTGGATGGTGCCGAGCCCCAGCGAGACGCGCGTAGGGGGCGGCTTGGGGGAGTCGTGGACGGCGACCACGTCGGCGCCGGGCTGGGTGTAGCCGTCGTGCCCGGGGAAGAGGGACGCGACGTGCCCGTCAGGACCGAGCCCCAGCATGAGCACATCCCACTTCGGGGAACCGGCTGCCTCGATCTCGGCGAGGTAGGCCGACGCGGCCTCGTCTGCCGTGACGTAGACGTCCGATGCGCCCATACGGTGGATGTTCTCCTCGGGGATGGGCAGGTGGGTGAGCATTGCCTGCTGTGCCTGGCCCTCGTTGCGGTCGGAGTGGCCGCTGGGGACGAACCGTTCGTCGCCCCACCACACGTGCACGCTCGTCCAGTCGATCGAGTCGGCCAGTGGCGACGAGGCGACGGCCGCGAGCGTGCGCGTGCCCACAGTGCCGCCCGTCAGCACGACGTGTGCGACGTGCTTGGTCGTGAGCACGTCCTGGACCGTGACCAGCAGGCGAGCGGCGGCGGACTGCGCGACGGCCTCGGCGTCAGGGAGGACCACGACGCGCGTCATGAGGCAGTTCCGAACGTCGCGAGGGCCTCCCCGTAGACCGGATCGTCGTCGAGGCGACGCAGCTCTTCCGCGAGGCACTCGTCGAGCGTCCGCGCGGGCAGCGCGATGATGTGGTCGGGCTGTCCTGGCTGGCTGAGCGTCGCGTGGTGGCCGTCGGGCCTCGAGATGCTGATCTCACCTGACGGCGTCTCGAGGACGATGTGCTGGAGCGCATGCACCGAGGCGTCGTACGTGGCCTCGATCTCGCAGCCGAGCACGTTCTTGAGCCACGCGCCAAGGAGCAGGATCGACGGGCTGTCCATGTCTCCGTGGATGCGCGCCTTGGTGACGACCGGCTCTGCGACCTGCTCCAGTGCGGAGGCGAGCAGCGCGCGCCAGCGCGTGAGCCGGGTCCACGCGAGATCCGTGTCGCCCTGGCGGTGGTCGTGCGCGAGGCAGCGCAGCACGAAGGCCGGGTCAGCGTCGCCCTTGGAGTCCGTGATGCGGCGCTGAGCCATCTTGCCGAGGCCCGTCACGGAGCACTCGTGAGGCACGTCCGCAGGCCACCACGCGACGATAGGGGCGTCGGGGAGCAGCAGCGGAGTGATGAGCGTGTCGTCGTGGCCCACCTGCTCGCCTGACGGGCGGAGCACGATCACCTCGGAGGCGCCGGCGTCGCCTCCGACGCGGATCTCGGCGTCCAGACGTGCCTCAGTTCCTGTCTGGGGCGCGATCACGATGATCCGGCAGGGGTGCTCGCGGGACGCGACGTTGGCCGTGGCGATCGCGGCTTCGAAGTCGGCGCCCTTCGCGTCGATGACGAGCGTCATGACGCGCGCGAGCGTGATCACGCCGCCCTCGCGCTGCGACTGCACGAGTCGCTTCGCGATCGCGGACGTCGTCGTGTTCGGCATCTCGATGATCATGGTCGCCTCCATGCACGCCCGTCGCGTGCCAGCATCTCATCCGCGCTGGGCGGTCCCCACGTGCCCGAACGGTACGGCTCAGGCTGGCCCTGAGTGGACCAGTACTCGGTGATGGGGTCGAGGATCTTCCACGACAGTGCGACCTCCTCCTGGCGGGGGAAGAGCGGCGGATCGCCCAGCAGGACGTCGAGGATCAGCCGCTCGTACGCCTCCGGGGAGCTCTCGGTGAACGCATTGCCGTACGCGAAGTCCATCGTGACGTCGCGTACCTCCATGGTGGAGCCCGGCACCTTGGAGCCGAAGCGCAGCGTGACGCCCTCGTCGGGCTGGACGCGGATCACGAGCGCGTTCGTGCCCACGTCGGAGCCTTGGATGTGCTGGAAATAGGGCGAGGGCGCCTTCTTGAAGACGAGGGCGATCTCGGTCACGCGCCGGCCCAGCCGCTTTCCGGCCCGCAGGTAGAACGGCGTGCCGTTCCAGCGTCGGTTGGGCACGTCGAGGCGGATCGCGGCGTACGTCTCCGTGATCGACTCGGGCGAGATGCCGTCCTCGTCGAGGAAGCCGCCGACCTGCTCGCCACCGCGCCAGCCCGCGGCGTACTGGCCGCGGGCGGTGCCGAGGCCGAGGTCGGACGGCAGCTGCACCGAGCGCAGCACCTTCTCCTTCTCCGTCCTCAGGTCGGCCGCCTCGAAGCTCGCCGGCTCCTCCATGGCCGTCAGTGCGAAGAGCTGGAGGAGGTGGTTCTGGATCACGTCACGGGCGGTGCCGATGCCGTCGAAGTAGCCGGCACGCGACCCGATGCCGATGTCCTCGGCCATGGTGATCTGCACGTGGTCGATGTACTGCGAGTTCCAGATCGGCTCGAAGAGCTGGTTGGCGAAACGGATCGCCAAGAGGTTCTGCACCGTCTCCTTGCCGAGGTAGTGGTCGATGCGGAAGACCGAATCGGGAGGGAAGACCTCCGAGACCACGTCATCGAGACGCTCGGCGGACTCGAGGTCGTGACCGAACGGCTTCTCGATCACCACGCGGCGCCACGTGCCCTCCTTGGGGTCGGAGAGCCCTGAGTCGCGCAGTTGCGTGATGACCTGCGGGAAGGCCGACGGCGGGATGGACAGGTAGAAGGCGTGGTTGCCTCCTGTGCCGCGTCTCTCGTCGAGGTCCTCGACGGTTCGGCGCAGTTCGGCGAACGCCTCGGGGTCGTCGAAGGTGCCCTGGACGAACCGGATGCCTTCGGAGAGCTGGCGCCACGTCTCCTCGCGCCACGGCGTGCGCGCGTGCTCGCGAACGGAGTCGTGCACGACCTGCGCGAAGTCCTCCCGTCCCCACTCACGGCGCGCGAAGCCCGTGAGCGCGAATGCGGGAGGCAGAAGCCCTCGGTTCGCAAGGTCGTAGACCGCTGGCATGAGCTTCTTGCGTGCGAGGTCACCCGTGACACCGAACATCACGAGCCCGCAGGAGCCCGCGATCCGGGGGAGTCGACGATCTCGTGGATCCCTCAGGGGGTTCAAATGATCAGCCTTCCATCAGGGCCGTCAGACGCGCGGTCTGCGACGGATCGGTCAAGGTCAGGGTCAGGACGGGACGGCCCCGCGCGGCGAGTGCGGAGGCGTCCGCGGCAGCCTGGGCGTCGCGCAGCTGCCCGAAGGTCAGCGCACGGCCAGGGATCGCGAGGTCCTCGGCGTAGGGCGCCACGATCTGAAGATACGCGCCGAGGGGGGCGCCGCCTTTGTGGAGCTGTCCGGTGGTGTGCAGTACCTGTGGGCCCCAGCCGAACGTGACGCTGCGGTCGATGCGGCGGGCGACTGCGCGTCGGAGACGTGGCAGCGAGGGGAACGACTCCTCGTCGGCATACGCAACCACGGCGAGGTAGCCGCCGGGGCCGACGGCGTCCTCCAGCATGAGTAGCGCCTCGGCGACGGTCGACGCGTCGCCCAGCAGCCCGGGCGAGGCACGCACCTCGATGCCCTCGTCCAGGAATGCAGGGTCAGCCGGTGCCGTGTCGTCGTCGATCAGGGCGCGCGCGGCATCCTTCGACGCGTCGACCTCTGGCTCGTCGAAGGGGTCGACCCCCAGGAGTCGGCACGCGATCGCGGTCGCGTGCTGCCACAGGAGGAGCTGTGCGCCGAGCGTTCCGGCTGCGGTCACCAGGGCGTGCTCCGCCGAGGGCTCGTCGTCGAGGCCGACCAGCCGGCACTCGAGTGCGTCTGCGCGGTTGAGTTCGGGCGCAGGCGTCTCGGAGACGACGGGCAGCAGGCCGACGCCCGCCTTGCCGGTCGACTCGGCGAGGAGGTGCTCGACCCATGCCGTGAGGCCCACGTGACCTGAGCCGGCGTCGGTGAGCACGATGGTCGATCGTGGTCCCGCGAGCGCGGCTGCCAGGATGAGGGCTGGGTTGGCAGCGTCGTCCTCGGCCAGCGAGTCGGCGACGGCGGCCGCCTCATCCAGGAGTTCGTGGACCGCCACACCTGCGAGCGCAGCCGGGACGAGTCCGAACGCCGTGAGCACCGAGAAGCTCCCACCGACGGTGGGGTCCGCGAGGAAGATGTCCCTGGCGCCGTCCTCGAGCGCCCGGCGGTGCAGGGGGCTGCCCTCGTCGGTGACCACGACGATGCGGGACCATGCGTCGACGCCCGCCGCGTCGCACGCCTCGACGAACGCACGCCGGTGCGCGTCCACCTCGACGGTGTCGCCCGACTTCGAGGCGAGCACCAGGACGGTGGACGCGAGGTCGCCCGCGAAGGCGCGACGGACGGCCTGGGGGTCGCTCGTGTCGAGCACCTCGAGCGGCACCCCTGCAGATCCGCAGATGACCTCGGCGCCGAGCGCGGCGCCGCCCATGCCCGCGAGCACGACGCGGGTCAGCCCGTCGCCGCGTGCGTCGACGAAGAGCCCCTCGAGACGTTCGAGGAGCTCTCGCGAACTGACGTGAAGCGATGTCCACCCCAGGCGCACGCGGGCGCGTTCGTGCGCGTCCGGTCCCCAGAGGGTGGGGTCCTGAGCGGTGAGCCGCGAGGCCACCTCGTCACGCACGAGCCCGGGGATGAGGTGGTCGATCGTGTCGACAGTCTCAGCGCTCGCCGTGAGAGCGAGGTGGGCCTCATGGTCGAGGCCCACCCAGCTGCTCAGGTGTCGGGTCACTCAGCCGCCTTGAGGGCGTCCTTCGCGACCGCTGCGACATTCTCGGCCGTGAAGCCGTACTTCTCGAGCAGCAGCGCGCCGGAGGCCGACTCGCCGAAGTGATCGATGCCGATGGTGCGTCCGGCGTCGCCGACGATCTCGCGCCAGCCGAGCGGCGAGCCCGCCTCGACGGAGACACGCACCTTGAGAGCGGACGGCAGCACGGACTCGCGGTACGCGGCGTCCTGACGCTCGAAGCGCTCACGCGACGGCATGGAGACCACGCGGGCCTTGATGCCGTCGGAGGCGAGGGCCTCGCGCGCGGCGAGCGCCACCGAGACCTCGGAGCCGGTCGCGACCAGGAGCACGTCGGCATCCTCGTCGGCGCCTGCGAGCACGTAGGCGCCCTTGGCGACGCCCTCGGCCGAAGTGCCCTCGAGCGTCGGGACGTTCTGGCGCGTGAGGATGATCGCGGAGGGACGGTCCGTGGTCTCCAGGATCGTCTTCCACGCGTATGCGGTTTCGTTCGCGTCGGCGGGGCGGATGACGTCGAGGCCGGGGATGGCGCGCAGCGTCGCGATGTGTTCGATCGGCTGGTGGGTGGGGCCGTCCTCGCCCAGTCCCACCGAGTCGTGCGTCCACACGAAGGTGGTGGGGATCTGCATCAGCGCAGCCAGGCGGACCGAAGCACGCATGTAGTCGGAGAACACCAGGAACGTGCCGCCGTACACGCGCGTGAGGCCGTGGAGCGTGATGCCGTTGAGGATCGTGCCCATGCCGAACTCGCGGATACCGAAGTGGAGCGTGCGGCCGTACCACTCGCCGTCCGGGTAGGAGTGGGTCGAGCGGCGCGGCGGCAGGAACGACGGCTCGCCGTCCATGGTCGTATTGTTCGATCCGGCGAGGTCGGCCGAGCCGCCCCACAGTTCGGGCAGCACCGGCGCCAGGGCGGACAGCACCTTGCCGGAGGCGGCGCGAGTGGCGACCTTGCCGCCGACCTCGAACTCGGGCAGAGCCTCGGTCCAGCCCTCGGGCAGGGCGCGGTCCATCAGACGCGCGAGCAGTGCGGCGCGCTCGGGGTTCTCGTCCTGCCAGCGGGTGAACGTCGCGTTCCACTCGGAGTGCGCCTGCTGGCCGCGGTCCTTGACCTGCTGCATGTGGGCGAGGATCTCGGGCTCGACGACGAACGACTGCTCAGGGTCGAAGCCGAGCACCTCCTTGAGGCCCGCGACCTCGGCGGCGCCGAGCGCGGAGCCGTGCACGCCGCCGGAGTTCTGCTTGGTGGGCGAGGGCCAGCCAATGATGGTGCTGAGCGCGATGATCGAGGGCTTCCCGGTCTCGGCCTTCGCGGCCTCGATGGCCTCGAGCAGCGCGGCGGGGTCCTCCTGGTAGCCGTCCTTGCCGACCCAGGACACGTGCTGGGTGTGCCACCCGTAGGCGGCGTAGCGTCCCAGGACGTCCTCGGTGAACGAGATGTCCGTCTCGTGCTCGATCGAGATCTTGTTGTCGTCCCAGATCACGATGAGGTTGCCGAGCTCCTGCGTGCCTGCAAGCGCGCTGGCCTCGTGCGAGACGCCCTCCTGCAGGTCGCCGTCGCCGGCGATGACGTACACGAAGTGGTCGAACGGCGACGAGCCGGGCGCCGCGTCGGGGTCGAGCAGGCCGCGCTCACGGCGCGAGGCCATGGCCATGCCGACCGAGGAGGCGATGCCGGTTCCCAGAGGGCCGGTCGTGATCTCGACGCCGTCGGTGTGGCCGTACTCGGGGTGGCCGGGCGTGCGCGAGCCCTCGGTGCGCAGTGCCTTGAGGTCATCGAGGCCCAGGTCGTAGCCGCTCGCGAAGAGCTGGAGGTACAGCGTGAGCGACGAGTGCCCCGCGGACAGTACGAAGCGGTCGCGGCCGATCCACTTCGAGTCGGCGGGGTCGTGGCGCATCACGTTCTGGAACAGGAGGTAGGCGGCGGGCGCCAGCGAGATCGCGGTGCCGGGGTGGCCGTTGCCCACCTTCTCAACTGCGTCGGCGGCGAGCACCCGGAGGGTGTCGACGGCGCGGTGGTCTGCTTCGGTCCAATTCAGGGTCACGGACGTCTCCCAAGTGATTCAGCGTTGACGCACCCAGCCTAGTGGGCGTGGGCGCGCGCCGAGTCCCTCCACGACCGGGACGGAGGTCCCGTTCCGGGTGTGCGCGGGCGTAGACTCGGAACATGCCCCTGAACGCGAGCGCTGTGTCCGACGTGCCCGCGCCGACGGTGCCGCGCTGGCTTCACGCGACGCGCCGCGTCAAGGCGTATGTCGCGCTGATGAAGCCGCGCGTGATCGAGCTGCTGCTGGTGACGACGCTGCCGGCCATGGTGCTGGCCGCGGACGGATGGCCACCCGTCGGGCTCACGATCCTGACGCTGGTGGGCGGCTTCCTCTCGGCAGGTGCCGCGAACGCCTTCAACAGTTACATCGACCGCGACATCGACGCGGTGATGAAGCGCACCCGACGCCGTCCTCTGGTCACGGGCGAGGTAACCCCGCGTGCGGCGCTCGTGTTCGCCTGGTCGGTCACGATCGTCTCGGTGCTGTGGTTCTGGGTGCTCGTGGGGTCGCCGTTGGCGACGTTGCTGACCGTGCTCGCGATCCTGGGCTATGTGGTCGGCTACACGATGATCCTCAAGCGCCGGACGGCGCAGAACATCGTGTGGGGCGGCATCGCGGGCTGCATGCCCGCGCTGATCGGCTGGGCCGCGGTGACAGAGTCGCTCGCGTGGGAGCCGTTCCTGCTGTTCCTCATCGTCTTCTTCTGGACTCCGCCGCACTACTGGCCGCTGTCGATGAAGTTCAAGCGCGACTATGCGCACGCCGAGGTGCCGATGCTGCCGGTGGTGGCGTCCACGCGTCGCGTGGCGATCGAGATGATCGCGTACGCCGTGGCAATGGTCGTGACCTCGCTGATCCTGGTGCCGGTGGGCGGAATGACGTGGGTGTACGCCGCTATCGCGCTCGGCTCGGGCGCGTGGTTCACGTGGGGCTGCATCGCGCTGTACAGGCGCTCGCTCCACGGCGATACCTCGCTCAAGGAGATGCGGCTCTTCCGCGACTCGATCGTGTACCTCACGCTCGTGTTCGCCGCAGTGCTCGTGGACCCGTTCCTGCCTGATGTGCTGACGGCCTGGAGCTGACGTGCTCGCGAGCGAGCGGGAGGCCTACCTCGCGCACCTCGCTGTCGAGCGCGGCCTGAGCGACAACACCCTCGCCGCCTATCGCCGTGACCTGGAGCGCTACGGGCAGTTCCTCGCATCCCGCGCGCGCGACGCGATCGCAGACGTCACGCGCGACGACGTGGCCGCGTTCGCGAGCGCGATCGGCACCGGATCGGACGGCGGCAGCGCGCTCGCGCCCGCGTCGGCCTCTCGCGTGGTGGTCGCGGTCCGCGGATGGCATCGGTTCGCGGTCGCGGAAGGGTGGTCGGACGACGACCCCTCCGTCGAGATCAAGCCGCGTGCGGTGCCGAAGCGCCTGCCCAAGGCCATTCCGACCGACGCTGTGGCGGCCATCCTCGAGGCCGCGTCGCCCGAGGACGGGCCTGCCTCGCTGAGGGACAGGGCGCTGCTCGAGCTCGTGTACGCCACGGGCGCGCGCATCTCCGAGGCCGTGGGGCTCGACGTGGACGACGTCAGCCTCGAACCGGGCGGCGAGAGCGTGCTCCTGCGAGGCAAGGGGCGCAAGGAGAGGGTGGTGCCGGTCGGCGGCTACGCGACCGAGGCCCTGCACGCGTATCTCGTGAGGGGCAGGCCCGCGCTCGCCAGCCACGGCGTCGGGCTGGCGGCGGTGTTCCTCAACGCGCGCGGCGGAAGGCTCTCACGCCAGAGCGCGTGGGCGATTCTGAGGGCCGCGGCAGAGCGCGCGGGCGTGCCCGACGTCAGCCCTCACACGCTCCGGCACTCGTTCGCCACGCACCTGCTCTCGGGTGGTGCCGACGTGCGCGTGGTGCAGGAGCTGCTGGGTCACGCCTCGGTGACGACGACGCAGGTGTACACCCTGGTCACACGCGACACGCTGCGCGAGGTGTATGCCTCTGCTCACCCGCGCGCCCGCGGGTGAGAGGCGCGCGGCCGGGGGTAACCTGGGGCCCGTGACCGACTTCGCCATTCCGCAGCCGCTGACCTCTCACGGACCTGCCCGCGTGGTCGCGCTGTGCAATCAGAAGGGCGGCGTGGGCAAGACGACCACGTCGGTCAACCTCGCCGCCGCGCTGGCGGAGTACGGCCGACGCGTCCTGCTGGTCGACTTCGATCCCCAGGGTGCGGCGTCGGCCGGCCTGGGCATCGCCTCGCACGATCTGGTGACCACGGTCTACGACCTGCTGATGGGCTCCGACGTGCCCACGAAGGACGTGATCCTCCCGACCTCGTACGAGAACCTCGACGTGCTCCCAGCGAACATCGACCTGTCCGCAGCTGAGGTGCAGCTCGTGGGCGAGGTCGCACGTGAGAGCGCGCTCGCCCGTGCGCTGAGGCCGATCGAGGACGACTACGACGTGGTCCTCATCGACTGCCAGCCGTCGCTGGGCCTGCTGACGGTCAACGCGCTCGTCGCCGCCCATGGCGTGGTGATTCCGCTCGCCTCGGAGTACTTCGCGATGCGCGGCGTCGCGCTGCTGGTGGACACGATCAAGAAGGTCCAGGACCGCCTGAACCCGCGCCTCACCATGGACGCGATCGTCCCGACGATGTACGACGCGCGCACGCTGCACTCCCAGGAGGTCGTGGAGCGCGTCCGCGAGGCCTTCGGGGATCGCGTGACGGACACCATGATCCATCGCACCGTGAAGTTCCCCGACGCCACGGTCGCCGCCGAGCCCATCCTGTCCTTCGCCCCGGCACACGCCGGATCGGAGTCGTACCGGAGGCTGGCGCGCGAGCTCGTCGCCCGGGGTGCGGTCGCCTGACGTGACCGCCGAGGCCGTCGAGCCCACCCAGGCATCGCGAGGCGCGTTCGAGGTTCACCTCGACAACTTCGAGGGACCGTTCGACCTGCTGCTGTCCCTCATCTCCAAGCACGAGCTGGAGATCACCGAGGTCGCGCTCGGGCGCGTGACCGACGAGTTCCTGGCGATCGTGCGCGTGCGGGAGGGCGAGTGGGACCTGTCGCAGGCCTCGGAGTTCCTCGTCGTGGCCGCGACCCTGCTCGATCTCAAGGCGGCGCGGCTGCTGCCGCAGGGCGAGGTCGACGACCTCGAGGATCTCGAGCTGCTCGAGGCGCGCGACCTGCTGTTTGCCCGCCTCCTGCAGTACCGCGCGTTCAAGGAGGTGGCGGCATCGTTCGACGGGATGCTCGCTGGGCCGCGCAGGATCGCGCGCGATGTGCCACTGGAGCCGCATTTCGCGATGCTGCTTCCCGAGCTCGTGTGGAGCGTGACGCCCGACGACCTGGCGCGGCTCGCGGCGCATGCGATGCAGCCCAAGGCGGCTCCGACGGTGTCGATCTCGCATCTGCACAATCCCGCGGTGAGCGTGCGCGACCAGGCGCAGCTCATCGCATCGCGGCTGCAGCGTGCGGGCGCCGTCACGTTCCGCTCCCTCGTCTCGGACGCGGACGACGTCAACGTGGTCGTGGCACGGTTCCTGGCGCTGCTCGAGCTGTTCCGTGAGGCGGCCGTCGCCTTTGACCAGGTACGCTCGCTCGGCGAGCTGACCATCCGGTGGACCGGCGGCAGCGGCGAGATCGAGGTCTCAGCCGAGTTCGACGAGGACGACGGCATGGGCGTCGCTCTGGACGCGGCCCGGCGTGCCGAGGTCGCCGAGTCGGCGCAGCGCGAGACGCAGGAGAGGACCCAGGAGTGACCGACACGCAGACCCGAGGCGCGATCGAAGCGGTGCTCATGGTCGTCGACGAGCCGGTGCAGCCGGCCGAGCTCGCGGCCGCCGTGGGCGTTCCCGTGGACGACGTGACCGCGACGCTCCACGCGCTGCGAGACGAGTACGCCGATCCCGAGGCGCCGCGCGGCTTCGAGCTGCGCGAGGTGGGTGGGGGCTGGCGCATGTACTCGTCGCGCCTGTACGCCGACGTCGTGGGCGCGTTCATCGTCGAGGGCCAGTCCGCGCGGCTGTCGCAGGCGGCGCTCGAGACCCTGGCCGTCGTCGCGTACCGCCAGCCCGTGACCCGTGGTCAGGTGTCCCAGGTGCGCGGCGTTAACGTGGACTCCGTGATGAAGACGCTGAGCGCACGCGGCCTGGTGACCGAGGTGGGGGAGCAGGGCGGAGCCGTGCTCTACGGCACCACCACCGAACTCCTGGACCGTCTGGGGATCTCGTCGCTCGACGAGTTGCCTCCGCTGGCGCCCTACCTTCCTGATCTGGCCGACATCGACGGCGCCGACGGCGCGGGGGAGCGCTGATGGCCGAGCTCGAGATCCACCGCCCCGAGGGCATTCGGCTGCAGAAGGTCCTCGCTTCCGCTGGCGTCGGTTCGCGCCGCAAGTGCGAGGAGATGATCGAGGCCGGTCGGGTCAAGGTCAACGGCGAGGTCGTGGACCAGCTGGGCGTGCGCATCGACCCCGATGATGTGGCGATCGAGGTCGACGGCAAGCGGATCTCGGTCGACGACCGCATCGTCACCGTGGTGCTGAACAAGCCCGCGGGCGTCGTCTCCACGATGTCGGACCCGCAGGGCAGGCCCGCCCTCGATACGTACGTCGCCGGCTACGCCGAACGCCTGTTCCACGTGGGTCGCCTTGACGCGGAGACGACGGGCGTGATCCTGCTGACGAACGACGGCGAGCTCGCCAACCGCCTGGCGCACCCCACGCACGGGGTGTCCAAGGTGTACGTGGCGAAGGTCGAGGGCAGGGTCGCGAAGCAGGTCTGCACGCAGCTGCGCGCCGGAGTCGATCTTGACGACGGACCCGTGCGTGTGAGCGACTGCCAGATCCTCGACGTGAGCGGCGAGAGCTCGCTCGTCCAGGTCGAGCTCCATGAGGGACGCAACCGCATCGTGCGACGCATGCTCGCTGCCGTGGGCCACCCTGTGCTCGAGCTCGTGCGCACGCAGTTCGGCCCCATCCGGCTCGGCACGCTCGCCCCTGGCGAGGTGCGCGTGCTGGGACGCGAGGACGTGGGTGCGCTCATGGAGGTCGCGGGTCTCTGACGGCGGTCGTCGCGCGCACCGGGTGGCTCCGTGGGGTGCGCTGACCGATACGATGAACCCCATGACCGTTCGTGCGATCCGTGGCGCCATCACGCTCGAGGTGGACGAGAGGTCTCACCTCCACGAGCGCACCAAGGAGCTGGTGGATGCGGTGATGCGTGAGAATGCGCTCACGACCGACGACGTCATCTCGGCGATCTTCACGGTGACCCCGGATCTGGTCTCTGACTTCCCCGCGGCGGCGGCGCGTGACATGGGCTTCGGCGCGGTGCCGCTCATGTGCGCGCAGGAGATTCCCGTCCCAGGTGCGCTTCCCCGCGTGGTGCGCGTGATGATGCACGCCGACATGGACGTGCCCCGCGATGAGGTCGTCCACGTGTACCTGCGCGAGGCGGTCGCCCTGCGGCGCGACCTCGCCCAGTAGGGACCCGAGCCATGACACAGCAGCACGTGCACCTCGTGGGTGCAGGCCTCATCGGTGCGAGCATCGGCATCGGCCTGACGGCCGCCGGGTGGGATCCCTCGATCGAGGACGCCGACGCGTCGGCCGAGCAGGTCGCCTGGCGCATCGGCGCGGGTCGTGCGCTCAGTGACGCCCAGTCGCCTTCGCTCGTGATCGTCGCCGTCTCGCCCGCGGCTACGCCCGACGTGGTCGTCGCGTCGCTGCGTCGCTGGCCCGACGCCGTGGTCACCGATGTGGCCTCCGTCAAGGGCCCGGTCGCCGCGGCTGCATCCGCCGCCGGGTTCGGCGCGCGGTACGTAGGGTCGCACCCGATGGCTGGTCGCGAGGTCTCCGGCACGCTGGCCGCCCAGGGCGATCTGTTCAAGGCTCGCCCGTGGGTCGTGTGCCGAGGAGAGGCGACCGACGCCGCGGTCGAGTCGGTCGCGCGCGTCGCCCGTGTGCTCGAGGCCGATGTGGTGGCCATGGATGCCGAGGCGCACGACGCCGCGGTCGCGCGAGTCTCGCACGCCCCGCAGGTCATCGCCTCGGCTGTCGCCGCTGCGCTCGGTCCCCTCGCCGCGGACGACGTCGCGCTGGCGGGCCAGGGTCTGCGCGACGTGACCCGGATCGCGGCGTCCCCGCCCGGCATGTGGTCGGAGATCGCGCGGCTCAACCAGGCGGCGCTCGAGCGCACGCTCGACCACATCATCGGAGACCTCGAGGATGTGCGGGAGTCGGAGGACATCGGGGCAGCGCTCGAGGACCTCATCGCGCGCGGCAACGTCGAGGTGGCCCGGATCCCCGGCAAGCACGGCGGCGTGCAACGCGACTGGACGCCCGTGACGGTGATCGTTCCCGACGAGCCGGGTCAGCTGGTGCGCCTGCTGCAGGATGCGGCGTCGGTCGGTGCGAACGTCGAGGACATCTCGATCGAGCACTCGCCTCGTCAGCCTGTAGGCCTCACGACCCTGTACGTCCTTCCCGCGAGCGTCCCGCAGCTCGTGGAGGCGCTCGAGCATGCGGGTTGGACGGTGGCTTCCTCATGACCGGAATCGTGATCGCGATCGACGGCCCGGCCGGCACGGGGAAGTCGACCGTCGCGCGCGAGGTCGCTCGGCGGCTCCGCCTCGCCTACTTCGACACGGGCGCGACGTACCGGGTGGGCACGCTGTGGTGCCTCAAGGAGGGCGTGGACCTCGCGAACGCCGACGACGTGGCCAACATGGTCGCGACCATGAACGTCGAGCTGCACCTGAGCCCAGACAACCCGCGCATCCTGCTCGACGACGAGGACGTGTCCCAGCTCATCCGATCGGACACCGTCGCGCTCACGGTATCCAAGGTGGCGACGAACCTCGAGGCCCGGAGCATCCTGGGGGACTGGCAGCGGCGCGTCATCGCGCTCGAGCGCGACGGCGGGTTCTCGGACGGACGCGGCGTCGTGGCAGAGGGCCGCGACATCACGACGATCATCGCGCCAGAGGCCGACGTGCGTGTGCTCATGACCGCCGACGAGGAGGTGCGCGTCGCGCGCCGCGCGGGCGAGGGAGCGGACGCCGCCACAGTGCGTGAGGCCGTGCTCGGTCGCGATCGCCAGGACGCGACGGTGGTGGAGTTCCATACCGCTGCGGACGGCGTCGTCACGCTCGATACCACGCACCTCACGATCGAGGAGGCCGTGCAGGCGGTGCTCACCCTCGCGCGCGAGGCGCAGGACGAGATCGAGGGTTCGGGAGAGGCCCCCGCGTGAGCGACGCTCGCACTCCCAGCCGCTGGGGACCGCGATGGTCGCGCTGGGTCGGGCTCTTCCTCGCGCGTGTCCTGTGGCGCACGGACGTGCGCGGTCGCGATCACGTCCCCGCCGACGGCCCCGTGCTGATCGTTGCCAACCACGTGGGGCTCATCGACGGCCCGGTGCTGCATGGAGTGATCCCGCGCGGTTCCCACTTCCTGATCGGCGGGCACATGATGCGTGGTGTGCTCGGCGCGATCCTGCGCGCGGCCCAGCAGATCGAGGTCCAGGGCTCCGGCAGGGCCGCCCTCGCGCAGGGGCTCGCGGTCCTCAAGCGCGGAGACGTGGTCGGCATGTTCCCCGAAGGGACGCGCGGCGCCGGCACCGTGGACGAGGTGCACGGTGGCGCCGCGTGGCTCGCGATCCAGTCCGGTGCACCCGTCGTGCCGGCGGCCCTGGTCGGCACGCGCCTGCCAGGCGAGTCTGTGAACGTCTGGCCCGCGCCGGGGCGCCGCATCGTGGTCGACTTCGGCGCACCCGTGACTCTCGATCCGCCGCCCGAGCTGAAGGGCAGGGCGCGCCAGCACTGGGCTGCCGAGCGCGTCGGCCTGGCGTTGCGAGAGCATCTCACGGCCGTGCTCGACACGACCGAGATCCCACTTCCCATGGACGACCCGCGTCGCGACGCCCAGCCGGGTAGCGTGGCGCCTCAGGAGGACTCATGAACGACGACGACGTGCTCGGCCCCGACGAGGCGCTGCCGGCGCCGCACGAGTCCGACCCTGAGGAGAGCCTGGACGAGGTGCGCGAGGCGGCGCTCCGCGCGGGCCTCGAGGCCTACGACCTGACGGACGAGGACTTCGCGGCCCTCGAGGGGGAGTCGTACCTCGACACGGAGGAGGCGCTGCCGACTCTTGCGATCATCGGACGCCCCAACGTCGGCAAGTCCACGCTCGTGAACCGCATCATCGGCAAGCGGCTCGCGGTGGTCGAGGATCGTCCCGGCGTCACGCGCGACCGCGTCAACTACCGCGCCGAGTGGGCGGGGCGCGACTTCAACTTGCTCGACACGGGCGGGTGGGAGAAGAACGTCACCGGCATCGACCTCAGCGTCGCGCAAGCCGCCGAGGCGGCGATCGACCTCGCTGACGCGATCGTGTTCGTCGTGGACGCCACCGTGGGGGCGACCGCCACCGACGAGCAGGTAGTTCGACTGCTGCGCAAGGCGGACAAGCCCGTGGTGCTCGCGGCGAACAAGGTGGACGGCCCTCAGGGGGAGCTTGAGGCGGCTGCGCTGTGGAACCTGGGGCTCGGCGAGCCGTACCCCGTATCCGCGCTGCACGGCCGCGGCACGGGAGACCTCCTGGACGCCGCGATCGCCGCGCTGCCGGAGGAGATGCCCCAGGTGGAGGTCGCCGAGAATGCACCTCGCCGCATCGCCCTCGTGGGACGACCCAACGTCGGCAAGTCGTCGCTCTTGAATCAGCTGGCAGGGGAGCAGCGCGCGGTGGTGCACGATCTCGCGGGCACCACGCGCGACCCCGTCGACGAGGAGGTCGAGATCGGCGGACGCCCGTGGACGCTCGTGGACACCGCAGGCATCCGTCGTCGCGTGCACCAGACCAAGGGGGCGGACTTCTATGCGTCACTGCGCACGCAGACCGCGATCGAGCGCTCCGAGATAGCCCTTGTGCTGCTCGACGCCTCGGTGCCCCTGACGGAGCAGGACACGCGTGTGATCTCGCAGGTCGTCGATGCCGGACGCGCGATGGTGCTGGTGTTCAACAAGTGGGACCTCGTGGGCGAGGACGAGCGCTTCCTGCTCGAGCGCAGCATCGAGCGCGACCTGGTGCAGCTCACCTGGGCTCCCAGGGTGAACCTGTCGGCGCGGACCGGCTGGCACACGAACCGTCTGCTGCCGGCGGTGGACCTGGCGCTCTCGAGCTGGGATCAGCGCATCTCCACGGGACGCCTCAACACGTTCCTCGGCGAGCTCGTGGCCGAGCACCCGCACCCTGTGCGCTCGGGCAAGCAGCCCAAGATTCTGTTCGCGACGCAGGCGTCGACCAGTCCGCCGCGCTTCGTGATCTTCGCGAGCGGGTTCCTCGAGCCCACCTATCGCCGGTTCATCGAGCGCCGTCTGCGCGAGGCGTTTGGCTTCGAGGGCACGCCGATCCAGATCTCGGTGCGCGTGCGGGAGAAGCGCAAGAAGCGCTGAGCGTCACGCGGTGGCGTCGTGGTCGCCCCTCGCCATGCCCGCGACGGCGAGTTCACGCAGCACCTGCACGTCGATGTCGTCGAGGCGCTTCACGTACACGCACCCGACCCCGGTCGTGTGCGCACCCAGGCGAGTCAGCGCCGTCTCCTGTGCTTCGGAGTCCTTGAGCCCGTAGAACGTCAGCTGCGCCTTGCGGGGCGAGAAGCCGACCTTCATCCAGTCTCCCGAGCGTCCGCTCGCGTACTCGTAGTGGTACGTGCCCCATCCGATGATCGACGGTCCCCACATGACGGGGTCCTCCCCGGTCGCCTCCGTGAGCAGAGCGACGACGCGTTGGGCCTCGAGCCGGCGCCGCTCCGGCGTAACCCGTGCGACGAACTCCTCCACGGGCACGTCCGTGGGACGGGTCTTGGCTCCGGAGCCTGAATCGCCCATGGCACCAGTCTGCCGCGTGGACGCCCGACGCGCGGGCGGGCGGTCCGGTCAGGCCCAGCGGCCGTGCCGCTCCAGGGTGGCGCGGAGCAGGTCCGCGCGATCGGAGACGAGTCCATCCACGCCCATGGCGATGAGGCGTTCCATCTCGCCGGGATCGTTGACCGTCCACACGTGCACCTGCTTGCCGGCGCGGTGGGCCGCGGAGACGTGCGCCCGCGTAAGGATGCGTGCGCCCTGCACCCGTGCGGGGATCTGGAGCGCGTCCACGCGGCGCAGCGTTCGGCCGACGCCCCGACCGGTGATGCCCGCGGCGAAGAACGGCGCGGCCTCGCCCGTGCCTGCTGAGGTCGCCACGGGGCGCGACAGCCTGGCGACCGTCGCTTCTCGGCGCGCCACAGAGAACGAGGCCACGCACACCCGGTCATGGGCGCCCGTCCGCTCGATGGCTGTGGCGATCGGCTCGATGCCGCTGACTGCCTTCACGTCGATGTTGACGCGCAGCTCTGGCCACGTGCCGAGGAGGTCCTCGAGCAGCGGCACCGGCTCCACGCCGCCGATGCGGGCCTCGCGCACCTGAGACCATGGCAGGTCGGCCACCAGGCCTTGGCGATCGGTGGTGCGATCGAGCGCCGCATCGTGCAGGGCGACCGCCACGCCATCCGCAGTGCCGTGGGCATCGGTCTCGACGAAGCGGAATCCCAGGTCGACGGCGGCCTGGAACGCGCGCATCGAGTTCTCGAGCCCCTCGCGCGAGAAGCCACGATGGGCGAGCGCCGCGACGGCGCCTTCAGTCTCGAAGTACGGGTGCCTCGTCATGGCCGTGCCCCGGGGGCGAGCGCACTGTCCAGGAACCCGGTGACCGCATCGAGGTAGAGCCGCCGGGGTGCATCGTCGGACAGGCATAGGTCATGGATGCCGTCCGGCACGACGAGCACCTCGGCGCGCGGGCCGAGCCGTGGCGCGAGGCGAGAGATCGCCCTCACGTCGACGACCGTGTCCTGCCGCATGTGGTCCGGGTTGTCGAGCGACTCGGGCCCGCCCGCGGCCGCCCGCGCTGCGAGCACGGGGATGTCGAGGTCGAGCCCACGCGCCACCGTGCGTTGCGCGCGCGCCACGGCGAGCAGCCAGGCCGCCCTGGCGGGCACGCCCTCAGGGCGCTTCCATGCCGGGTCGAAGTGCCAGGGCCCGCCGTTGAGGTCCAGCAGGCGCGTCGCATTGAGGGACCGGCCCTCCGAGACGACTGCGTGTGGATCCCGGCGCGCGATGACGGGCAGCACGGCGGGGCTGATCCGTGTGCGCCACGTGGCCGGAGAGCCGAACCACGGGCTGTCCAAGACGAGTGCCCGCACGGGCGCGGTGCCCTGCGCGGCCAGATGTACTGCGGCGGCGAGGCCGCCGGTGGAGTGTGCATGAATCGCGAGCGGCGCGTCGGGCATGAGAGACGAGACCGCGTCGATGGCG
Organism: Demequina sp. NBRC 110052; assembly: GCF_002090075.1. GTDB lineage: Bacteria > Actinomycetota > Actinomycetes > Actinomycetales > Demequinaceae > Demequina. The sequence goes on from NZ_BBRI01000002.1 coordinate 133,810, forward strand.
GCGGCGAGGTCCTCGCCCTGCTCTGAGATGTCGTCGAAGTAGTGCGGAAGGTCACCTTCGCGCAGGGACCGCCCGCAGCGGCGGACGTCCACCGCGAAGAACGCGTAGCCGGCGTCGGCGAGGGCGTCGGCGAGGTGAGTCTGGAAGAAGTAGTCGTTGTGCCCGTGGAGGTGCAGAACCGCGCCCCGTGGCGTCGCCGGCTGCGCGACCCGGCGCACGAGAGTGCCCTGCGCCACGGGAGCCGCCTCGTAGCCGGGCAACACGTCGGGCGAGAATTCCAGGTGCGATGTCACGTTCCGAGCCTACTGAGCGCGCGACGCACCGGCGTCCTCGTCACCCCTCGTTCACTCGGATAGGGCAGTCTTGCCCCATGAGCGCTGAGGGAGGCGCCCCCGACGGGGCCGAGATCATGACCGGGACCACCACGCCTGAGGCTCGCATCCCCAGGCGGCGCGTCGCCGCGTGGGCGCTGTGGGACTGGGCCACGCAGCCGTTCAACTCCGTGATCGTGACGTTCGTGTTCACGGCGCTGTATCTCACGTCGGAATCGTTCATCGATCCTGAGATCGCCGCGCTGGGCGAGGACCACCCGGCCTACGAGCTGGCGCTCGCCGGTCTCACGAGCGGGCTGGGACTCGCGGGCACCCTTGCCGGGGTGCTGGTGGCGCTGCTCGCCCCCGTGCTGGGGCAGCAGGCCGATACGGCCGGCCGCCGCAAGCGCTGGCTCGCAGTGGCCACCGGCGTGCTCACGATCGTGACCGCGGCCCTGTACTTCGTGGAGGCCGCGCCCTCCTACTTCGTGCTGGGCGTGGGGCTCATCGCGATCGGTCTCGTCGCCAACGAGCTCGCGGGCGCGCAGTACAACTCTCTCATCGGTCAGGTGTCGACGCCGCGCACCGTGGGGCGCGTCTCAGGGCTGGGCTGGGGCCTGGGCTACGTGGGCGGCATCGTGGCGCTCGTGATCGTCGTGGTCGCCGACGCGAGCGACTGGTGGGGCCTCGACACGAGCAACGGCATGGCCTACCGCCTGATCGCCGTCGGCGCGGCGCTGTGGACCATCGCGTTCGGCTGGCCGATCTTCGTGTTCGTGCCTGAGCCGGGGGCGACGGGGCGCGAGAAGGTCGGCTTCCTGGCCGGATATGGACGGCTGTGGCGCGACATCATGCGGCTGTGGCGCGATGCTCGCACCACGCTGTGGTTCCTCGTCGCGAGCGCGATCTATCGCGACGGTCTCGCAGGCGTGTTCGCGTACGGTGCGGTGATCGCCGCAGTGTCGTTCGGCTTCGGCAGCACGGAGGTGATGATCTTCGGCGTCGCCGCGAACCTCACCGCAGGTCTCGCCACCATGGCCGCAGGCATCATCGACGACAAGATCGGGCCGCGCACGCTCATCCTGTGGTCGCTGGGCGGCATGATCGTCGCCGGACTTGCGGTCGTGGTGTTCCACGGCATCGGCCCCATGATCTTCTGGGTCGCAGGCCTGGTGCTGTGCCTGTTCGTGGGACCGGTCCAGTCGGCGTCCCGTTCGCTGCTCGCGCGCGTGGCGCCTGCCGGCAAGGAGGGCGAGATCTTCGGCCTCTACGCGACGACCGGGCGCGCCGCGTCCTGGATGGCGCCGCTGCTGTGGACGGTCACCATCGCCGCCACGGGAGCGACGATCTGGGGCGTGCTGGGCATCATCGCGGTCATCGTCGTGGGCTTCGTCGCGCTGCTGCTGGTGAAGATCCCGACGCGCTGACGCGTCGCGCGCCCGACGCGAGGGCTCAGTCGCTCTCGATGGCTCCCTGGCCGCGCGCGTTGTAGACGGTCGCCGTCGAGGCGCCGTACGCCTCGTAGACCGCGAGGGCCTGCTCGCGGCACACGTCCTGCACCACCTCGATGCCGCGTGCCTCGAACTGCGAAGCCCAGTCGGCGACCATGGGTCCCTCGTCGAAGCGCGTGAGGCGCTCGAGCTCGGGTCCGTCGCCCGCGACCACCAGGTGCTTCACCCCGGACCACATAGTCGCGCCGTAGCACTGGACGCACGGGCGCCAGTTGACGACGAGCGCAAGATCGCGCTCGGCCCCGAGATCCCACGTGCCGAGGCTTGCCTGTGCGAGCCCGAGCGCCATCACCTCGGCGTGGCCCGAGCTAATGCCCGTGCCGAGCACGACGTTCACGCCGACCGAGATGAGCTCGCCCGTCGCCTGATCCACGACGATCGCCGCGAACGGACCGCCGCCGCCCTCGCGCCAGTTGCGGTCGGCGAGCGAGTTGACGAGCGTCATCTGCGCCTCGTGCCCGGGAAGCGCCTGGGGCAGCGAGGCGAGCTCGTCGGAAAGCCAGGCAGGCAGCTCGAGGGTGAACGAGGTGGCGAACTGCGGCATGGGGACTCCGAATCTCAGGTGGTGGGCAGGGGAGGGTGGAGATGGTCGACGACAACTTTCAGGCACAGGGTCAGGCCCGCGGCCGTCCGCTGCACGGGCAACGTGGGCACCGAGGGCGCCAACAGCATCTCGGAACTGGCAGGCACGTGGATGAAGCCGACTGCGGGGACGTCCCGCGCGATCCGCACCAACGACTCGTACATGACGTGATTGCACACGTAGGCACCCGCACTGAGCGAGAGCGAGGCGGGCAGCCCGGCGGCGGTCACCGCCTCGACCATGGCGCGCACCGGCAGCGTCGAGAACGCAGCGGCGGGGCCCTCGACGTCGATCGGCTCGTCGACCGGGCGGGCGCCGGCGTTGTCGGCGATGGTCGCGTCGGCGAGGTTGATCGCGATGCGCTCCGGTGTGATCGCCGCGCGCCCCTCAGCCACCCCGACGGCGACCACGGCGTCGGGGGTATGCCGCCGCACGAGCGATGCCAGCGCGTCGGCCGCGCCGCCGAACTCCACGGGCAGCCGCGCCGTCACCAGCTCCGCGGCCCCCGACCACGTCTCGCCGACGATCTTCACGGCGTCCCACGAAGGATTGCAGGGCGCGCCCGCGAACGGTTCGAATCCGGTCAGCAGGATGCGCGTCACCGGGCCAGCGTAGCCCGATGGCACCGGGACGCCGTGCATGTGGCGGTCGCCACACGAGCGTCGGCGTTCCGGGGTGGGCGGAGGTAATCTCCTGGGATGCTCGACATCGTCACCGCGCGCGTGGTGCTCGCGATCGTCGCGCTGTGCGTGCTCGTGCTGTTCTTCTTCGGCCCTTTCCGCGCGACGCGGTCACGCTTCACACTGTGGTGGTGCCTCGCGCTCGTGGCGGCGTTCCTGAGCACCGCCGCGTTCCTGTTCAACGGCACGCCGCTGCAGGTCGTGATGAACCCCCTGGGAAGCGTGCTCGCTGTTGTCGGAACCACATGGATGTGGGCCTCTGCGAGGGCCGTCGCCGGTCGCCCTCGGCCGCGGTGGGTCGGACTGGGAGCTGCCCTCGTGGTCGCCGCTGCAGCTGCGATCGACTCTCCCGCGAACAACGTCTGGGCAGGGGGCGCGGTCATGCTCGCCGGGATGGCCGCAGGGATGCTGGCGGGCTCGTGGGAACTCGTGAGGATCGCAACCCCGGGAATCGCGAGCGAACGGGCACGTCCGGGGCGGGGCGAACGCGTCGCAGTGGTGTCGCTCGCGATCGCCTCGGCCGTGCTGGGGCTGTTCTATCTGGTGCGCATGGTGGCGTTCCTGGTCGGCGGCCCTGCGGCAGTCTCTGGCGCGGTGATCCTGGGGTCTGCGACGACGAGCGTGCTGCTCACGCTGGTACTTGTGGTTGCCACCTACAGCGTGGGCGAGCTGAGCCACTTCGAACTCACTCGCGACCTGCGCATGCGCGCCGCGCACGACGACTTGACTGGGCTGCTCGGCCGCAGCGAGTTCCTCGTGCGCGCCGCTGAGCACCGCCGGGCGAACCGAGGCGACGGTGCCGTCGCCATCGTGGCGGACCTGGACCACTTCAAGGAGCTCAATGACGAGCACGGCCACGCTGCCGGTGACCGCGCGCTGCTCGCCTTCGGCTCCGCATGCCGAAGCGTGATGGCCGGTCGAGGCATTGCGGGCCGCATCGGAGGCGAAGAGTTCGCGATCCTCCTCGCCGGTCGCAGCACGCGTGATGCCGTCGAGGTGACGGAGGCGATCAGTGCGCAGTACGTCGCGGCCGCCAGGGGAGTGACAGGAGGGCCAGCCCCGACGGTGAGCTACGGGATCGCTGTCGTTCCGCCCGGCGAACCGCTCGATCGCGTGCTCGCGCGCGCCGACGCCGCGCTCTATCGCGCGAAGCGCGAAGGCCGGGACCGGGCCGTCGTCGACGACTGAACCGCGCGACGCGCGGTGGCGTGGAACACACTCGCGTGCCGGGAAGGTGAGACTCCTTCTAGGCTCAGACCATGCTGGACATCGAGACGCTGCGCGCGGTGCAGGCGGTGGTCGCCGCCTGCACGTTCGTACTCGTGCTCGGCGGGACCTATCGCACGACGCGTGCGCCCTACGCACTGTGGTGGAGCGGGGCCGTGCTCGGCTCGAGCCTCGGCACCGGGCTGTACCTCGTCGACGAGCTCGTCGGTGCTCCGTGGGCCGTGCCAGTGGGCCACGGCGTCGCAGTCGCGAGCGCGGGTCTGATCTGGGGCGCGACCCGTGCACTGCGCGGCCGAGGCACCCCCTGGTGGGCGCTCCTCGGAGTCGGCGCGGGCGTCTCGACGCTCGCCGCGACGGACACACCGCCGGAGGGCGTCGCCGCCGGCACGCTGTGGCTGCTGTGCGGGATGCTCCTGTTCGTGACCCTCGCCGCTTGGGACCTGTGGCGGCTCTCGCGCCATCCGAGGCTCCGAGGTCGCGAGACGCTCGAGTCCGCCCGCTCGGCCGTGACTTCCGTGGGCATCGGCGCGACCGTCGTGGCGGTGTTCTACGCGGTGCGCATCGGCGTCTACCTCGGTCCGGGACCCACCTCGGACTTCTACCTGACGTGGACCGGGCCGATGGCGACCACATTGCTGATCACCCTCATGCTCGTCGTCGTCACCTACTCGGTGACCGAGCTGAGCCACCTCGAAGTCTCGAGCGAATGGCGCCAGCGCGCCACCCACGACGACCTCACAGGGCTGCTCACACGCGCCGAGTTCCTCACACGTGCGGAGCAGCGCATCGACGAGGGCATCGAGCGACGCGAGCGCTCCGTCATCGTCATGGCTGACTTCGATCACTTCAAGAACGTCAACGACACGTACGGGCACGCGGCCGGCGACCGCGTGCTCCAGGCGTTCGGCGAAGCCTGCCGCGAGGTGATGCGGCGCGAAGACCTTGCGGGACGCATCGGGGGAGAGGAGTTCGCCATGCTCATCACCCAGGCGGACCCCGAGAGCGCGCTCCTGGTCACCCAACGACTCGGCGCGGCCTTCGAGGCGCTGCAGCGGAGTGACGGCCACGACGCACCCACGGTCTCGTACGGCATCGCCGTCGTCGACCCGCGGCGCGCGCTCGCCGCGAGCATGTCGCGCGCCGACGCCGCGCTCTACCGCGCGAAGCGCGAAGGGCGCGACCGCGCGGCCATCGACGCCGACGAGAGGCCCGCGCACTGACGGCTTCAGTACGCCCGCAGAACTCGGGCGCGGCGGTGACAAAGCACCCCTCGGCATCCGATAGGATTGTCAGGCTGTCACGGGCTGTGGCGCAGTTTGGTAGCGCACTTGACTGGGGGTCAAGGGGTCGCAGGTTCAAATCCTGTCAGCCCGACGTTTGGAAGGGCCGTTCTTTCTGGTAGATACCGAAAAGGACGGCCCTTTCGTCGTCTCTGCTGCCCCCATTTGGTCATTGCTCTGGGCACTTGCTGGACGGGTGTTGGGGTGAACTGGACTGTGTTCGGTTCCGAGATGGATGCCTGTCTCCCTGGGCGGCGACGCACGAGCCGGGGCTGACGCGCGTGCAGGCGTCAACGCACGCTGGGGTGGACCCCCATTCTCGGGCAGGGTACGCGTTGTGGCGATTGGGTAGCGCGTGGAGCGTGCGCATCGGTAGCTGTGATGCCGAGCGCGTGCCTCGCTGCGACGCTGATGTCCGGCCCGGGTGAGACCATTTCGGAAGGAGCGTGTGGCGGCAGGAGGTGACGGGTGGGTAGCGAAGCGACGGTGCTCCACGCAGATCTCGACGCGTTCTACGCCTCGGTCGAGCAGCGGGATGATCCTGCACTGCGGCGCCGGCCCGTGATCGTGGGTGGCGGCGTGGTGGTCGCCGCGAGCTACGAGGCGAAGGCTCGAGGGGTTCGCACCGCGATGGGGTTGCAGCGGGCGCGCGCTCTGTGCCCCGACGCAGTCATAGTCCCGCCTCGGATGGAGGCTTACGCCGCGGCCAGTCGTGCAGTCTTCGCGATCTTCCATGACACCACGCCCTACGTGGAGGGGATCTCGATCGACGAGGCGTTCCTTGAGGTCGGAGGACTGCGTCGCCTGGCGGGAGCGCCCGATCAGATCGCGATGCGGCTGCGGGAGCGTGTGCGTGCCGAGGCGGGCCTTCCGATCTCGGTCGGTGTCGCGAGAACCAAGTTCTTGGCGAAGATCGCGAGCGCGGTCAGCAAGCCTGACGGGCTGCTCGTGGTGGAGCCGGAACGCGAGGAGGAGTTCCTTCATCCGCTCCCGGTCGAACGTCTCTGGGGTGTTGGAGCGGTGACCGCGGAGAAGCTGCACGGTAGAGGCATCGACACCGTCGGGCAGTTGGCTGCGCTCGAAGCAGCGACCGCTGAGCGGTGGCTTGGCAGGGCAGTGGGTGCACAGGTGCATGCGTTGGCCCGGCTCCGGGACCCGCGACCCGTGGAGACGACCAAGCGCCATGGATCCATCGGCTCGCAGCGGGCGCTCGGCAACCGGTCCTACTCTTTCGGTGAGCTCGGGCTGATCCTCATCCAGATCGTCGACGGGCTCGCGAAGCGCCTGCGCGATCGCGGATCGTCGTGCAGCACCGTCGTCCTGAGGCTCCGCTACGGCGACTTCATCAAGGCGACTCGCTCGCACACCTTCGCCGCGCCCACCGATCACACCGAGGTCCTTCTCACGGCGGTCCAGCGTCTGCTCGCTGCTGAGGAGCACGACATCGCCGACCGCGGCATCACCCTCATCGGTGTCTCCCTCTCGCGGCTGAGTCGCGCCGGTGCCGTTCAGGATGAGCTCCCCCTCGACTGGAACGATCGGCCGCGCGTCGACGGCAAGCTTGATGTCGTGCTCGACGCGGTACGAGATCGGTTCGGCTCTGACGCTGTCACCCGCGCCGCGCTCTTGGGCCGCGATCCCGGGCTATCGGCGCCACGGCTGCCAGAACACGAGTAGCAGGGCGTGTCGCCTCACGGGGGTGTAGCCGACGCGCGTTCGGTTCAGCGCGGCGTGGCACGCGAGCCGGTGACGACAGACTCGCGGAGCTTCCCCGCACACTCACGGGCGGAACGAGACCCAGGACGGATCAGACCTAGCAGCCAGGCCGGCGTTCCTTACCGTCGCGTTGACACCGTGACCGTGAACTTGGCGTTGCGCGCGACCTGCTCGGTGGGGCCGATGGTGCGTGCGAGCAGCGGCCGGTACTTCAGCCCGGAGTTCCACACGCACCACAGCTGACCGCCGGGGCGCAGCACTCTCGCGACGTCGGCGAACATGCGAGGCGCGATGAGCTCTGTCACGGCAGCGGCAGAGTGAAAGGGCGGGTTCAGCGCGACGAGCGACGCGCTGCTGGAAGGCCTGGTGCTCAGCATGTCGTCGCGAGCGACCTCGACACGGTTCTCGACGCCGTTGGCGAGCATCGTCGCCCGCGCGGACGCGACGGCGACGGACGACTGATCGCATGCGTACACATGGGCATCGGGACGTTGCGTCGCCATCCACGCGCCGACGATGCCCGTGCCGCAGGCCAGGTCGATGTACGGATCCTCGGGCGTCCCACCGATCGGCGGGACGGGCAGGCTGTCCAAGAGCAGGCGCGTGCCGATGTCGAGCCGCGCGCCTGCGAAGGCCCCGCCGTAGGCCCGCACTTCGAGCCCCTCGACCCGTGCGGCCGCAGGAGCGGGATCAGGACCATCGCGAGGCGCGCGGGCGAGGAGAACCCGTGACTTCTGGCGGGCATGGCTGATGTCCAGCTGCGCGAAGTGCTCGCTCAGTACCGCGTTCATCGACACCGACATGTGCTTGAGGCGACCGCCAGCGACGACGACCACATGAGGGTCGGCGTGCGCGGCGATCAGGCCGGCGATGTCGCGCAACGCGTCGAGAGAGCGGGGGAGCCGGAGCAGGACGATCCGCGCCCCATTCACGAGCTCCGCGTCGAGAGCGAGCGCACGATACCGGCCGGTCAGGCCCACGCGGGAGGCGTTGGCCTCGAGCGCACGCTCGCCCGTGAGCGCGTCCACATGCGTGCGAATTCCGCTCGCACCTGCATGTGCCGCGCCGAGGGTGAGTGCGCCGTAGGCGTCGTTGATCACGACGATGTCGCCCGGCTCTGCGGAGGCACGCCGTTCCGCGGACTCGTCCAGGATCAACCGGTCGGCCGCGTCGACAGCGACGAGTCCGTGAGCCTCCACGTCGGGCCACCGCCGCAGCTCATCGAAGATCACGGGGAGAGCCTAGCCGCGAGTGCGACGTCGGTCCCTACGGTGCGCCCTCGCCGCTCTGAGAGGATGAGGCCATGCCCGAACCGAGCGAGATGCAGCGCCGAGTCCGCCTGCCTGCACCGGGCGCGCGCGTCGTGGTGCGCTACCTGATCCCTTCGGGACAGGCGACGGACGCCCTCGGCGAGTTACTCAGCGCGGACGCCCAGACCGTGGTCGTAGACGGCGTGCGTGGCATCGAACGGATTGCCGTGAGCACGATCGTCGCCGCGAAGGAAGTGCCTCCGCGCGTTCCGCGCCGTGCGTGAGGCCTGGCGTCACACTGCGGTGAGGATGGACTCGCGTCGTGCGTGCAGCGTGGCGATGCGATCCGACGCGTCGTTCGCCTGGGTCGTGAGTTCACCGGCGAGGTCATCGAGCAGCTGACTGAGGTCCTTGGCCTTCGCCTGGGCTTGAGAGATGCGGTCCCTCACCATCCAGTCGCTCAGGATGTTGTCGAAGAGCACGTCGAAGACCGCCAGCATGTCGGATATCTCGACGCCTTCGAGAGCCGCGATCCCGACGTCGGTGAGCTCGACGGAAAGCCTCTCGAGCGCCCGGTTCACCCGCACGAACGCGTCGGTCGCCTCATCGATCCTCGAGTGCTTGACCATGTCGGCCACAAGGCCACCGCCGAAGAATGTGTCGTACGTCGACCAGCCGCCAGCGCTATCCAACTTCGACAGTGCCTCGTCCAGCGCCGATCGCGCAGCGCGCAGCGCCTCGACCGCTTCCGCAATCTCACGACGACGCGCCTCGGCCACGCCGAGTTCGACGGCCAGCTGGGACAGCGCCGCTGCGGCGGCGCCCGCGGACGCGTGCACGGCGGCCTCGTGGGCCGACAGCGCATCCCTGTAGGCATCGTCCGATCCCCGAAGGGCGTCGTGCTCACGTCGCACGCGCGCGTCCTCGGCGAGCGCGCTCTTGAGCCGGGCCTGCGCGGCGGTGACGGCAAGCAGAGCGGCGTCCGCCTCGGCACGCTCGAGGGCCAGGCGCTCTGTCGCATCGCCGCGGAGGGTCGCCCAGACTTTCGTGAGCGACGTCTGCTCAAGCCTGCGGACGTCGGCCTGCTCCGCGTCCAGTGCGCTCTCGAGCGGCTTGAGCTCCTGCCGCCGTGTCTCCACCAGCGCGCGCGTGGTCTTGAGCTGCACAGCCAACTGTCTCTGGCGCTCTCGACTCGCCGCGGCGGCACGAACGGATTCGGCGGTCGCTGCGAGGTCGGGTTCAGTCACTCGCTCACTGTGCCACACGCCTCCCCGCAGGCGACGCGGCTTCGCTCGTGTGTCAGCGCCGGAGGGGGAGCCTCATGACTGAGAACGGGTCCACGCGCGCCCGGGCCCGGCACGAAGTGGCGGGAGCCAGCGTCGGGCTTGTGCTGGTCGCGCTGTCGTTGACGCCATCGTTGCTGCCCCGCGCGTCGTGGGGACAGGGCCCCGTGTGGGGACTCGCGTTCGCGAGGGGTACGGCGTCGGCGTGCTGACGTGGCTCGCGGAAGGGCTTCACCACGTCGCAGGCGACGCGGACCTCTGTGACGACACGTTCGCCCGCATCCGCTCCGTGATCAAGGAGCACGACACGTTCTCGCCGGTCACGAACTGACGCGCGAGGCAGCGTCCGGTTGTCATGGCCGCGCAGTTCCCTCCGCCTCCGCCACGATGCGGTTGACCATGCCGCTGAAGATGAGGCCGTGGAAGGGGAGCATCGACAGCCAGTAGAGGCGCCCGGTGAGGCCGCGGGGAAAGAACACTGCGCGCTGCCAGTACTCGCTGCCTTCGTCGGTGGTCCGCACCCCCAGCTCGAGCCACGCGCTGCCGGGGACACGCATCTCCGCGCGCAGCCTCAGGAGCCGGCCTGGCTCGAGGTGCTCTACGCGCCACACGTCGATCGCGTCTCCCTCAGCCAGGCGAGCCATCGATCGGCGGCCCCGTCTCAGGCCGACGCCGCCGGTGAGGCGATCGAGAGCCCCTCGGGTGGCCCAGAGCACCGACGCGGAGTACCAGCCGGTCGCGCCGCCGATCTGCTCGATGACCTCCCAGACGGCGTGCGGTGCCGCGGAGGTGGACCTGCGTCGGGCGTCCTGAAACACGGTGCGCCCTGCCCACTCGGGGTCGCTAGGCATGGGATCGCTGGGGGCGTGCGGCACGCGAGCATCGACCCAGCTCGTCTCGATGTCGTCGATCTCCTCCCGGGCAAGCGCGAGCCGAAGCGCGTCGTCGTAGCCAGTGAGCCCGTCGGGCGGTTCGGAGATGAGGTCCGCGATGGAATCGTCGCGCTTGACGCATGAGTGCAGCAGGGACTCGACGAGGGGACGTGCAATCTGGCGCGGCACTGGCGTGACGAGTCCGACCCAGTGCGAGGCGAGGCTCGGAGTCAGGACTGGCAGCGCCGTGATCCCACGCTTGGGGAGCCCGGCGACCGCCGCGTAGCCGTTCATCATCTCCGAATAGCGCATCACATCGGGCCCGCCGATGTCGTACGTGCCGTTCACGTCTGCCTCGAGCCGAGCGGCCGCCAGCAGATAGTGCATGACGTCCCTGACTGCGATCGGCTGGATGCGGTTGCGGACCCACCGTGGCGCGGGCATGTACGGCAGCACCTCAGTCAGATGCCTGATCATCTCGAAGGACGCTGAGCCTGAGCCGATGACGACGCCGGCCTGCAGCACCAGCGTCGGAGTGGCGGAGGCGAGCAGGATGTCCCCGACCTCTTGCCGGGATGCGAGGTGAGGTGAGAGCTCGACTCCGTCCGGGTGGAGCCCGCTGAGGTAGACGATGCGTGCGACGCGCTGGGCCGCGGCTGCCGTCGCCACGTTGAGCGCGATCGCACGATCGAGCCTGCCGTAGTCGCGGCCGCTGTGCATGGAATGAATCAGGTAGTAGACCAGGTCTACGTCGTGCATCGCCGACGCGACGGAATCCCGATCTGTCGCGTCGCCCACCACGATCTCGACGTCGCGAGCCCACGGCAGCGCGTCGATGCGCTCGCGCGAGCGGACCAGTGCGCGCACCCTGTAGCCGCCGGCGAGGAGACGGGGCACCAGGCGCCCGCCGAGGTAGCCCGTAGCTCCCAGCACCAGCACCAGCGGCGCGGCACCATCATCGCGCGGCCGCGCGCGAAGGTACGGCTCCGAGCCAACGGGGCTGCTCAGATCTGCGGCGTCGTCCGGCGCGGGTGTGGCCATGGGAACCGCCTCTCGTCACGTGCAGGCCGCAGCGCCTGCCTGTGAGGGAAACCGACCCAGCCGGATCCGCTATTCCCGCGGACGCGTGCGGCACACTGGAGCTCGGCGTGACGCTGTCGCGCGCTCACGGTCTCGAGGAGAGCACGGATGTCTGAAGCATGGCTGCCGGACCGCTTCGTCCATCCGGCGCGCGCGCAGATCACCGAGGCGATCCACGCGCGCCCGATCCGAGGCGATGACGTGGCGATCGATATGCCTGCCGTCATGGGCAACAGGGACATGCTGTGGCGGATGTACGGCGAAGCGTGGGGCTGGCCTCCCGCCTCGATGACTGCCGAGCAGGACCGCGAGGACCTCGAGCGGCACGCGCGGGAGATCGAGGCGCACGAGTCCTTCAACTATGCAGTCCTCACGCGGGACGAGGACCGCCTGCTCGGCTGCATCTATCTCGATCCGCTTCCGCCGGACGCGGCCGGTCCCGTCGCTGAGGTCTCGTGGTGGCTCGTCGCCGACGCCGACGCTGGCCTTCGGGAAGCTCTCGACGCCGTCGTCCCGGCGTGGCTCGCGCGCGACTGGCCGTTCGTGCGCGTCGAGACGCCGTTCCAGCCGGGCGGCTAGCCTCCGAGGATCTGCCCGATCGCCGCGAGCACGATCGCGTAGATCGCCACGACGCCCAGCACCGCGACCGCGCCCAGTGCCGCCGCGCCCGCGCCGAGGCCGCCGTTGGTCGCGAAACCGCGCCGGCCGGAGAGATAGCCGGCGATGCCCAGTGAGAACCCCGCGATGCCAAGGCCGACGATCAGCAGGAGGGGCACCGAGACACCGAGGAACCACGCCGCCACTCCCACCGCCGCGACGGCGGAGAGCACCATGGCGAGCGTGTTGCGGCCGTTGTGTGCGGTCGAGGTGCCAGCGCCGGGTCCGATGGAGCCGGGCGCCGACTGCGGCACGCCAGCCCATCCGGGACCCGATGCCCCAGCGCGGGGCGCGGGGGCCAGGGGTTCGGGAGTGCCCCAGCGGTCTTCGATCGGCTCGGCGGGGTCTTCCGGCATCCCCGCGGAGTCGTCGGGGTAGAACGTGCCATCATCGGCAGGCGGTGGGATGGTCATCGGGACTCCCAGCATCGGCGTTCGTCCCACCGTAGCGGCCCGCCCGCGCTCCGGGCCAGGGCCTCCCGCACACCACTCGCACTTATGCTCGGTCCATGCACAAGATCTTCGCCATGGCCGTCGCCGACGTGTACCCGCACTACGTCGCGAAGCTGGAGCGCAAGGGGCAACCGGTCGAGGACCTCGACGCCATGATCACCTGGCTCACCGGCTTCGACGCCGATCAGATCAAGGGCTACCTGGACGCGCGCACGTCTTTCCAGGACTTCTTCGCGCAGGCGAGCCTCAACCCCCGCGTCGACCAGATCAAGGGAGTGATCTGCGGTGTGCGGGTCGAGGAGATCGAGGATCCGCTCATGCAACAGATCCGCTACCTCGACAAGCTCGTGGACGAGCGGGCGCGCGGCAAGGCGCTCGACAAGGTCCTGCGCGGCTCGTGAAGCCCGCGGGGCGCACTACCGTGGCCCTATGGGCTTCTTGAGCAAGGCTTTCCGTCGCAGGTCACGCGTCGAACCGCATGGCCTGTGGTCGGACGACCAGGAGCAGCTTGACCGCTTCGCGGCGCGCGGAGCAGACATCACCGCGCCGCGCGAGATCGAGCTGTTCGTCTCGTTCAGTTCGGATGTGCGCGCCAACGCCGCAGCCGAGGATCTGCGGGCGAAGCGCATCCGGCATGAGCTCGTGGAACCCAGCCACGACATCCCCGAATGGATGCTCTTCGTGCGCAGCTACGGGCTGCCGGTCGTGCCGGATCACCTGCGCGACCTGATCGACCTGTGCGAAGACATCGCGGAACGCCACGGGGGAGAGTACGAGGGCTGGGCGGCACTCCTGACCGACGAGGAGAAGGCCGAGGACTGAGGCGCTCTCACCTCACCTCCGGGATCATGTCGATGGCCCCGCACGGGCATTCGGCGGCGCAGATGCCGCATCCCTTGCAGTAGTCGTAGTCGATCTCGTAGCGCATGCCCGGACCGAGCTTCCTGATCGCATCGTCCGGGCACATGCCGAAGCAGTTGTCGCATTCGAAGCACGAGCCGCACGACATGCACCTGCGCGCTTCGAACACCGCATGCTCCGCGTCGAGGCCCGCGAGGACCTCCTCGAAGCCAGTGACGCGTCGCGCCGCCTCGAGCTCGGCGCGGTGCTGCTGGGGCGCGTCGGAGTAGTACCAGGAGTTGAGGCGGTCTGCCGTGGCCTCGCGCACCACCGGCTCGGCGGGCAACACACGTGCATTGAGGTACGCATCCACGGCTCGGGCCGCGCGAGCACCCCGACCGATCGCGTACGTGGCCGTGCGCGAGCCGGGGGAGACATCGCCCGCCGCGAACACCCCCTCGCGGCCGGTCATCATCGAGTTGTCGTCGACCTGGACCACGCCATCGGACACCGTGATGTCGTGCTGCCCCTCCAACAGGGAGAGGTCCGCGTCCTGGCCCACTGCGAGCAGGACGGCATCGGCATCGAGCTCTTCGAACTCGCCGGTGCCGTGGGGGCGGCCATCGCCGTCGAGTTCCATCTTCTCGATCGTGATCGTGTGCGTGTCGACCCCGGAGATGGTCGAGAGCCACTGCACGCGGACCCCCTCGCCGATCGCGTCCTCGAGCTCCGTCGGGTGCGCTGGCATCTGCTCGCGCGTGCGCCGGTAAACGACCACGGCCTCCTGTGCCCCGAGTCGACGCGCGGTGCGGGCCGCGTCCATCGCAGTGTTCCCTCCGCCGTAGACCGCGACTCGCCGCCCGAGGAGCGGCGGGTGGCCTTCCGCGACGTCCCTGAGCACGTCGATCGCGTCGACGATCTTCGACGCCGCGCCCGCAGGGATGTCAACGTGGTGCGCCACGCCCGCGCCGACCGTGAGCACGACGGAATCGAACTCCGCCTGCGCCGCGCCCAGGTCGGTGACGCGGGTGCCGCATTCGATCACCACGCCGGTGCGCTCGATGCGCGCGATCTCCGCGGCCAGCACCTCTCGGGGAAGACGGTAGGCCGGGATGCCGTACCGCATCATGCCGCCCGGCTCCGCCGCGGCCTCCCTGACGACGACGTCGTGGCCCAGCAGCCGCAGATGGTAGGCGGTCGACAGGCCCGCGGGTCCCGAGCCGACCACCAGGACGCGGCGCCCCGTCGGAGCCCCGGGTTTGGGCAGGTCCCAACCCCGCTCGAGCGCGGTGTCGCCGAGGAAGCGCTCGACCGCGTTGATGCCGACCTCCTCGTCGACCTTGGCGCGATTGCACGCGTGCTGGCATGGGTGGTAGCAGATGCGGCCCATGACGGCGGGGAGGGGATTCGCGGCGACGATGCGTCGCCAGGCGGTCTCGAAGCCCGCCTCGCCCTCCTGCGTGGAGCCGAGCCAGCCGCGGATGTCCTCTCCCGAGGGGCACGCGAGCGCGCACGGGGGCGCGAGGTCCACATAGACAGGCCGCTCGGTGCGCCACGTGCCCGTGTGATACGCGAGCGAGGTCGCGGGGCCGGTCGAGAGGCCATGGGTCGCGGGTGCGTCGTGCGCGGTCATGGTGTGCCTCCCAGCAGGTCGTAGCGTCGGATGTTCGCCTGCGCCAGCTGCCGCCAACGGTCGAGCGCGTCTTCACCACCGGGCTTGAACAGGTGTGCGAAGCGCTGCTGGGGCCTCAGGTAGTCCTCGACCGGCGCGAGCTCCCGGATCCGCTGCACCTCGGTGAGTTCGCCCGCGCGCGCCTCGATGACCGCGAAGATGCCGGACTGGACGGCGGCGCGGGAGAGAGCGATCGACTCGGCCGACGACGCGCCCCAGCCCAGAGGACAGGGCACGAGCACGTGCAGGTAGCGCGCGCCGTGGATGGACATCGCCGTGCGTACCTTGGACTCGAGATCTCTGAGGTCGGCGACGGTCGCAGTGGCGACGTAGGGGATCTCGTGGGCCATCGCGATCTTGGGCATCGACTTGCCCTGCCCCACGGGCGCGCCGGGCTGGTGGCCGACGGCGGGGGTCGTCGCGGTCCGGGCCGACGCCGGGGTCGCCGACGAGCGCTGCACTCCGGTGTTCATGTACCCCTGGTTGTCGTAGCAGACGTACAGGACGTCGTCGTTGCGCTCGAACATGCCAGAGACCGCAGCGAGGCCGATATCGACCGTGCCGCCGTCACCGCCTTGCGCGAGCACCCTGACGTCGTCCTTGCCCTGCGCATGAAGTGACGACGCGATGCCGGTGGCCACCGCGGCGGCGTTCGCGAACACCGAGTGAATCCAGGGAGGCTTCCACGCGCTCTCGGGGTACAGGGTCGAGAACACCTCGAGGCACCCGGTGGCATTGGCGACGATCAGCTTCCCGTCCGCGGCGTCGACCGCGGTATCCATCACCCAGCGCGCGGCGAGTGCCTCCGCGCAGCCCTGGCACGCGCGGTGGCCCCTGGTCAGTGAGGAAGGGCGGTCGGCGTGGGACTGTACGGAGCGGTCGTCCTCGCGCAGGAGTCGACCGCCGACCGCGAGGGTGCCCGTCTGGAGGAACGGAATGTGGACGGTGCTCATCGGGCCACCTCCGTCGCACCCACGGGAGGCACCGGAACGCCCCCGGTCTTGAGGTCGAGGAACTCGAGGCGACCGAGCTGCCCCGCACGTTCGCGCGCGACGACATCGCGCAGCGAAGCCTCGAGGATCGGACGGCCTCCGAGCCCGGCCACCACCGAGTGGATGCGCGAGCGCGTGCCGGCGAGCGCCCTGCCGACGTTGCCTGTGAGGACGCCTCCCGCGCCCAGTTCGAGCGCGCGGTCGATGACGATCACGTCCCGGCACTCGCCAAGCGCCTCGCGCAGCGCGAGCTCGGGGAACGGCCGGAACGAGGAGATGCCTAACAGCCGCACGGAGACCCCCGCGGCACGGAGCGGCACGAGAGCCGCCTGAAGAGTGCCGAGCACGGAACCCATGGCGATCACCGTGACGTCAGTCGCGTCGCCAGGTGGCGCCAGGTTGTTGCGGTCGAGAGAGTCCGGGTCGTATCGGGCGACGAGACCGCCCGTCTGACGTCCGAAGCTCTCGCGAAAGGCGGTCGACCAGCGGTCGATGACCTCGGCTGCATCGAGGAAGCGCAAGTGCTGGAGGTACTTGGTCTCGGTGAAGGACTCGGGCCCCGCCATGGTCCCGATCGTCGTCGGGTTCTCGACATCGAGTACCTGCTGGGCCCGGAAGGGCGGGAGGAAACCGTCGATCTGCTCCGCGGTGGCCAGGTCGACGACGTCCGACGCATGAGTGAGCACGAACCCGTCCATGCACACCATCGCGGGGATCCCGAGCTCTTCCGCGACTGCGAACGCGATGATGTGCAGGTCAGCCGCCTCCTGGTTGTCGGCGGCGTAGAGCTGGAGCCAGCCGGCGTCGCGCATGGCGAGCGCGTCGGACTGGTCGTTCCAGATGTTGATCGGCGCGCCGATGGCGCGGTTGGCGACGGTCATCACGATGGGCAACCCCATGCCCGATGCGTTGAACACGGCCTCTGCCATGTACAGCAGGCCCTGGGAGGCAGTCGCGGTATAGGCGCGCGATCCTGCGGCGGAGGCGCCGATCGACACGGACATCGCGGAGAACTCGGATTCGACGTTGACGTACTCGCAGTCGGTGAGCTCGCCCGTGCGCGCCATGACCGACAGCGCCTCCACAATGTGGGTCTGCGGGGAGATGGGGTAGGCGCAGATCACGCCGGGACGGCACCGGGCGACGGTGCGAGCGACCGCCTGCGAGCCTTCGAGCACCTCACGCATGTGAGACCTCCGTCGATGTGGTGCCAGGGGCGCCGGATGGGAGGCCCGCACCGCCGCCGGTGGCTGCCCGCTCGGCCCGCACATACGCGTAGGCCTCGGCTGCGGCCGAGGCGTTGGCGTCGCCCACGCGCCCGGGGAAGCGCTCCCTGAAGACTGCCTGAACTGCCTCGAGCGTGATGTCGTCCGCGCAGGCGGCGTAGGCCGCGAGCATCGCTGCGGCGGGCTTGGGGCTTCCGAGGTGCGTCATGGTAATGCTGGTGGCGGGCACGGTGACGACGTGTGCGCCGATGTCGTCCACGGCGGCCTGCGCACGCACCGCAGGGGCGTCCGAGGTGGTGTTCACGATGACGAGGCCGCGGGGCGAAAGGCCTGCGAAGGGTGCGGCGGGGCCCAGGAGCGTCGGGTCCTGGACGAGCACCACGTCGGGTGCGAGCACGGGTTCGCGCGTGCGCAGGGGCGCATCATCGAAGCGGCAGTACGCGACGACAGGGGCTCCGGTGCGCTCGGATCCGAAGGAGGGGATGGCCTGGGCCTCGTGCCCGGCCAGGAAGCCTGCGCGGGCGAGCATCTCTGCCGCGGTGACGACTCCCTGGCCGCCGCGCCCATGGATTCTGACCTGTCGCATGCGCACGCCTCACGGACGGGACCGGCGGCGGTGCGGGCACTCGGCTCGCGTCGGGAACGTCGTCGGAGACGCCCACACCGCCACGCTATGCCCGGGGCGATGGCCGAACCGGGACCGAGGTCCTGGTTGTGGCTCTGCGCAGAGTCAGCGACTCTCGCCTGGGCCGTCCATGGCGAGGAGAGCAGGGATGACGTGGCCGGACAGCAGCGGTGCGAGGTCGGAATGCCCTTGTGCATCGCGCGGATCGACCCACCGGAGAGCCTCGATCTCGGCCGCCGCCACCGGATCACCAGTCAGCTGGTGGAGGAAGACCGTCGACTCGACCTCGTGACCTGCTTCATTGGCCGCTGGCGCACGGAAGCGTCCCAGCAGCGCGAGCTCGCCAGCGCGCAGCGTCAGGCCGAGCTCTTCGGCGCACTCACGGGTGGCCGTCGCCTCGGGACTCTCGCCACGCTCAGGCTTGCCGCCGGGCAGCATGAACCGCTCCGTGCCGCGCTTGCGCACGGTCAGCACGCGCCCGGTCGTGTCTCGCAGCACCACGCCACAGACGCGGATCGCGGGCTGACGGTCACTCATGTGAGCGAGCGTAGCGGGGGCTGCGCGGGGTGCCCAACGCGCGTCCCAGACCTGTTCCTCGCGCACGAGCGCCCGCAGAGTGCTAGGAACGTGCCATGGTGCGCAACCTGGTCAAGCTCGCGCTGGCGGCGACGATCGCCGTGCTCGCGATCGGGCTCGCCTTCGGGATGCCAGCAGAGGCGCTGGTCGGTGACTAAGCGTCGCCGGGGGAGTGCGCCTCAAGGAACTCGTAGACGGCGACCCGGTCGATGCCCGTCGCAGAGCCTGACGGCGTGGCGGCGAGCAGCGACGAGTTGATCCGAGCGGAGGGCCGCGCGGATTCGTCCCACCGACCGGCCAGGCCCTCTCGAGGTTCCTTGCAGCATCCCAGGTCTGGGCACGTCGACGCCTGGCGCGTCGTGGTGTCTCGCCCCCGGAACCACTTGGAATGCTGATACTGCGTGCCCACGGACACCGAGTAGTCGCCCGAGGGGTCGCTCTGCACCGAGGAGGTGCACCAGTAGGTGCCGTTGGGCTTGTCCGTGTACTGGTGGTAGATCCCGTAACGGTCGTCACGCTCGAAGACCTGGCGCGCGCTCCAGCGGCGGCACACGCGCTGCCCCTCGACGTGACCCAGCGCGTCCTGCGGGAACTTGACCGCGTCGTTCTCGTAGGCCTTGGTCAGCACGCCGGACGCGCTGACTTTGAGAAAGTGCACGGGCAGGTCCAGATGCTCCGTGGCGAGGTTGGTGAAGCGATGCGCCGCCTGCTCGTAGCTCACGGCGAACGCGTCCCGGAGGTCCTCGACCGACAGCTCACGGTTGCCCTTGGCGGCGCTGAGGAGCTCAACCGCTGACCGCTCCGGCATCATCAGTGCGCCCGCGAGATAGTTGACCTCGACCCGCTGGCGCAGCAAGTCGGCGTAGTCGGTGGGCTCGCGGTGGTCGAGCGCGTGCGCGGCGAGCGCCTGCAGCAGCGGGACCCGGCGGTCGGCGCCGTCCTGACGGATCGGTAGGTAGATGCGTCCGTGCCGCGCATCGGTCACGGATCGGGTCGTGACGGGCAGATCGTGCACGTAGTGCAGGCTCAGTCCCAGGTGGTGCGCGAGCTCCGTCGCCGCCGAGTGCGATAGCGGACCGCCCCGGTGGTCGATAGCCCCGAGCAGCCCGGAGGCGACCGTCTCGAGCTCCGGATAGTGGTTTCCTCGCTCGCGTTGGGTGGCCCGCAGCGCTGTGTTGGCCCGGCGGGCCTCCTCCGGCGTCGACGCGCGGCGCTCGTGCAGGCTCACCAGGGCGTCGTGCAACGTGAGGATCGTCTCGATCGCCTCATCCGGCATGCCCTTGCGGGGAGTGAGCTCGGGCAGTGCGAGCGTCTGCGCGAGCGGGCCACTCAGCGCCTGCGCGAGCGCGATCTCGAGCGCGTCCCGACGCGAGGGCGGCGCAGGGTCAAGAAGGTCGTCGAGCGTGGTTCCGAGCGCCTGCGCGAGCGAGCGCAGTTCGACGATCTTGAGCTCGCGCCGGCCGTTCTCGATCACCGACACCTGGGAGGCCGCGCGCCCGATGCGCTCGCCGAGCTCGGCGACGGTGAGGCCTTGGGCGCGGCGCAGGCTGCGCACCCGGCGCCCGATGGACAGGGCGGTGGGTCCGGTCTCTTCGTCGAGGCCCGACGTCGTCGTCGCGGTCATCTCGCCATGGTGACACGTCACCGTTCTGAGCGCCAGAAATCTCGCCGAAGTTCTGCCATCCACTCCCGCGTCGGGCCTGTGAATTCTGCCTAGCGTGGCATCACGGCAACGACGCCGCACCACGTGAGGAGCACGCGATGTACGACATGATCCGCCCCGGAGATCAGACTCAGTCCGCCGCCGATCTGGCGGCCGAGTGGGAGTGGAACCCGCGCTGGAGCGGCGTCCGCCGCGACTACACGGCCGAGGACGTCGTGGCGTTGCGCGGACCCGTGCGAGAGGAGCCGACGCTCGCGCGACGCGGCGCCGAGCGCCTGTGGGACATGATCCAGGACAACGACGAGCCCGGCCACGACTGGATCGCGGCACTCGGCGCGCTCACGGGCAACCAGGCCGTGCAGCAGGTGCGGGCCGGGCTCAAAGCTATCTACCTGAGCGGCTGGCAGGTCGCCGCAGACGCGAACCTCTCGGGGCAGACGTACCCCGACCAGAGTCTGTACCCGGCGAACTCCGTCCCGGCTGTCGTGAAGCGCATCAACAACGCGCTCCTGCGCGCCGCGCAGATCGAGCACGCCGCGGCCGGCGCGACCACGCGGGACTGGATGGCACCGATCGTGGCCGACGCGGAGGCCGGCTTCGGAGGGCCGCTCAATGCCTACGAACTCATGCAGGGCATGATCGCCGCCGGCGCGGCGGGCGTGCACTGGGAGGACCAGCTCGCCTCCGAGAAGAAGTGCGGGCACATGGGCGGAAAGGTGCTGATCCCGACGCAGCAGCACGTGCGCACCCTCAACGCAGCCCGGCTCGCGGCAGACGTCGCCGGCGCGCCCACCGTGCTCATCGCACGCACCGACGCGCTCGCCGCCACGCTGCTGACGTCCGACATCGACGAGCGTGACCGCCCCTTCCTCACCGGAGAGCGCACCGCCGAGGGCTTCTACGAGGTGCGGCCCGGCATCGAGCCCGTCATCGCCCGCGGGCTCGCCTACGCCGAGTACGCAGACCTGCTGTGGGTCGAGTCCTCCACACCCGACCTGGAGCTGGCCCGGGCCTTCGCCGAGGCGATCCACGCCGAGCACCCCGACCAGAAGCTCGCCTACAACTGCTCGCCGAGCTTCAACTGGCGCTCCCACCTCGACGACGACCAGATCGCGCGCTTCCAGCGCGAGCTCGCGGCCATGGGATACGCGTTCCAGTTCATCACGCTCGCGGGCTTCCACTCGCTCAACCACGGCATGTTCGAGCTCGCGCAGGACTACGCCGCGAACCACATGAGCGCCTACGTGCGACTCCAGGAGGCCGAGTTCGCGGCCGAGTCCCGCGGGTACACCGCCACCAAGCACCAGGCCGAGGTCGGCACCGGGTACTTCGACCGCGTCGCCACCGCGCTCAACCCCACCGCGTCGACTCTCGCGCTCATCGGGTCGACCGAATCCGAGCAGTTCTGAGGAGACGCCATGACCACCATCGAGATCCACGGCCACGACGGCCCCCGCTACGACGAGATCCTGACCGACGCGGCGCTGGAGTTCCTCGCGAGGCTGCACCACCGCTTCGGGTGCCGGCGGGCACTCGTGCTTCAGGAGCGCAAGATCCGCGCCGACGCGATCGCGAACGGCAGAGACCTGGGGTTCCTGCCCGAGACGTCCGCGGTGAGGAACGACCCGTCCTGGCGCGTCGCGGGACCTGGCCCAGGCCTGGAGGACCGTCGCGTCGAGATCACCGGCCCGACCGACCGCAAGATGACCATCAACGCGATGAACTCCGGCGCCCGCGTGTGGCTTGCCGATCATGAGGACGCGAACACGCCCACCTGGTCCAACATGGTCGAGGGCCAGCTGAACCTGCGGGACGCGATCCGGGGCACGATCACCTACACGAGCCCCGAGGGCAAGGAGTACGCGCTCGGTGACACCACGCCGACGATCGTGTTCCGTCCTCGCGGGTGGCATCTGGTCGAGCACCGCATGATTCACGTCGACGCGGACGGGCATCGCCACCCGACCAGCGGCTCACTCGTGGACTTCGGCCTCTACCTGTTCCACAACGCGGAAGCCCTCATCGCCGCGGGCCGCGGGCCGTACTTCTACCTTCCCAAGATGGAGAGCCATCTCGAGGCGCGGCTGTGGGACGACGTGTTCACGTTCGCCGAGTCCGAGCTGGGGGTGGCCCACGGCACGATCCGCGCGACCATGCTGGTCGAGACCCTCCCCGCGGCCTTCGAGATGGAGGAGATGCTCTACGAGCTGCGCGACCACTGCGCGGGGCTCAACGCCGGCCGATGGGACTACATCTTCTCCGCCATCAAGATCTACCGGGAGCGCGGAGAACGGTACGTCCTGCCCGATCGCGCAGCGATCACCATGACGGTGCCCTTCATGCGTGCGTACACCGAGCTGCTCGTGTCCACCTGCCACCGCAGGGGCGCGCAGGCGATCGGCGGCATGAGCGCTTTCATCCCTACGAGGCACGATTCGGCGGCGAACGCCCGCGCGCTCGACCAGGTCCGCCAGGACAAGCGCCGCGAGGCCTCGGACGGGTTCGACGGCTCGTGGGTCGCGCATCCAGGGCTCATCGCGACGGCGATGGCCGAGTTCGACGCGGTCCTGGGCGACCGCCCGGACCAGCGCGACCGACTCCGCGACGACGTCCAGGTGACCGCGGACCAGTTGCTCGACCTCACCGTGCCCGACGCGCGGGTTACCGATGCGGGCGTGCGTCACAACGTCTCGGCTGGCCTTCGCTATCTCGAATCATGGCTGCGCGGCACGGGCGCCGCGGCCGTCGACGGCCTCATGGAGGATGTCGCCACCGCCGAGATCAGCCGATCGCAGCTGTGGCAATGGATTCACGCGGGCGTGACCACCGCCGAGGGCACACGCGTGACGGCGCAGAGCGTCGGCCGCGAGATCGACGCCGTGCTCGCCGCAGCGCCTCGCCAGCCGGGAGGCCGATACGACGAGGCGGCCGCGCTGCTGCGCGAGGTCGCGCTCGGAGAGGACTTCCCGAACTTCCTCACCGTGCCGGCGTGCGCGCGCCATCTGCAGGAGTCGGCTCCCGCGATGGTCTAGCGGCGACGTCGGGGCGTCGGGGCGAGCTCGGGCTCAGTCCCGGCGCCCCTTCGTGCGCGGCCCGCCCTTGCGATCCGCACCGGGCCTGTCGTCGAAACGTCCGCGACCCCCGCCGCGGGGGCGGTCGCCATACGAGCCGCGACCTCCATCGCGGCGCGGGCCACCCTTGGTGGCCTTGCCACGGTCGAGCTTGAGCTCGATCAGCTGGCCCGAGATGCGCGTGCGCGACAGCTTGCCTAGCACGTCCTTGGAGAGGTCCGTGGGCAGCTCGACGAGGGAGAACGTCGAGTTCACGTTGATCGCGCCGAAGTCCCCGCGGTCGAGCCCGCCCTCGTTGGCGATCGCGCCGACGATCTGGCGCGGCTCCACCTTGTGGCGACGTCCCACCTCGATGCGATACGTGGTGAATCGGCCCGCGTCGCCGCCTCGTCGGGGTCCCTTGCCCTCGCCGCGCTTGTCAGGACCGAAGGCCTGCCGCGGCAGCTCGTCCTGCTCGTCGAGAAGCAGGGGAGTGTCGCCTTGGGCGACGACCGCGAGCGCGGCCGCCACATCGGCCTCGGGCACGTCGTGGTGCTCCACGTAGTGGTTGATGATGTCGCGGAAACGGTCGATGCGCTCGTGCTGCTCGAGTGCCGCCGTGATCGAGTCGTCGAAGCGGGTGAGGCGCGTCGCGTTGACGTCGCCGACGGAGGGCAGCTGCATGAGCGTGAGCGGCTGACGCGTGGCCTTCTCGATTGCGCCGAGCAGCCGGCGTTCACGTGGCGTGACGAAGCTGATCGCATCGCCCGTGCGTCCGGCACGCCCGGTGCGGCCCACGCGGTGCACATACGACTCGGTGTCCACTGGCAGGTCGTAGTTCACCACGTGCGAGATGCGGTCCACGTCGAGTCCGCGTGCGGCCACGTCGGTCGCGACCAGCACGTCGAGCTTGCCCGACTTCAACTGAGCGATGGTGCGCTCGCGCTGGACCTGCGCGACATCCCCGTTGATCGCCGCAGCGGCGATGCCGCGCGCGCGCAGGCGCTCCGCGACGGTCTCCGTCTCGTTCTTGGTGCGCGTGAACACGATCATCGCCTCGAAGTTCTCCACCTCGAGGATGCGCGTGAGGGCCTCGAGCTTCTGGGAGTACGACGAGATCAGGTAGCGCTGCGTGATGTTCGCAGACGTCGTGGTGCGCTCCTTGACCGTCACCTCGACGGGATCGGTCAGGTACTTTGCCGAGAGGCGGCGGATCTGCGCGGGCATCGTCGCGGAGAACAGCGCGACCTGCTTCTCGTCGGGGGTGGACGCGAGGATCGTCTCGACATCCTCGGCGAAGCCCATCTTGAGCATCTCGTCGGCCTCGTCGAGCACCAGGTACTTCAGCTCGGACAGGTCGAGCGTGCCCTTGTCGAGGTGGTCCATGATGCGACCTGGCGTGCCGACGACGATGTGCACGCCGCGGCGCAGGGCCGAGAGCTGCACGCCATAGCCCTGACCGCCGTAGATCGGAAGCACATGCACGCCCTTGGTGTGCGAGGCATACCGCGAGAAGGCTTCGCACACCTGGAGCGCGAGTTCTCGCGTCGGTGCGAGCACGAGTGCCTGGGGCGCCTTCTGAGAGCGATCGAGCCGCGACAGGATCGGAAGCGCGAAGGCTGCCGTCTTGCCGGTGCCCGTCTGTGCCAGGCCCACCACGTCGCTGCCGGAGAGCAGGATCGGGATGGTGCGGGCCTGGATCGCAGAGGGCGTCTCGTAGCCGAGATCGGACAGGGCCTTCAGCTCGGGACCGTCCAGTCCGAGGTCGGCGAACGTCGTGGTGCTGGCGGCCTGGTCTGGGCTGTCATGTGCGGGCATGGGTCAACGGTATGCCCTGCGCGGCGGTCGCGTCTGACGGCGTGCCGGGGCGGTTGCGGCTCAGTGACCTGTGTGACGCGCGAAAGCGCCCGCACCCGACACGCGATGCAGCACCGCGGCGGTACCGAGCACGGCGCACGCCAGCGCGGCGACAGTGAGGACGACGGGCAGTGCACCCCTCGACAGGTCGAGGAACGGATAGGGCATCCAACCGTCGAAGGCGGCCCTGGCCGCGAGGTACCCCAGCCAGGCGAGTGGCAGCGACAGGACCGTCCAGACTGACCGCCGAGGCAGCTGTCTGCGCGGGCGCACGAGCAGCCAGTCGACGAGCAGCAGGAGTGCGGCTCCTCCGTGGATCACCGCATTCGCCCACGGCAGCTTGACGTAGGCATACGGGGCGAGGAGCGACCAGTACACGGCCGCCACGATCACCAGGTAGGTCGTCGCGTTCACGCGCAGCAGCGAGACCCAGCGTGGCTCGCCGCCGCCGCGGGCCGAGAAGGTGCCCGCGGCAGTCAGCGCGGCGATCCCGACGAGATTGGCGAGCGGAGTGAAGTACGCGGGCAGCTGATCCCAGGTGAACGTTCCGAAGGTCAGATCCGCCCACGCCTGGAAGCCGAGTGCGACCGCGATCGCCGCTGCCCCGATCCATCGCGCCATTGCGATGATCACTTGACGTGTCATGGCCTGCACATTACCAAAGCGTGATGCAAACGTGATCTCAGCGCGCCGGAAGTGTGTCAGCTGCCGAAAAGTCACTAGTGAAAGTCAAGAGCAGGACAAAACGGACAGAGGCCCCGGGCGCGCTGGTGTACGCGCGCCCGGGGCCTCCCGTTCGCGTCGCGCGCTGTCGGCGCGACGCGAGGAGTGGGCGGTCAGCGGGTGTCGCCGCCGCCCGTCGTCACCGCAGCCCTGCCCGCCTCGAGGCGCGCGATCGGGATGCGGAACGGGGAGCAGGAGACGTAATCGAGTCCCACCTCGTGGAAGAAGTGGATCGACTCGGGGTCGCCACCGTGCTCGCCGCACACGCCGAGCCGCAGGTCCGGACGAGACTCGCGACCCTCCTTCGCGGCGATCCGGACCAGGCGGCCCACGCCCTGCGTGTCGATCGACTCGAACGGCGACACCGAGAACACGCCATGCTCCGTGTACTCGGTGAAGAACGCGCCCTCGACGTCGTCGCGCGAGAAGCCCCACGTCGTCTGGGTGAGGTCGTTCGTGCCGAAGGAGAAGAACTCGGCGACGTCTGCCATCCGGTCGGCCGTGAGCGCCGCCCGTGGCAGCTCGACCATCGCGCCCACCGGGATCTCGAACTCGACGCCCTCCTCGGCGGCGACCTCAGCGAGAATGCGGTCCGCCTCGTCCTTCACCAGGTGCAGCTCCATGATCGAGGCGGCTAGCGGAATCATGATCTCCGCATGCGGGTCCCCGCCGGCCTTGATGCGCGCGGCCTGCGCCTGCGCGATCGCCCGCATCTGGAGAGCGAACAGCCCAGGGATCACGATTCCCAAGCGCACGCCGCGCAGACCCAGCATCGGGTTGGCCTCGCGGTGTCGATCGACGGCGGCAAGGAGCTCGACGTCTCGCTCGACCTCAGGACCGGACTCGCCGCGCTCCTTCGCGAGCGCGACCTTGACTGAGAGCTCGGTGAAGTCGGGCAGGAACTCGTGCAGAGGCGGGTCGATGAGGCGAATCGTCACCGGAAGGCCGTCCATCTGCTCGAGCAGCCCGACGAAATCCTCGCGCTGCAACGGGAGCAGGGCGTCGAGAGCAGCCTGCTGCGCGTCGTCGTCCTTGGCGAGGATCAGCCGCTCGATCAGCACACGCCGATCGCCAAGGAACATGTGCTCGGTCCGGCACAGGCCGATCCCCTCGCCCCCGAGCGAACGCGCACGATGCGCGTCGTCCGGAGTGTCTGCGTTCGCGTAGACACCGAGGGTGCGCGCCGCGTCGGCATGGCTGAGGATCGCGTCCACGGCCTCCACGAGCTCTCGCGTCTCCAGGTCATCGCCGATGGTCTCGAGAGTCGCCTCAAGGCCGTCCTCGAGGTAGTGGACGACGGGAGAGGAGACTACGGGCACATCGCCCAGAAAGATGTCTCCCGAGGTGCCATCGATCGCGATGACATCTCCCTCGGACACGACCGTGCCGTTCACCGTGAGCCGGCGCGCATGCACGTCCACCTGGAGAGCCTCCGCGCCGACGACGCATGTGGTGCCCATGCCGCGCGCCACGACCGCCGCGTGCGACGTCTTGCCGCCTCGGGACGTGAGCACGCCGACCGACGCGATCATGCCGCCCAGGTCGTCCGGGTTCGTCTCACGACGCACCAGGATCACCTTCTTGCCCTGCGCCGCCCACTCCTGCGCCGTCGCCGACGAGAAGACGGCCGCGCCGACCGCAGCGCCGGGCGAGGCAGCCATACCCTTGGCGAGCAGCGTCGTCTCCGCCCCTGCATCGAACTGCGGGAACATCAGCTTGCTGAGCTGCTCACCCGTCACACGCTCAAGCGCCTCGTCGAGAGTGATGATGTGCTCGTCCACAAGCTGCTTGGCGATCCGGAACGCCGCGGCAGCGGTGCGTTTGCCTACGCGTGTCTGCAACATCCAGAGCTTCCCGCGCTCCACGGTGAACTCGATGTCGCACAGGTCGCGGTAGTGGGTCTCAAGCCGACGCATCACCTGCTTGAGCTCCCCATACGCCTCGGGGTCGAGCTTCTCGAAGTCCTCGAGCGACAGCGTGTTGCGGATGCCCGCCACCACATCCTCGCCCTGCGCGTTCGGGAGGTAGTCGCCGTAGTCGCCGGTCATGCCGGTTGCGGGGTCGCGCGTGAAGCACACGCCCGTGCCGGAGTCGTCACCGAGGTTGCCGAAGACCATGGCGACGATGTTGACCGCGGTGCCCAGGTCGTCGGAGATCCGCTCGCGGCGCCGGTAGAGGCGTGCGCGCTCGGTGTTCCACGAGTTGAAGACCGCCTCGATGGCGAGGTCGAGCTGCTCCCTGGGGTGCTGGGGAAACTCGCGGCCCGACTCGCGGCGGACGATGTCCTTGAACTCGTCCACCAGTGCGTGCAGCGCCTCGGCCGGCAGGTCCGTGTCGGCGACGGCGCCGTGGGCCTGCTTGGCTGCGTCGAGCGCGTCGGAGAAGAGCTCGCCGTCGATGTCCAGGACCGTCTTGCCGAACATCTGGATCAGGCGGCGGTAGGAATCCCATGCGAACCGCTCGTCGCCCGCGAAGCGCGCGAGGCCGTGGACGGATGCGTCGTTGAGCCCCACGTTGAGGACCGTCTCCATCATGCCCGGCATCGAGAACTTGGCTCCCGAGCGCACCGAGACCAGCAGGGGGTCCTGCGGGTCGCCGAGCATGCGTCCCAGCGCGTCCTCGAGCCCTCGCAGCGCCATGGTGACCTGGACGCGCAGCTCGGGCGGGAGCGTGCCCGTGGTCATGTACGTGCGACAGGTCTCTGTCGTGATGGTGAATCCCGGTGGCACCGGCAGCCCGAGGTTTGTCATCTCGGCGAGGTTCGCGCCCTTGCCGCCGAGGAGGTCCTTGAGGTCCCTGTTGCCTTCGCTGAAGTCGAAGACGTACTTCGCCATAGCGCACCCCTTCGTGCGTCCTGCCGGCCCCGTTGCCGGCCCCTCCAGTCTCGCCATCCGCGCCGATTCCTGCCGGGACCAAGGGCCCATGGGGTCCGCAGGTCCCGGGCCGGGCCGCATCGGCGGCATTAACGTCGCCGATGATGCATGCCTTCTATGACCCGTTGCGCACGTACGAGGAGAACCTCGTCGCGGGCCCCTTCGGCCTGCCCGATGCGGTGGTGGACCCGCCCGCAGGGTCTCCCGCGGCACACGCATGGGGCGTTCCCGTGCACTCCGCGTTCGGCATTCCGGCAGGTCCTCTCGTGAACGCGGCGTACTGCGCCGCCGCCTTCCGGCACGGCTTCGATGTCGCGGTGTACAAGACCGTGCGCACGGGGCCGCACCCGTGCCATCCGTTCCCGAACACTCTCGCCGTGCACGTCAAGGGCGACCTCGACCCCTCGACCGCGCGGCGTCCGGTGCTGGCCGACGAGCGTTTGGCGGGCGCCACGAGCATCTCCAACTCCTTCGGTGTGCCCTCTCGCGATCCCGACGTATGGCAGCCGGACATGGCGGCTGCGGTCGCGGCGGCAGGTGAGGGTCAGCTCCTCGTCGGTTCCTTTCAGGGCACGCGGCACGGGGGCGACGCCCAGGCGCTGGTGGCGGATCATGCGACTGCCGCCCGACTCGTCGCAGAGACCGGAGCACGGGCCATGGAACTCAACCTCAGCTGCCCGAATGAGGGCACAGGGGATCTCCTGTGCTTCGACACCCCAGGCGTGGTGCGAGTGGTGGAGGCCGTCAAGGGCGAGATCGGCGATGTGCCGCTGGTGCTCAAACTCGCCTACTTCGCGTCCGACGATGCTCTCGCGTCCCTGGTCGGGGCCACGCGGGACCTGGTGCACGGCTACGCCGCCATCAACACGCTGCCGGCGCGTCTGGTGGACGAGCGCGGTCGCCAGGCGCTTCCAGGCGAGGGCCGCGACACTGCGGGCGTGTGCGGGCGCGCGATTCGCTGGGCCGGGCTGGACATGGTCGCGCGACTGTCACGCCTCAGGGAAGCGGGGGACTGGTTCGAGGTCGTCGGCGTCGGAGGGGTCCTGACGTTGGCCGATGTCGTGGCCTATCGCGGCGTCGGCGCGGACGTCGTGATGAGTGCGACCGGCGCGATGCTCGACCCGCGACTCGGGACCGCGGTCCGCGAATCCGGCGCGACCGCCTGAGCGGGGAGCTCGACTGAGTCGCCGACACGCGGGCGCCGTGCCGCGACACGCCGAGCAGTACACATCCGATGCGGCGGATGTGCAGGCCGCGCCGTGCGAGAAATCGAGGCTTGGGGACCCCGCGCAGCCCGATGCGGGACCAAGGGCCCAGGCCTGTGGAACTACGAGATCTAGCGTTGAATCTCGCAGGAGACACTAGATGTAGTGGTCGCAGCCCCGAATCGGCGCAGGAGCCGGGTCATCGGGCACGACCGCGGCGGGGAGCGGGACATGACCATTCTTGACCACGACGCACGCCGGGTCGCGGCGACGAGCCGACCTGCAGGTCTGGCAGTGGAGGTCGTCAAGCGCGACGGACGCACGCTGCGATTCGACGACACTCGCATCCGCAACGCCGTCGCCAAGGCCTACGGCGAGGTCCACGGGCCTCTTTCCGAGATGGACGAGCGCACGCTGTCTGAGCTCGTGCACCGCATCCACGAGGAGATCGCATCCCGCTACGCGCAGACGGTGAAGATCTACGAGATCCAGAGCGTCGTCGAGCACGTGCTGCTCGAGGCGCGGCAGTACGACGTCGCACGCGCGTACATCGACTACCGCGTGCAGCGCGACTTCGCGCGCGCGCAGGCGACGGACCTCAACCACTCGATCACCAAGCTCCTCGACAAGGACAAGGCGGTCGTCAATGAGAACGCGAACAAGGATGCTGAGGTGTTCAACACCCAGCGCGACCTGACGGCGGGCATGGTCGGCAAGTCCATCGGCCTTCGGCTGCTTCCCGCGCACGTCGCGAATGCGCACCAGAAGGGCGACATCCACTACCACGACCTCGATTACCACCCCTACGCGCCGATGACGAACTGCTGCCTCATCGACTTCAAGACGATGCTCGCGAAGGGCTTCCGCATCGGCAACGCGCAGGTCGAGCCCCCGCGCTCCATCCAGACCGCGACGGCGCAGATCGCGCAGATCATCGCCAACGTCTCGTCCTCGCAGTACGGCGGCGCGACCGTCAACCGTATCGACGAGCTTCTCGCTCCGTACGCGCAGGCCAATCACGCCAAGCATCTGGACGAGGCGCGCGAGTGGATCTCCGATCCCGCGCAGCACGAGGAGTACGCCAGCGCCCGCACCCGCAAGGACATCTACGACGCGATGCAGTCGCTCGAGTACGAGATCAACACCCTGTTCACGTCCAACGGTCAGACGCCGTTCACCTCGGTGGGGTTCGGGCTCGGCACGTCCTGGTACGAGCGCGAGATCCAGAAGGCCATCCTCGAGATCCGCATGCGCGGGCTCGGCAAGGAGGGCCGCACCGCAATCTTCCCCAAGCTCCTCTTCACGCTCAAGCGAGGTCTGAACCTCGCCGAAGGCGACCCGAACTACGACATCAAGCAGATGGCGGTCGAGTGCGCCACCAAGCGCATGTACCCGGACGTGCTCAGCTATGACAAGGTCGTCGAGCTCACAGGCTCCTTCAAGGCGCCGATGGGGTGCCGGTCGTTCCTCCAGGGATGGACGGACGCCGATGGAGAGGATGTCGTCGAGGGCAGGATGAACCTGGGCGTCGTCACGCTCAATCTGCCAAGGATCGCGCTCGAGTCCGACGGCGATCTCGGGACCTTCTGGGCCCTACTGGAGGAGCGCCTCGCGACGATGCGGGACGCCCTGATGTACCGCGTCGCGCGTTGCAAGGAGGCCGTGCCGGGCAATGCGCCGATCCTGTACGTGCACGGCGCTTTCGGCAAGCGGCTCGGACCCGACGACGACGTCGACACCCTCTTCCGTGACGGGCGCGCCACGGTGTCCCTGGGCTACATCGGGCTCTACGAGGTCGCCACCGCGTTCTACGGCCCCGCGTGGGAGTCCGACCCCGAGGCGAAGGCACTGACGGTGTCCATCCTCGAGTCTCTGCGCGACCACGCGAAGTCGTGGGCCGCCGAGTCCGGCTATTGGGTCAGCGTGTACTCGACCCCATCCGAGAGCCTTACCGACCGCTTCTGCCGGCTCGACAAGGAGCGCTTCGGCTCGGTGCCCGACATCACAGACAAGGACTACTACACCAACAGCTTCCACTACGACGTGCGCAAGAACCCCACGCCGTTCGAGAAGCTCGACTTCGAGGCGGAGTACGCGCAGTACACGTCAGGTGGCTTCATCCACTACTGCGAGTACCCGGTCCTGCGTCAGAACCCCAAGGCTCTCGAAGCGGTGTGGGACTACGCGTACGACCGGGTCGGGTATCTCGGCACCAACACGCCGATCGACCGTTGCTACGAGTGCGGATACGCGGGCGACTTCGACCCGACCGCCGCGGGGTTCGCATGTCCGCAGTGCGGCAATGAGGACCCGCGCACGTGCGACGTCGTCAAGCGCACGTGCGGCTACCTCGGCAACCCTCAGCAGCGGCCCATGGTCCACGGCCGCCACGTCGAGATCTCTTCGCGCGTGAAGCACATGGACGGCGACGTCCGAGTTCCCCTCAGCGCGCTGATCGAGGACGGTCAGGCGCCGTCCTCCCGCCCCTGAGGGCTGTCGTGGCACTCGACCCTGACCCACGGCTATGGGTAGCGGACAAGGTCAGTCACGGCTACGTCGCTGACTACAAGCCGTTCTCCTTCGTGGACGGCGAGGGCGTCCGGTGCAGCCTCTATGTCAGCGGATGCCTGTTCAAGTGCGAGGGGTGCTTCAACGAGGATGCCTGGAGCTTCCGATGCGGGCGCCCCTACGACGATGCGTTGCACGAGCGCATCCTGGGTGATCTTGCGCATCCGGCAGTTCAGGGACTGTCGCTGCTCGGCGGCGAGCCCTTCCTCAACACCCAGGTGGCCCTCAGGATCGTGACGGCGATGCGCGAGCGCTTCGGACGAAGCAAGGACGTCTGGTGCTGGACCGGCTACACGTTCGAGGAGATCATCGCCGACTCCGAGGACAAGCAGGTGCTGCTGGCCGAGGTGGACACACTCGTCGACGGTCGATTCGAGCTCGCCCAGCGAGACCTCACCCTGGCTCATCGCGGCAGCCGCAACCAGCGCATTCTCGATGCGCGCGCGTCCGTCGAGAAGGGGCGCGCCGTGCCGCGCGATCTCGCCGTCGACGGCGGAGCGGGCGACATCGACGCGGCCTGAGCCGGGCGGTGTCAGCCTTCTGAAGCGCCCCGCGCGGCCTCGCGCTCCCGGAGGGCACGGCGCAGCACCTTGCCGACGTTCGTCTTGGGCAGCTCGTCGATGAACTCGATCGCGCGCGGCCGCTTGTAGCCGGTGAGACGCTCCTTGAGGAACGCCTTGAGGGCCTCCTCCGTCAGAGAGTCGTCGCGGCGCACCACGAACAGCTTGGGCACCTCGCCGGCGCGCTCGTCGGGGATCGGGATGGCGCCCGCTTCGACCACGAGCGGGTGCATCATCGCCGCGTCCTCGATCTCACCCGGGTAGACGTTGAAGCCCGAGGCGACGATGATCTCCTTCTTGCGGTCCACGATGGTGAAGAAGCCGTCCTCGTCCATGACGGCGATGTCGCCCGTCAGCAGCCATCCGTCGTCGGTGAGGACGCGAGCCGTCTCCTCGTCGTTGTTCCAGTAGCCGCGCATCACCTGCGGGCCGCGCACCGCGAGCTCGCCTGCGGTGCCCTGAGGCACGACGTTGCGTTCGTCGTCGACGATGCGCACGTCGGTGGAGGGAAGTGGCACGCCGATCGTGCCGACGCGGGGCGCCATGTGCGTGGGGTTGACGCTCACCACAGGGGAGGCCTCCGTGAGCCCGTAGCCCTCGATGATGTCCGTGCCGGTGACGGCCTTCCAGCGGTCCGCGACGGCGGAGCGCACGGCCATGCCGCCCGCCACGGTGAGGCTCATGCGTTCGAAGTCGAGCTCCTTGAAGTGCTCGTTGTCCATGAGGGCGCCCGCGAGCGTGCTCACGAGCACGATCGCATCGGGCTTGACCTGCGAGAGCGTCTTGACGAAACCGGGGATGTCGCGAGGGTTCGTGATCAGTTCGTTCTTCGCGCCGAAGCGGAAGAACCCGATGCAGTTCACCGTGAGTGCGAAGACGTGATAGAGCGGGAGCGCGGCAATGATCGTCGACTGACGCTCCTCGCCGAGCGTCTGCCGCACCTGCGCCATGAACTGATCCTGGTTGGCGAGCAGATTGCGGTGCGTGAGGACCGCGGCCTTCGCACCCCCGGTGGTGCCGCCGGTGTACTGCAGGAACGCGACGTCGTCGGGCATCACGACGGGGTCGTCGAAGCGCTCGGCACGTCCCTTGGCAAGCGCCGTCGTGAACGCGATCGCGTTCGGCAGGTGATAGGCGGGCACCGTCTTCTTGAT
Organism: Demequina sp. NBRC 110052; assembly: GCF_002090075.1. GTDB lineage: Bacteria > Actinomycetota > Actinomycetes > Actinomycetales > Demequinaceae > Demequina. The sequence goes on from NZ_BBRI01000002.1 coordinate 168,296, forward strand.
CTTCGCTGCCACGAAGTTGACGATCTGACGCTTGGGGGAGGGCAGCAGGTCGCCGACCTGCGTGACGATGACGTGCTCGATCGAGGTCGAAGGCAGCACGTCCTCCACCTTGTCAGCGAAGTTCGCGAGCACCACGATCGCGCGTGGCTTGGCGTCCTTGAACACCCCTGTCATCTCGCGCGTGGTGTAGAGCGGGTTGGCGTTCACGACGATGAGGCCCGCGCGCAGCGCGCCGTAGAGGGCGACCGGGTACTGAAGCAGGTTCGGCATCTGGATGACGATGCGGTCGCCCTTGCGCAGGCCCAGGTCGTGCTGAAGGAAGGCGGCGAATCGCGTCGCCAGCTGATCGACGTCGTGGAACGAGAGCGTGCCGCCGAGGTTGGAGAACGCTGGCGCATCGCCGAAGCGGGATGCCGTGTCGGACACCATCTGTCCAAGCGACGTGTCCTCGAGCGGCGCGATGCGGCGCGGCACGGCAGGTCCGTAGAAGTTGAACCAGGGGCGGTCCTCGCCAGCGACCGGGTCGAGCCCAGCGTCGGCGTCGTGCGGCGTGGTAGTCATCGTCCATCCTCCTTGATGGGGAGATCCGCGTCGTAGGGAAGGCGGGTGAGGGAGGTCCACTCCCGCACCCAATCCGGGACCTGAAGAGTACCCGGAATCTCGCCGAGCAGAGTCTCGAGCTCGTCGATCCGGACGGAGCCGCCGCGGCGCTTGAGGAACCGTGCGCGCACGATCGCGTGGGCCACGAGCGCATCTCCGCAGGTGAATCGCTGGTCCATGTAGAACCAGTCGTCGTCGACGCCGAGCACGCGCGTGGAGAGCTCGAACGACTGCCCCAGGGTGAGGGAGCGGCGATACGTGAGGGTCTGCCCGGCCACGACCGCGTACCAGCCGAGCGCGCGGGCCCGGCGGGCCATTCCCGAGCGGCGCATGAGGTCGGCGCGTCCCAGGTCCATGAGCGTGGCGAAGCGCCCGTTGTTCATGTGGCCCAGGACGTCGAGGTCGGTGGGGACCACGCGAAATGGCGTCACGGCGGTGTCCCACGGAGACAGGTCCGCGCGTCGTCGCCACAGCGTGTGCATTAGCAGGCGGAACCAGAGGTTCACGGTTCGACCCTCATCAGCAGGTGCGGCCTGGCGCCGTCCTTTGTCGTGACCGCGCAGTCCCAGCCGCCGTCGTGGGCGGCGGTCCTGTAGCCGACGGTGCCGGGCAGCAGAACCGGGCGCGCGAACCCAACTGTCGCGGTGTACGCGTCGGGGAGCCGGCTCTCGAGCTGCGCGAGCGCGTGTGCGTGCGTCCACATTCCATGGATCAGCGGGCGCGGGAAGCCGAAGGCGCGCGCCATGACCCGGCTGGTGTGGATGGGGTTCGGGTCGCCTGACACGGCCTTGTAGCGCTTTCCCAGATCGCCCTTCAGGCGCCACAGCCCTTGCGGCGTGCCAGGCTCGAAGTGATCGCGTGGCAGGTCGACCGGATCGCCCGCGACATGCGAGCCCTGAGCGAGGTACGTGCTCACGCCGGTCCAGACCGTCTCGTCATGCACGCTGATCGCGCCGACAAGGTCGACGAGTGCGCCCTTGACGTGCGGGCGCGGCGCTTCCGCGTGCACCTCGATCCTGAGGGCTTCGCCGACGCCCACCGGCCGGTGCAGGGTCATCGTGTTGCGCACGTGCACCGCGCCGACCAGACGCACCGTGCTGTCCTGCGCGCCGAGCAGGCGCACATGCAGGGGGAACGCCAGCACGTGAAGCCACGTCGGCGGTACGGAGTCGCGCAGCGTGAAGCCGCACACGCGGTCGTACGCGGCAAGCCGCGCGGGGTCCTGGACCACGTGCTCCAGGACGAGGGAGTGCGAGGGCACGCGCGCCGGCGCTCGTCCTGCGGGCATCATCGCTCGCACGAACGCGGTGCGCAGGCCCGATGCGTCGGTCACCCGCACCTCCCGGCGCGCGGTCGCCTCGGTGTCGGCTCCCATCAGGCGCCCACCAGGTTCTGGCCGCACACGCGGATCACCTGGCCCGTGACGCCCTGCGACGCCGGATCGAGCAAGTATCCGATCGTCTCCGCGACGTCGACGGGGCTGCCGCCCTGGCTCAGGCTGTTGGAGCGCCGGAACACCTCGCGCTGCACGAAGGGGATCTTGGCAGTCATGTCGGTCTCGATGAACCCCGGAGCCACCGCGTTCGCAGTGATGGCTCGCGAAGCGAGATCGGGCGCCATCGCCTCCACGAGGCCCGCGACTCCCGCCTTGGAGGCGGCGTAGTTCGTCTGGCCCTTGTTGCCGGCCAGGCCCGAGGTCGAGGCGATGCCGACGATGCGTCCGCCTTCGGCGACCCCGCCGTCCACCGCGGGATCGAGAAGCACCTCGTTCATGCGCATCTGGGCCGCGAGGTTCACCTGGAGCACGGATGCCCAGCGGCTCTGATCCGTGTTCGCGAGCATCTTGTCGCGCGTGATGCCTGCGTTATGCACCACTCCGTGGATCCGAGCCCCGCGCGAGGCGACCAGGCCCGCGATCCTGGCCCCGGCGTCGGGCGCGGTGATGTCGAGCTGCAGCGCGGTGCCGCCCACCTCGTTGGCCACCGCCGCCAGCGACTCGCCAGCGGCGGGCACGTCGACGGCCACGATCTCGGCCCCGTCACGGGCAAGGGTGCGCGCGATGGCCGCGCCGATGCCGCGGGCCGCGCCCGTGACGACGACGATCCGGCCGTCGAGCGGCCGCTCCGAGATGCCCGCGACCGAAGGGGCGTGGCCCACCGCCCAGGTCTGTCCGTCGACGAAGGCCGAGCGTCCCTGGAGCAGGAACTCCAGAGTCGACGCGACGTCAGCAGGGGTCGCGCCCTCCTCGACGCGCACAAGGTTGGACGTGGCGCCTCGTCGCAGCTCCTTGGCTACGGTCCGGTCGATCCCGTCGAGCGCGCGCGCGACGGCGCGCTGCTCCCAGTCGCCTCCGGCGGGGCGCGCGAGGATCACCACTCGACCGGATCCCTCGAGCCCCCGCACAGCGGGCCTCAGCACGGCGCGCACGTGCTCGAGCTGATCGATGCGCGTCACCTCGGTGGCGTCAATGACTACGGCGCCGATGCGGTCGCCGTAGCCGGGCGTGACGTCCTCGCCGCCGTCGAGCACCGGCGCCTCGTACGGGCGCCCGAGCACGTCGAGCGTGCGGGCCCCCAAGGTGGCCTCGCCGATCTGCGCGAGCACCAGGGCGCCACCAGGGTAGGTGCGGCCGCGGCGCAGCACTGGCGGCTCCGCGAGTCCGGCGCGTGCCGCGACCTTGCGTCCGACGGGGGAGTGGAATGCCTTCTCGAGCACGCTCATCACACCGCCTCCAGGATTGCGACGAGGCCCTGGCCGCCGGCCGCGCACACGGAGATGAGGCCCTTGCTGCCTGGACCCTTCTCGTGCAAGAGCTTCGCGAGTGTCGGGACAAGCCTCGCGCCTGTCGCGGCGAACGGATGGCCGACGGCGAGGGACGAGCCGGTGACGTTCAGCCGGTCGCGGTCGAGCTCGCCGATCGCCCCATCGAGTCCGAGCGACCGGCAGTACTCCTCGTCGGCCCACGCCTTGAGCGTGCTTACGACGGTGGAGGCGAAGGCCTCGTGGATCTCCACGAGCGCGAAGTCGCTCACTTCAAGACCCTGCCGTGCGAGCAGGCGGCCCGTGGCGGCGACGGGGCCGAGCAGCAGGTCGTCGCCGCCGGGGTGATCGACTGCGGCGATCTCGGCATCGACGATTCTCGCGAGCATCGGGAGTCCACGCTCCTTTGCCCACGTCTCGCTCGCGAGCAGCACGGCGGCCGCGCCGTCGGACAGCGCGGTCGAGTTGCCCGCGGTCATCGTGCCCTCGGGGCCCCCGAAGACGGGACGGAGCGCGGAGAGCTTCTCGACGGTCGTGTCTGGGCGCAGGATCGCGTCCTTGGCGAGGCCCAGGTAGGGCGTGACCAGGTCGTCGAAGAAGCCTTCCTGCCACGCAGCAGCGAGCTTGCGGTGCGACTCAGCGGCGATCTCGTCCTGTTCCTCCCGGGTGACCGACCAGCGCGCGCCGGTGAGCGCCTGGTGCTCGCCCATGGACAGGCCCGTGCGCGGCTCCGCGACGCTCGGAGCCTGCGGCGCGAGGTGCGACGGCCGGATGCGAGCGAGCGCCTTGAGGCGGGCGGCGGGCGTCTTGGCGGCCTGGGCCGCCAGCAGAATCCGGCGCAGTCCGTCGCTCACGGCGATCGGAGCATCGGACGTCGAATCGACTCCGGCGGCAATTCCTGCGTCGAGCTGCCCCAGGGCGATCTTGTTCGCGATGTACATGGTCGTCTCGAGGCCAGTGGCACAGGCCTGCTGCAGGTCGCACGCCGGCGTGAGGGGGGACAGGGCCGAGCTGAGCACGGCCTCGCGCGTGAGGTTGAAGTCTTTCGAGTGCTTGAGGACCGCGCCGCCCGCGACCTCGCCGAGTCGCACTCCAGCGAGTCCGTGGCGCGCGACGAGTCCGTCGAGCGCCGCAGTGAGCAGGTCATGGTTCGAGGCCTCGCGCAGAGGTCCTCCGGCCTTGGCGAATGGCGTGCGGTTTCCTCCGACGACCACGACGTTGTGGTTCATAGTGCCTCCGATGCAGATGGGGAACTCTCCGATACCGACGGTAGCAGATACCCGGAGTACTTGTTATATTGAAGGCATGGCAGACGTCAAGGTCGACGGCAGGGACACGCGCTGGGAGGCGCATCGCGCGCAGCGGCGCCGCGAGCTGGTGAGCCACGCCCTGCGTGCCATCCGGGTGCACGGTGGGGGCGTGAGCATGGAGGAGATCGCAGCCCGCGCCGGCACCTCCAAGACAGTCGTCTACCGGCACTTCGGCGACCGCTCCGGCCTCTACGCCGCCGTGGTCGACTCCGTGCACGACTACATCCACGCCGGGGTCACCGAGGCACTCTCGTCCACTGAGGACCGGGACCTCGAGCAGCTCGTGCACGATCTCGCCGACGCCTACCTTCGCCTCGTGGAGCGCGATCCCGAGATCTACAGATTCGTGCTGCATCGGCCCCCGAGCACGGGCGAGCAGACGATCGATCCTGCAGGCTCCCTCACTGCGCTGATCGGCGACCACGTCGCCGATGCGATCGCCGGCAGGCTCCGCCACCGTGGCCTCGAGACCGACCAGGCCGCCACGTGGGGCCACGGGCTCGTCGGCTTCGTCCGCGCGTCGGCAGACCGATGGATGGCCGCTGAACCCCGCCCACCGCGCGACATCGTCGTCGCTCAGATCTCCGCGCTCTTCGCACCCGCTTTCGCAGGCGCGCTCAGAGAGTGACACGCGCCCTCCGAGGCGCACCCACCACCGAAGGAGCAACAATGACGTTGACCGACACCTTGCAGACCGACGGACCCGCCGAGCAGATCACGACGCTCGGGTCGAGGCTGCGCGCCGCCCTCGACGGGCCGTACGCCGCGGAGCGGGCCGCGGCACGGGCGGCGTTCCCCGCCGAGAATCTGCTGCGCGACCCGGAGCTCTCGGTCGGGGAGTCCCGCGAGTGGGTGCTCGATCGCCTGCGCGAGCTCCAGGACTCCGGCTTCGGCTCTGCGGGCGTGCCCGACGGCAAGGACTCGGTCTCGGACCCGCTCACGGCCGTCGTGACCTTCGAGACTCTCGCTCACGGCGACCTCTCAGTGACGATCAAGTCGGGCGTCCAGTTCGGCCTGTTCGGCGGTGCGGTGATGAACCTGGGCACCGCGTGGCACCACGAGACCTTCCTGCCCGACATCACCGCGCTGCGGCTGCTCGGCGCATTCGCGATGACAGAGCTGGGCCACGGTTCCGACGTCGCGAGCCTCGAGACCACCATCACCTACATCCCGGAGACGGACGAGTTCGAGGTCGACTCACCTACGCCAGGCGCGACCAAGGCGTACCTCGGCAACGCCGCCACGCACGGCACCATGGCGGCGGTGTTCGGTCAGCTCATCGTCGACGGCGAGCGCCACGGGGTGCACACGATCCTGGTGCCGATCCGTACCGACGACGGCGCGGATGCCACGGGGGTCATCACGGGCGACCACGGGCATAAGGGCGGCCTGCTCGGCGTGGACAACGGCACGCTGCGATTCGACCACGTGCGAGTGCCGCGCCGCATGCTCCTCGACCGCTACGGCGGCGTCACCGAGGACGGCGTGTACGTCTCCGAGATCGAGAACCCCAACCGTCGGTTCTTCACGATGCTCGGCACCCTCGTGCGAGGGCGCGTGTGCATCGCAGCCGGCTCCGGCATCGCCGCGCGCCGTGCGCTCTCGATCGCCGTACGCCACGGACTGCGCCGACGCCAGTTCCCGGCCCCCGGGCGTCAGGACGGCGTGCTGCTTCTCGACTACGCCACGCACCAGCGCCGTCTGCTCCCGCGCGTCGCCCGCGCGTACGCGCTCGGGTTCGCCCAGAACGAGCTCACCGGTCGCCTGGTGCACATCCAGGGCGGGGGAGAGCACACCGAGGACGACCAGCGCGAGCTGGAACTGCGTGCCGCCGGCCTCAAGGCGATGACCTCATGGTTCGCGAACGACGCCGTGCAGGAGGCGCGCGAAGCATGCGGCGGCGCGGGCTACATGAGCGAGAACCGCATCGTCGGCATCCGGGAGGACGTCGACATCTTCGCGACCTTCGAGGGCGACAACACGGTGCTCATGCAGCTCGTGGCCAAGGGGATGCTGTCGGGCTACGCGGAGGCGTGGAAGGCGCTCGATCGTGCGGGCGTCGTGCAGGCGACCACGCGCGCGGTAGGCGAGGCGTTCATCGAGCGCACCGGCGCCACCGTGCTGTTCGAGCGCCTCGCCGAGACCGCGCGTCGCCGTCCCGAGGAGACGGCACTGGTGGACCGCGGCTGGCACGCGCTCATGTTCGAGGAGCGTGAGCGCCACACGCTCGAGGCGCTCGCGAGGCGCGCTCGCCAGGCAGGACGCGAGGACGGTGACAGGTTCGAGGCGATCAACCGGCTCGGAGGTCACATGCAGTTCGCCGCGCGCGCGCATGTGGAGAGGCAGGTGCTCGCGGCGTTCGTCGAGGCGCTCGACGCCATCGAGGATCCGGAGACGCGGGATGTGATGGAACGCGTGTGCTCGCTCTACGCGCTCGGGTCCATCCACGGCGACCGGGCCTGGTTCATGGAGCACCACCGCATGTCCGCAGGGCGCGCCAAGGCTCTCGGGGAGCAGATCGACGCACTGTGCAGGGAGCTGCGCCCTCACGCGCTCCCCCTCGTCGAGGGGCTCGGCGTCCCTGCCGAGTGGCTGCGCGCCGCGATCCTCGAGGGCTGATTCGCGCACCGGGATCCGATCCGGGAATCGCACGGCCGGCCGCTATCGTTGACACCCGTGCGCCATAGGCGCGCCTGCTCGACGGCGAGCGGTCCTCTCACCCCACTCGGATCGGATCCCGCCATGCCCGCGCTCAGCCCCACCCGCGTCCGTCTCTCGCTCCTCGCGCTCGCGCTCGGCGGCTTCGGCATCGGCACCACGGAGTTCGTGGCGATGGGCCTGCTTCCCGACATCGCGCGCGACCTGCTTCCCGAGCTGTATGCACAGGACCCAGACGCCGCACTCGCGCGCGCAGGCATGGTGATCTCCGCGTACGCCGCAGGAGTCGTCGTCGGGGCGCCCACGATCGCCGCGATGGCGTCGCGCTTTCCGCGCCGGACCCTGCTCGCTGTCCTCGCCGCCCTGTTCACGGTAGGCACGCTCGCGTCGGCCGCCGCGCCCACGTTCGAGCTGGTGGTCGTCGCCCGATTCGCCGCAGCGCTGCCGCACGGCGCGTACTTCGGCATCGCGGCGCTGGTCGCCGCTGACCTGATGGGGCCCGGCCGACGCGGCAGGGCGGTGGCCTTCGTGCTCACGGGCCTCACGATCGCCAACGTCATCGGAGTGCCCACGGTCACGTTCCTGGGTCAACAGGCGGGGTGGCGCGTCGCGTACGTCGCGGTCGCGCTCATCTTCGCCGCGACGACGGCGGCCATCCGCGTCCTCGTGCCCTGGCAGGCGGGCGACCCGCACGCCACCGTGCGCCGCGAGCTCAGCGCATTCTCCCGTCCCGCCGTGTGGTTCGCGCTCCTCACGGGCGCGATCGGCTTCGGCGGCTTCTTCGCGGTCTACAGCTACGTCTCTCCGCTCGCCACCGAGGTCACAGGGACGTCCGAGGGCTTCGTCCCGCTCGCGCTGGTCACGCTCGGCCTCGGCATGACGGCCGGCAACGCCGTCGGCGGACGGCTCGCGGACCGCGACCCGATGCGCGCGATTCTCACGATGTTCGGTGCCTTCGCGGCCGCGCTGATCGCCCTCGCGATCGCCTCCGGCACCGTCCCTGGCCTGCTGGCCGGCCTGTTCCTGGTCGGCGCGTCGGCCGCAGCGCTCTCGCCGGCGATCCAAACGCGTCTCATGGACGTCGCGAGCGAGAGCCAGACGATGGCGGCTGCCGTGAACCACTCGGCCCTCAACCTCGGCAACAGCCTCGGAGCCGCCCTCGGCGGCGCCGTGATCGCTGCGGGTTGGGGCTACCTCGCGCCCACCTGGCTGGGCCTCGCCCTGTGCGTGCCTGGCGTCGCCTTCGCCCTTGCGGGCTGGGCCGTGACGCGTCGCGAGCAGCCCGCCGCGGACGGAGTGGACGAGGCGACGCCCGTCCCGGTTCACGCCCCGCGCTGATCCGCGCGTCGCGTTGCACGGCCGCGGCAGCACCACCACAATGGCGCCACCGGCGGGCCGACGACGTCCCGCCCCGAGCCCGGGAGTCCCCATGACCGACGCGACGATCGAAGAGCTGCACGTCACCACCGACCGGCTCAGGACGCGCGTGCTCGAGCGAGGCGGCCCCTCCGCTCGGCGCACGCTGGTGCTGATCCACGGCAACGTCTCCAGTGCAGATTTCTGGCGGCCGACCATGGCGGCTCTGGACTCGGACATTCGCGCCTTGGCGATCGACCTGCGCGGCTTCGGCGGCTCCGAGCCGCGCGATGTCGACGCGACGCGCGGCGTGCGGGACTTCTCCGATGATGTGGCGGCGGCGCTCGATACGATCGGGGTGGGCCGTGCGGACGTCGTGGGCTGGAGCATGGGCGGCGGCGTGGCGATGCAGCTGCTGATCGACCGTCCCGAGCTCGTGTCGTCGCTCACGCTGGTCTCGCCGGTCTCTCCGTACGGCTTCGGTGGCACTGCGGGCGCGGATGGTCGACGGCTGACGGCCGATGGCGCGGGCACCGGTGGCGGGGGAGCCAATCCGGACTTCGTCGCGAGGCTCGCGGCGGGGGATCGCACCGACGAGGCGGCCACGTCGCCACGCTCGGTCTACCGCGCGTCATACGTGGTGGACGCGGCCACCGCCGAGGGCAGCGAGGACGAGTGGGTCGACGCGATGCTCACCACGCGCACGGGAGAGGGCGCCTACCCCGGAGATGCCGTGCCCAGTGAGGCGTGGCCCGGGTTCGCCGCGGGTAGCAGGGGAGTGCTCAACACCATGTCGCCACGCTGGTTCGACACCTCGGGCATCGTCGACGTCGACCCCAAGCCGCCCGTGCTGTGGGTTCACGGGGATCAGGACGCGATCGTCAGCGACGCCTCGATGTTCGACCTCAACCGGTTGGGCGAGCTCGGCATCGTGCCGGGGTGGCCCGGTGCCGAGGTCGCGCCCGCGCAGCCCATGGTGGCCCAGACCCGCGCGGTGCTCGACGCCTATGCGGCCCGGGGAGGCGCCGTCCGCGAGCTCGTGCTCGAGGGCTGCGGTCACTCAGCCCACCTCGAGCGGCCCGACGCGTTCCGAGCCGCGCTCGCCGCGCATCTCGCCTGAACGCCCCCACGCCCGCGGCCGACGCGGCGGCGAAGCTCGCTTGACAGGACCAAGGTCCCGGATTAGCGTCAGCAGCAACCTGAATCACCTTTCAGGTTTGGAACTTTCAATGGCGAAAGGTGTCCCCACATGCGTGGAACAACGACGTTGCTCGCGAGCGCTGCGGCGCTCACGGCGCTTGCCCTCGCGGCATGCGCTCCCTCCGAGGCGGATCCGGACCCCACGTCCTCCGCCACCGACACCGGCAGCGAGACCACCACGGTCACCGTCGGCATCATCACCTCCGAGACCGGCCCTCTCGCCGGCTACGGGGAGCAGTACCTGGCGGGCTTCCGAGCCGGCCTCGACTACGCGACCGACGGAACCGGCCAGGTCGGCGATGTCGTGATTGACGTCGACTACCGCGACGACGCGGGCGACGCCGACAAGGCGGTCACGATCGCCAAGGAGCTCATCGGAAGCGGCGTCAACATTCTTGCTGGCACCGTGTCGTCCGGCGTGGCCCTCTCGGTCGCCGAGCAGGCGGCGCAGAACCAGGTTCTGTACATCTCGGGACCCGCCGCAGCCGACGCCATCACCGGCATCAACGAGTACACGTTCCGTTCGGGCCGGCAGTCCTCGCAGGACGTCGCGACCGCGGGAACGTTCCTCGACGACATCGCAGGTCAGGACGTGCTCGTGTTCGCCCAGGACACCGCCTTCGGTCAGGGCAACGTCGCCGCCGTGGACGCGATCCTGGGAGGCCAGGGCGCGAACGTCACGTCGCTGCTAGTCGCGGAGGACGTCACGGAGTTCACGACGTTCGCCCAGCAGGTGATCGACGCGGCTCCCGACCTCGTATTCGTCGCGTGGGCCGGTGCCACCTCCGGTGCGATGTGGGAGGCCATGAGCCAGCAGGACGTGTTCGCCTCGATTCCCGTCGTCACGGGACTCGGCGATTCCGCCACCTACGGCGCCTACGGCGCGGCGAGCGAGCAGATCTCGTTCCTCAACCACTACTTCCCTGGCGGCCCGTCGAACTCGGTCAATGACGCGATGGTGTCCGCCATCGAGGACGAGGGCGGCACTGCCGACCTCTTCAGCCCTGACGGATTCAATGCCGCACTGATGATCGTGCACGCGATCGAGGCCGGCTACGACGACGTCGACGGCATGATCGCCGCTCTCGAGGGCTGGACCTTCGACGGCCCGAAGGGAAGCACCACGGTGCGCGCCTCTGATCACGCCCTGATCCAGGAGATGTACCAGGTCTCGCTCGTCGCCGACGGCGACTCGTACGCCCCCGAGCTGATCGCCACCGTGGGTGCCGACCAGGTCACCCCCGCCGAGGTCACGGAGTAGCCCCGGCATGAGCGCACCCACCCCGCCCGCGCTGCACGTCGACGGCATCGGCCTCACGATCGGAGGCGCGACGATCCTCGACGGCGTCGACCTCCACGTCGAGCCCGGCACCAAGATCGGCGTCATCGGTCCCAACGGCGCTGGCAAGACCACCCTGTTCAACGTGATCTCGGGGGTTATGCGACCCACCGCGGGCACGGTGACGCTCGGCGGCACCGACATCACCCGGATGTCGGTGCCCGCCCGAGCGCGGGCGGGGCTGGGGCGCACCTTCCAGACATCGAGCTACTTTCCGCGACTCTCGGTCCTCGAGAACGTCCGGGTCGCGGCCCAGGTGTCACGCGGCGGCAACTACTCGCTGCTGCACTTCCCACGTCGCGACGACCCAGCCACCGAGGCTGCACACGCGGCGCTGCACGAGGTCGGGTTGGCGCATCGGGCCGATGCGATGGCAGGCGACATCTCCCACGGCGACAAGCGCAAGCTGGAGATCGCGACGCTGCTGGCGACCGACACTCGCATCGTCCTGCTCGACGAGCCCATGGCAGGAGTCGGCTCGGGCGACGTCAACGGCCTCGTCGACCGCATCCGCGATCTGCATGACGGCGGTCGACGCACGGTTCTGATGGTCGAGCACCACATCGATGTGCTCCTCGGCCTCGTGGACAAGGTCGCCGTCATGTACAGCGGCTCGATCCTCGCGTTCGACGAGCCGCAGCGCATCATGGACGACCCCGTCGTGCAGCGCGCATACCTGGGGACGGCCGCATGAGCACCATCCTCGAGGTCGCAGGGATGAGCGCATCCATCGGCAGCCAGCAGGTCGTCGAGTCCGTGTCCTTCTCGGTTCCCGACACAGGGATCACGGCGGTGCTGGGACGCAACGGCGTCGGCAAGACCTCCACGCTGCGCGGCATCCTTGGACTCATCAAGCGCAAGGGGGAGGTCACGCTCGCGGGCGAGCGCATCGACGGCCTGCCCACCCACAGAATCGTGCAGCGCGGGGTGGGCTACGTGCCCGAGGACCGCGAGGTCTTCGCATCCCTCACTGTCGCCGAGAACCTCGCGCTGGCCGAACGTCAGGCGAACCCGCGGCGAGACTTCGTCGCCCACCTGTTCCCCGACCTCGTCGAGCGACGTGCTCAGATGGCAGGAACCCTCTCCGGTGGTCAGCAGCAAATGGTGTCGGTGGCGCGCGCGCTGCTCAACGACAACCGGCTCCTGCTCGTCGACGAGCCCACCAAGGGCCTCGCACCGCGGATCGTGAACGAGGTCGCCGGCGCGCTCGAGGAGGCCTCCCGAACGGTGCCGATCCTGCTTGTCGAGCAGAACCTCGAGGTCGTCAAGCGCCTCGCCAAGGACGCGATCGTCATCGACGGCGGGCGCGTGGTCCACCGCGGCGACGCGCGCGAGATTCTTGGCGACGAGGAGCTCACGCGCCGACTGCTAGGGGTCCACGGCGACGCGCCCGCGGACGGGCACGGGACGGAGGAGCGCGCATGAGCACCCTCGTCCTCGTCCTCGTCACCGGCGTCGGCCTCGGTGCCCTGTACTTCCTCGTCGCCTCGGGGCTGAGCCTCATCTACGGGCTGATGCACGTGCTCAACTTCGCGCACGGCGTCTTCCTCACGCTCGGAGCGTTCCTCGGGTGGGAGGTCGCCAGCCGCATCGGCGCCACCGGCTGGCCCGCGTTCCTCCTGTCGATCCTGGTCGGCGGACTCGTCGGCACAGCGTTCGCCACGGTCACGGAGCTCGCCCTCATCCGCCCGCTGTACGAACGGCACATCGAGCAGGTGCTCGTCACCGTCGGCCTCGCGTTCGCGGCAGTCGCACTGTTCGAAGGCATCTGGGGCTCCGACCCGATCTTCATCACCGGGCCTGCATGGCTCGACGAGACCACGACGCTGCTCGGCGCGCGGATCCCGAACGTGTACTTCGTGCTGATGATCGCGGCGACCGCGCTGCTCGCGAGTCTCGTCGTCTTCCTGCGCTACACGCGGTACGGCATGATCATTCGCGCTGGCGTGGAGAACCGCGCGATGGTCACGGCGCTTGGCATCGACGTGAAGAAGTCGTTCACGCTCGTGTTCGCCATCGGCGGCTCCGCAGCCGGCGTCGGCGGCGTGCTGGCAGCCCACTACACCGGATACGTCTCAGCTCACCTGGGGCAGACGCTGCTGATCTTCGCGTTCATCGTCACCGTGATCGGAGGCCTCGGGTCGCTCTCGGGCGCGGCGATCGCGTCCGTGCTCGTCGCGGTGCTGCAGCAGCTCGCGAACTACTACCTGGGCGGCACCGGCGACCTCATCGTCGTCGTCGCGCTCGCAGTCGTGCTGCTCGTGCGACCGCGAGGTCTGCTCGGAAGGAGGCCGGCATGAGCGACTTCATCCGCACCTGGTGGAAGCTCCTCGCGGGCGTGGCCGGAGTGGTGTTCATGGCGCTACTGCCGCTGCTGAACATCTCTGTTCCTGGAGTGCTGCCCACTCCCACGTATCAGCCGGGCACGCTCGCGCTGCTCTCGCTCGCGATGGTGTTCTCGGCGCTGGCGCTCTCATACAACATGCTCCTGGGCACCGGAGGCATGCTGTCGTTCGGCCACGCCCTGTACTTCGGCGCGGGCGCCTACGGGCTGGGCATCATCCTCGCGAACTTCGGCGTGCCCCTGTGGCCAGGCGTGCTCATCGCGCTGCTCGGCGGCCTGCTGATCGCGATCGTGACCGGTGCGATCAGCATGCGCGTGTCCGGTATCCCTTTCGCGATGGTCACGCTCGCGTTCGCCCAGGCGGGTTCCGTGCTCGTGCGTCGCAACTCCTCCGTGACCGGGGGAGAGGAGGGCCTCTCGCTCAACACGGAGCACGTGCCCGACGGATTGGTCGGCGTCGCCAACACGCGCAACCTCTACTGGTTCGCCCTCGGCGTCGTCGTGCTCGTGTACCTGGTCGCCCTGTGGGTGGATCGTTCCCGCCTGGGGCACCTCGCTCGCGCCACGCGAGAGAACGAGCTGCGCATCCGGGTGCTGGGCCTTGAGCCCACCCGCGCTCGCTTCGTTCTCTTCCTCATCGCGGCCCTGAGCGCGTCTGGGGCCGGCGTGGCCTATATCCTGCTGCAGTCCGGCACTGTCCCTCGAGCCGTGTCGGCCGACCTGACCATCACGGTGCTGGTCATGGTTGTGCTCGGCGGCGTGGGCTATCGCTGGGGCGCCGTGCTGGGCGGCTTCCTGTACACGATCCTCGATCAACGGCTCACTGTGCTCGCGGGATCCGAAGCGATCGAGGGCTTGCCCTCCGTACTGCGCATCCCGCTGAGCGAGCCGCTGTTCCTGCTCGGCACGCTGTTCATCCTCGTTGTGATCTTCCTGCCGGGCGGCATCGCAGGCACGGTCGAGACCCGCTGGCTGCAGCGCCGCCGCGCCGACGCGCTCACGGAGCTCGACGACGACGCGGACGAGGCCCAGCGGCCGAGCGAGGTGCGGCCATGACTCACACCGACCCCGGCGAGCACACCCTCGGGCGCTGGTTCGTCGACGCCGCCGCGCGCGACCCCCAGCGCGCAGCGATCGATGACCGCGGAGTCGTGCTCACGTACGAACGGCTGGTCGAGCGAGCGCGGTCGCTCTCCGACGCGCTCGCCCAGGCGGGCTACGGCGCTGGCGACCGCGTCGTGACAGTCTCCGGCTCGTCAGCGGACCAGGTGGTCACGTTCGCCGCGTGCGCGCTCAGCGGCCTTGCGCTCGCGCCGCTCTCAGTCAGGCTCTCCGCTGCCGAGATCGCCGCGCAGATCGAGCGCACGGACCCTGCTCTCGTACTCGTGGACGAGGACCGCGCACCCCTGGCGCGTGAGGCGCTCGAGCTCGCTCACGTAAGCACGCCCTCAGCCCGCATGGGCACCGCCGGCGCGGAGGCACACGTGCCCCGGGCGCTGGTGCCCCGTCCCGCCCGCGCACCGCGCGACGACGATCCGCTGCTGATCCTGTTCACGTCAGGGTCGGAAGCCGACCCCAAGGGGGTCGTGCTGACCCATCGCTCATGCTTCTGGACCAATATGGCGCTGGGCCAGGCGATGCCGATCCACGCGGATGACACCGTGTTGTGCATCCTCCCGCAGTTTCATGTCGCCGCGTGGAACGTGCAGCCGCTGCTCGCGTGGCGCGCGGGTGCGACGGTCGTGCTCGAGCGCGGCTTCGAACCCTCGCGGGTGCTGCGCCTGATCGAGAGCCGCCGGGTCACCTGCATGATGGGCGTGCCCACTCAGTATCGCCTGCTCGTCGAGGACGCCGAGTGGGAGGGCACCGATCTGGGCTCACTGCGCCTGGCGGTGAGCGGCGGCGCGCCCACACCACCCGATCTCGAGGAAGCGTGGGCCTCTCGCGCCGAGCGGCTCACTCTCGGCTACGGCCTCACCGAGGCCGGACCGAACGTGCTGTACCGCGCGCCGTCGGACGAGGTGCACGCCAGGGGCCGTGCTGCTCGTCCATACCCGCACGTGAGCGTTTCGCTACGAGACCCTGCCACCGGTCTCGAGGTGGGGCCTGGAGGTCAGGGAGAGCTCTGGGTGCACGGACCTGGCCTCTTCGCCGGCTACGTGGATGACGCCGACGCGACGGCCGCCGTGCTCGTCGACGGATGGCTACGCACCGGCGACCTCGCGATCGCAGATGGACACGGCGGCGTGACGATCGTGGACCGGCTCAAGGACATCTTCATCTCCGGCGGCGAGAACGTCGCGCCGGCCGAGGTCGAACGTGCGCTGGAACAGCATTCGCTCGTGGCGCGCGCGGCAGTCGTGGGTGTGCCGGATCGAGTCTGGGGAGAGCGAGGGATGGCCTTCGTGGCACTGCGGCCGGGCGCGGCCGTCGGCGTGGACGAACTGCTTGCGCACTGCCGCGATCGGCTCGCAGGCTTCAAGGTGCCCGTCCGCATCGAGATCGTTCCGGACCTGCCTCGTGGCGCACTGGACAAGATCGCACGGGCGCGTCTCAGGCGCAGCGCCGTCGCCCTGATCCGAAAGGAGGTCGACGGATGAACGAGACCGGCACCACCGAGGTCTCCCAGGCCACCGGCAAGCCACTGTCGGCGCGCGGGCTCGCCACGCGCGCCCGCCTGCTCGAGTCCGCCGAACTGGTCTTCGTGGAGCTCGGGTATCACGAGGCGTCGATCGTGAGGATCACCGAGCGCGCAGGCGTGGGCCTCGGCACCTTCTATCTGTACTTCGACTCCAAGCAGAGCATCTTCGAGGCACTGGTGCTGGACCTCAACGCGCGCGTGCGCCAGGCCATGAGTCAGGCGATGGTGGGCGCGACCAGCCGCCTCGAGGCGGAACGGCGAGGCTTCGAAGGGTTCTTCGCCTTCACCGCCGAGCACCCCGCGCTGTATCGCGTCGTGCGCGAGGCCGAGCTCGTGTCGCCGCAGGCGATGCGCGAGCATTACGCGCGCATCGTCGAGGGCTACCGCGAGGGTCTGCGTCAGGCGCAGCGCGACGGAGAGATCGCGGCCGACCTCGACCCGGAGGTCACCGCATGGGCGCTCATGGGCGTCGGCGAGCTGATCGGCATGCGCTATGTGCTCTGGGAGCGCGATGCGCAGGGCCGCGCTCCGCGCAGCATCGACCCGCAGGTGCTCGACGCCGCGATGCGCTTCGTCGACGGCGCGCTCCGCTCGTCGCGCAGGCCACCCCACGACCACGACACGAAGGAGGCATCATGACCGCGCAAGACCTTGAGGGTCGCCACGCCCTCATCACAGGGGCCGCGAGCGGCATCGGACGCGCATGCGCGCTCGAGCTCGCGGGTCGTGGTGCGCGCGTGACGATCGCCGACCTCGACGGTGACGGTGCCGCTGCCGTGGCGCGCGAGGTCGGGGGAGAGGCGTGGCAGGTGGACCTGGCACGCACGCACGAGCTCGATGACCTCACGCTCGACGTCGACATCCTCATCAACAACGCCGGCATCCAACGCGTCAGCCCCATCCAGGACTTCGACCCGGCGGCGTTCAGGCTCATCCAGGACCTCATGCTCGTGGCGCCGTTCCTGCTGATCCGCGCGGCGCTTCCGGGCATGTACGAGCGGGGTTGGGGCCGTGTGATCAACCTGTCGTCGGTGCATGGTCTGCGCGCGTCAGCCTTCAAGTCGGCGTACGTGGCGGCCAAGCACGGTCTCGAAGGGCTGAGCAAAGTCACGGCGCTCGAGGGCGGCGCCCACGGCGTGACGTCGAACTGCGTCAACCCCGGATACGTGCGTACGCCGCTCGTGGAGAAGCAGATCGCCGACCAGGCGCGCATCCACGGGATTCCCGAGTCCGAGGTGGTGGAGCGCATCATGATCACCGAGTCCGCCGTGAAGCGCCTGGTCGAGCCGACAGAGGTCGCCTCGCTGGTCGGGTGGCTCGCGAGCGACAACGCCGGTATGGTCACGGGCGCGTCGTACACGATGGATGGCGGGTGGTCGGCCCGATGACCGATCCACGTCTGCGCCACCTCCAGGTGCCCGTGGTCGGGGGGAGCCTGCACGTGGGCGTCTGGGAACCCGAGGGTGAAGCCAGCGCCACGATCCTCGCGATCCACGGCGTCACGTCATCGCATCTGGCGTGGGCGTGGCTCGCCGAGGCGATGCCCGGGGTGCGGATCGTCGCCCCCGACCTGCGTGGGCGTGGCCGTTCGCAGGGACTCGCGGGCGGCGGGGGCATGGCCACGCATGCGGACGACGTGGCAGCCGTCATCGACGCTCTCGCACTCGGTCCCGCGACGATCGTCGGGCACTCGATGGGCGGATTCGTCGCGGTAGTGACCGCAAGCATGCATCCGGAGGTCGTCGCGGGGCTGCTGCTGCTGGACGGCGGCGTGCCGTTCGGCGTCCCCCAGGGCCTCTCGCCCGAGGAAGCCGTCCAAGCGGTGCTGGGCCCGACAGCCGACAGGCTTCGCATGCGGTTCGGCGATGAGGCCGCGTATCTCGACTTCTGGCGCGCGCACCCCGCGTTCGCGGACACGTGGGACGCGCGGCTCGAGGAGTACCTCAGGTACGACCTGGTGCGCTGCGAGGGCGATCTCGCTCCTGCGACGTCGTATGCCACGACCGTCGCCGACACGGTTGACCTCATGACGGGCTCGGACGTGCCCGACGCGCTTCGCAGCCTCGCTGTGCCGGCCACCTTCATCACGGTGCCGCTCGGGTTGACCGCGGCGCCCCCGGGCCTGTACTCACCTGAGCGCCTCGCGTCGCTGCCGGTCGAAGCGCCCACTCTCGTGCACCGCCGCCTCGCGGACTTCAACCACTACACGCTCGTCATGTCGACCGCCGGGGCCTCTGCTGTGGCCGGACTGGTCGAAGAAGCGCTCGCAGCGTCGCGCGCGCAGAAGGAGGGATAGCCATGGACAAGACCGTCGCCTCGGCCGCCGAAGCGGTCGCGGACGTCCCGGACGGAGCCTCACTCGCCGTCGGGGGCTTCGGCCTGTGCGGCAACCCGATGGACCTGATCTCGGCGCTCCTCGCGCAGGGCACGCGAGACCTGTCGATCGTGTCGAACAACTGCGGCGTGGACGACTGGGGGCTGGGCCTGCTGCTCGGCGCCGGGCGTCTGCGCAAGATGACGGCCTCGTACGTCGGCGAGAACAAGGAGTTCGAGCGCCAGTTCCTCTCCGGAGAACTCGAGGTCGAACTCACTCCGCAGGGCACGCTGGCCGAGAAGCTCAGGGCCGGCGGGTCCGGCATCGGCGCCTTCTGGACGCAGACCGGGGTCGGCACCCAGGTCTCGGAGGGAGGACTCCCGCTGCGGTACGGCAGCGATGGCCGCGTGGCCGTCGCCTCGCCGCCCAAGGAGGTCCGCGTGTTCGACACGCCGCGAGGGCCACG
Organism: Demequina sp. NBRC 110052; assembly: GCF_002090075.1. GTDB lineage: Bacteria > Actinomycetota > Actinomycetes > Actinomycetales > Demequinaceae > Demequina. Next base: position 187,284 of record NZ_BBRI01000002.1, read on the forward strand.
CGAGCATGTGCTCGAGCAGGCGATCTTCACCGATTTCGCGCTCGTGCACGCCGCCGTGGGAGACACCCACGGCAACCTCGTCTTCCACTCGAGCGCGCGCAACTTCAATCCGCTCGCAGCGATGGCCGGACGCGTCTGCATCGCGCAGGTGGAGCGGCTCGTGGGGCCGGGCGAGATCGCCCCCGACGACGTCCACCTTCCCGGCGTGTACGTGCAGCGGATCGTCGAGGTCGGGACCGACATCGAGAAGCGGATCGAACGCCGCACCGTGACGGAGAGGACGGCGCACTGACATGGCGCTCACCAGGCAGGAGATGGCGGCGCGCGCCGCACAGGAGTTGAGCGATGGCGCGTACGTGAACCTCGGCATCGGGCTTCCCACGCTCGTCCCCAACTACATTCCCGCGGACGTCCAGGTCGTGCTGCAATCCGAGAACGGCATCCTCGGGGTGGGTCGCTACCCCTACGAGGACGAGGTGGACCCCGATCTCATCAACGCGGGCAAGGAGACAGTCACGACCCTGCCCGGCGCCGCATACTTCGACTCCGCGACGAGCTTCGGCATGATCCGCGGCGGCAAGATCGACGCCGCGATCCTGGGGGCCATGCAGGTCTCCGCGAAGGGCGACCTCGCCAACTGGATGATCCCGGGCAAGATGGTCAAGGGACCTGGCGGCGCCATGGACCTGGTGCACGGCGCGGGGAAACTGATCGTGCTCATGGAGCACGTCGCCAAGGACGGCTCGCCCAAGATCGTGCACGAGTGCTCGCTGCCGCTGACCGGGCGGGGAGTCGTGGACCGCATCATCACGGATCTCGCGGTGATCGACTTGCTGCCCGAGGGCCTCACACTTCGGGAGCTCGCACCTGGGGTCACCGTGGACGAGGTCGTCGCCGCGACGGAGCCCGCGCTGCGCATCGAGGTGGACGCATGAGCGCCGACGACGTCGTCATCGTCGGGGCCGCTCGCACCCCGCAGGGAAGGCTGCTCGGCGCGCTGTCCGCGCTGACCGCGGCGCAGCTGGGTGCGATCGCTATACGGGGGGCGGTCGAGCGGGCGGCCATCGAGGCCGCGGAGGTTGACGTCACCGTGATGGGGCAGGTGCTGCAGGCGAGCTGCGGACAGAACCCCGCGCGCCAGGCGGCGATCGCCGCGGGCATCGGCTGGCACGCCCCTGCGGTCACGGTCAACAAGGTGTGCCTCTCGGGCCTCGCCGCGATCATCGACGGCGCGCGCATCCTCCGGCTCCGCGAGGCGGACGTGGTCGTCGCGGGCGGCATGGAGTCCATGTCTCAGGCGCCGCACCTCCTGCAGGGCTCCCGCCGAGGTTGGTCCTACGGCGCCGTCGAGGCCATCGACCACATGGCCCATGACGGGCTCTCCGATGCCTTCGATCACGACAGCATGGGTTTGTCGACCGAACGCCACAACGAGCGTTTCGGGGTCGCGCGCGAGGAGCAGGATGAGATCGCGGCGCGGTCGCACCGCGCAGCGGCCGACGCGCGGGACGCGGGTGCGTTCGACGCCGAGATCGTGCCCGTCGAGGTGGCGCAGCGCAAGGGCCCCGCGCTCGTCGTCACCCGTGACGAGGGCATCCGCGATGACACCACGCCGGAGACGCTCGCCGGCCTGAAGCCTGCCTTCCGTCCGGAGGGAAGCCTGACCGCGGGCAACTCGTCGCAGATCTCCGATGGCGCCGCCGCGGTCGTGCTCATGCGGCGCGAGACAGCCGAGGCGCGTGGGCTTCCCGTGATCGCGACGCTCGGCGCCGCTGGCCAGGTGGCAGGCCCCGACAACTCGCTCCAGGAACAGCCTGCGCGCGCGCTCGAGGCAGCCTGCACGAAGGACGGCGTCGCTCCATCCGACCTCGATGTGATCGAGATCAATGAGGCCTTCGCCGCGGTGGTGGCACGTTCGGCGCACGCGCTCGGCGTCTCACCTGACCGCGTCAATGTCGAGGGCGGCGGCATCGCGCTCGGCCATCCCATCGGCGCGTCAGGAGCGAGGCTCGTGGTCCATGCGGCCTTCGCCCTCGCTCGGCGCGGCGGCGGCACCGCCGGGGTCGCGCTGTGCGGCGGCGGGGGACAGGGGGAGGCGCTCCTGCTGCGCGCGTGAAGTGCTCCGATGTTGGGTGATCGGCGCCCGCCGGTGCACCACAATAGGTGCGGTGCTGCGCGCGACCCGCGCGCAGCCGAGAAGCGCGTCCGCACAGGAGGAAGCCCGTGACCATCATCGAGCCGCCGCTCGACGTCAAGAAGCACGCCCTATGGGAGGACGCGCTCGCGCTGGTCGTCGGGGCCTTCATGATGTCGTGGGGAATCTTCCTCCTGGGCGCGATCGATGGAGTCTCCGGCGGGCTCGCCGGCGTGGCGTTCCTCACCAGCTACGTCACGCACTGGAGCTTCGGAGTCGTCTACTTCGTCATCAACGTGCCGTTCTACTACCTGGCAGTGAAGAGGCTCGGCTGGCGGTTCACCATCAAGACGCTCATCGCGGTGGCGCTCGTGTCGATCGGGTCCGCCATCCATCCGCTGTGGATCTCCGTCGATGACCTGAGCCCGCTGTACGCGGCAGTGTTCGCGGGCCTGTCGATCGGCATGGGCATGCTCGTGCTGTTCCGGCACGGGTCCAGTGCGGGAGGCTTCGGCATTCTCGCCGCCTATGCGCAGGAGCGGTTCAACATTCGGGCTGGCTACGTGCAGGGCGCGCTCGACCTGACCGTCGTGCTCGCGTCGCTCGCACTCGTCGAGCCATGGATCCTGCTGTGCTCAGTCGTGGGTGCGGTGCTCCTCAACCTCGTGATCGCGATCAATCACCGACCAGGCCGCTACTACGGGTGAACGCCGACGAGGCGCTCCCGTGGCCGCCTGTACGTGTGACACCCTGAGCGTGTGACCCTCGATCCCCGGCAGGCGAGCTCCTTGGCGCCGCCCTCGCGCGCCAGCCATCGTGATCCCGGCGATGCCTGGGTCGAGGGATCTGAAGGAACCCGCTACTGGGGGCGGTTCGGCGCCGCGGGCGTGCTCGTGCACGACGCCTCGCGCGGCGTGCTGCTGCAGCACCGCGCGCTGTGGAGCCACCACGGCGGGACGTGGGGCATCCCTGGCGGCGCGCTGCACCACGGAGAGTCAGCGCTCGACGGGGCTTTGCGCGAGGCGCGCGAAGAGGCCGGAGTGCCGCAGGACGCGCTGGACCTCCACGCGACCACGGTTCTCGATCGCGACGTGTGGAGCTACACCACTGTGCTGGCGCGGACCTCGCGGCCGTTCGAGCCGCGCATCTCCGACGCCGAGAGCCTCGAGCTCGCGTGGTTCCCGCTCGACTCAGTCGACACGCTGGCGCTGCACCCGGCATTCGGGCAGGCGTGGCCCACGTTGAGGTCGATGCTCGGCGCGCGTCCCGTGGTGCTCATCGACGCCGCCAACGTGGTTGGCGCCGTCCCGGACGGATGGTGGCGTGACCGTCAGGGCGCGACGGAACGCATGCTCGCGAGGGTGGCGGAACTTGCCGCCGCCGGCGCGCCCGCCGCGACGCTCGAGCTCCCCGGAGCCCACTGGTACCCGAGATTCGAGGCCGTCGTGGAGAAGGCGGCGCGCGACGCCACGGCGCCGGCCGGGATCGAGGTGCTGCGCGCGTCGGGTGTGGGCGACGACACCATCGCCGCGCGCGCCGCCCAGCTCCGCTCACGCGGGCACGAGGTCACAGTCGTGACCTCCGACCGGGGACTGCGCCAGCGCATCGACGAGCCCGCGCAGGTGCGCGGAGCGCGCTGGCTCCTCGAACTGCTTCCCGGGTAGGCCCCCTCAGAGAACGTCGATGAAGGATCGCACCGCAGTCATGACGGTCTCATCGATGCCGTGCCCTAGCCCGGGCCTCACTAGGCGGCGGGCATCAGCGTGGCCCTCGAGCCAGGCGTCGAGGTGCGTGATCGCGTGGGCTGGCACCACCGGGTCCGCGTCGCCGCGCGCCCACAGCACGGGCGGGTGATCGCGCGCGAGGTCAGAGTCGGCGGGCTGTTCCTGCGTATTCGCGAAGCCTGACAGCACCACGGCGCCCGGCACCCGCACCGGACGCGTGCGAAGCAGTTGGAGCGCCATGAACCCACCCTGGGAGAACCCGATGGGCACGATCGCCGCGTCGTGCGACGCGTGAGCGTCGATCCACGACCAGACGGCCCGCGTCGCCTCGTCGACCGCCTCCTGATCGAGGGAGAAGGTCGGGTCCAGAGGGAACCAGGCCGCCGCGTCGTAGCCCATCGTGAGCGGAGCACGGAGCGACGCCCACGGCCTGGCCTGCGGCAGTGCGGGCGCGAGCGAGGCGAGATCGTGCTCGTTCGAGCCGAAGCCGTGCAAGAGGACCAGGAGCGGAGCGGTCGGCGTCTCGGCGGCGTCGGGCCAGTCGGCGCTGGTACGCGCGCGGAGCTCAGTCATGGATTCAGCATGGCATGCCCAGCCCGGGCTACCATGCGTGTGCGGAGGGAGACGACGTGAACGAACGGCAAGACGTGGACGAGGTGGCCGCGGGGCAGCGCCTCGAGCGTGATCGCGTGGTCGCGTACCTACGCCACCACGAAGCCAGTGCCCGCGCGAATGCCGCCGCGGCGGACAACGACACGTCGCGCACGTACCAGACGACCATCGCCAACGCGATGCAGGCGATGAGCCGCGCTGTCGAGGGCGAGTTCCACTGGAAGGCAGACCTCTGAGCGCCCCATTCGAACTCCCGTCAGGGCCGCTCGATCTGAGGCTCGTGGTGTGCGACATGGACGGCACGCTGCTGGACCAGGACAAGCGCATGCCGCCTGGCCTGTGGCCGTTGCTGGACGCCTTGGAGGCACGCGGCATCGCGTTCGCCCCCGCGTCCGGGCGCCAGTATGCGACCCTCGCCGCACTGTTCGGCGAGCGGGGCGCGCACCTCGACTACATCGCCGAGAACGGTGCGTACGTGGTCAAGCACGGCGAGGAGGTGAGCTCCTCTGGGCTGCCGGAGCCGCTCGTGAGAGACGTCGTCACCGCGTTGCGGGCCCGTGCCGGCCACGGTGCAGACACGGGCACCGTCGTGTGCGGCAAGCGCTCCGCGTACGTCGAGTGCACGGACGACGCGTTCATGGACAAGGTGCGCCACTACTACAAGGCGCTCGAAGTCGTGCCTGACCTGGACCACGTCGAGGACCAGTTCCTCAAGATCGCCGTCTACGACTTCGACGGCGCCGAAGGCACGGCGGAAGCACTGGGGGCCTTCGAGGGACCGGCACGCGTCGTCGTGTCGGATCACCACTGGGTGGACGTCATGGCCCCCGGCGTCAACAAGGGCATTGCGCTGGAGGCGCTGCAGCGCGCGGTGGGAGTCACGCCCGCGCAGACAGCGGTGTTCGGCGACTTCCTCAACGATCTCGAGATGATGCACCACGCGGAGCTCTCGTTCGCCATGGCCAACGCGCATCCCGACGTCAAGGCAGCGGCCCGGCACCTCGCACCCTCGAATGCAGAGCAAGGCGTGCTCGTCGTGCTCCGCGCACTACTCGAGCGGCTCGACCAGGACCCCACATACGCGTGACGCCTATACCCTCTGGGGTATGGTGTCGTCATGTTCCTGCTGAATGAGCTCCGGGGATGGCCCGCACGGCGCTGGTGGGTCGCGGCCGGCACCGCCGCCGCGACGTTCCTGGTCATCGCCATCCCCACCGACCTGATCCCCAACCCCATCTTCGGGCGGGAGATCCCGCCCACGGCATGGTCGTGGTGGGCGCTCCTCATCAGCTCAGTCCTCGCAGGTCTGGTGACCGCGACGTACGTCGCCACCCCCGAGGCGGCTCGCACGGAACGAGAGGGACGATGGGGGATGGCAGGCGGCATCGTCACGTTCTTCGCCGTGGGCTGCCCCGTGTGCAACAAGCTCGTGCTCCTCGCGCTCGGGTACACCGGGGCGATCCAGTTCTTCGAACCGATCCAGCCGTATCTCGCGGTGGGCGCGATCGCGCTCCTGGGCTACGCCTTCGTGCAGCGCGTCCGGCGTGAGCGGTCGTGCGCAGTGCCGGCACGGAAGGCGATGGCGTCCACTTTGCGAGACTGAGGCGGCGCGGCACTCAGGCGCGAATCTCGGAGTCGAGGCGCGCGAGCATTGCGTCGAGGGCCTCGACCGCGCTGACCCCGTCGTCGTCGAGGAAGCGCGACTCGGCGGCCGCGAAACACGCGAATGCCGCCCCAGCCACCGCCGCAGCCTCGGCCGGCGTGAGGTCGCGCCCGGCCTCCGCCTCGCGCGCCACAAGCACGCGCGCGCACGCAGCGATCGTGGCCTGACGACGTTCCTGACGAGCAGCGAGCAGGCGGGACGACGCGGCGTAGACGGCGTGCAGCGCCCGCTCCGCCGACCTGTGCTCGGCATTGTCCACGCTCGGCGCGAGCGCCACGAAGGCGTGCCTCATCGCGGGCCATGGCCGCTCGCCGGAGGGTCTCGCCCGCAGGGCGGCGACGATCTGCGCGCCAAGGCTCTCGTACGCGTCGAGCAGCACCGATTCCTTCGTGTCGAAGTACCGGAAGAAGGTGCGGCGTGACACGCCAGCGCCTGCCGTGATCATGTCGATGGTGGTGCCATCGAAGCCCTCCGCCGCCACCAGCGAGCGGGCCGAGGACGTCAACGCCTCGCGAACCCGGCGGCGCGCGGCGGCGCGCGCTCCTGGAGCCGGGGACGTAGACATGCGCCCCATCGTGCCATGCGTCGTCACGGAGCGCGCGGGCCGGCTTGGCTGTCAGGCGTCGCGCCGCACCCTTCGGCGCACCCGCACAGGCACGGGGGTGTGGAACCGCCTGAGACTGCCGAGCACGAGTAGAAGCATCACCGAGCCGACGAGCAACGACGGCCCGTAGCCCGCCTGGGCAGCCAGCAGCCCTGGCACTACAGCGCCGATCACCGAACCGGGGTAGGTGAAGAGGTTGACTCGCGCCACGATCTCGTCACTGCGGCTTGGCTCGAGATCTCCCGCAGCTGAGTACGCGAGCGGCACGAGCGCTCCGACGCCGGCACCCGCGAGTGCGATGCCCACGAAGACTGTGACGGGCTGCGGCACGAGCGCCATAGTCGCAAGACCCACCGCGCCCACGATCGCTGCTGCACCCGCGAGGGCGGCGCGACCCCACCACCGCACCAGGCGGTCCGATGCGAGTCGACTCGCGAGCGTCATCACCTGATAGGTGGCGTAGCCGAGCGGCGCGACGGCCAGCGCGAAGCCGAGCGGCGCGATGCTGCCCGTCATGCCAAGGCCGTCCTGGAGATACAGCGTGGTCCAGGTGCTGAGCGTGGAGTCGGCCGTGAAGGCGGCGAAAACGACGAGTCCGACGAGAACCAGCCCGAGCGTCGGGATCGGACGGCGACGCGCAGAGCCCTCCTCCGCGGCCCCCTCTTCCCGCGAGCCGTCCAGCAGTCTGGTTCCGCCGAGACTCAAGGCGAGCGCCACCGCAGCGGCCGCGGCCAATGCGACGCCTTCGCCAGCAGGCGAGGCGACGGCAGCCGACATGACGATCGCACCGAGAGCGGAGGCGGCGGTCGCGGAGGCGTAGAACGAGCCCATCACATCCCGACCGAGCGCGCGTTGAGCGAGCACACCCTGCATGGCCGCGCCTGCATCGACGGCGCCAAGCCCGATGCCGTACGCCCCTATCGCGCACCAGAAGACGGGAAACGGCACCGGCAGCGCCACCGCCACCAGCATGAGTGCCTGCGTGCCGAACGCGAGCGTGAGTGCCGCCCTGGAACCGCGTCGCACCGCGATCCTGTCGGCGAGCACAGAGCCGGCGGCCGCGCCGATCACGACGGTCAGCGTCACCAGGGCGACGACATCCTCCGTGAGGGCGTAGCGATCCTTGAACTGAGGCAACGCGGTGACAACAGTGGCGTACCCGAGGCCTTGTGCGACATATGCGAGGGACACTCCAAGGCGCGCGGTGCGAGCGTGAGCGGCGGCAGGTTCGAGCTGCATGGGGACTCCCTGAGGTCAGCCGCGGCGCGAGGCAACGACGCCGAAGGCCTCGTGCGCGATCTCGAGGGTGCGGGCCACGTCGTCGTCCGTCAGCGCGGCGTTGATGAAGTGGTTGTGGTGGGAGGTGAGCCACAGGCCCCGCTGGACGCATTCCGCGATCCACTCCTGATGCAGCATCAGGGAGTCGTCGTCCGCGAGACGCAGATAGAACAGCGCTGGCTCGCCCGAGGCGACGAGAGTGAGGCCATGATCTGCGGCGGCCGTCACCAGCCCAGTCGTGACGGCTTCGCCCCGTTCACGGAACAGCGCGGGCGCGTCGAGCTCCTTGAGCTTCGTGATCGTCGCGATGGCAGCGGCGAAGGGCACCGCGCTCATCCAGTACGAGCCCGTGTAGGTGAGCGACGCCACGGACTCCTTGAACTCGTCCTTGCCGCACAGCGCCGAGAGGTTGTAGCCGTTCCCGATCGCCTTGCAGAAGCAAATGAGATCCGCCTCGATACCGTAATGATGATCGGACCCGGCGAGGTCGAGGCGCCAGCCGGCGCGCACGTCGTCCATGATCAGCACCACGCCGTAGCGGTCGCACAGGTCCCGCACCCCCTGCCAGTAGCCAGGTGCGGGCAGCTCGTTGTCGATGAAGTTGCCGTGCATGTAAGGCGTCGAGATGAATGCCGCCACCTCGCCCTCGTGCGCCGCGAACATCGCCTCGAGCGCGTGGAGGTCGTTCCACGGCACATAGAGGTTGTGCGCCACGTCCTCCTCGATCACGCCGGGGTAGTCCAGCTTCTGCGTCCATGGCGCGACGCCGTGGTAATAGCCCTTCACGAACACGACCTTCTTGCGGCGGGTGTGCGCACGCGCGGTCATGACAGCCAGCGTGGTGGTGTCGCCCCCGTTCTTCGCGAAGAATGCCCAGTCAGCGGAGGCGACCGTGTCGACCAGCAGCTCCGCGAGGTCGATCATGACGGTCGAGGGCAGCGTCGTGACGTCCTCGAGGCGCGCCTGAGCGGCGGCGGCGGCGTCCACCGTCGGGTCGCCGTACCCGAGCACGTTGGGCCCGTATGCGCACATGTAGTCGAGGTACTCGTTGCCGTCGAGGTCCCAGAAGCGGGCGCCCTCCGCGCGGGACGAGAACCGCGGGTAGGCGCCGTTCGGGATGAAGCAGCCCTCGGATGGACCGAGATGCCCAGGCACGCCGGTGGGGATGACCTGCGCCGCTCGGGCGAAGGCCGCGAAGGACTTCTCGTAGGTGTAGGGGGTGGTCAGCGGGGAGGCGGTCATCGTCATTCTCCGAGGTAGTGGCCGACACGGTCGAGGATGCGGCTGACGTTGTCGAGCATCGGGATGTACCCCCTCATGCCGAGCGTGCCGTCGCAGATGGAGCCGAGCGCAGAGGCGCGCCCAGCCAGAACGTCCCCCGCGACATCGAGGTCAGCGAAGCGCAATGCCGCACGCGGCGGCACGGTCGCGGGGGAGGGGTCGAATTCGAAGCGTGCAGCCGCCACGTGCAGACGAAGGTCGATCTCATCGCCCACCTCGAGCGCCACCTGGCCGTCCGGCACGAGGCTCGCCGAGAACCTCCCGGACCTGTCCTCGTTGGCTACCTGGGCGATCGCGGCTGCCGCGACGTGCAGCGTCATGACCGTCGACACCTCACGGAAGTCCGGATCCGCCAGATCGTCCGGCGCTGGACGCAAGTAACGTCCGAGCAGATCGGCAAGCGCGCTGAATGGCCCCGTGAGGAACCCGAGACCGGCGGGGCCCGCGAGGGGGATGGGCTGGGCGGCGCCCTCGACCATGCGGTTGAGGTGCTCCGGGGACGTGAACATCAGCGTCACCCGGCGCGCTCCCGTTGCCTTCCCCCGCGTGACGCCGTCCGAACTGAAGGTGTAGGCCGCCGGCGCGACTCCAGGCGCCTTCAGTTCGACGGACACGGGGCGTGGCAGACCCGCGAGAGTCTCGCGCGCGGCGGGCACCCGGGCGACGAGCACGGGCAAGGCGCCGAGTACTGCGTGGGCGTTGATGTGCGCGGTGACGCGCGCATCCAGTTCGGTGAGCATGGATTCCTCTCGAGGTCAGCCGTCGGCGGCGAGCGCTGCGGTGTGCGACGCGAGCGCGTGGGCATAGAAGCGGGCCGTCGAGCGCGCGGCCTCGGTGTCATGGTCGGCGAGCCAGGTCGTGGTGATGCCGTCCAGCATCGAGACGGTGTGCCTCGCGAGCTCCGTCTCGGCGATGGTCCAGCGCACTCCCGACGCTGCAGCCGCCTGGGTGAGGAGCGCGCCGACGAGCCGATACGACTCGTCATACGTTCCGGCCGCGGCCGGTGCGGCGAGACGCCGTCGCGCCGCGTGCATGGTGAGCTCGAGGAACGCGAGCTCCCTGCCAGGCGCAGCGACGAGCAGATCGATGTATCGGTCGAATCCCGCCCTGATCACCGAGGCGATGTCGGAGTGCTGGGAGTGATCACCGAGTGCGCGTTCGGCAGCGAGCCGCTCTTGGGTCGTGACCTCGTCCGCCGCGGCGCCGAGCAGCTCCTCGACAGTGGAGAAGGCGTAGTGCAGTGAGCCGAGCGGCATGCCGGCCTCGCGCACGATGGACCGCGCCGTGGCGCCCGCCACTCCCTCGCGCTCGATGACCGCGAGGGCCGCGGCCACGAGGGCGCTGCGGCGGTCCTCAAGCGTCATGCGGGCCATGCGTCACCTCGCCGTCAGACGCGATGCGACGTCGAGCGAGACGCGCGTAGGTACGAGTCGAGGCGCAAACGCGGTGAGCACATTGCGCACTCCCGCGATGCGCGAGGGTCCCGGTTTGGCGCGCGCGAGCTCACGGAATGCCACGTCCACCACCTGTTCGATGCTGAGCACCTGGCCGACCTTGAAGCGCTCGGATCCTGCTACCGCGAAGAACTCGGTCTCCGTGGGGCCGGGGGAGAACGCCAGGATTCGGGCGCCGGTCCCCTCGGCCTCCTTCCACAGCGCCTCGGTGAGCGACCGAACGTAGGCCTTGGAGGCGGCGTAGAGCGCGATGCTGGGCAGGGGCTGGTAGCTCGCGGTGCTCGCCACGTTCACGAGCACGCCCCGACCTGACGCCATGATCTGTGGCAGCAGAAGTCGGCTCAGCTCCGTGAGCGCGACGACGTTCACCGCGAGCAGTGAGCGCACCACGTCGGGGTCGTGCTCTGCGAAGGGCCCGTCCACTCCGAAGCCCGCGCAGTTCACCAGTCCATCGGGCGCGATGCTCCTTCGCTCGAGTTCCTGGACCAGGCGCTGCGAAGCGCCGTCCTGTGCCAGATCCACCTCGATCGGCGTGGCTCGAATGCCGTGCGTTGCCTGGAGCCGCTCCGCCAGGACCGCGAGCCGGTCCATGCGGCGCGCGACCAGCACTACGTCAGTGCCGAGGGCTGCAAGGCGACGTGCGAACTCGGCGCCGAGCCCCGAGCTCGCGCCCGTCACTACTGCGCATGAGGGCGCTGGAGTCATTCCGGTGGCCTCCTTCCATGGTTGGACGAGCGTCCAACGATGTGCACTCAACCGTGCCTGACACTCGATGACAAGTGGTTCGGGACAGAATTTACGAGCACGAAACACGCCTCGTACTTGCCGCGCAGCCTCGCGATCGCGGTGCTTGACTGGAGTCTCCAGCACCCGAGACGGACGGAGGATCTGCCATGATCACCAGCAAGGCGACGACGCGATGGAACGGCGGGCTGAGCGACGGCTCCGGCCGCACTGCGCTCGAGTCAGGCAACGCCGAGGTCGCGGTCGATTGGCGCCGCCGATCGACAGGCGAGGGCGACTCCACTACGCCGGAGGAACTTCTCGCGGCGGCCCACGCGTCGTGCTACGCAATGGCACTGTCGCATGCGCTTGAGCAGCGCGGCACGCCGCCGACCGCGCTGCGCGCCGACGCGCGGGTGCAGTTCGTGCCCGGCGAGGGTGTCCTGCGCAGCATGCTCACCGTGCACGCCGACGTCCCCGGCCTGGACGCCCAGGAGTTCTCGGACATGGCCGCCACGGCCAAGGATGAGTGCCCGATGTCCCAGGCGCTCGCCGCGATCGAGGTCAGCCTGGAGAGCGCGACGCTGGTCGGGCCCGGGGGAGACGTCGGCTGAGGACGTCGTCTAGCGGGATCCGGTGAGCGGCTCGGCTCCGACTTCGGGGCCGAGGTCCGACGCGGCACTCTCGAGGGCGTCGCGCACTGCCGCGATCGCAGGGTCCGCGCCAGCAGAGTCGCGCGCCGCCGAGAACACGGTGCGCCACGCCTGCACGGCGAGCGGGTGCGCGATCAGTTGCAGCCCCTCCACGCCCCACATGAGGCCCGGAAGCAGACCGACCACGAGCCCGGACTCGATGAGACGCACGTGCGCCTGCAGGTCCGCGGACTCGACCCGCACGTCGGGCTCGAAGCCCGCGTTCCGACACGCCTGCTCGGCGAAGTGGCGCGTGGCGGTTCCTGCGGGCTCCATTACCCACGGGGCTGCGGCCACGTCGCTCAGCGACGTCGCGTCCGCCCACTGCCCGGCGACGCAGAGGCGGATCTCGTCGCGCACGAGCGCCCGTCGGCTCATTCCGGCGTAGTGGGGCGCGGAGTGGTGCGGATACTCCTCGGCCACCACCAGGTCCACATCGCGCGCCCACACGTCGGCGAGCGCAGCTCCCGGCTCTGACTGGAGCACGTGGACCCGCAGCGCGGGATGCTGGCGCGCCAGGGCACGCAGCGCGGGAGGCACGATCGCCAGGGCGGCCGACTGAAAGACGGCAACCCTGACGGTGCCGGTGAGCGGCGCGTCGGCGTCGTGCAGATCGGCCTCCGCCGCGTCGAGCGCGGCGAGGACTCGTCCCGCATGCTCGACCAGTCGCTGACCCGGAGGGGTGAGCGTGAGCCGGCGGCCACTGCGTCGCGTGAGGCGAACCCCGGCCTCGCGCTCAAGCGCGGAGATCTGCTGCGAGACTGCCGAGGGCGTGTAGCCCATCGCCTCGGCGGCCGCCGCGATGGTGCCGCGCATGGCGAATTCGCGCAGCATTGCCAATCGCGTCACGTCGAGCATGCCAACAGTTAAGCATCCCTCATGCTTTCCGTGCAGGAACGTGTACTAGTGCTCATGCGCGAGTTCGCCCACACTTGCCTCAACGCCACTTGGGAGGATGCTGATGGTGGAGACGACGAGCATGCCGACGAGCCCCGCGACCAGCCACGACCAAGACGAGGTCGTGGCGCTTGTGCGCCACTGGCTGCGCGAGTCGAGGCGCCACCCGGTGAAGGGCTCGGCCCGCCTGCTCGCTGGCCTGCTTGCACACGAGGACGGCCTGCCGTTCCTGACGCAGTTCGTGGACGGCGTCATTCGCCCTGAGGACTCCCGCGTCGCCGCCCGCAGCTTCCGCGCGATGGCCGCGAGGGACACGCGGTTCCTGCCGATCTACCAGCGCGCCCTGCTCGTCGTGGGCGCGGTGGCCTCTCACGTCGCGCCGGGCCTCGTGGTGGGCATCGCGCGCCGCACCGTGCGCCTCATGGTGTCCCACCTCGTCGTCGACGCGACGCCGCGTCGCCTCACGGGGGCCCTCGCGCGCCTGCGTGATCAAGGACACCGCCTCAACGTGAACCTCTTGGGCGAGGCCGTGCTGGGCCGGGAGGAGGCGGCGCGCAGGCTCGCGCGCACGGCCGACCTGCTGGCCCGCGACGACGTGGACTACGTGTCGCTCAAGGTCTCGTCCACGATCGCGCCGCACAATCCGTGGGGCTTCGACGAGGCCGTCGAGCACATCGTGCACACGCTCCGGCCCTTGTTCCTCGCCGCGGTTGCCGACGACGCATCGTTCATCAACCTCGACATGGAGGAGTACCGCGATCTCGATCTCACCGTGGAGGTGTTCACGCGACTCCTCGAGGACGACGCACTTCATCACCTGACCGCCGGCATTGTGCTCCAGGCCTATCTGCCCGATGCGATGGACGCCATGGAGCGCCTTCAGTCGTGGGCAGCGGCCCGCACTGCCAGGGGTGGCGCACCGATCAAGGTGCGGCTCGTCAAGGGCGCGAACCTCTCGATGGAGCGCGTGGACGCCGAGCTCCACGGCTGGCCTCTGGCGACCTGGAGCTCGAAGGTCGAGTCCGACGCGCACTACAAGAGGCTCATCGACTACGCGCTCACGCCCGAGCGCACGCGATCGGTCCGCGTCGGTATCGCGGGGCACAACCTGTTCGACATCGCGCACGCGCACCTGACCTCGCGCGACCGTGGCGTGCGCGACGCGGTGGACTTCGAGATGCTGCTGGGGATGGGCGAGCACGTCGCCGCCGCCGTCGCCGATGACGTGGGCTCGCTGCGCCTGTACACGCCCGTGGTCCACCCGCAGGAGTTCGACGTCGCACTCGCTTACCTCGTGCGTCGGCTCGAGGAGGTGGGCAGCCGCGAGAACTTCATGTCGTCGCTGTATGAGATCGATGCGGACCCTGCCGTGTTCGCGCGGGAGGAGCAGCGGTTCCGCGCCTCCTGGGAGCTTGCTCGCGAGAGTTACGTGCGGACCCACCGCGCAACCGGATCTTCCGACGCCGACGCGCCTGGCGAGCGCTTCGCCAACACTCCCGACGTGGATCCCGCCGTGGCAGCGCACCGCGCGTGGGCCGCGAGCATTCGCGAGCGCGCGCACGGCTCGTCGCTGGGACTCGGCGTCCTCGCCGGCGCGCATGTCGACACTGTCGAGCAAGTCGCTCGCACGATCGGCGACGCGGCGGCCGCGGCTCCGTCGTGGGCGGCGGTCGGCGCGCATGCACGCGCCGAGGTGCTGCGCGCTGTCGCACGGCGGCTGGAAGAACGCAGGTCGGACCTCATCGAGGTCATGATGGCCGAGGCCGGCAAGACGGTGGATCAGGCCGATCCGGAGGTCTCCGAGGCGATCGACTTCGCGCGCTACTACGCGGACCGCGCCGAGGAGCTCGAGAACTGGGAGGGCGCCCGCCCGGTGCCCCGCGGAGTCACCCTCGTGACGCCGCCGTGGAACTTCCCTGTGGCGATCCCCACCGGTTCCACGCTGGCTGCACTGGCGACGGGCAGCGCCGTCGTGCTGAAGCCCGCTGAGCAGTCGCGCCGCTGCGGTGCGGTGGTGGCCGAGATCCTGTGGGAAGCGGGCGTACCGCACGGGGCACTGTGCCTGATCGACCTCGACCCCGAGCAACTGGGAGACGCGCTGCTGAGCGATCCCCGCATCGATCAGGTCATCCTCACTGGCGCTTACGACACCGCGGAACGGTTCCTGCGCGCGCGTCCGGCGTTGCGCCTGTTCGCCGAGACCAGCGGCAAGAACGCCATCGTGGTGACACCGTCCGCTGATCTGGACCTCGCGGTGCGTGACATCGTGGCCTCCGCGTATGGGCACGCGGGCCAGAAGTGTTCGGCCGCCTCGCTCGTGATCGCCGTCGGGTCGGTGGCCACATCCCGCCGGTTCCTCAGCCAGCTTGAGGATGCGGTGCGCTCCGTCGTCGCCGGCCCGGCGACATCGGCGCTCACGCAGATGGGTCCGCTCATCGAACCCGCACAGGGAAAGCTCGAGCGCGCGCTGACGACGCTCGAGCCCGGCGAGCGCTGGATCGTCGAACCTCACCGCCTCGACACCGAGGGGAGCGCGTGGACACCAGCACTCAAGGCCGGCACGCGCCCGGGTTCGTTCTTCCACCTCACCGAGTGCTTCGGTCCGGTGCTGTCAGTGATGTCGGTCGCCTCGCTCGAGGATGCGATCCGCCTGCAGAATGCGGTTCCCTACGGACTAACGGCGGGTATCCACTCGCTCGATCCTGTGGAGATCGCCCACTGGCTGGACCAGGTGGAGGCGGGCAATCTCTACGTGAACCGGGGCATCACCGGCGCGATCGTGCAGCGGCAGCCCTTCGGCGGGTGGAAGCGCTCGGTGGTCGGGCCGACGTTCAAGGCGGGCGGGCCGCACTACCTCTCGGCGCTCGTCGACTGGGAGCGCACTGAGATCGCCGCAGCCGAGCCTCGCTCGCCGCGCCTGCGTGCCTTCCTCGACCGCGCTCAGGCGCCCGCGTGGGTGCGCAGCGCGGTCGCCGCGGACGAGAGGGCGTGGGACGAGCAGTACGGGCGGGCGATCGACCGCACGGGACTCGCGAGCGAGGCGAACCTGCTGCGCTACAGGCCTGCCGAGGTGGACATTCGCTGGGATGGTGAGGCCCCAGTGGACGGGCTCATCCGCGCCTGTGCCGCGCACTTCGTCACCGGGGGAGAGGGCGTCGTGAGCGCACCCGTGCCTCTTCCTGGCGCCCTGGCCCTCGCACTCGACGAACTGGACATCGAGCTGCGCCTCGAGGACGACGCGATGTGCCTGCTACGAGCCTCGGCCCACGACGGCACCCGCGTGCGTGCGGTGGGCCGACTGGTCGGCGGCCCTCAGGTCGCCGTGTTCGATCACCCCGTCACCGCGTCGCCCCACGTCGAGCTCACCCCATACCTGCGTGAGCAGGCGGTGTCCGTCACTATGCACCGCTTCGGCACGCCGTTCACGGGCGCGTCGGACGTGGTGACTGAGATCCAGGCGCCATCCTCGAGGTAGCGCGGGAACCGTCAGGCGGTCGGGTCCGTCGCCATGACGACGCGCATCATGGTCGCCGCGAACTGCGGGGCGATGTCGGGAGACAGGCGATCGAGGTAGGCCTCGCGGATCGCGGCGGCGAACACCTCGAGAGCGGGTTCGAGCAGCCGCTCACCCTCGTCGGTGAGGGCAACCCACGTGCCGCGCAGGTCCTCAGCGCACTCGACTCGCGCGACCATTCCGCGGCGCTCCATGCGGCTGACCTGGTGGGAGATGCGGGACTTCTCCCACACGAGCATCTCGCCGAGCGCTCCCACGCGCGCACGCCGGTCCGGAGCAGTGGACAGCGCGTGCAGGATCTCGAAGTCGGCGGCGGAGATGCCCGCCTGCGCCTGCAGGCGCTGCTCGACCCGGTTCCACAGCTGCCGGGACATCAGCGCGAACGAACGCCACAGCGCCCATTCGCGCTCGCTCAGCGACGTGTCACTCATGTGGCTCACGCTAGCCCTCCTCGCCACATCGCACCCGGGACCTTGCGCACGCACCCATGCACACGCTGCCGCGGAGCCTCACCAGGCGTGGTGAACACTCGGTGAACAGGGCCGAATTTGCCTCAATGCGCATTGATCTATCACTAGACTGCGAGTCATGACCGACAAGCACTCCGCCCTGTTCGTATGCGTGCACAACGCCGGCCGCAGCCAGATGGCCGCGGGCTTCCTCCGCGCCCTCGGCGGCGACCGTGTCGAGGTCCGCTCCGCAGGCACCGCCCCCAAGGACCAGATCAATCCCGTCGCCGTCGAGGCGATGGCCGAGCTCGGCATCGACATCCTGGGCCAGCAGCCCAAGGTGCTCACCGACGACGCCGTGAAGGCGTCCGACGTCGTGGTGACGATGGGCTGCGGCGATACCTGCCCGTACTTCCCGGGGAAGATCTACCTGGACTGGGTGCTCGACGACCCGGCGGGTCAGGGGATCGAGGCCGTCCGGCCCATCCGCGACCAGATCCGCACGAACATCGAGGAGCTCCTCCGCACCTGGGATCTCGAGCCGCTGCCGCTGCCTTCGCACTAGGCGAACCTCACCCTGCGCCGACCGCCGCATCGGGCCTATGCTGGAAGCGTCCATCCCGACCGACGTCGCGAAGGAGGCCACCGCCATGGACGGCAACGCCACTGAGACCCGCCGCTACCACTACGAGCAGATCAAGGCGCGCGAGATCGCGCGAGGCGCCTCCGAGGAGGACGCCTCACGCGTCGCAGCCGAGACGGTCGACAAGGTGATGGCTGACAAGCGCGAGGACTGACCGCGCGCTGGCCGTAGACTCGGGCGGCGTGGAGCCCACCCGCGACATCTGGACCGTGCCCAATGCGATCAGCATGCTGCGGATCGCGCTCATCGGCGTATTCGGCTGGACGCTCGTCATCGGTCAGGACGGTTGGGCTATCGCCGCTCTCGCACTCGCCGGCATCAGCGATTTCCTCGACGGGTACCTCGCGCGCCGCTGGAACCAGGTGACAGCGCTGGGCCGCATCCTCGATCCCGCCGCGGACCGCATGCTCACCGTCGTGGTCGTGCTGGGGCTCGGCATTCGGGGCATCGTGCCGTGGATCCTCGTGGCCGTGCTCCTCGCGCGGGACGTGGTCGTGGGCGTGGCGCTGGTCATCGGCCGCTCCCGAGGCATCGAGTCGCCCCAGGTGACGTTCCTCGGCAAGGCGGCGACGGCCGCGCTGTACCTCTTCCTGCCCCTCGCGTTCCTCGCGTTCGCACGGTGGGACGCCGTCCACACGCTCGCCATCGTGGGCGCGTGGCTCGCGGCGGTGCTGTACTGGCTCGCGGGACTCGGATACGTCCGGGACGTCGCGAGAAGATCCGACGGGCGCGCCCCTTCCGTTCCCGAGCCCGGCGACGCATAGGATGGTTCCACCACCGATACTGGAGGCGAGATGACCTACGACGAGAGTCCCGTCGAGCGGACGATGTCTCTGGGCTCCGCGATCCCGCAGGTCGACGAGACGGGCCCCTACCGCCTGTCCCCGCAGGACCAGGCCGCCGTCGACGCGCTTGCGGACGACCACGCGCTGCTGATCGTGCACCACGGCCCCAACGCAGGCGCCCGCTTCCTGCTCGACGTGGACGTGACCACGGCCGGCCGCTCCGTCTCCGGAGACATCTTCCTCGACGACGTCACGGTCAGCCGCGAGCACGCGCGCTTCGTGCGCGAGGGCACGCAGTTCAGCGTCGAGGACGCAGGATCGCTCAACGGCACGTACGTCAACCGCGAGCCCACCTCGAAGGCGGTGCTCCACGAGGGGGACGAGGTTCAGATCGGCAAGTACCGCCTCACGTTCTATCCCGGGCACCGCGCGTAGAGCATGGTCTCGCTGCCCTCCGCCGCCTCGCGCCTCGAGCGCGCCGCGGCGCACCACGCCGGGGCGGAGCCGACGCCCACGGAGGGCACCTGGCCGCACCGGCTGTCGCACGATCCGCTGCTCCGCGTGTCCGACGTGCTCCGACTCGTGCAGACGGAGTTCCCCGCGCTCACACCCTCGAAGCTGCGATTCCTTGACTCTCAGGGACTCGTCAGCCCGGTGCGCACCGCCTCGGGCTACCGGCAGTACTCACCCGCAGATGTCGAGCGCGTGCGCTTCGTGCTCCGGCAGCAGCGCGACCATTACCGTCCGCTCGCCGTCATCGCGGAACACCTCGCGGCGCTCGACGCGGGCACGATGCACGAGGCGGTCGCCCCGCGTGTGCTCGACGACGACGACGCGCCCGCGTACCTCTCCGCTGAAGCACTCGCGACCTCAGCGGGGGTGGAACCCGAGGTCGTGTCCGCGGCGGTGGAGGCGGGCGTGATCTCGCAGACGACCCCGGCAGGCTTCGATCGAGACGCAGTGACCGCGATCGCAGCGGTGGGCGCGTACCTGAGCGCCGGGGGAGACGTGCGCACACTACGAGGCCTCGTCCGGGCCGCGCACCGCGAGGCGGAGCTCGCCGAATCGGCCGCGGCGCCCCGAAGGGCACGGGGGGACGGAGAAGGTGCCGACGCGCGGGAAGAGGCCCTCTCCGAGGCCGCGATCGGGCTGTTCGCGGCTTGTGTACGAGGGTCCGTACGCCGATAGACAGGGCATCGGCCCCATGCGACGCGACACGCGGTAGCGTGAGACTCGGATGTCACGGCGATCCGGGCATCAAGGCCCTAACGTTGAACCAAAGGTTGAACCCGGGGGAGGGAATCATGGCGGAGGACATCAGCCGCAGGACCCCCGTCGTCGTGGACCAGGGCGTCCTCTTCGCCGACGGCATGGCAGAGCTCGACGAGGACGCCGGCTACCGCGGGCCGATCGCGTGCAAGGCCGCAGGCATCACGTACCGCCAGCTCGACTACTGGGCCCGCACCGGCCTGGTGGAGCCCACCGTGCGCACGGCGACCGGCTCGGGCACCCAGCGCCTCTACGGCTTCCGCGACATCCTCGTGCTGCGCGTCGTCAAGCGCCTGCTCGACTCAGGCGTCTCGCTGCAGCAGATCCGCATCGCCGTGCAGCACCTGCGCGACCGCGGCGTCGAGGATCTGTCTCGCATCACCCTCATGTCCGACGGCGCTTCCGTGTACGAGTGCACCTCGGACGATGAGGTCATCGACCTCGTCCAGGGCGGACAGGGCGTCTTCGGGATCGCCCTCGGCAAAGTATGGCGCGAGCTCGAGGGCTCGCTCGCCGCGCTGCCCGCTGATCGCGGCGAGGGCCCCGTCGCGGACCCTGACGTCGTGGACGAGCTCGCCGCCCGGCGCGCGCGCCGCACGCAGGCAGGCTGACGGCTCTTCGCGGCCGCTTCCTGGGCCCAAGGCCCTATGAGTTCGCACTTTCGACGTGCTGTCGCCTACCCTGCAAACCTGGCAAGATAAAGACACCGTCGAAGGGAAGTCAATGTTCTCCAAGGTGCTCGTCGCAAACCGCGCTGAGATCGCCGTGCGCGCCTTCCGCGCCGCCTACGAGCTCGGGGCCAAGCACGTCGCGGTCTTCCCCCATGAGGACCGCATGTCCGAGCACCGCCTGAAGGCGGATGAGGCATACGAGATCGGCACGATCGGCGAGCCGGTCAAGGCCTATCTGGACGTCGACGAGATGATCCGCGTGGCCAAGCACGCCGGTGCGGACGCCATCTACCCCGGATACGGCTTCCTGTCGGAGAACGTCGAGTTCGCGCGCCGCGTCGGCGAGGCTGGAATCACCTTCATCGGACCGCCGCCCGAGGTGCTCGCGAAGGCCGGCGACAAGGTCGCCGCCCTCAAGGCCGCGCGCGAGGCCGGAGTGCCCGTGCTCGCCTCGTCTGAGCCGTCCGAGGACGTCGACTGGCTCATCGACGAGGCGGACAAGATCGGCTTCCCGATCTTCGTCAAGGCCGTCGCCGGCGGCGGCGGTCGAGGCATGCGCCGGGTCGAGACCCGTGAGCAGCTCCCCGAGGCGCTCGCTTCCGCGATGCGCGAGGCGAAGAACGCGTTCGGCGACGCGACGGTGTTCCTCGAGCAGGCCGTGCTCGGGCCGCGCCACATCGAGGTGCAGATCCTTGCCGACGGCGAGGGCAACGTCGTCCACCTGTACGAGCGCGACTGCTCGGTGCAGCGCCGCCACCAGAAGGTCGTGGAGATCGCGCCAGCCCCGAACCTCGACCCGGCGATCAGGGACGCGCTGTGCGAGGACGCCGTCAAGTTCGCGAAGAGCCTCGGCTACGTGAACGCAGGCACCGTCGAGTTCCTCGTCGCCACCGAGGGCGAGCGCGCGGGCGAGCACGTGTTCATTGAGATGAACCCGCGCATCCAGGTCGAGCACACCGTGACCGAGGAGGTCACGGACATCGACCTCGTGAGCGCGCAGATGCGCATCGCCTCCGGAGAGACGCTCGAGCAGATCGGCATCCGCCAGGACGAGATCGAGGTCCGCGGCTTCGCCATCCAGACGCGCATCACCACCGAGGACCCCACCAACGGCTTCCTCCCCGACACGGGTCGCATCGTCGCCTACCGTTCGCCCGGCGGCGCCGGCGTCCGACTCGATGGCGCCACGGGCCTCGCGGGCAACCGCATCCTCGGCCACTTCGACTCGATGCTCGTGAAGCTCATCTGCCGCGGTCGCGACTTCGACACCGCAGCGCGCCGCGCCTCACGTGCGCTCGCCGAGTTCCGCATCCGCGGCGTCACCAACAACATCCGCTTCCTGCGCGCCGTGCTCGACGACCCCGACTTCCGCAAGGGCGGCGTCACGACCGCGTTCATCGACCAGCGCCCATACCTGCTGGACGTCGGGGAATCGTCCGCGCGTTCTACCAAGATTCTGCAGTTCCTTGGTCATGTCTCGGTCAACAAGCCCAACGGCGAGCACGGCGACGTCGTGCTGCGCCCGGGGGACAAGCTGCCCACCATCGACCTCGATGCGCCCGCGCCTGACGGCACCCGTCAGCTGCTGCTCGAGAAGGGCCCGGAGGGCTTCGCCCGCCACCTGCGCGAGCAGGAGGCACTCGCCGTGACCGAGACCACGATGCGCGACGCGCACCAGTCGCTGCTCGCGACGCGCGTGCGTACCTACGACCTGCTCGCCGTGGCCGGGCACACAGCACGCATGACGCCGAACCTGTTCTCGGTCGAGTGCTGGGGCGGCGCGACGTATGACGTGGCGATGCGCTTCCTGTCTGAGGACCCGTGGCTGAGGCTCGCGCGGCTGCGCGAGGCCATGCCGAACATCGCCCTGCAGATGCTGCTGCGCGGCCGCAACACCGTCGGCTACACGCCGTACCCGGACGAGGTGGCGCACGCGTTCGTCGAGGAGGCGACCGAGGTCGGCATCGACATCTTCCGCATCTTCGACGCGCTCAACGACGTGGACCAGATGCGTCCAGCGATCGAGGCCGTGCGCGGCACCGGCCAGGCAGTGGCCGAGGCGACGCTCTGCTACACGTCCAACATGATCGACCCCGACGAGAAGCTGTACACGCTCGATTACTACCTCAAGCTGGCGGACGAGCTGGTCGAGGCGGGCGCGCACATCCTCGCCATCAAGGACATGGCGGGTCTGCTGCGTCCCGCGGCGGCCTACACGCTCGTGGATGCGTTGCGTCAGCGCTTCGACCTGCCCGTGCACCTGCACACGCACGACACGGCGGGCGGCCAGATCGGCACGCTCCTCGCTGCCGCCGAGGCCGGCGTGGACGCCGTCGACGTGGCGAACGCCGCGATGGCTGGCACCACCTCCCAGCCGCCCATGTCAGCTCTCGTGGCCGCACTTGAGCACACCACGCGCGACACCGGCATCGACCTGGCCGCCGCGCAGGACCTCGAGCCGTACTGGGAGGCGGTGCGCAAGCTGTACGCGCCATTCGAGTCCGGACTGCCGGGGCCCACGGGCCGCGTCTATCGCCACGAGATTCCGGGCGGCCAGCTCTCGAACCTGCGCCAGCAGGCGATCTCGCTGGGTCTCGCAGATCGTTTCGAGCAGATCGAGGACATGTACGCCGCCGCGGACCGCATCCTGGGCCACCTGGTTAAGGTCACGCCCTCGTCGAAGGTCGTCGGGGATCTCGCGTTGCACCTGGTCGCGAACGATGCCGACCCCGCTGACTTCGCGGAGAACCCTGGCTCGTACGACGTGCCAGACTCGGTGATCGGGTTCCTCTCCGGCGAGCTTGGCGACCCGCCCGGCGGCTGGCCCGAGCCGTTCCGCACCAAGGCGCTCGAGGGCCGGGAGATCAAGAACCGCGTTGCCGAGCTGACCGAAGAGGACCGCACTCTCCTCAAGTACTCGGGTGAGGACCGTCAGCGGAGGCTGAACCACCTGCTCTTCCCTGGACCGGCCAAGGACTTCGACGTCGCGATCGACACGTACGGCGACATCTCGGTGATCGACACGTATCACTACCTCTACGGGCTCACGGTGGGCTCAGGCGAGGAGGCGAATGTCGACATCAGCGACGGCGTACGCATGATCATCCAGCTCGAGGCGCTAGGCGAGCCCGACGAGCACGGTGAGCGCACCGCCATCTTCGGCTACAACGGCACGATGCGGCCCATCCAGATCCGCGACGAGTCCGTCAAGGTCGAGGTCACCTCGCGCGAGCGCGCCGACAAGAACAACCCCGGGCATGTGCCGGCACCGTTCACGGGCGCCGTCACAGCCTCCGTCGAGCTCGGCGCGAAGGTGGTCGCCGGTCAAACGGTCGCGGTGATCGAGGCCATGAAGATGGAGTCGTCCATCACCACGACGGTCGCGGGAATCGTGAGCCGCATCGCTGTGAACGGCACCGAGCAGCTCTCGGGCGGGGACCTGGTTCTCGTCGTCGAGCCCTCCGCCCAGGCAGCCGATGCGGAGGACGAGGAATCGTCCGACGCGTCGGACGACGAGGCAGGGGATTAGTCGCCGTTGCGCACCTTGGGGTGACGCGCGTCGGTCCTCATGGACGCGCGCGTCGTCCCTGGTACGGAACGAAGAAGCCTCGAGAAGTGGACGTGTCCGGGACCCTTGTCCCGCGCAGGATGACGCCGCGCGAGGCACGATGGTCGCAGACGGTCATCTAGGAGGAATCGCCATGAAGGTTCTCGTTGCAGTCGGCTCCAAGTACGGCGCGACTCGTGAGGTCGCCAAGCGCATCGCGGAGCAGATCTCGGAGCGCGGATTCGACGTGGACTTCTCCGACGCGTGCGACGTGCAGGGCGTGCACTACTACGACGCGGTGATCCTCGGCTCGGCGGTGTACGGCGGTCTGTGGCGTCGTGACGCCTCGGGCCTGCTCCGCGAGTTCGTCGAGGAGCTGCGCGTCAAGGACGTGTGGCTCTTCTCGGTCGGCATGGAGACCGTGGTGAAGCCGGGCCAACCGCTCGACGAGTCAGATGGCTTCGCCTCGCTCGTGGGCGCACATGACCACGCCCGCTTCCCGGGCGCCCTGGACTTCGACAAGCTGAACGTGGGGGAGAAGGCGCTCATCACCGCGCTGAACCCGCCCCGCGGCGACTTCCGCGACTTCGAGGGCGTGCGTGACTGGACCGCCGGGATCATCACCCGCCTCGAGGAGCTTGCGTTCGCCTGAGCCGTCGTCCGCGCTGACCGGGCGCCGTCGACGACACCCCCTGGTCGCACTGGTCGCAGCAACATGCCTGGCAGTTGCAGCCTCGGCGTGCAGTGTGACGTCGCAGCACACGCCCGACGCAGTTGAGGACGCCTCGTTCGGCCCCACCATCGTGCACACCGGGACGGGCCCCTCGGGCTACGAGGTGACACTTCGATACGCGGCACCCGAGGCAGAGGCCGTCGGGCTGGTCGGCGATGTCTTCTTCACGCAGCCCGAGGCGATCGGTCCGGACCTGTCACACGAGGCGCGCCTTGGCGATGAGTGGAAGCCCGGGGACGTGGCGATGCCTCTTATGGTCGCTCCGCCGGTGCCTCTGACGCAGGTCGCGGATGGCGTGTGGGAGATCTCCTTCGCCCTGCCCGTCGGCACGTACTCGTACGGGTTCGTGGAAGGGGAGTGCAGCATCGCACTCGTCTGCACGAGCTCTCTGGACCCCGCGAATCCTCCCGTGCTCTCCGGCACCGCCGCAGCGTCCGCCCAGCATCTGAGCCAGGTGCACGTGCCCTTCGACCCCGACTTCCCCACGTACGAGGCGACCTACGAGCTGCCGCTGGATACCGGGTCGGGCAGGGGAGAGGTGTCGCTCGTCACCTACGTAGGGGCCCTCGACGGTGCTGAGCGACCGCTCGGCGTGTACGTGCCCGCGGGGTACGACCCTGACCGCGCCGAGCCGTATCCGCTGCTCGTGCTCTCGCACGGCGCGGGCGGCAACGAGACCACGTGGTTCAGCGAGGGCGCCGCGGCGAACCTCCTGGATCACGCGATCGCGGATGGCGCGATCCCGCCCGTCGTCGCGATCACCACCGACTTCTCCGGCCTTGGCGAGACTGCGATGGGCACCGACGCGTTCTACGCGGACTACCGCGACGAGCTCATCGAAGGCGTGCTTCCGTTCGTCGAGCGGGAGTTCAACGTGGCAACCACGGGGGAGGGGCGGGCCTTCGGTGGCCTCTCCATGGGCGGCGCGCTCGGGCTCAGCCTGTTGCGGACTGAGCCTGCCCTCTTCGATTGGTGGGGTCTATGGTCCGCAGCCGCCGACTTGGGCGAGAACGAGCCCGCGCCGCTCACCGACTCCCAGCTCGCGGCGGCCGGGCACGTACAGGGCGTCCACATCGGTACGGGACGCCAGGATTACCTTGAGGGCATCGGCGCGCTGTCGATGGCGCGCGCGGACGTGTTCGCCTCCCAGGGCCTGCCCGTCACATCGTTCGACGTGGACGGAGGTCATGCCTGGCAGGTGTGGCGTCGCGAGCTCGATGACTTCCTTCGTCGAGTTGCGTTCGCCGACGCCGCTGAGTGATCCGCCACAGAATGCGTCACTGTAGGGCATTCGCCCCGTATGCTTCGAGCGGATGCTGAGGGAAGCAACCTGTTGAGGGAGTCAGAGATGACACGCCCATCGTGGAACATGCTCGGCTGGATCGTCGCCCTGGCGGCCGTGATCTGGGCAGCCTGGTACTTCCTGCCGCGCGCCGACAGCACCACGGCGATCTCGTTGAGCGAGGTCCAGGGAAAGGCCACCTCGGAGCAGCTCACCATCACCTATGTGGACTGCAGCCGAGACGGTGATGTGCAGTTCGTCGAGACCGACACGTCCGTGACGATCACCGTGCGCATCGACTGGACGAGCAAGCTCGACTGCCCGAACGAGACCGCCACTGAGAGCATCGTGCTCGCATCCGATCTGGGGGACCGCAGTGTGATCGATGGAAGCAA
This sequence comes from Demequina sp. NBRC 110052, assembly GCF_002090075.1. Taxonomy (GTDB): domain Bacteria; phylum Actinomycetota; class Actinomycetes; order Actinomycetales; family Demequinaceae; genus Demequina. Next base: position 213,634 of record NZ_BBRI01000002.1, read on the forward strand.
CGGCTCGACCATGGAGCTGCTGCCTCCGAACTAGGCCTCACACGGCGTAATGTCATAATGTGCATTATCGGCAATACGGGTTGGAGCGTTTTCACGCGCTTGGGTGGGGTCTCCGCGGAACCGGCGCCTCATCTCTGAGAGCCTCCGCCAACGCCGTGAGGCCGCGCGTGAGCGCCTGGATGTCGTCGTCACTCATGGATGCCAGAATGCGTCGCTCGTTGTCCAGATGCACGGGATACGCTTCGAGGCACGCCGCGCGGCCCGCGTCGGTCAGCGTGACCCACACGACCCGCGCATCCTCAGGATCCTTGGTGCGCGCGACATAGCCGCGCTGCTCGAGGCGCCCGATGCGGTGTGTGGTCGTCCCGGACGTGATCATCATCTGCCGCTCGAGATCTCCGGCCGTCAGCGCGTACGGCGCTCCCTGGCGCGTGAGGCTGGCGAGCACATCGAACTCCCATGACTGCAGCCCGAGCTCTGCGAACGTGGCGTCGATGCGTGCCTGCACCAGCGCCGAGAGCCTGTTGAGCCGTCCGATCGTTGCCATCGGAGTGACATCGATGTCCGGCGCCTCGGCGCGCCATTGCTCCACGAAGGATCCGACCGCGTCCATGTGACTCCCCTCGGCCTCCGCAGGGCCCTTGCATCGTCTTGACATCAAGATACATCAGTGTTTCTCTTGATATCAAGAGATTGAGAGACCCATGAACGACCTGCGCATGCTCGCGTCCACGGCGGGCGCTCCACTCCTCTGGGGCACCACGTACCTCGTGACGGCCACGCTGCTCCCACCCGACCAGCCCCTCACCGCCGCCGTGCTGCGCGCCCTTCCCGCAGGCCTCCTCATGCTGGCCCTCTCCCCCGCTCTCCCTCGCGGCATCTGGTGGTGGCGCTCCGCGGTGCTCGGAGCCGTCAATATCGGCGTGTTCTTCGGCTTGCTGTTCGTCGCCGCGTACCGTCTTCCGGGCGGCGTGGCAGCCACCCTCAGCGCCACGCACCCGCTGGTCGTGGCCGCGCTCGCCGCCGTCTTCCTCCACGAGGCCTTCAGCCGCCGCAAGCTGCTCAGTGCGCTGCTGGGGCTCGTGGGCGTCGCCATGCTCGTGCTCGGCCCCGCAGCACAGCTCGACGCGCTCGGTGCGATCGCCGCCGTGGGTGCCGGAGCCTCAAGCGCCGTCGGCGTGATCCTCGTCAAGCGCTGGGGCCGCCCCGTCGGGCTCATGCCGTTCACCGCGTGGCAGTTGGTCTGGGGAGGCCTCATCCTCCTGCCCTTCGCCCTCGCCATCGAGGGCACAGGTGCAGCGCTGACACTCGCGAACGTGGCGGGCTATGCCTGGATGGCCATCCCCGGCACCGTGATCGCCCAGCTGCTGTGGTTCCGCGGCATCCAGGCCCTTCCCGCATCACGTGTGAGCCTCCTCGTGTTCCTCACGCCTCTCACCGCGACCTTCCTGGGCTGGGCAGTGCTCAAGGAGTCCATGAGCCCGACGCAGTGGCTGGGCGCGGCGGTCGTGCTCGCCTCCGTCGCGCTGGTCGCCGTGCCGACGCGCGCGAGGCCTGCCAGGATGGAAGAGGGTGAACGAGCGCCTGCCTCCGCTGGAACAAAGGCCCTGGGATAAGCGTTCCCGAGGTGAGCAGGCACCACCCCCGCCTGCGCCAGAGGGAGGCTGACATGGCTGATCGCGCACTACGCGGAATGCGACTGGGAACCCAGTCGCTCGAGTCCACCGAGCACGCGGAGCTCGCCGAGCGCCGCGATGCTCACTACGACTGCCCCAACGGTCACGTGCTGACCTTCCCGTTCTCCGTCGAGGCCGAGGTGCCGCTGTCGTGGGAGTGCCATTGCGGCTCGCTCGCGCTGCTGCGCGACGGCGACCGTCCGGAGCCCAAGGAGGAGAAGGCCGCACGCACCCACTGGGACATGCTGCTGGAGCGCCGCACCATCCCCGAGCTCGAGGAGCTCCTGGAGGAGCGTCTCGAGTACCTGAGGAGCATGCGCGCCAGCGCCTGACACGCATCGTCATGAGCGGCGTCCACCACCAGGTGGGCGCCGCTTCGTCGTTCTTGAGGCAAGCCAGGGACATGCCCGACGCCGTGGCGGGCTCCAGCGCGAACCTAGTCCGCGCGTCGGGCGGGCAACAGCGCTGCGAGCTGGTGGAGACGATGCCCTGCGCCCCACAGCGTGGTCTTGAGCAGCGCCTCACGGATGATTGCGCCGCTCATCTTGGACGCTCCCTGGACGCGCTCGACGAACTCGATCGGCACCTCGACGACCGTCCCGCCGGCGCGCAGTACGTGCCAGCACATGTCGATCTGGAAGCAGTATCCCTGGGACTCGACGTCATGGAGATCGATCGCGCGCAGGATGTCGGCCGTGTACGCCCGGAAGCCGGCAGTCGAGTCCTTGACCCCGATGCCCAGCGCGAGCCTCACATACGTGTTCGCGCCGGTGGAGAGCAGCCGGCGATGAGTGGGCCAGTTCCGTACCGAGCCGCCCGGCACCCACCGGGAACCGATGACCAGGTCTCCCTCCCCCACTCTCGCGAGCAGTGAGGGAAGCTCGTGGGCCTGATGCGATCCGTCGGCATCCATCTCCACGAGCACGTCGTAACCGCGTTCGAGTCCCCACGCGAATCCCGCCTGATACGCGGCGCCGAGTCCTGCCTTGGCGGTGCGATGCAGCACATGCACGTGAGAGTCCCCGGCGGCGGCCTCATCGGCCCACTCCCCCGTCCCGTCAGGCGAGCCGTCATCGACGACCAGCACGTCCACGTCGGGCGCGTGTTCACGCACGCCTGCGAGCTGCACCGGGAGGGACTCGCGCTCGTTGTAGGTCGGGATGATGACGAGCGTGCTCACCAGTCGTACCGCGCCCTCATGCGGCGGCTCACGGCGCTCACGAGCGCGATGACCGCGCCGCCCATGAACAGCCACTCGAGATAGCCGCCGAACCTCACGGCGGGCGTGATCTCGGTGCGCAGTCCGACGTCCGCGAGCATGTACTCGGCCGTGAAGAGACCGGTCTGCTGCAGCACCCGCCCGTCCGGAGCGATGATCGCCGAGACCCCCACCGTCGAGTCCTGGATCGTGTACCGGCCCGTCTCGATCGCCTTGAGGCGCGACATCTGCAGCTGCTGGGTGCTCTCGGCGGTGTCGCCGAACGTAGCGTTGTTCGTCTGCACGATCAGCACCTCGCCGCCGAGCGCGATCGACTCGCGCACCACGTCGTCCACGGCGACCTCGAAGCAGATGACGGTGCCGAGCGTGACGACGCGACCCAACGACTCGATGCCCACCTGCATGACGGCGGGCTCGGTGCCCGCGAGCATGTCGACCGAGACGCGATCCACGTCCTCGCTGAACAGCCGCGCGAAGTCTCGGATGGGGATGTACTCCGCGAAGGGAACGGGCCGCTGCTTCTGATACAGGTCCAGGACCGTGCCGTTCTGCGACCACAGCAGGGACGTGTTGTACCGACCGTCCTCGGGCGTGTAGTCCACGGTGCCCAGCAGCAGCGGCGCGCCCATCTCCTGCGCGGCTGCCGTGACAGTGTCGCGCGACTGCTCGTCGGTACGCGGATCCAGGTCCGCGGCGTTCTCCGGCCAGATCATCAGGTCCACCGTGCCTGCTGCCACCGCGGCAGCCTGCGCGCTGACAGCCGCATGGTTGTCGAGCACCTCGCGCGCCTGGCTGAACGAGTCGAGCCCGCGGTTGGGTACGTTGCCCTGGATGACGGCGACGGACAGCTCGCCGTCGGTGGCGCGCGCGTCGATCGGGATCAGGCCCGGCAGGAAGACGATGGCGATCGCGACGACCGGCGCCACCGAGGCCGCGAGGAACCGTCGCTCGCGCAGCCGCTCAACGCCGACGCCCAGGAGCGCGCCCACGAGGACGATCGCGAACCCGGCCAGCGGCACGCCGCCCGCCCACGCCAGCCGCGCGATCGGCACGTCGACGAACGCGAAGCCGAGCCGCCCCCACGGGAAGCCACCGAACGGCACGTACGAGCGCGCGACCTCGACCCCGGTCCACAGAAGCGCGAACAGCAGCGGACCGGCGAGCACGCCCCGTCCCGCAAGTCCCGCGCGCCGCACGTGCGCCCACGCCATGCCGAAGATGCCCCACGCGAGGCCCTCGGCGACGGACAGCGCCGCCCAGGGGATCACATCGGTGGCGACGTACGCCCACCACACGTGCGGCGCGAAGAACGCGATGCCGAACAGCCAGCCGAGCCCCAGTCCCGCCCACGCTCCTGCCTCCTCGAGCGCCCACCACAGGCCCGCGAGCGAGACCAGCGCGAGCGGCCACCAGCCCCAGTCGGGGAAGGCCAAGGCCATCAGCAGGCCCGATGCGACGGCCACGGCGACGTTTCTCAAGCCTCTCACGCGGTCCAGCCTACGGAGCGGAGGTCAGTACGCGACCACGCCTCGCCGCATCGCGGCGATGGCGGTCAGTGCCCGCGTGCGAAGCTGCTCGGTGGGAGCCACGTCGGCGATCTGGTCGAGCGCGTCGATCACCTGCTTGCACCATCGGACCATGTCACCGGGGGCGATGTCGGTGCCTGCCAGCACGGTGTCGAGGCTCTTGCCCTGCGCCCATCCGTGAACCGGCCCCACGATGCCCCACTCGGGCGTGGGAAGCTCGCCGAGACGGTGCTCCTCCTGGAGGTCACTCACGCGCGACCAGATGCGAACCGTCTCCTGGAGCGCGCGCCCGAGCACGCCGTGCGGGCCCCCGGGCACGCGCGGCTGACGCAGCTCGTCCTCACGACGGCCGTTGTACAAGAGGGTCGAGACGGCGGCGGCGAGTGCGGGCGGGTGCAGCGCGCTCCACGCGCCCGTGCGGAGGCACTCGGCGATGACGAGGTCGTTCTCGGCGTACAGCGTGCGCATCATGGCGCCCGACTCCGTCACCTCCCAGCCGTCCTCGTCCTGCTCGAGGTAGCCCAGCTCGCCGAGCACCAGGCATCGGCGGTCGAAGACGCGCGCGATCGAGCCGGTCGCTCTCTGGATCTCGCCAACGACGCGGTCCTTGTCGCGCAGTGTGCGGTAGTAGCGCTCCGCCCAGCGGGCATGCTCCTCGCGGTCCGGGCACGCGTGGCAGGGATGCGACGCCATGCGCGACCGCAGCTCACTGATCTCGCGATCCGGAGCGTCGGCCTCGCCGCCGCGGCGCGCCGATGGCCGCGCGAACGACGGCTTCGCGCCCTCGATGACCTGTGCCAACTCCCGCCGCCGCCGGGCGTCGCGGTGGTCGAAGTTCTTGGGCACCTTGACCCGACCCACGACGTCGAGCCCGTGGTGCAGCTCCGCCAGCGCCAGCCGGAAGCTTCGGCCCTGGTCCGTGACCACGAGCGGGCGTGGCGCGCGCTCGTTGTCGTCGGGCGCGATCACGGCGGCGAAGCCCGCACGCCGTCCGCCCCCGACGCGCACCACCTCGCCGCGTGTGAGCGCCGCGAGCGTGGCACCGGTCGCCTCCCGACGCTCGCGAGACGCCGCCTTCGACCGCCCCTTCTGCATCCGGTTGAGCCGCTCGCGCATCCCCGCGTACTCGAGGAAGTCGCCGCGATCGCAGCTCACGGCCTCCTTGAAGCCCTGCAGCGTGCGCTCGAGCTCCTGCGCACGGCGCGCCTGCCCCACCACCGACTGGTCGGCCTGGAACTGCGCGAAGGACATCTCCAGGACCTCGCGCGCGCGGGCAGCGCCCACCGCGCCGACCAGATTGATCGCCATGTTGTAGGAGGGCTGGAACGAGCTGATGAGGGGGTAGGTGCGGCGTGACACAAGCCGCGCCAACTGCGCGACGTCCAGCCCGGGGTGCTCGACGACCACGGCGTGCCCCTCGACGTCGATGCCGCGCCGCCCCGCCCGTCCTGTGAGTTGGGTGTACTCCCCGGCGGTGAGGTCCTTGTGGCCCTGCCCGTCCCACTTCACGAGCTTCTCGAGCACCACCGAACGTGCGGGCATGTTGATGCCCAGCGCGAGCGTCTCCGTCGCGTACACGACCTTGAGCAGCCCCCGCCGGAACAGCTCCTCGACGACCTCCTTGAACAGCGGGATCATGCCCGCGTGATGCGCCGCGATGCCGGCTTCGAGGTGATCGAGCCAATGCAAATACCCGAGCGCGCCAAGGTCCTCCGCCGGAATGCCCCCGCAGCGCTCCTCTACGAGTGCGCGAATCTCGGCGCGCTCGTCATCCGTCGTGAGGCTCAGGCCTGAGGCGCGGACCTGATCGACCGCGTCCTCGCAGCCCGCGCGCGAGAACACGAACACGATCGCCGGCAGCAGTCCCTGCCTGTCGAGCTGGTCGACGACGGCGAAGCGGGGCGGGCTGCGCCGCGCTGCGGGTCGGCGCCCCCCACGCGCGGGCCGGTAGCTCATGCGCGTGGGGTGGTTGCGCGAGTCGATCTGCGCCTGCCGTTTGACGATCGCCTCAAGCTCGGGGTTCAGGCGCGGGTTCGGACCCAGTTCGACCGGATCGACGTCAGGGGCGTACAGGTCGAACATGCCCTCGCGCAGCAGCACGTGCGGCCACAGCGGCACGGGGCGCACCTCGCTGACCACCACTCGGGTGTCTCCCCTGACCTCCGCGAGCCATGCGCCGAACTCCTCGGCGTTGGACACGGTCGCCGACAGCGCGACGATCGCGGTGGACTCGCTGAGGTGGATGATCACCTCTTCCCACACCGAGCCCCGGAAGCGGTCGGCGAGGTAGTGCACCTCGTCGAGGATCACGGTGCCCAGCCGGCCCAGGTCCGGCGATCCCGCGTAGATCATGTTGCGGAGCACCTCTGTGGTCATCACCACGATGTCCGCATGCGGGTTGACGGACGTGTCGCCAGTCAGGAGCCCCACCGCAGACTCCCCATAGACCTCGCGCAGGTCCTGGAACTTCTGGTTCGACAACGCCTTGATGGGCGTCGTGTAGTACGCCTTGAGGCCCCGCTCGTGGGCGTGACGCACCGCGAACTCGCCCACGAGGGTCTTCCCCGCGCCGGTCGGGGCCGCGACGAGCACCGACCGTCCGTCCGACACCGCCTCGCATGCCTCACGCTGGAAGCCGTCGAGCGCGAACGGCAAAGTCTGCTCGAAGTCGGCGAGGTCGGCGTGCTGCGCCCGTCGACGCGCGGCTGCGAAGCGCTCGGCCGGGGAGGTCATGCTCCCCAGGCTATCGGCGCGTGGCACCCAGCACGCGCAGCGCGCCCGACGCGGCGGTCACCTGGATCGGTACGGCGCCGACAAGCTCACCGTCGGCGGATGCAGGCGGCAGCGGCGCGCCGTCATGGTGGGCCACGATCTCGACTTCGCGCACCGTGCGGAAGCGGATCCTCGGGTCGCTCGCGTGCGAGCCGTCCCGGAGCTGGGGAAAGATACGGAGGATCTCCCGGCGGCTGAGGCCCTCGGCAACCACCAGCTCGAGCATTCCATCGGCCGGATCCGACCCCGGCGAAATCCTGAGACCACCGCCGAAGGACGGCGCGTTGGCCACCGCGACGAGCGTGGCCTCCTGGGACCACTCCTCGCCATCCGCGCGCACCGTGACGCCGTACGGTTGGAAGCGCGGCAGCTCGACCATCACTGCGGCGGTGTACTTGAGCGAGCCCCGCGGAAACGTCATGCGCCGCGCGCGTTCGGCGACGGCGGCGTCGATCCCCGCCGAGAGCACCGCCGCGAAGTACCGGGGCTGCGACGGGTGCTCAACGGACGGGCCCTCGATCCTGCCCACGTCCATGGCGGACACGTCGCCGATGGCGAGAGCCCGCGCGACGTGCGTGCACGCCGCCTCGATGTCGCCGACCGGGAGGCCGAACGCCGATGCGATGTCGTTGCCCGAGCCTGCGGCGACGATGCCGAGCGGGAGGTCTGTCTCAGCACACGCCTGCAGACCCAGGTGCGCCATGCCGTCACCGCCGATCACCACGAGCGCATCGAGCTCGTCGCGGTGGGCCTGCACCGCCTCCAAGGACGCGGCCCACGACCCCGCCGAGAGATCCCGCAAGCGCAGCCCTGCGCCCGCCAGGTCCGTCAACGCTCGCGCCGCCCACGCGCGACCGCGACCCGACCCCGACGTCGGGTTGGACACGATGCCGACGAGCGTCACGCGTCGGCCTCTGCCCCCGCACGCCGCAGCCGCCGCCTGACGGCAGCCTGACGCAGCGCCGCGATGCCGACCGCGAGGAAGTACAGCAGCACCATCGGCAACGCCATCAGCACCATCATCACGCCGTCCGGCGTGGGAGTGAGCACTGCGGCGGCAAGCGCGATGATGATCATGGCCCACCGCCAGCCGCGCAGCCACGTGCGAGCCCCCACGAGACCGATCCAGGTGAGTGCGACCATCACGACCGGGAACACGAACGCGATCCCGAACGCGAGGAGCATCCTCACCGAGAAGGTGAGGTACATCTGCGCATCGAGCACGTTCGCTGCGCCGTCGGGGGTGAACCCGACGAGGATGTCGACGGCCTGAGGGAGGATGAACGCCGCGAAGACGACGCCGCCGAAGAACAGCGGCACCGCCGCCGCGAGAAAGGCGAAGGTGTAGCGCTTCTCCCTGTCCTTGAGCCCCGGGGCCACGAAGGCCCACAGGTGGTACAGCCACCACGGCGCCGTGAGGATCGCGCCGAGCACGAGCGACACCTTCAACTGCATGTCGAGCGCGCTCGCGAGCCCTCCGAAGTTCACCGTGACGAGCGCATCGTCGCGCTCGGCGAGATCCAGCACGGGCTGCTGAAGGAACTCGTAGACGGGGGTGTAGAGGAACCAGCCGACGACCGCGCCGACCGCGATGCCCGCGAAGGCGAGCAGCACGCGGCGACGCAGTTCCGCGATATGGGCCCTAAGCGGCATGCGCGCGTCGGGATCGGCCCGACGCGCCTGCCTGCTACTTGCCACGCCCCTCGTCGTCGGGCGAGATCGTCGAGTCGGGCCACTCGGCCTTCTTCGGGTCGCCCTGAGCGGCGTCGGTCTCAGTCGCGGTCGACGAACCGTCGTCGTCTCGCAGCGCCTTCGTCTCGTCCTTGATGATGCGCATCGACTTGCCCAGCGACCGGGCGAAGTCCGGCAGCTTGGGGGCGCCGAAGAGGATCAGCACGATCACCAGGATGATGATGATCTCGCGGGCTCCGAAGCTTCCCACCATGCCTCCTTCGTAGGGTCGTCCCAGTCTAGCCGTCCTGTGCAGCGAGCACGTCCGCCGCGCGCCTTGCCACCGCGTCGGCCAATGCGGCAGGGGCCACCGAGTGCAGATGGGGACCGATGGCGAGCAGACGACCAGCGACCCAGTCGGCATCCGCAACCGGGAAGGTCGTCAAAATGCCCTGATCGGTCTCGCTGATCGACGCTCCCGGCATGGACTCCAGCGCCCAGCGCGCCGCGCGCGCCGCTTCCACGGTCGCCTCGTACCGGGGCGCGAGCGAGAAGCCGGTGTGGTCCGCAGGTGCATGCGTGACCACGTCCTCGGTCAGCGCGGCGCTCATGATCCGATCCAGCCGCAGCGTGCGATAGTCTCCCGCGCGATGACACCAGCACTCGACATAGCCGACGCCGTCGATGGTGACCAACCGATGCGGCTCGATGAGCCGCTCGGTCCGGTGATCCTGGGCGTCGACGTACTCCAGCGCTACCGCCCGTCCGCTCTCCGCGCCCTCGCGGACCACGGCGACCACCTGCGGATCCGCACGGCTCTCCCCCATGACCTCGACGGGTGCCACGTCGCCGACGGCAGTCTTGAGCTTCGTCAGCGCCGAGGCTGCCGCGGGGGGCGCCGCACCGGAGGCCTCGAGCGAGCTGAGCGCGCCCAGCAGCGCGACGGCTTCACGCGCGCTGAACCGCACCTGCGTGAGCCCTTGTCCGTCGCGAAGACGGGCGATGCCCTCATCGAGGGCATCGCCGTCGAAGTCCACGTAGTCATCCGGCATGCCGCCTGGCTTGCCTGTGGTGAACAGCAGCCACACGTCTGCCTCGATCTGCGTCGGCGTGGTGCCGAAGCGCGCGGCGAGCTCGTCGAACGGCGCCTCCCCGTGCGTCTCGAGGTACGACACGATCCCCAGCAGGCGCGTCAGCCGCGCGAGCGCTCTCTCAGCCACGGACGGCCTCCAGCGCACCGCGCGCGTGCGCGCGCACCTCGTCCGCGAGCCAGAGCGGTTCGATCACGCGAGCGGCGCCCGCGAGGGCCAGGACCTCATCGCGCAGCTGGTCGGCGTGGTGGTAGCGCACGGCGATCACATCCCACTCGCCGTCCCGTCCCCGCGCGGCTCCTCGCGCGCGGAGCGCATGGCCGGCCTCGGCACGAACGGCGAGGAGCGCCTCGCCGGGCTCCTGCTCCTCGAATGCTGCCGGCATCGCCGCAGGGATCTCGAACGCTCCTTCGTCGCCGACCGCGCGCACCGTCCCATGGAACCGCGACAATCGGAACGTGCGAGGCTCGCCGCGGTCCACGTCGTGACCCTGCAGGTACAGCGCTCCGCCGCGCAGCACGAGCCGCCACGGGCGCACGGTCCGGGTCGATGACCCGGACGCCGCCGAGGTGTACCCGAAGCGGACCTCGCGCCGCAGCTCGATGGCTTCGACGAGCGCAGCGACCGCGTCGGCCACCGCGGAGGACGTTCCCGAGAGCACCACTCGCTCGGACGGTCGCTCGTCGCTCGCAGAGGCGACCTTGGTGAGCGCCTGGCGGGCGTCCTCGCCCAACGTCGCATCGCTCCACAGATCCGCCGCGATCCCCACGACGGCGAGCTCGGCGGGGCTGAGGTCGAGGGGCGGCAGCGCGGCCGCAGCGGCATCGATGCGATACCCGATGTCGTCCCCATGGATCGGGTCCACGACCGTGCGCAACGGGATACCCAGACGACGCAAGTCGTCCTTGTCGCGCTCGAACTTGCGCTCGAACGCCGCGTCGAGACGGCGACGCTCGTCCTCCGAGGCGCCAGCGGGCACCGTGTCGTAGCCCTCGACCGTCGCACGGATGCGCTCTCTGGTCATGCGCGCTCCGGAGTCCGTCAGCGCGATGATCAGGTTGAGCAGCCGCCCCGCCGCCTCGGTTCCCGCCATCTAGACGCGCACCGCCAGCAGCTCGGTCGTGAGGATCGCGCGCGCGCCCACGGCGTACAGCGCATCCATGACGTGATTCATCTCGACCCGAGGCACCATCACCCGCACGGCGGACCAGTCAGATCCATGCAGGGGCGCGACGGTGGGAGCCTCGAAACCCGGGGTCACGTTCAAGGCGTCCTCAAGCCGGTCGGCCGGTACGTCGTAGTCGACGAGGACGTACTGACGCGCCATGAGCACGCCGCGGAGGCGCCCTGTGAGCACTGCGATGTCCTCGTCGGTGGCGTCCGGCCCCTTGATGAGGATCGCCTCGGACTTCAGCAGCGGCTCGCCGAAGATCTCCAGACCCGCGGCGCGCAGCGTGGTGCCGGTCGAGACCACGTCGGCCACGACATCGGCCACGCCCAGGCGGACCGACGACTCGACGGCGCCGTCCAGCCGGACCACATCCGCCTCGACGCCGAACGACTTCAGGTGCGTCCTCACCAGGTGGGGGTACGACGTCGCGACGCGCTTGCCTGCGATGTCCTCGATGCGAGACGCCACGCCCGGCTCGGCGGCGTAGCGGAAAGTCGAGCCGCCGAAGCCGAGCTCGAGGTGCTCGGATGCGGGAGCTGCCGAGTCGAGCAGCAGGTCGCGACCGGTGATGCCCGCCTGCACCGTGCCGGAGCCGACGTACACGGCCACGTCGCGGGGACGCAGGAAGAAGAACTCCACGTCGTTGCGGGAGTCCACCAGCACCAGCTCGCGCGGATCTCTCCGCTGCTTGTAGCCGGCCTCCTTGAGAAGCTGGACGGCGGGCTCGGACAGCGAGCCCTTGTTGGGAACGGCAATGCGCAGCACAGTGACTCCGGGATTACAGGTAGCGGTACACGTCCTCGAGGGTGAGCCCCTTCGCGATCATCATCACCTGCGCGTGATACAGCAGCTGTGAGATCTCCTCGGCGGCATCCTCGTCCGACTGGAACTCGGCGGCCATCCATGACTCGGCGGCCTCCTCGACGAGCTTCTTGCCGATCGCATGGACGCCCTTGTCGAGCAGGGCGACGGTGCCGGAGCCCTCCGGCCGCTGCGCGGCGCGCTCCGTCAGTTCGGCGAAAAGGTCTTCGAAGGTCTTCACGCCGTCCAGCCTAGTGGCGCGCACGACGCGTCGGCGAACCTCCGCGCGGGCAGGTCCCCGCGTCGGGCGTCAGTCGTTGAGGTCCCGCAGGATGCGCGCCGTCGAGAGCGCGGCCTCCACTGACTCCGCGCCCTTGTCCTCCTTGGAGCCCTCCAGCCCTGCGCGGGCGAGCGCGTGGCTCTCCTCGTCGACCGTGAGCACGCCGAATCCCACGGGAACCGCGTGCTCACGCGACACGTCGGTCAGTCCCTGCGTCACCGACTGGCATACGTACTCGAAGTGCGGCGTCTCGCCCTTGATCACCACGCCGAGCGCCACGATCGCGTCGGCCCCGCGCCGGGCGAGGGCCTCCGCGACGACGGTGAGCTCGACGGCGCCGGCGACGCGCGTCACGCGATAGCCAGCTCCTGCAGCCTCCGCGGCGCGCACTGCGCCAGCGACGAGGCCATCCATGACCTCGGTATGCCACAGCGAGGCGACGATCTCGACCGTGAGGCCCTCGCCGTCGACGGCGATCTGCGGTGCTCCCGCTCCACTCATGACTGCTCTCCCAGCAGGTGACCCATCCGCTCCACCTTGGTGCGGCGGTAATGCTCGTTCTCGGGATGCGCGCCCACCAGGTGAGGCACACGCTCCACGCAGGCGATGCCGGAGGCGCGCAGCCCTTCGACCTTCGCCGGATTGTTCGTCAGCAGGCGGATCTCGCCCAGCCCCAGATCGTGCAGGATCGCGGCGGCCGCGCCGTACTCGCGGCGATCCACCGGCAGACCGAGATCGGTGTTGGCGTCGACAGTGTCACGCCCCGAGTCCTGCAGCGCGTAGGCCTTGATCTTGGACAGGATGCCGATGCCCCGCCCCTCGTGACCCGTGAGGTACACGACGGCGCCGCCCTCCTCCACGATGCGCGCGATCGCCGCATCGAGCTGCGGCCCGCAGTCGCAGCGGATCGAGCCGAAGGCGTCGCCCGTGAGGCACTCGGAGTGCACGCGCACGATCGGCACGATGCCCTCCTTGGGGGGCACCACGAGCGCGACGTGCTCGTCGCCCGTGCGGGCGTCCCTGTAGCCACGCACTGTGACGTCGCCGTGCACGGTCGGGAGCCGAGCCTCGCCCTCGAACAGCACGCGATGGGGCTGGGGTGCGATGGGCTCGGGAAGGTCCTCCACATGGCGCCGGTACTCGATGAGGTCGGCGATCGTGAGGAACACCAGGTCGTCGGTCGCGGCCAGAGCGGTCGCGTCGCCCTGGCGCATCATCGTGCCGTCGTCGTTGACGAGCTCGGCGATCACGCCCACAGGCGAGACACCTGCGAGCCTGCACAGATCCACGGCCGCCTCGGTGTGCCCAGGGCGGTGAAGGACGCCGCCGGCGACCGCGCGCAACGGCAGCACGTGGCCCGGCCGGATGAACTCCTCAGCGGACGCCGTCGGGTCGGCGAGCAGCTGGAGCGTGCGATGACGGTCAGCCGCGGAGATGCCCGTCGTGACGCCCTCGGCCGCGTCGATCGACACCGTGTACGCGGTGCGTCGCGGGTCCTGACTCTGCGGCACCATGAGGGGAAGCTTGAGCGCGTCGGCGCGATCGCCGGTGAGCGGCGCACAGAGATAGCCCGAGGAGTGGCGGATCCCCCAGGCGACCCACTCCACGGTCGCGCGCTCGGCTGACATGATGAAGTCGGCCTCGTCCTCGCGGTCACGAGAGTCGGCGACAAGCACGGGTCGGCCCGCGCGGATCTCCTCCAGCGCGCGTTCGACCAGGGCGATCGCCTCCGCGGTCATGCGCGCGCCTCCATCATGCGCTCGACGTACTTGCCGATCACGTCGACCTCGACGTTCGCGCGGTCGCCGACCCGAGCGTCGCCGAACACGGTCTCCGCGAGGGTCGTCGGGATGAGCGACACGGTGGCGATGTCACCCTCGAGCTCCGCAACAGTCAGCGACACGCCATTGAGCGCAATCGAGCCCTTACGCACGACGTAGCGCAGCACCTCAGCAGGCAGGCGGAACGAGAGGTCGTCCCAATCGGGCTGCGAGTCGCGCGCGACGAGCTCCGCGACGCCGTCCACGTGGCCCTGCATCATGTGCCCGCCGAGCCGGCCGTCGGCGCGCATCGCGCGCTCGAGGTTGACGCGGTCGCCGACCTTCACATCGGCGAGCGTCGTGGTGGCGCGCGTGACCTTCATGACGTCCGCGATCCAAGTGTCGCCGGAGTGCTTCGCGACGGTGAGACACACGCCGTTGACGGCGATCGACTCGCCGTATTCGAGATCATCGCCGAATCCGGGTGACGAGATGGAGATCTGGGACTGAGCGCCGCTGTCCGTGACCGCGGTGACGGTGCCGACGGATTCGACGATGCCGGTGAACATCTAGGGGCCTGCTTTCGTGATCTTCGCTGCGACCAGCGTATCCGCGCCCAGGCGGACCGTGGTCACGTCCTCGCCTCTCAACGCCTCGGACATCGTGGCGATTCCGAGGTCCCCCACCGCGCTCGGTCCCGCACCTAGGATCACGGGCGCGACGTAGGCGTGCACCTCGTCGACGAGCCCAGCGCGCAGGAATGCCGTCGTCACTGTCGCGCCGCCCTCGACCAGGACGACGCGGACATCCCGCTTCCACAGTTCGGCGAGCACCTGAGCCGGGTCGTGTGTCGCGAGGTGCACCGCGTTGTCGTCGCGCCACACGCGTCTGCCTCGCGTCTCCGTCATGCCCATGGCGACGCGCAGCGGCTGATGTGCGTCCGCCACCCCCGCGGGCCGAGCGCTGAGCGAGGGGTCGTCGGCGAGCACCGTGCCGGTGCCCACCACGATCGCCCCGACCTCAGCACGCACACGGTGCGCGTGCTCGCGCGCCTCCTCGCCCGTGATCCAGAAGCTGGTGCCGTCGGCGGCCGCGGTGCGCCCGTCGAGCGTCGCCGCCCACTTCGCGATGACGTAGGGGCGCCCGGCGCTCACCGCGGTGAGCCACCTCGAGTTCAGGTCTGCGGCGCCGTCGTGGGGCGCGAGCTCCGCCGGGATGCCGCGCGAGCGCAGCACCTCCCCTCCCCCGGCGGCCACCGGATTGGGATCCTCGACGGCATAGACCACGCGTCCGACGCCGGCCTCAGTGAGCGCGTCCGCGCACGGCCCGGTGCGGCCCGTGTGGGTGCACGGTTCGAGTGTCACGTAGGCCGTCGCGCCGGTCACGTCGACTCCGGCGGCTCGCGCGCGCGCCAGAGCGTCCGCCTCTGCGTGCAGGGTTCCGGCGCCGCGGTGCCATCCCGCCGTGAGCACCTGGCCTGCGGCGTCCACGATCACGCAGCCGACGCGCGGGTTGGGTCCCCACGCTGGCCCCTGCGCGGCCAGCGCGACGGCACGATCCATCGGATGCTGCGCCGCAGCGAGATCGAGTCCCTCGAGATCAGGCACGTGAGTGCCGCTCGCCGAGCGCGCGCAGCGCAGCGATCTCGCCGGCCACGTCGTCCGCACCGTAGATGGCCGATCCCGCGACTAGCACGTCGGCGCCGGCCTCCACCACGGTCGGGACAGTGTCGCGCGCGACACCACCGTCGACCTCGATGCGCAACGAGTGGCCCAGACGGGTGGCGTGCTCACGTAGCGCCGTGACCTTGGGCATCGTCTCGGGCATGAATGCCTGGCCGCCGAAGCCGGGCTCGACCGTCATGACGAGCACCATGTCGAACTCGCGCAGCACGTCGAGCAACGAGTCCACGGGCGTGCCCGGCCTGACTGCGACCGAGGCACGGGCGCCGAGCGCGCGCAGGTCCTTGGCGATGCGCACCGGGTCCTCGGCAGCCTCGAGGTGGAACGTCACTGATGTCGCGCCCGCCTCGGCGTAACGAGGCGCCCAATGGTCGGGGTTCTCGATCATGAGATGCGCGTCGACGGGCAGCGGCGAGACCTCCGCGAGCCGCTCGAGCACCGGCAGGCCGAGCGTGAGGTTGGGGACGAAGTGACCGTCCATGACGTCCACGTGGAGCCAGTCGGCGCTCGCGACACGAGTGATGTCGCGCTCGAGGTTGGCGAAGTCGGCAGAGAGGATGGAGGGAGCGATCTGGATGCCCATGATCACAACCTAACGCGCTCGACGGCGGGTCATTCCGCGGGCCTCTCGAGCAGCGCGAGGAACATGCTGTCGGTCCCGTGCGCGTGGGTCCACAGCTGGACGTGCGGCCCTTCTCCCCACGTGTCGGGCGACGTCCCCGACAGTGCTGCGACCGGCACGCGCGCGTCGAGCGCCCGCAGTCCACGCTCGCGCGCAACCACGTCGCGCGTCTCGGCCAGCAGGGGCGAACAGGTGATGTAGGCGACCAGCCCGCCGGGACGGACGAGGCGCGCGGCGTTCGCGAGGAGGCGGGACTGCAGCGCCGAGAGCTCGCCGACATCAGAGGACTGCTTGCGCCACCTCGCCTCCGGCCTGCGTCTCAGCGCGCCGAGCCCCGTGCACGGCGCGTCGAGGATCACGCGGTCATACGACCCGGAGTCGCCCCACGCCGTCCCGTCCCCCACCGCGATGTCGACCGTGCCTGCGGGCACCGCCCGCACGGAGTCCCGCACGAGGTCCGCGCGATGCGGGTGCAGCTCGAGCGCGTCCAGATGCGCACCGAACTGGGCGGCGTGCGCGCCCAGAAGCGCGGCCTTGCCTCCCGGTCCCGCGCACAGATCGAGCCAACGCTCTCCCGGCGCGACCTCCCGAGCGGCCACCAGAGCCGACGCGACGAGTTGGCTTCCCTCGTCCTGCACCGCGGCGCGTCGGTCACGCACCGCCGCTACGGCACCGGGGTCTCCTCCGCCGCGCAGGACCGCCGCCGTGGGCGCCCAGTGCCCCGGTTCGGCGCCGTCGACCTGCTCCACCAGGTCCTCGCGCGCCACCAGGCCGGGTCGCGCCACCAGCGTGACGGCGGCGGGCTCGTTGTCGGCCTCGAGCAGCTCCTCCACCTCGCCACGTCGGCCGTCCGCGGCCAGCGCGCGGTCGAGCTCGGCGACGACCCACGCCGGGTGCGAGTGACGCAGAGCGATCGCGTCCCTGCCGCTCCCGGGTGCCACGCGCGCCAGCCACGCCTCCCGATCCGCCTCCGTCACGCGCCGCAGGACCGCATTGACGAGCCGCGCAGGTCCCTCGCCTGCGACGGAGCGAGCGAGAGTTACCGTCTCCCCTACCGCCGCGTGGTCCGCCACACGCATGCCGAGCACCTGGTGGCATCCCAGCAGCAAAGCTCGTCCTACCGGCGGGTCGAGGCGTCGCCACGGACGACCCGACGCGCGCTCGACGATCGCCTCATACAGTCCACTGAACCGCAGCGCCCCATAGGCGAGCTCGGTCGCGAACGCCGCGTCGCGCCCGGCGAGCCGGTGCTCCGCGAGGATGCGCGGCATCACCAGGTTCGCGTAGCCGTCGTCCTCCTCGACCGCAGTGACGCATGCGTACGCCGCGAGACGCGCCGCGTCCGGACGAGGTCGTCGTCCGGTTCCTCCGCGGCCTTGGGGTGAGCGACGATCGGCGCTGCGACCGCCTCGTGCCCCCTGCGCGCCACCGCGCGCCGGTCCGCCGCTCATGCCTCGCCCAGCGCAGCGCCCTCAGGAAGGCGAGCGCCGCGCCACCACGCGTCGGCGTCCATCGCCTTCTTGCCCGCCGGCGCGATCCAGCTCAGCGCCACCGGCTCCGTCCCCGTGCCGACCAGCACCTCACCCTCGACGAGCGACATCTGGCCGGGGACCGTCACCGACCGCCCCACGCGCGGCGACACCGGGCCCAGCTTCGCCGTCTGACCATCAGGGAGCGTGGTCCACGCCCCCGGTGCCGGCGTGCATCCGCGGACCTGTCGATCCACCACGTGCGCGGGACGATCCCAGCGCACGTACGCATCCTCGCGGGAGAGCTTCGCCGCGTACGACACGCCATCGGCGGGCTGCGGCTCTGGCACGAGCGCCCCCGCCTCGAGCCCACTCAAGGTCTGGACGAGCAGCGGCGCGCCGACCCGAGCCAGCCGCTCCAGCAGGGTGCCAGCGGTGTCCGTGACGCGAATCCGCTCAGTCAGAACGCCCAGCACCGGACCCGTATCCATGCCCTCGTCGAGCAGGAACGTCGTGGCGCCCGTCAGATCGTCACCCGCCATGAGCGCCCGCTGCACCGGCGCCGCACCGCGCCACGCCGGCAACAGGGAGAAGTGCAGGTTGACCCACCCCAGGCGCGTCGCCGCGAGGAGGGCAGGACGGAGGATCTGGCCGTACGCGACTACGGCGGCGGCATCCGCCTCGAGCGCGGCGATCTGCGCGATGAACTCGGAGGCGGAAGCCTTCGCCGGGTCCAGCACAGGGATGCCGTGAGCTTCAGCTGCCTGCTTCACCGGAGACGGGTGGAGCGCGCGACCGCGCCTGCCTCGCGCGTCGGGCTGCGTCACCACCGCGACCACCTCATGCGGCGACGCGACCAGCGCCTCCAGGCTGGGAACGGCGACGTCCGGGGTGCCGGCGAAGATCAGGCGCATGCCCCCATCGTAGAGCGGCTGAGATGTCCGCCGAGGGCCCCAGGGACGCCTAGAGTGTTCGCGTGGAACCTGTCGGGATGGAGTCGGCGGAGCCCTCGTGGGCTCGCAAGAAGGCGCGGCGACGACGCCGACGCTGGATCCTGGCGGGCGGCGCCGTCGCGCTGATCGCCGCAGCTGTCATCTTCGGCAGCATCGTGGAGCGCGTGCCTGCCGCGGAAGAGTACACCCAGCGCCTGAGCGAGGCCCTCGCCACCGCCCGGTCCGACGCAGGCGTAGCCGCGCTCGCGTGGAACGACTGCGTCGCCGCCGAAGCTGCGGAGGCCGCCGAGGTGTACGAGGCGAGCTTGCGCGTCGAGGCCTCGATCACCGAGGTGCCGTGCGGGGACGCCGTCGTCGTCGGCGAGCTTCCCATCCGTGGCATCACCTCCCCCGAGGATGCCGTCGCCACGTGGACTAGGTCGAGCTACCGCCGCGACATCGCTCTTGCCCCCGACGCCGACGCGTGGGGTGCGGCATGCCGCACCTACGAGGTCGACATCCGACGCTACGTCACGTGCTCTGTCGTGCTCGTCTCGTATCCGTCCTAGCGCGTCGCTCAGCGGAGGCGCAGCGGCCCGTCCACACGAAGTCTCACGGGACCTCCACCCTGCTTTGAGGCCCTGCGCACCGCAGCGCGCAGCGCGTCGACGCATCCCTGCGCCGCGGCCCTGCTCACGAGAAGCGACGCGCCCTCGGCATCCCGCACGACGATCGCGCCGTCGCGCTCGGCCTCGCGGAGCTCGCTCTTCGCTGCGCCCAGGTCGCCCTCCACACGCACATGGCGCGTCGCGGGCGGCAGCGACAGCTCGAACCGCTCGCGGTACGCCTCGAGGGCGGCCGACGCCGTACGCCAGGTGCCGAGCGCGCGTGACGTGAGGTCCGGCAGCGATCCGACGACCGTGACCTCACCACCGCTCTTCCTGGAGCTCACAAACACTGCCGCCGCCGCGATCCACAGACGCAGCGCGGCGATCTCGCCGCCTAGGCCCGTGGACGGAACGGACGCGTCCACGACCACCACGTGCGCGTAGCCTCCCGGCACCGCCGGAAGCGCTCCTGGTGTGGCCACGACGATCCCCGTGGACACCGCACCGTCGGACAGGACCTCGGTGGCACCCGCGGACACCACGAGCGACACCCCCGGCGCCATCGCACGCAGCTGCTCCGCTATGCGCAGCACCCCCTGCCTGCGGTGCGCGAGACGCGACCCCTGGCAGTGCGGGCAATGCCAATGGGACTGGATCACGCCGCACACGGTGCACTGCGGGTCCTCGCCCGCGCGCGCGATCGCCACGGGACCCTCGCACTCGCGGCACCTCGCCCACTCGTCGCAGCGCGCGCACGCGGCCGCGGCGACATATCCCGCGCGGGGAACGACGATCGCGACGGGCCCGCGCTCGCGTGCACTCATCAGCCTTCGCCACGCACCGGGTGGCATCCAATGGAAGCCTGCGGGGCCTTCCGCCTCGCGCCGCGCATCGTCCCACACTGTGATCGTCGCTGTGCGCTCCCGGACCTCGTCCATCGTCGGCTCCTCAAGACGGGCCCAGCCGTGCTCGACGAGCGCAGCCGCATCCACCGAGGGAGCGTAGGAGGCAAGAGTCAGGTCCGCGTGCTCCGCCTCGGAACGCATCGCGGCGACCGTGCGCGCGTGGGGATACGGCGCATGAGGATCCTCGTAGGCCGAGTGCCCGTCGTCCCACAGCACCAGCGCGGCCAGTGACGGGACCGGCTGCATCGCGGTCGCACGCGTGCCGATCACGAGACGCGCCTCGCCGCGCAGCGCTGTGAGGTACTGGCCGTACCGCACGCTCGGACCGTCGTCAGCGTCCAGCACCACGAAGTCCCCTCCGCCGCGCGCGATCCAGCGCTCGGCACCAGCCTCGCGCAACGCCGCGACGAGCGCCGCAGTCGCCCGAGCGTCCGGCACCACGACAATCACGGAGCCGGTCGACACGGCGAGTCGACTCGCGGCCTCGCGCACGATCTCTCGCGCGGGGATCGACCCCGGCGCTCCCGGATCCGGAACGCACTGCCTCACGATGCGCGCTGGTGCGCCGTGCGTAACCGCGGAGCCTGCGTTCGCGCCCAAGCGCGGAGCGTCCTGCGGCTCCTCACCCGACAGCGCAGCGGCGAGCGTGCCCCACCGCTCGCGATCGTCGACGGCTCCCACAATGGTCCGCTTCTCCACGGCCGCGACGCGCGGCGGCGCCATGAGCCGCAACACATCCCAGGTGGACCCGCCATAGCGCCGGGCGATCTCTCCGGCGAGACGCAAGCTCTCGTGCGTGAATGACGGTGCGTGCGCCGCGGTGCGCACCTCGCTGAGGCGTCCCTCGAACGAGGACTCGCCCGCGACCTCCATGACGACGGCCGAAACGAGGCGACCCGCGAAGGGGACGCGCACGCGGAAGCCCGCGGTCACCCGCTCCAGGCGCTCAGGGATCGCGTAGTCGAAGAAGCCGTCGAGGTGCGGCAGCGGCGAGTCGATCACCACGCGCGCGATGCGCGCGGGGCGCTCCCCTACGGCCACGTGCGGATCACACGGCTGCGAGCAGCGCGTCCACGCGGTCCAGCCGCTCCCACGTGAAGTCGTCCAGCTCGCGCCCGAAGTGGCCGTACGCGGACGTCTGACGGTAGATGGGACGACGCAGGTCGAGCGCGTCGATGATCGCCGCTGGCCTGAGATCGAACACCTCGTGAACCGCAGAGGCGATGCGCGAGGGGTCCACCGTCTCGGTGCCGAAGGTCTCAACATAGAGACCCACGGGATGAGCGGTGCCGATCGCGTACGCGACCTGCACCTCGCACCGATCGGCGAGCCCGGCCGCCACGACGTTCTTCGCGACCCAGCGCATCGCGTACGCCGCCGAGCGATCCACCTTCGACGGATCCTTGCCCGAGAAGGCGCCTCCGCCGTGGCGCGCCATGCCGCCGTACGTGTCGACGATGATCTTGCGGCCGGTGAGCCCCGCGTCGCCCTTGGGGCCGCCGATCTCGAAGCGCCCTGTGGGGTTGATGAGGCTGCGGTGCGCACTCGCGTCGAGGTCGAACTGAGCGAGCACGGGCGCGATCACCGCGGTCTCGAGTCGCTCCCGCAGCTCGCCCATCTCGATGTGCTCGGCGTGCTGGCTCGAGAGCACCACCGTGTCCACCGTCCGCGCGACATCGCCGTCGTAGCCGATCGTCACCTGGGCCTTGCCATCGGGCCTGAGGCCGGGCACCTCATCGGAACGGCGCACCTGGGCGAGGCGCTGCGTGAGACGATGCGCGATCGCGATGGGCAACGGCATGAGCTCGGGAGTGTCGCGGCACGCGTAGCCGAACATGAGTCCCTGGTCGCCTGCGCCGAGCTCCTGCCCGTCCACATCCGTCGCGTGACCGACGCCCATCCAGATGTCAGGGCTCTGCTCGCCGATCGACACCGACACTCCGCACGAGTCGCCGTCGAAGCCGACCTTCGAGGACGTGTAGCCGATCGAGCTGACAACCTCGCGAATGGTGCCGGGGATGTCCACGTACGCTTCGGTGGTGACCTCGCCCGCCACGTGCACGAGGCCCGTCGTGACCATCGTCTCGACCGCGACCCGGGAGAGCGGGTCCTGCCGCAGCATCTCATCGAGGATCGCGTCGGAGACCTGGTCGCAGACCTTGTCCGGGTGGCCCTCGGTCACGGACTCGGAGGTGAAAAGTCGCAGGTCAGTCATGCTCACCATCGTACGGGCCCCGGCTGACACGCAGACCCGCCACAGCGTCGAGCATCGCGTGAGCTACCGCGAGCTTGGAGCCCTCGGCCCGACCGGCGACGTTGCCGTCAGCGTCGAGCATGATCACCGCATTGGGCCGGTCGCCGAAGCCGATCTCGGCGCCCACCGCGTTAACGCACAGCAGGTCTGCACCCTTGCGCCTGGCCTTGTCCGCTCCGTGCTCAAGCACGCTCGCCTGAGCGTCTCCGGTCTCCGCCGCGAAGCCCACGACCACCTGAGGCGCCACCCGGGAAGCCACGAGCGATGCGAGGATGTCCTCCGTGGGGACGAGCTCGAGCGTCAGCGCATCGTCCCCGCGCTTCTTGATCTTGTGCGACGCCACCTCGCGGGGCCGATAGTCCGCGACCGCGGCCGCCATGATCACCACGTCCGCACCGACGGCCTCGCGCTTCATCGCCTCCGCCATCTCAGCGCCCGTGCTCACGTCGACCCGCCTGATGTCCTCCCCCAGTGGCAGCGCGACGTGCGCCGCCACGACGGTCACGTTCGCGCCACGCTCGCGTGCGGCCTCCGCGATCGCGAAGCCCTGGTGTCCCGACGAACGGTTGCCGAGGAACCTCACCGCATCGAGAGGCTCGCGCGTGCCGCCCGCGCTGACGAGCACCGTAAGTCCGTGCAGGTCTCCCCACTCCGCTCCGGCGTCCGAGCGCGGCGCGAGCAAGATTCCGGATCCCTCGGCCATGGCATAGAGGCCGACGACGATGTCCTCGGGCTCCGGGAGACGGCCAGGCCCCGAGTCGGCACCGGTGAGCCTGCCGACGGCTGGCTCGAGCACGTGGACGCCACGCGATCGAAGGGTCTCGACGTTGGCGCGAGTGGCAGGGTGCTCCCACATCTCGGTGTGCATCGCCGGGGCCACCATCACAGGCGCCGCAGTGGCAAGCAGCGCATTCCCGAGCAGGTCGCGCGCCTCGCCGTGGGCCATTGACGCGAGGAAGTCAGCAGTGGCGGGCGCGATGAGCACGACGTCGGCGTGCTGGCCGAGCCGCACGTGCTCCACGCCCGGCACGTCCTCGAACGTGCCCGTGGTCGCGGGCAGTCCTGACAGCGCCTCCCACGTCGCGCGCCCCACGAAGTTCAGCGACGCCTCGGTAGGGACGACGCGCACCGAGTGCCCATCCTCCTTGAGGCGCCGAAGAACGAGGGCAACCTTGTAGGCGGCGATGCCGCCAGTCACCCCCAGCAGGACGCGCATATGCGCGTCTACTCGGCCGAGTCGCCGAGCTCCAGCAGGTCTCCCGCGTTGATCTCACGCAGCGCCACCGAGAGCGGCTTATCCGTCTGGTCGGCCTCGACGAGCGGGCCCACGTTCTCGAAGTGGCCCTCGCCGAGCACCTCGTAGTACGAGTTAATCTGGCGTGCGCGCTTGGAGCTGTAGATCACGAGCGCGTACTTCGAGTCGACCTTCTCAAGCAGCTCGTCGATGGGCGGGTTCGTGATGCCCTCGGGCTGTGCGACCGTTCCGGCCATGATGTGTACCTCTCTCCTGCGGGGAGACTCCCCCGCAAACCCGCACCATCCTACCGTGCGTGCTCCACCAGATGGGCGACCGCCGCGACGGCGCGGTCCAGATCGTCGTTCACGACGGTCTCGTCGAACTCCTCGACTGCTGCCAGCTCGTCGCGCGCGGTCGCGAGTC
Organism: Demequina sp. NBRC 110052; assembly: GCF_002090075.1. Taxonomy (GTDB): domain Bacteria; phylum Actinomycetota; class Actinomycetes; order Actinomycetales; family Demequinaceae; genus Demequina. The sequence goes on from NZ_BBRI01000002.1 coordinate 237,733, forward strand.
GCCGCTCGCGCTCCGCCTCAGTCTCGGTGCCCCTTCCCACGAGTCGCCGCACAAGCTCCTCCCACGACGGCGGCGCAAGGAAGACGAACAGCGCGTCTGGCATCGACGCCTTGACCTGCCGGGCACCCTGGAGGTCGATCTCGAGCAGGCACGGCGTGCCCTGGGCGAGCCGCTCCTCGACGGGGCCGCGAGGCGTGCCGTAGCGGCGATCGCCGTGCACCGACGCCCACTCAAGCAGCTCACCCGCCGCCACCATCCTGTCGAACTCGTCGTCGGACACGAAAAAGTAGTGCTCGCCGTCCACCTCGCCCGGGCGCGGACTCCTGGTGGTCGCCGATACCGACACCCAGATGTCCGGGCGCGAGACCCTGAGCGCGCGCACCACGGTGCCCTTGCCGACCGCAGTAGGCCCGGCAAGGACGACCAGGCGGCTCACCTGGTCTCTCGGGCGACCAGCGCGTCGACCTGATGCGTGCCGAGGCCGCGGATGCGGCGTGCGTGCGAGATTCCGATCTCGTCCATGACGGTCGTCGCGCGCTTGGGGCCGATGCCGGGGAGGCACTGCAGCAGGTCCTTGACCCGGATCCCGGCGAGCGCGTCATCCGACTTCGCCTGACGGATTGCCTCCTGCAGCGACATCTCGCCACGCGAGAGGTCCTCCTTGAACACGCGTCGCGCCGAGCGCACCGCGGTCGCCTTCACCAGCGCGGCGGCGCGCTGCTCCTTGGACAGCTCCGGAGTGGTCACGTGAACTCCTAACGAGGTCTGTCAGTCCAGCTCGTCGGTGGACTGCAGGGTGTACTGCGCGGCGCCGGCGGCAGCCTGGATCGCACCACGCAGCTTCTCCACGAAGGGCCCCGCGTTGAGCACCCCTCGCGACTGATTGACGAGCACGCGCTTGCGCGCGTCCCCGAATACCTGCATCAACTGCGCAGGTCCCGCACCCTGAGCGCCCACACCGGGCGACAGGATCGGTCCGTTGAAGCCCGAGAGATCGATCCCGAGCTTGCTCACGGCATCGCCGACGGTCGCTCCGACGACGAGGCCGACATCTCCCATGGGGCTCGCGCCCTCGTTGAGCTCATTCGCAAGCCGCACGACCGAGGCCGCGACGGGCTCGCCATCCGGACCCACCGCGTGCTGCACCGAGGCGCCCTCCGGGTTCGAGGTCAGCGCCAGCACGAAGACGCCCTTGCCCGTGTGCGCCGCGAGATCGAACGCGGGCTGCAGCGAGCCGAAGCCGAGGTAAGGGGAGACGGTGATCGCGTCGGCCTCGAGCGGGACGCCCTCGGCGAGGTACGCGTCCGCGTAGCCCTCCATCGTGGATCCGATGTCACCGCGCTTGACGTCGAGGATGGTGAGGATCTCGAGCTCGCGGGCGCGACGCAGCACGTGCTCAAGCGCCGCCACTCCCCTGGCGCCGTGACGCTCAAAGAACGCGGCGTTGGGCTTCACGGCCGCCGCGGAGCGGACCGACGCCTCGAGAATGGTCTCGCCGAACGCGGCCAGGCTCTCGGCGGTGTCGGTCAGACCCCACCGCGCGAGCAACTCCGGGTGGGGGTCGATCCCCACGCACAGGGGTCCGCTGACGTCCATCGCCGTCGCGAGACGCTCGCCGAAGCCCATCCGGTCCTCCTTCTCGACGCCAGGCGCCGAATCATCCGTGTTTCCCATGCTACCTGCCCACTTGCTCTCAAGCAGAGAGGGCGCCATGCGCCTCCTGCAGGCTCATCACCTCGAACGAGCCCGCCCGCAGCGCCTCGATCGCCTGCACCGCCGCCGCGAGCTGCTGCGTCGTGGTGATGATCGCCGCGTCGGCAGCGGTCGCTGCCGCCCTGATCTCGTATCCGTCGGCGCGCCCGCCCTGGCCCGACGGGGTGTTGACCACGAGGTGGACCTGACCCGTCTGCACGAGGTCGACGATCGTCGGCTCACCGTCGGGGCCGCGACCCTCGAAGTGCTTGCGCACGACCTCGGCCGGAATCCCGTAGCGGGCGAGCACCTGCGCAGTGCCCGCGGTCGCGAGGATCCTGAATCCCATCTGATGCAGCCGCGCGACCGGGAAGGTGATGGACCGCTTGTCACGGTCCGCCATCGACACGAAGACGGTGCCCTCCGTGGGCAGGCCCCCGAACGCGGCGGCCTGCGACTTCGCGAAGGCCATCGGGAACGTCTCGTCGAAGCCCATCACCTCTCCGGTCGAGCGCATCTCCGGCCCCAGCACCGTGTCGACGGCGAGACCCTCGTGCGTGCGGAAGCGTCGGAACGGCAGCACGGCCTCCTTGACGGCGATGCGCTGCGACATGTCGATGGCGGAGGCATCCTCCTCGGGCAGCACGCCGTCGCGGCGCAGGTCCGCGATCGAGGCGCCCGCCATCAGGAGCGAGGCGGCCGTCGCGAGCGGCACGCCGGTCGCCTTCGCCACGAACGGCACCGTGCGCGACGCACGGGGATTCGCCTCGAGGACGTACAGCACGTCGCTCACGAGCGCGTACTGGACGTTCATGAGCCCGCGCACGCCGATGCCCTTGGCCAGCGCCTCGGTCGAGCGACGGATGCGCTCCAGCTCCTTCACGGACAGCGTGACCGGGGGCAGCACGCACGCGGAATCACCCGAGTGGATGCCCGCCTCCTCGATGTGCTCCATGACACCGCCGAGGTACAGCTCCTCGCCGTCGTACAGCGCGTCGACATCGATCTCGATCGCGTCGTCGAGGAAGCGATCCACGAGCAGCGGCGCGTCAGTGGCGTGGTCGCCGACCTCCGCCATGCGCGTGCCATAGTCCTCGAGCTGGGCGCGGTCGTAGACGATCTCCATGCCGCGGCCGCCCAGCACGTAGGACGGGCGCACGAGCACGGGGAAGCCGATGCTCTCGGCGATCTCGATCGCCTCATCGATGCCGCGCGCGGTGCCGTACGCGGGGGCGGGCAACTCGGCGGCCTCGAGGACCTTGCCGAACGCCTCACGGTCCTCAGCGTTGTCGATCGCCTCGGGGGACGTACCGAGGATGGGGACTCCCGCGTCGGACAGGCGCTGTGCGAGGCTCAGCGGGGTCTGCCCACCCAGCTGGACGAACATTCCCTTGACGGGACCGGCCGCGAGCTCCGCCTCGTACACGGCCATGACGTCCTCGAACGTCAACGGCTCGAAGTACAGGCGGTTGGCGGTGTCGTAGTCCGTCGAGACGGTCTCAGGGTTGCAGTTGACCATGACGGTCTCGTAGCGGTCCTTGAGGCTCAGCGCCGCGTGCACGCACGAGTAGTCGAACTCGATGCCCTGCCCGATGCGGTTGGGGCCCGAGCCGAGGATGAGGATGGCCTCGCGCTCGCGCGGCGCGACCTCGTTCTCGGCGTCGTACGAGCTGTAGTGGTACGGCGTCCGCGCCTCGAACTCGGCCGCGCAGGTGTCGACCGTCTTGAACACCGGGAGCACACCAAGGGCCTGACGCGCCTCGCGCACGTCCGCCGCTTCCAGTCCTCGCAGAGAGGCGACCTGCTCATCCGCGAGGCCGTGACGCTTGGCCTCGAGCAGCACGTCGTACGTGAGTTCAGGGGCCTTGGCCACCGAGTCGGCGACCTCGTTCATCAGCAGCATCTGGTCCAGGAACCACGGGTCGATGCGGCACGCGTCATAGATGGACTCGAGCGTGGTGTCTCCCGCATGGACCGCGCGCAGAAGCTGCTGCACCTGGATGAAGCGTCCCTCTGTGGGCGTCCTGATGGCATCGAGGAGCGCATCGATCTCCGCGCCGACGGGCGCGTCGCCGCGCCAGTGGAAGTTCGCCTGGCGCTTGTCGATCGACCGCAGCGCCTTGCCGAGCGCCTCCGTGAACGAGCGGCCGATGCTCATGGCCTCGCCCACGGACTTCATGGTGGTGGTCAGCACGGGGTCCGCCGCAGGGAACTTCTCGAATGCGAAACGCGGCACCTTCACCACGACGTAGTCGAGCGTCGGCTCGAAGCTCGCGGGCGTGGAGCCGGTGATGTCGTTGGGGATCTCGTCGAGCGTGTAGCCGAGCGCGAGGCGAGCGGCGATCTTCGCGATCGGGAAGCCCGTGGCCTTCGACGCCAGCGCCGAGGACCGCGACACGCGCGGGTTCATCTCAATCACGATGAGGCGGCCCGTCTCGGGCTCCACCGCGAACTGCACGTTGCAGCCGCCCGTATCCACCCCGACCTCGCGGATGATCGCGATGCCCACGTCACGCATGCGCTGGTACTCGCGGTCGGTCAGCGTCATCGCAGGCGCCACCGTGACCGAGTCGCCGGTGTGCACGCCGACGGGGTCCACGTTCTCGATCGAGCACACGACCACGACGTTGTCGTGCTTGTCGCGCATGAGCTCGAGCTCGTACTCCTTCCAGCCGAGAATCGACTCCTCCAGGAGCACCTCGGTGGTCGGCGAGTAGTGCAGTCCCTGTCCGCCGATGCGACGCAGGTCCTCCTCGTTCCACGCGAAGCCGGAGCCGAGCCCGCCCATCGTGAAGGACGGGCGCACCACGACCGGGTACTTGAGGTCCTCCGCGGCGGCGAGCAGCTCGTCCATCGTGTGGCAGATGGCGGAGCGCGCCGAGTCGGCTCCGCAGCGCTCGACTACGCCCTTGAACAGCTCGCGGTTCTCACCGAGGTTGATGGCCTCGAGGTTGGCGCCGATGAGCTCGACGCCGTGCTTGTCGAGGATGCCAGTCTCGGCCACCGCGATGGCGGCGTTGAGCGCCGTCTGGCCGCCGAGCGTCGGAAGCAGCGCGTCGGGCTTCTCCTTCTCGATGATCCGCTCAATGACCTCGGTGGTGATGGGCTCCACGTACGTGGCGTCGGCGAACTCGGGGTCCGTCATGATCGTCGCAGGGTTCGAGTTCACGAGGATCACACGCACGCCCTCGGCGCGAAGCACGCGGCAGGCCTGGGTGCCGGAGTAGTCGAACTCGCAGGCCTGGCCGATCACGATGGGACCGGAGCCGATGACCAGCACGGAGTTGATGTCGTCGCGCTTGGGCATCGTCAGCGCTCCCCCTTCATGAGGTCGATGAATCGGTCGAACAGGTACGACGCATCATGCGGACCTGCGGCGGCCTCCGGGTGGTACTGCACCGAGAAGGCGGGAATGTCGAGACACTCAAGTCCCTCGACCACGTCGTCGTTGAGGCACACGTGGCTGACCTTCACGCGGCCGTAGCCGGCCGGCGAGACGCTGTCACCCTCGCGCGGGGCATCGACGGCGAAGCCGTGATTGTGCGCGGTGATCTCGACCTTGCCTGTCGTACGGTCCATCACGGGCTGATTGATGCCACGGTGACCGAACGGCAGCTTGTACGTGCCGTAGCCGAGCGCGCGGCCCAGCAGTTGGTTGCCGAAGCAGATGCCGAAGAACGGCACCTTCTCGTCGAGCACCTTGCGCAGCTCGCCCACCGAGCGTTCCGCCGCCGCGGGGTCGCCCGGGCCGTTCGAGAAGAACACGCCGTCGGGGTTCATCGCGAGGATCTCCTCGCCGGTGGTGGTCGAGGGGACCACGGTGACGCGCAGTCCGCGCTCGGCCATGCGCTCCGGCGTCATGGCCTTGATGCCAAGGTCCACCGCGACCACGTGCAGACCCGCGTACGCGCCGGTCGGCTCGATCACGTACGGCTCGGTGACAGACACCGCGTCGGCCAGGTGGGCACCGGCCATCTCCTCGCCCGCCTTGACCCGCTCCACGAGCTCGGCCTCCGGGGCCAGCGCGTCGCCGGAGAAGATACCTCCGCGCATCACGCCCTCGCGCAGGATGCGCGTGAGCTGACGCGTATCGATCCCCGAGATGCCGACGATGCCCTGGTCCTCGAGCATCGCGTCGAGGCTGCGGGTCGAGCGCCAGTTCGAGGGCACGCGCGCAGGATCGCGCACCACATAGCCGGCGACCCAGATCTTCGTCGACTCGTCGTCTTCGTCGTTGACTCCCGTATTGCCGATGTGCGGCGCGGTCATCACCACGATCTGGCGGTGATAGCTCGGATCGGTCAGAGTCTCCTGGTAGCCGGTCATGCCGGTGTTGAAGACGACCTCGCCGAGCGTGGCTCCGCGCGCGCCGTACGCACGACCGGTGAAGACCTGGCCGTTCTCCAGGACGAGCAGGGCGGTGTCGCTCACGCGGGGACTCCTTCGGTGTCGGGGGCCAGTCGAGGGTCGAGGTGGGTCGGCTCGCCGCGCAGGATCGTCGCGACGGGCCGACCGGGAAGCTCGATCCCACCGTACGGCGTGTTGCGGGCGCGCGACGCCAGCGCATCGGCGCTGACGGTCCACGGGGCATTCGGATCGATGAGCGTGATGTTGGCGGGCTCGCCAGCGGCGAGCGGGCGCCCGTGAAGATGGTCCACCCGCCCGATGCGCGCGGGCGTCTCCGACATCACGCGGGCGACGTCGCGCCAGGTCAGCACGCCCGTGTCCACGAGCACCTTCTGGACGATGCCGAGCGCGGTCTCGAGCCCGAGCATGCCGAACGACGCGGCGGCCCACTCGCAGTCCTTGTCCTCGCTGGCGTGCGGGGCGTGGTCGGTCGCGATGATGTCGATGGTGCCGTCGCCCACGGCGTCGCGCAGCGCGTCGACGTCATCCTGGGTGCGAAGCGGCGGGTTCACCTTGAACAGCGGGTCGTAGGTGCGCGCGGACTCGTGGGTGAGCAGCAGGTGGTGCGGCGTCGCCTCGGCGGTGACCGAGATGCCGCGCTCCTTGGCCCAGCGCACGATCTCCACCGAGCCGCGGGTCGACAGGTGCTGGACGTGCACGCGCGAGCCGACGTGCTCGGCGAGCAGTGCGTCGCGCGCCACGATCGACTCCTCCGCGACCGCAGGCCAGCCCGCGAGTCCTAGCTCTGCGGAGACCTCGCCCTCGTGCATCTGCGAGCCCTCTGTCAACCGGAGGTCCTGCGCGTGCTGCACGACGGCGCCGTCGAACGTCTTCACGTACTCGAGCGCACGGCGCATAATCACCGGGTCGTAGACGCAGATTCCGTCGTCGGAGAACAGCCGCACGCGGGCGCGCGAGTTCGCCATGGCACCCATCTCGGACAGATGCTCTCCCTTGAGGCCCACCGTCACAGCCCCCACGGGGAAGACGTCGACGAGGCCGATCTCCTGGCCACGGCTATGCACCTGCTCGACCACGCCGGCAGTGTCCGCGACGGGGTTGGTGTTGGCCATGGCGTGCACGGCGGTCCAGCCGCCACGAGCGGCGGCTCGCGATCCCGTCTCGATGGTCTCGGCATCCTCGCGCCCGGGCTCACGCAGGTGCGTGTGCAGGTCCACGAGGCCCGGCAGGGCGACCAGGCCCGACGCGTCGATCACGAGGGCGCCCTCCGGCGCCTCGATCGAGTCGGCCACCTGGGCGATGACACCATCCTCCACGAGGAGGCTGGCGGTCTCCTCGCCGTACAGCGAGGCGTTGACGATGACGATGGGGCGGCTCACTGGGCGCCCTCCTCTCCGGCGAGAAGCAGATACAGGGCGGCCATGCGGACGGCGACTCCGTTGCCCACCTGCTCCACGATGACGGAGCGGGGCGAGTCGGCGGCCTCGGCCGAGATCTCGAGGCCCCTGTTCATGGGGCCGGGGTGCATGACGATCGCGTGGTCGGGCAGCCGTCCCAGACGGTCCGCGTCGAGCCCGTACAGGCGCGTGTACTCGGCGGGGCTCGGGAAGAACGCCAATCCTCCACCCGACATGCGCTCGCGCTGCACTCGCAGCATCATGAGCGCATCGATGTCGTACGACTCGATCGCCTCGTCGAGGGTGTGGACCACCTCGCACGGCCACGGCTCCATGCCGACCGGCACCAGCGTCGGCGGGGCGACGAGCACGACGCGCGCGCCGAGCGTGTGAAGCAGGTGGACGTTCGAGCGCGCCACGCGCGAGTGGAGCACATCGCCCACGATCGCCACGGTCAGCCCATCGAGGCCCGCGCCCTCCGGAGAGCCGACGAGGTGACGGCGCATCGTGAACGCGTCGAGCAACGCCTGCGTCGGGTGCTGGTGCGTGCCGTCGCCCGCGTTGAGGACGCTGCCGTGGAGCCAGCCGCCGTGAGCGAGCTGATACGCCGCTCCGGACGCCCAATGGCGCACGACGACCGCGTCCGCGCCCATGGCCTGCAGGGTCAGCGCCGTGTCCTTGAGGCTCTCCCCCTTGGACACGCTCGAGCCCTTGGCCGAGAAGTTGATGACATCCGCACTGAGGCGCTTCGCGGCGGCCTCGAACGAGATGCGGGTGCGCGTCGAGTCCTCGAAGAACAGGTTGACGACCGTCTTGCCGCGAAGCGTCGGAAGCTTGCGCACCTCGCGCTCCTGCGTGGCGGCCATCTGCGCGGCGGTGTCGAGGATGAGGATCGCGTCGTCGCGGCTGAGGTCGCGCGTGCTAAGCAGGTGCTTCACGCCTCCGCCCTCCCCGCGCTGAGGATCACGGCGTCCTCGCCGTCGACCTCCTCCAGGTGCACGTCGACGCGCTCACTGCGAGAGGTCGGGATGTTCTTGCCCACGAAGTCAGCGCGGATCGGCAGCTCGCGATGGCCTCGGTCCACGAGCGCGGCGAGCTGGACCGCGCGCGGGCGTCCCAGGTCCTTGATCGCGTCGAGCGCCGCCCGAATCGTGCGGCCCGTGTGGAGCACGTCGTCAACGAGCACCACGACCGCGTCGTCGATGCCCTGCTCGGGAAGCCGCGTCGTGCCGATCGCGCGCGTGGGCTGACGGTGCAGATCGTCGCGGTACATCGTGATGTCGAGTGCGCCGCATCGCGCGTCGGCGTCGAACCCGGGCTCGACCTCGGCGAGCCGCGTGGCGAGCCGCTCGGCGAGCGGAAGCCCACGGGTGGGGATGCCCAGCAGGACCACGTCGTCGGGTCCACCATTGCGCTCGAGGATCTCGTGCGCGATACGAGTGAGGGCGCGGGAGATGTCTCCCGGCCCGAGCAGGGTGCCGGTCACGGCGACCTCCTTCTCCGCCTCACAGGACGGCCTTTAAAGGGTGTCTTCGGAGTTCAGCCTAGCCGAGCGCGCACCGCAGGGGCGCCCGCGCGGCCCTCTTCAGTTGTCGTGTCCTTCGAGGTCCGACGCGGTGGTGACGTCATCGACGGGCTCAGCCTCCGCGTCGGGCTGGCTCGCCGGCACCGAACCCATCGCGGGCGCCTCGCGCGCGATGCGCCCGAGCACTCCGTTGATAAACCTCGGCGAGTCGTCAGTCGAGAGCTCCCCGGCGAGGTCCACTGCCTCGTCGATCGCCACCGCTGTGGGAACCTCGGTGCTGAACAGCACCTCCCACGTCGCAAGACGGAGGATTGCGCGATCCACCGCGGGCATGCGGTGCAGCGGCCACTCCTCGGAGGCCTCCTGCAGCAGCGCATTGATCTCGAGCCAACGCGAAATCACGCCGCGGACCAGCTCCGCCGAGTACTCCGGGAGCGGAGTCTCGCGGCCCGAGCGCGCCAGGCGCTCCTCGAGCACATCCGCGACGTTGGCGCCGCGCTGGTCCGCCTCGAACAGGATGTCGAGCGCGCGCTTCCTCGCCTTGGTGCGAGCGGCCACTAGTCGTTCACGCGGCCCAGGTACTCGCCCGTGCCGGTGTTGACCTTGACCTTGACGGGTGCCTCGAGGAATAGCGGCACCTGGATCTCCTTGCCGGTCTCGAGCGTCGCGGGCTTGGTGCCGCCCGACGAACGGTCGCCCTGCAGGCCCGGCTCCGTGTACGTCACCTCAAGCACGACTGAGCCCGGGAGCTCGAGGAAGATCGGGTTGCCGTTGTGCGAGCCGATCGTGGCGACCTCGTTCTCGAGCAGGTAGTCGGTCGCGTCACCCATGACCGCAGGCGAGACGGGGATCTGGTCGAACGTGTCGGGATCCATGAAGATGAAGTCGGTGCCGTCGTTGTACAGGTACTGCATGTTGCGGCGGTCGACCGTCTCGAAGTCGACCTTCGCGCCCGCGTTGAACGTCTTGTCCACGACCTTGCCCGTGAGGACGTTCTTGAGCTTGGTGCGCACGAACGCGCCGCCCTTGCCCGGCTTCACGTGCTGGAACTCGATGACGGACCACAGGTTGCCGTCGAGGTTGAGCACGGAGCCGTTCTTGATGTCGTTCGAAGTCGCCACTGGATAGTCCTCGTTCTCGCTTGAATACCGCAGACGATTCTAGCCGACGCGCACGCCGCACCACCGCGCGGCGCCGCGGGTTAGGCGACCTTCTGGGCGATCGCGTCGAGCGCGAGGCGGTACGAGTCGACGCCGAACCCAGCGATCGTCCCCACAGCGACACCCGAGATCACCGACGTGTGCCGGAACTCCTCGCGCGCATGGGGGTTCGTGAGATGCACCTCGACCAGCGTCAGCCCCGCACCGCCAAGCATCGCGCACGCGTCCCTCAACGCATACGAGTAGTGCGTGAACGCTGCCGGATTCAGGATCACGTGGGCGCCCCAGTCGACGGCCTCATGAATCCACGCGACGAGCTCGCTCTCCGAGTCCGTCTGCCGCACGTCCGCGTCAAGGTGGCGTTCGTCCGCCCAGGCCGCGACCTTCTCCGTCAGCTCGCCCCACGAGGTCGACCCGTACTTCTCGGGCTCACGCGAACCGAGCCTTCCCAGATTGGGGCCGTTGAGGACGAGCACGCGGTTCATGCGGCCAGCCTAGCGGCGCACGGTACGCGTGCCACTCGCCGCGCTCAGCGGCTGACGGCGCCGTACGCACCCAGCAGCAGCGCGGGGTCGGGGCCCTCCAGACGAACGGGGTTGCCGATGCCCTGCAGGACCACGAAACGCAGCATGTCCCCGCGCGACTTCTTGTCGAGCCGCATCGCCGCGAGCAGCGCGTCCCACTTGTCACTCGCGTAGGTCGTCGGAAGACCCAGCCCGGTGAGGATCGCCCGGTGCCGCTCCACGTCGGCCTCGCTGAGGCGCCCCGCGAGGTGGGCGAGTTCAGCCGCGAACATCATGCCGACCGCGACGGCGGAGCCGTGACGCCACTGGTAGCGCTCGACGTGCTCGATCGCGTGTCCGAACGTGTGGCCGTAGTTGAGGATCTCGCGCAGGTGCGACTCCTTCAGGTCTGCGGCGACGACTTCTGCCTTGACCGCGACCTTGCGAGCGATCAGCTCCTCGAGTATCGGCAGTGCGGCATCGTCGAGCGTGCGCTCGTCGGCCATGGAGGCGCGCGCGCCGTCCTGCGGCCCCGCCGCGGAGAGGAGGTCGAGGTTGTCCTCGACGATCTCGAGGATCCGCCCGTCGCGGATGAAGCCGCCCTTGACGACCTCCGCGAGGCCCGCGACCAGATCGTGTCTCGGCAGTGTCGTGAGGAACTGGACGTCGTTGAACACCGCGAGGGGCTCGTGGAACGCGCCGACGAGGTTCTTCCCCTCGGCAGTGTTGATCCCCGTCTTGCCGCCCACTGCGGCGTCGACCATCCCCAGCAGCGTCGTCGGGAGGTGGATCACGCCGATGCCGCGCATCCAGGTCGCGGCGACGAACCCGGCCAGGTCGGTCACGGCTCCCCCGCCGAGGCCGACCACCACGTCCGACCGCGTGAACCCCGACTTGCCGAGGACCTGCCAGCAGAACGCCAGCACCTCGGCGGTCTTGCCCTGCTCCGCATCCGGAACCTCGGCGAGCACGGGCTCGCGCCCCGAGGCCTCGATCAGCGCCCGGAGTCGATCTGCCACCGGCGCCAGCGGTGCCGAGTGCACAACGAGAACCTTGGCCGATGCCCCGGGCAGCGCGTCGATCGCTCGCTCGAGAAGCCCGCGCCCCACGGTCACGTCATACGGCGCGGCCGAGGCGACATGGACGATCCGATCAGTCATGAGGCGCCTCCCGCGATCTCGCCAGCCACCGCGTCGGGTGTGATGCCATCAGTGAGCACCGTGCGCGTCGCTACGGCCTCGTACACCGGACGGCGCTCGTCCATCAGCTGCTTCCATCGCAGGCGCGGATTGCCTGCCAGGAGCGGACGCGCGGCGTTCAGACCCACACGCGGCGCAGCCTGCGCGAGCGACACATCGAGGAACACGACCTCGCCCCCGTCACGCGCGTAGGTCGCGAGCCGTGCCTGTGTATCTGCGTCGAGGACCGCGCCCCCGCCGAGTGACAGCACACCCTCGTGCTCTGTCAGCGCACTCGCAACAGCCTCACGCTCGAGCTCCCTGAAGCGCTCCTCGCCGTCGTCGAGGAAGATCTCTGCGACGGACTTGCCCGCTGCCTGCTCCACGTCATGGTCGGTATCGCGGAACGGCTCGCCCCACACTCGCGCCAGGGCATGCCCGACGCTTGTCTTGCCAGAGCCGGGAGGGCCGACGAGGACGACGCGGGGGCCGGGCATCAGCGGAGGTTGTCCGGGATCGCCGCGGCGAACGCTTCCACATTGCGCCGCACCTCGTCCACCGAGTCGCCGCCGAACTTCTCCAGCACCGCGTCAGCGAGCGTCAGCGCGACCATCGCCTGCGCCACCACAGCCGCCGGCGCCACCGCGCACACGTCGGAGCGCTGATGGATCGCCTTGGCGGGTTCCCCCGACGCCGTATCGATGGTGTCGAGCGCGCGCGGGACGGTGCTGATCGGCTTCATCGCAGCGCGCACGCGCAGCGGCTCGCCGTTCGTCATGCCGCCCTCGACGCCGCCCGCGCGATTGGTGCGGCGCCGCACGCCACCCTCCGTGTACTCGATCTCGTCATGGGCGACAGAGCCGCGTCGCGCCGCCGTACGGAAGCCGTCGCCGACCTCGACGCCCTTAATCGCCTGCACGCCCATCAGCGCGGCCGCCAGCCGTGAGTCAAGGCGTCGATCCCAGTGCACGTGAGAGCCCAGGCCCACCGGCACGCCGTACGCCACGACCTCCACGACGCCGCCGAGCGTGTCGCCGTCCTTCTGACACGCGTCGATCTCCGCGACCATGGCCGCGGAGGTCTCCGCGTGGAAGCAGCGGATCGGATCGGCGTCCAGATCGGGAGTCGAGCCGCGAGGCGGCAACGGCGCGTCCTCGGGCACCGTCACCGACCCCACCTGCACGGTATGAGAGACGAGCTCGATCCCCGCGGCCTGCGTGAGAAAGGCCTCGGCCACGGTCCCCAGCGCCACGCGCGCGGCGGTCTCCCGCGCGGACGCCCGCTCGAGCACGGGGCGAGCGTCGTCGAAGCCGTACTTCGCCATCCCCACGAGATCCGCATGACCGGGACGGGGGCGCGTCAGCGCCGCCGCGCGCGCACCCGTGAGCTCCTCGGGATCCACCGGATCCGCGCTCATCACGGTCTCCCACTTGGGCCACTCAGTGTTCCCGACCATGACGGCCACCGGACCACCTTGGCTGAGCCCGTGGCGCACGCCGCCGAGGATCGTCACCGCATCCTGCTCGAAGCTCATGCGCGCGCCGCGACCGTAGCCCAGGCGCCTGCGCGCCAACGCGTCCTGGATCTCTCCCGTGGTGATCCCGACGCCAGCCGGAAGCCCCTCAAGAGTGCCGACCAGCGCCGGGCCGTGCGATTCGCCTGCCGTGAGCCATCTGAGCATGAGCGTCATTCTTCCATGGTCGGGACGCGCGTCGGCCCCCGCAGGACGAGCCTGCGAGGGCCGTGCGCGACGGGCTAGTTGGAACCGGTGAAATTGCCGTACGGGTCGCCCGCTCCCGGAGCGGTCGGCTCCGCATCGACGAGCTGTTCCGGCACGGTCGGGTCCACGTTCTCGTTGACGTACGTGAAGACGTGGAAGCTGAACTCGCCCGTGTAGAGGTTCTCGTCCTCATCACCGGACTCCACGATCGAAGAGCTCTCGACGTAGAGGAAGCGGTGCTCGCCGAGCTGGAGCTCGGTCAGTACGCCTGCGACACGGCGGTACTCGCCCTGCACCGTCACCGTGATCGGCGTCGCCACGAGATTCCCGAAGGACGCCCCGTCGCTCGGCGCTGTCTTGCCAACCGCGGCAGCGGCTTCGGCCAAGGACTGCGACGCCGGGTCGACGACGGTCGCATCGCCCACCGACGAGTTGACGAGCGTCACGCCGTAGGCATCGAAGGCGGACTGAAGAACGGTACGAACCGCCGCAAGATCCTCTCGGAGCGGCAGGTCGACACGCACCGCCTCGAGCTCCGCGGCGAGCGCTGGCAACTGCGCGTAGTCGAGCTTGAGCACCTCGAGCTGCGTCTCGAGGATGTCGTTCTGGTCCTGCGCCGCGACTGTCTGCTCCTGCGCGTCGGACCGTGCGGTCAGAGCCGGCGAGTACAGCCCGAACCACGCGAGCACGGTCGCCAGGAGCACCAACAAGACGAGTCCGAGGATGATTCCAGCGTTGGAGGTCTTCATGTCAGCGTCCCGCCCCTCGTGCGTTCGCCAGCAGCCCCGCGTAGTACTCCTGGGTGCCGGGCTCGTCCTCGGTGCCGTACCACGACCGCGAGAACCTCTCGGTGAACACGTCGTAGGTCACTTGGATCGTGCCAGTCAACTCGAAACCAGTCGCGCCCTCACCCTCTTCGGCACCTTCGAGGCCCAGATTGCTCACATCCACGACCCGAACCTGGGAGAACGCATCGTAGGACTCGAGACGAAGTTCAACATCGTTGGCTGCAACGAAGGTAGGCGAAGATGCGGTGAAATTGATCGTGCCGACGCTCGGCTTGGCAAAGGCCCCGCTGCCACCGCCAGCTGCGTTCGCGAAGGTCGTAATTCCCAAGGTGTACTGCGTGAGAACCGTGCCTTCGGGCATCGCGCCGAGCAGGTACGAACTGACCTCCGCGCGCACTACGTCCGTGTTGCCCACGAACACGCGCGCCTGCTCCGCGGACGTGAGCTCGGACTTGATGTTCTGCACCACCTGGTATTGCGCGATCTCCGTGTTGAGCGCCGTCATCTTCTGCTGCTCGAAGGCGAGCTCGTCCTCAGCGGAACGGCGCAGGTTGTCCACCAGGAGGAAGCCAGCCGCGAGGAAGATGACGAACACCACTGCGAAGACACCCGCAATCCGCACGAGCCTGGACCGCGTGCGCCGTTCGCCGACCTCGGGAGGCAGGAGGTTGACCTGCGGGAGCGCGGGCGCCTTCACCGACGCGGGAACCGGGTTCACGACGACACCTCCATCATTCCCAGGCCCACCGCGATGGCCCCGAGCGTCTCGTAGCCAGCCACCGACGTCGTCGCCTTCTTCGCGACCTTCACGCGAGAGAACCCGTCACCGAAGCTGACGGGAAGCCTGCTCGCGCTCGCCAGGTACTGGCCGAGCCCGGGGAGGTGCGACCCTCCACCGGTGATCACCACGTGCTGGATCCCGGCGCCCGGGTTGTTGCCCGCGTAATACACGAATGTGTTGCGCACCGCATCGACGAGCGTCTTCGTCGTGGTGGCGATCGCGTCCTTGGCCAGCTGGTACTCCGGGCCCACCTCGGTGCCGATGCCGATGCGACGCTTGTACTCCTCCGCCTCCGGGAGCGACACCTTCATCGCGCTCGCCACGGCGTCGGTCGCCTCTGCTCCGCCTGACGGCAGGACGCGGATGAACCGCGGCATGCCGTTCTGCGCCACGACCACGTTCGTGGTTCGGGCGCCGATGTCCACGAGCGCGACGACCTGCTGGGCCCAGTCGCCGAACACCTGAGCGCGCAACAGTGCGAAGGCGCTGAGGTCGACCCCGATGGGCCGCAGACCCGCAGCCTCGACCGCCACGATGGCGTTGGCAACCGCATGCTTGCTCGCGGCCACGAGGATGCCGCGCAACTGCTTCGCGCCGTCCACCTCGACCTCTGCGGTCGGATAGAAGTCGAGCAGGGCCTCATCGGCCGACATCGGCAGCATCTCCGCGACCTGGAACGGCAGGGACGAGCGCAGCTCCGCGAGCGGCATGGACGAGAGCTCGAGCTCACGCAGCACGGTGCGCTGGTTCCCGAAGCCCACCACCACCTGCTTGTCCGAGAACTTCGCCGACGCCCACAACTGCTTGAGCACGGCGGCCAGGCCCGCAGTATCGAGAACCTCGCCGTCGCCCACCACTCCCGCGGGAAGCTGAGCGGTCGCGAAGTTGACGAGCGTTGCAGATCCCCCCGCGCCCGGGCCCTTGCCCGAGAGCTCGACCTCTGCGGCCCGCACCTGCGTCGTTCCGATATCGACGCCGATCACACGTGTCGCCACGGCACTCCTTCCCCAGAAAACCTTGCCCAGACTATCGGCATGCCACGCGTATTCATCAAGGCATCCGTGAGATTTCTCGCATCCGGTCGTAAACGCACAATCATCGCATTGACCTCATACCACGCCCAGCATTCCCAGATATGCATCCGAAATCGCGCCGCCAGCAAGAAGCCCCAGCCACGCGCCTGCGATCAGCGCCGGTCCGTACGGCACCGCGGATTTGCGGCCGAGCTGGCCCGCGAGGAGGCCTCCGATCACGAAGACGCCTCCGATCAGGGGCCCCGCAATGGCGGCGACCGCGACGGCGCCCCAGCCAAGGTGCCCGGCGACGAGCCCCAGAAGCCCGGCGGTCACGACGTCGCCGAAGCCCATGCCCGCGGGGTACACGAACCACACCGCGGCGTAGAAGCCTCCGAGCGCGCCCAGGCCCGCGAGAGGCATCCACCAGGTGGCGCCCTCCCCCATCACGGTCGCGACCAGCAGCAGGACGGCGACCACGCCATAGCTCGGGAGCACGAGCGCAAAGGGCAGTCGGCGCACATCGAGATCGATGGCCACGAGAGCGACCGAGACGACGGCGAGGTATGCGAGGAGGAGCGCGGTGACGGACCAGCCCCACTGGAGGAACACCAGCACCCAGAGCGATGCGACGGCGACCTCGACGATCGGATAGCGCCATGAGATCGGCTCACGGCACGCCCGGCACCTGCCCCTCAGGATCGCGAAGGACAAAACCGGAACGTTGTCATACCAGCGAATCGGCGCCCCGCACCGAGGGCAGCGGCTGCCGTCGCTGACCCAGTTCTCCCCCGCCGGCACGCGAGCGATGAGCACATTCGTGAAGGATCCCCAGAGCAGACCGAGGACCGCGACTGCCGCGATCTCCACTCGGTCAGCGCATCTCGCGCTTGCTGGCGATCTGCACGTAGTAACCGGCCGAAGCGCTCGACTGATCGATGTTCAGCTCCACACCAGGCACATCCACGGCCTCATAGATGAAGTTCGTGCCGGTCTGACCCACCGTGACGTTCCCGCCGTACACCTGCCCGTACGCCGTGGAGCGGTTCTGGAACGAGATGGTGCACGGCGAGTACATGAAGATCGAGATGGGCGGCTGCACGTCGATGGCGTTGGCACTCAACGAGATATTGCCGATGCCGCCCGAGCACTCCGCGACGCCGTTCGGGTTGTTGTCCATCACCATGATCATCACCTGGTGCGGCTGACCATCTCCGGACTTCATGACGATGCCGTTGGACACGTCGAACGAGTTCACGATCAGCGCCGCATCGGCGTAGAGGTTCATCGTGAAGTAGGTGTTGCCCGAGTGCGAGTTGATCCTCAGGTCGCAGCCCCGCATGTCGTAGACCGTGTTCGTGGTGCCCGTCTGCGGGAAGCGCACCGGCCCCTCGTCCCAGTTAGCAGGCACCGTGCACGCGTTCAGGCTGTCCGTCACCTGCGTGAGCTTCCATGCCTGGTTGAAGTGGGGGGCCCATTGCGCGAGGATCGCGTCGCGGAAGCCGCCGAGGTCGGACATCGCCCAGCCATCTCCGGTCCAGTCGCTCGGCTCCCACACGATTTCCGGGAGGCCCACGGGGTTGTAGTACTCGAGGCCAGGGCACGGCGTGGTGTTGTCCGAGCACACGGTGCCGGAGATCACCGAGTTGCTCCAGTGTCCGTTGGTCGGAGTGTTGCCGCCGACCGCGAGGTTGCCGCCGATCGTGATCCTGTTGCTGAGGTTCACGTCGCCGTTGAAGATCGTCGCGTTGCCGCCAATCGTCGGCGAGCCCGCAGGCGCCGGAGTCGCGTTGTACAGACCGTCGGACGCATAGAGGTTGCCGGTGATGTGGCAGCCGCGGCTCTGGAAGTTCGCAGTGCCGTCGACCACGTAGACAGAACCCTCGATCGCGGTGTTATTCGGATTGCACAGCCAGTCACCGGAGTCCTGCCACACCGCTGCTGCCTCCGAGGCGGCTGCCGCGCTCACAAGGTAGCCGCCTCCGGGGTTGATGACGCCACCACTGAACAGTGCTGCGCCAGGAATGGACGTGGAGATCGCCTGGAGATTGACCGTGGCCTGCACGGTCCGCTCGGGCTCGGCGCCGGGACCGGGATTGACCGGAGTCGCGACGGCAGTGATGATCGCCTTGGTCGCGATCTCGTTGAGCACGCCGCTCGCGCACGTGAGGTTCGGGGAGGCCGCTGCCGGGTCGTCCGTGAAGTACTCGAGAGAGACATCGACCGTCACTTCGGTGGAGCCCTCCCCGTAGGTCAGGGTGTCGCTGCACACCGGACCGATCCGAAGTGAGGCGAGAGTCGCGTCAACCGCGGCCTCGGCCGCGTGTACCTCGGTGGTGCGCACGCGGTCGCGCTGGGAGTCGTTGGTGACCATGAGGGCCTGCGCCACGACGACCACGCTGAGCATCATCCCGATGATGGACACGCCCACGGCTGCCACGAGCGCGCTGCCGCGATCGCGCATCCGGTAGGTGTTCGCGCTGCTCATCAGTTCTCCTCCTGGTACATGCTACGGCGCGGGGTACGCCTGGCACTTGGTCGCGGGGTATCCGATGACAGAGTTGCGACCGGTCACGACGGTCGAGACGGCCACCGGCTTCGACTGCTCGCGCGCCTCGGGGTCCTTGAGACGCAGCGTGACACGGACGAACTGCGCAGTCGTGGTGCCGGTCGACGTCGTGTCCACCCAGAACGGCGGCCACGTCGTGGGATCGGCGGGATCGATGTCCGACTCGGTCGCTGGCAACACGTCCATCTGCACGAGGTTGCGGGCGACGACTCCCCAGTCGGTGGCACTCAGCACATTGCCGGGCTCCCACTTACGGAACTGCAGGTCGCCGAAGCCGTCGCCCTCCTGATCGATCACGCGCCACTGGACGCACATGTCGAGACCGTCCTCCTGCGTGTTGATGCGCATGGAGAAGAACGGACCCACGCCGGCCGTCGCCATCGACTCCTGCGAGGGGTCAAGGATCACATTGCCCGAGCGCACCTGGCGGTCGATCTGTGACACTCCCAGGCGAGCCTCCTGCACCGCCCGCACGGTCGCCACGGTGTCTTTCGACTGGTACGTGATCGCGATCAGCACGGAGAACACGATCGCCATGAGGATGCCGAAGATGACCATGCCGATCAGCAGCTCGGTGAGAGTCATGCCGGAGTCGTCGGTCCGGCGCCGCAGGCTGCTACGCATCCGACGGCTCCAGGTATGTGACCGATGCGCGCATGCCTGAGAGCTGAGTGGTCGCCGTGACGGTGTATACCAGGGTGGGGTCCGCGACCGACGCGATGGTGTACGAGGCCGTGATCGTCACCGAGCCGCTGTCCACCGTCGCGATGCACGCCTCATCGATGCAGTCGGGGTCGGTGCCGTCCTCGGCATCGACCGCGCCAGTCACGGTCACACCCGCCGAGGCCGTGACTTCGTAGCCGCCGAAGGTCGCAGTGACAGGAGCCGTGATCTCGGTGCGCGAGGTCGAGGAGCTCAGATCGAACGCCTCGTAGCCGCTGTACGGACCCGTTCCGGTCCACCAGTACACGGTGCCGCACCGCGTCGAGATCGGGTCGGTGTCCTCGAAACCGAAGCCTCGCTGCACCAGGACCGATTCGGTGTAGCGCGAGCACGAGCCTGCATCGCCCTCGACCCGCACAAGGCCGCTCGAGGCATCGCCGCCCCAGTCGGCGCCGATCACGGCGCCGATAGACACGTCGGCCGACGACCGCTCGGCGCCCGCCGACACGCAGCCGGGCTCGGAGTTGGTCACGCAACCCACGCTGGGGTCGGATGCCGCGGCGGTCGGGAAGCGCGCGACCCACGCGTCATCCGAGTTGCTGCTCGACTCAGCGAGTCGCCGGGCCAGCCGGATCTGCGTGCCATCGACGTCCATGATCATGTACGCAGAACCGGACGCGATCGTCGCATTGTTGCCCAGTGATGCGTGAGCGCAGCCCGAGTCCGCAGGGATGCCCGTCACACAGCCGTTGGTCATACTCGCGTCGATGCTTCCCGGTCGCGCGTAGTCGGAGCGCGCCCAGAAATCGATGCCCGTGCCTCCGGTCGTCACGTAGCGGATACTCTCGTCTCCGCCCGTGAGGCTGACCGAGACGTCGCTCGGATTCGTCGTCAGCGCAGACGCCACGTCGTTGTCCGCTGCGAGCTCGAACCCTGACCCGCCGTTGAGCCAGCCGCTGCTGGAAACCTGCGTGTTGGGATTGTTGTCGTCCACGCTCGTCGCGCCGTACTGCAGGTAGCCGACCGCGTTGGTCACCTGCTGGCTCTGCAGGATGGCCGAGGTGCTCGCGCTGCGCACGTAGAACGAGTAGAAGATGTCACCGGTGGGGTACAGCAGGTTGACGGCCGTGGGCGGACCGGTCGGCGGAGTCATCGAGGCGTCGACATACGTGGAGAACGTGCCAGAAGCGGACTCAGCCGAGAAGTACGCCTGGCAGCCCGTGAGGAACGGCTGGACCGCCTGCTGCGCGCTGTTGCACGCGTCACCACGGAAAGCCTCCGACCAGATCACGGTCTGACTGGGACGGCCGCCGGGCCCGGACCAGTTCACCACCGCGGCGAGAGTGACGATCGAGTTGTCCGCCACCGTGGGCTCCAGCACGTACGAGCGAATCGTGAAGTCCGTGCCAGCGAGCGAGGGATCCTGCCTCACCTGCATGTTCGAGCCCGCCGCATAGCCCGTACCTGCGGGATCCATGAGGATGGGCGTCCACTCGGGGGTCGAGTCCTGCACGGACGTGCGGACGGTGCGCGAGACCCCGCCCACCTCGAGCTTCCCCGTGGACGTGTTGATGTTCGGGTCGACGTTCCCGTCGTTGAAGTTGTTGTCGAGACCGCTCGCGAGCACTGCCCACGGAATGGCGCGCATCTGCTCCATCGCCTCGTTCGCAAAGGCGGTGGCCTGCTCGCGCTTGCGCGCCTCCGCGACGGTCACCATCGACGAGATCTGGATGCCGATGAGCAGCGTGAGGATCAGCCCCAGGATGAACATTGCGACGATGAGCTCAACGAGCGAGAACCCTTGCTCTCGTTCGCTCAGCACACGCCACCGCGCGTTCATCAGCTGCACGACTGCCCCTCTCAGCTACGTGGTCCTCGATACTACCGGTGCCGCCGGACCCGAGCGGCGGTGCCGTGGGGCGACGCATTGTGCGCGCCACCCCACGGCTCCTTACCCGATGTCGTCGAAACGACGTCAGCCTTACGGGCAGGTGCCCTCTTCGAGGCCGCCCTGAGCGGAGTACTTGAAGCCGAGGTCGTTGGCGACGTCGCCCTCGTCGTTGCGCACGGAGACGCACCAGTCAGTCGACGATGCAGCCGTACCGGAAACGGTGGCGAGGTACACGTTGTTCGACTGGTTGCCGATGAGGTTGTCGGTCGCGACCGTGTTCATGTAGTACTTCTCGTTCGACACGGTGATCGCAGGCATCACGGTGCCGTCGACCCAGAAGGTGGCGATCTCCTTGCCGAGGGTGGAGACGTCGGCCTTCGCCGCCGAGTCCTCGGCCTTCTTGCGCTGGTTGAGGAAGATCGGGATGGCCACCGCGGCGAGGATGCCGATGATGATCATGACGACCAGCAGCTCGATGAGCGTGAAGCCCTGGTCCTTGTTCTCGATGCTCTTGCGGATGCGCGCGATCATGCGTGCTCCCCCATTTCTGTGTGCATTGTTTTCATTGTGAACTCCGCGGCGAACCGCGGATTTAACGTCCGCCCCCGTGTGCCATGTTAAACCCTCAGCAATGAGGTCGGACGAGCTCTTTGTAACTACTAGGCAATCAGGTCGAACACTCCAAAGATCGGCAGATAGAGCGCGATCACCATGAATCCGACAATTCCTCCCAGCACCGCAATCATGAGCGGCTCGATAAGCGAGGTCAACGCCTCTGTGGTCGATTCCACTTCCTGATCGTAGAAATCTGCGACCTTCGCCAGCATCTCGTCGAGCGCGCCCGTGTCCTCACCGACGGCGATCATCTGCACGACCATCGCGGGGAAGACCGGATGCTGCTGCAGCGGCGCGGCCAGGGAGTTTCCGGTGCGCACGGACTCCTTGACTGCTTTGGCCGCATTCTCGATGACGATGTTGCCCGAGGCCTCGCCGACGATGTCGAGCGCCTGGAGGATCGGCACGCCCGCCTTGATCATCGCGCCGAAGTTGCGCGTGAACCGCGCGACGGCGATCTTGCGGACCAGCCCTCCGAACACCGGCATCTTGAGGTAGAGCGGCTCGACCTTCTCGCGGAAGCCTCGCTTGTGCTTGTTCTTGTTGAAGAGCACGACGGCGACCACGATGCCGATCACGATGGGGACCGCGCCGATCTTCAAGAACGCGGACATGTTCACGAGGACCTGCGTCAGCGCCGGCAGCTCGCCACCGAGATCCGTGTACATCGACGCGAACACGGGCACGATGAACAGCAGCATGCCGATCACGGCGAGTACGGCGATCGCGAACACGACCACGGGGTACGTCATCGCGGACTTGATCTTGCCCTGGAGCTTGACGGAGGCCTCGAAGTTCTCGGCGACCGACACGAGCACGTCGTCGAGGAATCCGCCGACCTCGCCTGCTCGCACCATGTTGATCATCAGCGGCGGGAAGACTCCCTGGTGCTTGCTCAGCGACTGGGACAGCGAGTTTCCGGTCTCGACGTCGGACCGAACCTCCTGGATCACCTTCGCGAGGGCCTTGTTCTCGGTCTGCTCCGAGAGGATGTTGAGCGCGCGGATGAGGGATAGTCCCGACTGGATCATCGTGGCCATCTGACGCGCCATGACGGCGATGTCCTTGAGGCTGATCTTGTCGGTGAGGCCAGGGATATGGATCTCGGTGTTGAGACCACCGGTGCTGACGGCCGTGATGGAAACCGGCGACATGCCCATGGCCTTGAGCCGCGAGGACACCGCTGCTTCGTTGGCGGCCTCGATCTTGCCCGTCTGGATGCGCCCGCCCGAGTCCCTGACGGAGTACTCGAACGTCTTGGTCTGCGCTGCCATCTGTCAGTCCCTCCCGCTCACATCGCGTGGCTGGAGGTCATGGCGCCCTGCGCGGAGCCGCCCGAGCGGCCGCTGAGGCGGTTGAACTCCTCGGTGTGGTGACACTTCTCGAGCCCGGTCTCGTACGAGATCTTGCCCGCCTTGACCAGATCCGCAAGATGCTGGTCCATGGTGTGCATGCCCTGCTTCTGGCCGGCCTGCATCGACGAGTAGATCTGGTGGGTCTTGCCCTCGCGGATGAGGTTGCGAATCGCCGAGGTGGCGACCATGACTTCGGTCGCGACTGCTCGGCCGGGCCCGTCGGCGCGGCGGCAGAGCGTCTGACACACGACGCCCTGGAGCGCGGTGGCGAGCTGGGTGCGGACCTGGCCCTGCTGGTGCGCGGGGAAGACGTCGATGATGCGGTCGATGGTCTGCGCGGCGTCCTGCGTGTGCAGGGTGCCGAACACGAGGTGGCCGGTTTCGGCTGCGGTCAGCGCCACCGAGATGGTCTCGAGGTCGCGGAGCTCGCCGACGAGGATGATGTCGGGGTCCTGACGCAGCACGTGCTTGAGCGCGGCACCGAACGAGTGCGTGTCCGCGCCGACCTCGCGCTGGTTGACGAGCGACTTCTTGTGGCGGTGCAGGAACTCGATCGGGTCCTCGACCGTCATGATGTGGTCCGAGCGGGACCTGTTCGCGAGGTCGATCACCGAGGCGAGGGTCGTCGACTTGCCCGATCCCGTCGGTCCGGTCACGAGCACAAGTCCGCGCGGCAGTCCAGCGAAGTTGCCGACCACCGGCGGGATGCCCAGCGACTCGAGCGGTTTGATCTCGTAGGGGATCACTCGGAAGGCCGCACCCACCGAGTCGCGCTGCATGTAGACGTTGACGCGGAATCGCGCCTCGCCCACCAGTGCGTACGCGAAGTCGAGCTCGAGATTGGCCTCGAAGTCTTCGCGCTGCTTCTGGGACAGGATCGAGTAGATGACACGCTGCAGCTCCTCGCCGTCGAGCGTCTTGAAGCCCTCGAGGGGGCTGAGCGATCCATCCACGCGCGCCATGGGCGGTGCGCCCACGGTCACGTGGAGGTCGGAGCCGCCGAGCTTGAGCATGCGGCGGAGCGCTCCGTTGAGGTCGAAGTCGTCCTCGCGCGCCTCGTTGTTCATGCCGACGCGTCCGCCGCTGGCAGCGGTCGGGCGCGGGGCTGCGGCGGGCGCGCCAACCCCGGCCTGCGCCGCCCGGGCGGCAGAGCGCGACACCTCGGCGCCGCTCGGGACGGGAGCCTGTGGCGCCGGCTGCTGGGGTGGGACAGGCGCGCCGCCAGGGGCGGGCGTCGGAATGGACTGCGTCGCGGGCGTCGGCTGGCCGTACGACGGAGCTGAAGGCGCAGGCGCCTGCGGCGGTATCGCGGGGCCGCCGGGGGCGAAGGTGCCTTGTCCGGGCGTCGGGGGCTGCGCCGCGCCCTGAGGCGCGTAGCCAGGGGCAGGTGCCTGCTGACCGTACGAGGGCTGGCCCTGCGCGGGGTATGCCTGGGGCGGGATCGGAGCCTGAGGCGTGCCTGTCTGGGGCACGAACGCGCCCTGCGCGGGAGCGCCCGTGGGCGGCCCATCGGGCTGGAACTGTCCGTTCACGTGGGGATCCCCTCCTCCGGTTCCTGCGAACCGTGGCTCAGACTACGTGGCGATTCTCTCAGTGAGTATCGGCGAAACGCCCCGATTTCTTCACTCGTGCGGCCTGCGTGGCCTATTTCACAACCCTCAGCAACTCTTCGACAGTGGTCAGCCCCTCCATCGCCTTGGCCCAGCCGTCCTCGATGAGGGACTCCATGCCAGCGGCCTTCGCCGCACGCTGGATTTCCGCCGCAGAGGCACGGGCCACGGCGAGCCGCTCGATCTCCTCGTTCACGGGCATGATCTCGTGCAATGCAAGACGCCCGCGGTAGCCGGTGTTCGAGCACGAGTTGCATCCGACCGCCTTGACGAGCGTGGGAGGTGCGGCACCTTCCCAGCCGAAGCGCGCGACCTCGATCGCGGACGGCTCGTACTCCTCGCAGCACTTCTGGCACACGCGCCTCGCGAGTCGCTGGGCCACGACACAGTCAAGGCCCGAGCCGACGAGGAACGGCTCGATGTCCATCTCGATCAGTCGCGTGATGGCTGACGGCGCGTCGTTGGTGTGCAGCGTGGAGAGCACGAGGTGACCGGTCAGTGCGGCCTCGATCGCGATCTGCGCGGTCTCGTGGTCTCGGATCTCACCGAGCAGCACCACATCGGGGTCGGCGCGGAGGATCGAGCGCAGCGCTCCCGCGAATGTGAGGCCCGCCTTCACGTTCACCTGCACCTGATTGATGCCAGGGATGCGGTACTCGACCGGGTCCTCGACGGTGATCACATTGATCTCGGGCCGCGAGATCTGGTTGAGCGTCGCGTACAGCGTGGTCGACTTTCCCGAGCCGGTCGGGCCGGTGACGAGGATCATCCCGTACGGCTTCCTGAACGACGCGGAGAAGATCTCGTAGTTGTTCTCGCGAATGCCAAGGTCGGCGAGCTCCATCGCCGCCGTCGAGTTGTCGAGCACACGCATGACGATCTTCTCGCCCCACACCGTGGGGAGCGCGGCCACACGCAGGTCGATCTTCTTGCCCTGGTGATTGACTGACAGGCGACCGTCCTGAGGCTTGCGCCTCTCGGCGATATCCATGTCCGCCATGATCTTGAGGCGCGACAGGACTCCGTTCTGGATGTTCTTGCCCGCGCGCTGCATCTCGTGGAGCACGCCGTCGATCCGGTAGCGGATGCGAAGGTCCTTCTCCCCCGGCTCGATGTGGATGTCGGAGGCACGGTCCTGGATGGCCTGCGTGATGAGGAGGTTGACGAACCGCACGATCGGCGCGTCGTCCTCGATCTCTGCCGTCATGTCCGAGAGGTCTTCGACGGCCTCGCCCTCGAGCGAGCCCTGGAGGTCCTCGATCTCGTGGTCTGCACGGCAGTAGCGGTCGATCGCTTGGAGCACGTCGTCGTGCGCGGCGACGACCGGCACCACCTTGAGGTTGGTGAGCGTCCGGAAGTCGTCGACGGCGACCACGTTGCCGGGGTTCGACATCGCGAGCTTGAGCGTGCCGTCCTCGAGCGCGATGGGAAGTGCCGTGTGTCGGCGGCACACCTGGGCAGAGACGAGCGACACCGCCGTGCGGTCGACGTTGTAATCGGCGAGCTCAACGAACTCCATGCCCACCTGGCTGGCGAGCGCCTTCACCAGCTGTGCCTCGCTGATCATGCCGAGCTCGACGAGCGTGCGGCCGAGCGACTGCCCGCGCTGCTGCTGCGCGTCGATCGCGTCCATCAGCTGGTCCTCGGTGAGGACGCCCTCCTCCAGGAGGATGGAACCGAGCTGCTTCACCTGTGCCCCTCTCACTGCGCCGGGCCTTGCTCCCGACCTGCACACGGTACATCGGCACGCCGACCGCTTCACCCAAGAGTCGGAAAGTCCACATCCGCCCGAAAAGTCACGTACACGTCCGACGCTGGGGGCAGATCCCCGGAGGGTTGCGGTTCCTGCAGCGTCAGCGGGTCAGGGCCTGCGACAGCGCCGCGTCCATCGCGTCGAGCGGCGCCTCGCGACCGGTCATGAGGCGCACCTGCTCCCCCGCCTGGTGCAGGAGCATGCGGGTGCCATTCACGGCCGTCCCGCCGCTCGCGGTCCACGACGCGGCGAAGGGGCTCTCGAGCGGCTCGTACACGACATCAAGAAGCACGCCACGCGCCGTCGTGAGTGCCGGCACCAGCGCTGCCGCCGCGTCGGCCGGGATGGTGGAGACGACGGCGTCCGCATGGACGAGGTCCCGCGCGACATCGTCGAACGCGACGAACCGGGGCGCGACACCCATGCGCGTGGCCGCGCGCACGAGCGCACCTGCGCGGGCTCTGCTGCGCACTGCCACGACGGGTGCGGTGCACCCGAGCTGGCCGAGCGCCGCCATCGCCGACGTCGCCGTGGCGCCTCCGCCGAGGATCACGGCGGACTCGACTCGCGCGACGCCCTGCTCGCGCAGCGCGGCGACCACGCCATGGACGTCGGTGTTCGCGCCGACGAGCTGTCGCATGGGCCCCACGTGCTGGATCAGCACCGTGTTGACCGCGCCGACGAGTTTGGCCATGGGCTCGACGAAGTCCATCAGCGGCACCGCGGCCACCTTGAGGGGCATCGTCAGCGACAGGCCCGCCCATTCGAGACCTAGGCCGTCGATGAATCCGCTCAGCTGGGACTCCTCGACGTCGTACGCCTCGTACTCCCAGTCCAGTTCCAGTCCCGCGTAGGCGGCACGGTGAAGCGTCGGCGACAGCGAGTGGGCGATGGGATGCCCGAGCACGCCCGCCCGGCGGGCGACGCTCACGCGATCAGCCGCCGTTCTCCGCGTACCACTGCTGCAGGATCTCGACGTTCTTGAGGTGCTCCGAGTAGGTCTCCGCGTAAGCCGTCTCGCCGGTGATGAGGTTCGTCGTCACGAAGTACATGTAGTCGTGCTCCGCGGGAAGCCACGCCGCCTGGATCGACGCCTCGCCAGGTCCCATGATGGGACCGGGCGGCAGCCCGGTGTACAGGTACGTGTTGTACGGCGAGTCGATCGCGCGCTCCTCGTCCGAAGTGAACGCACCTTCCGACGGCGAGAGGTACTTGACCGTCGAGTCGAACTGCAGAGGCATGTCTGCCTCGAGACGGTTGTAGATCACTCCGGCGATCATGGGCCGGTCCTCGTCCAGCTTCGCTTCCGCCTCGACCAGCGAGGCGACGGTCAGCACCCGCTGCCACTGATCCTGGGGAACGCCGACGCTCTGGAGCTTGCTCACGGTGGTCGCGACCATCTTGGACAGCACATCCTGCGGCGTCACGCCGGGGTTGAACTCGTACGTCGAGGGGAACAGCCAACCCTCGAGGTTGCCGCCAGCTTCGGCGGGCAGGCCGAGCGCCTCGGTGTCCGCGGCAGCCGCCTCGACCTCGTCGTACGTGTACTCCGTGAGGTCGGCGATCTTCTGGTAGTAGTACTCGAGCCGCACGCCCTCGCGCACCGTGATGCGGCGCACGTCCCGGTAGTTGGGATCGAGCAGCTGCTGAAGCGCGTATACAGCCTTCATCTCGCGCTGCATGAAGTAGTAGCCGGGCGTGATGCCCGCCGAGTCGGGGTTGCTCTGCCACGCCTGGATGAAGGCCTGGGTCGAGGCGACCACGCCCGCGTCGTACAGCGTGTTCGCGATGTCGGTGCCGGTGTCGCCGGCCTCGATCACGACCTGGACCGTTCCCTGTCCGCTGCCCTCGAAGTCCGCGACCGTCGTCTCCTCCGGCTGGAACGAGTTCAGGAAGCCGTAGGCCACGGACGCGCCGAGCGCGAGCACCACGAGCGCCACGGCCGTGGCGACGAGCGTCCACTTGCGGCGCGTGGCGCGGCGCTTCTGGCGCTGCAGACGGCGCAGATCGAGAGACGTGGTGGACACGGTCTCCGCTTCGAACAGGTCAGTCATGACTCCCCTTGCGTGAAACCTCGTAGGTCACTGTACCGAGGTTCCCGTTCTTCTGTATATCGAGTGCGTTCTCGAGGATGACCACGGCGGCGGCCTGATCGATCACCGCGCGCTGCTGCTTGGTGGATCGCCCGGCGGCGCTCATGGCCCGCGAGGCGGTCGTGGTCGAGAATCGCTCGTCCACCAAACGAACCGTCGCGTGCGTGAGTTCCGCGAGCTCCTGTGCAAAAGCGCGAGCATCGTCCGCGGACGTGCTCTCGCGCCCCGCGAGCGTGCGTGGCAGCCCCACGAAGACGACGCGTGCGTCGCGCTCGGCGACCAGCGCGGCCACCTCACGCACGGCGGTCTTGGACCGCTGCACGGTGCCGACCGGGAAGGCCATGAGACCGTCCGGGTCGCTCGCGGCGACGCCGACGCGCACGGTGCCCACGTCGACGCCCACGCGCACGTGCCTATCCACGCACGGCGTCCTTGATGGCCGCCAGCGCGTCGGGCACGCGCGCCGGGTCCTGGCCGCCGCCCTGCGCGAGGTCGGGCTTGCCGCCGCCTCCGCCGCCGAGCACGCCCGCCGCGATCTTCACGAGGTCTCCCGCGCGCACCCCCCGGCCGCGCGCCGCCTCGTTCGTGGCGACGACGATCTGGGGCCGCCCGTCGAACACGCCCGACGCGGCGACCACGGCAGGGGCCGACTCGCCGAGGCGGGCACGGACGTCGAGCACGAGGGTGCGCAGGTCGTCACCGCTCGCGGCTGCCTCCGACGCATGCGTCACGACGCGCACGCCGTCCACCTCGTCGGCGGAGTCGACCAGGCCCGCCGCGGCGTCGCGCATCGCCTGCTGGCGGAAGCCCGCGAGCTGGCGCTCCGCATCGGCCACACGCTCGAGCAGGCGCTCGACACGGCCACGAAGCTCGCCCGGCTGAACCTTGAGGGTGCTCGTGAGCTCCGTCACGAGGGCGCGCTCGGCCGCGAGCTGCTGGAACGCCTCAAGCCCGACGAAGGCCTCGATGCGACGCGAGCCCGAACCGACAGAGGCCTCGGAGGAAACGGCGACCATGCCGACCTGGCTCGCGTGGTCCACGTGCGTGCCGCCGCACAGCTCGCGCGACCACGGGCCACCGATCTGCACCACGCGCACCTGAGACTCGTCATAGGTCTCGCCGAACAGCGCAACGGCGCCCCAGTCCTTCGCCTCGGGGAGCGTCATGTACTGCCACGACACGTCGAGGTCCTGGCGGATCGCGCGGTTCGTGACCTCCTCGATCTCGGAGCGCGTCTCGGCGCTGAGCGCCGAAGGCCACGAGAAGTCCAGGCGCAGGTAGCCGGGCTTGTTGTACGAGCCGGACTGCAGCGCCTGCGGACCCAGGACCTCACGCAGCGCAGCGTGCAGCAGGTGCGTGCCGGAGTGTGCCTGACGCGCGCCAAGGCGCCACTCGGGGTCGACCTCGGCGGAGACGGCGTCACCCTGCGCGATCTCGCCCTCGACGACGCGCGCGGTGTGGACGATGAGTCCCTTGACCGGGCGCTGCACGTCGATGACTTCCAAGGTCGCGTGCGCGGAGCGGATCACGCCAGAGTCCGCCTCCTGGCCGCCAGACTCCGCGTAGAACGGGGTCTGCGGTAGCACCACCTCGACGGTGTCGCCCTCGGTCGCCACCGGCACGGACACGCCTTCCTTGAGCAGCGCAGTCACCTCGGTCGCGAGGGTGAGGGTCTCGTAGGCCCTGAACTCAGTGAGCCCCTCGGCCTCCTTGATGCCGTTATAGACGCTGACGTCCGCGTGGCCGCCCTTCTTTGCCTTCGCGTCGGCGCGCGCACGCTCCTTCTGCTCCTTCATGAGCTCGCGGAAGCGCGCCTCATCCACCTGGATGCCCTGCTCGGCGGCCATCTCGAGGGTGATGTCGATCGGGAAGCCGTAGGTGTCGTGCAGCGTGAACGCGTCGGCTCCCGAGAGCGCCTTGTCGCCGGCGCTCTTCGCCTTGGCGACCGCGACGTCGAAGATCGTGGTGCCGGAGGTGAGAGTGCGACGGAACGCGTCCTCCTCGGTGTAGGCGATCTGCTCGATGCGGCCGCGGTCCGCCTCGAGCTCGGGGTACGTGAGCTTCATCGCCTCGAGCGAGACGGGCAGCAGCTCCGGCATCGCCTGCGCGTCATAGCCCATGAGGCGCATGGCGCGCACGGAACGTCGGATCAGGCGGCGCAGCACGTAGCCACGGCCCTCGTTGCCCGGGGTGACGCCGTCGCCGATGAGCATGAGCGAGGAGCGCACGTGGTCCGCGATGACGCGCATGCGCACGTCGTTGGTCTCATCCGAGCCGTAGTCGCGACCGGTGAGCTCCTGAGCCTTCGCGATGACGGGAAAGACCTCGTCGATCTCGTACATGTTCGCCACGCCCTGCTTGAGGTACGCGAGGCGCTCCAGGCCAGCTCCCGTGTCGATCGCCTTCTGGTCGAGTTCCTTGATCAGCGGGTAGTCCTTGCCTGCGCCCTCGCCCCGCAGGAACTGGTCGAACACCAGGTTCCAGACCTCGAGGTAGCGGTCGCCGCCGGGATCGACGGTGCCCCCCACGGCCTCGGGGCCGAACTCGGGGCCGCGGTCGTAGTGCCACTCTGCGCACGGGCCCGCGGGGCCAGGCTGACCGGTATCCCAGAAGTTCTCCTCGCGCGTCAGCTTGACGATGCGCGACGGGTCCACTCCCACGTTCGTGAGGTGCGAGTACGCCTCGTCGTCCTCGCTCCAGATCGTCACCCAGAACCGCTCGGGGTCGAAGCCGAGCTTGCCCTCGGACTCGGGACCGGTCAGGAAGTCGTACGCGAAGTGGATCGCGCCTTCCTTGAAGTAGTCGCCGAAGGAGAAGTTGCCCAGCATCTGGAAGAACGTGCCGTGGCGGGTGGTCTTGCCGACCTCTTCGATGTCCTTGGTGCGAATGCACTTCTGGACCGAGGCGATACGCGCGTGCGGGGACGTGTCGGTGCCGATGATGTACGGGATGAACGGCACCATCCCTGCGACCGTGAACAGCAGCGACGGGTCCGGAGACACCAGCGACGCGCTCGGCGCCACGTGGTGGTCCTGCTTCGCGAAGTAGTCAGTCCAGCGCGTGGCGATCTCGGAGGTGCGCATTCTTTCCCTGTCTCCTGGCCCGCGCGAGGCGGGCGAATCTGTGCGGCGGCCGGCGTGAACGGGCCTCATGCAGAACGCCGCGACGCTCCGCTCCCGACCGGGAGCAGCGCGCCGCGGCGTCTGCGTGTGTCGGCTCTGGAAGAGCCTAACGGTTCAGCGGATTATCGAGCGTAGTACTCGACGACCAGCTGCACGTCGCAGGTCACGGGGACCTCGGCACGCTTGGGGCGACGCACGAGCTGAGCCGTGAGCTTCTCCAGCGTGACGTTGAGGTACTCCGGCACCTGGGGCAGGACGTCGCGGTGCGCGCCCGCTGCAGCGGCCATGTAAGGCTCCATGGTGACGGCCTTGGGCTTGACCTGGATGGTCTGACCCGGCTTCACGCGGAACGAGGGGCGGTCGACGATCTTGCCGTCCACGAGGATGTGGCGGTGCAGCACCGACTGGCGGGCCTGCAGGATCGTGCGGGCGAAGCCGGCGCGCAGCACGAGCGCGTCGAGACGCATCTCGAGAAGCTCGACGAACGCCTCACCGGTCAGGCCCTGCTCCTTCTTGGCCTCGGCGTAGGTCGAGGTCATCTGCTTCTCGCGCAGACCGTACTGCGCGCGAAGACGCTGCTTCTCGCGCAGACGGACGGCGTAGTCGCTCTCCTTGCGGCGGGCGGTACGACCGTGCTCGCCGGGCGGGTAGGGGCGCTTCTCGAAGTGCTTGACAGCCTTGGGCGTCAGGGCGATGCCGAGAGCGCGGGACAGCCGCACCTGGCGGCGTGCCTTCTGAACAGAGGTCATGATTTCCTTCACTGCCTCGATGCGCGCGGGAGCGCACCGAGAAGTACGAGTGTGTGCATGTTCGCGGCGACAGCAGCCAACCGTCCGCGAGGGCTGAACAAGCATACCAGGCGCAGGTCGCCTGGTCAGTCCCGTCCGAGCATCTCCCGGATCGCGGTGAGCCTCTCCCCCAGCGTGCGCTCGACGCCATGGTCCGTCGGGGCGTAGTAGCGCGTGCCGCGCAACTCCTCCGGCAAGTACTCCTGGGCGGCGACTCCGCGCGGCGCGTCGTGGCTGTACTGATAGCCCTTGCCGTGCCCGAGCTTCTCGGCCCCGCTGTAGTGCGCGTCCCGAAGGTGCGCCGGCACGACGCCTGCCCTGCCGGCCTTGACGTCTGCGATCGCCCTGTTGATGGCGTCGTACGCGCGATTCGACTTGGGTGCGAGAGCCAAGTAGGCCGTCGCCTCCGCAAGTGGGATGCGACCCTCGGGCATGCCGATGAAGCTCACCGCGTCGGCCGCTGCCTGAGCGATCACCAAGCCCTGAGGATCCGCCAGACCGATGTCCTCCGACGCGAGGATCACGAGCCGGCGCGCGATGAAGCGCGGGTCCTCCCCCGCCACCACCATGCGAGCGAGGTAGTGGAGCGCGGCGTCGACGTCGGATCCGCGCACCGACTTGATGAACGCGCTGATGACGTCGTAGTGCTGGTCGCCGGACTTGTCGTAGGCGACCAACGCGGCGTCCATGGTGGCCTCGACGATGCCCCGAGTGATGACACCGTCATTGTCCGCGGCCGCATCCGCGACCGCCTCGAGGAGCGTGAGCGCCTTGCGCGCGTCTGCGCCCGCGACACGCACCAGCTGATCGCGCGCGTCGTCGTCGAGGACCACGTCCCCGCCGAGGCCGCGCGCATCGGCGACGGCGCGTCCCAGCAGCGCCGTCACATCGTCGGCGCCCAGGGGCTTGAGGGTCAGTAACAGCGACCGAGACAGCAGCGGGCCGACGACCGAGAAGGACGGGTTCTCGGTGGTCGCCCCGATCAGCGTGATCCAACGGTTCTCGACCGCTGGCAGCAGGATGTCCTGCTGGCTGCGGGTGAAGCGGTGGATCTCGTCGATGAATACGACCGTCTCGCGCTCCCCTGTGGCGATCCGACGCTTCGAGTCGTCGATCACGGCACGCACGTCCTTGACGCCGGACGACACCGCCGAGAGCTCGACGAAGCGCCGGCCTCCGGCGACGAGGTAGGCGAGCGTGGTCTTGCCCGTGCCCGGAGGCCCCCACAGCATCACGGAGGTAGCGGGCGCGGTCTCGCCGATCAGCCGCCGCAGGGGCGAGCCGTCGCCGAGCAGATGGGACTGTCCCACGACCTCATCGAGGGTGCGCGGGCGCATCCGCACCGCGAGCGGCGAGCTCGACGTGGGCGCGGGCACTCCCGAGGCGTCAGTGCGCGCCGCGTCGAACAGATCCATGCGGCAAGCCTAGGCCGTCGCACCGACACCCCGGGAACGCGACGAGGGCGGATCCGATGGTGGGGATCCGCCCTCGTTCGACTGCGGCGAGCTACGCCTTGGAGTCCGCCTCTTCCGGCTCGGGCACGAAGTCCACGCCTGCCTCCTTGCGCTGCTCCTCGGTGATGGGAGCGGGCGCCTCGGTGAGCGGGTCGTAGCCGCCTCCGGACTTGGGGAACGCGATGACGTCTCGAATGGAGCCGGCCTTCGCGAGCAGCGCGGTGACGCGGTCCCAGCCGAGCGCGATGCCGCCGTGCGGCGGCGCGCCGTACTGGAACGCGTCCAGGAGGAAGCCGAACTTCTCCTGCGCCTCCTCCTCACCGATGCCCATGACGTTGAACACGCGCTGCTGCACGTCCTGGCGGTGGATACGGATCGATCCGCCGCCGATCTCGTTGCCGTTGCAGACGATGTCGTACGCGTACGCCGTGGCCGGGCCCGGGTCCGTGTCGAACGTGTCCATGAACTCAGGCTTGGGGCTCGTGAACGCGTGGTGGACGGCGGTCCAGGCCGACGAGCCGAGCGCCACGTCGTCGTCGTCGGCGACGACCGGCTTGAACAGCGGAGCGTCGACGACCCAGCAGAACTCGAAGCGGTCCTCGTCGATCAGGCCGACGCGCTTGGCGATCTCGTTGCGGGCGGCACCAAGGAGCGCACGGGAAGTATCCACGCCACCTGCGGCGAAGAAGATGCAGTCGCCTGGCGCCGCGCCGGTGGCCCCCGCGAGCCCGGCCAGCTCCGATTCCGAGAGATTCTTGGCGACCGGGCCCGTGAGCGTGCCGTCCTCCTGGACGAGCACATACGCAAGGCCCTTGGCGCCGCGCTGCTTGGCCCACTCCTGCCAGGCGTCGAGCACCTTGCGCGGCTGCGAGGCCCCGCCGGGCATGACGACCGCGCCCACGTAGTCCGCCTGGAACACGCGGAACGGCGTCTCCTTGAAGTACTCGGTCAGCTCCGTGAGCTCGAGGCCGAAGCGCAGGTCGGGCTTGTCAGAGCCGAAGCGCGCCATGGCGTCCGCGTACGTGATGCGCGGGATCGGCGTCGAGACCTCATAGCCGATGAGCGCCCACAACTCCTTGACGAGCTCCTCGCCCAGCGCGATCACATCGTCCTGGTCAACGAAGCTCATCTCGATGTCGAGCTGCGTGAACTCGGGCTGGCGGTCGGCGCGGAAGTCCTCATCGCGGTAGCAGCGCGCGATCTGGTAATACCGCTCCATGCCGCCGACCATGAGCAGCTGCTTGAACAGCTGCGGCGACTGCGGCAGCGCGTACCAGGACCCGGGCGACAGGCGGGCGGGCACCAGGAAGTCTCGGGCGCCCTCGGGCGTGGAGCGCGTCAGCGTCGGAGTCTCGATCTCGAGGAAGTCGTGGCGTTCGAGCACGCGGCGCGCAGCCTGGTTGACCTTCGAGCGCAGCACGATGTTCGCGCGGGGCTGGGGGCGCCGCAGGTCGAGGTACCGGTGCTTGAGGCGCGCCTCCTCGCCGACGTTGACGTGCTCGTCGATCGGGAACGGCGTGGGCGCTGACTCGTTCAGGACGGTCACGTCGCTGACGACGACCTCGACCTCACCCGACGGCATGTTCGGATTCGCCGAGCCGGCCGGGCGTTCGCGGACCTCGCCCACCACCTGGATGACGTACTCCGTGCGCAACGCGTGCGCGATCTCCTCGCGTATGACGACCTGAGCGAGGCCCGACGCGTCGCGCAGGTCGATGAACGCCACGCCGCCGTGATCGCGACGGCGGCCCACCCAGCCGGCAAGCGTGACGGTCTGGCCCGCGTCGGAGGCGCGGAGGTTTCCTGCGAGATGCGTGCGGAGCAAGGTCTGCCTTTCGTTGGCGCCCCTGGGGCGCTCGGTGGTGCGTGAAGCGGGTTCCAGTCTAGCGGCGGGCGCCGTACGGCTCGCAGGCCCGACGCTAGACCCAGTCAGTCGGCGACGGGCACCACGCGTGGGGCACGGTCCTCGAGGGGCGGGGTCCACGCGTCGGCGTCCGCGGGAGCCTGCGAGCCCGAACGGATGTCCTTGACCTCGCCGTCGCCGGAGGCACCGGGGAACCACACGAACGGGATGCCGCGTCGATCCGCGTACTGGATTTGCTTGCCGAACTTCGCGGCGCTCGGAGCGACCTCGCAGGCGATGCCGCGCGCGCGCAGACGATCGGCGATCGCGGCGGACTGACCACGAGACCCCTCATCGACGACGGCGACGAGCACCGCCGAGGGCACCGAGCGCGTCGGCGCCACGAGTCCAGCGGACAGCAGCAGCGCGACGAGTCGGCTCACGCCGATCGACATGCCGACTCCAGGGAAGCCTCCCCCGGCCACGAGCGAGTCATAGCGGCCGCCCGAACAGATGGAGCCGAAGCCCTCGTGGCCGTCCATGAACGTCTCGTAGACCGAGCCCGTGTAGTAGTCGAGCCCTCGGGCGATCCGCAGATCCGCCACCGCGGTGCCGGGCACGGCGGCGTTGACGGACTCCACGAGCGCCGCGAGTGAGGCGATGCCGCGCGCGAGCTGCTCCTGCGCGGCCGCGTGGTCGTGGACCTTCACGGTGGTCTCCCACAGATCATCGACGGCCCGGGCGAACGACGCGTCGGTCGACGAGATCTTCGCGAGCTCGAGTGCCGCGTCGGCCGCCGTCTGCGCGATCCCCTGCGCCGCGAGCTCGGCGCGCACGCCATCGGGACCGATCTTGTCGAGCTTGTCCACGCTGCGGAGCGCGCCCGCGACGTCCTCGATGCCCACACCGCGGTAGAACCCCTCGACGAGCGCACGATTGTTCACACGCATCGTCACGGACGGGATCGGCAGCGATCCGAGCGCGCGCGCCATGACGATCGCGACCTCGGCCTCGAGGTGCTCGGGCAGCGTCTCGCGAGCCACGACATCGATGTCGGCCTGATAGAACTCGCGGAAGCGCCCCTCCTGAGGCCGCTCGCCGCGCCACACCTTCTGAATCTGCCAGCGACGGAACGGGAACTGCAGCGCGCCCTGGTGCTCCTCGACGTAGCGCGCGAAAGGCACCGTCAGATCGAAGTGCAGACCGAGCTTCGCCTCGGCGTCGCCCTCGGCGTGCAGACGCTGGAGCACATAGATCTCCTTCGAGGCCTCCGAGTCGCCCGCCAGTCGTTCCACGGGCTCCACCGCGCGCGTCTCGATCTCGCCGAAGCCATGGAGCGCGAACACCTCGCGGAGCGTTCCGAGGACGTGGGACTCGACCACCCGCTCGGCGGGGGTCCACTCGGGGAATCCTGACAGGGGTCTCACGCGTGCCATGCAGCACATTGTTCCATCCGACGCGCGCCTACACTGACGGCGCCGAGAACAGGGAGAACGCTGTGAGCAGTCGACACCGCGCCACAGAGCGCGCACGCCGGGAGCGCATCGAGCACGAGCGTGCCGAGGCGGAGCGCGAACGGCGCGTGAGACGGCGCTGGCAGCTGGTCGCGATCGTCGCGGCGGTCCTCCTGATCGGCGCGTTGGTGGCAGTCGTGCTCGCGCTGGCTACAGGGCGCGACGAGGCGGGGACGGACGACGCCCCCACTGCATCGGGCGTGCCGACACCCACCGATGCCGCTGAAGCCGAACCCGAGTTCGAGGTCTCAGACGGGTGGGCTGCATCCAGCACGCCACCGCCCAGCTCGCTTGCGGAGGCACAGACCTGGACCGCGACGCTCGCGACCAATCACGGCGACATCGTCGTCGAACTCGACGGCGAGGCAGCGCCGCAGGCCGTCGCGTCGTTCCTCGCGCTCGCCGAGGACGGCTACTTCGATCGCACCGAGTGCCACCGGCTGACCACCTCGGGAATCTATGTGCTCCAGTGCGGCGACCCGCTCGGCACCGGCGCTGGCGGCCCGGCGTACACGTTCGGGCCGATCGAGAACGCACCCGCGGATGGCATCTACCCAGCGGGCACGCTCGCGATGGCACGCCAGAGCGCCCTCGCCGCGGGCGCGGACGCCGCCGCGAACTCGATGGGGAGCCAGTTCTTCGTCGTCTACGAGGACTCCGCCATTCCCGCCGACGACGCCGGCGGCTATACGGTGTTCGGCCACGTGGTGTCCGGGCTGGGTATTGTGGACTCCGTTGCCCACGCCGGCACGATCACCGGGGATGCCGATGGTCGTCCGGCACTGTCCGTCATCGTGAACGAGGTATCCGTTTCATGACCACCGCCGAGCGCCCCGCCGACACCACTGCCGACGCCGTCCCCACCGAGGAGGGCGCGGTCGACGACGCCACCGTCGACTCCCCCGTCGAGCCCGAGGCCGCGACCACACCAGCCGCCGACGCGTCGGCCGACTCCGCGCCGGACGAGGCCGCTCCGAGCACGGACGGCGGTGACTCGAAGGACGCCGCCGAGGCGCCCACGAAGGCAAAGGGCCCGAAGCCTCGTGCGCCGAAGCCAGGTTCCCCCAAGCCCCGCGCTCCCAAGCCTGGCTCGGGCCCCTCCCCCGCGGCGATCGCGGCGCACGCCACGCATCCCGTCAAGGTGCCGGTCGTGGACGAGGTCACGCCCGAGCAGCTCGCCGCAGCCGAGGCGTTCGGCGAGGTCGAGGACGGCACCGTGTACGTCGTGATCGGCAAGGACAAGGTCGCGGTGGGGCCCGCCTCCGCAGAGGACCCGCTCGCCCCGTACTCGAAGGCCTTCTACGAGCTGAAGGCGTCGGTCGAGCGCTTCCACGCTCGACTGAGCTCCGCCGAGCTGTCGGTCAAGGACATCGACGACTCGATGTCGACGCTCACCGAGGCGCTCGGCCGCCCCGAGGTCGTCGGCGACGTCGCTGCGCTGCGCGAGCGCTTCGCCGCAGTCTCCGACGAGGCCGCTGCCGCCCGCACTCGCATTCAGGAGGAGCGGCGCGCCGCGCGCGAAGCCGCGCTCGCCGCCCGCGAGGACATCGTCGCCCGTGCCGAGGCGATCGCCGCGAAGCCCGAGTCACAGGTCCACTGGAAGAACGACACCGCCGAACTGCGCGCGCTGCTCGACGAGTGGAAGGAAGCGCAGCGCGCCGGTGCGCGCATCTCCAAGGACACCGAACGTGCCCTGTGGAAGCGCTTCACGCACGCACGATCGGCCTTCGAGAAGGCTCGCAAGCACCACTTCGCTCAGCTCGACAAGGACAATGCCGAAGTGGCCGACCGCAAGGAGGCGCTCGTCGCCCGCGCCGAGGCCCTCCAGACGTCGACGGACTGGGACTCGACCGCGCGCGCATTCCGTGACCTCATGAACGAGTGGCGCCAGTCCGGTCGCGGGCGCCGCAGCGTCGATGACGCCCTGTGGCGCCGCTTCCAGGCAGCACAGGACGCCTTCTTCGACAGCCGCCGACAGGCGAGCGACGCGGAGGACGCGGCGCTCGCGGGCAACGTCGAGGCCAAGGAGGCCGTGGTCGTCGAGGCCGAGGCACTCCTGCCCATCACCGATCTGGCGACCGTGAAGCAGACGCTGCGTGCGCTGCAGGATCGCTACGAGGCCGCAGGTCGCCTGCCGCGTGCGGACGCCGCCCGACTGGCCAAGCGACTCGGCGCCGTGGAACGCGCCGTGCGCGAGGCGGAGGACGCCGCCTGGAACTCGTCCAACCCCGAGCTCGAGAAGCGCGCCTCCGGCGCCGCGGCACAGCTGTACTCCGCCATCGCGGAGCTCGAGTCCGACCTCGAGAAGGCCAAGGCAGCCAAGGATGCGCGCGCCATCAAGGCGGCCGAGGAGGCACTTGCCGCCCGCCGCGCCTGGCTCGCACAGATCGAGGCTCTCTAGACCGCAGGCCGCGCCGGCGGCGCGCGAAGTCATCCCCAATG
Organism: Demequina sp. NBRC 110052; assembly: GCF_002090075.1. Taxonomy (GTDB): domain Bacteria; phylum Actinomycetota; class Actinomycetes; order Actinomycetales; family Demequinaceae; genus Demequina. Next base: position 277,570 of record NZ_BBRI01000002.1, read on the forward strand.
GGCCCGGTTCGGATTCCTCCGAGCCGGGCCCACTGGCATGCTCGGGGCCATGCTTCTCGCCACCGCCCCCACGCTCGGGAGACACGGTTACGAGCGCGCGCTGCGTGAGGGCCACCTCCGCCAGCTGCTGCCAGGCGTCGCCGCCCCGATCGACCTGCCGCTCACGCCTGGGATCCGCGCGCTCGCGGTCGCGCACCTGGTGCCGCGACGCGGCGTCGTGACCGGACTCGCGGGGCTGTGGATACACACGGGATCGCAACCCACCACCACCATCGACGTCATCGGCCCGCGGGAGATGCACCGTCCAGACGTGCGCGCCGGGGCGTCCCTCCGCGTGCGCACGCACGTCGCCTGCGCTCCGGCGACGCCCGTCGCGCCCGGCGTGGCCGTCACTGACCCACTGCGATGCTGTGCCGACGCGCTGCGCTTCAGCGCAGCAGCGCACGCGTTCTCACCCGTCCAGGCGTTCCTGCGCTGCAACCCTGCTGGCCTCGACGGCGTCGCCGCCATGGTCGCCGCAGTGCCGCCGACGCGAAGAGGAGACGCCGACGCGGTGCTGACGGCGCTGCGTGCCATCGCCCGCGAATCACCCGGCTTGACCGAGGCCGCCTAGATCTTGCGGGTGCCCGTCACGCGGCGCGCGTCGTACACGCCCTCGATGCGGCGCACCGCACCCAGCACGGCGCCGAGGTGCGAGGGGTCCGCCATCTCGAACGTGAAGGTGTTCAGCGCGACGCGATCCTTGTTGGTCGAGACGTGCGCTCCCAAGATGTTGACGTGGTGGTCGGACAGCACCTGCACCACATCGCTCAGCAGCCTGTTGCGGTCGAGCGCCTCGACCTCGATCTGGACCATGTAAGTCGCCTCGTGCTGCCCGGTCCACTGGACGTCGATGAGGCGTTCGGGCTGCTGCTCCCTCAGGGAGGCGAGATTGTCGCAGTCGGCACGATGGACGCTTACTCCCTGGCCGCGCGTGACGAAGCCCTGGATCGCGTCGCCGGGCACGGGGGTACAGCACTTCGACAGCTTGACGACCACATCCGACAGCCCGTGCACCGAGACGCCGGGGTCTCCCCGCCTCGCGGTGCGCGCCGTGCCTGGTCGGGTGATCTCGGTGATGTCCTCGTCGGCGCCCTCCTGGCCACCGACGGCCTCGACCATGCGGGCCACGACGTCGGCCGGCTGCTCCTTGTGCTCGCCGATGGCGGCGTAGAGAGCGTCCACATCGTCGTAGTGCATCTCCTTGGCGAGTGCGAGGAGCGTCGACCGGGACATGAGGCGCTGCATGGGCAGGTGCTGGCGCCTGATGGCACGCGCGAGCATGTCGCGACCTGCCTCGATGGACTCCTCGCGCCGCTCGCGCGTGAACCACTGCCTGATCTTGTTGCGCGCACGCGTCGACTGCACGAAGTCGAGCCAGTCGCGCCGCGGATGAGCGTTCTCGTCTGAGGTGGTCAGCACCTCGACCGTGTCGCCGTTGTCCAAGGTCGAATCGAGCGGCACCAGCCGCCCGTTGACCTTCGCGCCGATCGTCTTGTGTCCCACCTCGGTGTGCACGGCGTAGGCGAAGTCGACGGGCGTCGCGCCCTGCGGCAGCGACAGCAGGCGCCCGCGCGGCGTGAAGACGTACACCTCGGCGCGCGAGATCTCCCCTCGCAGCGAGTCGAGGAACTCGCTCGGGTCGGCCGTCTCCTGCTGCCAGTCGGCGATCTGGCGCAGCCACCCCATGTCCCCGGGCGCACTCGTCGCCTGCTCGCCGGTGCGCCCGTTCTCCTTGTAACGCCAATGAGCAGCGAGGCCATACTCAGCACGCCGGTGCATGTCGTGGGTGCGGATCTGCAGCTCCACCGGCTTGCCCGAAGGGCCGATCACCGTCGTGTGCAGCGACTGGTACAGGTTGAACTTGGGCGTCGCGATGTAGTCCTTGAAGCGGCCCGGCACCGGCTGATAGCGGGCGTGCATGGCGCCCAGCACGGCGTAGCAGTCGCGCACCGTGTCCACCAGGATGCGCACACCTACGAGGTCGTAGATGTCGTTGAGGTCGCGCCCGCGCACGATCATCTTCTGGTAGACGGAGTAGTAGTGCTTGGGTCGCCCCGAGATCTCCGCCTTCACGCGCATCTCGCGCAGGTCCGCCGCGATCTCCTCGCGCACCTGCGCCAGGTACTTGTCGCGCTCGGGCGCGCGCTCCGTGACGACGTCCACGATCTCCTGGTAGATCTTCGGGTACAGCGTCCGGAAGGACAGGTCCTCGAGCTCCCACTTGATCGCGTTGAGCCCCATGCGATGCGCCAGCGGCGCATAGATCTCGAGCGTCTCCTGCGCCTTCTTGCGCGCCGACTCGGGCGAGACGAACTCCCACGTGCGCGCGTTGTGCAGGCGATCGCACAGTTTGAGAAGCAGCACCCGGATGTCCTTGGCCATGGCCACGACCATCTTGCGCACTGTCTCGGCCTGCGCGGCGTCGCCGTACTTCACCTTGTCGAGCTTGGTGACGCCGTCGACGATCATCGAGATCTCGTCGCCGAACTCCGCGGTCATCTGCTCCAGCGGATACTCGGTGTCCTCGACGACGTCGTGAAGGAGCGCGGCTGCGATCACGCTCGCCGGCAGGCCGAGATCGGCGACGATCTGGGCGACCGCGATCGGGTGGGTGATGTACGGCTCGCCGCTCTTGCGGCGCTGACCCTCGTGCGCCTCTGCGGCGACCGTGTACGCGCGCTCGATGACCGCGCTGCGCTCACGCGGGTAGTGGGCACGGAACGTGTCGAGCACGCCGTCGATCGCGGTGGGCTCACGCTGTCCGCGACGCAGGAACCCCAACGGTCCGAGCGACGCGGTGGAGGGCCTCGTCTCGGTCACGCGCACCTCCTGTCACCACGGTCGACGCGGAGACCGCCTGGCAGCCCCGCGAAGGCACCAGTCTAGCGGTGCCTGCACACTCGACTCGCAGGCACAGGAGTGCGACTGCGCGACGGCGGATCAGCTCAGCGGCGTCCCTTGCGGCGCGGCTGCGACTGCGTGCCCTGGTGGTGTCCGGGCTGAAGGGCACCGACGCGCACCTCGCCGTCCTCGCTGTACGAGACGTCCGTGGTGCCCGCCTCGCGTGCGGCGAGCACCTGCGCGGTGTGCTCCTTGATGCGCGGCTCGCTGCTGCGCAGCGCGACCTCGACCGGCGTCGCCACGAAGATCGACGAGTAGGTGCCGACTGCCATGCCGATGAACAGCGCGAGCGAGATGTCCTTGAGGGTTCCCGCGCCCAACAGGAACGAGCCGATGAAGAGGATCGCGCTCACGGGCAGCAGTGCGACGACCGACGTGTTGATCGAGCGCACGAGCGTCTGGTTGACTGCCAGGTTCGCGAGCTCCGCATAGGTGAAGCGATGCTGACTGAACAGGTTCGAGGTGTTCTCGCGCACCTTGTCGAAGACCACGACCGTGTCGTACAACGAGTAGCCCAGAATCGTCAGGAAGCCGATCACGGAGCCCGGGGTGACCTCGAAGCCTGAGAGCGCGTAGATGCCGACGGTGAACAGCAGGTCGTGGAACAGTGCGACGAGCGCTCCTGCGGCCATGCGCCACGCGCGGAAGTACAGCGTCATCACGACGCTCACGAGCAGGAGGAACACGATGAGGCCCTGGATGGCCTTCTTGCCGACCTCCGCGCCCCACGTGGGGCCGATCTGGGTGGAGGCGATGTCCCCCGGGTCGACGCCGTAGCCCTCGGAGAGCTCGTCGACGATGCCGCGCGCCTCCTCGATCGAGGTCTCCCCCATCGACAGCTGCACACGGTCAGTGCCGAGCGGGATCGCCACCGCATCGGCCGAGTGCTCGGAACCGATCTCCTGGGCGATCGCCGGGTCGGTCTGGTCCTGGATCACGAACTGCGTGCCGCCGACGAAGTCGATGCCGGGGTTGATGCCCTTGACCAGCAGGATCAGCACCGAGAGCGCCATGAGCGCTCCCGAAACGATGAACCAACGCTTGCGCTGGCGCACTATGGGATAGGTGATCTCGCCGCTGTGGAGCTTGTTGCCCCACTGTCCGAGGTTGCCGAGCATCAGCTCTCTCCCTTCGCCGCGGCCGCCTTGCGCTCCGCGAGGGTCGGGGCCGTCGAGGCGACGAAGCGCCCGCGACCCTTGTAGATCGTGTCGCGGCCCAGCTGGCGCGGGTCGAGGCCTGACCAGGGGTGGCCCTCGCCGAAGAACTTCGTGCGCGACAGGAGCACGAGCGTCGGGTGGGTGAAGAGGAACACGATGATGACATCGATCACGGTCGTGAGGCCGAGCGTGAAGGCGAAGCCTCGCACCGAGCCGACAGCGAGGAGATACAGCACCACCGCGGCGAGCAGGTTGATCGCGTCGGACGCGAGGATCGTGCGACGCGCGCGCTTCCAGGCGTGGTCGATCGACGACTGCAGCGAGCGTCCCTCGCGCAGCTCGTCGCGAACGCGTTCGAAGTACACGATGAACGAGTCCGCGGTCACACCGATCGCGACGATGAGTCCCGCCACTCCCGCAAGCGAGAGGCGGTAGCCGATCGCCCAGTACAGCAGGTCGATCGCGAGGAAGGTCATCAGTCCCGCGAGGAACAGCGAGCCGACTGTCACGAGACCCAGCGCGCGGTACTGGAAGATCGAGTAGATCACGACGAGGATCAGGCCGACGAGACCCGCCCACAGGCCCTTCTCGAGCTGGTCCTGGCCCAGAGTCGCGGGCACGAGGTCGTTGGACTGGACTTCGAGCTGCAGGGGCAGCGCACCGAACTTCAGCTGGTTCGCGAGGGTCGCGGCCTCCTCGGACGTGAAGTCACCCGTGATCTGCGCGGTGCCGCCGGAGATGCGCTGGTTCATCACGGGGTACGAGATGATGACGCCGTCGAGCATGATCGCGAACTGGTTCTGCGGGCTCGGCAGCGTGATGAGGCGCTGGGAGATCTCGTCGAAGACCACGGCGCCCTCGTCCGTGAAGTCCATGACGACCTGGTAGCCGCCGGTGAGGTTTCCGGTGGGGCCAAGCTCGGGACCCGAGGTCGCTGTCTCCACGTCGGAGCCGGTGAGCTCGACGGGGCCCATGTAGATCTTCGCCAGTCCGTCGGCCGAGCACGCGACGTGGCCCGCCTCGGGGTCCCCGAGGTCGACGCCACCGAGGTTCGCGGGATCGGTGCAGTCGAGCGCATCCCCGTAGGCACGCAGGTCGTCGGTGATCCACGTGAGCGAGGACGGCGACACCTCGTCCGTCGAGTCCGTCGTGTCATCGGTGGAGTCCCCGGCGGCCTCGTCCGAGGCAGGCTCATCTCCAGAGGCCGAGGCCGTCGCGGTGGGCTCGGGCGTCGGGGAAGCCTCGGTCGCCTCGTCTGCGGCCGCCGCCTCGTCAGTCGTCTCCTGCGCCGTCGGCTCCGTCGAGGCCGAGGCGGACGGAGTCGCGGACGGGTCGGTCGCCGTCACCGGGTACGGCGAGTCGATCTCGAGGACCGGGCGGAACTGCAGCTGCGCGCTCTGCCGCACGAGGTCGATGGTCTCGTCCGAAGGATTGCCCGGCAGCGACACGACGATCACGTTCGAGCCCTGGGTCGAGATCTCGGCCTCGGACACACCCGACGCGTCCACGCGCTTACGGATGATCTCGACCGCCTGCGCCAGATCCGACTCGGTCACCTCGGAGCCGTCGGTGGTAGTCGCCTGCAGCGTGAGCTGGCGTCCTCCGGCAAGGTCGAGGGCGAGGCCCGGGGCAAGGGTCGTCTGGTTGGTGAGCACTCCGGCCGCCAGGGCGCCATAGCCCACGACCAAGATGATGCCCAGCCACATCAGCGCGCGACGCGCTGCCTTCGCTGCAGTTGACACGGAGATCCTTCGAGTTGATTCGCCCAGGAGGGCCCACGAGATTCTAGACCCACGTGCGCGCGGATGGCCAAAATCGCGGCGCCCCCGCGCGTCGGGCTCAGCGTCGCAACGTGGCGCGCTCGCGTGCGCGGTGCGTCATTCGAAGAGCCGCGTGGTCGCTCCCCCGTCGCTGTGCTCGGGCCCCTTGAGGCCCAAATGCTCCCAGCCTGCGGGGGTCGCGATGCGGCCGCGCGGGCTACGTCCCATCAGTCCCTCGCGCACGAGGAACGGCTCGGCGACTGTCTCGACCGTCTCGGGCTCCTCGCCCACCGCGACCGCGAGCGTCGTGAGTCCCACGGGTCCGCCGCCGAAGCGCGTGCACAGCGCACCGAGCACGGCACGGTCGAGCCTGTCCAGGCCGCGCGCATCGACCTCGTACACCTCGAGCGCGGCCCTCGCCGCGGTGAGCGTCGCACGCCCGTCGCCGTGCACCTCCGCCCAGTCGCGCACGCGACGCAGGAGGCGATTCGCGATGCGAGGGGTGCCGCGCGAGCGCGACGCGATCTCCGCGGCGGCATCGTGCGAGACGGAGAGATCGAGCATGCCCGCCGAGCGCACGAGGATCGCCTTGAGCTCGTCCGGCTCGTAGAAGTCGAGGTGGCCCGTGAACCCGAAGCGGTCGCGCAGCGGCGCTGGCAGCAGGCCGGCGCGCGTGGTCGCACCCACAACGGTGAACGACGGCAGCGTGAGCGGGATCGACGTCGCGCCAGGGCCCTTGCCCACCACGACGTCCACCCGGAAGTCCTCCATGGCCAGGTACAGCATCTCCTCGGCCGGGCGCGCGAGGCGGTGGATCTCGTCGATGAAGAGCACGTCGCCCTCGTCGAGGGAGCTCAGGATCGCGGCGAGGTCTCCGGCGTGCGCGATCGCGGGGCCTGAGGTCACGCGCAGCGTCGAGCCTGTCTCGGCGGCGATGATCATCGCGAGCGTCGTCTTGCCCAGGCCGGGCGGACCTGAGAGGAGCACGTGGTCCGAGGTCCCGCCGCGTGCCATCGCAGCCCGCAGCACCAACGACAGCTGCTCGCGCACCACGCGCTGCCCCACGAACTCATCGAGGTTGCGCGGTCGCAGAGCAGCCTCGGAAGAGCGCTCGATCGCGTCCGCCTCGGCCGACACGACGCGCTCGAGGTCGTCGATCTCGTCAGCCACGCGAGCCTCCCAGGGCCTTCAGCGCGGCCCTCAGCGTCTCGGGCACAGCCGACTCCGCCACCGGACCCTGGGACACGCTCTCCACGGCCTTCTCTGCGGACTTCAGGTTGTAGCCCAGCCCCACCAGCGCCTCGACCACCTGGACGCTCTCGTCCGTCGACGCGGCGGGAGTGCCGTCCTCGGGCAGCACCAGCCGCCCACCGAGCTCCAGGAGCAGACGCGCGGCCACCTTGGGCCCGATGCCGGGAACCTTGGTCAGGGCCTTCTGATCCCCCGCCTGCACCGCGGCGACCAGCGACTCCGGCGAGTGCACGGCGAGCATGGCGAGCGCCATCTTGGGCCCGACCCCCTGCACCGCCTGCAGCGCCTCGAACGTGTCACGCTCCGAGGCGACGGCGAACGCGAACAGGGTGAGCGACTCCTCGCGCACCACGAGATGCGTGTGAAGCGTCACCTGCTGGCCGTGCCGGAGCTCGGCGAGCGCTGCGGGCGTGGACAGGGCGCGATAGCCGACGCCTGCGACGTCGAGCACGACCGCTGACGCACCCACGTGCGCGACGGTCCCGGTCAACTGTGCGATCACGCAGAACTCCCCTTCGAACGTATGTACGAACGAGGCTACGGGATCGCGCCCCCTCTAGCCGCGCCGACGCGCCGCGCGCTCCGCCTCGGCCCACCTCCGCTGCGCATCGGTCGTCGCGCGGGAGGCGACCGGTGCTGCGCCTCCGCGCCACGCGTGCGCGATGGCGATCGCGAGGGCGTCCGCGGCGTCGGCCGGGCGGGGCATCTCGTCGAGCCCGAGCAGCCGCGTGACCATGGTTCCCACCTGGAGCTTGCCCGCCGTCCCCGATCCGGTGACGGCGGCCTTGACCTCCGAGGGCGTGTACAGCGCGACCGGCAGCCCGCGGCGGTGCGCGGCGACCATGACGACGCCGGAGATCTGCGCGGTGCCCATGACGGTGCTGACGTTGTGCTGCGCGAACACGCGCTCGAGCGCGACCGCGTCGGGAGCGTGCGCGTCCAGCATCCGCTCGACCGCGTCCGCGATGATCGTCAGACGCGCGGGTAGGTCGTCGTCGGGGTCAGAACGCGCCACCCCGACGTCCACGAGCGCGATCTGTCGCGCGGCCGAGGCATCGACGACGCCCAGGCCGCAGCGAGTGAGACCGGGGTCGACGCCGAGGACGCGCACAACTACTCAGCTGCCGCGGCCTCGAGCACCTCGTCGGAGGCGTCCATGTTGGCGTACACGTTCTGGACGTCGTCGCAGTCCTCGAGCGCGTCGATCAGACGGAGCATCTTGCGCGCACCGTCGACGTCGAGCTCGACCTTCATCGACGGCATCCACACGGCCTCGGCCGAGTCGTAGTCGATGCCCGCGTCCTGAAGCGCGGTACGCACCGCGACCACATCGGTTGCCTCCGAGATGATCTCGAAGACCTCACCGACGTTCTCGATCTCCTCGGCGCCCGCCTCGAGCGTCGCCTCCATGAGAGCGTCTTCGTCGGTGCCCGTCGTGGGGACGATGACCTGGCCCTTGCGCGAGAACAGGTACGCGACCGAACCCGGGTCTGCGAGCGTGCCGTTGTTGCGCGTCAGAGCCGTGCGCACCTCCATGGCGGCACGGTTGCGATTGTCCGTGAGGCACTCGATCAGCATCGCGACGCCGTTGGGCCCGTAGCCCTCGTACATGATCGTCTCGTACTGCGCGCCACCGGCCTCGTCGCCCGAACCGCGCTTGACGGCGCGGTCGATGTTGTCGTTCGGGACCGAGGACTTCTTGGCCTTCTGGATCGCGTCGAACAGCGTCGGGTTGCCGGCGGGGTCGCCACCGCCGGTGCGCGCCGCGACCTCGATGTTCTTGATCAGCTTGGCGAACAGCTTGCCGCGCTTGGCGTCGATGACCGCCTTCTTGTGCTTGGTGGTCGCCCACTTGGAGTGCCCGGACACGATGCTCCTCGGTGTCGGTGGTCTGGAATCCCCACCATCCTAGTGCGCGTCCACGGACGGCCAGCCCGTCACACGCGCTCGCTCGCGATGCCGCAGCGTGCCAGCTCGGCCGCGGCCAAGGCGCGCACCGCGTCGGGATCGCCCTCTCGCCACCCCCGCGCGGCGCCCGCGGGAAGCGCCGCAGCGTCGGCGTGGGCCAGTGCACGCAGGGCGAGCGCGTCCAGGCCCGACGCGGTGGTCGCCAACGCCTCTGCCTCACGCCTGCGCCGGACGAACCGGCCGCGCGTCAGGATCCACGTGACTACGGTCGCGAGCACCGTCGGCACCGCCACGAGCCACGGCCCCCACGCGGCGGCGGTGCGGGCACCGTCCTCGACGACGACGCCCGCGTCGTGGACGTCCCCGCCGATTCCAGCGGCGCGCGCGAACGGCTCGGCGAGACCGTCACCGACGATCACGATGCGCGCGGCCTGGTCGGCCACGTCGGTCATGATGCCGGTGAACGAGGTGCCTGCGTCCTGGACCTCAACCCCCGCCTGGGCGAACTCGGCCAGCCACGCACCGACGCCCGCCGCGAACCACACGGCTGCCACCATCAGCGCGACGGCTGTGGCGTCCGCGACGATCTGGCGAGCCCGGCGGCTGGACTGATCTGCGTAGAGGCGCATGCGACCATCGTGGACCCCGCGGGTGCGCAGGTCCAGGGGCTCGCCGCTGCGTTCAGCGCGCGGTGGCGGCGTCGACCAGGAGCGCGTGCACGCGGTCGTCCCGTGAGATCTCCGGGTGGAAGCTCGTGGCGATCGCGTGGCGGTACCTCACCGCCACTGGATGACTGCCGTGCGACTCGTCGACGGCCAGCACCTCGACCTCTGCCGCACACTCCTCGACCCACGGCGCACGAATGAACGTCGCGTGCATCGTCGAGCCGTCCGGCAGCCACGTCAGCTCAGCCTCGGACGAGTCCACCTGACGCCCGAAGGCATTGCGCCTCACCGTCATCGGGATCGCTCCGAGCGAGCGCTGACCGTCGATCGCGCCGATGATGTCCGTCGCGAGCATGATCATCCCTGCGCACGTGCCCAGCACCGGCAGCCCGTCGTCGAGGCGCGCCTTGAGCGGGTCGAACAGCGCGAAGATGCGCAGCAGCTTGTCGATCGTGGTCGACTCACCGCCCGGGATCACGAGACCGTCCACAGTGTCGAGTTCGTCAGCGCGGCGCACACGCACCGTCTCGGCCCCGACGCGCGCGAGAGCGCGCTCGTGCTCCACGACGTCTCCCTGCAACGCCAGGATCCCGATGCGGGTCACTCGTCCACCTCTCCCATGTGCACGGTCGCTCCGTCCCATTCGAGGAACACCGACCAGTCGTCCAGCAGCGTCGCAGGAAACACCTCGCGTCCGTCGGCGACGAGCTCGCCCCGCGACATCCACGCCAGCTCGTCGAGCGCCTCCTGCTCCTGCGGCGTCCAGGCCGCGTCCGCTCTGTCACGCCGCTCGGCGTCCGCGAGGGACGCGACGAAGATGTCCTCGGTCTGCGAGTACGGCATCGACGCGAAGTCGAACACCGCCGTGCGCACCCAGACCGGTCCCATCAGCTCGTGCTCCTCGAGCACGAAGCCCGTCTCCTCGGCAAGCTCGCGGACCGCCGCGGCGCGAGCCGTCTCCCCGCCCTCGCGCCCGCCGCCTGGCGTGAACCAGAAGGAGCGCGTCGGCTCGTGCGGGTCGTGCCCGCGCATCATGAGGAGTCGCGGCTCGACTCCGGACCTGTCGACGAGCAGCACCCGGGCTCCCACGCGCTTGAACCGGCCATCCTCGCCGCGCGAGTGGCCCTCGAGGGGTTCGGTGCGCCTACCAGCCACGCTCAGCGAGGCGGTGCGGCTCGGGCTCCTCCTCGACGTTGATGCCCACCATCGCCTCGCCCAGGCCGCGCGACACGTCCGCGATGACCGACGGGTCGTCGTAGAACGTGGTCGCCTTGACGATCGCCTTGGCACGGGCCGCGGGGTCGCCGGACTTGAAGATGCCGGAGCCGACGAACACGCCCTCGGCTCCCAGCTGCATCATCATCGCCGCGTCCGCCGGGGTCGCGATGCCGCCCGCGGTGAAGAGCACGACGGGCAGCTTGCCCGTCCTCGCGATCTCCTGCACGAGTGGCAGCGGCGCCTGCAGCTCCTTGGCCGCGACGTACAGCTCGTCCTCCGGCATCGCGGTCAGCGCCTTGATCTCCGCGCGGATCCTGCGCATGTGGGTCGTGGCGTTCGAGACGTCGCCCGTGCCTGCCTCTCCCTTGGAGCGGATCATGGCGGCGCCCTCGGAGATGCGGCGCAGCGCCTCGCCCAGGTTGGTGGCACCGCATACGAACGGCACCGTGAAGTTCCACTTGTCGATGTGGTGCGTGTAGTCGGCAGGCGTGAGGACCTCGGACTCGTCGATGTAGTCCACGCCGAGGCTCTCGAGCACCTGCGCCTCGACGAAGTGCCCGATGCGCGCCTTCGCCATGACCGGGATCGAGACCGTGTCGATGATGCCCTGGATCATGTCAGGGTCGCTCATGCGCGACACGCCGCCCTGGGCACGGATGTCCGCGGGCACGCGCTCGAGCGCCATGACAGCGACCGCTCCCGCGTCCTCGGCGATCTTCGCCTGCTCGGGCGTCACCACGTCCATGATCACCCCGCCCTTGAGCATGTCGGCCATGCCGCGCTTGACGAGGTCGGTGCCGACCTGGGGGGTGTGCGTGGGCTCGGTCATGCGCTCTCTTCCTTCTTCACGGGACGGGGGCTGAGTTCCTGGATCAGTCTAATCGCGTCCATGTACGTCTCCTCGACGCGCGGAGCGACCTGGAGCCAGTCGAAGGTGCCAGCGTGCCGCTGCCCGCGCGCCGCGAGCTCCCGTCGCGCGGAAGGATCGTCGAGCAGGGCCGTGAGCGTGCTCGCAAGTCCCTCGGCGTCGCCCACCGGGAACAGCCGCGTCGCAAGGTCGCCGTCAGGGGTCGCCGAGACGTCGCGGAACGCCACGAGGTCGCTCGCCACCACCGCGGCACCCGCCGCCATCGCCTCGACGAGCACGATGCCGAAGCTCTCGCCGCCGCTGTTCGGAGCCACGTACACGTCGAGCGAGGACATGAAGCGCTCCTTGTCCGCCTCGTCGAGCGCGCCGATGTGCTCGGCGCCCGCGCGCCGCACCTTCTCCGCAGTGCGCTCGGAGTAGCGGCCGGCCACGAGAAACCTCGCGCCGGGATGTGAGCGCCTCACCGCCGGCATCGACTCCAGGAACGTCTCGAGCCCCTTGCGCGGCTCATCCATGCGCCCCAGGATCCCGATGGTCGGCGCGCCCTCGGTGCCACGCCAGTGATCGCGCGGCACGGCGGCGACGAAGGTGCTCGTGTCGACCCCGTTCGGGATGATGTGCGTCGCCTCGACGCGCAGGTGCTCGCTGATGGTGCGCGCGGCGGACGGCGAGACGGCGATGCGTGCGTCGAGCTCCTCGTAGCCTGGCTTGATGAACGGCTTGCCGATGCGCATCAGCGCCGAGTCGTCGTTGGACGTGTGGAAGGTCGCGACGGTCGGGCCCAGACGCGCCCACATGGCGATCACGGAGATGCTCGGTGCGCCCGGCTCGTGGATGTGCACCACGTCGAAGCGCCCCTCACGCAGCCACCGCCTCACCCGCACCGCCGTGATCAGCCCGAAGGACAGCCGCGCGGTGGAGCCGTTGTACGGCACCGGGATGGACCGCCCGGTGGAGTAGACGTAGCCCGGGACGGGCGTGTTGGGAGCCGACGGCGCGAGCACGGACACATAGTGCCCGCGCTCCATGAGCGCTTCCGCGAGATCCGTGACGTGCAATTGGACGCCGCCGGGCCGATCGAGCGAATAGGGGCACACGATGCCGATGCGCATTCAGCCCTCCTCGATCCAGCCGAATCGCTGCAGCATGTGCCAGTCCTCGGGATGGGCCGCGATGCGCTCGCCGAGCACAGAAGCCCACGCGCGCGTCATGTCCTCCACCCGGGACTCCCCCTCGAACTCGACCGGGTCGACCGGCGGCCCGAACGAGAGCACCGTACCCCAGCGGGAACGGGCCGCCCGGCGCCGCGCGCCGCGCAGTCGCTCGTACCGGACGTGGACAGGGAGGATCGGTCGTCCGATCGCCGCCGCCAGCGCCGCCGGCCCGGGCGCGACCTTGACGCGATGACCCCACATCTGGACCTCGATGCCCGAGCCTGAGAGATCGCGGTCGGCGACCAGGCACAGCAGGGTGCGCTCCGCACGGCCGAGCCGGATCAGCTGGCGGAACGTCGAGCCGCCGTCGTGCCCGAGGATGCGCAGCCCGTGGCCGGCGCGCAGCGCGACGAACTCGTCGAACACCTCGTCCGGCTTGAGCCGCTCCGCGACCGCGGTCACAGGAATGATGTTGCGGCAGGCGTAGGCTCCGACGAGATCCCAGTTGCCGCTGTGGCCGAGCACGGCGACCGCCGCGCGGTCCTCTGCCAGCACCTCGCTCACGCGCTCGTAGTGCTCGAGCCTCACGCGTGCGTCGATCGCGTCGCCATCGATGCGTCGCATCTCGAGGATCTCCGCGTAGTACCGCGCGGTCGACGCCATGCCGCGACGCGACAGGCGCCGCAACTCGCGACCGCTCGCACCCGTGACGCGGTGCAGGTTCTCCTCGAGCCGCACGACGGGTCGCGCCTTCGCCACCCAGGCGGCGTCGGCGACCGCCCATGCGGCGAACCGCACCACAGGCGTCGGCAGGACCCGCGAGGCGCGCCACGCCGCGAGGAAGAGGCTCATCGCCCGGACTGCTCGGGGTTCCCGCCCTCAGCCCCCGCGTCGGCGCTGTCAGCGGCGCCCTCGACCCCCGCGTCGGCCGCCTCGCCTGCCTGCGCCTCATGCGGGTGGCCGGGCGCGTCCGATGGGTGGTGCGAGTAGTCCTCGGAGTCGCGGTGGTGGTCGCGCTCGAGGTCCAGGTCCGCGCGGTTAGCCACGACGACGCGCCACGTGCGCTGGCCCACCGTGATCGCAGCCGCGAGTGCGAGCAGCCACAGCGTCCAGGTGAGCACGCCAAGGGGCACGCCCAGGCCGACGATTCCCGTCGCCGTCAGGCCGATCACCAGGCGGTCGGATCGTTCAGCAATGCCTACGGCAGCGTCGATGCCGAGGCTCTCGGCCTTGGCGCGCGCGTAGGGCACCACTGCCCCGATCGTGAGGCACAGCAGGGCGCCGAGCGCGGTCCACGTGTCGTCACGGAACGTCCACACGAGCGCGCCGAAGATGGCCGCGTCGGCGATGCGGTCGAGCGTCGAGTCGAGGAATGCCCCGAGGCGCGAGGTCTTGCCCGAGAGGCGCGCCATCGTGCCATCGAGCATGTCCGTCACCACGAAGAACGTGATGAACATGACGCCCCAAAACAGCCAGATGCCTCCCCTCGGGAAGAAGAAGGTCGCGCCGAAGACGACGCCGATGGTCCCGACAATCGTCACTGCGTTCGGGTGCACGCCTGCGCGCAGTAGCCCCTTCGCGGGGGCCTGCCAGATCGCGGCCATCAGCGGCCGCAAGTTGGAGAACATCTCTCGCCTCTCGAATATCCGGGCGCACGCGTCAGCCGCGCGCCGCCCACGCCTCGCTCACGCGTCGCCACGTGTCATCAAGGAGCTGGGGCAGCGCCTTGGTCCGTCCGATGATCGGCAGGAAGTTCGCGTCGCCGGTCCAGCGCGGGACGACGTGCTGGTGCAGGTGCTCGGCGATGCCGGCCCCGCCGACCACGCCCTGGTTCATGCCGATGTTGAAGCCCTGCGTGCCGCTCACCTCGGTGAGCACCTCCATCGCCGCCGCAGTGAGCTCGCCGATCTCCGCCCGCTCGTCGGGCGTGGCCTCGGTGTACAGGCCGACGTGGCGGTACGGGCACAGCATGAGGTGGCCGGGGTTGTACGGATACAGGTTCAGGACCGCGTACACGTGCTCGCCGCGGTGCACGACCAGTCCGTCGCGGTCGTCCTCGTCCACCTTGCTGCAGAACGGGCACTGTCGTTCATCGGAGAACCGCTCGCGCTTCGCCGCGTCGCCCACGTACGCCATGCGGTGGGGCGTCCACAGGCGCTCGAGCCCGTCGGGCTCGCCTCCCATGAGCTCCGAGTCCACCACGTCAGCCATGTCTCAGACCTGCGCCCGCGTCCCGATCGCCTCGACGATGCGCTTCACCGCGTCGGCGACGGGGATCTGGTTGTCCTGGCTGCCATCGCGGTAGCGGAACGACACGGCGCCCGCCTCGGCGTCCTCGCCACCCGCGATCAGCACGAACGGCACCTTCTCCTTGGAGGCGGTGCGGATCTTCTTGGGGAACCGCTCATCGGAGACGTCGAGCTCGGCGCGCACGCCCTGCGCGCGTAGCTGAGCGACGACGTCCGCCAAGTAATCGTTGAAGGGCTCGGCGACCGGTATCCCGCGCACCTGGACGGGCGCGAGCCACACGGGGAATGCGCCAGCGTAGTGCTCGGTGAGGATCGCGAAGAAGCGTTCGATCGAGCCGAACAGCGCGCGGTGGATCATCACCGGACGCTGACGTGTGCCGTCGGCCGCCATGTACTCGAGCTCGAACCGCTCAGGGAGGTTGAAGTCGAGCTGGATGGTCGACATCTGCCACGAGCGACCGATCGCGTCGCGCGTCTGCACGGAGATCTTGGGGCCGTAGAAGGCGGCTCCGCCCGGATCCGGCACCAGCTCGAGTCCCGACTCCACGGCCACCTCGCGAAGGGTCTCCGTCGCCTCGTCCCACACCTCGTCGGAGCCGACGAACTTGTCTGGGTTCTTGGTGGACAGCTCGAGGTAGAAGTCCTCGAGGCCGTAGTCCTTGAGCAGGTCGAGCACGAAGGTGAGCAGGCTCGTGAGCTCGTCCTTCATCTGCTCGCGCGTGCAGTAGATGTGCGCGTCGTCCTGGGTGAAGCCGCGCGCGCGGGTGAGGCCATGCACGACGCCCGACTTCTCGTAGCGGTACACGGTGCCGAACTCGAACAGGCGCAGCGGCAGCTCGCGGTACGAGCGCCCGCGTGCGTCGAAGATCAGGTTGTGCATCGGGCAGTTCATGGGCTTGAGGTAGTAGTCCTGCCCCTGCTTGGTGACGTTGCCGTCCGCGTCCCGCTCCTCGTCGAGGTGCATCGGGGGGTACATGCCGTCTGCGTACCAGTCGAGGTGGCCCGAGGTCTCGAACAGCTGACCCTTGGTCGCGTGGGGCGAGTACACGAACTCGTAGCCCGCCTCGATGTGGCGCTGGCGCGAGTACTCCTCCATCTCGTGACGGATGATTCCGCCCTTGGGGTGGAAGACCGCGAGGCCCGAGCCGATCTGGTCGGGGAACGAGAACAGGTCCAGCTCGGCGCCCAGGCGACGGTGGTCGCGACGCTCGGCTTCGGCGAGCCGCTCCTTGTAGGCGACGAGCTCATCCTTGGTGGGCCACGCGGTGCCGTAGACGCGCTGGAGCTGCGGGTTGGCCTGGTTGCCCTTCCAGTAGGCGGCCGCGGAGCGCATGAGCGACCATCCGTTGCCGAGCACCTTCGTGGACGGCACGTGCGGCCCGCGGCACAGGTCCTTCCACGCCACCTCGCCGTTCCTGCGCACGTTGTCGTAGATGGTGATGTCGCCTTCGCCGATCTCGACCGAGGCGCCCTCGGCATCGCCGGCATCCTGGTTGATGAGCTCGCACTTGTACGGCTCGTGCGCGAGCTCGGCGAGCGCCTCCTCCTTGGTGACCTCGCGGCGCCGGAACGCCTGGCCCTCCTTGACGATGCGCTGCATCGCCTTCTCGAGCGCCTTGAGGTCCTCGGGGGTGAACGGCTCGGCGACGTCGAAGTCGTAGTAGAAGCCGTCGGTGATGAAAGGACCGATGCCGAGCTTGGCGTCAGGTCGCACCTGCTGGACCGCCTGCGCGAGAACGTGGGTGGTCGAGTGGCGCAGGATGTTGAGCCCGTCTTCGCTGTCCACCGGGACCGCCTCGACGGACGCTCCCGACGGCACCTCGCGGTGCAGATCCCACAGGCTTCCGTCGACGCGCATCGCGACGACATCGCGGCGCTCGCCATAGAGGTCCGACCCCGTCGTCCCGGCGGTGAGCTCTCGCTCGTCGCCGTCGATGGTCGCGATGAGGCTGGACACGAAGATGCTCCTTGAGGGTCGTTCGTCGGGTGACGTCACGATGCTACCGGGCCGCGACGGGAGCCCGCCCCTCCCCGGACATGCCGCGCGGCGCCCACCCGCGAGGGGAGGCGCCGCGTCGGAGCCGGTGGATCAGTCCTTGTTGTGGTCCTTCGTCCACTGCTCGGCCTTGGCGACGTTCACGTCGACCTCGTCGGGAGTGTTCTCGCGGACCTTCTCCGCGGCGTTCTCGACGGTCTCGTCGTCGGGCAGAGCGTCCTTGGCCTTGTCCTTGAACTGCTCGGTATCCATGTGCCTCTCCCTTCTCGGTTGATGCACCTTCGTCAACCGATGCACCACGGTAGGGATTCCCCACGCGCGATCTACCAGCGCGTTCGCAGCCGTCAGAGCCCCTGGCCCGCGTCCCACAGGCGTTCCGAGCCACCCGAGATCAGCGCCGAGAGCTGCATCGCCTGCGCGTCGGTAAGCGACGCCACGTAGTCGATGATCCCTCGGCCCTGCGCAAGGCGCCTCAGGGAAGCGCCGTCACGCTCGCCGAGAAGCTCCGGGCTCTCGCGGGCCACATCCGCATAGTCCGCTCCGGCGAGGTCCACGAGATCGAGCAGGCGTCGGGGCGCCCGGCGCACATCGTCATCATCCTCGAGCCATGCGGTGAAGCTCGTGACGAGCTGGTCGATCACGCTCGCCTGACCCCGCTGGTACACGGCGAGATCGGGGCGGTGCAGCACGAAACGTTCCTGCAGGAACTTCAGGACCGCCACGTCGTGCCATGCGGCGGCCTCGAGCGCGACGTGCCCTGAGCGCACGTCCGGCTCGCGGAGGACGCGCACCGAGCTCTGCAGGCGCGAGATCCAGGTCGCCATGAACACGGCGAGCGACCGGTCGGCGGCGAGAGAGCCGTCGTACGGCGTCGACAGCAGCCCGTCGACCACCTGAGCCGCCACACGCTCCACGGACTCGCCGAATGCCTCGTCGCTCGCGATCCACGGGTCCTTCGAGATGAGGCGCCGCCGCAGCAGCTCGAGCCCGTGACCAGGCGTGCGACGCGCGCGCACCAGGTCCTCATGGGGCGCTGCCGCGAGCGCCGCACGGTCACGCGTCCACGTGCGGAACTCCGCCGACACCGCCGCCTGGTTAAGCAGATCGGCGCGGTAGAAGTCGTCGAGGTCGTGCAGCGAGTACGCGATGTCGTCCGCGATGTCCATGATCGCGCACTCGACCGTCTGCTGCAGGGGCGCGATCGCAGGGAATGCCGAACGTGCCGCTAGCAGGCTGTGCGCGTCCAGCACGTAGGCCGAGAACTTCGAGGCGCCCTCGCCCGAGCGGCGCGGAGTCAGGCCTCGCGGCCGCACGGGTCCGCCCGCCCAGCGCTCCCCTTCGGCTCGCATCCACGGGTACTTCAGCACGGCGGCCCGCACCGACGCCGTGAGGTTGAGGCCCGCGCCCGCACGGTCGTACTCGTCAAGTCGCGTGAGGATGCGGAACGTCTGCGCATTGCCCTCGAAGCCCTCCTCGAGTCCGAATCTCTCCCGGGCGAGGCGGTCGAGCGTGCGCTCTCCGAGATGCCCGAAGGGCGGGTGGCCGAGGTCGTGCGCGCTCGCGGCCGCCTGCACGACCACCGCGTCGGCGCCTCCGAGCTCCGCAGCGATCCGCCCTCTCTCCCCCGCGTCCGCGGCGATCGACACAGCGATGCCGCGGCCCACCGCCGCGACCTTGATGGAGTGAGTGAGCCGATTGTGCACCGACAGACCCGCCCCTGACTGGGAGATGACCTGCGTGACGGCGGAGAGCCGCGAGAAGTACGGAGAGAACCGAATGCGCTCCAGGTCCACCCGGTACTCAGGTCGGCGCTCCAGACGCTGGAACTCGTCGAGGTCCTCGTGGACGCGGCGGGCGACGCGCGGGTCACGTGCGGGGGCGTCTGTCATGGCGCCACCGTAGCGAGGCTCGGGCTCGGGGCACCAGCCCGACGCGGCGGCTCGGCACAGACGGGCACACACCCTGGCACGAGCGTCAGGCATGCGTTGCGGGCCCTGGACGCACACAGGCCCCCGGGGGAGTCCCCGGGGGCCTGTGGTGTCGGTGGGCGATACTGGGATCGAACCAGTGACCTCTTCCGTGTGAAGGAAGCGCGCTACCCCTGCGCCAATCGCCCTTGAGCGGGTTCCACTATAGCGGCTATCTGGACCTCGGCGGCACAGGGTCGTGATCTGCGTCCGCGCGCCGCTCGTAGAGCGCGGCGAGCCGTGTCAGCAATGGCCCTGGGGCAAGGTCGGTGCCGTCGATTCGTTCGATGTGCTGCACTCCCCTGGTCGACGAGGTGACGGCGAGGTGCGCGTCGCCCGCGATCGCCTCGTCGAGCACGCTCATGTCGAGTTCGCCGGGCGCGGCGACCCGAACGGGCATGCCCGCGCCCGCTCCCCACTCGAGCGCGAGCCCGCGGGTGATACCTGCGAGGCATCCGGACGCGAGCGGCGGGGTGACGATCTCACCCTGCCTCTCGACGAACACGTTGGTGCCCGTGCCCTCGCAAAGATGCCCGAGAGTGTTGGCCATGATCGCCTCGTCGGCGCCGCGCTGCGCTGCGTACGCGGCCATCACGGCGTTCTCGGCGTACGAAGTGGACTTCACGCCAGCGATCGCGGAGCGCTCATTGCGGCGCCACGGGGAACGCACCGCCCGGCAACGCTCGGGCGCGGGACCGTCCGAGCCCACGACGACCACGGTCTGCGGGCCGGGCCCCCTGACCGAGCTGAGCGGTCCGCCGCCTGAAGTCACGGTGATGCGCACACGCGTGATCCCGTCGCCGACAACACCTCGCACGGCGTCCACGCCGGCGCGCACGGCCGAGAGATCCACAGGCGCGAGCCCCATACGATCCGCGGAGTACTCGAGCCGCCGGAGGTGCCGCTCGAGCGCGAAAGGCACGCCATCGCGCGCCTCAAGAGTCTCGAAGACGCCGTCCCCGACGGTCACGCCGTGATCGAGCGGCGAGATAGCAGGGGTGTCGGCGTCGACGAGGGCGCCATCGACCCACACCGACACGTTCATGAGGTCATTGTGTCGGTCGAGGCGAGGCCGATCAACCGACGCGCCTTCAGTTCGGTCTCCGCCCACTCGCCGGCGGGGTCGGAACCCCACGTGATGCCTGCGCCCGTGCCGAACCGCAGCACGCCGCCCTGGTCGGGCTCCCACCAGAACGTGCGGATCCCGACCGCCAGCTCGGCTCGCCGCGCGTCGGCGTCGATCCATCCGATCGCGCCGCAGTAGGGGCCCCGCGGCGCCGTCTCCTCCCGCGCGATGATGCGCAACGCCGACGACTTCGGCGCGCCCGAGACCGACCCTGGAGGGAACGTGCCCGCGAGCAGATCCCGCCACATCACCGCGGTCCACTCATGCGACGGCGCCAGCGTCGCCTGGACCGTCGACTGCAGGTGCACGAGCCCGGGGTGGACGTGCTCTCCGAGCAGCTCCGGCACGGCGATCGTGCCCGGCTCGGCGACGTGGGCGAGATCGTTGCGCACCAGGTCGGTGATCATCACATTCTCCGCGACGTCCTTCGCGAGCATCGGCACCCCTGGAGCCGCCGTGCCCTTGATGGGCGAGGACCGGATGACATCTCCCTCCACCGCGAGATACAGCTCGGGCGACGCGGAGACGATCCAGCAGCCCGGCATCGCGTCGCTGGCGGGGATCGCGATGCGCGACGCATATCTCGCGGGATTGCCCGTGGCGAGCACCTGCGACAGCGCCACCGCGTCAGGGCCGCCCTGCGACGCCAGCAGCGGCGCGCTCAGCACCCTACAGAGATTGACCTGGTAGACGTCGCCTTCACGAACGTCAGCGCGAATCGCCTCGACGCCCGCCATGTACGCCGAGCGGTCGAGCGAGCTGACCCACGACCCCGGCGCGGGCCCCACCCAGGCGCCCGACGCGTCGGGCGTCTCCGGCACGGCGGAACCGAAACACACATCTTCGAACCGCCACGCGTCGATCCGACCCTCGAACGTGCCCACGAGGACCCAGAAGCCGCCCTCGGCGAGCCGCTCACCCTGGGTCAGCACATCCACGTGCTCGACCGGACTCCGAGCGCGGACGCCCCTGAATGCGGCCTCCCCCGCACGCCTCGGATGCACCCGCCATTCCACGCGACAAACCTACCGAGCAGGCCGCCTGCACGGCGCGAGCACGACACGACACGCAGTGCCGAGGCGATTTGGTGTTGCCTCGAAGTTTCGGCTAGAGTCTCTTTCCTGTCAGGGCAAGCCAAGGCAAGCCCCAGACACGCGGACGTGGCTCAGTTGGTAGAGCATCACCTTGCCAAGGTGAGGGTCGCGGGTTCGAGTCCCGTCGTCCGCTCGTAGGTTCGAATGCCAACCTGGTGTTGGTAACCACGGTGGGTTGGCCGAGAGGCGAGGCAGCGGCCTGCAAAGCCGTATACACGGGTTCGAATCCCGTACCCACCTCGCATGGGCGATTGGCGCAGCGGTAGCGCGCTTCCCTGACACGGAAGAGGTCACTGGTTCGATCCCAGTATCGCCCACCATGCACGTCAGACCCCCGGAGATCCTCCGGGGGTCTCGCCTTTTCAGCGCCTCAGGCGGGGTCCGCGCTGGCGCGCTCCTCGCGAATGCGCCGCAGTCGCTCAGAACTCACCGCGACGGCCCAGAACAGGACGTCGACCGCGGCGGACCACACGCGGCTCACCAGCACCACGAGCGCCGCCGTCGGCGCCGGCACGATGATCAGGAGCAGCACGAGGAGCGTCGCGTCCTTCGTGCCCAGGCCGCTCGGCACCAGCGGCGTGAGCATGCCCACCACGCCCGCGAAGCCGTAAGCCCCCGTGAGGAACAGAAGGTCCCCCGCCCACGCCTCGGGCGCCAAGGCGAACACGAGTAGCGCGAACGATGCACCTGAGACGACCGCACCACCGGAGTACAGCGCCAGCGAGCGGCCCACCAGCGGCCAGTCCACCGGGTCCGGCGCTCCCCTACGGAGCAGTCGGAAACCAAGCCTGAGGATGCGGTTGAAGACCGCGGGCGTCATCGCGCCAAGCCCGACCAGCGCACCGATGGCGACCGCCACGCGCAGCGTCGGCGAGATCTCGCCGATGCGCGGATCTACCGCCAGCAGCAGCAGCGAGACCGTACCGGCGGCGACTACCTGCGCCGCCGCCTCCACGAGCGCAGACACCGCAAGCCGCGAGCGCGCAATCCCCAGCTGCGCGGCCAGATACACCTTTCCCGCGATCCACGGGAGCGTGCCAGGGATGTACCGCGCGAGCCACGCCTTCGCATGCACGTCCGCAAGGGTGCGGAACGGCGGCAACTCGCGCGCGCCGAGGCCCACGAGCACGACACGCCACGTGAAGGCACCCACATAGCAGAACAGGACGCCCACGACGGTGGCAGCCGCGACCCACCCCCACCGCACGGAAACGCCGTCGAGTTGCGACCATTCGACCTTCCACGCGAACCATCCGAAGGCGACGGCGGTAGCCGCGTAGAACGTCCATCGCAGTGCCCTGCCTCGCGCGGAGCGTCCCTGCTCGCGCGCCGGGGTGGCCGCGGGGCCTTCTGCAGGCGGTTCGTCGGTGCTCGACACGCCGACCACCCTAGACGAGGCGACGCCTGGCTTTGGGTCAGGCCTGGAGGCGTGTGTCACATGCCTGCGGCGCGGCTGAGCACGGCCGCATGGCGCGGGGCGAGCGCGTCCCACGTGAACTCCTGCTCCGCGCGTGCGCGGGCAGCGAGGCCCAGCCGTCGCGTCCGGCCCGGATCACGTGCGAGCTCCGCGATCGCGTCCGCGATCTGCTCGGGCGCGCGCTCGTCCACGAGCAGGCCCGTCTCGCCGTCGACCACCACGTCGGGGATGCCCCCGCACCGAGTGCCGATCGCCGGCAGGCCCGCAAGCGCGGCCTCGACGAAGACAAGCCCGAACGCCTCCTGCGCGCCGCTCGCGGCTCGTACAGACGGCGCGATCAGCGCATCGGCAGCGGCGAGCGCCGCTGGCACCGCTGATGGATCCACCCAGCCTTCGAACACCACATGACCGGCGAGCCCGCTGTCGTGCGCGAGTTCCTCCCATGAGGCGCGCAGGGGCCCGTCGCCCACGACTCGCAGCGAGCAGTCCACTCCTCGGTCACGGGCGAGCGCGACGCCCCGGATGGCATCGTCGACACCCTTGCCGTCGGCGAGGCGTCCCACGAACACGAGCGCGAGGGGGACGTCCGGTACCGCATCCTGGCGTGTCGGCGCCGGGGTCAGCAATGACCCCATGGGCAGCAGTTCGTAGGATCGCGAGCGCAGCGCCTCGCACGCGGCGAGAGTCGCGGAACTGTTGACGACGACGGTTCGCGCGCGTCCCAGGGTCCACCGCTTCAACGCGGAGCTGAAGCGACCAGTGAGGGTGAAGACGTCTGAGCCGTGCACCGTCACGACGAGGGGCTTACGTGCGATAGCGCATGCGACCGCGGATGCGAAGCCCTGCGGGATCAGCCAGTGGGCGTTGACGACGTCGGAGCGCCGCGCGAGCCGCAGCGTCGAGAAGACCTGTGCGAGCGTATATGCGGCGCCCTTGATCGGGCCGAGGGCGCCGCCTCGGTACTGCCCGTATGCGATGTTCTCGCCCGTGGCCGGCCACCAGTAGCGGAAGCGCTCCACCTCGATCCCGTCGATCCGCTCGCTGCGCGCGGCTCCGGCGTGGTGGGGCGCCAAAACGCGTACATCCCATCCCAGCTCGTGGAGGTGGACCGCGTAGGAGTGGACGAAGGCGGGCACCGAGTCGCCCTGCCATCGCGGATACGTGGAGGCGAGCACTGTCACCCGCGGCGCGGCGGCGGACGAAGGTCGTCGATCTCCCACGCGCCGACCCTATCGCCCGC
This sequence comes from Demequina sp. NBRC 110052, assembly GCF_002090075.1. GTDB lineage: Bacteria > Actinomycetota > Actinomycetes > Actinomycetales > Demequinaceae > Demequina. The sequence continues at coordinate 301,583 of NZ_BBRI01000002.1, forward strand.
TCGCGACCGCGCACGCGGCCGGCGCGCGCAGGCTCATGCCGGCCGCTGGTCGTTCCGTGCGCGCTCGAGCGCCGCCACCACGGTGCGGCTGTGCGCAAGGAGCCGGTCTCTCGCGTCGAGATCATGCGCGTCGATGATGCGGGTGAACTCGCGCATCTCCTCGACCATGCGGTGCGGATGGACGGTGGGATCGAGGCGCTCCGGGTCGCGCCCTCGCAGGTGCATGGTGATGGGACCGCCGGAGTTCGGGGCGCCGTGCATCTCGATCCAGCCCTCGTCTCCGTGCACGACGGTGCGCGACGGGCCGTCGGCGTCCTTCGCGCAGATACCGATGCCTAGGGCGTCGGCGTATTCGAGGGTGACCACGCCGCTCGTGTCAGATCCGCGCTCGAGCGTGGCGCGATAGTCGACGCGCAAGGGCGCCCCGAGCACGCCGACGATGCCATGGAGCGTGTAGATGCCGAGGTCCATCAGCGCTCCCCCGCCCCGAGCGGGGTCGAATGCGGGCGGCATGGCTCCGTCTCGGAACGCGTCGTAACGCGACGAGCGCTGCGTGTACACGGATTCGACGAGCCGGATCCTGCCCAGCTCGGGCAATCGGGACGCCACGGTACGGAACGCCGCGAGGTGCTGCGTCGTGATGGCCTCCACAAGGATGAGCCCGCGCTCCCGTGCGAGCGCGATCAGCGAGTCGAACTCGGCGACGGTGGGCACGATCGGCTTCTCGCAGATCACGTGCTTGCCTGCCGCGAGCGCGGCCCTTGCCACCTCGAAGTGCAGATCGTTGGGCAGCCCGATGTACACCACATCGATGTCGGGGTCGTTCAGGCATTCGTCGAGGTCCGCGTAGACGCGGGAGACATGGTGCTCCTGGGCGAGGGCGGAGACCCGGTCGCGGGACGACTCACGTCCTTGGATGGCGATGACGTCCATTCCGGGGATCTCAGGGACGATCGAGAGGAGTTCCCTGACGATCATTCCCGAGCCGATCAGCGCGAGTCTCATGGCTCCATCCTGCCCGTCATGCCGCAGATGCGGTGTGGCTCTCCCCCACCTCGACGGGCACCGCCAGAGTGTTGCCTGGCCCTGGCAGCGGGCACACCCAGTCGCTCGAGTACGCGCACGAGGGCTGGTAGGCGAAGTTGAGGTCGACGATCAGCCGACCGGCGTCGCCGCCGAGGTCGGCGCCCTTGACGGTGTCGAGCACGTACCTTCCCCCGCCGTAGCTGCGTGGGCTCGCGTCCCTCAGTGGGACGAAGATGCCGCCGCCGTAGCTGTCGAGCCACCACACGTCGAGCGAACCGAGGTCACCGAGCTGGACGCGCCCGATGCGCTCGAATGGCACCACGCCGTCGGACGCCGTCGGGACTTCGCGCCGCTCGCCCGGGCAGGGCTCCACGGGCACCTCGAAGCGCATCGCGAGATCGTACGGCGCCACCACGGAAGCGAAGGTTGACCGCGCCGCGGGAGGCACCGGCGAGGCGGGGTGGGTTCGCAGCAGTCGGTCGCGCTCCTCCGCCCACCGCGCATGCCCGACGCTCGGGTCGGGTTCGGCGCGCACGCTCGCGTACAGCTCCGCTATCCGCGAGCGCCAGTCCCTGATGTCCCATGCGTCCATGCCAGGCGCAACCGTGCCGCACGCCGCGGGATTCCCCGAGCGGTACGGCGGACATCCTTGCAAGCCCTTGGGATGCGCCGCATGCGTCGACGCGGCCTGCCAGCGCTCCGATCACGCGAGGAATGCGGCGCGCGAGGCCTCTACAGTGCTGAGGCGGTCGCGGACAGCCGTGCGACCGCTTCAGCGGCCTCGCGGGTGTCGACGGGTGCAGCCATCGCCCGACAGTCCTTCGCGAGCGCCGCGAGCCGCGCCATCTCCGTCAGACCGCCGTTGAGCCTCGCATCGATCGGGCCCAGCCGAGGGCCGAGCGCCTCAGACAGGCCTGCCCTCACTACGAGGTTGCGCCACCCTGCGAGAAGTCTCTGGAACTCGCGCAGGCGCCCGTCGGCGGCTTCGACTCTCTCCGCTGCGGCCTCGAGGCCGCGTGACGCGTACGTGATCATTCGCTCGGCTGAGGTCACCGACTCCGCGAGCGCTCGCGCGAGTTCCTGCACGCTCCGTGCGGGATCCCCCACTGCCTCGCCGGAGTGCACCTCTCCCGCGAAGATCATGCACATGTCGGCGTGGAGCACCGAGAGCGCGAGCCCCGCACGCAGATCGAGCACGGCGGTGCGCACCTGGGCAAGGACGGCCCCGAGTGGAGCCACGTCGTCAGACACCGCCTCCGCCAGTGACACCGCGCCGCGCGCCGAGGTCGCGAGCGCTGGTGCGGCTCCGTCTGCCGTCGCGGCTGCCGCGGCTGCGGCCCCTGCCGCGGCCACGAGCTCTACGATCCCCGCCTCGAGCCTGTCGCGTCCTGCGGCCAGCTCCTCAGCCATCTGCGCTGCGGTCGAGTAGCGTGCGAGCAGCGCGTCCAGCGCGGCGTCGACGTCGCGGATCGCGGACACCAGGGCATGCAAGGGATCGGCCGGGTCAGTCACTGGTGGGTGCGGCGGGGCGGCGGCGCGGCGCGCCTCGACTTCGGCGGGCAGCAGGGTGCGGATCACGTCGTCGTAGGTGTCGAACCCGAGAGCTGACAGACGCGCCTGCAGGTCGTCCGCGCCGAGTCTCGCCGCCTCAGCGCGCGACAGGCCTTCGTCCCGCCAGCGGAGCTCACGTCGCCTGGTCTCCTCATATGCCGCTTCGACCGGACCCCAGAGGTCAGGCCGCATGGCCGCAGACCGTACTGACAGGAACCCGTCGCCGAGCGGCGTGACGGTGGAGAACGTGCGGTAGTAGGCGTCGTCCTTCGCTTTGTTGACCACGTACGCCACCATCGACTGGCCGCTCAGCAGCCGGTCCCACATGATGCGGAACGCACCACCCGGCATCGCAGGATGCCGAATGATGTTGTGTGGCTGGCCAAGCAGTTCCACGGCGGCGAAGCGCGACAGCCGCACGAAGGTCGAGTTGACCGACTCGATGACGCCGCGCCTGTCCGTCGTCGAGAAGAACACCTCCTCAGCGCCGTACGCTCTCTCCGTCAGCCCCTGATCCCGCCACCACTCGCTAGTCATGCACGTCCCCTCGGTCACGGCAGCATTGCCGTCTCGCCCGACACTACTCCCGCGGCACGGCTCCCACCGCACCGCTGCCGTGGCGTCCCTTCAGGCCTTTGCCCGGTCTTGCCAGGGAAGAAACACTCCCGTGACCGAGTTCTGACATGATGACTACGCATCGACGACGGGGTATTCATCCATGGCAGACGCACCGCAGACACGGACCAAGAGACTGGGTCACCGGGCAGACGCGCCCGTGCCGACCTCGACCTACAGGCTTCAGCTGACGGAGGACTTCGCCTTCGCCGACGCCGCCGCTCGCCTCGACTACTTCGCGAGCCTGGGCGTCAGCCACCTGTACCTCTCTCCGATCCTCACCGCGGCCCCTGGATCCACCCACTTCTACGACGTCGTCGACCACTCCCGGATCGCCGACGTGCTCGGCGGCGAAGAGGGTCTCCGGGACCTCGCATGGCGCGCGGGCGAGCGCGGCATCGGTCTCGTCGCGGACCTTGTGCCCAATCACATGGCCGTCCCGACTCCCGCGTACCACAATCGCGCGCTGTGGTCGGTGCTCGCAGAGGGCGCAGATTCCCCGTTCGCGCATTGGTTCGACGTCGACTGGGACAGCGGTGACCCCGTGCTCATGCCCGTCCTCGGAGAGCGGCTCGGCTCGATCCTCAGTTCCGAGCAGCTCACTCTCGACCGCATGGTCGTGCCAGGCTTCGAGGACCAGGGCGAAGTGCCGGTGCTCCGCTACTACGAGCACGTGTTCCCCGTGAAGACCGGCACCGAGAACCTGCCGATGGCGTCGCTCGTCGGCGAGCAGAACTACCGCCTCGCGTACTGGCGGGTGGGCAACGAGGAGCTCAACTACCGCCGGTTCTTCGACGTCGGCTCGCTCGTGGCCGTCCGCGTCGAGGACGCGGACGTCTTCGACGCGACGCATCGAGTGATCGTCGACCTGGTGAAGGACGGCACCCTCGCGGGCCTGCGCATCGACCACCCAGACGGCCTCGCGAACCCCGCGGGCTACATCGAGCGACTCTCGGAGGCCACCGACGGCGCATGGATCGTCGTGGAGAAGATCCTCGAGGACGAGGAGACGCTCCCCACCTCGTGGAAGACCGCCGGCACCACGGGCTACGACGCGATGTGGCGCGTCGGCGCTCTGCTTCGCGACCCCGCGGGCGCGGCCCCGCTCGCGGGCACCCTCTACCGCCTCACCGGCGACGCGCTCGGCTCGCTCCCCCAGCTGATTCAGGACGCGAAGCGTGAGATCGTCCGTGAGTCGCTGTCGAGCGAGGTCCACCGCCTCACCAACCTCGCGCATCGCGTCTGCACTGCGGACGTGCGCCTGCGCGACCATACCTGGCGAGCCCTGTACGACTGCCTGCGCAGGCTGCTCGTCGCGTTCGAGCGGTATCGCGCCTACGTAGTGCCGGGCGTGCAGCCCAAGCCGATGTCGCTTGACGCGATCGACCACGCTGCGGACAAGGCCCGGGCGCTGCTCGACCCAGAGCGCCACGAGACGCTCGACGTCGTGGTCGACCTGCTCAAGGGGCGCGAGGTCGGCTCCGCGGGCCGCACCGAGGACGCGACGCGCGCCGAGCTGATCACCCGCTTCCAGCAGGCGTGCGGCGCGGTGATGGCCAAGGGCGTCGAGGACACCGCGTACTACCGCTGGACTCACCTGCTTCCGCTGTGCGAGGTGGGCTCGCCCGCGGCCCGCTTCGCGATGCCGCCAGCCGGCTTCCACGCCTGGGCCGGCGAGCAGCAGCTCACGTTCCCGCACGCGATGACCACCCTGACCACGCACGACACCAAGCGCTCCGAGGACGTCCGCGCTCGGCTCGGCATCCTCAGCGAGGTTCCCGACGACTGGGACGCACTCGTCGCGGCACTCCGCGAGGCCAGCACCTCTATGCGACCGCAGCAGCTTGACGGTCGCATGGAGAACCTGTGGTGGCAGATCCTCGTCGGCACGGGCGACGAGGACGGGCCGATGGAGTGGGAGCGCCTCTCGGGGTACCTCACGAAGGCCATGCGCGAGGCGAAGACCCACACCACGTGGACCTCGGTCAACGAGGAGTATGAGGACGCAGTCCAGGGCTTCGCGTGGGCCACCCACGGTGACGAGACGATCAGGGCGCTGCTCGCGCGCTGGCACCACGACACCGTCGAGGGCGTGCGCGCCGCGGTGCTCGGCCAGAAGCTCATCCAGCTCACCATGCCAGGCGTTCCCGACGTGTATCAGGGCAACGAGACGCTCGCGCCGTCGCTCGTCGACCCCGACAACAGGCGCCCCGTCGACTACGACGCCCGGGAGGAGGCGCTCGCGCGTCTCGACAAGGGCGGGCGGGCCCGCACGCTCGCCGACGAGAAACTGCTCGTCACCGCGAGCGCGCTGCGGGCGCGTCGGGACCACGCCGATGCGATGGTGGGGCCCGATGCGGGATACCAGGCGTTGCCCTCGTCCTCGGGGCACGCCGTGGTCTTCGCACGCACTGTCGCCGACGTACCGCGGGTCATCACGGTCGCCACGCGTGTCGCGCTCGAGCTGGAGCACCTGGGCGGCTGGGGCGAGACCACGGTGCAGCTTCCCGAGGGACGGTGGCATGACCTGATCGGACGTGCGGACCACGAGGGAGGCACGGTGCACCTCGCCACGTTGCTCAAGTCGCACCCCGTCGCGCTCCTGGTGCCCGCATGAGCGCGGCGAAGGTCTGGGCACCGACAGCCCACTCGGTCGAGATCCATGTGCGCCCTCCCATGGCTCCGCACGATTCCGAGCCGGATGTGGCGTCGATGGAGCGCACCGAGGACGGATGGTGGGTCGGTCCGCGCCTCGAGCACGGGACCGACTACGCGTACGTCGTGGACGGGAACGGTCCCTTCCCTGACCCTCGCAGCCCGTGGCAGCCCCGCGGGGTGCACGGCTTCTCGCGCGCCTTCGACGCCTCACGGCACGAGTGGAACGACGCTGCCTGGGCCGGGCGCGACGCACGGGGCGCGGTCACCTACGAGCTGCACATCGGCACCTTCACGCCCCGCGGCACCCTGGACGCGATCGACGACCGGCAGCTCGCCGACCTTGCCTCTCGCGGCATCGAGATGCTCGAGCTGATGCCCGTCGCCGCGTTCCCCGGCGAGCGCGGCTGGGGCTACGACGGGGTCGCAATCTACGCCGTCCATCAGTCCTATGGTGGGCCAGCGGCGCTCCAGTCGTTCGTGGACCGTGCGCACGCGCACGGACTCGCCGTGTGCCTGGACGTCGTGTACAACCACCTGGGACCCGACGGCAACTACCTCGCGCAGTTCGGCCCGTACTTCACCGACGCGCACGAGACGCCGTGGGGATGGGCCGTCAACCTCGACCAGGAGGACGCCGTCGGCGCACGAGGCTTCATCGTCGACAATGCACTTCGGTGGTTCGAGGACTTCCACGTGGACTGCCTGCGGCTCGACGCGGTACACGCACTCGTCGACGATTCCGCGCGACACGTCCTCGCGGAGCTCTCGGACGCCACCGCGGCACTGTCCGAGCGGCTCGGCAGGCCGCTGTCCCTCGTGGCGGAGTCCGACCTCAACGACGCGAGCATGGTCCAGCCGACCGACCAGGGCGGCAAGGGCATGACCGCGCAGTGGGCGGACGACGTCCACCACGCGCTGCACGCGTACCTCACCGGCGAACGCCACGGCTACTACTGCGACTTCGGCTCGCTCGAGACCCTCGACAAGGCGTACCGCGAGGTCTTCGTCCACGATGGCTCGTTCTCGACGTTCCGCGGCGAGAACTGGGGCGCGCCCGTGCCGGACGGAGTGGCGCGCGACCGGTTCGTCGTCTTCGCGTCCAATCACGACCAGGTCGGCAATCGGGCCCTCGGCGATCGCCCCGCGTCGCGGCTCTCCCCGGGCGCGCAGGCGGCGTCGCTCGCGTTCATCCTGCTGTCGCCCTTCACGCCGATGCTGTTCATGGGCGAGGAGTACGGCGAGACCCGGCCCTTCATGTTCTTCACGGATCACGACGAGCCCCTCGGCTCCGCAGTCTCGAAGGGCCGCATGAGCGAGTTCGCCGGGCATGGCTGGGAGGACCTCTACGGCGGCGACGTCGACGTGCCCGACCCGCAGGACCGCCAGACGTTCCTGCGCTCCAAGCTCGGGTCCGGCGTGGCTGCGGCGGGTCCCCTGGCCGCGAAGCTCGAGGCGTGGGTCGCCCACCTCATGGCCGCGCGCCCCCACACGCTCGAGCCCGACGCATGGGCACGTCACCCTGTGAGCGTGACGGAGACGCTGCCACGGCAGGTGACGCTCCACGGCCCCGTGCTCGTGCATGCGAACCTGTCGGGCGAGCCGTCGCGCCACCAGGGCTCGGCGCTCGCGGTGTTCGGCGAGGCGGCGTTCCACGACGGGGGCTTCACGCTCGCACCGGACTCGGTGGCGATAGTCGCCGCCGAGGATGCAGCGGCGGACGCCTGAGCCGGCCGACGCGTCGGCCGGGCGCCTGGATGACCTCGTCGCTCAGGCCTCAGCCATGGCAGCCAGTCGCGACAGTGCCCTGAAGTACTTCTTGCGATAGCCACCGCGCAGCATGTCCGGCGTGAAGATGTCCCCCAGCGACTCGCCGGTCGCCACGACGCGCACGTCGCGGTCGTACAGGCGGTCCACGAGCGCGACGACCCTCAGCGCCTGCGCCTGATCCTCCAGCGGCCCGACGTCGCTGACGCCGAGGACCTCGATGCCCTCGACGTAGGCGCCGTAGCGGCTCGGGTGAACGTGCCACAGGTCGTCGACGAGAGCCTTCCAGTCGGCCACGGTCCCGCCGGAAGCTTCGCCGATGGCATCCAGGTCGCCGTCCGACGCGGGCGGCGGGAACGCGATCTCGCCGCGCCTGCGGTAGTCGCGCCCGTCCATCGTCTGCACGCTGAACACGGCCGCAACCGCCTGGATCTCGCGCCGGAAGTCCTCCGCGGCGAACCTCCCCTCGCCCAGGGACTCAGGAAGCGTGTTGGAGGTGGCCGCCACCGCGACGCCGCCGTCGGTGAGCTCGCGCATGAGCCGCGCCATGAGCAGCGTGTCACCGGGGTCATCGAGCTCGAACTCGTCGATGCAGACGAGGGCGAAGCCCGCGAGCTGCTCGCGCGCGCCCGCGAATCCGAGCGCGCCGACCAGGTGCGTGTACTCCACGAACGTGCCGAACGCGGCCCGGTCTCCCACCGCATGTGCCATCGAGGCGAGCAGATGGGTCTTGCCCACGCCGAAGCCCCCATCGAGGTACAGGCCCCGGCCGGAGCTCGACGGACGCAAGCCCACCAGCCCACGTCGGGTCGCGCCCGTCGCGAACCGACGAGCGGCCTCCTGAGCGGCGGCCTGGCTCGGGTAGTCAGGGTCGGGCAGGTACGTGTCGAAGGTCGCCCGCGCGAAGTGGGGCGGTGGCACGAGCTGCCCGACCAGGTCGGAGGCGGGCACATGCGGCCGCCTGCCGACGAGGTCAGGAGTCATGTCTGCGGTGCAGGTGCGTCGCTCAGGCCTCGACCTCGCTGCGGTCGCCCGACCACAGCGTGTGGAACGTCCCCTCGGCGTCCACGCGCTTGTAGGTGTGAGCCCCGAAGAAGTCGCGCTGACCCTGGATCAGCGCGGCGGGCAGTCGCTCGGAGCGCAGCGCGTCGTAGTACGCGAGCGAGGACGAGAACGCGGGCGTCGGAACGCCCGTGAGCGCGGCCATCGACACGATGCGCCGCCATGCGCCCACGCCCTCGGACACCGCGTCGGCGAAGTACGGGTCGACGAGCAGCGAGGCGAGCTCACCGTCACGCTCGTAGGCCTCGGTGATGCGGTTGAGGAACCGTGCACGGATGATGCACCCGCCGCGCCAGATGCGTGCCATCGCGCCGCGGTCGATGTCCCAGCCGTACTGCTCGGACGCGGCCTGGATCTGGTCGAAGCCCTGCGCGTAGGCGACCACCTTGGACGCGTACAGCGCGAGCCGCACGTCCTCGATGAAGCCCTCGCGGTTGTTGATGTGCCAGTCCGACGTCGAGGCCGACAGCACGTCGCGTGCCGCCTCTCGCTGGGCGACCTGGCTCGAGATGGCTCGAGCGAAGGTCGCCTCGGCGATGCCGGTGACGGGGACTCCGAGGTCGAGCGCGTTCTGCACGGTCCAGCGACCGGTGCCCTTCTGCCCCGCCTGGTCCACGATGACGTCCACGAGCGGCTTGCCCGTGCGCGCATCGACCTGCCCGAGGACCTCTGCGGTGATCTCGATGAGGAAGCTCTCGAGGTCGCCCTCGTTCCACTGGGCGAAGATCTCGCCGATCTCCGCGGGGCTCAGGCTCAGGCCGTCGCGCAGCAGCTGGTAGGCCTCGCCGATCAGCTGCATGTCCGCATACTCGATGCCGTTGTGCACCATCTTGACGAAGTGGCCGGCGCCATCAGGGCCGACGTGCGTGCAGCACGGCACGCCGTCCACCTGCGCGGCGATCTTCTCGAGGATGGGGCCGAGCGTCTCGTAGGACTCAGCGGGGCCGCCGGGCATGATCGAGGGGCCTAGCAGCGCGCCCTCCTCGCCGCCCGAGACGCCCGCGCCGACGAAGTGCAGGCCGAGCTCCTTGAGCGCCGCCTCACGCCGACGCGTATCCGGGTAGTGCGCGTTGCCCGCGTCGATGACGATGTCGCCCGTCTCGAGCAGCGGCACGAGCGAGTCGATCACGGCATCCGTGGCCGCGCCGGCCTGCACCATGATGACGACCTTGCGCGGACGCTCGAGCGACGCCACGAAGTCCTCGAGCGACTCCGAGCCAATGAAGTCGCCCTCGTCGCCGTGCTCCTCGATGAGCGACTGCATCTTCTGCGGGCTGCGGTTGTGCACTGCGACCGTGAACCCGTTGCGTGCGAAGTTACGGGCCAGGTTGCGACCCATCACTGCGAGTCCGGTCACACCGATCTGGGCAAGCGCCATGTCAAGTCCTCTGGGGTCGGGGAACAGTCCTCGCCCAGCCTAGAGGCTCCTCGACCGCGTGGCGTACCGGACGCTCGCGCGCACGGTCCTAGGCTCGGACCATGGCAGACGACATCGCGTCGGCGCCCGAGCTGTTCCGCGAGGCGCTGCGGTCCATTGCGGGCGCGCACGTGCGTCGCGACGTGCGTGTGGTCGAGGTGCCGGCGCCGGGGCGGATCGCGCCGTACGCGGCGGCGATCAGCGGCGAGGCCGTCGATCCCGGCATCGAGGCGTCGGGGCGGTTCGTGCTGCTGCACGATCCTGACGGCAACGATGCGTGGGACGGCACGTTGCGCGTGGTCGCTCTGGTCAAGGCGCAGGTCGAGCCCGAGGTCGGCGCCGACGAGATGTGGGCGGACGTCGCGTGGGCGTGGCTCGTGGAGGCGCTCGAGGATCTGCCTCACAGGGAACGAGGAGGAACGGTGACGAAGGTCGTGTCGCGGTCGTTCGGGGAGATCTCCGAGCGTCCGGACGAGGTGCATGTGGAGGTGCGGGTCTCGTGGACCCCGGAGGACGCCGAGATCGGCGCGCACGTCACGGCATGGACCGAGCTGCTCGCCTCGTGCGCCGGCCTCCCTCCGGTCCCGGACGGGGTGGCCGTGCTGCGGGGGCGTCCGGCATGACGGACGCGCCGGAGACTGAGCAGACCGAGCCCGCCGTCGTCCCGCTCACGGAGCCCGCGGGCGGCGTCCCCGACGTCGTGGACACGCCCGACGCTCTTGCCGAGGTCGTCGCCCGCTTCGCCGCCGGCACGGGTCCGGTCGCCGCGGATGCCGAGCGCGCGTCAGGATTCCGCTACGGCCAGGCCACCTACCTCGTGCAGTTCAAGCGGGAAGGCGCGGGACTCGCGCTGATCGACACCGCCGCCCTGACCGACCTCAGCGCGTTCGGGGAGGCTGTGGGCGACGCGGAGTGGGTGTTCCACGCCGCAAGCCAGGACCTGCCCGGCATGCGGGAGCTGGGCCTGAGCCCGGCCAGGATCTTCGACACCGAGCTCGCTGCGCGCCTTCTCGGCTGGCCCAAGGTGGGACTCGCCGCGGTCGTCGAGCGCGTGCTCGGCCTCGCGCTCGCCAAGGAGCACTCCGCGCAGGACTGGTCGACGCGGCCACTGCCTCATGACTGGCTCGTGTATGCCGCGCTCGACGTGGAGGTGCTGATCGAGGTGGCCACGCACCTGCGCGGCGAGCTCGAGGCAGCCGGCAAGCTCGCGTGGGCGGAGCAGGAGTTCGAAGCCGTGCGGCTCGCGCCGCCTTCGGAACCGCGTGTGGACCCGTGGCGACGCACCTCCGGCTCGCACCAGTTGCGCGATCAGCGCGCGCTCGGCATCGTCAAGACGCTGTGGGAGGCGCGCGAGCGTGAGGCCCAGCGTCGCGACATGTCGCCCGGTCGCGTACTGCGCGATGCCGCGATCGTCGCGGCGGCGCAGGCGAAGCCAGCGACCTACGACGACCTCGTCGCCATCCCCGAGTGGCGCTCGCGCGGCACGCGGCGAGCCGCGAGCCGTTGGTGGCCGCACATCGAGGAGGCGCTCGCGCTGCCCGAGCGTGCCCTGCCCCCGCGTCGCGGTCCCCGGGGCGACGGTCCTCCCCCGCCTCGCGCGTGGAAGGACAAGCGCCCGCTCGCGGCGGCACGGCTCGCGCTCGCGCGCGACGGTATCCAGGAACTCGTCGAGCGCCATGGCATGCCAGCCGAGAACCTCATGCAGCCGGACGCGGTCCGACGCTGCTGCTGGGAGCTGGTCGATGCCGAGCCCACGGCGCTGCGCGCCTTCCTGTCGGGGCGTGGAGCGCGCGAGTGGCAGCTCGATCTCGTGGTGCCCGTGCTCGTCGACGCCTTCACGCGCGCCGCAGAGGAGCCCGCCGAGGCGACCGAGGACGCCTGACCGCTCCGTCCGCGCGACCGTTACGCGAGCAGTTCCTGAGCGGTGTCCGCGATCGCGGACGCGTCCAGGCCCACCTGCTCGAGGATCTGGGCGCGGCTCGCGTGGTGGAGGAACTCGCGCGGCACCCCGTGGTGGGACCACCGTGTGTGCCTGCCTGCGAGGCGCGCGAACTCCTCCCACGACTGGCCCAGGCCAGCGTCGACGAGCCCGTCCTCGATGGTGACGACGAGCTCGGCGTCACCCACGATCTCCAGCAACCCCTCCGGCACGGGGTGGACCCAGGTCGCACTCGCGGCCAGGACGGAGCGTCCATCCGCCGCGAGCTTGCCTGCGACCTCGACCGCTGTGGCCGCCATCGGGCCGAGCCCCAGGACCACGACGTCGGGCGCACCGGACCCATGCTCGGCGAGCACGTCGATGTCCTCGACGCTGCGCAGGGATGGAAGCGGTTCGCCCAGCGCGCCCTTGGGATAGCGGACCACCGTCGGGGCGTCATCGACGTCGATCGCGTCGCGAAACGCCGATCTCAGGGTGGGCTCGTCGCGCGGTGCGGCCAGTCGCAGGCCGGGAACGTGGCGCAGCAGCGCCATGTCCCACATGCCGTTGTGGCTGGCTCCGTCGTCGCCGGTCACTCCTGCGCGGTCGAGCATGAACGTCACGCCTGCACGGTGCAGCGCCACGTCCATGAGCACCTGATCGAACGCCCGGTTGAGGAAGGTCGCGTAGACCGCGAAGACCGGGTGCAGTCCCGCATAGGCGAGGCCCGCCGCGCTGGTCACGGCGTGCTGCTCCGCGATGCCGACGTCGATGACGCGGTCGGGGAACTCGTCGGCGAACGGCTGCAAGCCGACGGGGGCGAGCATGGCCGCTGTCAGGGCGACGAGGTCGTCTCGCTCGCGACCGGCCTTGAGCATCTCGTCGGCGAAGACCTTGGTCCACCCGAACCGTGACGGCTCGATGGGCAGTCCGGTCTCGGGGTGGATGCGTCCCACGGCGTGGAACCGATCCGCGACGTCCTGCTCGGCGGGCGAGTATCCGCGGCCCTTCACCGTGAGTACGTGAACCAGCACCGGCCCGCCGAAGTCTCGCGCCTGCCGCAGCGCCTGCTCCAGGTGACGCTGGTCGTGGCCGTCGATGGGTCCGATGTACTTGAGGCCCAGGTCCTCGAACATGCTCTGCTCGGTGAGCAGCCCCTTGAGCGCACGCTTGCCGTGCATCACCGTGTTGTAGGTGAACGAGCGGAACCGTCCCCGGTTCTCGAAGGTGCGCTTGCCCCAGCCGAGGAACTGCTCGTAGCGGCGATCCGTGCGGATGCCGTCGAGCTTGCGCGCGAGCCCGCCGATCGTGGGCGCGTACGAGCGGCCGTTGTCGTTGACGACCACGACGATGCGGTCGCCGCCCGCGGCGAGCGAGTTGAGCGCCTCCCACGCCATGCCGCCGGTGAGCGCGCCGTCGCCGATGACCGCGACGGCCGTCCGGTCGCGCTCGTCACGCAGCGTGTGACCGCGCGCGATGCCGGAGGCCCACGACACCGCGGTCGAGGCGTGCGAGTTCTCGACGATGTCGTGCTCGCTCTCGGCGCGCGACGGATAGCCGGAGAGCCCCCCGCGCCTTCGCAGCTCGGAGAAGTCCTTGCGTCCCGTCACCAGCTTGTGAACGTACGACTGGTGTCCCGTGTCGAACACGATCGAGTCGAGCGGAGACTCGAAGACGCGGTGCAGCGCGAGGGTGAGCTCCACGACTCCCAGGTTGGGCCCGAGGTGCCCGCCCGTGCGCGACACGGAGTCGACCAGCACGTCGCGGATCTCCTCGGCGAGCGCATGAAGCTGCTCGTACGAGAGGTCGGCGAGGTCGCGCGGCGACTCGATGCGCTCCAGCACACTCACTCCTTCGGGAACGGGGTAGACATCACTGTACGCGTCACGACGGGTGCCGCCGCGGCATCAGCAGGGTGAACGCCGTCGGCGCGCCCGCCGTTCCCGACGAGGCGCGCCGACATGAGGTCGCTACTGCGTGACGAGCGACCGGAGCACGTACTGGAGGATGCCGCCGTTGCGGAAGTAGTCGGCCTCTCCCGGCGTGTCGATACGGACCACGGCGTCGAAGGCGACCACAGAACCGTCGGACTTCGTCGCGCGCACGGGCAGCGTGCGCGGGTGCTCGCCTGCGCTGAACGCGGACACGCCCACGATGTCGAACGTCTCCGTGCCGTCGAGTCCCAGCGAGGCGGCGGTCTCGCCCGCGGGGAACTGCAGCGGGAGCACTCCCATGCCGATCAGGTTGGAGCGGTGGATGCGCTCGAAACTCTCGGTGATGACCGCGCGCACGCCGAGCAGGCGCGTGCCCTTCGCCGCCCAGTCGCGCGACGAGCCGGACCCGTACTCCTTGCCTGCGAGCACCACGAGCGGCACGCCTGCGTCGGCGTAGGCGACCGAGGCGTCGTAGATGGTGGTCTGCTCACCGGTGAGGTGGTTGCGGGTGAAGCCGCCCTCGACCACATTGCCATCGGAGTCCGCGAGCAGCAGGTTCTTGAGGCGGATGTTGGCGAAGGTGCCGCGGATCATCACCTCGTGGTTGCCTCGGCGCGAGCCATACGAGTTGAAGTCCTTGCGGTCCACGCCGTGCTCGGCGAGGTACCGTCCCGCGGGGCTGTCGGCCTTGATCGAGCCAGCGGGCGAGATGTGGTCGGTCGTGACCGAGTCGCCCAGCAGTGCCAGCACACGCGCGCCCGCGATGTCCTCCACGGGCTCCGGGGTCAGCCCCATCCCCTCGAAGTACGGTGGCTTGCGCACGTAGGTGGAGTCGTCCTCCCATTCGAACGTCTTGCCGTCCGGCGTCGGCAGCCCCTGCCAGCTCGCGTCGCCAGCGAACACGTCCGCGTAGTCCTTCTCGAACATCTCCTGCGTGATGGAGGATCCGACGATGGACTCGACCTCTGCCGCGTCGGGCCAGATGTCCTTGAGGTAGACGTCGTTGCCCTCGGCGTCCTGGCCGAGCGCCTGCGACTCGAAGTCGAAGTCCATGGTGCCGGCGAGCGCGTAGGCGATCACGAGCGGCGGCGACGCGAGGTAGTTCATCTTCACGTCAGGGTTGATGCGCCCCTCGAAGTTGCGGTTTCCCGACAGCACCGAGACCACCGTGAGGTCGTGCTCGTTGACCGCGCCTGACACGGGCTCGGGCAGCGGGCCCGAGTTTCCGATGCAGGTGGTGCAGCCGTAGCCGACGAGGTGGAAGCCGAGTGCCTCGAGCTCGGGCCACAGCCCCGCCTTCTCGTAGTAGTCGGTCACGACCTTCGATCCCGGCGCCATCGACGTCTTGACCCACGGCTTGGACGTGAGGCCCTTGGCGTTCGCGTTGCGCGCCAGGAGCGCTGCCGCGAGCATCACGGACGGATTCGAGGTGTTGGTGCACGACGTGATCGAGGCGATCACCACGTCGCCGTCCTTGAGCGGCACGGTCTCGCCTGCCTCGTCGACGTACGTGGCGTCCTTGGCGTCGCCGGCGCGCACCTGCGAGATCGCCTTCTCGAATGACGGCTTGGACTCGGACAGCGCGACGCGGTCCTGAGGGCGCTTGGGGCCCGCGATCGACGGCACGACGGTCGAGAGGTCGAGCTCGAGGTACTCCGAGTACACGGGCTCCACGTAGCCGGGTGCAGCCGGGTCGTGCCACATGCCCTGCTCCTTGGCGTACGCCTCGACCAGGGCGACCTGCGCGTGGGACCGTCCGGTGAGCCGCAGGTAGTCGATGGTGACGCCGTCGATCGGGAAGATCGCGGCGGTCGAGCCGAACTCAGGGCTCATGTTGCCGATCGTGGCGCGGTTGGCCAGCGGCACCGCACCGACGCCCTCTCCGTAGAACTCGACGAACTTGCCGACCACGCCGTGGCGGCGGAGCATCTCCGTGATCGTGAGCACGACGTCCGTCGCGGTCGCACCTGCCGGGATCGCGCCCGAGAGCTTGAACCCGACGACGCGCGGGATGAGCATCGAGACGGGCTGGCCGAGCATCGCCGCCTCGGCCTCGATGCCGCCGACGCCCCAGCCGAGCACGCCCAGGCCGTTGATCATCGTCGTGTGAGAGTCGGTGCCGACGCACGAGTCGGGGTACGCCTGCGTCACTCCGTCGACGTCCTTCGTCATCACGCCGCGCGCCAGGTACTCGAGGTTCACCTGGTGCACAATGCCGGTGCCAGGCGGCACCACCTTGAAGTTGTCGAACGCGGTCTGGCCCCAGCGGAGGAACTGGTAGCGCTCGCGGTTGCGCTGGTACTCGAGAGCCGTGTTCAGCTCGAGTGCGTCCTTGCGGCCGAAGATGTCGATCACGACGGAGTGGTCGATCACCATCTCGGCGGGCGCGAGCGGGTTGATGACGGTCGGGTCGCCGCCGAGGTCGGCGACAGCCTCGCGCATCGTCGCGAGGTCGACGACGCACGGCACTCCAGTGAAGTCCTGCATGACGACGCGGGCAGGCGTGAACTGGATCTCCGTGTCGGGGTCCGCGGTCGGGTCCCAGCCGGCGAGCGCCTGCACGTGATCTGCAGTGATGTTTGCGCCGTCCTCGGTGCGCAGCAGCGCCTCGGCGAGCACCTTCAGGGAGTAGGGGAGCTTCTCGAGTCCAGGTACCGCGCCGAGGCGGTAGATCTCGTAGCTCGCGTCGCCGACCTTCAGCGTCGACTTTGCTCCCAGGGTGTTCACGCTCATCGCTGAGTCCTCCAGTGCTCGGGGTCGAGTTCATCCTAGCCGCCGCGCGAGGGCGGTCGCCGCCCGCCCGGATGGTCCCGACGCGCCGGTCAGGCCGCGGAGAACGTCGCCACGGTCTCCACGTGGTGGGTCATCGGGAACAGGTCGAACGCCTGCGCCTCGTCGAGTGCGTACCCGCGCTCTCGGAGCAGTCCGGCGTCCCTGGCGAGCGCGACGGGGTCGCACGCGACATACACGATGCGGGGCGCGCCGAGCCGCGCGATCGCCTCGATCGTGCGCGCCTTCGCGCCCGATCGTGGCGGGTCGAGGACCACCGTCGCGTCGGACCAGTCACGGCCCTGAGCGGCTCGCTCAAGGTATCGGCGGACGTCCTCGCCCACGGCCGTCGAGCCCGCCCGACGCGCGAGGTTGCCCGCGAGCGCTGGCGGCACCTTCCCCTGCAAGGGCGCCTCGACGGCGACGACGTCGCGATCCGCAGCGGCGAAGGGCACCGCGAGCAATCCGGCACCTGAGTAGAGGTCGAGCACCGGGCCGTCGGCGAGGGCGCGCGCGACGGTGGCGTCGACCAGGGTGGCGGGCGCCTCCCGGTGGACCTGCCAGAAGTCGGCGGCCCTCACGCGGTACGCGAAGGAGCCCGACTCTGACTCGACTCGCTCGTGCAGCCACCGCCGGCGAGCGTCGCGCCCGGTGGTCGTGACCGCCGTCTCGCCGGTGGAGCTGACGGCCACGTCGATGCGCGAGCCGGGCGCCGCGCTCGCGTCGAGCAGAGCGCTCTCGGCCTCGGGCACCGCGAGGGGCATGCGGGTCACGCGGCGCCTCTCCCCCGTCCCGGCAACCGCCATGGACGCGTGCCCATCTGCACCTGCCACCGCGCTCACGCGCGTCCGGTAGCCCAGCCCGCCGCGCTCATCGTCGCCAGCCGCGGCATGCACCTCGCCCGTGAAGTCCACGTGGGCGAAGCGCTCGAACGCTTCCTTCAGCACGGCGAGCTTCCACGCTCGCTGGGCCGGCAATGCGACGTGTCCGAGCTCGGCTCCCCCGACGCCGCCCGCGGCCGCCTCCGGCCACGGGTGCTCGACCCTGTCGGGCGACGCCTCGAGGACGGCGACGGTGTCAGCGCTCCAGAAGCGCGCGTCGGGCGCGGGATCGACGACCTCGGCCTCGACCACCTCCCCCGGCAGGGCGTGGCGCACGAACACGGCGCGGCCCTCGTGTCGAGCGATGCAGTGTCCGCCGTGCGCTGGCGCTCCGACCTCGAGACGGATTCTCATGCGCGGGTCTGACCGTCGGTCTCGAGTGCGAGCGCTCGCTCGCGTGCTGACTCGAGGTGCCACGGCACGGCCGAGACGACGACGTTCGGCACGTCGAGCAGTTGTTCGCGCAGTCGCTCGCTGGACTTGTTGTGCAGCAGCCGCTCCCACCAGCGCCCGACCACGTATTCGGGCACGTAGACGACCACCATGTCCCGCGGGCTCGCGCGATGCAGGGACCGCACGTACTCGATCACGGGGCCACCGAGGTCGCGATAGCGGGACTCGAGCACGATGAGAGGCATCCCCAGCTCGCGTCGGCCCCACTCGCGCTGCAGCCGCTCCGCGTCCTTGGGCTCGATCGCGACCGTCACGGCCTCGAGCCGCGCGTGGCGGGCGGCCTTCGCGAAGGCCATCGCACGCATCGCCGGCCGGTGGAGCTGCGCCACCAGCACGATGCCGTGGGTCGCGCTGGGCAGGGCATCCGAGCGGTCGTCCGGAGTGAGTGCCACATCGGCGCGCATGTGCGCGTAATGCTTGGAGATGGCTCGCATGAGGATCACAAGGCTCACGATCAGCACGAGCGCGATCCAGGCGCCTGACGCGAAGTTGAAGACGGAGACGACGATCCACACGAGGAACGCGACGGCCGCGGCGACCACGTGCAGCACTCGCCTGCCCGCGAGGGCGCGCCGCTTGCGGCGGGAGCCCTCGCGCGTCACGGCTGCGCCGAGGTGACGCACCATCGCGATCTGGCTGAGCACGATCGAGGCGAACGCCCCGATCACGTACATATGGATCAGCACCAGAAGCTCGGCGCCCGAGAGGACGATCAGCAGCGAAGACAGACCTGCGACGATCAGCACGCCCCCGCGGAACACGTAGCGGTCGTTGGCCATGGAGAGCTGGCGCGGCAGGTAGGCATCCCGTGCGAGCAGCGAGGCGAGGCTGGTGAAGCGGCGGAACACCGCGAACGCGGCCGCGTACAGCAACGCGACGCCCGCGATGGCGACGCCCCACAGCGCGAGCGGTGCCCCGAGCACGGCGTCGGTGGCCTGGAGCATCACGGGCCCGCTGGCCCAGCCGGAGATGCGGTAGCGCCAGGCGAGCCACACGATCGCGATGAACGCGGCTGCCGCGGCGCCGGTGGCGACGAGCAGGGTGCGTCCCGCACGGCGACCTCGTGGCGGTGCGTGGAACGGGCCCGCGGACGCGAGGTGCTCGATACCCGTCACCATCACGGCGCCCGAGGCGATGGCGCCCGCGAAGGCCGCCATCACGGAGAGGCTTCCCGCCTGCGCGGAGCCGCTGGGCGAGGTGGCCGCGTCGGCGTGGAGCACCCCGAGCACGGCGAGAACGGCCACCACGATGAGGAAGCCGAACCATACGGCGAGCAGCACGCGCGTGCGATCACGGATGCCGCGCAGGCTCACGAGCGTCATGATGCCGATCACGCCGACGCCGACCACACGCTCCCAGCCCCGCGCCTGCGGGACCACGAATGTGATGATGCCGGTGATCGCGGACACCGACACGGCCACGGTGAAGAAGTAGTCGACGAGCAGGGCGGCACCACTGACGAGGCCGTACTGGGCGCCGAGCTCGTCCCGTACCAGTCCGTAGTCGGCACGCTCGTCTGGGCGCGCCCTCACGTTGGAGCGGTAGGCGAACCCGAGCAGCAGCATGATCGCGACGACGCCGACGCCTACCCACAGGGTCGCCCCCTGCTGCCCTCCGCGACGCAGGGCGTCGAGGATCGCATCGGGCGCATACGCCACTGCCGAGAGGAGCCCTGCGCCGAATACGGGCAGGGCGAGCCGCGTCCTCAGGGTCACCTGGCCTGCGCTGCCCGTGGCCACCGGATGCCCGAAGACGAGGCCCTTCAGCGTCTCGAGAAACGTCCGCACGTCGCACCATCCTAGGGCGGCCGGGTATAGCGTGGTGCCTTGTGCATATCGTGATCCTCGGATGCGGGCGCACCGGCGCCTCGCTCGCGACAGAGTTCGAGGCGCGCGGTCACTCGGTCGCCATCATCGATCAGGCCGCCGACGCCTTCCGCCGTCTCCCCGCCGATTTCCAGGGCCAAAAGATCACCGGCATCGGCTTCGACCGCGAGACATTGATGTCCGCCGGGGTCGAGGACGCGTACGCCTTCGCGGCCGTCTCGAGCGGCGACAACTCCAACATCCTGGCGGCGCGCGTGGTGCGTGAGACGTACGGCGTGGAGAACGTGGTGGCGCGCATCGCCGATCCAGGTCGCGCAGAGGTGTACCGCCGGCTCGGGATCCCTACCGTCGCCCCAGTGCCGTGGACCACGGCGCAGATGGTGGACCGCATGCTTCCTGGCGGCGTCGATGAGCTGTATCACGACCCCGCAGTCGGCATCGCGGTGAGGAGGATCCCTGTGAACGCCGCGTGGATCGGCCGCCCCTACGCGGATCTCGAGGCGGCGATGAAGACGCGACTCGTGTATGTGGTGCGGTTCGGCGAGCCCGTGCTCCCCGATGCGAGGACGCTGATCCAGGCTGACGACGAGGCGTGCTTCGCCGTGCCCGACGCTGTGGCTCGCACCGCCGAGCGGGTCGCGGCACGTCCCCCGGGAGGGAAGGCATGAAGGTCCTGATCTGCGGCGCCGGCTCGGTCGGCCGGTCCATCGCGTCGGACCTCATCTCGCACGGGCATGAGGTCCTGCTGCTCGACAACCAGCCCGCAGCGATGCGTGTGGCGCAGGTGCCCGAGGCCGAGTGGATGCTCGCGGACGCGTGCGAGCTCGCCGCGCTGCGCGAAGCCAACGTGCAGGACATGGACGTGGTCGTGGCCGCGACGGGCGACGACAAGGCGAACCTCGTCATCTCGTTCCTCGCGAAGACCGAGTTCGCTGTACCGCGCACCGTCGCGCGCGTGAACAACCCGCGCAACGAGTGGATGTATGACGCGCAGTGGGGCGTCGACGTCGCGGTCTCCACGCCGCGCATCATGACCGCCATGGTCGAGGAGGCAGTGGCCGTCGGCGACCTGGTGAAGGTCTTCAGCTTCCACCAGTCTGGCGCGTCGATCGTGGAGGTGACGCTTCCCAAGACCTCGCCGGTCGTCGGGGCGCTGACGCGCGAGATTCCCTGGCCCTCAGAGATCGTGCTCTCGTGCATCGTGCGCGGCGACCGCGCGATCGCGCCGAGCCCTCAGGACACGCTCGAGGCCGGCGACGAACTGCTGTTCATCGTGTCGGCGGACGCGGATCCTCAGGCTCTGGACGCTGTCCTGAGCTCCGAACCAGGAACCAGATAGCCCATAGCGTCAGCGCGGTGAGGGGTAGTCCCATCACGAGCTTCGCGGTGCCGAGTACCGCGACCTCGCCCGCGAGGTACAGCGGGACCTGCACCACGAGGCGCAGCGCGAACATCGCGGCGAGCATCGCCGAGCCCCACTGCATGCGCCACATGGTGCTGCGGTCCTTGCGCCAGGCCTGACCGGTGCCGCGCAGCAGCGCCATGACGACGCCCACAAGCGGCCAACGCACCGCCATGGTGAGAAGCACGCCGACGCACCAGGCCGCGTTGATCCAGAAACCCGGCACGAAGTACTCGCCCGCGTCGCCTGCACGCCACGCCCACACCGCGCCGAGCCCGACACCGACGACGCCGGAGAACGCCTGCGTCGCGGGGGTGCGCGCGATCAGGCGCGCGGCGACCATGACGACGACCGTGGCCACCGACGCGATCACGGGCACCTTGAATCCCGGCCAGATCACGTAAGCCACGACGAACACGAGCCCCGGCAGGGCGGCTTCGATGAAGCCGCGCCAGCCCCCCATCGCCTCCTGCAGGGAGAACGACTCGGCGTCGAGCAGGCCCGCGAGGCCTGCGCGCGGTGGGCGTTCGGGGGTCTTCTCGTCGCTCATCGGAGCTCGTAGCGCGGGTTGTAGATGCGGGGTTCGGCGTCGGTCGCGCACACGCGGCCCTCGAGGTCGAGCTCGCGGCCCGGCTCAACGCCGGGGACGTGCCTGCGGCCCATGAACACCACGTGGACATAGCCGGTGCCGTCGTCCACCCGGGCCACCACCGCAGGCGGGGCGCCTGCGGGCTCGACCTGGAGCGCGACGATGCGTCCGCTCACGCGGGCGACGGTGCGGGGCTCGAGATCCCTTGCCTGCGTCACCTCGTCGAGCATCAGCGCCTGGGTCACGATCCAGACACCCCCGTGGAGCCGAAGCCGCCGTCGCCGCGGTGCGAACCCGGGAGCGAATCGACCTGGACGAAGTGCGCGCGCTCGACCTGCTGGATCACGAGCTGTGCGATCCGGTCGCCGACGGCGAGCGTCACGGGCTCCGACGCGTCGGTGTTGAGCAGGGTCACCGAGATCTCGCCGCGGTAGCCGGCGTCGACGGTGCCTGGAGCGTTGACGACAGTGACGCCGTGCTTCGCTGCGAGGCCCGAGCGCGGGTGCACGAGCGCGACGTAGCCGTCTGGCAGCGCGATGCGCACGCCTGTCGGCACGGTGGCCCTCTCCCCCGGCGCGAGCGTCAGCGCGACGCGCGTCGTGAGGTCAGCCCCGGCGTCGCCGGGATGGGCATAGGACGGCACGGGGACCGAGGGGTCCGTCGTGCTGAGCAGCACCTCGACGGGTCGCATGATTCCTGACGTGGGCGCGAGCCCTACGCCGCGCACTCCGAGCAGATCGGGTCGTCGCCGCGGAACTCGGCGAGCTGACTGCGGTGGTGGACGAGGAAGCACGACATGCACGTGAACTCGTCCTGCTGCGCGGGTAGCACGCGTACCGAGAGCTCCTCGCCGGAGAGGTCGGCTCCGGGGAGCTCGAATCCCTCCGCGGCCTCCGCCTCGTCCTCGTCGACCACGCCCGAGGTCTTGTCGGCGCGGCGCGCCTTCAACTCCTCGATCGAATCGGCCGAGATCTCGTCGTCGGTCTTGCGGGGGGCATCGTAATCGGTGGCCATTGCGGCATCGGTCCCTTCACAGCACGGTCGTGCCCGGTCAATGTCCCGAGGGGTGGATTCATTCCCCGGGCGGCGCACAGATTATGCGCCAAAAGCCGCGGCGGCGCCACCTCGACGGCGCCCGGGCGTGGCGCGGGCCCTCAGGCGGTGTCCCACAGGCGCTCGACGCCGCATTCGGCGAGTGCGTCGCGGAAGGTCTCCCACGCGTCGGGCGCGGCCGCGATGACAAGCCGCTCGTCAGGCGCGCCGCCGTCGAACGAGGCCACGCGCACGCCTGCCTCCGACGCGATCAGGGCACCTGCGGCGAAGTCCCATGCGTGCGTCCCGTGCTCGTAGTACGCGTCGACCGCGCCCGCCGCGACCTGGCACAGATCGAGCGCCGCGGAGCCGAGCCGCCGGATGTCGCGCACGCGCGGCAGGAGTTCCGCGACGATCCGTCCCTGCACCGCACGCACCTCCGCGCGGTACTGGAATCCTGTGGCCACGAGGGTCTGCGACAGGGGCGGACCGCCCGAGCGGCGCAGCGCGAGGCCATCACGCCAGGCGCCGTGGCCCCTCGCCGCAGTCCACAGCGTGCCGGTGCCGTCGAGGAACGCGCCGGCGAGCGCGGTCCACTCGCGCGGACGCGGCGCCCCCTGGACTGCGGCCACGGAGACTCCGAACGCGGGCGAGCCATACGCATAGTTGACCGTGCCGTCGATCGGGTCGAGCACCCACGTGATGCCCGACGTGCCGACGACGTCGTCGCCTTCCTCGCCCAGGATGCCGTCGTCCGGGCGCAGCCGCGCGATCCTGCGTCGCAACAGCTCCTCCGACGCGAGATCGACCTGGGTGACGATGTCGACGTCGGAGGACTTGGTCGCCGCCACCGTGGCCGTCGCGCGGCCTGCCATCACCAGTTCGCCTGCCTCCCGCGCGAGGACGGTGGCGGTCTCGAGCAGAGACAGGGGCTCGGTCATGCGTCCATCCTGCCGCACCGCGTGGCGTGCCGGGATTGCGCCCGACGC
The DNA here is from genome assembly GCF_002090075.1 of Demequina sp. NBRC 110052. Taxonomy (GTDB): domain Bacteria; phylum Actinomycetota; class Actinomycetes; order Actinomycetales; family Demequinaceae; genus Demequina. The sequence goes on from NZ_BBRI01000002.1 coordinate 325,469, forward strand.
CGTGGCACCCTGAGGCCATGACCGAGCTTCATCTCGTGGGCCCGGCCGAGGACGGTCAGCACGTCATCGTCGCGACCGACGACGGCCAGGAGTTCCGCCTCGCCGTGACGGACGCGTTGCGCCATGCCGTCCGCCACGCCGCCGTGCGCGCGCGGGAGAGCGCGAGCACCTCCGCCCCCGAGGCGGCCGCAACCATGAGTCCCAAGGAGATTCAGCAACGCATCCGCGGAGGCCTGACCGCCGCGGAGCTCGCTGAGCTCACGGGGCAGCCCGTGGAGGCGCTTGAGAAGTTCGAGGCTCCGGTGCTCGCCGAGCGCGCATACATCGTGCAGCTCGCACGTGACACCCGCATCGGCGGCGATGCGGGAGCCCCGCAACTGGGCGACCTCGTCGCTGACCGCCTGGTGCAGCGCAGTGTCGACCCCGAATCGCTCGCGTGGGACGCATGGCGCGAAGTCGACGAGCCGTGGCACGTGTGCGTGGACTTCCGCGCCGACGGCCGCACCGTGCGGGCCCTATGGAGCTTCGACCACCAGTCGCGTGGCCTGACCGCGCGCGACGACGAGGCACGCTGGCTGACCGAGACGGAACTGCTCGACGTGCCGATCCCGAAGCGTCACCTTTCCGCGGTGCGGGAGGAGCGCGCGGCAGACACGCTCGATCTCCACCCTGCACGCCCCGTCGCACCCGCCACGCCCACGCCGGAGCCCGAGAGCGCCACCGAGCTGCTGCTCCAGGACCTGCACGAGCGCCGTGGTCAGCGCGACCAGGTGGACGAAGACGATCTCGAGGAGTTCGACGAGGACGGCGGCTTCGAGGGCTTCGGACCCGCGGCGAAGGCGCGCCAGGCCGAGACGGGCTTCGGGAAGCGCCAGGGCTCTCCGGCGACCCCCGCGTCGGGCACGCCGACCGAGGCGACCACCGGCGAGAACCGCACCGCAGAGAGCCCCTCCGCTCCCCCCGCGACGCCCGCCTCGGGCGAGAGGCGCCCGCGCAAGGGCCGTGCCTCCGTGCCGAGCTGGGACGAGATCGTCTTCGGCGCGCGCAACGACTGACGCAGTCGCCTCGTAGGCCAGGCGTCAGCGCGACGCGAGCGTGAGCAGCGGAACCTGCAGCTCGTCCGGCGTGAGAGAGCCGTGCATGCCGACCAGGTGGAGCGAGTGCGGAGTCTGCGTGCGGGAGTCGACTACCGTCGCGCGGTCGGCCATGGCCACGACCACGTCCCCGATCCGATCCGCGACCGCGGGATCCAGGGCGCCGATCACGCCGGACTCGGCCACCTCGGCACGTGTGCCGACCGCTGCATGCGAGCCGAGCGTCTCGCTCCACCGCTGAGCCACCGCCGAGGCATCGACGCCCTCACGGACGTGGACATGCACGGCGCGAGGCTCGCCCGCGATGAGCTCCACGCCTTCCCGTAGCGAGGGCTCGTCGGCGACGTCCCAGCGAGGCGCCCCGGTGACGTCGACCATGCCGTGGTCGGCGGTGACGATCATCGTGACGTCGCGCGGCAGCGAGGCCGCGAGTCGCCGCAGCTCGCGGTCCGCGTCTTCGAGCGCCGCGACCCACTCGTCGCCCGCCCATCCGGAACGGTGGCCTGCGGCGTCGATGTCGCCCCAGTACAGGTACGAGACGCCAGGCTCGCGCGCGACGGCAGCCGCGATGTCCACGCCGTCGCCCAGGCGGGTCGCTCCGATGAAGTCTCCGCCCCGCAGGACGGCGTGCGTGAGCCCGGAGCCTGCGAACTTGGGCTTGCCGATGGTCGTGACGGTGAGCCCCTCGCGCTGGGCCTCTGCCAGTAGCGACGGCCGCGGCTGCCACTCCTCGGGACGCGCGGCACCCTCCCACGAGATGAGGTTCGCGAGTTCACCTGTACGCGGGTTCCTCACGGTGTAGCCGGCCATGCCCGTACGGCCGACGGGCTCGCCGGTGCCGAACAGGGCGAGCGACGACGCGGTCGTCGTCGGGAAGCCCGCCGTGATGGCGCCCGAGACCGCCGAGCGCAGGAACGGCGCGTGCCCGCGCCGCGCGTCGAGCTGAAGGTGCCCCAGCCCGTCGAGCAGCACGACCACGACATGGCGCGAGCGCGGCAGTCCCAGCCGCGCACGGTCGTCGTCGGCGGAGCGGCCGGTGACCGCATGCGAGGCGCCCACTGCCGCCAGAGCGCCGGGGAGCACCGCTCCGAGCTCACGTCCGCCCAGGTCGGGACGGACCAGGCCCACCTCGGCTAGCCGTGCGGCGAAGCTCACCCGCGCTCCCCCAGGCTGCGCTGCAGCGTCGCAGCGAAGTCCTGGAGCGCGCGCATCGCCGACTCGCCGTCCGCGATCGCGCTGACGCGCACGAGCGTGTCGTCCCCGGTGATGCCTCCCGTGTAGCCGTGGTCGGCCTCGCAGTTCTCGTCTCCGCACGTGGCGGGCTCGAGCTCGATGCGAGTGTGGATGCCGTTGCCCACGGCGAGGATCAGCTCGCTCGGCAGGTCTCCCTCGCGGAACCGCTCGGGATGCGCCACGACGTGGGTGAGCGCCATCGTGCGGATATTGCTGAGGAGGCTGGTCTCGACCGTCGCCTGAGCCTCGTGGCCGCCTTCGCCGCTGGGGCCCACGCCGTCGTCCATGTGGACGCGCATGAGGCGCGACTCAGTGAGGACGAGCACCGTCATGTGGCGCCGCACCTCGGACGTGTCGAACGTCGTCTCAGTCTGAACGAAGTGCGCCCGGACGGTCTCCCCCGCGATCGCGGACTTCAGCACTGTGGTGGCGAGCGCCGGGTAGTAGCCGGCGACGGCGACGGACTCCTCGAGCGTGGACGACATGCGCGCTATTGTTCCACCTCGCATGCGCGCGCCGCGACCCTGACAGGCGGCGGCCCCGCTTCGCACGTCCCGCGTGGCGCGCACACGGGTGCCCTCGGGGCGCGAGACAATGACGCCTGGCCGAGCGGCCCATGGACAGGAGAGTGATGGCAGCCACGCCCGACGCGCAGATCGTCGACATCGACGTCAGCACCGAGATGGAGACCTCGTTCCTCGAGTACGCGTACTCGGTGATCTACTCGCGCGCCCTCCCTGACGCGCGCGACGGTCTCAAGCCGGTGCAGCGTCGCATCGTCTACACGATGAGCGACATGGGGCTGCGCCCCGACCGGGCGCACGTGAAGTCGTCGCGCGTGGTCGGCGAAGTCATGGGCAAGTACCACCCGCACGGTGACGGCGCGATCTACGACGCGCTCGTGCGCATGGCACAGCCGTTCTCGCTGCGGCTGCGCCTGGTGGACGGCCACGGCAACTTCGGTTCGCTCGACGACGGCCCCGCTGCCTCCCGGTACACCGAGGCGCGCATGGCGCCGGGGGCGATGGCCATGGTGGCCGACCTCGGTGAGGACGTCGTCGACTTCATCCCGAACTACGACAACAAGCTCGAGCAGCCTGCCGTGCTGCCGAGCGCCATCCCGAACCTGCTCGTCAACGGCGCGCAGGGCATCGCGGTGGGCATGGCCACCAACATGGCCCCGCACAACCTCGTCGAGGTCGTCTCGGCGGCACGCCACCTGCTGCATCACCCGAAGGCGGAACTCGACGAGCTGATGAGGTTCGTGCCGGGCCCGGACCTTCCCGGAGGTGGCCGCATCGTCGGCCTGGACGGCATCCGCCAGGCGTACGAGACGGGCAAGGGGGCGTTCAAGACGCGGGCCACCGCGCGCGTCGAGAAGGTCACGCCGCGCCGCCAGGGCATCGTCGTGACAGAACTGCCGTACCAGGTGGGACCAGAGAAGGTCATCGAGAAGATCAAGGACGGCGTCTCGAGCCGCAAGCTCGAGGGCATCTCCGCCGTCACCGACCTCACGGACCGCCATCACGGCCTGCGCCTGGTCATTGAGATCAAGAACGGCTTCAACCCCGACGCCGTGCTCGAACGCCTCTATAAGGTGACGCCGCTCGAGGAATCCTTCTCGATCAACAACGTCGCCCTCGTCGACGGGCAGCCGCGCACCATGGGTCTCAAGGAGCTGCTGAAGGTCTGGGTGGACCACCGGCTCGACGTGGTGCGCCGCCGCAGCGCCTACCGGCTCAAGGCACGCAAGGACCGCCTGCACCTCGTGGACGGCCTGCTGATCGCGATCCTCGACATCGACGACGTGATCCAGATCATCCGCACCTCGGACGATGCCGCCGCGGCCAAGGAACGCCTCATGACGGCGTTCGACCTGAGCGAGATCCAGTCGGAGTACATCCTCGAACTGCGCCTGCGGCGCCTCACGAAGTTCTCGCGCCTCGAGCTGGAGAATGAGAAGGCGCAGCTGCTCGCCGAGATCGCGGAGCTCGAGGAGATCCTCGGCTCCGATGCGGTGCTGCGCGACGTCGTGGGCCGCGAGATGGATGCGGCCGCCGCCGAGCACGGCACCCCCCGTCGCACGATCCTCCTCGCGGATGCGGGCGCACCGGCCACCACGGGCGTGCCGGGGACCGGAGCGGCCAAGCCCGCGGCGATGTCCATGGAGATCGAGGACACCCCGTGCTTCGCGCTGCTTTCCACGACCGGCCTCGTGGCCCGCACTGCCGACGACTCGCCCGTTCCCACGGATGGCCGCCGCTCGGCACACGACGTGCTGCGCGCCGTCGTCCCGGCCTCGGCTCGCGCCGATGTGGGGGTCGTGACGTCGGCGGGACGCGTCCTGCGTCTGAGCCTCCTCGACGTGCCCGCCCTGGCCCCGTCATCGGAGCCGCCGTCGCTCGGCGGCGGCGTGCCATTGGCGGAGCTGCTGGTGCTCGACAAGGGCGAGGAGGCCGTGTCGATCGTGCCGCTCGGTTCTGAGACGCCTCTCGCCCTCGGCACTGCGCAGGGCGTGGTGAAGCGCGTGACTCCCGGTGACGAGCCGAGCAGGGACGCCTGGGAGACGATCGGCCTCAAGGATGGCGACCGCGTGATCGGCGCCGCACCGGCGAGCGACGACGCTGAGGTCGTGTTCGTGACGTCGGATGCGCAGCTGCTGCGCTTCTCCGCGGGCGGCGTGCGACCTCAGGGCCGCTCTGGCGGCGGCATCGCGGGCATCAAGCTGGCGGCGGGCGCGCAGGTCCTGCACTTCGGAGTCGTCGCGCCCGATGCGGTGGAGCCGGTGGTCGTCACGATCGCCGGCCCGTCGGCCGCGCTTCCCGGCACCACTCCTGGCGCCGCGAAGGTCACGCCCTTCAGCGAGTACCCGGCCAAGGGGCGCGCGACCGGCGGCGTGCGCGCGCACCGGTTCTTGAAGGGCGAGGACGCGCTGCTGCACGCGGCGGTCGTGCCCTCTCCTCCGCGCGCCACCTCGGGCGCGGGCCAGGCCGTCGATCTGCCTTCCGAGCCGGGCCGACGCGACGGCTCAGGAACGCCGCTCGCGGCGCCCGTGCAGGGCATCGGGTAGTGGAGAAGCCCGACCCACGCGCCTAACTCGCGTCCTATGTCCGCCGGAACGCTCGTCGTATCCGCTAGCGTCAGGTTCACAGCATCTTGAGAAACCTGGTCGCGAGGGGGCGTCATGGTCGAAGAGAATTGGCAACGCGCAAGGCTGATACCCGTTGTCGGGAACTCGACGGCCGGCGAACGCGAACAGCGTGCAACGAGTGCCCTGCTCGCGGTGCTGTCAATCGTGCGACCACTTTCCACGGAACTGTTGGCACCGTTGGGCGCGACGCGCGCGGCCAAGGCGACCGTTGAGACCTTCATCGAGCCGACCTTCAAGGACAAGTCAGGTCAGTCCTTCCGCCCCGATGGCCTCATTCGTGTCCACTTCGGGAAGCAGGACCCTTGGGTCGCGCTCGTTGAGGTGAAGACCGGCTCGAATGCACTCCGCGTCGAGCAGGTGAACTCGTACATTGAGCTCGCTCGTGCCCACGGGTTCGACATGGTAATCACCATCTCGAACGAGATTGCACCCTCGGAAGGTCAGCATCCCACCGTCGGACTCAACGTGCGTTCGAACTCGAGGGTCAAAGTCGCGCACTTCTCGTGGACTCGCGTTGCTGCCATAGCGAGTCGCGTGCGCGATCGTTCGAACGTCGACGATCACGAACAGGCATGGATCCTTGGGGAGCTCTTGAGATATCTCGAGCACCAGAACTCGGGCGCTCTCGAGTTCGATGACATGGGTGAGAGCTGGACTGCCGTCCGGGATGCAGCACGCGGTGGAACTGTGGCCGCTCGTGACCCCGGCACGGAAGACGTCGCCTCGCGGTGGGACCAGCTCATGACGTACGCAGCGATGAAGCTCTCAATCCGCATCAACGAAGACGTCGAGGAGGTTCTGCCGAAGTCGCACAGGACGGATGCGGCCGCACGCCGCAAGGACTTTGCGAAAGAACTCGCCGACGAGGGCACTCTCACGGCGTACCTTCGTGTGCCCCGGACCGCAGGTGACATACAGATCTCGGCAGACCTGCGTGCACGCCAAGTTGCGCTCGCCATGACGGTCGCCGCGCCATCCGACAAGAAGGCTCGCGGGAGCCTGACGTGGCTCACGCGCCAACTTCCCGACGCGCCTGACGATCTCCATATCGATTGCTATGCCAAAGGGTCATCGAGACCGGTCAGCGGCATCATGAGCACGATCCGGACCGACCCCGCTCAGATGTTGGACTCCCTCGGAGACGACATCGCGAGGTTCGTGGTCCGCGTGCAACGTGACGTGTCGGTCGGACGGCGCGGCGGCAAGAATGCGGGCTTCGTCGGATCGGTGATCGACTCCACGTTCAGCTTCTACGACTCGGTCGTGCAGCCCATCACTCCGTATCAGGAGCGTGCGCCAAAGGCCTCCGCAGCTGGCTCCGTCGCTTCCGAGCGAGAGCTCGGATCAGACGACGAGTAGTCGAACTCGAGATACTCCCGCGACGCGGGACATCAGCGTTCGAACGACCACTCGCGGTCAGTGATGAGCTTGCCCACGACGAGTCCGACGAGGATCGCGATTCCTGCCAGGAACACCTGCAGCAGGCCGGACGTCGCCTCGATGTAGTCCGCTTCGTTGAGGGACACGATCGCCTCGTGCGCGGGGACGCCCGGGATCTGCACGAGCGCGGCAGGCACCTGCAGCGTGATGACCGGCCAGCGTCCACCCCTCGCCATCACGGCGGCGAGGATGCCGATCATGACGCACGCGATCGCGGTGGCCATCTGGATCGGAAGGTCGAACTGGTGCTGGAGTAGGTTGCGCGCGACGTAGGCGACCATGCCGATCCACGCCGCGGTGAGCGCCATGCGCCATGGCGAGTTGAACATGAGTGCGAAGCCCGCGACGCCGACGAAGCTGCCGACCGCCCAGATCAGGGCTTGAGCCCAGAGCGGAATCGTCGCGTCCCGCTGCGAGGTGTCGAGACTGCTCATCAAGGACAGCGACCAGACCGCCACTCCGGCGCCCATCACGATCATGAGGCCGAATGCGACACGCGACAGTCCGGCAGAGAAGTCGAGCTTGGCCATGTCGAGGGTGCCGGTGATGAGCGCGAAGCCAGGCAGTAGGAACAGCACCGAGGAGATGTAGCCGGACGCGTGGACCTCGAGTCCAGGGCCCACGAGGCCGATCAGCCCGAGTACGCCCAGGTAGAGAGCCGTCGCAACGAGCGCGGCGATCATCGTGGTGCCGAGCGCGTTGAAGCCCCGATGCGCGAGCCCGCGCCTCAGGTACTGGCCTGCACCTGCGGCCACGAACACGGTCGCGATCTCGATCACGTGCGCGTGATTCAGCGCCGCGAAGCCTGCGCAGGCCGCGCCCGCCGCGGCGGCATTGAACCATGCGGAGTACCGGGCTGGCGTGCGCTCGATCGCGTCGAGCGCGCGGTGGATGTCCCCCGGCGTCGCGGACTCGGGAAGCGACCGCCTGAACCCGTCGAGCGCCGCGATCCGGTCGGCATTGACGCCGGCCTTGCGCAACTCGGACACCTCGGTCCTGAACATGTGGCCCACGCGGGAGGTGACGGTGATCTCGGTCAGCGTGACCTGCTCGCGGATCTCTTCGACGCCGAGCGCGTGGCCGACGGCCTGCATGGCCTGCTTGACGCGGTAGCTTGCGGTGCCCGCCTCGAGCATCATCAGCCCGGTGCGCATGATCGCGCCGGAACGGCGCCCGAGGTCGAGCGCGTCCATGTCGTCGGGGGCCGGCGTTGCGTCGCTCACGTGGCCCATTGTGGCAAAGGTCGCCGCGACATCGGAGGGTTCGAGGTCCCGGTCGCGATCAGCGACCGACGCGCCGGCGCCAGTCGACGATCCTGCGGATGCGCTCATGACGCACCGCGGCGGCGGTGCGCTCAAGCACGAGCGCGGCGACGATCGCGACGAGCACGAACACCCACGGCTCGGAGATGAACACCAGCCCGAGGGTGGCGATGGCTACCGCGACGACGACCAGGAGTGCCCTCGCGGGTCCCGGCGTGCGCTCGAGGACAGCGAGCTCGTCCGCGAACTCGACCTCGCGGTCGGCGTCGCTCAGCTCCTCCTCCAGCATCGGGCAGCGCGCGGGCAGCCCGATCAGCGAGCGGTGACGGAACACGTGACGCGACGGCCCAGGCTCGATGCGCGAGCGCGCGTGGTAGCCGTACGGGTGTGCCGCGCAGAGCGGCCTGGTCTCCTCGATGTCGCTCATGCGTCGATCCTCGTCCTGTCCAGCGCGGCAGCGCCCGCGACGATGAAGTCGCGGCGCGGGCCCACATCGTTGCCCATGAGCAGCTCGAACACTCGCTCGGCGGCCTGCGCATCGGCCGCGGTGATGCGCCGAAGCGTGCGGTGTTCGGGGTCCATGGTGGTCTCGGCCAGCTGGTCGGCGTCCATCTCACCGAGGCCCTTGTACCGCTGGATGTCTTCCTTGTACCGGCGTCCCGCACGCTTGAGCTCGCGCAGCGTGTCGTTCAACTGCTGCTCGGAGTACGTGTAGATGTACTCCTTCTCGCGACGTGCACTTCCCATCACCTCGACACGGTGCAGCGGGGGCACCGCCGCATACACGCGGCCCGCGTCCACCATGGGACGCATGTAGCGGAAGAACAGCGTGAGCAGCAGGGTGCGGATGTGTGCGCCGTCCACGTCGGCGTCCGCCATGAGGATGATCTTGCCGTAGCGGGCCTGCTCGAGGTCGAACGTGCGCCCCGATCCCGCGCCGAGGACCTGGATGATGTTCGCGCACTCCGCGTTGTGCAGCATGTCGGTGACCGACGCCTTCTGCACGTTGAGGATCTTGCCTCGGATGGGGAACAGCGCCTGGAACTCGGAGCGGCGCGCGAGCTTCGCCGTGCCGAGCGCGGAGTCCCCCTCGACGATGAAGAGCTCGGACTCGTTGACGTCGTTGCTGCGGCAGTCCGTGAGCTTGGCGGGCAGCGAGCTCGTCTCGAGCGCGTTCTTGCGCCGCGAGATCTCCTTCTGCTTGCGCGCGGCGACGCGCGCCCGCATCTCCGCGACGATCTTCTCCATCACGATCGTCGCCTGAGTCTTGTCGTCGCGCTTGGACGAGCCGAGCACCGCGCCGAGCTCGCGCTCGACGACCTTGGCGACGATGCCGCGCACAGGAGAGGTGCCGAGCACCTCCTTGGTCTGTCCCTCGAACTGCGGCTCGGGGATGCGCACCGTCACCACGGCGGTGAGCCCAGCCATGATGTCGTCTTTCTCGATGCGCTCGGCGCCATCCTTGCCGGTGAGCTTGAGGCGCCGCGCGTTCGTCTCGATGGTCTTGCGCAGGATCTTCACGAGCCCCTGCTCGAAGCCCGACTGATGGGTGCCACCCTTGGGAGTGGAGATGATGTTGACGAAGCTGCGCACCTCGGTCTCGTAACCCGTCCCCCACCGCAGGGCGATGTCCACGACGCACTCGCGCTCGACCTCCTCGCTGACGAGGTGGCCATTGGCCTTCAGCACCGGAACCGTCTCGGTGTAGGTGTCGGTGCCGCGCAGCTCCCACGTCTGCGTGATCGCGGTGTCGGCGGCGACGAAGTCCACGAAGTCCTTGGCGCCGCCCTCGAAGCGGAACGTCTGCTCGCTCGGCTCGAGCGGATTGCGCTCGTCGCGGACCACGAGCGACAGGCCGGGCACGAGGAATGCGGTCTGACGCGCGCGCGTGATCAGGTCGTCGAACGAGAACGACGCTGACTTGTTGAAGATCTGACGATCGGCCCAGTACCGGATCCGCGTGCCGGTGCGGCCCTTGGCGACCTTGCCGACCTTCTCGAGCTCGGATCCCGTCACGAACGGCGAGAACTCAGCGTCGGGCGTCGCGCCTGAGGCGGGATCCGCGAACAGGCCCGGCTCGCCTCGCCGGAAGGCCATGTGGTGCGTCGCGCCCGAACGGTCGACCCACACGTCGAGGCGCTCGGACAGCGCATTCACGACGGAGGCACCCACGCCATGCAGACCGCCCGACGCGGCATACGAGCCGCCGCCGAACTTGCCTCCCGCGTGGAGCTTGGTCATGACGACCTCGACTCCGGTGAGGCCCGTCTTGGGCTCGACGTCCACGGGGATGCCGCGACCGTTGTCGCGCACCTCGACCGAGTCGTCGGGGTGGAGGATCACCTCGATGCGGTCACCGTAGCCGCCCAGCGCCTCGTCCACCGAGTTGTCGATGATCTCCCACAGGCAGTGCATGAGACCACGCGAGTCGGTGGTGCCGATGTACATGCCGGGACGCTTGCGCACGGCCTCGAGACCCTCGAGGACGGACAGATGGCGTGCGGAGTAGTCAGAGCTCACCCCGAGATTCTACGGAGACGCCCGACGCGCCGGTGACGGGCGCGCCGAGGCGCACCGGCGTCGGGCATGGGCTTAGGACGAGGGGCGGTGACGCACCGCTGTCATGGCGATGTTGTCGCTCTTGACGAAGAAGCCGAGCTCCTCGTAGATCTCGCGTGCCGCGGGGGTGGCGTGCAGCTCGACGACCTCGATCTCGCGGCGATCCGTCTCCTCCAACAGTGCGCGCATGACCGCGTGCGCGTAGCCCTTGCGCTGATGCTGCGGCGCCGTGGAGACCCACTGCACGTATCCGACCTGGTGCGAGTGCGCTCCGGGGCGCGGGAGCCGGGGTCCCACGTTGACGAGGCCGCAGCACGCGAGCCCGCCCTCGGGTGCGTCGATCACCATGCCGATGAGGTCGTCGCCGAGGCGCGCTCGCACGGTGCGCATCGACTCCGCAGCCCACTGCGGCGTGGGCTTCGCGCCCACGGACTTGTACATGAGGGCGCCGAGGTGCACGATCTCTGCGGCATCGGATGCGACGGCCTGTCGCACCCGCGGCTCAGCGCCAGGCGACCGCGACGATGACATTGAGGATCGTGAGGCCACCGACGGTCGCCCAGATGGGCACGGGCACCGCGTCCTTCTTGCGGTACATCAGGACGAGCACCGTGATCGTCAGGGCGACCAGCAGCTTGACGGTGATCTTGCCGTTGTCGACGTGGTCACCGTTGCCCGAGCCATACGCCACGCCCACGAGGGCGATACCCGTGACGAGCTGAGTGAGCGCGCCGTGCATCATGCCCGAGGCGAATCGCTTCACCTTGTCCGACATCCCGTACAGGAAGCCTCCGAGCAGGGCAGCGAGGCCCAGGAAGTGGAGGATGAGGAGGATGATCCGCAGGACGTCCACGTGCGCGTGCTCCTTCTGGCCGCCTGGTTGGGTTGGCGACTGGGTCGATGCTATCGCGACCGCGTCGCGCCGCCGTGGCGCGACTGTCGGAGACTCGCGAAACGAGCCCGCAATCGTCCTGGCCCTACGCTGACGCCGTGACCGCAGCGTCGGCCGTGCGCCGCTCCCCCGCCCTAGGAGCCCTCTACGTCCTCACGGGCGCGTTCCTCTTCGGATTCAACGGCTCGATGACGAAGGTGGTGCTCCAGGCTGGGATCACCGCGCAGCAGCTCACGCTGTTCCGCGTGCTGGGGACCGCGCTCATCGCCGGCGCGGTGCTGCTCGTGACCGACCGCGCCCAGTTCCGAGTCACACTCCGCGAACTGCGCGCATTCGCCCTGCTCGGCATCGGAGGGCTCGCGATGGTGCAGTGGCTGTACGCGGTGGCCATCGCCCACCTGCCCGTCGGCGTCGCGCTGCTGTTCGAGTACATGGCCGTGATCATCGTCGCGTTGGTGGCGAGGGTCGTGTTCAAGGAGCGCGTGCATCCGCGCCTGTGGTGGGCCATCGCTGCCGTACTCGCCGGTCTCGCCGTGGTCGCGCAGGTGTGGGACTCTAACCTGTCCGTGCTGGGCGTGCTCGCGGGACTCGGCGCCGCCTGCGCGTATGCGCTGTACTTCCTCGCCGGCGAACGCTCCGTCGCAGGGCGGCCCCCGATGGCCGTCGCATTCTGGGCCGCCGCCTTCGCCACCGCGTTCTGGCTCGTGTTCTCCGGGTGGTGGACGATGCCCGCGGACACCTTCACCGCAGAGGTGTCCTACGGTGGCACGCTCGACTTCATCGCCACCCCGATGTGGCTGCCGCTGGTCGCCATGGTCGCGCTGGGGGCGTTCGCCCCCTTCACCCTGATCTTCATGTCGCTGCGCCACCTCAGCGCCACTGCCTCGGGCGTGCTCGCCTCGTCGGAGGTGCTGTTCGCGTTCATCGTGGCGTGGCTGTGGCTCGGCGAGACTCTCGCGCCTCTCCAACTCGCGGGCGCCACGGTGGTCTTCGTCGGGATCGTCGGCGCCCAGACCGCGCGCGAACGCCCGCCCGGGACTGCGACGGACGCCGATGACGCCTTCGCGCTCGGAGTGCCTCCCGAGGTGCCCTGACGCGGGAGCCGAAGACAGCGAACGGCCGCTCCCTCCGGAGAGGGGCGGCCGTTCTCGATCGCGCGCGGTGTGCCGCTCAGTCGAGGTAGTCGCGCAGCACCTGGGAGCGCGACGGGTGACGGAGCTTGGACATCGTCTTGGACTCGATCTGACGAATGCGCTCGCGGGTGACCCCGAACACGCGTCCGATCTCGTCGAGCGTCTTCGGCTGGCCGTCGGTGAGGCCGAAGCGCATGCCGACCACGCCGGCCTCGCGCTCCGAAAGCGTGTCCATGACCTTCGACAGTTCCTCCTGCAGGAGCGTGAAGCCCACGGCGTCGGCCGGGACGACCGCCTCGGAGTCCTCGATGAGGTCGCCGAACTCGGAGTCGCCGTCCTCGCCGAGCGGCGTGTGCAGCGAGATCGGCTCGCGGCCGTACTTCTGCACCTCGACGACCTTCTCGGGGGTCATGTCGAGCTCCTGCGCGAGCTCCTCGGGGGTCGGCTCGCGGCCGAGGTCCTGGAGCATCTGGCGCTGCACGCGCGCGAGCTTGTTGATGACCTCGACCATGTGCACCGGGATGCGGATGGTGCGGGCCTGGTCGGCCATGGCACGAGTGATGGCCTGACGGATCCACCAGGTCGCGTAGGTCGAGAACTTGTAGCCCTTGGTGTAGTCGAACTTCTCAACGGCGCGGATCAGGCCCAGGTTGCCCTCCTGGATCAGGTCCAGGAAGAGCATGCCGCGGCCGGTGTAACGCTTCGCGAGCGAGACGACGAGACGCAGGTTTGCCTCGAGCAGGTGGTTCTTGGCGTGACGACCGTCGTTCGCGATCCACTCGAGCTCGCGTCGCATCTTGGGGGCGATCTTCTCTCCGCCCGCAAGCTTCTCCTCGGCGAACAGGCCAGCCTCGATGCGCTTGGCGAGATCGACTTCCTGCTCGGCGTTGAGCAGCGCGACCTTGCCGATCTGCTTGAGGTAGTCCTTCACGGGGTCGGCAGTCGCGCCGGCCGTCGTGACCTGCTGGACGGGAGAGTCGTCGTCCGCTCCGCCGAGCACGAAGCCCGTCGACTCGTCGCTCTCGTCCTTGACGTCCTCGGCGCTGGGCTCCTCGGTCATCTCGTCGTCCGAGGTCTCGGCCTCCTCGACAGGCTCATCCTTGGTGGAGGCCTTCGCGGCGGTCTTGCCCGAGGACTTCGTCGCCGGCTTCTTCGCGGCGGGCTTCCTCGCGGCAGGCTTCTTCTCCGCGGTCTCGGTGGTCTCGACGTTCTCGTCGGCGGCCGATGCGGCCTTGGCGCTGCTCCGCTTGGCGGCGGGCTTCTTGGCGGCGGTAGTCGTGGCCCTACTCCTTCAACATCATGGGGACCGGCGCGACGCCGGTCTCTGAGGTCTTGCTGGTGGCTGCCCTTTGCGGTTCAGTCCCCGAGCGGCGCGGCCATGCTGTGCGCCCCCGAGGTCCCGCGCGGCGGGAACGGTGGCCTGAGCATGGATGACCTCTCCGGGGCTGGGGAAGCTCGGAGGCTTCTGACCGCCTCGCGCAAATCCATTAAAGTATAACGCCCAGCGCAAGCCCGATGCTCCCGGCTCGACAGCGAATTTCGCGGCCCGACGCCCGTTATCAGGCGGTTCATCCCACTTCGCGAAGCCATCCCGGGAGGAGGCCACGGGTGGCAGTTTCGCACAGAAGCGCCGCCAGCCTGCATTCGTCGTCGCGCCGGATAGCCGCCTGAGCCGATGCCAGGCACGATGCCAGATCTCCCCACCACCATGACAGCAACGCGCGCACTGCGGACGCCTCCGCGCCGGAGCGTCCGCGGCACAGATCCTCGATGCGCATCAGCACCGCATCGAACGCCTCCACTGATCGCGGACTGGGGCGCGCATCACCGCGCATCACGCCGTCCAGGCACGCATCCGTGTCGTCGGACGGCACGCCCGCGAGCGTCTCTCGTACAGCGGTCGCGCCCGCGCCGAAGACCTCCAGGATGAGCGCGTCCCTCACCGCGCTGTCCGTCAAGGCATCGCCGAGCCGCCCGACGACGGGCGGGGCGAGGCCGTCGGCGGCCCCCCACGCGTCGGTGGCGTCCGCGGAGTCTGCGAGCGCGGCGCGCCACAGTGCGTGAGCCTCTTCGCGCCATACGGACGCATCGAGCTCACGCTTCCGCCGCGAACGTGCCCCCGCGCGGCGCGCGGAGGTCCGATGCGCTCGCTCGTCCTCCTTCCGTGCCCGGGAGGCCTGTGAGGCGTCACGCGCTGCTGGCAGGCGGCGCCCACCCGGAGGGCAGCAGTGCGGATCCGCGCAGCTCGGCGAGCGGTAGCGTCCGGCGCTGACCACGAGCGAGTCCTCGACCTCCAGGAGGCCCTCAAGCCCCTCTCGCACGAGCTCTCCTGCGGCGCACTCCCAGTCGACGCGGGCGTCGGTGAAGGACACGATCGCGCAGCGCCGGAACCTCATCGCACGGCAATGGGTCACCACGGAGCCCGCGAACGAGGCCGCGATCTCCGGCATCAGACACGCGCGGCGATCGAGACTCGCGGCCATGCCGACGCTCCCGTCACCGCGAAGCGCCACCACCGCTACCGACTCGGGCGGGACTGCATACACGAGTTCGGCCAGAGCGGCCAGCCAGGCGTGATGGGAGGTGGTTCTGCGTCGCGCTGTCATGGAACCCACTTCAGCGGCGCCGAGCGGTGTGTGGGACCGAGCCCCTCATGTTCGTGGAGAACTCGCCTCACGCGAGTGGCTGTGGACGACCGCGCGCGGCCTAGGCTGGGCGCGTGCTCGATCTCTCCCCCACCGCTGTCGTCGCCCGCGTCGACGAGTCGATCGTCGCCGCACTCGACGCCGCATCGGACTCGATCGCGCCGCTCGGCGCTCACGCCGACGACCTGCTGGGGCCGCTCGCTGCGGCGTCTCGTGGCGGCAAGCGGCTGCGCGCGCAGCTGCTGGTCACCGCGCACGCGGCGCACGGCGGGTCGGACGTCGCCGTCTTCGGCGCGGCCGCAGCCGTCGAATGGTTCCAGACGGCAGCGCTCATCCACGACGACGTGCTCGACGGCTCCGACACTCGCCGAGGCGCCCCGGCAGCGCATCGGCGGTTCGAGGCGCTGCACCGCGACCGTGGCCTCGATGGCGATGCCGTGGCATTCGGCAGCGCGAGCGCGATCCTCGCGGGCGACATCGCGCTGATGATCGCGCAGCGTGCGCTCGCGTATGCGTGCGCGCCCCACCGTGACGGCGCGCGCGCGATGACGCTGTTCGCCGAGATGGCCGAGTTGTGCACCGCCGGTCAATACCTTGACATGCGGATCGCCGCAGAGCCACTCGACGCACTCGACGGCCTCGAGGACCAGATCCTCGCCACGATGCGCTCCAAGACCGCGTCGTACTCGTGCGAGCACCCCCTCGCGATCGGCGCGGCGCTCGCAGGTGCCACCGACGCGCAGGTGCAGGCCATGCGAGAGATCGGAGTGCCGCTCGGCATCGCGTTCCAGCTGCGCGACGACGTGCTCGGCCTCGTCGGCGACCCTGCCGTCACGGGGAAGCCTGCCGGCGACGACGTGCGGGAGGGCAAGCGCACCCTGCTCGTTCAGCACGCCTGGACCCACGGAGACGACGCCACCAGGGACGCGGTGCGCGCGGCGCTCGGCGTCGAGGACATCGACGCCGCCGCGCTCGCGCGCGCCGTCGACGCCATCACTGCCTCGGGCGCCCTGGAAGCTGCCGAGTCACGCATCGACGCGCTGGCAAGGCCCGCGCTCGATGCGCTGGCAGCTCTCGAGCTGGAGGCGACCGCTCGCGACCGGCTCCTCGAACTGGGCCGACGCCTCACCGCACGCGACGCCTGAGCCGCGCGTCTCACGCGACTCGTGGCACGTGTCGCCCGTGTGGGGCGTGCGGTCAGAGCTCGGTCTGAGCGGCGCGACGTACCGCGGCGCGGCGACCCTCGCGCAGGGCGTGCATCGGAGTTCCGCCGAGCTCCTCGGATGGCGAGAACAGCCAGTTCATCGTCTCGTCGTCGGTGAAGCCCGCGTCCTTCAGCAGCGTGAACGTGCCGTGCAGGGTCGCGAGCACATGCGGAGCGTGATCGCCGGGGACGATGAAGTCGGCGGGGAGCGCGAGAGCCGAGTTCGGCCCGCGTCGCACCGCGATCAGGCGCCCTTCGCGCAGCAGGTCTCGCACGCGCGAGGCCTCCACGCCGATCCGTTCAGCGAACTCGGGCACTGACAGCCACTCAATCTCATCCATCACGGGGACAGCGTACAAACCCGGGTCCAGGTCTTGCCGACCGCCGACGCATGACTTACAGTCACATTTGTCACATGCGTCACATTAGACGCATCCGTTACGGCATGGAGACAGACGTGAACAAGCCCACGCGCGCCCCCGAAACACCACGACGAGGCACCTGCCGTGCCGCGGCATCCGTGCTCGCCGCGCTCGCCGTCACGGCCCTGAGCACGGTGTCCGCCGAAGCCGACGAACGCCACCGCGTCGGCTCGGGCGACACCGTCAGCGCCCTGGCTTCGCAGTACGGCACCACGGTGAGCGCGATCGTCCGCGCGAACGACCTTGACGACCGCGCGACCATCTACGTGGGGCAGACGCTCACGATCCCCACAGACGCCGACGCGCCGACCAGCAGCGCGCGAACCCACCAGGTCGCGCCAGGCGACACCGTCTGGGACCTCGCGCGCGGGTACGGCACCACCGTCGCCAAGATCGTGGACGCCAACTCGCTAGGGTCCAACGCGGTCATCCGCATCGGCCAGACGCTCACCATCCCCGGCGCCACAGCGTCGGGCAGCGCACCCACCGCAGCCCCCGCCGCGACCACCCTGACGCACACCGTGGCCCCCGGAGACACCGTCTGGGACCTCGCGCGTGCCTACGGCACCTCCGTCAAGGCCATCGCCGAGGCGAACCGGCTCGGCTCCCGCACCGTGATCCGCATCGGCCAGACGCTCACCATCCCCGGCGCCACCGCGCCGGGCGGCACCGCCGCATCGGTCGCTCCCACGCTCGCCACGCCCGAGAACATCTCGTCCTTCGGGACTAGCACGGCGATCCATCGCGTCGGCGCCGGTGAGACCCTGTCAGCGATCGCCGCTCGCTACGGCTCCTCGGTGGCCGCGATCGTCGAGGCCAACGGCATCAAGAACCCCTCCCTGATCCGCGTGGGGCAGAGCCTCACCGTGCCCGGCGCCGTCGCCTCGGGCCTCGTGGGAGACAGCTTCGCGGGACGGACCTACTCAGCGCCGGTCGTCGCGTCCGCGAATCAGAACAAGGCCACACTGCTCGCGATGGACGTGCCCACGCGCGCGCAGATGCAGTCCATGGTCGTCGCGACCGCCCAGAGCATGGGCGTCAGCACGGCGCTCGCGCAGGCGATCGCCTACCAGGAATCCGGCTTCAGCATGCGGGCCGTCTCCCCTGCCAACGCGATCGGCACCATGCAGGTGATCCCCACGTCTGGCGCATGGGCATCGGACCTCGTGGGGCGCGACCTCAATCTCCTGGTGCCCCAGGACAACGTCACCGCGGGCGTCGCGATCCTGCGCCAGCTCACGCGCACCAGCTCCTCGCTCGAGACCGCGATCGCCGGCTACTACCAGGGCGCAGCCTCCGTACGGAAGTACGGCATGTTCGCCGACACCGAGCGCTACGTCGCAAGCGTCCTCGCCCTCATGGAGCGTTTCGACTGAGCGACGCGTTGTGAGGGAGACCCCCCGCCAGCGGCGGCGCCTCCCGAGAGCCCATCCGTCCCCTGCCTAGAATGTGCCTGTGTCCGAGACCCTCACCGACCCCCTCCTCGGCCGTCTGATCGACGGCCGCTACGAGGTGCGCGACCGCGTCGCCATCGGCGGCATGGCGACCGTCTACGTCGCCTTCGATCGCCGCCTCGAGCGCGAGGTCGCACTCAAGGTCATGCACTCCAAGGTCGCAGAGGACGCCGACGCTGCAGCCTTCGCCTCGCGCGTGCGCCGCGAGGCGCGTGCCGCCGCCAGGCTCACCCATCCGGGCATGGTGCGCGTCTACGACCAGGGCGTCGACGGCGACATCTCCTACCTCACGATGGAGTACGTCGACGGCGAGAACCTGCGCCACCGCATGGCCCAGGAGCTCACGCTGTCGCTGGGCGAGTCCCTCTCGATCACCGAGCAGGTGCTCGACGCGCTCGCCGCCGCGCACCGGCAGGGGCTCGTGCACCGCGACGTGAAGCCCGAGAACGTCCTGATCGACGAGGACGGCCGCGCCAAGGTCGCCGACTTCGGGCTCGCACGCGCCGTCACAGACGTCAGCGCCACCGCACCCACCGGCGTCATCATGGGCACCGTCGCCTACCTGGGACCCGAGCTCGTGTCCCGCGGCGAGGCAGACGCCCGCACCGACGTGTACGCCGTCGGCGTGCTGCTGTTCGAGATGCTCACCGGACGCCAGCCGTTCACCGGCGACACGCCCGTGGACGTCGCGACTCGCCACGTCCACGAGGACGTCCCCGCGCCGTCCAGCTTCGTCCCTTGGCTCCCGCCCGAGCTCGACGACCTGGTGCAGCACCTCGCCTCCCGCTCCCCCGACGCGCGCCCGGCCGACGCGGCGGCAGCTCTCGCGCTCGTCCGCCAGACCCGCGCCATCATGGACGACCCCACGCTCGACCGCCGCGCCGACCCTCCTTCCGGCGCCGTGCCGGTCGACCTGGGCAACGGCGACGCCACGACCGTGCTCGATCCGGCGCCCTCAGGAGCCACGGTGGCACTGCCCGTCGGCCTCGCCGCGCTCGCAGACGACGACGTAGTCGACGCGATCATCGTCGAGGACGACCCCGAGGCGATCTCCCCTGCCCCCACCCGCAACAAGGCAGGGCTGTGGATCGGCGCGATCATCGCGGCCATCCTCACGCTCCTCGCGCTGGGACTGTGGTGGTACACCGCGATCGGGCCCGGCGCCTACACCACCGTTCCCAACGTGGACGGACAGAGCGCCGAGCAGGCCGAGAACATCCTCACCGCCGCAGGATTCGTCGTCTCCACCGACTCGCGCAACGACGATGCCGTGCCGGAAGGCTTCGCGATCGAGACTGAGCCCGGCCAGCAGAGCCGCGTGCTCAACGGCTCGGACATCACGCTCGTCGTGTCGCTCGGCCCGCGCATGGTCGAGGTGCCCACGCTCGTGGGAATCCAGGAAGCCGACGCGCTCGCCGCACTCCAAGATGCCGACCTCACCGCAGGCGAGATCGCACGCCCCTACAGCGACACCGTGCCGCAGGGCCAGGTCATGGAGGCCTCGTTGGAGGCAGGGGCGTCAGTGCGCCACTCCACGCCCGTGAACCTCACGGTGTCCAACGGACCCGAGCCGATCAGCATCCCCGACGTCTACGGACTGAGCGAGGAGGAGGCGCGCGACGTGCTCGCCGGCTACGCGCTCAACGTCACCGTCGAGTACGGCCGCACCGAGGACGTCGACAAGGGCGAGGTCTACCTCCAGGACCCGGCCGCAACGTCGGATGGGTTCCGCACCCAGGCGGTCACGATCACCGTGTCCGAGGGCCTGCCGCTTGTCACGGTCGACGACTACGTGGGCATGGACGCGCAGGGCGCGCAGAAGGCGGCGAAGGATGCTGGCCTCAAAGTCACCATGTACGGCAAGTGGCCGTGGAGCTCCAAGGAGTCCATCGTGGACCAGTCCCTCACCCCCGGCCAGGAGGTGGAGAAGGGCACGGCCATCGTCCTCATCTACAACTGAGCCGCCGCGAGGCGGCAGACGCACGAAGGGGCGGGCATCCAGTGGATGCCCGCCCCTTCGACGTACGGTGCGTCAGTCGCGCTGGCTCAGCAGCTCCGCGACCAGGAACGCCATCTCCAGCGACTGCTGGTGGTTCAGGCGCGGGTCCACCTTGGTCTCGTAGCGGAAGGCGAGGCCCTGGTCGTCGATCTCCTCGGCGCCGCCGATGACCTCGGTCACGTCGTCGCCCGTGAGCTCGACGTGAAGGCCGCCGGGGACCGTGCCCAGCTCGCGGTGCACCTCGAAGAAGCCGGTGACCTCGTCGAGGATCGTGTCGAAGCGTCGGGTCTTGAAACCCGAGTCCGAGGTGAACGTGTTGCCGTGCATCGGGTCCGTGAGCCACGTGACGAAGACGCCCGAGTCGCGCACGCCCTCGACGATCGAGGGCAGCACGTCGCGCACCTTGTCAGCGCCCATGCGCGCCACGAAGGTCAGGCGACCCTGCACGTTCTCGGGGTTCAGGCGCTCCGCCAGCGCGATCGCGTCGGCCGCCGTGCTGGTCGGCCCGAGCTTCACCGCGATGGGGTTGTGGATCTTCGACATGAACTCCACGTGCGCGCCGTCCAACTGGCGCGTGCGCTCGCCGATCCACAACAGGTGGGCCGAGCAGTCGTACGGCAGGCCAGAGCGCGAGTCGATGCGAGTGAGCGAACGCTCGTAGTCGAGCAGCAGCGCCTCATGGCTCGAGAACATCTCAACCGTGCGCAGGGCGTCGAATTCTCCCCCGGCGGCCTCCATGAAGCGCACAGCGCGGTCGATCTCTGAGGCCATCTGGTCGTACCGGGCGTACGCAGGGTTCGCCGCGAAGCCCTTGTTCCACTGGTGCACGCGGCGCAGGTCCGCGAAGCCTCCGGTGGTGAACGCACGGATCAGATTCAGCGTGGACGCGGACACGTGGTAAGCGTCCAGCAGTCGCTCGGGGTTCGGCACCCGAGACTCCTCCGTGAACGCGAAGGAGTTGACGATGTCACCACGGTAGGCGGGCAGCGTCACGCCGTCGCGCGTCTCGGAGTCCGACGAGCGCGGCTTCGCATACTGGCCTGCCATGCGACCGATCTTCACGACGGGCGTGGATGCGCCGTACGTCAGCACGACCGCCATCTGCAGGATCGTCTTGATCTTGTTGCGGATGCGGTCTGCCGTCGCCTCCGCGAAGATCTCGGCGCAGTCGCCGCCCTGCAGGACGAACGCCTCGCCGCGGCCTGCCGCCGCGAGGTGCTCACGGAGCACGTCAGCCTCTCCCGCGAACACCAACGGAGGCACCTGCCTGAGGCGCTCCGTGGCGCGCGCGAGCGCATCCGGGTCTGGCCAGGACGGCTGCTGCTTCGCCTCGTACTCAAGGTACGAGTCGATGCCCGCCGCCTGGAGGGCTTCCTCGCTCATGCGGGCGCTACGCCTGCCCGATCTCGGCGAGCATCTCCGTGTACCACGGGGTGCTCACGTCGAACGCCTTGTGGCCGGCGATGCGCGGGAACGGGATGGCCTTGAGGCGGCCGCCGTCTTCCTCGTCGTGGCCCACGACGCCGGGCTCGCCGCGCAGGGCGCACTCTACGGCGTAGTCGGTCATCGACTTGATCAGGCGCAGGTCCTCTGCGTTGGCGCGCGCGGAACGCGAGAAGTAGCCCGACTTCTGCACCATGACCTTCTCCGCACCGATGCGCTCTGCGAACTGCTTCGCGAACCAGTTGCCAGGGTTGATCGTGTCCAGCTTCACGTGACCGAACGGGTCCTTCTCGACGGTGCCGCCGGCCTCTTCGATCTCCTTGATGATCTCGGGCACGCCGGCACCCTCCGAGAGGAAGATGTTGACGTTGCCGGTCGAGTCCATGATCGCCTTGAGGCGCTCCGCCTCGGCATCGAGGTCGATCGAGGCCTCAGGCACGTACAGCGCGTGGATGTCCCAGCGGTCCTGCGACAGACCGATCTCCGGCACCCACTCCTGGTCCTTGACCCACTCGCGGTACTTCATGCCGGCCGCGGCGGTCAGCCAGCCGCACGCACGGCCCATGACCTCGTGCACGATCAGCATGCGCGGGGCCGAGCGGTGCTCACCGATGACGTTCTGCGCGAAGACCGACGCCTGCTCGGCGGCCGACCAGGCTCCCAGCGACTGGCGGATCGGCACGATGTCGTTGTCGATCGTCTTGGGCAGGCCCACCACGGTGAGCTCGTAGTCGTTCTCGTGCAGGTACGCGGCGAGGTCGGCGGCGGTCGTGTTGGTGTCGTCGCCGCCGATCGTGTGAAGCACGTCCACGCCGTCAGCCTTGAGCTGCTCGGCCGCGACAGCCAGCGGGTCCTGACCCTCCTGGACCAGTCCGCGCTTGACGCAGTCGGCCACGTTGGTGAGCTTCACGCGCGAGTTGCCGATGGGCGAGCCGCCGAACTCGTGGAGGATGCCCGCCTTGGCACGCACGGCGTCGCCGATCTGCACGTACTCGCCGCGCAGCAGGCCCCAGTAGCCGTGCTGGTAGGCGATGATCTCGATGTCCGGGTCGATCTCGGTGTAGCGACCGATGAGGCCGCCCACGGCGGACGAGAGGCAGGGGGCGAAGCCTCCCGCGGTGAGCAGTGCGACGCGGCGAACCGACATGGCAGTACCTTTCTTCGGCTGTCTGGAATCCTCAGTCATTCTAGGGGTGCGCGCTCGACGGGGCCGACGGCCATCGGTCCCGTGCGTGCGAGCCTGCGTCAGGCCTGCGCGGGCCCGTCCGACGCGTCGGTCGCCTCACGCGCCGCACGATCGAGCTCGCGCTTGTACTGCGCGGCGTCGCGGTCGGCGATCTCCTGGCCTGACAGCGCGGCGATCGCTGCCATCACCTCGTCGGTCAGCGCGCGGAGCGCGTCGCGGTCGTCCTGCTTGCCGCGGTAGTCGCCGATGGAGATCGGAGGGCCGATGCGCACTCCGATGTCCGCGCGCGAGGGCACCTTCTGCCCGATCGGCTGCGCTACGTCGGTGCCGATCATCGCGACCGGCACGATCGGAACGCCAGCCTCGATGGCGAGGCGCGCAACGCCCGTCTTTCCGCGATACAGGCGGCCGTCGGGGCTGCGGGTGCCCTCGGGATAGATGCCGAGCAGTTCGCCGCCCTGCAGCACCTGCATCCCGGTGCGCAGCGCCGCCTCCGACGCGCGTCCACCTCCACGGTGCACCGGAATCGTGCCGACACCCTCCATGAACGCCTTGGTCGCCCAGCCCTTCACACCCCTGCCGGTGAAGTACTCCTCCTTACCGAGGAACACGACCTTGCGCTTGAGGACGAGCGGAAGGAACACCGAATCGGAGAAGGACAGATGGTTCGAGGCGAGGATCGCTCCGCCGGACTCGGGGACGTTCTCCGTGCCCTCGGCCCACGGGCGGTAGTAGCCCTTCAGAGGCGGCCCGAGCAGCACGTGCTTGAACAGTCCGTAGTACATCCGTCCCCTAGCCTCCTGGATCGATGTCAGCCGACGACGGCCTCGCGTGCGAGCGCCGCGGCACCGACGATACCCGCATCGTTGCCCATCTCGGCCGCGACGATGGGCGTCGTGGGACGCAGGCCCTGGGCCGGCACGTGCTCGGCATACGCCTGACGCGCGGGCTCCAGCAGTAGGTCACCCGCAGCGACCACGCCACCTCCGACCACGAAGACCTCTGGATCGAGGATCGCTGCGACGGATGCCAGGCCCTCGCCGATCCACGTGCCGAGGTCGTGCAGAAGCTCGATCGCGAGCTCGTCTCCCTCCGCCGCCGCAGCAGTCACGTCGGGACCGCCGATGCGTGCGGCGTCGCCGCCCGCACGCGCCAGCAGGGCTGCGGCGCGCACCTCGCGTTCGATGCCCGCGCGTCGGGCCTCGCGCGTCAGCGCCGAACCCGAGCCGTATTGCTCCCAGCAGCCGCGGCGACCGCAGCCGCACGGGAGCCCGTCGGGAACGACGCGCATGTGGCCGAGCTCTGCGGCGAACCCGTACGCGCCGCGCACCAGCTCGCCGTTCACGATCAGCGCGGCGCCGATGCCGGTACCGATCGTGATCATCGTCATGTTCTGGGCGTGCTGGCCAGCGCCGTGCACGTACTCCGCCCAGCCAGCGGCGTTGCCGTCGTTCTCGACGACCACGGCGACGTCGTCACGGCCGACGAGCTCGCGCACCTTGTCGCCGAGCGCGTACTCGCGCCACGCGATGTTGGGAGCGAACGTCATGTGGTTCCGGTCAGAGCTCGCGAAGCCTGCAGCGGCGAGCCCGATCGCGTGGAACTCGTACGTCTGCGCAAGCTCGGCCACGGCATCGGCGATCGCGGCGTCGATGCTCGCGGGATCCTGAGGCTGCGTCTCACGGCGAAGCTTCGCCACGATGCGCCCGTCGGCGTCGACGACGCCCACCGCGATCTTGGTGCCTCCGATGTCCACTCCGATGGCGTGCATGACCCTCGCTCTCCTGGCTCGTCTCCCCGGTGCACAAGGGTATCGTGAGGGCGACCAGCCCACGTGCCACTGGAGGCCCACGATGGACACCGCCGAGCGACCTCTCGAGCGCAACATTCCGACGATGATCCATGACGCGTGGGTGCGGCATGCGGATCGGACCGTGCTGCGATACACCGACGAGAGCGACGCCTGGCACGATCTCACCGGTGCCGAGGCGCAGGCGCTCGTGAAGGCGGTCGCCAAGGGCTTCATCGCGCGCGGCGTCGAGCCCGGGCAGACGGTCGCGATCATGGCGCGCACGCGCTACGAGTGGTCGATCATCGACATCGCGCTGTGGAGCGCGGGAGCGCTGCCGGTGCCGATCTACGACACGTCGTCCGCGTCGCAGATCGACTGGATCACGTCGGACTCCGAGGTCTCGATGATCGTCGTCGAGACCGCCGAGCATGCGGCGCTCGCGCGCAAGGTCGCCGCGGACTCCGAGAGTCCTCTCCAGACGATCCTCGTGATCGACGACGGCGCACTGGACCAGCTCGCCGAGGAGGGCCGAGCCGTGGACGACGCTGAGCTCGCGCGACGCATCGCCCTCGCAGGCCACGACGACATCGCGACCATCATCTACACGTCCGGCACGACCGGCCGGCCCAAGGGCGTCGCCCTCACCCACTTCTCATACGTGCGCCACACCCGCGGGATCCAGCAGGAGCTCGAGCCCGTGCTGCTGTCCGAGGGCGCCTCGACGGTCCTCTTCATGACCCTCGCGCACTCGCTCGCGCGCCTCGTCGAGGTCGTGCTGCTCGCGTCGGGCACGGTGATCGGCTACTGCCCCGACTCGCGCAAGCTCGTCCCGCTGCTGGGCACCTTCAAGCCCACGCTGCTGCTCGCGGTGCCGCGCGTGTTCGAGAAGGTCTACAACTCCGCCGAGCAGAAGGCTGCCGCAGGAGGCAAGGTCAAGATCTTCCGCTGGGCTGCCAAGCAGGCCATCGACTACTCGAGGTCGAAGGGCACCTCGCGGGGCTCCTCGGCGCTCCTCAAGCTCCGACACAGGATCGCCTACGCGCTGGTGCTCTCCAAGATCGCCGACGTGCTGGGGGGCAACGCACGCTGGGCCATCTCCGGTTCGGCGCCGCTCGGAGAGCGCCTCGGCCACTTCTACGGCGGCCTCGGCCTGCACGTCATGGAGGGCTACGGCCTCACTGAGGTGAACGCCGCCTCGCACGTGAACAGGCCCGATGTCACCAAGATCGGCACGGTCGGCAAGGTGCTGCCCGGCATGGAGGCCAAGGTCGCCGACGACGGCGAGATCCTGATGCGCGGCGACATGCTGTTCACCGGGTACCACCACAACCCGCAGGCCACCGCCGCCACCATGGTGGACGGCTGGTTCGCGACTGGCGACATCGGCACGATCGATGACGAGGGCTTCCTCACGATCACCGGCCGCAAGAAGGAGATCATCGTTACCGCGGGAGGCAAGAACGTCGCGCCTGCCGTGCTCGAGGACCGGCTGCGCGCGTACCCGCTCGTGTCGCAGTGCGTGGTCGTGGGCGACGGCAAGCCCTTCATCGCGGCGCTCGTGACGCTGGACGCCGAGGCCCTCCCGGGATGGCTCAAGGGCAAGGACCTGCCCGAGATGACCATCGCCGAGGCCGCCGAGCACCCCGTGGTTCGTGAGCACCTGGACCGCGCCGTCGAGCGCGCGAACAAGGCGGTCTCGCGCGCCGAGTCGATCCGCAAGTACGACCTGCTGCTCGACGACTTCACGGTCGACAACGGCTACCTCACGCCGTCGCTCAAGGTGAAGCGCGCGTCCGTGCTGGCGGACTACGCGGAGCGCATCGAGTCGCTCTACGCAGGCTGAGCCACGCGGACGCGCGACTGCAGCACCCGACTACCCCGCGCGTCGGCCCTGCACGAGCCGGAGCGGCGGGATCAGCCCGCCGCCTGCGAGGTTGGCGACCGCTGTCGCCTGATCCTCGTCCATCTCGAGCGGAGCGCCACGCGCCGGCTCGGCCGCGTGTCCAGGCGCCACCGGCGCGGGCGCGGCGCCCGGGCGAACGGGAATCGTCAGGAAGCTGACCACGCAGTCCGAGCATGCTCGGCCGCGGACCTCGCAGGAATCGCAATCGATGATCATGCTCGTCACGCTACGAGAGGGGTCTGACATCGGCCCATGGGCGTGGTGCATGTCAGTGGCCGGACGTACCGTCATCGCATGACCACGCCGGACCTCGTCCCCCTTCTCGCAGGCACGCAGCGCAGCCTCGAGCAGATCGGCGAGCCGTTGTCGGCCACCACCTTCGTGGTGGTGGACCTCGAGACGACCGGCGGCTCTCCACAGAGCTCGGCGATCACGGAGATCGGAGCCGTCAAGACCTGCGGCGGCGAGGTGCTCGGCGAGTTCCAGACCCTCGTCGATCCGGGAATGCCGATCCCGCCCATGATCGTGGCCCTGACCGGGATCACCGACATGATGGTGACCGCCGCTCCGCGCATCGAGCAGGTGCTGCCGGCCTTCCTCGAGTTCCTCGGCGACGCGGTGCTCGTGGCGCACAACGCGCGCTTCGACGTCGGCTTCCTCAAGGCCGCGTGCCGCGAGCACGGTTACCCGTGGCCACGCGTGGAGGTCGTCGACACGGTCACGCTCGCGCGGCGCTCCACCACCAAGGAGGAGGCGCCGAACAAGAAGCTCGCGACGCTCGCGCGGGTTTTCGGCACCCAGGTCACCCCGAACCACCGCGCGCTCGAGGATGCGCGCGCCACGTCCGAGGTGCTGCACGGCATGCTCGAACGCCTCGCACGCTTCGGGATCACGCACCGTGAGGACCTCGACGCGCTCCGCAACCCGATGCCTGAGGCCATCCGACGCAAGGCCCCGATGGCCGAGACGGTGCCTGCGAAGCCCGGCGTCTACATCTTCCGAGGCCCGCGTGGCGAGCGCCTGTACGTCGGTACCTCCAAGAACCTGCGCGCGCGCGTGAAGAGCTACTTCACGCGCGGCGAGCAGCGGCGCGGCGTGCGCGACATGCTCGCCCTCGCCACCTCGGTGGACACCCACGTGTGCGCTACCGAGGTCGAGGCGAACGTCGTCGAGGTGCGGCTCATCGCTGAGCACCGGCCCAGGTACAACCGGCGCTCGGCACGGCCTGAGCGCACCCCGTGGGTGAAGCTCACGGCCGAGCCCTACCCGCGGCTCGCGGTCGGTCGCGCGCTCCAAGGCGACGAGGCCGCACTCGGACCCATGCGCAGCGCGAGCGATGCTCGACGTGCGGTGGAGGCGATGCAGCACGC
Organism: Demequina sp. NBRC 110052; assembly: GCF_002090075.1. Classification (GTDB taxonomy): domain Bacteria; phylum Actinomycetota; class Actinomycetes; order Actinomycetales; family Demequinaceae; genus Demequina. Next base: position 353,651 of record NZ_BBRI01000002.1, read on the forward strand.
GCTGGGCCTGCGTACGTGCACCACGAGGCTGCCGATCACGCCTCGGTCCGATGCGCGCGCATGCCTGCTCAAGGACATCGGCGCGTGCAGCGCCCCGTGCGTCCGCGGCGCCTCCGCCGAGTACGCACCGACGGTCGAGGCGGCCCGCGCCGCCATGGCGCTCGACCCCTCCCCCGTCGTCGATGCCCTCGCGACTCAGATCGCCGAGCATGCCGAGAGGCTCGACTACGAGCGCGCCGCGGAGCTCCGTGATGGCATCTCCTCGCTGGTCGAGGGCGGCATGCGAGCACAGCGGCTCGCGGCACTGCGCCGAGTCTCCATCGTCGCGGCGCGAGCGGAGGCCGGTGCGTGGGACCTCGTCTCCGTGAGCGGTGGCCTACTGGCAGGTTCGGCCCGCATTACCGCGGGCGTATGGGAGGCGGCTGACCGGCTGCGTGACGCCTGGTCGAGCCTCGACGTCGCGGTGCCGCTGATCGAGGAGCAGGAGATGCTCGCGCGGTGGCTCGAGCGCCCCGGCACGCGCCTGCTTCACATCGAAGGAGACTGGGCGCTGCCCCTCATGGGAGCGGGCAGGCACGCCGCCTGGGTCGATGCACGTCGCGACGACCGAGCGCGACTCTCGGACTCCCGTGGGGGCCGGGGCCACTGAGATGCGCGGCACCCTTACGGCCGACCCCGTCGCGAGCCGTGATCAGGACTGCGTCGCTGCGGCCCAGCGCTCGAGCGAGTCCTGCGCCCTGCCCTCGTCGATCGCCGCCGCAGCGTGCTCGAGGCCCGCGGCGAAACGCTCGACGAGCGAGCCGCTCGAGGTGCCCGCCAGGGTCGCGTCCGCGACCATTCCGGCGGCAGCATTGAGCAGCACTGTGTCGCGCACAGCGCCCTTCTCGCCGCCGAGCAGGCGACGCGCGATCTCGGCATTCTCTGCTGGCTCGCCGCCGCGGAGATCGTCGAGCGTGATCGGGGCGAGGCCGAGGTCTCGCACAGGGTCCAGACGCAGCTCGACGACCTCTCCCCCGCGCACCTCCCACACGGTGGCCGCACCGGTGGGCGCCAACTCATCGAGTCCGTCGTCTCCGTGGAACACGAGCGCTTCGCGTCCCTGAGCGGCGACCACGCCGGCGAGGACGGGCGACACGCGCATGCTCGAGGAGCCGATCGCTGTCGCCTCGGGCTGAGCCGGATTCGTGAGCGGTCCGAGGATGTTGAACGTCGTCGGCACTCCGATCTCCTTGCGGATCGGCATCGCGAAGCGCATCGAGGGGTGGAACACCTGCGCGAAGCAGAAGGTGATGCCCACCTCCGTCGCCAGCTCCGCGACGCGCTCCACCGGAAGGTCGAGCCGCACACCGAGCTCCGCGAGCACGTCGGCCGAGCCCGACTTCGACGTCGCCGCGCGGTTGCCGTGCTTGACGACCGTGAGCCCAGCCCCCGCCATGACGAGCGACGCCATCGTCGAGATGTTCACCGTGTGCGCGCCATCACCGCCCGTGCCGACGATGTCGACCGAACGAGTGGGCACGGTGAACCTGACAGCGTGCTCGAGCATGGCCGTAGCCAGGCCCGCGACCTCGTCGGCGGTCTCGCGCTTGACTCGCAGCGCCGCGAGGAAGGCGGCCATCGCCACGGGCGACGCGGAGTCGGTAAGGATCTGGTCCATCACGCTCGCGGTGTCCTCTGCGGTGAGGTCCTCGTGCTCGACGAGCCGCGAGAGCAGCTGCTGCAGGGTCGCCATGGCGCTCAGGCGGTGAAGAACTCGGCCACGGCCTCGCGCACGGCGAAGGGGTCGAGCGGGTGGGCGACCGCGGCGTCGGCCTCGGACCACGTTGCGAGCCACGCATCACCGGGGCGTCCGACGAGCAGCAGGATCGGCGGGCAGTCATACAGCTCGTGCTTCATCTGGCGCGCGATCCCCATGCCGCCGACCTTGGCCGCCTCGCCGTCGAGAATCACCAGGTCGAAGGACTGCTCGTCCAGCAGAGAGATTGTCGCGTCGTGCGTGGCGGTCTCGGTCCATTCGATGGCGCGATCCGCCACCGTGGAGCCGACCGCGAAGCGCACCTTGTCGCGCACGTTGCGGTCGTCGCTGTACAGGAGGATGCGGGCAGTGGCCGTGCCGACCGCGCCCTCGTGGCGTGTCTGGAGGTCGCTCATGCCGCCCATTCTGGCACGCCCCCAGGGGCACCGGCGTGTACGGCCCGCAGGTGGCTCCGCGATGGCCGCCCGTAGGCTTTAATAGGACCTATGTCCCACAGCACGACTGCGCCGTCGCCCATACATGCCACCCGGCCGAATCAGGTGGCTGTCGGAACCATCGTGTGGCTGAGCTCCGAGCTGATGTTCTTCGCCGGACTCTTCGCGATGTACTTCACTCTGAGGGCTCAGGTGCCCGACGAATGGGCCGCACACACTCCGCTCCTGAACATCCCCTTCGCGGCTGCGAACACGACGATTCTGGTGCTCAGCTCGTTCACGGCGCAGGCAGGCGTCTGGGCGGCGGAGCGTTACCAGCGGCGCCGCACCGGCTCGCTCCTCAATGTGCGCAGCTGGGGAATGCACGAGTGGTTCGTGCTCACGTACATCATGGGCTCGATCTTCATCGCCGGTCAGGTGTACGAGTACGCGATGCTCGTCAGCGAGGGCCTCACGATCTCGTCGAGTCCGTACGGATCAGTGTTCTACCTGGCCACCGGATTCCACGGCCTGCACGTCCTCGGTGGACTGATCGCGATGCTGTTCGTGCTGGGCCGCTCGTTCGCCGCCAAGAAGTTCGGCACCCACGAGGCCACCACCACCATCGTCGTGTCGTACTACTGGCACTTCGTCGACGTCGTGTGGATCGCGCTGTTCGCCGTGGTCTACCTCGTCCAGTAGGGAACTGAAGACAATGCACGCACTCGCACGCAAGCGCTACCACAAGGCCGCGCCGCTCTTCCTGGTGCTCGCGCTCCTCGCGCTCATCACCGGACTCGGCGCCGTCATCACCTCGCAGACCGCTGAGGCCGCCACCACCACGTCCGCCTCGGACGTCGAGGAGGGCCAGAAGCTGTTCGCCGCCAACTGCGCCACCTGCCACGGCATCGATGCGCAGGGTCAGGACGGTGTCGCGCCCTCGCTCATCGGCGTCGGCGCCGCCGCCGTCGACTTCCAGGTCGGCACCGGTCGCATGCCGATGCAGGCCTCGGGACCGCAGGCGCCCGCCAAGGACGTGCAGTTCACTGAGGACGAGATCGCGCAGCTGGCCGCCTACGTCGCGTCGCTCGGCGCCGGACCGGCGATTCCCACGGCCGAGCAGGTGGATCCGGAGCTCGGCGACGCCGCGAACGGCATGCAGCTCTTCCGCACGAACTGCGCCATGTGCCACGGCTCGGTCGGTGGTGGCGGCGCGCTGACGCAGGGCAAGTTCGCCCCGTCGCTGTTCGCGACGACCCCCACGCACATCTACGAGGCGATGCTGACCGGTCCGCAGTCGATGCCGGTGTTCAACAACGCCAACATCACTCCCGAGGACAAGCGCGACATCATCGCCTACCTGGTTGCGCAGCGTGATGGCTCCCCTGGCGGTATCGCGTTGGGCGCGATCGGCCCCGTCGCCGAGGGCTGGGCGGCGTGGTTCATCGGCATCGGACTGATCATCGCCAGCACGATCTGGATCGGAGCGCGTTCCTCATGAGCATCGACAACCACACGGAGCACGTCGAGTTCGAGGACCCGGGCGTTCCGGACCACCGTCCCCGCAAGGCCGACGTCGATGACAAGGCGGACAAGCGCGCGGAGCGACAGACCGCGTTCCTCTTCGGTTTGTCGATCGTTGGCACGCTGATCGCCGTCGTAGGCTACTTCGCGATTGACCTGGGCGAGGACGTCGAGTCGATCCAGCGCTTCACGATGGTGCTGGGACTCGGCATCTTCCTCGCCATGATCGGCATCGGTCTCGGCGCGATCCACTGGGCGAAGACGCTCATGCGCGACCACGAGATGGTCGAGGAGCGGCACGAGATGCGCTCGAGCGACGAGGCACGCGAGGGCGCGATCCAGGATCTCAAGGACGGCGTAGTCGACTCGGGCCTGGGCGGCCCGAAGCGGCGCACGCTGCTCAAGGGCTCGTTGATCACCGCGCTGGCGATCGCCCCGCTGTCCGTGCTGGTGCCGCAGATCGGCTCCATGGGCGGCGACTGGAACGTCTCCAAGTTCCGGCACACCATGTGGACCGCAGGAACGCGCCTCGCGCGCGACCCCGATGGCACCCCCATCAAGGCGTCCGACGTGACGATCGGCTCGGTCTTCCACGTGATCCCCGAAGGCCTCAACGACCTCGAGCACCACCTCATCGAGGAGAAGGCCAAGGCCGTCGTGCTCCTGATCCGCCTCGACCCCAAGGACCTCAACGTCCAGCCGGGCCGCGAGGACTGGTCGTTCGACGGCATCGTCGCGTACTCCAAGATCTGCACGCACGTCGGTTGCCCCGTGGCGCTGTACGAGCAGCAGACCCACCACCTGCTGTGCCCGTGCCACCAGTCGACTTTTGACGTCGCCAACGGCGCCAAGGTCGTCTTCGGTCCGGCGAAGCGGCCCCTGCCGCAGCTGCCGATCGCAGTCGACGACGACGGCTACATCGTCGCGCAGCGCGACTTCGAGGAGCCCGTGGGCCCCAGCTTCTGGGAGCGTCTGCAGGGCGATGACTCCACCGCCGAGGAGGTCGACCACTGATGGGCACCAAGCTGAACAAGGCTGCCTCCGGCACCGCCAACTACGTCGACGAGCGCACCGGCATCGGAGCTCTCGTCAAGTTCCTCTCGCGCAAGCTCTTCCCCGACCACTGGTCGTTCATGCTGGGAGAGGTCGCGCTCTACTCCTTCATCGTGCTGCTTCTCACGGGTGTGTTCCTCACCGCGTACTTCGTACCGTCGATGGACATCGTCACCTACGAAGGTCCGCTCGCCACGATGCAGGGCGTCGAGATGTCCAAGGCGTTCGAGTCGACGCTGTGGACGTCGTTCGAGGTGCCTGGCGGACTCCTGATCCGTCAGATCCACCACTGGGCCGCGCTCATGTTCACCGCCGCGATCATGATCCACATGGCGCGCGTGTTCTTCACCGGAGCCTTCCGCAAGCCGCGCGAGATCAACTGGCTCGTCGGCTTCACGCTGATGATCATGTCGCTCGCGGCTGGCTTCACCGGCTACTCGCTTCCCGACGACGTGCTCTCGGGCAACGGCCTGAGAATCATCGACGGCGTCATCAAGTCGATCCCGATCATCGGCTCGTACATCTCGTACTGGCTGTTCGGCGGGGAGTTCCCGGGTGAGGTGCTGATCCCCCGCCTCTTCACTGCCCACGTGCTGCTCGTGCCCGGTCTCATCCTCGGGCTCGTGGCTGTCCACCTGTTCCTGGTCTTCCTGCACAAGCACACCCAGTACCCGGGAGGAGGGCGCACACACAAGAACGTGGTCGGCCTGCCCCTGTTCCCCGTGTACACGGCCAAGGCCGGTGGCTTCTTCTTCGTGGTGTTCGGCATCATCGCGCTGCTCGGCGCGCTGTTCACGATCAACCCGGTGTGGAACTACGGGCCCTACGACCCCTCGCCTGTCTCGGCGGGCACCCAGCCCGACTGGTACATCCTGTTCGTGGACGGGGCGCTGCGCCTCATGCCCGGCTGGCTCGGAGGCTTCCCGTTCGAGTGGGAGATCTGGGGCTGGACGCTCTCGCTCAACATCCTCATCCCCGCCGTGATCATGCCCGGCCTGCTGTTCGGGTTCATGGCGCTGTACCCCTGGATCGAGGCCTGGGCCACCGGCGACCGCGGCGAGAAGCACGTGCTCGACCGTCCCCGCAACGCACCGGTGCGCACCGGCATCGGCGTCGCGGTGATCTCGTTCTACCTGATCCTGGTCCTCGAGGGCTCGAACGACATCATCGCCAACCTCTTCCACCTGTCTCTGAACGACCTGACGTATACGTTCCGCATCGCGATCTTCGTGGTGCCGCCGCTCGCGTTCTGGATCACCAAGCGCATCGCCATGGGCCTGCAGCGCAAGGACCGCGAGCTCGTGCTCCACGGGCATGAGTCGGGACGCATCGTGCGCCACGAGAGCGGCGAGTACGTCGAGGTCCACACGCCCCTGGATGACCAGGAGCGCTGGCTGCGCGTCAACTACGACAACATCGCGCCGATGGAGCTCGAGCCTCAGTACAACGAGGAGGGCGTCGCACGGCCCGGCTACAAGTGGGAGAGCTTCAAGGCCCGCCTGTCGCGCTTCTACTTCGAGGACCGCGTCGAGCCCGTCACTCCCGCCGAGCTGGCCGCCGCGCAGCACCACGGCCACGGTGCCGAGGAGCACGACTCCGACGGCCACGCTGAGGCGACCGAGGCCGACGCGGCGCTCGACGCCGAGCTCGCGGAACTCAAGAAGGACTGACCGCCTTCACGCGTACGAGGGCCCGGAGGAGCATGGTGCACGACGCCGCTCCCCCGGGCCCTCGTACATTTCCACTCCCACCCAGCCCGCGCGTCGGGCCTGGAATACGCTCGTGTCAGCCGGAACATCTGCGAGGCCGCGCCGGTTGACGTACAACGGAAGCCGGGAGGCGCTCCGCCGCCCGGCCGACGACCACCACCGCTCTCCTCGATGGGGAGCACGAGAAGGAGGAAGAATGGCCGACTACAGCCTGCCGGATCTCAGCTACGACTACGGCGCCCTCGACCCGCACATCGCCGGCGAGATCATGGAGCTTCACCACTCGAAGCACCACGCCGCCTACGTCGCGGGTGCGAACACCGCCCTCGAGAAGATGGCGGAGGCCCGCGACACCGACAACTTCGGCGCGATCGCCGGCCTCGAGAAGGCGCTCGCCTTCAACCTCGGTGGCCACACGAACCACTCGATCTTCTGGACCAACATGTCGCCCGAGGGCGGGGACAAGCCGACCGGGGAGCTCTCCGCCGCGCTCGACGAGCACTTCGGCTCGTTCGAGAAGTTCCAGGCGCACTTCACCCACAACGCGATGACGATCATGGGCTCCGGCTGGTCGATCCTGGCGTGGGACACCATCGGCAAGAAGCTCGTCATCGTGCAGCTCTACGACCAGCAGGGCAACGTCCCCGTGGGCCTCATTCCGCTGCTCATGCTGGACATGTGGGAGCACGCCTTCTACCTCCAGTACCGCAACGTCAAGGCCGACTACGTCAAGGCGTGGTGGAACGTCGTGGACTGGGCCAACGTCCAGCAGCGCTTCATCACCGCGACCGCGACGCAGGGACTCCTGGTTCCGTAACGCGACTCGACACCCCCGACGGGCGTGTCAGAGCCCGTCGCTGCAAGCGCCTCACAGAGCGCGCTGAGGCGGCGACCAGGGCTCGGGGCGGGTCTCCTTCGGGAGACCCGCCCTTTTCGCGTCTGAGGCAGTCACAGGGTTCGCGGCAACGGCAGTGGCGCAGTGGGTCACGGGGCGGCTGTCCGCCCTCTGCCCCAGTGGACCGTCAGTGACGTTGACGGGCCGCACCCGCGCGCTGGTGGACGATTCTGTACCACTGAGCACTCGCGCGCGGCGGACGCTCCGGATCGCAACGCGCGTCTCGGTACGTCGATGTCCACTGCGATGCGCGCGGGAGCGGAAACCGTCACTGAGCGTCCACTGGGGCGCGCAGAACGGCATGTGTGCGCGCAGGGCGCCCGATCCCGCTCTCCTCTCCACTGACGGCGTCGGAGAGCGCGAGAAGGGCCCCGGCACTCGCGGTGCCGGGGCCCTTGCTGCAGTCCGCCGAAGGCGGCCGAGACAACCGTGCGCTCAGTGCGAGTAGCGTCCCGTCGAGTACTCCATGACCCAGCCGACCAGGCCCACGACACCCACGATGGTGGCAGGCACCATGATCCACCAGCCGACGGCGAGCGCAACGAAGGCCAGCGCTCCACCGGCGGCCAGCACGAGCGGCCACCAGCTCCACGGCGCGTACAGGCCCTGGTCACCCGCGTGGTCGGCGATCTCGCCGTCAGCGAGGTCCTCAGGGCGGCGTCCGTGGCGCTTCTCGAGCATCTTGAAGTAGATGCCGACCATCAGCGACAGGCCTGCCGTGAGAAGGATCGCGGGGAAGCCCACCATCTCTTGGAAGTCCGTGAGGAACCCGTAGATGAACGCGATCAGCAGGAAGAACAGTCCTGGCAGGAAGAAGGTATTCGCTTCGATCTTCATGTGAGAGCCTCCCCTACTTCACGGGCGCGTGGTCGGTGTTGTCACGCTCTGCCTGGTGGTGGTCGCGTGCGGCCGCCTCCGGGTGGTGGAGGTCGAACGCGGGGCGCTCGGAGCGGATGCGCGGGATGGAAGTGAAGTTGTGGCGCGGCGGCGGGCAGGACGTGGCCCACTCGAGCGAGTTGCCGAAGCCCCACGGGTCGTCGACGGTCACCTTGGGCGCGCGACGCGACGTGATGTACACGTTCCACAGGAACGGGAGCGTCGACAGCGCAGTGAGGAACGCACCGAAGGTGGACACCTGGTTCATCCAGGTGAAGCCGTCCTCTGGGAGGTAGTCCACGTAGCGTCGGGCCATGCCGTCCGCGCCCAGCCAGTGCTGGATGAGGAACGTCGTGTGGAAGCCGAAGAACAGCAGCCAGAAGTGGATCTTGCCCCAGCGCTCGTTGAGCATCCTTCCGGTGAACTTGGGCCACCAGAAGTAGAAGCCGGCGAACATCGCGAACACCACGGTGCCGAAGACGACGTAGTGGAAGTGGGCGACCACGAAGTACGTGTCGGACACCGGGAAGTCCAGGACCGGCGAGCTGAGAATGATGCCCGTGAGGCCTCCGAAGAGGAACGTCACGAGGAAGCCCACGGACCAGAGCATCGGCGTCTCGAACGAGAGCTTGCCTCGCCACATGGTGCCGATCCAGTTGAAGAACTTCACGCCCGTCGGGACCGCGATGAGCATCGTCATGAACGCGAAGAACGGCAGCAGCACGGCACCGGTGACGTACATGTGGTGCGCCCACACGGACACGGACAGCGCCGCGATCGCGATGGTCGCGTACACGAGGCCGTGATAGCCGAACAGGGGCTTACGCGAGAATACCGGGAAGATCTCGGAGACGATGCCGAAGAACGGCAGCGCGATGATGTAGACCTCCGGATGTCCGAAGAACCAGAACAGGTGCTGCCACAGGATGGCGCCGCCGTTGTCAGGGTTGAACACCTGCGAGCCGAGCGTGCGGTCCGAGCCGAGCGCGAACAGCGCGGCCGCCAGCGGCGGGAACGCGATGATCACCAGCATCGAGGTCACGAGCGTGTTCCACACGAAGATGGGCATGCGGAACATGGTCATGCCGGGTGCGCGCATCGTGACGATGGTGGTGATGAAGTTGACCGAACCGAGGATCGTTCCGAAGCCACCGAGCGCGAGGCCGAAGACCCACAGGTCCCCGCCCACGCCAGGCGAGTAGACCGCGTTCGACAGCGGCGCGTACGCGAACCATCCGAAGGAGGCCGCTCCGGCGGGCGTGAAGAAGCCTGCCATCGCGATCATGCCGCCGAACAGGTACAGCCAGTAAGCGAACATGTTCAGACGCGGGAAGGCGACGTCGGGTGCGCCGATCTGCAGCGGCATGATGACGTTGGCGAAGCCCGCGAACAGCGGCGTCGCGAACAGCAGCAGCATGATCGTGCCGTGCATGGTGAACAGCTGGTTGTACTGCTCTGCCGACTGGACGATCTGGATGCCCGGCGCGAACAGCTCGGCACGGATCAGCAGCGCGAGGATGCCTCCGACGACGAAGAAGAAGAACGACGTCGCGAGGTACATGTAGCCGATGGTCTTGTGGTCCGTGGAGGTGATCCACTTGATGACCTGCGAGCCGGAGCGGCTGGGCGCGGCGGGGATCGTCTCCACGACGGCGACGTCAGTGGTGGCCTCGTATGCGGTGGTGGCCATGGTCACTCACTCTCCTCGATGCCGATGCGGATGGCCTGGTCGCGCGAGTACTCGAGGCCGATCGCGCCGGTCTGGCCGGCGGCGCGCAGCGACTCGATGTACGCGTCGTACTCCTCGCGAGAGACGACCTTCACGTTGAACAGCATCGATGCGTGGTACTCGCCGCACAGCTCTGCGCACTTGCCCTGGTACGTGCCCTCCTGCGTGGGCATCACCTGGAACACGTTCGTCTTGCCGGGGATCGTGTCCTCCTTGTAGAGGAACGCGGGGATCCAGAACGAGTGGATGACGTCGCGCGAGTCGAGGATGAACTCGACGTTCTCGTCGACGGGGAGGTACAGCGTGGGGAGCGTCTCCTCGACGCCCTCCTCGCCGGTCAGCTGCGCCTGCACGCCGATCGAGTGCACGTCGTCGCTCAGGTAGTTGAAGTCCCAGCTCCACTGCTTGCCGATGACCTGGATCTGCAGGTCGGGCTCTGCGGAGACATCCTTGATCTCCGCGATGCCGCGGGCGGTCCACGTGAAGAGGACGCCGATCATCAGCAGCGGCACGACCGTGTACATCAGCTCGAGCGGGACGTTCGCACGCGTCTGCATGGGCAGCTGCGTGTCGTCCTTGCGCTTGCGATACACGGCAACCGCCCACAGGATCAGGCCCCATGTGACCACGCCGACGGCGAGCGCGGCGATCCACGAGCCGTTCCACAGCGAGATGATGGTGCCAGTGTGGTTGGTGATCTCCGGCGTTGACGGGAGGGCGCCGTTCTCGATGCCGGTGGAGCAGCCGGCGAGCGTCGTTGCCGCCGTGGCTGCCGCCACCGTCGTCAGGGTGCGCCTGAGCATACGGGGACTGGTATTGAGGGACACGTCCTCAGCATAGCGCGCGGTACCGTGAGCGCATGCCTCTGACCCGCCTGTTTCTGGACGCTTCAGGGTCGGCCCCGATGACCTCTCGCACGCTGGACGCCGTGCGTGCGGGCTTCGCAGACGGATGGGCCGATCCTCGACGGCTTCACGCGGAGTCTCGCCGTGCCCAGAGTCTCGTGGAGGGCGCTCGGGAGGCCATCGCCGATGCGCTGGGATGCCCCGCGCACGAGGTCGCCTTCACGCCCTCCCCCGTGCTCGCGATCGAGCGCACGATCGCCGCAGTGCACCTCGCACGTCGGGGCCGCGACCGCATCCTCGCCACAGCGATCGAGCGCGATGCGACGTTGTACGCGGCTTCGTGGATCGCACCGGGCAGGGTCGAGACGGTTGCCGTGGATTCGCTCGGTCACCTCGAGCTGGAGTCCCTGCGGGCGGCGCTCGACTATCCCGACGTCACGCTCGCCGCGGTGCAGCACGTGAACCACGAGCTGGGCACGGCTCAGCGTCTCGCGAGCATCGCGGAGCTGACGCGCGCCGCGGAGGTGCCTCTCGTCGTGGACGCCACGGCCTCCGTGGGGCACCTCGACGTGCCCGACGTGTGGGACGCCCTGGTAGCGAACCCGGCGGACTGGGGCGGGCCGGCAGACATCGGCGTGGTGGCGATCCGCTCGCGCACGCGCTGGCTGCAGGCATGGCCGGAGCGCTCCGGCTGGGAGGCGGGCTCGATCTCGGTTCCTCTCGCGTTGGCCGCCGCCGTCGCGCTCCAGGAGCGGATGGAGCACCGCGAGGCCACGGCGACGCGGCTTGGCGCGCTCGTGGACCGGATCCGCGCCGCAGCGGTGCAGATTCCGGGCGTCGCTGTCGTCGGAGACCCCGAGGAGCGCGCTCCGCACCTGATCACCCTCGTGTGCGAGGGGGTGTCCGGCGAGGCGCTGCTGACGCGTCTCGACAAGGAGGGCATCGCCGTCGGCTCCGGCTCGGCCTGCGAGACGGACAGCCTGCAGCCCAGCCGCGTGCTGGGGGCCGTGGGGGCTCCGAGCGACGGCAACGTCCGCCTGGGTCTGCATCCCGGGGTCACCGACACGGATGTGGACCGCTTCCTCGACGCGCTGCCGCGTGCGATGGAGGACGTGCGGGGCAAGCCGGGCCCTCTCCTGTACTGAGGCTCGCCGGGCGGCTGCCCCCTGACGCACGAAGGACGGCAGGGCCGCAGCCCATGCCGTCCTTCGCGTCAGAACGAGTCGCGGATCAGGAGAACGAGTCTCCGCACGCGCACGAGCTGGCGGCGTTCGGGTTGTCGATCGTGAAGCCCTGCTTCTCGATCGTGTCCGCGAAGTCGATCGTCGCGCCGTCGAGGTACGGCACCGACATCTTGTCGACGATGACCTCGACGCCGGAGAAGTCCTTCACGGCGTCCCCGTCGAGCGACCGCTCGTCGAAGTAGAGCTGGTAGATCAGGCCGGAGCAGCCGCCGGGCTGCACCGCGAGACGCAGACGCAGGTCGTCGCGGCCCTCCTGCTCGAGAAGGCTGCGCACCTTGGCGGCGGCGGCGTCGGTGATGACGACGCCGTGGGTGGGCGTCGCGGTGGCGGTGTCGGTCATGGCGACTCCTTTCGTTGATACCTCTACAAGAGTACGTCTGTCGCGGACATTCCTGAAGCGCCCGCCCGGGAGCGTCGCGGCAGGCACATGCCCGACGCTATGGCTTGGCTCGGCGCAGACGTCCCGCGAGGAGGCGGACCCGACGGCGGCTGAGGGGGTGACGCCGCCGGGCCCTGCTCCGTCAACGTGCGGGCGAGTGCATCTGCACCCGTGATGTCGCCGCTGGCGCGCGGACTCTCAGGAGCTCCAGGTCTGCGCGACCCGCGTGATCGCGTCTGCCAGGCCGGATTCGCCGGGCATGCCCTCGTGCGCGCCGTGGATGCCGGCAGCCATGAGGTCCCGGCGACCCACGTGGATCTCTGCGGAGATGGCCACCGCCGGGATGCCCCGCGCGGCGGCGAGCAGCGCGACCGGAGAAGGAGTGCCGTGATCCAGTGCAGCGTGCGACAGCGTCGGCGCGACGACGACGGCGAGATCGGCCTCGTCGACGGCGGCGGGAAGGCCTGCCATGCGCGCGAGCGTGACCGCGCCTGGCTCGAGCCGTGCGCCCAGCGCCGCGAGGGCATAGGCCAATCCGCCGGCGGCTCCCGTGCGCGGCTGATCCGAGAGGCGACGAGTACCTCCGAGCAGGTCCGCGGCAGCGGCCACGTTGTCCGCCACGGCCGCGCGCTGGCGCCACCGTTCCTCCTGATCCTGCGCGGCGACGGCAAGTGCGGCGTCGGACTCGCGACCCTCCCGCACGGCGGCGCTCATGCCGTGGAACCCCAGCAGCGGCCGGTCGGAGGAGGCGAGCGCGACCATATCCAGCGGTGCGAGCGCAGTACGCGCGCCCTCGAGGCTCTGCCCCCATACGTCGCCGGCGTCGCCCGCAGGGCTCGCGTCCCCCAGCGGCACGATCACCCGACGGGCGGGGCCTCCGTCGGCCGAGGCTTCCGAGGCGAGACCGAGCAGGGCGGTCGCCAGGTCGGCCGGGTTCCACCGCGTCGACCCGCCCGCCGGAGCGAGCAGCATCGCGCCCTCGACCACGGTCGCCTCGGCCCCCCCGACGGTGATCCGAGGCCCCTGCAGAGCGTCGGCGCTGCGAGGGCCCCCGTCGCCCACCGGAACAGCCGTGACCGTGACGTCGGGACGAGCGCTGAGCCAGGCCGTGCGCACAGTCTGAGCCACCGCCTCGGCCGTCAACGACCGGGATTCGCCCGGCCATCCCTCCACCAGCACCGCCACTCGCATGGCACCAGTGTGCCGGTTTCGCGCACCACGAGGAGCCACGCCGTGGCCCCGTCCACACGCCTCGGTGAAGCGACCACGACGAGCAGAGCGGGTGCGCGCACGTGAGACAATGCACGAATGAGCGCGACCTTCACGGAACCTGCCGCGTCGCCTGCGCTGCTGCTGCTCGGCCAGCGCCGCGACCCCCTTTCGGAACGCGGGGTGGACTGTCCCGGCGACCTTCCCGCTCCGTCGGATCCAGGCCTGGTGGAGCGCGCTCTGGCAGCGAAGGAGGCGCTCGGCGACCGGGTGTTCATCCTGGGCCATCACTATCAGCGCGACGAGGTCATCCAGTTCGCCGACGTCACGGGCGACTCGTTCAAGCTCGCGCGCGACGCCGCGAACCGTCCTGAGGCGGAGTTCATCGTCTTCTGCGGCGTGCACTTCATGGCGGAGAGTGCCGACATCCTCACCACCGACGCCCAGCAGGTGGTGCTGCCGGACATGGCGGCAGGCTGCTCGATGGCCGACATGGCGAACATCAACCAGGTCGAGGACGCGTGGGAGCAGCTCGCGGAGGCCGGGATCACCGACCGCACCGTGCCGATCACGTACATGAACTCGACAGCTGCGCTCAAGGCTTTCTGCGGCCGCCACGAAGGCGCCGTGTGCACCTCCTCCAACGCGGAGACCGCGCTGCGGTGGGCGTTCGACCAGGTGGGCGGAGTCGAGGGCGACGGCAAGGTGCTGTTCTTCCCCGACCAGCACCTGGGGCGCAACACCGCCGTGCTGAAGCTCGGTCTCAGCCTGGACGACTGCGTCGTGTACGACCCGCGCAAGCCGCTCGGCGGCAATACTGCCGAGGAGCTGGCTGCGGCGCGCATGATCCTGTGGAAGGGCCACTGCTCCGTGCATGGCCGCTTCCGCAAGGAGAATGTCGATGCGCTGCGAGAGCGCGTGCCGGGCATCAACATCCTCGTGCACCCCGAGTGCGCGCATGAGGTCGTGAACGCTGCGGACTACGTCGGTTCGACCGAGTACATCATCAAGGCGATCGAGAACGCCGAACCCGGCAGCGCGTGGGCCATCGGCACCGAGCTGAACCTGGTGCGCCGCCTCGCGGACGCGCACCCCGACAAGCAGATCCACTTCCTCGAGGACACCGTCTGCTTCTGCTCGACCATGAACCGCATCGACCTGCCGCACCTCGTGTGGGCTCTCGAGTCGCTCGTGGCTGGCGAGGTGCCGAACGTGATCGCCGTGGACGAGCAGACGCAGGCAGAGGCGAAGGTCGCCCTTGACCGCATGCTCGCGTTGCCCGCACCCGAACCCGCCAAGGACTGACACCATCCGGTCGCGACGCCGCGGCCCCGACAGGAAAGCACCATGAGCAATCACGACAGCACCGTCGACCTTCCGGACGACGACAGCACGGTCCCTGCAGGCAAGGGTCACCCGACGCCCAAGCGCAAGGCGCAGGAGGCCGCGAACCGTCGGCCGCTGGTGATGGACCCCAAGGCCGATGCCAAGGCGCGCCGCGAGAAGGCGCGCCAGTCGCGCGCCAAGGAGAACACGGCCCTCAGCTCCGGCGACGAGCGCAACTACCCCGCCGAGCACCGCGGACCTGAGAAGGCGTACATCCGCGACTTCATCGATGCGCGCCGCTCGCTCGCCGAGTGGGCCGTCCCCGTGATGCTGTTCTTCGTGGTGGTCACCCTCTTCGTGGGTGACACGGCGATCGCTACGCTCGCGATCCTGTTCTTCTACCTCATCATCCTGGGCATGGCGCTCGAGGTGTGGCTGTCCACCCGCCGCCTCAAGAAGCTGCTCGAGGCGAAGTTCGGTGCGGGCAAGCTGCCGCGCATGTGGCGCTTCTACGCGATCACGCGCGCCATGAACCTGCGCGCGATGCGCCTTCCCAAGCCGCGCGTGAAGCGCGGCGAGTTCCCGTCCTAGCGTTTTCGTAACGTTTCGACGCGGGCGGGGGAACGCGATTATGGTGGACCCATGATCAATTACCGATTCCTGGGAAAGTCCGGCCTCAAGATCACCGAGCTCACGTACGGCAACTGGCTGACGCACGGCTCGCAGGTCGAGAACGAGCAGGCGGCCGCGTGCGTGCGTGCCGCGCTCGACGTGGGCATCACGTCGTTCGACACGGCCGACGTCTACGCGAACACCGCCGCCGAGACCGTGCTGGGCGAGGCTCTCAAGGGCGAGCGTCGCGAGAGCCTCGAGATCTTCACGAAGGTGTACTGGCCCACCGGCCCCAAGGGCCCGAACGACACGGGACTGTCGCGCAAGCACATCATGGAGTCGATCGATGGCTCGCTGACACGCCTCCAGACCGACTACGTGGACCTCTACCAGGCGCACCGCTTCGACTACGAGACGCCGCTCGAGGAGACGATGGTGGCGTTCGCCGACATCGTGCGCCAGGGCAAGGCCCACTACATCGGCGTGAGCGAGTGGACTGCCGACCAGATCCGTGCGGGCGCCGAGCTCGCCAAGGAGCTGCGCATCCCGTTCGTCTCGAACCAGCCTCAGTACTCGATGCTGTGGCGCGTCATCGAGGACCAGGTCGTGCCCACCTCCGAGGAGCTGGGGATGTCCCAGATCGTGTGGTCTCCGGTGGCCCAGGGCATCCTCACGGGCAAGTACCTGCCGGGCCAGCCCGCGCCTGAGGGCTCGCGCGGTACGGACGAGAAGGGCGGCAAGTCGATGATCGGCCGCTTCCTCGACAACCAGGAACTGCTCGAGCGGGTGCAGGCGCTGCGTCCGATCGCCGAGGAGCTCGACCTCACCATGGCTCAGCTGGCCATCGCCTGGGTGCTGCAGAACAAGAACGTCTCCGCTGCGATCATCGGCGCCTCGCGCCCCGAGCAGGTCGTGGACAACGCGAAGGCGTCGGGCGTGGAGATCCCCGCCGAGCTGATGGCGCGCATCGATGCTGCGCTCGGCGACGCCATCGAGTCCGACCCCGCCAAGACCGCGGAGTCGAGCCCTGCATCTCGCCTGATCTGATCCCCGCCCGCGCCTGGGGTGCGGACATGCGAAGGCCCCCGGAGTGTCCCGCTCCGGGGGCCTTCGCATGTTCAAAGGAGAAAACAATGCACGTACGCCTGGCAGGTGCGTACACAGTCTCCAACGCCCGACGCGCGGGTAGCGTTCCCGCTGTGACGGACTTTTTTCCAGGATCGCCGCGGGCACGCACATGCTGAGCTGGGCCGAGGTCCGCGCGCGCATCGACGCGCTGGGCCTGCCGTCCGAGCGGGTGGTGCTCATGGGCTCGGGACCCATGGTCGCCCACGGCTTGGTGGAAAGTGTGGGGGACGTCGACCTTGTCGCGTCCGACGAGGCCTGGGAGCGGGCGACGCGACTCGCGCCACCGACCGAAGGACTTCACGGCGACCTTGTGGTGAGGCTCGGAGACGTCGAGGTCTTCTCCGGATGGCATGGCACCCCCGCGGCAGCACTGCTGGAGACGGCCACGCTGATCGACGGCATCCTCGTCGGCACGCTCGCGGACGTCCTCGAGTTCAAGCTCGCCCTGAAGCGCCCCAAGGATGCCACCCACATCGCCCTGCTGCGCGCCGCGCTCGGTGCGCCAGGCGCCGCTGACGAGTCACCTGGGACCTGACGAGGCGATCTCGAGCAGTCGCGTGGCTGCCGGCGAGAGGCGCCGGCGTGGATCCCATACGGCTGCAAGCGGGCGCACCATCGGTCCGCCCTGCATGTGCACCCTACGCAGTCGCCCTGCGGCGAGGTCGTCGCCGACGGCTCTCGCGCTGAGCGCCCCCACTCCCCCTCCGGCGACGATCGTGGCGCGCACGGCCGCGGTGGTCGACAGCTCGGCGGCCGGCGCGGCGATCGGCTCGTCGCCGAGCGTGGCACGCAGCGCACGCTCGAGGGTCTCGCGCGTCCCTGAGCCCGACTCGCGGCTCACGAGCGGCGTCCGTGCGATCTCGGCCGGCGTCACCGCCGTACGCCGAGCCCAGGGATGACTCGGGGCGACGACCAGCACCACCTCGTCGTGTGCCACGACCAGGTTCGCCAGGCCGGCGGGCGGTTCGGGCGACTCGACGAAGCCGAGGTCGTCGGCGCCGGACCGCACGCGCTCGACGA
This sequence comes from Demequina sp. NBRC 110052, assembly GCF_002090075.1. Classification (GTDB taxonomy): domain Bacteria; phylum Actinomycetota; class Actinomycetes; order Actinomycetales; family Demequinaceae; genus Demequina. The sequence goes on from NZ_BBRI01000002.1 coordinate 371,369, forward strand.
CCTCCACGGAGTTGACCGCGGTGAGCTCGACGTGTGCCGCGTCGGCATCGGTGGAGTACGCGACGAGCCAGCCGGGCACGAGGTGCTCGGCGACTGTGAGGCTGGCAGCAAGGCGCAGGTGTGCCGCCGAATCGGCGCGCAGCGCCGCGACTGCCTGGTCGAACGCCTCCGCCTGGCCGACGAGAGCGCCCGCCCACTGCGCCACGAGCACGCCGTGGTCGGTGAGCGACGTGCCGCGTGCGGTGCGCGAGAAGAGCGACAGCCCCCAGCGGCGCTCGAGTGCCTTCATGCGCTGGGACACCGCCTGCTGGGAGACGCCAAGCGCGGCAGCCGCACCCGTCAGGCTGCCCACCCGCTCCACCGCCGAGATCATCCGGAGCTCGTCGAGACTTGTCTGCGGCATCGCGGCTCACAATCCTTGCTTGTGGATACCCTCGGTATTCACTCTACTGGGCACCGCTCCCACTTGGGACGCTGATGACATGACCGCACGCCCTGCCTTTGCCGCCATCACTCCCAACTGGTTCGCGATCGTGATGGGCACCTCGATTCTCGCGACGGGCGCGGCGACTCTCCCGGTCTCCCACCCGATCCTCGAGGTGGTCGCCTGGACGGCCTGGGCACTCGCGGGCGTAGCCCTCGTCGCGATCGTCGCCGCGACCGCTGGACACTACGCCACGGATCGCGGAGCGGTCCGCCGCTACCTTGACGATCCCTCGATGGCGCACTTCTATGGGGCGCCCGCGATGGCGCTGCTGGCATTCGGTGCGGCGACGCTCACGGTGGCGCCGCCGCTGCTGGGAGAGCGCCTGGCAGTGGGATTGCACGCCGCGCTATGGATGCTCGGCACGGCCCTAGGGCTCGCCACGGCGGTCGGCATACCCGTGATAGCCTTCACGTCCCACCGGGTCGAGGCCGACGCCGCGTCGGGCGCGTGGCTCATGCCCGTGGTCCCACCGATGGTCTCTGCCGCGACGGGCGCGATGCTGCTTCCCTACGTCGACGGGGAGATCGCCAGAACGCTCGCACTCGCGTGCTATGGCATGTTCGGGCTGAGCGCACTCGGCGCGCTGATGGCCATCGCCTCGCTGTGGAATCGCCTCGCGCATCACGGGATCGGCGCCGCGTCAGCGGTGCCCACGCTCTGGATCGTGCTCGGACCGCTCGGACAATCCGTGACCGCCGTGGGCCTGCTCGCGGACCACGCCGCACCCGCGCTCGGCATCGACGCGCACGCACTGCTGGTGTTCTCGCTGCTGTACGGCGTCCTCGTCATGGGATTCGCGATGATGTGGCTCGCGATCAGCCTCACCGTCACCGCGCGCACGGTGCGCACTCGTCTGCCGTTCACCCTCGCGTGGTGGGCGTTCACGTTCCCGGTCGGCACGTGCGTCACGGGCGCGAGCGCGCTCGCACGGCACACCGGCGCGAGCGCTCTGACGTGGCTGGCGGTCGTGCTCTACGGACTGCTCGCCGTCGGATGGGCCGTCGCCGCGACCGGCACCCTGGGCGCCTATCTCCCCCGTGGACGACGCGCCGCAACGGCGGGAACCGACGTTCCGGTCGTGGCGGAGGTCACAGCGCGGCGTTGATCCTCGCAGGCCACGCGGGGCCCTCGTAGACGAACGCGGTGTAGCCCTGCAGCAGGGTCGCGCCTGCATCGAGCATCGCTCGCGCATCCTCGACGGTGGTGATGCCACCGACGCCGATCAGGCACATGCCTGGCCCCACACGCTCGCGCAGGCGCGTGATGACCTCGAGCGCTCTTGCGCGCACCGGTGGGCCGGAGAGCCCTCCAGGCCCGCGTTCGTGGGCGATCGTCGTGTTCGTGGCGATGATGCCGTCGAGCCGCAGCTCGAGCGCGAGGTCCGCGACCGCGTCGACGTCCTCGTCGGCCAGGTCGGGCGCGATCTTGACGAGCAGCGGGACGTGCCGGTCAGGCTGCGCATCGTCGGCGGCGGCGCGCACATGCTCGAGGATCGGTCGCAGTGACTCGGTCGACTGGAGGTCCCGCAGGCCCGGGGTGTTGGGCGAGGACACATTGACGACCAGGTAGTCCGCGTACGGCGCGAGCTCACGAGCCGAGTAGGCGTAGTCGGTGGCCGCATCCTCCGCGGCCGTCACCTTGGTCTTCCCGATGTTGACGCCGAGGATGATGTCCCGGCCCGCGCGTCGGGCGCGTAGCCGCGCGAGGCGACGCGCCACGGCGTCGGCGCCCTCGTTGTTGAATCCCATGCGATTGCGCAGGCCGCGCACGTCCTTCTCGCGCCACGAACGGGGCCGTTCGTTGCCGGGCTGAGCGCGTGCCGTGACGGTGCCGATCTCGATGTGCGAGAAGCCAGCGGCGGCGAGGCCGGGGACCGCCTGAGCGTTCTTGTCCATGCCCGCGGCGAGCCCCAACGGAGCCGGGAACGGCAGGCCGAGAGCCTCGACCGCCGCTCCCGCGCGCGGGGCCGGGAACAACCGTCGCCCTCCCAGGATCCGTAGCATCCGGCCGCCGAATCGGAAGCCCTGCACCGCCGCCCGATGCGCGAGCTCGGGATCCATCCGGTAGATGACGTGTCGCAGGACGAGGTCGTACATGGCACCAACCTAGTGCGGGATAGTCTCGGGGCATGACCTCACTCAACGCCACCAGCGACATCGTCACGTCCGTCGCGGCCGACGCCCTCATCCTCGGCGTCGCGTCCGACGGCACCATCGCCCCCCACCCCCAGCTGCCCGCCGACGCGGTCGCGCCTCTGCAGGACGCCGCCGGGCTGCTCGATGCCTCCGGCAAGGCCGGCGCGGTCACCGTGCTGCCTGGCACGGGCACGTCCGCGCGCCGCGTCGTGCTCGTCGGCCTCGGCGACGCGACCGAGCGCGACCTGCGCGAGGCCGCAGGCACTGCCTCGCGCTCGTGCGGCAAGAACCCCGACGCGGTGGTCGTTGCGATCCCCGCGGCTGACGACGCGGGCTACACCGCGATCGCCGAGGGTGCGCTGCTCGGCGCGTACTCGTTCCGTGATTACAAGTCCGACGCGGAACCCGCCGAAGGCGAGGAGCCCTGGGCCGGCACGTCGTGGCAGATCGCGGGCGCCTCGACGGGCGCGATCGAGAAGGCGTCGATCCTCGCTGGCGCGATCGCCGGCGTGCGCGACCTGGTGAACACTCCCCCGCTCGACATGTACCCCGGCGCCGTCGCGTCGGTGGCGCAGCACCTGGGCTCGCAGCTCGGCGCCGACGTCACCGTCTGGGAGCCCGAGCAGCTCGCTCAGGAGGGCTTCGGCGGCATCCTCGGCGTCGGCATGGGCTCGTCGCGCCTGCCGCGCCTGGTGCGCGTGGAGTGGGCGCCCTCGGAGGCGAGCACCCACGTCGCACTGGTCGGCAAGGGCATCACGTTCGACACGGGAGGCATCTCGCTCAAGCCGCCGAAGGGCATGGAGACCATGAAGTCGGACATGTCCGGCTCCGCCGTCGTCCTCCACACCGTGCTCGCGGCCGCCCGTGCGAACCTCCCGATCAAGGTCACCGGCTGGCTGTGCCTCGCGGAGAACATGCCCTCGGGCACCGCGCAGCGCCCGTCGGACGTGATCCGCATCTATGGCGGCAAGACCGTCGAGGTGATGAACACCGACGCCGAGGGCCGCCTGGTGATGGCCGACGGCCTCGCTCGCGCGATCGAGGACCAGCCCGACGTCGTGATGGACGTCGCGACGCTCACGGGCGCTCAGGGCGTGGCGCTCGGCTCCCGCACCTCCGCCGTCATGGGCGACGAGGAGGTCCGCTCGGCGGTGTTCTCCGCGTCGGAAGCCGCCGGTGAGGATTTCTGGCCGATGCCGCTCCCCGCACACCTCCGCGAGGGACTGGAGTCCACGGTCGCCGACCTCAAGAACATCGGCGACCCGATGGGCGGCATGCTGTCGGCCGGCCTGTTCCTCAAGGAGTTCGTGGGCGACACCCCGTGGGCGCACCTCGACATCGCGCGTCCCGCGTTCAACGAGGGATCGCCGTGGGGCTGCACGCCCAAGGGCGCCACGGGTCACTCGGTGAGGACGCTGTTCGAGTACCTGGTGACGCGCTCGCAGGCGTAGCGCTCAGAAACGAAGAAGGCCCGCCGCCCTGTGAGGGGTGGCGGGCCTTCGTGCTTCCGTGTCCGCGGCGACTGCCGCCGCCACGCGGAGGCGCGATGACCTCACAGCGGTTTGCGGTGCGTCTCGTTCCACTCGCGCATGCGCGAGGGATAGCCGGAGAGGTTGACGTCGAAGACCGGCACCGCGAGCTGCTTGGCGAGCTTGCGCGCCGCGATCTCGTCCGGCACCTTGCGTCGGGTCCACTCCCCTGTGCCGGCGACGACCACCATGGTCGTCTGCGTGACACGGGTCGCAGGCTCGATGAACGCCTCGCAGCCGGGGCGTGAGGCGACGAAGTCCTTGAAATGCGTGACGGTCGCGGCCTGGGCGCCTCGCGAGGCGGTGCCAGGAGCCGACGAGGAGTCCCGCGAGCCGAAGATCCGCTTGAGGAACGACATAGCCCCAGCGTATGCCACAGGGCCTGCGGTTCGCGTGAGCGCGCGCAGGTGGCAAGATGTGAAGGACCGACTTCCTTACAAGGAGAACGCATAGTGTCCGAGTCCACCCCACGCTCGTTTGATGTCCTGATCCTTGGAGGCGGCTCCGGCGGCTACGCCGCTGCGCTGCGCGCCTCCCAGCTCGGCCTCACAGTCGGCCTCGTCGAGGAGTCGAAGGTCGGAGGCACGTGCCTCCACAACGGCTGCATCCCGACGAAGGCCCTGCTGCACGCCGCCGAGGTCGCGGATCACGCCGCTCACGGCCCCTCCATCGGAGTCGCGACGACTTTCACGGGCGTGGACATGAACGCTGTGAACTCCTACAAGCAGGGCGTCATCGACCGTCTCTACAAGGGCCTGCAGGGCCTCATCAAGTCGCGCAAGGTGACGATGATCGACGGCCACGGCACCCTCGTCGGTCCCGACGCGATCGAGGTGCGCGGCGAGCGCTACACCGGCAAGAACATCGTTCTCGCCACGGGCTCGTACGCGCGTTCGCTCCCCGGCCTGGAGATCGGCGGACGCGTCATCACGTCGGACCAGGCGCTCGAGATGGACGTGGTCCCCAAGTCCGCCATCGTGCTCGGTGGTGGCGTGATCGGCGTCGAGTTCGCCTCCGTGTGGAAGTCCTTCGGCGCCGAGGTCGAGATCATCGAGGCGCTGCCCCACCTCGCCCCCAACGAGGACGAGGCACTGAGCAAGGGCCTTGAGCGCGCCTTCCGCAAGCGCGGCATCGGCTTCACGCTCGGCAAGCGCTTCCAGTCGGTGACCCAGTCCGACGCGGGCGTCACCGTCACGCTCGAGGACGGCACCACGAAGGAGGCCGAGGTGCTCCTGGTAGCCGTCGGCCGCGGCCCCCGCACGGCGTCGCTCGGCTACGAGGCGCAGGGGCTCAACATGGACCGCGGCTTCGTCCTCACCGACGAGCGCCTCCACACCGGAGTCGGCAACATCTGGGCGGTGGGCGACATCGTCCCCGGCCTGCAGCTCGCGCACCGCGGCTTCCAGCAGGGCATCTTCGTCGCCGAGCAGATCGCGGGCCTCAGCCCCCAGCCGATCGTCGAGTCGAACATCCCGCACGTCACCTACTGCGAGCCCGAGCTCGCCTCGGTTGGGCTCACGGAGGCCAAGGCCAAGGAGCAGTACGGCGCCGAGAACGTCAAGGCGCTCGAGTACAACCTGGGCGGCAATGGCAAGAGCCAGATCCTGGGCACTCAGGGCTTCATCAAGCTGGTCCGCGTCGTCGACGGCCCCGTCGTCGGCGTCCACATGATCGGTTCGCGCGTAGGCGAGCAGATCGGCGAGGCGCAGCTGATCGTGAGCTGGGACGCCCACCCCGAGGACGTGGCGCCCCTGATCCACGCCCACCCCACCCAGAACGAAGCGATGGGCGAGGCCCACCTCGCGCTCGCCGGCAAGCCGCTGCACGCACACGACTGATTTCGAACGAGGGAGTTCCCGCATCATGAGCAACGACGTCACCCTTCCGGCCCTCGGCGAATCCGTCACCGAGGGCACCGTCACCCGGTGGCTCAAGAACGTCGGCGACACGGTCGCCGCGGATGAGCCGCTGCTCGAGGTCTCGACCGACAAGGTCGACACCGAGATCCCCTCGCCCGTCGCCGGCACGCTGCTGGAGATCCTCGTGAACGAGGACGACACCGTCGAGGTCGGAGCCGTCCTGGCGCGCATCGGCGATGCGTCCGAGGGTGGCTCGGCGCCCGCGCCGGCCGCCGAGACCCCCGCAGCACCTGCGCCCGCCGCTGAGGCTCCGGCTCCTGCAGCCGAGGAGGCCCCCGCCGCACCCGCACCGGCTCCCGCTGCCGAGGCCCCTGCCGCGCCCGCGGCAGAGCCTGCCGGCGGTGGCCGCGACGTGACGCTGCCCGCGCTGGGCGAGTCCGTCACCGAGGGCACCGTCACGCGCTGGCTCAAGAACGTCGGCGACGCCGTGGAGGCGGATGAGCCGCTGCTCGAAGTGTCGACCGACAAGGTGGACACCGAGATCCCGGCCCCGTTCGCGGGCACGCTCCTGGAGATCCTCGTGAACGAGGACGACACTGCCGAGGTGGGCGCCGTGCTCGCGCGCATCGGCGACGGCTCCGCTGCGCCCGCGGCGGCACCCGCGCCCGCCGAGCAGCCTGCACCCGAGCCCGAGCCTGCGTCGGCCTCTGAGGCCGCGGCACCGGCTGCCGCTCCTGCCCCCGCTCCCGAGCCCGCGCCGGCACCTGTCGCGCCTCAGCAGACGCCCGCGCCGGTCGCCTCGGCTCCTGCGCAGGCTTCCGAGCCCGCGCCTGCTGCCTCGGGCGGTTCCGGTTACGTGACGCCGATCGTCCGCAAGCTCGCCGCCGAGCGGGGCGTGGACCTCGCCGCCGTGTCCGGCACCGGCGTAGGAGGACGCATCCGCAAGGAGGACGTCCTGGCCGCCGCTGAGGCGCCCGCGTCGGCTCCCGCGGCAACCTCTGAGCCTGTTGCCCGCGCAGCGGCCCCGTCGGCCCCGGCGGCTCCGGAGGTCTCGGAGCTGCGCGGTCAGACGGTCAAGATGACCCGCATCCGCAAGATCACTGCGGACAAGATGATGGAGTCGCTGCACGGCATGGCGCAGCTCACCTCCGTCGTCGAGGTCGACTGCACCAAGATCTGGGCCCTCAGGTCCAAGTCGAAGGCGGCCTTCGCCGAGAAGCACGGCGTGAACCTCACGTTCCTGCCGTTCTTCACGCGCGCTGTCTCGGAGGCGCTGATGGAGCACGCGTTCCTCAACGCGTCGGTGGACGGCGACTCGATCGTCTACCACCCGTCGGTGAACCTCTCCCTGGCCGTCGACACACCCAAGGGGCTCATGCTGCCCACGCTCAAGGACGCGGACTCGAAGACGATCGTCGACCACGCCAAGGGCATCGTCGACCTCGCCACGAGGGCGCGCGACGGCGGGCTCAAGTCGGACGAGATCTCGGGCGGCACGTTCTCGGTGACGAACACCGGCTCGGGCGGCACCCTCTTCGACACGCCGATCGTGCCGGCGCCTCAGGTCGGCATCCTCGCGACCTGCGCGATCGTCAAGAAGCCGGTCGTCGTCAAGGGTCCCGACGGTGAGGACGTCATCTCGATCCGTCCGATGGCCTACCTGCCGCTGAGCTACGACCACCGCATCGTGGACGGCGCCGACGCCGCTCGCTTCCTGCAGACCGTCAAGGCCCGCATCGAGGCCGGCGCGTTCGAGGACGAGCTGGGCCTGTAGCGCGCATGCGCGTCGTCATCTCCGGGGCCTCCGGCCTCATCGGGACCGCCCTGTCGCAGTCGCTGCGTCAGGGCGGCCACGACGTGGTGCACCTGGTGCGCCGCGAGGCCAAGGGCCCCGGAGAGTCGGCGTGGGACCCCGCGAAGGGGTCGATCGACCGTGACGTGATCGCCCGCGCGGACGCCGTCGTGAACCTCGCGGGCGCCTCGATCGGCGGTCAGCGCCTCACGGAGTCCTACCGCGAGGTCGTGCTCCAGTCGCGCGTCGACTCGACGCGCACCATCGCCCAGGCCATCGCGGCGGAGAACCCGCGGGCAACGCTGCTGCAGGGCTCCGCGATGGGCTTCTATGGTGATCGCGGCGAGGAGGAGCTGAGCGAACGGTCCCCGCGCGGCAAGGGCTTCCTCGCCGACATCTGCGAGGCCTGGGAGGGCGCCGCTGCCCCGGCGGTCGACTCGGGGGCACGCGTCGCCTACCTGCGCACCGGTCTGGTGCTCGCCCCTCACGGCGGCTTCGCCGAACGGCTCCTTCCCCTCGTGCGAAGGGGCGTGCTGCGCTCGCTCGGTTCGGGCGAGGCCTGGCACTCGTGGATCTCGTTGCGCGACGAGGTCGCGGCGCTGACCTTCCTCCTCGACGGAGATCACGCCGGCCCCGTGAACCTCGTGGCGCCCGCGCCCGTGCGCGACCGTGACCTGATCTCGTCCCTCGCCGCCGCACTCGACACGGGCACCCTGCTCCCCGTGCCCGCGTGGGCGATGCGAGTGGCCGTGGGGCCCGCCGCCGAGGATCTGCTGTCCTCGCAGCGCGCGATGCCCGGCGTGCTCGCGCGACGCGGGTTCGCCTGGGCCGACCCTGACATCGACACCGCAGCGCGGTGGATCGTCAGCCAGCTGTAGCAGCGCTCACCTTCCACCGACCGCGCTCGAGCACGAGCTCCAGCACCGCCACCTCTGTCTGTGGCGTGCGCTCCGACGTGATCCCCTCGGCTATGACCGTGTGCGCGCTCGTGCGATACGTCACGCGCACGGCGGCGCCCGCATCGGCCGCAGCGACGAGTTCCGCCGCCTCGACCTCCCCCACCAGGCCTTCGAATGCGAGCAAACCGGACTCGAGCGCACCTGCCTGCTCCTCCGCACGCACCGCGGCATCGCTGCCGACCGCCACCGTGGCAAGCAGTGCCTCCCCGTCACCCGAGGCGAGCGACTCGATCCTGCGAAGCGTGAGTCTCTCGGCGGCGGCCACCGCGTCCGGCTCCACGGCGGCACCGCCTGCGGCACCGTACCGCGCGGGTTCCTCGCCAGCGCCGAGAGTGATCCCTGCGACCACGACGACCCCGAGGATGACGACTGCGCATGCCGCGATCGCTCCCAGCACGAGCGTCCTCGCTGGAGGTCGCCGGTGCGGCGCCCCGGTTGGCCCCTCCTGTCCCGCCGCGGACCTCTCATGCCCCTCCACAGCCCCGAGTCGTTCGGTGGTGGCGCGCCACCACTGGCCGAGGCGCGCAGCCGCATCACTGACGCCCGCACGCCGCGTCGCCGCCGCGGACCCGGCCCCCGCGCGCATCACGCCCGCGACATCGGCCGGAGGCATGGCGACCTGAACCTCGTGCGCACACGCGACGAGGGCGTGCGCGACCATCGCTGCCGTGGGGCGCGCCGCCGGATCGCCCGCCGTCATAGGGTCCAGCCACGCGCCAAGCACCGCACGGTCTGCGGTGCGCACGGCCTCCGCGAGCATGACGCCCAGCGCCGCCACATCGTCAGCAGGCGACTGCGCGGTTGGGGCGCCCGAGCGAAGGGTCGAGTCGAGCACAGCGAGTCGCGAGCCGTCGATCATCACCGCCTCAGCGTCGACGGCTCCGTGCACCAGTCCCGCGCGGTGCATCTGGGCGAGCACGGTCGCGACGCGCACACCCAGCCATACGCACTCGCCGACCGGCAGGGCGCCCCGCGCGGCGAGAACAGAGGCGAGCGTGACGCCGCGCGGCGCGGACGCGCGCGCCAGCACGGTCTCGCCTTGAAGGATGACGCGCTCGGGTCCGAGCACACTGTCGCTTCCGAGCGCACGCAGCGTCTCCGCGCGGGCGAGGGCCGCGGCATACGCTTCCTCGCCTGTGCCCACCGTGCAGGCGATCGGCTCGTGGTCCATGCCCCCTACGGTCGCAGGTGGCGCGGGACGTGGAGCCGTTCTCCACAGGACCAATCAGGGCGGCGACCGGAATCCGATCGCCGCCCTGTGGGTCAGTCCGCGATGCGTCGCGTGAACGGCCACCACGAGACTCGGCCGATGTCTGCCACCAGTCCCGGCACGAGGAGCGACCTCACGACGAACGTGTCGATGAGTACGCCGACGCCCACGATGAACGCGATCTGCGCCAGGAAGATGAGCGGGATCACGCCGAGCGCGGCGAACGTTGCGGCGAGCACGATGCCCGCCGAGGTGATGACACCCCCGGTCACGGCGAGCGCGCGCCGCATGCCCTCGCGGTTGCCGTGCTCGAGCGCTTCCTCGCGCGCTCGGGACATGAGGAAGATCGAGTAGTCCACGCCGAGTGCGACGAGGAACACGAACGCGAGCAGCGGAACCGCCGGGTCCGTGCCCGGGAAGTCGAACACGTGGTTGAACACGATCGCCGCCAGCCCCATGGTCGCGGCGAAGCTCAGCACATTCGCGAGCATGATGAGCACCGGCGCGACGAAGGCCCTGAGGAGGAACGCGAGGACCACCAGGATCACCGCGAGGATGGTCGGCAGGATCACGCGCAGGTCACGCTCCGACGTCAGGCGGGTGTCGAGCTGCTCGGCCGCCTGGCCGCCCACGAGGGCCCCGGGATCGATCGCGTGGACCTCATCGCGTACGTCCTGCACGATCTCGGTGGCCTCGACCGAGGACGCCGCGACCTGGGTGATGCCGACGACCTCGACCCGACCGTCGATCACGAGGGGAGGATCGTTCGGGACTGCGCCGACGGGGGCGCCCGCGGCGACGGCCTCGGTGAGGACATAGGCGTCGTCAACGCCGTCGATGCCGGAGACGGCGGCGAGCACCGCGTCGGCCTCCTCCTCCGAAGCGATGACGCGGATCGGCGAGGTGGCGCCAGCGTCGAAGTGCTGCTCGAGCACCTCGAATCCGGTGATCGACTCCACCTCACCGAGGAAGACGTCGCGCGAACCGAGCCCGCCGGACTGGAAGGTGGGCAGGAACGCGGCGAGCGCCGCGAGACCTCCGGCGGCGGCGAGCCACACCACGCGCGGCCTGCCGTCCACCATGCGCGACACGCGACCCCACACGCCGGCCTTGGTCTCAAGCTGGGCTGTGACCGCCTCGCGTTCATCGGCGCTGAGGTCGGCGTGCTTCGCCTCGGCCGGCGCGTCGTCGCCGCGGTAGCGCGGCATCGCGGGCCAGAACACGCCACGGGCGTGCTTGCCTCCGATGAGCAGCAGCGCCGGCAGCAGCGTCAGAGCCGCGAAGAACGAGGCGACGATGCCGATCGCTCCGGCGGGGCCGAGCGACGAGTTCGACTTGAGGTCGCTGAGCAGCAGCACCAGCAGTCCGAGCACCACGGTGCCGGCCGACGCGGCGATGGGCTCGAGCGATCGCCGCCACGCAGTCCACAGCGCGGTATAGGGAGACTGAACCCTGATCAGTTCCTCGCGGTAGCGCGCGACGAGAAGCAGCGAGTAGTCGGTCGTCGCGCCGACGACGAGGATGAACATGATGCCCTGGGACTGCCCGTTGAGCGTGATCACGTCGGCTACGGCCAGCGCGTAGACCAGGATGATCGCTCCGGTGAGGGCGATCATCGAGGTGGACAGCACCAGGAACGGCAGCACGGGGCTGCGGTAGACGATGAGAAGGATCACGAGCACCACGGCGAGCGCGACGAGCAGGAGGATGCCGTCGATGCCGGCGAATGCGGCCGAGAGGTCGGCGACCAGACCGGCGGGACCGGTCACGTAGCCGTCGAGGCCCGTCTCGGCCTCCGTCCACGCATCGCGAAGCGTGGTGACGAACACCTCGGCGAACGACTCCTCCCCGACGGACTGCGCGAACACGTCGGCGTCGATCGACATGGTGACCAGGATCGCCTCACCGTCCTCCGACGGGATGGCCTGCGGGGTCTCGCCGCCCGGGCCCGTGAGGATGACGTCGCCGACGGTGCGGGACTCGGGGTCGCCCTCGAGCGGGGCGTCGAGCGCCTCGTCCACGAACGACTGCACCGTCGGGACGTCGGAGGCGCCGCCCTCGACGACGAGCAGGACGGGCACGGCGTCGGTGGGCGCGAACTCCGCGTGCGCCTGTGCGGCCTCGGTTGATTCGGCTGACGACGGCAGGAATGCGGCGGAGTCGTTCTCCTGGACGTCGGAGAGTTTGCCGAAGGTCTGGCCGCCGGCGCCGCCGATGGCGAGCCACGCCGCGATGACGACGACGATGAGCAGGGGTCGTACCCAGGTACGGGCGTTCACGGTCGATCTCTTCCTCGAAAGGGACGGGGACACTCGTTCCCGGGCTGTGGGCGCCCTCACGGCGGCTCGGATGGCCCGGTTGACGGCATGAACGCCGACATCTGTCGGATGATTCCCGCAATCGAGAGCGTAGCCACGGGTTAGCCTGGACCGATGATCGTCGAAGACCTGCTCCCCACGGGTCCGCGCGAGTACCGCGAGATCTGGGACCTCCAGCGACGTCTGCACGACGAGGTCGTGGCGGGCGAGAGGACGGACGCTCTCGTGCTCGTCGAGCACGAGAGCGTGTACACGGCAGGCAAGCGCACGGCGTCGTGGGACCGGCCCGTCGACGGCACGCCCGTGGTGGACGTGGACCGAGGGGGAAAGATCACGTGGCATGGCCCCGGTCAGCTCGTGGGCTACCCGATCCTCCGGCTCGCCGAGCCTGTGGACGTGGTGCGCTACGTCCGATGCCTGGAGCAGGCGATCATCGACACGTGCGCGGCCCTCGGGGTGGAGACGCAGCGTGTCGACGGACGCTCGGGCGTCTGGCTGCCGGCCTCGGACGGTCGCCGTGAGCGCAAGATCTGCGCGATCGGCGTGCGCGTCGCCAAGGGCGTCACCATGCATGGCTTCGCTCTCAACTGCGATCCGGACCTTGCCGAGTTCAACCGCATCGTGCCGTGCGGCATCTCCGACGCTGACGTCACGTCGCTCAGCGACGAGCTCGGTCGGGACGTGACGATAGGCGAGGTGCTCCCCCTGGTGCTGCCCGCACTCGAGTCCGCGCTCGCCGACATACGATGGACGCCAACCGACGCGTCGGACGCGACGAGCGCCGCCGCCGACCAGGCCTCACGACCCAAGGAGACCGTGTGACACTCGCCCCGGAGGGCCGCCGCATGCTGCGCGTCGAGGCCCGCAACGCCGAGACCCCGATCGAGCGCAAGCCCGAGTGGATCCGCACCAAGGCCACCATGGGACCGGAGTACAACGAGCTCAAGTCCCTCGTGAAGGGCGGCGGGCTGCACACGGTGTGCGAAGAGGCGGGCTGCCCGAATATCTTCGAGTGCTGGGAGGACCGCGAGGCGACCTTCCTCATCGGCGGGGCCCAGTGCACGCGCCGATGCGACTTCTGCCAGATCGACACCGGCAAGCCCTCTCCCCTGGACCGCATGGAGCCGACCAAGGTCGCGAACTCGGTCAAGGAGATGGGGCTCAAGTACTCGACGGTCACGGGCGTCGCCCGCGACGATCTCGAGGACGGTGGCGCGTGGCTGTACGCCGAGACCGTGCGTCAGATCCATGCGCTGAACCCTGGCACGGGCGTCGAGGTGCTCATCCCCGATTTCAACGCCGAGCCGGACCAGCTGGCCGAGGTCTTCTCCTCGCGCCCCGAGGTCCTCGCGCACAACGTCGAGACCGTGCCGCGCATCTTCAAGCGCATCCGCCCCGCGTTCAAGTACGAGCGCTCGCTCCAGGTGATCACCGAGGCGCAGAAGGACGGCCTGGTCACCAAGTCGAACCTCATCCTCGGCATGGGCGAGACGATGGACGAGGTGCTTCAGGCGCTGCAGGACCTGCACGACGCGGGCTGCGACCTCTTGACGATCACGCAGTATCTGCGGCCGAGCCCGCGCCACCACCCCGTCGAGCGGTGGGTCAAGCCAGAGGAGTTCGTCGAGCTCTCGGACGCGGCCGAGGAGATCGGCTTCCTGGGCGTCATGTCCGGCCCGCTCGTGCGCTCGTCCTACCGTGCCGGTCGACTGTGGGGGCAGGCGATGACCCGCAAGGGCCGTCCGATCCCCGAGGCGCTCGCACACCTCGGCGCGCCCATGGAAGCGCGCCAGGAGGCGTCGGCTCTGCTCTCGCGCACCCGCTGACTCCAGTGCGAACGCCCGACCCCGACGTCGGGCGTTCGCGTGCTCGCCACCCACTAGACTGATCGGCATCATGGCGAAGAACGAACCCGAGAAGAAGCAGCGCTGGTACCAGTTGATCGCGCAGGCGTACAAGTTCGCCGCGCCGCACGACAAGTGGCTCCTGCCGCTCATGATCGGCATCCCCGTGGTCGTCATCGGCGTCGCGGTCGGCATCGGCATCGCCGCAGGCGGCACCGCGGCGATCATCTACGCGAGCATCCTCGGTGTGCTCCTGGGCGTGCTCGGCGCGCTCTTCGTGCTCACCCGCCGCTTCGAGAAGGTGGCGTTCCAGCAGGTCGAAGGCCAGATGGGCGGTTCGCTGTACGTCGCGCAGTCGATCCGACGCGGCTGGCAGTTCGACGAGAACCCCATCGCGATCGACCAGAAGGGCACGGCGATCGTCTACTACGGCGTCGGCACCGGAGGCGTAGCGCTCCTCGCGGAGGGTCCTGGATCCCGCCGCCACGTCGACAAGGTCACCAGCCGCCTCGGCAAGGTCATCGCGGGCGTTCCCGTCACTGCCATCTACGTCGGCACCGGCGAGGGCCAGGTGCGTATCAAGGACCTCGTCAAGACCATCAACGGCATCAAGCGCAAGGTCTACGGGCGCGGCCTGGGCAAGGGACTCGGCAAGAACGAGCAGGCCGCGGTCGCCTCGCGACTCAAGGCCATCGGCGGCCCGTCGCTTCCCGTGCCGAAGGGCGTGGACCCGCTGCGCGCACGTCCAGACCGCAAGGGCATGCGCGGGCGCTGACGCGGCCGCACTCCCCCGTACCCGCACATGCCCGACGCCCCATCCGGTTCGCCTGACGGCTTGCCCGACGCCGCGGTCGGCTTCGGTCGGCGCCTCGCCGGCGTCGCCATCGACTGGCTCCTGTGCCTGATCATCGCCTCGGCGTTCTTGCGCGCCCCTGGCTTCGACCCCTCCACCGCCGGACTGCTCGAGCGGTCGCTGTGGGCGGGCAACGACCTGGGGACTGTCGCGGTCTGGGCCGTACAGCACCTGGTGCTCGTCGCGACACTCGGGACAACCATCGGGCACAGGATCGTCGGCCTGCGCGTGGTGCGCGCCGATGGCTCGACCGTCGTGGGACTCGTGCCCGCAGCGATCCGCACGGTGCTCGCCGCCCTCATCCTCCCGGCGATCCTCACTGACCGTGAGGGAGCCGGATATCACGACGCGCTCGCGCGCACCCGCCTGATCAGGGTGCGCCGCGGCGCGCTCTGAGCCTCACGTAACAGTCCCGTAACACGGGGTGAATGCGAGGGCAACCTGGTGCCCCTAGGGTGGTGCTTGCTAGTCCTAGCAACCTGTCTCTCCTAAGGAGCAATCGGATGTTCAAGACCGCCGAAGAGGCGATTGCGTTCGTCAAGGAAGAGGGCGTCGAGTTCGTCGACATCCGCTTCTGCGACCTGCCCGGCCAGATGCAGCACTTCAACATTCCTGCATCGCAGTTCACCGAGGACGTCTTCACCGATGGCGCCATGTTCGACGGCTCGTCGATCCGTGGCTTCCAGGCCATCAACGAGTCGGACATGAAGCTGCTGCCGGACGTCGCGACGGCGTTCGTCGACCCGTTCCGCGCTGCCAAGACCCTCGTCATCAACTTCTCGATCGTGGACCCGTTCACGAACGAGCCCTACTCGCGTGACCCCCGCAACGTGGCGACCAAGGCGATCGAGTACCTGAAGTCGACCGGCATCGGCGACACCGCGTACTTCGCCCCCGAGGCCGAGTTCTTCATCTTCGACTCGGTGCGCTTCGACACGAACCAGCACGAGGGCTACTACCACATCGAGTCCTCCGAGGCCTGGTGGAACACCGGCGCGGAGATCGAGGAGGACGGCGGTCCGAACCTCGGTTACAAGACCCGCTACAAGGGCGGCTACTTCCCCGTCTCGCCCGGCGACCAGATGGCGGACCTCCGCGACGAGATGGTCCAGGTCCTCGAGCAGGTCGGCCTCTCGGTCGAGCGCGCGCACCACGAGGTGGGCACCGCCGGTCAGCAGGAGATCAACTACCGCTTCAACACCATGCTGCACGCCGGTGACGACCTGATGAAGTTCAAGTACGTCATCAAGAACGTCGCGTGGGCGCACGGCAAGACCGTGACCTTCATGCCGAAGCCGCTCTTCGGCGACAACGGCTCGGGCATGCACGTGCACCAGTCGATCTGGAAGGACGGCGAGCCGCTGTTCTACGACGAGAACGGCTACGGCGGCCTGTCCGACATCGCACGCTGGTACATCGGTGGAATCCTCAAGCACGCCCCGGCGCTGCTGGCCTTCACCAACCCCACCGTGAACTCGTACCACCGCCTCGTGCCGGGCTACGAGGCCCCGGTGAACCTGGTGTACTCGGCTCGCAACCGCTCCGCCGCGGTCCGCATCCCGATCACCGGCTCGAACCCGAAGGCCAAGCGCATCGAGTTCCGCGCCCCCGACTCGTCGGGCAACCCGTACCTCGCGTTCGCGGCCCTGCTCATGGCGGGCATCGACGGCATCAAGAACAAGATCGAGCCGCCGGCCCCCGTGGACAAGGACCTGTACGAGCTGCCCCCCGAGGAGCACGCTCTCATCCCGCAGGTGCCGGACTCGCTCCCCGCGGTGCTGGACACCCTCGAGGCCGACCACGCGTTCCTCACCGAGGGCGGCGTGTTCACCGAGGACCTCATCGAGGAGTGGATCGACTACAAGCGCTCGGCCGAGATCGACCAGCTGCGCTTCCGTCCGCACCCGCACGAGTTCGAGCTCTACTACGACGTCTGATCCTCGGATCGGCGTGTAGCGCTCATCACGAAGGCCCGTCCCGATTCCGGGGCGGGCCTTCGTCGTACTCGCCCCTCCCCCGCCTCTGATCGAAGGAGTCCCCGATGTCCGAGACCGAGCCGGCCCCGGCGTCGGGCGCCGCCGAACCCGCTGCAGGCCTCGGCTTCTGGCGCCGCAACCGCGACGAACTGATCCTCGAGGCGATCGGTGGCCTGGTGCTCGCGCTGCTGGTCTCGTTCGCGATCTCCTGGATCGACCAGAGCCGCGAAGAGGAACGCTCAGCGCGTGACGAGGCGCTGAGCAACTCGCTGTTCGTGCGCCAGGCAGTCATGAGCGAGCGCGAGCTGCTGCCGTTCTCCTCGCTCTACCTTGCGGACGCCCAACTGAGCGGCCTCACGCTCGCGGGCGCGGAGTTCTCTGACGCCGACCTCACGGGAGCCGAGCTCAAGGAGTCCGATCTCACGGGCGCAGACCTGAGCGAGGCGGTGCTGGTCGGTGCCGACCTCAGCGAGGCCGTGCTCGTCGGCACAAATCTTGCCGAGGCGGACCTCACAGGCGCCGATCTCACCGCCGCCGACCTCACCGGAGCCTCGCTTGCGGATGTGGTGTGGGAGGGATCGTTCTACCTTGAGGGCGCACCTCCGGTGGGAGTCGACCTCGACGGGCTTCCCGCGGAGGCCCTGGCGGAGTCCGACGCCGACGCGGACGACGACTGAGGCTGCCTCGCCAGCGGCCCTCTGCGTCCGCGTCAGCCCAGCGCCAGGGTGTGGCCTGTGCGCTCGACCTTCGCCGCCAGGTAGCGGGCGTTGGCGTCCGTGAGGTGGACCTGGGTCGGCACTCGCTCCGCCACGCCGATGCCGAACGCCTCGAGCTGCTCGGCCTTGTCAGGGTTATTGCTCAGCAGGCGGATGCGATCGGCTCCGACTGCCGCGAGCATCTGCGCGACCACGGCGTAGTTGCGCTCGTCCTCACCCCTGCCCAGCGCGAGATTCGCCTCGTATGTGTCGAGTCCCGTGTCCTGCAGCGCGTAGGCGTCGAGCTTTGCGTACAGCCCGATGCCGCGGCCCTCCTGGCGCAGGTACAGCAGGAAGCCGCCCTCGTCGGCGATGCGCTCTACGGCCTCCCGGAGCTGGGGACCGCAGTCGCAGCGCTCCGAGCCGAACACGTCACCCGTGAGGCACTCCGAGTGGGGCCTCACGAGCGGCGCCTCGCCGCCGGCGGCGGCTCGCTCGAGCGCGCCCTCCCAGTCGCCCAGGGCGAGCAGCAGGTGCTCTCGACCGTCCGCGAGCCCGTCGAAGGTGATGACCTGCGCGTCAGTGCCATATCCGTCTGAGAATCGCAGCGGCACCGTCACGCGGGCCCGGGGGCGCGCGGGAGCGACGTCGAGAGTTCCGGCGCGGCGGCGGAGCGGATTGGCGACGGTGGCGGTCATGATGCCTCCCTGGTTCAAGGTGCCCCGCGTGTCGCGAGACCGGGATGCGCTGGTCAACTTCCTTGAACTCGCAAGTATTCCCGCTCCTGGCGCGCTGTGCTGCGCAGGGCCCCAGGCGCCACGTCGGGTGTGTCGAGGCGCACCGGACGGCTGCGTTTGCACGCTACGCTGTAAGCGCTTACAAATGAAGCCGGAGGCAACGACGCCTTTGGCCCCTTGGAGGCCTCGTGCGCCTCCGCGCCCTCGGCCCCGGCTCAGAGAGGACATCGTGGCCCGTCCCGACATCTCCGACAGCCCCGACGACTGGTGGCGGTCCGCCGTCATCTATCAGATCTACCCACGATCGTTCGCGGACGCCGATGGCGACGGCGTAGGCGACCTCGCGGGCATCACGTCGAGGCTTGAGGCTCTCGCGGACCTGGGCGTCGATGCCATCTGGGTGTCGCCCTTCTACCGCTCCCCACAGAAGGATGCCGGCTACGACGTCGCCGACTTCTGCGACGTGGATCCCGTCTTCGGCACACTTGACGACGCGGACGCACTCATCGCGCGCACGCACGAGCTCGGCATGCGAATCGTGGTGGACATCGTGCCCAACCACAGTTCGGATCAGCACGCGTGGTTCCAGGCGGCGCTGGCCGCGCCTCCGCATTCCGCCGCACGTGCGCGCTACATCTTCCGCGACGGGCGCGGCGACTCGGGCGAACTGCCGCCCAACACGTGGCAGTCCGTGTTCGGCGGCCCCGCCTGGACCCGTGTGATCGAGGCCGACGGCACGCCTGGCCAGTGGTATCTCCACCTCTTCGACTCGACGCAACCCGACCTCGACTGGACGCAGGAGCAGGTGCGGGAGGACTTCGACGCAATCCTGCGGTTCTGGCTCGATCGAGGGGTCGACGGCTTCCGCGTGGACGTGGCGCACGGACTGGTCAAGGAGGAGGGCCTGCCCGACTACACCGACGAGCAGTTGATCGCCGCGAGCATCGGTGACACGACGGCACCTAGCCCCCACTTCGGCCAAGAGGGTGTGCACGAGATCTGGCGCAGGTGGCGTGCTGTGCTTGAGCGCTACGGCGCGGATCGGATCCTCGTCGCCGAGGCATGGGTCGAGCCGTTGACGAGGATGGCACTGTGGGCCCGCAGGGATGAGATGCACCAGGCCTTCAACTTCGGCTACCTCATGACGCCATGGGATTCCGGCGCGCTGCGAGCCGTGATCGACGCGTCGCTCGATGCCTTCTCCCGTGTGGGAGCGCCATCCACGTGGGTACTCTCCAACCACGACGTGGTACGCCACGCGACCCGACTCGGACTCGCGGACGTTCCCCCACTCGGCCACGGTGTGGGCCGCGACACGCCTGGACTCCCCGAGACGGAGCACGGAGTGCGCCGTGGGCGTGCGGCGACTCTGCTCATGCTCGGCCTGCCCGGGGGTGCCTACCTGTATCAGGGTGAAGAGCTCGGGTTGCCGGAGGCGCTCGACATCCCTGCGCAGGCGCGACAGGACCCCGCGTGGTTCCGTACCGGAGGCGAGCGCTACGGTCGCGACGGATGCCGCGTGCCGATCCCGTGGGAGGCACAGGCCCCAGGATTCGGCTTCTCCCCCACCGGCGCCTCCTGGCTGCCCCAGCCCGACGCGTGGGGACGCTTCGCCCGCGACGCACAGCGGGGTGTCCCAGGCTCGACGCTCGAGATGTACCGGTCGGCGCTCGCGCTGCGCGCCGACCTCGCGCTCGGCACCGGCGACTTCGCGTGGGTGGACGCGCCCCCAGGCGTGATCGCCTTCGACAACGGCGCCACACGGATCGTCACGAACATGACCGGCGAGCCCGTCACCCTGCAGGACCCGCTGCTCGCCGGCGAGGTGCTCCTCGCCTCGACGCCGCTCGAAGGCTCCTTCGAGCCCGACTCCACGGTGTGGATCCGACGCGCATGAGCCTCCCATGACCCGCATCCAGAAGGTCGCCGAGCTCGCCGGCGTGTCCACCGCCACCGTGTCCCGCGCACTCGCAGGCAAGCCCAGCGTGTCCCCCGCCACGCGCGAACGCGTGGAAAGAGCGGCCCGGGACCTCGGCTACGTCGTCTCCGCGACGGCGTCGAGCCTCGCAAGCGGACGCAACCGCAACGTCGGCATCGTCATGCCGTTCCTGAACCGCTGGTTCTTCACGACCGCGATGGCAGGCGCGCACCGGGTCCTCACCGACGCCGGCTACGACGTGACGCTCTACCACTGCGAGCCCAACCGCCTCGACGATCCGGACGGCGCCGACAACCCGCGCCGGAGCCGGCTCTTCGCCGACTCGCTGCTGCGCAAGCGCACCGACGGGCTCATCATGGTCACGCTCTCCCTCACCGCGGCGGAGCGCACGAGCCTGCACGGCATCGGCAAGCCCGTGATCGCGCTCGACCGGCCGCAGGAGGGCATCACGGCGCTCGCCGTTGACAACCTCGCGATCGCGCACACCGCGATGAGCCACCTGCTCGAACTCGGTCACACGCGCATCGGCTTCGTCGGCGGCATCGTCCCCTACGACCTCGACTTCCACGTGCCGCTGCTGCGCCGCCAGGGCTACGAGGCGTCGTTGGTGGACGCGGGACTCGAGATCGACCCGCTCCTGATGTGCGACGCCGAGTTCACGGTGGACGGCGGCTATGACGCCGCATCGCAAATCCTCGGCGCGGGCGAACCGCCGACGGCGCTGTTCGCCGCATCGGACGAGCTGGCGATCGGTGCGCACGCCGCGATTCGCGATCGTGGCCTGCGCATCCCCGAGGACGTGTCCCTGATCGGCATCGACGGGAACCCGCTCGCCGAGGTGTTCGGCATCACGACCATCGATCAGCATCCCGACGCGCAGGGAGCGGCCGCTGCCCGCGAACTCCTGAAGGAGCTCGAGCCAACGAGCCCTCACGCGGCCGCCGCAGTGCGCCTGCCGTTCGAGCTGGTCGAGCGTCGGTCGACCGCGCGCGCCCGCGACTAGCGACGGACGATCGCGCGGGCGAGCAGACCCAGCACTGCGGCTCCCGCCAGCGAGCCGAGCCCCACCCACAGGAGACGCTCCATGATCACGGGCGTCGTCTCATCGGTCAGCACGTCGAGCATCATCGTGCCCATCGCGCCGTCGGCACCGCCCGGCAGGATGGCCGCGACGCCCTCGGGACCCACGAGGTACAGCAGGGCCCATCCGACCAGCGACACGCCCGCGACCACCGCGAGCAGCTTGGGCAGGAACCACGCGCGGCGCGGCGAGACCGCGAACCCGATGACGATCAGCGCGAGCCCCACGTAGAGCCCGTACTGGTTGATCTGCTCCATGAGCGCGTACACGTCGCGGACGCTCTCGAATGTCTGGGCGTCGAGCGCCTCGAACGTGATCGAGTCGATCTCGAGGTCGTCCGTCACCGAGTCGAGCATCTCGACCTCGCTCAGGCGCTCGGCGAGCGGAGTGCCGAGGTCCATGGTGAACATCAGCGGCGCCGGGTCGCGCAGCGCGTCCGTCAGCTGCGCAGAGAACTGCGCCTGCAGCGTCTCCGCCTGAGATGCCACCGCATTCGCGAACGAGTCGGAGCCGACGATCGTCGCGACGAGCGCACTCACGCGCTCCTCAAGGCCCAGCGCGTCCAGGTCGACGCCCGCCTCCTCGATCTGCTGCACCGCCTCCGACTGCAGCGTCGCGGTGACCGTCTGCTGGACGATCTCGTGGCCGAGCGCGTTGCGAGCGATGCCGACGACGGCAGTGCCGTCCTCGACCGAACGCACCGAGACGGCGCTCACAGCCCACGCGACAAGCGTGAGTGCGCCGACAATGATGCAGATCGCCGAGACGACCGTGCGCAGACCTCGCATTACCCCTCCTGGTTCCAGCCGAAGAAGATCTTCTCGCATACCGTACGGGCACGGCGCGACACTCGGAAGTAGCGGTCGTCGAGTTCCGGCCCCGTGTCGTCGGATTCCATGATCTCGGCGAGCACGCGGAGCTCGCGGGGCTCCGACGGGAGCACGTCCGGCGCACCCCGCCGACCACGCAGCGCGATCGCGCCGCGCAGGTTGGTCGCCAGCACCCACGCCTCTCGCAGCGTGTCCGCATCCTCCGCGTCGATCAGCCCGTGCTCCTGCGCGACCCCCAGCGCCTCGAGGGTCCGGGTGGTGCGCAGCCCCTCGAGCTCGTGCGCATGCTGAAGCTGCAGCAACTGCACCGTCCACTCCACATCGGACAGGCCGCCAGGACCGAGCTTGAGGTGCCGCCGGGGCTCTACGCCGCGAGGAAGCCGCTCAGCCTCCATGCGAGCCTTGAGCCGCCGCATCTGCGCGAGCGCAGACTCCTCGAGGCGCTCCGGATAGCGCACGGGCGCGACGTCCTCGATGAAGCGCTCCCGCAGATCCGGGTCGCCCGCGCACGGACGTGCGCGCAGCAGCGCCTGCGCCTCCCACGGGTCCGACCAGCGCGAGTAGTAGCCGACCGTCGATTCGAACGAGCGCGCGAGCGGCCCGTTCCGGCCCTCCGGCCGCAGGTCGGCATCGATCTCGAGCGCGGGCTGGGGCCCCACCTTCTGCAGCAGCTGACGCACCTCGGCGGCGAGCTTCTGCGCGAGCGCGTGCGCCTGCGATCCGTCGCCCTCGTACACGAACTGCACATCCGCGTCGGACGTGTAGCCCATCTCGCGGCCGCCATAGCGGCCCATGGCCACCACCAGCAGCCGCGGCGGCTCCTCGCCCGCGGCAGCGCGCACCTGATGCACGGCGATGCGCAGAGCCCCCTCGATGACCATGTCGGCCGCGTGCGTCACCGCGCCCGTGGCATCCGACGCGTTGATCAGGCCCAGCACGTCCGCCGCCGCCACGCGCGCGATCTCGCGCCGCCGGATGCCGCGCAGCGCGGTGATCGCCTGATCCGCGTCGTCGCTGCGCCGCAGCACCGCATCGGCCTCGTTCCACAGCCGCTCATACGTGCGTGGCTCGAGATCCGCGTCGGAATCCAGCCACCGGATCTCGTCCGCGCTCGCGAGCAGGGCCTTCGTGACGAAGCCCGAGGTGGACAGCAGCCGCGCGAGTCTCTCGGCGGCCGTCGCCGAGTCCCGCAGCAGCTTGAGATACCACTGCTGCCCCGCGAGCTGTTCGGACAGCTGCCGGAACGCGAGCAGGCCCGCATCCGGCTCAGGCCCCTGCGCGAACCAGCCGATCATCGCGGGCAGCAGTTGCCGCAGGATCGCCGCAGACCGCGAGACGCCGTCGGTGAGCGACCGGATGTGCCTGAGCGCCGCGTCGGCATCCACGAAGCCCACGGCGGCGAGACGATCCCGCGCGGCTGCGTCGTCGAGCGCCGCCTCGTCGGCACTCAGGCGCGCGACGACGGGCAGGATCGGCCGGTAGAACATGTCCAGGTGCATCGCCCGCACGCGCCGGCGGGTGTCGTGCCACACCTCGTCCATGTACTCGACCGTCGCGAAGCCCGAGGCGCGCGCGAGCACGCGGCGGTCGTCCTCGTCGGCCGGCATCAGGTGCGTGCGCGTGAGCTTGCGCAGCTGAAGCCGGTGCTCCCAGACGCGCAGCTGACGGTACGCGGATTCCATCGCCGCCGCCTCGGGGCGGCCCACGTAGCCTCCCGCGCGCAGCGCCGCGAGCGCCTCGAGGGTGGTGCGCGACCGCAGTGACTCGTCCGAGCGGCCGTGCACGAGCTGCAGCAGCTGCACGGTGAACTCCACGTCGCGGAGCCCGCCGGGGCCTAGCTTGATCTGCCGGTCGGCCTCGGCGGGCGGCACATGGCGCTCAACGCGCCGCCGCATGGCCTGCGCGCCCTCGACGAACCCCTCGCGCTCCACCGCTGACCACACGAGGGGCTGGAGCATCTCGACGTACCGCTCGCCGATCTCGCGGTCGCCCGCGATAGGGCGCGCCTTGAGCAGTGCCTGGAACTCCCAGCTCTCCGCCCACCGCTCGTAGTACGCCAGGTGCGACGCGAGGCCCCGCACGAGCGCGCCATCCTTGCCTTCCGGCCTGAGGTTCGCGTCCACCTGCCACAGCGGCGGTTCGATGCCGTGCTTGTCGCACGCACGCCCCGCCGCAGCGGCGAGGCGCGTCGCGATGCGCAGCGACACCGCATCGTCGGCGCCCTCGGCTGGCTCGGCGACAAAGATCACGTCCACGTCGGAGACGTAGTTGAGCTCGCGTCCGCCGCACTTGCCCATGCCGATGATCGACAGGCGGGTCTGTGCATGGTCGGGCTCGTCGGCGCGCGCGAGTGCGAGTCCGGCCTCGAGCGCGGCCCCCGCGAGGTCCGCGAGCGCGGCGGCCACAGCCGGGAGGATCGTGCGGGGATCGTCCTGCCGGAGATCCTCGGCTGCGACGCGCATCAGGAGCCGCCGATACGCCACGCGCATCGCAGCGACGCCTGCGTCCCCGGTGACGGTCGCGACCGGAGCGTCGGACGTCGGATCCGCGCCTACGGACTCCAGCAGCGACGTCCGCGGGTTCATCGACGTGAACGACTCGCCTGCGGGCCATGCGGCGAAGTCGGCGACATACTCCGGATGACGCACCAGGAAGTCGCCGAGCGCCACCGACCCGCCCAGCACCATCCCCAGGCGTGCTCCGGCCTCGGTGCCCGCGAGCGCGGTCAGACGGTCGAGCACCCCTGCCTCATGGGCGGCCTCGGCGATGCGTTCCAACTGGAGCAGGCCCGCGTCCGGGTCGGCGAGATACGACAGCGCCCGCGGGGCGTCGTCGATCGTCACGCCAGTGAGCGCCGTCAACCGCTCGAGCGTCGCCTCGGCACGCGTCGCATCCGCGACGCCAGCGCGGCGCAGCCGTGCGGCGAACGAGACCGGCCGCGTGCTCATGCGAGCCCCGCCCCGGTCAGAGGACCGGCAGGTTCGTCGCGATCTCGTACGGCGTGACCTGCGCGCGGTACGCCTGCCACTCGGCACGCTTGTTGCGCAGCACGAAGTCGAAGACGCGCTCACCGAGGGTCTCGGCCACCAGCTCGGAGCGCTCCATCGCGACGATGGCCGCGCTGAGCGACTGCGGCAGCGGCTCGTAGCCCATGGCCTTGCGCTCGGTCTCCGACAGCTCCCACACGTCGTCCTCAGCGCCGGGGGGAAGCTCGTAGCCCTCCTCGATGCCCTTGAGGCCAGCGGCGAGCATCACGGAGAACGCGAGGTACGGGTTGGTGGCGGCGTCCAGGGAGCGGTACTCGACGCGGGTCGACTGGCCCTTGCCAGGCTTGTGGACCGGCACACGGACGAGCGCCGAGCGGTTGTTGGAGCCCCAGCACACATAGCTGGGCGCCTCGGCTCCGCCCCACAGACGCTTGTACGAGTTGACGTACTGGTTCGTGATCAGAGTGATCTCGGGCGCGTGCTTGAGCAGGCCGGCCATGAACTGCTTGGCGACGAGCGAGAGGTCGTTCTCCGCGCCGGCCTCGTAGAAGGCATTGCGGTCGCCCTCGAACAGGCTCACGTGCGTGTGCATGCCGGAGCCCGGCGCGTCGAACAGCGGCTTAGGCATGAAGCTCGCGTACACGCCCTGCTGGAGCGCGACCTCCTTGATCACCGAGCGGAACGTCATGATGTTGTCCGCCATGGTGAGGGCGTCCGCGTAGCGCAGGTCGATCTCGTTCTGGCCGGGCCCCGCCTCGTGGTGCGAGAACTCGACCGAGATGCCCATGGACTCGAGCATGGTGATCGCATCGCGGCGGAAGCTGTGGGCGGCGCCGCGGGGAACGTTGTCGAAGTAGCCGGCCTGGTCGACGGGCACGGGCGTCTTGCCCTGCTCGAGCGCCTCGAACAGGTAGAACTCGATCTCGGGGTGCGTGTAGAAGGTGAAGCCCTTCTCGCTCGCCTTGTCGAGGGTGCGCTTGAGCACCTGACGAGGGTCGGACAGCGCGGGCGCTCCATCCGGGGTGAACACGTCGCAGAACATGCGGGCTGCGCCCTGGCGCTCGCCGCGCCACGGCAGGATCTGGAACGTCGTGGGGTCTGGCTTGGCGATCATGTCGGACTCGACGACGCGGGTCAGGCCCTCGACCGCGGAGCCGTCGAAGCCGATGCCCTCGCTGAAGGCGTTCTCGAGCTCGGCCGGCGCGATCGCGACGGACTTGAGCACGCCTAGGACATCGGTGAACCACAGGCGCACGAATCGGATGTCGCGCTCCTCGACGCTGCGGAGCACATATTCCTGCTGCTTATCCATGGGGCCATCCTGCCTCATCCTCATTACGAATGTGTGACCTTGGGAGGGTGCCGCCGCCACGTAGTCTGGCCCCATGTCCACGCTCCGCATCGCGCTCGCGCAGATCAACACCTGCGTCGGCGACATCCCTGGTAACGCGTCGCTCGTGATCGCGAGCGCTCGGGCGGCCGCCGACGCGGGCGCGTCCGTGGCCGTCTTCCCCGAGATGACCACCACCGGCTACCCGATCGAGGACCTCGCCCTGCGCGCGAGCTTCCAGCGCGCGGCCGCCGCGTCGGTGGATGCGATCGCGGCGGATCTCGTGGACGCGGGCCTGGGCGACCTCACGGTCGTGCTCGGCACGCTCGGGACCAACACGGAGGGCCTTCCCACGAACGACGCGGTGGTGCTGCGAGGCGGGTCCGTCGTGGCCCGCTACTCGAAGCACCACCTCCCCAACTACGGCGTCTTCGACGAGCGCCGCATCTTCGCCTCCGGCGATGAGACGTGCGTGATCGACGTCGCGGGGCGCCGGCTCGGCATCGCGATCTGCGAGGACATCTGGCAGGACGGAGGAACGGTTGCCTCGCTCGCCGAGGAGGGCGTCGAGGCACTGCTCGTGCTCAACGGCTCGCCGTTCGAGGAAGGCAAGGGCCGCGTGCGCACGGAGCTCGCGCGCCGTCGCGCTGCCGAGGTCGACGCTCCCCTGGCATACGTGAACCTGTGGGGAGGCCAGGACGACCTGGTCTTCGACGGACACTCGTTCGTCGTCGGCGCGGACGGGGCGTGGCTCGCCAATGCGACCGGCTTCGAGGATGCACTGCTCGTGTGGGATCTGCCCGACGCGGGGGTCGCCCCGGCGCAGGGCCCCGTCGTGGACTTCGCCTCCGACGACGAGCAGGCCTACCGCGCGGTGGTCACGGGACTGCGCGACTACCTCGTCAAGAACGGCTTCGGCTCGGTCGTGCTGGGAGTCTCGGGCGGTATCGACTCCGCGCTGACGGCCGCGATCGCGGCCGACGCCATCGGTGGCGAGAACGTCGTTGGCGTCTCCATGCCGTCGGAGTACTCGTCCGAGCATTCGAAGGACGACGCCGCCGACCTGTGCAAGCGGCTGGGTGCCGACTACCGGGTGCAGCCCATCGCGCCGCTCGTGGACGCGTTCCAGGCTCAGCTCGCCCTCACCGGGGTGGCCGAGGAGAACCTCCAGGCGCGCGTGCGCGGCGTGATCCTCATGGCGATCTCCAACCGCGAGAACCACATGGTCATCGCGCCAGGCAACAAGTCCGAACTCGCGACCGGCTACGCGACCATCTACGACGCTGGGTCCATCGGCGGCTTCGCGCCGCTGAAGGACCTCGACAAGACGCGCGTGTGGGATCTCGCGCGATGGCGCAACGCGCGAGCTCGCGAGCGCGGCGAGGTCGAGCCCATCCCCGCGAACTCGATCGAGAAGCCGCCCAGCGCGGAACTGCGCCCCGGCCAGACCGACCAGGACTCGCTGCCCGCCTACGACCTGCTCGACGAGGTGCTCGACGCGTACGTCGAGCACGCGGAGGGGCGCGAGGAGTTGCTCGCACGTGGCTTCGACGAGGCGGTCGTGGACAAGGTGCTCCAGCTCGTCGACCGCGCCGAATGGAAGCGCCGTCAGTACCCCCCGGGGCCCAAGGTGACCGCACTCGCGTTCGGTCGCGACCGCAGGCTCCCCATCACCTCTCGGTGGCGCGAGCGCTGACGCCGAGCCGACCATCGCGTCGGCGTCATGGCCGCCCGCATGAGAAGGTGAAGCCATGAGCAAGAAGGTGCGCATCCACCACTTCAAGGAGATGAAGCAGCGCGGTGAGAAGATCACCATGCTGACCGCCTACGACTACCCCACCGCGAAGGCATTCGACGCCGCTGGCGTGGACATGCTGCTCGTGGGCGACTCGCTCGCCGACAACATCCTCGGCTACGAGTCCACGGGCCCTGTCACTCTGGACGAGATGATCCCGTTCGCGCGCGCCGTCGCGCGTGGCGCCGAGCGCGCCTTCGTCGTCGCGGACCTGCCGTTCGGGTCGTACGAGGTCTCGCCCGAGCAGGCCGTGGAGTCGTCAGTGCGCATGATGAAGCTCTCAGGCGCGCAGGCCGTCAAGTTCGAGGGTGGCCGTCGCGTTGCTCGACAGGCCAAGGCCGTGACCGATGCAGGCATCCCCTTCTGCGGCCACCTGGGCTTCACGCCGCAGAGCGAGAACGCGCTCGGCGGCCACCGCGTCCAGGGACGCGGTGAGCAGGGCGTCAAGGACCTCATCGATGACGCGCTCGCGCTCCAGGAGGCCGGCGCGTTCGCGGTGGTGCTCGAGATGGTCGCCGCGCCCGCGGCTCGCGCCGTCACCGAGGCACTGGATATCCCGACGATCGGCATCGGCGCCGGCTCCAGCACGGACGGCCAGGTGCTCGTGTGGCTGGACATGGCGGGCGTGGGCGACTGGCACCCGCGCTTCTCGCGTCAGTTCGGCGCCGTAGGTGCCGCGATGACCGACGCCGCGGCCGGCTACGTGAAGGCCGTCAAGGACGTCGAGTTCCCTGCCGCCGAGCACACGTTCGAGAACTAGCGCCGCGCGACGCGCACGCCGTCCCACCGGCGCGGTGGCACATAGTAGAACGCCACCCATGCGGTGGCGGCACTCGTCAGCGACAGCACAGCGAACACCACCCGCACCCGCATAGGAATCGCTGGCTCCGAGGGCACCGCCGCGATGAGCGCGAACACGACGCTCGCGTGGACGTGGATCCAGGCGGCGACGAGGGCAACGGCCCGCTGTACACCGCGACCACTGGAGACCTCAGCGCCCGAGTCGCCGTGACGGGCCCGGCTCCAACCGTGCGCGGCCTTCACCGCCCACAGGACGAGGACGGGAACTGTGAGCGCGACTGCCAGCCCCACCAGAACGCCCCAGAAGAAGCCCGCTGGTCCGAGCCCAGTGACGACCGCAAGTCCTATCATTCCCACGCTCAGCTGACGGTAGGCGGCATCCGCGACGCCGATGATGAGGACGGTCAAGCCGAGCCACCGCCACCAGAACCCGCGGACGCGCAGAGGCGGATCGGGCCGCATCGTGAGAGAGCGGATCGTCAGTCCTCGTCTCCGCGCCACTGTGCGTCCTCGTCGGCCCACGCGTCGTTGCGCTTCTGCGCCGTCTCGAGCGCGCGTTCGGCCTCCTCGCGCGTCGCGTAAGGGCCCATCAGGTCCTCCCATGAGCTGAGTCGACCCTTCTCGACCATGTGCGTCCGCACGTTGTAGAAGTACTCGACCTGCTCGGGACCGTCGGTGGACATCGGCATCGCCTCCGTGAATAGACTGCCAGGCATGGGCCCCGTACGCGAGAGCATCGTCAAGGGTGTCGTCGCGCCGATGCGTGACGTGCCGAAGTCCATCCAGCGACCTCCGTACGTGGGCGCCAAGCGCGCCGCGCGGTGGACCGGTGGAGACATCCACGACGCAGAGACCGTCGAACGCATCCGCGTGAGCGCGCGCATCGCCGCGCAGGCGCTCGCCGAGGTGGGCCGCCACGTGCGCCCCGGCATCACGACTGACGAGCTCGATCGCATCGGGCATGAGTTCGTGCTCGACCACGGCGCGTACCCCTCGACGCTCGGCTACCCGGGGGCAGCGGGACGGCCCCCGTTCCCCAAGGCGCTGTGCACGTCGGTGAACGAGGTCATCTGCCACGGCATCCCCGACTCCACGGTGGTCCAGGAGGGCGACATCGTGAAGGTCGACATCACGGCCTACAAGGACGGCATGCACGGCGACAACTGCGGCTCGTTCATCGCCGGCGAAGGCTCGGAAGCCGCGACGCGCCTCGTCGAGGTGGCGCACGAAGCGATGATGCGCGGCGTGCGCGCGGCGATGCCAGGACGCGAGGTCAACGTGATCGGGCGCGTGATCGAGAAGTACGCGGCACGGTTCGGCTACGAGTCTGTGCGCAGTTACACCGGCCACGGCGTGGGGCCCGCCTTCCACACGGGACTCGTGATCCCGCACTATGACGCGGCTCCCCACCATGACGACGTGATCGAACCGGGAATGGTGTTCACCGTGGAGCCCATGCTCGTGGACGGCTCCGAGGCGAACCATGAGTGGGACGACGGCTGGACGGTCGTCACCAACGACGGTGGCTGGGTGGCTCAGTTCGAGCACACGATCCTCATCGGCGAGGACGGACCGGAGGTGTTGACACTCCCATGAGCAAGCACATCGCGATCGGCGTCGACATCGGCGGCACCGGCATCAAGGCCGCTCCGGTCAACCTGAAGACCGGGAAGTTCACCGAGGACCGCTACCGGATCCCCACGCCGCAGCCCGCGACGCCCGAGTCCGTCGGCAAGACGGTCGCGAAGTGCATCGCGCGGTTCGAGCCGTCGCGCAAGACTCCCATCGGCGTCGCTTTCCCCGGCGTGATCCAGCACGGCGTCGTGAAGACGGCCGCGAACGTGGACGACTCGTGGATCGGCACGGACCTACGGCAGGTCATCCGGGACTACGCGGGCCACGACGTGCACGTCCTCAACGATGCCGACGCCGCCGGCTACGGCGAGTTCCTCTACGGAGCGGCGCACAAGCGGGACGGCTCGGTCTTCCTCGCGACGCTGGGCACCGGCGTGGGCACTGCGATGATCGTGGACGGCACGCTGGTGCCCAACCTCGAGCTCGGCCACCTCGAGATCGATGGCCACGACGCGGAGGACTATGCCGCAGAGTCTGCGCGCGATCGCCACGATCTGGACTGGGACGGCTGGATCCCCCACCTGCAGCGCTACTTCACCGAGATCGAGCGCCTCCTGTGGCCCGACCTGATCATCGTCGGCGGCGGGATCTCCAAGTCCAGCCACATGTTCCTGCCCCGGCTCACGTTGCGTGCGCCGATCATCCCTGCCGAACTCCTCAACGGCGCGGGGATCGTGGGCGCGGCCGCTGCGGCGCACGCGGCGGACAAGCGCGAGAAGGAGCGCGCCAAGGAACAGGCGAAGCGCGACGAGAAGGCCGCGAAGAAGTCAGGCAAGAAGTCGTAAGAGGACGACTGACTGCACGCGAACGCGGGGCCGCCTCTCGGCGGGCCCGCGGTCGCACGGTCTGGGGCTGTCTCTCGACGGTCCCGTCAGTCGACGTCGGCGAGCAGCCGGTACAGACGCTTGCGTGCGTCGGCGAGGATCTCGACCGCCTGCGCGGTCCGATCCTCGGGGCCCGGTGCGCGGGCCACGTGGATCGCCGCGTCCTTGAGCGCCATGAGCTCGGCGCGGAGCTCCCCGGCGGAGCGCTCGGCGGCGCCCTGATCGAAGAGGGCCTCGTGCTCCGCGGCGTGCTCGTCGCACCATGCCTCGCCTTCCGTGGTCAGCGACGCGGTCTTGCGCCCCTCGACCGTCTCCATGACCACGAGGCCCTCATCCTCGAGCGCCTGGAGCGTCGGATAGATCGATCCAGGGCTGGGCGTCCACGCGCCGTCGCTGCGGTCCTCGATCGCACGGATCAGGTCGTAGCCATGCCTGGGCTGCTCGGCGAGCAGCATCAGGATCGCCGCGCGCACGTCGCCGCGGGGGCGTCCTCCGTGCGGCCCGCGCCCGCGTCCCCGCCCAGGTCCGCCGTGCCGCCCCCCACCTCCGGGGCCACCGTGCCGCCCCATCGGGCCGCGATCCTTGCCGCCGTGACCGGCCCCCAAGCCCTCAGCCCCAGCGTCGGGCACGGGACCCATGGGCCCGCCATGCCGGCGGCGACCGCGCGGGCCTCCGTGGTCAGCAGTGTCGTTCCAGTCGTGATCTCTCATCATGGACTCCTTTCGTGTCGCTCCTATCGCGACTGCTTCACGATATATCGCGATAGTAATACTGTCAATGTCGTCTCTCCAGTGCCGGACCCGACCGAGCGCCGCGATCGCGTGCGACGCGGGCGACGGTCCTAGGCTCGAGGCATGAGCTTCGCCGACAACCCGGACCTCA
The DNA here is from genome assembly GCF_002090075.1 of Demequina sp. NBRC 110052. GTDB lineage: Bacteria > Actinomycetota > Actinomycetes > Actinomycetales > Demequinaceae > Demequina. The sequence goes on from NZ_BBRI01000002.1 coordinate 403,867, forward strand.
CGCACCCGCTGGTGCGACTCGAGCCGCTCTCCCCGTCGCACCGTGACGACCTCAGCGACGCCGTGCGCGACGGCGACCTGTGGCGCACCTGGTACACCTCGATCCCCTCCCCGTCCGGCATGGAGGCAGAGATCGAACGACGCCTCTCGCTGCAGTTCGAGGGGCTCATGGCGCCCTGGGCGATCGTGCCGACCAGCACCGGGCGCGCCGTGGGCATGACGACCTTCATGAACCTCGACGAGCCGAACCGACGGCTCGAGATCGGCAGCACGTGGCTCGGTCGGGCGGCCCAGGGCACGGGCGTCAACCCGGCCGCCAAGCTGCTGCTCCTCACCCGTGCGTTCGAAGAGCTCGAGTGCATCGCGGTAGAGTTCCGCACGCACTGGCACAACCGTCAGTCCCGCGAGGCCATCGCCCGTCTGGGTGCGAAGCAAGACGGCGTGCTCCGCAGCCACCAGATCCTGTCTGACGGCTCGCGCCGCGACACCGTGGTCTTCTCGATCCTCGAGGACGAGTGGCCGTCTGTCCGCAACGGGCTGCTCGCGCGCCTCGCGACTCGGAAGTGACAACGCCGGATCCACGTTGACGACTGCATCATGAGCCGCACCATGTCCCCCGTCGCACGCCTCCGCCGCCGCGCGGGCCACGCGGTCTTCCTCAAGATCGCGGGCCCCGACGGCGACGCCGCCCGTTCGCGAGTACACGACACCCCTGGCGAGCGCTGGTTCCCGCCCGGCACGCCGATCCGGCGCGTGCACGCCGACGTCACCACGTTCGTGGGCGGCCTGCGCGCGCTCCTGCTGCAGTCGCTGCACCCCCTGGCGATGGCCGGAGTCGCCGGACACTCCGGGTACCGCGGCGACCCGTGGGGCCGGCTCGCGCGCACGTCGACCTTCCTCGCCTTCACCACGTTCGGTGCCGAGCGCGACGCCGAGCGCATGGTGAGCGTCGTCAGAGACGCCCACGAGAAGGTGCGGGGCACCGCTCCCGACGGACGCCCCTACTTCGCCGGCGACCCTCACCTGCTCACCTGGGTCCACATCGCGGAGGCGGAGTCGTTCCTTGCCGCGCACCAACGCTACGGCGAGCGTCCCCTCACACCGACAGAGGCCGACCTCTATGTCGCGCAAACGGGACGCGTCGCGCGAGAGCTCGGCGCCGTCGACGTGCCGACGACCGTCGCCGAGCTCGCCGATGCCTTCGACCGGTATCGCCCCGAACTGCGTGCGACGCCCGAGGCCCTCGACACCGCGCACTTCCTGCTCAAGGAACCTCCGCTGCCCTGGCCCGTGCGACCTCCCTACGCACTCCTCGCGTCAGGTGCCGCCGCGCTGCTGCCTGACTGGGCACGAGCTGAACTGCGGCTCGATGGATGGGCGACGCGCACGTTCGGACCCGCGTCTGGCGCGCTCGCGACACACGGCATCCGCTGGATCATGGGCTCTGCCGACAAGCGCGCGAGCACCGTCGACGACGGGCAGACCGCCGCTCGCTGACGCGGCCTCGCGGGCGCTACACGCGAGGAAGGTCGAGCGCCATGCGGATGTCCCACACGCCATCCGAGTCGATGCGCGCTCCTGTGTCTCGGAACCCGCAGCGCTCGTACGCGCGCGCCGCGCGTTCGTGGTCCGGATGCACGTCCAGGTGGAGCACCGCCAGTCCCTGCGCTGCCGTCCACTCCGCGGCCGCGGCGATGAGCGACTCGAGAATGCCCTCACGACGGTGTGCCGGGTCGATGTACACACCGACCAGGACCGCATCGTCTCTCGTGCGCGTCAGCCCGTAGTAGTCCTTGTCTCCTGTGCGGAAGATGAGCACCGCGACGGAGCCCACCCACCCGTCGGGCGCCTCCGCGACGAACTGCGCCGCTGCACCGCCCGACGCAGCGGCGCGGGCGCGCTCTTCCCACCGGGAGTCGGGCCACGCGGAGGCTTCCTCGTAGGTCTCGAGGAACGCGAGATGGGCGAGCGGGTCGCGCAGCGCTGCGAGCCGGAGCTCCTTGACACGGCGCCACTCGTCGGCGCGGATGCGCCGGATCGTGATGGTCACAGACCGTCGGTCCCGCCGACCTCGGTGCCGGGCGCATACGCACCGTCGGCGATGTCCTCCCAGAACTGATCGATCTCGTCGGGATCGAGAAGGACTGTCGACGAGCCGTTCACGCGGTGGTCGAGGCTCGCAAGAGGCGGAGTGCCGTGCACCGCCTCGCCTCCGCGCGCCGCGTTGAAGGCGAGGGCGAATCGTGCGAGGTCGAGCGCGTCGGCCTCCTGATCGACGGCGACCGCTCCCAGCCCCGCTTCCATGAGAGGAATGGCCTTGAACGGGTTGAACACGACGCCAGGCTCGAGGACCTTGTCCGCCACTGCCGACACGACCTGCTGCTGACGAGCGGTGCGCCCGATGTCGCCATCGGGGTCGGCGTACCGCATGCGCGCGAAGGCGAGGGCCGTCGCCCCGTCCGAGTCGTGGCATCCTGCGGTCCAGTACAGCTCGCTGCGTGCGTCCGCGACATCGTAGTCGAGGCACAGCTCGACGCCTCCGACCGCGTCCACGATCTCGACGACGCCTCCGAAACCGATCTCCACGTAGTGATCCACCGTGAGACCCGTGAGGCCCTCGACCGTCTCCACGAGCAGCGGCGCACCGCCCCACGCGAACGCGGCGTTGATCTTGCTCGCGTCATGCCCGGGGATGTCGACATACGAGTCGCGCGGGATGCTGATGAGCGCGACCGGGCCCTCCACGGGCTGGTGCAGCAGCATGATCGTGTCGGTGCGTGCGCCCTCGGTGCCGTCGTCGGACCAGCCGTCGCGCGAGTCGGAACCGACGATGAGGTACGTCATGCCCTCGGTGTTGCCGGCTCCGCTGAGCGCATCCACGTGCGTGATGCGGGCGTTGACCCAGTTGAGGAGCACCAGCGCGCCGATCACGAGTCCCACGACGAGAGTCAGCGCGAGGACGCCCAACGTGCGCAGCACTGGCCGGCGCCGGCGCCGCGAACGAGCGGGCCTCGGCGACGCGACGGGCTCGACGGTCGCGGGCCGAGGGGCGGTGCGACCGCGGGAACGCTCGGGAGCCCGCCGTGGCTCATTGCTGCCAGACCTCGGCGGTGCGGCGGCGGGCCGCGTCGTGCGGCGCTGCGGCGCCGACGGCTGAGGAGCGGGCGCGGGCCGCACCGACGCCGGGCGCCCACTCTGACCTGCAGGATCGCGCCGCGGCGCGCCGGGCTGGGCCGGACGCGCACCGCGCGGCGCCACCGAGGGAGGCATCGGCCTCTTCGCGCCGGTTGGACGGCCCCTGTCGTCGCGACCGGAATCGCCGCCTCGAGTGCTCACTCGCCCGAGAGTACCTGCGCGCGCGTCGCGCCCCTCGCAGGCGGGGCCGACCGTCTGCGGGCACGCGTGCGGGAACACCTGACCTTGACCGAGAGTTGACCTGACGTGGCTGTGACGCGTGAGCACGAGACCGACCGATGACGACGACCGACGGACCTCGGGGCGTGCCCTCGACGCTCCCTGAGCAGCCGCATCGGCTCGCCTCGCGGGACGACATCGCGCGGCTGATCCTCCCGTACAAGTTCGGGATGCAGGAGATCACCACCAAGGTCGAGATTCTGCGCGAAGAGTTCGAGCTGCTGCACGACTACAACCCGATCGACCACGTGTCGAGCAGACTCAAGTCCCTCGAGAGCGTCGTGGACAAGGTCTCCCGCAAGGGCGGCGTCGCGACCGCCGAGTGGATCCGTGCGAGCGTGACGGACATCGCCGGCGTGAGGGTCGTGTGCTCGTTCGCCTCGGACGTGCGACTCGTCCACGAGGCGCTCACGAGCCAGGAGGACGTGCGGGTGCTCCAGACCAAGGACTACATCGCGAGCCCCAAGTTCAACGGCTACCGATCGCTGCACACGATCGTGGGAATCCCCGTCTTCATGTCCTCCGAGACGGTCGAGGTGCCTGTCGAGGTGCAGTTCCGCACCGTCGCCATGGACTTCTGGGCGAGCCTCGAGCACAAGATCTTCTACAAGTACCGCGGGGATGTGCCGGACGGCCTCCAGGCTCAGCTGCGCGACGCCGCCGCCACCGCGGCGCACATGGACGACGAGATGGAGCGGCTGCACGACTCGGTGCACGGCGACCGTCATGCGCCCGACGCCGGAGCCGGCATCCTCGGAGACGTTCCCCGAGGTCTCGTCTAGATCAAGCGCACCGCCAGGGGCTCCTGGTCCTGGGCGGCGCCGCCCGCGCCTCGGTAGCGTGGGCACCATGAGCGACCCGAGCCACCTCTTCCCCGGCAAGCACTTCATCTCGACAGTGCTCGACGCGCTCGAGACGAAGACTGAGATGAGCGGCGGCCTCTCCCGCATCTATCTCATGCGCGCCGCGATGGCGGGCGGCCTCATCGGCATCATGTACCTCACGAACTACGCGATCCTCGCCGCGTTCACCACCATCGGTGGCGGCGCCGTCATGGACATCGGCCGCATCGTGGGTGCCATGGCGTTCGGCTTCGCACTCGTGTTCATCTACTACTCCAAGTCCGAGCTGCTGACGTCCAACATGATGATCGTCGCGATCGGGCGGTACTACCGGCGCATCTCCCGCCGCCGCGCGGGCAGGATCCTGCTGCTGTGCTACGCGGGCAACATCCTGGGCGGACTGGTCGTGGCGCTCATGGTGCTCGGCTCGAGCCTCGCGGACGGCGCGGTCGGCGAGCAGATGCAGCACAGTGTCGACGTGAAGCTCGACTACGTCGCGGGGGGCCTCACGGGCTGGTCCGACCTGTTCCTGCGCGCGGTGCTGTGCAACTTCATGATCAACCTCGCGATGCTGCTGGTCTACAACGGCCTCATCAAGGACGACTTCATGAAGTCCCTCGCGATGATCATGAGCGTATTCATCTTCGCGTTCGTCGGCTTCGAGCACTCCGTGGCGAACACGGTGCTGTTCATGATCGTGGGCTTCCAGCACGGCATCGACATCGGGCTCGCGCTCGGCAACCTGGCGATCGTGCTGCTCGGCAACCTCGTGGGCGGCGGGGTGCTCATCGGCTACTACTACGCGTACGCGAACGACGACCGGAAGTTCTTGCGCCGCCAGGGCACGCCCGACGCCGGTGCGGGTACCGGCGACGACGCACCGTCCGCATAGCCTGCGACGCGCCGGCGGCGCTCATTCGACGGGCGTCGCACGCCCCACGAAGGTCGACATGGATCGGTTGATGCCCAGCAGATCCGCCATCGCGTCGAACGCGCGCACCGGCAGCACACGCATCACAGGGGTGAGCCGCGCGAAAGGCGGCATCACCAGTTGCTCTCGGCCTCTCTCGATCGCGGTGAGGACGGACCGGGCCACCTTGTCCGGCTGAAGGATCGGAAGGAGCAGCGGCACGCGCGTGCGCACACCCTCGAACATGCCGGTGTCGATGTAGTAGGGGCACACGACGAGGGTGCGGACCGACGAGCCGTCGGCGCGCAGCTCCGCACGCAGCGACTCGGTGAAGCCGACGGCCGCCCACTTGGATGCCGAGTAGTCAGTCTGTCGCGCGACGCCGATCAGCCCCGCCGCCGACGCGATGGTGACCACCGATCCCCTGTCCTGCGCCAGCATGCCCGGCAGGAAGGCCCGCGTGACCCAGAAGGGGGCGTGCGCGTTCACGTGGAGCGTGCGCTCGATCGCCTCCTCCGACGCCTCGAGCAGGCGCGCGCCCGTGACGACGCCCGCGTTGTTGATCACCACGTCCACGTCCGGCGTCTCGGCAGCCGCCTCGCTCACCGCCGCGCGGTCGGTGACATCCACGCCTCGCGCGGCGGCACTCCCTCCGCGGTCCCGGATCTCATCGGCGACGGCGGTGGCGCTCGCAGCATCGAGGTCCCACAGCACGAGCGACGCTCCCCGGTACGCCGCCTCGAGTGCCATGAGCCGCCCGATGCCAGAACCTGCGCCCGTGATGAGCACCCTCGCGCCCGCCATGCTCACGCCACGCATCGTCATCGCCTCCTCGGCATCCGTGCGACGAGGCCGACGGCCGCGTTCATCACCTCGGCGTATCGCGCGGCCGTCATGCTCCCCACGGGGGCGATGCCGATGCCGCGTTGCACCGCGATCGTCTGCGCCTCGGTGTACTTGAGGATCCCTTCGACCCCGTGTCTGCGCCCGAGCCCGGAGTCCCTCCACCCGCCCATCGGCGCTCCCGTGGATCCCCACGCTGCGGCGTAGCCCTCGTTGACGTTCACCGTGCCTGCCTGCACCCGCGCCGCCGCCTCCGATCCACGCCGCGCCGACCACACCGATGCGTTGAGGCCGTACGAGGAGTCGTTCGCACGTGCGATCGCCTCCTCGTCCGAGCCGACCCGGTACACCGACACGACCGGCCCGAACGTCTCCTCGCGCGCGAGCCGCATGTCCTCCGTGACGTCCGCGAGCACGGTCGGCTCGTACATGCACGGGCCCAGATCGGGCCGAGCACGCCCGCCCACGAGGACCGTCGCGCCCTTGGCCACCGCGTCGGTCACGTGCGCGCCCACGGCATCGAGCTGCTGCCGCGACGCAAGCGAGCCCATGTCGATGTCCCAGTCGAGTCCGGCGCCGAGGCTCATCGCCTGGACACGCCGCACAAACGCAGCGACGAACGCGTCGTAGACCTCGTCAGCGACGTAGATCCGTTCGATCGAGACGCACAACTGACCCGAGTTGCTGAAGCAGGCGCGCACCGCCCCTGCGGCCGCGCGCTCCACGTCAGCGTCCGCGAGCACGAGCATGGGGTTCTTGCCGCCCAGCTCCATGGAGCACCCGATGAGGCGCTCGCCGCACGCGCCCGCGAGGACGCGCCCCGTCGCGGTGGAGCCCGTGAACATCAGGTAATCCACAGCGTCCACCAGCGGCGGACCGATCTCACTGCCCGCGCCGACGACCACGCGCATCAGGCCCGCCGGCAGCCCCGCGTCGCGCACCAGCTCGAGGCCCGCGAGCGCCGTCAGCGGCGTGCGCGAGTCGGGCTTGAGCACGACGGCGTTGCCCGCCATGAGCGCGGGCAGGGCGTCGGACACCGCGAGCGTCAGCGGGTAGTTCCACGGCGTGATGATCCCGACGACGCCCTTGGGGCGATGGTGCTCGACGGTGGAAGTGAGCACGGGCGTCGCTCCCGAGTGGCGGCGGGGCCTGAGCGCAGCCCTGCCTGCCCGCGCGTAGTACGCGGCGTTGAGCGCGACGTCCATGACCTCCTCGAATGCGCTGAGGCGGTTCTTGCCGGACTCGAGCTGCACGACGTCCATGAGCGCCTCGCGCCGCTCGCGCGCGAGTGCACCCACACGCCGCAGGATGGCAGCGCGCGCCCTCACGGGCACCTCCGCCCACTCGCGCTGCGCCTCGCGCGCGGACTCGACGATCGCGCCGATGCGCGCGGCGGGCGTGGTCGCCACCTCGCCGAGCACTGCGTCGTCGCCACTGGCCCAGGGACTGCTCACGGTCAGCGAAGGGCCGCCGCCCTCGGCGAGCCGCGCCCACGCGTCCGCGCGCTCCAGGCGCGGCAGGCGTTGCTCAGCGGTGGTGGTCGTCATCGACATGCCTCTCCGTCGCCGCACGGCCACACCGGCGGTCGACACCGCCAGGCTAGCGCTCTCGACGCTTCGCCAGACGCTGGGGCACGGCCCACGCGCGCGCTCAGCCCTCCGGCGCTGGCGGGCGCGCGGTGGACGAGCGCACGATCAGGTCGTAGTCGACGGGAGCGGCTTCCACGACCTCGCCTGCGAGCATGCGCATGACCATCTGCGCCGCGGCACGGCCCTGGCGCGCCGGGTACTGCGCGACGGTGGTGAGCCCGTGGAACTCGCTGAGCCGATAGTCGTCGATCCCTACGATCGACAGGTCGTGAGGCACGCGCAGGCCGAGGTCGCGAGCGGCGAGCATCGCGCCGATCGCCATCTCGTCGGAGGCCGCCATGATCGCCGTCGGGACGTGGCGCGGGTCGGAGAACATGCGCTTCGTAGACCGATATCCGGACTCGATGCCGAACTCGGTCGGGAAGAAGAGTGCCGGGTCGACCTCGATCCCCGCCTCGCGCAGCGCCGCCTCGTACCCCTGCCTGCGGTTCGAAGGCACGTGGAAGTCCCGCTCCCACTCCGGGTCGCCGCCCAGGTGCGCGATGCGGCGATGCCCCAGCGCGATCAGGTGGGATGTCGCGAGCGTGGCGACGGCGACGTCGTCGATCGAGATCGTCGGCACGCCCTCCAGCGGTCCGCCTACGCCCACTACGGGCTTGCCCATGGCGTTGAGACTGCCCAGCTCGGCGTCGGTGAGCTCGAGGCTCACGGCGATCACGGCGTCGACGCGCTTGCGTGCCAGGGATTTTTCGAACACGGCGGCGCGCTGGTCGCCGGAGCCCATGAGGTTGTAGAGCGTGACGTCGTAGCCCCGCGTCACGAGCTCCGCCTGCGCACCCTCGATCACGGCGGTGTAGAACCAGCTCGTGAGAAACGGAACGACGACTCCCACGGTCGCGGTGCGGCCGCTCGCGAGTCCGGACGCGTTCGGCGAGACGGCGTAGCCGAGCTGTCGTGCGGCCTCACGGACCTTGATCTGCGTGGTCGGAGAGACGGGGCCACGGCCGCTCAACGCGCGCGAGACAGTGGCGTTGGAGACGCCAGCCAAACGTGCGACGTCGCTGATATCGGCCATTCTCGACTCCCTTGGATCCTGCGCGCCCAGCCTAGCCGGGGCACGCGCACGCCCGACGCCGCACTCACCGAGGCGTCAGGCCTGCGGCGACCACGGCGTCGGGCTGGCGGCGCCTACTTCACCGCGCCCGCGGTGAGTCCGCCCACGATGTAGCGCTGCAGGAACAGGAACAGCGCGACGACCGGGATCGCCGCAAGCACGGCCCCTGCGGCGAAGGCCGACCAGTCGGCATAGTTCGGGTTCGACACCATGCGATAGAGGCCCACTGCGAGGGTCTGCTGGTCCGCGTCGATCAGCACCACGGACGCGATCACGAAGTCGTTGAACGTGGCGATGAAGCTCAGCAGGGCCACCACCGCGAGGATCGGGGTCACGAGGCGCAGGATGATCGTGAAGAAGACGCGCGCGTGCCCTGCACCGTCGATCATCGCGGCCTCGTCCAGCTCCTTGGGCACCGTGTTGAAGAAGCCGTACATGAGATAGGTGTTCACGCCCAGCGCCGCACCCAGATAGACGCTGATGAGACCCGCATGGGTGTTCAGGCCGATCGCCGGGAAGATCTCACCGATCTCGGTCAGGAGGATGAAAATCGCGACGACCGCCAGGAGCTGCGGGAACATCTGCACGAGCACGAGCCCGAGCAGCCCCGGCCTGCGCCCGACGAACCTCATGCGCGAGAAGGCGTACGCCGCGAGAGCTCCGAGGAAGACCGACAGCGCCGCGGTGGTGAGACCGATGATGAGCGAGTTCTTGAACCATGTGAGGAACGGGTACTGGTCGGAGGTGACCAGACGGGTGAAGCTGTCCAGGCCGACAGACTTGAACAGCTCGTTGGATCCTGTGAGCGTGCCGGTGGGGTTCAGCGCGGCCGAGAGCACGTAGAGCAGGGGGAACAGCGCGAAAGCGCTGGCGACGATGGCGGCGGCGTGTTTGGCGAGCGTCCGCATCGGCCGACGCCGACGGGAGCGGGGCAGGTGCGCGCGGGTGGCGGGAGCAGACATGTCAGTTCATCTCCTCGAGGGTCTTGGTCTTACGGAAGCTCACGATGGAGATCGCCGCGACCACCACGAAGATGATGATCGAGAACGCGCTCGCGAGTCCGTAGTCGCGCATCTGCCCGGTGAACGCCACCTTGTAGACCAGCGAGATCAGGATGTCCGTGAAGCCCACGGGGATCGAAGCCGCGGTGTCGCGCGGCCCTCCCCCGGTCACCAGGTAGATCACGTTGAAGTTGTTGAAGTTGAACGCGAACGATGAGATGAGGATCGGCGCCATCGAGACCATCAGCAGCGGCAGCTTGACGTGCCGGAAGATGCCCCACGGCGTGGCTCCGTCGGTGCGTGCGGCCTCGAGGATGTCGTCAGGGATCGCCTGGAGCGCGCCGGTGGCAACGAGGAACATGTAGGGGAAGCCGAGCCACAGGTTCACCAGCAGCACCGCGATCTTCGCCATCGTGGGATCCGTGAGCCACGGCACTGCGGCGCCCCCCAGGAGCACCTGGTTGATAAAGCCGAAGCTCGTGGAGAACATGCCCGACCACACGAGGGCGCCGAGGAACGCGGGGAACGCGTAGGGAAGCACCATCACGAGGCGATAGACCTTGCGACCCCGCATGCGCGGGTCATTCAGCAACAGCGCGAGGGCGACGCCGAGTGCGAAGGTCAGCAGGACGGAGAGGAAGGCGAAGGCGAAGGTCCACACCAGGACGTACATGAGCGGCCCGCGGATGGTCGGCTCGGTGATGGCGCGCTCGAAGTTGTCAAGGCCCACGTTGATCTGCCAGCCCGGCAGGATCCTGGTGCCGTCCGGAGCGACGAAGGCCCCGTCTCCGCCGTCGGTGTAGACGACTCCGGTCGTGGTGTCGGTCATCGTGTCCGCCACGGCGTCGTATTCGCGGCTCGACTCGTACTCGTAGGCGCTGCGGCCGTCGAGCGTGCGCAGCCAACCGTCCTCGGCACTGTCGCCCGCAGGCACGGCAAGGTCGAAGATCGCCTCCTGGTTCGCGAGGATGTCGGCGTACTGCAGTGACTGGACGCCCTCCGCGGCGACGGCGGTGCCGTCCTCGAAGGTCGCGTCCACAGGTGCGAGGGGCTGGTCGGCGAACCCCAGGTAGGCAGTGCCGTCTTCGGCGGTGACGAGGAAACCGAACGCGTCTCCGTCGCGCACGACGGTCACCGGGTACTGGTGCGAGTCGGCAACACGGCTCTGCGACTGACTGAGCAGCGACTCGATGGCCTGGTCCTTGTTGAGGATGTGACCGGTCGAGTAGTTGGTGAACGCGATGTAGACCGTGTAGCCGATCACGAATACCTGGAAGATGGCCAGGAACACGAGGCCGGGCGTGATGTACTTCGCCGGCAGCGCTCGCTTGGAGAGATAGACCCAGTTGATCGCGAGGCCCGCGGCGGTGACGATCACGAGGATGCCCCAGTCGCCGCGTCCGATGAGGATCAGCGCGAGGAAGACGAGCACGGAGTCGAGCACGCCGAGCATCAGCAGCTTGACGATCAGGGGGCCGATGCGGCCGCTTCGCCCGAGCGCAGTGAGAGAGCGGGTGTGTTCCATGGTCCTGGTTCTGTGAGAGGTCGGTCCGGCGGGTGCGCCGCGGCGGTGCCGGGTGGGCGCGGGTATGCGCCCGCCCGGCACTGCTGCAGTGGTGCGCTACTGGGCGTCGATGGCGGCCTGGACGTCCGCGGTGAGCTTGTCCCAGGTCGCGGTCGCGTCGGCGCCGTTGAGGATCTCGGCCTCGGCGATGCCCCAGTACTGCCAGACCTGGCCCATGGCCGGGATCGCTGGCATCGGGACGGCCTGCTCGCCCGCGGCGAGGAAGCCAGCGACGATCGCGTCGTCAGACACGGCCTGCGCGGCCTCGGTGAGGGCGGGCAGGACCGAGCTGGACTCGAACAGGGCGACCTGCACGTCGGTCGTGCCGATGTAGTTGACCAGGAAGTCGTTCGCGGCGACCTTGTTCTCCGAGTACTGGTTCACGAAGAAGCCCTTGACGCCAGCGAAAGGCTGGGCGTCCTCGCTGCCGGGCGACGGGATCGCGTCGACGGCGAGGTTGATGCCACCCTCGACCGCGGCGGTCACGTTCCACGGACCGGTGAGCCAGAACGCGGCGTCGCCTGCGAGGAACTTCTCCTTGGCGATGTCGCCGGTGATCTCGGTCGAGATGGTGCCGGCCGCGCCCTGCGCGGACAGCCAGGCAGCGAAGTCGCCGCCGTCGCCGAGCGTGAGCTGCGTCGCGTCGTACGCGCCGTTGGCGTCACGACCGAAGACGGGGGCGCCGAAAGCCGTCTGGAACGGGTACAGGTGGTACGGGTTGCCGTCCACGCCCTGCTCCACCACGAACGGGAACTCCGCACCGGCGGCAGTGCCCTTGGCGATCATGTCGTCGAACGATGTCGCGGGCTCCGCGACGAGGTCCGCGTTGCGCAGCATCGCGAGGTTCTCGACGGCGTAGGGAAGCATGTACACGGTGCCGTCGTACGCGGCCGCGTCGAGCGCGACGGACAGGTAGCCGTCGGCGCTGTCTCCCAGCTCCAGCGGGGCGACCACGCCGTTGGTGGTGAGCTCGCCCAGCCAGTCGTGCGCGCCCATGACGATGTCAGGGCCCGAGCCGGTGCTCGCCTGCTGCATGTAGTCGTCCTTGATGGTCGCGTTGTCACGCGACACGATCTCTACGGCGACGCCCGTCTCGTCCTCGTAGGCGGTGGCGGCGTCCGCGAGGGAGTCGGCACGCTCGGCGTCAACCCACACGGTGAGCGTCGCGGTGGTCTCGGAGCCCGTGTCCGTGGCGGTGGCGCTCGACGTGGGCTCGGTGGATCCGCCGGAGCAGGCGCTCAGGAGCATTCCTGCGGTCACCAGCATCGCGCCGGCGGCGATCGACTTCTTTGTCTTGGTCATGAGAGTCCTTCACTTGCGGGGCGAGTGCCTGCCCGTCGTGACTCGAACTGGCTGGCGGTCTCGGCTCAACTTCGTTGTAAGCGTTTCCAGCGTAAACGTTTCCACTCGGCACTTTGAACCAGACTAGATCACGATTCGGTCACGCTGATCGAGTGAACCGGCGGCACCGGGGCATGTGAGCGCTCACGCGTCGCACGAGGGCTCAACCGCCCGGTTCCCGGTTGCCAGAACTCAGCGAGAGGACCCGTCATCTGGCGCCAAGTCACGCGTTTCCAGCGCTTTCACTGCGCGCGCCGCGCCGGCGAGCATCGCCGCACGCAGCGACTCACCGCGGAGAGCACCGGGCGCAAGGTCCTCGCGCAGCACCTCCGCGATCATCCCCGCAGCGAACGCGTCTCCCGCGCCATTGGTGTCGACCACCGACGCTGGAAACGCCTCCACCGAGATCGTGTCGCCGTCAGTCGTCATCGCGACCGCCCCCTGGGCTCCGCGGGTGCACACGACTACCGACACCCCTCGCGCGAGCAGCGCGGTCATCACGCCACGCACGTCACGCGTGCCGTCGTCGTTCATGATCACCACGTCCGCAGCGTCGACGAAGTCGTCATGGTAGGCATCGGTGCCGTCGTAGTCGTGGAGGTCGGTCCAGATCCACGCCCCTTGGGCGGAGAGATCCCCGAGCAGACTGCGCGCGATCGGCATCAGATCGGCCACCACCACCCGCGCACTCCGCGCCGCCGCGAGGGCCTCGGACCTCCACCGCCCGGGAACCGGCTGAGGAGCGTGATGGAGGAAGACGGAGACTCGCTCGCCGCGCGGCGTCACCAGGTTGAGGTGATGCTCGCTCGGCCCTGTGCACTCGACGAACGAGGTGTACAGCCCAGGGCCGCGAAGCCGCTCCCGGATCGCGCCTGCATCGGCGTCATCCCCGATCGCGGCGACACAGAGCGTCTCCACTCCCTGCTGCGCGAGATGCAGCGCCTTCCCCGCGGACGTGCCGCCAAGCGCGTGCCACGCCTCGCGCGCGGTGACCGTATGCGGGCGTGCCTCCGGCAGTTCGTCGACGGAGACGATCTGGTTCCAGGACGCGGATCCGATCACGACCACGTCCTGCAGTGAGCTCACCGCAGCAGCCACACCGTGCAGTCAGGCTCGAGCGCGTCGACCACAGGAGCGGACGCGATGAGTAACTGATCCGTGTGGACGCCCAGGTCACTCAGCGGCACTGCCGCCTCGGAGAGGTTCACCACGACGCGCACCCCGGCGACGTCGAACGCGAGCACCTGCTCAGGGACGGAAGCGCCACCGAGCTCGTCGACCCACGCGAGCTCCGCCACCGCGAGCCCGTGCGTGCGTCGTGCGGCGAGGGCGCTCCGGTACATCTCGAGCGTGGAGCCCGGCACCCCGCGCTGGGCGTCGCGCGCCAGCGTGGCCCACTCCTCGGGCTGCGGCAGCCACGATCGGCCGGCCTCACTGAAGCCGTAGGCCGGCGCATCGGACGTCCACGGGAGAGGCACACGGCAGCCGTCGCGCCCGTAGCGCTCCCCCGCCGTGCGGAACCATGTGGGGTCCTGCCGGTGCTCGTCCTCGATGAAGACATGCTCGGGCAGTCCGAGCTCTTCCCCCTGGTAGAGATAGGCCGAGCCGGGCAGTGCGAGCATCATCAGACTCGCGGCGCGGGCGCGGCGCAGGCCCAGCTCGGGGATCGGCAGTCCGGGCGAGTCAGGCCCGATGCCGTGACCCTGCGGATTCTCTGCCGTGAGGGCGAGACGGCTCGCGTGTCTGACCACGTCGTGGTTGGACAGCACCCACGTGCTCGGGGCGCCGACGGCGCCGAACGCGTCGAGCGACTCGGCGATCACCGCCCGCTGGCTCGCCGCGTCCCAGTCGGCGCTCAGGAATGCGAAGTTGAACGCCTGATGCATCTCGTCTGGCCGCACCCACTGCGCCATGCGACCCAGGGGTTGGATCCAAGCCTCCGCTGCGAGGATGCGGTCTGGACCGTACTCCTCGAGCACGCGGCGCCACCGGCGCCAGATGTCGTGCACGCCCTCCTGCCCGAAATACGGGATCGGCTCCCACTCGTCGCCACCCATCGAGCCCGCATTCTCGGCGGGCATGTAGTCGGGCAGACCGTCGGCCTTCACGAGACCGTGCGCGACGTCCACGCGGAAGCCGTCGACGCCGAGGTCGAGCCAGAACCGCAGCACCTCGTCGAACTCGGCGCGCACCTGCTCACTGCCCCACTCGAGATCGGGCTGCGAGCTGTCGAACAGGTGCAGGTACCACTGACCCGGGCTGCCGTCGGCCTCGACGATGCGCGTCCACGCGGGTCCGCCGAAGATCGACTGCCAGTTGTTGGGCGGCAGCTCGCCGTGCTCGCCCGCTCCATCCCTGAAGATGTACCGCGCGCGGGCCGCCGAGCCGGGCTCAGCGCGCAGCGCCTCGCGGAACCAGCGGTGCTCGCTCGAGGTGTGGTTGGGCACCACGTCGACCAGCACACGGAGCCCGAGCTCGTGCGCGCGCCCGATGAGTCGGCGCGCGTCCACGTTGGTGCCGAAGATCGGGTCCACGGTCGTGAAGTCGGAGACGTCGTAGCCACCGTCGCGCTGGGGCGAGGCGTAGAAGGGCGAGAGCCAGATCGCGTCGACGCCGAGCTCGGCGATGCTGTCGAGGCGGTCGATGATGCCCACGAGATCGCCGATGCCGTCACCGTCGCCATCCGCGAACGAGCGCGGATAGATCTGGTAGATCACGGCGGTGCGCCACCACTCGGATTCGCTGGTCGCGGTGGGTGCGGGGGCAACGTCGGTCGACATGCGCTTCTCCTCGTCGAGGCGTGCTCAGCGGCCGACCGACGCGGCGGCCGTGCCGGGCGCCGCGGTCAGGCGCCATGCGAGGAATGTAAACGCTTCCACCTGCCCGATGCAAACTCGCCACACGCGACGATGCCCGCCGGGCGCTGGAGGTGCGTGCCCGGCGGGCATCGTCATCGAGGGGCCGCGGTCAGGTCCGCGGCACGAGGGGTCAGTCCGTGCGTGACCCCTCCGCCTCGTGGGCGGCCGCCTCTGCGGCCTCGTTCTGCTCCACCTTGCGCATCACCACGAACTTCAGCACCGGGTAGAGGATGACGACCTGGATCATGATGTTGACTACGTTCGCCACGTAGACGGCCCAGCCGCCCACGACGTCCGTCAGCGGGGGCACGATGATCTGCGGCACGTACAGGCAGATGAAGTACACCGCGACGACGGCGGTGATGTAGATCGGGATGGCCGCGCCCAGGTTGTTGTTCGCCTTGAAGACGACCTTGCGCTGCACGTAGAAGTTCACGGCCTGCGCCGCCGCGTAGGCCAGGAGGAACGACAGGAAGCCCGCGAGACCGCCAGCGGCCACCGTGTACTCGAACGGCCCCCAGCTGAACGGTGTGTCCGCCCACGCCGAGAAGATGATCGCGTTGCTGACGAACAGCACCAGGAAGTTCGTGATCGTCGCCACGTTCGACATGATGTTGAACATGATGAACTCGTAGATGTCCGGGTGGGCGTCGCGCCAATCCTGGAACCTGCGCCACAGCGACCAGCCGCCGCGGCGCGCGTCCGGGTCGGAACCCTGCTGACTCGCACCCGAGCCCTGGACCTCGTCGTCCATGATCACTGCCTGCCCCTTCCTGAAGCGAACGACGGGCGGCCGGCGAGGTCGGTGGAGTACCGACGCAGTCAGCGCTGGCCGCGCGTCACTCCCCCATGGTCAGGGGCGCGAGATCGCGATGACGCACGCACTGCACAACCGGGCAGATCTGGCGCATGATCTGTGCCCTGCAACCCGAGCCAGCGCACTGCGCGGCTGTCCTCCAGGAAGCACTCCTAGTCGGCAGCATGCTCGATCATGTCGCGGTAGCCCTCCCTGAAGGTTGGAAAGTCCAGGTGACCGACCAGGCTCCGCACCGCGGTCCCATCAAAGACGTTGCCCGTCCGACCTGGACCGTCGCCCTCCGTGGGCGGTTCCACGCCTAGGACGTCGGCGATGAAGTCCGTCACGTCGCCCAGTGTCGCGGGCTCGGCATCAAGGGCATGAATGACATGGGGTGGGTCCTCGTGTCGCAGCAGCGCGTGCAGCACGCGTACGAGATCGGTCTCGTGAACGCGATTCGTACGTGTGGCACGGTGGATCGCACGGTGATCGCGGACCGTGCGAAGCAGGTACTCGCGCCCGGGCCCGTAGATTCCAGCGGGGCGCACGATGATCGCACCGAACAGGTCCTCGGCAACGAGCTCTCCCTCCCGGATCACTCTTGCCCGTGGCGTCGCGGGCCGTGGAACGTGCGACTCGGTGATCGGCTGCGGGCCATCCCAGCCCTCGAACACGCCCGTCGATGACACGAACACCGTTCGGGAGGGAGCTTCCTGCAGCCCGTCGCGCAAGTGCTGAAGAACCGGCCGGTACCCATCGGGATCCACCGAGGGTGGAAGCATGATCACCATCGCGTCAACGACGGGCAGCGGCTCGCGAAGGGGCTTCGTGAGATCCGCGCCAATCGCCACGACGCGGCTAGGAAGGCTCTCGGTGTGGCGTCGAAGCGCGAAGACAGTCTCGCCCTCGTTCGCAAGGCGCTCGCCGAGGCGCGCGCCCAGCTTTCCGCACCCCGCGAGCAGCGTTCTGCTCGCCAATGCTGTCGGCTGAGCGCCCTGCGTGGGAGTTGCTCGCATTGCGATGATGAGTCCCTTCCCTCGGGATCCGTGGCCGATCCGCGATGATCGCATGTCTTGCGTGAGGCGCATGAGTTGACCAATGCCGGAATCGCCTAGACCTGCTGGAACTCGAGACGGTTGCCGAACACATCGAAGCAGTGGACTCTACTCACTCCGGGCCGCTCGCCATCGCTCCGCGTGCAAGGGTGTCCAGCTGCCTCCAGGATCACACGCAGCGATTCGAGGTCATCCACCACGATCGCCGGATGAGCCTTGCGCGCAGGAACGAACGGCTCCTCGACTCCGAGGTGGAGGACGATACCGCCTTGCTCAAACCACGCTCCCCCGCGAGCAGCGAGGGCCGCAGGTTTGTCGATCTCGACCATGCCAAGCACGCCTGCATAGAACGCCCTGGCTTCGGACTCGCGCCCCGCGGGCATTGACAGGAGCACATGATCGAACGAGCGCATCATGCGACCATCGTAGGCGCCGGGATTGTTGAGGTGCCTGAGGGGCCTTGCGATCCTCACGGCCGATCTACCAGGCCGAAGGCGGATGAGCTGGCCGATACGCCGGGTTCTGTCTCTCAGACCGAAGCCTGAGGGGCGGCCATCCATCTAGGCCCTGGATTGCTCCAGGGCTCAAGCGACCTACCCGGAAGCATCGGGCGGGCAGCCCTCAAGCGCTTCCTGTCTGGCCTTGCTCCGAGTGGGGTTTACCGTGCCGCTCCCGTCACCGGTCGCGCGGTGAGCTCTTACCTCACCGTTTCACCCTTACCTGCGCCCTGAGGCACCGGCGGTCTGTTCTCTGTGGCACTGTCCCGCGGGTCACCCCGGGTGGCTGTTAGCCATCACCCTGCCCTGTGGAGCCCGGACGTTCCTCGGTGCGGTTTCCCGCAACGCGACCGCCTGGCCAACTCATCCGCGTGTCAAGGATACCTGGTGGGACGCGACCCGCTGAAGCCCGGTTACCCTGTGACCCGTGCTCGTGCTCCTCCCGCCCTCCGAAGGCAAGACCGCGCCCATCGAGGGCGATCCCGTCGACCTCGCGGCGCTGAGCCACGCCGAGCTCGCGGACTCCCGCCGACGGGTCGGCGACGCGCTCGCGAAAGTCAGCGGGCAGCGCAACGCGATGAAGGTGCTGGACGTGGGTGCGAGCCTCGCGGACGAGGTCGTGCGCAACACGACGCTGTGGGACAACCCGGCCGATGCGGCGGCCAGGGTCTACACGGGCGTCCTGTACGACGCGGCGAAGATGGCCTCGTGGGACGGCCCGACGCTGGAGCGGGCGGCGTCTCGCGTGCGAGTGGTCTCGGCGCTGTGGGGAGCGGTCTCCCCCGCCGATGCGATCCCCGCCTATCGCCTGTCGATGGCAACGGCACTGGGGCGCCTGGGCGGCCTGGCCTCCTTCTGGCGTGCTTGCCTCACCCCGACGCTGAATGCGCTCGCCGACGGCGGGCTCGTCGTCGACTGCCGCAGCTCGAGCTATGTCGCCGCGTACCGGCCTGACGCCCCATGGGTCGCAGTCAAGGTGATGCGCGAATTCAATGGCAAGCGAGCCGTGGTGAGCCACATGGCGAAGCACACGCGCGGCCTGCTCGCCGCGCACCTGGTGCAGACGGACGCGACCCCGGCGACGGCGTCGGACCTCGCCGACGCCGCTGCCGGGATGATCGGCGACGCGCTGGTCGACGTGGCGCTGGAGGCGCGCGCGAAGGGCCCGGACGAGCTCACGCTCGTCATCGCGGGCTGACGCGCCGCTGCGCTCAGACGAGCGCCATGCCTCCGTCGACGGGGAGCGTGTGGCCGGTCACGAACGTGCTCTCCATGAGGAACAGATAGGCGCTCGCCACCTCGGCGACGGTGGCCGTGCGACCGAGCGGGACGGCGCTTGCCATCTGGGCGGCGGTCTCCTCGAGCGTCGCCGGGTCGAGGTCGCGCCACAGGCCGGTCAGCGTCCAGGTGGGCGAGACGGCGTTGACGCGCACCTTCGGCGCCAGTTCCACGGCAAGGCCACGCACCATGGTCGCGATCGCCTCATTGCCGATGACGGTGCCGGATGAGTTGTCCGGGGTGCCTCCCGTGCCTGCAGTGAAGGTCAGCGAGCCGCCCTCGGCGATGACAGGCGCGATGGCGCGTGCGACGCGCAGGTTGTCGAACAGCTTCGCCTGGACCGCGCCCTGAATGTCGTCCCACGGCGCCGACGCGAAGCCACCGCTCATGGCGCTGCCAAGCATGGACACGACGTGGTCCACCTGGCCGATCTGCGCCGCGAGCGCCTCCACTGCCGCCGGCTGGGCCACGTCCAGCGCGGCACCCCCCACGGCGGCACCCGTCTCTCGCAGCGCCGTCACGGCATGCTCGAGCCGAGCCTTGTCGCGCCCCACGACGATCACCTTGGCACCCGCCTCGGCAGCCTCCTGCGCGACCTGCCTGCCGAACCCGGAGGTGCCTCCGAGGACGAGCACGCGGGCTCCTTCGAGTGCGGGGTGGGCGGCGCGGGCAGGGGCCATCAGGTTCTCCTTGCGAATGGGTCGGGTCTCCACTGTGCGGAACGGGTCTGACACGTCGCGAGTTCCCACTGCGGCGTGTCGCTCCAGCGTGTCGAGGGGGATCGACCGCGCCAGACGTTCTCACTTGCGAGGATAGCCCGCGCGGAAGCCCGAACGGGCCCGCGGCTCGCGAGGTGTGGGCATCCCCTCAGGGGACGCTCAGTGCGTCGGCACGCCCACCGCGAGGACGTGCCGCTGCGCGATCTCGCCGTCCGCAGTGACCCGCAGCTGAAGCACCGTGAGGGACGCCGGCGCGGGCCAGATCCGTCCCCACGCGCCGACCGCCGCTCCGAGCGAGACTCCGACGGCAGCCTTGATCACGACCGCGTGCGAGGCGAGCGCGAGAGTCGCGGCCGCGTCGTCGGCGGCACACGCGTCGGCATGCGCCCGCGCGAGGTCCGTCACGAGGTCGTCGACGCGCGCACCGACCTGCGGCAGGGACTCGCCGTCCGGCGCCGCGGCCTCGCCTGCGCGCCACGCCGCGAGCGCCTCCGCGCCGTCGCGCGCAACGATGCCGTCGCTGGTGAGCCCGTCCCACGCGCCGAAGTCCACCTCATGCAGTCGCGGCTCGGTCTCCACGTGCGCGCCGATCCTGCGCCCGATCGCGCCGCCCGTGTCCTGCGTGCGGGTCATGGGCGAGGCGAGCACGCGGCTCACGGGCGCCACGCCCATGAAGGAGCGGCGCCCGATGCTGTGGACCGCGTCGGCCGCTTTGGCCGCCTGGACCCGGCCCGCCGCGTTCAGGGGCGGGCCTGCGACGCCGCCGCCCGAAAACCGGTGCGCCACCGTCATGTCGGTGACCCCGTGGCGCACGAACACGAGCGTGAGAGGACTCACGAGCCCCTGCGCCCACGCCTCACCCACGGGAGCGACGGCCCCCGCGTCGCCCGTGCCGCTGTTGACCGCCGGCACGCTCAGGCGTTCCGGACGAGGATGCGGCCGCACTCCTCGCAGCGGGTCACGGTGTCCGGGCCTGCGGCCCGGATCGCCGCGAGGTCGCCCGCGTTGAGCGTCATGTGGCAGCCCAGGCACGTGCTGCCCTGCAAGGCCGCTGC
This sequence comes from Demequina sp. NBRC 110052, assembly GCF_002090075.1. Lineage (GTDB taxonomy): Bacteria > Actinomycetota > Actinomycetes > Actinomycetales > Demequinaceae > Demequina. The sequence continues at coordinate 424,742 of NZ_BBRI01000002.1, forward strand.
GCCCACTCCGCCGTGCTGTTCGCGAAGCTTGTCGTACAGCGCCAGCAGGGCCGCGTCGATGCCGTCCGCGGCAGCCGCCCGCTCGTCGTGCACCTTCGCGAGGTCCGCGTCGATCTCCTTGAGCGCGGCGTCGCGCGCGGCCTCGACCTCGGCTATCTGCGAGGTGATCGCGTCGGCCTGCTCCGTCGCCGACGCGAGCGTGCCCTCAGCACCCTCGAGCCGTTCCATCGCCTCGATCTCCACGTCCTCGAGGTCGCTCTGGCGTCGGGCGAGCACCTCCAGCTCGCTCTGCAGAGCCTGGAGGTCCTTGGCACTGCCCTGACCCGCGTTGAGGCGCGCAGAGTCGCGCTCGGCGCGCGTGCGCACCGACTGCACGTCGTCCTCGGCCTTGGTCACGGCGCGCTTGAGGTCGCCAACCTCGGCGCCGCGCGCGACGCGCTCCTCGTGCAGGTCGGCGGCACGCGCCGCGAGCTCCTCGAGCTGCGCATGCTCGGGCAGCGTCTCGCGACGGTGGCGCAGCTGCTGGGCGCGCAGATCGGCGTCCTGGACATCAAGCAGTCGACGCTGGTCTGCTGCGGGTGCGGTGGCCACGATGGGTCTCCTCGGCATTCAGGAACCGGTCGCGCCGAAGCGCGCGGTCCACGGATCGGTCGTGAGCGTGCTCACGTGGGTCTCAAGTCCAAGCGCGTCCTCGAGGTGCTGTGCGGCTCCTCGCAGCCACGACCACTCCGACGCGAAGTGCGCGACGTCCACCAGGTAGGGGCGCCCATCGCCGAGCGCCGCGAGCTCGCGCGCCTCGGAGGCGGGGTGGTGGCGCAGATCGGCAGTGACGTACACGTCGGCGCCTGCGGCGCGCACGGCATCAAGGAAGGAGTCCCCGGAGCCGCCGAGCACGGCGACCGTCTCCACGCGACCCGCGAGGTCGCCCGCCACGCGCACACCGTGAGCGGTCGCCGGAAGCACCTCGGCGACCCGCTCAGCGAACTGGTGGAGCGTGCACGGATCAGCCAGCCGCCCCACGCGGCCCGAGCCGAGAGCCGGGTCCGCCGCATCGGGCACGAGCGGGACCACGTCGACGACGCCCAGATCGGCCGCGAGCGCGTCGGCCACTCCCCCGGCCGCCGCGTCGGCGTTGGTGTGCGCGTTGAACAGCGCGATGCCGCGCTCGATGAGCTCGTGGACCATCGCGCCCTTCGCAGTGTCGGCGCGCACAGTCGTGACGCCTCGCAGCAGCAGCGGGTGGTGCGTGACGATCAGGTCGCAGTCCTCATCCACGGCCTCCTCGAGCACCGCGAGCACCGGGTCCACGGCCAGGAGCACCTTCTCGACCGTCGCACTCGGGCGCCCGACCACGAGTCCGTTGCGGTCCCAGCCCTCCGCGAGGCGAGGCGGGTAGCGCTGCTCGAGAGCGGTGACGACATCGGAGACCTGGGTCATGGCACCAGGCTAGTGCGCGGGGCCGCCCCCAGCCGAACCGGGCTTCCTGCGCTCGCCCTTGATCGCGTCGGGCGTCTCGCCGTGGGCCAGCAGCACGTCGATCTTCGCCTCGAGGTGAGCGATCCGCTCCGCGAGGGCCTCCTCCCTGGCCCGAGACTCCGCGCGAGCTGCGGCATCACGCTCCTCGGCCTCGTCGTCCCGCTGCTCATCCTCCTCGCCCGAGGTGATCGAGACGAACCATGCCGCCACCGAGGCGGTGACGACACCGAGCAGGGCGATGCCGAGGAGCATCATGCCGCCCGCGACCAGCCGACCCGTGACGGACACTGGCGCGTAGTCGCCGTATCCCACGGTGGTGACGGTCACGAACGCCCACCACAGCGCATCGCCGAACGTGTTGATCGCAGAGTCCGCGACCTCCCGTTCGGCGGAGAGCACCCAGACCGAGCCGATCCACAGCAGCAGCACCGTCGAGAGCACCACCGCCTGGATCGTCTTCATGCGCCCACCGCTCGACAGCAGGGACGTGCCCTGCGCGAAGACCGAGAGAATCTTGAGCGGTCGCGCCGCCGGCAGCAGCACCGCGATGACGTCCAGTGGATGGGTCCAGACGTAGCGCCACGACTTCTCCGACAGCACCGTGCGGATGATGAGGTCTGCGAGGAACACCACCCAGATGGCGATCTGGATCGCCTCGAGCGCATGCCGAGTCGTCGCGTCGAAGTACAGGAAGCCGATGATGCGTGCCGACCACGCCACAAGGAAGACGAACGCGAGCACGGCCATCGGACCATCGGTCTTCTCGCGGTAGCCCTCGTACTTGCGGCCGCTCGTCAACTCGTTCAACTGGTCCAGCGCCATCGGGACCCCTCCCATCGCCTTCGTTGTGCACGAGGCTAGCGCGGTCAAGGCGCGAGCGATCAGGCGACAGCCTGCACTGGGTGGGCCCTGCCGGACTCGAACCGACGACACCTGCGGTGTAAACGCAGTGCTCTAACCAACTGAGCTAAGGGCCCGTGAGCATTCTCCCCCAAGGGGAGAGGCTCAGCCGAGGAGCGCGGCGACCTCTCGACGATAGTCATCCACGTCGCGCGCCTCTCCCGTGGGATTCACGACCGCCCAGCGCACGACGCCCTCGGCGTCGATGAGGAACGTGCCGCGAGTCGCGAGGCCCTTCCGTGGGTTGAACACGCCGTAATCGCGCGACGCATCCCCGTGGGGCCAGAAGTCGCTCAGCAGGGTCTCGGCGAAGCGGTGGGTGTCGCCCCACGCCTTGAGCGTGTACATCGAGTCGCACGAGACGACCACGACCCGCAGGTCGTCGCGCGACCTGAGGTCGGCGGCGTCGCGAAGATCGATGAGCTCGTTCGTGCACGTGTCGGAGAACGCGAACGGCACGAAGACGAGCAGTGTCGCCGTACCGCGAAGGTCGTCGAGCGAGACCTGGCGCCCGTGCTGGTCCGTGAGCGAGAACGCGGGCGCGGGGTGCCCCACGAGGGGGTTCGTCACTTGCTGCGGCCCTTCTCGACGAGCTGCGTGGCCCACCATGAGCCGCCCACGACGAACGTCGAGGTCGCGTGCAGGCCAGCGAGCGAGGACGACTCCTCGACGTCGCGCGGCTCGACCGCGCCCGGGCTGCCTGCCTTGGGCGACAGCAGCCACACGCCGCAACCGTCGTCGAGGAGGGACTGCACGTCCATCAGCAGATCGGCCAGATCGCCGTCTCCGTCGCGGTACCAGACGATGGCACCGTCGACCACGTCGCCGAAGTCCTCATCGGCGAGCTGCTCGCCCGTGACGTCCTCGATGGACTCGCGCAGAGCCTCGTCCACGTCGTCGTCGTAGCCGTACTCCTGGATGATCTGCCCGGCCTTGAAGCCGAACCTGGCGATGACGCCGTTGTCCGCGGCACTCGCGCCCTCCTGTGTCGCCACGGTGGCGGCGCTCCCTTCGTCGTCGATGGCCGCGCCGGTCGGCGGGCTTGCGCTCAAGCGTAGAGGTCCGTGCGTCAGGGGTGCAATCGCCCGACGCCGAAGCATCCTCTCCGGCGTCTCGCCTTCTCCCCGGGTCGAGTCCAGGGCGCGCGCGAGCCGCGCACGCGGGCACCCCGGGGCGCACCAGGCGACCCCCGCGTCGGGCGCTCGCACGGGCCGTGCGCCGTGCGCTGGCGTGACAACGCCCTCGGATGTGACAAGAATGGCCGGGAAAGGCGGTATCTCCGCCGCTCCCCCATTTCGGCGGCGCACCACCCCTGCGCCCGAGAGGAAGGCGACCCCGTGAGCCTGCACGGCGAGGTAGACAAGGACCCCAACGAGACCTCAGAGTGGCTCGAGTCGCTCGACGGATTGATCGAGACCGGCGGCGAGAGCCGCGCCGAATACGTGATCGAGCGCATGGTCGACCACGCTGCCAAGAAGCAGCTGTCGGTGCCGCTGAGCCTCAACACCCCGTACGTCAACACCATCCACGCGGACGACGAGCCCGAGTTCCCCGGCGACGAGGAGATCGAGCGCCGCTACCGCGGCTGGATCCGCTGGAACGCGGCCGTCATGGTCACGCGCGCGCAGGCGGCAGGCAAGGGCGTCGGCGGACACATCTCGTCGTACGCGTCCGTGGCGACGCTGTACGAGGTGGGTCTCAACCACTTCTTCAAGGGCAAGGACCACCCGAGCGGCGGCGACCAGATCTACTTCCAGGGCCACGCCGCGCCCGGCGTGTACGCCCGCGGCCTCGTCGAGGGCCGCTTCTCCGAGGAGGACCTCGACTCGTTCCGTCAGGAGCACTCGGCCCCCGGCCGCGGCCTCTCGTCCTACCCGCACCCGCGCCTCATGCCCGACGTCTGGGAGTTCCCCACGGTGTCGATGGGCCTGGGCCCCGCCTCAGCCATCTACCAGGCCTGGACCAACCGCTACCTGCAGATGCGCGGGCTCAAGGACACGTCCGACCAGCACGTGTGGGCCTTCCTCGGCGACGGCGAGATGGACGAGCCCGAGTCGCGCGGCATGCTCCAGTTGGCCGCGAACCAGGGGCTCGACAACCTCACGTTCGTGGTGAACTGCAACCTGCAGCGCCTCGACGGCCCCGTGCGAGGCAACGGCAAGATCATCCAGGAGCTCGAGGCGTTCTTCCGCGGCGCCGGCTGGAACGTCATCAAGGTCGTGTGGGGCCGCGGCTGGGACCCGCTGCTCAAGCGCGACGAGGACGGTGCCCTGGTCAACCTCATGAACACGGTGCCGGACGGCGACTTCCAGACCTTCCGTGCCGAGTCCGGCGCGTTCATCCGTGACCAGTTCTTCGGCGGCGACCCGCGCGCCAAGGAACTCGTCAAGGACATGACGGACGACGAGATCTGGGCGCTCAAGCGCGGCGGCCACGATTACCGCAAGCTGTACGCCGCGTACGCGCGGGCCACGTCGGAGAAGAACGGCAAGCCGACCGTCATCCTCGCGAAGACCATCAAGGGCTACGGCCTCGGTTCGAACTTCGCGGCGCGCAACTCGACGCACCAGATGAAGAAGCTCGCGATGGCCGATCTCAAGGTGCTGCGCGACACCTTCGACATCCCGTTCACGGACGAGCAGCTCGAGGCGGACCCGTACAACCCGCCGTACTACCACCCCGGCTTCGACGACCCGGCGATCCAGTACATGCTGGACCGCCGCAAGCAGCTGGGCGGCTGGGTGCCCGAGCGCCGCGACCCGAACACGCAGATCGACATGCCGGACCCCAAGGCGTACGAGCTGCTCGCGAAGGGCTCCGGCAAGCAGGAGGTCGCCACCACGATGGCGTTCGTCCGCCTGTTCAAGGACCTCGTCAAGGACAAGGGCTTCGGCCACCGCATCGTGCCGATCATCCCCGACGAGGCACGCACGTTCGGCCTGGACTCGATCTTCCCCAGCGCGAAGATCTTCAACACCAAGGGCCAGAACTACCTGCCGGTGGACCGCGAGCTGATGCTCAGCTACAAGGAGTCCGAGGCCGGTCAGATCATGCACACCGGCATCAACGAGGCCGGCTCGGCCGCCGCGTTCCAGGCCGTGGGCACCTCGTACGCCACGCACGGCGAGCCGCTGATCCCGTTCTACATCTTCTACTCGATGTTCGGGTTCCAGCGCACGGGCGACCAGTTCTGGGCGGCGGGCGACCAGATGACGCGAGGCTTCATCATCGGCGCCACCGCCGGCCGCACCACGCTCACCGGTGAGGGCCTGCAGCACGCCGACGGGCACTCGCCGCTCATCGCCGGCACGAACTCGGCCGTCATCACGTACGACCCGGCGTTCGGCTACGAGATTCGCCACATCGTCAAGGACGGCATCGAGCGGATGTACGGGCCCGAGGACGGTCGCGACCCCAACGTCATGTACTACCTGACGGTGTACAACGAGCCGATCCAGCAGCCCGCCGAGCCGGAGGACGTGGACGTCGAGGGCATCCTCAAGGGCATCCACCGCATCGCCGTGGCACCTGCGGGCGAGGGCCCCGAGGCGCAGATCCTCGCCTCCGGCGTCGCCGTGCCGTGGGCGCTCGAGGCGCAGGAGCTGCTCCAGGCTCACTGGGGCGTCCGTGCCGCGGTGTGGTCGGTGACCTCGTGGAGCGAGCTGCGCCGCGAGGCGCTTGCCGCTGAGGAGGCCGCGTTCCTGCACCCCGATCAGCCCGTCCGCACGCCGTACCTCACCGCGAAGCTGTCCGGGGCCCAGGGCCCGTTCGTCGCGACCACGGACTTCGACCACCTGGTCCCCGACCAGGTGCGCGCGTGGATCCCGGGCACGTACGCCACCCTCGGCGCCGACGGCTTCGGCTTCTCCGACACCCGTGCGGCCGCGCGTCGCTACTTCAAGATCGACGGTCCGTCGACTGCGGTCAAGGTGCTCCAGCAGCTTGAGCGTGCGGGCCAGGTCGCCCCCGGCACCACTGCTCAGGCGATCGCGAAGTACGACCTGCACGACGTCACCAAGGGCACGTCGGGCAACGCGGGCGGCGACGCCTAGGAACCCCGGCACCGCTCCCGAAGGCCCCGTCCGCGCATGCGGACGGGGCCTTCGTCTATGCGCGGAGATAGAGACTCCGGTTCTCCACAGCGAACCGGTTGCCTGTGGAGACTCTCGAGAGAAACGGGGCATTTCGGGGCACGATGCCCCCAGCATTGGGGGCATCCCGTTGTGGAGAGCCCACAACGGGGCTCTAGAATCACGCTCATGCCCCAAGCCGAGATCCGCGCAGATACCCTGCGCCGACTCCGGGCGGGAGGGGGCCGCCTCGCGACGGCCGCCCTCAAGACGCTCGACGCCGAGTACCCGTGGTTCCGCGCGCTTCCCGCGCAGGAACGATCCTGGGTAGGCATCGTCGCGCAGGCGGGCATCGACTCGTTCATCTCATGGTTCGCGGATCCCGGCGAGAGCACCCGCTCCGCGATCGAGGTGTTCGCCGCGGCGCCGCCCGAGCTCACGCGAGTGATCTCGCTCCAGCACACGCTCTCGATCGTGCGCACGGTGGTCAAGGTCGTCGAGAGCCACTCCGACGAGTTCGCCGCGCCCGGAGGCGAGGCCCAGCTGCGCGAGGCGGTGCTGCGCTACTCGCGCGAGATCGCCTTCTCCGCGGCCGAGGTCTACGCACGTGCCGCCGAGTCGCGCGGCGCGTGGGACGCGCGACTCGAGGCGCTCGTGATCGATGCACTCGTGCGCGGCGAGGTCGACGACTCCCTCCCCTCACGCGCAGCGGCGCTCGGCTGGAAGCCCGGCCCAACGCTGGTGATGGTCGGCCTCACGGACGGCCAGCTGGGCGAGGTACAGTCGGCCGAGGTGAGGCGCTCCATCCGCCGTGCCGCTACCGGCGCCCTCGTCGGCATTCATGGCGAAGAGCTCGTCGTCGTGGCGCGCTCGGACGAGGACCACGGCGCGCTCGCGCGCCACCTGCTGACGAACTTCGGCTCGGGTCCTGTGGTCATCGGCCCCGACGCTGTCACGCTCGTCGAGGTCGCACGCGCCACCCGTGCCGCGATCCACGGAGTCATGGCCGCGCCCGCGTGGGCACTGACCCCGCGCCCTGTCGCCGCGGACGATCTCCTGCCCGAGCGCGTGCTCGTCGGCGATCCCGTGGCACGTGAACGGCTGCTCGCGATCGCGTACGACCCCATCGTGAAGGCCGGAGGCGCGCTCACCGAAACCGTCTCCACGTTCCTCGACTGCGGGCGCTCGCTCGAGCACGCGGCGAGGACGATGTTCGTCCACGCCAACACGGTCCGCTACCGCCTCAAGAAGGTCGCGGAGCTCACTGGCTGGGACGTGCTGAGCACGAGAGACGCGCACGTGCTGGAAACAGCCTTCGCACTGGGCCGTCTGCGGGACGGCGCTCGCGCGTCTTTGTAGGAATCCCACAGAACTGGGCGCGTCTTTCGTGAAAGCGTCGGCGCGGCGAAAGTCGCGAGCGTGAGGCAGTCTAGGACCATGCTTGCCGTCCTGTGCCCCGGTCAGGGCGCCCAGACCCCCGGAATGCTCGCGCCATGGCTCGAGCTGGACTCGGTCGCGGAGCGCCTCCATGCTTTGTCGGAAGCCACAGAGGTCGACCTCGTCGCTCATGGCACCACCTCCGACGCCGACACGATCCGCGACACTGCCATCGCGCAGCCGCTGCTGGTCGCCACCGCGCTCGCAACAGGCCGCGAGGCGCTCGGCTCTAGCGTTCCCGGCGTGGTCGCCGGCCACTCGGTGGGAGAGTTCGGCGCCGCCGCGCTCGCGGGCGTCGTCTCCGATGCGGACGCGGTGTCTCTCGTGACGGTGCGCGGTCGCGCCATGGCGGAAGCCGCCGCCTCCGCGGAACCGACCTCGATGGCCGCCGTGCTCGGCGGCGACGCCGACGAGGTTGCCGCACGCCTTGCCGCGCTCGGCCTCACGCCCGCGAACGTCAATGGAGGCGGCCAGGTCGTCGCAGCAGGGTCCAAGGATGCGATCGACGCGCTTGTGGCCGGGCCTCCCGCACGTGCCCGCGTGATCGAGCTGCAAGTCGCCGGCGCGTTCCACACGTCCTACATGGCGCCCGCTGTGGACGCCCTTGCCTCGGCCGCTGAGGGCATCACCCGGCAGGACCCCTCCGTGACTCTGCTGTCCAACGCCGAGGGCGCGGTCGTCACCGCCGGCGACGACGCGCTCTCCCGGCTCGTCACGCAGGTGGCCAACCCCGTGCGGTGGGACCTGTGCATGGAGCGGCTTCTCGAGCTGGGCGTGACGGGGATACTGGAGGTGGCGCCAGGCGGCGTCCTCACCGGCCTCGCCAAGCGAGCCATGCGAGGAGTGCCGTCCGTCGCCCTGAAGACTCCCGACGACCTGCCCGCAGCCCGCGAGCTCCTGGAGGCACACGCGTGACCACCCTGAACGTCCGCCGAGGACCCGAGTACACCCGCATCCTCGGCCTCGGCGTCGCCCGCGGCGAGAACGCCGTCCCGAACGACGACCTGATCGAGCCGATCAACTCCTCGGACGAGTGGATCCAGAAGATGACTGGCATCGTCACGCGCGTGCGCGCGAACGAGGACACGTCGGTGATCGACTTGTCCGAGAGGGCGGCGCGCGACGCGATCGCGCAGGCGGGTCTCGAGCCGAGCCAGATCGAGGCCGTGATCCTGTCCACGATCTCGTACCCGCACATCACGCCAGGCGGCGCTCCTGTGCTCGCCGACCGCCTGGGCGCCACGCCTGCCGCGGCCTTCGACATCTCTGCCGCGTGTGCGGGTTACTGCTACGGCATCGGACAGGGCGACGCGCTGGTGCGCTCCGGTGCCGCGAAGTACGTGCTCGTCATCGGAGCCGAGAAGCTGTCCGACTTCGTCGACCCTGCCGACCGCTCCATCTCGTACCTCCTCGGTGACGCCGCAGGAGCCGTGGTGATCGGAGCATCGGACACGCCCGGCATCGGCCCCACGGTGTGGGGATCCGAGGGCGCAGGCGCCGACCTGATCCGTCAGACTTCCTCGTGGCTCGATGTGCGCGACGTGCCTGGCACCGCGTTCCCGACGCTGCGCCAGGAGGGACCGAGCGTCTTCAAGTGGGCCTCATTCAAGATGCCCAAGATCGCCCTGGAGGCCATCGAGGCGGCGGGCGTGACGCCCGACGACATCGACGTCTTCATCCCGCACCAGGCGAACATCCGCATCATCGACCAGATGGTCAAGCAGATCGGCCTGCCCAAGCACGTGGTGGTCGCGAAGGACATCGTCGACTCCGGCAACACCTCGGCGGCGTCGATCCCGCTTGCGACAGAGCGCGTGCTGCGCGACGGCGTCGCGAAGTCCGGCGATCTTGCGCTGCAGATCGGCTTCGGCGCCGGACTCGTGTACGCCGCGCAGGTCGTGGTCCTGCCCTGACGGGCCCGTCCCCACTAGTTTGAGAGAGTTCACCCCGAACCCCCACGGCCCCGCACCGGGGTCGCGATCACAAGGAGAATGACATGGCGCTTGCCCAGAACGAGGTCCTTGAGGGCCTGGCCGAGATCGTCGTCGAGGAGACCGGCATCGACGCTGCCGACGTGCAGCTCGACAAGTCCTTCACGGACGACCTCGACATCGACTCGCTGTCGATGATGACCATCGTGACGCTCGCGGAGGAGAAGTTCGACGTGCGCATCCCCGACGAGGAGGTCAAGAACCTCGTGACCGTCGGCGACGCCGTCACCTACATCGTCAACGCGCAGGCCTGATCGCGTCGGCGGCGCGGGCTACCGTCCGCGCCGCCCGCAGCCTGCACCACTCGGCGCGAACCGCGCCCGCACCGTCGTCGTCCCCGGAAGGATCACCATGACTGTCGTCGTCACCGGACTTGGCACCACCTCACCCCTGGGAGGCGATGTCGCGAGCACCTGGGAGGGCGCCCTCGCGGGCCGCTCGGGCGTGCGTACGCTCGACAACGACTGGCATGAGAAGTGGGGCGTGCCCGTCACGTTCGCGGGACAGCTCGCGGTGCGCCCCGAGGAAGTCCTGAGCCGCCCCGAGACCAAGCGCATGGACCCGAGCGCGCAGATGGCGATCGTCGCCGCACGCGAGGCCTGGTCTGACGCTGGCTCGCCCGAGGTCGACCCCGAGCGCCTCGGCTCGATCGTGTCCTCCGGCATCGGCGGCGTCTGGACGCTGCTGAGCGCGTGGGACACCCTGAAGGAGCGCGGAGCGAACCGCGTCCTGCCCCTCACGGTGCCGATGCTGATGCCGAACTCGCCGACCGCTTACGTGTCGCTCGAGTTCACGGCGCGCGCAGGCGCCCACTCCCCCGTGTCCGCGTGCGCGTCCGGCGCCGAGGCGATCGGCATGGGCTTCGAGATGATCGAATCCGGCCGCGCCGACGTCGTGATCGCAGGCGGCACCGAGGCCGCCATCCACCCGCTGCCCATTACGGCCTTCGCGTCGATGCAGGCGCTGTCCAAGCGCAACGACGACCCCGCGGCGGCCTCCCGCCCCTACGACGTCAAGCGCGACGGCTTCGTGCTCGGCGAGGGCTCCGGCGTGGTCGTCCTCGAGTCCGAGGAGCACGCCAAGGCGCGCGGCGCACGCATCTACGCCCGCGTCCTGGGCCTCGGCATGACGGCCGACGCCCACCACATCGCAGCCCCCGAGCCCAACGGCGCCGGTCAGACTCGCGCGATGGAGCTCGCGCTCGAGCGCGCAGGCCTCACCACCGCTGACATCTCGCACGTCAATGCCCACGCGACCTCCACGCCGGTGGGCGACATGATCGAGGCGCGCGGCATCCGCGCGCTGCTGGGGTCCCACGCCGACCAGGTGCTGCTGTCAGCCACCAAGTCGATGACCGGGCACCTGCTCGGCGGCGCTGGCGCTCTCGAGTCGGTGTTCACCATCAAGGCGCTCGAGACCCGCACTGCTCCCCCGACGATCAACGTCGACGAGCCGGACCCGGAACTGCAGGTCGACCTGGTGCGAGACACGCCTCGCGCGCTGCCCGCCGAGGGCCAGCTCGCCGCGATCAACAACTCGTTCGGGTTCGGCGGCCACAACGTCGCGGTGGTGTTCGGCACCGCTTGACGCCCTGCCCACAGTACGAACCAATCTCAGCCCGACACGCGGGCCGTTCGGCCCCTGCGGGCGTGCGGCCCGCGTGTCGCGCTTCACTTGGGTTCGCACTGTCGCGCGGTGGTGGTCGGCACCGCTTGACGTGTCGCTAGCCTCAGCCCGATCTAGAGGTCGACCGGGGTGCCCTGGTGGTACGAGAGACGCCAGCGGTCGGTGAGCGCCCACACCGAGCTGCGGTGGGCCGCGCCACGCGCCGCGCGCTCGGGCACCGATGTGTAGAGCACCAGCGCGCCGTGCTCGCACACGCCCTGCACCCGGAAGTCGGTCAACGGCAGGGCGACGTCGATCTCCTGGTACGGCGAGTGGACGATCTCGTCGCGGGACCAGATGCGGCCCGACTGGCCCACCTCCGTGAAGTCGGGCGCGAGGATCGCATCCATGTAGTCGGAGTCGAAGCGCGTCTCGGGGCGCCACATCGCCTCCTCCATCGCCTGGAGAAGCAGCGTCACCTCGCGCCCGAGCTCCACTGTCACCCCACGCGGTGAAGCCAGCGCACTGGGGCTCCGTGACCGGCGTAGCGGAACGGCTCCAGCTCCTCGTCCCAGGCTGAGCCGAGTGCGAGGTTCATAGCGCGCGAGAAGTCCGCGGCCGAACCGCCGGCCTCCATGACGGCGCGGATGCGGTCCTCGGGCACCACGATGTTGCCGTGGACGTCGGTGACGGCGTGGAAGATACCGAGGGACGGCGTGTGCATCCAGCGTCCGCCGTCGCAGCCGAACGACGGGTCCTCGGTCACCTCGTACCGGACGTGCTCCCAACCGCGCAGCGCGGACGCGAGTTGCGCGCCGGTGCCGGGGCGTCCCTGCCAGGCCACTTCGGCGCGGAACATCTGCGCGCCGGCGGGCTGATCGATCCACTCGAAATGGGCGCGCGAACCGAGCACTCCCTGCGCGGCCCACTCGATGTGCGGGCACATTGCGCGCGTGGCGGAGTGCACGAAAAGAACACCGCGGGTGATGGCAGCCATGACCCTTCCTTCCTGTGAGGTGCGTCTTCCCCTACGACCTCGAAGGACGTCCGGCGTGACCGGGTGTGTGTCTATCGTGCCCCACGCAGGGCGGAAATGCCAGCACCCCGCACGGAAGCGGGCCGCCGCGTCGGGCTTGCCGAAGCGCGAGGCGAGGTGTCAGGCCTTCTCGAGCGACTCGCGAAGCTCACGCATGGCGCGCTTGCGCACGTCCTTGGCGAGCCGATCGAGGTAGAGGTGCCCGTCGAGGTGGTCGCACTCGTGGTTGATGAGGCGCGCCCAGATCTCCTCGCCCTCGATCGTCACCGGGTTGCCGTCCAGGTCGATGCCCTCGGCCTTGGCGTAGGCGGGTCGCTCGCACGGGTACCACAGGCCCGGCACGGAGAGGCAGCCCTCCTCGCCGAGCTCCTGCAGTTCCTCGGAGTTCTCGGTGATCACGGGGTTGAGGATGTAACCGATGTCTCCGTCGATGTTCCACGAGAAGGCTCGCAGGCTCACACCGATCTGATTGGCGGCGAGTCCGGCCCTGCCGTCGTAGTCCACGGTCTCGACCAGATCCTCGACGAGCTGACGGACCCGTTCGTCGATGTCGTTGATGGGCTCGCAGGGCGTGCGGAGCACGGGGTCGCCGGTCACACGGATGTCACGGAATGCCATGCGCACATTGTTCCACGCCTGTGCCACGCTGGGTTCGTGGATGCACACGACCTGGCGCTCGGAGATGACGTCGCGCGCCTGTGGCCGCGACCCTGTCACGATGACGACAAGTACTCGCGTGGCGTGCTGGGGATCGTCGCAGGATCGGATGCGTATCCGGGGGCGGCCGTCCTGTGCACGAGCGGCGCCGCTGCCGCGGGTACGGGCCTGATTCGATACGTCGGTCCGGGCCGCGCGCAGGACCTGGTGCTGGCGCGTCGGCCAGAGGTGGTCGTGCACGCGGACTCCGACGCCGTGGAGCGGCTGCCCCGCGCATCGGCCTGGGTCATCGGACCAGGAGTCGCGGACCACCCAGGCCAGGAGGCCGTCGTCGGTGCAGTGCTCGCGTCAGGGCTCCCCTGCGTCGTCGATGCGGGTGCGCTCGAGGCGTGCGTTCGGGCGCGCTACGCCGGGGATCGCCGCGCTGGCGCGGAGTCGGTGCTGCTGACGCCTCACGAGGGCGAGCTCGTGCGCGCGCTCGGCGCGGTGCGTCACGACGTGACTGCCGACGACGTCCGCCGCGACCGCGCGGGCCATGCGCGGCTGCTCGCGGAGACCGCTCGCGCGACCGTCCTGCTCAAGGGCTCGAATACGCTCGTCGCCACGCCCGGCGGTGGCCTGACGACCCTCGCCACGGCGACGCCATGGCTCGCGACGGCCGGGGCAGGCGACGTGCTCGCGGGCATCGCGGGTGCGCTGCTGGCCTCGGGTCTCCACGCGCCCGACGCTGGGCGCATCGCCGCGTGGGTTCATGCCCGGGCGGCGGCCCTCGCCTCGGGCGATGACCCCGACGCGCCGACGGGTGCAGGCGGGCCGATCACGGCGCTGGATGTCGCGCACGCCGTGCCGCGCGTCGTCGCCTCGCTCGTTGCACCGCGAGGCGAGACGCCGCAGTCTGGCTAGACCAGCGAGATCTCGACGTGGATCTCCTCGCCCAGTTCAAGGCCCTCCGCCTTGATGACCGCGCCCTTGACGGGCATCACGAACGTGGCGCGCTCCTTGGAGGGGAAGATCGAGGTCCGCCACGTCGTGGCACCGACGGTGACCTCCACCTTGACCGCGCCGAAGCCCCGGCGCGGACCATGCTGGAGGTCCTCGATCTCGTCCGCGAGGTCCTCGGGCAGGTCGACGAAGACCCACGAGTCGACGCGAGCCTCCCAGAGGTAGAGGCTGCCCCGGAAGCTGTAGCGCTGCATGGAGGGACGCTAGCACCGGCCGCCGACACTGTCGTGGGCCGACCCGGAGACCCCGCTACCGCTTCAGGTGGAGGAATGTTTCCGCCGAGTAAAATCGCGACCTCTGTGCTCGCGGTGTGACGTAGATCACACTAACCTGCTCAGTGGGGGCGCGACGTGGCCACACAGTGTCCCCTTGCCACGGCGCCCCACTGAGGGAGGCTGTCATGGCACGGTCGTCGATCGCGCTTGCTCGCGGGTTCGCCCCCATTCCACTTCTGCTCGTACTGCTGGCCACGTGCGCCGCGCTTGTCGGCGGAGCTGCGTCTGCAGCGGCCGACGCACCCGAGGAGGCGCACGGCAACTCAGCCCCGCGACTCCAGGTCCATGGCGGCGGCGCGCTGCACGTCACGACCGCCACACCCACGATCACCGGCGTCGGCACCCCTGGGGGACCGAACGCCGACGGACGACTCTCCGTCGTCGTCTCCGGCACGCCCGATGCAGGCGGCTCGGTATCCGGCGTCGCGTGCGCAGGCGCCACCGCCACCGGGCAGGGCGGCTGGAGCTGCACCGTCGCCACCCCGCTCGCGACTGGTTCCTACCTCATCACGGTCCAGCAGCATGTCGGCAAGGACGGCGAGCGGACCGTGAGCACCACCACGGCACGACTCAGAGTCGACCTGCCGGTGGTGCGGAACGAACCCGAGCCGCCGCCCGCTCAGGCGAAGCCCCAGCCGCAGCCTCCCGCAGCGCCGGCCCCGCCGCCACAGGCCCCGCAGCCGACTCCCCCGCGCTCCGCACCCGCGCCAGCGCCCGCACCCGAAATCCTCGACGTTCTCGAGTGGAGCTTCGTGCTCGTAGACGCCGACGGCAAGCCCCTCGCGAACGCTCCCCTGCGAGCCGGTCAGACCTTCTCGGCCCTTGCGTCGGGCCTGCCCCAGGGCGCCCAGGTGTCCGTCGAACTCCACTCCGACCCAGTGCCGCTCGTCGACGCCGTCGTGGACGCCACCGGCTCGCTCAGCGCGCCGTTCACGCTGCCCGAGACGGCACCGCCAGGCGGACACGAGATCGTCGCCACGCTCACCGCAGAGGGGTTCGAGGCCTCCGTCGCGTCGGTTGGCGTCACCGTGGTGCCGGCGATCGTCGAAACCCGCGTGCTCGCCGACCTGCCGGACGCGCCAGCTCCCGTCATCGAACCCGCCGTCGAGCCCGCCGTCGAGGAGGAGACCACCCACCTCGCGGACCGCCTCATCCCGTTCAAGCTGCGCGAAATCACTGCCTGGTCGGTCGCCGCGACGGGAGGTCTCGCGGTGATCTTCGTACTGCTCGCCGCGCTGCCCGCCGAGCTTCTGCAGTCGACCCTCACCGAGAACTACGGTCGCGCCTTCGCGTGGATGGCGCCTGCACGCAAGCGCGTGCGACGCGTGCGTAATCTGATCCCGCCCTCGCTGGACAACCCGTGGGTGGGCAGCGCCTTCTCTGTGGGCGCGACGGCACTCATCCTCGGGTTCTCCGAACCACAGTTCGGGTTCAACGCGTGGTCGATTCGCACGTTCCTCGCGCTCTACCTGTCGCTCTATCTGCTGAACGTCGCCCTCAACTCCGTGAAGCTGTCCTACGCCCGGCGACGACTCAGCGTCGACGGACGCCTGTCGCCGCTTCCAGGAGGCATGATCATCGCCGCGATCTCTGTGATCGCTTCGCGCGCGCTCGAACTCTCGCCCAGCCTGCTGTTCGGCCTCGTCGTGGGCGTCACGCTGGCCCGCCAGCAGTCGCGAGAGGCCGAAGGCAGGCTCGCGCTGGTAGGAGCGGGATCCATGCTCGTGCTCGGCGTTGCCTCGTGGCTCGGTCTGAGCGCGCTGCTCGGCATCACGGGAGGGTCCGACATCTTCATCGTGGGCCTCCTCGAGGACACGCTCGCGGCCACCTCTCTGGAGGCGCTCACCGTCCTCCTCGTGGGACTGCTGCCATTCGAGTACCTCGAGGGCAAGGCACTCCACGACTGGGATCAGCGCATCTGGGCTGCCGCGTACTTCATCGCTGCGGGCGCGTTCGTCTTCATCGCCGTGCCCCTGGGCACCAGTTGGGAGTCCACGGAGCTCTCGGTGCTGCGCTGGGTGGCGATCTGCGCCGGCTTCGCCGTGATTTCGGTCGCGGCGTGGTTCCTCTTCCGCGTCATGCCCGAACACAGGCGTCGCACCGAGGACCGCGAGAGCGTCGACGCGTAGTCGCCGACACAAGCGGAACGTTGGCCGACGCACGAGCATCTTGTCGCGTGCCCCCTACACGAGAACGGCGCTGAGCGGAAGCGGTCGCCTCCAACAAGCCTGGCGCGTCTGCGCACCAACGCATTGGGGCCATGATTGCGTTGTTGCTTGCATGACGAGTGGGGGCTTGGACGAGTGAGCCAGTGGCGGGGAATGCTGGAGCGGGTGGTGCGCGAGCGGGGTCGCGCGCTCTTCGGTTTCGCGTATGTGCTGACCGGTGACCTTCATGAGGCCGAGGATCTGCTGCAGGACGCGCTGGTGAGGGCGTTCCGCAGCGGCCGACACGCCACATCGATCGAGGCTGCGCACGCGTACGTGAAGCGTGCGATCTCCACCGCGTTCATCGACCGGTCACGCCGGGCCGCAGCGCGGCCGCGCGTCGTGGACACAGGTGGGGACCTCAAGGAGTGGACCACCCGGTTGCCCGCCGCAGCCGACCACGCGATCGACGTCGGGTCGGCGTTGGATCTGCAGGCCGCGCTCATGACGCTTGCGCCGCAGGTGCGGGCATGCGTGGCCCTGAGGTTCATCGACGACCTCACGATCGACGCGATCGCCGACACCCTCGAACTAGCTCCGGGCACAGTCAAGCGATACCTGTCCGACGCCCGCGAACAACTGCGGGCCGTACTGCCCACGTGGGAAGACGTGGACGGGGAGACCGTACCTGTCCGGGCGCAAAGGAGGGATCAGCGATGAGTGAGCCCTACGACAGCCTCAAGCAGCTCCACTCCCTCGCCGGTGCAGGATTCGACCACACCATACTGCGCAACGAGATCTCCGCTGTGGAGAAGCGGATCGCCCGGCACCGCTCCAGCCGGGCCGCGCTCGCGTCGGCCGCCGGGATCGCAATCCTGGGAACCGCCGCCGTCGGCGTGCTGCAGTGGCCAGGCGCGCCTGAGGCGGCACCCGCCGAAGTACCCAGCGCATCTCCGAGCCCGACACCTGCTGTCGTGGAAGAGTCCGGCGCGCCTGGATGTGCTCCCGCAACTATCGTCCCAGGCAAACCCGCGGGAGACATCGGAGGGCTTGAAGGCTGGTGGAACTCCACGCCGGTGAGCCTCCCGTGCGAGCGTTGGGACGAATCCGACCCGCGGATCCTTGATCATCCCGACACGGTGCTAATCAATACGGTCGACTACACCATGGTCGAGGCGGCGTACCGAAGCGACCGTGCGGCGCTCGGTGCCTACGCCACGCTCGATGGCGACTTCGTTGTGCCAGCGCGCGACCCGGAATGGCCAGCGAACAGCCTCGTCCTGATCGATGCTGCCACCGGCGAAGTGCTCGAGACGTACCTCCTGTCCGGGTTCGCCGCGCCTGACTACAGCCTTCTGAACTGGCCCGACTGGGTTGGAGAGCGCCTGAATAGCCCCCTCCCAGCAAGCGACGTACCACCGGGCTACGTCGTGATTGCGCCTTCCACACCCGATGCCAGCGACGAGGATCTCGTCATTCCGCAGTCGTACGCATCCCGCGAGACGACCGACGTCATCACGGTTCGGCTGGTCGCCGTGCTGTCCGGCGGGGGCAGCGAGACGGTCGGGACCGGCGACGCATCAGTCGTCGCCACCGACGTCTTCGCCGACGGCTCGATCGCCTCACTCGACGACACGACGGGCGTTTACACGATGAGCATCCCCGTGCTCGACGAAGCTCACCTCATCCTCACAGGAACCGACCTCGACGCCGTCTTCCGCTTCGTGGACGCCATCACCACCGTCGAGGCGGGCTGACGCGCGTCACCTGCGCGCTGAGCCGAAAGGGACGCATGTCCGAGAGAAGTCCAACGAGAACCGTCCTGCAAGGTTGCGGCGTCGCGGCCCTCGTCGTTCTCGTAGCAGGCTGCGTGCTCGTGTTCGCGCTCGTAGCGGCGCTGTCACAACGCGGCTACCCCGAGGCCGAGGAACGTGCCGAACGCGCGATGGCAGAGTCGCACGCCGAGTCGATCGAATGCCTCCGGGCTCGCCAGGGCGATATCGCGGGCCTGACCGAGCAGACCCGGGTCACAGCGAAGATCGCCCCGTGCTTCGACCGGCCGGAGGGCTTCCGCCAGAGCTATCCGCTGACCGCCCTGGTCGGGCTGCCGGACGCGGTCGTTGACGGACTGGACAACTCGCTTAGATACGGGTCCTACTTGCTCGATGTCGACCTCTCCGGTTCCGCGGCATCGGTCCACGCGATGGACGTCGGCACCGGCTCATCCGAAACGGTGCTCATGGCGACCACCGCTACCGAGACGACAGCACAGTGCTGGCTTGCCGACCTCGACTTGGCCACAGGAAGCCTCGGAACGCGTCAGCGCGTGGACTGCGGCGACCGCATCCTCACCATGATCTACGGCAACGCCACCGACCGCGACGGCCGTCTCCTTGGGGACTAGCCGACACCGAGAGTGGCACCGGGGCCCCGGCGGTTCGAGTTGATCGTCTCCCTCGAGCGGACTTCAACGAGCGACCTCTCCCATGCAGACCCCTCGCCGAGGTGGGCCAGGCGGGACTTGAACCCGCGACCGATGGATTATGAGTCCACTGCTCTAACCGGCTGAGCTACTGGCCCGAGCGCGGCACGGCCGCGCGGGAGACCAGCCTAGCGGGGGCATCGGCTCTGCCCGAAAGGTGGTCGTCGCGGCCCCTGAGATCGTGTAAAGTCGTACAGCGCGATCCCCCGTAGCTCAATTGGCAGAGCATTCGACTGTTAATCGAAGGGTTACTGGTTCGAGTCCAGTCGGGGGAGCTTCACGAAGGAAAGGCCGGTCCGTAAGGACCGGCCTTTCGCGTTTCTCGGTGCCCTTGCCGGGACGTCACGGAGCGGGACGAGGAAGGGGCGGCGCCACGTCGGCACCGCCCCTTCCTCACTCCCCCGCGTCGTACGCGGAGGTTAGGCGTGTCACAGCCCCACGGGCTGCGTGTCGATGTCCTTGTCCTTGATGGCCGTGCCCGCGATGATGCGGTGGCGCACGGCCCCGGAGATGGAGTCGACGATCACGGTGACCACGATGATGACGAGCAGCAGGATGCCGATGAAGTCCCATTCGCGGTACCGGAACGCCTGCGACAGCACCGAGCCGATGCCTCCCGCGCCGATGACGCCCAGGATCGCCGAGGCGCGGATGTTGATCTCGAAGCGGTACAGCCAGAACGCCAGCACCTCGGGAAGCACCTGCGACCAGTAGGTCCAGCGCAGGATCGCCGAGCCGGGCGCTCCAGCGGCGCGTGCCGCCTCGACGGGGCCAGGATCGATGCCCTCGAGAGCCTCGGCAGTGAGCTTGCCGAGCGTGCCGACGGCGCCGATGCCGAGTGCGAGGGCACCGGCGTTGGGGCCGAAACCGAAGATGGGCAGCAGCAGGATGATCGCGAAGACCAGCTCCGGGAGCGTGCGGATGATGTTGAGGAACACGCGCGTGACCTGCACCACGACCGGGTGGGAGACGTTGCGCGCCGCGAGGAATCCCATGGGGATCGAGATCGCGGCTCCGATCATCGTGCCGATCCATGCCATCGAGATGGACTCGAGCATGCCGTTGAACGCCTGGGTCCAGTACTCGCTGTACGGCTCGGAGAACGGGTTCTGCACGATGCCCTTGAGCATCAGGTAGAAGTAGCGCCAGCCCTCGGTGAAGACGTCGGGGAACTTGCTCCAGTCGGCGTTGGAGAAGTACCCGCCGCCGATGACGAGGAGCACCAGGACGATCGCACCGATCGTGGCACGCGCCTTGCCGGGCTCCTGGGGCCGTGGCGTCTTGGTGGGCGCGGCCTTGGTCTCGGCGCTCACACGAGCCTCCTTCTGAGGTACTGGGAGACCTGGTCGATGATCAGCACCACCACGAACATGGAGATGACGATCGCCGAGACGTTCTCGTAGTTGAAGCGCGCGAACTGCACCTGGATGAGCTGGCCGATGCCGCCACCGCCCGCGTATCCGATGACGACGGACGAGCGGATGTTGAGCTCGAAGATGTACAGCGCATACGAGAGGAAGTTGGGCAGGATCTGCGGCTGCACGGCCCACCGGGCACGCGCGAAGGTTCCCGATCCCGATGCGTCGGCCGCCTCGAGAGGCCCGGGCTCGACCGCGTCGATCGTCTCCGCCGTAAGCTTCGCGGCGATGCCGATGTTGAAGATGAACAGGGCCAGGATTCCGGCGAGCGAGCCGACGCCCACGAGGGCCACGAAGATCAGCACGTACGCGATGTCCGGCAGGGAGCGCAGCACCGAGAGGAACCACTTGGTGACCCGGTAGAGCTTCGTGGAGCGGTTGGTGACCTGCGAGGCCATGTACGCGAACACGAGACCCACAGCGACACCGAAGAAGCTGGCGACGATGGCGATGGAGATGGTCTCCATCCAGGCCGTGCCCGCGTTGCCCAGGTAGGACCAGTTCGGGTGCAGGAACTGCTCGACGACTACCCAGCCGTTGGAGAAGTTCTCGAACAGCGAGGTCAGCTCGAAGTCGATCTCCCACGCTGCCCATGCGGTGATCGCGGCGACGGCGACCAGGCCGCCGATGAGGACGCGGCTCGGCGCCGGTTTGCGCGGACGCGCGGGCGCCGGGGCGGCGGACGCGACCGTCATGCCTTGCCCGGGAGGACGTCGTCGGCGGTCAGCGAGCGTCCGTAGATGTCCTCGAACACCGAGTCGTCCGCCTCTGCACCGGTGCCGTCGAAGACGACCTTGCCTGCGCGCATGCCGATGACGCGGTCGCCGAACTGGCGCGCGAGGTCCAGGAAGTGCAGGTTGACGAGCGTGGTGATGCTGAGATCACGGTTGATGCGCTGCAGGTCCTTCATGACCATCTGCGCCGTCGGTGGGTCGAGCGACGCCACGGGCTCGTCCGCGAGCATGACCTTGGGGTCCTGGGCGAGGGCGCGGGCGATCGCGACGCGCTGCTGCTGACCGCCGGAGAGCTGCGACGCGCGCGTCCAGGCCTTCTCCACGATCCCGACGCGCTCGAGCGACTGGAAGGCGATCTCCTTCTCCTCGGCCGTCCACGCGCCGAACAGCGAGCGGTACGCGGGGATGCCATGCATCTGCCCCATCATCACGTTGTTCATGACGGAGGTGCGCTTGACGAGGTTGAACGACTGGAAGATCATCCCGATGCTGGAGCGCACGTCGCGCAGCTTGCGGTTCGAGGCGCCGGCGACTTCCACGCCGTCGACCACGAGGCTGCCCTCGGTCACGGGCACGAGTCCGTTGATGGTGCGGATCAGGGTGGATTTGCCTGCTCCGGAGAGCCCGACCACCACGACGAACTGGCCGTCAGGGATGGTGAGGGAGACGTTGTCGAGGCCGACGACGCCGTTGGGATAGCGGACGGTGACGTCCTTGAGCTCGATCATGTTCCTTGCCTACCAGGGGAATGGCACCGGCGGCCAGCCGTGGGCTGACCGCCGGTGCGTGGATCCTTATCGGACGGTGAGACTCACTCGCCGCCGAAGGTGGCGTAGGTCGGGGCGACGAAGTCCTCGAACGCGGCCTGGTTGGCGGGCTCGAGGCCCTCGATCTCGTAGACCGCGTCGAGGGCGGCGAGGCCGTCCTCGGTGGCGGCGAGGTCGAGCAGCGCCTGGGTCAGGGTGTCCTGTGCCTCAGCGGAGAGGTCTCCGTTGAGGACGACGCCGTCGTTGGGGATGTTCTTCGTGTAGGCGAACACGACGACCTTCTCGCCCACGTCGGAGAACTCCTCGGCGAGGTTGCCGCGAGCGTCGTTGTACGACAGGCCGATGGTCGCGGTGCCGTCGTAGACAGCCTGGACGGTCTGCGAGTGGCCACCGGCGAAGAAGCCGTTCGGGAACGCCGACGCGGCGTCGTCGATGCCGAGGATGCCGGCGAGCTGGATGGCCGGGAAGTAGTAGCCCGAGGCCGAGGTGGCGTCGGTCCACGCGATCGAGGCGTCCTCGGGGATCAGCGCGAGCGCGTCCTCACCCTGGGGGCCGTCGTAGCCGGTGGCACCGTTGCAGTACGAGTAGTTGATGCCCTCGTCGTCGGCCTCAGTGGTGACGTCGTCGAGGCAGTAGGTGCCCGGGTCGTTCGTGAACCACTGACCCACGTACTCGGACGAGCCGTAGCGGACGGCCTGCAGCACGATCTCGGCGCCCGCCTCCTCGTGGGCCTGCCACATCGCGATCGGGCCGAGGAAGCCGATGTCGGCCTGGCCGGTCTGGAGGGCGACGACGACCGCGTTGTAGCTGTCGGGCACGAAGACCTCGACGGGGATGTCGAGCTCGGCGGACAGGGCCTCGGCGAGAGCCTCACCGTCGGCGGTGATCTGCTCGACGTCGTCCGAGGGCACGAGGGCCAGCGTCAGCGAGTCGGGCAGGTCCGCGCCGGCCTCGGTGGTGGACGTCGCGGAGTCGGTCGGCTCTGCGTCGCCCTCGCCGGACGAGCACGCGGCCAGCAGGAGCGCGGAAGCGCCGACGAGGGCCGGCACGGCGAAGCGCTTGGGGAGCTTGTTCACGTTTTCTACCTCTGCATTGTTCTCTAGGTCCGCGACCCCCTGGGCGCGGACGTCGCCTCGCGACCCTTTGACGCTAGCCCACGATGTTGGCCTGGCGAACAGTCCGGCCGAGATTTAACGAGACGGTTACCTGGGTGACACCGAATCGTGTCCAACCCCGCGCCGTGGCGCGGACGCATCGTCCCGAGCGGTCGGCGAGGGCTACTCGTCCCGCATCGCGCGGCGGCGCGTCTCGAGCGCGATGATCGCCGCGAAGTGCTCCTGCGCAGCATCGCTCCCCTGCCCTGCGCGCTGCATCGCACCACGCAGATCCGCGATCCGGCGCGTGAGCGCCAGGTCCATGAGGCGCGCGAGCACCGACCGCGCGTAGTGCTCGTCGTCGCCGCCTTCGTGCGGAAGGGGCGTGACGGCGAGCTCCGAGATCGTGGCGGCCAGCGTCGGGCCCGCCTGCTCGACGACGGCGTCCACCCAGTCGGGTGTCGCCCCTGGTCCGCCTGCGGCGACGATCGCCTCGAACACCGCGCGGTACTGCGGCACGGTGAACGACTCGGGCGCGAGCTCGGCGACGATCGCCGAGGCTCCCGCATCCCTGGCGACCGCCGCCGGCAGCTGCAGCAGCACCCCGAGCGAGAGCGCCTCCTGGCGCACCACCGGGTCCCGCCGCTGGGGACGCGCGGTCCCGGCGGTCGCGGTCATGACCGCGCCGGTCTCCGGATCCATCGGCGGCGGCCCGTCGTCCGGCGCCGACGCCTGTCGCGAGCCCGACGCTGCACGCCCGCGGGCGGGCGACCCGTGCGTCGGGCCCGTACCCGACCGGGCGGCCTGACTCACCGCGTTCCTCACCTGCTCGGGGTCCATTCCCAGCAAGCCGGCGAGGCGGCGCGCATACTCGGGCTGGAGCGCGCGGTCTCGGATGCCTGCGACGACGGGCGCCGCCGCTCTCAGTGCCGCCACCCTGCCCTCGGGCGTCTCGAGGTCGTGGGACGCAAGAGAGGTGCGGATCACGAACTCGAACAGCGGCACCCGCGCCTCCATCAGCTGCTTCACGGCTTCGTCGCCGCGCTGCTGCCTGATGTCGCACGGGTCCATGCCCTCGGCATCGACGGCCACGAACGTCTGGGCGAGGAACTGCTGGTCCAAGGAGAAGGACTTCAGCGCCGCGTTCTGCCCCGCCTCGTCGCCGTCGAACGTGAAGATCACCTTCGCGCCGTGCGAGCCCACCTTGAGCTGCGCGCCGCCCGTGTCGCCCATGAGGCGCCGCACCACCTTCACGTGGTCCTCGCCGAACGCGGTGCCGCAGGTGGCGACGGCGTTCGTGACTCCCGCGAGGTGGCAGGCCATGACGTCCGTGTAGCCCTCGACGACCACCGCGGTGCGCTCGGAGCGGATCGCTCCCTTGGCGAGGTCGAGGCCGTAGAGCACCTGCGCCTTCTTATACAGCGGCGTTTCCGGGGTGTTGAGGTACTTGGGGCCCTGATCGTCCTCGTACAGCCGCCGCGCGCCGAAGCCGATGACGTCGCCCGTGACATCCCTGATCGGCCACACGAGGCGACCGCGGAAGCGGTCGTAGACGCCGCGAGAGCCCTCTGACACGAGGCCCGACGTGCGCAGCTCCGCCTCCGTGAAGCCCGCCTTGCGCAGGTGCTCCGTCAGCGTCTGCCACCCCTGAGGCGCATAGCCGACGCCGAACGTCGCCGCCGCCTCGCGATCGAAGCCGCGCTCTCGCAGGAAGTCACGGCCGATGCGCGCCTCGGGGCTCCCGAGCTGCTCCTCATAGAACTGTGCCGCGATCCGATGAGCGTCCAGGAGCCGCTTGCGCTGACCCGCCGTCCCCTCCTTGCGGGGGCCGCCACCCGCCTCATACCGCAGCGTGACGCCCGCGCGCTCCGCGAGGAACTCGACCGCCTCCACGAAAGGAAGCCCGTCCATGCGCATGACGAACTCGATGACGTCGCCGCCTTCGCCGCAGCCGAAGCAGTGCCAGCGGCCCACGCCTGGCCGCACATGGAAGGAGGGGCTCCGCTCGTCGTGGAACGGGCACAACCCCTTGAGCGATCCCACTCCAGCGGGCTTGAGGGTGACGTGCTGGCCGACGATGTCCTCGATGGGCGCGCGCTCGCGGACTGCCGCGATGTCGTCCCTGTTGATCGTGCCCGCCACGGCATCACGATACCGGCGCAGTGGTGTGCGCGGGTGCGAGCGTCGCCCCCGACCGCGAGAGGCGTCCGCCGCGGTGGGTAGTCTGGGAGCCGGACATCGACGAAAGGACCCCCGACGTGCGCATCAACGCCTTCCTGTGCGACACGGCCGAGGTCGTGCAGGGCAAGATCTACGCTCTGGGCGCCGGCTGGAACGTCATCAACGTGCGCAGCTTCCCTGCCGTGCACCGCCGCCTCACCCTCGCTGCGACCGTGAGCGTGCCGTTCACCGCGACCAACGAGTCGCACCGCTTCGAGGTGAAGCTGCTCACGGAGGATGGCAAGGAGTACCCCATCGGCCTTCGCATGGGCGACGACGGCAAGCCGCAGCCCGTCCACGGCGTCGCCGGCGAGTTCACGATGGGCCGTCCCCCGGCCCTCGTCGACGGCGACGAGCAGATCGCACCGTTCGCGTTCCCGTTCGACGGCCTACAGTTCCGCGAGGCTGGCATGTTCTCGTGGGTCATCTCGATCGACGGCGAGGAGACTGCGCGCCTGCCGATGCGGGTGAAGCTCGCGCAGCAGGCCTGATGGGCCTGTACTTCAGCGTCGTCTATCCGGCGATGCTGGTGCTGAGCGGCGCTCTCTTCGTGGTGGGCGCCGCCTCGCTCGCGTTCATCCGTCTCCACCCCGTGCTCAAGGGGCTTGTCACGGTCACCTGGATCGCTGTCGCGCTGCACTTCGCCGCGGTGGTCGTGGTGCTCGTCGGCGGCTCGACGGCAGGCATCGTCATCACCGTCGGCTACCTGCTAGCGTCGATCGCGCTGCTGCCGATCCTCGGCATCGGGCGACTCGGCGAGCCGCCCGCGCCCGGGGAGAAGGTCGACCCCGACCGTCCGGTGCTGCGGGCCGATCAGATCGCCCGGGTCGATGCCATCGCCGCGATGATCGTGAGCATCGCCCTCGCGGTGGTCGCGTGGCGCATCGAGGTCATCCTCGTCGCCGGGGCACCCGCATGAGCACGCCCGACGAGGCGGTCGGCTCTCGCAGACACGTCCAGCCGATCGCCCGGATCGCACTGATCGCGACCTACGCGATCCTGTGCCTCGCAGCGACCGGCCGTTCGGCCTATCAGATCTCCACCAAGCTCTCCGAGGCGCCGGTCCCCTACCTGCTCTCGGCGGTTTCTGCGCTGCTCTACGGCGTGATCGCGTACGCGATGTACAAGGGGATGCGCCGGCTCGCCATCGTCGGGTCCGCGATCGAGCTCGTCGGCGTGCTGACCGTGGGCGCGCTCGGCTACCTCGAGTCGTCATGGTGGCCCGACGAGACCGTGTGGACCGGCTTCGGATCCGCCTACGGCTGGGTGCCGTTGCTACTGCCCATCGCCGCCCTCATCGCGCTCGCCCGCGCGAAGGCGAGCACGACCGCCGCACCGGAACCCGCGTCGGGTGGGCCCGAGGTCACCCGCGCGGACGACGGGGACTGATCACGAAGCGGTGATGCCAGTCGTAGGCCGACTTGTCGGTCAACGACGCCACCTGGTCCACCGCCACCCGCAGGCGTGCCGCATCGTCCGACGCCGCACGATAGTCAGCGGCGAACTGAGGCTCCAGCGCGTCAGGCCCGCGCTCGGCGAGAGCCATGACCAGCTCCTTCAGGACCCGGCGCTGCTTCGCGTACGCAGGCGAAGCCTCACGCGGCGCCATAAGGAAGTGCACGGCAATCGCCTTCAGCAGCACAATCTCCGCGAGCGTCTCCTGCGGCACCACCAACTCGGCACGGAAGCGTGTGAGCGGGCCTTCGCCGTGCACCTGACGCGTCGCGGCGATAGTCGCGTTGCACATGCGGCCGATCAGCTGGCTTGTCATGTCCTTCAGCGCCGCCAACGACGCGCGCGAGCCGTCGAAATCCTCTGCCCACCAGCCCCACGCGCGCAGCCGGTCGAGCGCGTCGAGCAGCGCGTCCTCGTCCGTCCACCCGTACCACTCGAGCGCCTGCGCGGCGACACCCTTGGCGCGCTCGAGATCCCGCAGAACGCGCAGAGAGACCCCGTTGTGCACCACCGAGTCCTCGACATCGTGTACCGAGTAGGCGATGTCGTCCGCGAGGTCCATCACCTGCGCCTCGAAGCTTGGGCGCCGCGCGGGAGCGTCCTCGCGCAGCCAGTCGAAGACGGCGCGATCATCCTCGTACACGTTGAACTTGCGCACCGCAGTGCCGTCCTCACGCGTCGGCAGCTCAGTCTCGCCCCACGGGTACTTGACGATCGCGTCCAGTGACGCGCGGGTGAGGTTCAGGCCGAGCGGCTCACCCGTGGACGGGTGCACGGTCTTGGGCTCGAGCCGGGTGACGACGCGCAGCGTCTGGGCGTTGCCCTCGAAGCCGCCGATCTCCCGCGTGACCTCGTCCAGAGCCCGCTCTCCGTTGTGGCCGAACGGCGGGTGCCCCAAGTCGTGCGCGAGGCACGCGGCGTCCACGACGTCGGGGTCGCAGCCCAGCGCCTTGCCCAGCTCGCGGCCCACCTGCGCGACCTCGAGAGAGTGCGTGAGCCGCGTGCGCACGAAGTCGCCGGAGCCTGCGCCAAGAATCTGCGTCTTCGCGCCGAGCCGCCGCAAGGCACTCGAGTGAAGGATCCGCGCGCGGTCACGCGCAAACGGGGTGCGATTGGCCGTCTTCGGAGACTCGGGGACGTAGCGGTCCTCGTCGCGCTCCTCATAGCCGGGGCTGTTGACGCTCACCACTCGATGCTAGCCCGCCTGCCAGGCGGTTCGGCCGAGCGCGGCACTCACACCGCGCGATCGCGCGCCTCGGTCACACGTGACCGCGCCAGCCCTCCACCTCGCGCAGCACCGCAGTGAGCGTGGGCCCGAGCCCCGCACGCACTGCGACGCCGAGTCCCTCGGCGTCATCCGAGGCGCCCGCGAACCCTGGGATGTGTTCCAGGAAGCCGATCACCATCACCGACCGCAACGCCTCGGGCGCGGCCACATACGCCTCATCGAGCAGCTGCAGCACCTGCATCGTCCTGCCGCTCGGACCACCGCGGAGCTCACCCAGCAGCCACGCCGTGATGTCCTGCATCAGCAGCGTCGGCAGCATCTCTCCCTCGCACTGCTCGAGATGCGCGGCGAGCACCCCCCGCAACGGGGCCACGGTGTAGGCGAGATGCCCAAAGAATGCGACCACGTCGGCGTACTCGGGGTGAGCCTCAGGCTCATGCACCCCGAGATGCGGGTCGACCGGGAAGCGGCGGTGCGCGTCGGCGTTCATGAGCGAGAACCTAGTCGATGCGTCAGCCTCCCGAGACGCTCAGCTCGGCCTCGCGCAGGCGCTCCTCCAGGTCCGGGGTGATGTCCTGCGTGTCCAGCCAGCCCTCGGGGCACGCGGGCTGACGTGGGCTTCCTTGCCGTCCGCGAGCGCCCTCGGCGCCCTCACCCGGGTAGGGCGTGTCGAGGTCGAGCGAATCGAGGATGCCCCGCAGCTCGGCGAGCGTCTCCACCAGGCCGAGCGCGCGTCGGGCCTCTCCCCCGACGGGATAGCCCTTCAAGTACCAGGCCATGTGCTTGCGGATCTCCCGCATGGCCTTGTTCTCGTCGCCCCCGAACGTGTCCACCATGAGCTCGCCGTGGCGGTAGATCGTGTCCGCCACGATGCTGAGCCCCGGGCGCACGCGCTCCGCGCGACCCTCGAACGCGGCCTGCAGATCGGCGAACAGCCACGGTCGGCCCATGCATCCACGGCCCACGACCACCCCGTCGCACCCGGTCTGCTCCACCATACGCAGAGCGTCCTCGGCCGCCCAGATGTCTCCGTTGCCGAGCACAGGGACGGTTCGGACCGCGTCCTTGAGACGCGCGATCGCCTCCCAGTCCGCAGTGCCCGAGTAGTAGTCGGCTGCGGTGCGGGCGTGAAGAGCGACGGCGGCGGCACCCTCCTTCTCCGCCGTGCGAGCGGCGTCCAGGTACGTGAGGTGGTCCTCGTCGACGCCCTTGCGCATCTTCACGGTGACCGGGATGCCGTGGGGCTCGGCGGCGCGGACCGCGGCGCGCACGATGTCGCGGAACAGGTCGCGCTTCCACGGCAGTACCGCTCCACCGCCCTTGCGGGTCACCTTCGGCACCGGGCAGCCGAAGTTCATGTCGATGTGGTCCGCGCGATCCTCCTCGGCGATCATCTTCACCGCAGCACCGATCGTCGCCGGATCCACCCCGTAGACCTGCACCGAGCGAGGCGTCTCGTCGGGATCGTGGTGGATGATCCGCATGCTCTCCGGCGTGCGCTCCACCAGCGCGCGCGATGTCACCATCTCGGCCACATACAGGCCCCCGCCGTGCTCGCGGCACAGGCGCCGGAAGGCGGCATTGGTCACCCCGGCCATCGGCGCCAGCACCACGGGCGTCTCCACCTCGAGCGGACCGATCTGCAGGGGTGGCAGCAGGCGCTGCGCAGAGTGGGACGACGTGCTCATGCGTCTATTGTCGCTGAACGAACGAACCCGCCTGCCCGCAGGGCACGGGCGAAGCCGCACACGGCCCGCCCGGGCTGCTGAGGGGTGGCCCGGGCGGGCCGGCGTGCGGGGCGAACCCTCGGACGGCCCGGGCCGTCCGATCCCAGACGCATCAGCGCGGGCGCACGTGTGGGGGCCAGCGAGCGCTACAGCACGGTGGCGCCTGCAGAGTCCGAGCGCAGCGATCCCGCCAGCTCGGACCTGCGCTCCCGCGCCATACCCGTACGCGCCGCTCGCCGGCGGCGCGAGGCGATCGCCAGAGCGACGCCTCCGCCGAGCAAAGCGAGAATGCCGAGCAGCAACCATGCGACGAGCACGGTCATGTCCGCGCCGCCGATGCTCTGGGATGCTGCGTGTCCCACGACCCCCCAGGTCGTGGAGAATGCCGCCGGCACACCGAAGAAGAGTGAGCCGCCAGCGAGGCCGGTACCCGCGAGCAAGCGGAGTCCGGCCCTCGTGTCTGCTGATGTCATCGCCATGGAAATCGTGCCTCCCCCTGAGAGGCTGCCCGGGCGACGGTGCAAGGCTGCGATCGGTTCCGATACGGCACCGCCCCCGGGTTCAGCCTTGATCCCGGCCATGCTCGCCCGAATACGATTCGGACGAAATGTGACATTCTTCACATTAGCCTTGTGCGTCCGGTCCGTACACCCCAGTGAGGTTAACTCTGCGTTAACTCTCCCGTGCTGCGGCGCGCGCGTGCTCGGGCCGACGCAGCGGCTCCCTAGTGGGCTGTCTCGCCCGGCGCCAGCACAGCCTTGAACGTGCGCAGCATGATCGACACGTCGCCCAGCAAGGACCAGTTCTCGACGTAGTAGAGGTCCAGACGCACCGCATCGTCCCACGTGAGCGCTGAGCGGCCGCTCACCTGCCACAGTCCCGTCACGCCCGGCCGCGTCAGCAGCCGACGCTTCGCCGAGTCCGTGTACATCGCCACCTCGGCAGCGATCTGCGGACGCGGACCCACGAGGCTCATGCTGCCACCGAGCACGTTGAGCAACTGGGGCAGCTCATCGAGCGAGTACTTGCGCAGAATCCGCCCGATCGGAGTGATGCGGGGATCGTTCTGCACCTTGAAGAGCGGGGTCTCCGAGGTGCCCTGCTCGCGCAGCAGCGCGGCGAGCTCCCTATCAGCACCGGGCCGCATCGACCGGAACTTGAGCATCGCGAAGGGCTCACCGCCCAGACCGATGCGCTCGGACCGATACAGAATGGGCCCTGGACTCGTCGCCCTCACCGCAATCGCGAGCGCGATCAGGATCGGCGACAGGAGAGCGAGCAACACCGCGGAGACGGCCACATCGAACGACCGCTTGAGGAACCTGTTGCCGCGCGAGAGCTCCGGCGTATCCACATGCAGCAGCGGAAGCCCCGCCACGGGACGGGCATGGAGACGCGGATCTCCGACGCCGACGATGCTCGGCGCAAGCACCAGGTACTGCTCGCCGGGCCGCAGCTCCCAGCTGATCTCCTGCACCCTGTGCGCGGTCAGCACGTCCGCGCTCGTGACGACCACGGTGTCTGCGCCCGCCACCGCCATGGCTCCCTGGACATCGCTCGGATCTCCCACGATCGGCACAGAGGTCCCTGCGACCATATCGCCGGCGGCGCCTCCCGGGACCGTGGCCCCCACGACGCGATACCCCGCGTGAGCCGTGCGCCCGAGCTCCTCTGCGATCTCGCGCACCGAGCTCGACGATCCGACGAGCAGCACGGTGGAGCAGTACTCACCGTCCAGGCGGCGCGCGCGGAGCCACAGTCGCCACAGCCAACGCTCGACGAACAGCGCGAGGAGACCCAAGGGCACCGTGAGGAAGAGGAACGGCTTGATCGACTCGACGTCGAACACGTACGCGAGAGTCGCCGTCACGCCGAACACCATGAACGTCGCGTCGAACACGCGCTCGTATTCGCCGGAGCCGAAGCCTGCGACCCGAGGCGCCCTGGTGTCAGCGAGCGCGAGCGCAGCCTGCCACGACACCAGCAGCAGCACAGGAAAGCCGAACACCAGGCCGACGAGCGGACCGATGGGCGTCTCCGCCGGGAGCTCCACCCCGCCGTACAGCGCGATCTCCGCTGCCCCCACGACCCACACGAGCGCCGCCAGGTCGGTCACGAACAGGCGCCGCGCATACGTGCGCCGCCAGTCCGCTCTGCGCGGAGGCGACCCCAGGTTCGCGCCCTCTGCCTTGATCCGGCTCGGCGCGGCGGCGATGGCCGCCACCCCTGCCGTCCTCTGATCCGTCATTCGTCCGACCCCCCACCTGGTCGTTGCACGTGCCTCGCGGTCCCACTCCCGCATACGGGGCGTCCCCAACCCCGCCGATGACTGCTCGAGCGCTACCCACGCTAACGGACAAATGTGACGATCATGTGACATCCATCACATTTCAGACACTCGTTCAATGTCGCGCTCGGATCCGAGCAGACCGCGAAGGATCTCGGCGTGACTGGCCGCCGCCTGAGACGGCAGGTACTCCTTCGCGGCCTCGAGGCGTCGGCTCCGGTCGGCGTCAGTGTCCTGGCGCTGGCGCGCCCGCACGAGTCCGGCGGCGAGCGCAGACACATCGTCCACCGGGACGACCTCGCCGAGCGCCGGGTCGGTGATGATGTCGGCCGGGCCGAAGTCACAGTCCGTCGCCAGGACCGGCACCCCGCACTGCAGGGCCTCGACGAGCGCCACCCCGAAGCCTTCCCACCGCGAGGCGAGCACGAAGCAGTCCGACGCCGCGATCTCGTCCTCGGGAGCGGACACGTAGCCGACGAACTCCACCGTCTCGCCGAGCCCGAGCGAAGCGGCCAGCTCGCGGAGCTCGTCACGCATCGGCCCGTCGCCGACGAGTCGCAGGCGTGCGCCGTCGAGGTGTGGAGCCGCGAGCGCGAAGGCCCGCAGCAACTGGTCCTGACCCTTCTGTCGCGCGAGCCGCGCCACGCTGACGAACGTGAAAGGCTCGCCGGCCGTCCGCTCGTGCGCCGTCGGGCGGAGGTCGCGCACAGGGTTCTTCGCGAAGTGCACCGGAGCGCGGGACGACAGGTGCGCCGCCGCATACCGTGCGAGCGAAGGCGACACGGCGAGCACGGCGCTCACGGACCGCGCGACCCACGCACGATAGGCGACGAAGGCGAGCTTCGTCGTGACGTTGCCGTCCGCTTCCTCGACCTGGGGATTGCCATGGAGGTGTGGGACGAGCCTGACGGAGCGCGCGCCACGCGTCGCGACCCACGCCACCGTCGACGCCTCCACCTGCGGAACCACGAGCAGGTCGATCTCTGCGCGCCGCACGAACCGCCTCAATGGTCCCGCGAGCGACATGAGCCGCGGGACACCCAACTCGTGCTTCGTGTACGGCACATCCGCAAGCTCGGGCTCCTCATAGTGAGAGGCGAACGCCACATGGACGTCGAACTCGTCACCGTGTTCCCGCGCGAGCGTGCTCGCAAGCTCATGGACCACGCGTTCGATGCCTGCGAACACCGGAGACGGCGGCACCACATAGGCCACCCGCGGGCGGCGCGCTTCCTTGCTCTCGTCGGCAGAACCCCCACGGCGTCGGCGTGGGAGCACCTGTCCATACACGTCGTCGTAGTCGCGCTGCATGCGTGCGACGGTGAATCGCTCGGACCCGCGCCGGGCGCGCTCACGCCAGTCCCCCAGCGCTCCCTCGCCTGACATGAGCTCGCGGAACGCGTCCGCAAGCTGCCCCGGCGCATGCGTGTCCACCAGGTGACCCGCCGCGCCGTAGCCGAGCACCTCCGGGATGCCACCGACGCGGGTCCCGACTACGGCCGCACCGGCGACGCGCGCCTCCATGACCGTCAGCGGGCACGGATCAGCGAGCGAGGCGGTCACGACCACGTCCGACTCGGCGAGGTACGGCCACGGCGTCACCGTCGCGCCGAGAAAGTGCACGCGATCCTCGAGCCCGGCGGACTCCACCTGCCGCTCGAGATCCTGCTGGGAGGGACCCCACCCGAGGATGTTCAAGTGCCACGCGGGGTGCTCCTCGGCGACGCGACGGAAGCCCTCGACGACGTCGTCGACCGCCTTGCGCGGGTGGAGCCCGGACAACGTGGTGACCGAGGGGCGGCGCAGGGCTCCGATGTCGTCGAACGGCAGGCCCTCGCGCGCCGAGCCGGCGGTGCCGTTGAGCACTGTGACCACCTGCCAGTCGGGGTAGCGCCGGGAGCGCAGCAGGCGCCTCTCCGCCTCGCTCACCGCGACCACCCTGCGACCCGCACGCATGAGCCAGGAGTGGGCGTCGAACGAGTTGTGCATCGTCGTGACGAGCGGCGCGCGGAATGCGAGTGACACGGGAAGGGCGATCACTGCCGACGACATCATGTGCGCATGCAGGACGTCCGGCTTGACGCGCCTGACGAGCTTCGCGAGGGCTACGGCGTTGTCGATCGCGTGCCGCTTCGAGTCGGGCTCGGGCAGGTCGGTGACATGCACGCCGCGCGACGCGAGCACGTTGTCGTAGTCGCCTCGCGCGCTCGCGAACCACACGTCGTGCCCCGCCTCCGCCTGGGCGCAAGCGAGGTCGACGGCGAGATGCACGCTTCCGTTGCCCCGAACCGCATGCTTGAGCAGGTGGACGATCTTCATGTGCCGCTCTCCTTCCCCGAGCGTGGTGGCCTCACTTGGGCGACACCTTTCCCCCCAGTGCACGTTCGGCGGTCCGCGTGGAGACGCGAGCCGTCGGCTGGTACTCGAACCCTCCCTGTTTGCCGAGCGACTGCACCCCATGACTCCTCAATGTGGCGATCTGCTCGGACGCCCGGGTCGCGCTTCCGTGGGTGTACACGGGGTAGACGCTCTCGAGCAGGTGCGTCCCCTCGATCCTGAGATCTCCGTCGAAGAGTCCGTGCTTGCGCACATGTGTCAGGAAGCCACTCTCCGCGCTGTTCACGTCCGGCGCGCTCTGCGACGCAACGACCTCGACGCAGAAGTACTCACGACCCTCTGCAGTGCCGTAGAAGTCGGAGTGCATCGTCAGGCGCTTCCAGTCGCCCGAGTGCGAGAAGTTGTACAGGATCGATGTCGAGAATCCCCTGTCACCGGCGAAGCTGCACAGCAGCGAGATGATGGTGACCGTCGGGAGCGGCTCGGCGTTCACGCCCACCAGTTCAAGCGCCCGATGCACCGGGATGGTCGAGACCACCTGCCGCGCGGCGACCTCGACGCCCTCGGCACGCACCATCGCCACATCGCCGGTCGCCTCGATCGCAGTTGGGCGGCACCCGAGCACGAAGTCGACGCCGGTGTCGCGCAACCGATCGACCACCGGCCCGTACAGCGCCGCGAAGCCCTCGCGCGGTCGCACGAGCTGGCGGTTCGGAGTCGCTTCGGCCGCGTCGTCGGACGCCCGACGCGGCGCGATCCTTCTCGCAGCGGCGGAGCCGAACGCGGCGAGCCTGGGGCGCAGTGCCGCGCTCTGAGCGATCCACATCATCCTCGCGCGCGCGAACTCCAGGTCGATCTCCTCGGCGGGACGTCCGTAGAAGCGCTCGATGTAGTGCTCGAGCCCCGTCCGGTGCGCGAGCCTCGCGCCGACCCAGAAGCGCGCGAAGTCACGTGCGTTGCGCTGGCGCCGGTGGCGCAGCCTGCAGCCCACGAGCGAGCCGGCCATTCGCGCCCACTCCAGCGGACCGGCGGCGATGAGATCGTCCCGCACTGAGATCGGGTACTCGGCGATGCGCCCCTGCGGATTCAGACGCGACCAGCTCGGCTCGACCGGCACGTACTGCGGCAGCAGTTCGGGGAACCGATGCACCAGCGGAGAGTCATCCTGGAAGATGAGGCTGCCGACATCGAACGTGTACGGGCCGATCGAGAAATCGAGGTGGTTGCCGCCGGCCTGCTGGTACTCGTCGAGCACCAGGACGGAGCACGCCCCGCGCTCGACGAGGACCGATGCGGACACGAGACCGCTGATCCCGGCGCCGAGGACGACGGCGTCGTAGGTGCTGTGGCGTGCCCCCCGGTCCGCCACCTCAGTGCACGACCCTGCCTGGGGGCGCGCCGCTCGTGAGCCGCAGATACTGCTGGCGATGCCCGAAGCGCGCGCGAGCGAAGGCGTGTAGAGCGTGACGCGAGGAGCTTGGCACTGTCGGCGACCTCCCGTGAGTGTGGGGATGAGGTACGCACGTCTGCCCGTCGATGTCGGGTGACGCTGGTGATTCGTGGAACCCGGCCGAGAAGATGAATCGCACGCTAGCACAGCGCCCCTCGGCGTCCGCAAGGGTCCCCGTGCAACTGCTCGTGCGTACTCGGGCAGCGGGGCGTCAGGTCACCGTCGCAGGCGTGGGACCGACGCGGGAAGCCGCCGGGGAATGCCGCATGGCCTGGCTGCCGCCTTCGTCGGCGCGCGCGGCCTCCTCGCGCCGATGCGCGACCACGATGCCCGCGAGCACCCCGAGGCACATCCACAGGAGCCCATCGGTTGGCGACAGATCCGGACCCGAGACGATCTTCGTGGCGAGCACCGCCGCGAGCACCCACACCACGGGACGCGCCCGGCGCACCGCGAGCGCGGGACCGACGACGGCGGCGATCGCGCCCACGAACAGGAGCGTGCCGACGAACCCGGTGGTGCTGAGCAGGGTCGCGACGAACGAGGAGGCGCGCCCGCTGCCGAGCCCGACGCCGAAACCGTACGTGTCGAGGAAGATCTCGAAGGACCGCGCGTCGGTTCCCGACCTCGCATCGAACGAGTCGGACTCCACCTTGTCGCCGACCACGCCCGTCACCCACGCGTAGATGGCCGGCGCCGCCGCGACCAGCAGAACCCCTGCTCCCCATAACGTCGCGGCGGAGGACGGCGCCAGCACCGCGCGGCGCCCGAGGAGAGCGCCGAGAGACACGACGGCGACGAGCCCGAGCATGATCATGCCGACCACGACGAAGGAGGTCGACGTCGAGACGGCGCCCAGCAACGCGGCCACCGTGCCGACGAGCAGGTGCGCGATCCTGCGCGCACCTCCCACCTGGCGCGCGCGGGCGATCGCGTACGTCATCGTCGCGATGACCACGCCAGCCAACGCCGCCGGCTCCGAGGTGATGCCTCGGAAGCGTTCGACTCCCCCAGCTGCGGTCTCGATGTACGCGAAGGTGGGAGAGTTGTCGAACACCCCCTCGGGGAATGGAACGCCCTGGTGAACCGCAAGATAGCGCCACCCAGAGAGCAGGATCGCGGCATACAGCGTGAGGCCGATGGCCTGGGGACCGATATGCGAGGTGTACGCGAAGATCACGACGACGCACACGCTCAGGCCGAGGTAGACGATCTGGGCGACGTTCGACATGGTCAGGTCTCCCGCGGCGAGCACGGCGCCGGACGGAGTCTCCGTGCGCAACCCGCTGAACAGCAGCGGCGCGACGACAGTCACCAGCACCGACCAGCCGAAGAAGCCGAGGAACAGCCCCCACCCGGGCATGCCCGCGAGCCGCCGCAGGTCTCCGCGGGAGCCAAGGAACCTCGCTCCGAGCACCACCACCAGTCCCGCAGCCACGGCGTAGAACGTCGGCACCGCGACAGGTCCCAGCACGAGCGCGGCGCCCGCCGAGGTGGCTCCGGCGAGCGCCAGGGCGCGGTCATAGCGTCGCGTCGCCAGGCCGTACAGGACCAGCAACGCGGTGCTGGCAGTCAGGAGCCCCATGCCCGTAAGGTACCTTGCGAGGGGAAACAGCGCCGTGGGTCCAGGTGGTGGATCCATGCGCGTGCGCTCACCGCAGTCATCGGGAGGGGACCCATGGAACTGCTGGACTATCTCCGCGCCATCCGCAGAAGCTGGCTGCCGCTGCTCGCCGCCACTGCGATCGGAGCGATCGCCGGCGCGATGTATCTCTCGTCGGCGCCACAGGTCTACGAGGCCTCGACCCGCATCGTCGTCACCGCCAACGAGCCCGTCGGCATCCAGGATGCGCAAGCAGGCGTCGACTTCGCATCGAGTATCGCGGCGACCGTCGCGGGGATCATCGACTCGCCCGTCGTGCTCGAGCCTGCGGCGGCAGCGCTGGGAGGTGGGACGTCGACGGGCGACCTCGAGGCCATGGTCGGTGTGACCACCCAGGTCGCGACGGGCCTGCTGACCGTCACGGTCAGCGCGCACGAGCCCGGCCTCGCGGCCGATGCCGCTGCCACCGTCGCACGCTTCGCCGTCGAGGTCGTGCCTGACAGCGTCGGAGGCGAGAACCTGGCCGGCGACGACGCCCTCCGCCTAGAGATCCTCAGCCAGCCTGAACCTCCGTCGCAGGCGAGCTCGCCCGACGCGAAGCGCGTCCTGGTGCTGACGGGACTGATCGGCCTCGGCATCGGCCTGGTCGTAGCAATCGTGCGGTTCACGCGCGACGATCGCGTGCGTACCCGCGACGATCTCGCCACGCACGGCATCGGCGTGCTCGGCGTCGTCCCGGTGCCCGCACGCCGAGCGACCGCGCCGGACGCGGACCGCACCGAAGTGCCCGCCTCGTACCAAGAGCTGCGCACGCGGCTCCTTCAGGCGGCTGACACTGCAGGCCACAGCGTGCTGGTCGCTCCGCTGTCCGCAACCGCGTCGGATGCGGCGGTGCCTCACCAGCTCGCCCTCGCCTTCGCCCGCAGCAATCGCCGCACACTGCTCGTCGATCTCGACGGACGCGAGCAGCGGGCGTCTCGCCTGCTCGAACTCGCCGACTCCCCGGGCGCCATGGAGGTCCTCGCCGGTGAGGTCGACCCTGACTCGACCGTCGTCGCGACGCACGAGCGGGGGCTCTGGGCGTTGCCAGCCGGCCACGCCGCCGCTGATCCCGCCGACCTGCTCGAGCGGCCCTCGCTCTCGCGGCTGCTCCGATGGGCCGAATCGCAGTACGACACCGTGCTCGTCTCAGTTCCGCCTCTGCTCGACGTCGCCGACGGCGCCATCGTGGCAGGCGAGGCCTCCCAGGTGACGCTCACACTCCGCGCCGGAGCCGACTCTCACGCCTCGCTGCGCGCCGCCACCTCATCGCTTCCCGAGAGGCCCGGCGTCCTCACCGGCGTGGTGCTGATCGGCGCGCCGCACACGTGACGCGCTGGCCCACCACCCCGATCCCGCAGCACAGGCCGCACGAGAAAACCCTTGCCAGCATCGGCGGCACATAGGTAACTTAAGGGACGAATCGGTGGCGCGCGGGGGCTCTGTCGTGGCGACAGCGCGAAGCCTGTTCGTGAACGACCGAGTCACCGTGCCAAGCGAGGGGCGGGGTGTCATGGGCGGCGTACTCGTGCACGAATGGCTCGCGCCGGCAGGCGGCAGCGAGAACGTCTTCGAGGCGATGGGACGGATCTTCCCGGACGCCGACATGCTCTGCCTCTGGGACGACTCGCAAGGGCGATTCGCATCGGAACGCCTGCGAGAGACCTGGCTCGCACGTACCCCACTGAGACGCAGCAAGGCGCTCGCGCTGCCGTGGATGCCGCTGGCGTGGCGAATGCAACGTGGGCCCGAGTACGACTGGGCCCTGATCAGCTCTCACGCCTTCGCGCACCATGTCGACTTCGGTCGACCGGATCTCCCTCGCTTCGTGTACGTGCATACGCCCGCGCGGTACGTCTGGACTCCCGAGCTCGACAAGCGCGGGTCGAGCGCGACCGCCCGGCTGGTCGCCGCGACGCTCAAGGGTGGCGACAGGCGGCGCGCCCACGCAGGAGCGCAGTTCGCCGCGAACAGTGAGTTCGTCCGCGCACGGATCGCCGCAACCTGGGGCACCGACGCGGCCGTGATCCACCCGCCCGTGGACGTCGAGCAGATCCAGAGCCGCGACTGGACTGCCGAGCTGTCGGACGACGAGCGGCGGGTCGTCGACGATCTGCCCCAGACGTTCATCCTCGGCGCATCCCGATTCATCCCCTACAAGGAGCTCGACGTGGTCATTCGCGTGGGCGAGGCCTGCGATCTGCCGGTGGTGCTCGCCGGGAGAGGCCCCGAGCTGCCTCGGCTGCGCGAGCTCGCAGCCGAGTCGACGGTACCGGTCACGTTCGTGCTGTCGCCCTCGAACCCCCTGCTCTGGACCCTGTTCAGCAGGACATCGGTGTACGTCTTTCCCGCCGTGGAGGACTTCGGGATCATGCCCGTCGAGGCGATGGCCGCAGGCGCACCCGTGGTCGCGCGCAACGTCGGCGGCACCGCCGAGTCCATCGTGGACGGCGCGACAGGCGCCTTGACGGAGTTCGAGTCGGCTCAGGGCATGGCCGCCGCCGTGGATACGGCGCTGGCCACCGTGCGAGAGCACCGGCTCGAGCACGCCCGACGCTTCTCGCAGTCGCGATTCGCGACAGAGATCCAGGAGTGGGTCGCCGCATGAGCGCCCGGACCGTCGTCGTCAACGGAGCATTCCGACCTCAGCGAGTCACGGGACAGCAACGGTATGCCCGTGAGATCGCTGACCGGCTCGTCGCGCACCACGGGTTCGCCGAGCATGAGCCCACGGGGCACTGGGTCGGATCCTCGCTGCGCGAGTGGGCCTGGGCCGTCCTGCGACTGCCGCGGCTCGCTCCGAGCGCAGTCCTGGTGTCGCTGACGTCGCGCGCGCCCTTCGCACGCCGTCAGGTGCTCGTCGTGCACGACCTGTTCGTGCTCACCAACCCCGAGTGGTTCTCACGCAAGTACGTCCTCACGCACGCTCCGATCCTTCGCGCACAGCTCAGGATGGCGGCCGCGGTGGTCGCCGTGAGCGAGCCCACCGCGGCCGAGGTTCGCAAGCGCTACGACGGTGAGGTGGTCGTCGCCCCCAACGCCCCCAGTGACGTGTTCGCCACGGTGGAGCACGACGGCACACCGACGCTCGACGCGCTTGGACTCACACACGGGCAGTACCTGCTCACCGTCGGCAGCCGCGATCCTCGCAAGAACCTCGCCATGCTCGCGCAGGCGTACAGCCTTGTGCCCGCACCAGTGCGCGAGCAGCATCCCTTGGTCATCGTCGGCGGCGGAGCCTCGATCTACCGGGGGGAGCCGATCGACTGGCCCTCCGGGACCGTCGAGGCCGGCTACGTCTCGGACGAGGACCTCGCAACGCTGTACGCGGGAGCACGCGCGGTGGTCTTCCCTTCCCGCGCCGAGGGCTTCGGCCTGCCTCTGGTCGAAGCTGCGGCCGCCGGTGCCGCGGCTCTCGTGGTCTCCGACCTGCCAGTGTTCCGTTGGATCTGCGGGGACGACGCAATCTACGTCGACCCGACTTCGGCGCACGCGATCTCCGCCGGACTCACTGCCGCGATCGAGGAACGAGCGCCACGCATCGCCATCGACCTCGACCGGTTCTCATGGGACACCTCCGCGAGATCCGTGGCCCAGGCCTGCAACCAGGTGGCGGGACGGTCATGACCACCGCCCACTCGCGCGCGCTGACCGCGGCGATAGTGATCGCTTCAGCGAACCGGCCCGAGCTTCTCGGTGAGCTCACGGCCAGACTCGCGGCGCAGACCATCACTCCTGTGGCGAAGATCCTGTCAGTGCCGACGGCCGAGAGCCTTCCCGACGAGATCGACCCCTCGTGGGAGGTGGTGACAGGCACAAGAGGGCTCGCAGCGCAGCGCAACGCAGGCCTCGCCGCCCTCGGCGACCGCGCCGATGTCGTGCTCTTCTTCGACGACGATGCCGTGGTGCGTCGCGACTTCGTCGAGCGTGCGCTCGAGTTCTTCACCGCCCATCCTGAGTGCGTCGGACTCACCGGGCGTGTGCTGCTCGACGGCGCCGCGA
This sequence comes from Demequina sp. NBRC 110052, assembly GCF_002090075.1. Taxonomy (GTDB): domain Bacteria; phylum Actinomycetota; class Actinomycetes; order Actinomycetales; family Demequinaceae; genus Demequina. The sequence continues at coordinate 466,181 of NZ_BBRI01000002.1, forward strand.
GCAAGAGCTACGGCGAGGTTCCGCTTGACGAGGCGGATCGGCTCGTCGAGAGGTCCGAACGTGAACCCCTCACGGGTGAGTTCACGAGGGGTCGCACGCTCTTCGGCGCGAACATGGTCTTCCATCGGACGAAGGCCCCCGGTGTCCTGTTCGACGCACGACTGCCGCTCTACTCATGGCTCGAGGACCACGACTTCGCACGCCGCCTCATGCGCCACGGGTTCCTCGCCCACGTCGAAGACTGCGTCATCGTTCACCGCGGCGCAGCGTCGGGCGGACGCACCAACCATGTGCGCCTGGGCTACTCGCAACTCATGAACCCGATCCACCTGAACCGCACCGGAAGCTTCCCGCTGTGGCTCTCCGCGTGGGAGATCTTCCGTCCGACGGCCAAGAACGTGGTGCGCAGCGTCATCGGGCCCGAGACGTCGTGGCGCCGGGAGCGCCTCAGAGGCAATGCGCTCGCATTGCGCGACGTGCTGCGCGGTCGCATCACACCCGAACGGATCTCCACGCTGTGACCGCTCCATCACGGCTCGAGCGCCGCACGTCTGACGCGGACGAGTCCGGATGGCGGCGCAGAAGCGCGCGAGCCTGGGCGGCGGTCGCGCTGAGCCTGGCGGCCATCACCGCCGCCGTGGTCGCCGTCGACAGGCTGGGCGGGACAGGCGACGTGATCGTGAGAGCCTCATCGGCCACGGAAGGCACCGACCCGAACGACCTCGTCCGTGCCGCGCGCGACCTCGACGAGCCTGCACGCGCTCCCGAGCGCGCGATCGATGAACCCCTCGGTGAGCCGGACTACGCCGCGTGGGCGAACGTCGATCCCGTGTGGGTGTCGCGCACTCCCGCCAAGGGTTCGTGGCTCACACTCGAATGGCACGACCCCGCTGCGGTGAGCCACATCCGACTCGACGGCGCGGGCGGCCCCGCTCACGCCTATTCCGCAGCAGTGGTCACGTTCGACAACGGCGCCTCGGTGTGGGTGACGCCTGACCGGCACGGCAACGTCTCGGTCGACATCGAACGGGTGTGGGTGACGAGCGCCGAGATCCGATTCGTCGATGGCGCACCGGGCTCCGAAGCCGTGGCGCTACGCGCTCTCTCACTCGACGACTCCGGCTCCATCCAGAGCGGAGGGGCGGCGGGGGCACCCGCTCCTCGCGTCTCGAGCGCACAGGCGGGCGACTCTGCAGCGGCCCTGGCCGACGGGAGCATCGAGGAAGGCGACATCGGCGCGACCTGGTCACCCGACACCGCAGACCAGGCACCGTGGGCCGCGCTGTCGTGGGACGAAGCGACCGCTGTGGCGAGCGTCAGCATCGCCGGATCCACGGACGGCGGCGATCCGATGCACGGAACGCTCGTGTTCAGCGACGGCAGCACGATCCCTGTGAGCGGCGTGGCCTCCGGGACGCACCCCCTGACGACCATCGCTATCACGCCTCGCCGCGTCACGTGGCTGAGATTCGAGATTGCTGGCGACGCCGCACCCGTAGGCGAACTGCGCGCATACCCTGCGGGTTCGACGCCGCCGCGATGGCCGACGACGCGCGGCGTCGAGGTCGACGCGCCGGACGGGCCCGGGTGCACCGCGTCGTCGGCGGCGGTCGGCACCTCGAGCGGTGCGGAGCTGGCACTCGTGTGCCCGGCAATAGGTACCGCAGTCTCCGGCGATACGACGGTGGTGGTAAGCGCGGCGCCTGGGTCCTCCGTCACTGCAGCGGCGTGGGACCCGCGCTTGCAGAGCATCACGGACGTCGCGGAGTCAGTCGCCGACAGCGACGGGCGTGCAGTGCTCATGGTCGAGCTGGACCGACTGCAGCATGGGCCGGTGGCTCTCAAGGTCACGGCGCCCTCCGCCGCAGCTCCGCTCTACCCACAGCTGTACAACGTCTCAGGTGTGGCCGTCACGTCCGACGGCTTCGCTCCTGCGGGCATGACCCTCCAGTACGAGGACGACTTCTCCGAGCCCCTCTCGCTCACGCAGGAGGGCCACGGCGCCACCTACTCCGCCACTAAGCCCGACGCTGGCGGCAGGGGTGAGTTCGGCGACGCCGTGTTCGCAGATCCCGCATGGGGCACGGACTCCATCGGCACCTTGAAGGAGGAGTACCTGCGCATCAAGGTCGAACCGCTCGGTACGCGCGACGATCCATGGGGCTGGGAAAGACAGCACACGGGAGGCATCCTCTCCTCTGCGCGCGTCGGCGGGTCGGGGTTCTCAGCCCAGTACGGCTACTTCGAAGCCCGCATCCTCGCGCCGGCCGCAGCCGGATCGTGGCCCGCGTTCTGGATGCTGGACACCGAGAGCGCCCGGGCGCCTGCCGATGCCGCCGGAGAGATCGACGCGGTGGAGCTCTACGGTCACAACCCCACCGGCAGCTGCCACACCGCGCATAACTGGCTCTCCGACTCGGACGCGGTGGGGGTTGACTGCTTCCACGACAACGGCATGACTGACTGGGCTCTGACGTGGCACACGTACGGAGTTCACGTCCGCCCCGACGGTGCCGACATGTTCATCGATGGCAGGCTCATCACCTCGTGGAGCAACCTCGAGCTGGATGCACTTCCCTACTTCTTCCTCATCGATCTCGCACTGGGCGGCGGGTGGCCGGTCCACCTCGAACCGCTGGGGGAAGAGATCGAGATGTACGTCGACTGGGTACGCGTCTACACGTGAGGCGTCACGCCGCGGAAGGCTGTCGGAAGCGCATCTCCACGAGCCGTGACGCCAGCGCACGCGGAGCGACGAGCGTCGCGATCGACCAGCCTGCGACCATCAGTCTCCGTTTCGCCGAGTCCGGCCCCGGAACGAACGGAGAGGCCACGGCATCGCCGAGCATCCGCGCTCGAGAGTCACCCGGCAACGGCCGGTCCTGAGGACGCATCCTTCGCGCCGCGACTCTCAACTGGAGCAAGTGGCGCCCGCGGAACAGCGGAGCGTCCCCATCGGCCTCGTTGCCCGACAGCGCAAGCGCGAACCGATGCCTCTGGAGCGCCCTGGCCACATGGTCGCTGAAGCGGCGTGGATCAGCGAGGAGGAAGCTGTCGTTCTCTCCATGCTGTCGGTAGCGCGCCTGGGGGCGCTCTACCGTGATGACATCACCGAGGTAGGGCGCCGCGGCGAGACACGCGGAGTCGGTCCACGCGCCGCACGTGCCGTCAAGAGGGAACAGCTTCTCGAGGAAGGTGCGGGCGTACACGTTGCCCGTGCCCGGCGGCGTCGGGTACTCGCCCGTGGCCCGCATCCACCGACGGACGTCGTCCGGCGTCGGCACTCGGGCGAACTCGGGGAAGCGCGAGCCCGTGGGGATGCCGTCCCGGTCGATGCGGATCATCGGAAACTGCACCTTGCTGACGCGGTCGCTCCAGACGATCGCGACCTCGCGGGCGAGCGTCGGCTCGAGAAGGTCATCGGAGTCGAGGAACACGATCGCGTCGCCCGTGGACCTCGCGAACCCGACGTTGGATGCCTCGCGCGCTCCCGCGTTGGCCTGGAACACGGCCGTGATGCGATCCCCGTACGCGGCGATACGCTCCCGGGAGTCGTCGGTGGATCCATCGTCCACGACGATCACCTCGACGTCCGGCCAGTCGACGGCGAGCGCGCTGTCGATGGCGGCCTCGATGAAGCGCCCATAGTTGTAGTTGGGGATCACGACGCTGAGCCGCTCCATCATGCGCGACCTCCTGCGATCGCGCGGCGCGCCGTCCTGTACGTCGTCCTCGCCAGGTAGGCCCCCTCGATGGTCGCGAGCAGCGGCGCGCGCAAAGGCGTTCCCGACCGGGCGATGGTGCCCTCACGCCACATCGTCGAGCCTCTGAGCGAGGCGAGCGGCCCCTTCCACGGCTCCGTCGTCCACGTCTCCGTCCGCCCGAAGTCGTGCGATCTCGTTCCCACCGCGAGCGCCGTCGCGTCATCGGCCGTCGGCCAGACGATCGCGCGCCGCAGCCGCTTCCAGGCGCCAGGCGCATCGGCCAGGACCTTGGCCTCGCCGCCGGCGGCAACGTCTTCCTGCATGTAGCGCAGCACACCATGGAACGCCTCGCCCTCGAGGGGCAGCACCTTCTCAGACCAGCCGTCGACCTGTTCGAGGTTCGAGACCACGGCACCGTCCCGCTCGTCGAACCGCCTGACGCTCGGGAGCGCAGGCTCGAAGAGCCATTCCACGAAGTGCCAGTAGCGGAGCAATGAGCTGCGGGCCCGCCAGGGCGCGTAGCCGTCCGAATGCTCGATCAGGCCGTAGGTCGGCACGCGGGAGAGGTCCATGCCCGGCGCCCGCTGGTGCGCGATCAGGGCGGCGGAGACGCGCAGCTCGGGGAAGCCCTCGGCGAGCAGCAGTCCGGTAGTCCCATAGAGACCCGTGTCGACGAGCAGCGCGTGCTGCGCTCCTCCGAGGGACTCGCGCACGTGCCGGGTGAACCGCTCTGCCTGGACCAGGAGCTCTTCACGCGCCGGGGCGGCATCGGGGTGCGTCAGAACGGCGAGGACCGACGCAGCGTCGGCGGGCTCCTCGCCTCTCGGGATGTCTACGTCCATATCGACGCCCGAGAGCGCCTGTGCCGCCTCGCGGGCCGGAAGGTGCGAGAGCTCGCGCTGGATGGCCGTGCTGGCGGCCGGGCCGAACCGTGCGGACGTTCCCGTCAGGGCGGGCACGAGGGCGGGACGAATGGAGGTCAGCCGCGATGTCATGAACGGTACGGTCGCGGTCGGGGCGGGCCTCGCGACCGCGTCACCGAACCTCAGATACGCCTCGCGCAACCGCAGGCCCCCTCTGGCGCAGAACAGCATGGCCGTACCCTCAGGCACCTCGATCAGGCTCGCCAGGCTCATCAGCCTCAGGCAGAACTCTGCGACCACCGGACCGAGCACCGCTCGACCGAACTCCTCTGGCGTGGCCTCGACCATCACCTCACCCCCTTGAGTACATCACCAGCGCTTTCAGCCTTCCCACCGCGAGCGCGACCCCAAACGCGTGCCCCCGCGACAGATGGCGCGCGGCCCACCCCGCCGCAGTCGCTCTGCCGTAGTCCGCTGCCCACGTATCCCCCACGTGCAGGAAGTGCTCCGCCCCATAGCCTTCGAGGTCCGCCACCTTCTCGAAGATCCCGCCGTGGTGCTTCGTCGCGCCGAGTTCCGAACTGGTGTAGATGCGGTCGAACGGCTGCAGGCCGAGGACCCGCACCAACAGTTCGCCGACGTCGTCCGGCGCGTACCAGGTGTCGCTCGTCGCGATCACGCGCTGTCCCCGAGCGCGCGCCTCATCGATGATCGCGAGCGCTGGAGCCCCTGGCTTGAGCCGCTCGGCATCGACGTCCTTCTCGCACTCGGCAAGCACCGAGGCGGCTTCGCCTCCGAGGCCGACGCTTGCGACGGTCGCGCGGCAGATCGCATCGAACCGGGGATCAGCCCCGGGCCGTTCCATGCTGATGGCCCGGTACGCGTTCGTGTGCGCAAGGATCCGCGCCGCCGCGAGCGCACCCGGATCCACTCCCAGCCGCGGGGCGGCACGACGTCCGGACTTGACGAAGCGCTCAACCTGAGTGCTTCCGTCACGGAGCAGCACCGTGTCGAAGATGTCGAGCGACAGCACCGCCGGAGCCGGGGCGGTGACCGAGTCCTGCAGCATGCCGACGCTCACGGTGACCTCCGTGGGAGTGGAACAGCTCTGACGATCCGCCGCCATGCTAGCCCGAAGTGGCCGTTCGGCACTATCGATTTGTCCCAAGTGCCCCTAATGTTGACCCGTGGCCTCCGCCCCCGAGAAGGACCCGAGCTTCAAGCGTGCGGCAGTTCTCATGACGGCGACGAGCTTCCTCGTCCCCGCCGCAGGACTCGTCACCGCACCCATCCTCGCCCACGGCCTCGGCGCTGAAGGGCGCGGACTCCTTGCGGCTGCCCTCGCGCCGTCGGCGCTGATGCTCAACCTCGCCACGCTTGGCCTCCCCGACGCGCTGACCTTCCATCTGGCGCGCCGCCCCAGCGTCACGCGCCCGACGGTCTTGTGGGCGTCGGTCGCGACGCTGGCCGTCGGCATCCTCTCCGTCGCTGTGACGGTGTTGCTGCTGCCGTTCCTCGCGGATGGCGACTCCGAACTCGGCTCCCTGATCTTCGTGGCGAGCGCGTCGACCGTGCCCGCGCTCATCGTGGGGGTCGTGCGCGGGGCCGCGATCGGCCGCCAGATGTGGAAGCACGTCGCTATCGAGAGGCTCATCCTCACGGCGGGCCGTGTCGTCGCGTTCGGCGTGCTGTTCCTCACCGACACACTGACGGTGCTCACCGCCGTGATCGTCAACGTCGCACTGCCGGTCCTGGCGGGGGTCGTCTACATCGTCGTGGGCGCGAGGCCACCGCTCGATCAGGACAAGAGCGATGGAAGCGACGGCACGCTGAAGCCGCTGTTCGGCTACGGCGTGCGGGTCTGGTGGGGGTCGGTGGCGTCGATGACGCTGTCGCGCCTCGCCCCACTGCTGATGGTGCCCCTGTCCACCGCCTACGACCTCGGGCTCTATACGGTCGCCACCACGGTCTCCGACCTGCCGCTCGTGGTGGCGCTGGCGATTCAAGGGGCCCTGTTCGGCGTGGGAAGCCGCGATCAGCTCGCGTCGCGGGTCGCCGACACGTCGCGTCTCACCCTGCTGCTCGCGATCGTGGGTTCCTCAGCACTGGCGCTCACCTTGCCGTGGTGGATCGAGCCGCTCTTCGGACCGGAGTTCGCGCCGGCGCTGTGGCCGACGATCCTGCTCCTGATCTCGGCGTGCGTCTGCGTTCCCGGCCTCATGACCGCGAGCGGCCTGAGCTCGTGGGAGAGGCCCACGCTCCGGAGCGTGGGCCTGGCGATCACCCTGGTAGCCAACATCGCCGCGTTCGTGATCCTCGTCCCGCCGTTCGGTGTGTGGGGCGCGGCGTGGACGAGCCTGATCAGCAATGTCGTCATGACCGTCTTCATGGTCGTGATGGCGGGTCGCGTGCTCGGCCTGTCGCCCTGGGCGTTCGTGCGGATCACACGCGACGACGTGGCCCGGGCGTGGACCCTCGGCATGTCTGCGAGGGACCGTGCCTTCGCGATGGCGCGCCGCTAGCGTGCCGGTCAGCAGCGCCTAGCCCGGCCCCGCGTCCGACGCGCGGGCCGGGTCAAGCCCTTCGCCGTCGGCTCCCTCGACGGCGGCTTCGGCGACGTCCTCGTCGCGAATCGCGTGGCGTCCGACGACCAGCGCCCCGATCGCGGTGGTCAGCGGCACGGCGAGCACGAGCCCGATCGACCCGACGAGTGTGCGCACGACCTCCTCGGCGAACTCAGCGGACGTGAGCGTGACGCCGAGGCTCTGGCTGTAGAGCGAGACCATCATGATCGTGGGCAGTGCGGCCCCGACGTAGGCGAAGGCGATGGTGTAGACGGTGGAGGCGATGTGATCGCGGCCCACGCGCATGCCGCGCCTGAAGAGCTCCCAGCGCGACATGTCTGGCCGCACGGCGCGCAGCTCCCACACGGCGGAGGCCTGCGTGATGGTGACGTCGTTGAGGACGCCGAGCCCCGCGAGGATGATGCCGCACAGCACGAGGCCCTCGAGCGATACCCCGCGGTACCAGAACTCGAGGTGCACGCCCTCCTCGTTCCAGATGCCTGTCAGCCTCGAGGCTCCCACGGCCCACCAGGCAAGGGCCGCGGTGATCATCAGGCCCGCGAGCGTGCCGAGGTACGCAGTGGTGGTACGAGCGTTCGGGCCGTGCGCAAGGTACAGCAGCACGAAGAGCGCCCCAGAGCCGGTCACGAGGCCCACGATCAGTGGGTCCCCGCCTGCGAACAGCGCGGGGATCGTGAACAGGATCACCACTCCGAAGGCGGCGACCAGACCGAGCAGCGCACCGAGCCCGCGCCAGCGGGCGACGGCGAGCACGACGAGCACGTAGGCGATCGCCAGGATCAGCAGCGGCGAGCCGCGCTCGAAGTCGGCGAACACCAGGTACCCGTCGGGCAGTTCGAGCGCGCGGATGACATCGCCCGTGCGGATCTCGAGGGCGGGGTCCCCGGTGCCGAGCAGGATCACCTCACCCTGATCCTCCTCGCCCCGGATCAGCGCGCCGTACTCTCCCTCGACCCCGCTCGAGGCTGGCCCGATGATCTCGGCGGTGACCCACCGCGAGCCCTCAGCGGCCGTGGGCCAGGTGCCCAGCTCGTCGGCGTCCTGAGGCCACACGACGGCCGCGCCGACCAGGGTCAGGAACAGCACCACCCCCACGATCGACGCAAGGATGATCGACGTGCGCTCGCTCGCCCGGGGAGCGGACTCGAGCGCGGTGCCGTGCGAGTGGCCCGCGCCCATGGGATCACGCGCCCAGGAGCTTGGGCGCGAGGTACTCCGCGACCTTGCTGAGCGCCACGCGCTCCTGCTGCATCGTGTCGCGATCGCGGATGGTGACGGCCTGGTCATCCTTCGTGTCGAAGTCGACGGTGATGCAGAACGGTGTGCCCACCTCGTCCTGGCGGCGGTAGCGCTTGCCGATGGACTGCGTCACGTCGAGCTCGACATTCCAGTGCGCGCGCAGCTCGGTCGCGAGCGCCTGTGCGGTGGGCACGAGCTCCTCCGACTTGGACAGCGGCAGGACGGCCGCCTTCACGGGAGCGAGTCGCTTGTCGAGGCGCAGCACGGTGCGGGTCTCGGTGCCGCCCTTCGCGGTGGGCACCTCCTCTTCCTCATACGCCTCGACGAGGAACGCCATGAGGCTTCGCGAGAGGCCGGCGGCGGGCTCGATCACGTACGGGGTGAAGCGCTCGTTCGTGGTGGGGTCGAGGTAGCTGAGGTCCTTGCCGGAGTGCTCGGAGTGCGTCTTGAGATCGAAGTCGGTGCGGTTGGCGATTCCCTCGAGCTCGCCCCACTCGCTGCCCTGGAAGCCGAAGCGGTACTCGATGTCGACGGTGCGCTTGGAGTAGTGCGAGAGCTTCTCCTGCGGGTGCTCGAACAGGCGCAGGTTCTCGGGGTCGATGCCAAGGTCGGTGTACCACGCGTGGCGCGTGTCGATCCAGGTCTGGTGCCACTCCTCGTCGGTGCCGGGCACCACGAAGAACTCCATCTCCATCTGCTCGAACTCGCGGGTGCGGAAGATGAAGTTTCCTGGCGTGATCTCGTTGCGGAACGACTTGCCGACCTGGGCGATGCCGAACGGGGGCTTCACGCGCGAGGCACGCATCACGTTCTCGAAGTTCACGAAGATGCCCTGCGCGGTCTCGGGACGGAGGTAGTGCAGGCCGGAGTCGTCCGACGCGGCGCCGAGGTAGGTGCGCAGCAGTCCGTTGAACATCTTGGGCTCGGTGAACTGGCCGCGCGTGCCGCAGTTCGCGCACGCGATCTCGGCGAGGCCGCCCTCGGGCGCGCGGCCCTTCTTCTCCTCGAACTCCTCGAGCAGGTGGTCCTCGCGGTAGCGCTTGTGGCAGCTGAGGCACTCGACCAGCGGGTCGACGAACGCCTTGATGTGACCCGAGGCCTCCCACACCTGAGGGGCGAGGATCACGGACGAGTCGAGACCGACGATGTCGTCGCGGCTCGTGACCATCGCACGCCACCACTGGCGCTTGATGTTCTCCTTGAGCTCGACGCCGAGGGGCCCGTAGTCCCACGCGGAGCGCGTACCGCCGTAGATCTCACTGCACGGGAACACGAAGCCGCGGCGCTTCGCGAGCGAGATGACGTTGTCGAGACGGCTGGGTGCGGCCACGGGTTACTCCTTGCGGGCGGTCGTCGGATGCTCGCTCAAGTCTAGTGGTGCGGTGCGCAACCCCGAGCCCGCCGACGAGAGAGGGGTCCGGATCCTCCGCACGAGGACCCGGACCCCTGTGGCGGTCGGCCGCTTCCCCACAGCGGCCGACCACGATTCAGCTCGCGCGGCTCGCTGCGGCCGCAGCGCGCAAACGACTCCCTGGCTTCAGACGAGCTACATGTGCGGCCGCGACCGTGAGAGGCTCACCGGAGCGGGGATTGCGCCCCTGACGCTCAGCACGCGCGACGACGTCGAGCGACAGGATGCCGGGCAATCGCACCGACGCTCCCGCGGACGCGGCTGCGAGCAGGGAGTCTTCGATTGCAGCCAGGGCGCGGCTGGCCGCCCGGTCGCTGATGTCAGCCGCACTGGCCATGGCGGCAATGAGGTTCTGTCGTGAGACGGTCATCAAGGTCCTTTCGTCGTGACGCGCGAGGCGTCGAGGGTGCTGGAGTCGAGCAGCCCACGGCGCGCGGCTGCGACGAGTCGGCGCGGGAGCCGGTAGCGGCCGCCGTCGATCGTGGCCTCTGTGAGGGTGACGTGCTCCGCCTTCCACTGCGCGCGGCGCATGCGCGTCCGGGCGCGGGAGGTCTTGCGCTTCGGTACGGCCATCAGCCCTGCCTGGCCTTGAGGCGGGGGTTGCGCTTGTTGATCACGAAGGTCTTGCCTCGCCTGCGGACCACGATTGATCCTTCCTTGCGGGCGAGAGAGCGGATGCTTGCGCGCACTTTCATGAAATGTCCTTTCCGTAGCGGCGGTTGAAGCGCTCGACGCGCCCAGCGGTGTCGATGACCTTGGACTGACCCGTGTAGAACGGATGGCTTGCCGAGGAGATCTCGACGTCGATCACCGGGTACTCGTTGCCGTCCTCCCAGATGACCGTCTCCGAGGAACCGCGGGTCGAGCGCGTGAGGATTGCAAAGCCTGTTGATCGGTCGCGGAATACGACGGGTCCATATGCGGGGTGGATTCCCTTGCGCATCACCAGCTCGCCTTCGTCACGCCGGGGAGCTCGCCACGCAGGGCGGCCTGGCGGAACGACACGCGGGAGAGGCCGAACGTGTTCAGGTGGCCGCGAGGCCGGCCGTCCGCGGTGTCCCGGTTCCTCAGCCGTGTCGGGGAGGCGTCTCGCGGCAGGGCGTGGAGGGCTGACATGGCCTGTGCTCGCTCCTGGGGCGTGAGGTGCGGGTTCACCGACGCCTCCTTGAACTCGTGACGGCGCTCCGCGTAGCGGGCTACGGTCTGTTCGCGCTGGTGCTGCCGCGCGATCTTGCTCTTCTTAGCCATCAGCGGGTCTCCTTGAAGTCGACGTGGCACCGCGCGATCCGGTCGTACTTCCTGAGCACGAGGCGGTCCGGGGTGTTGCGGCGACTCTTGGTGGTGACGTAGCGAACGCCGGTGCCTACTGTCGACTCGAGAGTCACCTTGTCGCGGATGTCCTTGCGCGCGGCCATCAGATCCGCTCCCCCGTCGCAAGAAGGCGTGCCGCGACTGCTTCGATGCCATCCCGGTCAATCACCTTGAGACCCTTCGCGCTGACGAAGATCGTGACTCTGCGGCCGAGGCTTGGCACCCAGAAGGTCCGGCGCTGGATGTTGACCTTCCAGCGCCTCGAGCTGCGGCGGTGGGAATGGGAGATGGACTTTCCGAAGCTGGGCACCGCTCCGGTGACTTGGCATCGCTGTGCTGACATGTCGAACAAACTAGTAATGAGAATCGTTCTCGTCAAGTGCTACAGTCGGCCGCTATGAGCACCTTCACCATCTCCATCCTCGCGACGATCGATCCAGTGATCCGCTCGTCGCTGTCCTTCCAACTCGCTACCGACTCGCCGGACACCGTCGTCGTCGCTCACGATGTCGACGCCGACTCGGTATCCCACGTCGCCTCAGGGTCCTGCGGCGTCGTGGAGGAGACCAGCCACCCGCTTGCGCACTCATGCCTCTCTTGCGCAGTGCGGGAGGACGTAATCCCCACGCTCGTACGGATGCGCGAGGAGGGATGCTGGAGCCACGCCGTCGTCGCGCTTCCGGTCACCGCCGACCCCGCGCCCCTGCTCCGCTCACTCACTGTCGAGCTCGTCCGGGGCGGCGCTCTTGAGGGGAGTCAGTTCGGTGCCACCATCGCGGTGCTCGACGCCGACGCGCTCGTTGACGACGCGTTCTCGGACGACTTGCTCGCCGATCGCGGGATCGACCTCGGCGACGATGACGACCGCGTCGTCGCAGAGGCGGTCGGACCAATCGTCGCAGTGGCGGACGTCGTGCTGCTCACTGCCGACGACGCCCCGAGCCCCGACGCGCGCGCTCTCGCCGACCATCTTCGCGGCGAGGGCTCAGCGGTGGCGGTCGCACAGCTGGGCGAGATCGACCCGGTCGACCTGTTGCGCAGGACGGGCCGCCCCTCAGACTCCCTTGAACGCGTCTCGCCCACGCACCGATCGCGCCGTTCGGTGAGCGACTCATGCGGAATCTGGACGCTCACCCTCGACAGTCCGCACCCCTTCCACCCGGGCCGACTCCGCGCAAACATGCGGCGCCTCGCCGACCACCAAGTCCAGGCGCGCGGCCACTTCTGGGTCGCGTCTCGACCGCACGGCCTCTGCGTCTGGGAGTCCGCCGGCCGTCAGCTGCGCGTCGGCGAGCACGGCCCTTGGCCCTCCACGAAGCGGCGCACGCACCTGCGGATCACCGGCATGCATGGCGATCGCTCGATGATCGCTCAAGCGTTCGCCGACTCGCTGGTGCGGCCAGGTGAGGATCTCGGCGAGCAGCTGGACACGCTCGACGACTGGTTCCCGCAAGACTGACGACATTTTTGACAATGATTATCAATACTTTTAGGATGATGAACATGAAGATCACCACTCCCCGCGTCGGCATCGCCGCCGCAGCCTCCGCCGCACTGCTCCTCACGGCCTGCTCGTCATCGACCTCGGATGACGGCGCCATCGGGGACCCGGCCCTCACCGTCGCCGCCGCGTTCTACCCGCTCCAGTTCGTCGCCGAGCGCGTCGGCGGCGACGACGTCTCGCTCATCTCCCTCACGCCGCCAGGTGTCGAAGCCCACGACGTCGAGCTCTCCCCCGCCACCGTGCGCGAGCTCGGCACCGCCGACCTCGCGCTATACCTGTCCGACTTCCAGCCCGCCGTCGACGACGCGATCTCCACGACCGGCATCGCCTCGCTCGACGCCGCGAGCGTCATCGCGCTTCACGAGGCCGAGGAGCACGCTGAGGGCGACGAGGACGACCACGACCACGACCACGAGGGCGAGGATCACGCAGACGAGCACGACCACGGCGACTCGGACCCGCACTTCTGGCTCGACCCGCACCTGCTGGCCGAGCTCGCGGGGTCCGTTGCCGAGTCCTTCGGCGAAGCGGACCCTGACAACGCGGCCACCTACTCCGCGAACGCCGACGCCCTCGTGGGCGAACTCGAGGCCCTCGACGAGTCCTTCGCCACCGGCCTCGCGCAGTGCGAGCGGGACACGATCGTCGTGAGCCACGAAGCGTTCGGCTACCTCACCGAGGCCTACGGACTGCATCAGGAGGGGCTCGCGGGACTCGACCCGGACACCGAGCCGTCGCCCGCACGACTGCTCGAGATCCAGGACATCATCGCCGAGACCGGCGTGACCACCATCTTCACCGAGTCGATCGTCTCGACTTCGGTGGCCGAGGCGCTCGCGGCCGACGTGGGCGTCGAGACCGCCGTGCTCGACCCGGTCGAGAACGTCACCGACGGTGACGACTACATTGATGTCATGACCAGGAACCTCGCTGCGCTGCAGGCGGCCCTCGGCTGTGCCTGATCCCACCGAAGACCGCGCCGTCCCGCCCTCGCTCGTCGAGGCGCGGGACGTCCGCGTCTCCCTGCAAGGCACCGAGATCCTGCATGGCGTCTCGCTGACCGCGAAGCCGGGCGAGGTCGTGGCGCTCATGGGAGGCAACGGCTCCGGAAAGTCGACCTTCGTGCGCACGGTCGTGGGCGCACTGCCTCTCTCGAGCGGCAGCATCGCCCTGTTCGGCACGCCGGCATCACCAGAGTCAAGGGCCCAGCTCGGCTACGTCCCCCAGCGCCTCACCGCGGCGGGCGGCGTCTCCGCGACCGCGCAGGAGGTCGTCGTCTCGGGACTCCTCGGCAGCCGCGGCGAGCGACGTGGACCGCTGTCGCGTCTCGCGGGAATCCTGCCGCCGCACGACGCGCGCGAGCGCGCCCGAGCCGCGCTCGCCTCGGTGGGCATCGAGGATCTCGCTGGCCGTGACTGCAGCCGCCTGTCCGGGGGCCAGCAGCAGCGGGTGCTCATCGCGCGCGCCTTGGTGCGCGACCCGCTCCTGCTCGTGCTCGACGAGCCCATGGCGGGCGTGGACCTCGACTCCCAAGTGCACTTCGCGCACACGCTCGGACACCTCAAGGAGCACGGCGTGGGGATGGTGATCGTGCTGCACGAGCTCGGGCCCCTCGCCCGGCACATCGACCGCGCCGTCGTGCTCGAGCGCGGCTGCGTCACCTACGACGGCCCGCCCCCGCAGGACCTCGGCGTGCACGCCCTGCCCGGCCACGACCACGAGCACCCTCATGCCGGACCGCACGACGAGGACGAGCCGACGATCGCATGGGAGGGGCCATGATCGCACTGCTCTCGGAGCCGTTGATCCAGCGGATGCTCCTGGTCGGCCTGCTCGTCGGATCGGCCGCGCCCGTCATGGGCACCTACCTCGTCCAGCGGCGCATGGCGCTTCTCGGAGACGGCATCGGCCACGTGGCTCTCGCGGGAGTCGCCGCCGGCTGGCTGGCGGGCTCAGCTGCGGGGCTGGCCGACCAGGACGCCTGGGCCATTCCCGGCGCCGTCATCTTCGCGATCACGGGCGCGATCCTGATCGAGCGCATGCGTTCGCGCGGCACCGGCGCCGACGTCGTGATGGCGATCCTCTTCTACGGCGGCATCGCGAGCGGCGTCCTGCTCATCGGACTCGCCGGCGGATCCAACGCCAACCTCATGGGCTACCTCTTCGGCTCGATCTCGACCGTCACCTGGGGCGACGTCTGGATGAGCGTCGGCCTCGCCGCGCTGATCCTGCTCATCGGCGTGGGCCTGCGCAGCGCGCTGTTCGCCGTGACCCACGACCAGGAGTTCGCACGCTCGACCGGGCTTCCCGTCGAGGTGCTGAACATGGTCGTCGCGATCCTCGCCGCGATCACCATCACCGTCGCGATGCGTGTCGTGGGCGTCCTGCTCGTGAGCGCACTCATGATCGTGCCGGTCGCGATCGCACAGCTGCTCACGCGGTCCTTCTCGCGTGTGATGGCCCTCGCCATGGGCATCGGCGCGACGCTCACCCTGACGGGCATCTGGATCACCGTGTTCTACGACATGCAGCCCGGCGCGCTGATCGTCGTGCTCGGCGTGCTCGCCTACGTCCTCGTCGCCGGCGCCACCGCGATGAGTGAGAGAATCCGACGATGACCGACGACGTCCAGCCGCGCCCCCGCATGACCAAGCAGCGGACCGCCGTCCTCGAGGCGCTCGCCGCAGGCGACTTCCGCTCGGCTCAGGACTGGCACGACCACCTCAAGCACGACGGCTCCTCGATCGGCCTCGCGACCGTGTACCGCACCCTGCAGTCCTTGGCCGAGGCAGGCGACGTCGACACCGTCGTCACCGACGCCGGCGAGACGCTCTACCGACGCTGCGAGACGCCCGAGGTCCATCACCACCACCTGCGCTGCCGCGTCTGCGGGAGGGCCGAGGACATCGATATCCCGGACTTCGAGGCCTTCGCCGAGAGGGTCGGCGCGCAGCACGGGTACGCGCGCATCGACCACACCGTCGAGCTCACGGGCGTGTGCGCCGAGTGCGCCGCGAAGGGCCACTGATGGCAGGAGTGCCCTCCTTCATCTCGGAGGGGCCGTGGCTGGGACTGTTCGCCTTCCTCTTCTGCGTCGTGCTGCTGCGAGCACAGGGCACCTATTGGGTGGGGCGCTGGGTGCGCTCGGGAGCCGAGTCCGCGTCCCACGGCGACGAGGAACGTCGCCGCGCGCGCTTCGCTCGGCGACTCTCGGGTCCGTCGTGGGACCGCGCGCAGGACTTCCTGGACCGTTGGGGCTTCGTCGGGGTCCCCCTGTCGTTCCTGACCATCGGCTTCCAGACGATGGTCAACGCCGCCGCTGGTTACACCCGCATGCGATGGGACCTCTACACCGCGGCGATGATCCCTGGGTGCGTCGCCTGGGCGACGATCTACTCGCTGCTGGGCCTGAGCCTGATCGATGCCTTCGGCCGCTCGCCATGGCTGGGCATCGGCGTCCTCGTGGGAGTGGTCGCCCTCGCGTGGGGCCTCACTAGGCTGCGCCGAAGCGCCGGTTCCGACGCGCGTACTCCTCGATAGCCGCCCACAGGTGCGTGCGGTCCACATCGGGCCACAGCACATCCGAGAACACGTACTCGGCGTACGCGGCCTGCCACGGCAGGAAGTTGCTTGAGCGCTGCTCGCCGCTGCTGCGCCAGAAGAGGTCCACATCAGGCATGTCCGGCTCATCCAGGTGAGCGGCGAGCGTCGCCTCCGTGATCTTCTCGGGGTTCAGCTCGCCCGACGCGACCTTGCGCGCGATCTCCTTGGCGGCGTCGGCGATCTCCGCCCTGCCCCCGTAGTTGACGCACATCGTCAAGGTGAGGACGGTGTTGTCCTTCGTGAGCTCCTCGGCCTTCTCGAGCTCGGTGATCACGGACTTCCACAGGCGCGGCCGACGCCCTGCCCAGCGCACCTTCACTCCCCACGAGTGCATCTCATCCCGGCGGCGGCGTATGACGTCGCGGTTGAATCCCATGAGGAAGCGCACCTCTTCGGGGCTGCGCTTCCAGTTCTCAGTGCTGAAGGCATAGGCGGAGATGTGCTCGACGCCGATTTCGATCGCGCCGGCCACCACATCCAGCAGGGAGGCCTCTCCCCTGGCGTGACCCTCGGTGCGCGGCAGCCCGCGCTCTTTGGCCCAGCGGCCGTTGCCGTCCATGACGACGGCGACGTGCCTGGGCACCGCCTCCCGTGGGATGTCGGGAGGCGTCGCACCACCTGCGTGCGGGAACGGCTTCGCGGGAGTCACGGAGCCCAAGCCTACTTGCGCCCGACGCTGGGGCCAGTCTGATCCGGGGCGTCGGAGCGCGACCGGTCGACCAGCCCGAGCGAACGCACCTTGCGCTCGAGGTGATACTGGGCATACGCCGCGATCAGACCCGCCGCGTCGCGGCGATGCCGCTCCTCGGACGCATCCGCCACCGCCCAGTCGCCCATCAGAAGCGCGCTCAGGAGCGCGAAGGTCTCCGGAGCGGGAGCCGCAGCCCCCGGAGGCCGGCACGCCTCGCAGACGGCGCCACCCTCGGCGATGGCGAAGGCCCGATGCGGCCCCGGCGCACCGCACACCGCGCACTCGTCGAAGCTCGGCGCGTAGCCCGCGATCGCCAGCGACCGGAGCAGGAACGAATCGAGCATCAGACCCGCGGCATGCTCGCGTCGGCTGAGCGCCCCGAGTGCGCCATGCAGGAGCCGATACTGCTGGTACGCCGGTTCCTTCTCGTGATCGACGAGCTTGTCTGCGGTCTCGACCATGGCCGTTGCTGCGGTGTACATCCCGTAGTCCTCGGCGATGCGGCGCGCATACGGCTCGCGCGTCTCGACCTGGCTGATGATGTCCAGGTTGCGCCCCTCGTAGAACTGGATGTCCGCGAGCATGAACGGCTCGACGCGCGCACCCAACCGGCTCGAGGTGCGCCTCACGCCCTTGGCGACCGCGCGCACCTTGCCGTGGTTCCGGGTCAGCAGCGTGACGATGCGATCGGCTTCACCCAGCTTGTGGGTGCGGAGCACGATGGCGTCGTCACGGTACAGGGGCACCCGCCTATTCTCCCCCGCGGGGCCGGCAACTCGGGGACGCGGGCCTACGCTTCGAGCGCGTCGTCCGCGTCCTTCTGCGGAATCCCGGACGCGCGACGGGACATCACCCAGTCCGCGTGCAGGTCGTCACTCTTCTTCTGGAGCAGCTCGACGTTGAGGTCCTGGTAGAGGTACGCGGGGATCCCCGTGGCGACATCGTGGAGAACTCCCAGCACCGTCTCGAAGTCCTCGCCGTAGACAGGCTCGGCACGCCAGGTCCAGATCGCGCCACCGTCGATGACGATGGGCACACCCACTGCATCGGGCCTCTGCAGTCGCTCAAGGGTTCGCGCGTGCAGGATGTCGTGGACTCGCCGTGCATCGTCGCCACGCACGCGCCACGCCGCATTGAATTCGGCAGACTCGAAGTCGATCCGACTCCCGCCGGCCATCTCGCGGCTCTGCTCCACGGTGTCGCGAGGCATAAGGTGCACTCGCGGCATGTCATCGTTGAACGGCAGGCCGATGATCTGATACGTGCCGAGCGACTCGGTCCCCTGAGGCCCGCCGACGTTGTCGACCATAAGGACCGTCGCCCAGTGGCCCCGGAAGCCGCCGACGAATGCAATACCGGCGTCCAGTTGCTTGCTTCCGTCGAGCGGGAAGGTACGAGCCTCCCAGACCCACCGAGGCGCCTGAAAGAGCGTCCACCCATGCCCTTCGGCATAGTCCTCGAAGTTCGCGTCATGCACAGCCTGCGACGCACCCTGCATCACGCCACCGACGATCGCGAGGGCCAGCCCCACGGCAATCACCACGAGGAACACCCATACGGGGACGGTCTGCAGATCCTGCGTGAGCGTGGTGTCCTCGACCCCCTCGACGGGATCGATGACCGCGCCCAGTCCGCGCCGGAAGAGCGCCATCCCTCCGACGATCATCATCGCAGTGCCGACCCACGTCACAGTGTTGCTCCGGCTGAACCTGAACCCCATGGCTTCCCCAGCTCATTTCATGATCGAGTCACGACTCTCGATGCTGAGGAGAATGTAGAGCCAACGAGGCCCACACGACCGCGACGCGCCGAAAGGAGCCTCGCGGCAAGACCACTGCGCCGGCTACTCCGGGGATGGAGCGACAGCGTCTTCGAGCCCGGCGAGGATCATGTCGAGACCCACGTCGAACGACGCTCCGAACGAGTAGTCGGGCTGCGCGACATGCTCCATCGCGAGCCGCGTCAGCTGCGGATACTCCCCCGTCATGAAGGCCTGCGCAATGTCGGCAGCCGCCTCTGAGAGTCCATCGCCTCCAAGATCGGGCAGATTGGCCTCCTCGATCGCGAAGCCGTACACGAAACTGTCCAGGATCGCGTAGCCGTGCGCCATGAGGGGCAATGACAGGCCGCCGCGCTCCAGGGTGGCGAGCATCGCCTCATGATGCCGGAGCAGCTCGGGCCCCGGTGACCTCCTCGACTCGAGAAGTGGCACAGCCCACGGATGACGCACCAGCACCACGCGTGCGGAGCGGCAGCGAGTGCGGATGGCCTCGCGCCACTCGAGGCCCTCCGGAGGCAGATCGATCTCTGAGAAGACCCGCTCCACCATCAGGTCGAGCAGCGTCTCCTTACCGTCGACGTGGGTGTAGAGAGTCATGGGCTTGCTGCCGAGCTCGGCCGCGAGTGCGCGGATCGTGAGCGCCTCGACTCCGTGCCGGTCCGCAAGCTCCATCGCCGCATCAACGATGCGCTCCTTGGAGAGCTTCGCGCGGGGGGCGGACGAGGCGGGCATGACGACTCCTTCGATGGATCGTGGGCGGATGGGCCTGCTCAAGTGTCACAGATCGAGGGGGCATGGCCGCCGCCTGGCACATGCGTGTCGAGTGGCGGCCACTCCCCTGGGACGTACACGTCAGTACGCCGCCGACGACATCGCGGCGATGCCATAGCCGAGCAGGAAGACCATCCCACCGGAGCTGAGCATCAGCATGGACAGGATCGCGGGGATCGCATACCACGGGTACTCCTTCTTCTGGTCGGTGACGGCGGCCGGGGATGACGTGCCGGACATGATGTTCTCCTTACGAGGTTCGTACTTTGTACGGCAACTACCGTAGAGCGTACTTAGTACGCTCGCAACAAGGCTGGTAAATACACGACTCCCGCCGACTCGCTTGACGTTCGTACTAAGTACGTCTAGCGTTCTCGGTGGCAAGCGTACTTAGTACGAACACACCAGATCCCGGGGAGGGAATCATGAACGCCAGCACCACCGCTGCCGCCTCGGCGGCCTCCATCGCCGCTGCCGCCTCCGCGACGGACGGCACCTCGGACACTGGGCCGGCCTCCACGATGAGCGCCGCCGTCCAGCGCCGCTACGCCGGACCCGAGCAGATTCGCGTCGACGCCGTTCCGGTGCCTCAGCCGGCCGACGACGAGGTGCTCGTCGAGGTTCACGCCGCGGGCGTCGACCGCGGCGTGTGGCACCTCGCGACCGGCCGTCCGCTGGTCATGCGCGCCATCGGCTTCGGACTGCGTCGCCCCAAGCAGCCCGTGCAGGGCACCGACGTGGCCGGCGTCGTCGCAGCCGTCGGATCCGCAGTCACCCGCCTCGAGGTGGGCGACCAGGTCTTCGGCAGCGCCGACGGCTCGTTCGCGCAGTTCGCAGTCGCCAAGGAGAGCCGACTCGCCAAGAAGCCGGCCGGCACCTCGATGATCGACGCGAGCGCGATGCCCGTCTCCGCCGTCACCGCCCTGATAGCGGTCGAGAGCTCAGCCCAGGTCAAGGCCGGTCAGCGTGTGCTCGTGATCGGCGCGTCGGGAGGCGTCGGCTCGTTCGCGGTCCAGATGGCCGTCGCCGCCGGCGCTCACGTCACCGGGGTCGCGTCCGCCGCAAAGTCCGAGCTCGTGCGCGAGCTGGGTGCTGAGCGCGTGCTCGACTACCGCACGGCGGATGTCACCGCGCTCGACGAGACGTTCGACGTCATCCTCGACACCGGCGGCCTGACGCCGCTGCGCCGACTGCGTCGCATCCTCTCCCCCACAGGCACACTCGTGATCGTCGGGGGCGAGGGTGGCGACTCCGTGCTTGGCGGATCCGGCCGTGCGCTCGTCGCCCCGCTCGTGTCGACGTTCACGTCGCAGCGCCTCATGGGGCTCATGTCGGCCACCTCGTCCGACCGCCTGGAGCGCGTCCGAGAGCTCGTTGAGGCCGGCTCCGTACGCGCCGCGGTCGACCGCACCTACCCGCTCGACCGCGCGTCCTACGCGGTGACCGATCTGGCCGACGGCCGCATCGCAGGCAAGGCCGTCGTTACCGTCCGCGACGCCAGCTGAGCGCCCCCGCCTCAACTCCCCGACCACCACCACACCCTTGCCTGTCACCACCTCGAATCCATCGGAGAACCTGTCATGACCACTCGCAATGAACTCACCACCGCCGCCGCCGCGCGACTCGCAGGCATCGGCTACATCGCCATCGTCGTGCTCGCCATGGGCGCCAACTTCCTGGTGCGCAACCAGCTCGTCATCCCCGACGACCCGGCCGCCACCATGAGCAACATCGCCGAGAACGCCACCACGTTCCGCCTCGGCATCGCGGGCTTCGCGCTGATCGCCATGCTCGATATCGGGATCGCGTGGGCGCTGCACGTGCTCCTCCGCCACACCGGAGAGCGACGTTCGCTGCTCGCGGCGTGGCTGCGCCTGGCCTACACGATCGCCTTCATCCCCGCGATCGCGTTCATGTACCTCGCGCTCCAGCTCGCCGTGGGCGGCGACGTGGTCGCCGGACTCGGAGAGGCCGAGCGCGAGGCGTGGACTGGCCTCGCCATGGAGGCTTTCGACATCACGTGGCTGCTGTCCCTGGTGGCCTTCGGGCTGCACCTGATCGCGCTCGGCCGCATCCTCGTCGCCTCCCGCATCGGCCCCCGCGCCCTGGGCTACGGTCTGAGGATCGCGGGCGGCACCTACGTCGCCGACACCTTCGCCCACCTCCTGATGGCGAACTACGCCGACTTCAGCGGCGCGTTCCTCGCGGTCGTCGCGACCGCGTCGATCGTGACCGAGGTGTGGTTCACGGTCTGGCTCCTGGTCCGCGCACCGCGGACGGTGGCCACCCTCCCCGGCAAGGAGCCGGAGCTCGTCGCGGTCTGATCCGCTGCAGGCGGCACGCCCGCGACGACAACGCCCCGTCGGTCCACTTCGAGGACCGGCGGGGCGTTCGCGCGCGTCCTGGCATCGCATCAGTGCCGGTTCCGGAGACATTCTCAGCACTCATGCGATGCCACCGCGCCCCAGCCGCGGGTGCCACACCCGCGGCGAGTGTGCGGACGCGCCGGGTCTGCCGTGGTCGACGGCTCGCCCGGCGCGTCCGGTCCCCGGGGAACGCACGTGCCCGTGGTCGACGGGAGCGCGCTCAGCGTCCTGGGGACGCCGCGGTGTCACCGAGCCTGGCGGTTCACCGCGGAGATGATGGCCTTGAGCGTGGCCGTCGTGATGGAGGGGTCGATGCCGACTCCCCAGAAGATCTCGTCGCCGATCTGGCATTCGACGTACGCGGCGGCACGCGCGTCTCCGCCCGCAGTCATCGCGTGCTCCGCGTAGTCGAGCACGTCCACCTTCACGCCGCGCGTGCCGAGCGCGGCGACGAATGCCTCGACCGGGCCACCTCCCGAGCCCTCGATGGTCACCGGAACGCCCGCATCGGTCACGTCTGCCGCGAGAGTGTCGGGACCGGCGTCGGACGAGGTGGTCCGCGTCCCCTGGAGCGCGAACCTTCCCCACTGCTTGCCGGGATCCGTCGCGGGCAGGTACTCGTCCTCGAAGATCCGCCACAGCGCATCGGCCGTCATCTCGACGCCCGTCGCATCGGCGTGCTGCTGGACGACGCGTGAGAACTCGATCTGCAGGCGGCGGGGAAGGTCGAGATGGCGCTCCGACTTGAGCAGATACGCGACACCGCCCTTGCCCGACTGCGAGTTGACGCGGATGACCGCCTCGTAGCTGCGGCCCACGTCCTTGGGATCGATCGGCAGATAGGGCACGCCCCACACGATGTCGTCCACGGTGACGCCGTCGCGGTCCGCGCGGGCCTGCATGTGCTCGAATCCCTTCTTGATCGCGTCCTGGTGCGAGCCCGAGAACGCGGTGAAGACCAGGTCGCCACCCCAGGGGTGACGCGGATGCACGTCGATCTGGTTGCAGTACTCGACCGTGCGACGCACCTCGTCGATGTCGGAGAAGTCGATCTGAGGGTCGATGCCCTGGCTGAACAGGTTCATGCCCAGAGTCACCAGGTCCACGTTGCCCGTGCGCTCGCCGTTGCCGAACAGGCAGCCCTCGATGCGGTCGGCGCCTGCCATGTAGCCCAGCTCGGCCGCCGCGATCGCAGTGCCGCGGTCGTTGTGCGGGTGCAGGCTCAGCACCACGGAGTCGCGGTAGTCGAGGTGACGGTTCATCCACTCGATCGAGTCCGCGTAGACGTTCGGCGTCGCCATCTCCACCGTCGCCGGCAGGTTGACGATCACCTTGCGGTCAGGAGTGGGCTTCCAGACGTCGAGGACCGCATTGCACACGCGGACGGCATACTCGAGCTCGGTCCCCGTATACGACTCGGGGCTGTACTCGTAGAACACCTTCGTCTCAGGGATCTGCTCCTCGAACTTCTGGCACAGCATCGCTCCGTGCGTGGCGATGTCGACGATCTCGTCCTCGTTCGCGCGGAACACGACCTCGCGCTGCAGAACCGAGGTCGAGTTGTACAGGTGGACGATCGCCTGCTTGGCGCCTCGGATGGACTCGTAGGTGCGCTCGATCAGGTGCTCACGCGCCTGCGTCAGTACCTGAATCGTGACGTCGTCGGGGATGCGGTCCTCATCGATCAGCGCGCGGACAAAGTCGAAGTCCGTCTGGCTGGCGGAGGGGAAACCGACCTCGATCTCCTTGTAGCCCATCCGCACCAGCAGGTCGAACATGCGCATCTTGCGCTCGGCGTTCATAGGCTCGATGAGCGCCTGGTTGCCGTCGCGCAGGTCCACCGCGCACCAGCGGGGTGCCTTGTCGATGATCTTCGACGGCCAGGTGCGGTCAGGGAGGTCCACGCGAATCTGCTCGTGGAAGGGCACGTACTTGTGGATCGGCATGGCCGAAGGCCTCTGCTCGCCGCCGGTGTAGTGCGTCGCGTTCGTGGGGGTGGTGCTCTCGCTGCTCATGATGCTTCTCTCAGGGGTTCGACTCGTCCGTGGGCCGGCACACCAAGCGCCGCGACGAGGAGCCAGCCTGTTCTAGGCCTCGTCGCGGCAGCTAAGAAGCAGCGAGCGTGCGCGCATGCGTTCACCATAGCGCACGCGTTCCGCGCGCTGTCCACCCTCGTTCAGAAGCCCAGGCGGCCCAGCTGCTTGGGATCGCGCTGCCACTCCTTGGCGACCTTCACGTGAAGGTCCAGGTAGACACGCCTCCCGAGCAGCCGTTCGATGCCTTGGCGGGCCGTCGCGCCGACCTCCTTCAGACGCGATCCCGCACGCCCGATGACGATGCCCTTCTGCGAGTCACGCTCGACGAACACGTGCGCCCGGATCTCGAGGATGTCGCGACGCGCCTCCTCGTCGTCGGGCTCGACCATCTCCTCCACGACCACCGCAAGCGAGTGGGGAAGCTCGTCCCTCACTCCCTCGAGCGCGGCCTCGCGGATGAGCTCGGCGACCATGACGTCGATCGGCTCATCGGTCACCTCTCCCGACGGGTACAGCGCAGGGCCTTCGGGCAGACGCGAGACGAGCACGTCTGTGAGCACGTCCACCTGGATGTCCTTGACCGACGACACGGGCACGACCTCCGCCCAGTCACCGAGCTGCGACACCTCGAGCAGGTGCTCGGCGACCCGGTCGCGCGAGACCGTGTCCACCTTGGTGACGATCGCCACGACGGGCGCCCTCGCCTCGGACAGCTCGCGCGCGATCCACTTGTCGCCGGGGCCGATCTTCTCGTCGGCTGGCAGGCAGAAGCCGATGACGTCGACCTCGGCGAACGTCTCCCGCACGAGGTCGTTGAGGCGCTCCCCGAGCAGCGTGCGCGGCCGATGCAGCCCCGGGGTGTCCACGATCACCAGCTGCGCGTCGTCACGGCTGACGATGCCACGGATCGCACGCCGCGTGGTCTGCGGACGCGACGACATGATCGCGACCTTCTCCCCCACCAGGGCGTTCATCAACGTGGATTTGCCCGCGTTGGGCCTTCCCACGAAGCACGCGAAGCCCGATCGGAACTGCGCCGTCTCACTCATCGTCCTCATCCGCCTTCCTGCGGCCACGCGACCGCGACGTCCGGTGCTCACCGGTCGACGCCTCCGCCTCATCGTCCTCCTGAGCGCGCGTCACCACCAGCGTCGTCAGCCGTCGACGCCGACCCTCGGCACGCTCGGCGACGAGCACCAGACCGTGGACCTCGGCTCGCGATCCGGGGATCGGGACCTTGCCGAGCGCCTTCGCGAGCAGACCCGCTGCCGTCTCGACATCCTCGTCGTCGATCTCGACCTCGAAGAGCTCGGCGAGCTCGTCGAGCGCGAGGCGCGCGGGCACCCGGTAGGCGTCGTCGCCGAGGCGTTCGACCTCCGGCGCAGTCCTGTCGTGCTCGTCGACGACCTCGCCGACGATCTCCTCGAGCGCATCCTCGATCGTGACCAGCCCCGCCACGCCGCCGAACTCGTCGACCACGATCGCCATGTGGAAGACCTCGTCCTGCATGCGCCGCAGCAGGTCGTCGGCCGGCACGGACTCGGGGACGAACTCGGGTTCGCGCATGAGCGCGTCAACCGGCTCGTCCAGCCGCTCCGGGCGGTCCCAGGTGTCGCGCACGCAGTCCTTGAGGTAGACGACGCCACGCACGTCGTCGGTGCCGTCTCCGATCACTGGCACACGTGAGTAGCCCGAACGAAGGAACAGCACCATGGCCTTGCGCACGGGCACGCCCGCCTGGATCGTGATCATGTCCGTGCGCGGCACCATCACCTCGCGAGTCAGCGTCTCGCCGAGCGACACGACCGAGCGCAGCAGCTCGGCGTCCTCCTCCTCGAGCGCGTCCTCGGCCTGATCCACGAGGTCTGCGGCCTCGCGCAGCTCCGGGTAGCTGAGCGACGGCAGCACCGCGCGCAACGGTGTGGTGAGCCAGATCAGCGCCCACGCGACGGGCGCGAGCGCGCGGAGCGTGGACTCGGGGTAGGCCTTCGCAATGCCGCGCGGCAGCGCGCGCACGACGAGCAGTGACAGCGCCGCACCGATGCCCGCGGCTGCGGCGAGCACCGGACCCCAGTCCCAGTCGAGTCCGTCCGCGATCTGCCAGCCCACGAAGGCCCACGCGACCAGCGCGATGGCCTCCATGATCGCGTACACGACGGAGGAGGCATTGTCGGCATGGTCCGGTAGGGCTGCGAGCCGCGCGGCGGTGGTCGGCCGACCGTCTGGCCTGGTAGCACCCTCGATCTCGCGCTCGCGTGCGTACGGCAGCTGCTCGAAGGCCGCGACGACCGCATGCATCACGGCCGCCGCGACGGAGGCGACGACCACGAGCGCGACGACGGCGCCCCACGGGAACGGATCCATGGCGTCCAGGCTAGTGGGCGAGCCCTGCCGGGCCCTCCGCGTCAGGCCTCACGCATCGCCAGGAAGGTCAGCAGGAGGCGGCGCTGCAGCGCGAACATCTCCTTCTCCTCCTCCGGCTCGACGTGGTCGTAGCCGAGCAGGTGCAGGATGCCGTGGGTGGTGAGCAGCAGCATCTCCTCTTCCGCGGTGTGCCCCGCCTTCACGGCCTGAGCGGCGGCGACCGACGGGCATACAACGATGTCGCCGAGCAGGCCTGCAGGCGTCGGCTCCTCGGCGGTGCCGGGACGCAGCTCATCCATGGGGAAGCTCAGCACGTCCGTGGGGCCGGGCTCATCCATCCACTGGATGTGGAGCTGCTCCATGGCGGGCTCGTCGACGAACATGATCGCGAGCTCGGCGCCCTCGGCGACGTGCATCTCGCCCAGCACGAAGCGCGCGAGCTCGGCGAACTCGACCTCGTCGATGACCGCCTCGGTCTCGTTGTTGACCTCGATCACTCGTCGGCCTCCTTGCGGGCTGCGGGCCGGTCGCGCCGTTCGCGACCGTGCGTGTCGTGCCTGTCCCTGCGCTCGAAGCGCCGCTGCTGGCCTTCACCCGCGTGCGGGGCCTCGTGCCGCTCGTACGCGGTGATGATGTCGCTCACCAGACGGTGGCGCACCACGTCGTCCGCACCGAGTCTGCAGAACGCGATGTCGTCGACGCCCGCGAGGATCTCGCTGGCGACCTTGAGACCCGAATGCGTGCCGCCCGGCAGGTCGATCTGCGTGACATCGCCCGTGACGACCATCGTGGAGCCGAAGCCCAGCCGCGTGAGGAACATCTTCATCTGCTCGCGCGTGGTGTTCTGCGCCTCGTCGAGGATCACGAACGCATCGTTGAGGGTGCGGCCTCGCATGTAGGCGAGAGGCGCGACCTCGATCGTGCCGGCCTCCATGAGCTTGGGGATCGACTCGGGGTCGACCATGTCGTGCAACGCGTCGTACAGCGGCCGCAGGTAGGGGTCGATCTTCTCCGAGAGCGACCCTGGCAGGAACCCCAGCCGTTCCCCCGC
Source organism: Demequina sp. NBRC 110052 (assembly GCF_002090075.1). Taxonomy (GTDB): domain Bacteria; phylum Actinomycetota; class Actinomycetes; order Actinomycetales; family Demequinaceae; genus Demequina. The sequence continues at coordinate 493,460 of NZ_BBRI01000002.1, forward strand.
CTCGACTGCGGGGCGCGTGAGCACGATGCGGTTGACCCGCTTGGACTGCAACGCGGCCACCGCCTGCGCCATCGCGAGATACGTCTTGCCGGTACCCGCCGGGCCGATGCCGAAGGTGACGGTGTGCTCCTCGATCGCCTTCACGTAGTCCGCCTGGCCCTGCGTCTTGGGGCGGATCGTGCGTCCACGGGTCGACAGAATCGACCGGGACAGGACCGAGGTGGGCCGCTGCGCACTCGCGGCTGCCGCAGCGCTCGCCACGCCCTGCGCACCCCGCAGCATGCGCACGGACTCACGCGCCACGTCGGGCGTCAGCGGCACTCCTGCTGCGAGCACCGAGCGGAGCTCTTCCACTGCCGTGGCCGCAGCAGCGACATCCGCTTCCGCGCCGGTGAGCACGATCCGATTGCCGCGCACGTGGATGTCCACGCTGGGGTAGGCACGCTCGACCTCGCGGATCACGCCGTCCCCGGCGCCGAGCAGCTCCGGCATCGATGCCGCATCGTCGACCTGAATCTCACGGCTGGCGGTCACGCAGGCTCCCATCCGAGCTCGCCGCCACCCAGCACATGACCGTGCACGTGGAACACGCTCTGCCCCGCGCTCGCGCCCGTGTTGAAGATCCAGCGGAACTCGCCGCCGCACTCTGCGTCGGCGACCTCCCGCGCGACCTGCGCCATGCGGGCGAGCAGCGCAGGAGACGCATCGGCGAGCTCGGCCACGTTCGCGTGGTGAGCGCGGGGGACGACGAGCACGTGCACGGGCGCCTTGGGTGCGATGTCGCGGAACGCGATCACGTCGTCTGACTCGACGACGATGTCGGCGGGGATCTCCCCGTCGACGATGCGGCAGAACAGGCAGTCGGTCATAGGTCCAGCGTACGGGTTCGGTCCGACGCCGCGACCCCGCCCGACGCCGTGGTCACCACGTGCGTCGCAGCGCGGCGAGGGCCGCGATCGCCGCCGGTCCCGCGCTCGAGGCGCGCAGCACGTGCGGCCCGAGGAGCACGGCCTCGGCACCGGCACCGACCAGCGCCTCCACCTCGTCGTCAGCAATCCCTCCCTCGGGCCCGACGACAAGCGTGACCGGCTGGGCATGATCTGCCCAGGTGAGAGACGTGAGGGGGGTCGCGGCGACCTCGTGCAGCACGAGCACGCGCGCGCCCGCAGCCACGGCACCTCGCACCCGGGAGACCAGGTCACGGGTCGTGACGAGCGGCTCGACCTCCGGCAGCACCGCACGTCGGCTCTGCTTCATGGCCGCGAGCACCAGGGACGCCCAGCGCGCGCGCCCCTTGTCCGCCTTGGGCCCGCGCCACTGCACGATCGACCGTGCGGCAGCCCACGGCACCACGGCGGTCACGCCGAGCTCCGTCGCCGACTCGATCGCCTGCTCGTCGCGTGCATTCTTCGCGAGGGCCTGGACCAGCGTGATCGCGGGGTCCTCGTCACACGCCGTCTCCTCGACCGCGACCGTCAGCGATCCCTCGCCGATCTCGACGATCGGCCCGCCCGCGCGTCGGCCGTGTCCGTCGACGAGGTCGAGCCGCTCGCCGACGGCGCGACGCTGCACCGTCGTGGCGTGGCGCGCCTCCGCGCCATCGAGCACCACGAGGCTCCCGATCACCGCGTCGGACACGGCCGGGCACAGGAAGACCGGGGCCGTCATGGCGTCAGCCGCGGCCCTTGAACGCGTCCTTGAGCCGGGAGAACACACCGCCGCCGATGGGCGCGAGGCGTGCTTCGGGCATCTCCTCGCCTCGGAGTGTGGCGAGCTGCGTCAGCAGAGCCTCCTGCTCCTCGGTGAGCTCCGTGGGCGTCTGCACATCCACATGGACGTACAGGTCGCCGCGGCCCTGGCGCTGAAGCCGGCCCACGCCCAGCCCCTTGAGGCGCACTGTGTGACCCGCGTGGGTGCCGCGCGCGACGTCCACGTCCTGGTGTCCATCGAAGGTCTCGACCGAGAGCACGGTGCCCAGCGCGGCGGCCGTCATCGGCACCTCGAGTGTGCAGTGGAGGTCGTCGCCGCGGCGCTCGAACACGGGGTGCGAACGCTCGCGGATCTCGACGTACAGGTCGCCCTTGGGGCCTCCGGCCACGCCCGCGTCTCCCATCTGCGGAAGGCGGATGCGCGTGCCCGTCTCCACGCCAGCCGGGATATCCACCTTCACTGTGTGACGCGAGTGCGTGCGCCCGCGACCTGCGCAGTCGGGGCACGGAGACGAGATCACGGTGCCGTAGCCACCGCACGCGGGGCACGGCGACGTGGTCATGACGTTGCCCAGCAGCGATCGAGCGACGCGCTGCACCTGACCCTGGCCGCGGCACTGCGAGCACGTCGTGGGCTGGGTGCCCGGCGCGCAGCACGATCCCGAGCACGTGCCGCACACGTCGGCGAGGTCCACCTTCACCTCGCGAGTCACGCCGAACACTGCCTCCTCGAGTGAGACCTCGGCGGTCACGAGCTGGTCGCCGCCGCGCGCCACGCGCGAGCGCGGACCTCGCTGCTGCTGCCCGAAGGGACCGCCGGATCCTCCGAAGAACTGCTCGAAGATGTCCTCGAAGCCGAAGCCCTGAGCCCCGCCCTGCGCCCCGGACGCGGCACGGGGATCCGCACCGCGGTCGAACATCGCGCGCTTCTCGGGATTCGAGAGCACCTCGTAGGCCGCACCGACCTCCTTGAAGCGCTCCTCGCCCTCGGGGCCCGCGACATCGGGGTGCAACTCGCGCGCGAGCTTGCGGTACGCCTTCTTGATGTCCGCGTCGGAGGCATCACGGGAGACGCCGAGGATCTCGTAGTAGTCCTTCACTTAAGACTCCACCACCTTGGAGAGGTATCGGGCCACCGCTCTCACGGCGGCCATGGTCGAGGGGTAGTCCATGCGGGTGGGGCCGAGCGCGCCCAGGAGCGAGCTCGCGTCCCCCGAGCGGCCGTAGCCAGCCGCGACGATGGAAGTGTGTGCGAGAGCGTCTGTGCGGGTCTCAGCGCCGATGCGCACCGCCACGTCACCGCCGTCGCTCGCCATTTCGTGAAGCAGGCGCATGAGCACCACCTGCTCCTCGAGCGCGTCGAGCACCGGGCCGATCGCGTCGGCCTCGAGCCCGGCGCCGCGCGCCAGATTGGACGTGCCGGAGAAGACGACGCGCTGCACGACCCCGCCCTGCGCCGCCTGCGAGACGGTGTCGGCGATGTCCTTCGCCCAGGTCGGCTGTCCCGCACGGGCGGCCCACGCCGCGAGCGCGACCCGCGCCGCATCGGGCATGAGCCCCACTGCGGCGTCATTGAGGGACCTGTTGGCAGCGGCGATCGCGTCGTCCGCAACCTCCTCGCCGAGCATGACCGTGGACTGCTCGACTCGCGCATCGGCGCTGACGACCACGACGAGGACCCTGTCCGCGCCGAGCCGCACGAGTTCCACGCGCTGCACGGCCGCGCCCTGCGATGACGGGTACTGCACGACCGCCACCTGGCGCGTGAGCTGGCTGAGCAGACGCACCGAGCGCTCGATGACGTCGTTGAGGTCGACTGCATCGGCCAGGAACGTCGCGATCGCGCGTTTGTGGCTGTCCTGCATCGCAGCCGAGGCCAGATGGTCGACGAACGAGCGGTAGCCCTTGTCTGTCGGGATGCGTCCCGCCGAGGTGTGCGGCTGAGCGATCAGCCCCTCATCCTCGAGGATCGCCATGTCGTTGCGGATCGTCGCGGGCGAGACGCCAAGCGCCGTGTGTGCCGCCAAGGCCTTGGAACCGACCGGCTCCGAGGTCGAGACGTAGCCCTCCACGATCGCGGCGAGCACTGCCCGCCGTCGCTCCTCGCTCATGAAACCCTCCCGCTGGCACTCATCGTGTCAGAGTGCCAATCCTAACCGCTCGCGCAAGAGTCACTTGAGGGCCGTCGCGGCCTCCACGTCCAACGACGGGGCCGGCCTTGCGACTCGCGGGCGACCCCTCAGGCGCGTCGGCGTGGAGAACCTCCCGCAAACGGCCCGTTCTCGCTACATTGGGGGTGTCGGCAACGCGGCTCAGGGGGGCATTCACGGTCCGCCTCGCCGCGCGGCCGTCGTACGCATGTCCGTATCTCCAACCATAGAAACGGTGTCCCACATGTCTGAGACCCCTCCTCCCCCGCCCGCTGCACCGCAGCCCGCGGCCCCGATGTCGCCCAACGACGAGCGCATGTATGTGACGCTCGCGCACGCCGGCATCATCCTGTTCGGCTTCCTCCCGCCGCTGATCGTGTGGCTGATCGGCAAGGAGCGCTCCGCGTTCGTCGACCGTGAGGCCAAGGAGGCGCTGAACTTCTCCATCCTGATTTCGATCATCTACGTGGTCTGCACGGTGACGTCGTTCCTGATCATCCCGCTGCTGATCATGCTCGCCGCCTGGATCGCGAGCATCGTGTTCTGCATCCAGGGCGCGATGGCCGCGAACAAGGGGCAGGACTTCCGCTACCCCTTCAACTGGCGCATCATCAAGTAACGCCAGGCGGCCTCAGGGTCGACCCCGATCTCAGGTTCAGGGCCCCGCTCCTTCCTCGGAGGGATGCGGGGCCCTGGCACGTCGCGGCACGATGGAGCCATGAACGACACCGACTCCTCCGCCACGCCCGGCGAGGCCACGCCCGACGCGCCGCCCGCCGCCTCCGACTCCGCCCCTGGGGCGCCTCAGCAGCCCGCGCCGGCCCCGCCGACCGCCGGCACCCCCGCGGTGCAGCCGATGCTCGAGACGGAGGCCCGCACCTGGGCCATGCTCGTGCACCTCATCGCCGCGATCGCCGCGTTCCTGTCGGCCGGTACGCTCTCCTGGCTCGCCCCGCTCGTGATCTGGCTCATCTTCAAGGACCGCTCGGCTCTCGTGGACCATCACGGCAAGCAGAACCTCAACCTCCAGCTCACCGTGCTCGTCACGGGAGTCGGTGCCGTGGTGCTCGGCCTGATGCTCTTCGTCGTCGGCATCATCTTCACCCTGATCATCTGGGGCATCTACTGGCTCTACGCGATGATCATCTCAATCGTCGCCGCAGTGAAGGCGAACAACGGCGAGTACTACTCGATGCCGCTGATCATCCCGTTCCTGCGCTGACCCAGCCTTCCGCCGAGTGCCTGCCGGCGGAACCGCTCCGAGGCCCCGGCCGCCGCTCCGTACCCGGCAGCCGGGGCCTCGGCATGTCTGCGCTGTCGCGGCTCCGGCGAGCGCGCTGCCTCCTGTGAGGACATGGCTGCTCTCACGGCGCCGCCGGGAGCACTCAGTGCCTCGCGGCACGCACGGTCATGAGGGCCGAGGTCTAGGTCAGGTCCCTGATCGCCGCGTCGGCGAGCAGGCGCCCCTTGAGGGTCAGTCTCAGGGTGCCGCGGATCGCGTCGGCACCCTCGAGGAGCCCCTCCGCGATCAGGCGCGCCACCTCGGCGGGCCTGGGCTCTGGCAGATCCACCACCGGCAGCCCCGCAGCCAGGCGCAGGCGAAGCATCACGGATTCCAACGCCAGATCGTCGGCGCTCAGCGGCTCGCGCTCGGCCTCCGGGCTCTCCCCCGCGGCGATGCGGTCGGCGTACGCGCGCGGGTGCTTGACATTCCACCACCGCTCGGCGCCTCGCTCCTCACCGGAAGGCCCGACGCGGGGGCCCAGGTAGCTGTGCGCTCCCGGCCCGATCCCCCACCAGTCCTGGCTGCGCCAGTACGCGACGTTGTGGCGGCATGCCTGCTGGGGCTCGCGCGCCCAATTCGACACCTCATACCAGGCGTAGCCCGCCGCAGACAGGCGTGCGTCGGCGAGCTCGTACATGTCTGCCTGAGTGTCCAGGTCGACAGCCTCGATCTCGCCCCTGCGCAGCTGCACGCCCATGCGCGTGCCCGGCTCGATCACGAGCGCGTAGGCGCTGATGTGATCGGGCTCGAGCGCGATCGCGGCCGCGAGGCTCGTCTCCCAGTCCGCGAGCGACTCCCCCGGCGTGCCGTAGATGAGGTCGACGCTCACCGCGAGTCCGGCGTCGCGCGCCCACGCGACTGCGCGGGCGACGTTCTCAGGATCGTGCGTGCGCTCAAGCGTCGCGAGCACGTGCGGCACCGCTGACTGCATGCCGAAGGACACCCGCGTGAAGCCTGAGCGCGCGAGGGCCGCCAGCGACTCGCGCGAGACGGAGTCCGGGTTCGCCTCGGTGGTGACCTCCGCGTCGGGCGCGAGGCCCCAGGTGGTGCGGACGCCGTCGAGCAGACGCGCGAGCGCCGCGGCGTCGAGCATCGTGGGCGTGCCGCCGCCCAGGAACACCGTCTGCGCCGGGCGCTCGTCGCCCGCCATCGCAGTGCGCGCGAGCGCCATCTCGCCGAGCGCGGACTCCACGTAGCCCTCGCGAGTGGCCCCTCCCACTTCCGATGGCGCGTACGTGTTGAAGTCGCAGTAGCCGCACCGCACACGGCAGAACGGGACGTGGATGTAGACCCCGAAGTCGCGGTGAAGCGCCTGGGCGGCCACAGCGTCGGGCATGCCTACTTCTTCTTGCCCTTGTCCGAGCCGTCGTCCGCGGTGGACAGCGCCGCGATGAACGCCTCCGGCGGCACCTCCACCGAGCCGATGTTCTTCATGCGCTTCTTGCCGGCCTTCTGCTTCTCGAGCAGCTTGCGCTTGCGCGAGATGTCGCCGCCGTAGCACTTGGCGAGCACGTCCTTGCGGATCGCGCGAATGGTCTCGCGCGCGATGATGCGCGCGCCGATCGCGGCCTGCACGGGGATCTCGAACTGCTGGCGGTCGATGAGGTTCTTGAGCTTGCCGACCATCATCACGCCGTACGCGTAGGCCTTGTCGCGGTGCACGATCGCGGAGAACGCGTCGACCTGCTCGCCCTGGAGCAGGATGTCCACCTTCACGAGGTCGGCGGACTGCTCGCCCGCGGGCTCGTAGTCGAGCGAGCCGTAGCCGCGCGTGCGCGACTTGAGCTGGTCGAAGAAGTCGAAGACCACCTCGGCGAGCGGCAGCGTGTAGTGCATCTCCACGCGGGTCTCGGACAGGTAGTTCATGGTGCCCATCGTGCCGCGGCGCTCCTGGCACAGCTCCATGACCGTGCCGATGAACTCGCTCGGCACCAGGATGGACGCGTTCACGACCGGCTCGCGCACCTCACTGATCTTGCCGCTGGGGAACTCCGACGGGTTGGTGACGGTGTGCACCTTGCCGTCCTCCATCTCGACCTCGTACACCACGTTCGGCGCGGTCGAGATGAGATCGAGTCCGAACTCGCGCTCGAGACGGTCGCGCACGATCTCCAGGTGCAGGAGCCCCAGGTAGCCGCATCGGAATCCGAAGCCGAGCGCCACCGAGCTCTCCGGCTCATAGACCAGGGAGGCGTCGTTGAGCTGAAGCTTGTCGAGCGCATCGCGCAGCACCGGGAAGTCCGAGCCGTCCACCGGGAACAGGCCCGAGTAGACCATCGGGCGCGGATCGCGGTATCCGCCCAGCGCCTTCTCCGCCCGACGCCCGGCAAGGGTCACCGTGTCGCCCACCTTGGACTGGCGCACGTCCTTCACGCCCGTGATGAGGTAGCCGACCTCGCCGACGCCGAGGCCCTTGCTCGGCTTCGGCTCGGGGCTGATGACGCCGATCTCCAGGAGGTCGTGGCTCGCGAGCGTGGACATCATGGTGATGCGCTCGCGCGGCTTCAGCGAGCCATCCACCACTCGCACATACGTGACCACTCCGCGATACGTGTCGTACACGGAGTCGAAGATCATGGCGCGCGTGGGAGCGTCGGCGTCGCCGACGGGAGCCGGGATGGATCTCACGACGCGGTCGAGCAGCTCGGGCACTCCCGCGCCCGTCTTGCCGCTCACGCGCAGCACGTCGTCCACGTCGCAGCCGATGAGCTGCGCGAGTTCCGCGGCGTAGCGGTCCGGGTCGGCCGACGGCAGGTCGATCTTGTTGAGGACCGGGATGATCTCCAGGTCGTTCTCCATCGCGAGGTAAAGGTTCGCGAGCGTCTGCGCCTCAATGCCCTGCGCCGCGTCGACCAGCAGGATCGCGCCCTCGCACGCGGCCAGCGACCGCGAGACCTCATACGAGAAGTCCACGTGGCCCGGGGTGTCGATCATATTGAGGGCGTACGCCTCGCCCTCGACCGCCCACGGCATGCGCACGGCCTGCGACTTGATCGTGATCCCACGCTCGCGCTCGATGTCCATGCGATCCAGGTACTGCGCCTTCATCGCGCGCTCCTCGACCACCCCGGTGAGCTGCAGCATGCGGTCAGCGAGCGTCGACTTGCCGTGGTCGATGTGCGCGATGATGCAGAAGTTGCGGATGAGCGCGGGCGCGGTGGCGGCGGGCTCGATGCGGGGGTCTGTCACGGTGGGGCGGGATCCTCGTCGGGCGGTGCGGGCAGGAGTACCTATCGTCCCACGTTTCCGCAAGTGTTCATGCGTGGGCGATTCCTGCCGATATCAGTCCTGACGGCCTCTCCCCCTGGGGCCGCAGTCTGAGGGGACTGACCCATGACCACGGACATGCTGTTCCGGCAGGCGTTCATCGCCTCGCCCATCGGCATGGCGATCCTCGACGTCGAGGGCCGCTTCCGAAACGTCAACCCTGCGCTTGCGCGCATGCTCGGTCGCGACGCCTCGGAGCTGCAGGGTCGCTCGATCGCCGACTTCACGCACCCGGACGATTCCCCGGCGGCGCTCGGCATGATCGATCGCGTCGCCGGGGGCGCCGTGCCCGACGCTCAGGTCCAGCAGCGCTTCCTCCATCCCACCGGCGACAACGTGTGGGCGCGCGTCACCGTGTCGCGCTCGCTGTCCGGCACCGACCGCGTGCTGATCGCGCAGATCGAGGACGTCACCGAGACCCACCGCGCCAAGGACCTGCTGCAGCGCCGCGCGATGTACGACCACCTCACGGGACTCGCGAACCGCCAGCTCCTGAACGACCGGCTTGCGCTCGCGCTCGACAATCACGCCGGTCGCACGACGACCGTCGCGTGCGTCTTCCTCGACGTGGACCACTTCAAGATCGTCAATGACTCGCTCGGGCACGAGGCGGGCGACACGATGCTCGTCGAGATCGGGCGGCGCATCCAGAACGCGGTGCGGCCAGGCGACACGGTCGCGCGGCTCGGCGGCGACGAGTTCGTGGTGGTGCTCGAGAACGTGCGCAGCCGCGCGGCAGCCGAAGGCGTCATCTCACTCATCACCTCAGCCGTGCAGGCTCCCGTGATCGTCGAGGGCCACGAGATCGTCCCGACCGTCTCGGCTGGACTCGCTCTCGCCGACCCCGACTCGACTGCGGAGACGCTGGTGCGTGCCGCCGACACCGCGATGTTCGCCGCCAAGCAGGCCGGCCGTGCGCGCGTCGAGGCGTATCACCCGACGATGCACCGGGAGGTCATGTCCAAGCTCTCCGTCGAGGCTGAGCTGCGTACCGCGATCCGCGAGGGCCAGCTCGTCGTGCACTATCAGCCGGTCGTCGAACTCACCACGCGCCGTGTGGTGGCCTTCGAGGCGCTCGTGCGCTGGCAGCACCCCTCCCGCGGGCTGCTCATGCCGTCGGAGTTCATCGCGATCTCCGAGGAGGCGAACCTCGTCGTACCGCTCGGCTCGTTCGTGCTGCACGAGGCGTGCAGGTTCCTCGCCTCGCGCCCCGAGTTCGCGGGACGCGTGTTCGTCAACGTCTCGACCAAGCAGATCGGCGCGGCGGATCTCGCCCGCGTGGTGCGCTCCGCGCTCGCGGAGAGCGGCGTCGAGCCCGCGCGGCTGGGGCTCGAGATCACCGAGTCCGGAATGCTCATGGCCTCCCACGCCGCAACCTCGGACCTCGAGTCGCTCCAGCAGCTGGGCGTCGACATGATCATCGACGACTTCGGCACTGGCTATTCGGCCCTGTCGTCCGTCCTGCTCAACCCCGTCGCCGGCCTCAAGCTCGCGCGCGAGTTCACGCTGCGCCTGGGTGATCGCGCGACGGGAGACCGCATCTCGACTGCGATGGCCACGCTCACGTCCTCACTGCAGATGTACGGCGTGATCGAGGGCATCGAGACCGAGGCCCAGTACGCGATCGCTCGCCAGCACGGCTGGACGTTCGGCCAGGGCTTCCTCTTCGGACATGCGACTCCCTCCGAGCGGCTTGCATTCGAGCCCGACGGCAGCGTGCGCATCCTGCCCGAGCACTCCGAGTCCGGCCCCGGGACGGTCCTGCCGGGAACCTTCTCGTCGGAGCGGACGGGCGCTTTCGGCTTCAGCCAGGACCTCGGTGACGACCTCGACGACGAGCTCGCGCGCCTGCTCTGACGCCCGACGCTGTGGCAGGCTCACCCCATGACCTCCACCGGACGACGCGTGCTGGGCGCGCTCGGGCGCACCGTGCGGTCCGCCCTGGCATCGACGGCGCGGCGTGCGCGATCGTCCTCCGGCCCTGGGAGTCGCGGGAGAGCGGGTCACCCTGACTACCCCGGTGACTTCACGGGCCGACTGCGTCCGCGCTACAGCCCCCATCCGGACGGTGAGCCCGACCCCGGCGAGATCGTGTGGACGTGGGTGCCGTACGAAGAGGACCACGCACAGGGCAAAGACCGCCCTGTGCTGCTGATCGGGCACGACGGCCCGTGGCTGCTCGCGCTCCAGCTGACGTCGCAGGACCACGACCGTGACGCCGAGCAGGAGGCGCGGTGGGGGCGGTACTGGATGGACATCGGCACCGGCGCGTGGGACCATCGACGACGTCCGAGCGAGGTCAGGCTGGACCGCGTGATCCGCGTCGATCCGGACCAGGTGCGTCGCGAGGGTGCGGTGCTCGACCGACGGATCTTCCGGCGCGTCGCGCGTTCGCTCCGCAAGCACCATCGGTGGTAGAGTAAGAGGCCGTGCGTGCGCGAGGAGCCGCGCCGCCCCCAGATTTTCAGACCTACTACCCAAGGATTCACCTGTGGCCAACATCAAGTCCAAGATCAAGCGCATCGGCACCAACGAGAAGGCTCGCCTGCGCAACGTCGCCGTGAAGTCGGAGCTCAAGACCAACGTGCGCAAGGTCCGCGAGGCCATCGCCGCGGGCGACAAGGAGAAGGCTCAGGCCGCTCTGTCGACCGCCTCGGTCAAGCTCGACAAGGCCGTCTCCAAGGGCGTCATCCACAAGAACCAGGCGGCGAACCGCAAGTCGGCTCTCGCCAAGCAGGTCGCCGCTCTCTAGGGCTTTCCAGCGCCGCTCGCGCCCCCGCCGCTCGTCGGCAGGGGCGCGTCGTGCTTTCTGGAGCGTGCGCGCCCATCGGCTGCAACTTCTGCAGCGCGGGGCCTCGGGCCTCAGCCGTCCGCGAGTTGCGAGACGCGCCTGACCGCGCGCTCAAGCGCGAAGTGCGGAGCGCGGGCCGCGCCCTTGATCTCGGCGTCCGCCGCCGCGACGCACTCGATCGCCTCCGCCAGCGTGTCGGCATTCCAGCGCCGCAACTCCTTGGACGCGCGATCCACCTGCCACGGCGCGAGGCCGAGCTCGCCGGGGTTCATGCGCCGTCCGCGCGCGGCGCCCACCTTGGCGAGCGTGCGCAGCTTCATGGCGAGCGCTGCGACGAGCGGCACCGGATCGGTGCCCGTCGACACTGCGTGGCGCACGAGCGAGAGCGCCTCACCTGTCCTCCCCGCGATCGCGGCGTCCGCCACAGCGAAGCCCGTCGCGTTGACCCGCGAGCCGTAGTACCGGGCCACGTGCTCCTCGGTCAGCGAGCCCTCGACGTCGTCCATCAGCTGCTTGCACGCCGCAGCGAGCTCAGCGACGTCCGAGCCGACCGCGTCGACGAGTGCACGCACCGCCCGTGCAGCGATGGGACGCGAGGCACGCACGAACTCCCCCTGCGCGAACTCCACGAGCTCCGCATCCTTCTTGATCGCGGCGCACGCGTACTGCGGGACTCCCGCCTTGCGCATGGTGTCGAGAAGCTTCTTGCCACGCACTCCCCCGCCGTGCCGGATCACGACCGTGACGTCCGGGTCGGGCGCCTCCACGTAGGCGAGCGCGTCGGCGAGGAACTCGTCGTTCATGCGCTCGGCGCTCTCCACCACCACGAGCGCAGGATCGTCGAAGAGTGACGGGCTTGCCGCGGCGAGCAATGCGCCCTTGGTGTACGCGCCTGCGTCGAGCACCGTGGTCGACGGCGCCGCACCACCGCGCCTCAGCCCCGCCGCGATGCGCTCCACCGCACGTGCCGCGAGCAGCTGCTCCGGCCCGCTGACCAGCACCACGGGGGCGGGTGCCGCCGAGTACCACTCGAGGTCTGGTCGTCGGGTCGCTGTCGCCATGCGCCTAGCCTGCCACGGGCCGGGGACATCTCGAGGCGATCCCGAGGGCGCCGTCCCAGGTGAGCGCGATGTCACCACACTCGTCGGTCCGAAGGATCTCTGTAGCCGCCGACCCGTACAGCGACAGGGCGCTGGAGGCGGGGTGTCCGTACGGATTGTCAGCGCCCACTGATACGAGGGCCACGCGCGCGGAGATGAGCGAGGCGAGGCTCGCGTCCTGGCTCGCGGAGCCGTGGTGGGCGACCTTGACGGCATCGACGATCACCGGATCGATCGCGCCGCCGAGCCTCCGCTGCCCCGCTTCCTCGAGGTCCCCGAGCAGCAGCGCCGAGACAGCACCTCCCGTGACGAGGAGAGCGAGCGACGCGTCGTTCACCTCCGACTCGTCCGACGCTCCCGCGTCTCCCCCGGCGGCGCCTTCGGTGGGCAGCACGGAGACAGTCGCCTCTCCGACGCCCACCCGGGTGCCCGCCGCGGGAACCTCGCCTGCCACGCCGAGCGAGGAGAGGTCGCCTTGCGCGGACGCGGCTCCCGCGGCCGAGGTCCACGCCGCACTGATGGTCGCCACACGGGAGATCTCCAGGATCGCGCCGTCGTGGTCGGCGTGAGGATGCGTGAGCACCAGCAGCGGCACGTCGTGCACGCCGAACCGCCGCAGACACGCGGCGCCCGCGCCGCCCGGCGGACCCGTATCGACGACGACCGCCTCGTGGGGCCCGGAGCGTACGAGCGTCATGTCGCCCTGCCCCACGTCGCACGAGACGACGGCCCAGTCCTCGGGCGCGGGCGGGCCCGCCGCGGCCCTCACTGCGGGCACCGCGAACGCCACGGCCGCGAGGAACCCGCCACTCGCGGCCCAGATCCATGCTGAGGCGCCCGGACGCGCGGAGCCCACGCTCACGATCCCTACGGCGAGTGCGACGGATACTGCGGCCATCGCCAGCACCCCTCCCGCTCCCGCAGGCCACGCGAGCCGCGCGCCTGGCAGCGCCGCGAACCCCGTCGCCGCCGCAGCGACTGGAGCCGCGCTCACGGACGCCAGATCGATGAGCGCCTCGGCTCCCGGGAGGCCCGCCGCCGAGAGCACCAGCGCGACGAGCCCGAGCAGTGTCACCGGCATCGCCGCGACCGCAGCGATGAGATTCGCAGGCACCGTGAAGGGCCCCGCCTGGGGATTGAGGAGGATGAGCAGCGGCGCACACGCGAGCTGCGCTGCCAGCGGCACCGCGACAGCCGTCGCGACACTGGGCACAAGTGCGCGCTGCAGCGAGCGCGCCAGCAGCGGCGCGAGCAGCACGATCGCTCCGACGGCGAGAACTGACAGCATGAACCCGATCTCGAGCGCCAGGTGCGGGTCCCACGTCAGGAGCAGAAGGACCCCTGTCGCGAGCGCGGGCATCGCCTGCGCGGGCCTGCCCCACGCTAGCGCCACCGCCACCACGAGCGCCATCGTGAGCGCGCGCACCACCGACGGCCCTGGCAGGACGACGGCGGTGAACGCTGTCATCGTGCATGCGAGGACGACGGCGCGGAGCACGCGGGGCAAGCGCAGTCGCCGGAGCAGCGCGCTTGCCGCGAGCGCGACGATGGCGAAGTGCGCGCCCGAGACTGCCGTGAGGTGGGTCAGGCCGACCGCGCGCATCGCGTCGCTTTGGTCCGCGGGCATCTCACGTGTGTCGCCGATCACCATCCCGCGGACGAGGCCGCGCCGCGAGTCCGGCAGTGCGGCCGTGAGTGTGCGGAAGTCCTCGCGGACTCGACCGACCTCACCCCACAGCCCGGTCGGCTCCTGCGCGCTGACGAGCTCAGCATCCCAGGCGATCGCAACCGCGCGGCCGGCGCCCGCGTCGGAGAGGAGGGCGTCGAACGCGATCCGCTGACCCAGCCGCAGGTCCGTCCACGGACCTGACGCGATCACGACCACGCGCGCGTGCGCGGCGCGCGTGCCAGCCGCGCCGCCATCGCGATCCGGGGGTCCCACGGTGTCGATGTCGAGCTCGACGGCCACGCGCGGCTCACGCGTGAACGCATCGACACCCACGGGCCGTGGCTCGTCGACGACCGTCGCGGCGAGCTCGACGCGATCGCCGATCGCGGCACGCAGCGGCGCCTCTCCCTGGAGTCTCGCGTGCCCGACGAGTGCCGCCCCGCCCGCGGCGATGCACGCGACGACCAGCGCCCCTCCGGCGATGCGCCGCGCTCTCTCCCACGTCGCGCACACGAGGAGTGACAGGCACGCCGCTGCGGCGAGCGTGCACACCACCGCGAGCTCGGATGCGCGCGCTGACCGCTGCGCCGCGACGATCCATACGGCTGCCGCGGCGGGGACCAGGCGCAGGTCGTGCCGCGTCATACGGTGACGAGGGGCCGCAGCCGGGCGAGCGTGGCCGCACCCACGCCGCTCACTCGCTCGAGATCGTCGACGGAGGCGTATGGCCCGTGTGCGTCCCGGTCCGCCACGATCGCCGCCGCGAGGACCGGACCGACGCCGGGGAGCTCCTCCAGGGCATCGAGGTCGGCGGTGTTGAGGTTCACGGGCCCGTCGCCCACCTCCTCGCCGACGCGTGGCACGAGGATGCGTTCGCCGTCCGCGACCGCGCGCGCAAGATTGACTGCGTCGAGGTCTGCGTCATCGGAGGCGCCCCCGGCGGCCTCGATCGCATCCGCGAGCCGTGACCCGGCGGGCACCACCACCAGGCCCGGATCGCGGACCGCGCCCGCGACGTGGACGACAGCGTCGGGCTGCTGGCTCGGCGCCAGCGCCACGACCGACGGCGCGACAGAGGGCACCGTGCTGGTCGTGCCTGCACGGGCCAATCCCCACGCGAGACCTGCGAGCACTGCCACCACGACGCCGAGCGAAGCCGCCGCACGACCTGACAGTCGCCACCGCGCGCCGCGCGCCTCGTGCGGCACAGGGTTACCGTGCGCCGCCTCGTACGCGCGCGATGCGGCGCGCGCCAGCCCCTCGCGCCAGCGCGCTTCCACGTCCAAGGAGTCCTCGGATGCCGCTGGCAGCGCGGACCTGTCCCGTGGCGAGAAGGACGCATGCCCTGTCAGAGAGTGCGACGGCTGCCGGGGCTGCTGATCGGGAGTTTCGGGTGGCTCGTGTGGCGATGCCATGCGACGACGCTAGGCGCGAGCCTGGCATCACGGGCGCGGGAGTGCCCGAGGTCGTGGACAGCCCCGGTCACGCCCGCGGCTGGGGACGACGCGGTCAGTTCTCAGTCGACGGAGCCAGGCACCGTGGGCGCGAAGTGTCCGACGTCGAGGTCCGGCGCATCGACCGCCACCGCAGCAAGCACTCCCACACCCGTGTGCGCGGCGAGCACAGCACCCACCGAACCCGTGAGCACCGTGACGCCCGGGACGAGTGCCCGCAGGCGCGCGGCAGCCTCATCCACCACGACGGGATCGAGTCCCTGAACCGCCGCGACCGGCGCGCGCATCCGCCCGCACTCGTCCGCGATCCTCGCGAGCACGGCCTCGCGCGCGCGCCTCGTGGTCCGCACACGCGAGGCCACGGCGATCTCGCCGTCCTCGATCACGAGGATCGGTCGCATCGACAGCGCGGAACCGAGCGCCGCCGCAGGCCCGGAGAGTCTGCCGCCGCGACGCAGCGGCTCGAGGCTGTCCACGGTGAAGACGCATGCCGACGACTCTGCGGCGGCACGCACCGCATGCGCCACTGCGACGGCATCAGCACCGGCGCGCGCGTGCGCGGCACCGACGAGCGCCGCAAGGCCCTGCGCGAGTGCGACCGTGCGCGAGTCGACCACTGTGACGGGAACCGCGGCGTCAGACGTGCCCGCGCCCGCAGCGACGTATGAGCCGGACAGGGCACGTGAGAGGGTGACCGCGACGATCGCCTGGGCCCCCGCGTCGGCCGCCTTGCGGTACGCGGTCGCGAAGGCCTCGGGGCTGGGCTGCGACGTCGAGACGCGACTGCGTGCCTCGAGCAGCGTGACGATCTCGTCAGGGCTGACGTCGATCCCCTCGGCGAGATCGCGGTCGCCCACGATCACGCGCAGAGGAACCACGCGAATGCCGGTGTGCGCAGCGACGGCGGCATCGAGCGACGCGGCGGAATCCGTCACCACCGCCACCTGCGCCGTCATGGCACCAGGCTACCGAGAGGTCAGCGCGAGACCTGCGCATACACGGTGTGGAACGCCTCGGGCATGTCCGCCACCGTCGCGTTGTACATCCCCTCGCCCGAGTTGATCACGAGCGAGGTCGGAGGGCGCGAGACCATCGTGGGGCCGTTGACGGCGATGCCGAGCCCCTGAGAGAGCGGATCACTGCCTGCGAGGCCCACTGCAGCTGCGGGACGCGCCATCCCCGAAGCCGCCTTCTCGACGAACTCACGCACCGTGCGGCGCGCGTTCTCGGTCTTGCGCACGCGGTCGGCGACCTCCTGCGTGTTGCGCCCCACCTTGATCACGGGTCGCATCTTGAGCAGGGTGCCGAAAGCTGCCACGGCGCCCGACATGCGGCCTCCGCGGCGGAGGTACTCGAGCGTGTCGACCGTGAAGTAGGACACGGAACCGTCAGCGACGCTCTGTGCCGCGGCGGCGACCTCGTCGGCGGTGCCGCCGAGGACCGACGTCGCACCGGCAGCGAGCGCCGCATAGCCCTGCGCCATCGACGTCGTGCCCGTGTCGACCACGGTGACGGGGATGGGCGAGGTGCGCGCCGCGGTCTGCGTCGCGATCACGGTCTTCGACAGGGAGGAGCCGACCATCACGGCGACGATCGCGGAGGCGCCTGCATTGGCGCAGTCCGTGAAGGCTGACGAGAGGGCCTGCACGTGGGGCTCCTCGGTGCGCACCGACGCGCCGGACTCCATACGTGCAAGCACGTCGGCCTCGGAAAGCGTCCCGTCGGCGAAGATCTCATCGCCGATCACCACGCGCACGGGCACGACGTAGACGCCGAAGTCCGCGGCGAGGTGCGGGTCGATGCCGCACGCCGAGTCCGTGATGACCGCTACGGTCCGTTCTGCCATGTCGTCGTTCCTTCACCTGCGCCGGTTCGGCGCGACCGGAGCGCGCCGGGTGGGTGCCGCTCAGGGTTCGTCGAGAGAGGGCCGGGGGCGGGTGCGCCGCCTCGGCTCGACCTGAGGGTACCCACGGCACAGCGCGACTGGCCACCTGGCGTGAGCATGGTCACAGAGCGTCACCTCCCGGGACCTGCACGCCCAAGCCCGACGCTCGGGCTGGGCGAACAGGGCGCGGGCGCCTAGCGCGGCGCCGCGCCAGGCAGGGTACGACGCGCGTCAGGCGGTGACGATGTTGACGAGCTTCGGCGCGCGCACGATGACGGTGCGGATCCCGGCGTCGCCGATCGCGCGCTGCGCGCCCTCGGTCGCGAGGGCCAGCTCCTTCAGCTCGTCCTCGCCGATGCTAGGCGGCACCTCGAGGCGGGCGCGCACCTTGCCCTTGACCTGGACGATGCACGTCACGGTCTCCTCGACCAGCAGTGACTCGTCGACCTGGGGGTACGTCGCGAGCGCGACGTCCTCGTGCCCGAGCATCGACCACATGTCCTCGGCCGCGTACGGCGCGAACAGGCTCAGCAGGATCGCGACGACCTCGGCGGCCTCGCGCACGGCCGGATCGGCGGGGCCCACCCCCGCGTCGATCGCCTTGCGCGTGACGTTCACGAGCTCCATGACGCGCGCGACGACCACGTTGAAGCGGAACGACTCGACGAGCTCCTGCGACTCCTTGAGCGTGCGGTGCGTGTGCGCGCGCAGCTCGGCGTCCCCGGTCGAGGGGTCGGCTCCGGGCCCGCTCGTCACGTCCCGCGCGAGGCGCCAGGCGCGCGCGAGGAACTTCGCCGACCCGGCGGGCGAGACGTCGGCCCAGTCGATGTCGTCCTCCGGCGGGCCTGCGAAGGCCATGGTCAGACGCACCGCGTCCACGCCGAACTCGTCGAGCTGATCGGACAGGCGCACCAGGTTGCCGCGGCTCTTCGACATCGCGGAGCCGTCCATCTGGACCATGCCCTGGTTCAGGAGCGCGGAGAACGGCTCGCTGAAGTCGACCATTCCCATGTCGCGAAGCGCCTTGGTGAAGAAGCGCGAGTACAGCAGGTGCAGGATCGCGTGGGTGACGCCGCCGACGTACTGGTCGATCGGCGCCCACTTCTTCGCGTCCGTCGCGTCGAACGGGACGTCGTCGCGCTCGGTCGAGAGGTAACGCAGGTAGTACCAGGACGAGTCGACGAACGTGTCCATCGTGTCGGTGTCGCGCAGCGCGGGGCCTGCACACTTCGGGCAGGTCGTGTTGACCCAGTCCGACGCGGCGGCCAGCGGTGACTGACCTTTGGGCTTGAGGTCCAGGCCCTCGGCGGGCGGCAGCGTGACGGGCAGCTGGTCGTCCGGCACGGGCACCTCGCCGCACGAGTCGCAGTGCACGATCGGGATGGGCGTGCCCCAGTAGCGCTGGCGCGAGATGAGCCAGTCGCGCAGGCGGTAGTTCACTGACTGCTCGCCCGCACCATCGGCGGCGAGGATCTCGATGGCCTTCGCGATCGCGTCGGCCTTCGCGAGCCCGTCCAGCGGCCCGGAGTTGACGCACACGCCCTCGCCCACGGTCGCGATGCCCGACTCGTTCGGGTCCGGCAACGGCTCGCCGTCCTCGTCGCGCACGTCCACGACCACGCGCACGGGCAGGTCCATCGCGCGGGCGAAGTCGAGGTCGCGCTGGTCGTGCGCCGGCACGGCCATGATGGCGCCGTGGCCGTAGTCGGCCAGCACGTAGTCCGAAGCCCAGATGGGCAGGCGCTCGCCGTTGACGGGGTTCACGCCGTAGCGCTTGAGGAACACGCCGGTCTTGGGGCGCTCAGTCGAGAGTCGATCGATCTCCGAGGCGTTCTTCACCGACTCGACGTAGCGGTCGAACTCCTCGCGCACCTCACCGTCGGCGCCGTTCGCGAGCTCCGCGGCCAGGTCCGAGTCCGCGGCGACCACCATGAACGTCGCGCCGTAGAGCGTGTCGGGACGCGTCGTGTAGATGTCGATCGGCTCGTCGCGACCCTCGATCTCGAAGCGCACATCGGCGCCCGTCGAGCGGCCGATCCAGTTGCGCTGCATCGCGATGACCTTCGACGGCCAGGTGTCGCGCAGCGTCTCGAGGTCGTCCAGCAGCTCGTCCGCGTAGTCGGTGACCTTGAAGTACCACTGCGTGAGCTTCTTCTTGGTGACGGGAGTGTCGCAGCGCTCGCACAGCCCGCCCACCACCTGCTCGTTCGCGAGCACCGTCTGGTCCTTGGGGCACCAGTTCACCTGGCTGGGCTTGCGGTACGCGAGGCCACGCTCGAACAGGCGCGTGAACAGCCACTGGTTCCAGCGGTAGTAGTCGGGGCGGTGCGTCATCAGGACGCGATCCCAGTCGAACGAGCACGCGTAGCGCTTCATCGACGCCCTCTGCTGGGCGATGTTGTCCTCGGTCCAGCCTGCGGGGTCCACGCCGCGCTTGATCGCCGCGTTCTCCGCGGGCAGTCCGAAGCTGTCCCAGCCGATCGGGTGGAGCACGTTGAAGCCGCGCTGCACCCAGTGGCGCGCGATGACATCTCCCAGCGCGTAAGCCTCGGCGTGGCCCATGTGCAGGTCGCCCGAGGGATACGGGAACATGTCCAGCACGTACTTCGTGGGACGGTCATCGCCCTCGCGGCCTGAGCGGAACGGCTGACGCTCCTCCCACACGGGAAGCCAGCGCTCCTCGAGCGCGCGGAAGTCGTAGCGGGTCTCGTCGGCGTCAGGAGTCGTAGCGGTCACCCGAGGATTCTAGCGAGGCCCGCCACCGCGTCTGGCATCCGCGGTCACACGCCCGACGCACGGGCCGGCCGGCGCCCGACGGGCCCGAGGCGCAGGCCACCTCGCGCACCCATCCCCACCCGGCGTCGGGCGCGCGGTTCAGGCCGTCTGGGTGACCGTGACACGCACGTCCAGGCCCGACGTGGCGCCGGCGACGACCCCCGTGAGGGGAGGCACGTCTCGGTACTCGCGCCCACGCCCCACGACGACGTGACGGTCGCCGACCTCACGGTCGTTGGTGGGGTCGAAGCCGTACCAGTCGCCGCTCCACCACTCGACCCACGCGTGGGACTCGCCTGCAACGGACTCGCCGATCTCCGCGTCGCGCTTGGGGTGCAGGTAGCCCGACACGTACCGCGCGGGGATGCCGACGTGCCTGAGCGCGCCGATCGCGAGGTGCGCGAAGTCCTGGCACACGCCAGAGCTCACCTCCCACGCGTGCGTCGCCGGCGTATGGACCGACGTCGCCCCTGGCACATACTGGACTCGCGTGAACAACTGATCGCAAATCGCCCGCGCGGCCAGATCGGGCGCAAGCGTCCCGGCGGCGTCCTCGGCGATCTGCCTCAGCTCGTCGGTCGGCTCCGTCACCGGCGAGTTCTCAAGGTACTCGCACAGCAGATCGCGGAACCGGGGACCCTGAAGCTCCGACCATCCGACGCGCTCGTCGCGAGGCCGATGCGGCGTCACCTCGACGATGGACGTACCGACCACCGTGAGCGAGGAATGCGGCTGCAGCACCTCGAACGCGAGCACGTCCGTCTCCCAGTAGTCGCGATAGGTCGTTCTCCACGTCACGGGCGAGATGTCGATGCGCGAGTCGAGCACACGCTGTCGCGGCAGCCAGGCAGGAGTCAGGCGCGCCTCGTTGTACGAGCTGACGATCTCGCGCTCGTACGTGAACGTGGTGCGGTGCTCAACACGCAGCGTGCTCACCGGTCTCCCTCCCCCGTCGCGTGGAAGCTCACAGCGCTCCTCGACATCACAGCGCCTCCTGACTCCACAGCGTCGTCGACGCCGGCAGGAAGTAGCGATCCCGGATCAGGTCCGATGCGGTCGAGCAGGCGGCCTGCACCTCGTGCATCTGCCCCGTGAGGTCCGCGAGGATCTCGCGCACGTCGCGGTACTCGAGGTTGGTGCGCGCACGCCCCAGCGCGAGACGGGCTCGGTTGGACAGCGCCCGCCCGGTCTCGCTGCCCTCGATCTCCTGCAGGATCGTCTCCGCCCGGTCCAGGTTGTAGGCGATCGAGCGCGGGAACAGGCGGTCGACCAGCAGGAACTCGGCGGCGCGCTCCTCCGTGACGAGTGCCCTCACGGTCCGCAGGTACGCCTCATGGGCGGAGCACGTCCGCAGCAAGGTGGTCCAGTTCGGGCCGGTCGTGCCCTCGAGGTTCCGCGTCATCAGCAGTCGCGCGATCATGTCCGCGCGCTCCAGCGAGCGCCCGAGCTCCATGAAGTACCACGCGTCGTCGCGCGAGGTCGTCGCCGACATGAGGCCCCAGACGACGGCAGCGCGTTCGCGCACCCACACGAAGTAGTCGTGCGGCCGCGCCGCCCGCGTCCAGCGGGGCAGCTGCATGTGGGTCGTGTTGAGCGACTCCCACACCTCTGTCGAGATCACCTCGCGTGCGCGCCGCGCGTTCTCGCGCGCCGACGAGAGACAGCCCGCGATCGACGACGTCAACTCGCGGTCGAACGCGAGTGCCTGGAGCACGTCGCCGCGCGACACGGGCGGCTCCCACGGCGCGCTCATGACCGTCAGCAGCGACGCGTTCGCACTCGGCTCATCGACCCACTGGTCCTCAAGGAGGACGTTCAGGTGCACATCGAGAAGGCGCGCGGTGTTGTCCGCCCTCTCGACGTAGCGGCCGATCCAGAACAGGGACTCGGCGATCCGGCTGAGCATCATGGCCGGGCCTCCCCACTCTCGTGCGCACCGGACCTCGCGGGGCCCTGCTGCTGTTGCTGCTGTTGCTGCTGGCCGTGCGCGTAGTCCTCGGGATGCGCGCCCTGCGGCACCGGATCCACGCCGGCGAGCTCGACCTTCGCCTCTGGTGGCAGAGACGCGCCGCCGCGATGCCGGACTCCGCCGAGCACCCACGTGTCCTTCGAACCGCCGCCCTGCGAGGAGTTCACAATGAGCTGGCCCTTCTGGAGCGCGACGCGCGTCAGGCCGCCTGGCAGCACCCACACGTCGTCGCCGTCGTTGATCGCAAAGGGGCGCAGGTCCACGTGGCGAGGCTCGAGACCGTCCTCGGTGAGCGTCGGCACGGTCGACAGCTGGATCACGGGCTGAGCGATCCAGCCGCGCGGATCGTCGAGAATCTGGCGGCGCGTCGCATCGAGCTCCTCCGGGGAGGCCTTGGTGCCTATCACCACTCCCTTGCCGCCCGCGCCGTCGACTGGCTTGACGACGAGTTCGTGCAGGCGGTCCATGACCTCCTCGCGCGCCTCGGGCTCCTCGAGGCGCCACGTGTCCACGTTGGGAAGGATCGGCTCCTCGCCCAGGTAGTAGCGCGTCAGGTCGGGCATGTAGGTGTAGATCAACTTGTCGTCCGCCACGCCATTGCCGACCGCGTTCGCGATCGTGACGTTGCCCAGGCGTGCGGCGTTGATCAGCCCGGGAGCGCCGAGCGTCGAGTCCGGCCGGAACTGGACCGGATCCAGGAAGTCGTCGTCGATGCGACGGTAGATGACGTCCACGCGACGCCTGCCCGCAGTGGTGCGCATGTACACGCGACCATTGAGGGTCTCGAGGTCGCGCCCCTCGACCAGCTGCACGCCCATCGTGCGCGCGAGCAGCGAGTGCTCGTAGTACGCGGAGTTGAAGACGCCGGGTGTGAGCACCACGATCGTCGGGTCGTCCACACCGCCGGGCGCGGCTTTCGCGAGCGCGGCCCGGAGTCGCTGCGAGTACTCGAGCACGGGGCGCACGCCCATCGCGCCGAACATGTCCGGGTACATCTGGCTCATCGCGCGCCGGTTCGAGAGCACGTAGCTCACGCCAGAAGGCACGCGCACGTTGTCCTCGAGCACGCGCCAGATGCTGTGCTGATCCCGCACCAGGTCGATTCCGCTCACATGCACGCGCACGCCGTTGCCCGGCTCGATGCCCGCGACCGTCCGGTAGAAGTACTGGCTCGACGCGAGCAGTCGACGCGGCACGACGCCGTCCGTGACGCACCGCTGCGAGCCGTAGACGTCCGCGAGGAACGCCTCGAGCGTGCGCACGCGCTGCGCAATGCCGGGCGAGATGATGTCCCACTCGTCGGCGCCCACCACACGGGGCACGATGTCCAGCGGGAAGGGCCTCTCCTCGCCCGCATGGTCGAAGGTCACGCCCTGCGCAAGGTAGCTCGACGCGAGGGCCTCGGCGCGCGAGTAGAGGTCATCGCCCGACATCCGATCGATCTCGGCGTAGACGCGCCGATACGGCTCCCGCACCTGCCCGTCGACGTCCACGGCCTCATCCCACGCCTGCACAGGCGTGTATCCACTCCACGGGGTCGACGCGGGGTCCGTCATGCCCTCAGGCTAGCCACGACGTGTTTCGCCTGCATGACGGGCGGATGGCGGCAGTGCGACATGGCGGCATGCTTCCGACGCTGGCTGCGGAGCTCTGCCGCGACGACTTACTCGTCGTTCGGGTGGGCGACGCGGCCTTCGGCGTCGAGCGCGTCCCGGAGTTCGCCCGGGTAGACCCAGATCACGGTCTCGCCGACCAGTGAGCCGTTGAGCGGCCACGCCCCCTGTTCCGCGGGCAACGAGACTTGGACGCCAGTCAGCGCGAGGTCGGACCGCGGCGTATCCCCACGCTCGGAACTGAACGCAGCCAGTTCTCGCGGATACACCCAGAACTCGATCTGGTTGAAGCCACGGCCGATCTGCTCCTGGCTGAGGTCGACCGCCAAGGGCTCCGATTCGGGGACCCCCTCGAGCGCCACAAGCGAGGGCGGGATCTGTCGCGCCCAGAACTCGTGGTCCTTGAGCACTGCCTGGTCGCCATAGAGCGACCAGGCGAGGAAGACTGCACCGAGGGCAGGGATGCTCCAAGGGCTGCGGCGCGACGCCACGACCACAGCCACGGTCGCGATCACGCCGAACAGCACGATCGCCCACCAGGGATCCCGCTGGTCCGTCCCCACGAGAGCGTCGCTCAGGAAAGCGGAAACTGCGGGTGCGTGGGAGCCCTCCCATCTGCCGCCGAGGGGCATCAGCGGCACGACGAGCAAGAGGAACAGCGCCCCGGAGACCGCTGCGACGCCGACGACGGACCACGCGATGGCCCGAGAGAGGCGCGCAGCGAGGGCTGCGGCGCCGACCACCGCGAGCACAGGAGTGATGACCTCGATGTACCGGCCGTACGCGAACGCATCCAGGCGCGAGATACCCGCCGTCTCGCCCCAGGTGCCGCCCGCGAGCGTCATCACCACGAACACGATCGCAGCGACGACCGCAGCGAGCAGCCACCGCGACTCGAAGCGGTGCGCGCCCCGGCGCGCGCGCACCACGAGCACCAGCAGGCCGATGCCCGCAAGCCCGAGCCATGTGAGGGACTCAACCCAGGTCTGGGACACGATGGCGGTGACATAGTCTCCAAGCGATCCCGCAAGGAGCTGATCGATCTGACCAGCCGCCCGCTCGGCCTTCATGTAGTTCTGCTCCTCGATCCACAGCAGCAGCAGGTACGACGCCACCGAGATGGACGCAAGAAGCCCCCCGCCTCCCAGCGCATCCACGGGACGCTTGAACAGCATGACGGCGAAACCGACGGCGACGACGAACAGGAGCGGCAGCGCACGACCATGGACCAGGAACATCGCGCCGGCGGAGGCTCCGAGCAGCGCTGCCTGGCGGAACGAAGGGTTCCTCAGCTGGACGATCGCCGCCCATGCCGTGAGCATCACGACGAAGTGCAGGAGGTTCTCGGCGAGCAGGTAGTTGCTCTGGATCAGCATGGCCGGGCTGACCGCGATGACCGCGGCCATCAGAACGGACGCATTGCGACCTGCTCCGAACTTGCGTGCGACGCGCGACATGGGCCAGATCGTCGCGACGCCGATCGCGGCGTTGAGGAAGATCGCCATCCGGTAGACGGTCGCGGCCTCGTCGGTGAACAGCCACAGCGGCGCGATGAGGATCGCGAGCCCTGGCATGTACGAGCTGCCGAGCAGCACGACGGGGCCTTCGGGCCGCGCGAACAGCGCAGCGTTGAAGATCATGCCGGCTTCATCGGCCTGGTAGATCAGGCCCGTCGAGTCCCACGCGACGATGAGGTTGGCGACCACCACCACGGCGACCGCCACCCACACGGACCAGCGCGGAGGGTTCCACCGCCGGATCGCGATGCCGCCGCCCTTCGTCGCCCCGGCGCCTTCGTCCCGAGGCGCCGCCTTCACGGCGGGCGCTGTCTCGTTGTCGGGCACCGACTCCCCTGCCACGAGCGCGCCGGTGTCGTCCACAGTCTCCTCCGCCATGGCGGCAAGCCTAGGCCCCACCCATCGCGTCGCTGCCCTTCCCCCGCCGGGGTGCGCGCCGATACGCTCGAGCCATGGCATACCCGCGTGATCTGCTCGCGCCCGACGAGGACGTCGTCGTCGATGCGCATCCCCACTGGAAGGCGCTCATCGGCGCCGTCGCTACGACCCTGCTAGCGATCGCGCTCGCATTGCTGGCGTGGTGGTGGATGGACTCGGTCCAGTGGAGCGACGGCGTGGAGACCGGTGTGGGGATCGCCGTGGCGGTTGGCGTGGTCGTGCTCGTCGCATGGCTGGCGATCGCGCCGTACATCCGCTGGGCGACCACGCACTTCGTGGTCACGGATCGCCGCGTGATCTACCGCACCGGGGTGTTCACCAAGAGCGGCATTGACATCCCGCTCGCGCGCATCAACTCGGTGCAGTTCCGGCATGGGCTCATCGACCGGCTGTTCAAGACCGGCACGCTCATCATCGAGTCGGCCTCGGACGACCCGCTCGAGTTCGACGACATCCCGAACGTCGAGAGCGTCCACGCGCAGCTGTATCACGAGGTCAACGACGCACTCGACGGGGACGACGAGAAGTAGCCGACCGCAGCGTCGGGCCTTGTAGCGCCGCATCTGCGGCGATAAGGTTCGTCGCATGCCGCATCTGCGCATCTCCGAGGCTGCGTCGCTCCTGGGCGTGAGCGACGACACCGTCCGACGCTGGGTCGCCTCCGAGGGCATCGCCACCGCACGCGACGCCGCCGGCCGCACGCTCGTGGACGGCGTCGACGTCGCCCGCTTCGCGGCCCGCGCGAGCGCGCCGAACGACCGCACCGACGTGCTGCGCTCCGCGCGCAACCGCTTCCCGGGCATCGTCACGGCGGTCCACGCCGACAGCGTGATGGCGCAGGTGGACCTGCAGTGCGGACCTCACCGGGTGGTGTCGCTCATGAGCTCCGAGGCCGTGCGCGAGCTCGACCTCGAACCGGGATCGCTCGCGACCGCGATCGTCAAGGCCACGACAGTGATCGTCGAGGCCGCGCCTGGAACGGTACGATGAGGGCACCCCGATTCGCGGCGGTGGGCGCGGCCGCTCTCGCCCTCGCGGCCTGCGCGCCGACGGCCCTGCCCGAGGGCCGGCCCGAGACCCTGACGGTGCTCGCGGCGTCGTCGCTCGCGGAGGTGATGACAACGATCGTCTCCGACTTCGAAGCGGACCATCCCGACGTCAACGTCGCCGTGTCCTTCGCCGGGTCCTCAACGCTCGCGTCGCAGGTGCTCGAGGGTGCGCCCGCCGACGTGCTCGCAACTGCGGACGAGGCGACCATGGCGACCGTCAGCGACGAGCTCGAGATCGAGCCGCAGATCTTCGCGACGAACACCCTCACGATCGCGGTACCCGCGGGCAACCCTGGCGGGATCACAGGCGTCGACAGCCTGTCCGACGCGGGGGTAGTCCTGGTGACGTGCGCGCCGCAGGTGCCGTGCGGCGCGGCGACGGCACTGGTCGCGGAGGCGTCGGGCGCCACGCTCTCCCCTGTGTCAGAGGAGTCGAACGTCACCGACGTGCTGGGCAAGGTCGCTTCGGGCGAGGCCGACGCAGGCATTGTCTACGCGACCGACCTGGCGCGGGCGGATGGAGTCGAGGAGGTCGCTCTGGAGCATGCCGACGCTGTGGTGAACCGGTACCCGATCGCAGCGCTGCCTCACGCGTCGGGCTCGCCCTCGCAGCACGCGCGCGAGTTCGTGGCCGCCGTGCTGTCCTCCGAGGGCCGTGCGGTGCTCGCTGCTGCCGGATTCGGCGCGCCGTGATCGGCCCCCGCTGGCTCGTGCCACTCGCCGTCGCGGGCGCGCTCGTGGTGCTCCTGCCCCTCGCCGGCCTCGTCTCGAGGGTGGGGTGGTCCGAGTTCGGCACGTCTGTGACGGCGCCCGCCTCGCTCGAAGCGCTCGCGCTGAGCCTCAGGACGGCGACCATCGCCACGCTCCTCGTCATCGTGCTCGGCATCCCGCTCGGCTTCGCACTGCGTGCGATGCGCGGGCCCTGGCGCGCGCTCGTGCGCGCGATCGTGCTGGTACCGCTCGTACTCCCTCCCGTGGTCGGCGGGCTCGCCCTGCTGTACGCCTTCGGCCGTCGCGGGCTTCTCGGCGACGCGCTCGGCGGGTCGCTCGCCTTCACGACGGCGGCGGTCGTCCTGGCGCAGACCTTCGTCGCACTGCCGTTCATGGTCGTCTCCGTCGAATCGGCGCTCGCGCAGCGCAGTGGGCGTCACGAGGCGGTCGCCGGAACACTCGGCGCCTCGCGCACACGCATCCTGTTCCGCGTCACCCTTCCGGCGCTCGGTCCCGCGCTCGCGACGGGCGCCGTGCTGGCATTCGCGCGCGCGCTCGGCGAGTTCGGAGCGACGCTCACGTTCGCGGGATCGCTCGCCGGCGTGACGCGGACAGCGCCGCTGGAGATCTACCTGGCGCGCGAGACGGATCCCGCGCAGGCCGCGGCGCTGTCGCTCGTGCTCGTCGCGCTCGCCGTCGCGGTGGTGGCGATCGCCTACCGACCTGGGTCGCGCCGATGAGCCTCGATGCCCACGTGCTGATCAGGTCGCGGGCCGTCGACGCTCGCCTCACAGTCGAGCGCGGCCGCACCCTGGTGCTGCTCGGGACCAACGGCGCCGGAAAGTCCACGGTGCTCGAGGCGATCGCGGGGATCGTGCCGGTCGACTCTGGCGAGATCGCGATTCACGGTCGCGCACTCACCGGTGGCGGGCGACGCGTGCCGCTCGCGTCGCGTCGGATCGCCTTGCTGTCGCAGGACGACGCGCTGTTCCCCACGATGTCGGTGCTGGACAACGTCGCCTTCGGCCCTCGCTCTCGCGGCTCGTCCCGCGAGGAGGCGCGGCACACCGCGCGCGCCTGGCTTGAGCGCGTAGGTGCCACAGACCTCGCTGCACGCCGACCCACCGAGCTCTCGGGAGGGCAGGCCCGGCGCGTCGCGATCGCGCGCGCACTCGCGCCCGCTCCCGAGGCCGTCCTGCTCGACGAACCCCTCGCTCGGCTCGACGTCGAGGCCGCCACCGCGATCCGCGCGCTGCTTCAACACGTCCTGCGCGACGTCACCGCCATCGTCGCCACCCATGACGCTCTCGACGCGCATGCGCTCGCCGATGACGTGGCAGTGATCGAGGCGGGCGTCGTCGTCGAAGCCGGAACGGCGTCGGAGGTGCTGACACGACCTCGCACCGCGTTCGCCGCGCGTATGGCGGCGCGCGTGCTGATCCGCGGCACGATGCAGGGCGGAGCGCTCGTCCTCGTCAATGGGACCCGCGTACCGGTCGCCGGGGGCCCGAGGGCGGGCGCTGCGGCGGGGATCGCGGTGCGTCCCACTTTGATCGCGCTCGCGCTCGGCGACGAGCCGCGCGTGCCCGGCCGCGCGTGGGTCACGGACACCGTGGTCGCTCTCGAGCCGCGTGGGGATGAGGTGCGCGTGCACGGGTCGGCGGCCGCCGCCGACGTGGATCCGGCCGAAGCTTCGCGCATCATCGTCGGCGAACGCGTGCTGTTCGGGGTGCCTACGGGGCTGCCTGCATACGCGATCTGAGGCCGTTCTCACAGCACCGCCGCCGCGCAGGCGTTCTGTACGCAACCCCCGCGAAACACCTTGGTTCCTACACTGAAGCCATGTCCCCCGCACTCACCGGCGTCCTCATCGCGGTGGTGACCGTCTCCGACCGGTCGTCCCGTGGTGAACGCGTCGATGCGTCGGGCCCGATCCTTGCGGAGGCGCTACGGAGCCTCGGCGCCGAGGTGTGGGCCACGACCGTTCCCGACGGCGCCGACCAGGTGGAGCATGTGATCCGCGCCGCGGTCGCCGAGGGAGCCCGAGTGGTGCTCACCTCGGGCGGCACGGGCATCGGCCCGCGGGACTTGACCCCAGAGGGAACCGCGAACGTCATCGCGCGTCCGCTGCCCGGCATCGCAGAGCGCCTGCGCGCGGTCGATGCAGATGCGGTTCCGGGTGCGGTACTGTCGCGGGGCCTTGCCGGCCTCACGGGCGGCACGCATCCGGCGATCGTGATCAACGTCGCGGGCTCCACCGAGGCCGCGCGTTCTGCGGCCGCAGTCCTCGCCGACGTGCTTCCGCATGCGCTCTCCCAGCTCGACGGGGAGGACCACTGATGCCTGCGATCGCAGCCATCTCCGCCGATTCGCTGTCGCTCGACGCGCACGTACGCGCCGTGTCGGATGCCGCGCACGGAGCCGTCGCCACATTCGTCGGGCTTGTGCGCGAC
The DNA here is from genome assembly GCF_002090075.1 of Demequina sp. NBRC 110052. Taxonomy (GTDB): domain Bacteria; phylum Actinomycetota; class Actinomycetes; order Actinomycetales; family Demequinaceae; genus Demequina. Next base: position 523,295 of record NZ_BBRI01000002.1, read on the forward strand.
CACGATCCTTCCGTGGAGGGCGAGGTGACGCACCTCGAGTACTCGTGCCACCCCGACGCTCCGGCCGTCATCGCGCGCATCGTCGCCGAGGTCGAGGCAGCCTCGGGCACCGCGATCGCCGTGACGCACCGCACGGGCATGCTCGCCGTGGGCGAGGCGGCGATCGTCGCTGCCGCCGCCTCGGCGCATCGGGCTGAGGCCTTCGAGGCGTGCAGGACCGTGGTCGAGAGAGTCAAGGCGGAACTGCCCATCTGGAAGCGCGAGATCCTCGCGGATGGCTCGCACACGTGGGTGGGGATCGCATGAGTCACGCCAGGCTCGTCGACCGCTACAGACGCGTGCACCGCGACCTGCGCGTCTCGCTCACCGACCGATGCTCGCTGCGCTGCACCTACTGCATGCCTGCGGATGGCGTGCCGTGGCTCAAGTCCGCCACACTCCTGTCGACCGACGAGCTGGTGCGACTCACGCGCGTCGCCGTGGACCTCGGCGTCCGTGAGGTGCGACTCACGGGAGGCGAACCGCTGCTGCGACCCGACGTCGTAGACGTGGTCGGCGAGCTCGCCGCAATCGAGACGCCGGACGGACCTCTGGACCTGTCGCTCACCACGAATGCCCTGCGCCTGCCGGCCCTGGCCGCGCCCCTGCGCGATGCGGGTCTGAACCGCGTGAACGTCTCCCTGGACACGTTGCAGCGCGCGCGCTTCATGGAACTGACCCGGCGCGATCGACTCGCGGACACCCTCGCAGGGATCGAGGCCGCTCGCGCGGTCGGCTTCTCGCCCGTCAAGCTCAACGCCCTCATCATGCGGGGCGTCAACGACGACGAGATCGTGGACTTGGTCGACTTCGCGGTCGAGCGCGGCTTGCAGATGAGGTTCATCGAGCACATGCCGCTCGATGGCGGCCATACGTGGCGGAGGGAGGAGATGGTGACGGCTGAGGAGATCCTCGCCGCTGTCACCGAGCGGTACACGCTCGAGCCGCTGGGCCACGACGGCACGGCTCCCGCCGAGCGCTTCCGCATCGTCGGCACCGAAGCCACCGTCGGTGTCATCGCCTCGGTGACACGCAAATTCTGCGACCGTTGCGACCGCGTGCGGCTCACGGCGGACGGGCAGTTCCGCAACTGCCTCTTCGCCCACGAGGAGTCCGACCTGCGCACGCTGCTGCGAGAAGGCGCGGATGACGCCCGACTCGCTGAGGCGATGGTGGCCTGCGTCGCTCGCAAGCTGCCTGGACACGGCATCGACGACCCGAGCTTCGTCCAGCCGAGCCGCCCCATGAGCGCGATCGGCGGCTGAGCCACACCACCCGCGCGCGGCCTCCACCCTCGCGCTAGGCATCGACCTGAATGCGCGCTCGTCCGCCCAGCACCGGTGTGCGTGCGGGGTCGATCGAGCGCGGCGGGGTGAACCACACCTTGTGGTCTCTGACTTCGATTCCCCATCCGTCGCGGTGCACGTCGTGGTGGCAGCGGGTGCACAGCAGCACCCCGTTGGCCAGATCGGTAGGCCCGGAATCTCTCTCCCACCAGCGAATATGGTGCGCCTCGCACCAGTCGGGTGGGGCATGACACTTGGCGCATCCCCCATCGCGTTCCACCAACGCTTGCCGTTGGTCCCGCGTGAACAGCCGCTTGCGCCGGCCCCAGTCGAGTACCTCGCCTGCGCCGCCGAGGACCACCGGGATGACCTCAGCGTCGGCTGCGAGCCTCCGAGCAGTGGACGCCGATACTGGAATCGCCATGCCGTCGACCTCGGCAACGCCAGTCCCCTGACGCAGTTCCTCGAGCCCCAGGCGCACCACCACCGTGGTCTTGACCCCGCCGTGCTCGGCCTCACACCCTTGAGCGTGGCGCGCCAGCCAGGTCAACGCATCGGCGCGCAGCTGCCCCGCCTGAGGAGCAGCACCGCAGGCGGCGCCCGCCGCGACAGCGTCGCGGCGCTCCTGGAAGGTGCGGCGAACATAGCCGTCCAGGAAGGCACGCACGGGAGCAGCAGAGGCAGGATCGAGGCGTGCCGTGAGAGTCACGGAGCCGTCCGGCTCGTCGCGGAGGCTCGCGAACCGCTCCTCGAACAACTGCGCCTCGCGTGCTTCGAGTTCGCGCGGGTTCACCTGCGCCTCGGCGTGAGCGAGCAGACGGCGCACCTTCGTGATCGGCAGGCCGATCGCCTTGCGCACCACCCGGCCCTCCAGGTCGCGGAGCTGCTCGCTCTCGCAGCCCTGGGCGATCAACCTCTCAAGCACTCGCGCGATCAGTGCGCTTGCCTCCGTGGACAAGTCACCGCCCGTGACCGCGGCGGCAAGGTGCTCGAACCGCGGACGTGCCCCCTCATCCGCGGCACCGCTCCCTCCCACAGGTGCTTCCGCATCCGCCAGCACGCGACCCACCGTCATCAACCGATCCGCCTCACCTGTCGAGGCACCGGACTTCGTCGCGATCAGCTGCTGCGGGGACCCGAACCCCTCGCGACGTGCGAGCCCCTCCCGACCGTCGTCACGCGTCGAGCGCCGTGCAATCTCAGCAGCAACCCTCGCAAGAACGACATCCACAGCGCGCTTCGCGGCGACCGCTTCCTCCTGAAGCGCCAACAGGGCCGGCCTGGCAAGCGAGTCCGCCGACGACGCGCGACGTTGAAGACCCTCGAGGTCTGCCACACGCGCCGCCTGGGATGCCGTCATGAATACAGTCCATCAGACACCACTGACATTCAAACGCGATCAAACCGCATCTTCCACGGCATGGGGAGCGAATGGGACTCTCGACACCGACCGATGAGCGACGTGCACGCGAGAACTCCGGCCGAGCCCAGGGATCACCCTCCGGCGAACGGCGGCAGGACGTCGACGACGTCCCCCGAGGCGAGCTCCGCGGAGTCGTCCAAGCGGTCACCGCCACGCAGCATCGCGCACTGCCCGACGACGCGCTCGGCGTCCTCTCCCGTCGCGCCGAGGGCGGCACGCAGGTCGGCGACAGACGCGGCGTCGACGCTCAGCTCGTCAGCGCCGACAGCCTCGGCGGCCGCAGCGAACAGCCGCACGGCGATCACTCGCTCACCCAGCCAGTCGCCAGGCGCGATACCTTGTCGCATTCGAGCGAAATGTCGTCGCCCGCGGCGGCTCGCCTGCCGGCGGCGTACCCGATCAGGAACGTCGAGACGGGCGCAGCCGGGCGCACCACCGAGTGCGCGGCATCACGCGCGACGTCGAGCAATGCCTGCACATCGAGATCGCCGAGGTCCAGATCGAGTTCGTCGGCGAGCGCCGCCGCCCACTGCTCCAGCGCACTGTCGGTCATCCGAGCTGCTCCTTCCAGAACTGTGCGTCCTCCCACGTGTCCAGGTCGCGTGACACGCCGTCAGCGTCGGTCACCTGGAGCATCCTGAGGCCCGCCACCAGACTACGCATCGACCGCCCGGCCTGCGGGTCCGCGCAGCGTGCCGCGAGCGCCTCGGTGCGATAGACGGCGAGCAGCGGCTGCTCGTACCCCGTGTCGTCGACGAGCCAGGCGCCGTCGACGTCCTCCCCCGCTCCAGCGTCGGGCGGGAGCATCGCGAGCAGGGCAACCACTGCGTCGGACGCGCGCGGCGTGTCCACCGCGAGCACGACCGTCCAGGCCGCACCGCTCCCGAGGGCTGCGACGCCTGCGGCGACGGCGGCGGCCGGCCCTGACCCGGCCGGACTCTCGACGGCCCAGAGGACGCCCTCGCGGCGCGGGCCGCCCACGATGACGGTCTCGCGCGCCCCGGAGACGGCGGCCAACGTGCGGTCGAGCAGGGGCATGCCGCCGACGCTGAGGTCGGGCTTGGAGACGCCGCCCAGCCGGGTGCCGCGGCCGCCGGCGACGATGATCGCGTCGTAGGCGATCACTCGCGGCGCCACGAACCCGACTTGCCGCCGTGCTTCTCGACGAGCTGGATCTCGCGGATCACCGTGCCCTTGTCGAGCGCCTTGACCATGTCCACCACGTTCAGCGCCGCGACGGCGACGGCGGTGAACGCCTCCATCTCCACGCCGGTGCGGTCCGCCGTGCTGACGGCGGCGCGAATGCGCACGCCTTCGTCCTCGACACTCACGTCCACCGTCGCACCGTGCACTCCGATGACGTGCGCGAGCGGGAGCAGCTCGGGGGTGCGCTTGGCGGCGGCGATGCCTGCGATGCGGGTGAGCGCCATGACGTCCCCCTTCGGCACGGTGCCGTCGCGCAGCGCGGCGACCACGTGGGGGGCGCACGCGACGAAGCCCTCGGCGACGGCGGAGCGGACGGTTGGCCGCTTGGCCGTGACGTCGACCATGCGCACTTCGCCCCGCGCGTCGAGGTGACTGAACTCGCTCATGCGGTGAACCTCCTGACCATGACGATATCGCCGGGCTCGACGGCGTCGGCATCGGCAGGTACCCGCGCGAGGGCCTCGGCGGCCGCGAGGCGTGCGACCAGGTGAGACCCCGAACCTCCCGTCGTCGCGGGACGCACGGCGCCCGCTTCGATCACCACGGGCATGATCTGCTCGCGCCCCGGCGGGCAGCGCCACGCGACTGCCGCGGGCATCGGCTCCCATGCGGGCTCGGGCACTCCCCTGAGCGCCCTCACGGCAGGTCCCACGAACAGCTCGACGCACACGGCGACCGCCACCGGGTTGCCCGGGAGGCAGATCACCGGCGTACCGCCCACGTATCCCGCACCCTGGGGCTTGCCCGGTTGCATGGCGACGCGCACGAACTCGACGCCGGCGTCGGCCAGGCCCTCCTTGACGGGGTCGTGGTCTCCTACGCTCGCGCCACCGGTGGTGACCACCAGGTCGGCATCGGCGGCCTCGACGGCCCCGCGCACGGCGTCCCCAGCGTCGCCCACCGTTCCCAGGTCGACGGGCACGGCGCCGAGAGCGCGCAGCGCGGTGTCAAGCGTGGTCGCGTTGGACTCGTGGATCTGTCCCGGCCCCAAGGGCTCGCCTGGCGCGACGAGCTCGTCACCCGTGACGAGGAACGCGACGCGTGGCTTGGGCCACACCTCCAGTGTCGCCACGCCGGCCGACGCTGCAGCAGCCAGGTGCCTCGGCCTCAGTTCCACGCCGGCGGGGACGACGAGGTCGCCAGGCTTCGCGTCCTCCCCTCGGTAGCGCACGTGCGAGCCCGACGCCGTGGCTCCGGGGATCGTGACGGCGTCGCCGTCGCGCGTCACGAGCTCCTGCGGAACGACGGAGTCTGCGCCCGCGGGCACAGCCGCGCCGGTGAGGATGCGCACTGCCTGGCCCGCGGCGAGGACGCCGTTCCATGGGTGACCCGCGGCGGACTCGCCGACCACGGTCAGGGTTCCCGGAGCGTCGGCCGCGCGCAGGGCGTAGCCGTCCATGGCCGAGTTGTCGAAGGGCGGGATCGCGGTCGCCGAACGCACCTCGACGGCCAGCACAAGCCCTAGCGCGTCCTCAAGCGAGACCGTTACGGGGACCGGTGGCCTGAGGAGGCCGTAGATGTGCTGCAGATGCTCGTCGGCGCTACGCACGTGCACCCCCTGCGATGGGGAGGCTGCGCCATTGGCCGTCACGCGCATCGATGACCTGGAGAGTGCCGACGAGCCCCTTGCCTGCGCCGGTGAGCTGCACCACCGCCTGGGTCGCCATCGCAGTGCCCACCTGGCCGCACAGCGGCCCGAGCACTCCCCCGCCCTCGCAGACCGCGAGCTCTGGGGCGGGCTCGTCGGGGAACACGTCGCGGAGCGTGCGTCCGCCGCTGAACACCGTGACCTGGCCGAACCAGCCCTGCACGGCGCCCCACACCAGCGGGACTTCCAGGGCGGCGCAGGCGTCGGCGACGGCGTGGCGCGAGGTCCACGTGTCGGTGCAATCCAGGACGAGATCGAAGCCCTTCAGCGCCTCCGTGGCGTCGAGCGCTCCGGCGCCTCCCAGGCCCGACGCTGCCGTCCCGCCGTCCACGAGGCGCCCGTCAAGCGCATCGATCGTGACGCCGGGCGCGAGGCGCCCGAGAGCGTCGGCGGCAGCCTCGACCTTGGGGCGACCCACATCGTCCGGACCGAAGAGGACCTGGCGGTGAAGGTTGGTGACCGAGACGCGGTCCGAGTCGATGAGAGTCAGGTGACCCACCCCGCTCGTCGCGAGGTACAGCGCGACCGGGCAGCCGAGACCTCCGGCGCCCACGATCGCGACCCGCGCCTGAGCGAGCCGCTCCTGCCCCTCCGGGCCGAAGCCTGTGAGCGAGCGATGCCGGACGAATGCGTCGATCTCCACGTGCGCCACGCTACCGGGCGAGGCATCGGCGGCGATCACACCTCTGCACGGCTCCGCGAGTCCCGCACACGCCCCTGTCCATCGCAAGCCTCCGCTGCGCGCACCCCGCACCGCACCCGACGTGTCGTGGCGTCCCGCCTCCTCCGCGGCTCCCGCACGCAGTCTGCACCGCACCCGGCGTATCGGCGCCCTCAGCGTGTGCAACACGCCGTCTCCACGCCGATCCGCGTGCAGGGGCCGCGCCCGGGTTGAGAGAGGCGGGCTTGGCAGCCTGTCTCACCCCAGCGCGGCGGTCTCGTACCGGCCCGCGACGATGTCGACGAGCAGCGGGTGTGGCGCGAGGGGTCCGGTGACATAGTCGGCGCCGGCCTCGCCGAGCCGGTCCTGGAACACGCCGGGTGCGAGCAGAAAGGAGGCGAGCGCAACCGCGTCCTCCTCGCCGAAGTCGCGGGCCTGGTGCACGGCGTCGGCGACGGACGGGGACATTCCGGCGGCGAAGCCGACGCGCACGGGGCCATGCCACACCGCGCGCAGCAGTTCTGCGCTGCGATCCGTGTCGGCCTGGGAACGCTTGTCGGAGGATCCTGCTGGCGCGAGGACGACGGTCGCGTCATCAGGCACGCCTGCCTCCTCGAGCCGGGACAGCACGATCTTCATGAGACGCGGGTCGGGGCCCAGCGCGGGCGCGGCGACGATGTCGGGCCTGTCAGCGATGGCCCCGGCGATGTCGTGGTGCACGTGATACCCGGCGGCGAGCAGCAACGGCACGACCACTGCAGAGACGCCCTCCGTGACGGGCACCGAGGCGACCACATCGACGAGCTCAGGCCCGTGGACGTCCACGTAGGCCTCCCGCACGTCCACGTCAGGCAGCGCCGCGCGGACGTCCTCGAGCAACGCGCGCACCGTCTCTCGGCCGGCCTCGCTGCGCGTGCCGTGCGCGCACCCGATCAGAATGGGCCTCATGCGGTCACCGCCAACGCATACCCCCGCTTCACGACCGTCTTGACGAGTTCACGGCTGCCCGAGTTCTCGCGTAGACGGTTGATCGCCGCCTCGACCGCGTGCGGCCCGGCCTGAGCTCCCGGCAGCAGATCGCCGAGCTGGTCGCGTGTGAGCACATTTCCTCCTGCCTTCGCGAGAGCCCTCAGTATCTCGAGCCCTGTGGGCGTCAGCGGCAGCACGCGCCCATCGAGGACGGCCGCGGTCGCGCGCATCACCAGTGGCCCTGCGGGCGTGGTGATGGCGACGGTGTTCTCGCTGTAGTGCTTGACGAGCTCGCGCACGAGCGCTCCCAGCCGCCAACGCTCGGGCTGGCACGTGCGCAGCCCGGCACGCACCAACGGCGCTGCCGTCACAGGCCCGACGGCGGCGAGCAGCAGGTCTCCCGCGTCCACCCGGGCGCGCAGCGCGTCGAGCACGCCAGCCGAGCGCACTCCCTGAAGCCATGCCTCGGCTCCGGGCGCGGAGGTGAAGAGCACCGCGTCGGCCTCCCCCGCCGCCGCGGCCTCGATCCACCGTGCGTGCGCCGCGGGGTCGAGCGGCTCTCCCCAGCCATAGATGAGGAGCGACTGCACCTCGGCACCCGCCGCGGTGAAGGCCTCGTCGAGCCCGTCGGAGCCGTTGCCGTGATGCTGCACCGCAATGCGCAGTCCGGCGACGCCCTCGGCGAGGAGGTAGTCGCGCAGCTCGGCGGCGGTCTCGGACTCGGCAACCCAGTCAGCCTCGAGCCCGGCAGCCTGAATCGCGCCGCGAGCCTTGGGCCCGCGGGCGATCAGCCGAGCGGCTCCGAGCACGGCGAGCAGATCGTCGGCGAGGCCTGCGGCGTCTGCGGCCTCGACCCATCCGCGGAAGCCAATGCCGGTGGTGGCGACCACCACGTCGGGCGGTGCCGCGATCAGCGCACGTGTGTCCGCGATGAGGCGCTCGTCGTCCAGGTGAGGGATGGTGCTGATGGCCGCCGCGTGCTGGACGATCGCCCCGCGCCGCTCGAGTGCGGAGGCGAGCTCGCGCTTGCGGCGGTCGGCCGTGATGACCATCACGCACCCCGCCAGCGGCTCACCGATGTGGCTCACACAGCCCTCCACGACTCCGGCGTCGCCGCCACGTCACTGGCCAGCAGCCCGGGCGCCGCGACCTCACCGACGACGATAATCGCAGGAGGTTTCACCCCTGTTTCACCCGAGATACGAACAATCTCCCCCAGCGTGCCGTGGGTCACGCGCTGACGCGGAGTCGACCCGCTCTCGATGATCGCGACCGGCAAAGCAGGCGAGCATCCGCCCGCGAGGGCCGCCTGGACGATCTGCGGCAGCGCGCTGACTCCCATGAGGAACACGGTGGTGGTTCCGCCCGCCATGGAGGCGACGGCAGCGGCGTCAGCACCTGCGTGGCCGCTCGTGAGATGCACCGATGTGGAGACGCCGCGCTGCGTCACAGGGATACCCGCGAGCGCTGGCACCGACAGCGCGGAGGTGACGCCCGGCACGATCTCGCAGTCGACGCCTGCCACGAGGCACGCGTGAGCTTCCTCCCCTCCGCGTCCGAGCACGAACGGGTCGCCGCCCTTGAGCCTGACCACCGTGAGGCCTGCCTGCGCGCGCTCCACGAGGATGCGGTTGATCTCGGACTGCGGCACGGGGTGCTTGTCCGGGGACTTTCCGACGTTGATGACCTCCACCTCGGGCGGCAGACCTGCCAGCAGGGCCGTCGCACCCAGACGGTCGGCGACCACGACGTCCGCCTCGGCGAGCGCCTGCCGCCCGCGCACGGTGATGAGCCCCGGCGCGCCGGGGCCTGATCCCACGAGGATCACGCGTCCGGCGCGGTGGCGGCGTCGTCGCAGATCCACGTGGCCGGCGTCGAGGTGCGCGGCGACGGCGTCGCGGACCGCGCGGATGCGGCCTGGGTCCGGAACGTCGAGGGAGACGACGCCGACGGCCAGGTCGCCGTGGGTGGACATGGCGGCCTGGCGTGCGGACCCGCCCGACGCCTCGGAGGCTTGGATGCACCACGTCCGGCGTGCCTCGGCCCAGGTCGCGACGGCGCCGTCCACCTGTGGATCGCCCGTGGCCGTCACGACGAGCCAGGCGCCGTCCAGATCGCGCGGCTCCACTGTCCGTCGAGCGACCTCGACGTCACCGTGGGAGGCGAGGCGCTCGAGGTCGTCGCACAGTTCCGGCGCGATGATCCTCACGAGCGCCCCGTCGGAGAGGAATCGCCTGACGCGTCGTGCCGCGTGAGGCCCTCCCCCGACGATGACGACCTCCCGGCCCGCGAGGTCCAGGCCGAACAGGGTCGTCACGGACCCGCGGGTTCCGCGAGCGCAATGCGCACTTGCCCGTCCTCGACGCAGACGCGGTGCACGGTGAGCCTGCCCTCGTGTCCGGCGGCGGGCTCCTTGTCCATGGTGGCGAGGCAACGCCCGTCGAGCAGGGAGAAGACCTGCTTGTAGATCGGCGAGGCGATGGTCGGCTCTCCCGCCTTGTCGCCGGTGATGCCGCGCGACATCACCGAGGCACCCGAGAACGGGTCCAGGTTCTGCACCGCGTGGACCGACCCGTCGGCGAGTCGGAAGATCGCGACCTGCACGCCGTCGACGAGCGCCGCAACGCCCAGCTCTGGCGTGAGCCGATCGTAGGCGCAGACGGCGACGGTAGTGGTGTCGCGGGCGACGCCCGACGCGGTGGTGGTCATGAGCGAACCTCCAGGGTGGCGGGGGCGATGAGCACGGAGCCGTCGGAGCGCTCTGACGCGGTGGCGGGGCGGCGCTGGCCGCGCTGCTCCACGTAGGCGAGAGTCGGGTCGGGTTGCTCGGGCGCGTTGACGAAGGCCGTGAACTGCTTGAGGCGCTCCGGGTCGTTCAGCACGGCAGCCCACTCGTCCTCATAGGAGTTGATGTGGCGGGCCATGTGCGCGTCGAGGTCCGCGCAGATTCCGAGAGAGTCATCGACGATGACGGACCTGATCGCGTCGAGGCCTCCCTCGTAGTCCTCCTGCCACGGCGCGGTCCGCTGCAGGCGGTCAGCCGTGCGGACATAGAGCATGAGGTAGCGGTCGATCACCTTGAACAGCGTCGCGTCGTCCACGTCCTCGACGAGCAGTTGCGCGTGCTTGGGGGTGAACCCGCCGTTGCCGCCCACGTACACGTTCCACCCCTTGTCGGTGGCGATGACGCCCACGTCCTTGCCGCGCGCCTCGGCGCACTCGCGGGCGCATCCGGAGACGCCGAGCTTGAATTTGTGGGGGCTGCGCAGGCCGCGGTAGCGCAGCTCGAGGGCGATGGCCATCCCCACCGAGTCCTGGACGCCGTAGCGGCACCAGTCGGAGCCGACGCAGGACTTCACGGTGCGCAGGCTCTTGCCGTACGCGTGACCCGACTCCATGCCTGCGTCGACGAGCCGCTTCCAGATGGACGGCAGCTGTTCGAGGCGAGCACCGAACATGTCGATCCGCTGGCCTCCCGTGATCTTCGTGTACAGCCCGTAGTCCTGCGCGATCTGGCCGATGAGGATGAGGTGCTCGGGCAGGATCTCGCCGCCGGGCACGCGCGGCACCACCGAGTAGGTGCCGTCCTTCTGCATGTTGGCCATCACGCGGTCGTTGGTGTCCTGAAGCGCCGCACGGTCAGCGGCGAGCACATGCTCGTTGTAGAGCGTCGCGAGGATCGATCCGATCGCGGGCTTGCACAGGTCGCAGCCGCGGCCGGTGCCGAACCGCTCGATGATCTCGGAGAACGTGCGCAGCTCGCTCACTTGGACGGCGCTGAACAGCTGCGCACGTGACATCGCGAAGTGCTCGCACAGTGCGTTCGAGACCTCAATGCCCGCCTTCTCCAGTTCGGTGCCCATGATCTTCTTCACCAGCGGCAGGCACGAGCCGCACGACGTGCCGGCCTTGGTGCAGGCCTTGACCCCTGCGAGGTCCGTGCAGCCGTGCTCGGTGACGGCGCCACGGATGGCGCCGGCGCTGACGTTGTTGCACGAGCACACGCCCGCCTCGTCTGGCAGCTCGACGTTGGGTCGCTCAATCGCGCCTTCTGGCAGGAGCCAGCCAGCGGGGTCTCCCCCGACCTCGGATCCGACGAGGGGCCGCAGGCTCGCGTAGGCCGAGGCGTCTCCGACGAGGATCCCGCCCAGCAGGGTGCGCGCGTCGTCGGACACCACGAGCTTCTTGTACACGCCCGCCACCGGGTCGGCGTAGGTGAGCTCGAGCGCGCCTGGCGTGGTCGCGAACGCGTCGCCGAACGACGCGACGTCCACGCCAAGAAGCTTGAGCTTCGCGGCGGTGTCGGCACCCGGGAACGTCGAGACGCCGCCGAGCAGGCGATCGACGGCGATCTCCGCCATCGTGTTGCCTGGCGCGATGAGCCCGATGCACGAGCCCTGGATGCACGCGACCTCGCCGATCGCGGAGATCGCTGGGTCCTCAGTGAGGCACGTGTCGTCCACGACGATGCCGCCGCGCTCGCCCAGGGGCAGACCCATGTCGCGGCCGAGTTCGTCACGCGGCCGCACGCCGGTGGCGAAGACTACGACGTCCACGAGTTGCTCGCCCTGCTCTGCGAACTTCAGCGACCCCACGTGACCGTGCTTGTCGGCGCGGATCTCCTCGGTGGCGGTGTTGCACCGCACCTTGACGCCCGTGTTCTCGATCAGTCGGCTGAGCGCCTGGCCGCCTCCCTCGTCCACCTGAAGGTTCATGAGGCGGTCGGCGAACTGCACCACAGTGGACGTCGCGCCGAGCTCCTGGAGCGCCCCAGCAGCCTCGAGGCCGAGCAGACCGCCGCCGATGACGGCGCCGCGTACGGTGCGGCCCAGGTCTCTGCGCCGCTGCTGCACATATCCACGCAGCGCCGCGACATCGTCGATGGTGCGATACACGAACACGCCCGGCAGGTCCGAGCCCTTCACCGGCGGCGACCACGCGTACGAGCCGGTCGCCATCACCAGGTGGTCGTACGGGTACGTCCGACCGTGCGCGTCAGTCACGGTGCGCGCGGCTCGGTCCACCGACACCGCCTTGGCGTCGCGCTCGAGCGTGACCAGGGGGTCCTCCCACAAGGAGGGGTCGCCGAGTGCGAGCTCCTCCGGCTTGCGGCCCGTGAAGTAGCTGGTAAGGGCGACGCGGTCGTAGGGCGCACGAGGCTCCTCGGCGAGCACCGTGACCGCAAAGCGCCCCTCGGTGTCGCGCGCGCGCATCGCCTCGGTGAAGCGGTGCGCGACCATGCCGCCTCCGACGACGACGATCTGCTTTGTCTGAGCCATGGTGGCGCCTCCTCAACCCGCGAGCGCGGGAATCCTGGGTGCGGCTGCGCCGCTGTCGGTGGTGGTCGCGGCGGGCGCGGCGTGCGCCTCGATCAGCCGCTGGACGTTCGTGCGGCAGTCGCCGCAGCCGGTCGACGCGCGGGTTGCCTGCGCCACGTCGGCGACGTTCGCGCAGCCGTCGCCGATCGCGGCGACGATGCGGCCTTTGCTGACGGTGTTGCACTGGCACACTGTCGCGTCGTCGTCGAGGTCCTCCACGTTCTTCGCGGCCGCGGCGGGCGAGGCGCCGGCGAGCGGGCGCACGATCAGGTGTGCGGGGTCGGCCGGCACAGGGATGGCGCGCGTATACATCGCGGCCAGTTCGGACGCGCACTGCTTGTCACCCACCACGGTCGCACCCACGAGGAGGCCGTTCGAGACGACCACCTCCACGAAACGCCCGACGCTGGGGTCGGCCAGTCGCACGGCTCGCAGTTCGCGGTCGCCGTGGTCGAACTTGCCAGAGAGCCCCATGGTCACCACGTCGAGTCCCGAGGCCTTGACCCTGACCACGTCGGTGAGTCCCGCCTTCGCCTGATCGATCGCGGCGGTCTCGCCGTCGCACCAGGCGTCCACGAGGCGGCGCGCCTGGTCCCAGCCCTGCGCGACGAGCCCGGTGCCGCCCTCGGGCGGCTGGGCGCAGTCGCCGATCGCGAACACGCGCGGATCGGCGGGGCTGGCGAGCTGTGCGTCCACCACGATGCCTCGCTCGCATGGCAGGCCCGCGCGGCGCGCGAGGGCGGTCTCGGGGATGGTTCCCGCGCACATCACGAGCATGTCCGTGAGCGCTTCGCCGCCGTCGGTGAGGCGCACGCCCGTGAGCGTGCCCCGGCGCTCCAGGGCTCCGGCCACCGAGGCGCCCGTCACCACCTTCACGCCGAGCTGGTGCAGCGCACCGGTGGCGATCCCGGCGGCGGCGTCGCCGAGCTGACGCTCCATCACGCGTCCCGCATGGTGCACGAGCGTGACCGCGACGCCGCGTGCGGCGAGTCCCGTGGCCACCTCGATGCCGAGCACTCCCGCACCCAGCACCACGGCGCGTCGCGCCTTGGGCAGCCGCGCCAGCACCCCCTGCGCGTCGGCGAGATCCTTGAGGACGCTGACGCCTGGCACGAGCCCACGGTCGGTCGCGATGCCCTGGATGTCGGGGATCCGCGCCGCGGAGCCGGTCGCGATGACCAGGCGGTCGTACTCGTGGACGTCGCCGCGTGAGTCGGTCACGGTGCGGGCCGCGCGGTTCACGTGGACGGCGTGCACGCCGTCCAGCACGGAGGCGCGCGCGGGGTCGACGGCGCTCATGGCGAGCATCGACGCATCCGTCTTGCCCGCGACCACTGCGGACAGCAGCACCCTGTTGTAGGGGCCCTCCGGTTCCTTGCCGAGGATGGTGACCCGTGCGTCGGGCATGCGGGCGACCAGGTCCTCCACGAAGCGTGAACCGACCATCCCGTGGCCGATGACGACGACGTTCATCGCGCGACCGCCTCTCGCGTAGGGGCGGGCGCGATCGCGACCGCGGTGACCTTGAACTCGGGCATGCCGCTGATGGGGTCCGTCGCGTCATTGGTGAGACGGTTGGCGCTGCCCTTACCCGCCCAGTGGAACGGCATGAAGACCGTGTCGGGCCGCGTGTCTTCGCTCAGCCGGACGGACGCTTCCGCCGTGCCGCGGGCTGTCGTGAGCCGCACCGCGTCGCCCTCGGCGACAGCGAGAGAGTCCGCGAGCAGGGGGTGCATCTCGACGAACGGGCCAGGCTGGGCGGCGGCGAGCTCCGCGACTCGGCGGGTCTGGGCGCCGGACTGGTAGTGCTGCAGCACGCGGCCCGTGATCAGGTAGATCGGGGCGTCGGCCCTCACGTCGTCGGCCGGGGCGTGATGGTCCACTGGGATCAGCCGGGCACGACCGTCGGGCGTCGGGAACCCGTCGAGGAAGACGCGCGGTGTGCCAGGATGCCCGGCGCCGGGCACGGGCCAGAGCAGCTCCTCGCCCGCATCGAGCCGGTCGTAGGTGATGCCGGAATAGTCGGCCTTGCCCCCGGCCGACGCGCGGGCGAGCTCGTCGAAGACCTCACCAGCGGCGGTGGGGAACCCTGTCGGCACGCCGAGGCGGGTTGCGAGCTGCTGCAGGATCCACAGTTCCGAGCGAGCCTCGCCGGGGGCGTCGACCGCCTTGCGGCGGCGGATGATCCGGCCCTCGAGGTTCGTCATCGTGCCGTCCTCCTCGGCCCATTGCGTGACCGGCAGGATGACGTCGGCAAGCATCGCGGTCTCGGACGGCACGGTGTCAGCGACCACCAGCAGGTCGAGGCGTCGCAGGGCGTCCACGACCTTGGTGGCGTGCGGCGCGGAGACGACCACGTTGGAGCCGTGCACCAGCAGCGCGCGCGGGCCGCCGGGGGTGCCGAGCGCGTCGAGCAGCTGCACCGCCGGGATGCCCGGCCCCGGGAGCGAGTCAGGGTCGACGCCCCACACTCCGGCCACGCGCTCGCGCGCCAGCGGATCCGTGATCATCCGGTATCCCGGGAGCTGGTCGGACTTCTGGCCGTGCTCGCGCCCGCCCTGGCCGTTTCCCTGGCCGGTCACCGGGCCGAAGCCGCTGCCCACGCGACCGATCAGCCCCAGCAGCAGCGCGAGGTTGATCGCCGCCGTCACGCCCGCGGTGCCCTGGCTCATCTGCTCGAGCCCGCGCCCCGTGAGGATGTACGCGCCCCGACCGCCGTGCGACGGCGAGGCGGCGGCGAGCACGCGCGCGGTCTCGCGCAGGCGCTCCGCCGGGATCCCGCAGATGCCTTCGGCGCGCTCGGGCCACCAGGCCGCGACGGCGCGGCGGACCTCGTTGAGGCCGGTCGTCCGCTCCTCGAGGTATTCCTGATCCGCGAGCCCCTCGGCGAGCACGACATGCGCGAGCGCGAGCAGGACCACCAGGTCGGTGCCGGGCACCGGCGCGAGGTGCAGCCCCTGCCCGTCGCGCGTCAGCTTCGCGGTGACGGTCTCGCGGGGGTCCACGATCACGAGACCGCCGCGCTCGCGCACGCCTGCCAGATGCTGCACGAACGGCGGCATCGTGGCCGCCATGTTGGAGCCGACGATGAGCACGGCGTCGGCCCCCGCGAGGTCCGCGAGCGGGAATCCGAGCCCGCGATCCATGCCGAGCGCGCGGTTCGACGCGGCCGCGGCCGACGACATGCAGAAGCGACCGTTGTAGTCGATCAGCCGCGTGCGCAGGGCGACGCGGGCGAACTTGCCGAGGGCATACGCCTTCTCGTTCGTGAGCCCGCCGCCGCCGAAGATCGCCACGGCGTCGCGCCCGTGCTGTTCCTGAAGCGCGCTGAGCCGGGAGGCCACCAGGTCGAGCGCCTCGTCCCAGTCCGCCTCGCGGAAGCCGTCGTCGGCGGTGCGGAGGAGGGGGGCGGTGAGCCGGTCGGAGGCGCGCAGCACCTCCGCCGACGTCCACCCCTTCTGGCACAGCCCGCCCCTGTTGGTGGGGAACTCTCGCCCGGCCACCTCGACGGGGAGCCGCTCCCCCGGCGTGGGGTGGAGCGTCTGCGCGCATTGCAGCGCGCAGTACGGGCAGTGCGTGGCGACAGTCATCTCAGACGTTCGCCATCGGAGCGCCCTTGCGCAGGTAGAACACCCACGTGAGCGCGGCCATGAGCAGGAACACGCCCACGTAGATCTGCAGCGCCGGCACGATCGAGCCTTCGAACGTCTCGCGCGACCACTTGTAGACAAATGGGATCGCGAATCCGCCGAACGCGCCGACCGAGCTGATGATGCCGACCGCGCCCGCGCTCTGACGCTTGAAGTCGAGCACCGACTCCTCGGAGCCGTCGCCGTGCCGGTCGCGGAGGCGGTTGAAGATCGACGGGATCATCCTGTACGTCGAGCCGTTGCCGATGCCGGTGAGGGCGAACAGCGCCATGAAGCTCGCGAAGAACAGCGCGAGGTTCTCCTGTTGGACGCCGAGGACGGCGGCGTAGCCCGCGGCGGCCATCGCCACGAACGACGCAACAGTGATGATCGAGCCGCCGAAGCGGTCAGCGAGACGCCCACCATACGGACGGGCGAGCGAGCCGACCAGCGCGCCGAGGAAGCCCCACCCGAGCGCGATGTCGGCACGATCGAAGACCACCGTGAGAAGCGTCGGGAACGCGGCGGAGTAGCCGATGAACGAGCCGAACGTGCCGATGTAGAGGAACGCCATGAGCCAGGTGTGGCCGTGCCGCAGCGACCGTGCGGTCGGCTTCGGGTCCGCCTTCGCCTCGCGCAGGTTGTCCATGAAGAGAAACGCCAGCACTGCGGCGACGAGCGCGAGCGGAACATACACGAGGCCTGCGGCCGCCAGCCCGATGCCGCCCAGGCCGATCACGAGCGGCACGAGCTTCTGGGCGACCGCCACACCGATGTTGCCGCCGGCCGCGTTCAGTCCGAGGGCCCAGCCCTTGGACTTGTCGGGATAGAAGAACGTGATGTTCGACATGGAGGAGGCGAAGTTTCCGCCTCCGAAGCCTGCCGTCGCCGCGATCGCGATCAGCACCCCGAACGGGGTCTCGGGACGGCCGACGACCCAGGCCAGACCGAGCGTCGGGATCAGCAAGAGGAGCGCTGAGATCACCGTCCAGTTGCGCCCGCCGAAGATCGGCACTGCGAACGTGTACGGGATGCGCAGGAAGGCACCCACGCCCGACGCCACGGCGAGCAGGGTGAGCCCCTGCGAGGGAGTGAGCGCCCACCCGTTCGCGCCCGCCGAGACGAGCGCGCCCGAGTCGTCGAACGTGCCGTACATCTTCACGACCACGATCGACCACAGCAGCCACACCGAGAATCCGATGTGCTCGGCGACGATCGAGAAGACGAGGTTCCTGAACGCGATGGCCTTGCCTCGCGTCTCCCAGAAGAGTTCGTTCTCGGGCGTCCACCGTTCGATCCAGCGGCCCTTGCCTACGATTCCCGGCTCGATCTCGACGCCGGCGCGATCCTGCACTGTCATGGCCCCTCCCCAGGGTGCGCTCCCGACGGCGCGGAGCGCGCCGCCTCGGACAGCTGTCACGCTACGGAGGAGATGTTTCGCCCGCCTGCGCGCTATGTGAAACGTGCGCGAACTCTTCCTCACCTCACAGAGGGGGCCGCTGTGAGGTGAGGAAGCCCACGACGGACCCGCCGCTCGACAGTGCGAACCAGAATGCGCGGCTCACGCGGCATGTCGACCCCATTGCCCGTGTGATCGCGGGGTGTCGCAGTCGAGATTGGTTCGGACTGTCAGGAGGGAGGGGGCGCGGGAGTGGCGGCCAGCGCCGAGGCGAGCAGGTCGACCGCAGCCACCTGACCGAACACGAGAATCGCGGGAGGTACGATCCCCGACTTCGCCGCCACGTCGAGCACGTCGTCGAGCCTCGCACGCGTGATGCGCTCTCGCGGCGTGGTCGCCGACTCGATGATCGCGACGGGCGTCTCACCCGCCGCGCCCTCCTCGAGGGCCGCCTCCACGAACTGCGGCAGCGCCGTGACTCCCATGAGGACGATGAGAGTCGCACCGGAACGCAGCGCGGCGCGAGCGGTCTCGTCGGGTCCCGCATGACCCGAGGTGATGACGACCGACGTCGCGATGCCACGCTGCGTGGGCGGGATGCCTGCGAGCGAGGGCCCTGCGAGCGCCGACGTGATGCCAGGCACGACCTCGACGGGCACGCCTGCCGCCAGGCACGCGTGCACCTCCTCGCCACCGCGGCCGAAGATGAACGGGTCGCCCCCCTTGAGACGCACCACCGTGAGGCCCTGTGCCGCACGGTCGACCAGGATCGCGTTGATCTCGTGCTGGGGCACTGGGTGGTTGTCAGGGGACTTGCCCACGTTGATGACCTCGACGTGCTCAGCGAGGGCCGCGAGCAGTCCCGTGGCCCCGAGGCGATCGGTGACCACCACGTCGGCCTCCGAGAGCAGTCGCGCGCCACGGACGGTGATGAGGTCGACCGCACCGGGGCCCGAGCCCACGAGGATGACGCGACCGCCACGCCTGCGCACACGCCGCAGATCCACCTGCCCCGCGTCGAGGAGCGCGGCGAGGCCGTCGCGGACGCGAGCGACGCGCGCGGGGTCGGGCGCACCCTCGGACACGACGCCGACGCTCAGGTCGCCATGCCGCGACACAGCCGCGACGCGTGCGGCGGTGGCGAGCCCGTCCGAGGCGTTGACGCACCAGACGCGCCGCTCGGCCGCCCACGCGGCGATCTGCATGTTGATGTCGGCGTCGTCGGTCGCCGCGATCGCGAGCCACACGTCGTCGAGGTCCGACGCTGCGGCCGGGCGCCGCTCCCACCGCACGTCCCCGTGGGAGGCCAGCCTGGCGACGTCCTCCCCCGCTTCCGGCGCGACCACGAGCACGTCGGCGCCTGCGTCGAGGAGCGAGCGCACGCGACGCGCCGCGACGGTGCCCGCGCCGGCGACGAGAGCGCGCCTGCCGACGACGTCGAGCGACAGCAGCAGGCTCACGGGCCCGTGGCCTCGCGCCCGCCCCACGCTCCGACGGCGGCGACGATGCGTCGCACGTGGTCGTCGTCGAACGCGAGCGAGACGAACCACGCCTCGTAGGCACTCGGCGGCAGCGCGACTCCTTGACCCCTCAGGAAGTGGAACAGGTCGGAGTACGCCAGCGCGTCCTGCTCGGCGACCTCGTCGAACGTGGTCGGAGGCTCCTCGAGCCCCAGGAAGAACGAGAACAGCGTGCCGGCCTGGCCCACCGCATGGGCGATGCCAGCCCCGCGCAGCTCGGCGCTGACTCCCGTGCGCAGTGCGTCCGCGGTCCGCTGGAGGGTCGCGTACGCGCCGTCGTCGAGCAGGCGCATGGTCGCCAGCCCTGCGGCGACGGCCACGGGGTTTCCGGAGAGCGTGCCGGCCTGATACACGGTGCCGACGGGAGCGAGCATGTCCATGAGGTCGGCGCGGCCCGCGACGGCCGCGACCGGCAGCCCGCCGCCGATGACCTTGCCGAAGGTCACCAGGTCTGGCTCCCACGGCTCGCGCCCGGCGGCGATCTCAGCGTCGCGCTCGAGGCCCCACCCGCCTGCGGGGCCTGCCCGGAAGCCGGAGAGCACCTCGTCCACGATGAACACGGCGCCCTCGTTGCGGCACAGCTGCGAGGCGAGCCGGTGGAATCCTTCGGGGGGTGCGACGACGCCCATGTTCGCCGGCACCGCCTCGGTGATCACGGCCGCGATGCGCGAGCCGTGCTCCGCGAACGCATCCGTGAGCGCGTCGGCGTCGCCGTACGGCAGCACGAGCGTGTCCGCCGCGACGGCCGCCGTCACGCCTGCGGAATCGGGCACGCCGGCAGTCGCGAGGCCCGAGCCGGCTGCGACCAGCAGTCCGTCCGAGTGACCGTGGTACAACCCTGCGAACTTGACGATGAGGTCGCGTCCGGTCGCGGCGCGCGCGAGGCGCAGCGCGGTCATCGTCGCCTCGGTGCCGGTCGACACGAGGCGCACCTTCTGCGCGGGCGCGTAGCGGTCGCGGATCAGCTCCGCGAGCTCCACCTCGGACTCGGTGGTCGCGCCGAAGCTCAGTCCCCGCGACGCCGCGCCGCGCACGGCGGCGACGACCTCAGGATGCGCGTGGCCCACGATGCCCGCGCCCCACGAGCCGACGAGGTCGAGGTACTCCTTGCCGCTGGCGTCGGTGAGGGTCGCACCGCTCGCCGAAACGATCGGCAATGGCGTGCCGCCCACTCCATTCCACGCGCGCACGGGGCTGTTGACTCCGCCCGGGAGGATGTCGTTGGCACGTTCGATCCATGCCTGCTCGCCGCGCGCGGATCGGAATCCGAACTGCTGCATGCGGGTCTTGAGCCTGCTCGACTTCGGCTTCATGCGTCCTCCTCCAGCCAGGCGGCGAGCTCGTGCGCCGCGTAGGTCACCACGATGTCGGCTCCCGCGCGCACGATCGACGTGAGCGCCTCGGTGTGCGCGGCGCGGCGGTCGATCCAACCGCGCGCCGCCGCCGCCTCGATCTGCGCGTATTCCCCTGACACGTGATACGCGGCCACCGGCACGGACGACTGCGCCGCCACGTCCGCCAGTACGTCGAGGTACGGCAGCGCTGGCTTCACCATGACGAAGTCCGCTCCCTCTGCCTCGTCGAGCGCAGCCTCCACCGAGCCTTCGCGGCGGTTCGCGGGGTCCATCTGGTATGTGCGGCGATCGCCCTCGAGAGTGCTCTCGACGGCGTCGCGGAACGGACCGTAGAACGCGGACGCGAACTTGGCGGCGTACGCGAGCAGCGAGACGTCGGTGAAGCCGTCGGCATCGAGCGCGTCGCGCACGACCGCGACCTGGCCGTCCATCATCCCGCTGAGGCCGAGCACGTGCGCGCCCGCACGCGCCTGCGCGACAGCCATCCGGGCGTACACGGCGAGAGTCGCGTCGTTATCGACCGAGCCGTCCGCGGCCAGCACGCCGCAATGCCCGTGGTCCGTGAACTCGTCCAGGCAGAGATCGGCCATGACGACGAGGCGCTCCCCCGCGGCCGCGACCGCCTCGCGGATGGCGGCGTTGAGGATGCCGTCAGCGTCACATGCGGCAGTGCCCTCGGGGTCGCGAGTCGCGGGGATGGCGAAGAGCATGACCCCGCCGAGGCCCGCGTCGGCAGCGTCCGCGACGACGGACCCGATGTGGCTGAGCGGATACTGCTTCACGCCAGGAAGCGAAGGGATCTCGCGCGCCTCCTCGAGACCCTCGCGGACGAAGAGCGGCAGCACGAGCTGCGCGCGCTGAGGCCGCACCTCGCGTACGAGCCTCCGCATGGGCGCTGAGACGCGGAGCCTCCGCGGTCGGCGGATCAGGGTCATGCCTCTCCCTTCGCGGCCAGCGCGTCCGCCAGGGCGGCCGCGATCCCGTCGTAGCTGGGCGTCGCGGAGACGACATCCACCACGAGCCCCGCGGCCCGCGCTGCTGCGGCGGTCGTCTCTCCGATCGCCACCATCATCGTGCCTGCGGGCGGCATGTCGCATTGCGAGGCGAACCTCTCCGCCACGGACCCCGACGTCAGCAGGACGGCATCGAGCTCGCCCGCGCGCGCCGCGGCGACCGTCGCCGCCCCCGCGCCGGGGCCGTCCACCGTGCGATACGCCTCGACCGCTGTGACGTCCCAGCCTCGGCGCGCAATCCCCCGCTCGAGCGTCGGCGCGGCAAGGTTCCCCCGGGGAACCAGGACACGCCCCGAGCCGTGCGGGAAGTCGGCGACGATGCCTGCCGCGGCCTGGCGTCCGGACGGCACGAGGGCGACCTCGAGGCCCACCTCGGCGCACACGGCGCGGGTCGCCTCGCCCACGGTCGCGACCTGTGCACGCGGTAGGGGTTCGGACAGCGAACGCCCCGCTGCGGCGGCGAGTCGCGCCATCGCGAGGACGGCGTTGCGGCTGGTCACGGCGAGCCAGTCGAAGCCGCCCGTGCACCATGCCGCGACGGCCTCACGCAGGGGCGCTTCGTCTTCCGGCGGTGCGATCGCGATGAACTCGGCCTCGTCGACGCGGGCGCCCGCGTCCGCCAGGCGCACCGCGAGCTGTCGACGCTCCGGGGTGACGGGGACGAGCACGCGCACGCCCTCGAACGGGCGCGCGCTCACGGCTTCGTCACCAGGCGCGCGGCCCCGCGTCCGAGCAGCGCATGTGCGGCGGTGCGACCCAGGCGGGTGGCCTCGGCGACCGGACCTGTGACCACCTCGTTCAGCTGCAGCGAGCCCGAGGCGTCGAGTGCACGCACGTGCAGCCTGAGCGCCGCTCCGGTGACGGTCGCATACGCCCCGACGGGCGCGGAGCAGCCGGCCTCGAGCACGGCGAGGGCCGCCCGCTCGGCGGTGACCGCCGCGCGCGTGTCCGCGTCGTCGAGCGCGCGGAGCAGATCGCGCAGTTCGTCGGAGGCGTCGCGACGGATCTCGATCGCGAGCGCGCCCTGTCCCGCCGCTGGCGTCATGACGTCCACGGGCAGGAACTCCGTCACGGCCTCGGAAAGGTCGAGGCGTGCGAGGCCGGCGGCCGCCAGGACCACCGCATCGAGATCGTCGTCGATGCGCGCGAGGCGCGTGTCGACGTTGCCGCGGATGTCCACGACTTCCAAGTCGGGGCGCGCGCGCCGCAGCTGCGCGGCGCGGCGCGGCGAGCCGGTGCCGACCTTCGCGCCGGTACGCAAACCCGTGAGCGTCGCCCCGCGCGAGCACAGCGCGTCGCGGACGTCCTCCCTCACTGGGATCGATACGAGCTCGAGATCGGGGTGCTCGCCCACGGGCATGTCCTTGAGCGAGTGCACCACGAGGTCGCAGCCTCCCTCGAGCAGGTGGTCCCGCAGGGCCGCGACGAACACCCCGGTCTGCGACAGGCCCACGAGAGAGGCGCGCGAGGTGTCGCCCTGAGTGGTGATCGTCTCCAGCTCGACCGTCACCTCGTCGCCACGGGCCGCCCCCGAAGCCTCGATCGCATCTGCGACCTGCCGCGACTGGGTGCGCGCGAGCGCGCTGCCGCGGGTGCCGAGCGTGAGGTGCATGACGTCCATCGTCCCACGTCCCGGGGCACCGGGCGCTCATCGGAGGAGGGCTCGCGGGACTCGGCTGCGCGAGTCACGCCTCGCTGCGATACCCCGGGCCGCGGAACACGAGCACCAGGGCGATCACCGCGCCCACCAGCGCGAGCCACGCAGGCGCGAGATAGCCGAGCTCGAGCGAGATGAGCACGGCACCCAGGCCAGAACCCAGCACCGTGGCGGCATTGAGCGCCGAGTGGGAGAGAGCCGCGCCGAGCGATGGTGAGGCATGGACGACGTCCATGAGGTGCGTCTGCGCGGACTGGCTGAACACCTGCACACATGCGCCGAGCGAGACCAGCATCGCGACCGTCGGCCATCCGCTGTCGCCGAACAGCCCCAAGGCAAGCAGCGACAGCACGACGCCCGCGAGGCCCACGCGGGCCGCGAACGCGGACGAACGGTCAGTGAGCCTTCCACCCACCATGGCGCCTGCGGTGAGACCGAGGCCGAACAGGACCAGCGCGATCGTCACTGCGGAGGTCGCGAGACCGTTCGTCTCCTCGAGCAGCGGCACCATGTAGGACTGGACCGCGCCGAGGCCCGCGAAGCCGACGGCGATGGTGAGCAGCGCGGTCCACAGCGGCCGTCCACGAAGACTGCCGAGCTCGCCGCGCACGCTCGTGCCGTCGGCGCCGCGCACGTCGGGCGTGAACAGCCAGATCAGCACGAAGCCCACGAGGCCGACGAGCGTCACGCCGGCGTACGTGACGCGCCAGCTCGCTACCTCGGAGACCCACTGCATCGCGGGCACGCCGACGATCGCGGAGGCGGTCAGCCCGTACATGATGATGGCGATCGCCCGTCCCCGGCGCTCGCGGCCCACCGCGAGCATGGCCACGAAGCTGGCGGTGCCGAGCAGGGCGCCGTGCGGCAGTCCCGCGAGGAAGCGCACGAGCAGCAGCGCGCCGACGTTGGGCGCGAGCGCGGTCGCGGCCGACGTCACGACGAAGATCGCTGACATTGCGATGAGCAGGGTGCGGCGGTTCCAGCGCGCGAGACCGACCATGATCAGCGGTGCTCCGACCACAACGCCGAGCGCGTACGCCGTCATCGTGTAGCCGATCATGTCGACGCTGGTCGACAGCGAGCGCACCTGGTCCTGGATGACGCCCGCGGCCCCGCCCTGGGACAGTCCGATGCCGAACCCGGCGACCACGAAGGCCGCGAGCACTTGGCCGGGATGAGGGGCGTGCGCGCTGCGTGGCAGCCGCCAGCGCGGCAGGCCCGAGGGCGCGACAGGAGGCAGTGCCGTCATGGACGGCGACGCTGGTTCACGAGCACCGCGGCGACCGTGCCAGCGACGGCGAGAGCCGCCGCCGCCAGGATCGCGACGCGCGCGCCGGCGCTCAGCCCGCCGGCCTCATCGGACGCGGTCGTCTCGGGCGTGGGGCTCGGCTCTGCGGTGGCGCCCTGGCCCGACGCGGGGCTCGCCTGCGCGCTCGGGGTGACCGCGGCGTCGGGCGTGGGCGACGCGGAGGTCTTGGGCCCCTCGGGATCGCCCACCACGGTGAACGCGATCTCGCCGTCGAGCGGATGCCCGTCCTCCGCGACCACGCGATAGGCGAGCGTCCACGCCCCAGGCGCGAGCGCGTCGGGCACGTCCGCGGTGACGGCGGTACCGGCGACGACCGGCTCGAGGTCGATCCGGGTGTCGCCCTGGGAGAGCGCGAGCCGGGACCCGATCTCGAGCAGCGCGCCCGTGAACTCCACGGTGACGGTGCTGGGCGACGATCCCTCGGAGCCGTCGGCGGGGTCTGAGGACGCGAACGCGGTGTGCGCCCACGCGGGCGAGGCGATGGCCAGTCCGAGCGCGGCGAGCAGGAGCGCCGCGAGCGCGGCGAAGGCTCGGGAAGTGCGAAGCATGTGTCCATCATCGCGCATGCCGCACACGGCCGTCACCGAGCCGTCACCCGACATTCACTCGTCGCGCACCCCTTGCTCGCCGCCGGTGAGCCGCGATGGTCCACCATGGAGTCATGCGGGTAGCGCTGGTCGCCGAGTCGTTCCTGCCTCAGAGCAACGGGGTGGTGAACTCGCTGCTGCGTGTCCTCGAGCACCTCGAGCGCCGCGGCGATCAGGCGATCGTGATCGCACCCGAAGGACGCGGGGGCGAGGGGCCCGACCGCTACGGATCCGCCGAGGTCGTGCGCCTGCCTGCGATGGGGTGGCCCGGGTACCACGACGTGCGCGTCGCGCTCGTGGGCAGCGGACGGGTCGCGCGTGCCCTCGAGCGCTTCGATCCTGACGTGGTGCATCTCGCGAGCCCGTTCGTGCTCGGCTGGACTGCGGTGCGGGCGTGCGAGGAACTGCACCTGCCGTCCGTAGCGATCTACCAGACCGAGGTCCCCAGCTACGCAGACCGCTACGGGATGCCGTGGGGCGAGGGCATCCTCTGGGATCGCGTGCGCAGCATCCATCAGCGCGCGGATCTGACTCTCGCGCCGTCGTCGTTCGCGATGCGGCAGCTCGAGCTGCTGGGGGTCGACCGGCTGCGGCTGTGGCCGCGCGGCGTGGACTCCGAGCGTTTCCACCCGCGGCACCGGTCGCAAGCGCTGCACGATGCGTGGGCGCCTCAGGGCGAGATCGTCGTCGGCTACGTGGGACGGCTCGCGCCGGAGAAGCAGGTGCAGGACCTCACGCGCCTCGCAGGTCTTCCCGGGGTGCGCCTCGTGATCGTGGGCGACGGTCCGTCGCGCGAGGCGCTGAAGCGCGCCATGCCCGACGCGGTCCTCACGGGGCACCTGGGTGGCGCCGAGCTCGCCCAGGCCATGGCGACACTCGACGTCATGGTGCACACGGGCGAGCTCGAGACGTTCTGCCAGACCATCCAGGAGGCGCTCGCGAGCGGAGTCCCCGTGGTCGCGCCGCGCCGCGGAGGCCCCATCGACCTGGTGCACGACGGCGCCTCGGGGCACCTGTACACGCCGGGCGACCTCGGGGAGATGGCGGCGCACGTGCGCGGGCTCGTCGAGGACGCAGGGCGGCGCGAGGCGTTCGGAGCGCATGCGCGCGCAAGCGTCGAGAGGAACACGTGGGAGCACGTGTGCGACCGACTGATCGGGAGCTACGAGGAGGCGATCGCCCTGCACCATGCGCGTCCCGCACGCCCGTGGGACGTCCAGGACGAGGAGGTCGTGCTCGCATGAGGATTGCGCACGTCGCGAACTTCTACGGGCCCACGTCCGGGGGCCTGCGCACCGCGATGCATGCGCTCGGACGCGGCTACACCGACCGCGGGCACACGGTGCTGCTCGTCGTGCCGGGCGCCGAGGACGCCGACGAGGCGACCGAGTATGGCCGCAGGATCACCCTGGCGAGCCCCGTCCTGCCGCTCAGCGGCGGCTACCGCGTCATCTCACGCACGCGGGAGCTCAAGGGCATCCTGCAGGGCTTCCGTCCGGACGTGCTCGAGATCTCCGACAGGACGACGCTGAGGGGCCTCGGAGCGTGGGCGGGGCGCCACGGGATTCCTGCGGTCTTCTTCGCGCACGAGCGCGCCGACGGGATCCTCGCCGCCCACCTGCCCGCGCGGCTCGGGTCCAGCACGGCAGTGAGCGCGCTCGCCGACGCGCACAACCGCGGCACGGCACGGCGCTTCGCGACGCTCGTGTGCACTACCGAGTACGCGGCCGAGGAGCTGCGCCGCATCGGCGCCGATCCGGAGCTGGTGCCGCTCGGCGTGGACCTCGAGACGTTCCACCCGTCGCGGTTCGACCAGTCCGTACGTGACGAGCTCGCGAGTTCCGACGAGCGGCTCCTGGTCATGGCCTCGCGACTGTCGGCGGAGAAGCGCCCTGATCTCGCGATCGAGGCCACGCGGATCCTGGTCGAGCGCGACGAGCCCGTCCGCCTGGTGTGCCTCGGCACGGGGGCGGTCGAGCGCGAGGTGCGCACTCTCGCCGCGGGGCTGCCCGTGGACTTCCTGGGCTTCGTCTCGGGTCGCGAGCGCTTCGCGAAGCTGCTCGCCGCGGCGGATGCGGTGATCGCTCCGGGACCGATCGAGACGTTCGGGCTCGCGGCACTGGAAGCTCTCGCGTGCGCCACGCCTGTGGTGGTCAACGCTGCTTCCGCGCTGCCCGAGGTGGTCGGGTCGGCGGGGGTCGCGGCGGACGGCACCGCAGAGGCCTTCGCGGACGCCGTGCACGAGGTGCTGGCGCGCCCCGAGGAGGAGCGACGCGAGGCGGCGCGGGCGCGCGCGGAGCAACTGCCGTGGTCCCGCACCGTCGAGGCGATGCTGGACGTTCACGAGCGACTTCACACGAGGCCCGCCGCCGACGTGTGACGGCGACCGGGCCATGGAGGGGGCATGCCATGGCAGGACCGACCGTCGTCGCGTTGGGCGACTCCATCACCGTGGGCGTCGGCGATGGCGCCCAGGATCCCCGGGGTCCGTCGGGCTGGGCCGCTCACGTGGCGGCAGGGCTCGGCGCGGGCCGCTTCGTGAACCTCGCGGTCAACGGGACCCGCGCGCGCTCGCTGGGCGAGACGCAGGTGCCCTCGGCCCTCATGGAGCTGCCCGACGTGGTGCTGCTCACCGTGGGCGGCAACGACGTGCTGCGGGGAGACTTCGATGCGCGCGAGATCGAGAGCCACGTGCGGGACGCGCTCGCACGCCTCACCCGTCCGGGACGGATCGTGTGCCTCGCGACGATCGACAGGATCGGGCTGTTCGATCTCGTGGGAGCGCGCGTGGGCGAGCTCATGGGCCGCCGTGTGGTCGCCACGAATGCCGCGCTGGTGCGTGCGGCGATCGGCACGGGCACGGTCGTGGTGGACGGAGCGGCGGCCCTGGCTCCGGTCGGCCCGCGCGCGTGGCACATCGACCGCGTGCACCCCTCCGCGCTGGGTCATCGCGCGCTCGCCGCACGGACGCTCATGACGCTGGGCGCGCCGCGCGCGGCGCTGGCAGCGATCCCGTCGGCACCTCCGTCGCCCGCGCTCGGGGCACGCCTGTGGTGGCTCGCGCGGCACGGCACGCCGTGGGTGGCGAAGCGCTCACGCGACCTCATCCCGCAGGTGGCCGGCGTCGTCGCACACGAGCTCGCGGAGGATCGACGACGCCGACGCGCGACGCCCGCCTGAGCGCCCCCGCACGCGACGGAGCCCCGGTCCGCTGTGCGAACCGGGGCTCCGGGGAGGCGGGGCGGGCACCTCGTGGCGCCGCGCGCCCCGCGGGAAGGCTGCTAGACGAGCCAGCCGTTGCTCTTGACCACGTCGAGGGACCTCCACCACTTGCCGAGGCCGATGTCCTGACGTTGCAGCTCGACGAGCACGATCGCAGGGATCGCGAGACCCATGATGATGTGGTCGTCGAGGAACGGGTTCGTGGTCGGCCACAGGTGGGACGTGTACATCATCAGCAGCATGAGCGGCGCGGTCCAGGCCGCGACCTTGGTGCCGATGCCGAGCATGAGCGCGAGTCCGATGCCGAGCAGTCCGATCATGAAGATCCAGTCGGTCCAGCGCTGGTCGGCCAGGCCCTGGTAGAAGTCAGCGAAGGGGCCTGTGGCGGAACCGAGGTAGCCCTTGGTGACCGCGCCTCCGGACAGCCACGCACGCTCGCACATCACTGCGATGGTGCCAGTCTCGCCGTCCTTGCAGGTCGAGAATCCAAGTCCGATCAGCTTGTCGAAGAAGGGCCACAGAAAGTAGAAGCCGAGCGCGATGCGCGTGATGCTCAGGAGCTTCCAGCCCAGGGACGAGCCAGCATTGACGGAGGTGCTGGCTACCTCATTGTTGACTGCCATTGTCTTCTCCCTCTCGAATTCCGGTTTCGAGTGTCGGGTGACTCGTCATCGAGCACCTACGTCACACGGTAGACCTGTCACCATTTCCACGCGCAGGACGTGAGTCCCGGATAGAATTGCCTGCTAGAACCTCAAATCGGGCCGCATGCCCTGCCAGGTATACGCTGTGAGCCCCGGGTTCTCCCCCTCGCGCGGAACCCTGCGCGCACCGCGGGGCGTCCCGCTCCAGCGTCGGCCGTAGGCTGTCGTCATGACGATGCCGTTCCTCGCCCTGCCGTCCGAGACCACCGCCTGGCCCGCCTTCCTCACCGAGCACCTGGGCTCGCGCCTGACCGCCGCACGCGCGGCAGTCGAGGAGCTGCGCGAGTCCGCGCCAACCGACCCGGGGACCTGGATCGAGCGCTGGAACGTCGGCGACCTCGCGCTCGCGGACGTGCTCGAGCTGTCGTCCGTGATCGCAGAGGCGCATGCCGACAAGGCGGTGCGCACCCAGGCTGACGAGATCAGCACTGAGGCCCGGACGTTCGCGCTCGCACGCTTCCAGGACCCGCACGTCTACGCGTCGCTCGCCGCGCTCGACACGACCGCGCTCGACGCCGAGGCCGCCGAGGTCGTGCGCCGCCTCCTGGGCGACTTCGAGGCCCAGGGCGCCCACCTCGACGCCGAGGCGCGGGAAGAGCTGGCTCGCATCGACGCACGCCTCACCGCCCTGTCGGTCGAGTTCTCGGAGCACATCCGGGACTCGGTCGGCGAGATTCGCATCGCCCCAGACCGACTCGGCGGACTCCCGCAGGACTACATCGACGCGCACCCGGCCGGGGAAGACGGACTCGTCCGCGTCACCACGGAGTACCCGGACATGCTCCCGTTCCTCGACATGGCGGACGACCATGTGGCGAGACTCGAGCTCACGCTCGCGGACCGCAGCCGCGCCTACCCGGAGAACGAGCCCGTACTGCGCGAGATGCTCGAGCTGCGCCACCGCAAGGCCGTGATGCTGGGCTTCCCGGACTTCCCCACCTACGCGACCGACGCGATGATGATGAGCGACGGGGCCGGCATCGGGGCGTTCCTGGACGAGGTTGCCGCGGCCGCGCGGCCCGCCGGCGAGCGTGACGTCGCTCGCCTGCTCGAGCTCGCCCGGCGCGACCGCCCCCAACTGGCAGCGATCACGGCGGCGGACTCGCGGTACTACATCGAGAAGCTGAAGGCCGAGGAGCACGGCGTGGACTCGCGCGCGGTGCGGACCTACCTCAGCTACCCGAAGGTGCGCGACGGGATCCTCGCGCTCATGGGCCACCTGTTCGGGGTGGAGTTCGTCGCGGTCGAGGCGGTGAGCTGGCACGACGACGTCGAGGTGTACGACGTGCGGGACTCGGGAGAGACCATCGGGCGCATCCGCCTGGACATGCATCCGCGCGAGGGCAAGTTCGGCCACGCCGCATGCTTCGGCGTCGTGCCGGGGATCGCAGGAGTGCAGCTGCCAGAGTCGACCCTGCTGTGCAACTTCTCGCGCGGACTGCTCACGCACGACGAGCTCGAGACCTTCCTGCACGAGTTCGGCCACCTGGTCCACGCGATCTTCTCGGGCCACCACCGGTACGTGCGGACCGCGGGCTTCGGCGACCGCTGGGAATGGGACTTCATCGAGGCACCGTCACAGCTGCTCGAGGAGTGGGCGTGGGATGCGCGCGTGCTGCAGCGCTTCGCGACGAACGAGGCCGGCGAGCCGATCCCCACTGAGCTCGTGGATGCGATGCGCGCGGCACGCGACACGTGCATGGGACTGCTGACGTGCCGCCAGTTGGTGTACGGCGCCCTGAGCCATCGGCTTCACCGTGACCACCCCGAGGACATCGACGCGCTGTACAACGCCGTCGAGCGCGAGTTCGACGTGCGCGAACCGATTCCCGGCACGCACGACTGGGCGAGCTTCGGCCATCTCACGGACTACTCGTCGAACTACTACACGTACCAGTGGTCCCTATCGATCTGCCGCGACCTGTTCACGGCCTTCGACACGGACGACCTGCTGGACCCGGCCCCCGCGCGCCGCTACCGCGAGCGCATCCTCGCGCCCGGCGGCACCAAGCCAGCCGCGCAACTGTGCGAGGACTTCCTCGGGCGCCCGTACTCGACGGCCGCGTACCAGGAGTGGCTCGCGAGCCTGTAGGCGCCTCAGGCCTCGAGCGGCGCGACGAGCAGCCGATCGAGGAAGTCGGCGAGCGCGCCCGCCATATCGGTCGCCCCTCCGTCGAGCAGCCACTGCACCTGCAGTCCGTCCATGACGGCGACGATCTGGCGCGCGGCGACGTCCGGCCGGACTCCCGCGCGCAACTCCCCCGCCTGTGCAAGATCCTCGAGGGCGAGCGTGAGGTCCGCCAGCAGCGATCGGTAGCGGTCCTGGAAGTACGCATGCGCCGGGTGACCAGGGTGGGTCGACTCCGCAGAGAGGGTCGCGTACAGCTCGACGATGCCCCGGCGTCGCGCATTCACCCGAGCCGTGCGGACGAGCGACGCGAGGGTGTCGCGACCCGGTCGCCCGTGCGTCGGGTTGTCGACGCCGTCCTGCTCATCCCTGCGCGTCAACGCGGCCATGAGCAGCGCTTCCTTCGTCGGGAAGTGATAGAGCAGCCCAGGGTGCGTGAGCCCACAGCGGGCCGCGATGTCGCGCAGCGAGGTGCCGAGGTAGCCGGTCTCGCCGAAGATCTCGATGGCCGTGTCCACGATCATCGCGCGCGTCGCTCCGCCCTTGGCGGCCGCGCCGCGGCGAGGCGGGTCGACGGTGGTCATGCGCTTCCTCTCGGTAGGGGCGTCCGCGTTCGCGCTCGGGTGCTCTCGCGAGTATTCTTACCGATTGGTAAGAAAAGCGCGAGCCCGGCCCCGGCCGGCCCTCCCGATGACGCGAGACAAGGACGACAACCGTGACCGCACCCGCCTACCTCGACGCGACCCAGCCGACGCCCGCGCGCGTCGCGGACCTCGTCAGCCGCATGACCCTGGCCGAGAAGGTCGGCCAGATGATGCAGATGCACACCTACGACGGGGTCGACCACCTCATCGAGAAGTGGCACGTGGGCTCGATCCTTCACGCATCGCCGGACGGCCTCGCGCGTGCGCACGAGCTCCAGGACCGCTCGCGGCTCGGCATTCCGCTGCTGATCGGCGAGGACTGCATCCACGGGCACTCGTTCTTCAAGGGCGCGACCATCTTCCCCACCCAGCTGGGACTCGCGGCGACCTTCGACCCCGAACTGATCCGCCGCGTCGGGCGGGCGACGGCGCGCGAGGTGAGCACCACCGGCATCCACTGGACCTTCTCCCCCGTGCTGTGCATCGCGCGCGACCTGCGGTGGGGGCGCGTGAGCGAGACCTTCGGCGAGGACCCTTGGCTGATCGGCGAGCTCGCGTCGGCGCTGTTCCACGGCTACCAGGGCGACGGCGCAGGCGACCGCGAGGGCATCCTCGCCACGGCGAAGCACTTCGCCGCGTACTCGGAGACCCAGGGCGGGCGCGACGCCTCCGAGGCGGACGTGTCGCGCCGCAAGCTCCGCTCATGGTTCCTGCCTCCGTTCGAGCGTGTGGCCCGCGAGGGCTGCCGCACGTTCATGCTCGGCTACCAGGCGATCGACGGCACCCCGATCACCATCAACGACTGGCTCCTGAACGACGTGCTGCGAGGCGAGTGGGGCTACGACGGCATGCTCATCACTGACTGGGACAACGTCGGCAACCTGGTGCGCGAGCAGCGCCTCTTCCCGGACTATGCGGAGGCGGCGGCCGCCGCCGTCAAGGCCGGCAACGACATGATCATGACCACCCCCGACTTCTTCACGGGAGCGCAGGAGGCGGTCGCGCGAGGACTTCTGGACGAGGCTCTCATCGACGCCGCCGTCGGCCGCATCCTCACCGTGAAGTTCGACATGGGCCTGTTCGAGGACCAGCGCCGCCCCGACGCCGCCCGCCAGGCCGAGGTGATCGCGTGCGACGAGCACACTGCGCTGAATCTCGAGGTTGCGCGCCGCTCGATCGTGCTGCTGTCCAACGACGGCACGCTGCCCCTGAAGCGCTCCGCCACGCACACGCTCGCCGTCGTGGGCCCCAACGCCGACGACCCCGATGTGACGCTCGGCGACTGGGCGGGCGCGTCGGGCCAGGCCGACTGGCTCATGGAGGGCCATCCGCGCGAGCAGATCGCCACCGCGCTCGATGGGCTGCGGGCCCTCAGCGGCGCTGAGGTGACGTACGCCAAGGGCGCCGACATCCTCACCGTGGAGCCCGACCCGGCAGGCGGCTACTTCGCCGATGGCCAGCCGCGCGCGCAGATCGTCGTGCCCGCACACCCCGACGAGAGGCTCATCGCCGAGGCCGTCGCCGCGGCGCACGCGGCCGACGCCGTGGTCGCCGTCGTGGGAGACCGGGGCGAGCTCGTGGGCGAGGCCAAGTCAACCGCGACCCTCGAGCTGATCGGAGCCCAGGTCGCGATGCTCGACGCCGTGCTCGCCACCGGCACGCCCACCGTAGTCGTGCTCCTCGCCTCGAAGCCGCACGTGCTGCCTGCATCCGTCCACGAGAGGGCAGCGGCGATCGTGTGGGCCGCGAACCCCGGCATGCAGGGCGGCACCGCGCTCGCCGAGATCCTCTTCGGTGACGTCGAACCCTCGGGACGCCTACCCATCTCGTTCGCACGCCACGCGGGCCAGCAGCCAACCTTCTACAACCAGATCGACGCTCAGCACGGCGTGCGCTACGCGGACCTCACGCAGGAGCCCGCGTGGGTCTTCGGCGAGGGCCTCACCTACACCACAGTCGAGTACGCGAACCTCGAGGTGCTCACGCCGTCGCTCACGCCCGACGCCGTGGTCAGGGCCGCGGTGACGGTCGCCAACACGGGCACGCGCCCTGCGCTCGAGACGGTGCAGGTCTACGTGCGCGACGTGAACAGCTCCGTGACGTGGGCCGACCGCGAGCTCAAGGCGATCCGCCAGGTCGCTCTCGAGCCAGGAGAGTCCGCACGGGTCGAGATCGAGGTGCCCGCGAGCGCATGCACGATCGTGAACGCACGCGAGGAGCGCGTAGTCGAGCCCGGCGACTTCACCTTGCTCGTAGGCCCGTCGTCACGCCGGTCCGACCTGCTCGCGGGCGCCTTCCGGATCGAGCCCACCCCGGCGTCGGCCATCTCCTAGGATCGCTCCCGTGGCACACTCTCCCGTCTCTCCCGAGCTGAGACGCGCCCGCCTGGGCGTGTCGATGGTCTTCTTCACGAACGGCATCGTGCTCGGCGGCTTCGCGCCGCGCATCCCCGAGATCCGCGACTCGCTCGAAGTCTCGTACGGCGGGCTGGGCCTCGCCATGGCGATGTGGCCCGTGGGCGCACTGCTGCTCGGCCTCGTCGCGGCACCCATGATCCGCACCCTGCGCTCGTCCCGCGTGGCGGTCGTGGGCATGGCAGTCAGCGCCGTCGCGATGCTCGCCGCGGGAGTGGCCCCGTCGCCGGTATGGTTCGGCGCCGCGCTGTTCGTCGTGGGAGCCACGGACGCGTGGGTGGACGTCGCACAGAATGCGCACGGACTGCGCGTTCAAAGGCGATACAAGCGCTCGATCTTCAACTCGTTCCACGCACTGTGGTCGATCGGCGCCGTGACGGGCGGCCTCATCGGAGGTCTCGCCGCCGGACTGCAGGTCTCGGTGCCGTGGCAGTTCGGCGCGTCGGCGGTCGCCGTTCTCCTCGCCAACGCCGTCGCCTATCCGATGCTGCTGCCGGGGCCAGAGCCGCGTCACGCCGGGGCCGAGGGCGCGGACGAGGCGGGACTTCCGCACTCCGACGCCCCCGCGCACACCCCGCTTCACCGCATCCCGCTGCGCACCTGGGGCCTCCTGCTCGCGCTCACCGTCATCGCCATCGGCGGCGGGTGGGCGGAGGATGCCGCGTCCACCTGGTCCGCGTCGTACATGCGTGACGAACTCACGGCTGGCGCCACGCTCGCCGCGCTGGCCTTCGTCGCAATGCAGGGGCTCCAGTTCGTGGGCCGACTGCTCGGGGACGGCATGGTGGACCGCTGGGGTCAGCGCGCGGTGGCCCGCGCGGGCGGAAGCCTCGTCGCCGTCGGCATGGGACTCGCGCTCGCGTTCCCGTCGCAATGGGGGACGATCCTGGGCTTCGCCGCGGCCGGGTTCGGCGTCGCCACCCTGATTCCCGGCGCGATGCACGCGGCGGACGAACTGCCGGGGCTGAAGTCCGGCACCGGCCTGACGATCCTCTCGTGGCTCCTGAGGCTCGCCTTCCTGCTGTCGCCCCCGCTCGTCGGAGCGATCGCCGACGCCGCGAGCCTGCGCGTCGGACTGCTGCTCGTGCCGGTCTTCGGAGTGCTCATCGTGGCGCTCGCGGGAGCGATGGCGCCGCGCAGACCGACGGTTGACGCCTAGGGGCGCACGCGGGCGCGTGCGGTCGACGCGCGGGCGGACCAGGGATGCTGCACGATGTCCGCATGGGGTCGTTCGTCAAGCAGCGCCACGAGGTCACAGGCTCGCACTATGAGGCCGAGGCAGCGGGGCTGCGATGGCTCGCAGTCCCCGGCGGTGCACGCGTCGCGCGAGTGATCTCCTTGGGCCCACGCAGGCTGGAGATCGAACACGTCGAGCCCGTGCGCCCCACGGGCGACGCCGCGTACGACTTCGGCCGCGCACTCGCGCGTACGCACGCCGCGGGCGCCGTCGAGTTCGGCGCCCCACCCGAGGGCTGGGACGGGCCGCTCTATATCGGCGAGCGCGAGATGCCGTCCGTCGCGGCTTCCACCTGGGGAGAGTTCTACGCGAGCGGCCGGGTCATGCCGTTCGTCGGCCCCGCGCTGCAGGCAGGCCACCTGAACGAGGACGAGGCCGCCGTCGTGGCGGAGGCCTGCGAGGCGATCGCGTCGGGGACTCTCGACGACGACGCTCCCCCGGCCCGCATCCACGGCGACCTCTGGGCCGGCAACGTCCTCTTCGGGCGCGAAGGCGTCGTGCTGATCGACCCGGCCGCGCACGGCGGCCACGCGGAGACGGACCTCGCGATGCTCGCGCTCTTCGGCGCTCCCCACCTCGCCGACATACTCGAGGGCTATCAGGCCGTCGCGCCCCTGCGTGAGGGGTGGCGCTCGCGCATCCCGGCGCATCAGCTTCACCCGCTCGCGGTGCATGCGGTGGGGCACGGACGCTCGTATGGCGTCGCGCTCGTCGAGGCGGCCAGGCGCACGCTCGCGCTCGTCGCGTGAGGTCGGCTAGATCTCGACGGCCTCTCCTTCGCCCAGTTGCTCGATCGGCACGGCGACGTGTCCCGGAGCTCCCCAGTGCTTCGCCGCCATCGACAGCCCGATGTCGCTGAAGGCAGCGTCGTGGATCGCGATCGCCCGGCGCGGCGAGACAGCGTTGACATACGCCGCGGTCTCGGCGAAGCGTGTCCACGGCCCACTGATCGGCACCAGGAGCGTATGCACGGCGACGTGCGGCACCTCGTATGAATCCCCCGGGTGCAGCACCCTCCCGCCGAGCAGATAGCCGACGTTGGGGTCGCGCGGCACGTGCGGATACACCTCGGCATGCACGCCGCCGTGCACCGACACCTCGAGGCCCGCGAGGCGGAACTCGTCCCCAGGCTCCACGGGCTTCACCTGAGCCCCGATCTCCGTGAAGCGCTCGATCACCGACTCGAGCCCTCTGACGGGAAGCGAAGGCCGGCGCGCGAGCTCTGCGCTCAACGCATCGGAGTCGAGGTGATCGGCGTGAGCATGAGTGAAGAGGACGGCGTCGGCTCGCGCCAGCAGCTCGGGGGTGCGCGGATCGAACGACCCGGGATCGATCAGCACGGTCCGACCGTCGCGCTCGAGTTCGACGCATGCGTGGCGATGCTTGGTCAGTCTCATGGAGCTCCTCTCGACCGGCTCCACTCCACCGTACGCTCCGCGTCCACGGCTCGGCGCGCGACTCAACCCGCGGCGGCGCCCACGATCGCTCGAGCACGAGCCACCGCGGCGTCGAGACTCTCGACGAGGTGATCGCTGTCGGCAAGCGCATCGAGAGCCCCCGTGTGCTCCAGGAGCCCCACATGCCGGTCCTGCACGCCCTTGATCAGCACCGTGACGCCCCTGCGCTCGAGAGTCGTCACCACCTCGCCGAGCAGCTGGGCCCCTGTGGCGTCGAGCAGGCGCAGCTGCGACATGCGCAGGATCACCACCTCGACGCCGCGGATGCGCGCCACCCGCTCAAGGACCCTGTCAGCGGCGCCGAAGAACAGCGCGCCGTCGAGGCGGAGCAGCGCGATCCGCTCGTCGCCCGCGACAGCCTCGCCCGGAAGTTCCTCGCGGTGCACGCCCGCGGCCTGCGACACCGCCCGGAGCGCGAACACGGCGGCGACCGCGACTCCGATCACGATCGCGTAGATCAGATCGACGCTGACGGTCACGAGCGCGGTGAGGACGAACAGCAGCGCGTCCTGCCTGGACGCCTTCACGACCGATCTGACGACCCGAGGCCTCACCATCGAGGCCGCGGTCACCATGAGGACGCCCGCCAGCGCGGCGAGGGGCACCCGCGCGACGAGGGACGACGCGACCAGCACCACGCCCAGCAGCACCGCCGCGTGCGTGACTGCGGACACCCGCGTCCGCGCCCCCGCCTTCACATTGACCGCCGTCCTGGCGATCGCGCCCGTGGCGGGCATCCTGCCGAACAGGCCCGACGCGATCGACGCCATGCCCTGCCCCACCAGTTCGCGATCGGCGTCGTAGCCGCCGACGTCGCTGTAGGTCGAGGCGACCCTCGCCGAGAGGAGCGACTCGATGGCCGCCAAGGCAGCCACTGCCAGCGTGGGGCCCGCGAGCGTCTGCAGGGTCGCAAGATCGATGGCGGGCAGCTGCGGCGCCGGCAGGCCCGTGGGGAGCTCGCCGATCGACGGCACCGTCGACCCGAGCGCAACCGCACCAGCTGTGGCGAGGACGATCGCGACGATCGCGCCGGGCACCGCGCGCGTGAGCCGCGGCCACACCGCCATCACGCCGACAACGGCGATCACCACGGCGAGCGAGTGCCATCCGATCGCCCAGTCGGCGTGCAGCACCGAGTCGAGCGCAGCCCTCCACGCCTTGACTCCGTGCGAGCTCTCGGTGGCGCCGACCGCGGCCGGCACCTGCTGCAGGAAGATGATGATCGCGATGCCCAGCGTGAAGCCTTCGATGACGGGCCACGGGATGAGCCCCACAAGCCGGCCGAGCCGCGCGAACCCGGCGGCAGCGACGAGCACTCCGGCGAGGACCGTCACCAGCGCGAGAGCGCCGAGCCCGTGCTGTGCAAGCACCGGTGCCAGCACGACGACCATCGCTCCCGTAGGACCCGAGACCTGTACGTGGGAGCCGCCGAGGACGGCGGCAACCACGCCCGCGACGATCGCGGTGATGAGGCCGGCCTCCGCGCCAGCGCCTGAGGAGACGCCGAACGCGAGAGCCAGAGGCAGGGCGACGACCCCCACGGTCAGTCCGGCGAGCAGATCGACACGCCACGAGGCCCGCAACTCGGCGTAGTCACGGCGACCGGGAAGGAGAGCGCGCCACCCCGCAGCGCTCACAGCGCGCCCTCAGGGATGGGCCCACCCTGGCGGCGCGCAAGCTCCTCGTGCGACGCGAGGACATCGCGAAGCAGGGCACGCGCCGCGGCGAGCAGTCCCGCGACGGAGGGGTGCGCGAGCCGATAAGTGACGTGTCGCGCGTTCCGCTCAGACACGACGAGCCCGTAGCCGCGCAGCACGCGGAGGTGCTGGGAGAGGTGTGAGGGCTCGAGGCCCGTTGCGTCGATGAGCTCGGCCACAGTGAGCTCGCGCTCGGCAAGCAGCTCGAGGACTCGGATCCTCAGCGGATGTGCCAGGCCCTTGAAGAGGTCGGCCTTGACCTCGTTGAGCGGTCGTCCCGTGTTCATTGACTTCCCCTCGACATCCAGGTCCCATATGACGGATTCATCATGCCATCACTCTAGGCCTCGTCGCACCACTCCCGTCGAGCAGTCCGCACGGATCGGGACGCGACACGCCGCCGACCGCCCCCGGGAGACCGTACGACGCGGCATGTCGCGCGGGAATCCGTGCGGAGCGCCCGGGAATGTTCCTGAGAGCCTGGCGTTGATTACATGCAGATGCATATAATCGGACGCAAGCTGCGCCCCAGAGCCCTAGGAGTCATCATGCAGTTCGGCATCATGTCCGTCTCGGACATCACGCGCGACCCGGTCACGGGCCACACCCCCTCGGAGGCGGAGCGCATCGACGCGATCGTCCAGATCGCCAAGAAGACCGAAGAGGTGGGCCTCGACGTCTTCGCGATCGGCGAGCACCACAACCCGCCGTTCTTCTCCTCGTCCCCCACGACTCTGCTGGCGCACATCGCTGCGCTCACCGAGCGCCTCGTCGTCACGACCTCGACCACGCTCATCACCACGAACGACCCGGTGCGCTTGGCCGAGGAGTACGCGATGCTCCAGCACCTCAGCAAGGGCCGCATGGATCTCATGCTCGGCCGCGGCAACACCGCGCCCGTGTACCCGTGGTTCGGCCAGGACATCCGCCAAGGCCTGCACCTCGCGCTCGAGAACTACAACCTGCTGCACCGCCTGTGGCGCGAGGACGTCGTGGACTGGGAGGGCAAGTTCCGCACGCCGCTCCAGGGCTTCACGTCCACCCCTCGTCCGCTCGACGACGTGCCGCCGTTCGTGTGGCACGGCTCGATCCGCACCCCGGAGATCGCCGAGCAGGCCGCGTACTACGGCAACGGGTACTTCGCGAACAACATCTTCTGGCCCAAGGAGCACTACCAGCGCCTCATCGAGTACTACCGCAAGCGCTTCGAGCACTACGGCCACGGCACCGGCAAGCAGGCGATCGTCGGTCTCGGCGGCCAGGCGTTCATCGCGAAGAGCTCGCAGGACGCGCACGCGCAGTTCCGCCCCTACTTCAACGAGGCGCCTGTCTACGGCAACGGCCCGGCGATGGAGGACTTCGAGGAGATGACGCCGCTCAGCGTGGGCTCGCCGCAGGAGGTCATCGACAAGACCCTCACGTTCCGCGAGGCGTTCGGCGACTACCAGCGCCAGCTGTTCCTCATGGACCACGCCGGGCTGCCGCTCAAGACCGTGCTCGAGCAGCTCGACCTGCTCGGCGAGCACGTAGTGCCCGTGCTGCGCAAGGAGCTCGAGGCCAAGCGCGACCCCGAGGCCCCCGCGAACCCGCCGTCGCACGCCGACCTGGTCAAGGCGAAGTATGGCGACGAGGCTCCGCGCCAGCCCGCACCGAACGCCAACCGCGGCGACAACGTCACGGGCGGCTCGCCCTACCAGGACTCCGAGGCGGAGGTCACCGCCTACCCGACGCTGTGACCGCCCCGGCCACGACGTCTCGCCTCACTCGCGGTCGCACCGCGCTCGCGAACGAGGCCTGGGAGGCGGTGCTCACCGCCTACGCGGAGCTCATGCGCGACTTCGCGTCCGAGGAGGTCTGGTGCGACGCCTCGATGCGCGAGTACGACGTGCTGTACACGCTGTCCAAGTGCGACGAGCCGCAGCGGATCACCGAACTGGGCCGACACGTGCTTCTCAGCCAGCCCGGCCTGTCGCGCCTCGTCGACCGCCTCGTCGAGCGAGGCCTCGTGTCCCGGTGCGTCGACCCTGGCGACGCACGGGCCGTGCACGTCCAGCTCACCCAGGAGGGCCGCGAGGTCCAGCGCCGCATCGGGCGCGGACACGGCCGCTCCGTCGCCGAGGCGATGACCTCGGCCCTCACGGACGAGGAACTCACGCAGCTGCGCGCCCTCGCTACCAAGCTCGTCTCCACCGCAAGGGAGCATTCATGACCACCGACCCCTACCGCCTCGTCGTCGTCAGCGCCGGCGTCTCGGACCCTTCCTCCACGCGACTCCTGGCCGACCGCGTCGCCCAGAGCGTCGTCAACGCCGCCTCCGAGTCGGGCCGCAAGACGGCTGTCACCGTGATCGACCTCCGCGAGCTGCTCCCCGAGCTGCCCGCGGCGCTGTCCACGCAGCTGCTCGGCCCGCGCTTCGAGCGCGCCGTCGCCGCGCTGGGCCAGGCCGACGCGGTGATCGCCTCGACGCCCGTCTACAAGGCGGGCGCCTCGGGCCTGTTCACGTCGTTCTTCCAGGTGCTCGACAACGACCTCCTCATCGGCAAGCCAGTGATCCTCGCGGCCACCGCCGGAACCGCGCGCCACGCCCTCGTCGTGGACGAGGAGATGCGCGCTCTGTTCGCCTACCTGCGGGCCCTTCCCGTGCCCACGAGCCTGTTCGCCTCCACGGAGGACTGGCAGGACGACGCGCTCGCGACGCGCATCGACCGCGCCGCGCACGAGCTGGTGCTGCTGATGGCCTCGGGCTTCGCGCGCGACGTGCGAGAGCAGTCATGGAAGCGCTACCAGCACTCGTACGGGTCCGCTGGCGGCACCGAGCTCGACGTCGACACGGACACCGACCTCATGCGGCTCGCCGCCGGCGGATCGCTGCTCGGAAGCAAGGACCCGTTCGACCCTCGGGAATCCTGACACCGCGGGGAAGCGTTCGCGCACGGTGCGCGTTGACTCGGCCATGAACAGCCAGGAAGCCGACCGTTCGCTCGAGGTGCGTCGCGTCGACGAGCGCCAACGCTACGAGATCCTCGTTGCCGGCGAGCTCGCCGGCTTCGCGGAGTTCCGCGAGCGCGGCGACCGGATGATCTTCACGCACACCGAGGTGGATGCCTCGTACGAGGGTCAGGGTCTCGCCTCGCGACTCGTCGCAGAAGCGATCGACGACGCGGTGAAGCGCGACCGCGTCATCGTGCCGGCGTGCCCCTACGTGGCACGCTGGCTCACTCGACACGACGTCCCCGGCGCGCGCATCGAGTCCACCTGATCCTCGCTGGCGTCAGCGCCAGGAGATATCCTCTTTCAGTTGCCCTCGGCGCGAACCCGCGCTCCCCGCACTCCAGGAAGGCCTCGCCGCCGCATGTCTGATCGCACGCAGCTGACCGCCGTCGATACAGCCGTATCGGATGTCGACGCGGATCTTGCGCGACGCAACCGGACCGTCATCTGGATGCTGATCGTCGCGGCCTTCACCGTGATCCTCAACGAGACGATCATGGGAGTAGCGATCCCGCACCTCATGACGGACCTGGGGATCTCGGCCAGCCAGGCGCAGTGGCTCACGACCGTCTTCCTGCTCACGATGGCCGTAGTGATTCCCACGACGGGATTCCTGCTCCAGCGCTACCCCACGCGGGGCCTCTACCTGCTCGCGATGGGGCTGTTCACCGCTGGCACCGCGCTCGGAGCGCTCGCGCCGGGCTTCGAGGCGCTGCTGGTCGCCCGCATGGTCCAGGCCTCGGGCACCGCCATCATGTTCCCTCTGCTCATGACCACCGTCATGGAGCTCGAGCCTCCCGCCACGCGCGGACGCCGCATGGGCAGCATCTCCGTCGTGATCTCGGTCGCTCCCGCGATCGGTCCCACGGTCTCGGGCCTCGTCCTCTCGGTCGCGAGCTGGCGTTTCCTGTTCGTGGCGGTACTGCCCGTGGCGCTCACGGTGCTCGTGCTGGGCTATCTGCGCATGCGCACGGTCAACGAGCCGACCCGCACACACATCGACGTGGTCTCCGTGCCGATCTCCGCGCTCGCCTTCGGCGGCATCGTGTTCGGCCTGAGCCGTCTGGGTGAGGGCGTGGGCGAGGACCCGACGGTCGCGTTGTGGTCCTTCGGCATCGGGCTCTCCGCCATGGCGCTGTTCGTCTGGCGCCAGCTCGCGCTCCAGCGCGAGA
The DNA here is from genome assembly GCF_002090075.1 of Demequina sp. NBRC 110052. Classification (GTDB taxonomy): domain Bacteria; phylum Actinomycetota; class Actinomycetes; order Actinomycetales; family Demequinaceae; genus Demequina. Next base: position 565,980 of record NZ_BBRI01000002.1, read on the forward strand.
ACCGCGCGCTGCTGGACCTGCGCACCTTCCGGACCCGCACGTTCGCGGTCGCGGTCGCGACGTTCGCCGCGGCCATGATGTCACTGTTCGGCGCGATCATCCTGCTGCCGCTCTTCACGCAGGGCGTGCTCGGACTGACCGTGCTCCAGTCGGGGCTCATGCTCCTGCCTGGCGGCCTCACGAGCGGTCTCCTCGCGCCATGGGTGGGGCGAGCCTACGACCGCATCGGGCCGCGGCCGCTGCTGATCCCCGGCGCCGCGCTCATCGCTACCGCCATGCTCCTGATGGCGCTGTCCGCTTCCGTCGGCGCGCACTGGTGGCAGATTCTCGCGGCCCACGTCACGATGAGCGTCGGGCTGGCGCTGACGTTCACCCCGCTGTTCTCGGCGAGCCTCGGCTCACTTCCGCAGCGCCTGTACTCGCACGGTTCGGCGACGGTCTCGACGTTGCAGCAGGTCGCCGCCGCCGCCGGCACGGCGCTGTTCATCTCGGTGATGGCGCTCGTCACGGGCTGGGGCCTCGCGGACGGCCTGAGCGAGGCCGCTGCACAGGCCGGCGGCATCCGCGCCGCATTCACGGTCGCCGCTGTGATCGCAGCCGCAGGGATCGTGCTCGCGTTCTTCATCCAGCGGCCCGACAGCGCCGACGCGCACTCACCTGCGGTTCACTGAGCACCTCTGGGGCGCCGAGCGCGCGGATCTTCCCGCTCGCGCGCACCCGTCAGGTCTCGAGCGGAAGCACCGCCACCTGGAGGCTCGTCTCACCGTCGGGATCGCCGCCCCACACGAGCGTGACCGAGATGCCGTCCCCTTCGAGCTCGGCGTAACCGCCGACCTCGACGTCGCTGCTGTACTCGCCGCGCGCGAGCCCCGCGCCTTCGAGCGCGGCGATGTACGCCTCCACGGCTGCCGATCCGGCGACCGCCATCACGAGGATGGTGGTGTCGCTCTCGGAGATCGCAGAGAGGATGGTCCCCTCCGGCACGGGTACGCCCGCAGGCCACGACTCCGGCACCTCGACGCCGTCACCGTTGAGGTCGACATCGACGCTGCCATCGGTGCCCCGCTCGATGGCGTCCTCGACGGCATTCTCGATGCCGTCGCCCACGGCGTCGTCGACCGCGCTGTCGATCGCACCGCAGCCCGCCAGCGCAAGCGCGACCGCCGCCGCGACCAGTCCTTCACACCACCGCACACGCATGTGTTCCCCCGTCCCTCTCCTGCGTCCCAGCATCGCCCCGGCGCGCCGTCAGAGCAACCGGGAGAGCCTGCGGCTCGGCGGGCTCACAGGAGCCCGCGAGCGCGAGCGACGACCCGGCCGCGCTGCGAGTCCCAGAATCGGTGGAGCATCGCCGCCAGCTCGTCGGCGCTCTCGTCAGCCCCGAAGGCCTCGGTACCGGGCTCGAAGCGGACTCCGTCGGCGAGCGAGCCGAGCGCCACCGGATCGAACCCGAGCATGTCCACGAGGCGTGCGACGGTCGCGACGTCCCGGGGATGGTCGCCCGCGATGGCCGCGCCTCGGCGCTCGGGATGCCCCAGGGGAAAGGCCAGATTCTCGAGCTCGTAGAGGCTCATGTGACCCAGCGCCTTCACGACCCGGGAGTCCGTGAGATGGGCCTGCACGGTCTGGGAGGTCGAGGTGGTCGGATCGTCGAGGTCGGGCCGCGCACCGTCCAGCTCCCACCAGTAGTTCATCGCGTCCACCACGAGGGCGCCCGCGAGCGCCTGCGGGTCGAGCTCGCGCAGCCGTCCGAGCGGGATCGCAAGGACCGTCACGTCGGCACGACCGGCCTCCGCCAGGGTGACTGCACGTGCTCCCGGTGCTTCCCCGTCGACTCTCGCGCGCGTGCGGTCGACGTCGCCCGCGCCCGCGACCAGCACCTCGAGTCCAGCGGCCAGCGCGAGACGCGCGAGCGCGAGGCCTACCCTCCCGGGCCCGACGATGCCGAGCGAACGCACCTGGCCGGCCGGAGCGTCGGGCATGCTCACGCCTCGAAGGCCGCCACGTCGGAGTCCGCGAGTCCGGCGGCCACTCGTGCGCGCATGTCCTCGGACATCTCCGGCAGCGCGTCGACGGGGAAGAACCGCGCATCGGTGTTCTCGCCGTCCGCGGGTCGCGGCGTCCCCGAGACGTAGCGATAGCGGAATGTGAGGTCCAGGTACTGCGAGCGGTCGCCGTTCTCGTACATCATCTCCGGCAGCGCCTTGACGCGTACGAGCGCCTCCGGCCGCGCAATCACGTCGGCCTCCTCGAGGCACTCTCGCGCACCCGCCACCGCGGGCTCCTCGCCGGGGTCGATGATGCCCGTCACCGGCGTCCAGGCACCGTTGTCGGAGCGCCTCACGAGCAGCACCTCACGCCCCGACTCGCCCTCGCGTAGCACGACTGCGGTCACGCCTGACAGCCACAGCAGGTCGTGACCGATCTGCGCACGAAGATCCAGGATGAACTCGGGTGTCGCCATGCGCCCAACCTACCTGCCGTCGCTCACGCGTCAGCGGGCACGCGCACCCAGCCGGGGTGCTTGGGGGTGCGTCCATCGCCCGACGAGCGTCCGGTGAGGCGACGGCCGATCCACGGCAGCACGTACCGGCCCACGTAGCGGGCCTGCTCGAGGACGCCTCCGCGCGCGGGATCGGGCTCCGCGACGGTCGGCAGCGGCGTCTCGACGTCCAGGTGCGTGAGCACGCGAGCGGCGACGCGGGCATGCCCGAGCGCGTTGAGGTGAAGGCGGTCCTCGGACCAGTACACCGGGCGGCGCAGCTCGTGGTCGATGAGGTTGTCGACGACGCTGGCGTGTGGCTTGTTCTCGATGTACTCGTCGATGCGTCTCATGAACTGCGAGGCACGTTCGACCATGAGCGCGCCGCGCGGAAGCTGCGCGGACGGGTCGCCACCCGAGAGGACGACGAGCCGCACGCCCGCCTCCTCAGTGCGGTCGATCACGCGCGCCACGAGCGCCATGAGCTCGTCGAGGTCCCAGCCTGGCCTCAGCATGTCGTTGCCGCCGCCGTCGATGGTCACCAGGTCAGGCAGCGGGTCGAGGGCGAGCGCGGCGTCGCACTGCTCGGTCGCGATCGGCGCGAGCAGGCGCCCCCGGATCGCGAGGTTGGCGTAGTCGACGGGCTCGTCGAGTCCCGCTGCGAGGCCCGCGGCGACCAGGTCGGCCCAGCCGCGCACCGCCCCGCCCTCGACCTCGTCTCCTACACCTTCCGTGAAACTGTCACCGATTGCCACGAAGCGCATGCGATCAGGATACGGGGAGCCCGTGGGACGCGCGCCGGACTCGACCGCCGGCGACACGGAGCCCGGGACCTGCGGCGCACACGACTTCGCTCTCCGACGCGATAGCGTCATGCCATGACACTGCTGTCCGGAGACCAGGTGACCCTCGAGCACGGCGCCCAGAGCGTCACGCTCGCCACGATCGGCGCCGCGCTGCGCACCTACGCGGTGGGCGGACGCGACGTGGTCCAGCCGTTCGAGGCCGATGCGGTCGCGCCCGCATTCCACGGCATGGTGCTCGCGCCGTGGCCCAACAGGCTCGCAGACGGCGCCTACGAGTTCGCAGGGCGTGATCTCCAGGTTCCCCTGACCGAGGTGGACCGCCGCACGGCGCTGCACGGGCTCGCATGCTGGCAGCGCTGGGAGATCGAGTCCGCGACCTCCGATGCGGCGACGCTCGTCCTCGACCTTCCCGCCTCCCCCGGGTACCCGTTCTCGCTGACCGTCGCGACGACCTATGCGCTCTCCGACTCGGGACTTGCGATCACCACCCGCGCAACCAATACGGGCCACGAGCCGCTGCCGTACGGCGTCGGCTTCCACCCGTGGTTCTCCCCCGGCGACGGCCCCCTCGACGCGTGCACGCTCAGCCTCGATGCGGGCTCGCGTGTGCTCGTCGACGACAGGCTGCTGCCCACCGGCACAGCGCCCGTCACGGACTCCTACGACCTGCGCGAGGCGCGGCTCATGGAGGGGATCTCCCTCGACGACGCGTTCGTCGACGTGATCCGCGACGGCGACGGACTGTCCTGGTCCCGCCTGTCGTGCCCCGACGGCGCCGTGACCGAGATCTGGATGGACTCCGCGGCGCAGGCGTGGCAGGTGTGCACGGGAGACGCCGTGCCCGGAGTGCGGCGCTCGTCGGTCGCGATCGAGCCGATGTCGTGCATCGCCGACGCATTCCGCACCGGCGACATGCTGGTCACCCTCGCGCCAGGCGAGTCGCACGAACTCGCGTGGGGCATGCGCCTGAGCCGCTGAGTCGGCAACCCCGCGCGAGGCAGCGGGATAGTCTCGTGAGGTGACCTCCGCGCTCGCTCCGCTACCGCCCGGGCGCAAGGCCATCTTCCTCGACATCGACGGCACCTACGCGGATCACGGACAGGTCCCTCACGCGCACGCCCACGCGGTGCGCGCGGCGCGCGCCGCCGGACATCTGACGTTCCTGTGCACCGGCCGGCCGCGCTCCTTGATCTTCGATCACGTGCTCGCCGCAGGCTTCGACGGCGTCGTCGCAGCGGCCGGCGGACACGTCACCCTCGGCCACGAGGTACTCGAGGACGTGCGCTTCCCGCGCGAGCTCGCCGCGCGCACGATCGCCGCACTGGACGCGCAGCGCGCCGCCTACTGGGTGGAGGCGCCTGAGGCCACGTATGCGCGCGAGTCCACGATCGACGCGATCGTGGCGCATCGCGAGCGGCGCCGGCAGCGCGACGCGGAGGCCTCCGATCCCGAGGCAGCGCACTCCCGCCAGGACATCTCCGCTCATCTCACGGCCGTCGAGGACCTCTCCTCGGTGACGTTCGCGAAGATCACATCGCTCGCCGCGAACGCGCCACTCGCGCAGATCGCGGCGAGCATCGGGCCTGCGGTCGCGTCCATCCCGAGCTCGATTCCCGAGCTCGGTCCCGGGGCCGGCGAGCTGTTCCTCGCGCATCTTCACAAGGCGCGCGGCATCCAGACCGTCATCTCCAAGCTCGGTCTCACGCCCGACGACGTGGTCGCCTTCGGCGATGGCTTGAACGACCTCGAGATGCTCGAGTTCGCGGGCACCGGCATAGCGATCGAGGGGTCGCATCCCGACCTGCTGGCCGTGGCCGACGCGACGTGTGCCGGCCCGTCCGAGTCGGGACTGGCCGACGCCTTCATCGCACTCGGCCTCATCGAGGCCTGAGACGCGAAAAGCCGCCCCGAAGGGCGGCTTCTGCGGTGCTGTCTCCACACCACGTGGAGCTGAGGGGACTCGAACCCCTGACCCCCTGCATGCCATGCAGGTGCGCTACCAGCTGCGCCACAGCCCCGTGACCCGAAGGTCAGGCGCTCCGAAGAGCGAGTTAGATGATAGCCCAGATTCCGATCCAGGTGTTAATCCTGCGCCAACCCTAGTCGACGTCCGGCGCCTCACCGCGGCGAGGCATCCGCGCAGCGGAGGGATCGATCGCATAGCGCTCGAGCGACCACGCGCCCGTGCTCGATCGGGTCATCACGTTCCAGTGCCCGTGCGGAAGCTTCCCGAGCGCGGTGGAAAGCGGCGGGATCCCCAAGAGCGCGAGCGCGCCGAGCATGAGCGCGCTGCCGTGGCTGACCACCGTGACCAGCTCCCGCCCATGCACGGCCTCCTCGAGACACTCGGCGACGCGCCGCCCCACCTCCACGGACGTGCCCCATCCGGGGATGTCGGGGTCCTCGCCTCGCATGCGGGCCGCGTACTCCTCGGGCCACCGTGCGCGCACCTCGTCCCAGGTGCGCCCCTCCCAGGCGCCGTATGAGCGCTGCGTGAGGCGCGCGTCGGACACGGGCTCCATCCCCACGAGCCGTCCGATCTCCGCAGCCGTGTCGAACGCACGCGCCAGCGGCGAGGTCAGCAGGGCGTCGGGCGTGCCGTAGGCGGCCGCGAGGTGCTGGCCCGTTGCGACCGCCTGCGCCCGCCCCTCAGCGCCCAGCGGCACGTCGAGGCTCCCCTGCAGCCGCCCCTCGACGTTGTAGTCCGTGCGACCGTGGCGCACCAGGATCATCGTCGACATCTCAGCCCCTCACCGGGTCCGCGCCGACGTTGTGACGGTCGAGCGACCACGCGCCCGACGCGGTGGGCACCAGCCGCGACCAGCACGCATTCTCAAGGTTGCCGAGCGCTCGCCCTGTGCTCGGCAGGCCGAGCAGGCTCATGAGCAGCATCCGCCCCGTCGAGCCGTGCGAGACGAACACGAGATCGCCGCCGCCTGACGCTTCCACGCGCGCCGTCCACTCGTCCGCCGCCGCGACGCTGCGCGCAGTGAGGGCCGCGTGGGTCTCGTAGCCCTCGATGCGCGGCTCGAGCCCTGCCTTCCAGCGGTCGTAGTCCTCCGGATGGTTCACCTGGCGAAGATCGGCCTCCATGCCCTCCCACACGCCATAGGACCGCTCCGCGATGCGCGCGTCCTCATGAATCTGAACATCCCACCCTTCGAACAGGATCTGCGCAGTCTCGCGCGCCCGCGACAGCGTGGAGGCGACGACGGTCGGCATGCCCTCGAGCTGCGCGAGCAGGCCGGGCGCAGCGACCGAGGCCTGCGCACGCCCCGTGTCGTTCAGCGGGATGTCGGACGAGCCCTGCAGGCGGTTCGCGAGATTCCAATCGGTCTGGCCGTGCCGGACCACGAAGAGGCGGGTCACTCGGCGTCGGGCAGCGGCACGACCGGACAGTCCTTCCACAGCCGCTCGAGCTCGTAGTACGCGCGATCCTCCTGGTGCATCACATGCACGATCACGTCGTTGAAGTCCATGAGCGCCCACCGGCCCTCGCGCATGCCCTCGCGCCGGATGGCCTTGGCCCCCTGGTCGAGCAGCGCGTCCTCGATTCCCTCGGCGATCGCCGCCACCTGGCGTTCATTCGTGCCGGAGGCGATCAGGAACACGTCGGCGAGCGGCAGCTGCTGCGAGACGTCGAGAGCGACGACCTCCTCCGCCTTCTTGTCCGCCGCCGCACGCGCGGCAGCCTCGGTCAACGCGAGCGCGCGCGAGGAGGCGGTCACGAGCCGGGCCCCGCGAGCTGCCACACGAGCACTCCGCACACGAACGCGACCGCGCACAGGACGGCCAGGTGGGCCCATCGGAAGTCGCGGGCTCCGCCTGCGGGGTTGAGCCGTGCTCCCTCTTCAGGGACCTCGATGCCGCTGGTCACCGGAATCGCGGCCGTGATCGGGATGGAGCCGGTCGTCGTGGGCGCCTGGCCGAAGGCGATCGCCTGCGGGATCGCGCCGGTCACGGGCGGCGCATACGACGTGCGCTGGCCTCCCAGAGGGGTCGCCTGGGGAGCGCCGCCGGTCGCCGGACGCAGCAACTGCGTGAGGTCGGGGCGCGGGAGCTGGTCGCTCGGAACGTACTCGTTCGGGTCGAACGACGGGGCGTCCGCGTCCTGCAGCGGGTGATGCTCCCACGGGCTCGGGGCAGGCACAGGGGCATGCAACTGCGACGCCGCCTCGGCATCCTGCGCCGAGCGCGCAGAGAATCCCGACGGCGCGTGCACAGAAACCTCGCCGCTCACCGAAGGGAACGTGGGCTGAGGAGGCGGAGCGTCCTGGATCGCGCTCTCATGGACAGCCGTGGTCGGCTCGCGCTCGACGCCGGCGGGCGCGGCCGGCGCCACGTCGGTCGCCACCTCAGGCTCCGGCCCATGCGCGGGCCGCGACGCGCGCTCGAGGCCCGCCATCGCCTGTGCGGTGAGGCGACGGAACTCCTCGGCTGGGTCGGTCTCGGTTGCCAGTTCGGGGTCCTCGGCGGCGGGCTGCGCTGCCGCGGGAGGCTCGACGGGCGCGTCCGGCTGCGGCTCAGGTGCAGGCTCCGACTGCGGGGCTGGCTCCGGCTCGGGATCTGCAACTGCCTCGGCGTGAGTGTCCGGCTCGGGAGTCGGCTCGGGGCGCGAGGCAGCGAAGCCCTCCGCCATCAGGCGCGCCTGAAGCGAGCCCGGCGGGAACAGGTGGCGAAGGCTCTCGGGGACGGCGTTGGCGGGGTCGTCGGCCGCCGGCGCGGGCACGGCTTCGGCCTCGGCTTCGGCCTCGGGCTCGGCCGCAGGCGCGTCTGACGCCGGCACTGGCTCGAGCCGCTCCGTGAGGTCAGTCAGGTCGTCCCATTCGCTGGCAGCGGGAGGCGCGGTCTCGGCTGCCTCCGCGGGCTCAGGCGTGGGCTCTGCGACATCCGCGTGCTCCACCGCTGGCGACACCTCGGCCACGGGCTCGGACACGGCAGCCGGCTCGGGTGCGGACTCCTGCTCGGGCTCGGCCTCCGAAGCCGCATGCACCTGCACGGGCTCTGGCGCCACGGGCGCGGCCGCCGCGTCGGTCAGGGAGACCCGTCGCAGCTCGGCCGAGGTGCGGGCGGCCTCCTCGGCGGCCTCCTCGGCCTTGCGCTTCGCGAGGCGCTCCTGCTCGGCGATCACGTCGGGCGTCATGGCGGGGAGCTGACCGGTCGCGATCATCTCCTCTTCCGCAGTCCACGTCTCCATGGGCTGCTCGGACCGCTCGAGCGCTCGCCGCTCACGACGCGACAGGGCGCGGCCGTCAGGGGTCTGCGTCGGGATGTCGCCTGTGCCAAGCTCGGCGGCCTGGGCCTGCTGCTGGGCGCGCAGTCGGCGCTCGCGCCGCGACAGCGGCGCACCCGCGTCAGTCATCCCGTCCTCCGGTGTAGAGATCATGCTCGACGATGTAGTCGGCGACGCAGTGAGGGACCAGGTACCTGATGGGCGCACCTTCCCTCACTCGGCGACGCACATCCGTCGAGGATACATCCAGGGCGGGGACGTTCACCAGCACGAAGGGCCCAGGTGCGTCGGGCGTCCCATGCCCCGGGCGGGATACGCCCACGAAGGTCGCGAGCTCGTGCAGACGCGCGGGCTCCTTCCACTCATCGAAGCGCTCGAGGGCGTCGTATCCGGTGATGAAGAACAGTTCCGCGTCGGGTAGCTGCGCCCGCAGATCCGTGAGCGTGTCGAGCGTGTAGGTGATGCCTCCGCGGTCGACGTCGACGCGGGACACCTGGAGCCTCGCGTCCTGCGCGGCCACCCGCTCGAGCATCGCGATGCGGTCCTCGTCCGACGAGACGGGCTCGTCAGTCTTGAACGGCTGCGTGGCCGTGGGCACGAGGAGCACGCGATCCAGGCCGAGCGCGGCGCACACCTCGCTCGCCGCGGCGAGATGGCCGTGGTGGATGGGATCGAACGTCCCTCCCAGGACGCCGATGCGCGGTGCCGTCACGCTCAGTGGCGCGTGCCGACGCTCCGGAAGGCGTATGTGACGAGCAGCAGGCCGACAAGGCCCGCGAAGGCGAGAAGGCCGATCGCGGGGGCATTGATCGTGGACTCGTGCACCGCCTCGGCGGCGGGGGCAACCTCGGTGAAGATCACGTCAGACTCCTTCGGGACTTGGCGACCAGTATTCCACGCCGCGACCGCGCCCACCGTCAGCGTCCGCCGCCCGGCGCGCATGAGCCACGTCAGGGGCGGATGTGCCCGTCGCCGTACGCGATCCAGCGCGTGGTGGTGAGCTCGCCGAGCCCCATCGGCCCGCGCGCGTGGAGCTTCTGCGTGGAGATGCCGATTTCCGCGCCGAGGCCGAACTCGCCGCCGTCGGTGAAGCGCGTCGACGCGTTGACCATGATCGCAGCCGTGTCGAGGCTGCTGACGAAGCGCTCCGCGGCGTTGATGTCTTCGGTCACGATCGCCTCCGTGTGGCCGGTCGTGTACCGCTGGATGTGGTCGATCGCCTCGTCGAGGTTGCCGACCACCTTCACCGCGAGGTCGAGGCTGAGGTACTCGGTGGCCCAGTCCTCCTCGGTCGCGGAGACGATGCTCACCGTCTCGGGCGCAAGCGACGCCGTCTCGTCGTCCCCGTGCAGCACCACCTGCTCGGCGGCGAGCGCCTCGAGTAGCGCCGGCATCACGCGCTGGGCGGCATCCCGGTGCACGAGCAGGGTCTCGGCGGCATTGCAGACGCCGACGCGGTGCGCCTTCGAGTTCACGGCGATCGCGACGGCGCGCTCGGTGGGCGCCGAGGCGTCGATGTACACGTGGCAGTTGCCTTCGCCCGTCTCGATGGTCGGCACGGTCGACTCGCGCACGACCGCCTGGATCAGCCCGCGCCCTCCGCGCGGGATCAGCACGTCGACCAGTCCCCTCGCCTGCATGAGCGCGGTCGCCCCCGGGCGGCCGTATGCGTCGATGGACTGCACGGCCTCGCGGGGCAGTCCCACAGACTCGAGCGCGTCCTGGAGCACCGCCACGATCACCTCGTTGGATGACGCGGCGGCCGAGCCGCCCCGCAGCACCGCCGCGTTGCCGGACTTCAGGCACAGCGCCGCAGCATCGACCGTCACATTGGGGCGCGCTTCGTAGATCATGCCGACCACGCCCATCGGCACGGACTTCTGCAGCAGTCGCAGCCCGTTCGGGAGCGTCGAGCCGCGGCGGACCTCGCCGACAGGGTCCGGCAGTCCGGCGACGAAGCGCAGCGCGCCCGCGATGGCGGCGACCCGGTCCTCGGTGAGCGTGAGGCGGTCGAGCAGCCCCTCGCTCATGCCGCCTTCCCGCTCGCGCGCCACGTCCACGGCGTTCGCCTCGACGATCCGCGGCGCCTGCGCGATGAGCGAATCGGCCATGGCATGAAGCGCCTCGTCCTTCACGGCTCGCGTGGCGGTGGCGAGCACGCGTGAGGCGAGCTTCGCGTGCTGGCAGATGTCGTGCACGGCGGCCTCGACGTCGACGTCGACGGTGGTGGCGGTGTCGGTCATGCCGACCAGTCTAGGCCGCGCCACGCGGGCCGCCCGGGTGCTCGCTGGCACCACCGGAGCCGCAGGCTAGAGCACCACGAGGTGGTCGATGTGGATCAGCTCGCGCGCGTAGTGCTCGCCAAGCGTGTCCCCCAGAGCCTCAGTGCTGAGGCCCTTCATCTGCTCGGCCTCCTCCGCCGAGAAGCCCGCGAAGCCGCGCGCGACGAGCGACCCATCGGGCGCGAGCAGGTCGACGGGCTCTCCCGCCTCGAACTGGCCGCGCACCTCGATCACGCCGGCGGCGAGCAGCGAGGCGCGTCGGCTCGTGACCGCCCGCACGGCGCCCGCGTCGAGCACGATCCCGCCGCGCGTGCGCGCCGCGTGCGCGAGCCACTGGAGACGCGTCGTGTCCCGCTTGCCGGTCGGGAGGAACAGCGTGCCCACATCCTCGCCGACGATGGCGCGTCCGGCGTCGGCCGCGCTCGCGAGCACCACGGAAACACCCGAGGTCGTCGCGATCGATGCCGCCTCGACCTTCGTGATCATCCCGCCCGTGCCCACGGCCGAACCTCGCCGTGAGATGTCGATGCCGCCCAGGTCGTCGGGTCCGCGCACCACGGCGATGCGGTGAGCCCCTGGCGAACCAGGCGCGGCGGTGTACAGCGCGTCCACGTCGGTGAGCAGCACGAGCGCATCGGCCGCGACCGCCGTGGCCACGAGCGCCGCGAGCCGGTCGTTGTCGCCGAACCGGATCTCGTCCGTCGCGACGGTGTCATTCTCGTTGATGATGGGCACGATGCCGAGGCTGAGCAGAGACTCGAGCGCGCGCGTCGCGTTCCCGTAGTGGGCGCGGCGGACCATGTCATCGGAGGTCAGGAGCACCTGGCCCACGTCGAGACCGTGACGCGCGAACGCGACGGTGTACGCGTGGATGAGCTTGCCCTGGCCCACCGATGCGGCGGCCTGCTGGAGCTCGAGGTTGGTCGGTCTCGCGCCGAGTCCGAGCGGTCCGAGGCCTGCGGCGATCGACCCCGAGGTGACGAGCAGCACCTCACGGCCCGCGAGGCGTTCACGCGCAAGCACGTCGACAAGCTCGCCGAGGCGCTGTTCGTCGAGGTGCCCGTCGGGGCCAGCGAGCGAAGAGGAGCCGACCTTCACGACCACGCGTCGCGCGTGGGACACCGCGGATCGCAGGTGCTCGCTCACTCGTCCTCCCTCACACGCCCGACGCTGGGGGCGCTCCCCCGCCGACGCACCGGAAGCGTCGGCTCAGCCTATGGTGTCAGAGCTCGTCGTCGTCCTTCGACGGGTCGGTCCAGTGACCGGAGTCGCGTTCGGTCCAGAGCTCCTGGCGCGCGGCGGACTTCGCGTCCATGCGCTCCTTGTGCTCCGCGCGCTTCTCGGCACGCGTGGCACGGTGTGTGCGCTCGTGGTCCTCCACGCGCAGGTCGGAGCCGCGCTGGCCGAGGAGCTCGGCTCCCGCGGCCATCGTGGGCTCCCAGTCGAACACGACGCCACCCTCGCGCGGTCCGATGACGACCTCGCTGCCTGGAACGGCGCCAGCCTTGAACAACGCGTCCTCGACGCCCGCGCGGGCCAGACGGTCCGCGAGGTAGCCGACGGCCTCGTCGTTGGCGAAGTTCGTCTGGCGAACCCAGCGCTCGACCTTGGCGCCGCGCACCTGGTAGTAGTCCTCGGCGCCGTCGCGCACGTGCGTGACGGTGAAGCCCGACTCGTCGACGGCCCTGGGGCGCAGCACGATCGGCGCCTTCTCGAGCACGGGCGCCTTGGCGCGCTCCGCCTCGACCATCGCAGCGAGCGCGAATCCCAGCTCCCGAAGGCCCTCGTGGCTGACGGCGCTGACCTCGAAAATCGGCATCCCGCGCTCCTCGAGCTCGGGACGGACGATGGCCGCCAGGTCGCGTCCGTCCGGCACGTCGACCTTGTTGAGGATGATGATCTGCGGGCGCTCTGACAGCGGCACCCCGCTGATGGCCTCGTCGCCCGTGTACGCGCGCAGCTCCGCAGCGATCACGTCGAGGTCACGCAGCGGATCGCGGTCGCTCTCGAGCGTGGCGGTGTCGAGCACGTGCGCGATCACCGAGCAGCGCTCGATGTGGCGCAGGAAGTCGTGGCCAAGGCCCTTGCCCTCCGAGGCGCCGGCAATCAGGCCAGGCACGTCCGCCATGGTGAAGCGGCCGCCGCCGGTCTCGACCACGCCGAGGTTGGGCACGAGCGTCGTGAACGGATAGTCGGCGATCTTGGGACGCACCTTGGACATCGCGGCGATGAGCGACGACTTGCCCGCGCTCGGGTAGCCCACGAGCGCCACATCGGCGATCGACTTGAGTTCGAGGACGACCGAGGCCTCCTCGCCCGGCTCGCCGAGCAGTGCGAAGCCCGGCGCCTTGCGCTTGGTCGTGGCGAGGGCCGCGTTGCCGAGTCCCCCTCGGCCACCCTGCGCGATCACGAGCTCCGCGCCCTCGCCGACCAGGTCCCCGAGCACCTCGCCGTCCTTGGTCTTGACGATCGTGCCGCTGGGGACGCCGAGGACCAGGTCGGAGGCGTTGGCGCCGTGGCGCATGTCGCCCGCACCCTGCTTGCCGTTCTCCGCAGTGCGGTGCGGTGCGTGGTGATAATCGAGCAGCGTCGTCACCTGCGGGTCCACCCGCAGCACGACCGAGCCGCCGCGGCCGCCGTTACCGCCGTCGGGGCCGCCGAGCGGCTTGAACTTCTCGCGATGCACGGACGCGACGCCGTGTCCGCCGTTGCCTGCCGTGACGTGCAACGTCACGCGGTCCACGAAGCTGGCCACGGTCGATCCTTCCGTCGGGGCCCGTCGAGGGCCTGGTGCATGTGCCCCGAACTCGTCTGGGGCCATGCTGGTCGGCTCGTCTCCGAGCCTAGAGACACGTCAGGGGCGCTGCCTGTCGGCGCGCCCCTGACGTGGATAAGAGTGATGCGTGTGGTTACTCGCCCACCACGATGTCGACGACCTTGCGGCCACGACGCTGGTTGAACGCCACCGAGCCGGCCGACAGCGCGAACAGCGTGTCGTCCTTGCCACGGCCGACGTTCTCGCCGGGGTGGAAGTGGGTGCCGCGCTGTCGCACGATGATCTCGCCAGCCGAGACGACCTGACCGCCGAAGCGCTTCACGCCGAGGTACTGGGGGTTCGAATCGCGACCGTTGCGCGAGGAGCTCGCGCCCTTCTTGTGTGCCATGAGTGTCTCCTCGCCTTACTTGATGCCCGTGACCTTCAGGCGCGTGAGCTCCTGACGGTGACCGATGCGCTTGCGGTAGCCGGTCTTGTTCTTGTACTTGAGGATGTCGATCTTCTCGCCGCGCTCGTTGCGGACGACCTCAGCGGTCACCTTGACCTTGCCGAGCGCCTTGGCGTCCGAGGTGACCTTGTCACCGTCGACGAGCAGCACGGGGGCGAGCTCAACGGTGGAGCCAGCCTCAGCCTTGAGACGGTCGACGACGATGACATCGCCCTCGGAGACCTTCTCCTGACGGCCACCGGCCTTCACAATCGCGTACACCATGATGTGTCTTTCCTCTTGAAACTCTTGGGTCATGGGCCCTGCACGGACCCGGTCCTGCCGCAGCCGCTCCCTCGAGGAGGGCGCAGGCAGGGCTTGAGGCGCTCTCGCGCCGACGGTCTAGATTACCCGAGCCCTGCCTCGCCGGTCAAACCCGGCGCGCCAGGAATCTCGGCGGTCAGCCTTCGCGCGTCTCCTCGGCCTCGGCGGGCGCGTCCGACGCTCCGTCAGCCGCCGCGTCGGGCGCCTCCGGGTCCGGTGCGACCGCCTCGGGAACCACGTCAGGAGCCGCCCCTCCCTCCGGCTGCTCCGCAGGAGCGTCGGGCAGGACGACCGGCACGACGACGCCCTCGAGGTGGTCCTCGCCGTGGTGATGCGCCTTCTCGGCGGCCGCCGCGATCGAGGCCAGCGTGGCCTTGACCGCCGCACGCGCCTCCTCGCGGTCGTCGAGCGCGTGCGTCTCGCCGCCACCCGCCTTCGAGTGCGCGTGGTCGTCATGCGCCTGCGCGGCGCCGCCGGAGCGCTGTCCAGAACCCTGGCTCTGGCCCTGCGACTGGCCCGACTGGCCGGAGCCGCCGCCCTTGCCACGACGCGAACGACGCTGCTCAGGCTGCTTCTCGCTCGCCTCGGCCACGGGCTCGCCGTGCACGAGGAAGCCGCGTCCCTTGCAGTGCTCGCACGTCTCAGAGAAGGCCTCCACGAGACCTTGGCCCACGCGCTTGCGCGTCATCTGGACCAGGCCCAGCGAGGTCACCTCGGCGACCTGATGCTTGGTGCGGTCGCGTCCCAGGCACTCGATGAGGCGGCGCAGCACGCGGTCACGGTTGGCCTCGAGCAGCATGTCGACGAAGTCGATGACGATGATGCCGCCGATGTCGCGCAGCCTCAGCTGGCGGACGATCTCCTCGGCCGCCTCGAGGTTGTTGAGCGTCATCGTCTCCTCGAGCGTGCCGCCCTTCCCGACGAACTTGCCCGTGTTGACGTCGATGACCGTCATGGCCTCGGTGCGGTCGATGACGAGCGAGCCGCCGGAGGGCAGCCAGACCTTGCGGTCCATGCCCTTCGCGAGCTGCTCGTCGATGCGGGACTCGGCGAAGACGTCTCGGTCGCCCGTGAAGCGGTGCAGACGCGGCATGAGGTCGGGGGCGACCTGCTGCACGTACATCGACAGGGAGTTCCACGTGTCCTCGCCCTGGATGGTGAGCGAGTCGAAGTCCTCGTTGAAGATGTCGCGGACCACGCGGATGGCCATGTCGGGCTCGCCGCGCAGGAGCTTGGGAGCCTTGCCGGTCTTGGCCTCGTCCTGGATGGTCTGCCACTGGCGCTTCAGACGCTCGACGTCGGCGCGCAGTTCGTCCTCGGACGCACCCTCGGCCGCGGTGCGCACGATCACGCCGGCGTCCGAGGGGATGACCTCGCGCAGCAGCTTCTTGAGGCGCGCACGCTCGGTATCCGGGAGCTTGCGAGAGATGCCGGTGACGCCGCCGCCGGGCACGTACACGAGGAAGCGTCCCGCGAGCGAGATCTGGCTCGTGACGCGAGCGCCCTTGTGGCCGATCGGGTCCTTGGTGACCTGCACCATGACGGTGTCGCCCGGCTTGAGCGCGAGCTCGATGCGGCGAGGCTTGCCCTCGAGGCCGGCTGCGTCCCAGTTGACCTCGCCCGCGTACAGCACGGCGTTGCGGCCGCGACCCACGTCCACGAACGCGGCCTCCATGCCTGGCAGCACGTTCTGCACGCGCCCCAGGTAGACGTTGCCCGCCATGGACTGCTGCGCCTGGTGGGAGACGTAGTGCTCCACGAGCACGTCGTCCTCGAGCACGGCGATCTGCACGCGGTGATCCTTCTCGCGCACCACCATGGAGCGCTTGACTGCCTCGCGGCGCGCGAGGAACTCCGCCTCGGAGATCACCGGGCGTCGGCGCGAGCCGTCGCGGTTATCACGGCGACGCTGGCGCTTGGCCTGCAGTCGCGTCGAGCCCTGGAGCTGGTCGTCGGAGCCGCCACCGGACGAGCCGGAGCCGCTGCCCGAGCGCGAGCCGCGGCTGCGGCGGCGCCGACGACGCGACGAGCCTCCCTCACCGTCGCCGTCGGACTCGGCGCTCTCGCCATTCTGATCGTCGCCGACCTTGTCCTCCGAGGCGGGCGAGTCGCCACCCTCGTCCATCACACTGGAGTCCTGCTCGCCCTCGGCGCGCTTCTTGCCGCGACCGCGTCCACCACGACGGCGACGGCGCTTCGCGCCACCACCCTCGCCGGACTCGCCACCGTTGTTGTCGCCGTCGCTGTCGTCGCCGCTGGCGTCGCCGTCATCGGAACCCGCAGCGTCGGCAGTCTCCGCGCTGGCCTCGGCGGGCGCGTCGGACTGCGCGGCGGCCTTCTTCTTGCGACCACCGGACTTCTTCTTGGGCTTGTCGCTCGCGCCCTGCTCGGGCGAGTCGCCGCTCGACGCCTCAGCGGACGTGCCCGACGCGTCGGCCGGCTTGTCGTCCGACGCCTTGCTCTTCGCGGAGCGGCTCTTGGCCGACTTCGGCTTGTCGCTCTTCGGCTTGTCGCCCTGGGGCGCCGCGTTCGCAGACCGGTCGGCCTGGGGTGCCCCGTCGCCCGCGGGGGCGGACTCTGCGGCCTTGGGCGGGCCGGCGGGCGCCGATGCGCGGCGCGACTTGGGGGGCTCCGGCGCCTGGAATACCAGGGCGGCGGCAGGTGCGGTGGTGCTGTTGTCCTCGCTCAAAGCGGGTACCTCGCTGTCGAGGCCGACCACACTCGGCCCCGACCTCGTCGTCGGTCGCGATTCACGTTGCGTGACCGCGGAAGTCTGTCGGTCGCGGCTGACAGCGGCGCCCCTCGTGCGCCGTTTCCCCGATGTCGCCGCGGTGGGCTGTAGCCCTGCGGGATCCTGACGGGACCGGCGGCAACGCGTTCGCTGCGTCTGTCGCGCGGCAGGCACTCGGTGTGGACGAGTGCCGGACCTGCGGACCATTGTGTCACAGGACCGCGGAACTGGGCCGCCATCTTCCGAGCGCGTCGCGCGCGCGAGGCCAGCGGGCCGACCGCGAGCACGCCGCTCGTGCATTCTCATTCTCGGTAATGCAATGCGACAACATCCCTGCCATCCGCCCCGACCCGGGACTGAGGTCCCGGTGCGTCAGATTGCCTCCGAAGGTAGTTTCTGACGTATCTACTAAGGGAGGTCCCCACCATGCTCGAGGCCCTTGATCTCGCGCGTTGGCAATTCGGCATCACGACCGTCTACCACTTCATCCTCGTCCCGCTCACGATCGGTCTGTCCACCCTGGTGGCGATCATGCAGACCGCGTGGGTGCGCACCGGCAAGGAGAAGTGGCTGCGCCTCACCAAGTTCTACGGCAAGCTGCTGCTGATCAACTTCGCGCTCGGCATCGCGACCGGCATCGTGCAGGAGTTCCAGTTCGGCATGAACTGGTCCAACTACTCGCGCTTCGTCGGCGACATCTTCGGCGCCCCGCTCGCGATGGAGGCGCTGCTCGCGTTCTTCCTCGAGTCGACCTTCCTGGGCCTGTGGATCTTCGGCTGGGACAAGCTGCCCAAGAAGATCCACCTCATGACCGTATGGGCCTTCGCGATCGGATCCGCACTGTCGGCGTACTTCATCATCGCGGCGAACTCGTGGATGCAGCACCCCGTCGGCGCCGACTTCAACCCCGAGACCGGTCGCGCCGAGATGAACTCCATCGTGGACGTGCTCACGAACAACACCACGCTCCTGGCGTTCCCCCACGTGATCGCCACCGCGTTCCTCGTCGCCGGCAACTTCGTCGCCGGCATCGCGGTGTACTGGATGTGGCGCAAGCATCGTGAGGACAAGAACCACAAGGACCTGGGTCTGTACCGCACCGCAGCGCGCTTCGGTGCGGTCACGATGCTCATCGCTGGCGTCGCCGTCATCGTCACGGGCGACCTGCAGGCGAAGCTGATGTTCCAGCAGCAGCCCATCAAGATGGCCGCCGCCGAAGGCGTGATCCACAGCGAGGAGTCCGCGTGCTTCTCGCTCCTCGCGATCGGCAACCTCGCCGGAGACGACCCTGAGTCCGTCAATCACCTGCTGTGCGTGCCCGGGCTGTACTCGTACATGGCCACCGGCGACTTCAGCGCCGAAGTCCCCGGACTCGTCGATCTCCAGGAGCAGTACGCGGACCGCTACGGAGCCACCGATACGGCGGGCAACGAGATCCAGTACCGCCCCAACCTCATGGTCACCTACTGGTCGTTCCGACTCATGATCGGCCTCGGGGCATTCTCAGCCGCGCTCTCGCTCGTCATCCTGTGGTTCACACGCAAGGGCGGCTATGCCACCGCGAACTGGATGAAGAACCTCGCGATCGTGTCGCTGCCGATGCCCTACCTCGCTGCCAGCTTCGGGTGGATCTTCACCGAGATGGGACGCCAGCCCTTCGTGGTAGCCCCGAACCCCGACGGCGTCGACATGGTCATGCTGCTCACGCAGTACGGCTACTCGCCGAACGTCTCCGCAGGTGAGGTGGCGACGTCGCTCGCGGTCTTCACGATCGTCTACGCCATCCTCGGAGTCTTCTGGTTCCGCCTCATCCACCGCTACGCGGTCGAAGGGGCTCCCGAGGTCGAGGAGCCCACCGTCGACGAGGACGGCAGCCGCCCGCTGTCGTTCGCGTACTAAGGAGTCCCCGCCATGGATCTGCCCCTCATCTGGTTCATCCTCATCGCGGTCCTCTGGACCGGCTACCTGGTCCTCGAAGGCTTCGACTTCGGCGTCGGCATGCTCATGGGCCTGCTCGCGAAGGACAACAAGGAGCGCCGCGTTGCGCTCAACTCCATCGGCCCCGTGTGGGACGGCAACGAAGTGTGGCTGCTCACCGCTGGAGGCGCCACCTTCGCGGCATTCCCCGAGTGGTACGCGACACTGTTCTCAGGCTTCTACCTGCCGCTGCTCCTGATCCTGCTCGCGCTGATCGTGCGCGCCGTCGCGATCGAGTACCGCGGCAAGATCAACGACCCTGTGTGGCGTCAGCGCTGGGACTGGGCGATCATCGGCTCCGCCTGGGTGCCCTCGATCCTGTGGGGAGTCGCGTTCGCCAACCTCGTGCGTGGCGTGCCGATCGAGGAAGTGAACGGCCACCTCGAGTTCGTCGGGAACTTCTTCGACCTGCTCAGCCCGTTCGCGCTGCTCGGCGGCCTCGTGACGCTGACGCTGTTCCTCAGCCACGGTGCGCTGTTCCTCGCGCTCAAGACCAGCGGCGACTTCTCGAAGCGCGCCGGGGACTTCGCCAAGAAGATCTCGGTCGCCGCTCTCGTGCTCGCGGGCGGATGGGCCATCTGGACCCAGCTCGCGTACTCGGTGCCGTGGACCTGGGCGGTCGTCGCGGTCGCCGCGCTGGGCCTGCTCGCGGTCGTGTGGTTCACGCGCGTCGAGAGCTACGGGAGAGCGTTCATCGCCAACGCCGTGGTGCTCGTGGGTGCCGTCGTGCTGATCTTCGGCTCGATGTACCCGGACGTGATGCCGTCGAGCATCGACCCTGCATACTCGCTGACGGTGGACAACGCTTCGTCGACCGACTACACGCTCACCGTCATGACGTGGGTCGCGGTGATCCTGACCCCGGTGGTGCTCCTGTACCAGTCGTGGTCGTACTGGGTGTTCCGCCGCCGCATCAGCACGGACAACATCCCGGAGCACAGCGAGCTCACCTTCCTGAAGAAGTAGCATCGCTCGATGCGTCCTCTCGATCCGCGCCTGGTCGTGCGGATCGGCCCGGCCCGCCGCTACATCCTTGTGACGGCGGGCCTGGGCCTTCTCACGGCCCTGGCTGTCGCTGTCCAAGCGCTGCTCATCGCACGGCTCCTCGCGCCGTGGCTCGCCCCTGCCCCGCTCGCCGACGATGGCCTCGGCTGGCTCGGCACCATCGTGCCCGTGGCCACACGCGAGCTGTCGACGGGCCTACCGCTGCTCGCGGGCGTCATCGCGCTACGCGCGCTCGCCTCCTGGGCTCAGGAACGGCTCGCGCATCGCGCAGGCGCGCGCGTCGTCTCTGAGCTGCGCGAGCAGGTCGTCGCGCATGCCGCGGCGATGGGTCCGCGGTGGATCGCCTCGGGACGCGGCGCCGAGGTCGTGACGGTCGTCACCCGTGGACTCGACGATCTCCTGCCGTACTTCGTGCGATACCTGCCGCAGCTGGGTCTCGCAGCCACGCTCACTCCCCTGCTGCTCGTCATCGTCCTGGGCCTCGACTGGCTCTCGGCGCTCATCATCGGCCTCACGCTCCCTCTCGTGCCGATCTTCATGGTGCTGGTGGGCCTCGTCACGCGCGACAGGTCCGCTCGTCATCTCGTCGCCATGCAACAGCTCGGCGCGCGCACCCTCGACCTGATCGCGGGAGTGCCCACCCTGCGCGGCCTGGGGCGCGAGCGTGGCCCCGCCGCGCGCGTGCGGGACCTCGGCGAAGCCCACCGACGCGCGACGATGGGCTCGCTGCGGGTCGCGTTCCTCTCGGGAATGGTGCTCGAACTCCTCACGACGCTCGCCGTCGCGATCGTCGCCGTCACGATGGGCTTCCGGCTCGTCGAGGGCGGCATCGGCATCGAGACCGCGCTCGCCGTGCTCGTGCTGGCGCCTGAGGTCTACCTCCCCGTGCGCAACGTCGGCACGCACTTCCACGCTTCGGCAGACGGGCTCGCGGCCGCGGACGCCGCCTTCGACATCCTCGACGAACCGCTCGCCGCGCCGGGAGGCAACGACCCGGCCCCCGCGCTCCGTGGACGTGCGCTCACGTGCGACCGCATGGGGATCGCTGTGCCCGACGGCTCCCGCCTCGCGCCCGCGCATGTCACGACGACGCTGCTCCCCGGATCCATCACGGCGATCGTGGGGCCGAACGGATCCGGAAAGTCGACGCTGCTGCTCGCGCTCGCCGGACTGCTCGCACCCACGAGGGGGAGCATCGTCCTCGAGCATGCCGGCGAGGATGACGGATCAGGGACTTCCCTCCCTGGAGCCTCCGGCGCCACCGTCATCGCAGCAGACGGCACCGTGGCAGTGGACGTGGACGCCTGGACCGCACAGGTCGCGTGGGTGCCGCAGCGCCCCGACCTGGGTCCCGAGGCTCGCACGCTCTCACTTGGCGAGCGCCAGCGGCGCGCGTTGGAGCGCGCGTTCGACTCCGAACGGCCGCTCGTCCTGCTCGACGAGCCGACCGCGCACCTCGATCCCGTCTCCCGTGCCGACGTGGTCGCGCGCATGCGGGCACTCGCCGACGCGGGCGCCACCGTGGTGGTCGCGACCCACGAGGACGAGGTCACCGAGGCTGCCAACCAGGTGCTCACCGTGACCTCGGAGCAGACCACCGTCGCCGCGGACGAGGAGTCGCAGCGATGAGCGCCGCACCGATGCCCCCGGCCACGACAGCCCCGCGCGCGCTCCGGGATGCGTTGCGCGACACCGGCGTGAAGCCGTGGCCCGTCGTGCGCGCGATCCTGCTCGGCACCATGGCGCTGGGCTCGGCGGTGGGCCTCTCTGCCGTCGCCGCGTGGCTCATCGCCAAGGCTGCCGAGATGCCCTCACCCGCCGACCTGGCGCTCGCCGCCGTGATCGTGCGCTTCTTCGGCATCTCGCGCGGACTCTTCCGCTATCTCGAGAGACTCGCGAGCCACGACACCGCGCTACGCGGCATGGTCGCACTGCGCGAGCGCACATACGCGCGCCTCGCCTCGGCAGGCGCCGGTCGCGTCCTGGCGCTGCGGCGCGGCGACATCGTGGCGCGCATCGGAACCGACCTCGACGCCGTGGGCGACGCAGTCGTGCGCGCGATCGTGCCGCTCGGAGTCGCGGCGACGGTCAGCACTATCTCCATCGCGATCGTCACCGTGATCCTGCCGCTCGCAGGAGTCACGCTCGCCGCGGCTCTGCTGCTCGCGGGACTCGGGGTCGCCGCGCTCACTGCACGTCAGGCTCGCATCGCGGCAGAGGCGGGGGTCGCAGCGCACGCCGCCATGGCCACGAGCTCGCTCGCCGCCATCGAGTCGGCAGCCGAGCACCGCGTCTGGGGCACCCGAGACGAGGCCCTAGACGAGGTGCGCCGTGCGGATCGCGACGCCGAGCACGCGCTCGAGCTGGGAGCGCGACCCGGGGCGATCGGCGCCGGGCTCCTGGTGCTCGCGCAGGGCATCGCCCTGATCGCCGGCATTGCGCTCGCGATCCTCGCGATCGAGGCAGGCACCGTCTCCGGTCCATGGGCCACCGTCGTGGCACTGCTGCCGCTCGCCGCGTTCGAAGCGGTCGGCGCCGTTCCCGCCGCAGTCCAACAGCTGTTCCGTTCACGGGCAGCCGCCCAGCGGATCCGTGAGCTGACCCAACCGCTCGCGGGTGGGGCGTTCGCCGAGCCCGGCGCGGCGCTCACTGAACCCGGCGCCATGTCCGCCGCCGACGCAGACCGCGCCGCAGCGTCGGGCGGGCGCGAGAATCCCGGCGCCGGCCCCGCCCCCGCGCCCGAGGCACCACACGAGCTCACGCTCGACGGCCTCAGCGTCGCCTGGCCAGGCATGACGCCCACGCATCCGATCACGGCCACGCTACGGCGTGGCGAGGCGCTCGGCATCGTCGGGCCTTCGGGCATCGGGAAGTCGACGCTGCTGCTAGCGATCGCGGGAGCGATCCGCCCCCACTCAGGCGCGGCCCTCCTCGATGGCCGCCCCGTCTCCCCTGCCCACACCGGCCACGTCGTCGCGCTGACGTCGGAGGACGCGCATCTGTTCGCGACCTCAGTGCTGGAGAATCTTCGCGTCGCGCGCGGCGATGTCACCGAGGGTGAGGCACTGCGCGCGCTCGACGCGGTGGGCCTGACGGACTGGATCGCGGGCCTCCCGGACGGCATTCGCACCGAGATCGGCTCGGGCGGTCACACCGTCTCCGGAGGTGAGCGCCGGAGACTGCTGCTCGCCCGCGCCATGCTCCACCCCGCGACCATCGTCCTGATCGACGAGCCTGCGGAGCACCTGGACGTCGAAGGACATGGCGCTTTGCGCGCCGTCGTGGCCGATCTGAAGGCGCGGGACCGTATCGTGGTCATCGTCACGCACCACGAGTCCCCGCTCGAGTACACCGAAAGGCGGGTGACGCTTCATGAGTGAGGAGAGCCGTCCCGTGTCAGACGCGCTGACAGACGCCATCCTGGTCATGAACCGAGAGCTCGAGCTCTCGGCCGTGCTCGACCGCTTCCTTGACGCAGCCACCGAGCAGACCGGCGCCAAGATGGCGGCCATCAACATCCTCGACGCCGACGGGATCTCGCTCGAGTTCCACTACAACGGCATGCCCGAGGGCGTCATGGCGCACATCGGCCGCGCGCCCAACGCGGTCGGCACGCTTGGTCAGATCCCCACCGAGGGCTGCTTGGTCATCCCCGAGCTCACCGAGCACCCCGCCTTCCAGGGCCTCCCGCCAGGACACCCCCCGATGGGATCGTTCATGGGCGCGTCGCTCACCGTGCGCGGCGAACTCTTCGGCACGCTCTACCTCGCGAGCAAAGAAGGCGGCTTCACTCCCCGGGACGAGCAGATCGTTCTCGCGCTGGCTGCCGCCGCCTCCGTCGCGGTGGACAACGCCCAGCTGTACGAGGCTGCGCTCGCACGCGAGAAGTGGCTCACCGCCTCACAGGACATCACCACGCAGTTGCTCGCCGACCCCGGCGACGAGGAGGCCTTCGAGCGCATCGTGCAGGCCGCCGCTGAGCTCGCGGGCGCGACCTCCGCATCGCTCGTGCTGCCCGGCGTGGGCGATGAATGGGTCATGGAGTTCACGCTCGGCAACCGCGCCGAGGACCTGCTCGGCCAGGTGCTCCCGGATGACGGCTACGCCCTGACGGTGATCCGCTCGGGTGAGGGCGTGATCGCACCCGAACCACCTGGCGGCACCATCATTGAAGCGGTGCGTGCCTTCGGCCCGACGCTGTACGCGCCCCTCCACACCGAGGGACGCACCTCCGGTCTCCTCATGCTCTGGCGCGAGCCCGGCATGGCGCCTTTCGACAAGGACGACCTCTCCACCGCGCAGCGCTTCGCCTCGCAGGCCGCGATGGCGCTGTCGTTCGCCGAGCTCGCGCACGTCAAGAACGTGTCGCACATGCTCGAGGAGCGCGAGCGCATCGCCGACGACCTGCACGACTTCGTCTCGCAAGAGCTGTTCGCCACCGCGATCCAGCTCGAGACGATCGCCGCCAATGTTCCCGTGGAGTTCCGCCCGCGCCTGCTGTCCACGCTCGACCACGTCAAGCGTGCGCAGCGCGAGGTCCGCTCCGTCATGGGCACGCTCGCCGGGGAGCGCACCAACGAGCCGCTGTCCGAGCGTCTGAGGCGCGAGTTCGTGCTCGCGCAGGACTCGCTCGGCTTGGCGCCGCGCATCCAGGTGGACTGGGAGGACGCCGCCACGGCCACTCTTGTGGACCCGACGCTGTCAGACGACGTCGTGGCCGTGGTGCGCGAGCTGCTGTCCAACGTCGCGAGGCACGCCGACGCCACTGCGGTCACCGTCGCGATATCCGCGCCCCCGGGAAGGTTCATCGTGACGATCACCGACGACGGCATCGGACCTGCGGGAGCGACCAAGCGCCACTCTGGCACGTCGAATCTCGCCAACCGCGCGATCCGCCGTGAGGGCACGTTCACCCTCGCGCCGGTGCGCCCCGGCTACGAGCGGCCCGGCACGGCCGCGGAGTGGAACGTCGAGGCGTAGCCGCCGTGTGACGGCTCAGACGCGAAAGGGTGTGACGGCTCAGCCGCGGAACGACTGCGCGCGTCGGGCCGTCGCCCACGCCACGACCTGCGTGCGCCGCTGAAGACCCATCTTGGCGAGCACGCTCGTGACGTGGTTCTTCACGGTCTTCTCTGCGATGCCCAGCTCGTCCGCGATCTCCTTGTTGGCGAGCCCCTGGCCCACGAGAGTGAGGACGCGCCGTTCCATAGGCGTGAGGCGCGACAGCATGTCGTCCTCGTGGACGTCGATGTGCTGCCCGTGCTCGCGTCCCGTGGCGGCGTCCTTCACCGCTTGCAGCACCTCGGCGCTCGAGGCGGTCTTCGCGAGGAACACGTCGGCGCCAGCCGAGCGGGCCGCGGCCTTCGCATCGTCGTCGTCGTAGCTCGTGAGCACGACCACGCGAGTGTCGGGCAGCTTGGCGCGCACATGCTGGATGACGTCGAGGCCCGTCCCGTCAGGCAGGCGCAGATCGGACAGGATCACCTGCGGACGCACCGCATCGGCGCGGCGAGTGGCCTGCGCAACCGAGGACGCCTCCGCGACGACCGTGACGCCGTCGGCGCGGTCGAGGATGTCGCAGATTCCGCGGCGCACGACCTCGTGGTCGTCGAGGACAAGGACCGTGATGTCGGACATGCCTCGATGTTAGCGCCACGCACGCGCAATGCCCCGACGGCACGGCGTGCGCAGCGCAGTCGGACTCACGCTCGCGGCGCCCACACGCGCTGGCAGGTGGCGCACCAATGGGTCGAGCGCTGCCCGATCGTCGCGCGTCGCAGCGGGCGCCCGCACCGCAGGCACGGCTCACCCCCGCGGCCGTAGGCGTTCAGCGCGCGCGAGAAGTACCCCGACTCGCCGTTGACGTTCACGTAGAGCGCGTCGAAGCTCGTGCCGCCCTGCGCGAGGGCTGCTCCCATGACGTCTCGCACCGCCTCGAGAAGCCCACGCGCCTGCGCCGCGCTCACCGCACGCGCCGGCCGCTCCGGGTGGATCCGTGCCAGCCACAGCGCTTCGTCGGCGTAGATGTTGCCGATGCCGCTGATCACCGTCTGGTCGAGCAGGACCTGCTTGATGCCGCGCGTGCCGCGGCGCATGGCGGTCAGTGCGCGGCTTTCGTCGAGCGCGGGGTCGAGCGCATCGCGGCCGATGTGCGCAACGCTCGCCGGCACGGCGGAGAGCGCGCTGCCCGCTCCCCCGGCCGCCGCGTCGGGCGCGGGGACGAGAGGCTCGGCGTGCAGATACCCGAAAGTGCGCTGGTCCAGAAAGTCCAAGGTGAGCGGCGCGCCGCCGGCGCTGCGCAGGGTCAGCCGTGCGCGACAGTGCGGGTGCGGATCGGGGGCGTCGGCGCCCGCGCCCTCATGGACGCGGAACTGGCCCGACATCCCCAGGTGCGCACTCAAGGCGCTGACGGGCGCGTCGGCGGGGTGTTCGGGGTCCGCGAGGGGGACCCAGAGGAACTTGCCGCGCCGTGCGATCTCGGCGAGCCGGTATCCGGTGATGGCCGCCGAGAACTCGGCCGCGCCGCCTGCAAGGAGGCGCACGCACGAGTCACGGCGGATCTCGACGTGCTCGACGACGGCGCCCGCGATCAGTGAGGCGAGGCCCGCGCGGACGGTCTCGACCTCGGGAAGCTCCGGCATCAGCTCCGGTGGGCGCGCGCGAGGCCCGTGGGAAGCGCGTCGGGCGCGATCGGCTTGCTCAGATCGACGTCCGGGACGTCCTCGTCGGGCGTCAGCGCGGCGTAGGCGGCTGCTGCTGCCTCCTGCTCTGCATGCTTCTTGGCGGTGCCGGTGCCCTCGCCTTTGAGCTCGCCGTCGACGAGCGCGCGAGCGGTGAACACGCGTGCGTGATCCGGGCCGTCTCCCTCGACCTCGTAGACCGGTGCAGGCAGGCCGAGAGCGGCACACCGCTCCTGCAGGGAGGTCTTCCAGTCGAGAGCGGCGCCCGAGTGGGCTGCGGCCTTGAGGGACGGGCCCACGAGTCGCAGCACGACCTCACGCGAGACGTCGATACCGTGCGTGAGATAGACCGCGCCGAGGATCGCCTCGAAGGCGTCGCAGAGGATCGAGTCCTTGTCGTGCCCACCGGTCGCAGTCTCACCCTTGCCGAGCAGGACGCAGGGACCGAGCTCGAGCTCGCGAGCGACAGCGGCGAGCGCCTTCTGCGAGACGCACGCGGCGCGCATCTTGGCGAGCTCGCCCTCGGGCAGATCAGGGTGCGCGTGGTACAGGTGGTCGGTCACCACGATGCCGAGCACCGAGTCCCCGAGGAACTCCAGGCGCTCATTGGTAGGCAGACCGCCCGCCTCGTACGCGAAAGAGCGGTGGGTGAGGGCGAGCACCAGCAGATCGGGGTCGATCGACACACCGATCCTCCGGACCAGGGCGTCAGCCGCCTCCTGGCCCGGGATGCTCACCTCGTCACCTCACCGCACGCGATGGTGCGAAGCCCTACGCCTCGTGCTCGGTGCGCAGCGCCTCGGCGTACTGGCGGCCGTTGTAGGCGCCGCACGCGGGGCACGCGGTGTGGGGAAGCTTCTGCGCCTTGCACGCGGGGCACGCGACGGTGGCGGCAGCAGTGGTCTTCCACTGGGAGCGGCGTGCACGCGTGTTGCTGCGCGACATCTTGCGCTTGGGAACAGCCACGGCTAACTCTCTTTCTTCTCGGTCGGGTCGTCGGCCGCGAGGGCTTCCAACGCCGACCACCTGGGGTCGATCATCTCATGCGTGTGATCCGGGTCGTCCGCGAGCCGCGCACCACACTGGTCGCACAGCCCCGGGCAGTCCGGTTCGCACAGCGGGGTGAACGGCAGCTCCTCAGCCACCGCGTCCCGCACGATTTCCTCGAGATCGAGGGTCTCCCCGTCGAACTCGTGGACGTCCTCCGACTCATCCTCCTCGTCCTCGCGCGGAGCATCGGGGAACAGGAAGAGGCCGTTGAACGTGGTGTCGACATCGAGTCGCACCTCGTCCAGGCATCGTCCGCATTCGCCGACCGCCTGCGCGGAGACGGTTCCGGAGACCCAGATTCCGTCCTGCACGGACTCGAGCCTCGCGTCGAGGCTCACGTCCGCACCTTGAGGCACCGCGATCATGTCGGTGCCGAGGACCTCGGGGGCCGGGAACGTCTCGGAGACCTCGCGCATCGTGCCAGGCCTGCCCACGAGCTCGTGCGCGTGGAACCTGTACGGCGATGCGGGTAGGCGGCTGGTGTGCGACACACTGGCCTCCCGAACGATTCCGGTCCTCACGGACCTCGGCCACGCCAGACGACGGGCCAGCGCACGATTCTACGCGAAGATGCGGGGCACTCTCAACCCCGGCGCGCGAGCGCCTCGCGCACGGCCTGCGCTGCGGCGGGCGTCACATACGGCGCGATGTCGCCGCCGTGCGCCGCGATGTCCCTCACGAACGAGGAAGCAATGTGCGCGAGCGCGCTGTCCCCCGTGAGGAACACCGTCTCGATGCCCGTGAGCGAACGGTTCATCAGCGCCATCGGACGCTCCAGATCATAGTCCGCCCCGCCCCGCAGACCCTTGACGATCGCCGTCGCCCCGATCTCCTTGCAGAAGTCCACCAGCAGCGTGTCCGTCGCCGCGACCTCCACGCCCGCGACGCCCGCCATCGCATCCTGCGCGAGCGCAACCCTGGTCTCGACGTCAAGCAGCGGGCGCTTCGCCGAGTTGTGCGCGACCACGACCACGACGCGGTCGAACAGCGCACGCGCACGCGTAGCCACGTCCACGTGACCCAGCGTGATCGGATCGAACGTCCCTGGCAGTACGGCGGTGGTCATGGCGCCAACCTACTCCCCGCGCCCGGTGACGCTCGCGGATTCACCGTCCGCAGCGTCGGGCATGCCCGACGCGGTGGCGTAGTGCACGGTCGTCTCACCGTAGGCGCGCGAACGATCCGGCGCGATGCCCGCGGGCCATGGCGCGTCGCCCGCTCGCGTGGACCACTCGAGGACCACCTCCGCGCCGCGGGCAAGGTGCGGCACCAGGGCCGCCAGCACGGCGGTGAGGTCCTCGCGCGCGATGTCGTACGGCGGGTCCAGGAACACCAGGTCCCACGTCGCGTCGGTCCGCTCGAGGTAGGGACGCACCTTCTCCCGCACCACGGCCGCGCGGCCTCCGAGCCCCAGGTCGCGAACATTCGCCTGTAGCACGCGCGCCGCCTGCGGCCCCGCCTCGACGAGCACCGCCGCTGATGCGCCGCGGCTGAGGGCCTCGAGCCCGAGCGCACCCGACCCGGCGAACAGATCCGCCACCCGAGCACCCCTCATCGCATCGGCATGGTCCAGGCGGGAGAACACGGCCTCGCGCACGCGGTCGGTGGTGGGGCGCGTGCCCTTCGGCGGCACCGCGATCCGCCTTCCACCGAGGTCGCCTGCGATGATCCGAGTCATGCCGCCACCGTACCTGTGGGAACAAGCCGGGCGCCCCACACGCTGACACCACATAGCGGCGCGCTCACCCCCGGCGTGCGGGCAGGATGCGTGTCCACCCCCGGTGGCGCGCAGGAGGAACCACGATGACAGGCACAGACGATCACCATCCGTCCGAGGGCGGCGAGCCGCAGGAGACGACGCCGCACCAGGCAGACCACCGCGAGACAGGCACCAGCAACAGCAGCCAAGCCCGCAGCGGCCAAGCGGACGCGAACCGCCAGGACGCCAGGACGGAGGCACTGCCGATCACGAGGGAGCTCCCCGCGACGCAGCCCCTCCCGACCGCCATGCAGCCGGGCGCCACGCAGCCGGGGCCCCACGAGGCGGGAGGCGACCACCGTCCCCCGCCGGTGGTGCCGCCCCAGGTGGAGCCGGCCGCTGCGGCGGGCGACGCGCGCCCCGAAGCCGCTGACACGAGGACCCCGCGCTCGCCGTCAATGCTCCCGTGGGCGCTGCTCATCGCGGCAGTCGTAGCAGTGGCGCTCGCAATCATCGCCTCATCGCTGTGGACCTTGGCGAACAACCGCGGTGGTCAAGCTCTCGCGATCTCGCCGAGCTACTCCGCAACCGCCGCTGCCACCGCAGAACCTCCCGGCGAGACCCCGTCGGTCGCGCCCTCACCGACGCCGTCGATGCCTCCTGCTGAGGAGAAGACCCGCGAAGTCTCCGACGACAGCGGCCCTCCCGGACCCAACGGCGCATGCTCATCCGAGATCGTCAGCATCGACGCCGACGACGACGAGTTCGAGGTGAAGATCCGCATCGACGCCCGAGCGGGCGGGGTCGACGGCTGGGAAGCCGAGATCGACCTCGACGGTGCCGCACTCACCGATGCCGACAAGGTGGAGCTGATATCCCATTCGGGTGACCTCTACACGGTGGCAGGCAAGGGGAAGGCTGCGACGATCGACTCGGGCAAGTCGATCACGTTCAAGGTGGAGGCTGAGGGCCCCCTCGGAGACATCGCTGTCGGCTGCCACGCCTAGCCGCGTTCGAGGAACTCCTCGCGCTCGCCGAGCCAGTCCTCGATCGCCGCGACCAGTGCGGGGTGCTCCGCGAGCTCGGGATCCTCACCGACGAGCTCCCGCGCGTCCTCACGCGCGGTCGCGATGACCTTGGCGTCACGCACCACGCGCAGCAGGCGCAACGAGTTGCGTCCGCCCGACTGCGCGGAGCCGAGAACGTCTCCCTCACGCCGCAGCTCCACGTCCTTGTCTGCGAGTACGAAGCCGTCCGTGGTCGCCGCCACCGCGTCGAGGCGCTCGCGCGCGACGCTCCCCTCTTCGGCGCGCGCGACGAGGAGGCACACGCCCGGCAGCCCGCCACGCCCGATGCGGCCGCGGAGCTGGTGCAGCTGCGAGATCCCGAAGTGCTGCGCATCGAGCACCACCATCGCCGAGGCCTCCGGCACATCGACGCCCACCTCGATCACGGTCGTCGAGACGAGCACGGGCGTCTCACCCGAGGCGAAGGCCGCCATTGCGGCGTCCTTGTCATCGCCGCTCAGGCGTCCATGTATCAGTCCGATTCCGATGCCCGCCATCTCGGGGCGCTCGCGCAGCATCTGGGCCACCTGGGTCGCGGCGGCGAGAGGTGGCTTGGTCCCGCGGGGTCCCGCGCTTCCGGGCCCGCTCCCGCCGCCGGCCATGTCGAGCGCGAGCTCGCCGGCTTGCACTGTGTCGTCGTGCACGGGGCCGTCGTGCACGGCGCCGTCCAACACATCATCGGGCGCCTCTCCCCCATCATCGGCGGCATCGGCGGTGTCCGCCTCATCGATGCGCGGACACACGATGTAGGCGCGCCTCCCTGCGTCGACCTCTTCCCTCACGCGCGACCACACGCGCTCGAGCCAGGCTCTGTTGTCCGCGGGGACGACGTGGGTGACGACCTCGGCCCTCCCCGCGGGGCGCTCCGCGAGCACCGACGTCTCGAGATCGCCGAACACGGTCATCGCCACGGTGCGCGGAATGGGCGTCGCGGTCATCACGAGCGTGTGCGGCGGGTGCTCGCTGCGGCTACGGAGCGCGTCCCGCTGCTCGACGCCGAAGCGGTGCTGCTCGTCCACGACCACCAGGCCAAGGTCGGCGAACTGCACTGTCTCGCTCAGCAGCGCGTGCGTACCGATCACGATTCCCGCTGCCCCCGAGGCGGCGTCGGCGAGGGCCTGCTTGCGCGCACGGGAGCCCTGCGAACCCGTGAGCAGGGTCAACCGAGTGCCGTTCGCGTCACCGCCAAGGCGTCCCGCGTGCGCGAGCGATCCCAACATCGCCTCGAGGGTGCGCAGGTGCTGCGCCGCGAGGACCTCCGTGGGAGCCAGCAGCGCTGCCTGCCCGCCCGAGTCGACCACCTGGAGCATCGCGCGCAGCGCGACAACCGTCTTGCCCGCGCCCACGTCGCCCTGCAGGAGTCGCAGCATCGGGGTCTCGCGTGCGAGATCGGCGGCGATCTCCTCGCCCACGGCGACCTGGGCTCCGGTGAGCGGCCACGGCAACTGCGCGTCGAACGCGGCAAGGGCCCCATCGCCGCGCCCTGGTCGCGCCGTCGCCTTGAGCGCATCGTGGGAGGCCCGCCGCCTGGCGAGGGCGGCCTGCAGCACGAGGGCCTCTTCGTAGATCAGGCGCGCCCGCCCGGCGCGCCACTCGCTGTCGTTCTCCGGCACGTGCACCTGCCGCCACGCCTCGCGGAGCCCAGGGTGAGCATGCTTCTCCCTTAGGACCGGCGGGACCGGGTCCGGCACGTCGTCCTCCGCGAGCGGGTCGAGCACGGTCCTCACGGAGCGCCCGATGCGCCATGTAGGGACGCCCGCGGCGGCGGGGTAGATCGGGATCGGACGCGACGCCTCCAGGACGGCCTCGTCGGCATCGGCCGCGTCGACCCCGACGATCAGGTAGTCAGGGTGCGTGAGCTGACGCTCACCGCGGTACTCACCGACGGTGCCGGTGAACAGCCCGGTGCGGCCTGCGCGCAGCTTGTCCTCGTGCATGCGCAGCACGCCTTGGCGCTTGGCGAAGAAGGTGAGGCGGAGGCTGTCGCGGCCGTCAGTCACGACTGCCTCGAGCATCGCTCCACCGCGGTTGCGCATGGGTCGCACTGTCGCGGACCTGACCTGCGCCATCACGGTGACGTGCTCACCGACCTTCAGCTCGGCGATGGGGGTCATTTCGCCGGGTGAACCGTAGCGACGCGGGTAGTGGCGGAGAAGGTCGCCGACGGTCTCAAGGCCGAGCTTGCCGAGCGACTGCGCAGTGCGCGTGCCGAGCACCTTGCCCAACGGCTCGTCGAGGCGACTGGGGCTCACTCGTCGCCCAGCGTCTCGACGCCGATGAGGATGCCGGGCTCTCCATGCTCACCCTCGTACACGTGCACGTCCGCGTACGGCGCGGCGGCAGCGACAGAGGCGCGGACGGAGTCGCCGATGCTCTCCGGCACGCCGCGCGCGAGGATGAGGGTCACGACATCCGAGTCGAGGTCGACGAGTCGGTCCAGGTCGTCGTCGAGCGCATCGACCGAGGTGGAGGCCGTGCGGGTGCGGCGGACGGCGTCCTGCATGAGCGCGTGGAGGTCCTCTCCTGGGGTCGCGAGCGCGGCGGCGGCGACGGCGGAGATGAGCTGCGCCTCGTGCGCGGCGTCGATGACTGTCATGCGCCAGCTGCGGCGACGGGTGGCGACCGCTTGGGCGACGGCCTTGAGCTGCGGATTGCCTGCGACCACGACGGCGGAAACGCCCGAGGCATCCTTGACTGCGCGTCGCAGCTCGCGCTTCTTGAGCTTGGCCGGGTTGGGCACGACGAGCACCACGGCGCCGGCGTCGGCGAGCGGCTCGGCCAGGCCGGGGCACGACGTCAGCGCGACGATGCCGGTGGCTGCGCGGTCGCCCGCGTGGCCGACGAGCAGGCTGCGGACCACGATCTGGCGTGCGTGCACGTCGTCGGCGATCATGACGCCGCGGTGGGGCGCGTCGGTGTGCACGTGCGCTTGGGCGACGCCATGACCGGCCGAGACGGTGACCGAGTCGCCGATCGCCTCGAGCGCGGCCCGCAGTGCAGCGATATCGACCCCTGTCGTGGCGTTGTCGACGTCCTCGAGGTCGACCACGAACATGACTTCGTACGCGCCGCCCCCCGGGACTCCGTGGTCCGAGGCGCCGGCGGCGCGAATGACGGTGCGTCCGTCCCGGATCTCCCACTCGACCTCGTCGAGCGCGAGAAGCGCATCCCTGCCCGCCAGGGTCTCGGCGAGCATCTCGAGTTGGAGGACCAGCCCGGCCGCTCCCGCGTCGACGACGCCGGCATCTCGTGCGCTCGGCAGCTCCTCATGCGTGCGCGCGAGGGCGGCTCGTGCGGAGACGACAGCAGCGACTGCGGTGGCCTCGCGGCCCGCTTTCGCTCCGACCGCGTCGCGCGCTCCCTTCGCTGCGGCGCGGGCGACAGTGAGGATCGTCCCCTCGACCGGGGAACTCACCGCGCGATAGGCGGCCTCGGCAGCCTGCTCGAGCGCTTCGGCGATGGCCTGGGGCTTCGCCTTCGCCAGGCCGCCGTGCTCGTCGATGGCGGTCAGGAAGCCGGAGAGGTACTGCGACACGATCACGCCCGAGTTGCCGCGTGCTCCCAGCAGCGCTCCACGAGCGAAGGCGGCGACCACCTCCCGGTGAGTCGCGTCGTCAGGGAGCTTGGCGACGGCGCGGTTGCCCTCCTGAAGGGTGAGGTAGATGTTCGTGCCCGTGTCCGAGTCCGCGACCGGGAACACGTTGATCGCGTCCAGGTGGGCGCGCGCGCGCTTGATCGCATCGGCACCGGTGGTGAGCCAACGGCGAAGCTCCGTCGTCTCGCTCATGCCACCTCCTTGCGCCTTGTCTTCGTGCCTGCGCGCGCCTCCCTCAGGGCTACGCCGCGCACTGCTGCCTGGACTGTCTCATCGTGCCACGAGGGTGAGACAATGGCGGTCGGTCGAACCGCGTCGGGCATTCACCCGTGACCGGCGCCTTCGTCTCGCGCAGTCGGCTTCAGGTGCCCGACGCGCGGGCCGAGTGCGGCCGTTTGCCGCCAGGGCCATCGTCGGATATCCTTGTGCGGTTGCCCGATCACCGGGCTACCCCCAATCGTGGCACTGTCGGTATACGTCGGCGTGCAAGAACTGTAGGAGAACTATCGTGGCTGCCAACTGCGACGTCTGCGGCAAGGGCCCCTCGTTCGGGCACTCGATCTCGCACTCGCACCGCCGCACCAAGCGTCGCTGGAACCCGAACATCCAGCGCGTCCGTGCCGTGGTCGCGGGTACCCCCAAGCGCCTGAACGTGTGCACCTCGTGCCTCAAGGCCGGCAAGGTCACCCGCAACGTCTGATCGTCCAGCGCCAGTTCACTGGCGCTGATCCCAGTCAGGGCGTCTCCTTCGGGAGGCGCCCTTTCTGTTTGCCGCGCTGCTTCCCGCGCGACGCGCCTACTGCGGAGTGAAGACTGATTTCCCCTCGCCCTCGCCGATCAGGGTTTCCGCCAGATGTGCGACCGCGATGAACCCGGTCGTCTCAGCGCCCGGCTGGACTGAGTAGACACATGGAGGCTGCTGCGCACGGCACCGCAAGAGCGATGAGCACGCCCGCCGCCCAGAACTACCCAAACTTCACGCGTACGGCGCTCGGCCCAAGCTCACGAATTACAGCGCTGGCGCGCGCCAACAGCTCCCTATTGCCAACTACGTGATCCTCTGCGAGGCGGGCGAGTTCATCCGCGACGCGTGCGACATCGGACCCGAGGAACTCCGCCCCACGGTAGAAGTCGAATCCACTGAGAAGCGGCGCGAAGACTGCAATTCGGTGGATCTCCGCCTCGGACCTGTCGGTGCTCGGTTGGACGTGCGCGGTGAGTGCGCCGGCCGTGCTAGCGGGAAACACGAGCTTCTCCCCGATCCATGAGAACGGCAGTGGCGAAAGTCGCAGGAGTGGCGCAGCGGCGACGAATCTCGAAGTCGCCGCTACGCCACGATCAGCGAGCGCAGTCGGCGTATCGAAGATTTCCATGTAGTCAGGCACGACGGCTCCATCCTGATCGAGAACGCTTTGCAGTGACACTCAAGGTATGACTTCAACCCAGCCCGGGAAACTATTGAAGACAGTTGAACCGTCTTGTTCAACTAGCACTGTCAGCAAACTAGACGTGCCACCGGTGGAGATGTCAGTACCGATAGGCGACCCTAGGTCGTAGAGCAAGGCGTAGTTATCTGGGTTTGTCATTGAATGGCCGCTCAGAACCGGCTCCGATCTAAGCGCTTCACAGATCAGGTCCGCAATATCGCTCTCAGACTCGAATATCTCGTCGGAGAACTGGCTCTTGATCGGTGCCTTGGCGGGATCAAAGTGATCCCCAACAATCTTGGAGTAGAACTGATAGATCGAGAGCGTGTACTCGGTTCCATCAGGCGCCTCACACCGCCAGCCATCGTAGGCTGGCGGTCCAGGCGGGTTGGGGTCGTCCGGACCGTCGCCTTCACCCTCTCCCGGAGTTGGCTCCTCAATCGGGTTCTCGATGTCGGGCTCGTCACCAGCGTCGTTCCACGCGGCCAACGCACCGCTGACCCCGAACTCTGCGAGGAGAAGAGCCAGCGCTCGCACCTTGCTCGAATAGCACACGAGGGTGATGTCCGGGACCGAAGAACCGTTGAGGTATGTCCGGATATAGAAGCCGAGACCGACACACAACGCTTCGGTCGTCGCGGCTGACTGCGCGCTCAAGGCCGCGGGCAGCAACGCGACGCCGAGTGCAGCCTCGAGCGCTGGCTCATCCGCAGCGAGGACGAACTCGGCCAGCTCGTCGGTCGTCATCGAGTGAGTCGAGACGGGCCCGCTAGTTGCGACGACGTAAGAGGCGCCACCGGCAAGCTGCACGACAGCCTCAGCATGAAGCGACACGGTCGCGCCCTCAGCGGGTGTGACCGAGGTACTGCATGACGTCGCGCCATCTGCCGAGCAGGTCACTCGCACATCGCCGCTATCGTCGACGATTCGGATCAATGCGCCGCTGCTGAGCGGTTCGTCGATCCCGAAGGTCGCTGTGGCGGTATCACCCGAGACGAGCTTCGAAGACGAAACCGTCTCCTCGATGAACTCACCGTTCCAGCCCGGGTCCGTCACCGTGACCGTGTCCGACCATGCATAGTCGACCCACTCACCGTCACGCACGACCATCAGCTTCGCCCGATACGTCTCCGACACACCCGACGGCGGATTCGCTCCCACCGCACACTCAGAACCACCCGTGCAACCCCGCACATACGAGTCACCGCGATAGATCTGGATACGCGCATCCTTCAACTCCGGCGACACCCCAAAACGCACCGTCGTCGACGCACCCAACACCGGCGACGCATCATCCACCGTCGCGTACTCGAACACACCGTTCCAGCCCGGGTCCGTCACCGTGACCGTGTCCGACCATGCATAGTCGACCCACTCACCGTCACGCACGACCATCAGCTTCGCCCGATACGTCTCCGACACACCCGACGGCGGATTCGCTCCCACCGCACACTCAGAACCACCCGTGCAACCCCGCACATACGAGTCACCGCGATAGATCTGGATACGCGCATCCTTCAACTCCGGCGACACCCCAAAACGCACCGTCGTCGACGCACCCAACACCGGCGACGCATCATCGACGCGCGCATATGTGAAGTGCCCGTACCAACGGTGTTCGTCATCGGCGGTTGCGGACGGAGCAACGACCGTCACCATCGAGAGCGCGGCGAGCGCGATGAGCATGGCCGCGACCTGACGAGCGCGCAATGAACCCAAAAGTGCAGCGAGCACTTATCCCCCTAGGTGGCGGAAGTTCCCCCTGAACTTCCGAACGCGACCGAACCTAGCACGCCACCGTCCGATCTACGAGGCTTTTCACAGCGAGAAGTGATCCCACCCCACCGCGTCGGGCACGGCTCCGTCCACACGCACGCCGGAGAACGCATCGGTCACCTCGCCGATCACCGACCACCCCACCGGCACTGCCGAGGAGTAGGGGAAGACGGCGAGCAGCGCGTGGTCCTCTCCTCCGGTGAGCGCGAAGGGCAGTGCGGAGACCCCCAATGCGGCGGCAGCCAGGGACGCAGCGGGGTGCACCGGCACATCCGCGCTCACCAAGGCAAGTCCCACCTCGGACGCCCGAGCCAGCCTGCCTGCGTCCCGCAGCAGCCCGTCCGAGATGTCCATCATCGCCACTGCCCCGCGCAGCGATGCCTCAAGCCCGGCACCCACCACGGGCCGTGGACGTCGGAACAGCGCCGCCGCCTCGGGCACCTCGGCGCCACGGTCAGCGGACAAGAGCGCGAACCCCGCGGCAGCCGCCCCGAGCGGCGCCGACACGGCCACGACCTGGCCGGGCATCGCGTCGGCCCTGGTCACGACCTCCTGGCCGTGCGTCTCGCCGATGACGGTGACGGACACCATGATCTGGTCGGCCCCGGATAGGTCTCCCCCGACTACTCCGACGCCGTGCGGCGCGCAGGCTTCGCGCAGTCCGTCGGCGAAGTCGAGCACCCAGTCCACGTCGAGGTCACCCGGCGCGCACAGCGTCACCTGGAGCGCGGTCGGCACGGCCCCCATGGCGTCGATGTCGGCGAGGTTCTGCATCGCAGCCCGCCAGCCCACGTCGGCACCGGTGGACCACTCACGACGGAAGTGCCGGCCCTCGACGAGCACGTCGGAGGACACGACGAGGTCGCCGTCGACGGACAGCACGGCAGCGTCGTCGCCGGGTCCGAGGATCTCGGCGTCGGTCTCGGGCAGGCGGGGCGCGAAGAGCGCGATGAGAGCGTCCTCGCCGATCTCGCTGATGGTCGTCATGCGGTCAAGCCTAGGTGCGCGCTGGCATGCGCCCGACGCTGGGGCCGGCCGGGCGGCGCATGCCCGACGCTCGGCTCACGCGACCTCGACGACCACCTTGCCTGCGACGTGACCGCCTTCGAGCAGGTCGAGAGCGTCGCGGTATCGCTCGAGGGGGAAGACCGTGTCCAGGACCGGGCGCACCCGGCCGTCGTCGATCCACGCGGCGATGCGCGTGAGATCGGACGCGAGCACCTTGGCTGTCATCTGCACGACGCGCCGCCGCTTGACGAGTCCGACTGCCTGCGCACGCAGGATTCCGCCGAGCGGTCCCAGGATCTTGCCGCCGCCGATACCTCCGAGGAGCACGTACGAGCCGTTGGCGTCGAGCAGCGGCGCGAGAGCGCGGAAGGTCGACGTGGCGACGAGATCGACGATCACGTCGAACTGCTCGTTGCAGTCCTCGACGCGCTCGCGCGTGTAGTCGATGACGCGGTCGGCTCCGAGCTCGGCCACCCACGACGCGTTGCGACCCGAGCACACTGCAACGACGCGCGCTGCGCGGAGCACGCGCGCGAGTTGGACAGCCATGTGTCCCACGCCGCCGGATGCGCCGATGACGAGCACGCGGGAGCCTTCGCTGACGCGGCCTGCTTCGAGGCCCTGCAGCGCGGTGAGGGCGGCCATCGGCACGGCGGCGGCTTCGGTGAAGCTGAGCGACTGAGGCTTACGCGCCAGCCCGGCGGACTTCGCGACGGTGTAGTCGCCGCACGCTCCGAATCCGATCTCGCCATACACGCAGTCGCCGACGGCGAACTCGATGACGCCTGGCCCCACGGCGTCGACCACTCCGGCGACGTCCGCGCCGAGCACGCGCTCCCCTGGCGTTCGCCAACCGGAGAACGTGCGCGCCAGCGCCGGGTCGGCGCGGTAGATGTGCCAGTCATAGGGGTTCAGCCCGGCGGCGCGGTTGCGGATGCGCACCTGACCTTCGCCCGGCTCAGGGACGGGGACCTCCACGAGGCTCATCACCTCGGGGCCGCCGTAGCGGTCGTAGGTGACGGCCCTCATCGCGCCACCCCCGCGTCGGGCGTGCGGGGGCGGATCCCGATGCTGAGGAGGTATCCGATCATCCACAGCTCCCCGACGGTGGCGGGCATCGACACCGCCCCGACGATGCCGCTCGGCACGACCCCCGGCACAGCGCCCAGGAAGGCGCTGGCCACGTACCCGACGCCGCCGACCAGGAGCACCCAGCCGAGCGCCACGGGGAAGCGCCCCGACGAGCGCGCCACGTGGCCCATCGGGATGAGCCACAGTCCGAAGAACACGGCGCCTACTGCCCACCAGGCATCGGCGATGGTCCAGAGCAGTCCGACGGTGGCGGCGACGTCACCTCCGGGGGCGAGGGTCGCGTCGGACGCGACCGATGCGGCGACGGAGAGCGTCGCGGCGGAGCCCATGATCGCCACGGCGTTGACCATGCCGAACACGGCGACGGCCCACGCAGCGGCGGCGTTGAGCGGCCGCAGGAGCTTGTAGAAATACACCGACGCGAGCGCCTGCGTGAGCACGATGGCGAGCTCGAGCGCCACGAAGACAAGTGTGCGCGAAGGGAAGTGCGCGAGGTTGTCGACCGTGGAGTCCCAGTCCTCGGCGTGGAAGGCGGGCCGGAGGACGAGGAAGCCGAGCATGCCGGTGACGGCGAGACCGAGGTACCAGACGCCCGTGACGCGGGCGGTGCGGCGAGTGGGGCCGTGCGCTGTGGTGGCCACAGCGTCGGGCGCGTGGGCGGTGGTGATGGACATGGTTCCCCCTGGGATTCAGCGTGCG
Source organism: Demequina sp. NBRC 110052 (assembly GCF_002090075.1). Lineage (GTDB taxonomy): Bacteria > Actinomycetota > Actinomycetes > Actinomycetales > Demequinaceae > Demequina. Next base: position 606,116 of record NZ_BBRI01000002.1, read on the forward strand.
TCGGTGTCGACGTCGGAGTAGTGGAAGACGTCCTCGAGCGGAACGTCGAAGGCCTTCGCGATCTGGAAGGCCATCTCGAGCGTCGGCGAGTACCTGCCCTGCTCGATGGCGATGATGGTCTGGCGGCTGACGCCGACCTTCTTGGCGAGCTCGGCCTGCGTCATCTCGCCGGAGCGGAAACGCAGTGCGCGGATCTCGTTGGTGACGCGGGTGCTGCGACCCATCACAGGCCCCTGCTGTAGGCACGGAGCTTGGCGACGGCGCCCACGATGCCCCCGACGAGGCCGACTGCGAACAGGAGTTGCGCGATCCAGAACGGGTCGGCGTCGTTCATGGCGAGGATGATCGCTCCGAGCGAGCCGAAGGATGCCAGCGACATCCCCTTGGCGTTGCCGACCAGTTCGATCTGGCGGTCGCGCTCGTCGCCCTCGTCGAACTCGGGCTCCTCTCCGCGATAGGTGGCGGCGATGCCGTGCCCGATCGCCGAGGCGATCGCGCCGAGGATGATCGTGACGATGATCGCTCCCATCGAGATCGCCATGGGCAGGACCCAGCTGATCTCGTCAGGGGTGTGGCCCACGGTGCGCGGGATCATCACAGTCGCGTAGACGACGCCCACGGCGATGAAGGCGACAAGCGAAGCCCAGACGGCGCGCTGCTGCATGGTCATTCGGTCCTCCTCGTGTCAAGACTGCTTGACATCCTGAAGGTAAACCAGACGCGACACTGTGTCAAGAGTTCTTGACACTGCCCGCTACCCCTTTGCGCTGGCAGTCGTCCAGTGCGGAGAATGGGCTGGATCCCAGCACTCATTGAATTCCAGGGCGCAGCGTGGGCGCGGGGTGCGCGCAGCGTGGGCGCGGTGTTGGCGCACGGTGGGCGCGAGGTGGGCCTGCGCTAGGCGGCGGGCAGCGGCTCCTCGTGCTCGAGCCACCGACCGCGCCGAGTGGTCACCGCATAGGCGATCCCGAGGAACACCCCGCGAGCGACATTGAAGAACAGGAACGCCCGCCACAGGTCGTGGCCGCGGTCGTCCGGCACGAGCGCCTCGCCCACCCACACGAGAGGGAAGAACACGAGCGCTGCGGACGCCACCATCGTCAGCAGCATCGCGCGCGTATGGCCCGACCCGAGGAACACCCCGTCGAACAGGTACGCGAACGCGCTGAAGAGTGGCAACGCGATCACCCACGGGAAGTACTCGCGCGCGGTCGCCGCCACGGGTTCAAGGTCCGTCATGAGGGAGATGAGCGGATCACGCGCGACGAGATACAGCACGGTGAAGCACGCACCGATCGCGAGCGCGGGGAGCGCCGCGGCGAGGTTGGCGCGATGGAACTCGCGGATGTCACCGCGACCGATCTCACGCGATGACATGGCCTCGGCAGCATGCGCATAGCCGTCCTGCGCATACGAGGACAGATACATGAACTGCATGAGCACCGCCGTCGCCGCGAGCACGTCCTCTCCCACGCGGGCCGCATACGCGGTGACGAAGGTCAGCACCACGTACAGCGTCGCAGTCCGGCCGAACAGCCAGCCGTTGAGCGCGACCACCCTCATCCAGCCGGAGCGCAGGCCCTTGTGACGCCAACGTCGGACGTCTGCGCGCACCTCGCTCGCGGCGAAGCGCCACCACAGCACCCCGGCCACGAGGACGCCAGCCCATTCCGCGATCGCAGACGCGCCCGCCGCCCCTGAGGATCCCCATCCGAGCCCGGCGACGAAGAGCACGTCGAGCCCGATGTTCAGGACGTTCACCGTCGCCACAATCGCAAGCGGCCGCTTCGTGTCGCCCGTGCCCACGAACCATCCGTTCGCCACCAAGGTCAGCAGCGTGGCGGGTGCGGCGAGCAATCGGATCCATGCATAGTCGGTCGCGAGCGACTGCACCTCGCCGGCCGGCGCGAGCACTCCCATCACCAGAGGCACCGCGATCCATTGGACGAGCAGGATGCCCACGCCCAAGCCGACAGCCATGAGCATCGCGCGCTGCAGGTGCGTGACGGCCGCCTCGATCCGCCCGGCACCGAGCGCGCGCCCCACGAACGACGTGGTGCCGTTGCGCAGGAAGTTCAGCAACCAGAACACCGCGCCGATGACGGTGGAGCCCAGCGCGACCGCGCCCAAGCTCGTCGCATCGGCGAAGTGCCCCAGCATCGCGGTGTCGACGAGCCCCACGAGGGGCACCGTGACGTTGGCGAGGATCGCGGGCCAGGCGAGCGAGAACGCGCGCCGGTGCGGCAGGCCGCGAAGCATCCCCCACCGCCCGGAGGCGGAATCAGTCACCGATCACCATGAGCTGGACGCCCTGCGACTGCGCGTAGTCGCGGAGGCGGTGGAACCGTTCTGGCGTCAGATCGGAGTCGTGCAGGAACCGCACGTCGGCCTCGCCGTCGGAGAGCGACCACAGCGCAGCACCCTGCCGCGTGGAACCGGCCTTCGTGAGCTCGAGCCGCCCGCCAGTGAGGGGCGTCCAGCGACGGCGAGCCATGGGCGACGCCATGCCGCCGAGCTCGAGACGGCCGTCCACCACGCGCGCCTCGAGCACCGACTCCTCGGCAGTCGCCAGGCGACGCCCCTGGTACCCGATCCATGCATTGAGGATCGTTCCGGGCACGAGCGCGAGCACGATGAGGACGGTCAGGACCCCATAGTCCGAGAGCAGGTAGATGAAGAAGCCCATCGTGACGAGCCCGAGCACCACCGAGACCGCCCAGTGGCGGTACCACTCGGCGAACGGCTCCGTCCAGGCTGGCGGCGACAGGATCTGGTGGTCTCGCATGCTCCTCCTTGCTCGGCTTCCCAGCCTAGTCGCCACGCCTGACGCGCACTCGCAGCGGCTCACGGCGGCGAGGCACCGCGTCCGGATCGCGGCGAGGCTCGCCCCCGAGCCGCCCTAGGCTGAGGGCATGCGTCGTGCAGCCCTGGTCCCGATTCTGGCCGCCCTGGCGGCGCCCGCCCTCGCGGGCTGCGCGCACAGCGTGGTCGTCGACCCCGCCCCCTACGCCGCGGACCCCGACTGCGCGCGCGTGATGCTCGCCATGCCGGATGAGCTCGGCGGGTTGGAACGGCGCCAGACAACCTCGCAGGCGACCTTTGCCTACGGAGGCGACGAGGCCGTCGTGATCGCGCGCTGCGGCGTCGAGCCCCCCGGACCGACCACCGACGAGTGCCTCGCAGTCGAGGCGAGCTCGGGCACGCAGGACTGGGTCCTCACTGAGACTGAGGACGCATGGATCGCGGTCGCCTTCGGCCGCTCCCCCGCGCTCGAACTCACGGTGCCGAAGATCCGCGCGGACGAGGCCGTCGGCGACCTGCTCGCCGAGGTCTCGGGCCCCGCCTCGCTCGCGCCGAGCAACGGACTCGCCTGCCGCTGACCTCGCGCCAGCGGTGCCGGGCGGGATGCTACTCGCGCCCCTCCTCGAGCGGGATGAGCATCTCGCGGAACGGACCGTCCGCGTCGTGGAGCTCCCAGATCTTCTGCGCCACCTCGTCGATCGTGTAGCGGAGCTTGGGGATCGCGCCGGGGATCACCAGCTGGTGGACCCTCACGCCGGAGCCCTCGAGCGCGTCGTGCAGCATCTCGCCGTACGCGCTCTCCGCAGGGAACGCCACGGAGGTGCCTGCGAAGTCGTGCCGTGCCTTGATGGATGTACCGCCGTTGATGAGCACGATCGAGCCCTCGCCCGCCTCCTGCATGCCGGGCAGCACGGTCCGCACGGCCGTGATGAGCCCGATCGCGGAGAACTGGAATGCCTGCGTCGCAAGCTCTGGCGTGAGCTCGAGCACGGGCTTGAGGAACGTGCGGAACGGCAGCGGGCTGTACTGCAGCACCGAGATCGCACCGAGCTCGGCCCCGGCACGCTCCAGGGCCTCCGCGAGCTGCGTGGGCTGGAGCACGTCGGCGGCATAGCCGCCCGCGACGATGCCCGCCTGGTTCAGCTCGTCCGCAAGGCCGTCGAGCTTGTCCTGGTCGCGCGACACGAGGGCGACGGAGTAGCCCTCCTTGCCGAAGCGTCGGGCGACTGCCATCCCCAGGTTGGGGCCGGCGCCGATGATCGCGATGGTGGGCATGGGCTTCCTCCTCGTCGAGAGTTCGTCTTCCTCGACCCTAGCGCTCGCGCCCGGGCTCGTCGGGCGCACAGGCCCGACGCTGGCGCCGGGCGGGAACGGCGCGTCAGCGCAGGCCGAGGGGCCGGGTCAGCGCCTCCTGGATCAGCGCCTCGACGAGCACCGGATAGTCGACGCCTGCGGCCGCCCACATGCGCGGGTACATGCTCGTGGGCGTGAAGCCCGGCATGGTGTTGATCTCGTTGACCGTCACCGTGCCGTCCGCTCCGACGAAGCAGTCGACGCGCGCGAGCCCCTCGGCTCCCACCGCGGCGAAGGCGCTCACCGCGTAGTCGGAGACGATGGCGGCCACGTCGTCGGGCAGCTCGGTGGGGCACAGGAGCCGCACGTGCCCCTCATCCAGGTACTTGGCGTCGAAGTCGTAGAAGTCGTGGTCGCCCTCGGTGACGATCTCGCCCTGCGGCGAGGTGCGCACACCCTCGGCGGTGGCGAGCACCGCGGTCTCGATCTCGCGTCCGGCGATGCCCGCCTCGATCAGCACCTTGGGATCGTGCTTGACGGCATCGGCGACGGCGGCCTCGAGCGCGTCCCACGAGGACACCTTGGAGATTCCCATCGACGAGCCCGCGCGGGCCGGCTTGACGAACACCGGCAGGCCCAGGGCCTCGATCTCGGCGCGCCGCGACGCGACCGGCTCGCCGGGGCGCAGCACCACTCCGGGGGCCACGGGAAGACCCGCATCGGTGAACGCGGCCTTCATGAACTGCTTGTCCATGCCCACGGCGGAGGCGAGCACGCCGGAGCCGACGTAGCGCACGTCCACGAGCTCGAGCGCGCCCTGGATGGTGCCATCCTCGCCGTAGGGACCGTGGAGCAGTGGGAATACGGCGTCGATCGCGCCGAGCTCGGCGATCCCGTCAGCGGACTCCAGCCTCCACTGCGACTCGCCGACGCGTCGGGGCGGCAGCACAGTCGCGCCTTCGTCGAGAACGGAGGGCAGGGCTCCGTTCGCGATGCGCCACGCCGAGGGGTCGGCCGACGCGAGGGTCCAGCGCCCCTCGCGCGTGATCCCGATCGCGATCACGTCGTAGCGGTCTCGGTCGATTGCGCCGAGCACTCCGCCTGCGGTGACGCACGAGACTCCGTGCTCCGAGGAACGCCCCCCGAAGAGGACGGCAACGGTGGGCTTCGTCATGCCGCCGACCCTACTGCCCTTCGGCCTTGCGGGGACGCGACAGGAGCGCGCGCAGCACTGTCTCCTTCGGCTCTCCGCCGTGGATCATCGCGACGACCGCGTCACAGATGGGCACGTCCACCCCGGTCGCCCGTGCGAGTTCCTGGATCGACTGCGAGGTCTTGACGCCCTCGGCGGTGCCGAGGGTCGACGCGATCGCGTCGTCGAGCGACGCGCCGCGGCCGATCGCGGAGCCGAGCTGGTGGTTTCGCGACAGCGGCGACGCGCACGTGGCGATGAGGTCGCCCATGCCCGCCAGCCCCGAGAACGTGTCCGGCGCTGCGCCGAGCGCGAGGCCCAACCGGGTGATCTCGGCGAGGCCTCGCGTGATGACGGTCGCCGTCGTGTTGTGGCCAAAGCCCATGCCGTCGGCGATGCCGACGCCCACAGCGATGACGTTCTTGTACGCCCCAGACAGTTCCACTCCCACAACGTCAGCGTTCGTGTACGGACGGAAGTACGCCGAGGCGGTCGACGACGCCACGAGCTCGGCTGCCGCGGGGTTCGCGCCCGCGATCACCGTCGCAGTCGGCTGCTTGGTCGCGATCTCCTTGGCGAGGTTGGGGCCAGAGACGACGGTGAGCCGCTCCTCCCCCACCCCCCAGGTCTCGCCGAGCACCTGCGACATGCGCTCGTGCGTGCCGAGCTCGATGCCCTTCATGAGCGAAGCGACCACGGCACCCTGGGGCACCAGTGCGGCCATGTCGCCCACGATGCCGCGCACGTGCTGCGCTGGCAGCGCGACGGCGACGATGTCCGCGTCGGCGAGCGCCGTCGCCGCGTCGGTCGTCGCGTCGATGCCCGCCGGGAGTGACACGCCCGGCAGGACGCGCGAGTGGGTGCCCTGGTCGCGGATCTCAGCAAGAGCGTCGGCGTCGCGCCCCCACAGAGTGACGTCCGTGCCCGCGTCGGCGAGCACTGCGGCGAACGTGGTGCCCCACGCCCCCGCACCGAGGACCGCTGCGCGTGTCATGCCTTGTCCCCCGTCGCGTCGGACGGATCCGGGGCGCCGGCGGCGCCAGGGCGACCGCCCTTGCGCATGTCCCACGCCACCGCAGGAGGCTCTTCGCCCCTGATCTCCGCAAGCATTGACGTCAGCGTGCCCATGATGCGATCCGTCGCGACACGCAGCGACTCGGCGTCGCCCGTGCCTGCGAGGTCGCTCAGGTCGATCGGCGGCCCCGCGACCACGGTGATGCGCTTGGGCGGGATCGGCTTGAGCACCTTGCCATACGGGGCCAGCAGGCGATGCGCGCCCCACTGCGCGACGGGCACGATCGGCACGCCGGCGTCGAGGGCCATGCGCGCCGCGCCGGTCCGGGCCACCATGGGCCACAGGTCCGGGTCGCGGGTGAGCGTGCCTTCAGGGAACATCGCGATGCAGTCGCCGCGGTGGAGGATCTCCATGCCCTTGTCGACCGCGTCCTTGGCCTTCGACGTACCGCGATACACAGGCACCTGGTCCAGCCCGTGAAGCGCCCGTCCCAGCACCGGCAGCTCGAACAGCGAGGACTTCGCCAGGAAGCGCGGCGGGTGGCCGTTGTTGTACAGGAAGTGCGCGAGCGTGATCGGGTCCGCGTAACTCGCATGGTTGGACACGGCGATGAAGCCCGTGTCCTTCGGCAGGTGCTCGGCGCCGTGCCAGTCCTTGCGAGTGATCGACCACATGATCGATTTCAGGAACAGCGCGGCCGCGCGGTAGCCGCGCGTCTGGGTGCTGGGCATGTCAGTCCACCGACGCGCCGAGCGCGGCCAGCTTGCCCCTGAAGTTCTCGTAGCCGCGGTCGATGATGCCGATGCCGTGCACGGTAGACGTGCCCTCGGCGGTGAGCGCGGCGATCAGGTGGGAGAACCCACCACGCAGGTCGGGCACCTCGATCTCTGCGGCTTTGAGGGGCGTGGGCCCCGAGATCACCGCGGAGTGAGTGAAATTGCGCTGCCCGAACCGGCACTTCTTGTCGCCCAGGCACTCGCGGTACAGCTGCACCTGTGCACCCATCTGCACGAGCGCCTCGGTGAAGCCGAAGCGGTTCTCGTACACCGTCTCATGCACGATGCTGAGGCCCTTGGCCTGCGTCAGCGCGACGACGAGCGGCTGCTGCCAGTCGGTCATGAATCCCGGGTGCACGTCGGTCTGGACAGCGATCGGGTTGAGGTCTCCGCCCGGGTGCCAGAAGCGGATGCCCGCGGGGTTGACCTCGAACTGGCCGCCGGCCTTGCGGAACACGTTGAGGAACATGCCCATGTGGCGCTGCTGGGCGCCGTGGATCATGATGTCGCCGCCGGTCGCGAGCGCGGCGCAGGCCCACGAGCCCACCTCGATACGGTCGGTGAGCGACACGTGGTCGTAGCCGAACAGCTCGGGCACGCCCTCGATGGTGACCGAGCGGTCGGTGTCCACCGAGATGATTGCGCCCATCTTCTGCAGCGTGTCGATGAGGTCCTTGATCTCGGGCTCCACCGCCATGTTGTGCAGCGTCGTGATGCCCTTCGCCATGACGGCGGTGAGCAGCAGCTGCTCGGTCGCACCCACGGACGGGTAGGCGAGCTCGTGGTGGATGCCGTGCAGTCCGTTCGGGGCGCTGAGGTGCAGACCGTCGCCTGCCTCCGTGACGACCGCGCCGAACTTGCGCAGGATCTCCAGGTGGAAGTCGATGGGACGGTCGCCGATACGACAGCCGCCGAGGTCAGGGATGACGGCCTCGCCGAGTCGGTGCAGCAGCGGGCCGCAGAGCAGGATCGGGATGCGGCTCGAGCCGGCGTGGCTCGCGATCTGCATCGCGTCGGCCGGCTTGAGCTCCGAGGTGTCCATGCTGAGAACGCCGGACTCGACGTCGTAGTCGACGCCCACGCCGTGCAGGCTGAGCAGGGACGACACGACCTTGACATCGCGGATCTCAGGGACGTTGCGGAGGGTCGAGGCGGTCGAGCCGAGCAGTGCGGCGACCATGGCCTTGGAGACGAAGTTCTTGGCGCCGCGGACAGTGATCTCGCCCGTGAGCGGCCGTCCTCCCGTGACGCGGATGGAATCGGTCATGGCCACTATCTTCCCCTATGGCGCGGCATATGCCCGACGCTGTGGCGGGGCGGCGGGCAGAACCCTGCCCGATGCCGGGAGCCACTCAGCAAGGCTCTGGCCCCGGCGCTGCGGTGGGCCTGGTCACGACGACCGGGTGCGGCTAGCGTGGCGCGTATGAGTCTCGCGTTCCTCGCCACCGCGCTCGTGGTCGTCATCACGCCTGGCACTGGCGCCCTGTACACCGTGAGCACCGGCCTGGGCCGGGGGCGCAGGGAGGCCATCGTCGCGGCCACGGGATGCACCCTGGGCATCGTGCCCCACATCGTCGCCGCCGTGACCGGCCTCGCTGCGCTGGTCCACGCGTCGGCGGTGGCCTTCTCCATGCTCAAGTGGGCGGGCGTGGCGTACCTCCTGTATCTCGCATGGGTGACCTGGACGGATCGGTCGGATCTGGCGGCCGACGCCGGCGGCACGGCGAGCTCCACGTGGCAGGTGATCCAGCGCGCAGTGTTGATCAACCTCCTCAACCCGAAGCTGACCGTGTTCTTCTTCGCGTTCCTGCCCCAGTTCGTGGCGCCTTCCGACCCTGCGCCGTGGCGCGCGATGGTGGGGCTCTCGCTGGTCTTCATGGCGCTCACGTGGGTCGTGTTCGTGGCGTACGGGCTGTTCGCGTCGGCCATGCGCTCGCAGGTGCTCGCGCGGCCGCGGGTCGTGACGTGGATGCGCCGCACGTTCGGGCTCGCGTATGTCGCGCTCGCAGGCCGGTTGGCGCTCGCCAGCCGCTGACCGTGCCTGCGGCGCTCGGGTCGTCCGCACCGGGACCGAAGTCGGCGCCAGGCCCTGCCGTGGAACGGATGGCACAGTGGTGTCCGTGACGGGATCCTCGACTCCACGCGCGCTCTTCGCAGGGCTCGCGACGCTAGACATCGTTCAGCTGGTCGAACGGCTGCCGCAGCCGAACGAGAAGGTCGGCGCGCTCGACTTCCTTGTGGCTGCGGGCGGCCCGGCCGTGAACGCGGCTGTCGCAGCGGCGCACTGCGGCTCGGAGGCCTCGCTGCTCACTGCCCTGCCCGCGCATCCACTGACGGAGCTGATCCGCGCGGACCTCGGGGACTGCCGCGTGGGGCTCGAGATCGCCGACGTCGGCCCGGATCCCACTCCCCCGACGGCGGCCATCATGATCACGCGTGCCACCGGAGACCGCGCGGTCGTGTCGCCCACGGGCGGCGCGATGACGGAGCGTGTGACCCCAGGCGAGTTCGACGCGCATCGGGCGCTCGAGGGCGTCCGCGCGCTGCTGATCGACGGCTACCACCGGCACCTTGCGCTGCCACTGGCGCTGGCCGCGCGCGAGCGCGGCATTCCCGTCATCCTCGACGCGGGCAGCTGGAAGCCCTACACGCCCGAGGTGCTCGAGCACGTTGATCTCGCGGTCGTCTCCGACGACTTCGCGCCGCCAGGCACGGACGGCGAGCCGGGCGCCGTGCTCGACGCGCTGAGCGGGCTGGGCGTGGAGCGCATCGTCATCACTCGCGGCGCCCGCCCGATCCTGGTGCGGCTGCCACGCGGCGACGCCGAGGTCGCGGTCGAGCCCGTCGACGTGGTCGACACCCTGGGCGCAGGGGACTTCATCCACGGCGCCCTCACCCACCGGATCGCTGAACTGGGACTGCGTGATGCACGCCTCGTCGAGGACCTCGCGTGGGCCTCGCGCGTCGCGGGCACCTCGCTGGGGAGCTTCGGCACTCGCGCCTGGCTCAGAGAGTGATCAGCCGGTCCGCGAGGCGCGACGAGTTCTGCGCGAGCCAGTAGTTCTCGGCGTCCACCGAGTCGACCCACGTGCGCGCGGCTACATCCTCGCGTCCCGTGGCGACGCGTCGTGTCACGAGTCGCTCGCGACACACCTCCCACGGCACATCGAGGAACCACAGGGCATCGAGTCGCGCCCGCACACCGAGCCACTCCCCCGCGTCGAGGCCCAGCCAGTTGCCTTCGACGATCACCAGCCCGACGCGCGGACCCACCTCGATCGCCGACCTCACGGGCTCGTGCAACTCCCGCGAGTACGCAGGCGCCCACACGGCGGCACCACTCGGCTGGCGGATCGCATCGAGGATCGCCGCCAGGCCCTCGCAATCAAAGGTCTCGGGAGACCCCTTGCGGTCGGCGAGATGACGACGCTCGAGCTCCGCATTGCTCAGATGGAACCCGTCCATCGGGAGCGCCACCGCCTCGACTCCCGACGTGGTGACGGCGGCGGCGAGCGCCGTAGCGAGTGTCGACTTGCCCGAGCCCGGCCCGCCCGCGAGGCCGAGGACGGCGGTGCGCGACGTGGTCGCGGCGTCTGGCGCGTGCGTGCGGGCGAGCGCGAGGGCGTCGGCGACGAGGGCGTCGGGCAGGCTCATGGGGAGGCTCCTGCGGCGGGGGCCGTCACGAAGATGTCGAACAACTCGGGGTGATGTCCGTGCACGAGCACGGCAAAGACGACGGCGTCGAACAGCAGGTGCACCGTGACCACGTAGGACAGCGACTTGACGCGCGAGAAGAGCCAGCCCTGGACGAGCGCGAACGGGATGGTGAGCAGCGGACCCCACTCGCGGTAGCCCAGCTCCCACAGGAACGAGACGAACACGGCGGCCTGCAGCAGGTTCGCCTGCCACACGGGGAAGTGCCTGACCAGCAGGGTGAAGACGACGCAGATGAAGAACAGCTCGTCCCACAGCCCCACGGCGTTGACGCCCACGAACAGGCGTGCGATGTCGTTGCCGCCGTCGAGCGGAGGCCAGTTGAGGTACGCGCCGGACCCGAGGAAGTAGAACGGCAGCACCAGGTAACCGATCGCGACCACGGCGGCGAGGTAGATCCACATGGGCCGGGTCCAGCGCCGGCCCGTGCGCACCGGGAACTTCACCGCGTCATCGCGATAGACCCAGCGCGACACCGCCCACGGCACCAGCACCGCAAGCGACAGCACGACCGCGAAGCGTGCGATGCCCGCGTCGCTGAGGTCCGCCTTCAGCGAGATCGTGGAGATGATCGCCTGGCTGATCGCGATCAGGGCGAGGTCGCGCCCCAGCCGGCGGTCGACCCACAGACCCAGCGCGACGCCCAGCACGAGGGGGACGTACCCGAGGGGCCGCACATGCACGGCGAAAAGCAGCACCGCCGCCCCCGAGACGAGGGCGGCGGCGAGCAGACGCAGTGCGGTACGGATGGCGGTGCCTCCGCGCCTACTGGACCGGGCGGGCCGCGACGATCTCCTCCTTGGGGAGGGTCTTCGCCGGGAGGGTCTTGGGCCGCCAGTTCGCGCGCGTCGCCTCGAACTCGGTGATCGCGTCCTCGTCCTGCAGCGTGAGTCCGATGTCGTCGAGGCCCTCCATGAGGCGCCAGCGCACGTAGTCGTCGATCTCGAACGGCACGGTGAGCTCGCCGCACGTCACGGTGCGGTCCTCGAGCGAGACGGTGATCTCCTTGCCGGGCTCGGCTTCGAGCAGCTTCCAGAGCAGCTCGATGTTCTCCTGGCTGAGCACGCCGGTCACGAGGCCCTGCTTGCCCGAGTTGCCGCGGAAGATGTCCGCGAAGCGGGGCGCGAGGACCACCTTGAAGCCGTAGTCCTTGAGCGCCCACACGGCGTGCTCACGGGACGAGCCGGTGCCGAAGTCGGGGCCCGCGACGAGCACGGAGCCGTGCGTGTACTCGGGCTGGTTGAGGACGAACGAGTCGTCGCCGCGCCACGCGGCGAACAGCGCGTCCTCGAACCCCGTGCGCGTGATGCGCTTGAGGTACACGGCGGGGATGATCTGGTCGGTGTCCACGTTCGAGCGGCGCAGCGGGACGCCGACGCCGGTGTGGGTGGTGAACTTCTCCATGGCTGTTCTCCCTTACACGAGCGCCGCGGGGGCGTCCTCGAGGTCGTCGGGGCTGGACAGGGTGCCGCGCACCGCGGTGGCGGCGGCGACGAGCGGGGACACGAGGTGCGTGCGGCCGCCCTTGCCCTGGCGGCCCTCGAAGTTGCGGTTCGAGGTGGAGGCCGAACGCTCCTGAGGCTTGAGCTGATCGGGGTTCATGCCCAGGCACATCGAGCAGCCGGCGTTGCGCCACTCGGCGCCGAAGTCGAGGAACACCTTGTCGAGACCCTCGCGCTCGGCCTGGAGGCGCACGCGCGCCGAGCCGGGCACCACGAGCAGGCGGATGTTCTCGGCCTTCTTGCGGCCCTGCAGGATCGCGGCGGCGGCGCGCAGGTCCTCGATGCGGCCGTTGGTGCACGAGCCGAGGAACACGGTGTCCACCGGGATCTCGCGGAACGGCGTGCCGGGGGTCAGGCCCATGTACTCGAGGGCGTTCTTGGCGGCAATGCGGTCCGACTCGTCGGCGAAGTCCTCGGGGTTCGGAACCGAGGCGCTCAGCGGCAGGCCCTGGCCGGGGTTGGTGCCCCATGTGATGAACGGCTCGAGGTCCTCGGCGTTGAGGTCCACCTCGGTGTCGAACTCGGCGTCGTCGTCGGTCTTGAGCGTGCGCCAGAACTCGACGGCCTCGTCCCAGTCCTCGCCCTCGGGGGCGTGCGGACGGCCCTTGACGTACTCGAACGTCGTCTCGTCGGGCGCGATCAGGCCTGCGCGGGCGCCGGCCTCGATCGACATGTTGCAGATCGTCATGCGCCCCTCCATCGAGAGGGAGCGGATGGCGTCGCCGCGGTACTCGAGCACGTAGCCCGCGCCGCCGCCCGTGCCGATCTTCGCAATGACGGCGAGGATGATGTCCTTCGCGGTGGTGCCCTTGGGGAGCGTGCCATTGACGTTGATCGCCATGGTCTTGAACGGCTTGAGGGGCAGCGTCTGGGTAGCGAGCACGTGCTCCACCTCGGACGTGCCGATGCCGAACGCCAGCGCGCCGAAGGCGCCGTGCGTGGAGGTGTGCGAGTCGCCGCAGACCACTGTCATGCCCGGCATCGTGAGACCCAGCTGCGGGCCCACGACGTGAACGATGCCCTGGTCGGCGTCGCCCAGCGAGTGGATGCGGATGCCGAACTCCTTGGCGTTCTCGCGCAGTTTGTCCACCTGCTTGCGGCTCGTGGCGTCCGCGATCGGCAGGTCGATGTCCAGCGTCGGGGTGTTGTGGTCCTCCGTCGCGATGGTGAGGTCGGGCCGGCGCACCTGGCGGCCAGCGAGGCGGAGTCCCTCGAAGGCCTGGGGGCTGGTGACCTCGTGACACATGTGAAGGTCGATGTAGATGAGATCGGGCGCGCCGCCCTCGCCCTTCTTGACCAGGTGGTTGGCCCACAGCTTCTCGGCCAGGGTCGTGCCCATGCTGTCCTCCTCGGATCCGGCCTAGACATCTCAGATTGTGAGACGCTAGTATCGCTCTATGGACAATCATAGCGGCGTCGGCGTGATTGACAAGGCAGCGGCGCTGCTCGCCTCTCTCGAAGGCGGGCCTGCCACGCTGAGCCAGATCGTGGCCGACACCCATCTTGCCCGGCCCACCGCCCATCGACTGCTCCTCGCGCTCGAGCACCACCGCCTCGTGGGCCGCGACGCCACTGGCGCCTTCATCCTCGGACCGCGCTTCGCACAGTTCGCCGCGGCCGTCGGCGAGGACCGCCTGGTCAGTGCCGCCCAACCCGTGCTGACCGTCCTGCGCGACCGGACCGGCGAGTCCTCGCAGCTCTACCGCCCGCACGGCGACCAGCGCATCTGCATCGCGGCCTCGGACCGCCCCATGGGCCTGCGCGATTCCATCCCCGTCGGCACCACCATGACCATGACCGCTGGCTCAGCCGCGCAGGTGCTCCTCGCCTGGGAGGAAGGCGAGCGCCTGCACCGCGGGCTCGCCGCGGCACGATTCACCGCATCCGACCTTGGCGTGGTCCGCGAGCGCGGATGGGCCGAGAGCTCCGGCGAGCGCGAGGCCGGCGTCAGCTCGGTCTCGGCGCCCGTGTGGGGCACCGCTGGCACCGTCATCGCCGCCGTCTCCATCTCGGGACCCGCCGAGCGCCTCACCGCGCACCCCGGCGCGCATCACGCGACCGCCGTCGTCGAGGCGGCGCAGCAGCTCAGCGAGGTCCTGCGCCGCACGGAGGGCTGAGCAGGCCCGACGCCAGGGCCGGCGTGCCGGCAGAAGCCGGCCACAGCGTCGGGCCGGCACTTCCACAAAGCAACCGGTTCAGATGCGCACGCCCGCGCTTCGTGTTACGTTCCCCAAGCGTGCCGGTGCTGGCGAAAGCCCTGGCATCCACGTTCCGATTCTCAACGGCGACAATCTGGAGGAACAGTGCAAAGCTTCGTGAGAGCGCTCTCATCAGCCGCGGCGGCGGCTTCGCTCATCGTGTTGGCCACAGTGCCAGCAACGGCTGACGTCACCAACGGCGACTTCTCGGAAGGCGAATCCGGGTGGTTCGCCTACGGGTTCGACTCGCAGAGCTTCGATGACGGCCAGTTCTGCGGAACCGTCGGCTCCGGAACCGCGAACCCGTGGGACGCGGCCGTCGGCCAGAACCTCACGTCGCTCGACCCTGGCGCCTACACCCTCTCCTTCACTGCCTCGGGAGATGGCCCCGCCTCAGTCGTGGTCGGCCAAGGTGTGGACCCCTACGCGCAGTACTGGTCGACCACGGTCGACCTCACCGCCGAAGCGCAGGAGTTCTCGCTCGACGTCACGGTGAGCGAGGAGACCTCATCGCCGCAGATCGTGTGGCAGACGGGCGCCGCGCCCGGCGCAACCGTATGCCTCGACGATGTGTCGTTCACCCAGGCCGGCGTGGAGTACCTCTCCAACACTGACTTCACGGATGGCACCGACCCGTGGTGGACCTCGAACGTCTCAGACTCCACGCTCACGGATGGCGTGTGGTGCCTCGACATCCCGGGCGGCACCTCCAACCCTTGGGACGTCATCATCGGGCACAACGACCTCGGCCCGCTCGACCCCGCCTCAGGCCGCACCGTGCTTCCGGCAGGTCCGTACACGCTGTCGTTCACGGGGACAGGCACGGGACCCGTGCGCGCCATCGTCGGCGACAACGGAGCCCCGTACACCACCTACGGCGAGCTCATCCAGGCGGCGCCCGACGGGACCTACACGACGTCATTCACTCTCGGTGAGGCCACCCCGTCCTCGCCCGACGCGCCCACCTTGCAGGTCGCGCTCCAGGTCGGCGGCTCAGCCGAGCCGTGGACCCTGTGCCTGGACGAGGTGTCACTCATCGGTGGCGCGGAGCCGCCGCAGTACGTGCCCGAGACCGGGCCGCGCGTGCGCGTGAACCAGGTCGGCTACCTCGTACAGGGGCCCAAGGAGGCCACGCTGGTCACCGAGGCGACCGAGCCGGTCACGTGGGAGCTGAGGAGCGGCGGCGCGACCGTCGCCTCGGGTGAGACGAGCCCCCTGGGAACCGACGCATCGGCCGGGCAGAACGTGCACGGCATCGACTTCAGCGACGTGACCGCGAGCGGCACTTACACCCTCGTAGCCGACGGCGAGGAGTCCTACGAGTTCGAGATCGGCACCGAGGCGTACCAGCAGCTGCGGTACGACGCGCTCAACTACTTCTACCTGGCGCGCTCAGGTATCGAGATCGACGCCGACATCGTGGGCGAGGACTACGCTCGCGCCGCTGGCCACGTCTCGTCCCCGGAGGACGGCGCCGTCAACCAGGGCGACCTCGACGTGCCCTGCCAGAACCCGGCCGATGCGGCGGCGGCCTACACCGACGAGTACGGCTGGGCCGGGTGCGACTACACGCTCGACGTGGTCGGGGGCTGGTACGACGCAGGAGACCACGGCAAGTACGTCGTCAACGGCGGCATCGCTACGGCACAGCTGCTCGGCACGTTCGAGCGCACCAAGACGGCCGCCACGACCGACCTCGGGGCACTGCGCGACGGCACGCTCAACGTGCCAGAGACGTCCAACGGCGTGCCCGATGTGCTGGACGAGGCACGCTGGCAGCTCGAGTTCATGCTGTCGATGCAGGTGCCCGAGGGCGAGCAGTTCGCGGGACTTGTGCACCACAAGATCCATGACGACGGATGGACGGGCCTTCCCCTCATGCCGGCGAATGACCCTCAGGTGCGCGAGCTGCACCGGCCCTCGACGGCCGCGACGCTCAACCTGGCGGCCACCGCAGCTCAGGGCGCGCGCCTGTTCGCTCCGTACGACGAGGACTTCGCACGCGAACTCCTCGATGCTGCACGCTCAACGTGGGAGGCAGCGCTCGGCACACCGGACCTGTACGCTCCTGCGGCGGACGGCAACGACGGCGGCGGCCCCTACGACGATGACGATGTCACCGACGAGTTCTACTGGGCCGCTGCAGAGCTGTACCTCACCACGGGAGAGCAGCAGTTCGAGGACTACCTGAGGGCGTCCAAGGTCGACACCGCGGACTCGTTCAGCGACGGGTTCTTCTGGGGCGACCTCGCCGCTCTCGCGAAGATGGACCTCGCGACCGTGCCGAACAACTACGCGAACCGGGCCGCGATCGTCGACCAGGTCATCGCAGGCGCGGACGGACTGCTCGCGACACAGCAGGGCCAGGAGTTCGGCCTCGCACTCGCGGATGACTCCTTCGAGTGGGGCTCCAACTCCGCCGTGCTCAACAACCAGGTGATCCTGGGAACCGCGTACGACCTCACGGGTGACCCCGCGTACGCAGACGCAGTGGTCGAGTCCATGGACTACCTGCTGGGCCGCAACGCGCTCAACATCTCGTACGTCACCGACTACGGCGACGTCACGAGCCGCAACCAGCATTCACGGTGGTTCTCCGCACAGCTCAACCCGGACCTCCCCCACCCGCCGCCGGGCTCGGTGTCCGGAGGCCCGAACCCCGACGTGCCGACCTGGGATCCGACGTTCGCAGCGCTCTACCCTGACGCCGACTGCGCACCCCAGCAGTGCTACGTGGATCACATCCAGTCCTGGTCGACCAACGAGATCACGGTGAACTGGAACTCGGCGCTCAGCTGGGTCGCCTCGTGGATGGCCGACTACGACCAGGGCGAAGCGCCGGTCCTGCAGTGCGAGGTCACGTACACCGTTCACGGATCGTGGGCGAAGGGCTACAACACGCAGATCTGGATCAACAACGTCTCGGATGAGGCGCTCACTTCCTGGGATCTGACGTGGGGCTACCCGGCCGACGACGCGATCTCGAGCCAGGCGTGGAGCGCGGAGTGGAGCCAGGATGGCGCCTTCGTGACCGCGTCGTCCATGCCGTGGAACGGCACGATCAAGCCGGGCAAGCGGGTGACGGTCGGGTTCCTCGGCGAGCCCGGCTGGCTCCCGGACGCCGAGCCCGAGCAGTTCTGGCTCAACGGCCAGCCTTGCATCACCGGCTGAGCAGCACCACCGGCGGCGGCGTGACACACGCCGCCGCCGGTGGACGGTCGCCCTGCGCGCAGCACTCTCGGACATGACACGTGGACGACACATGGCTGCGCTTGACTGGGGCCATGCGCGTCGATGACTATCTGCGGCTGCTGCCGAAGACCGAGCTGCACTGCCACTTCACCTCCACGATGTCCGCCGGGCGCCTGATCGCGCTCGCAGACAAGTACGGCGTCGAGCTGCCGACGACGGACCCCGAGCAGCTCTTCGCCTACACGGATCTCGCTGATTTCCTCGTGGCATTCCGCGCAGCCACCGACGTGCTGCGCGAACCCGAAGACCTCGCGCAGGTGGCATACGACGGAGTCCGCACCGATGTCGCGGACGGCTCACTGCGCTACCGCGAGTACTACGTCAATCCGCAGTACTTCGCACCAAAGGGACTCGACTATCGCGCCCTGCTCGACCCGATCATCGAAGGCCTGCGCGCCGCCGAGACGGACCTCGGCGTGGGGTTCCGGATCGTTATCGCGATCAACCGCCAGGACTCCCCCGGCTCTGCCGTGGAGCTCGTCCAGACGATGCTGGACAACCCGCTGCCCGAGGTGGTGGGGCTCGGCATGGACGATCTCACGCCGGAGCTCACGGAGGACCCAGGGAGGTTCGCCGAGGCCTACGCGCTGGCTCGTTCCGCCGGGCTGAGGACGACTGCGCACGCGGGCGAACGGCCGGTCGACAGCCCGGAGAACGTGCGGGTCGCGATCGATGAGCTCGAGGTGGACCGCGTGGACCACGGGTATCGCATCGTCGACGACCCAGAGCTGACCGCGCGGGCGCGAGACAAGGGCCTGCACTTCGCGACCACACCGTGGTCGACGACGATCTGTTCCGGCTGGACGATCGACCCGAGCCACCGCATCCGCGCGATGATCGACGCGGGGCTGTCCGTGAGCCTGTCCTCGGATGACGCGGTGTTCTTCCGCACCTCGGTAGGGCGTGAGTACACAGAGGCGCTGCCGCTGATGGGCCTGGGGATCGAGGACGCCAAGAGGCTCACGTTGGCCGGCATCGATGGCGCCTTCTGCGACGACGACACGAAGGCCTCTTTGCGGGCGCGCTTCGCCGCCGAGATGCTCGCGCTCAACGCGGCGCTCGCGTCGGCCTGAAGACGCCCGACGCTGGGGCGGCCGGGATACCGGCGCCACCCCACCGTCGGGCCGGCACTTCGGCGGCTACGCGAGGGCGTCGAGGCGCCGTCCGGCGGCGCGCACGCGCCGGTACACATCGTGGCCCGCAGCCTCGAGGTCCGCGACCACGACCATGAGGAGGTCGTTCACGGGCCTCGCGATCAGCTGCACGCCGGAGCCGTACACGATCACGCCCTCGGCACGCCCCAGGCCGAACGAGTGCGCCGCGTGATCCGTGGCGCCGACGAGCACCGCGACGCTGGCGGCGCCGAGTTCGCGCTCCTCGAGGGCCGCGTCGTCGTAGTGCGCGACGCCGTCAGGCCGGGAGAACAGGACCCTGCGCACACCCGGGACCGCACGGAGTTCTGCCGCCTCGGCGGCGCACGCCTCGCGCGAGATCACGCGGCGACCGGAGAGCCCGAGAGCCTGCGCAGGGCATCGACTTCGCGAAGCGCAGCCTCGCCGAGCGCGCCGGTGTCCACTCGTGGTCCTGTCACGACGGCCAGCAGATGGGTCGCGTCGATCGGATACACGAAGAGGCAGCCGTCCGCGCTGACTGTGGCGGTGAAGTGCACACTTTCGAGCTCCAGGGATGCGGACGAGGCGGCGGCGAGCCCGAGCACCGTGGCGGTGAGCGCAGCGGCACCGTCGCGCTTCTCGAGTGGGACGTCGTCATACAGAGCGATGCCGTCGGTGCGCGCCACGATCACGCGACGCACCTCGTCGACGTTCTGGCGCAGGCGCGCGCCTGCGAGCAGTCCATGCTTGGCGAGAATCATGCGGACTCCTTGTACTCGAGAGACCGCGCCATGCCCACGAGGGTCGCGAGCAGGTCGTGTGCCTCGCGCTCGTCGCGCGGGTCATGGGCCACGATCAGGCGGGGCTCGACGCCGATGAACTCGGCGAGCGCCTCGCGTGAGAGCGTCGCCTGATCCCACCGGTTCGCCGCGATGAGGAACGGCACCTCGGGGGCGAAGCCGCGGAACTGTCGCAGGATCGACTTCAGCTGCGCCTGCGCCTGCAGCCGGCTGGCATCCACCAGCAGCGCATACGCGTGCATGCCCCTCGCGAGGACGGGCCACATGAAGCTGAAGCGCTCCTGCCCGGGGGTGCCGAACACCGACACGACCGTGCCGTCGTCCAGCCGCGCGCTGCCATGGTCCATGGCGACGGTCGTCTGCGCCTTGAGCGCCGCCGTCGCATCGGTCACGCCGCGCTCGGATCCCGTCGCGTCTGCCGCGATCGCT
This sequence comes from Demequina sp. NBRC 110052, assembly GCF_002090075.1. GTDB lineage: Bacteria > Actinomycetota > Actinomycetes > Actinomycetales > Demequinaceae > Demequina. The sequence continues at coordinate 626,201 of NZ_BBRI01000002.1, forward strand.
TTCACGAACGTGGTCTTTCCCGCACCGAAGGGGCCCGAGATGACCACCTTGAAGATCTCTTGATCCACGCCATCCTCCTGGGGAGCACGCCTGCGGCGGACCTCATAGCCCGGCCGCGGGCGCGTCATCGTGTCGATCAGATCTCGATGGACTTTTCGATGTTCTCGAGCTGGCGCCGCGCCATCGCGAGGTTCGCCTTGTCCTTGGCGAGCGCGAGGTACAGGAACAGGCCCTGACCGCTCGCGGCCGTGAGCGGGTGGATGATGTGGAACTGGTCCTTGAGGACGATCATGATGTCCTCGATCGGACCCTCGATGCCCGTGGAGTCCATGACGCGCATCTTGGCGCGCACCACCTCGGTGTTGCCAGCGCCCGCGAGCTCGAGGTCGATGCCCCCACCTGCGGTGGCCAGGGTCATGCCGGTGTCGAGGTCCACGAGGGCCGCAGCCTTGGCGCCGTCGATGGTCATGGCCGCGTTGACGGCCTCGGTGGGGTTGGTCATGGGGACTTCTCCTTGGTGCGGGCGCGCCGACGGCGCCGGGGGGACGTGACCGCAGAGTCACCCAGCGCACCGGGGGTCGGTGCGCCGAGGCCTTCTCATGCGGTGCTGCATGCTTGCGCTGGCACAACGGGCTCCTCCCTGACCGCATTCCTCGACGGCGACGCCAGGCCCCTCCAGATGTTGAGAAGGCACATTTCGTGCTGGACATACCGTGACGCACGGCGCAAATCGTGCGCATGCTCGTGGCGGATTGCGCACGGCTCCCGACCCGACGAGGGCTCCCCTGCGCCTCGACCCGGGACCTTCGCCCCGTGCCCGCCGGTCGACGCAGGCGAACCCTGGAGATATGGGCATCTGGGTCGTATACGAGTCCCTCTGGGGCAACACCGAGGCAGTGGCACGCGCGATCGCCGAGGGCCTCGGCACCGATGCGACGCTCCTGACCACCTCACAGGCTGACCCCTCGAGGGCACTTGAGGCGAGCGCGATCGTCGCGGGCGCGCCCGTCCACGGGATGAACCTCCCCACGCAGCAGTCACGCGAGTCCGCCACCTCCAAGAAGGTCGACGCGGAGCACGCGGCAGCCGACCTCAGCACGCGCCCGATGCGCGAATGGCTCGACGCGCTTCCTCCGCTGTCTGTGCCAGCTGCAGCGTTCGATACGCGCGTCCGAGGCCCTCTGGGGCGCGGCGCCAACACGGCGATCCTGCGCGCGCTCCAAGACAAGGGCTGCACGCGGATCAGCGCGCCGCGGGGCTTCCTCGTGAACTTCTCGAGCGCGGGCCCGGAACGCGGCGACCTCCTGAAGGCGGGCCAACTCGACGAGGCTCGCGCGTGGGGCACCGAGCTCGCGTCGCTCCTGCGCGCCTGACGCGGAATCGCCGCACGCTCCCCCGCGTTCTGGCGCCATGGAGTCTCCGCGGATAGTGGTGTTCGACGGCGACTGTGGGCTGTGCAACGGCTTCGTCGCCTGGCTGGTGCGCCATGACCGCGCCGCGCTGCATCTGCTCGCAGGAAGCGGCGGCAAGGCCGGGCGTGCGGTCGTGCGCCGTGCGGGTCTCTCGCCCGAGATCACGGCATCCACCATCATCTTGTGGAACGGCGAACGCGCGATCCTCAGATCCGACGCGGTGATCGACATCGTGAGCGCGCTCGGCTGGCCGTGGCGCGGGGCACGCATACTACGGTGGGTGCCCCGCGGCCTACGCGACGCCATCTATGCACAGGCGGCCCGGCGTCGACCGCGCATCGAAGGCGATCCCGTGTGCGGCGTGCCTCCGCGCGAACTCGCGCAGGAGTGGCGGCGACGCCTCGCATCCGTCGAGGACGCGGCGGCCTGAGCGCTGCTAGTCCTCGTCCGACGCGGGCTTGCCCGCGGTGCTCGGCTTGCCCGCGCCTTCGGGAGCTCCGGTGCCCGTCACGTCGGGCTTGCCACCGCCGGGTGCCGCGCCCTCGTCTGCGGGCGCCGGCTGGTCATCCTCGGCAGGGGCTTCCTCCTGCTTGCCGGGCGCATCGTCAGACTTGCCGGGGGCGTCTGCGACGTCAGGGGTGGCGGCGTTCTCGCCGGCACCGGGGGCGTCCTCACCGCTCGCGTCGTCATCGAAGATGCCGCGCGCGTGCTCGGCGACCGCCTGGCCGAAGTCCTTGCCGGTGAGCTCGGTCTCTGCCATGAAGCGGAGCATGTCGGCGACCTGAGTACGGCGCTCGAGCGACTGCTCGGAGCCCTCCGACATCACCGACTCGGCAGCATGGAGCAGGCCAGCCAACGCGTCGGCGTCGGCCTCGTCAAGCTCGTCGGCGCCCTCGAGCGCGTCGATCGCCTCTTCCGAGGTCGCGAGCGCGCGCTCCACATCACCGCGCTCGAGCAGCACCATGACCTCGGCGAGGCGCTCCGTGGCTCCGCCGTCATTGATGCCGACGCGCTCCAACGCGCGGTCCAGACCGTACAGGGCATCGCCGGAGACAGAGCCGTCGACCTCGTCGGCGGCAGCGGCGCCAGCGACGCCGAAGACTGCGACGCCGGCGACCGCAAGCGCGGCCGTGAGGCGTCGAGTGAGACGACGGGGCGATCGCGACGCGCCGACCGGGCCGCCGTCAAGGGGGGCGGCGGCGGCCACGGCGGCGAGCCGGCCAGTGAAGGCGGCTACGTGCGCGTCGCTCGGCTCCAGGGCGTACGCATGGCGGATGCCGGCCACCGCGCCCGTGAGGGCGGCGAGGTCCGGATCCGTCGGCGTGCCTCCAGAGATAAGCGCGTCGACATCTGCGTCGGGGAATCGCTGTTCAGTCATCTCATCCCTGTCATCGCTCGCCGCCGCGCAAAGGTGACGCTGCTTCCGAAATCTCTTTTCGAAGGCTCTTCAGGGCCCTCGACTGGATCGCCTTGACCGCGTCCTCGGACTTGCCGAGCACGCTCGCCGCTTCGGCCACCGAGAGGTCGCCGACGACGCGCAGCAGCAGCACGTCCTGCTGCACCTTGGTGAGATTGCGGATGATCGCTCCGACCTCGAGCATCGACATCTCATTCATGGCCTCGGTCTCGACGTTGCCGAGCCACTCCTCTTCCGCGCGCGCCTCTGCATACTCGCCGTCCACGGTCGCGACCTCACGTCCGCGCTTGCGGAACGCGTCCTGCATGCGCCGATGCGCGATCGTGAAGACCCACGAACGGAAGTCGCTCTCGTCACCGCTGAAGCGGTGAATGTCACGGGCGACGGCGAGGAAGGTCTCCGACGCGAGGTCGTCAGGGTCGGGAGCTCCGCGGCCGGCGAGGTACCCGCGGACGGGCCCTGCGAGATCGCGGTAGAGGCTCTCCCAGGCCCACGCGGCTCCGGTGCGTGCGGCGGCGAGGATGGCATCGAAGTACGAGCCGAGAACCACCTGCACCCCCTTCCGCCCGCCGAGGTGGGCGCTGGCGCCGTCGCACAGGGGACCGCCCCCTGGCCGCACGACGAAGGTAACATCCCCACGGACGCGCACGTGGCCGCCCCTCACGGCAGTCGCTCTTCCTCGAGAATGAGAAAAGCTCCTCACCCAGAGGTGAGGAGCGATCTGGTAGCCCCGACGGGATTCGAACCCGCGCTACCGCCTTGAGAGGGCGGCGTGCTAGGCCGCTACACAACGGGGCCCTAGCTGCATCCGTCCACCCACACGGGCGGCTGGCGCGAGATAAGACTGTACAGCACTGAAGGCACCTCCTCCAAATCCGCTCGCGATCGTCCGCAAGGCGGAGGAATATGCCCAGATCCCATTCTCAAGGACGATGCCACCATGCGCGCGAGGCACCACGATGAACGCCATGCGCACTCACACCCTCGACACCGCCGCCCTGGATCGCATCGCACGCAAGTACGCGGACCGCTCGGACACGAACGAGGTGCGCTTCGCCCTCGCCTCCGGTAAGTCCGAACTCGAATGGAGCTGGACCGAGGAGGGCGCCCGCGAGCCGTTCTTCCTCGCCAGCATCACCAAGCTCTTCACGACGACGATCCTGCTGCAGCTACGAGCAGAGGGGGCGTTGGGCCTCGACGACACTGCCGCCTCTCACCTCGCGGCTGGCACCCTCGCAGGACTGCACGTGCTCGACGGTCACGATGTGAGTGCAGCGCTCACGATCGCCCAGCTCATGTCCCACACCACCGGCCTGCCCGACTACTTCGAGGGCAAGCGGCGCGACGGCAGCAGGCTGATCGATGAGCTCGCACGAAAGGATCGCGGCTGGCCCACCGGCGCGGCGCTCGACATGGCTCGCGGGATGCGCCCCGCGTTCGCGCCAGGGACGCCTGGCAAGGCGCTGTACTCGGACACGAACTTCCAGGTGCTGCAGCTCGTCATCGAGAGCCTTGACGGCCGCCCCTATGCGGAGTCGGTACAGGCGCGGATCGCGAAGCCCCTGGGTCTGGACCAGACGTTCGTCTTCGCCGAGTCCTCGCTGGATCGCTACCCGGACATCGCGGGGATCCTGAGCGGCGCCGCGCCCTTCGAGGCTCCCCACGCCATGGCGTCGTTCCAGGCGGATGGCGGTGCCGTCTCGACCGCGCCCGAGGCTCTGCGCTTCCTGAGGTCATTCATGCGGGGCGAGCTGTTCCCCGCGGCAGACCTCGACGAGATCACCTCCACCTGGCGGCGGGTGATGATGCCGCTCACCTACGGCACCGGCATCATGCGCTTCTCCGTTCCCCGGTACATGACGCTCAAGGCGGTGCCGGAGATGATCGGCCACTCCGGCGCGAGTGGGACGCTGCTCTACTACGTGCCGTCAAAGGACGTATACCTCGTAGGTGCCCTCAATCAGCTCACCAAGCGCTCGATGCCGTACCGCGCGGCGAGTGAGCTGCTCGGCGCGATCTGACCGCGCCCGACGCCCTCCTCACCTTCGCGCGACCGCTCCCCCGACCCCGGCGTCGGGCCTACGAAAGCCTTGCTCTCGCGTCGGGCGTTATGTAAAGTTGAGTCATCAACGCTCAACTTATCGTCACGCCCTAGGAGGACATCATGACGACCCCGTCCCAGGCTCCTCAGTCGCAGGAGCAGCAGTCCGCGCTCGAGCAGTTCGGGCAGGACTTCACCGCGCTCGCCGAGCAGGGCGCGCTCGATCCCGTGATCGGCCGCGACGAGGAGATTCGCCGCGTCATGCAAGTGCTCACGCGTCGCACCAAGAACAACGCGGTGCTCATCGGCGAGCCGGGCGTCGGCAAGACGGCGATCGTCGAGGGCCTCGCGCAGCGCATCATCGCCGGCGACGTGCCCTCCTCGCTCAAGGACCGAAGGGTCATCGAGATCGCCATGAGCTCCGTGGTCGCTGGCGCCGCCTACCGCGGCCAGTTCGAGGAGCGACTCAAGGCGATCCTCGCCGAGGTCGAGCAGGCCGAGGGCCGCATCATCCTGTTCGTCGACGAGCTCCACACCATCGTGGGCGCAGGCAAGGCCGACGGCTCCGTCGACGCCGGCAACATCCTCAAGCCCATGCTCGCGCGCGGCAAGCTGCGCATGATCGGCGCCACCACACTGAACGAGTATCGCGAGCACATCGAGACCGACTCCGCCCTCGAGCGCCGCTTCCAGCCCGTCTACGTCGGCGAGCCCTCGCTCGACGACACCGTCGCGATCCTGCGCGGCCTCCAGGAGAAGTACGAGGTGCACCACGGCGTCAAGATCACCGACGAGGCGATCGTGAGCGCCGCCACGCTCTCCGACCGCTACATCACCGACCGCTTCCTGCCCGACAAGGCCGTGGACCTCATCGACGAGGCGACGAGCGCGCTCAAGATGCAGCTCGACTCCATGCCGATCGAGCTGGACCGCGCACGCCGGCGCATCATGCAGCTCGAGATCGAGCGCACCCAGGTGGCCAAGGACAAGTCCGAGCACGCCAAGGCGCGCCGCGACGAGATCGACGCGGACATCGCCCGACTCAAGGGCGAATCGGAGGCGCTCAACATGCGCTGGGCGCGAGAGAAGGACCTCATCGTGCGCGTCTCCGGCGCAACCGAGCGCCTCGAGGCGCTGCGCGGCGAGCTCGAGCGCGCCGAGCGACTCGGCGAGCTCGAGAAGGCCGGACGTATCCGCTACGGAGAGATCCCCGCGGCGGAGAAGGAGATGGCCGACGCCCGAGCCCAGCTCGATGCGATCCCGGCCGACGAGCGCATGCTGCGCGAGGAGGTCACCGGCGAGGACATCGCCGGCGTGGTCGCCAAGTGGACCGGCGTGCCCGTCGAGAAGCTGCTGACGGAGGAGTCCGCCAAGCTGGGCCACCTCGAGGACCGGCTGCATGAGCGCGTGGTGGGGCAGGATCGCGCCATCACGTCGGTCTCAGACGCGATCCGCCGTGCCCGCGCTGGACTGTCGGATGCGAACCGCCCCATCGGCTCGTTCATGTTCCTCGGCCCCACGGGCGTCGGCAAGACTGAGTTGGCGCGCGCGCTCGCCGAGCAGCTGTTCGACGACGAGCGGGCGATGATCCGCATCGACATGTCCGAGTACATGGAGGCGCACGCCGTCTCGCGGCTCATCGGCTCTCCCCCGGGCTACGTGGGCTACGACCAGGGCGGTCAGCTCACCGAGGCCGTGCGGCGTCGGCCGTACTCGATCGTGCTGTTCGACGAGGTCGAGAAGGCTCACCCCGACGTGTGGAACGTGCTGCTCCAGGTGCTCGACGACGGCCGCCTCACGGACGGCCGCGGACGCACCGTCAACTTCACGAACACGATCATCGTGATGACCTCCAACCTGGGGTCCGACCTGGTGCTCGCGTGGGACGGGGTCTCGCGCGAGGCGCTCGAGGGACAGCTCCAGGAGGTGCTCAAGCGCGCGTTCCGCCCCGAGTTCCTGAACCGCCTGGACGACGTGGTGGTTTTCGACCGCATCGACCCGGCGGCGATGGAGGGCATCGTGGACGCGGAGCTGGCCAAGGCGACAGCGCGGCTCGCAGAGTCGAAGGAGATCGCGCTCACGGTCGAGCCGGAGCTGCGTGCGTCGCTGGCGCGCGATGGATTCGACCCCCAGTTCGGCGCGCGACCGCTCAAGCGGCTCATCACCACCCGCGTGCTCAACGAGCTCGCGAAGGAGATCGTGGACGGCCGCCTGCGCGAGGGCGACGCGGTCACCGTCGGATGGAATGGCGAGCACCTGGAGGTCAGCCACACAGCGACGCCGGAGTAGCCCGCCCGTATGCACGCGTTCGCTCCGCCTTGACAGTCCGCCCTCTGACAGTTCGAACCAATTCGGCAGCCGACACCCCGGCCCAGAGCCCGCTGAGGGCTCCGCAGCCGGGGTGTCGGGCTCAGATTGGTTCGGAGTGTCCGGAGAGGGGTGGGGGCGATCGGAGTTGCACCACGGCCGGGAAAGCAGAAAGACCCTCCCGAAGGAGGGTCTTGCGCTGGCCTACAAGGACTCGAACCTCGACTGGCGGTACCAGAAACCGACGTGCTGCCAATTACACCATAGGCCAATGGTTCGGGGACCGAACCGGGTATCTACTGTACCGGAAGAACCCCGCTCACCCAAACCGCCTACGCCTCGGCGTGGGCGACCGCGTCGAGGACGACCACTCCGGTCTCGTCGGCGCCACAGTAGCCACCGAAGGATGAGAAGTAGCTGTCGGGGTTGTCGCCGTCGGGCAGATCGGTCAGTTCCACGAGCACGCCCGCACCCACGAGCGCGTCACCGTCGTAGTAGCGCGACCCGTCCGCGATCACTCCCCCATTGTCCGCAAGCTCCGAGTCAGGGGGCCACACGATCCACGGCGACGTGCCGTCGTCGATCAGCAGGCGCAGGCAGCCGTTGCTCGCGATGCTGACAGTTCCCCGGATCGGCTCGCGCACGCCCTCGACCTGATCTGGCGACTGCAACTGAGCCACGCCGAACCCTGCTTCGGCTGACTCGTCAGTCACGCCGTCGGCCCCGCACGCCGCGAGCGTCAGAGCCGTCGCGACCGCGACGACGCCAGCAAGAGCCCGCCGCATTCCCCCTGTTCCCATGCGCTTACGGTACAGCGGGAGCCTCCGCATCAGCGGGGCACCACGACTCTTCGAGCGCGGCGTGGATGTCGAAGGCAGGCCCGCGCCGCGGCCCGTCGAAGTTGATCAGATCGGTCCCGATCGAGAGCGATGCCTGCACGTCACCGCACACCACCGGGTTCGCGGGCGTGCCCCACAGCACCGCCATCTCGTGCGCGACCCCCGCGGGCTCCACGCGGATCACGATCGCCTCGCCGTCCACGGTGGATCCCCATGCCTGCCGGTAACCTTCTGCCTCGTCGATGCCGCCTGCACGCCACGTCGACGCGGACCCTGCGATAGCGATGGCCGAGTCCAGAAGCGCCGACGCGTCGGGAGCAAGCGCCTCCTCGCCGCCCGGCGACGACGCGGCGAGGTAGATGGAGAGCAGCTCGGCCGGGTTGGCATCGGCCCACAGAGAGTCGGAGACGTAGGTGGCGAACGCGGCATCGCCGCGCGCCTGATCGACCGCGGCGTCGATGGCTGCCCTGTCCTGGAGGTCGAGGATGGGTCGCCACACCATGCAGCCGCCGTCCTCGATCGAGCGCACCATCGCGTCGGCGTATTCGCTGGTCGGCAGGTCGCGCGGAATGTAGCGCGCGAACGATTCAGGGCGCGACGCCTCGACGTCCAGGAGCGCGGCCACCTCGGCGACCCGGTCCCGGTAGGCGACCAGGCTCGGATAGGACTCGAGGCCTCGCTCGTTGAGGCACTCCGCCATCCGCGCTGTCGACAGCCACTCCGTGTACGCGAGCGCCGTCGCGTCCATCGCGGCGCGCTGCTCGAGTGCGTCCGGGGCCGCGTCATCGTCGTCGGTCAATGCCGCGAAGACCGCCCACACGACCGCTGCGGCGACGACCACGACTGCGGCGACCACGCGCGCGGCGCGATGCCTGCGGCGAGGCGTGACCTCCACCGCCTCGTCCGTGGCAGAGATGAGCGGCATGATCACCCCAGCGTAGGTGGGCGCGCGCGGCCGCGCCAGGGCCGCCGTCGTGCAGAGGTTCGGCTCAGCGCAGCAGGTCCGCGAGCTGTTCGAGAGATCCGATGCGCACCAGCCCGTCGCGAGGCACGCCGTCTCCCGCGAGCCCCTCGACATCCCGCGCGTGGGACCCGGGCCGCTCGATCCAAACGCCAAGGCCGAGCCCTGCATCGCGCGCGCCGAGCGGGTCCACGTCGAACTCGTCGCCGACGTAGGCCACCTCAGCGGGCTCGAAGCCCAGGCGCGAGCACGCCAGTTGGAAGACACGCGGGTCGGGCTTGCCGACGCCGAGGGTGTCCACGCCCACGAGCATCGGCACGCGAGACAGGCCGCACTGTGCGAGTTTGAGCTCCTGGTAGGCATGGTCGGCGTTCGAGAGCCCTCCGTACGGCACGCCGAGCGCGTCGAGCGCATCCAGCGCGACCGCAGCGTCGGGGTGGGGCGCCCAGCCCTCGCGGAAGTAGCGCTCGAAGGCCTCGTCCCACCGCTGGTAGGCGTCGTCGTCGAGGTGCGGCCCGCCGAACTCGACGTGCAGGTCGTTGGCGCGCAGGTGGCGCTGCTCGCGGTGGCTCATCTCGCCGCGGGTGTGCGCCCGGTACGAGCCGTGGCGGTCGTCGCGCCAGAAGCGCACGAGCTCCTCGTGGTCCACTCCAGAGTCGAGGTAGTCGACGGCGACGGAGGCGAGCGCGTGGCGGAAGGCCCCGCGGGTGTCGACGAGCGTGTCGTCCACATCGAACAGGACGGCGCGAATCTCAGGCACGGGGCAGCTCACGTCCCTTCATGGCCTCGAGCCACCGGGCGCGGGTGAGCCGCATCTCGATCCAGTCCTCCTCGTCCTCGTGATACGAGCCACTGACCAGGAAGCCAGCCTTCTCGTAGACGCGCTGCGCGCGCGGGTTGCGGGCGAGCACGCTGAGCGTGAGCGCGTCGAGGTGCAGCGTGGAGAACGCGTGGAGGCATGCGAGCAGCGTGGCCTCGGTGCCGAGCCCTCGCCCGAACCACGCAGGCCCGCGCAGGGAGATGCGGAAGTTCGCGCTGCGGAGATCCACGTCGCGCTCGTTGATGACGACCTCGCCCGCGTACTCGCCTGAGGACGCCTCCTCGATGACCCAGTCGATGCGGTCCTCGGCGTCGATGATCTTGGCCACCCACGCCTCGGTCTGCTCGCGCGTGAAGGTGCCCTTGGTCGCGGTGAGGTCGGTGCCCTCGGCGTCGTGCACCATCTCCCACAAGGCGTCGACGTCGGCGCCGCGGTACGGCCGCAGGGTGATGCGGTCGCCACGCAGCGTCGGCGTGGGCCAGGCCGGATCGTCCAGGCCCGACGCGGCGGCAGCCTCGCCGTAGCCCGTCACCTCGCGCTCGTCGGCCACGGGAACCTACAGCGTGGCGCGGAGGCGGCGGAGCCGGTTCAGCGACTTGTCGCGCCCCAGGATCTCCATGGACTCGAACAGCGGCGGCGATACCTGACGGCCGGTGACGGCGACGCGCAGGGGACCGAACGCGAAGCGCGGCTTGATGCCCATCTCGTCCACGAGCTTCGCGCGCAGCGCCTCCTGCTGCGAGTCCGGCGAGAAGTCCTCGAGCGGCTCGAGCACCGCGAGCGCGGCATCGAGGATCTCGGTGGCGTTCTCGGGCAGCTTGGCGACCGCGGTCTCATCGAACTCGATCTGCGAGTCGGCGAGGAACAGGAAGCCGAGCATGCCGGGCGCCTCGCCGAGAAGGTTCATGCGGGTCTGCACCAGCGGCGCTGCCTCGGCAAGCGTCTGCTCCTCATGGGGCGTGAGCCCGCCCACCTCCGGCGACCCGACCAGGCCTGCCGCGTGCAGGTATGGCACGAGGCGCGAGACGAAGTCGCCCATGGGCAGCATGCGCATGTGGTCGCCGTTGATCGCCTCGGCCTTCTTCAGGTCGAACCGTGCGGGCGTAGCGGTGCAGTCGGCGATGTCGAACGCGGCGATCAGCTCGTCGCGCGTGAAGATGTCACGGTCGGGGGCGATGCTCCAGCCCAGCAGCGCGAGGTAGTTGAGCAGCCCCTCGGGGAGGAACCCGCGCTCGCGGTGGTGGAACAGGTTGGATTCGGGGTCGCGCTTCGAGAGCTTCTTGGTGCCCTCGCCGAGCACCATCGGCATGTGCGCGTACTCGGGCACCTGGTCGGCGATGCCGAGCTCGACCATGGCGCGCCACAGCACCACCTGGCGGGGCGTCGAGGCCAGGAGGTCCTCGCCTCGCAGCACGTGCGTGATCTTCATGAGCGCGTCGTCCACGGGGTTGACGAGCGTGTACAGGGGCACGCCGTTAGCGCGCACGATCACGTAGTCGGGCACGGAGCCCGCGGGGAAGGTCACCTCGCCGCGAATGAGGTCGTTGACGGTGATGTCCTCGTCCGGCATGCGCATGCGGAGCACGGGCTCGCGGCCCTCCGCGCGGAAGGCGGCCTTCTGCGCGTCGGTGAGGTCGCGGTCGTAGCCGTCGTAGCCCAACTTGGGGTCGCGTCCCGCCGCCTTGTGGCGTGCCTCGACCTCCTCGGGGCTCGAGAAGGACTCGTAGGCGTAGCCACCCTCGACCAGCTGGCGCACCACGTCGGCGTGGAGCTCGTGGCGCTCGCTCTGGCGGTACGGACCGTAAGGTCCGCCGATGTCGGGCCCCTCGTCGTACGTGATGCCCAGCCAGTTCATCGCGTCGAGCAGCATCTCGTAGCTCTCCTGCGAGTCGCGTGCGGCGTCGGTGTCCTCGATGCGGAACACCATGTCGCCGCCCATGTGGCGCGCGTAGGCCCAGTTGAACAGGGCGGTGCGGACCATGCCCACGTGGGGCAGGCCGGTGGGCGAGGGGCAGAAGCGGACGCGGACCTTGCTCATATCGGTGATGGTTCGTCTCTCGGTGGTGGTGGCTGGCGGATGCAGTGGTGTCGGCGGGAGAGGCCCGACGCGGGGGTGGCCCGCGTCCGGCAGGTACGGCTAGCGGCGCAGGACGGGGTTGCGCAGCACGCCGAGGTCTTCGATCTCGACCTCGACGACGTCGCCGTGGTCGACGCGGGAGACGCCCGCGGGAGTGCCGGTGAGGATGACGTCGCCCGGCAGGAGCGTCGTGACCTCGGAGACCATGGAGACGGCGTGGAGCACGTCGACGAGCATGTCCTGCGAGGTGCCGTCCTGCGCGGTCTCGCCGTTGATGCGCGAGCCGATGCGGACGTCGTCGTGGGCCAGCTCGGTCTCGATCCACGGGCCGAGCGGCAGTGACGAGTCGAACGCCTTGGCGCGGAACCACTGGTTCTCCTCGCGCTGGACGTCACGCGCGGTCACGTCGTTGGCGCAGGTGAAGCCGTAGATGTACTGCTCGGCGTTCTCGGGCGACACTTCCTTGCACACACGCCCGATGATGATCGCGAGCTCGGCTTCGATCTGCACGTCCTCGCTGTAGTGCGGCAGCACGATCGGGTCGTCGGGCCCGACGACGGCAGTGTTCGGCTTGAGGAACAGCGTGGGAAGCGAGGGCGCCTCGGTCTGACCCATCTCGCGCGCGTGCGCTTCATAGTTCTTGCCGAGGCACACGACCTTCGAGCGCGGGATCACCGGCGCGAGCAGTCGCACCTCGTCCGCGTGGAGCGGCACGCGCTCCCCCGTCGGCTGTCCCGGCACATACATGGGGTCGCCGGTGAGGACGACGAGCTCCTCGGCTCCGTCCTCGCCGTCGACGATCGCGTAGCGGGGCTCGTCTCCGGTGGTGAATCTGGCGATACGCATGGGCTCCAGCCTAGTGCCCAGCCCACCGCGCGCGCCGTGCCCGCCCGTGCCTACGATGGCGGCATGCCCCGGACCCGTGCACAGATCCTCGAGGCCGCCGAGCGAGGCGCGGCGCACCTGCTGTCGCGGACGGACGCCGACCCGGCGCTCGAGTTGGGGGACGCATATCTGGGTCGGCGGGTCGCCGATGTCCTCACGCATCTGCACGGCTGGCACGGGCTGTTCGAGGGGTGGGTCGCGGCGATGCGCAACGACGAGTCGCCCGCCTTCCCCGCGGAGGGCTACACGTGGAGCACTCTGGCCGACCTCAACGACAGCATCTATGAGCGCTTCAAGGAGCTTGACTACGCCGCCGCGCGTGAGGCGTTCGTCGGCTCCCATACGGCCGTCGTCGCGCTCGTGGGCACCCTCGAGGATGAGTTGCTGATCGCGACCGACGCGCTCGACTGGCTCGGCAACGAGGCGTTGGGCGACGTGGCACATGAGTGCCTCGGCGGGCACTACGAGTGGGCCGAGGGCATTCTCGATGCGGCTGGCGCCCCGTAGCCTGGCCGCATGACCGACGCTCATGCCAGCCCCAGCGTCGGGCCTGCCGAAGCGCTGGTGAAGGCGGGGCGCATCGGCGGCCTGGATCTGGCGCGAGCCGTCGCGTTCATAGGCATGGCGGCGGCGCACATCGGCGACGACGGCGCCCGCGGCACGGGTGACGGCTGGACGTGGCTGTGGGTGTCTCACGGCCTCCCCTCGGCGCTGTTCGCGGTGCTCGCAGGGGTGTCGATGGGGATCATGGACGCGCGCGCCCCGTCCGTGCTGCACACGCGCGTGAGGGTCGTGGTGCGCGCAGGCATCCTGATCGCCGCTGGCGCGATCCTCACAGCGCTCGAGACGCCTGTCTACGTCATCCTCGCCAACCTGGGTCTCATGATGCTGCTCGCGCTGGTCGCATTGAGATCGCGCACCGTCTGGCTGTGGGCGGGCGCTGCCGCGACGCTGGTGGGAGGCGCGCTGCTGCTGCCCGTCGTGCAGGACTGGGCCACCGCGTCGGGCGCTGACTCTTGGCCGGTGCTCGACCGGATCTGGTGGCACCACTACCCCGCCCTGGCATGGGCGGGCTACCTGCTGCTCGGTCTTGCGATCTCGCGTCTCGATCTGCGCGCCGGAGCGTCGCGCGTGATGCTCGTGGCGGGAGGCGCGTCGGTCGCCGGCGCCGGGACGATGCTGGGCCTCGCATACGGCGCTACCCCTCCGTGGCCCACCGCGATGTTCGGGTGGGCGCCCGCGTGGGCCTCGCTCACGCCGCACTCCAACTCGGCGCTGGAGATGGTCGTGACGGCCGGCGCCGCGTGTGCCGTGCTCGGCGCAGCGCTGTGGCTCTCTGACCTGAGCGGTCGATGGCTGCAACCGCTGAGAGACCTGGGGGCGATGGCGTTCACGGCGTACGTGGCCCACGTGCTCGTGATCGCGATCGCGGGCAACGACATCGTCCATGAGCCGAGCAATGTGGCGCTCGTGTCGCTGGTCGTGTCGTTCACCGTGCTCGCATGGGGCTACCGTCGGTGGCGCCCGCAGGGCCCGCTCGAGGAGCTCATGTCTCGCGCCTCGACTTCAGCGGCCGACGCCGTGGTCGCCCGCGGGGGCACGCGCGCCCGGTCTGCATGACGTCTCGCCGCGCGCGCGTCAGTGCCCGCGCATAGTCTCGGCTCATGCACCGCGCGCCCGCCGATGTCGTCGAGTGGCTGCTGGACTCGGATCCGGCCGTCCGCTGGCAGGTGCTGCGCGACCTCAAGGACGCGTCTGCGGACGTGGTCGCGGACGAGCGTGCCCGCGTCGCGCACGTCGGGTGGGGCGCCGCGCTGCTGGATGCGCGGCGTCCCGACGGATCGTGGGAGGCGGGAGCGCACTGGCCGGACTGGGCGACCATGGAGATCGTCACGACCGAGGGCCAGCCGTGGACAGCGACGGCGCCGGTGCTCACCGAGCTGCGACTGCTGGGTGCGGATCCTCACGACCCCGCCGTGGCCGACGCGGTCTCGCGCGCGACCGCGGCGGTGCGGTGGGAGTACGCGAACGAGCCCTTCTGGGACGGCGAGGTGGAGCCGTGCATCAACTCCGCCACCGTGTCCAGCGGCGTCTACTTTGGGCACGACGTCAGCGGCATCGTGAACCGCCTGCTCACGGAGCAGATGGCGGACGGCGGCTGGAACTGCGAGCAGGAGAACGGCTCAGTGCGCGGGTCGTTCGACACGACCATCTCCGTCGTCGAAGCGCTCCTCGCGTACGAGCGAGCCGCCCACGCGGGCACGCTCCCGCCCCCGGGTGCCGACGCACCCGACCTGGACGTCGTCGCCGACCGACGCGACGGCGGCGAGGAGTACCTGCTCGCACGGCACCTGTTCAGGCGCCTCAGCACGCGCGAAGTGGCGCAGGAGCGCTACCTCCAGCCGACGTTCCCCACGCGCTGGGGACACGACATCCTGCGCGGGCTCGAGCACTTCCGCGAGCGCGGCAGCACACCCGACATCAGGCTCGCCGAGGCGATCGAGGAGATCGCGGATCTGCGCATGCCGGACGGCCGCTGGCCGCTGTCCCGCACTGTCCGCGGGCGCACGCACACGCACATGGAAGGCCCCGCCGGCACGCCGAGCCGGTGGATCACCCTCAAGGCGCTCCGGGTGCTGCGCTGGTGGAGCGAGGCGGCGTAGCGGGGCCGTGCGCGGCGCGTCGACGCCGTTGTAAACCGGTTGACAACCTGCATGTTTACCGGTTAACTCAGTGACATGCTCAAGGATCTCGCCTACCTGCTCCAGGAGACCGTCACGCGCATGGAACACCGGGTGAACACACGGCTCAGGTCTGAGCTCGGAGTCTCGTTCAACCTGTTTCAGTTCCTCGCGATCGTGGCCGACGAGGAGCCCACCGACGTCACCGATCTCGCTTCGTGCCTGTACATCTCGAAGGCAGCCGTGAGCAAGCGTCTGCCCGCGCTAACCGAGGAAGGCTGGCTCACCGTCTCTGCGGAGCCAGGCCACGGTCGCCGGCTCCGAATCCAACTCACGGACAAGGGCCGCACTCTCGTGGCCGATGGCGACGCGATCATCGAGCGCGCCCTCACGGAGGCCTTCGGCGACTCCGTCAGCTCCGATGACGTGGCCCGCATGCACGCACTCATGACCACCGTCAACGCACGACTGATCGCCACTGAGGAGCCATGGCTGTGAACATCCTCGTCATCATCGGACACCCCATCCAGGACAGCTTCAACCATGCCCTTGCACGCGCGTACGCCGACGCAGCCCGCACCCACGGCGCCGAGGTCCAGGTGATCGACCTCGCGACGGACGCCACCCCGGATCACCCGCGCGAACGCAGCGACGTGCGCCTGCCCCGGTCCGACCGAGAGATCGATCTCGACGAGCACGTCAGGGACTACGCGGAGCGCCTGCGCACCGCAGACCACATCGCCCTGTTTTATCCAATGTGGTGGGGCACCTACCCTGCCGTGCTCAAGCAGTTCTTCGACCGCGTGCTGCTCTCGGGCGACGCCTACGCGAGCCGCGTCCACTCGAGTTCCTGGATCCGCGGCCTGCGCGGCCGCACGGCGCGCATCGTCCACACCGCGGACAGCCCCCGACTCTTCACGTGGCTCGCCTACCGGGACTCGTCGATCTCCTCCGTCAAGACGGCGACCCTCTGGTACACGGGCATTCGGACCATCGGCGTGCGGTACCTCGCGCCCGTCCGCAGCTCCTCGCCTGAGCGCCGGCGACGCTGGCTGACAAGGATCGCGCGGGACGGCGTCGCCGACGCCAAGCGCAGGCCGGAGCCAGGCAAATCCATGGCTCACGCGCGCGACCTGCTCTCAACCTGACGTGGGCCCGGCGGGCACCCCTGCGCCCCGCACCGGCGCTGCTGGGACAATGGCACTCATGACCCTCGACTCCCCCGCCGTCGCGCGCACACTCGCGCGCGACGCGTGGGAGCCGCTCGCGCTTGCCCATGCCGAGCGCGCGGACGCCATGACCGCCGGGCACCGCGCGCGAGCGGGACGCCGCGAGCGGCACGCGATCGAGGACTTCCTGTTCGAGTACTACTCGACGAAGGCCTCCCACCTGGCGCGCTGGCACCCCGGCCCCGGCATCGGGCTTGAGAATGCCGACGCGCATGCCGGGTGGCGCTTCTACCGCACCGAGGCGGGCGTCACCCGGGTGGACGTCGAGGCGTTCCTCGAGGCGCGCGGCTCGACCGTGGACTACGTCGAGGCACTGCTGACCCGCACCGCGGCCCGGCCCGCATCGTTCGGCTGCTTTGGGCTGCACGAATGGGCGATGGTCTACCGGATGCACGAGGACGACCTGCGGCATCCCTTGCCGCTGCGGCTCGGTTCGGAAGGCACCGACGCGGTCGTCGAGTCGCACCCGATCCGCTGCACGCACTTCGACGCGTTCCGCTTCTTCACCCCCGAGGCGCGACCTCTCAACGCGACTCAGCCCACGCGCGAGACGCAGCCCGCCATGGAGCAGCCCGGCTGCCTGCACGGGAACATGGATCTCTACAAGTGGGCCATGAAGCTGGCGCCCGCGATTCCCTCCTCGCTGACGCTCGACGCCTTCGCGCTGGCGATGGGCGTGCGCCAGGTGGATATGCAGGCCTCGCCGTACGACGTGTCCTCGTACGGGCTCGAGGCGATCGCCATCGAGACACCTGAGGGCAAGCGTGAGTACGCGGCCCGGCAGCGCGAGTTCGCCGAGCGCGGCGCGGTGCTGCGCGAGCGGATCCTCGCAGCGATCAGCGCGCTGCGCGCATCGGCTCCCGCGTAGCGGCCTGCACCAAAGTGCGCAGTTCGGCAGCGCTCACACTCGCGCCGAAGGCCGGCGTGCCGGGCTCGAGGCGTCGACCCTCCGCAAGACTCCCGATCGGCAGCGGATCGAAGCCCATGCTGTCGACGAGTCGCGCGAGGGCACCGACCGCGTCGGGGTCGTCGCCCGCGAGCGCGATCGCCCGGCGCTCGGACGCGCCGGCCGGCAGCGGGCCTTCGTCGAGGTCGTGGTAGCCCATGTGGTTGAACGCCTTGACCACGCGCGAGCCCGCGAGATGGCGCGCGACGATCTGGGACGTCGTCGTCGAGGGGTCGGTGAGATCGTCCCGCACCCCGTCGACCTCCCACCAGTAGTTCATGGCGTCGGCGACGAGGGCGCCTTCGAGGACGTGGGGGTCGAGGCTCGTGAACTTGCCGAGCGGAAGCGCAAGCACGATCGCGTCGGCCTGGGCCGCCACCTCGCGAGCGGTGGCGACGCGGGCACCGGGAGCGAGCACCTCGACGGTGAGCTCGATGCGCTCAGCGTCACCCGATCCGGCGACGACCACGTCGAGCCCAGCAGCGACGCCCAGGCGTGCGAGCACTGTGCCGAGCTTGCCCGCTCCGAGGATGCCCAGCGTGCGAACCTCAGGGACGGTCACGCGGACTCCCCTGACGCGAGGCGGTCGCGGACCTGCGGGATCACCTCGGTGCCGAGCAGTTCGACGGCACGCATGCGAGCCGAGGCAGGCATCGCCCCGCCACCGGTGTAGACGAAGTCGAAGCGCCCCACCCCCAGTCCACCGATGGCGGCTGCCATCTTGGCGGCGACGGTGTCGGGCGACCCGACGTACAGCGAGCCGTGCGCCACCTCGTTCTCGAACTGTGCGCGCGACATCGGTCCCCATCCGCGCTCGCCGCCGATGCGATCCATCATCGCCTTGTAGCCCGGGTAGTAGAGTTCCTTGGCCTCCTCGTCGGTCGCGGCGATGAAGCCGTGGCTGTGCATGCCCACGGGGTAGGCGGTAGTGCCGAACTTCTCCGTCGCTCGTCGGTAGAGGTCGACGTACGGAGCGAAGCGCCCCGGGTCGCCGCCGATGATCGCGAGCATGAGGCGAAAGCCGTGGCGAGCGGTGCGCAGCACAGACTCAGGCGAGCCGCCGACCCCCACCCAGGTCTTGAGCGCGCCCGAGTCGGTCTTGGGATACACGTCGGCATCGTGGAGCGACGCACGCGTCGTGCCGGACCACGTGACCGGCTTCTCGGTGAGGAGTTGAGCGAACAGGTCGAGCTTTTCCTCGAACAGCACCTCATAGTCCTTGAGGTCGTAGCCGAACAGCGGGAAGGACTCGGTGAAGGAGCCGCGGCCCAGGATGACCTCGGCTCGCCCGTCCGAGACGGCATCCAGCGTCGCGAAGCGCTGGAACACGCGCACCGGGTCGTCCGACGACAGCACAGTGACGGCTGAACCGAGGGACACGTGCTGCGTGCGAGACGCGATCGCCGCCAGGACCATCTCGGGCGAGGAGATTGCGAAGTCGGCGCGGTGGTGCTCTCCCAGGCCCACGGCGTTGATGCCGATCTGATCGGCGAGCGCCGCCTCGTCGACCACTTGGCGCAGCGCCGCCGCATGCGACATGGGCTCGCCCGAGTCGTGCAGGGCGAGGTCGCCGAAGGTCTCGATGCCGAACTGCAGGTCGGCGGCGGGTGTGGTCACGGTGGCACTCCTCAGGGACGCTGAATTACTTGACTACGCATGTAATCAGCACCGCGGGGCGCGCAGATATTCCTGCACCCCGACTCGAACGCCACCGCCGCGGCGCGCGCGTGCACGCACGTCAGTGGCCCACCGCCGCGACGCAGGCGCCATCCATGATCGGGCCAGCCACCTCGACCTCGACCTCGTCCTCATTCACCCAGCCGAACACGCATCCGCCCGCGGGCCCTGTCGAATCGAAGTAGACGATCGCCGGACCGTCGCTCACGGCGACCTCCTGCAGCCCTGCCCCTTCGAGAATGGCCCTCACGGCATCGGGCGGATACGCGCCGTCGGCACGCAGATCCTCCAGCACGGGCCGCACGGCGTCAGCCGCCGCCTGCGCCGGCGCGAAGGCCTCGGCGCCGATCGGCATGTGGTCGCGATACCGCTCGTTGACGTCCATCATCAGCTGAGGGTCGTAGGGCACGCAGCCCTCGGGCGGCTCCTGACCCTCGACGATCGGGCACGCGAACGAGGGAGACGCCGACGGCGACGCGCTGCTCACCACGGTCGGCGCACCGGCCCCAGCCTGGCAGCCTGCCAGCATTGCCGCGCCCGCAAGCGCCACCAACCAAGCTCGCCGCCCCATGATCACAACGTAGCGTCGCCCTCGGCTTAGACACGGGACAATGGACGCGATGACCTCCACCGACGCCCTCCTCCTGAGCCGCCTGCCCGACGCCGTGCCCGGGTCAGCGCCCGACCCCGACGCTCTCTATGAGGCGTTCTCGGAGTGGGCCGCCGAGGGCGGGCGCGCGCTCTACCCCCACCAGGACGAGGCGCTCATGGAGATCGTCTCGGGCAGCCACGTGATCCTTGCGACCCCCACTGGGTCCGGCAAGTCCCTCGTCGCTGCCGGCGCGCACTTCGCCGCCCTCGCCGCGCATCGGGCCGGCACGGGAGGCCGCACGTTCTACACGGCTCCTCTGAAAGCCCTGGTGAGCGAGAAGTTCTTCGACCTCATCGACATGTTCGGCTCTGCCAACGTGGGGCTGATGACGGGCGACTCGGCCGTGAATCCCGACGCGCCGATCATCTGCTGCACCGCTGAGATTCTCGCGAACCTCGCACTGCGCGACGGCGCGGCGACCGACGCCTCGCTCGTCGTGATGGACGAGTTCCACTTCTACGCCGACCCCCAGCGCGGCTGGGCGTGGCAGGTGCCGCTGCTGGAGCTTCCGCGCGCACAGTTCGTGCTGATGTCGGCCACGCTCGGCGACACGTCGTGGCTCGTCGAGGACCTGCAGCGCCGCAGCGACCGTGCCGTCGCAGAGGTGACCACCGCCGAACGGCCGGTGCCGCTGAGCTTCGACTACAGCGTCGAGCCGCTGCCGGAGACGATCGAGCGGCTCGTCCAGTCGGGGCAGGCACCCGTGTACGTCGTGCACTTCACACAGAAGGACGCTGTGGAGCGCGCCCAGGCGCTGCTGAGCATGAACGTCGCGACCAAGACCGAGCGTCAGGCAATCGCCGAAGCGCTGTCCGACACGAAGTTCGGCACCGGATTCGGCAAGACGCTGAGCAAGTTCCTGCGCGCCGGCATCGGCGTCCACCACGCGGGCATGCTTCCCAAGTACCGCCGCATCGTGGAGCGCCTTACGCAGCAGGGCCTGCTCAAGGTCGTGTGCGGCACCGACACCCTCGGCGTCGGCATCAATGTGCCGATCCGCACCGTGCTACTCACATCACTGGTCAAGTACGACGGCGAGCGCATGCGACACCTGACCGCCCGCGAGTTCCACCAGATCGCGGGCCGAGCGGGCCGCGCCGGCTTCGACACCGAGGGCGACGTGATCGTCATGGCGCCCGAGCACGTCATCGAGAACCGCAAGGCGCTCCTCAAGGCAGGCGATGACCCGAAGAAGCGCAAGAAGATCGTCCGCAAGAGCGCCCCCTCGGGGTCCGTGAACTGGACCGACGCGACGTTCGAACGCCTCCGCGACGCCGAACCCGAGCCGCTCACGAGCCGCTTCCACGTGACCCACGCGATGGTGCTGAACCTCCTCGCACGCGGCTTGCCGAACCCGTGGCTCGACCGGCCCGCCGAAGACCCGGTGCTCGCGATGCGCACGCTGCTCGCGGCGCTGCACGAGACCGACGCCCAGAAGTCCGCTCACGTGCGCCAGGCGCTGCGCATCTACCGGTCGCTCAGGGTCGCCGGCGTGGTGGAGAAGGTGCGCGTGCCGGATCCCTCCCACCCTCGAGGCGAGCGCCCGTCGGTGCGGCTCACCGTCGACGTGCCGCGCGGCTTCGCACTCAACCAGCCACTGTCCCCCTTCGCGCTCGCCGCGATGGACCTCCTCAACGTCGAGTCGCCCGACCACACGCTCGACGCGGTCTCCGTGATCGAGGCGACGCTGTCCGACCCACGCCAGGTGCTCATCGCCCAGCAGAACCAGGCGCGCGGCGAAGCCGTCGCCGCGATGAAGGCGGACGGCATCGAGTACGAGGAGCGCATGGAACTGCTCGAGGACGTGACGTGGCCCATGCCGCTCGCCGACCTTCTCGAGCCGGCCTTCATCACCTACCGGCGCAGCAACCCGTGGATCCTCGACGCCGAACTGTCCCCCAAGTCCGTCGTGCGCGACATGCTCGAGAAGGCCATGTCGTTCCAGGACCTCGTCTCCGCGTATGGCCTTGAGCGCACCGAGGGCGTCGTGCTGCGCTACCTCGCGGAGGCGTATCGCGCGCTGCGTCAGACGGTCCCCGAGGAGCACAGGACCGACGAGGTGGTCGCCATCACCGAATGGCTCGGCAACCTCGTGCGCTCCACCGATTCGTCGCTGCTCGACGAGTGGGAGCGGCTCATGAACCCCGACGCGGTGGTCGCCGACGACGCGGACCCCGCGTCACCGCTCGCGCCGCCGGCCACGGGACCCGCGAAGCCCATGTCCGGCAATCCTCGCATCCTGCGACGCCTGGTGCGCAACGCGATGTTCCGCCGCGTCGAGCTCGCGGCACGCGAGGACTACGCCGCGCTCGGCGCGCTCGATGCCCGCTCAGGCTGGACCGCGGACGCCTGGCGCGACGCTCTCGACCCGCTGTTCGAGGCTCAAGGCGACGATGCGATCGGCATAGGTCCGGATGCGCGTGCGGCCGCTCTGCTCACGTTCGTGGAGCCCGGCGGCGATCACGATGCGGGTCACGCGCGGGCCGCGCTCGCCGTCACTCCCGACGCGGCACTGCCCGACGGCATGTGGGTCGTGCGCCAGGTCATCGACGACCCCGCGGGTGACCACGATTGGGCGATCGTCGCCGCCGTGGACCTGGATGCCTCGGACGAGGCGGGCGCTCCCGTGCTGGAGCTCCTGCACGTCGGCCCGCAGTAGCCGCAGTCAGGGGATCGGCCGCCAGCGATCGACCTCGTCGCGCTCCCACCTGTGCACGGTCGCGCCATCGGCGGCCACGTCGACGAGCCAACGGGTCTCGTCTGGCGCCCACCCGGCGATGATGCTCCGCACGCCGTCGCCGACCGCCAGCGCACGCGTGGCGGCAGAGAGGTAGCCGAGCACCGTGAGATGCACGCCGTCGTAGTCCTGCGACACCGCGCTCCAATCGGGGATCACCCAGCGGGAGTCGATACCGGTGAGCAGCTGCCACGTCCCGCGCCGCAGCCCGGTCACCTCGAGCGGGTAGGCGCGGCACAGGTCGATCCACGCCTGGGCACCGTCGATCTCGAGGACTCGGAGACGTGGCGACATCGGAAGCTTCCGCGCGGCAGCGCCGTCCCATCCCGCGCCGTCCTCGACCCAGTGCAGTCCCAGCGGACCGTCGCTGCCGTGCGCCCTGGTCGACGTGAGGAGGGGAAGTGGCGGCGTGGACCACCACGCGCCCGACGCCGCGCGCCGGGGGTCGCGGGCGCCCAGGGCCTCGGCGAGCGCCTCCTGCTCGCGCACGCGCGCCGCCCACTCAGAGAGCACCTGCTCCGCGTCGACTCGAGCCGGCGGCCGGGGCAGATCCACCGAGTCGGCATCGAACTCGATCACCCACTGTCCGTCGCGATCGATCGGCGAATCCCACCAGCGTGAGGCATCGGAGGGGATCACCGCGTCGGCCGTGCGAATCAACGCGTCGGCAAGCTCGGGGCGCGCCAGGAGGACGTCTTCGCCGTCCGGGGACTGCCAGTAGCGGGCCATGTCCACGGAGCCAACCACTGCGGCGAGCAGCCGTTCGCCGTCCACGGTGCCGAGCGGCAATGCGTCCCACGCGGTCGCGACGTCCGCCGGACTCGCCGAGGGAGGACGCTCAGGGCCGTCCCCGCCCTCGGAGAACGAGATGATCACGCGCGACGTGCCCCGACCGGGATCGAGGTCGTAGGCGGCCGCGAACACCGCGAGACTGAACTCTCCATCCGAGTGCAGCGGCTCGTGCGCCCACCCCAGCGCGAGCTCGAGGCACAGGCGCCGCCCGCGCGGGCCAGCGAGCAGCGTCTGTGCGTCCATGGGGCCATCCCACCTGATCGGCACCGGCGAGGCAACAGGCGCGCCGCCGCAGCTCCCGCACGCGAACTGCCCGGCTCGCGGCGCGTCGCCCCACGTCAAGCCACCGACGCGCCGATGGCCGGGCGATCTGCGTGCGGCAGCCGCGGCACGGCCCCGTACGTGCGTTGCGGCGGGCCGCTACACCTCTACGCGTCGGCCCGTCTCGAACGACTCGATGATCGCGTCGGCGAGCTGCAGCGCGCGGCGACCGGCGCGGGCGTGGATCGGCGGCTCCTCCCCCGCTCTGAGGGCTGCCAGGATCGCGTCCACGTGGCGGTCGAAGGTGTACACGAACGTGCGCGCCTCATCGTTGAAGTAGCCCGGCTCCCACACCTGCCGCGTCTCGTCACCCACCTTCTGCAGCGTGAAGCGCTTCACCGTGTCCTGGATGAGCACGCGCCCGGCCGTGCCGTTGACCTCGATGTACTGCGTGTCCCGGTAGGCGTAGGACGAGTCGTACGAGCCGACGAGTGAGCCGACGGCGCCGCTCGCGAACTGCAGCGCCACCGCGAGCGTCGTGTAGAAGCCGGCGTTGGTGCGGTCGGTGGCCTGCGCCGCCACCGAGGAGATGGGACCGGCGAGATGCTCGAGCATGTCGAGCCCGTGCACCTGCGTCTCGACGAGGTTGCCCCACGGTTCCTTGCCGAAGTTCGGCTCCCCACCGAAGCGCCAGGTCACGAACACGAGGTCGCCCAGCTCGCCCGCGTCGATCGCCGCCTTCGCTCGCTGCACGGGCTCGGCGTAGCGGTGGTTGAGGTTGAACGCCAGGAACAGGTTCCGCTCCGCTGCGGCGGCGAGGATCGCGTCGGCCTCCTCCATACGGAACACCAGGGGCTTCTCGAGCAGCAGCGGCACGCCGCGTTCGATGAGGTGCATCGTCGTGTCGTAGTGCGCCTCGTTGGGCAGGGCAAGAGTGACGAGGTCCGGCCGCTCGGCTTCCAACATCGCATCCAGATCCGTGTAGCCCCGCGTGCCCCACGACGAGGCGAACGCATGGGTCTTGTCGGGGGTCCGCCCGACGGCGGCGACCAGCTCCGTGTCAGGCCGACGCGCGAAGATCCGCGCATGTTCGCCGCCCCACCAGCCTGTCCCGACCACCGCGACCCTCAGTCGCTCGTTCATCTCGCTCCTCCTTCGCAGCGTGCGGCGCTCGCACGGGAACCTGCCCCCAGCCTGCCCGTTCCCCGCAGCGAAGGGAACCTGGCCTGCGCGGGGAGGCTAGGGTCGAGTGGAGTCCCACGGAAGGGGAATCATGCCCGAGTCTGCGGATGCAGCACGGCTGGCGGTGCTGATCGACGCCGACAACGCGAGCGCCAAGCACATCGAGCGTCTGCTCGCCGAGATCGCCAAGTACGGCACGGCGAGCGTCCGCCGCGCCTACGGCGACTGGACGTCGAGCCAGCTCGCGTCCTGGAAATCAGAGTTGCTGGAGAACTCTGTGCAGCCGATCCAGCAGTTCAGCTACACGACCGGCAAGAACGCCACGGACAGCGCACTCATCATCGACGCGATGGACCTGCTGCATGCCGGCCACCTCGATGGCTTCTGCCTGGTCTCGAGCGACAGCGACTTCACCCGCCTGGCGGCGCGCATCCGCGAGCAGGGGCTCACGGTCTACGGCTTCGGCCAGCGCAAGACCCCCAAGCCGTTCGTCGCGGCATGCAGCACATTCGTCTATGTCGAGAATCTCGAGGAGCCGAAGGCCCCGCCCGTGGGGTCGGAGACGTCGTCGCTCAAGAAGGACAAACGCCTCACCGCCCTGCTCAAGGAGGCGGTCGACGCCGCTTCCGCCGACGACGGATGGGCGCATCTGGGAGCCGTTGGAAGCAATCTGTCGCGGCTCGCCTCGGACTTTGACTCGCGCACGTGGGGCTATAGCAAGCTCATGGACCTCATGAGGGCGCATCCCGACTATCAGGTGGATTCGCGTCCTGCAGGCGACGGCAAGTCGTCGAACGCGTACGTGCGCCGCAGGTAATGGCGCGCGGGCTGGCACCTCTTGCCACGCCCGTGACGTTCCGGCTGGTCACAATGGCGGGGCGATCCGGTACACGAGCCCCGCGGCGTCGTCGGTGAGGTAGAGCGCGCCGTCGGGCCCGACCGTCGGCATCACCGCACGTCCCCAGCGCGACCCGTCGGCGTTCTGGAAGCCGGTCACCACGTACTGCGCCTCTCCCAAGGTCTGCGTCGCCTCATCCCACGGCGCGAAAGCGACGCAGGGCTCCTGCGGTGGGGTGCGGTTCCACGAGCCGTGGGCGCCGACGAGGGCACCAGATCCGAGCACGTCGGCGATCGCCGTGTCATGCGTGAAGGTGAGCCCGAGAGGGGCACTGTGGGCGGGCAAACCCACCTGAGTGGCGGGCAGGGACGAACAGTCCAGGGCGGCGCCGTCGGCGTTGAACTCGGCGTCCGGCACATAGGGCAGGTCCGTGACGCCCTCGCGAGAGTCGGGCACGCACAGCGGCCAGCCCAGATCGATCCCGTCGGTCAGGCGGGTGAGCTGCTCGACCGGGTGATCGTTCACGAACTCTTGGAACACCTCGCCGAACCGCCCCGCGTCGTCCCTGTACGGGTACGGCAGGTTGTCCATCTGGTTGACCGCCACGAACAGCGAGCCGTCGGGCGCGAAGTCCAGTGCGAAGCCGTTGCGCACGCCGCTCGCGAAGACTCGGGTGCGCGTGCCGTCGAGCTGAACCGCCCCGATGACGGCGCGCTCGGGATCGCCGTCCCGCTCTCCCGGGTCGCGATTGGAGCGCGATCCGAGGCTGTAGTAGACCGTGTCACCCTGGACCGCGACCGCCTTCGCGCCGTGACCCTGCGCGGGCAGCCCGTCGAGGATCACGCGCGGACTCGTCGCGGTGCCGTCGGCGTAGTCGTAGGCGATCAGGCGGGTCGCGTCGCCGACGACGAGCGTCTCTCCGTCCTCGGTGAACGCGAGCCCCTGCGCGCTGGCGAGCCCCTCGAGGAGCACGCCCGACGCTGGTGCGCCTCCCGCGTCGGGCGTCAGCACGAGCACGGCTCCACCGCTGCCATTCGAGACCAGGAGGCGACCATCGGGTGTCCACGCGGCGAGGCGGGCGCCGGGCACGTTCGCCCAGACGTCGACGCTCCACCCCTCAGGAACGTTGAGGGACTTGCCCGCCGCGGCGCCAGGGTCCACGCCGTCGGTCATGCCGACGGGAACGGAGACCAGTTCGCCGATCTGGAGTGCCGCTGGGGTCTCGCGTGGAGAAGGCGGCGGCGACGTCTCTGCTGCCACAGGCTCCGACGCAGTCGCGGTCGGCTCAGGAGCCGGGCTCGCGCAGGCCACCAGGACGGTCACGGCAAGCGCGATCAGGGCACGGCTGCACGCGCGCGCCGTGATCACGGTTCCCGTTGTGTCACCCACCGACCGTGCGCACCTCGATGACGCGCTGGCACGCGGCGGAGGCGCGGGCCGCGAGTGCGACGGCCTCGTCGCGATCCTGTGCCTCGATGACCCACAGCCCGTTCACGGACTCGGCGCCTCCCGCGTACGGACCGGGCGACGCGACAGCCTCGCCGCTGCGTCCATCCACGTAGGTGCCATCTGCGGCGGCGCCGAAGCCGTTGACGTACGCGAGCCGGCCCTCTGCCTGCAGGTCTGCGTTGAACTCGCCGGTCGCGCGCATCTGCGCGTCGAACTCCTCAGCCGTCTCGTACGTGTGGCGCTCTCCCCCGTCACTGGGGCCCCACACGAGCAGGGCGAACTGTGCCATCGGAACCTCCCGGGATCGGCGTCTGCGTCGAGCATCGCACGCGTCACCGCCGGGCGCCTGTCGGCTCAGGTGGGCGAGGGCGGGAGGGCGACCTCCTCGTCGGGCGTGCCCGACGCGGGCGGACGGGCGGTGCGAACCGCACCGACGCCGGCGATCACGACGAGCGCGATGCCGAGCGCGACGGTCCACGTCAGCGCCTGGCTCAGCAGCGCGAGGCCCGTGAGGGCGGCCACGGCGGGTGCGAAGGCCATGAGGATCGCGAAGGTCTCTGCCTTCATGCGGCGCAGGACGGTGAGCTCGATGCCGTAGGGCACGGCCGACGAGAGGACGGCGACGGCGGCGCCGAGCGCCAGCGCCGAGGGCGCAAGCAAGGGCGTGCCAACGGTCGCGAGCGCGACCGGCATCGTCAGCACGGCACCCAGCGCGGTGGCGATCGCGATGCCGCTGAGTCCCGGCAGCGCCTTTCCCGCCGATCGCGCCATGAGGATGTAGACCGCCCACAGCACACCCGCGCCGGCCGCGAATGCGACGCCGACGGGGTCAAGGTCGTGCGCGGTGCCGCCGAGCAGGATCACGCCGGCGGCCGCGAGCACCGCCCACGTGAGGCCGCGCACGCTGCGTGACTCGACGACGCTCAGCGTGAGGGGCCCCAGCACCTCGATGGTGACGGCGATGCCCAGCGGGATGCGGTCGAGCGACAGGTAGAACAGCACGTTCATCGCAGCGAGGGTCACGCCGTAGCCGAGCATGATGCGCCAGTGGCCCCAGTCCGCGCGGCGCAGAGCGCGCCATGCGAGAGCGCCGAGCACCAGCGCCGAGAACAGCAGCCGCAGTGCCACCATGCCCACGGGCCCCACGGTGGGGAACAGCAGCACGGCGATGGCAGCTCCCGCCTCCTGGCACAGCAGGCCGATGAGCACGAGGAACGGCGCCACGGTGGTGAGACGTGACTGCGGCGTCATCTCAGCACCCCATCTCAACCACGCGGCCGGTCGACGACGGCGGTCTCGCCCGCCACTGCCTCGACAGCACCCGAGGTGAGCGCGGCGACCTCAGCGACGAGCACAGGGACCGCCTCGGGAGGCACCCGCAGCGACAGCCGCGCCATCGAGCCGTAGGTCGGCTCGTCTAGCACCGCACCGTGCGACTCGGACCACTGGTGAAGGAACGCGAGGATGCGTCCCGCGTCGCCATGGGACGCTTCGGCGGTGACGGTCGTGAGGTGCACCCGTTCCACCAGCCGCGCCCGGTCCAGCGCCTCTGACACCGACGTGCCATACGCGCGCACAAGCCCACCCGCACCCAGGAGCGTGCCGCCGAACCACCGTGTCACCACGGCGACCAGGTCCGTCACGTCACAATGCCTCAGCACCTCGAGCATCGGGGCGCCCGCAGTACCGGCGGGCTCGCCGTCGTCGTTGGAGCGCTGGCGGTCCGCCGTGGGGCCCACGATCATCGCGGTGCAGTGATGCCGCGCGTCCCAGTGCTCCTTGCGAATCGCGGCGATGACCGCGTCGGCCTCCTCCACTGAGGCGACGGGCTCGAGGCGCGTCAGGAAGACCGACTTCTTGACCTCCAGGCGATGCTCCACGCCCGACGCGATGGTCGACGGGAGCTGCGGGAGGGTCACGGTCGCAGGCTACCGGGCCTCGTCAGCGCCCCTGTTGGCGAGCTCGTCCGCCTTCTCGTTGCCGGGGTCGCCCGCGTGGCCCTTGACCCACACCCACGTGATGTCGTGCCGCTGAAGCTGCTCGTCAAGCGCCTGCCACAGCTCCACGTTCTTGACCGGCTGCTTGCTCGCGGTCTTCCACCCGTTGCGCTTCCAGCCCTTCATCCACGACTGAGCGCCGTTCTTCACGTACTGCGAATCCACGTGCAGCGTCACGTCGCAGCGCCGATTGAGCGTCTTGAGACCCTCGATGACGGCCATGAGCTCCATGCGGTTGTTCGTGGTGACCTTCTCGCCGCCGTACAGCTCCTTGGTGCGGCCCGCGGCCTTCATCAGCACGCCCCAGCCGCCGCGGCCGGGGTTGCCCTTGCACGCGCCGTCGGTCCACATGTGGACCTCGGTCAGTTCGTCGGTCGATTCGGTCACGCAGACACCGTAGGCCATCCAGGTGACACGGCCGGGCCGCCGCGCGGCGCACCCGTGCGGGCGCGACACAATGGTGCCCATGTCCCGCAAGCACGACTCCGGCGGCAGCACGCCCGCCATCCACGCCCTGCTCGAGGCTGGCGTGGACCACGGCGTGCATCCGTACGAGCACGACCCCGCGTCGGACCTGAGCTACGGCCTGGAAGCCGCGGCCGCCCTGGGCGTCGACCACGACGCGGTGTTCAAGACGCTATGCGCATACGTGGATGGGCGCCTCAGCGTCGGGATCGTGCCCGTGACGGGGATGCTGGACCTCAAGGCGCTCGCCAGGGCGCTGGGCGGCAAGCGCGCCGAGATGGCACCGCCGCACGATGCCGAGCGCGCTACCGGCTACGTGGTGGGCGGCATCTCCCCGCTGGGGCAGCGCACACGCCTGCCGATGGCGATCGACGAGACCGTCGAGCTCTGCGACCGCGTCTACGTCTCCGGCGGGCGCCGCGGCCTCGACGTCTCGCTCGCCCCCGCCGATCTGATCTCACTCACCGGCGCCGTCGTAGCGCCGATCGCGAAGGAGTCCTGATGGAACTGCGTCCCCCCGCCGCCGACTGGGATCCCGCCGTCGCCCTCGCTGAGGTGAAGGCGCGCATCCATGTCGCCGAAGCGTCATGCGGGCGCGCAGGCGCCGGTGTGCGGCTGCTCGTCGCGACCAAAACCTGGAACGCCGACGCGGTCCGCGCCGTCGTCGCTACCGGCGCCACCCTCGTGGGCGAGTCGCGCATGCAGGAGCTCGCGGAGAAGGCCGACGCGCTGGCGGCCTCGCGGGCGCAGGTGCACGTCATCGGCCAGCTCCAGCGCAACAAGGCCGCGGTGGCGGTGGAGCACGCGACGTGCATCCAGACCGTCGACTCGCTGCGGCTCGCCGAGCGTCTGTCGCGCCTGGCCGCCGAGCGCGAGAAGGAGCTGGGCGTGATGATCCAGGTCAACGTCTCGGGCGAGGAGTCCAAGGCTGGCGTGGACCCTTCCGAAGCCCTGTCGCTTGCGGCAGCGGTGCAGGCGCTCCCCTGGCTCACGGTCACGGGCTTCATGACGATCGGCCTCAACTCCCCTGACGAGGAGGCGGTGCGCGCCGGCTACCGGCAACTGTGCCAGATCCGCGACACCGCACTCATCGAGTCCGAGCGGGGCCGCTACGACCTGCGCGAAGCGTGGGAGCTGTCGATGGGCATGTCGAACGACCTCGAGTGGGCCATCGCCGAGGGCGCGACCATGGTGCGCGTCGGCACCGCAGTGATGGGCGCGCGCCCCTCGCACTGAACCTCTGTTCGCTCTGCACCAAGAATGTGACAGGCGGGACTGACGTGTCGCGTGGGGCTGCCCCAGGCGCTCCGCACTTCACTTGTGCCACATCGTGGGTGCGGAGCGAACGGCGCAGTGAGGTCAGGGAAGCCTCATCTTGCTAGCCTCGGCGAGCCGGCCGGTCCTACTCTGTGCGCATGAGCAACAGCACGCATCGGCCGGACATCTTCGCCGGCCCCGACGAGGAGGCGATGAACTCGCGCCTCAACTGGCTCCGCGCGGGAGTACTGGGCGCCAACGACGGCATCGTGTCGATCGCCGCGATGCTCGTCGGAGTGGCCGCCGCCACCACTGACCTCAAGGTCATCATCATCACCGCCGTCGCGGGCATCGTCGCCGGTGCGCTGTCGATGGGCGTGGGCGAGTTCGTGTCCGTCTCGGCGCAGCGTGATGCCGAGGAGGCTCTGCTGGATCGCGAGCGCGTGTGGCAGCGGGCGCGGCCTCAGTGGGAGCTCGAGCAGCTGGTGCGCCTCAACATGGACACGGGCATGTCCGAGGCCACGGCGCGTGCCGCCGCTCAGGAGCAGATGGCCAAGGACCCACTGGACATTCACGCGCGCATGCATCTGGGCATCGACCCCGACGAGCTGACGAACCCCTGGGCCGCGGGCGTGGCCTCGATCATCGCGTTCACCGTAGGTGGGCTCACGCCGCTGCTGACGACGACTCTGCCGCCAGCGTCCCTGCGGATCCCGCTCACGTTCGTGCTGGTGATCATCGCGCTGGCGATCACCGGCTACATCTCGGCGATGGTCGCCAAGTCGCCGCGCATCAAGGCGGTGCTGCGCAACATGGCGGGAGGCACCGTCGCGATGGTCATCACGTACGGCATCGGCACCCTGGTCGGCACGGCGGTCTGACGTCGCGGTCCTCGCGCCTCAGTCGCTCAGCGACGCCTCGATCTTCTCGATGACCTCGGGCGCGTCGGGCAGGGTCGTGGGCCGGAAGCGGTGCACGTCGCCCTCGGGCGTGACGAGGAATTTCTCGAAGTTCCAGGTGACCCGTCCTGCCTTGCCCGCGGCGTCCGGGTGCTTGACGAGTTCCGCGTAGAGCGGGTGGCGCTTGCGCCCGTTGACGCGGACGGTCTCGAACATGGGGAACGTGACGCCCCACGTGGCGGAGCAGTACTCCTGGATCGCGTCCGAGGAGCCGAGCTCCTGCAGGAACTGGTTGCTGGGGAAGCCGAGCACCGTGAAGCCGCGGTCGCCGTAGGTGCGCTGCAACTGCTCGAGCTGTTCGTACTGGGGCGCCAGCCCGCAGCGGGATGCGACGTTGACGATGAGCTTCGCACCTGGCCACTCTGCAAGCGTGGTCTCACGCCCGTCGATCGTGGTCAGCGGGATCTCGTCGAGCGCCGTCGTGGTTGCCATATCTTGCCGAACCACCCTGAGCGGCCCTTCATTCCGCGCCCGCCCGACGCGACGGGCCCATGGTTGCGCTACGGCACCAGGCCGATCCACGCGTCGGTCGCGAACTTCTCCTCGACGAGCGTGCGGGCGGCGACCACCTCGTCGGGCGTGACCTCGCCTGCCTGGGTGGCGTAGCGTCCAGCGAAGTGCGCAAGGAAGGCCGCGATGACGTCCTCGCGGGACATGCCGGTCTGGCTGCGGACGGGGTCCACGCGCTTGTTGGCCGACTTGGTGCCCTTGTCGCTGAGCTTCTCGCGACCGATGCGGAGCACCTCCAGCATCGCGTCGGCGTCGATGTTGTAGGCCATGGTGACGTGGTGCAGGACCGCGCCCGCGGAGTAGCGCTTCTGCGCGGCGCCCGCGATCTTGCCCGCTGGCGAGGCGATGTCGTTGAGCGGCACGTACGTCGCCTCGACGCCCACGTCACGCAGGGCGCCCAGCACCCAGTCGTCCAGGAACGCATACGACTGCTCGAAGCTGAGGCCCTCGACGAGCGACGACGGCACCGAGAGCGAGTACGTGATCGTGTTGCCAGGCTGGATGAACATCGCGCCGCCGCCGGAGACGCGGCGGGTGACGGTCACGTCGTGCTTGGCGGCGCCCTCCATGTCGATCTCGTTGCGCAGCGACTGGAACGAGCCGATGACGACGGCGTTGCGCTCCCACTCCCACACGCGCAGGGTCGGCGCACGGCGACCGGCCGCCACCTCCTGGGTGAGGACCTCGTCGAGCGCCATCTGCAGGTGCGGCTCGCGCGGCTCGTCGTGGATGACGTCGAAGACGTGGTCGTGCCAGCCGGTGGCGTGGCCCAGGGCGCGGCGCACGGCGATCGCGACCGACTCGGGCGTGAAGCCGATCATCGTGGCGCCCTCGGTGGCGCGCGCGACGACCCCGGTCAAGGCGGCGACGCTCGTGCCGGCAGGCAGGCCAGCGAGCGCGGCGTTGATCTCCAAGATCGTCTCGGCGGGCTCCATGAAGAAGTCACCGGAGATGACCACGCGACTGAGGGTGGGATCGGCGCCGTCCGTGATGTCGACGTCTGCGACCACGAGCTTGCCGCCGGGAACCTTGTACTCACCATGCATGGGTCCATCCTGCCTCGCCGAGCTGACACCCCATGACCAGCGGCGGGCGTCGTCCCCAGCCCCACACCGCGGAGGGGCTGTCCACAGATTGCGGGCCGGGCCGGGAAGCGCTGCGCGCCACGTGTCAGCGTGGGCGCGGTTCCCCACCACACCCGCCCACTGCATCTGAGAGGAAGCTCATGCATCGCCGCCTCCGGCCCGCCCTCACCCTCGCGTTCGCCGCCACGCTCACACTTGTCGCCGCCCCCGCCCTCGCGTGCGAACGCGACGACGCGCCGCCGTCGCACCCCCACGCCGACTGCGACGACCACTCTCCACGCGGGGAATGGGCGCACCGTGGCCACGGATGGCATGCGCACGGCCCGTGGCATCACCACGACTGCGACGGGAACGTGACCGAGAATCCTCCCGTCGAGGAGACCCCTGCGCCGGAACCTGACGACGACGCTGACCAGCCGACGCCCGCGGAGCCCGTCACCGAGGACGAGCCCGACGCACCGGCCACCCCCGTCGCCGACGAGCCCACTGCTCCCGCCGAGCCTGTCGAGCCCGCCGAGCCCGCTGCTCCCGCTGGCCCCGCCGAGCCCGCCGACCCCGTGGAGACGGAGACGATCGTGCTGGCGACTCCGCTCCCCGCCGAGACACCGGAGTCGCTCGCGGAGACCGGCCCCGAGACGTCCCTCGCGATCCCGTGCATGGTCGCCTCCATCGCCGCCGGCGCCGGCATGCTCGTCGCTCGACGGCGCGCGATGGGGCTGTAGGGCACTCACCACGGGGCGGGCGCGCGATCACCCTCAGCGTCGCGCGTCCGTCCCGTGCTCGTTCAGGGGTTGGGCATCACGTCCTGCTTGAGCAGGCCGTAGTACATGGAGTCCGTGAGCGCCTCCCACGAGGCCTCGATCACGTTCGGCCCCACACCGACGGTGCGCCACGTGCGGCCCGTCTCGGTATCGACGGTCGTGATGAGCACGCGCGTCACGGCGTCGGTGCCGTGGCTGGCGTCCATGATGCGCACCTTGAAGTCCGTGAGGTCGAACCGCTCGATCTCGGGATACACCTTCGCGAGCGCGCTGCGCAGCGCGTGGTCCAGGGCGTTGACGGGGCCGTTGCCCTCGCCGACCACCATGTGCCGCACGCCCCCGCCTGCACGGAGCTTGAGGACTGCCTCGGCGTCTGCGTCGGTCGGGTCGCCGGGCTCGGAGCTGACGCGGACCCGCCACTCCTCGACCTCCCAGTAGCGCGGCACGTCGTCCATCTCGGAGCGCAGCAGCAGCTCGAACGACGCGTCGGCCGCGTCATACGTGTAACCGGCCGCCTCGGCGTGTTTGACGCGCTCGGTGATGCGCGACAGCAGTTCGGACTTGCCGGTCAGGTCGAAGCCCAACTCCTTGCCCTTGAGCTCGATGGACGCGCGGCCTGCCATCTCGGACACGAGCATCCGCATGTCGTTGCCCACCAGGGCGGGGTCCGTGTGCTGGTAGAGGTCAGGATCCACCTTGATCGCGGAAGCATGGAGGCCGGCCTTGTGCGCGAACGCCGAGGCGCCCACATACGGCTGACGCGCGAACGGCGCGATGTTGGTGATCTCGGAGATCGCGTGCGCGATGCGCGTCGACTCGGCGAGGCCGCCGGGCGCGAGCGCGGTCGCGCCCTTTTTGATCTCGAGGTTCGCGGCGACCGCGACAAGGTCCGCGTTGCCAGTGCGCTCGCCGTAGCCGTTGACGCAGCCCTGCACGTGCGTGACGCCCGCGGCGACGGCAGCCATGGAGTTGGCGACGGCGCAGCCGGAGTCGTTGTGCGCGTGCATGCCGAGCTGCGCCTCGGTGCCCGCGCGCACCGCGGTGACGATCTCGGTGACGTCGTCGGGCAGCATGCCGCCGTTGGTGTCGCACAGCACGAGCGTCGAAGCGCCCGCCTCCTCGGCGGCGAGCAACGCCTTGACCGCATAGGTCGGGTCGAAGCGGTAGCCGTCGAAGAAGTGTTCGGCGTCGAGCACCACCCGACGGCCCTCTGCGACGAGGAACGCGACGGTCTCCTCGATCATGCGCAGGTTCTCGTCGGGCGCGACGCGCAGCGCACGCTCCGCGTGACGGATGTCCGACTTGGCGACGAGCGTGATGATGGGCGCCTCGGAGTCGAGCAGCGCGCGCACCTGTGGGTCCGAAGCAGCTGTGGTGTCGCCACGTCGAGTCATGCCGAAGGCCGCGAACTTCGCGTTCGTGAACGACAGCTCCTTGGCGACCAGCTGGAAGAACTCGGTGTCCTTGGGCACCGCGCCAGGCCAGCCGCCTTCGATGACGCCCACGCCGAGCTCGTCGAGCAGGGGCGCGATCGCCAGCTTGTCAGCTACGGAGAGGTTCATGCCCTCCTGCTGGGCGCCGTCGCGCAGCGTGGTGTCGTAGACCTCTACGGTGAGATCCGTCATCGTGTCGCTCCTCGTGTACT
Organism: Demequina sp. NBRC 110052; assembly: GCF_002090075.1. Lineage (GTDB taxonomy): Bacteria > Actinomycetota > Actinomycetes > Actinomycetales > Demequinaceae > Demequina. The sequence continues at coordinate 662,083 of NZ_BBRI01000002.1, forward strand.
GCGTGCCTGCGTCACCCCAACAAAAAAGCCCCCCTGGGTGCGGGAGGCTGCGCGTCGGGAGTGGTTCGCCGACGCGCTACGGAATGATGATCGCGGTGTGCATCGTGGTCAGTATGGCACACGCCCCCGATTTGCACACCAGGCTCTCGGCACGCCCGACGCGCCGGTGAGTCGCGCTTACGGCATGGCCTGGTCGATGATCCAGTCGAGCGCCACATCGGCGTGCTTGAGTACCGAGAGGTGCCCTTCCCCGGCGTATGTGTGGATCGTGGAGCGCGGGATGGCATCGGCGAGCCAGCGGCTGTGGCTCGCGGGCACGATGCGGTCGGCGTCGCCGTGCATGAGCAAGGTGGGCACAGCGATCGCGCCCGGGTCGAATCCCCACGGCTGCATATAGGCGACGTCGTCGTCGACGAGGCCACCTGGCCCCTCGGCGGTCGCCTCACCGACGATGCGTCCGAACCAGCCCCAGGGGCCGTCGAACATGGCGACGTCCGTCGCGATGAACATCGCGGGGTCGTCCTCGGCTGTGTCCGCGCGGGCGCGGCGGGCGTCGACCCCGAGTTGCGCTGCTTGGAGGTCGTGGATGCCGCCCTGGTTCATGCCGCCGAAGAAGTCGAGGCCCGGCGCGTCGAAGGGCGCCAGGCCTGCGATGCTGACAGCCGCGATGACACGGTCGGGGTTGGTGGCTGCGGTCGCGAGCGCGTGCGGACCCCCACCGGAGTGGCCGAGCACCGCGAACTGGTCCACGCGGGCGTGGTCTGCCACCGCGACCGCGTCGGCTGCGATGTCGCCGACGGCGCGCTTGGAGACTCGAGTCGAGCCGGGATAGCCCGGGCGGCTGAAGCCGATCCACCGGATCCCGTGTGCGGCGAAGTGCTCGAGGAGGGGCGCGGGAGGCTCGCCGGTGTTGGGCGTGCCGTGGTGCCACATGAGCGTGAGCGGCGCGTAGTTGGGGCCGGCGTCGTACCAGCGCAAAGTACGGCCGTCGCGTGTGGTCAGCTCGCCGTGCAGCATGTTGCTCACGCTACTGCGCGCCGCCCCTGATGTCCGGGTGAGACGGGATTGCTCTCGGGCTCTTCTTGCGTCGCCTTCTGCTCCCGCCTGCCATCGCACCCCCGCCGCCCAGCTCGCCCTGCGGGTACATCACCGTCGCTCTCGGCTCTCGCGCGCGTCGTATGGGTGCACCAGCGCCGCTGGCCGCACACGAGTGGGGTTGGCAGCGCTTCTCTCCGCGGCTGCCACACGCAGGTGGCGCTGCAGACGGCGCGTCGGGGCTCGGTCACAGGCTGACACGCCGTTGACCGCACGAGTCGCGTGCGGGAGCCGCGCGGTGTGGGTGTACTGACGAAAAGCGGGCTTGCCGGCATACGTGCGCCCAGGGGTCCGTGTGCTTGCCAGCGGCTACCCAGCGCCGATGTTGCAGTTGTTGTTGAGGTCGCAGTCGACCAGGCGGCTCTGGGGGTCGAGCACCTCGATCGTGACCGGGCCGGTGTGAGTCCTGATGGTGCCGGTGATGTCGATCCACGGTCCGCCGTTGACGGAGTAGTCGCCGCTCCATGTCGTCTCGAGCGCCACGTCGACTTCGCCTTCGCGATACAGGTATGTGTGCGATAGCGAGTAGTCGGGATACGGGTTGCCTGCGTCGGCGGTGCTCGTGCTGGTCCCGTCGCCCCAAGTCCACGTGAACTCGGAGGGCGTGGCACGGATGCGCACCGGGACGCCGAGGAGCGTCGCGTCATGGATCACCGGCGTGTCGTCGGTGAACGCGATCGTCGGGACGGTCGTGTAGACCCAGCCCGTGTTCGGCTGAAGGTTCAGCGGCGGCGGCGTGGGCGCAAGACTGGTCCACTCGGCGCGAACAGCACCGAGGAGTCCCGCTGGCTCAACGCACAGGGTCCAATCGATCCACGACCACGCGGACCACTCCGCACCCACGGACGTTCGGGTCCGGAAGAAGCTCGCACTGATCCCGGGCGCTTCCTCAGGACAGACGAGCCCTTGCGCAACGAAGGACCCTTTCACCCTCACGCAGTCACTGGGGAGGTCGGAGTCTGGGGCACTCGGATCGCAGTACAGCGTGCGATCCTGGCGCAGATCAGGGTCCGAAACTGGAACAGCATCACCGGGGCCAGAGGGCTCGCCACCCAGTTCGCCCTCGACGATGTACTCACGCTCGCCAGTGCTACTGCGCCAGTCGTCGCCGGAACCCGCACCGGAATAGAGCACCTGAGGGACCAAGGCCGCCAGTGAGATGATGGCGGGCAAGGCGAAAGCGCGCGCGACGTCAGTCACTCTGCGCGCTCCAAGAAGACACCCGCAACGCGCCAAATCCGACCTTGCGGCAAGAGCTTCAGCTGGAACCGATACTGTCCAGCAGCACCGACCTGTGTTTCCTCGCCCGATCGCGCGTGAACAACCAGTTCGTCCGCCTCAGCAGTCAACTCGACGTAGGTGAACCCGTCATCGCCCGTCAGGGTCGTCGCGTCTGCCGTGTCAACCAGGTAGGCGCCGCCGGTGATCGTCGCACCGTCGGCATAGGCGGTATCGATGTGGCCGGCCTGCTCGACGCAATAGGTGCAGTCGGCCAGAGACAGACCTCTCAGAACGGACGTGTCCCCACGCTCGTAGGCCTCGCCGAGAGCCTGAACCCAGTAGACCGCCGCAGCGAAGGCGCCGCCTGGATCCAATTCGAGGGCGGCCTCAGGCATCAGCGCCAACAGCTCCTCGTCGGTCAGTTCCCCGTCATCGCTCGGCGAGACGGTCGGTGACGGCGTCGGGTCCGATGCCTCGACAGTCGGCGTCGGAGTTGTCGTCACGATCCCGTCATCACCGGTGCACCCGGCGAGCAACGCGACAAGAACAAGCGCGCCAGCGGCACGCACAGCAGTAGTTGTAGCCCCCATGTCGGGGAGCGTATCGGGCATATCACCCACGAGTCATCCCCATTCCTGGGGGCTGTGGACAACGCCATCAAGCCACGCAACCAGGGACGACGTCTAGAGTTCGCGCCCGTTCAGCCGCGTCCGCAGCGCCTTCCATCCGGGCAGATACGTGTCCATCACGCGATAGAAGCCGGGCCCGTGGTTCGGTTCGAACAAATGCGCCAGCTCGTGCACGATCACGTACTCGAGCAGCTCGTCGTCGCGGCGCGCCAGCTCCAGCGACAGGTTGATCTTGCGGGTGCGCGAGTTGCACGAGCCCCACCGGGTTCGCATGAGCCGCGGCGACCAGTGAGGCTCCGGCACGACCTCCATCCGGCCAGCCCAGTACGAGAGCAGCGGCGGCACGCGACGGCGCAGGTCGGTCCGAGCCGCTTCCGCTTCGGGCCCGGCCTCCAGCGGCGCCGGCACGGCGGCCGCTTTCTCCTGCATCTTCCGGATCCACGATGCGCGCGACGCTACGAACGCATCGATCTCCGCCACAGGCGTCCGCAGCGGCGCAGACACCTTCACCTCCCCGTGCGGCGCGACGACGCGCATGCGCAGGTTCTTCATCTTCTTGCGTGTGAGCGTGTATTCGGGGAGGTCGGCCAGCATGGTGCGACCACTGTAAGTCCCGGTTCTGACATCGCAGAGCGTTCTCCCCAACCTTCCGCGCGCACGGTGCGTACTACCCGACATGACAGCAAGGAATCTCCGATGAGCTGGAGCGCCATCCTGGACGAGCTGGTCCGCACGCGCGGCCCTGCCCTGTTCGGCTACGCCTACGTGCTCACGGGCTCACGCGCCGACGCCGAGGACCTCCTCCACGACGCCCTAGTCCGGACCTTCCGCCGTGGCCGCCAGGCCCGAGATCTCAACTCGGCGCACTCGTACGTCAAGAAGGCGATCACGACGGCCTTCATCGACGGCCATCGCCGCGCGTCGGTCCGCCCGCGCCGCTCGGACGCTGACATCCACGACCTCCCCTCGACCGCCATCACCGCACGCGACGATCACTCTGCCGCAGCGTCGGGCATGGCCGACCTCCAGGCCGCCCTGCTCGACCTTCCCCGCCGCGAGCGCGCGTGCGTCGTGCTCCGCCACCTCGAGGACTGGCCGGTCGCGCGCATCGCCGCCGAGCTCGGCATCGCCGAGGGCAGCGTCAAGCGCTACATCTCCGACGGCCTCGCCCGCCTGCGCACCACGCGCCCCGACCTCAACCCCATCCCCGACGACGGCCCCGAGACCGTCTCCCTCGTCACCCGATCCGGAGGCACCCGATGAACACGCTTCACGACGAGCTCGCCGCCCTGCGCGACACCGCCGCGGCGGGCTTCAGCGCCACCAACCTCGCTCACAGCACCGGGCCCGTCCGACGCCGCGTCCGACGCGATCGCGCCGTCACCGCCAGCGTGGGCGCCTTCGCCGTAATCGCCCTCGGCGCAGGCACGGCCTACGGCGTCTCGCTCGGCACGCCCGACGCAGGACTCGCCCCCGCAGGCACGCCCAGCACCAGCCCAACGCCGGAGCAGACGGACTTCGTCGGCACCTACGCGCAGGTCACGATGGTCGCGGGCGGCACGACCGACCTCGTGGCGGAGCAGCTCGCGGAGGTCTTCGGTGTGACCGTCTCGGATGCGCGTCGCGCGCTGGACGACATGGTGACGCGTGACACCGCGGGACTCGTCACGGACTCGGAGGGCTGGATCGCCCCCGGCACGTACTCCATCAGCACCCATGGCTCGCTCGAGGAGGCCGCAGATCTGCTCACCGCGGGCCGCTGGCCGCAGTTCGCGGAGCTGGGCATCGACGAGACGAACATCGAGACGCTCACCATCGCGTCGCTCATCGAGGCCGAAGTGAGGACGGACGGCGTCACAGCGGACGGCACGAGCTATCGCGCCATGGTCAGCGCGGTGATCACGAACCGGCTCGCGGCCGACATGCTGCTTGAGCTCGACTCGCCGCTGTTCTACGCCCTCGACACCGGCGGACCGTTCACGAGCGACGATCAGCGGTCGATCGACTCCCCATACAACACGTACCTCAACCGGGTACTGCCGCCGACCCCGATCGGCAACCCCTCGGTAGAAGCGATCGAGGCGGCGCTGAACCCGGCCGACACGGACGCGCTGTACTTCGTGCTCCTCAACCCGGATACGGGAGAGATGGCCTTCGCCTCCAACTTCGAGGAGCACCTGGCCAACGTCGAGAAGCTGCAGGCCTGGTACGCCGAGAACGGGGCCGACCAGCCCTGACCCAGCCATAGCGTCGGGCCTATGCCAGGCGCACCATCCAGCCGAACGGATCCTCGGCGCGGCCGTATTGGATGTCAGTGAGCTGCTTCTTGATTCCCGTGGCGACGGGTCCTGGCTGACCGTCGCCGATCGGTAGGTCGAAGTCGTCGGACTTCAGCCGCGCGAGCGGCGTCACGACGGCCGCGGTGCCGCACGCGAACATCTCGGTGATGGCGCCGGACTCAAGCCCGGAGACGATCTCGGACAGCTCGATATCGCGCTCGCGCACCGCTCGGCCCTCCTCGCGAAGCAGCGCGATGATCGAGTCGCGCGTGATGCCAGGCAGGATCGTGCCGGTGAGGCGCGGGGTGGCGATGGAGCCGTCGGAGAAGACGAGCATGAGGTTCATGCCCCCCAGCTCCTCGACAAAGCGGTCCTCGCGGGCGTCGAGGAACAGCACCTGGCTGCAGCCGTTGTCCTTGGCCTGCTGCTGCGGGAGCATGCTCGCGGCGTAGTTGCCCGCCGTCTTCGCAGCGCCGGTGCCGCCTGCGTTGGCGCGGTGGTAGCCGCGCGAGACCCAGATGGCCACGCCGTCGGGCGACGACATGTAGGCGCCCACGGGGGAGGCGGTGACGACGTAGCCGTACGTGTCGGCGGGCTGCACGAGCAGACTCGGCTCGGTCGCCATGAGGTAGGGGCGCAGGTAGAGGCACGAGCCGTCCTCGTCGGGCACCCACGCGGCGTCAGCCTGCACGAGTGCCGCGAGAGACGCGAGGAAGTCATCGACCGGCAGCCACGGGATCGCGAGCCGCTCGGCCGAGTCCTGTAGCCGCTCGGCATTCGCGTCGGGCCGGAACGCCCAGATGGAGCCATCCTCCCAGCGGTACGCCTTGAGACCTTCGAACACCTGCTGGGCGTAGTGCAGCACGGCGGCGCCGGGGTGCATGGGAAGCGGCGCGAGCGGCACGACGCCGCGGTCGGACCACGCTCCCCCGGTCCAGGTCGCGCGCGCCATGTGGTCGGTGAAGACCTTGCCGAACACGGGCTTGTCCATCAGCGCGGCACGGTCCGCGTCCGACGCGGGGGCCGGGTTCGGCGTCAGCGGAAAGGCCTCGCCGGAGAGGGTCCGGCCGGCGGGCGAGGCGGGTGCGGTCATCGGCGGTACTCCATGTCGGCACCCTACTCCGGCGCTTGGGGACTGTGGACGACGCTCAGTCACCCACAGGAAGCAGCCCGGCTCGGAAACCGACGCTGGTGTACCCGTAGCGCGCACCGTCAGGCGATGAGCGCGCTCAGCGCCTTCGCCGCCATGTCACCCACGGCCTTGAGCGCCACGCCGCGCACGAACGCGACCCGCCCGTCGGCCGCGTCCTTGGCGAGCAGCGCGTCGAGCCGTTCCTTCGCCGCGGCGCCGTCGCGCCCGAAGGCGTCGTCGAACGCAGCCATGAACTGGTCGGCATCCACGACCACGCGCTCCGAGTTCATGGCGCGATCCGTGAAGACGCCCACCTCCTTGAGGCGCGCGACGAAGGCGTCCCGCCAGTAGGCATCCTCGACGTTGAAGACGGCGTCGCCGCCGCGCTCGATGGAGACGAGCCGCACGGCGGCGAGCAGGCGCTCGAACCCCGGTTCGCCCTCACGCGACATCCGGTACGAGTACAGCAGCGACTTCACGCGCCCGGGCGTCACTCCGAGCCGCTGCGCCGTGACGAACACGGGATCCGTGTCGTTCACATAGCTGGCGTCCATGAGCCCCGTGAACACCGCGACGTCCAGCTCGCGCTTGGGCACGGTGCCGAACGGACTCCCCTCGAGCCGTGCGATGAGCGCGTCAGCCAACGCCAAGCGCGCGTCCTTGTCCAGCCCCCCGAGATCCTTCATGCGAGCCAGTCTCGCGCGAGGGTCTGACGCGGGCAACAGGTGCGGCCAGGACTAGTCGGCGGCCACGGCGTCGGGCGTGATGCCTGCCGCGACCGAGGCGACGACCTCCCGCACTACCTCGCCGGTCGCCGCGAGCGCGGGCGGCAGCGGTGGACGCCCGAGCGACAGGAGGCGCAGCGTGCGGGCGGCGCCGTCGATCGGGGTGATCGTGACGTCGGGATGGCGGTGGGCTGAGAGCGCGAGGCCGGGCAGCATCGAAACGCCGTGGCCGACGGCGATGAGCGCCTGGATCGCGACGTAGTCGTCGGAGGCGAACTGCACCTGTGGCTCGAAGCCGGCGTCCTCGCAGGTAGCCGTGAGGTAGCCGCGGCAGCGTTCGCAGCCGGCCATCCAGGCGTCGTCGGCGAAGTCGGCGAGGCGGCCGATCGCGATGCGGGATCCGAGCGGCTCGCTCCCGGGAGGGTGCACGCCGACGGTGTGCCCGGTGTCGGAGTCGGGGCGCGCGGGTGGCGTGACGAGGAACAGGGGGTCCTCGCCGAGCACCTCGGAGGTGATCGCGGCGGACGTCTGCTCGCGCGGGTAGGTGAACGTCACGGCGAGGTCGACTTCGCCCGCGAGGAGCAGCCGCTCGGCCTGCGGGGGTTCGGCCTCGGAGACCTCGACAGTGAGTCCGGGGTGGCGCTCGCGCATCACGGTGACGATGCGTGGCGCGAGCGTCGCCACTCCGGAGGGGAAGATCGCGAGCCGCACGTGGCCCGTCTGCAGCGATACAGCCGACGCGAGCTCGACGCCCGCGCGCGAGACGAGGCCGAGGATCTCTTCGCCCCGCTCGGCGAGGCGGCGACCGTCTTCGGTGAGCTCCAGTCGACGCCCGACGCGTCGGTACAGCACCGCCCCCGTCTCGGCTTCGAGGCGCTTGAGGTGGTGGGAGATGGTGGGCTGCGAGTAGTGGAGCTCGTCGGCGGCGGCGCTGACGGAGCCGGTGCGGGCGAAGGCGACGAGGGCTTCGAGTCGGGTCAGATCCAGCACATCTCCATCGTATAGACGCGCTCGATCTTTTCAACAGAGAACATTCATTGGACGCATGGATTGCTGCGGGTCACAGTAGGAGGCATGACCGTAGAGCTCCGCCCCGCGTCCGACGCGGCGCCGCGCCACGCCTCGTCTCTCCCTGTGACGACGGCGAAGGCAGCCCGCCCCGACGCGGTGGCCCTCAGCGACACCTCGGCCGCCGCCGGCCCCGCCCTCTCCTTCGAGGGCGTGCTCGCGGCGGCCGACGTGCTCGCCTCCATCCTCCCAACCACGCCGTCCTGGTCGTATCCTCTCCTGGACGAAGCGGTCGGCCGCCACACCATCGTCAAGCACGAGAATGTGCAGCCCACAGGCGCCTTCAAGGTGCGCGGCGGCCTCACCCTGCTCGCCACGCTCCCCCGCGAGGTGCGCAGGCGCGGCCTCATCACCGTCTCGACCGGCAACCACGCACAGTCGCTCGCGTTCGCCTCCCGCGCTCACGGCGTGGCAGCGACGATCGTCGTCCCGGAGTCGACCCCCGCAGGCAAGATCGACGCCGTCCGTGCGCTTGGAGCCCAGGTGATCGTCGCCGGAGCCGACATGTCCGCCGCGGCCGACCACGCCGTCGGGCTCGCCGAAGAGCGTGGGCTGTACTTCGTGAACCCAGGTGAGGAGCCAGCCATCATCCACGGCCACGCGACCGTGTACTTCGAGCTGCTCACCGCGCACCCGGAGATCGACACGCTCTACATGCCGGTCGGCTCGGGCTCGGGCGCCGCCGGCGCGGTGCTGGTACGCGACGCCATCGCCCCTCAGGTGCGCGTGGTCGCCGTGCAGGCCGAGGGCGCGCGCGCTGCGCACGACTCGTGGGCCACAGGCGAGATCGTCACCCGACCCATCGACACCTTCGCGGGCGGCCTCGCCACGGGCAAGGGCTTTGCCGCACCTCAGTCAGTGCTGCGCGACGGTCTGGACGACTTCATCCTCGTGAGCGACGACCAGATCCGCGACGCCATGACCCTGCTCGCGGGCGCGGCGCACACGCTCGCCGAGGGCGCCGGAGCGGCGGGACTCGCGGGAGTTCTCGCAGATGCCCGACGCGGGGACCAGTCGGTTGCGGCCGTCGCCATCACGGGCGGCAACGCGAGCGGCGACGAGATCGCCCAGCTCACGCGCCGCCCGCAGTAGCGACTATCCGCTGATTGCCACGCAGTTCTTGCACTTGCGGTATCCGCCAGTTCCGTAGGCCTTGTTCGATGCCGGGATCTGCGAACCTGGGCTGCAAGTCGACTCATCGTGGTAGACATCAGGATCGTCGGCGTTGGTTGAGTAGAACGACGCCACCTTCATGGCGATCTCCCTTGATCTCACTAGGCGCGAGGGCCATCCCCGCCGCTTCCAGGTCTACCGCGACGGTCTGACAAGACAGCTGCTGCGCCGCAAGGCCAGTAGGGCTAATGGATGACGTGCAGGCCTGCCGCGATCTCGCCCACATCGCGCGTGCGGCCGCTGGCAATGGCCATCGTGAGGTTGAAGAGGCCATCGTTGTCGAGCGCCGACGTTGCGCCGTTGATTCTGAGGAAGACGAGTGCACACACTGCCGCAAGCCGCTTGTTCCCGTCGACGAGCGCATGGTTGAGACACAGGGAGTGCATCAACGCGGCAGCTTTGAGATCGAGTTCAGGATAGGCCTGTGCTCCGAGCACGCTGGTGGCAGGACGGTCCAGTGCGGACTGGAGAAGACCAAGATCGCGAATGAGCCCAATCTCCTCCGCGTCGATGATGCGTAGCACCACTCGCGTGCTGAGATAGCGCGTCACACAGATCCCAAGCGATCGAGAGCGTCTCGATACTCACGCGCAACCTCGCTGTACGCGGCCATGGCGTCGTCTTCGAGTCGCCTCTCCGAGTCCGCCTCGAGCACTGCACGCAGGATCGCCTCAGTCTTCGAGACGTGCCAACGCTCCGCAAGGCGGTCGATCGCAGCGTCCTGCGCTTCAGTCGTCCGAAGTGTCATAGCCATGGGACAATGATACCGCCGTGGTATCACTCGCGCCAGGGAATCTTCCGTGACGCACTCACACCTGCTGGACGCGCTCCACGATCGGCAGGATCTCCTCCAACTCGGCACGCGTCACGCGCTTGCCGTAAGCCGGAGTGTCGCGCTCGGTGCGCCAAGACTCGGCCAGCGGACCCATGTCCACTGCGTCGTAGCCCAGGGCGTCCAGGAAGGACACGACGAGCGCCTTCGCCGCGTGATCGTCCCCCGCGATGCCGAGCGCGCGACGGTCGAGCGTGCCCGCGGCGGTTCCGTCGGAGGGGATGTCCTTAGCATTGATGTGGTTGAACGCCTTTACCACCTGCGAGTCGGGCAGCGCGCGCTGCACCAGCTCCGACGTGGTCGCCTCGTTGTTGTCGAGTTCGGCGATGCGTCCGTCGCGCTGCGGATAGTAGTTGTTCGCATCCATGACGACCTTGCCGGCGAGAGCGTCGGCCGGCAGCTCGCCGACCTTGCCCAGCGGGACGGCCACGAGCACCAGGTCGCCCGCCTCGGCGGCCTCCTCGGTGGTGCCTGCACGCGCGTTCTCACCCAACTCGTTGATCAGGTGCGTGAGACTCTCAGGGCCACGCGAGTTGCTGATGACCACGTCGTAGCCGGCCGCGATAGCCGCCTTCGCCACGTTGCTGCCGATGTTGCCTGAACCGATGATGCCAATGGTTGCCATGCTTGCTGGAACAGGCTGGGCGGGTTGGGCATTCCGTGTGTCATCGTCCCTGCTCTTGTCGCGGAGAAGCTGAGCTGCCAAGCTGCAAACATGAGCGAGCCAGTTGAACCGAACGCCTGGCTCCTTCTCGCCGCTGGAGATAGTCGCCAGTACGGCGGCAATGACGGGTACGACGATCAAGCTGACGCCTATTACACCTGGGACAGCACCGTTAACAACCACGCAAGGATTCGACGAGGAGATCGCGTGGCCCTGTGGGACAAGGAACGCCTTCTCGGAATCTCCGTCGTCGAGGACATTCAGACCGCTGACACCCAGAAGATTCGTCGTAGGTGTCGCGCTTGCGGCCGTGCGAACATCAAAGCGCGAAAGGGCCGCGAGCCCTTGTATCGATGCCAGTCATGCGGCGCAGAGTTCGACGAACCGATTGTCGAGACAATCGACATCAGACGCTACACATCCCGTCACGACGCCGCTTGGACCGCACTGGACACGACGATCGATGGCGACCGTCTGCGCGCGCTGTGCGTCTCACCAAGAAGCCAACTAAGCATGCGTCCGCTGAAGTGGGTAGAGTTCCGCGACGAGCTGGCGGCGAGCGGTATCGAGCGAGCCCTTGCACGCGTGTTGGCTCGCGCGCCTGAGGAGCAGGACCCTATGCCCGCCGACGACCCGACGACGCTTGGTGGAGGCCACTCCCTCGCGACCGTTCGTGTCCGTCGTGGGCAGCAGAAGTTTCGAGAGCACCTTCTCGCTGTTTTCGGCGAACGTTGCGCATTCACGAACGAGACGCCGACTCGCGCCCTCGAAGCAGGCCATCTCTACAGTTACGCAGCTCTCGGCGAGCATCACCGACACGGCGGGCTACTACTGCGGCGCGACATCCACCGCTTGTTCGACGACGGCCTACTCGCCGTGGACCCGACTAGCCTCACAGCCGACGTCGCACCCTCCCTCGAGCCCTATCCTCAGTACTCGCGCCTGCACGGAGAGCCTCTCTCCGTTCCGCTCCGAGATCAGCAGGTCGAGTGGCTCGAGAAGCACTGGGTCGAGCATCGGAGTTGATAACACCGAAGGCCATGCACCGCGGACTGTGACCGCATCGCCCCTGGCAGTAGGTTGACATCGTGGAACCTGACAAGAAGCTCGAGAATGTAGCGGCTGAGCTGCTGGCGGCCGACCCGTCCGGCGAGAAGCTCGGCGCAGTCTTTCGCGACGCGTTTGACTACCTCTACGACGGGCAGCGAACGGGACACTACCGGCCAGACCAACTTTCCAAGACCGAGAAGACACACTGCGGCTCGCTCGTAGAGATCTATCTGCGCCGCGCGCTAGACGGCACGATTCACGATGGGGCGCTGCTCGACTACGAGATCGCGGGCGTCGACGTGGACTGCAAGTTCTCTTTCACGCGTGGAAGCTGGATGATCCCGCCCGAAGCGTTTGGAGAAGTCCTTCTCGTCACGCACGCGGACGACCTTGTCGGCGAATGGAGCCTAGGGCTCGTTCGCGCGACTCCAGATCTCTTGCGGGCAGGGGCAAATCGTGACGGCAAGACTGGCCTGAACTCGCTCGGACGGAACGCAATCACATGGCTCTTCAACCGGGCGCCGCTTCCTCCAAATGCGCTTCTCGCGCTTCCCGAGAGTGATGTCGCCGCGATCTTTGCCGCCCGTAGCGGACAAGCACGAGTCAATGAGCTCTTCAGGCGTGCGCAACTGATCCCGATATCGCGCGCAGTCGTAGCGACTGTGGCCCAACAGGACGACTACATGAAGCGAGTCAGATCCAACGGCGGCGCGCGATCCCACCTGCAAACAGAAGGCATCTTGATTGCAGGCGGCGACTACGAAGTTCACCGGCGTATCGCTCTCGACCTGGGTGCGCCCGACGTCGGACCGGGCGAGTTCGTGAGCATGCGGGTCCTCGAAGCATCGCCAAGTGACCTTCAAACAGTCGAACTCGACGGGAGGCGCTGGCGAATCGCGTTGCCCGGGGAGTCCTCGCGCGCTGCCGCTCCCACCCTGCCGACGACACGCCGCCGGACCTAGTTCGCGGCCTCGGCTGCGTACTCGACCTCGCCCGTGCTCGCGTCAGCTGCGGCGATCGCGCGAGCAATCGAACTGCCGATCGCTTCCGCGACGGGCGGCGGGAATGCATTGCCGATTTGGCGATACACCGATGTCTTACGGCCCTGGAATCGCCACTCATCGGGGAATCCTTGGATGCGAGCCACCATGCGGTTCGTGAGGCGCGGCACAGCACTCGCGGGGAGCCCGGACGTCGGCGGGGCGTCAGCGACACCCTTACCGTCCACCCCGAGCGCGAGCCACGCGGCCTTAGCGCGCGTGGGGCCCAGATCTGCGCCACCATGCTTCTTCGAGCCGCCAACGATTGTGGGGGCGACCGTAGACGCTCGCCGCGCCCAATCGTCCGCACCTGGCCATCCCGTCTCCGACATGAGGTCATGCAACGCTTCACCAACGGTGACCTCTTCGTCGAAGGGCGTGGGCCACTCAAAGTGCTCCGCAACGTCCTTGCGCAGAGCAACCAGGATGAAGCGCGGCCGCAACTGCGGAACACCAAACCAGGAGGAGTACACCAGCTTCCAGTCGGTCTCATAGCCCAACACAGCAAGGCGGTCGAGGATCGACTGGCGGTAAGTGTTGAACCGGGAACTCGCGAGGCCCCTCACGTTCTCGAGCATCACCGCACGCGGCTTGATCTCCTCGACGAGACGCAAAGCTTCTGGGAAGAGGTCTCGCTCGTCATCGGCGCCAAGTTGCTTGCCCGCCATTGAGAAGGGGGGGCAAGGCACCCCGCCTGCGAGAAGGTCCGTTTTGGGGACCTCAAAGCCCTTCACCTCGCGCACATCGCCGACATGCACATGCCATGCCGGTCGATTCGCCTTCAAAGTCGCCGCCGCGTCAACGTCAATCTCGACAGCGAGGACATGCCGGAATCCCGCGCGCTCCAGGCCCACTGACTGGCCACCCGCGCCCGCGCAAATCTCAACAACGGTCAGGTCAGCGCGATCCATGCGTACATACTCCCATCTCGGCAGGCGCGGACCCCTACGACACGTAGCGCTCCGTCAAACATCTCAGCAAGTCCTTGGCAAGACACAATCAGAGCCCTCTGACACTCAGATTTCGAGCCCCACGATCCACCAGCCCCCAAGCGCGGCACACGCCACCGCGACCAGCCAGAACACCGCTACCCACACTCCCCCGGGCACGTGCGTGAGGCGGGCGAGCGCGTCGGCGTCCGAGCCGGACCGCCCGCCACGCCCGCGGCGTGAAGCGCTCAGCTCGACAACGGCGCGCACCGACCCCAGGAGCAGCAACCACACGACTCCGTAGGCGACGCCCACGCGCCACACATCTCCACCGGCCCACGCGACCCAGCCGAACGCGCCGATGGCAAGGATCACCACCAGGAAGCCGTACACGTTGCGTATGAACAGCAGCACCACGGCGAGCACGAGCATCACGAGCCACAGCACCAGCGGAGAGCGCCCGTCGGCCAGGAGCGCAGAGGCACCGAGCCCCAGCAGCGCGGGCGCGGGATAACCTGCGAGCGCGACAAGGCTCAGGGGGAGGCGGCGGGCCTCACCGTACGACTCCGTGAGTCCGGAGGTGTCCGAGTGCAGCCGGATCCCGGACACCCGCCGTCCCGTGAGGGTGGCGACGATGCCGTGGCCGGCCTCGTGCGCGATGGTGACTACGTGGCGCACCACGTGCCATAGCGCCGGCACTGCGAGGCATACCGCGACGGCCGAGAGCGGGATCCAGACGGACGACGGAGGGGCCTCCACCACCGCCGTGAGGTCGGCCCACACCTGATCCCAGATCTCGTTCATGACTGGCCCAACGCGCGGGAACCCAGGATCGATGTCAACAGCTCTACTCGCAGTAGGAGCACACTCCGGTCGCCGGGAGCGCCGTGAAGCACGTGGAGCACACGGCGGGAGGAGCCTCGGCGGCGGCCTTCTTCGCCGCAGCCTTGCTGAGGGGCTTCGCAGGCTTGGGCACCGGCGCGCCGTCCACGGGCAGCGGCACCATGCGCGTCGGTCCTCCGAGCGGCTGCAGCGACACGAACGCGGGCATCACGTAGCCCACCACTCCCCCGCCCGCCGGGGCCTCGAGGCCGATGTGCTCGCGCGTGGCGGGGATGTAGACGTGCTCGTAGCCGAGCCCCTGCACGGCGTCGCGGATCGGGCGGATGTTCTCGACCGGGGGCCCCCAGTCGGCGATCGCGTCCTCGATGGTGGAGAAGTAGGTGCGTTCTTCAGGTTCCGGGGTCTTGCTCACTTCTCCATGATGAACCATTCACGGCACTGTCGACGCCGCCGAGGTCCCGGGTCAGTCGGCGCGCAGGAGCCACGAGAATGCGTCATCCAACCCGTCCAGCACGGAGAGATGACCGTCGCCGTCGCGGACCGTCAGCGACGCGTCCGGGAGGGCATGCGACAGCCATCTGGCGTGACGTTCGGGCACGACCAGGTCCGATGCGCCATGCACCACGAGGCACGGTTGCGTCACGCGGGAGACGGGCACGCCCCACGGACTGATGAACGAGAGATCGTCCGCGAGCACACCCTCCACCCCCGTCTCCACGGCTCGCGACGCGGTGCCTCGGAAGTCGTGCCACCGGCCGTCGAGCGCCGCGATGTCGCGGTCGATGAACATCGGCGGGTCAACGTCGGGCTCGCGAAGATGGCGCCTCAGCGCCGGCCCGCCCCGCAGCGCGGCAATCACCTCGCCCAGCCCGGGCCCATGCATGCCGCGCCACCACCGCAGGCCGAGTCCGCGAGGGTCGGCCGGGTCCACACGGAACGGTGCGAGCGACGCGAAGAGCGCGACCCTCTCGACGCGTACAGGCATGGCCGCCGCAGACGCCAGGGCGTAGGGCCCACCCCCCGAATACCCGAGCGCGACGACGCGCCCCGCACCCGCCTCGTCCAGCACGGCTCGAGCGAGCCGGGCGCCGTCACTCACTGAGCGCGGCCCGGCATCCTCGGACTCGCGGTACCCGGGTCGGTCGAAGCTCACGATCCGCACCCCGTGCGACGCCGCGAGGTCCACGAGCGCGCGCGGCGGCTCACCCGTATTGGGCGTGCCGTGATGCCACAGCACGGTGACGCGCGCGTCGTCCGGCCCTGCGCTGTACCAGGAGACCCGGTGCTGCTCGAAGGTCAGATGCCGAGGCTCCACATCGGTGAGCCTAGGCCCGTCAACTGGGGTCGCGATACTTCCACATCGTGAGCGACCCGAAGACCGCCACCAGGCCCGCCGACCACATCAACGACCATCCGAGCTCCGGGCCCACGGGCATCCCGTTCATCAAGTCACGCACGGCGGTCACGAGGTGCGAGATGGGGTTGACCTCGACCCAGGCCTGAAGCCAGCCCGGCATCGTCGAGGGGTCCACGAAGATGTTGGAGCCGAACAGCAGCGGCATGAGCACGAAGCTCGCGACGCCCATGATGGACCCGGGCGTGCGCAGGATCATCGACAGGAACGTCCAGATCCACCCCAGCGAGAACGCGAAGATCAGCACCAGCCCGATGCCTGCCACGACGCCGACGAAGCCCCCGGCCGGGCGCCACCCGATCGCGAGGCACACGAGCGCAGTCACGGTCGATCCGACGGCGAACCGCACGCCGTCGCCCAGCAGCATGCCCACGAGCGCGGACGGACGCCAGATGGGCAGCGAGCGGAAGCGGTCGAAGACGCCACGGTCGATGTCTGTGCGCAGCGTGGTGCCGGTGTACATCGTGATGAACAGCACCGACTGCACGAGCACGCCGGGCGCGAGGAACGCGATGTAGTCCTGCACCGAGCCCGCGAGCGCACCACCGAACAGGTAGGTGAACAGCAGCGTCATCATCACGGGGAACACCGTGACGTCGAACAGCTGCTCAGGCACGTGCTTAATCTTGAGCAGGGCACGCCACCCGAACGTGAGCGACGTCGACATAGGCGACGGCCGTGCAGGCCGCTCTCCCGTAGTGAGGGCCTCGGCGATGGCCTTCGCCTGGGGCGCACTCTCCTTGACGCCCGACGCGGGTGCCGGCTCGGGAGCGGCAGCCTCGGTACGTGTCTCGGTGCTCATGCCGCGACCTCCTCATCGGTCGGCTGACCATCCGGGCTGTCGCCGCCGTCGGCCGTGTGCCCGGTGAGGGCGAGGAAGACCTCGTCGAGCGTGGGCTGCCCGAGCGCGAACTGCGCGAGCTCGAGCTTGGCCGCCTCGAGCGAGGACAGCGCGCGGGTCACGCCCGAGCGGTCCTCGAGCGCAGCGACGAGGCCGTGCGGGTCCGTGGTCGTCTCGACTTCGACGCCCAGCTCCCGCACCAGAATCTCGCGCACCGCGGCCAGGTCTGCGCGGTGCATCACGCGCACGTGCAGCGAACCGGAGCCGACGGAGGCCTTGAGCTCGCTCGAAGCACCCTCGGCGATGATGCGACCCTGGTCGATCACGGAGATGCGCCCCGCGAGCTGATCCGCCTCATCCAGGTACTGCGTGGTCAGCATCACGGTGGTGCCGTGGGCGACGAGCGCGCGCACGATGTCCCACACCTCGATGCGGCTGCGCGGGTCCAGGCCTGTGGTGGGCTCGTCGAGGAACAGCAGCTCGGGGGTGACGACGAGCGAGGCTGCGATGTCGATGCGGCGACGCATGCCGCCCGAGTACTTCTTCACCTGACGGTCTGCGGCGCCCTCGAGCCCGAAGGCGCCCAGTAGCTCGTCCGCCCGCCGCGTCGCGCCTGCTCCACGGAACCCGTACAGCTTCGCGAGCAGTCGCAGGTTCTCGCGCCCGCTCAGGTCCTCGTCGACCGAGGCGAACTGGCCCGTGAGCGCCACGCGCGAGCGCACCTCGTCGGACGCATGCACGATGTCGTGCCCGAGTACGCGAGCCGAGCCCGCGTCGGGCCTGATGAGGGTCGCGAGCATGCGGATGGTGGTCGTCTTACCCGCACCGTTGGGGCCGAGGAAGCCGTGCACGCCGCCGCGAGGGATCGCGAGGTCGATGCCGTCCACTGCGCGCGTGTCGCCGTAGATCTTGGTGAGACCCGAGGTCTCGATGGCGAGGTCGGTCACAGTACAGCCCCCTGTTCCACGCGCTCCGGGTGCGCGCGATGGGACCAGGGTAGGCGCGGCCACCGACATCCCGCGAGGGATGGGTCTGCGGCTCTACGCAGCGGACGCCGAGGGGCCGCCGCCGTCCTTGCGCGAGTAGATCGACTCGATCACGTCGGAGAAGTGCTCCATCACCTGGGCGCGACGCAC
The DNA here is from genome assembly GCF_002090075.1 of Demequina sp. NBRC 110052. GTDB lineage: Bacteria > Actinomycetota > Actinomycetes > Actinomycetales > Demequinaceae > Demequina. The sequence continues at coordinate 680,154 of NZ_BBRI01000002.1, forward strand.
CTTGAGCGATGCGGTCAGCTCCTCACGCGCCTCGGAGAACTCGCGCGGCAGGATGCGGAACTCGCGGATCGCCTCGGCGCGCGACACGTGCTCGTTCGCGGCGGCGATCGCGCGGCCGACGAGCTCGCGCACCCGCTCGTGGACCGACGCCTCCTCGAGCGTCATGTCGGGCAGCTCATGCGACTTGAGCCACGCGGGCAGCAGCACCGGGTCCAACGCGACGACCGCCGACACGAAGTGGCGCCCGTCGCCGACGACGACGGAATCCTGGATAGCAGGGTGCGAGCGGATCGAGTCCTCGAGCACCGCGGGCTGGATGTTCTTGCCCGAGGACAGCACCAAGATCTCCTTCTTGCGGCCCGTGATCGTGAGGCTCCCGTCGACGATCTCGCCGAGGTCACCGGTCGCGAACCAGCCGTCACGCATGACGGCAGCTGTCGCCTCAGGCGCGTTCCAGTAACCCGCGAAGAGGTTCACGCCCCGTGTCAGGATCTCGCCGTCCTCCGCCAGCGCCACCTCGCCACCCGCGATGGGGTGACCGACCGTGCCCATGTTCTGACCCTTGCTGGGAGTGCCCATGTGCGCTGCGGTGGTCTCGGTGAGGCCGTAGCCCTGCATCACCGTGACCCCCAGGCCGCGGAAGAAGTGGCCGATCTGCGGCGTGAGCTTGGCGCCGCCGGCGAGCACGTAGCCCAACTGCCCGCCGAGCAGGTGGCGGATCTTCTTGAGCACGAGCGCGTTCGCGATGGCGTACTGGAGCTTCAGGACGATGCCATGGCCGCCTGTCTCCTCGGCCTGCGACACCTTGCGCGCGACCCAGGCGGACCAGCGGAAGATCTTCTTCTTGATACCGGTCTGCGCAGCATCGGCGCGGTTGTAGATCGTCTCGAGCACGCGCGGCACGAGCGGAATCCAGGTGGGCCGGAACGAAGCGAGGTCCGCCGCGAGGGTCTTGTGGTTCGGGGTATAGCCGATGACCGCGCCCGACGACAGAGCGAGGACCATCGCGAGCCGCGCGAACACGTGCGCCAGCGGCAGGAACAGCAGCACGCGGGTCTCACCCTGCACGAATGCGCCGAAGCCGGGGTCGCGCTCGATGTTCGCGCAGTGGACGACGAGGTTGCCGTGGGTCAGCATCGCGCCCTTGGGACGGCCGGTGGTGCCGGAGGTGTAGATGATGCTGGCGAGGTCGTCGAGCACGACGTCGGCAGTGCGCGCGTCAAGGTCCTCGTCCGTGACGCCGGAGCCGGCCGCAGCCACCTCGTCGAGCCCCTCCGGAGTCAACGCGATGACAGCGAGCGAGGCCTCGAGGCCCGCGAGCATCGCACGCTGCTCCTCGGTCTGCGCGGCGATGATCGCGAGGCCGGCATCCTCGACGATCCATGAGCACTGCTTGGGCGAAGACGACGGGTAGATAGGCACCGAGACTCCGCCTGCGGCGAGCACGGCGAAGTCCATCACGGACCACTCGAGGCTGGTGTCTCCCATGATGCCGACGCGGTCGCCAGCGGCGACGCCCTGAGCGATCAGTCCCTTGGCGACGGCGCGCACGCGGGACTCGAACCCGCCGAGACTGACGGGACTCCACGCGCCCGCCTCGTCCTTGATCTCGGCGAAGGGAGCGGACGGGTTCGCGGCGGCGCGGTCGCGCAGCAGCGCCGTGAGGTTCAGCGAGTCGTCGACGGTGACGAGGCTGGGGGAGGACATCTGTGCTTCCATGGACCGATCTTAACTTACGCACGCGTAGGTTACGGAGCCGTAGGTCCTACGCGTGTCACGAAGTACCCGGCGCAACGCCTACCGCGAGTAGATCGCCACGATCCGCGCCTGCTCCACAACCGCTTCGGCATAATCCCGCAAGAACTCGTCCCTCGTCGGCTCCCCCACCACCCGACGGCCCAACGCGTAGACCCAGAAGAAATAGTGATGATCGCCATGCCCATACGGCGGGAACGGCCCCACGTAGCCGAAGCCATCGTCATCGTTCAGACCCGCGCGGCCCACCTCCGGCAGGATCTCCCCGTCGATCGCCGGCAGCCCGTACAGCGCCCAGTGCGTGAAGCCATGCGGCAGAGGCGCATCAGGGTCATGGCAGATGAGCGCGAGCTCGACCGCGTCGTCTGGCACACCTGCCACGATCAGCCTCGGCGTCTCAGCACCCACGTGACCTGCGAAGCGATCATCGATGCGCTCGCCCGCGAGGATGTCGGGACTGGTCAACGTGAGACTCTTCAGCGGCATGGCTCCTCCGATCGCGGCACCACTTCCATCCGGCGCCCGCGACCGGCACTGTGCACGCCGAATCCCGTACCTCACAGTGCTATGTATAGTGCTCCTAGGCAAGACCCGCACCTGGGAGGCAACCGTGAAAGTCAGCAAGGACCTGATGGCCGCCAGCTCCGCGCCACTCGTGCTCGCAATCCTCGCCGAAGGCGAGAGCTACGGCTACGCGATCGTGCGCCGCGTCCGCGAGCTCTCCGACGGCGAGATCGAATGGACCGACGGCCTGCTCTACCCGCTCCTGCACCGGCTCGAGGACGCGGGCCACGTCGAGTCACGCTGGGGGCAGTCCGATACCGGCCGACGCCGCCGCTACTACCGCCTCACCGCAGCCGGAACCGCCGAGATCACCGAGCAACGCCGCCAGTGGGCCGCCGTCGCCGCAGCGCTCGAGTCTGCGTGGGACGGGGTCCGCCAGGCCATCACACCACTCGCCCCGGGAGCGGCACCGTGAGCCCCCGCCACACACCCCACACGCCCGACGCCGGAGCCGCTCCCGCTGCCACGTCCAGCACCTCCGTGGAGGCCGAGATCGCACGGTGGCGCTCCTACGTCGTCGCCCGCAGCTCCGTCACGGCGGCCGACGCCGACGAGCTCGAGGACCACCTGCGCGGCCAGATCGACGACCTCACGGCAGCCGGACTCGCCCAGGACGAGGCCTTCCTGGTCGCCATCAAGCGCATGGGCAGCCAGGCCGACGTGGCACGGGAGTTCGCGCGCACCCACTCGCGACGCCTTTGGCGTCAGCTGGTGCTCGACGGCGGCGAGTCTCGGCCTCGCGGCACCGCCGGTCCGATGCTGGGGTTCGCCGTGGCGGCAGGGCTTGCCGTGAAGCTTCCGTGGCTCGCGATCGACCCTGAGCGCGCACCATTCGACTACCTTCTGACCGCCATGCCGCTGCTGCTGACCGTGCTCGCGGCGTTCCTGTGGTGGCGGCGCAGCGACTCGGCAGCCACGCTCGCGACCGTGGGCTCGGTGGCGGCGGGACTTATCGCGCTCGGCGTCGCGTACCCCTTCGACGACTCCTCCGACACGGCCACGCTCGCCCTGCTGCACGGCGCGATCGTGATGTGGCTCGGCGTCGGCATCGCCTACGCTGCGGGCGACTGGCGCTCGCGCAACGCCCGCATGGACTTCATCCGCTTCACCGGCGAGTGGCTCATCTACATGTTCCTCATCGCCACCGGCGGCGGAGTGCTGATGGGAGTCTCGCTCGCCGTGTTCGAGGGGCTCGGCCTTGACCCGATCGTCGCGATCACCGAGTGGGTGCTGCCCCTCGGCGTCGGCGGCGCGACTGTCGTCGCGGCCTGGCTCGTCGAGTCCAAGCAGGAGGTGCTGGAGTCGATCGCCCCGGCACTGACCCGCATCTTCGCTCCGGTCGCGACGCTCGCCCTGGTGGCGATGCTGGGCGGCGCGGCCGTCAGCGGCGGATTCCAGGACAGCCGCGACGTACTCATCGCCGTGGATCTGGTGCTCGTGGTGGTGCTGGGCCTCGTGCTGTATTCGATCTCGGCGATCGAACCGTCCTCGCCCGCGGGTTGGACCGACCGGCTGCAGCTCGCTCTCGTGGTCGCCGCGCTGGCTCTGGACGTGGTGGCGCTCGTCGCGATGGCCGACCGCACGTTCGACGGCGGTCTCACTCCGAATCGCGTGGCGACGCTCGGCATGAACCTCGTGCTGCTCGTGAACCTCACGGGGACGGCGTGGCTCTACCTGCAACGGCTGCTGCGCGGTACGGCGCTCACGGCCCTGCTGCGCTGGCAGACGGGCTACCTGCCGGTGTTCGGCGCTTGGGCGGCCGTTGTTGTCGTGGCCCTGCCACCCCTGTTCGCCTTCGCCTGAGCGCCATTGGCGCCGACAACCTCGTGGGCGCCAGCGGCGTCGCTGCCATGGTGACCGCCGTGGCCGGCCCCTCCCATGTGACCGCGCATCATGAAGAACATCATCAGCGGGCACGCGAGGAGCAGCGCGTATGGCACCGCAGTCCGCAGGTCCACGCCGGCGACGATCAGCACGACGAGCACCGCTCCGCCCGCGATGAGCATTCCTCTGACATGACTCTTCATGATTCTCCTTGGTGAGGTTCGGGGTCGGCGGCGCGGTTGTGCGAGCCGGGATGCCCGGTACGTGGGGAGCGCGGCCGACCCCGGCGCGGTGGCCGGCGACCCACGGGAAAGATGCGGCACACCACCCATGCGGATGCGCCGATCACCCCGGCCCACGCCACGAGGACCCACCACAGGTCGCCCGCCGCCACGGCGCCGTCCACGACACCCATCGCCACTCCTGTCACCGCAGGGACGCCCGCTGCGTCCGCTGCCCCTCAGGGTGGCGGGAGCCGATCAAGGTCCGGATGCCGCGCGATCAAGGTTCGCTCAAGATCGGGCGCCACCTACGGGCCTTGATCGGACCTTGATCGGACCTACACCGCCCCCATGGGACAGCACCGGCAGGATCGGCACGACCCACTCGGCTGAAAGGATCCCCGTGCTTCCCGTCCTCTTCTCGATCGGCGGCCTCGACGTGCAGTCGTACGGCGTGAGCAAGGCTCTCGCCGCGCTCGTCGCGGCGTACCTGCTCGGCCGCGCGTTCCGCACACGAGGCCTTGAGCCCGACGACGCTCACGCCATGGTGATGTGGGCGACCATCTGGGGCTTCGTGGGCGGCAAGATCTACTTTCTGCTCGAGCACGCCGACCAGCTCTCGTGGCATCACCTGGGAGGAGCAGGCTTCACCTGGTACGGCGGGCTGATCGGTGGCGTCGCAACGTTCCTCATCATGATCCGCCGCAGGCACCTGCCCGCCGCCACCGTGATCGATGCCGCCGCGATCCCCCTCGCTCTCGCCTACGGCATCGGCCGGCTCGGCTGCTGGCTCTCGGGCGATGGCACCTACGGCAAGCCCACTGACCTGCCCTGGGGCGAGACGTACCCCCAGGGAATGGTGCCCACCGAGGTCCCGGTGCACCCGACGCCGCTGTACGAGTCGCTCGCTGCGCTCGTCATCGTCGCCATCCTGTGGACCGTGCGCCGGCTCCCGCTGCGCCCCCTCCAGCTCTTCGGCGCCTACCTGATCCTCTCGGGGATCTCGCGCTTCCTCGTGGAGTTCCTGCGCATCAACGAGCCCGCGCTGCTGGGCCTCACGCAGCCCCAACTGTGGTCACTCGCGAGCGTCATCGGCGGCGCGGCGATCATCGTCGCAGCACAGCGGCGCGCGCCCGGCCCGGTGGACGCCCTGCCCGTCACGGAGCAGGCGGCAGCGTCACAGTGAAGGTGGCCCCGTGCCCGACGCCGGGGCTGGCTGCCTCGACAGCGCCGCCGTGGGCCTCGACGAGGGCCTTCACGATCGCGAGCCCGACGCCGGAGCCGCCGCGCGCCCTGTCCCTCGCCTCGTCGACGCGATAGAAGCGCTCGAATACGAACGGCAGGTGCGCGGCGTCGATGCCCACACCCGTATCGGCGACGGCGATCGCAATGCCCCGGCCCGAGCGTCGGGCATGGACCGTGACCCTGCCGCCCGCGGGCGTGTGCCGCAGCGCATTGTCGAGCAGGTTCCCCAGCACCTGCGCCAGACGCTCACCGTCGACGTCCACGCGCGGAAGTCCGGCCTCGGCGGACCCCTCCAACGCGACCTCCGCCTCCGCAAAGCGCTGCCGGGCGCGCGCGATCGCGTCCTCGACCAGGCCCGACGCCGTGCGCGCCTCGCGCGCAAGGCTCACCGCACCGCTCTCGGCCCGGGTGACCGCGGCAAGATCGTCGCTCAGCCGAGCGAGGCGAGCACCCTCGCCGCGCAGCATCGCCACCACATCAGGCGACAGCTCCTCGACCCCGTCCTCGAGGCTCTCCAGGTACGCGTTCATCGTGGCCACCGGCGTGCGGAGCTCATGCGCCACATCCGAGAGCAACCGCTGACGCAACTGCTCGCTCGCCTCGAGCCGCACCGCCATCTGATTGAAGGCGGCGGCGAGCTCCTCGAACTCGCCTCCCATCCGCGGGTCCGGCACGCGAGCCTCGAGAGAGCCCCCCGCGATGTCGTGCGCCGCGCGGGCCAGGTGCGCCAGCGAGGCGCCCAGCCGGCGCGCGATCAGGAAGCTCACCGCGAGCGCGGCGACCGCCCCCATGAGCATGCCGACCGCGAGCGCGCGGCCGCTGGCCTCCTCGAAGGCAAGCTCGGCGTGCGCGACTGCCTCCTCACCCGTGCGCGTGCCGCCATCCACGAGGTGATCGTGGAAGGCGCCGGGGCCGACGAGCCCTGCGACCAGCCACGTGGTGACGCCTGCAGCGACGAGCACCACAGCGATCGCGACGATCAGCCGCAGGCTGAGACCGGCTCTGCGCATGGCGCTCACTCCCCCGTGCCCATGCGATAGCCCACGCCGCGGACGGTCCTGATGTACTGCTGGCGCTCGGCCGTGTCCCCCAGCTTCTGGCGCACGTGAAGCACGTGCACGTCCACGAGGTGGTCATCGCCCACCCAGGACCCACCCCACAGATCGTCGAGCAGCTCGGCGCGCGTCATGACCCGCGAGGGTCGCTGGGCGAGCGCGGCAAGCACATCGAACTCCGTGCGCGTGAGGTGCACCGCCTCACCGGCGAGCGAGACTTCACGCGACTCGAGGTCGATCTCCAGAGATCCGAACTCCAGCACGCCGTCACGCGCGGCTCGCGCGACTGCGGACGGCCTGCGGGGCCGCCGCAGCATCGCACGCACCCGCGCCACCAGCTCGCGGGGGCTGAAGGGCTTGGTCATGTAGTCGTCGGCGCCCACCGACAGGCCCACGAGCTTGTCCACCTCATCGGCGCGCGCCGTGAGCATCACCACATAGCAGTCGGAGAACGTCCGGAGCTGGCGGCAGACCTCGACGCCGTCGACGCCGGGCAGGCCGAGGTCCAGCACCACCACGTCAGGATCGAGCTCGCGCGCGGTGCGCAGTGCGGCCTCACCGTCCGGCACCGACTCCGCCTCGAAGCCGTCGCGGACCAGGTAGTTGACCACGACGCGCGCAAGCGAGGCCTCGTCCTCGACGACGAGGGCGCGCAGCGGAGCGGGGGGCGGGATCGTCATGCGCCCATTGTCCACGCGCATGTCCCGCCGGGTCACGACCGTGCGGCCCTGTGCGTACGCGATCTTGATCGAACCTTGATGCAACCGCAGTCGATCGTGAATGCGCCGCTCCAAGACTGGAGCCACCGATCGATCACGGGCCCCGGCCCTGAGGAGGACGCGTTGACCCCGTCACGACCGCGGGCCCAGGTCACCCTGGTCACGAGCCCCGCCTGCCACTTCTGCGAGGACGCGAGCGCCGCACTGCGCGATCTCGCGCAGACCTATCCGCTCGAGATCACCACGGTGCCTCTCGGCTCGGGCGTCGGAGCCGCGCTGGTGGCCGAGCACCGTCCGGCGATGAACCCCTTGGTGCTGCTCGACGGCGAATTCTTCAGCTCAGGGCGGCTGCCGCGCAAGAAGCTGATCAAAGCGTTGGAGCGGCGCGACGCCGCAATCGTTGCGGGGGGTCGCTGACATGGGCTCCGAGCTTCTCGCCACGGGCAGCATCCTCGCCGCGTTCTTCGCAGGCGGCGTGGCCCTGTTCGCGCCGTGCTGCATCGTGTTCCTCGCACCCAGCTATCTCGCCGGCGCCGTCAAGAACAGCCGGTGGCGCCTGCTGCCGCTGACGTTCGTCTTCGCCGCCGGCCTGGCGGTAGTGCTCGTGCCGATCACGCTGGGCGTCAGCATGCTCGCCGGCGCGATCGCTCAGTACCACTTCGAGATCTACGTCGCCGGCGGCGTACTCATGTTCGTGCTCGCAGGCCTCGCGCTCTCGGGCCGCATGTGGGCGCTGCCCTCGTTCCTGCGCGCTCCCGACACACGCGGGGGCGACTCAGCGAGCTTCTTCGCGCTGGGCGTGTTCTCTGGCATCGCCTCCAGCTGCTGCGCTCCCGTGCTCGCGGGCGTGATGACGCTGTCCGTGCTCTCGGGCTCCGCCATCGGCGGCCTGACCCTTGGACTCGCATACGTCTTCGGCATGGTGTTCCCGCTGTTCGTCATGGCCCTGCTGTGGGACCGCGCGAAGCTGGGCGAGAAGCGCTGGCTGCAGGCGCGCCCCGTGCGCCTGTCCGTGATGGGTCGGTCATGGGTGACCAACACCCTCAACATCGCCGTCGCGATCGCCTTCGCCGCAATGGGCGTGGGCGTCATCGCGCTCGCAGGCTCGGCGGACATGACCGGCGGCACCGCCGCACAGGCGTGGGCGTCCGACCTCCTTACCGACATCTTCGCGCAGATCCAGCACTTCCTCAGCCCCGTGCCGGAGCCGATCCAGGCGATCGGCCTGCTCGCGGTGGCCGGCCTGTTCGTGTGGGCGACGCTCGTGGGCGCTCGCCGCTCGCGTCAGCCTGCTTCGGGCCACGGTGCACCGGTCGTCTCCCCCGACGCTTCGACGGGCTCCGACCCCACCGCTCCCGCAGACGCTCACACATGCTGCTCCACGCCGGGCGAGGACTCGCCGAGCGAACACGACAGCGACCACACCGCCATCAGGACCGTCCCGACCCAGACCGCGCCCCTCGAGAAGGAATGACCATGCCCTCAGGATCTGCCACCAGGCTCAAGCGGGAAGCCGAGCGCGCGCTCGACGCCGCCCAGCACGAGGTACGCGCCAAGCAGCGGCGCCGCTCGCTCATCGTCAACGCGATCTGGATCGTCGCGCTCGCAGGACTTGCGGTGCTCGTGACGGCCGCGCTGCTGTCCTCGCGTCCCGAGACCGGCTCAGGGATGTCACCCGCACGCGACTTCACCCTGCCCCTGAGCGACGGTTCCGAGGTCTCCCTCACCGACTATGCGGGCCAGCCGGTCCTCCTGTACTTCAACGAGGGCGCCGGCTGCGACTCGTGCCTCATGCAGATGGCCGCGATCGAGCAGACGCCCGGCTTCGACGAGGCTGGCATCGCCGTCCTGCCGATCGTCATGAACAGTGCCGAGCACATCAACGCCGAGCGCGACCGCCTCGGCGTCACGACCCCCTTCGCGCTCGATGACGGCACGGTGTCCGAGGCGTACGGCACCCTCGGAGCGGGCATGCACGAGGGCCTGCCCGGCCACGGCTTCGTACTGATCGACGCCTCGGGGAATCAGCTCTGGTACGGCAACTACCCGTCGATGTGGCTGGACCCCACGGAGCTGCTGGAGATCGTGAACTCGCAGCTCTGACCGCGGTCGCCCCCTGCCCCCCAGCGCGCGACCGCCGACGAGGGTGCCGACGCCATCTGCGCGTCGGCACCCTCTTCGCGCGCGAGGCGTCACCCGACCCGCGCGAGGCCCCGCGAGAGCCGGCGTTCGAGCATCGCCTGGCCGGCACCGAGCACGAGGCACACACCCCAGTAGACGAACGCCGCCTCGACGTACAGCACGAGGAACTCCTGGCTGAAAGCGGCGATCTGCTGAGCCTCGCGGAACAGTTCGGTGACGAGGATCAGGGAGGCGAGCGAGGTGTCCTTGACGAGCGAGATGAACGTGTTCGCCAGCGGAGGCACGGCGATGCGCGCGGACTGCGGCAGCACGACCTGCGTGAGCGCCTGCGTCCGCGTCAGGCCCACTGACGACGCTGCCTCCCATTGGCCGGTGGGGACGGCAAGGATCGCCGAGCGCACCACCTCGGCGCCGTAGCCTCCCACGTTGAGCGAGAACGCGATGATCGCCGACGGCCACGGATCGATCGTGAGACCGAGCGACGGCAGCCCGTAGAACACCACGAACAGCTGCACCAGCAGGGGTGTACCGCGGATCACCGAGACGTACACGGCCGCAATCGCGGACACGACGCGCCGCCGCGAGATGCGCATAAGCGCCACACCCACCGCGATGGCAAGACCGATGGCGAACGACGCAAGGGCGAGCGGGATCGTGCCTCGGATCGCCCCGCCCACGAGAGGGCCGAGCGATCCGAGGACGAGATCCCAGTCGATCTGCGTCACGCCGTGCCCGCAGTGGAGACGTCCGCGCCGAAGTAGCGCTCAGAGATCTCCGCGAGCGTGCCGTCCTCTTCGAGCACGGCCAGTGCGTCGCTGACCGCCTCCGCCAGCTCCTCGCTGCCGTCTGCGAAGGCGAATGCGCTGCGCGAGACGTCATCGGTCTCAGCGGCGATGCGCAGGTCGTCGGCACCCGTCTGCTGGACGTAGTCGAGGTAGGTGAGGCGATCGTTGATCGTCGCATCCACACGGCCCTGACGCACCAGAGACACGGCCTGCGCCCATCCCTCGATGGGCTCGATCTGCGCACCTACCGACTCGGCGAGCGTGTACCAGTTCGACGTGAGCGACTGTGCGGCCCGCAGACCGGCGAGATCGTCGAAAGAGGCAACCTCGGAGTCGAGCGAGGTCACGACCACGCCGGTCGAGTAGGTGTACGGGCTCGAGAACACGTACGCCTCCTCACGCTCAGGCGTGATTGAGACCTGGTTCGCGATCACATCGAACCGCCCCGCGTCGAGGCCAGCGAAGATGGCGTCCCACTGGGTCTCCTCGAAGGTCACGTCGACCCCGAGTTCAGCAGCCACCGCGCGGATCACGTCCACGTCGTAGCCCACGAGGTCGCCGGAACCGTCCTCGTGGTAGCTGAAGGGCCGGTACGTGCCCTCGGTTCCGACCACCAGCACGCCCGCCTCCTGAACGGCGGCGAGCGACTCGTCGGACTGCGGAGTGGCCGAGGCGTCGGCCTGGCTCTCCGCCGTGGAGCATGCCGCGAGAGTCAAAGCGGCCACGGCGATCAGGGGCAGTGCGAGACGGATTCTCATGGGGTGTTCCTTTCGTGAGCGCGCGACAGCACGGTGCTGACGCGCGGAGGTGCGCTGGGGCGCCTGTCAAGGTGCGCGCAGCGTCGGCGGCGCGCGGAAGCCGCCCTCACGGGGCGGTCGTCATGGGGGCGCGCAGTGCGCGCTGGCGGCCCTCAGCGAGCCGCTGCTGTCACGCGAGGCGACAGCTGCACGTGCACATTCGACAGCTCACGGACGCGGCGCGAGTGGCGGGCGTCGACGTGGCGAAAGCGGCGTGCATGGCGAAGACGCTAACACTTGGGAACCGAGCGCCGTGACCACGTCGCGTGGCCTCGTGCGTGAGACCGCGCGTTCTTGATCGAACGTTGATCCGGCCGCGGACGCCCTGGGAGGCGCTGCGTGCGCGGAACGGGCGGCAGAGCACTGGCTGACTCGCAGGACACGTCGCTCAGGCTGCGGGCGGAGTCACAGCGCGGGAAGAGTGACAGTGAACGTCGCCCCATGCCCGACGCCCGAGCTGGCGACCTCCACCGTCCCACCGTGCGCCTGCACCAGTGCGCGCACGATCGCCAGCCCGACGCCGGACCCGCCGCTCGCTCGATCCCGCGCCTCATCAGCCCGGTAGAAACGCTCGAACACGTACGGAAGGTGCTCCGCCGCGATCCCCGACCCCGTGTCCGCGACGCTCAACGCGACGCCCTCGCCCGAGCGTCGGGCGCTGAGAGCGACGGCGCCGCCCGCGGGCGTATGCCTCAACGCGTTGTCCACGAGGTTGCCCAGCACCTGCGCCATCCGCTCCAGATCGACTCGCACGCGCGGCAGGTCCCCCGGGGCGTCGAGCTCGAGCGCCACCTCCGCCGCTGCGGCACGTTCAACGCTCGCAGCGCGTGCGGTGGCCAGCAGCTCGGCGGGATCGTGCTCCACGAGGTCCAGCCGCACCTGTCCGGCCTCCGCACGCGACACGGCGGAGAGGTCCTCGCTGAGCCGGGTGAGCCGCGCCGCCTGTGCGCGGAGCATCGCCACGGTCTCAGGCGTCAGCTCGGCCACGCCGTCCTCGAGCCCCTCCAAGTAGCCGGCGATCGTCGCGACAGGAGTGCGCAGTTCGTGCGCCACGTCCCCGATCGCGCGCTGCCGCAACCGCTCGCTGTGCTCCAAACGCTCGGTCATGACGTTGATCGAGTCCGCGAGCTCATCGAACTCGCGACCCATGCCGGGCGACGGGACGCGCGCCCCGTATTCACCGTCGGCGACGCGATGCACCGCGCCACCCAGCGCACCCAGAGAGGCCCCCACGCGCCTCGCCACCAGCACGCTCACGAGTGCCGCTGCCGCCACCGCGACCACGAGCGCGATGGCGAGCGCCATCGCGCTCGACGACGCCGCAGCCCGCTGGGTCTCGAGCAGGTCGCTCATCATCCCGTGGCGCATCATGCCGCGCAGCCGCTGCTCAAGCACTCGCGGCGCGATCGCGCGATCCACGAACCACACCACGACGACGGTCACGACCACCACGGCACCGAACGCCATCACCAGCCGGGTCGCAAGCCCCCGCTCCTTGAGCCAGCCGTTCACGTGTCGGCTCCAGTCCCGATGCGATAGCCCACACCGCGCACCGTCCGCACGTACCGCTGCCGCTCCGCCGAGTCGCCGAGCTTCTGCCGCACGTGCCGCACGTGCACATCAACCAAATGCTCGTCGCCCACCCAGTCGCCACCCCACACTTCAACGAGGAGGTTCGCCCGCGTCAGGACGCGCGCGGGGTGCTCGGCGAGCACGGCGAGAATGTCGAACTCGGTGCGCGTCAGCGGCACCAGCTCTCCACCCAGACGTGCCTCACGCGCCGGCGCATCGATCTCGAGGTCGCCGACGGTGAGCGTCGGAGCTTCGGCCGATGCAGCGTCGGACGCATCCAAACGGGGCCTGCGCATCATCGCCCTGAGCCGGGCGACGAGCTCTCGCGGACTGAACGGCTTGGTCATGTAGTCGTCGGCGCCCACCGAGAGACCCACGAGAGTGTCGACCTCCTCGGCTCGCGCCGTCAGCATCACGACGTAGCAGTCGGAGAACGTCCTGAGACGCCTGCACACCTCGATGCCGTCGATGCCCGGCAGGCCGATGTCCAGCACCACCACGTCCGGGTCCAGCGTTCGCGCTCGCTCCACCGCGTCCTCGCCGTCGTGCGCAACCTCCACCTCGTAGCCGTCCTTCACGAGGTACCCCGCCACGAGGTCCGCCAGCGCAGACTCGTCCTCCACCACGAGAGCGCGAAGCGGGACAGCGGCCATACGTCCATTCTGGTGCGGCGCTGCCGCCGCAGCGACGCCACCATGCCCCGGGAGGACCGTCATGACGCCTCCACGACGCCCATCATGCCCAGGTCTTCGTGGTCCAGGATGTGGCAGTGATAGACCGTGGGGCCGGCAAAGCGGTCGAACGCGACGCGCACCCGCACCCGCTGACCCGCGGGCACATCGACCACGTCGCGTACCTCCACCTCGTCAGAGTCGATCAGCTGCATCGGCCAGACGTGAAGGTGGAACGGGTGGTCCATGCCCGTCGCGTTCACCAGCGTCCAGTCCTCGACGGCGCCCAACCGCACCGACTGATCCACCCGCTCGGGATCGAACTCGCGTCCGTCGATGAGGAACGACATCCCACCCATGCCGCCCATCCCCATGGTGAACGTGATCTCGCGCTCTCGCGCCACGGTGGCATCGCGCAGGTCGACGGGTGCCGAGGCGTCTCCGGGAGTCGCGGGGGACGCGGCCGACGCGTCGGGCACCAGGGTCAGGATCGTCGCGTCCGTACCCGAATCGGGGGCGCCCATCATGCCCATGCCGGCGCCTCGTGCGTAGGCGCGGGCGACGAGCGCGGTCGAGGACGCGGGCGCATCGACCTGCAGGTCGGCGCGGCCTCCGGGGGGCACCACGAGCGAGTCCGTGGACACCGGCCGCGCGAGGCCGCCGATGTCGACGCTCCTGACCGTCAGTGACGGTCCGCCGAGGCTCAGGTAGCGGCTGGTGCAGGCATTGACGAGCAGCAGCCTCTCGGTCGTGCCGGGCGCGACCGGCAGCTGCGGCGCGCGGGCGCCATTGGTCAGCAGCGTCTCGCCGACGCGCCCCATGCGGCGCTCCATCGCGGACACGTTCGCGACGGCGCCGCCCGAGAGCGTCACATCGGACACCACGACCACGCGGGGCGCGCCGTCGGACCAGTCGTCCTCGTCCACGACAAGCGCGCCGTAGAGCCCGCCGAAGACCTGATCGGCGACGTGCCCGTGATGATGCGGGTGGTACCACGCGACACCGTGTGGATGGTCGGCGGGGATGTCGATGAGATAGTCGAACGACTCCCCCGGCTCGACGCGCCTGAACGGGTTGTCGGAGGCGCCCGTCGCGGAGACCGCGAGCCCATGCGTGTGGAGGTTCGTCACCTCGCTGAGGCCGTTCACCAGCCTCACCCTCAAGGTGTCGCCGGGGCGCACGTGCAGCGTCGGGCCGGGCACCGTGCCGTTGTAGGTGAGCATGGTCGCGGTCGCGCCCGCGATAGCGACGGTGGTCTCCGCGACGGTCAGCTCAAGGTCGAGGACGCCCTCGGACGATTCGAGCACGGCCGGCTCTGTCCACTCCGCCGCGGTTCGTGTGCCCGAGGCGGCCCCTGTGGACGAATCACCGTCGGAGCCGCGGCTCGCCGCGACGACGGCACCCATGCCGACCATGCCGACGCCCGCGAGGCCCATGGCGAGGGCCTCGCGGCGCGTCGGGAAGTCGCCATCGCGGCGCGTCACATCAAGCCTCGTCAAGGGCCTTCACGCGGTCACGGAACTCCTCGGCGTCGATCTCGCCACGTGCGAGGCGGTCCTCGAGGATCTGACGGGCCGGCGTCGTCGCGGGCACCTCGGCCGCAGGGGTGGCTGCCGCGGGAGCGTCGGTCTTCGCCGGGCGGTTCGCGAGGCGCACCGCGAGATAGACGACGCCGCCGATCGCGAGGATGGCGAAGATCCACCACAGCCACATGAGGCCCGCGCCGCCACCGGACATCATCCAGGTGCCGCTGCCAGCACCCCAGCCGTCGCCCCACATGTGGCCGCCCGCGCCGCTGCCCGTGCCATCGCCCCAGTTGTGCATCATGATCGTTCTCCCTTTCCGCGCGCCACGGTGACGCGCTCACACGGGAATCGTCTCCAATGCGGCTCACAGGTTCCGGGGAGTTCCTATGAAGATTCGATGAAGAAGTGGACACGACAACGCCCGACGCGGAACCGCGGAAAGCGGCCCCGGCGTCGGGCGCGCGAAGTGGTCAGACCGCGTCGGCGACCTTCTTCACGATGGCGATGCTCACGGGCGTCTCGTGCGCGAGGTTGTCCGAGACCGGGCAGCGGTCTTCGGAGATGCGTGCGATCTCGTCGAGCTCAGCCTGGTCGGCGTCGCCCTCCACCTCGATCGACACGGTGATCGACTTGTATCCGGCGCGGGCGTCGTAGGACTTGCCCATGAATCGGGCCGGGTCCAGCTCGCCCGACGCCGTGGCCTCGAACGAGGTCAGCGTCACGCCCCGCTCCTTCGCCACGAGGTGCACGACGACGTTGAGGCAACCGAGCAGCGCACCCAGCACGTACTCGACGGGATTGGGGCCGAGATCGCCGCCGCCCAGAGCCTGTGGCTCATCGACGAGCCACTCGAACTCCCTGGCCGACACCGTCAGCCCGGTATCCGAGGTCGATACGGCGGTTGCTTCGAACGTGAGCATGTCCACTCCCTTGTGGTCGATGCGGGAGCGGTGGGACTCGCGTCGTGGCGGCTCCCGCGTCGTTCGACCGAGCGGGGACTCACTCTCACCGTAGAACTGCGATACAGGTGCCCAAGGGACGAAGGTCCCCACCGCGTCGGGCGTGCGAAGCGTCGGGTGCTAGGCGAGGATCTCCATCCAGCCGTACGCGTCCTCCGCACGGCCGTACTGGATGTCCGTCAGCGTCTTGCGGACCTTCATCGTGACCTCGCCAGGCTGGCCATCGCCCACCTGCAGATCGAAGTCCTTGGAGCCCATGTGCGAGACCGGGGTCACGACAGCGGCAGTGCCGCACGCGAACACCTCGGCGACCTCGCCCGACGCGACGCCCTCCTTCAGCTCGGTCAGCGTGATGTCGCGCTCCACCACCTTCAGGTCGTCATCGCTCAGCAGCTGGATGATCGACGAGCGCGTGACCCCCTCGAGCAGATTGCCCGTCAGGACCGGGGTCAGCACGGTGCCGTCCTTCAGCACGACGAACACGTTCATGCCGCCCAGCTCCTCGAGCACCTGACCCGACTTCGCGTCCAGGTACAGCACCTGCTCGTAGCCGCGCTCGCCCGCCTCGATCTGGGGGCGCAGCGACGACGCGTAGTTGCCGCCGCACTTGGCGGCGCCCGTGCCACCGGGCCCTGCGCGGTGATAGTCCTGCTCCACCCAGATGCTCACCGGCTTCACGCCGCCCGCGAAGTACGGGCCCGAGGGCGAGCCGATCACGAGGAACTCGGCCTTCTTCGGCTGGCGCAGACCCAGGAACACGTCCGTTGCGATGAGGAACGGGCGCAGATACAGCGACGAGTACTCCGCGGTCGGCGTCCAGTGGCCGTCGATCGCGACATAGGCGCGGATCGCCGCCATGAAGTCCTCGACCGGAAGCTCGGGCAGCGCCATGCGCCACGCGCTGCGCTGGAACCGCTTCGCATTCTCCTCGGGACGGAACGTACGGATCGTGCCGTCCTCCCAGCGGTATGCCTTGAGCCCCTCGAAGATCTCGGACGCATAGTGCAGCACCGACGACGCCGGATCCAGCTGCAGCGGCGCGTAGGGCTCGATGCGCGGGTCGTACCAGCCGCGGTCCATGTCCCAGCTCATGCGCGCCATGTGGTCGGAGAACACGACTCCGAACTTGGGGTTGGCGATCCGCTCGGCGCGCTCGGCATCCGTCGCGGGCGACTCGTGGCGGATGACTCGGAAGGCCTCCGCGGTCGATGCGACGGGAGTCGATGAGGTCGTGGTCATCGTGAGGGTCCTTCCTTGATCCGAGTCGCCCTGGGCGACATCTGAGAGTAGCGCCCGCGCATTGCCGGGCTGTGTCGGGCTGAGGCGGGCAGTCTGACCGCTAGTAGTCGATGGGCGCTGGTAGTCGATGAGCGCTGAGAACGGGCGAGTTCTCGACGCTCAGTGACTACTGGGACGCGCCCACCTTCAGCTGAGGCCCGCGGCGGGGTCTTGTGGACCCCGCCGCGCGAACACTCAGTCACCCGTCAGTTGCAGCCAATGCTGAGCATCGACTCTCACGGACGGGTGGAGCGGCTGGGTTCAGCCGCGGATGAGGGCGGCGAGCGCGTCGCCGACCTCGGAGGTGCTCCGTGATGCGGAGCCCTTGGCAGCCGCGTCGGACGCGACAGCCCCCTCGACCTTGACGGCGAGGTCGCCGTAGCCGAGGAAGTCGAGCAGCATGCCGACCGAGAGGACGGTCGCCGACGGGTCGGCGATGCCTTTCCCCGCGATGTCGGGCGCCGAGCCGTGCACGGGCTCGAACATCGACGGCGCGGTGCGGTCGGGGTTGACGTTGCCGGATGCCGCGAGACCGATGCCACCGGAGACGGCCGCCGCCTCGTCCGTGAGGATGTCGCCGAACAGGTTGTCGGTGACGATCACATCGAACGACGCGGGCTTGGTGACCATGGAGATGGTCGCGGCATCCACGTGCAGGTAGTCCCAGGTGACGTTCGGGAACTCGGGCGCCACGGCCTCGACCGTGCGGCGCCACAGGTGGCCTGCGTGCACCAGCACGTTGTGCTTGTGCACCAGGGTCACGTGCTTGCGGTCGCGCTTCGAGGCGACGTCGAACGCGTAGCGCACCACGCGCTCCACGCCGAACGCCGTGTTGACAGACACCTCGGTCGCGATCTCGTGGGGCGTGCCGACGCGCAGCGCGCCGCCGTTGCCCACGTACGGACCCTCGGTGCCCTCGCGCACCACAACGAAGTCGATGTCGCCAGGGTTCGCCAGCGGCGAGACCTCGCCCGGGTACAGCTTCGAGGGGCGCAGGTTCACGTACTGGTCGAGCGCGAACCTGAGCGGCAGCAGCACACCGCGTTCGAGCACTCCCGAAGGCACGGTCGGGTCACCGATCGCGCCCAGGAGGATCACGTCGTGACCCTTGATGGCCTCGAGGTCGGTCTCGGTGAGGGTCTCGCCGGTGGCGTGCCACCGGGCGGCGCCCAGGTCGAACTCGGTCGCGTCGAAGGCGATGTCGGTGCCCTCGATCGCGGCGGCGAGGCACTTGAGCCCCTCCGCCACGACCTCGGGTCCGATGCCGTCGCCTGCGACGATCGCGAGCTTGTAGACGGTGCCCGCGTCGGCGGCGCCGATGCGGGGGCTGTCGAGCAGCGTCACTGCGTTCCTCGTCTCAGTCAGCGAGGCTCAGCGAGCCGCAGAGCCGTCGACGTAGTCCTCGTCGGTCTTCGAGCCCGACCACGAGAACAGGGCGCGCAGCTCCTTGCCGGTGGTCTCGATCGGGTGCGACTCCTCCTTGGCGCGCAGCTCCTTGAACTCGACGGCGCCGTTGTCCTGGTCGTCGATGAAGCGCTTCGCGAACGCGCCGGACTGGATGTCTGCGAGCACGGCCTTCATGTTCTCCTTGACCTCAGGGGTGATGACGCGGGGGCCGGAGACGTAGTCGCCGTACTCGGCGGTGTCGGAGATCGACCAGCGCTGCTTGGCGATGCCGCCCTCCCACATGAGGTCCACGATCAGCTTGAGCTCGTGAAGCACCTCGAAGTAGGCGATCTCGGGCTGGTAGCCGGCCTCGGTGAGGACCTCGAAGCCGTACTGGACGAGGTGCGAGGTGCCGCCGCAGAGCACGGTCTGCTCGCCGAACAGGTCGGTCTCGGTCTCCTCGGTGAAGGTGGTCTTGATGATGCCCGCGCGGGTGCCGCCGATGCCCTTGGCGTACGACTTGGCGGTCTCCCACGCCGAGCCCGACGCGTCGACCTCGACCGCGATGATGTCCGGGATGCCACGGCCCGCGACGAACTCACGACGCACCGTGTGGCCAGGGGCCTTCGGGGCGATGAGGATCACGTCGACGCCCTCGGGTGCCTCGATGTAGCCGAAGCGGATGTTGAAGCCGTGCGCGAACGCGAGCGTCTTGCCGGGCGCGAGGTTCGGCTTGATCTCGTCGTTGTAGATCGTGCGCTGGTGCTGGTCCGGCGCGAGGATCATGATGAGGTCGGCCCACGCCGACGCGTCGGCGACGTTCATCACCGTGAAGCCGTCGTTCTCGGCCTTCGCGATCGACGCGGAGCCGTCGCGCAGCGCGACGCGCACGTCCACGCCCGAGTCGCGCAGGTTCTGCGCGTGCGCGTGTCCCTGCGAGCCGTAGCCGACGATGGCCACCTTCTTGCCCTGGACGATCGAGAGGTCGGCGTCCTTGTCGTAGAACATCTCAGCCATGCGGTCTTGCTCCTTCTAGTTGGGACTACACATTGCACGCCCGACGCGGTGGCCGGGCCTTGTCTTCTCAGGCGCCCGACGCGTCGGGCTGGCTTGTCACATGCCCGATGCCGGGGCGGGCCTCGTCGCCGAGGCGACCCGCGTGTCGGGCAGGCTTGTCAGGCGCTGACCCTCTCGAGGGCACGCTCAGTGATGGACCGGGAGCCGCGACCGATGGCCACGGTGCCGGACTGGACGATCTCGCGCACGTCGTGCGGAGCCAGGGCCGCGAGCAGCGCCTGGAGCTTCTCGGAGGTGCCGACGGCCTCGATGACGAGCGAGTCGGTCGAGACGTCCACGACGTGCGCGCGGAACAGGTCCACGATCTGCAGCACGTCGGCGCGCTGGCGGGCGTCCGCACGCACCTTGATGAGCAGCAGGTCGCGCTGCACCGAGCGGTCGCGCTCGAGCTCCACGATCTTCAGCACGTGCACCAGCTTGTTCAGCTGCTTGGTGACCTGCTCGAGCGGCAGCTCATCCACGTCCACGACGACCGTGATGCGCGAGATCTCCGGGTGCTCGGTCTGACCCACCGCGAGCGAGTGGATGTTGAAGGCGCGGCGGGAGAACAGGCCAGCGACGCGCGCGAGCACGCCCGGCTTGTTCTCGACCAGCACCGAGAGGGTGTGGGTGGTCATGCGTTCTCCTCACGCTCCCACGCGGGGGCGACGCCTCGCGCGTACTGGATCTCGTCGTTGCTGACGCCTGCGGCCACCATCGGCCACACCATCGCGTCGCGCGACACGGTGAAGTCCACGACCACAGGCTGGTCGTTGATCTCGTTGGCGCGCTTGATCGTCGCGTCCACGTCCGCGTCGGACTCGCAGCGCAGGCCCACGCAGCCCATCGCCTCCGCCAGCTTGACGAAGTCGGGGATGCGGCGCGTGCCGTGGCCCGTGTGCAGGTCAGTGTTCGAGTAGCGGCTCTCGTAGAACAGCGTCTGCCACTGGCGCACCATGCCCAGCGACGAGTTGTTCACGACCGCCACCTTGATGGGGATCTCGTTGATCGCGCAGGTGACCAGCTCCTGGTTGGTCATCTGGAAGCAGCCGTCGCCATCGATGGCCCACACCTGCTTATCGCGCATGCCCACCTGGGCGCCCATCGCGGCCGGGACCGAGAAGCCCATCGTGCCGAGTCCACCCGAGTTGATCCACGTATTCGGGTGCTCGTACTTGATGAACTGGCTGGCCCACATCTGATGCTGGCCCACGCCCGAGGTGTAGATCGTCTGCTCGGGATCGTTGAGCTCGCCCAGACGCTGGATCACGTGCTGCGGGCTCGAGAGGCCGTCCTCGGTCTTCTGGAAGCCCAGCGCATACGTGGTGCGCCAGTCGTCGAGCTGCTGCCACCACGCCTCGAGGTCCGGCTTGCCGTGACGCTCGTGCTCCACGGTCAGAGCGGGGACGAGCTCGGCGAACACGTCCTTGAGGTCGCCCACGATCGGGACGTCCACGGCACGGTTCTTGCCGATCTCCGCCGGGTC
Organism: Demequina sp. NBRC 110052; assembly: GCF_002090075.1. Classification (GTDB taxonomy): domain Bacteria; phylum Actinomycetota; class Actinomycetes; order Actinomycetales; family Demequinaceae; genus Demequina. The sequence continues at coordinate 701,195 of NZ_BBRI01000002.1, forward strand.
GATGTCCGCGTGCACGATGGTCGCGTGCGGGGCGAAGCTCGAGAGCTTGCCGGTGACGCGGTCGTCGAAGCGGGCGCCCAGGGCGACGATCAGGTCAGCCTTCTGCAGCGCAGCCACCGCGGCCACGGTGCCATGCATGCCGGGCATACCGAGGTTCTGCGGGTGGCTGTCGGGCAGCGCGCCGCGGGCCATCAGGGTCGTGACGACGGCCGCGCCCGAGAGGTCGGTCAGCTTGCGCAGACCGGCGCTCGCGCCAGAGCGGATCACTCCGCCGCCCACATACAGCACCGGACGCCGGGCGGTCGCGAGGAGGCGGGCAGCCTCCTGCACCGTCTTGGCGTGCGGCTTGGCGCCCGAGTTGAAGCCTGGCAGGTCGATGCGCCCCGGCCACTGGAACGTGGTGGTCGCCTGCTGCGCGGACTTGGCGATGTCCACGAGCACGGGGCCTGGACGGCCGTGGCTCGCGATGTAGAACGCCTCGGCGATCGCACGCGGGATCTCAGCCGGGTCCGTCACCAGCACGTTGTGCTTGGTGATGGGCGCCGTGATGCCGACGATGTCGGCCTCCTGGAACGCGTCCGTGCCGATGAGCGCGCTGCCCACCTGGCCCGTGATGGCGACCATGGGGATCGAGTCCATGTTCGCGTCGGCGATGGGCGTGACGAGGTTGGTCGCGCCGGGACCCGAGGTCGCGATGCAGACGCCCACCTTGCCCGTGGCGTGCGCGTAGCCCTGCGCAGCGTGGCCCGCGCCCTGCTCGTGGCGCACCAGGATGTGGTTGAGGCGCTGCGAGTCCATCAGCGGGTCGTACGTGGGGAGGATCGCGCCGCCGGGGAGACCGAAGACGTCCGTGGCGCCCGCCATCTCGAGCGACCGGATGATCGCCGCCGCGCCGGTCATCTCGACGCCGTTCAGCGCCGGATCCGGCTGCGCATACGGCGTGGGCATCGCGCCGACGGCCTGCGCTGTCGCGCCGGAACCCGGGCGCGGCGAGGTGGACGGGGTGGGCTTGGCCTTCACCTGTGCCATCTTCTCTCCTGCTCTGCTGGTCGCGTGGCGGTTCTCGCAGTCCGCCTCGCATGAAAAAACCCGGCCGCCTGGGTGGCTTCCGGGGGTGCGCGCGGACGATGCCTGGACGTGGACTAGAGGCCCGCGCGCCTGGTAACTCGTACGAGAATCGCCTGCATGCGACCACCATACGCCCGGGGTCGTGCGATCGACACCATCTGAGCCAACTTTCTCACATCGTGGTTCACAGTCTTACGTTCTGAGACGCACGGCGAGTCTCCAAGCACGCTCCCTCCCCGCGTTCACTCCGCGCCAGCCTCACTCCAGCCTGACACTCCGCACGGATTCCTGGGCGACATCCCGGCGCGAGGCGCCGCACGGGCTCGCAGCCCGGCGTGTCGCGCCCACATCCGTGCGGAGTGTCCGGGCGGGGAGGCGGGACTTCCGGCCCAATTGACAGAATGTCAATCGGGTCTAGCCTGAGCCGCATGGAGCAACGACGATCCGACGGCGAGCGCGAGACGGCGCACCCACGCGCCGCGCGCACCCCCCGCGTGGTCAAGGCTCCCGAGGAGCGCCGGGACGAGATCGTCGCCGCAGCGCGTCTGGTGTTCGCTCGCCAGGGAGTGCGCGCCACGACCTTCCAGCACATCGCCGACGAGGTGGGAGTCACCCGCGGTCTCGTCTATCACTACGCGGGCTCCATGGACCGCCTCATCGACCAGGTGCTCGACGCCTGCGTCGCCGATTTCGCCGCCGAACTCCGGGCGTGGGACGCGGCGCGCACGGAGGGCGACATCGACGGCGCCGTCGCCACGTACGTCCAGCTCTTCCGTCGCAACATGCCGCACCGCATCGACGGCGAGGCGCGCACCGCGCATCCCCTCCCCCGCTTCGACGACGCCGGACTCTACGTCCGCTACCTCGATCAGTCGGTCACGGCGCTGCTCGACGTGCTCGAGGAGACCACGATTCCTGCCTACGCTGCGCGCCACACGATCGAGATCACCCACGTGCGAGAGACCTTCGCGATGCTGCTGCACGGCATCATCGGCCTGATCCGCACCAACCCAGCGCTCGGCGACGACGTGCTCGCCGACCTGGTGCGCCAGACGCTTCGCCTGGCGCCCGCCCCCTCCCGGGGCCCCGACCGGGAACACACCCTGCGGACCGGACGGCCGGACCGCTGACACCTGCCCGGCCACAGCGTCGGGCGTTCTCAAGGAGAGAGCAATGTTCCTGTTCGAATCGATCACGCTGGCGCAAGGCGTCATGTGGTTCGTCGTGCTCGGAGCCCTGATCGGGCTCAACGAGCTGTCCCGCCGCGGCCCCTGGGCCGGCATGTTCTTCTTCATCGCCGTGCCGCTGGTCCTCACGATCTTCGTGTGGCCCACCACCGCCGGCGCGGATTCCTCGACCGGCACGTGGTTCCACTGGGTCAAGGTGTACTCGGCGCTCGCCGGCTGCCTGGGCTTCCTCGCGATCCGCTACATCCCTCGGCTGTCGCGCAACAAGTACGCGCTGATGTTCCCCGCCGCGATCCTCGCGATCAACATCCTCGAGGCGTGCATCCGCGACTTCCAGGTGGGCGCGATGGGCGCCGATGGCATGGTCGACGGCGTCTACATGCTGTCCGGCTCGTGGAACTACATGAACGGCATCGCCGGCCTCATCAACCTGCTCGCGATCACCGGCTGGATGGGCATCTACATCTCCCGCGACAAGACCAAGGACATGATCTACCCGGACATGATTTGGCCGTGGATCATCGCGTACGACCTGTGGAACTTCGCGTACGTCTACAACTGCGTGGGCGACCACTCGTTCTACGCCGGCGCCGCACTGCTCATCAGCTGCACCATCCCCGCGTTCTTCCTCCGCAAGGGCGCCTGGCTCCAGCACCGCGCACACACCCTGGCGTTCTGGATGATGTGGACCATGGCCGTGCCGGCCTTCGTGGGTGAGTCACAGTTCTCGGTCGACTCGTCGCACGACCCGGTCGCGCTGTTCACGGTCTCCGCGATCGCGTTGGCCGCGAATGTCGCACTCGCCGTCTACCAGATCATGAAGATGGTCAAGGGCCGCAAGAACCCGCTCAAGGTGGAGATCTACGACGACACCGACGCGTACCGGCGCGTGGTCTCGACGATCCCGGGGGCGTCCGACGCGCAGCTCGCCGCGGCGGGCGTGGAGAGGGAGAAGGTCCCGGCGTCGGTCTAGACGCGCCCGCGTCCTGGCAGTCGTCCAGTGCTGAGAACACGGCAGAGTTCAGCACTCAGTGACTGCCAGGACGCAAGAGAGGCGAACGCCCGACGCGGTGGTGACCACGGCGTCGGGCGTGTGCCGCAGGGCTAGTTGAGGACGGCACCCTTCGAGGCCGAGCCGACCAACTTCTGGTACTTGCCGAGCACGCCCTTGGTGAAGCGCGCGGGGATGGGCTCCCAGCCCACCTTGCGAGCCTCCATCTCCTCGTCGCTCACGTGGAGCTCGAGAGTGCCGTTGGCGACGTCGAGCGTGATCTTGTCGCCGTCCTTGACGAAGGCGATGGGACCGCCGTCCACAGCCTCGGGCGCCATGTGGCCCACGCACAGACCGGTGGTGCCTCCGGAGAAGCGGCCGTCGGTGACGAGCAGCACGTCCTTGCCCAGACCCGCGCCCTTGATGGCCGCTGTGATCGCGAGCATCTCGCGCATGCCGGGCCCGCCCTTGGGGCCCTCGTAGCGGATGACGACGCAGTCGCCTGCCTGGATGGTGCCGTCGGCGAGAGCGTCGAGGGCTGCGCGCTCGCGGTCGAACACGCGGGCGGTGGCCTCGAACACGTCGTTGTCGAAGCCAGCGGACTTCACGACGGCACCCTCGGGGGCGAGCGAGCCCTTGAGGATCGTGATGCCGCCGGACTTGTGGATCGGGTTGTTCAGCGCGCGCACCACGCGGCCATCGATGGCGGCGGGCTTGAGCTCGTCCATGTTCTCGGCGAGCGTCTTGCCGGTGACGGTCATGACATCGCCGTGCATGAGGCCAGCCTTGAGCAGCGTGTTCATGACGGCAGGGACGCCGCCCACACGGTCCACGTCGTTCATCACGAACTGACCGAACGGCTTGAGGTCGCCCAGGTGCGGGACGTCCTTGGCGATGCGCGCGAAGTCGTCGAGCGTGAGGTCCACGTCGGCTTCGTTCGCGATCGCGAGCAGGTGCAGCACGGCATTGGTGGAGCCGCCGAAGGCCATGACGACGGCGATGGCGTTCTCGAACGCCTCCTTGGTCATGATATCGCGCGCCGTGATCCCCTTGCGGAGCATGTTGACGACGGCCTCGCCGGACTTGTGCGCGTAGTAGTCGCGGCGGCGGTCAGGGCTGGGCGGGGAGGCCGAACCGGGGACCGACATGCCGAGTGCCTCGCCCACGGACGCCATGGTGTTGGCGGTGTACATGCCGCCGCACGCGCCCTCGCCGGGGCAGATCGCCTTCTCGATCGCGAGGCGGTCCTCCTCGGACATGAGTCCGCGCTGGCACGCGCCCACAGCCTCGAACGCGTCGATGATCGTGACGTCCTTCTCGGTGCCATCCGAGAGCTTCACGTGGCCGGGCATGATCGAGCCGGCGTAGAGGAACACCGACGCGAGGTCCAGCCGGGCGGCGGCCATGAGCATGCCGGGCAGCGACTTGTCGCAGCCGGCCAGCAGGACGGAGCCGTCGAGACGCTCGGCAAGCATCACGGTCTCGACCGAGTCGGCGATCAGGTCGCGCGATACGAGCGAGTAGTGCATGCCCTCGTGGCCCATCGAGATGCCGTCCGAGACGGAGATGGTGCCGAATTCGAGCGGGTAGCCGCCCGCGGCGTGCACGCCTTCCTTGGAGCCCTGCGCGAGGCGCTGGAGCGAGAGGTTGCAGGGCGTGATCTCGTTCCACGAGCTCGCGATGCCGATCTGGGGCTTCGCGAAGTCGTCGTCACCGAGTCCGACGGCACGGAGCATGCCGCGCGCCGCGGTCGCCTCGAGTCCGTCGGTGACCTGCCGTGAACGGGGCTTGATGTCGGGCGTCTCAGTCATGGGGCCGAGTCTAGGACTGCGACGCGAGGCGCTCTCCCCGACACGGGAAATCGCCGCTTGCGCTTGACGCTACGTCAACTTCTACGCTGTCCCCATGACCACGACAGACGAGACCTGGGACATCGCCCAGGTGGCGCGCATGAGCGGCATCACGAGCCGCACCCTGCGCCACTACGACGAGCGCGGCCTCCTCACGCCCTCGCACACGGGCCACGACGGGCGCCGCCACTACAGCCGCGACGAGCTGCTGCGGCTGCAGCACATTCTGGTGCTGCGCGAGCTCGGCACCGGGCTGGACCGCATCGCGCAGATCGTCGACGCCGACGACCCCGCGACGGTCACGGCGCTGCTGCGCGACCACCTCAGCGGCCTGACCGCCGAGCGCGACCGCTACGCGCGCCTCGCAGCGACGGTCGCGAGCACGATCGACTCACTCGAGAAGGGACAGCCCATGACCACCGACGAGATCTTCTACGGCTTCGACCACAAGCGCCACGAGCCCGAGGCCCGCGAGCGCTGGGGGGACGACGCCGTCGACCGCTCCAACGCGAAGTGGGAGTCGCTCGGCAAGGACGGCCAGCAGCGCCACCTGGATACGCACCGCGAGGTCGTGGAGGCGCTGGGTGCCGCGATCCGCGTGGGCTTCACCGCTGACAGCCCGGAGGTGCAGGAGATCGTCGCGCAGCACTACGCATGGGTCTCGCTGTTCTGGACGCCCAACCAGGAGACCTATACGGGACTGACGCAGATGTATGTGGACGACGAGCGCTTCCGCCGCAACTATGACGAGGTCGCCCCCGGCGCGGCCGCACTGCTGCGCGATGGCGCGGCGATCTGGGCCGAGGCGAACCTCTAGGGCCAACCGGCCCCGGCGTCGGGCATGGCAGTTCGCCCGCCCGACGCTGGGGTAGGGCGAGCGCGCGGGTTTCCTGCGTTCTTCGACACGTGGGAATGTTCCGGCCCGCGCGGACGCTGGCTGTGGTGACACACCGGACGTGGCGCGCAGCGAACTGCGACGCCGCCCCGCATGGGTCGCGCCTCAGGCGCGAGAGGGAGGGATGTCTTGGCCAGGTTCGGACTGATGATCGGGCCGCTGACTGAGTCGCGCACCACGCGCCGGCTCGCGACGCTGGTGCACCGCCTCATGCCTGCGGGGCACGAGCTCGTGGAGCTCATGTACGGCGACCTGCCGCACCACTCCCCCTACTCGGATGTCCCCGCGCCGTCCGATGGGCTGGCGTGGCGCAGGAGCGTCGCCGAGTTGGACGCACTCATCGTGATCACGTCGAGCCACACGCGCTCGATCCCCGGCACTCTCAAGAACGCGCTCGACTGGGCGGGAGCCGACGGCTCGTCGCGCGAGCTCGACGGCAAGCCCGTCGCGATCGCGGGCGCGGCGATCGATGAGCCCGGCGCATTCGCCTCGCTCACGCACCTGCGCACGGTCCTCAGCGACGCCGGCGCGCGACTGATGGGCCAGCCCGAGCATATGTTCACCGTGCTCGACGGCAGCCTCGACGACGACGGCACGTGCACGGATCCCGTGCTGTTCGGTGCCGCCGAGGAGTTTCTCGCGGGCGCCGTGGGCCATGCAGTCCATCAGCTGCGCGCGTCGGGCAGCCTGCCCGTGGTGTCGGCGCCGGAATCGCCCGCCGTGGGGATCCCGTTGGCCGCGGCGCCGGCCGCCGCACCCGAGCCCGCCTGAGGCCGCCGGAGGCCACCTCAGGCCGCGCTACCTTGCGCTCCGGAATCCATACCTGCGCATTTGTTGAATCCTCAACATCGTGGAATAGTACGAGCGACGGCAATTGTTGACGGTTCAGCAATCCCAACCCGGGACGCCGCGCGGCGTGGACGCCGCACCCCACTCACCTGATCCAGGAGGCACTGTCATGCGCATCGGCATCATCGTCGGCTCCATCGCCGCCAGCTCCATCAACCGCAAGGTCGCGAACGTCGTCGCGTCGCTACTGCCCGAGGACGCCGAGGTCTCGTTCCTCGACTTCTCCGAGCTCCCCTTCTACAACTACGAGCTCGACGGCGACTTCCCGCAGGTCGGCCGCGACTGGAAGGACTCGATCGAGGCCCAGGACGGCATCATCATCCTCACCCCGGAGTACTCGCGCTCGATCCCCGGCGTGCTCAAGAACGCGCTCGACTGGTCGGCCCGCCCCTGGGGCCAGGGCTCCTTCAACGGCAAGGCCGTCGCCGTCATGGGCGCCTCGATCGGCGCATCGGGCACCGCGATGGCGCAGCAGCACCTGCGCAACATCCTCGCCCACTTCAACGCGAACGTCATGGGCCAGCCCGAGACGTTCTTCCACTTCAACCCCGACGCGTTCGGCGCCGACGGCTCGCTCCAGGACGAGGTTTCGCTCGCCGTGCTGACGAACTTCGCGAACGCGTCCGCCGCGCACTTCTCCGCCCACGCGAAGGTCGCCGCGAGCGCGTAGCATCCCTCCCAGAGGCATCCTCCCCCCATCGAGATGCCTCCGAGCCGACCGGCCGCCCCCCTTCGTGCCGGTAGGGCCCACGAGGCCCGTCGGGAATCTCCGACGGGCCTCGTGCCTTGTCTGGGGCATGGAACTCTGGTGGGCGCGCCGTGACCTGCGGCTCCACGACAACCCCGCGTTGCTCGCGGCGCAGGCCGACGGCTCGGCGGCCGCAGTGTTCGCGTGGACGCCCGCGCTCCACTTCTGGTCGGGCAGGCGCCGCGCGCATCTCGCTCGCGTGCTGTGGAGCCTGTGTGAGGACTCCGGCGGCGCGCTCGCCGTGCGCAAGGGATCGGCGCCCGACGCGGTGGTCACCGCCGCGCGCCAGGCCGACGCGTCTGTCGTGTGGGCCTCGCAGGAGTACAGTCCCGCAGGAGTGAGCGAGCAGGACGCGGTGCGCGCCGCCCTGGAAGCCGACGGGCGAGAGCTGCGCTTCGTGGGCAGCCCCTACGCCGTCGCGCCCGGCCGTGTCACCAAGTCGGACGGCAGCGAGTACAAGGTGTTCACGCCGTACTCGCACGCGTGGCGTGACCACGGGTGGCGGGCACCCGCGCAGTGCGCCGACCCGGATCTGCTCCGCCCCCTCCCGCCCGCCGGGCCCACGGGGTCCGACGCCGCAGCATCGGACGTTTCGCTGGACCTGCAGGCCGCCCACGGCGACGCCGAGGATCCCCTCGCCATGCGCCACGAGTTCCGCGAGAGCCAGGTGCTCGAGGACCTTCGCGCGTACGTGGACGGCGACCTCGCCCGCTACGCGGTTGAACGGGACCGGCCCGACTTGGACAGCACCTCGCACCTGTCCGTCCCGCTCGCGTTCGGGCAGATCCACCCACGCACGATCCTCGCCGCGACCGGCGCGGTCCGCTCCGACGCGGCGCGCGTGCTCGAATCCGAGCTCGCCTGGCGCGAATTCCACGCCGATGTGCTGTGGCACCACCCCCGCGCGCAGCGCGAGTCCCTCACGCCCGTGATGGCGGACGGCGCATGGCTCACCGGACGCGAGGCCGACGAGGCGTTCCGTGCCTGGCGGCTCGGCGAGACCGGCTTCCCTCTCGTGGACGCAGGCATGCGGCAGCTGGCCGCCACGGGCACCATGCACAACCGGGTCCGGATGGTCGTCGCGAGCTTCCTCGTGAAGGACCTGCACCTGCCCTGGCAGCGCGGAGCCGACCACTTCCGCCGCGCGCTGCTGGATTACGACCACGCACAGAACCAGCTCAACTGGCAGTGGGTCGCGGGCACCGGGCGCGATGCCGCGCCGTTCTTCCGCATCTTCAACCCCACCGCACAGGCGGAGCGGTTCGACCCCGAGCGCCGCTACGTGCAGCGCTGGATCCCCGAACTGGACACGCCCGGCTACCCGCTGCCGATGCTCGACCACAAGGCCGAGCGGGAGGTCGCCCTCGCCGCACACCGCGCGGCACGCGGCGAGCGCAGCGGTACGCGCTCGCAGAAGTGACGGCTCAACTGCACACGCATGTGCTCGCCACGCAGTTCTGCGGCGCCTGACCGTCACTTGCGCGCGGGGGGCCTAGCGGCGCGCTCATCCACCCGGCGCGTCGCGGACATTTCAGGGCAATCGCCGCCGAAGTGTGGCGTGCGTCACACTTCCGGCGAGTTTTTCGTTACTTTGGTGTCATGGCGACGAACGAGGTGGATACCTGGATGGCCAGGTACGACAACCCGATGCGCGACGTCGTCCAGCGCGTGCGCCTCATCATCCTCGCGAGCGATGACCGCCTCGACGAGTGCATCAAGTGGAAGACCCCGACCTTCACGTACAAGGGCAACCTGGCGAGCTTCTTCCCCAACTCGACCGTGCACGCGACACTCATGTTCCACCACGGCGCACTCATTCCAGGCCGCTACCCGCACCTCGAAGGCTCCGGCAAGGAGGCGCGCGTGATGCGCATCGCCTCGATCGCTGAGGCCGAGCACTACCGTGACGAGCTCGGCGCCATCGTGCACAGCTGGATCACGTGGCGCGACATGATCGAGAAGACCGCCTGAGCGCTCGTCACGCACCCGGAGCGACGGCACCCGTCATCACGGCGTTCACTGGCTGCTCACCTGCGCGCAGCGCCGCGATTTGCCGGTGCACCAGATCCGTGTAGCGACGATTCGTCAGCACCTCGAAGCCTGCGATGTGCGGAAGCACGAGACAGTGCGGGGCGGACCACAGCGGGTGACCCTCAGGCAGCGGCTCGGGATCAGTCACGTCGAGCGCGGCGTGCAGGCGGCCCGACTCGAGCTCGGCCAGCAGGGCGTCCGTGTCCACGACGCGACCGCGGCCCACATTGATCAGGAGCGCACCGTCGGGCATCGCCGCAAGAAACCGTGCATCGACGAGGCGGTCGGTCGACTCGTCGTGGGGCGTGACGATGATGACCAGGTCGAATCCGGGCAGCAGCCCGAGCAAGTCGCGCGACGCGTGCACGGTCGTACCGTCGGGGGCCGTGCGCGCGGACCGTGCCACACCCTCCACGTGAACCTCGCACGCGCGCAGCCGCTGGGCGATCGCCTGCCCGATCGAGCCGTAACCCACGATCAGCGCCCGCGAGTCAGCGAGCGGCGGAGCCCACGGGTCCTTCTCCCACACGCCGCGCCGCTGCGCGTCGATGAACTGCGGCAGGCGCCGGCGCGACGCGAGAGCCATGGCAAGGGTCATCTCCGCCACGCGCGTGTCGTGCACGCCGCGCGCGTTCGCGAGGGTCACGCCTTCGGGCACCAGGTGGGCGACGTGCTCGAAGCCCGCTGAGGGGATCTGGATGACCTTGAGCGAGGAGCACTGCGCGAGCCGTCCGTACGCCTTGCGACCGCCGACCAGATGCGCGAGGCACGCCAGCTCGATGCGCTCGCGCTCCTCCTCGGGGACCTCCTCGAGCGCAGGGTCCCACAGGACCACGCGCACGTCGTCGCCCACCTCCCCCAGCGCATCCGCGACGGCCTGGTCGGGTACGGCGACGGTGATCATGCGGCCAGTCTGGCACGCCCTCTCCGCGGGCCGCGAGCACCGTTCTGCCAGCCGTGTGGCGCCGCCAGCGGGCTACGCGGCGGACCGCAGATCGGCGATGAGCGCGCCGAACGCCGCCGGCCGGCGCAGGAGCGGTAGGAAGCACACCTCGGCCGCGCCGATGAGCTGCGCCCGGGCCCCGAGAGTGGCCCGCGCGATGCGCATGCCCTGGGTCACCTCGGCGAATGAGTCAGCCTCGACCGCCGCGTCGAGGATCTCGGGAGCGAGCGAATACAGCGAACCGAGGAAGCCCCCCAGCACCACGAGGTCGGGATTGAACACCGACGCGAGGTCGCTGATGGTCGAGGCGACAGCCGTGAGCTGCCGCCTCACCTCGGCCCGCACGCGCGGCACCTCGGAGTGGTGATCGAGTACTCGGTCCAGGTCGGCGAGCGCGACCGAGCGCTCTCCCGTCGCCGCGACGAGCCGTGCGAGGTTCACCTCGGTCTCGAGGCAACCGATGCGACCGCAGTGGCACGCCTTCGAGGCCCCGGGCAGGCGCGTGTGCCCGAACTCGGCCGCGAACCCGTCGCGGCCCCGCAGCATCGCACCGCCCACGACCGCGCCGCCGCCGATGCCCGACGCGTTTCCGTGCAGATACACCAGGTTGCGCTCCCCGCGCCCGACGCCGAAGACAGTCTCCGCGACAGTCGCCACGCGCGCGTCGTTGCGCACTTCGACAGGCAGATCGAGCGCCGCGTGCAGCTCGTCTCCGAGCGCGCGATTCGACCAGTCGAGGTGGGGCGCGCGCACCACGACTCCGCCCTCGGCGCGCACGAGCGCCGGCACCGCCACGCCTGCGCCCACGACGACGGTCCCGCGCGGCACCACGGTGCGCGCCTCGTCGAGCATCTCGCGCGAGAGCTCGACCGTGTCGGCGATGCTCGGGGCGCGCGACAGGTCCCGCCTCACCGACGTCTTGACGGACCCACCGAGGCCTACGAGCGCGAGCGTGATGCCATCGAGGTCGGGGTGGATCGCCGCCGCCACGATGTCGTCCTTGGGGTAGACGAGCGGGCTCGGACGGCCGCGCCCCGTGTGCTCGGACGGCAGCACCTCGTACAGCAGGCCGCTCGCCTCCAGCTCGGCCACCACGGACAGGACCGTCGAACGGTTCAGACCCGACGAGCGGGTCAGTTCCGCGCGTGACGATCCCGGCCCGTGGTGCACCGAGGTGAGGATGGTCGCGAGATTGTGCCGACGCGTCGCGTCGAGCCCGCTTCCCTTGCCTGCGGCGAGGGACTGCGACGTGGCCCTGCGCGATCCGCTCGATCGGTGCGCATCCGCCACGTCGATCAGCCCCTTCCTGCCATCAGCGAGAACCGGCCCGCTGACGGTTGATGATGTCGAAGGCTACCGCTGCGAGCAGCACCAGACCCTTCAGCACCTGCTGCCACGCCGAGTCGACGCTCATGATCGACAGACCCTGGTTCAGGACGCCCATGATGAGCGCACCGATGACGGTGCCGGAGATCCGCCCGACGCCTCCCTGGACGGCCGCACCGCCGATGAACACGGCGGCGATCGCGTCGAGCTCATAGAAGTTGCCTGCGGACGAGACTGCAGAGCCGGCACGCGACGTCGTCACGATCGCCGCGATCGACGCGAGCACGCCGATGTTGACGAAGATGAAGAAGTCGACCCACCGGGTCTTCACGCCGGACATCATGGCCGCGAAGCGGTTGCCGCCCATGGCGTACACGTGGCGACCGAAGACCGTACGGTTGAGCACGAACGAGAACACCAGCACGAGCACGCCCAGGAGCAGCAGCACGTAGGGCGTGCCGTTGTACGAGGCGAGCAGGTACGCGAAGTAGAGCATCGCCGCGACCACGGCGACGGACTTGCCGATGAAGACGGCGCGGGGCTCGCGCGTGAGGCCGCGCGCCTTGCGCTTCGCACGCGCACGCGTCTGGGACAGCACGAAGCCGACTCCGGCCAGCACGCCGAGCAGCATCGTGAGGATGTCGACGCTGCCCATGGAGCCCAGGAACCCGGGCACCCAGCGCGAGCCGATGGCCACGAACGACGAGGGCAGACCGCCGATGGTGCCACCGGTCAGCAGGATGATCGCCAGGCCGCGGAAGATGAGCATTCCCGCCAGCGTGACGATGAACGCCGGCACTTTGACGAATGCCACCCAGAAGCCCTGCCACGCCCCCACGAGGGCTCCGACGAGGAGCGCGATGAGGATCGCAGCCCATACGGGCATGCCCCATTGGTCCATCGCGAGCGCGACGATCGCACCGATCATTGCTACCAGCGAGCCGACCGACAGGTCGATGTGCCCGGCGATGATGACCATCACCATGCCGATCGCGAGGATCACCACGTACGCGTTCTGGCTGATGAGGTTGTTCGGGTTGCCACCGGACAGCAGTCGGCCGCCCGTGAGCACCTGGAAGATCAACACGATGGCGATGAACGCTCCCAGCAGTCCATAGTCACGCGCGTTGATGTTGAGACCGCGCATGCGGTCCTTGAGCGACTTCGTCGCCACGTCGGCAGCCATCAGTTCTCTCCCACAGTCATGAGTTGCATCAGTCGTTCCTGAGTCGCGTCCTCGCGGAGCACATCGCCGGTGATGCGCCCCTCCGCGATGGTGTAGATGCGATCGCACATCCCGAGCAGCTCAGGCAGCTCGGAGGAGATCATCACGACGGCCTTGCCCTGGGCGGCGAGGTCGTTGATGATCCCGTAGATCTCGTACTTGGCGCCCACATCGACGCCACGGGTCGGCTCATCGAGGATGAGCACGTCGGGCGAGGTGTGGAGCCACTTCGAGAGGACCACCTTCTGCTGGTTGCCTCCCGAGAGGGTGCCGACCACGCGCGACACGGTGTCCGTCTTGATGTTGAGCGCGGTACGGAAGCGCTCGGCCACGTCGTTCTCGTCATGAAGGTCGATGACCCCGTACTTGGATACGGCGTGCAGGTTCGCGCCGGTGATGTTCGCCGCCACCGACGCGATGAGGTTGAGGCCGTAGCGCTTGCGGTCCTCGGTCACGTAGGCGATGCCGTTCCCGATCGCCTCCTCGACGGTGCGCGTGGACACGGGCTTGCCGTGATGGAACACCGACCCGGAGATGTGCTTGCCGTACTGGCGCCCGAAGAGGCTCATGGCGAGCTCGGTGCGACCGGCTCCCATGAGCCCGGCGAAGCCCACGATCTCGCCCGCGCGCACGGTGAAGGAGGCGCCGTCGACGACCTTGCGGCTCGTATCGACCGGGTGATACGCGGTCCAGTCCTCGACTCGGAAGACCTCGTCCCCGATGTGCGGCTCGCGCGGCGGGTAGAGGTTGTCGAGCGGGCGCCCCACCATGGAGCGGATCATCCGCTGCTCGGTGTTGTCCTTGTCCGTCATGCGGAAGTCGTCGACCGTCTCGCCGTCACGGATGACCGTGATGGAGTCCGAGATCGAGCGGATCTCGGACAGCTTGTGGGAGATGATGATGCTCGTGATGCCGTGCTCGCGCAGGCCGCGCAGCAGGTCGAGCAGGTGCGCCGAGTCGTCGTCGTTGAGCGCGGCGGTCGGCTCGTCGAGGATGAGCAGCTTCACATCCTTGGAGAGTGCCTTGGCGATCTCGACGAGCTGCTGCTTGCCGACGCCCAGATGCATGATGGGGGTGTCGGCGTCGTCCTTGAGTCCCACGCGGTCGAGCAGTGCCTGGGCCTGCTCGTGGGTGTCGTGCCAGTCGATCACGCCGCGGCTGGCGCGCTCGTTGCCGAGGAAGATGTTCTCCGCGATCGACAGGTAGGGCGAGAGCGCCAGCTCCTGGTGGATGATCACGATGCCCGCGTCCTCGGAGTCGTTGATGGAGCGGAACTCCACCGGCGACCCGTCGAACTCGATGCTGCCCTCGAAGGTGCCGTGGGGGTAGACGCCCGAGAGAACCTTCATCAGGGTGGACTTGCCTGCGCCGTTCTCGCCGCAGATCCCGTGCACCTCGCCGCGCCGGACCTCGAGCGAGACGCCGTCCAGCGCCCTGACCCCGGAGAACTCCTTCACGATGTCGCGCATCGTGAGGATCACGTCCGTCATCGCATTCCTTTCTCGAATGAGTGGAGGATCCGCACGACCGTGCCGTGGCGCTGCGGTGGTGACCGCGAGGGCGGTCACCACCGCAGCGGTGATCAGCGGATCAGTCGGATGTGCTTAGAGACCGACGTCCTCGGGCTTGAGGAAGCCGGAGTCGATCAGCTTCGACTGGACGGTGTCAGCGGTGACGACCTCCGGGGTGATGAGGTACGACGGCACGACCTTCACGCCGTTGTCGTAGGTCTCCGTGTCGTTGACCTCGGGCTCGTCGCCGGCGATGATCGACTGGATCATCATCTGGACGCGCTCACCCAGCAGGCGGGTGTCCTTCCAGACCGTCATGGACTGCTCGCCCGCAAGGATCTGCGAGACCGCGGCCTTGTCGCCGTCCTGGCCCGTGAGGACCGGGAAGTCGTCGGCGGTGTAGCCGGTGGTGCGCAGCGCCTGGGCGATGCCGACCGCGAGCGAGTCGTTCGGCGACAGCACCACATCGACCTTCTCGCCGCCCGTGTAGAACGAGCTGAGGCGGTTTTCCATCTCGGCCTGGGCGTCGTCCGAGCCCCAGCCGAGGATGCCGATGGACTGCCAGTCGTCGACCGAGGCCGGAGCCTTGCCCGACGGCGTGACGAGCTGACCCGAGTCGACGTACTGGCTCAGCACGTCCCACGCGCCCGCGAAGAAGAACTTCGCGTTGTTGTCGTCGGGGCTGCCGGCGAAGGGCTCGAAGTTGTACGGGCCCTCGCCGTCGGCGAGACCGAGCTGGTCCTCGATGAACTCGCCCTGCAGGGTGCCGACCGAGTAGTTGTCGAAGGTCGCGTAGTAGTCGACGTTCGGCGAGCCGTTGATGAGGCGGTCGTACGCGATGACGGTGGCGTCGGCGGCCGCGGCCTCCTCGAGCACCGGACCCAGCGTCGTGCCATCGATCGAGGCGATGACCAGGATGTTGGCGCCGTTGGCGACCATGTTCTGGATCTGCGAGATCTGCTGGTCGGTCTCGTTGTCGGCGTACTGCAGGTCGACGGTGCAGCCGTCGCCCTCGAGCAGCGCCTTGAGGCCCTCGCCGTCGTTGATCCAACGCTCGAGGCTGCGGGTCGGCATCGCGATGCCGACGTTGCAGTCGGCGCTGGCCGCTGGCGTGTCACCGGTCGGGGTGGCGCTGCCGTCGTCGGCCGGATCGCTCGAGCAGGCGGCGAGCGAGACGGTCAGGGCGCTGATGCCCACCGTCGCCGCGAGAAGGTGTCGCATGTTCATGCGGGTGGTGTCCTTTCCTTGCGTGCCCTCAGGCACTTCACTCGGTTGCGCGACCCCCGGGCGCGGCGGGTTCTCCTGTGAACCCGGCGTGGCGTGAGCCGCCGTGTGTGAAGTCGGACCTGTTGGTGGAGGTTGTGCAGGCCGGGCGCCGCTGCGTTGCGACGCCGTACCCCCTGGCCTCACCTCATTGTCAGGCTTCTGTTGTTCCCACCGTCAACAACTAAGTTGACATTGGGAACTTATCGCCAGTGCGTTGAGCCTGCACAAGGCCTTCGGCCCATCGTTACCCAATCGTGACACCGGTTTCTAAGCACGCGACAAGCAGTTGCCTCTCCGTTTGACACGCGTGCATCGCATGCTTAAGTTTGCGCTATCAACTATTGATCAAAGAGGATCGGAGCATCACCATGAGCGTCACCCCCACTCGTGAGGACCACTTCACCTTCGGGCTGTGGACCATCGGCTGGAACGCGCAGGACCCCTTCGGAAGCGCCACCCGCGGCCCGCTCGACGCCGTCGAGGCGATCCACAAGCTGAGCGAGCTCGGCGCGTACGGCATGACCTTCCACGACGACGACCTGTTCCCGTTCGGCTCGTCCGACGCGGACCGCCGCGCCGCGATCGACGCGCTCAAGAAGGCGTGCGACGAGACGGGCATGGTGATCCCGATGATCACCACGAACACCTTCTCGCACCCCGTCTTCAAGGACGGCGGCGTCACCTCGAACGACCGCGCGGTGCGCCGCTTCACCATGCGCAAGATCCTTCGCAACATCGACCTCGCCGCTGAGCTCGGCGCGAAGACCTTCGTCATGTGGGGCGGCCGCGAGGGCGCGGAGTACGACTTCAGCAAGGACATCCGCGTCGCGCTCGAGCGCTACCGCGAGGCCGCGAACGTGTTCGGCCAGTACGTGATCGACAAGGGCTACGACATCAAGTTCGCTATCGAGCCGAAGCCGAACGAGCCCCGCGGCGACATCCTGCTGCCCACGGTCGGACACGCGATGGCCTTCATCAACACGCTCGACCACCCCGAGCTCGTGGGCCTCAACCCAGAGGTGGGCCACGAGCAGATGGCCGGCCTGAACTTCACCGCCGGCATCGCGCAGGCGCTGGACCACGGCAAGCTGTTCCACATCGACCTCAACGGCCAGCGCGGCATCAAGTACGACCAGGACCTCGTGTTCGGCCACGGCGACCTGTACAACGCGTTCTCGCTGGTCGACCTGCTCGAGAACGGCGGCGCGAACGGGACCCCCGCCTACACGGGCCCCCGTCACTTCGACTACAAGCCCTCGCGCACCGAGGACTTCGACGGCGTCTGGGAGTCGGCCAAGGCCAACATGCGCATGTACCTGCTGCTCAAGGAGCGCGCCGCGGCCTTCCGCGCCGACCCCGAGGTGCAGGAGGCCATCGCCGCGACCAAGCAGGGCGAGCTCGCGCAGACCACCCTCGGCGAGGGCGAGACGGTCGACGCTCTCCTCGCGGACACCTCGGCGTACGAGGACTTCGCGCCTGATGCCTACTTCAACGGCAACGGCTTCGGGTTCGTCCGTCTCCAGCAGCTGGCAGCCGAGCACCTGATGGGCGCTCGCGGCTAGTCAGCCTCCTCGCGGGGCGCGCGTCCTCCTTCTAGGCGCGCTCCGTGACGGGTCCGGCCCCGACTCCTCTCCAGTCGGGGCCGGACCCACACCCTCGTCCGGGTCTCCCACCCGAGACCCCCGGGCAACCAGGGCGCCCACGCCTCTGGCACCGCACCATCAGCCCACATCCAGGGCGCTCACGCTTCCTCCCCCGTCCGAAAGGATTCGCGATGACCCTCGTCGCCGGAGTCGATTCCTCCACTCAGAGCTGCAAGGTGGTCGTCCGCGACCTCGAGACCGGCGAGATCGTCCGCACGGGCAGGGCCTCCCACCCGGACGGCACCTCCGTGGACCCTGCCGCATGGTGGGACGCCCTCGTCTCCGCGATCGCAGACGCGGGAGGCCTCGCGGACGTGGCCGCGATCTCGATCGGCGGCCAGCAGCACGGCATGGTCGCGCTCGACGCCGAGGGCCGCGTGGTCCGCGACGCTCTCCTGTGGAACGACACGCGCTCGGCGGGCGCCGCTGCGGACCTGATCGCCGAGTTCGGCGCGCAGACGCTCACCGAGCGCACCGGCCTGGTGCCCGTCGCATCGTTCACGTCTACCAAGCTGCGCTGGCTGCGCGACGCCGAGCCGGAGAACGCCGCACGCGTCGCCGCCGTCGCGCTCCCCCACGACTGGCTGACCTGGCGCCTGCGCGGCTACGGCCCCCAGGACGCCTCGCCCCTGGGCCCCGTGCTGGACGAGCTCACCACCGACCGCTCCGATGTCTCGGGCACCGGCTACTGGAACCCGGCGACCGGCGAGTACGACCGCGACCTACTCGTAGCCGCCCTCGGCCACGACGCCGTCCTTCCGCGCGTACTCGGTCCGGGCGAGCGCGCCGGCACGGGCGTCGTCGACACCTCGAGCCTGCCCGACGCTCCAGCCTCCTCCGCTTCGCTCCTGCCCGACGTGGTGGTCGGCCCTGGCGCGGGCGACAACGCCGCCGCGGGGCTCGGCCTGGGCGCGGAGGCGGGAGACGTGGTCGTCTCGCTCGGCACCTCGGGAACCGTGTTCGCCGTCACCGAGGCCACGAGCGCCGACCCGACGGGCATCGTCGCCGGCTTCGCCTCCGCGTCGGGCGACTACCTGCCCCTCGTGTGCACCCTCAACGCCTCGCGCGTGCTGGACGCCTTCGCCCGCGTGCTCGGCTGCTCGTACGACGAGCTCGGCGCGCTGGCGCTCGAGGCAGAGCCCGGCGCGGGCGGCCTCACGCTCGTGCCGTACTTCGAGGGCGAGCGCACCCCGAACCTGCCCGACGCGACCGCGACCCTCTCGGGGATGACCCTCGCCAACATGACCCGCGCCAACGTCGCGCGTGCGGCGATCGAGGGCATGCTGGCCGCGCAGGCGGTGGGCATGGACGCGATCCTCTCGGCGGGAGTGGGCGCAAAGCGGGCTCTGCTCGTCGGAGGCTCGGCCCAGAACACCGCGGTGCAGGCCATCGCGGCGCAGGTCTTCGACGTCCCCGTCGAGGTTCCCGAGCCTGGCGAGTACGTCGCCGCGGGCGCGGCCGTGCAGGCCGCATGGGCGCTCACGGGCGAGCGACCCGCGTGGTCGATCGCCGTCGTGGCCTCGCCCGCGAAGGACACCCGTCCGCAGATCATGGAGGCGTACGCGGCCGCCGCTGCGAGCTACCTGGACTGAACCCGTCAGGGTCGACCCTCAGGGAAACCCCGCACACGGGGGATCGCAGAACGGTCCTCGCGGGGGATGCGCACGCACACGCGCTCGCGGGAGGCTCTTCTCATCATCAGTGAGAAGGGGGCAGCCATGGCGCACAGGACGCTCATCGAGCAGCATGTGACCGTCGCAGAAGACGCCTGGACGTCGTCGGTGGCACCAGCCGTCGAGCTCGACCGCATCGGCCCGGCCCTGGGGATCGGCGACCCCGACGAGCCAGCGTCGGGCATGCGAGGCGCGCTGCGCCGCACGGGCCGAGCGCTCGTGTTCACTCTCCGCGCGATCGGGGCCATCCTCGGAATCCTCGTCGCCGGCCTCATGGTCGCGATCCTCGCCGCTGCCCAGCGTCTGCTGCACCTCGGGTAGCCGCGCCCCCGGCGTCGGTGGCGGTAGGTTCGGTCATCGGCGCGTTCGTCTGAGCGCGCGCACCTGACGAAAGGCAGCATCACCATGACCTCGTCCGACGTCGCGGCGACCGTCCGCTCGCTCATGCCGCAGGTGATCGCGGACCTCGAGGAGCTCATCGCCATCCCTTCGGTGGCGTTCCCTGGCTACCCCGAGGAGCCGGTGCACCGCATGGCCGAGCGCACGCTCGCGCTGTTCCGGGAGGCCGGCTTCGCCGAGGCGCGACTCATGGACGTCCCGACGGGATATCCGCCGATCTACGGCGAGATCCCCGGCCCTCCCGGCGCCCCCACCGTGGTGCTATACGCCCACTACGACGTGCAGCCGGCGCCCGAGTCGCAGGGCTGGACGAGCGACCCGTGGACGCCGACGCGCAAGGCCGACGGCCGTATCTACGGTCGCGGCGCGGCCGACGACAAGAGCGGCCTCGCCACGCATCTGGGCATGCTGCGCGCGTTCGACGGCAAGCCGCCCGTGACGCTACGCCTCATTCTCGAGGGCATGGAGGAGACCGAGAGCAACCTCGAAGCGTTCGTCGAGGCGAACCCGGACCTGTTCCAGTGCGATCTGTTCGTCATCTGCGACATGGGCAACGTGCGCGTCGGCGAGCCCGTGCTCACGACCGCGCTCCGGGGAGACGTCTCATGCACCGTGACGGTGCGCACGCTCGAGCACCCGCTCCATTCCGGTGTGTTCGGCGGGGCCGCGCCCGACGCGATGATGGCCCTCGCGCGCCTCCTCACCTCCCTGCATGACGACAACGGCGACGTGGCCGTCGACGGCGTCACCCAGGGCGCCTGGGAGGGGGCCGACCTCAGCGAGGACGACTTCCGCTCCATGGCGGACACGCTCCCCGGCATCTCGCTGCCGGGCACGGGGTCCGTGACCGACAGGCTGTGGGCCAAGCCCTCCGTCAACGCGATCGGCATCGACACGACAAGCATCGCCGAGTCGTCCAACGTGATCCACCCCGTCGCGAGCGCGAAGATCTCGATGCGCATCGTGCCGGGCTCGGACCCCGAGCAGGAGCTCGCGGCCTTGGTGCGGCACCTCGAGACGCACGCCCCGTGGGGCGCGCAGGTGGAGGTCACGCCGGTGAAGGCCGCTCCCCCGTACCGCGTGCGCACCGATGGTCCGGGCTATGCGGCCGCACGCGAGGCGATGGCGGAGGCGTTCGGGGCTCCCGTGGGCGAGGCCGCTTCGGGCGGGTCCATCCCGCTCCTGCAGACTCTTGAGGACGCTTCGCCCGGCACAGAGTTCGTGCTGTGGGGGCCCGAGGACATGGCCCAGACGCGCATCCACGCCTCGGACGAGTCCGTCGATCCGGACGAGATCGAGCGCATGATCGTCGCGCAGGTGCTGTTGCTTCAGCGTCTCGCGGCAAGCTGACCCCCGGAGACCTCGACAGTCCGCACGGAATCTGCGGCGACACACCGGGGCGACGGCCTTCGCCGGGCACGGTGCCCAGGGTGTCTGATCAGATTCCGTGCGGAGTGACGGGGACGGGTCAAGCGGCGACGTCGTCGGGGGCGAGGTTCACGCGACGGAGCAGCTGGGCGTTGGCGGCCACGATGATGGTGGACAGACTCATGGCGATCGCTGCTGCGGCCGGCGGCATAACGATGCCGATCGGCGCGAGCGCACCTGCAGCGAGCGGGATCGCGACCACGTTGTAGCCGGTCGCCCACGCGAGGTTCTGCCGCATCTTGCGATACGACGCGCGCGAGAGCCTGATCGCGCTCAGCACACCGCGCGGATCCGACGAGGCGAGCACGATGCCCGCCGCCTCCATCGCCACGTCCGTGCCTGCGCCGATCGCGATGCCCACATCCGCCCTCGCGAGAGCCGGCGCGTCGTTCACTCCGTCACCCACCATCGCGACCTTCCGGCCCTTGCTCTGCAGGTCTGCGACCGCCTCGTCCTTGTCGTCCGGGAGCACCTCGGCGTAGACCTCGTCGATCCCCAGCTCGCGCGCCACCGCGTCGGCCACGGCCTGCGAGTCCCCCGTGATGAGGGCCACGGACACTCCCTGATCATGGAGCGCGGTCACCGTAGCGCGGGATTCCTCGCGCACGGGGTCGGCCGTGGTGAACGCGCCGACCACCTCGCCGTCGACGACGACGTGCAGCACCGCGCCGCCACGCTCCCGCCACTCCTGGGCGGACCCGGCAATGGCGTCGGGCATGTCGACGCCGAGCTCGTCGAGGAGCGCCGGACCGCCGACGGCGACGTCCTTGCCGTCGACCGTGGCCCGCACGCCGCGCCCCGGCAGGGTCTCGACGCTCTCCCCGGCAGGTATCGAGACCTCGGCCTCCTCCGCGGCCATCACCACGGCCCGTCCGATGGGGTGCTCCGAATCGCGCTCGACCGCCGCCGCGACGGCGAGCAGCTTCTCGTCGTCCCAGCCCTCGATCGCGGTGGTGTCGGTGACGCGGTGCTCACCGCGGGTCAGGGTGCCGGTCTTGTCGAACAGGACCGCGTCCACCGTCCGCATCTGCTCGAGCGCGGACGCGTCCTTGATGAGGATGCCGCGCCTGGCCGAGGATGAGGTGGAGATCGCGATGACCAGCGGGATCGCGAGGCCGAGCGCATGCGGGCAGGCGACGACGAGCACCGAGATCGCACGCACCATGCCGGTGCCCGGCTCACCGAGCGCGAGGTGCACCAGGAACGTCGCCGCCGCGGCTGCGAGAGCGATGTAGAACAGCCAGGCCGCCGCACGGTCCGCGAGGCGCCTCGTCCCGGAGCGCGACTCCTGTGCCTGCGTCACCATGCGCTGGATTCCCGCAAGTGCAGTGTCGTCCCCGATCGCGGTGACGGTGACGCGCAGCGAGCCGTCGGTCGCGACGGTGCCTGCGACGACGTGCTCGCCCTCCGTGCGTCGGACAGGTGCCGACTCCCCCGTGATCATCGACTCATCCATGCTCGCCTCGCCCGAGGCGATGTCGCCATCCGCGGGAACGCGCCCTCCCGGGCGCACCACCACGGTGTCGCCAGTCACGAGGTCGGCGATGCTCACATGCTCCGTGCCGTCGTCGGTCACGCGCTCGGCGTCGTCAGGCAACAGCTCCGCGAGCGCCTGCAACGCACCGCGGGCCTGACCGACCGCCTTCATCTCCTGCCAATGGCCCAGCAGCATGATGACGATGAGGCCCGCGAGCTCCCACCAGAAGTCGAGATCGCCGAAGCCGAGCGTGGACGCCAGCGACGCGCCGAACGCGACGGTGATGGCGAGCGAGATGAGCGTCATCATGCCGGGCGCGCGGTCCTGGATCTCGTCGCGCCAGGCCATGCTCAGGAACGGCCAGCCTCCCCACGCGAAGATCACCGTGCCGAGGATCGGCGGGATCCAGCCGCTCAGGGGCAAGTCGTACCCGAACCAGCCCTCGACCATCTCGGAGAACGCGAGCACCGGGATCGCGAGGAGCAGATTCCACCAGAACAGCCTGCGGAACATCTCCGCGTGGCCGCTGTGGTCCGTATGGCCGCCGTGGTCGCTGTTGCCGCCGTGTCCAGCGTGCCCCGCGTGCACGTCGTGGTGCGGCGGCTGCGCCTTGTGCTCTGCATGCTCCGTCTGGTGCGACATGAAGACCTCCCGCTTCGTCCAACGCCACCAGGATGCACATTCCATCCCGCTGGAAGGTCAAGTCCGTCTCGCGCAAGGTCACGAGAACGACACGGGTGTCGAAACGGTTTGACCGCCCCAGGCGTCCGTCCGAGACTCAGGGTGGCCCTCACGTCGACGACGACCGGAAGGACAGCCGTGACGCACGACTCCTCGTCCCACCCCCAGCAGACCGCGCCGCGCCCCGGCGACGCGCTCGCACACCGCCGAGGCAGCGCCTCGATCCTCATCCAAGGACGCGACGGCGCACCGCTCGCGCACTCCGAGGTCACCGTCGCGCAGCGCCGCCACGCATTCGGATTCGGCAACATCGGATTCGACCTCATCGGGCTGGCCAACGGCGACCACGAGGACCGAGGCGCCGTATACGGGGGCGCGAGCCTCGACTCCGCCCGCCGCCTCGCCGATCTCTACCTCGACCTGTACAACGCCACGACGCTGCCGTTCTACTGGCGCGGATACGAGCCCGAGCGAGGCCACCCCCAGACGGATCGCATGCTGGCCGCCGCGCGGTGGTTCGTCGACAGGGGCGTCGAGGTCAAGGGACACCCACTCCTGTGGCACACGCTCGCACCCGAGTGGCTGCTCGACCTCCCGCTCGACGAGGCCGAGCAGGCGATGCGCACCCGCGCGGCGCGCGAGACCAGAGACTTCGCAGGAGTCATCGACCTGTGGGACGCCATCAACGAGGCCGTGATCCTCCCCGTGTTCACCGCGGAGGACAACGCCGTCACTCGCCTCGCGCAGATCAAGGGCCGCGTCGAGATGGTGCGGCTCGCAGTCGAGAGCGCGCGCGAGGGCAACCCCGCGGCCCGGCTCGTGCTCAACGACTTCGACCTCTCGGTCGACTACGAACACCTCATCGAGGAGTGCCTCGCGGCAGGCATCGAGCTGGACGCGATCGGCGTCCAGACACACATGCATCAGGGCTTCCGCGGCGAGGACGAGATCTACGGCATCCTCGAGCGCTTCGGCAGGTTCGGCCTGCCGGTGCAGATGACGGAGACGACACTCGTCTCGGGTCACCTCATGCCGCCTGAGATCGTGGACCTCAACGACTACCAGATCGAGTCATGGCCCTCCACGCCCGAGGGCGAGGAACGCCAGGCGGACGAGATCGTGCGGCACTACCGCACGGTCGTGTCGCATCCTGCCGTCGAGTCCCTCACGTACTGGGGGCTCACGGACGAGGGCTCCTGGCTGGGCGCCCCCGCCGGGCTCGTGCGCGCGGACGGGACGCCGAAGCCCTCCTACGACGCCCTGCACGCGCTCCTCAAGGACGAGTGGTGGATGTCGCCCACCCCGATGCGGACCGACGATGAGGGACGCGTCCTGGTCGAGGGCTTCGCCGGCGAGTACGAGGTCACCGTCGACGACGCCTCGGCGACGGTCGAGGTCGCGCGCGGCGAACACACGGAATCGGCGGTCGATCCCGCCTGAACGGCTGGCGCTCCTCTGCGGACTGCCTTTGGTCCCGTCAGCGCGCGCCGCGCGGGAGTGTGAAGCTCCACCCCTCGGCGAGCCTCTCGTCGACCACGCGTAGCAGCGCCTCGACCGTTCCCGCGCGCGACCCGCCGCCGTCGTGCACCAGCACCAGCTCGCCCGGCCGGATGGCCTCGCGCAGTCGCACGGCGAGCACCTCGACGTCCTGGGTCACCCAGTCCTCGATCGCGTTGACGACCGCGAGCGGCTGCATGCCCAGCTCCACGGCGACCTCAGCCGTGACGCCCCACGAGCCGTTCGGCGCGCGCCAGTACGGTACCGACGCGTCGGGGTCGCCCAGGGCTTCTCGGATGATCGCGAGGTTGGCGACCATGTCGGCACGGACTTCCTCGCGCGACCACTCCCCCATGTCAGCGAAGGACGTCGAGTGATTGCACAGCACATGCCCCTCGGCCACGATCCGCCGCAACAGCACGGCCCCTCCCGGGGCGAGGATCTGCTCGCCGATGACCGCGAACACCGCGCGGATGCCCCGCGCGGCGAGCGCGTCGAGCAGCGCCTCGGTGTCGGCGCCGTTCGGCCCGTCGTCCACGGTGAGGGCGCAGACGAACCCCTCGCCTTCGGCGAAGGCGAGGGGCTCGGCCGTGAGCGTCATCAGGGTCGGATCAGCCCTCGACCCCAGCGCGCCGGAGGATGATCTCCCGCACGCGACCCGCGTCGGCCTGGCCGCGCGTGGCCTTCATGACCGCGCCGACGATCGCGCCGGCCGCCTGCACCTTGCCGTCCTGGATCTTGGCGAGCACGTCGGGCTGCGCGGCGAGCGCGTCGTCGACGGCCTTCTCGAGCGCCGAGTCGTCGGAGACGATCTCGAGCCCGCGCGCCTCGACGACGGCGGTCGGCGAGCCCTCGCCCGCAAGGACGCCCGCGAGCGCCTGGCGCGCGAGCTTGTCGTTGAGGCGTCCCGAGTCGACGAGACCCTGAAGCTCAGCGACGTCCACCGGGGTCACCGCGAGCGAGTCGAGCGCGACTCCCTGCTCGTTGGCCGTGCGGGCGAGCTCACCCATCCACCACTTGCGCGCCGACTGCGGCGAGGCGCCTGCCCCGACGGTCGCGACCAGCAGCGGCACGGCGTCGGCGGCGACGACGTCGCGCATCTCGAGGTCGGAGAATCCCCACTCGTCCTTGAGGCGCGCGCGCATCTTGGCCGGGTGCTCGGGGATGGTGGCGCGCAGCTCCTCGACCCACTCGCGGGAGGGCTCGACGGGCAGCAGGTCGGGCTCGGGGAAGTACCTGTAGTCCTCGGCCTCCTCCTTGGAGCGGCCGGGGGTCGTCTCCTCGGTGTCCTCGTGCCAGTGGCGGGTCTCCTGCACCACGGGCTGGCCCGCGGACAGCAGCGCGGCCTGGCGGCCGGCTTCGAAGTGGATCGCCTTCTCGATGGCGCGCAGCGAGTTGACGTTCTTGGTCTCGGAGCGCTTGCCGAACGGCACCGCGTCCTGATCCTCGCCCGCCGGAGCCTTGGGGCGCAGCGACAGGTTCACGTCGGCGCGCACGGAGCCCTGGTCCATGCGGCCGTCGGAGATGCCGAGCCCGCGCACGATATCGCGGATCGTGGCCACGTACGCGCGCGCCACCTCAGCCGTCCGCGCTCCCATGCCGGTGATGGGCTTGGTGACGATCTCCACGAGCGGCACGCCGCCGCGGTTGTAGTCCACGAGCGAGTGCGAGGCGCCCTGGATGCCGCCGGAGCCGCCGACGTGGGTGTTCTTGCCCGCGTCCTCCTCCATGTGCGCACGCTCGATGCCCACCTCGACGACGGTCCCGTCGTCCAGCACGACCTCGAGAGACCCTTCGTAGCAGGTCGGCTCGTCGTACTGCGAGATCTGGTAGTCCTTCGCGAGGTCCGGGTAGAAGTAGTTCTTGCGTGCGAAGCGCGAGGACTCGCGGATCGAGCAGCCGAGCGCCAGTCCCAGCCGGATGGCCGACTCGACGGCCTTCTCGTTCGTCACCGGCATCGATCCGGGAAGCCCCAGGCACACGGGGCAGACCTGCGTGTTCGGCTCGGCGCCGAACTCGTTCGCGCAGCCGCAGAACATCTTGGTCTTCGTGTTGAGCTCCACGTGGACCTCGATGCCGAACACCGGGTCGAAGTCCTGCATGGCCTCGTCATAGCTGACGCGCGTCGCGGTCACTTGGCCACCTCCGCGGTGTTGATGGGCAGAGTGGGGGCCTGCGCGGTCAACGCGCCACCCCACTCCTCGGTCAGCGAAGCCTCGAGGGCGGCGCCGACGCGGTACAGGCGGGCGTCCTCGTGCGCGGGCGCGAGGATCTGGAAGCCCGCGGGAAGACCGTCCTCGGGCGCGACGCCTGACGGCAGCGACATGCCGGGGATCCCCGCGAGGTTCGCCGGGATCGTGGCGACGTCGTTAAGGTACATCGCCAGCGGATCGTCGATGCGCTCGCCGAGCTTGAACGGCGTGGTGGGCGTCGTGGGCGAGACGAGCACGTCGGCCTTCTCGAAGGCTGCGGCGAAATCGCGCTGGATGAGCGTGCGCACCTTCTGCGCCGAGCCGTAGTAGGCGTCGTAGTAGCCGGCCGAGAGGGCGTAGGTGCCGAGGATGATGCGGCGCTTCACCTCGTCGCCGAAGCCTTCGGCGCGCGTCGCGAGCATGGTCTTCTCGACCGTGTCCTTCTCGACTCGCATCCCGAATCGCACCGAGTCGAACTTCGCGAGGTTCGACGACGCCTCGGACGGGAGGATCAGGTAGTACGCCGCGAGCGCGTACTCGAACGACGGGCACGAGACCTCGACGATCTCCGCACCCATCGCCTTGAGACGCTCGAGCGACTCCTCGAACCGCTGCTCGACGCCGGGCTGGTAGCCCTCCCCCGAGAGTTCCTTGATGACGCCGACGCGCACGCCGGTGAGGTCCTTCGTCGCGCCCTGCATCGCGGCCTCGACGCACGCGGGAACGGGCTCGTCGAGGCTGGTCGCGTCCTTGGGGTCATGGCCGCCCATGACCTCGTGCAGCATCGCGGTGTCGAGCACGGTGCGCCCGCAGGGGCCCAGCTGGTCGAGCGACGAGGCGAGCGCGATCGCGCCGTAGCGGGACACGCCGCCGTACGTGGGCTTGACGCCGACGGTGCCGGTGACGGACGCGGGCTGGCGGATCGAGCCACCCGTGTCCGAGCCGATCGCGAGCGGGGCCTCGAAGGCCGCGAGCGCCGCGGCCGAGCCGCCGCCCGAGCCACCGGGGATGCGCTCGAGGTCCCACGGGTTGTGCGTGGGACCGTAGCCCGAGTGCTCCGTGGAGGATCCCATGGCGAACTCGTCCATGTTGGTCTTGCCGAGGATCGGCATGCGCGAGGCCTTGAGCTTGGCTGAGACGGTCGAGTCGTACGGCGGCACCCAGCCCTCGAGAATGCGCGAGCCGGCCGTGGTGGGCAGGCCCTCGGTCACGAGGACGTCCTTGACAGCGACGGGCACGCCTGCGAGCACGGGGAGCTCGACGCCTGCGGCGCGATCCTCGTCCACCTTGCGGGCGGTCTCGAGCGCGCCCTCTGGGTCGAGGTGCAGGAACGCATGGACGGGTCCGTCCACTGCGGCGATCCGGTCCAGGTGCGCCTGCGTCAGCTCGACGCTCGTGACCTCGCCGGCGTTGAGCGCGGCGGCCATCTCGGCAGCGGTCTTCCGGGTCCAGTCGGTGCTCGGCTCCACGGCGGTCATGCTTCCTCCCCCAGGATCTGGGGCACGCGGAAGCGCCCGTCCTCCGCCTCGGGCGCACCGGAGAGCGCCCGCTCCTGCGGGAGCGACGGCAGCACCTCGTCGGCGCGGTGCACGTTGGACATCGGGATCGGGTGGGAGGTCGCGGGCACGTCGGAGCCGGCCACCTCGGCGACCTTGGCCACGGCGTCGACGATGGCGGAGAGCTGGCCCGAGAGTCGGTCCAGGTCCTCGTCCGTCATGTCGATGCGCGCGAGCGCGGCCAGGCGCGCCACGTCGGAGCGATCGAGGGAAGACATGGCCGCAAGTCTAGTGCGGGCGGGAGACGCCGGTCACGGGCCCGACGCGCGGGTCACGGCTCCCAGGAGTAGCCGAGCAGTCGTACGGCTGGCAGGGGGCGGGACGGGTCGTCGGCCATGCGCTCTGCCTGCTCGGGCGTGATGCGGGAGACGGTGCCGTCCTCGTTGTCGGCGACGAGCCAGTCGAGGTCGGGCCTGCGCGTGAAGCCGAGGCTCTCGTACAGGCGGTGCGCGGCATGCATGGTGTCCATGGTCGACAGGACGATGCGCTCGGCGCCCCTCTCGACCGCGAGGTCCATGGCCTGGCGAGTGAGCTCACGCCCGATGCCGCGGCCGCGCTCGAGCGGCGACACCGCCAGCATGCGCAGCTCATACTCGTCGCCGGTCGCGAGCTCGATGAACGGACTGCCGGGCGGCACGACCGTGATGGTGCCGACTGCGGCGCCTTCGCCGTTCTCGCCGTCGCTGAGCATGAGCAGGATGGCCTGCTCGGCGCGCGCCTGCGCATCCCGCAGCTGGGGGACGTAGGGGTGCGACTGGTCGACCAGGCCGTCGGAGAGGTACGCGAGCGCGGTGAGCGCTCCGATCTCTGCGAGCCGGGACGCCTCGTCGGGCTGAACGGGACGGACGGACGACGTCATCGGTTCCTCTCCTTCGGTCCGCCTGCGCTGGCGGCCGGCTCGTGCGATGTGCTGCGTGCCCCTCGTGAGGGCTCCCTCGGCCAGGGCACGATGCCCTGCGGTCAGTGTACGGACCCCGCCGTCAGGAGTCTCGACGGCGAGGCTTCCTGCGCTTCGCAGGAGCCGTCGGGGCTGCGGTGTCGGCACCGTCCGCAGGCGTCTCGGCCTCGACTGAGCTCCCCGTCGGGGCCTCGGGGGCAGGCTCAGGCTCGGTCGCCTGCGTCGTCTTCAGTTGGCTGCGCCCGCCGGGCACGCGCAGCGGCTCGACGACGGGCATGAACGTCTGATGCGTGTCGACATGCTGCTCCGGAGGCGCCTCGCCGAGCGGCCGATGCTCCTCGGCAGCCTCCTCGACCTGCGCTGGGTCCTCTGCCTGCACGACGCGGGTGACGCCATGCGAGTCGGTCAGCTGACCCTGCGAGAGCTGGGCGAGCGCGTGGAACGCTGCGGCATCCTTCTCGAGCAGCTCGCGCTCCTCCTCAGAGAGGTCGGCCCCGCGCAACGCGACCACGGCAGCCTCGGGCGTCTTGGGCTCGACGCCCTCGTCCTCCGTCGCGGGGTCGTTCGGCTGCGCCTCGTCGTCGGGCTCGCCCGCGCCGTCCACTCCGGGGTCGTCGTCTTCGGCGTCGTCAGCGGTCTCGGCGTCGGCTCTCTCGGCCTCCGCGATCTCCTCCTCCGCCTGCTGCGCGAGCGACGCGTCGGGGTCGGGCGCCCCAGCATCGGGCGTGTCCTCAGCGACGGTGTACCGGCGCAGGAAGTAGCCGATGACCACGCCGAGCACGAAGGCGAGCAGCAGCCACAGCCAGGCCTCACGCAGTGCAGGTCCCATGGGTCATCCCTCCGTGATCGTGATCTCGACGCGACGGTTGGCCTCGCGGCCCGACGCGGTGGCGTTGCTGGCGCGCGGATCCTCCTCGCCGCGGCCCGAGGGTTCGAGGATGGACCTCGGAATCCCTTGCTGCACGAGGTAGTCGGCGACGTTGCGTGCGCGCGCCTCGCTGAGCGCGAGGTTGGCCTCGGCGGTGCCGATCGAGTCGGTGTAGCCGATGATCGTGACCGTGATCGCTCCATGCGTCTCGAGCGTGTCGAGGAGCACGCCGGCCACCTCGTCGAGCTCGGCGCGAGCGGCGGGCGTCAGATCGGGCGACGTCGTGTCGAAGATGATGGGGTCGATCGTGGGCAGCGGCCCCGCGTCGGTCTCCGAGGGTGATGGCGTCGGCGTGGGCTCGGCGGTCGCTGTGGGCTCCGCGGTCGCGCTGGGCGACGTGGTCGGCTCGGGCTGCGGCTCCTCGCCGAAGCCGTCGTACAGGGCGGAGGTGATGAGAGCGTCTCCTGCGACGGCTGCGAGAGCGGCATCCTCGTCACCGACCGGACCCACGAGGGTCACCTCGCGATAGTCGGCGCTGCCCACCCACACGTCGGTCAGCCCGGCGCCCTCGATCGCAGCACGCGCATGCTCTTCGACGGCGTCTTCGACGGTCTCCGCGAAGCCCCACACGAGCGCGGTCAAGGTGAGTGCCGCGCCCAGTGGCAGGAGCCACCACCGGAGCTTGCCCGGCCGGTACCGGGTGGAGGCGCGAGTCGCCCCGCCGACGCCCTCAGCCATCGACCCTCCTGACTCCCCAGTCGTGCGCGCGGCCATCGTGGCCCGTGAGTCACACCTTAGCGGGACCGCCTCGGAGCAGGGCGTCGAAGCCCGCCTCGTCGAGCACGGGGATGCCGAGCTCCTCCGCCTTGGCCGCCTTCGAGCCCGCGTTGGCGCCGACGACGACGTAGTCGGTGTGCTTCGAGACTGATGACGCTGCCTTGCCGCCGTGCGTGATGATCGCGTCCTTGATGCCGTCGCGGCTGTACCCCTCGAGCGATCCGGTCGCGACGATGGTGAGCCCCTCGAGCGTCTGCGGGATCGACTCGTCGCGCTCTTCCTCCATGCGCACGCCTGCGGCGGTCCAGCGCTCGACGATCTCGCGGTGCCAGTCGACCTCGAACCAGTCGAGCACCGACTGCGCGATGACCCCGCCGACGCCCTCGACGGCAGCGAGCTCGTCGAGCGTCGCTCCGCGGATCGCGTCCATCGAGCCGAACTCGGTTGCGAGCGCGCGGCTCGCCACCGGGCCCACGTGCCTGATGTTGAGCGAGACGAGCACGCGCCACAGCTCCTTGGACTTGGCGCGTTCGAGCTCCTCAAGGAGTGTGGTCGCCTGCGCCGACGGCAGCACGCGCCGGTGGTTCTTGGTGATGCCAGCCTTGCGCCGCTCGGCGGGCGTCAGGCCCTCCGCCTCCGGCGGGTACACGAACTCGACCTTCTGGAAGGGCGCTCGGCGCACCTGCTCGCCGTCGTCGTCGACCTTGGGAAGACCGGTCTCCGCGTCACGCACCACGACCTCGATGGGCATGAGGTCGTCGAGCGTGAGGTCGAACAGACCCGCCTCGGTCGTGAGCGGCGGGCGTGCGGGCTCGAGCGGCTGGGTGAGCGCCGCGGCGGTGACCTCGCCGAGCGCCTCGACGTCGAGTCCGCCGCGCGAGCCGATGTGCTCCACGCGGCCGCGCACCTGCGCGGGGCATGACTCGGCGTTGGGGCAACGCATGTCGACGTCGCCCTCCTTCATGGGGCGAAGCTCGGTGCCGCACTCGGGGCAGTGGACGGGCATGACGAAGTCCTCGCGCGGGTACCCGTCGTCGGCGAGCGCCGCCACGGGCCCGACGATCTCGGGGATCACGTCGCCTGCCTTGCGCAGCACGACGACGTCTCCGATGCGCACACCCTTCGCCTTCACGACGTCCTGGTTGTGCAGGGTCGCCTGCCGCACCGTGCTGCCGGCGACCGTCACGGGCTCCATCACGGCGTAGGGCGTCGCGCGCCCGGTCCGGCCCACGCCGATGCGGATCTCGGTGAGGCGCGTGTGTACCTCTTCGGGCGGGAACTTGTAGGCGATCGCCCACCGGGGCGCGCGACTCGTGGAGCCGAGCTCGGCCTGCACGGCTCGGTCGTCCACCTTGAGAACCGCGCCGTCAATCTCGTGCACCAGGCTGTGGCGGCTCGACTCGAGGCTCTTGAGCGCGCGCTCGATCGCCTCGGTGCCTCGCAGCACGGATGCGTGCTCGCTCACCGGCAGCCCCCAGTCGGCCAGCACCTCGTAGATGCCGTGCTGGAGCTCGAGCCGCGCGTCGGGTTCGGCGTCGCCCCAGTCGAGCGCGCCGAGCGCGTAGGTGGTCACCGCCAGCGGGCGCGTGGCCGTCACCGCGGGATCCTTCTGCCGCAGCGACCCTGCCGCCGTGTTGCGGGGGTTCGCGTAGGGAGCCTTGCCCTGCGCGACGAGCCCCTCGTTGAGCGCCTCGAAGTCCGCCACGGGCAGGTACACCTCGCCACGCACCTCGACGAGTGCCGGCACCCGGGCGCCTCCGGCGTCGGGCCCGCGCAGCGAGTGCGGCAGGCCGCGGATCGTCAGGACGTTCGCGGTGACGTCCTCACCCGTGGTGCCGTCGCCGCGCGTGACCCCGCGCACGAGCTCGCCGCGCTCATAGGTCAGCGAGATCGACAGCCCGTCGATCTTCGGCTCGCACACGATCGCCTGATCGCCCGCCTCGCGTCCCACGCGCGCGAGCCACGCCTCGACATCCTCGAGCGAGAACGCGTTGTCGAGGCTCATCATGCGCTCGCGGTGACGCACCGAGGCGAAGCCCGTGGCCTCGCGCGCAGCGCCAACGACCTGCGTGGGGCTGTCCTCGGTCACCAGTTCCGGATGCAGGGCCTCAAGCTCACGCAGCTCGCGCTCGAGCGCGTCGTATTCGGCATCCGAGACGGTCGGCGCATCGTCCGCGTAGTAGGCGTGGCGATGCGCCTCGATCTCCTGGACGAGCTGCTGGTGGCGGGCGCGGGGATCGTTCACGGTCCTATCCCACCACGACCCACCGACACCGGCGATGCGCAGGCATCAGCAGCGCTCCCTGACCTCCGAGTCCAGCGCGAGCGCGTCCTCCTGGATCGACGCGGGGAAGTTCTTGAAGTCCTGCGAGTCGGGGTCCGCGGGGCTCACGGCGGTGTCGTAGTGCGCCTCGAGCGACGCGATGACGTCCTCGAGCTCCTCGGGGGCCACCTCGGCGAGTGCCGTGAACTGCACCACATGCTCGTCCGAGCCGATGAACTCCCGCTCGACCGGCACCAGCATGGGCGCGGCGGCCTCGCAGAACGCCGCGAGGTCGAACTCGTCTCCCGGCGCCTCGGGGGCGTCGGAGGCCTCGACGGGAGCCGATACCGGGGCGACGGGCGTGGCGTCCCGCGTCCCCTCGGCGGGGGCGTCGGCTGGCGAGCACGCGGCGAGCAGCAGAGCCGACGCCAGGGCGAGCACGGGCAGGGCGGAGCGTGAGGACTTGGGGATCATGCCGCACGACCCTAGCGACCGGCCGCAGGACCGCAGAGGCCCTCGTCCGGCGCGTCGGGCGCGAGTAGGCTTGACCGACGGCCAGGGCGGCCGTGGGAGGGAGGCCGCTCATGGCCGGATTGACGCTCATCGAGGGCGGCCACGTCGTCACCATGGACGCTGCGGGCGCCGAGCTCGCACGCGGCCACGTCGCGATCCGCGGCGGACGCATCGTGGCCGTCGGGCCAGGGCCCGCCCCCTCGGACATGCGCGACGCCGCCGCCCGCCGCTACGACGCGACCGGCACTCTCGTGACCCCCGGCCTCATCAACACTCACCACCACCTGTATCAGTGGCTCACGCGCGGCTGGGCGCAGGACTCGATCCTGTTCGACTGGCTCGTTGCCCTCTATCCCACATGGTCGCGCATCACCGCAGACACGGTGGGCGCGGGCGCTGCGGGCGCGATGGCGACGCTCGCACGCTCGGGCTGCACCACCGTGGGCGACCACCATTACATCTTCCCCGCGGGCTCGGGCGACATCCTCGGCTCGATCGTCCACGAGGCGGGCGAGCTGGGCCTGCGCCTCCACGCGACGCGCGGATCGATGGACCTGGGCGCCAGCCAGGGCGGGCTCCCCCCGGACTTCGCGGTCGAGACCACGGCCGACGCACTGCAGGCCTCCGAGGACGCCGTACGCGCGTTCCACGACCCGTCGTTCGACGCGATGGTGCGCGTCGCCATAGCCCCGTGCTCACCGTTCTCGGTCACCACAGATCTGCTGCGCGAGTCCGCACCTCTCGCGCGCGAGCTCGGCGTGCGCCTGCACACGCACGGCTCAGAGACGGTCGAGGAGGCCGCATTCTGCGCCGAGCGCTTCGGGATGGGCCCCACCGAGTACCTCGAGTCCGTCGGTTGGCTCGGCGACGACGTGTGGATGGCGCACTGCGTGCACCTCTCCGATGCTGACATCGCCAAGTTCGCGGCCACCGGCACGGGCGTCGCGCACTGCCCGTCGTCGAATGCGCGCCTCGCCGCCGGCATCGCTCCGCTGCGCCCGATGCTCGACGCAGGGGTACCCGTCGGCCTCGGCGTGGACGGCGCCGCCTCCAACGAGGACGGCACGCTCGGCTCGGAGATCCGCCAGGCGGCTCTGATGTCGCGCCTGAGGGACGGCGCCACCGCGATGCCCGTGCGCGACGCGCTGCGCGTCGCCACCATGGGCGGCGCGAAGGTGCTGGGCCGTGAGGACGAGATCGGGTCGCTCGAGGCGGGCAAGCTCGCGGACCTGGTCCTGTGGGACCTCACCGCAGTGGAGCACGCGGGCATCGCGGACCCCGTCGCAGCCCTGGGTCTCGGCTCGCTGCCGACCGTGAAGCTCATGCTGGTGCAGGGCGAGGAGGTCGTCACCGACGGGCGGCTCGCGCGCGCGGACGAGCAAGTCATCGCTGGTCGGGTGGGGGACGCGGCTGCACGTCTCGCGGAGGCGTGAATCGCCTGGTTGCGCGCGTGGCGCCGGCGTGGGAGGCGTGAGTCGCCTGGCTGGGAGCCCGCCCGACGCTCGGGGCGGGCATGCCTGCGCAGGCCGCCCCCGCGTCGGGCTTGCTACCGACCCGCCTGCTGCTTGACCGCGAGGAGCCTGACCGGACCGCCGGCGCACCACCAGCGATGCAGCACGCCCCCGGAGTAGTAGGTCGAGTCACCCGGCCCCAGGAGCGTCTCGACGCCGTCGAGCTCCAGACGAAGCGAGCCGTCGAGGACCATGATCCACTCGTCCTCGGCGTGGGTGAAGGTCTCCCCCGGCTCGGTGCGGCTGCACTCGATCGTCATGGGCAGGAACGGCCGCGAGCCGTGGGCGAGCGGCAGGGCGGGGTCCTGCGCGAAGTCGGACATGGGCTCAGCTGAGTCGCCCGCGTGGTACGTCTCGACGCGCGGCGGCGGGGCGGTCCCGTCGGCTGCCTCGGCTGCGGCGATCAGCTCCACGGGACTGGTCTCAAGCGCCACCGCGATCCTGCGCAGCGACGGCAGCGAGAAGTTGGCAAGCCCGCGCTCCACCTGGGACAGGAACGGGTGCGACAGTCCAGTCGCGCTCGCGAGCTGCACGAGAGTCAGCCCGCGAGCGCGCCTCAGCGCCCTCACATGCGCGCCCAGTCGGGCGCCCGAGGGGTCGTTGTCCTGCAGGGGACTGACGGCGGTCATCGCTGCTCTCAGAGACGCTTGGTGGGGTGCATCCCCATGCGGGCGAGCACCGTGTTCTCCAGGATAGCGACGAGGTTGTAGAGCACGAGGGAGGTGAGCGTGACGAGCACGACGGACGCCCACAGCTCATCGAACTTGGCGGACGTGGCGTAGCCGTTGATGACGCCGCCGATGCCCGAACCGGTGGCGAGCCACTCCGCGAGCAGCGCACCGGTGATCGCACCGGGAACTGACACGCGCACGGCGGCGAAGAACGCCGGGAGGGACGCAGGCAGGGCCACCTTGGTGAGCTGCTTGATGGGCCCTCCGCCGTAGACCTGCACCACCTCGAGCGTCTGCTGCGACGACTGCTGCAGACCGAACGCGATGTTCACGAGCGCCGGGAACAGCACCACGATGCCTCCCATGACTGCCACGGTCAGGAACTCGCGGCCGAAGATCATGATGATGATCGGCGCGAACGCCACCAGCGGCACCGAGCGCAGCAGCAGCGCGATGGGCATCATCGCCTGCTCGAAGCCGCGCGACAGGCGGAAGCCGATCGCGCCCAGGAGCGCGAGCAGCAATCCCGCGGCGAAGCCGATGACGGCGTCTCCGAGCGTGACGGCGAGGTTGCCCGCGATCTCGGCGCGGTTGGCGGCAGCCTCCTCCTCGACGAAGAAGAAGTTCCAGACGTCGACGGGGCCCTTGGCCACGTACGGCGAGAGGTCCGAGAACCACAGGGCGAGCTGCCACAGGACCGTCACGCCCACGAGCGTGAGCAGGAACGTGAGCAGCGAGGCGCCGAGCGCCTTGCGGGTCGCGGCGCGCGCCTGCTTGCGGACGAGCGCGGCGGGATCGGCGATCGGCGGGTTGGCGGCGGTGGCGGTGGCGGTCATGAGGCCGCTCCCTTCGACCAGGGCGTGGCGAGGCGGGTGAGCACGCCCACGCCGAGGTAGAGCACGAGGGCGATGAGGCCGGAGACGAGCGCGATGCCCCACACGCGCGGCGAGTTCAACGCCTGCTGCGCGATGACCATCGCGACGCCGATGCCGGTCTCGACCTTGCCGAAGTACTCGCCGAGCACGGCGCCGAGGAACGCGGCAGGCACCGCGATCTGGAGCGCGGTCAGCACGGCGGGCAGCGCGGCCACGACGCGCACCTTGCGCAGCTGGGTCCACGAGTTGCCGCCATAGACGGAGACGAGATCGAGGCTCGCCTTATCGGCCGCGTGCAGGCCCAGCAGCGAACCCACGACAGTCGTGAAGAACACGCTCAGGCCCGCCATGAACACGGCAGTGCCGGACGGCTCGCCCTTGGACGGCACCTCGAAGATGAGCACGAGCAGCGGGCCGATCGCGACGATCGGGATGCAGTACGTGATGACGGCCAGCTGCGACACGACGCCCTCGAGCCGAGGCACGACCATCACGAGCGCGGCGAGCGCGAGCGCGAGTCCGTTGCCCCACAGGTAGCCGAGCGCAGCCTCGTGGAGCGTGACGGAGAAGTGCGTCCAGTAGAAGTGAAAGCCGATCTCGCCGAAGTCCTGGATCACCTGCACCGGCGTCGGAATCGCCTTCGTGTTGCCCGAGCCGACGTTGGCGAAGACCGTGACAGACGTGATCCACCACGCGGCGATGAGGCCGACGGCGCTCATCACGGCCGTCGCCCAGGACGGAAGCCTGCGCATCAGTCGTCCTCGGTCGCTGCGCCGCCCTCGCCGAACAGCAGGTCCGATGCGCGGTCCACGTAGGCGTGGAACTCGGGGCTGCGCTGGATGTCCGGGGTGCGGGGACGCGGCAGGTTGATCTCCATGACCTCCTTGACCCGGCCGGGGCGCGGGCTCATGACCGCTACCTGGTCGGCGAGGAAGATCGCTTCGGTGATGCCGTGGGTGACGAGCAGGGTCGTGGCCGGCTTGGCCGCGAGGATGCGCATGAGCTCCAGGTTGAGGCGCTGGCGCGTCATGTCGTCGAGCGCGCCGAACGGCTCGTCGAGCAGCAGCACCGAGGGCTTGAGCACGAGCGCGCGCGCGATGGACACGCGCTGACGCATGCCGCCGGAGAGGTGCGCGGGCTTGGCCTTCTCGAAGCCCTTCAGACCGACGAGCTCGATGAGCTCCTCGATGTAGTCGTGGTCCACGCTCTTGCCTGCGACCTCGAACGGCAGCTTGATGTTGCCGTACACCGAGCGCCATGGGAGCAGCGCGGAGTCCTGGAAGGCGATGCCGAGCTCGTTGTAGGCGCGCAGGTCGGCGGGCGTGCGCCCGTCCACGCGGGTGGAGCCACTCGTGGGCTCCTCGAGTCCGGCGAGGATGCGCAGGATGGTCGACTTTCCGCAGCCGGACGGCCCGAGCAGGGCGAGGAACGAGCCCTGGTCGGTGTGCAGCGTGGCGTCCTGCAGCGCGGTCGTGGTCTTGCCACGCGAGTGGAAGACCTTGGTCAGGTCGGAGATCTGCAGTCCGGTGCCCGGGGCGGTCTCGCCCCGGGCACCGGACTGGGTCACGTCAGTCACGTGAGAATCCCTCGTGAGACTCAGCCTGCGTAGGCGATGAGCTCGGGGTACTCCTCGTAGACCTCGGCGAGGAGGCTCATGTCGAAGAGGTCCTCGGCGGTCACCTCGATGCCGGCGCCGGCGAGCGAGGCGATGGTCTCCTCCATCAGGGTGTCCGAGATGGTGAAGAGGCCGTTGGCGACGGTCTCGTCGGAGACGACAAGGTCCTCGGCCTGGACGATCGCACCCTGAGCCGACACCTCGGCGTTCAGGCCGAGGTCAGCGCCGTAGACCTCGACTGCGAGGCGCGAGCCCTCCTCGGGGTCGTTGACCGCGTCGGTCCAGCCCTTGATCTCGGCGACCAGGAAGGCCTTGAGCATCTCGCGGTTGGAGTCGATCGTCTCCTGCGTGGTGGTGATCGTCTCGGCGACGAACGGCAGACCGTTGTCCGCGAAGGGCAGGTTCACGGTGTCGTAGCCCTCGTGCGCGAGGATCAGCGACTCGTTGGTGAGGTAGGCGATGAAGCCGTCGACCTCGCCGTTCGTCAGCGGCGCGGGGTCGTACTGGACGGGCACGATCTCGAGCTCGTCCTCGGAGATGCCGTTGGCGGCGAGCAGCGCGAGGAACAGCGACGTGTTGGAGTCCTGGACGCCGATCTTCTTGCCGATCATGTCCTGGGGCGTGGCGATGTTGCCACCGTCGGCCAGCGACAGCACCGTGAAGGGGTTCTTCTGGTACGTCGTGCCGATGATCTTCAGCGGTGCACCCTCGGACGCGACTGCTGAACCGATCGAGACCGCGTCGGACAGCGCCACGTCCGCGGTGCCCGACAGGAGCTCTGCCGCGCCGGTCGACGGGCCGGGCACCATGTCGACGGAGCTGAAGCCCACCTCGGTGTAGTAACCGTTCGAGTCCGCGAAGAACTCGCCCGCGAACTCCTCGTTCTTGATCCACGAGAGCTGGAGCGTGATGTCGCCGTAGTCGGCGGCCTCCATCGGCTCCTCGGTGCCGTCTCCGGTCGCGGTGTCGGTGGGCTCGGCGTCTCCGCCGGACGAGCAGGCCGCGAGCGTGAGCGCGGCGACGGCGACCGTCGCTGCGACGGCGGTGCGCTTGATGCTGAATGACATGAGGTCTCTCTCCCTGTGTTCGAGTGCCACCGTGGGGACGCCGTCGGGGACGGTCGGTGGAGCGCTCCGCGCCCCCATCCAGCCGGGCGCAAGAGCACCCCGAACGAGGCACACTCGCAACGTAGGGACTGTAGATTTCATCAACATGACCACTTGTGTTTCGGGGTCGTAAATTCCGGCCGCCGTGACACAAACGTGACATCCGCGCATGTTTGACTGATCAACATTCCCGACGCCGCGGCTGGCTTCCCGACGCCCTCGCCCCCGCGTCGGGCATCGTCACCGATGCACCGAAGCCCCTGGAAGGAGGCGAGATGGACCTCACCGCCGTCGCCGCCTACCGTCGCGCGACCACACGCCAAGACCTTGCCCTCTCCCCCGGCGAGCGCTTCCTGGCGGGCGGCACGTGGCTGTTCTCAGAACCCAACCGCGACATCACGGGGCTCGTGGACCTCAGCACGATGCCGTGGGCGCCGCTCGAGGTGAGCCAGGACGGACTGCGCATCGGCGCGACCTGCACGATCGCCCAACTGCTCGAGCTCCCCGCGCACCTCGGCTGGCGCGCGCAGCCGCTGTTCGAGGACGCCGCGAACGCGCTCCTCGCGAGCTTCAAGATCTGGAACGAGGCCACGGTCGTGGGCAACGTGTGCCGCGCGTACGCGGCCGCCGCGATGCTCGCCGCGTGCGCGACGCTCGACGGCGTCGCCGAGATCTGGGAGCCCGGCGGCGGCACGCGCCACGAGCCCGTCGCCTCGCTCCCCACGGGCAATGGCACCACGTCGCTCGCCCACGGCGAGGCGGTACGCGCGATCGACATCCCCTCCCGCGCACTCGAGGGTCGAACCGCGCTGCGCAAGATCGCCCTGGCCGAGCTCGGCCGCTCTGGAGCCGTCGTCACGGGCCGGGCCGACGCCGACGGCTCGTTCACGATCGTCGTCACCGCCGCCACGCTCAAGCCGACGGTGCTGCGGTACCCGATCCCACCCTCGCCCGCGCGCGTCGCCGACGACGTGCGTGCTTCGGACGGCTTCTACACCGACGCGCTGGGCTCCGAGGACTGGCGCCGCCACGTCGCCGGAGTGCTCGCCGCCGAGATCGTCGAGGAGCTCTCATGACCTTCGACCTCAACGGCTCCCCCGTCGCCGCCGAGCCGGCGCCCGGCCAGTGCCTGCGCACGTTCCTGCGCGAACACGGCGCCACGGACGTGAAGAAGGGCTGCGACGCCGGGGACTGCGGCGCCTGCGCCGTGCTCGTGGACGGCGAGCCCGTGCACTCGTGCCTCTACCCCGCCGTCCGCGCCTCCGGCAAGGCGGTGACCACTGCGTCGGGCCTCGCCCCAGGCGACGACCTCGCGCCCGTCCAGGAGGAGTTCGCTGACCGCTTCGCGTTCCAGTGCGGCTTCTGCACGCCCGGCATGGTCGTGACGGCCTCCACGCTCACCGAAGACGACCTGCCCGACCTGGACCGACGGCTCAAGGGCTCGCTGTGCCGCTGCACGGGCTACCGGCCCATCCGCGAGGCCGTCGAGCACGCGGTGCGCGGAGGCTGCGGCGGCACGTGCGAGGGGATCTGCGGCACGCCCGACGCTGCGGCCGGGTCCGGCGCCGTCGGAGCCTCCGCGCGACCGCCGGCTGCCACGCGCGTGGTGCAGGGCCGCGAGCCGTACACGTTCGACGAGCTGCCCGAGGGCACGCTGCACCTCAAGGTGCTCGGCTCGCCCCACGCCCATGCTCGCATCGTGTCGATCGACGCAAGCGCGGCACTCGCGATGGACGGCGTCCACGCGGTGCTCACGCACGAGGATGCTCCGGCCACCCGCTTCTCCACGGCGCGGCACGAGAACAGGCTCGACGACCCGCGCGACACCCGCATCCTCGATGAGGTGGTGCGCTTCAAGGGCCAGCGGGTCGCGGCCGTGATCGCGGACACCCCGGCCATCGCCGACGCGGCTCGCGAGGCCATCGTCGTCGCCTACGACCTGCTGCCCGCGGTCTTCGACCCTGAGGAGGCGCGCTCCGGCTCGGCCCCCGTGATCCATCCGGACCGCACGCCCGACGACGGCGTGCTGGACGCCGCCCGCAACACCGTCGCCTCCTGGAAGGGCGGCTACGGGGACGTCGACGGCGGGCTGGCCGCAGCGTCGGCCGTGGCCACCGGCACCTGGAGCACCGGGCGCGTGAGCCACGCGCAGCTCGAGACGCACGGCTCGATCGGCTGGATCGACGACTTGGGACGTCTCACCGTGCGCACCAGCTCGCAGGTGCCGTTCCTGGTGCGCGACGAGCTCGCGCTGATCCTGGATCGCGCGCCGGAGTCAGTGCGCGTCTTCACAGCGCGCGTGGGCGGAGGATTCGGCGGCAAGCAGGAGATCTTCACCGAGGACCTCGTCGCACTCGCGGTCCTCAAGACCGGCCGTCCCGTGGCGTACGAGATGACGCGTGAAGAGGAGTTCATCCGCACCGCGACGCGCCACCCGTTCCGCGTCAAGGCGACGCTCGGCGCATCCGCCGAGGGGCTGCTCACCGCCATGGACATCGAGGTGCTCAGCAATACCGGCGCATACGGCAACCACGCGATCGGTGTGATGTTCCACGGCTGCGCCGAGTCGCTCGAGGCGTACCGCTCCCCCGCCAAGCGCCTCGACGCCGAGGTGGTCTACACGAATCAGACTCCCGCAGGAGCGTTCCGCGGCTACGGGCTGGGACAGGTGATCTTCGCGGTCGAGTCCGCGATGGACGACCTCGCGCTCCAGCTCGGGATCGATCCCTATGAGATGCGGCGCCTCAACGCAGTCAAGGAGGGCGACCCGCTCGGCGTCACCGAGCGCAAGCACCAGGACGGCCTCATCTTCGGCTCGTACGGTCTCGATCAGTGCCTCGACCTCGCTGAGGCCGCCATACGACGCGGCAACGGTGTGGCGGCCCCCGAGGGCTGGTCCGTCGGCGAGGGCATGGCGCTCAGCATGATCGCGACGATCCCGCCGCGCGGGCACCGTGCGACCGCGTCCGTGACGGCCCTGCCCGATGGCACGTTCGTGATCGCCGCCGGCACCGCCGAGTTCGGCAACGGCACCCACACCGTGCTCACACAGATCGCCGCGGAAGCGCTGGGGGTCTTGCCAGGCGCGGTCGCGCTGCGCGCCTCAGACACCGACGCGACTACCTACGACACGGGCGCGTTCGGCTCGACCGGCATCACCGTCGCAGGCAAGGCCGTGCACGCGGCCGCCGTCGCCCTGCGCGCGCGCCTCAACGCGGGCGAGTCGATCCCGGCCGAGGGGCTCACCGGCGAAGGCTCGACCGACGGCATGATCCGCTCGCTCGCGTTCAACGTGCAGGGCTTCCGGGTCGCAGTGAACCCCTCCACGGGGTCCGTGAAGATCCTCCAGAGCGTGCAGGCTGCCGACGCCGGCGTGGTCCTCAACCCCGCGCAGTGCCGCGGCCAGGTCGAGGGCGGCGTCGCTCAGGGCATCGGCTCGGCGCTGTACGAAGAGGTGCTCATCGGCGACGAGGGCGCTCCCACGAACCCTGCGTTCCGCGTCTACCGCGTGCCGCAGATCGCGGACGTGCCCGTCACCGAGGTCTACTTCGCCGAGACTTCCGACGCGCTGGGTCCGTTCGGCGCCAAGTCCATGTCCGAGTCGCCGTACAACCCCGTCGCACCCGCGCTCGCCAATGCGATCCGGCGTGCGATCGGAGCGCGACCCTACGAACTGCCGATGACGCGCGACCGCGTCTGGCGCCTCGCTCAGTCCACCTCCCCCGCGGTCCCGACTTCACCCCACCACCGAGACTCTCAGCCAGGCGCCTCATGACTCCCGTCAGCGCGTCAGACGCTCACCCAGGGCCCTCACGCCTCCCGCGCGCGGTGAATCGGCCCGCGCCGCTCGCTCAGCCGCGCGCCACTCGCCCCCGAGCGCTCCACGAGGATCTCCGCGACGATGGCGACTGCGGTCTCCGCGGGCGTCGATCCGCCAAGGTCCAGACCGATCGGCGACCTCATCCTCGCGAGCTCGCTCTCGCTGAGCCCCGCCTCGCGCAGCAGCCCGATGCGACGCTCGTGCGTACGCCGCGAACCCATCGCGCCGACGTAGCCGGCCTCCGAACGCAGGGCGAGCGCGAGCGTCGGGATGTCGAAGCGTTCCTCGTGCGTGAGCACACACACCACGTCGTTCGCGCTCAGCGTCTGCGAGCGGAGGTACCGATCGGGCCACATGGCGACCACCTCGTCGGCCTGCGGGAAGCGTGCCTCGGTCGCGAAGACCGGCCGCGCATCCACGACGGTAACGCGGTAGCCGAGCGCCTTCGCGGCGCTCGCGAGCGCGCCCGAGAAGTCGACGGCACCCACGATGATCATGCGCGGCGCCGCAGCACGCCTCAACGTGAAGACGCCCGACGCTCTGGCCGGGTCGCGCGGCACGTCCAGTTTGACATCGGCGCTGGTATCAAGGCTGTCGCGCAGCGCCTTGATGACCTCGGAGTCGCCCAGCTCGACACGCATCGCGACCACGCCGAGCGACCCTCCGCAGGCCAGCCCGGCGGCGTAGAGGTCGCCCTCGCCGCCCAGATCCACATCGATCAGACCGTCTTCGACGAGCACACGCTGGGCGAGGTCGTAGGCCTCGCCCTCGACGCAGCCGCCGCTGATGGACCCGATCGCACGCCCGTCGCGCGTGACCGCCATCGCGGAGCCCACTGCGCGCGGCGCCGAACCGTGCACGGCCGTCACGACGACCACGCCCAGCGCATCGCCGGCATCCAGCTCGGCCAGCATCTCGCGGGCGATCTCGAACACGTGCATCCCTCCTCAGTCGCCGCCAGTGTAGGCGCGGCGGCGCACCCGCCCAGCCCCAGCGTCGGGCATGCCCCGCCGCGTGCGACCCCGAGACCGTCCCCGCTCCGGAGGCCCATTCATGACTAATATCGACCTGGTGATCCGCGCCCCGCGCGCGGTCGTCGACGGCGCGGAGACTGCGGCCTCGGTCGCGATCTCGGGCGGCACGATCGTGGGGCTGGGCCCCGTGGACGCGCCGTGGCATGCCGCCGCCGAGCGCGTCCTGGCCGACGACGAGGTGCTGATCCCCGGCATCGTGGACACGCACGTGCACGTCAACGAGCCCGGGCGCACCGAGTGGGAGGGCTTCGCGTCCGCGACCGCCGCTGCCGCCGCCGGAGGCGTCACGACGATCATCGACATGCCGCTGAACTCGATCCCGCCCACGACCACGCTCGACGCGCTCGAACTCAAGCGCTCGGTGGCTGCTCCCAAGGCGCGCGTCGATGTGGGCTTCTGGGGCGGCGCCATCCCGTCGTCGCTCGGGCATCTCCGCGATCTTCACGAGGCGGGGGTCTTCGGCTTCAAGTGCTTCCTCGCCCCCTCGGGCGTGGA
This sequence comes from Demequina sp. NBRC 110052, assembly GCF_002090075.1. Taxonomy (GTDB): domain Bacteria; phylum Actinomycetota; class Actinomycetes; order Actinomycetales; family Demequinaceae; genus Demequina. The sequence continues at coordinate 746,077 of NZ_BBRI01000002.1, forward strand.
CGAGTTCCCCGAGCTCGACGCGGTCCAGCTGCGGTCCGCGATGGAGGAGATCGCCTCGTTCGGGGGGAGGCTCATCGTGCACGCGGAGGACCCGCGCCACCTGCACGAAGATGCACCCGGCACTGACCCCGTCGCGTTCGCCGGGACGCGGCCCGACGCGGCAGAGGTAGATGCGATCGGCGCCGTCATCGAGGGCGTCCGCGCCACGGGCGTGCGGGCGCACATCCTGCACCTCTCATCCGCAGCGGCGCTGCCTGCGATCCGCGCGGCGAAGGCCGAGGGCCTGCCCCTGACGGTCGAGACCTGCCCCCACTACCTGACGTTCGACGCCGCCCACATCCCTGCCGGCGGCACGCAGTACAAGTGCTGCCCACCGATCCGCGACGAGGCGAATCGCGAGGCCCTGTGGGAGGCGCTGTTCGACGGCACCATCGACATCGTCGCCTCGGACCACTCCCCCGCGACTGCGGATCTCAAGCTCGCGGGTGACGGCGACTTCGCGCTCGCATGGGGAGGCATCGCAGGACTCGAGGTGAGCCTCAGCGCGATCTGGACCGGGGCGTCGGCGCGGGGCCGTACGCTCGCCGACGTCGTCGGGTGGATGTCCACGGGAACAGCGACCTGGGCCGGGCTTGAGGCCAAGGGCGGCATCGCCGTGGGCAAGGATGCGGACCTCGTGGCCTTCGCGCCGGACGCCGAGCGCGTCATCCACGCGGGCGAACTGCACCACAAGAACCCTGTGACCGCATTCGACGGGCACGCCTTGCGCGGCGTCGCACGCACCACCTGGCTGCGCGGCACCGCGGTGCACGGCGAGGGCGCGGCGGGCAATTCCGAGGGCCGCCTGCTACTGCTTGGTACCTAGTTCGGCACCCGCGTGGCGTCCCACACGGCGGCTCCGAGAGCCCGAGGCGGTCGGGCTACCGGACGGCTCGACGCACGCGACGAGTACCCCAGAGAATCAACTCAACCAACGACGTCGCAGCTACTGCGGCGAAGACTCCCGCGAGGAAGAGTCTCGCAGGCTCACCGCGGACTTGGGTGGTGTTGATCCCAACGAGAGTGTGCCGAGGCAAGAACCCGTGCGTCTCTTCGGCAAGCAATGCATAGGTTACGACGACGTCGCCACCCACAGTCACGATCGGATCCAATTCGCCTGACCAGTCGTAGAACACTGGAAGTGACGGGTCAGCGTAGCCAGCAACGACGTGCGCCCCCTCGGCGATCGGAGTGTCGTAGCCGACGACGAGCGTAGGGACCGCCGCAACGCACTCGCGTTCGGAGCACTCGAGCCCGGGCAGGTACCAATGGCTGCGCTCGTCGGCGGAGACCGAAGGCGCACCGCCGAGGGAGACCACGCCAGTCACGACGGCACCATCAGGGGTGCCCGTCCATTCCGACACCACTGAGACCCTGCTTCTCACCAGCGACTGGCCCTGTGCTACTTCCGTGGATACAGCGCAGTTGTCTGGTTCACAAACAACATCGCTTGCAGAGAGCACACGCTCCAAGAACACGAGCTCAATCTGAGCCTCGGTCCCCACAGCAGTCGACTCTCCAGTCCATGCGGTGACCGCAATATCGACTGGGTCTTCGAGCCCGAGCGCCAAGTCGGTACCGCCAACAAGTACAAGCGCGTCCGCAACGCTCGCATCGCTGTTCACCGCGGCAAGCAAAGGTGCACGCGGCTCAACTGCCTCAGCCGCTGGGAAGAGTCCCCAAGCGAGGAGCGATGACCCGACGAGAAGCATGAGCGCCACGGCCGGGCGGGAAACCAAGATCCTCACGACCGCATGTAGCCGATGAGCTGTTCGCACAGGCGAGATGCTACGCGACCCCTCACCGGGAGGGCTCGGTCTCGGTACCCGAAGACGGGAGCAGCGATGGCACGCACCTCGATGGACGCGTGCACTGCACGCTTTCGCCAGGGAACCGACCGCGGGTACGAACCAGTTCGAAGGCGGCACGGCTACGGCGCACGCGTGATCCGCGTCACGTGGCTGCGCGGCACCGTGGTCAATGGCGAGGGCCCGGCCGAGCAGCCAACGGGCTCGTTGCTGGAACGAACCTAGGCATCGACGCGGCTACGCGCCTGCACCAGGAGCGCAACGCCGAGGAGAACCAGCACGAGCGAGGCGCCGACACCGAACATCGAGGTGAGGGTCAGCGTCGGCAGTTCGGCTCCCTGGAACGCGCCATCCGACTCGGGCCGGTCGGCCACCACTCCCAGGATGTACCCGTGGGCGATCCACGCTGCGCCGGTCAGCGCGCCCAGCACGACACAGATGACGCCTGCTATACGGTTCATTCCTGCAGTGTGGCACGCGGGCTCGCGATCACTTCGCGGCCGCTGCGCGCTGGTAGCCATTCAGCGCTGCTGAGGAGGCAGTTTCCAACGCTCAGTGACTACCAGGAGACAGCGGGGTGCGCGGGCGCGGGCGGAGGGCGCGGGGCTACGTGCACGCAGGCACGCGGGCGTGCGGATCAGGCGCCGGACGCACCGAGGGCCCCGGCGCTTGCGCGCTGGGGCCCTCGGCTGCTGATGGACTCGCTAGGGCTCAGAAGTCCCAGTCGTCATCCGTCGTCTCCTCGTGCTTGCCGATCACGTACGACGAGCCGGAGCCCGAGAAGAAGTCGTGGTTCTCGTCTGCGTTGGGCGACAGCGCCGAGAGGATCGCGGGGCTGACATCGCAGATGTTGGACGGGAACAGTGCCTCGTAGCCCAGGTTCATGAGGGCCTTGTTGGCGTTGTAGTGCAGGAACTTCTTGACGTCCTCGGTCATGCCGAGCGGGTCGTAGAGGTCCTGCGTGTACTGCACCTCGTTGTCGTAGAGGTCGTAGAGCAGGTTGAAGGTGTAGTCCTTGAGCTCCTCGCGGCGCTCAGGGGTCTCCTTCTCGAGGCCCTTCTGGAACTTGTAGCCGATGTAGTAGCCGTGGACGGCCTCGTCACGGATGATGAGGCGAATCATGTCAGCGGTGTTCGTCAGCGTGGCACGGCTGGACCAATACATGGGCAGGTAGAAGCCCGAGTAGAACAGGAACGACTCGAGCAGGGTCGAGGCGACCTTCCTCTTCAGCGGGTCGTCACCGTGGTAGTAGTCCAGCACGATCTGCGCCTTGCGCTGCAGATTCTGATTCTCGGTGGACCAGCGGAACGCCTCGTCGATCTCGCGCGTGGAGCACAGGGTCGAGAAGATCGACGAGTAGCTCTTGGCGTGCACCGACTCCATGAACGCGATGTTCGTGTACACGGCCTCCTCGTGCGGCGTCAGCGCGTCGGGGATGAGCGAGACGGCGCCCACGGTGCCCTGGATCGTGTCCAGGAGCGTGAGGCCGGTGAACACACGCATCGTCAGCGTCTGCTCCTCCGGCGTGAGGGTCGCCCAGGACTGGACGTCGCCGGAGATCGGCACCTTCTCAGGCAGCCAGAAGTTCGCGGTGAGGCGGTTCCAGACCTCGACGTCCTTCTCGTCCTCGATGCGGTTCCAGTTGATCGCGTCAACGTGGCTGATGAGGGTCAGCTTCTCTGTCATGTCGTTCCTTCTTCGAATCTCGACGGGGGCGTCACAGCATGCAGCTGACGCAGCCCTCGACCTCGGTGCCCTCGAGCGCCATCTGGCGGATGCGGATGTAGTAGATCGTCTTGATGCCCTTGCGCCATGCGTAGATCTGGGCGCGATTGATGTCGCGGGTGGTCGCGGTGTCCTTGAAGAACAGCGTCAACGACAGTCCCTGGTCCACGTGCTGCGTCGCGGCAGCATAGGTGTCGATGATCTTCTCGGGACCGATGTCGTACGCGTCCTGGAAGTACTCCAGGTTGTCGTTGTCCATGAACGGCGCCGGGTAGTACACGCGACCCAGTTTGCCTTCCTTGCGGATCTCGATGCGCGACGCGATCGGGTGGATCGACGAGGTCGAGTTGTTGATGTAGCTGATCGATCCCGTCGGGGGCACGGCCTGCAGGTTCTGGTTGAAGATGCCGTGCTCCTGCACGGAGGACTTCAGCGCGCGCCAGTCGTCCTGGGTGGGGATGGCGATGCCCGCCTCGGCGAACAGCTCGGCGACGCGCGACGTCGCCGGCGCCCACTCCTGCTCGGTGTACTTGTCGAAGAACTCGCCGCTCGCGTACTTCGAGTCCTCGAAGCCCTCGAACGCGGTCCCCTGCTCCTTGGCGATCTTGTTCGAGGCCGCGATCGCGTGGAACAGCACCGTGTAGAAGTAGATGTTGGTGAAGTCGATGCCCTCCTCGGATCCGTAGTGGATCCGCTCGCGGCCCAGGTAGCCGTGGAGGTTCATCTGGCCCAGGCCGATCGCGTGGGCGCGGTCGTTGCCGTACTTGATGGAAGGCACCGAGTCGATCGAGGACTGCGTGGAGACCGCAGTGAGGCCGCGCACGGCGATCTCGACGGTCTGCGCGAGGTTGCCGCCATCCATCGCGGTCGCGATGTTCATGGAGCCGAGGTTGCAGGAGATGTCCTTGCCGATCTCGTCGTACGAGAGGTCGTCATTGAACACCGAGGGGGTGTTGACCTGCAGGATCTCCGAGCACAGGTTGGACATGTTGATGCGGCCCTTGACCGGGTTGGCCTTGTTCACCGTGTCCTCGAACACGATGTACGGGTAGCCGGACTCGAACTGCAGCTCGGCGACGGTCTGGAAGAAGTGGCGGGCGGAGATCTTGGTCTTGCGGATCCGCGCGTCGTCCACCATCTCGTGGTACTTCTCGGTGATCGAGATGTCGCCGAACGGCACGCCGTAGACGCGCTCCACGTCGTAGGGGCTGAAGAGGTACATCTCCTCGTTGTTGCGGGCGAGCTCGAACGTGATATCCGGCACGACGATGCCGAGCGACAGCGTCTTGATGCGGATCTTCTCGTCGGCGTTCTCGCGCTTGGTGTCGAGGAACTTCATGATGTCGGGGTGGTGCGCCGAGAGGTAGACGGCGCCCGCGCCCTGACGCGCACCGAGCTGGTTCGCGTAGGTGAAGGAGTCCTCGAGGAGCTTCATCACGGGGATGATGCCGGAGCTCTGGTTCTCGATGTGCTTGATCGGCGCACCGGACTCGCGGATGTTCGAGAGCGAGAGCGCCACGCCGCCGCCGCGCTTGGACAGCTGCAGGGCGGAGTTGATGGAGCGGCCGATGGACTCCATGTTGTCCTCGATGCGCAGCAGGAAGCACGAGACGAACTCGCCGCGCTGCGCCTTGCCTGCGTTGAGGAACGTGGGCGTCGCGGGCTGGAAGCGGCCGGTGACGATCTCGTCGACGAGCTTGGTCGCGAGCTCGGTGTCGCCCGCGGCGAGCGTAAGGGAGACCATGACGACGCGGTCCTCGTAGCGCTCCAGGTAGCGCTGCCCGTCGAACGTCTTCAGCGTGTAGGACGTGTAGTACTTGAAGGCACCCAGGAAGGTCGGGAAGCGGAACTTGTAGGAGTACGCGCGCTCGGTGAGCTGCTGGATGAACGCGAAGTCGTACTGCGCGAGCACCTCGGGCTCGTAGTACTCCTTCTCCACCAGGTAGTCCAGGCGTTCCTTGAGCGAGTGGAAGAAGACCGTGTTCTGGTTGACGTGCTGCAGGAAGTACTCGCGCGCAGCCTCACGGTCCTTGTCGAACTGGATGTGTCCCTCATCGTCGTAGAGGTTGAGCATCGCGTTGAGCGAGTGGTAGTCCATGCCCGTGCGGGGCTTCTCGATCACTGTTGCTTCCACAGCACATCCAATCCATTGCGGACGGCTTCCACGTCGTCCTGTGTTCCGAAGAGTTCGAACTTGTACAGGTGCGGCACCTTGCACTTGGCGGCGACGATGTCGCCGGCGATGCAGTACGCCTCACCGAAGTTGGTGTTGCCCGCGGTGATCACTCCCCTGATGAGCGAGCGGTTGTGCTCGTCGTTCAGGAATTTGATGACCTGCTTGGGCACTGCGCCCTTGTCGTTGCCGCCGCCGTAGGTGGGGACGACGAGCACGTAGGGCTCGTCCACCTTGAGCGGAGCGTCGGTCGGGTAGAGCGGGATGCGCTCGGCGGGGACCCCGAGCTTCTCGACGAACCTCTTGGTGTTGCCCGAGGTCGAGGAGAAGTAGACGAGGGAGGCCACGGGAGGTTCCGTCAGGAGGCGACCCGCTCGGCCAGCGCGGCGATGCGGTCGGGCTGGAAGCCTGACCAGTGCTCGTCGCCCGCGATGACCACGGGGGCCTGGAGGTAGCCGAGCTCCATGACGGTGTTGTAGGCGTCCTGGTCCTCGGTGACGTCGAAGATCTCGAACTCGATCTCGGCGCGCTCAAGCGCCCTCTTGGTGGCGGTGCACTGCACGCAGGCGGGCTTCGAGTAGACCGAGATCGTCATGAGGCTTCCTTTCGAGGTGTCGTCCCTGGCGGGGCGAGCAACACTATATATGGGGTGTTGGCGCGTCAACCGGCACTAGATGGTGTGTCACTAGGAAAACAGTGCCAGAGGGGTCTGACATTGCCCTCGCCCCGCACGGAGCGCCTGCGACACGCCGCACGCGACACGCCCGACACGCCGCCCGGCGACACGCCGAGCCGCTCCCCACCACCCGACAGATTGCGGTCAGCGACGCTTCGAACGCCGACTGGCGCGACAGATTGCACCGAGCGCCGGAGACCCACCCGACCCCAGCGTCGGGCATGCGCCGCGCTGCCGACACCGCCCGAAATGTAGATGTAATCAACACGATCTACCGTGAGACTGCGCGTTTCGGGCGCGTGAATTCTCCCGAGCGCCCCTGGAACCGCACGGGGCCGCCCGCCAGGATGGTGGACGGCCCCATGCGACCCCGGGGCCCGCAGCAAGAAAGGCCACAGTCATGGCGATCGTCCTCGGTGACCACCAGTACGGCAAGGCGGAGAACCGCGTGGTGCGGATCGTCCGCGACTCCCCCCGCCACGAGATTCGCGACATCAACGTGTCCTCGTGCCTGCGCGGCCGCTTCGATGACGCGCACCTCACCGGCGACCAGGCCACGGTGCTGCCCACGGACACCCAGAAGCAGACCATCTACGCGTACGCCAAGACCGTGGGGCTCACGAGCCTCGAGCGCTACGCCTACGCGCTCGCGACCCACTTCGTCGATGACGTGGAGCCCGTGGACCAGGCGCGCCTCGAGCTCGAGGAGTTCGCGTGGGACCGTGTCTCGGTCGAGGGATCCGAGCATGACTTCACGTGGGTGCGCGACGGCCAGGAGGTACGCCTGGTCTCCGTCACCACGGAGGGCACGCCCGACGCTCGGCGCACCTGGATCACCGGCGGCCTCAAGGACCTGACGATCCTGAAGTCGTCCGGCTCCGAGTTCCACGGCTTCCTCGAGGACGAGTACACGGTGCTCGAGCCGACGAGCGACCGCATCATGGCGACCTCGCTCGAGGCCCGCTGGCGGTTCGGCGACGTGGACGTCGTGACCTTCGACTTCGACGCCGCGTACGCCGCGATCAAGACCGCGCTCGTGGAGACCTTCGCGTCTCACCACTCGCTCGCGCTCCAGCAGACGCTGTTCGAGATGGGCAAGGCCGCACTCGAGGCCGTGCCGGAGCTCGTCGAGGTGCGCCTCATCGCCCCCAACAAGCACCACTTCGCCTACGACCTCGCGCGCTTCGGCATCGACAACGCCAACGAGGTCTTCCACGCTGACGACCGCCCCTACGGCCTCATCCAGGCCTCGGTCACCCGTGACGACGCGCCCGACGCCGGCCCCGCCTGGCAGCAGTACTCCGGCCTGGTCTGAGGTGAGCACCGCCTACCGCCGGGTTCCGCTGGCACCTGGCCTTCCAGTCGGGCCTGCGGATCCGGGCGGGACGCGCGTGTACCGCGCCCACATCTTCCACATCGCAGGCTCCCCCGCGCAGGAGACTGTCGCCGCGCACCTCGTGTCCCTGCCCGACGGTGCGCTCGCCGTAGACGCCGACGGTCGGGTCGCGTGGGTGGGGCCGTTCGACGCGCTGCCCGCGGACTACGCCGACGCGCCGGTCACCCGGGCGGACTACCTGATCCCCGGCTTCGTCGACGGGCACGTGCACTACCCCCAGTCGTACGCGACCGCGGCGCACGGCGGCGGCCAACTGCTCGAGTGGCTGGACCACTGCATCTTCCCCACCGAGGGGCAGTTCGCCGACCCCGACTTCGCGCATCAGGCCGCGAGGTACTTCATCCGACGCCGCATCGCCGCCGGCACCACCTCGGCGATGGTCTTCGGCTCCGCCTTCCCGGTCGCCCAGGACGCGCTGTACGAGGGGACGTTGCGCTCTGGTCTGAGGACTGTGTCCGGTCGCGGCGTGCAGACCGTGGGGCCGTCCGCCGCCGCGGCGCTCATCACCGGCGAGCGCGAGGCGATCGACCTGGTCGCGGACGAGATCGACCGTTGGCACGCCGTCGACACCGGCGACCCGCGCACCGCGCGCGTGCAGGTGGGCATCGTGCCGCGCTTCTCGCTGTCGGTGACGCGCCGCACGCTCGCCGCCATGGGCGAGCTCTACGACGGCGTGCGCGACCGCGGCGTGTACTTTCACTCGCACCTCAACGAGAACAACCGCAAGGGCGACGGTGAGATCGCCGCGGTGCTCGGCGCGTACGGGACCGAGTCCTACCTGGACACCTACGACGGCCGCTTCGAGGAGGGTTCACGCGTAGGCGGCTCGTCGTTGTTGGGCCGACGCTCCACGCTCGCGCATGCGGTGCACTGCCAGCCCTCCGAACTGGAGCGCATGGCCGAGACCGGCACCTCGATCGCCCACTGCCCCACGTCGCAACTGTTCTTGGGCTCCGGGACCATGCCCTGGCGTCGGACTGTTGCCGCGGGAGTGAACATCGGGCTCGGCACGGACATCGGCGCGGGCGACGAGTGGCTCATCTCCCGCGTGGCGGGCGACGCGTACAAGGTCCACATCTCCGAGGACGGCGATGCGGGCACCGCGCTGCACCCCGCCGAGCTGCTGTTCGCCGCGACCCTCGCGGGCGCCCGGGCGCTCGACATGGAGCACGCCTACGGCAATTTCGACGTGGGCAAGGACGCGGACTTCCTGCTGATCGAGAAGGAACGCTGGGAGCCGCTGCACGGCATGCTCACCATGGGCATCCGCTCGGACGACGAGGAACAGGCCACGGAGGAGGAGCTGTTCACCCTGCTCATGGGATTGCGCCAGCCGGCCATCGCGGGCGTCTATGTGCAGGGTCGCCAGGTCGTGGCGCCCGAGCTCTAGCGGTCAGTCGAGGTCGAACGACGCCCCGGTCGCGGCCTCCGTGACCTCGAGAAGCCGCCTCCGCTGCTCCTCGTCCCTGGCGAAGCGCGGCAGGGCGCACGGCGCGCCCGACTCGTCGACATAGGCCGACGCTGGGGCCGCCCCCGTGGCGAGCGCGACGTAGGTCTGGGCCACCGCGTCGGGCTCGGCCGCTGCGCGATTCTTGGGCGCGTACAGCCACCGCTGGAGCCGTGGCTGGGCGGCCAGCTTCTCCGCGTCGAGCCGCACTGCGGGCACGCGCAGCGCCGTGACGTGCACCCGTGGGGACCACTGCTGCGCGAGGGACTCCGCGAGCATCACCTGGGCGAGCTTGGCGTGATAGTACGCCTTGGTAGGCGTGTACCAGGTGGTCGCATCCACGTCGTCCCAGCGGATGCGAATGCGCGGCATCGCCACGAGGCCCTTGGAGGCGATGAAGATGAGCCTCCCATCGTCCGATGCGGCGAGGGCGGGGCCGAGCTTCGCCGCGAGCGCTGCGGCGCCCAGGTGGTTCGTCGCCCACACGTACTCGTCGCCTGCGGCGGTCGTCTGGCGCTGCTTCATGCCAAGGTCGAAGGTCGCGGCGTTGTTGATCAGCACGTCCACGCCGGCGTCAGCGACCTGCGCGGCCGCGCGCTCGATCGACGCGAGGTCGTCCATGTGCGTCTCGATCACGTCGACGGCTGGCCCGAGTGCCGCCCGGGCGCGATCGACAGAGCGACACAGGGCGAGCACGCGATGCCCCGCGTCCATGAGCTGCCTCGCGGCTCTCAGTCCGATGCCGGAGTTCGCTCCAGTGATCGCCACAGTTGACATGTGCACTCCTCGTCGCGCCATCCGCCCTTCGGATTGAACGCATGTTTAAACTATAGATCATGCGTTCAATCTCCGAGCAGTCGACCCCCGCGCGCATCCGCGACGCCGCCATCCGCGCGTTCGCCCGCGACGGATACCAGGCGACCATCCGCGCCATCGCCGCAGAGGCCGGCGTCGCCCCCGGCCTCGTCATCCACCACTTCGGATCCAAGGACGATCTCCGCGAGCTGTGCGACGCGCACGTCACCACGCTCCTGCTGGACGAGAAGACCCAGGGCGCGGCCACCATCGCATCGATCGCGGATCACTTCGTGGGCGAGGACTCACCGCCGCTCATCGACTACGTGCGGCGGATGCTCAACTCAGACAGCCCTGCCGCGACCGCGCTCTTCGACAGACTCACCGAAGCGACACGACGCATGCTCCGCGACCAGCAGGCGGCCGGGCGCATTCGTGAGGATGTCGATGTGGAGGCACTCGCACCCTTGCTCACTCTGTATGGACTCGCGCCGGTCGCGATGCCGGCGTTGCTCGCCCGCGCCACCGGGCGCGAGACCGTCGACGCCACGGCGCTCGAAGCCGCATCGGCGGCAATGCTGCCGCTGCTCAGCGGCGGGCTGTACGGCGACACAAGCCAATAGGGGGTTGACCCAAGCTGGCTTCGCGACTCACCCGTGCCCTACGGGTGCATCGGCGCTGATCGGTGGCCACAAGCCAGCCCATACTGCAACGCCGACTACACCGACCACCTAGTGAACAGCACCATCGGAAGCACCCCAAAGAACAGCGCAATGTCTGCGCCGGCATGCGCGATGATCGAAGCGACGATGCCCCATCGGCGGTGCACCAAAAGAAAGAGCAGGGAGGCGATTCCAGTGAGGAGCACCCCCTTCCAGAGCCCCGGGATTCCATGCCAGTGTGCAGCGCCGAACGATACGACCTGGATTGCGTAGACCGCCGCGGTGCGCGCACCGCGTGACTCGGTGAGGAGCGCGCCTCTCCACACGAGCTCTTCGCCTGCCGCATTCGCGAGCGCCATCGCGACGACACCCAGCGCGATGACGAGCGCGCTGGGCCGCACGAGATCGAACACCACAGGAGATTCTGACAGTTGCCCCCTAGTTGGCACGGAAGCCATTACGCCCGCTGCCGCGCCAACACAGAGCAACAACACACCGCCACGCCACCCGACTGCACGAGCACTCGACGCGACGACTTGCCATGCCGATTTGCCGTGTTAGACGACGAGCCACACCACTCCAACCATGAGCGGTGCCGCGATCCACGGAACTCCTGCGGCCATCACGAATCCGAGGAGCCCGATCGCGACCCGCGTGGATACACGTGTCGCCGCGAAGACCCCTGCCAGCGCTGCCGTAGCCACAATCCACAGGGCGTCTGACCTCGCAAGCACGAGACCTGTCGCGGAAACTGCGACGACCGCCGCGCGGATCTCAGTCGTCAGAGGGCGCAGCGTCATCGCTTGCGGATGCGCGCACGAGCGGAACAGTCGAGAGCGACCCAAGCGGTACTGAGACGCCGCCGCCTGCCCAGACAGGGCCGGAGTTGCCTGCTGCGGGCTGAAGGAGACACACGAAGTCACCTTCAGAGTCAGCGAGCTCCGGCCACCCATGACCGAGCTCATCCATCGCCCACTCACTCGCGATATCTGCGATCGAGACCGCGCTAGGTGTGCCTTCCGCATCCGTATCGAGCAGCGTCTGCAGCCCGCGAAGCACCATGACGAAACCACTTCGAGGGAAGCCATCTGCTACGGCCGACGGCTTCCCGGCGATCCACTCATCACGAGCGAGGTCAAGCACCCCCGCATCGAAGTCGAGGCCAACCAGTGCCAGATCTGCGGCGATCGCACCAAGCACGTCGTGCAGCGAGATGTGTTGCTGGCCCATGGCTACATGATCCTGCACTGCATGGAGAACTCAAGCACGACTTGCTTGCCGTATGTGACGTAGCCGGAGACGTTCATGATCTTGCCGGAGTTCTTGGCGGCAGTCGCGGCCGAGACGCTGCCATGCGGCGCATAGGTCTGCGACTTAGCGTCATAGCGCTTGCCGTTGACGTAGACGTCGACGACGTAGAGCGTTCCCGAGTAGGACGCGTTCGGATATGCCCCCCACTGGATCGCACGCCCGGTGGCCGCCTGCTGGATTGTGAAAGAACCGTACGAAGACGGCGCCTTGTAGCTATGGCAGCTACTGATCGGTGGCGACACCTCAACTGAAGCGCACCCGCCAAGCGTCATCGTGGCGAGCAACGCGCCTACGATCACCGCCGCTACTCGCCGGACTGCCGACACTGTATTCACTTTTCCCCCTTGAATCGGCGCACGCCCGTACACGCGCAGCGTGCGATTTTCCCCCATTACCAGGCACGCTACGGATCACTGGCGCCAGGTGCCAGAAGCCACTTATGGGGGCGGAAGCGGCCGAAGCTGACCATTGCTTCCAGCTCGACGACCCATGTCGCTGCTGTTGCCCCCGACTCAGTAGCGTTCGTAAGGTGCGTTTAGGGGGATCGCGTCCCTTCCAGCGCGAACACGCACTCAGGGGGACCTTTGACGGCAGTCAGACGCATCACGAGCGCCGCGTTCGTGGTGTCAGCGGCTACGTGGCTCGCGGGATGCACCGCCAGCTCTGACGCCCAGGTGCCCGACGAATCGGACGTGGCGACTCTCGTGGAGCAGGCGTACAACTCACGCGACGACATGGCCACCCTGTGCGGCTTGGCGTCCTCACGAGGAATCTGCGAAGCGATGTTCCAAGGCGCTGGCGCCGCACCCACAGCCCAGCCGGAGGTTGTGTGCACTCAACCGTACGAGGGCCACGGGGACTACACGTCCGGACTGCTCGTGCGAACCGTGACGAAGGACAGCGCTGGCGCCGACATCGTGTTCGACACGCTCGCAGTTGACACCGATCAGGGCGCGAGGCTCATGAACGTCATCTACTGGGTGCCGCTTCGGGTCTCATACGGAGACACAACAGAGGACCTGGTCGACCTCACCTGTTGACCACGGGCGGGGCCGTCTCCGTCGACGTCGAGATCGGCAGTATGGGAGTGTGGAGACCAGGGACGACGCAGGGGGGCGACCATGGCCAACTCGATCGACGACCTCGCAGCGCAGCGCGAGTCGCGCCCGGCGCGCGAGAGGCCTCGATGGGGTGCTGGCATCGGCTTCGGGGCGGCGGCCGTCTTCATCGCTGCTCTGCTCCACACGTTCTCTCCGGGTTACACCCTGATCACCCACGGCGGCGCATTCATCGACGGACTGCACGCTCTTCTCGCGGCGATGTGGGGGCTTCTCTTCGCCGCCCTCTTCGCGGGCGTCATCGTGCTGGCAGCCCGCAACACCGATGCCGCACTCGTGGCAGCCGGAACCGTGCTCGTACTCCAAGTGCTTGCGACCATCGTCGGAGTGTTGCTCGCGTACGACTACATCCCCGGCCTCGAAGCCGCGCAGGAGAACTCGATCGCGGAGGCTGCACTGAGGATGCAGTTCTCCACAAGCACCTCGCTCCTCATCACCTCACTCGCTGGAGCATTCGTCGGCGGATGGCTCGTCGCGCGCCGGGATGCCGTCAATGAGCAGGGCAATCAGGCGAGACCTTAGGGCACTGCCCGCGCGCGGTCACCGCCTCGACCGCGAGCGCAGCGCGTAGCCAATCCTCACTCTGGGGTCACGTCCCTGAAACACCCCTCTCCTACTGTCGAAGGAACGACGAACGATGGGGAGGACCATGCTCGAGGACTGGATCACGTTCGGGGTCGCCGTGGCGATCAGCGTGGGCGCCGCCTTGCTTGCGGCGCTGGTGGTGGAGCTGGCGATGCGCGTGGTGGCGCGTCGGAACGACTGGGCGCGGTCCCTGATCAACCACACGCGCAAGCCCTTCTGGTCCCTAGCGCTGCTCGGCGGACTGTGGGCGGGCGTGGGCGCGGCCTTCCCCGCATCCTCGTGGCGCCCGATGCTGCTGCAGCTGTTCACGATCCTCGCTGTCGGCGTGATCGCCTGGCTTCTGATCGCGTTCGTGCAGTTCGTCACGGATCTCACGCTCGTGCACACGCGGATCGACATCCCTGACAATCGGGTGGCGCGCAAGCTGCGCACCCAGACGTTGATCATGCGGCGCCTCGCGATCGCGCTGATCGTGATCATCGCCGTGGGCGCCGCGTTGTTCACGTTCGACGAGGTGCGCGCGCTGGGGGCGAGCATCCTCGCCTCGGCCGGCATCGCATCGATCGTCGCGGGTCTCGCGGCACAGTCAGTGCTGGGCAACATCTTCGCGGGAATCCAGCTTGTGTTCTCCGACGCGCTGCGCGTGGACGACGTCATCGTCGCCGAGGGCGAGTGGGGTCGCGTGGGCGAGATCACGCTCACGTACGTGGTGCTGGACCTGTGGGATGACCGGCGCCTGGTGCTCCCCTGCACGTACTTCACGACCACGCCCTATCAGAACTGGACCCGGCAGGGTTCAGAGTTGCTCGGCTCCGTAGAGTTCGACCTGGACTGGCGCGTCTCGCCGCAGAAGATGCGCGAGCACCTCGAGCAAGTTCTCGCTGACGCGCCGCTCTACGACGGCCGCGCGAACGTGTTGCAAGTCACCGAGGCCACGTCGGGCTACGTCCGCGTCCGCATCCTCGTCACCGCCAAGGACGCGCCGACGCTGTACGACCTCAGGTGCTTTGTGCGCGAGGCGATGGTGCTGTGGATCCAGAGCGTCATGCCCGACGCGGCGCCCGCCCAGCGCGTGCTGGTCGCCGAGAACACACCCGCCAAGCCCACCCGACGCGGGAAGGCGCCGCAGAGCGAGCAGGCGGGCGAGAGCGGGCTGTTCACTGGCAGCGCCGAGGCGGAGGAGCGCGCCAGCCACTTCACCCACGGGGAGGCACGCGAGCGCCGTGACGACGACGTTCCGACGCCGATCGAGGAAAAGGTCACGGGTGAGGCGACGCGGCCCTGAGGATCAGTCCAGGGCGTAGGGCGACACGTAGGCGCGCAGCGCGTCGGGCATGATCGTGGCGCTGCCGAGCGTGACGTACGCCGTTCCGCCCTTACCCATGCCGAAGTCGCCGAGCATCGGTTGCAGCTCGGCGAAGTCCACGCCGACGGGCTCGCCCTCCTCGTACCGCGAGGCCGAGAAGAAGAAGTTGTAGTTGACCGTGCCTCCGAGCACGTCGCGCGCGATCACGAGGACCTCGTCGACCACCCGCGCCTGCTCGGCGGGCGTGAGCCCCTCGGCGAGGATGATCTGCGACGAGTACTGCACGTTGATTGGCAAGCCCGGCCGGGCGGAGGAGACGAAGCCATCCACCACGCCGTCCACCTCGAGGACGAGAGCCTCGGCCTCGTCGGCCACGACCTCGCCACCCGTCCACTGGGGCCACGCGCGTCCGATCGCGACGGCTGCGGTGACAAGCAGCACTACGACTACTACGCCCGACGCTATCCAGAGCACGCGGCGTGGCGTGCGTGTGCGCGGCGAGACAGTCTCAGTCACGTTGCTCCTCCCCCTTGCGTGGCAGGCTAACCGATCCTGCTGAGCGGGCGGCACTGGATCAACACCCACGAGAACCCATCCTGGCCATCTGTTGCTCTGTACGTGATTTCCAGGCGCGCATTCTCGAAGAAGATCTCGCTACCGAACCCCTGGGCGTGCATCGAGTAGTGAAGCCACACCCGGCAAGCTGAGTTCTCCGTCACGGCTTCGCCGATTCCCTCCGGATCGTCCCAAACCACGACAGTCGCCGCATCGTGCAGAACGTCGTCGCCATTCGTCATCACAGAAGCCTCACCTTGGCGGCAACGAGCAGGAATCCCTGGGCGAATGTGTTGTCCACCCTCGCCTGGAAGTTGAAGGTATCTGAGAAGTCGAATGGGATGGGACGCTGAGACGCCCAGCATGCGAGAATCGCGCCCATGCCCGTGGTCAGCAAGCGTATCGCCGAACGCATTGCCGACGACTTCGGCACCTCCGCGCCTCAGGTGATGAGCGCGCTCGAACGGCTGGACCTCAGCCACGAGGCAGACCCCGAGCGCGTGCACGCCGCGGTGACGCTCGTGGCGAAGGGCAACCGGGTGATGTTCGATGACGCGCTCGAGCACGCCCGCGAGGACTGGCGCGACCTGCTCACGCGCGCTCGCCTCGAGACCGACGGCTGGCGCGCGAAGCTCGACTACGAGCTCGGCCTCGACGAGCACTGAGCGGCACAGGACACTCAGCCCCGGCGTCGGGCGTGTCCCCCACCCAAGCCCACGGTCCCGGTGACGCGTCCTCTCAACGGCACTAGCCTGGAGGGCGTGAACGCACCCATCGATTGCACCGCTACGTCCGCCTGGGCCGAGCTCGAGGCCCACAAGTCCGCCTTCACCCCCGATCTGCGCGGCTGGTTCGCCGCCGACGCGGGCCGTGTGGAGCGCTTCAGCCTTCCGCTGGCCGACCTGCACGTGGACCTGTCCAAGAACCTCGTGACCGACGAGATCCTCGCCAGCCTCGTGAAGCTCGCCGAGGAGACCGGCGTCGCCGACCGCTACGCCGCGATGCTCGCGGGCGAGCACATCAACACCACCGAGGACCGCGCCGTGCTGCACACCGCGCTGCGCCGTCCTGCCGGCGCGGAGCCGCAGCTCGTCGTCGACGGCCAGAACGTGGACGAGGACGTGCACGAGGTCCTGAGCGCCATGTCCGAGTTCGCCGAGCGCGTCCGCTCCGGCGAATGGTTGGGCATCACCGGCAAGAAGGTCGAGACGGTCGTCAACATCGGCATCGGCGGCTCCGACCTGGGCCCCGTCATGGTCTACGAGGCACTCGAGCCCTACGCGACCGCCGGCATCGAGGCACGCTTCGTCTCGAACATCGACCCCACGGACATGGGTCAGAAGGTCAAGGGCCTCGACCCCGAGACCACGCTGTTCATCGTCGCCTCGAAGACCTTCACCACGCTCGAGACCCTCACCAACGCGCGCCTCGCACGCGACTGGCTGTGGACCGCGCTGGCCGAGGCCGGCGTCTCCGTCGCCACCGACGAGGAGAAGTCCGACGCCGTGGCCCATCACTTCGTCGCCGTCTCCACCGCACTCGACAAGGTCGCGGCCTTCGGCATCGACCCGACCAACGCGTTCGGCTTCTGGGATTGGGTGGGCGGCCGCTACAGCGTCGACTCGGCCATCGGCCTGTCGCTGTCCATCTCGCTCGGCCCCGACGTCTTCGGCGACCTGCTCGAGGGCTTCCACGCCGTCGACCGCCACGTGGCCGAGACCCCGCTCGAGAAGAACGTGCCCGTCCTCATGGGCCTTCTCAACGTCTGGTACGTGAACTTCCTGGGCGCGCAGTCGCACGCCGTGCTGCCCTACGCCCAGCAGTTGCACCGCTTCGCGGCGTACCTGCAGCAGCTCACCATGGAGTCCAACGGGAAGTCGGTCCGCTGGGACGGCTCCCCCGTCACCACGGAGACCGGCGAGATCTTCTGGGGCGAGCCCGGCACCAACGGCCAGCACGCGTTCTACCAGCTGATCCACCAGGGCACGAAGCTCATCCCGGCTGACTTCATCGCCGTGGTCAACCCCGCTTACCCGCTTGAGGACGGCGGCCAGGACGTGCACGCGCTGTTCCTCGCCAACTTCCTCGCGCAGACCAAGGCGCTGGCGTTCGGCAAGACGGCCGACGAGGTGCGTGCCGAAGGCACCGAGGGCCCCCTCGTGGCCGCGCGCACGTTCGCAGGCAACCGACCGACCACGTCGATCTTCGCGCCCTCGCTGACGCCGCAGGTGCTCGGCCAGCTCATCGCACTGTACGAGCACATCACCTTCACGCAGGGCGTGATCTGGGGCATCAACTCGTTCGACCAGTGGGGCGTGGAGCTGGGCAAGAAGCTCGCGCTCGAGATCGCGCCGGCGATCGAGGGCGACGACGAGGCCCTCGCTTCGCAGGACGCCTCGACGCAGGCGCTCATCGCGTACTACCGGGCGAACCGCAAGTAGTCAGCGCCCGGCGCACACCGCGCCCGCTGACAGTGTGAACCACTCTCAGATCCGACACCCCGCGATCCCGACCAGCATCGGTCGAGATCGCGGGGTGTCGCGCGTCGGCTCGGTTCGCACTGTTGGGGTACTCAGGCCCATTGGCCGGCTTGACCTGGAGCGCGCTCCAGGGTCTTCACTGGCGGCATGGACACCACCTTCACAGGACAGATCGCGCTCGGCGCGATGTACTTCGGCACCCGGCAGAGCCGGGACGAATCGTTCGCGATCCTCGATCGTTTCGCCGAGCTCGGCGGACGCTGGCTCGACACCTCCGACAACTACAGCTTCTGGGAGAGCGAGACCGGCCACGGCGGAGCGAGCGAGCGCATGCTCGGAGACTGGTTCGCCGCCAACCCCGGCGCCCGGGAGCGCATGTGGATCTCCACCAAGCTGGGCGCCGAACCGCTCGTCGCAGGCCGCTGGCCCGAAACGATGGAAGGACTCTCGCGGGACGCGGTCGAGCGGGCGCTCGCCGGATCGCTGGAACGCCTCGGCACCGACCACGTCGACCTGCTGTGGGCGCACGTCGAGGACCGCGCGACGCCGCTGGACGAACAGGTCGAGGCGCTCGGCGCGACCGTCGCGGACGGGCGCGTGGGCCGGCTCGGCGCCTCCAACCACGCGACCTGGCGCGTCGAACGCGCCCGTGCCATCGCATCGGGCATGGGCCTCGCCGGCTACAGCGCGCTGCAGCTCCGTCACACCTACCTGCAGCCGGTGCCGTTCGTGCCGCTCGTGGAAGGCGGGCACGTGACGGCCTCGCCAGAGGCCCTCGACTATGCGCGAGTGGAGGAGCTGGGCCTGTGGGCGTACAGCACCCTCCTCAGCGGCGCCTACGCCCGCGACGATAGGCCACTCCAGGAGGCCTACGTGCACGGGGACACGACGAGGCGCCTCGCCGCGCTCGACGCGGTCGCCAGAGATGTGGGAGCCACGCGCAACCAGGTGGTGCTGGCCTGGCTGCTCCAGAACGATCCCGCTGTCACGCCCATCGTCGGGGTCTCCTCCATCGCCCAGTTGGACGAGATGATGGCATCCCGCGAACTGACCCTCGACGACGATGCCCGAGCCATGCTGGACTTGGCCTCATGACAGTCATCCAGGGCAGCAGCATCGGCGAGGCCGCCGACGCCACCGGGCTCACCGAGGACGCGCTGCGCTACTACGAGCGAGAGGGGCTCGTGGGTCCGATCGCGCGGGACGCCTTCGGACACCGGCGCTACACGGAGCAGGACCTCGCGTGGATCGGCATCGTCACGTGCTTGCGCGACGCCGGGCTCGGCATCGCCGACCTCCGCAGGTTCACGACGCTGCTCCATGCGGACGGCGAACCGACCGAGCGTGCGACCTTCCTGCTCCGCCGGCGAGCGGAACTCGTGCGACAGCGCGAGTCGCTGGACGCGGCCATCACAGTGCTCGACGGCAAGATCGCCTACTACGGCGCCGACGGTGCCTAGCCCTGCCGCCTGGGGAGTCCCGCGCGAGGCGAACAGGTTGCCCCTCACAGCACCGTTCACCGTCGAACGCTGAGGAGGCACCGTGGACACGGCACTGGCACGACTGAGGCCCTTCAACCTGATCGCAGGCCTGCTGCACCTGGCGTCTTTCGTCGGGATCCTGATCCTCGCCAACGACGCCTCGCTCCCCGTACGCGCGACCTACCTCAACGGGCCGCCCGGCTCGGACGCCTTCGGGGACCCGGTCACCCTGTTCTCGATCAACATCGCACACGCCGTCGCAGGCTTCCTGCTGCTGTCCGCGATCTTCCACTTCTTGGTGATCTCGCCGGTGTTCTTCCCCCGCTACACCGCGGGTCTCAAGCAGAACCGCAACACGTTCCGCTGGGTCGAGTACTCGCTGTCGTCGTCGATCATGATCGTGCTGATCCTGCAGCTGAACGGCATCGCCGACTACGCCGCTCTCGCGGGACTGTTCGCCGTGAACGCCAGCATGATCCTGTTCGGCTGGCTGCAGGAGCGCTACGCGACGCCCGGAGACGGCGACCTGCTGCCGTTCATCTTCGGCAGCATGGTCGGGATCGTGCCGTGGCTGATCATCGCGATCAACCTCATCGGCCCCGGCAATACGAGCGACGTGACGGTGCCCGGCTTCGTGTGGGGCATCATCGTGTCGCTGTTCGTCTTCTTCAACGCTTTCGCGGTGGTCCAATGGCTGCAGTACCGCGCCAAGGGCAAGTGGGCCGACTATCTACGCGGCGAGCGCGCCTACATCGTGCTCAGTCTCGTCGCCAAGACCGCCCTCGCATGGCAGGTCTTCTCGGGAGCGCTCGCCGCGTAGCGGCACACCGCCGTCAGGCGCGCGTCAGCGCTCCGAGAGCGACGGAGACCATGCCTGCGAACGTCTTCTCGCGATCGTCGGCGTCGAGGAACTCGCCGCGCACCACGTGGTCGGACACGGTGCCGATCATGAGCGCCTCGACACCCTCGGCTGCTGCCACGGCGTAGAGCCCCGCGGCCTCCATCTCCACCGCGAGGGTGCCGTAGGCCGCGAGGCGCGGCACGAGCGTCTCGTCGGGCTGGTAGAACGCATCGGACGTGAGCACAGGGCCCACGCGCAGAGGCGTGCCCGAAGCGTCGGCATGCTCGGCGGCCGCACGCAGCAGCGCGAACGACGGCGCATGCGAGTAGTGCACTCCCGGAAGACGGTGCGCGGTCATCGCTGAGTCGGTGTGCGCCGCAGAGGCTGCGACCACGTCGCCCAGCTGCAGGTCCTCGTGGATGCCACCCACCGTTCCCACGCGCACGAGCCGCTTCACGCCGTAGTGGCGGATCAGCTCTGTCGTGTAGATGGTGGCGGACGGCATGCCCATCCCCGTTGCCATGACGGACATCGGCCGGCCCTGGTAGGTGCCGGTGTACCCGAGGATGCCGCGCACCTCTGTCACGAGTTCGGCGCCGTCAAGGAACGTCTCGGCGATGCGGGTGGCGCGGCGCGGGTCGCCGGGAAGCAGGACGTCGGGGGCGAAGGCGCCGTCAGGCGCGGAGATGTGCGGAGTAGGCATGGCCCGAGCCTACGTCCCGCAGATGACGCTCAGATGTCGGATCAGGCCTCGAGCACCGCAGCCTCGGCGTGCTCCTTGGAGCGCTGCAGCGCGGTCTCGAACACCTCGGTGGGTTGCGCACCGGAGACGGCGAAGGCCCGGTCGAACACGAAGAACGGCACACCACTCGCACCGAGTGCGGCCGCCTCGTCGATGTCGGCCTGGACCGCAGCGTCGTACTCGTCGGTGGCAAGCATCGCCCGCACCGCCTCGGCGTCAAGCCCCACCTCGGCCGCGAGGGAAGCGAGCACGGAGGCGTCGTCCACGACGGCACCCTCGGTGAACTGCGCGCGGAGCAGTCGATCCTTCATCGCGTCGCCGAGACCGTGCCCCTGTGCCATGTGCAGCACACGGTGCGCGTCGCGCGTGTTCGCCTGGATGTAGGAATCGAAGTTGTACTCGAGCCCCTCCTCGGCGCCCAGGTCGATGAGCCGCTGGTTCATCTGCTGGATCTGCTCGGGCGGGGCGTTGAACTTCTTCGCGAGCGCCTCTGCGTGGGGAGTGTGCTCGCCGTGCGGGATCGACGGGTCGAGCTGGAAGCTCTTCCACGTGATGGACACCGCGCCGTCGAAGCCGTCGATCGCGTTCTCGAGGCGACGCTTGCCCAGGTAGCACCACGGGCACGCGACATCGGACCAGACTTCGACAGAGATCATGGGGTTCCTTCCAGGATGCGGGGCGCGCACGGGGCGGCTCTCGCCAGGCCGACGCGCGTCACGCTGATCACGAGGATCGTGCAATGAAAGAGGATTCGCCCGGGGACTGGCGAACCCTCTTTCGCCACCAACGAACCTTCCCACCGGGGTATTCCCGCGCGCTCAGAGAAGTCAGAGGAGATCCCGACGCGGCGGCTGCTCACCTTCCTGCACCTCGAATGCGGGATGGCGCCGCTGCTCTGGTTGCGCCGCTGGCGGCTCGGAGTCAGGCAGGGCATGCGGGCCGACGGCACTCACCACAAGCCGGTACGCGAGCGCGAGCAGCCCGATGCTGACCATCGCTCGGAACACGAAGATGAACGCGAAAGCGTTGCGCGCCTCGGGGATGTCCTCGGTGGCGTAGCTCACGACGAAGTTGATCCACCACAGCACCACGGCTGCCACGATCACGCCTGCCCAGATCACGCGGCGCCGGGCGCGCGGCTCGGACGGCATGCGCCACCGCACTCGCCAGTCGCGGTCCACGCGCATGTCAGCTCCCGCGATACGTCGAGTACGCGAACGGGCTGAGGAGCAGCGGCACGTGATAGTGGTCGTCGCCGGTGACCTCGAACGCGATCTCCACCTCGGGGTAGAACGTGGGGACGCTGCGTCGCGCGAAGTAGACGCCGGTGTCGAAGCGCACCTGGTAGACGCCGGGCTCGAGCCGCTCGGGCCCCAGGTCCTTGACGCGCCCGTCGGCGTCCGTCAGACCCTGAGCGACGGCTTCCCAGCCCTCGGCGCCTCGGCGCGACAGGGTCACGGCAATGCCCGACGCTGGGGTTCCGGCGACGGCGTCGAGCACGTGGGTGGTCACATGGCTCACCATCAGAACTTCTCCTCGTACGTCGCGCGGAGCCGCAACAGGGCGATGCCGCGCAGCTGGTCCGCGACCTCGGCGAGCTCGGCCTTCGCGGGGTTCCCGAGCCGGCGTTCGAGCTCGGCGACGATCTCCGCACGCGAGCGCCCGGCGGCGCGGATCAGGAACACGCGCCCGAACCTGCGCTCGTACAGCGCGTTGAGGTCGGCAAGGTGCGCGGCGAGCACCTCGTCCTCGTCGGCGGAGGCGGCCTGCTCGGAGGCGGAGAACGCGGCCTCGGCGCCAGAACCGGTGGCCTTCTCCCCGATGCGCGGGTGGGCGGCGAGCGCCTCCTCGATCTCCGCTTCGCTGAGCGGGGTCGCGATGGAGACGGCGGTGCGCTCCATCTCGAGCATCGAGTCGAAGTCCTGCTCCGCCATCGCATCGGCCCAGCGTGCTACCCGCAGGCAGGCGAGCAACTCCTCACGATTCGGCGTCACGGTCACGGCATCTCCCCTGGTTCGGCGGCTGGCACGCGGCAAGCCTTGCGTACTGTGTCCAGTATGACAACGCACGTGGCCGGAGTAGTGCTCGCGGCGGGCGACGGCAGCCGCGCGGGGGGTCCCAAGGCTCTGCGGCATGCGCCCGACGGGCGGGCGTGGCTCACGCTCGCAGCCGAGGCTCTGCGGACCGCTGGCTGCTCTCCGGTGTTCGTGGTGCTGGGGGCCGAGGCGCAGAGGGCGTTGGCCCTGGTGCCGCAGTGGGCCATGCCGGTGGTCGCCCGCGACTGGATGGAGGGACAGTCAGCGTCGCTTCGGGCGGCACTGCGGGCGGCAGGAACGACTCCTGCCGACGCGCTCCTCATCACCCTCGTGGACCTTCCCGAGCAGACGCCCGACGCTGCACGCCGAGTGCTCGCCGCCGCGCAGGGCACCGCTTCGCTCGCCCGGGCGACGTTCGACGGCGCGCCCGGGCATCCCGTACTGATCGGCCGGGATCACTGGGCGCCGCTGCGCGAGACCCTGACTGGAGACGAGGGCGCGCGCGCCTACCTGGCCGACCACGGCGTCGGGCTGGTGGACTGCACTGACCTGGGCGGCGGGGCGGACGTCGACGACTGACCCGGCCACGTCGTCGGGCCGTCTCCTACGTGGTCTGCCGCACGGGAATGGCTCGCACCGCGAGGCCCATCAGCCACCGCGGCAACGGGCGGCGGCCACGTCCGCGATCCAGCCCCGCGATGGAGGCCATCTCCTCATCGCTGAGCGCGAAGTCGAAGATCGCGATGTTCTCGGCGATGTGACCGGCGCTAGTGGACTTGGGGATCGCGACGTAGCCGGACTGCACCTGCCAGCGCAGGATGACCTGCGCCACGCTCTTGCCGTACTTGTCCGCGAGTGCGACGAGGACGGGATCGCGAAGGAGCTCGGGCGAGGCCTTGCCGATCGGCTCCCACGCCTCGGGCACGGTGCCGTCGGCGGCGTGCGCGGCATCGAGTTCCGGGCGCTGTATGTAGGGGTGACGCTCCACCTGATTCACGGCCGGCGGGACCGAGGCGAAGGAGCGCAGCCGCTCCAGGTCGGACGGGATGAAGTTGCTGACGCCGATGGCGCGTGCGCGGCCCGCGGCCACCTCCGGCTCGAGCGCACGCCACGCGGCAGGCCAGTCGCCGTACGGCTGGTGGAGGAGCATGAGGTCCACGTAGTCGGTGCCGAGGCGCTCAAGCGACTCACTGAAGGCCACAGGCGTACGCGTTGCCCCGAAGTCACGCACCCAGATCTTGGTGGTGAGGAAGATCTCCTCGCGAGGCACTCCCGACTCGGCGATCGCGCGACCCACCGCACTCTCGTTTCCGTACACCGCGGCGGTGTCGATGAGGCGGTAGCCGGCATCGAGCGCCGTGCGGACGGCACGGATGCAGTCCTCGGCCCGGGTGACGCGATAGACGCCGAGGCCCAGCATCGGCATCTCGACGCCGTTGTTCAGCGTGACGGTCTCCATGTGTTCTCTCCTCGTGGCTGGCGGGCCGGGCGCGCGAACTCAGCGCCCCACGTTGTCAGCAACGATGGGCTGCGCGCCAAAATTCGGCAGCGGCTCGTCGGGGCACGTGTCGAGCACATCGAGCATCGCGTCGAGCTCGGCCTGCGTGACCCACACGTCGTACTTGGTCTTCACCGCCACCTGGCGCGCGACGTACTCGCAGCGATAGGTGCGGTCCGGCGGGAGCCACGTCGCAGCGTCGGAGTCTCCCTTGGCGCGGTTCTCTGCGGCGGAGACGGGCTCGAGGTTGAGAGGGTCGTTCGCGAACGCGACGCGCTGGGCGTACTCCCACTGCGCGGCGCCCTTCTGCCAGGCATCCGAGAGCGCGACCAGGTGGTCGATGTCCACCTCGCTCGCGCCCCCGCGCTCGAACACGATCAGCTCGCCCGTGAACGGGTCGTCGAGCGTGCCGCTGAGGACGACGCAGTCCCCGTCCATCACGAGCGCGGTCAGCCGCAGCGCGAGCTCGTCGTTGCGGGTGTCGCAGCCGTTGCGGTCCACATCCACCCAGCCCGAACCGAACTCGTCGCGCTCGTAGCCGGTCTTCGCCGCACGGCCCTTGACGGTCAGGTCCAGAGCCGCCGCATGTGCCGTGCCGTAGGCCGTGGGAGGCTTGGGTTCTGACTGCTCGGCATTGCGCGTCCACGCCTGGATCGACCCCAATACCAGGACTATCGCGATCACCGGCAGCGCGATCGCCCTGACGTTGCCTCCCGGGCCGCGCGCCATGCGCCGTCGTGCCACGCTCGCCTCCCGGGGTCAGTATCGGCATCGCATGTCCGACGCTCGGGCCCGATTCTCCCCCGCGCCGCCTCACGCTCGGGGAGGGCACGCCGCCTTGATCCCCAGTCCCGCGCCTTGCGATGACGGCGCGGGTAGGCTCGCCCGCATCGGCGTCACCGTGGACGCCCCTGCGAGTGGAGGTCGCGATGGCGAAGTGGAGCACCGGCGAGAAGGGCATCGCATGGCTGGGGGTCGGCATCGCGCTCATCGTCGTCGCACCCGTGGGCTTCGACGGCGCGTGGACCGGCGTCGCGGTCGTGCTCGGCGCGATCGCTCTCGCCTATGGCGGCTGGCTCGCGTGGACCGGAATGCGCAAGGACAAGGACGACGCACCCGGCTCCGACGACGAGCCGACGACGCCGGAGAGCTAGACCGAGATCGTCCCGCTGATCGCCACGTCGGAGGCGCCGCCCACCCAGATCTGCCCCTCGCCGTCCTGCGTGAGGAACACGCGGCCGTCGCGGCCCAGCGCGGTCCCCTGACGCGCGGTGTACGGCGCGGCGACATGACCGGACTCGGTGAGCCATTGTGCGAGCGACGCATTGAGGCTGCCGGTGACGGGGTCCTCGCGCAGCGGCCCGGCGTCGTGGCCGAAGAAGGCGCGCACTTCCACGTCGGCGGGCCCGTCGGAGGCGTGCAGCCCTGCGACGCCGATGTCCCAACGGCCTTCGCTGGACGAGCCGGGGGCGAGCGAGGGCTCGAGGGCGAGCACCGCGTCGGCGTCGCGCAGCAGCAAGCCCACCCAGCCCGGACCGTTGTCGACCCACGCGGAGTCGACCACGGCGTCAGGCTCGATGCCAAGCACCGCGCACACCTCGGCGAGGTACTGGTCGGAGACCGCGCCGGTGCGCACGCGCGGTGGCGCGGCGAAGGCCAGAGTGTCGTCCTCGATCCTGACCGGCACCAGGCCGGCACCGCACTCCTGGATGACCACACCGTCGGACGCGGGCACTCCCCCGGCATCGAGCCACGCGCGCGCGGTGCCGAGCGTCGGGTGTCCCGCGAAGGGCAGTTCAGTGGAGAGCGAGAAGATGCGGACGCGGTAGTCGGCCTCGGGCGTGGTGGGCGGAAGCACGAACGTGCACTCCGAGAGGTTCGTCCACTCGGAGATCGCGACCATCTGCTCGGTGGTGAGGCCCTCGGCGTCCAGCAACACGGCGAGGGGGTTGCCGGAGAAGGGGCCGGAGCCGAAGACGTCGAGCTGGCGGAATGGGTGCGTCGTCATACGCCCGACGCTACGGCCAGCACGCAGGGCAGGTCGCCTTCGACTGGCACCGGTTGAGCAGCGGTGGTGTACCCGGAGTTGGAGTCAGAAGGTGCGGGCGAGGTCCAGGACCGCCGCCTCGAAGGCGTCGAGCGCGAGCGCCACATCAGCTTCGATCACCGACTCGTCCTTGTGATGCGAGATCCCGCCACCGCAGCGAATGAACAGCATCGCGTAGTCCGTGAGCGACGCGATGGCCATCGCATCGTGACCAGCCTTGGACAACAGCTCCAGCGGAGCGGTGTCACCGGTCGCGGCGATGCCTGCGCGGATCGCCTCGGCGAGCCGCTCCCCCACCACGGTCGCCTCGGCGTCATGGCGTTCGACGGCCTGGAAGTCGAGGTTCCTCGCGGCCGCGACCTTCGCAGCCTGCTCCTGGATGAGATCCCAGACGCGGTCGCGCAGTTCGTCGGTCTCCGCGCGCAGGTCAAGCGAGAACTCGGCGCGGCCGGGAATGACGTTGGCCGCGCCCGGATACGCCTGCATGCGTCCGACGGTGCCGATCGCCCCGTGATCGCGGGCGAGGGTCTCTATCACGGTGACCACCTCGGACGCACCGAGCAGCGCGTCGCGTCGACGGCCATACGGCATGCCGCCCGCGTGGCCAGCCTCCCCCACCATGGTGAGGTCGAAGCGGCG
Source organism: Demequina sp. NBRC 110052 (assembly GCF_002090075.1). GTDB lineage: Bacteria > Actinomycetota > Actinomycetes > Actinomycetales > Demequinaceae > Demequina. The sequence continues at coordinate 773,437 of NZ_BBRI01000002.1, forward strand.
CGCGCCCATGATGCCGGTGACGACGCCGAGCGCTCGGTCGGCATCCTCGAGCAGCGGGCCCTGCTCGATGTGTGCCTCGAGGTAGCCGAGGACCCGCTCACGCGGCAGCGCCGCCTCCTCGATGCGCGCCGGGTCGAGGCCGAATGCCTCGAAGGCGGTGCGCAGCGAAATGCCTTGCGCGTCGCGCAGTTCCCACCACGAGTCCTGCCATGCGCCCGCGACCGCGCACGAGCCGAGCAGAGTGCGGCCGAAGCGAGTGCCCTCCTCGTCCGCGAAGCCGAGCACCTCGATGCCGAACGGGAGGCGCACGCCCTTGGCCTCCAGTCGCCCCACGACCGCGATGGCCATGAGAGTGCCAAGGATGCCGTCGTAGCGACCGGCTCCCGGCACGGTGTCCAGGTGGGATCCGAGCAGCAGCACAGGCGAGTCGTCCCGCGGGCCCGCGAGTGTGCCGCGCTGATTGCCTGCCGCGTCCTGCCACGGCTCGAGTCCGGCCTGCGCCATCCACTCGCCCACGGTCCAGTTGGTGCGCGCGTGCTCCGCGGTCAGGTACGACCGCTCGATCGCGCCCACGCGCGAGCTGTGCGTGGCGAGGATGTCGCAGCGCTCCAGGATCTCGGCGGCTGAGAACGGCACATCGCCGTCCTTGTCGTCGCCGTTCAGCCACTCGGGAAGGCTCACGCGTCGACCTCCGCGTAGACGCGGTAGGCCTCGTCGACGCCGCCGCCGGCCGGCAGGCCGAAGCCGTGGCGTCGCAGCACCGCCTCAAGGGCCGCCAAGGTGGTCAGCACCGCGTCCTGGCGGGCGTTGTAGCCCATGGTGCCGATGCGCCACACCTTGCCCTGCAGCGGGCCGAAGCTCGTGCCGATCTCGATGCCGAAGTCGAGCAGCATCGCGGATCGCACCGCCTCGCCCTCGACGCCCTCAGGAATCACGACGCCGACGATGTTTGACATCTTGTGCTCCAGGTCACCGAAGACCTCGAGACCCAGCCCCTGCACGCCGGCCATCATCGCGCGGCCGTGCAGCGCGTGGCGGGCCTGGAAGCGACTGAGCCCCTCCTCGAGCACAATGCGGGCGCACTCGCGCGCGCCGTAGAGCATGGTCGTGGCCTCAGTGTGGTGGTTGAGGCGTCGCTCGGACCAGTAGTCGAAGACCATCGACATGTCGAAGTAGTTGGAGCGAATGGGGTGGGCCGCGACGGCATCGCCTTCGGTACGGATGCCCGCTTCGATGCTCTTGCGGGAGTTGATGACTCCCTCGGCACGAGGGCTGAAGGTCGCGGGCGCCGAACCGGAGGGCCCACCGAGGCACTTCTGCAGGCCACCGGTCGCGATGTCCACGCCCCACTCGTCGGTGAGGAACTCATTGCCGCCGATCGATGCGGTCACGTCTGCGTACAGCAGCGTGCCGTACTTCGCGCACAGCTCCGCGAGTCCGTCGAACGGCTGCACCACCGTGGTCGAGGTGTCGCCGTGCACCACCGCGAGGAGCTTGGGCTGGACCTTCGCCATCGCCTCCGCGATCAGCTCGTACGGCGCCACCTGGCCCCAGGGGATGTCCACAGTGTGCACCTCGGCGTCGCAGCGTCGGGCGATCTCGACGAGCAGGTGGCCGAAGCGACCCATGACGGGGACCAGCACCTTGTCGCCCGGCTCGAGCACCGAGACGAGGGCGGCCTCGATCGCGCCGCGCGAGGTCGAGTCCACGAGCAGCGTCTGCTCATGCGAAGTGACGAAGACTCGGCGGTAGAGCTCCATGACCTCGTTCATCGCGTGGGTCATGAACGGGTCGTACTGACCCACCAGCTGGGCCGACATTGCACGCAGCACGCGCGGGTCGGCCGTGATGGGGCCGGGCCCCATGAGCAGGCGCGCCGGCGGGTTGATCGGCCCGGGCAGGGTCATCGCTCCTCCAGGAATGTTGATGTGACCTACATAGTGTGCCGTGTCGAGGTTTCGTGAGCGTTTCGCAGCGCCTTCTGCCACCGAAGCCCCAGCTCGATGAGCGCCAGATCCGAGTTCCGGGGCCCCACGAGGCACACTCCGACGGGCCCGCTCAGCGTCGACATCAGCGGCACCGTGAGGGCAGGTCTTCCCGTGAAACCAGCGATGGCCGTCATGGACAGGGTCGCCTCGCGCACACGCTGCAGGTCCTCGGCAGCGGCGTCCAGTCGGGGCGCGGCCGACGCGGCGGCGGGCAGCACCAGCACCGCGCCTCCGAGCGCCTCGTTGATCTCCTCTGCGAGGGCCGCAACCTCCAACAGGCCCTCGGCCTCCTGCTCCGGCGTCACCGACGCCGCGAACGCGAACCGCTCAGCCACGTCGGGCGCGACCGCGCCCGGGTGCGCGGTGATCCACTCGCCGTCCGAGCGCCAGGCCTCGGCGGACTGCGTCACACGGAAGCCGTCGTAGAGGCGCCGCAGCTCCGGGAGCTCGACCGTCTCGAGATCCACGTGCACCTGCAGGTGCTCCAGGAGCTCGTGGAACGCCTGCCGCACCTCCGGCTCGACGACCACGCCCACCTGCGGCGAGGCCAGCACCACGTCTGAGGGCTCGACATGGGGGTCGCCCGAGAAGCTCGCGCGCGCAGCCGCCAGCAGCGTCTCGCCGTCGCGCGTCATCCAGCCGACAGTGTCGTAGCGCGGCGCGAGCGGCGCGACGCCCTCAAGGCTGACCGCCCCGTGCGTCGTGCGCAGTCCCCACAGCCCCTGGTAGGAGGCCGGAACGCGGATCGAACCCGCCGTGTCCGTGCCGAGCCCGATGCTCGCCTGGCCCAGAGCGACGGCCGACGCCGGTCCCGACGACGAGCCCCCAGGAATCGCCCCCGGCACCGCCCCGTTGGGGGGCGTCCCGTAGTCGGGATTGAGGCCCGCGATCGAGTACGCGAACTGATCGGTCTGCGCGATGCCCAGCACGTCCGCGCCCGCATCGAGCAGCGACTGCACCGACGGCGCGGTACGCTCCTCGATCGGCGCGTCGGCCAGGTACGCACGCACGCCGACGCCGATCCGCTGGCCTGCGATCGCGTACAGGTCCTTCACCGCGACCGTGTGACCCGCGAGCGGACCCTCGCCCGCGCCGCGCACAAGGGGTGCGCCGAGGAGGCGCCAGATACGGGAGTCCATCGCCTTGGCGGGCGCCGTGACGTGCGCGGCGCAGATGACCCAGCCCTTGCCGGGGCCGGCCGACAAGCCATCATGCGACCACAGCTGCGTGACGAGGCCCTTGCCCCCAGCGTCGGGCGCATTGACCGAGACGGCGAGCCAGGCGTCGCCCGCAGGGACCAGGCGCAGCTCGCGCACCGTGCGCGCGCCGATGCCACCACGCCCGCCCCGGAACGACGTGATCGCCTCATGCCCCACGAGCAGGCCGTTCGCGTCGCCGCGCAGCGTCTCGTCGCCGGGCGCGAAGAAGCCCGCGAGCGCGTCCAGGTCATCCGCCACCAGCGCCGCCTCGTAGGCCAGCACCGCCTCGATCAGACCCTCGGGAGCCTCGCCCCCTCCGGCCACGTGCACCAGGGTCATGCGGTCTCTCCTTCCCACGCGTCGCGCGGCGCGAAGTCTGACTTCCTGATCATCGCGTGGCTGCCGCACACCAGATCCACCACCTGCGAGATGCGCAGGTCTGTCGCGGCGCTCAGGTACGCGTACGCGAGGTGCGGCTCCATGCCGTAGCGCGCTGCAAGGATCGCGATCGCCGCGCGCGTGGCCTTGCGCATCGCCTCGTCGAGGTCGGCGTCGATGCCCGTCGGCATCAGGAACTCTGCGGTCTCGCCGAGCGGACCCGCCAACTCGCCGAACGTCCGCGCGGCCTCGCGTGCGGGGATGAGGTCCAGGCGGATCGTCACTCGCAGCGACGCCTCGAGCGCGGTGAGCGCGACCTCGCCGTCACCTTGGGCGAAGTGCGGATCGCCCACATACGCGAGCGCACCTGCGACCTGCACGGGCAGGTACAGCGTGGAGCCCACGACGAGCTCCTTGATGTCGATGTTGCCGCCGTGGGGCCCGGGGGGCACCGAATGGGCCCGCTCGTCGGTGTCCGTCGCGACGCCCATGATCCCCAGGAACGGCGCCAGCGGGAAAGCGACATCGCGCGGCCCACCCTCGCGGCGCGGCAACCAGCCCTTCCACACGCCCGACGCATCGGGCGCGATGGGCGCGAACACGGACACCGCGTCGGCCCCGTTCGCCGGCATCTCGCCAGGCAGCGCCCCGCGACCGTGACGGTTGGAGATGACGCCGTACGGCACGCGCGGCGTGGCGTCCAGCAGCGTGATCGCGAGCACGTCGCCAGGCGTCGCGCCCGCGACCTCAATGGGGCCCGTGACCACGTGCGGGCCATCGGCCTGCGAGTCGCGTCGCCCCGACCGGGACAGCGCGACCGCCTCGGCGAGTACCGCGTCGGGCGCCACCCCCTGTGCGGTGAAGTACGCGAGCGCGTCCGAGCCCTGGTCCGGCAGCAGGCCCTCGTGGCTGAGCGTGTCGACCACGACCTCGGTGCCCGGTGCGACCGTGAGGGCCGGCGCGTCTGCCCGGCTCGGCAGGCGGCCCCACAGAACCGCGTCGGACTCCGCGGGGAGGTAGACCGCCGCGTCGGGCACGCGCTCACCGCTACGCAGGACGCCGTCGAAATCTGCCATGCCATGCCCTCCAGCGCGGACCGCGAGACGTGCGGGCCGGGGTGCCCGCACCCCGCCGTGCCCTACTCTGGCTCCGAGACTACCGCCGCCCGCGCCGCGCGCCTCGTCCCCGTGAGGCAGCGCGCCGGGCCCGTCCCCGGAGGAATCGATGCTCGACCGCATGCGCGCCAACCCCGCTGGCAGCTACCTGGGGCTGATGCTCGCCCTGACATTCTCCACAGGCATCATCGACGCCGTCGGCTACCTGGGCCTGGACCGCGTCTTCACGGGCAACATGACCGGCAACGTGGTCATTCTTGGCATGGGTCTCGCGGGCGCCGACGACCTGCCGGTGCTGGGCCCCGCGATCGCGCTCGCGGCGTTCATGCTTGGCGCGGCACTGGGCGGGCGCGTGCTGCGCGGCTCGCGCGACGGGTGGACGGGCAAGCACACGGCGCTGTTCGGTGCGGTCGCAGGGGTGCTCGTGGTCGGCGCGCTGACCGTGTTCTTCGTCGAGGTGGTGCAGGGCTCGGTGCTCGCCTACTCCGCGACGGCGGCGCTGGGACTCGCGATGGGATGCCAGGCGGCGACCGCGCGCCACATCGCGGTCAAGGACGTGACGACAGTGGTGGTGACCTCGACGATCACGGGGTTGGCCTCGGACTCGACGCTCGGCAAGGGCGGCGGCCAGCCGTGGCGCCGCCGCGCGGGAGCCGTGGTGCTCATCGGCGCTGGCGCCGCGACGGGAGCGCTGCTGCTGAACCTGCACCTGGGCGCCGGCATGCTGCTCTCGGCGCTCATCACGGTCGTGGTGCTCGCCCTGGGCCACATCACGCGACCGGGACGTGGGCCGCGCGTGCCCTACGACGGCGCGGTCAGCCAGTAGCCCCACCCCACCTCTTCGACGCTCCGCACGGATTCTGCGGCGACGCGCCGCTGAACCCGCTCACGAGGCGCGCGCCACCGGCGTGTCGCGCGGACTTCCGTGCGGACTGTCAGCGCGTCAGGCGTTGAGGTACTCGAAGACGTCGAAGATCAGGAAGGCCGGCCACACGAGCGCCTGGAACAGCGCACCCACGTGCTCCCAGAAGCCCTCGGCCTGCTGCCAGAACCACACGGCCGAGCCGATCATGGCGAGGAAGTAGCCTCCACCCCATCCGGCTGCCGCGCCGCTGCTCGAACTGCTCATGTCACACCCCCGGTCGGCGCGCGCATCGCGCCACGTTTCCAGGTCTACCAGGCACAGGGACGCGCTGCAGGGTGGGCGTCCCACTGCGACTGATCGCCGTCCCACTGCCCCGCCGCAGCCCTCGCCCGCCCCCGGAACAGTGCGAACCAAAGACGCTCTCGACACCCCGGCAGGCTCGCGCGAGAAGCAGTTGACGCCGGAGTGTCGTTCCAGGATTGGTTCGGAGTGTCCAAGGGCGAGGCGCGAAAGGCCTGCTCTGCCAGGGACGACGCCTCGCCGATCACCGCTCACGCTCGACTTGAGCGAACATCGCTCAACTTTGACTTGAGCGGATGCCGCTCAAGTCTTATAGTCGGAAGTGAGCGACGGGCCCGCGGGGGTCACCAGCAGGGACCGGCCGACCGGGTCCGCCGCCCTCCGCGGGCGACCGCCCGCGGACACAGACCACACGACCTACACATCCCAGGAGGTTCACGATGATGGCTCGAGAGATCACTCGCCACACGGTTCCGGCGACGTCCGCTTCCCTGTGGCAGGACGATCTGAACAGGGTCTTCCGCCAGTTCTTCGGCGACGCCGACGCCCCGCTCGCCGGCGCCTTCTCCCCCGCGCTCGACGTCAAGGAGACTGACGACGCCTTCACGCTCCACGTCGAGCTGCCGGGCATGTCCGCCGAGGACGTCGACCTCTCGCTCGAGGACAACGTGCTCACCGTCTCGGGCGAGCGCAACTTCTACGACGAGTCCGACGCCGAGGGCTTCCGCCGCATCGAGCGACGCTTCGGCAAGTTCCACCGCGCGGTGCGCCTGCCGGACCGCGTCTCGCCCGACAAGGTCGAGGCCTCGTACAAGGACGGCATCCTTACGGTCGTGGTTCCCAAGGCCGAGGAGGCCAAGCCGCGCAAGATCGCTGTGAGCTCGGGCGCGTAACGCACCGAGCAGTCCGCGGGGTCACCGATCCCGCGTCCCGTCGCGCCGCCCGTTCTCCCCCTCGCGGCGGCGCAGACGACAGGACCCCCGGAGGCCACGCCTCCGGGGGTCCTCGCTTGAGCGGCATCCGGCATCGCGTCAATGCCCGACGCGGCGCTCAGTAGGTGCGGTGCGTCACCCGACCCGCGCTCACCGTGAGCGCCACATACATGCCCCGCAGCGTCGGCATGTCAGCGGTGCGCGGGTCATCGTCGAGCACCGCGATATCGGCGGGCCCGCCCTCGACGAGCGCCGGAGAGCCCCACGAGGCGGCAAGCGCCTGCTCGATGGAGACGGCGTTGGCGGGCTCCCACGGCTCGCGCAGATCCCGCGTCCGATGCACCGCCGCCGAGATCGCGAACCACGGGTCCAGCGGCGCGACGGGCGCGTCGGACCCGAACTGCAGAGCCGCCCCGGCATCCGCGAGCGCGCCGTAGGGGAAGGCGCGGCTCTTGCGGTCGGCCCATAGGCTGTCGGTCACGTCCCTGTCGTCGAGCGCGTGCTCGGGGTGGACCGAGGCACCCACGCCGAGTTCGGCGAAGCGCGGCAGATCCCCCGGCGCGACGAGCTGCGCGTGCTCGACCGTGCCGCGTGCACCTGAGGCCTCGAACGCATCGAGCGCGCGCTGCACTGCCAGGTCGCCGATGGCGTGCAGCGCCACCGAGAAGCCCTTCGCATGAGCGTCCGCCATCACTGCCTCGAGCTCCCCCTCCCCGTACACGGCATGACCGCGCCCCCCGCCGGGGTACGGCTCGTGACACAGCGCGGTGCGGGAGTTCAGCGCTCCATCCGCGAAGAGCTTGAGGGAGCCGACCGTCACCAGGCCTTCCGTGTCCGGCACCACCGTGCCGGTGCGCTCGCGGCGTGCCACCGAGAGCGCGAGATGCTCCGGATAGACGTTCGCCGTCACGCGCACGGCATCCAGCCCTCGCCTGATGCGCCCTGCCCACACGCTCGGGTTGTCCGCCATCTCCAAGTCGGTGATCGCGGTGACGCCGCGCGCGGCGGCTGCGGCAAGCGCCGCGCCGACGAGCTCGTCCTCGCCCTCGCCCGCCTCACGGTCGACCGCCTGCTCCACCGCGAACGCGGCGTCCTCGCGCAGGACGCCGGCACGGGGCGCACCGAAGCGCTGCGCCGCCGCTTCGTTCAGCCACACCGTGTGCAGATCGTGCGAGACGACAACGATCGCGCGACCGTCCTGCCCCGCCGCCAGGGCCGCACCGTCCAGCAGCGCGCCCGTGGGCTCGTGACTCCACAGCGCGTCCTGGAACCCCCGCGCCACGAACGCCGTGTGCTCGACGACGTGCTCGCTCGCGAGCGCGACGCGGATCGCCTCGGCGGCGTCCTCGGGCTCACGCGCCGCGGAGACATCGAGACGGGACAGGTGCTTGGCCCACATCGTGAAGTGCACGTGGTGATCCGCGTAGCCCGGAGTCGCCCACCGGCCCTCGAGTTCCACGACCTGCGCGTCGGCGCCGGGACTCAGCTCCCCGCTGGGAGCGATGCGCGCGATGCGGTCACCCTCGATCGCCAGGTCCACCGGGGCGTCGGGGCCATCCAGCAGCCTCACGCCTCTCACGAGCAGCGTCACCGTGCCTCCTCCTGCACCTGGGGTTCAGGCCGACGCTACACCTGACGCGTTCAGGCCGAGACGCGCTCGACGAGGCTGATCGGCATGATCGACGACCGCGGGCGGTCGTCGTTCCCGGCGAGCACGTCGATCAGGATGTCCGCCATCATGCGCCCCATCTCCTCCGAGGGCTGGCGCACGGTCGTGAGCGGGACCGGGCACGCGAGCGCGGCAGGGCTGTCGTCGTAGCCGACGATCGCGACGTCCTCCGGGACGCGCTTGCCTGCATCGAGCAGCACCGGCATCGCGCCCGACGCCATGAGGTCGGAGGCGACGAACACGCCGTCCATCTCGGGGTACGTCTCGAGCAGCCGCCGCGCGGCACGCGCGCCACCCATCATCGAGAAGTCACCGTCAACCTCGGGGCCCGGCTCGAGGCCTGCGTCCACGAGCACCCGGCGCCATCCGTCGGTGCGCTCGAGTGCGGACTGCATGTCCGTGGGTCCCGTGATGGTCGCAATGTGCTTGCAGCCTCGCTCGACGAGGCGACGCGCGGCAACAGCGCCGCCCTCCTCGTTGTCGACGTCGACGACCCATGTGTCGATGCCTGCAAGGCCAGGGCGACCGCCGAACACCAGGGGGATCGTGTCCGCGATGCGCTCAAGGAAGTGGTCCGCCGTGTGGTGCGAGACCACGACCGCACCATCCACGGCGCCACCCGTCAGGTAACGCATGGTCTTCGCACCCTCGGACTGAGTCGCGACCATGAGGTTCAGTGCGTAGTCAGTCTGCTCGAGGCGTGCGTTGATGCCCGCGACGATCGAAGCGAAGAACACGTCGCCGAAGAACCTCGTGACGTCCTCAGGGACGATCAGCGCGATCGCGTGGCTCTGGGCGCTCGCGAGCGACCTCGCGGCCCGGTTGGGCACATAGCCGAGCTCATCGATCGCCGCCTGCACCAGCTTGACGCTGCTGGGATTGACCTTGTCCGAGCCGTTGACGACCCTCGAGACGGTCGCACGCGACACCCCCGCGCGCGCCGCGACCATCTCGAGGGTGGGCGCCGCATGGCGCACCAGGCTCATCTCTGCGTCTCCATCCACCGGGGGCATGCGGTCATCCTTGCAGATGCAACCTCATGCCCCACGGCGGGCGGAAGAGAGATGAGCACGGTCGTCAGCCCTTGACCGCACCCGCCATGATGCCGGAGACCAGCTGGCGGCCGGCGAACATGAACAGCAGCATCAGCGGCACGGTCGCCAGCAGCACGCCCGCGAGCACGAGCGAGTAGTCGACGAAGTAGTTCGCCTGCAGGATCGACAGCGACACGGGCAGCGTCGGGTTCTGCGGGTCCAGCACGATGTACGGCCACATGAAGTTGTTCCACTGCGTCACGAACGTGAACAGGAACAGCATCGCAGCGGCCGGTCGCGCGGCGGGCAGACCTACATGCCAGAACGTGCGGATCATCGAGCAGCCGTCCACGCGCGCAGCCTCGATGAGCTCCGTGGGCAGCGCCTGCGAGATGTACTGCGTCATCCAGAACACACCGAACGCGGTCACCAGGACCGGCAGGATCACGGCGCCGATGCTGCCGGTCCAGCCGAACTTCTGCATGAGGATGTAGAGCGGCACGATGCCGAGCTGGACGGGCACGGCCATGGTCGCGATGACGCCAACCAGCAGCGGACCGGAGCCCTTGAAGCGCAGCTTGGCGAACGCGTAGCCCGCCAGGGTGGACAGCACGACCGTGGAGATACCCGAGACCGTCGAGACGACGATCGAGTTCCACAGCGCCTTCCAGAAGTTCACGGCCGGGTTGTTGATGACCGTCGCCGCATTCTCGAGGAAGTTGCCGCCCGGCCACCACGACAGGTTCGGGTCGTTGATGGTGAAGCGGTCGCCCGAGGCGATCAGGAAGGACCAGTAGAACGGGAACACCGAGGCGATCAGGAACACCGCCAGCACCGCGTACACCGTCCAGTGGGGACGCATCGTGCTCACCGCTGCCGCGTACTTGGGACGGCGCTTGAGGGGGTTGGAGATGGCGGTCACTTGGTCACCTTCTTCAGGTTCTTCGACTTCTTGGCCATGGTGTCCGTGGCGATGAGTCTCTGCGTCACGGCGAAGTTGAGCAGGCCGATGGCGACGATGATGATGAACAGGAGCCAGGCGACTGCCGCGGCCCTGCCGAAGTTGAACTCGCCCCAACCCGTCTTGTACAGGTAGAGCGTGATGGTCTCCCATTGATGGTTGGAGCCGCCCTGGCCGTTCGTGTCGTACATGCGCGGCTCGTCGAAGATCTGCAGGCCACCGATGGTCGAGGTGATGATGACGAAGATCATCGTGGGGCGGATCTGCGGCAGCGTCACAGAGAAGAAGCGACGCCACGTGCCCGCGCCGTCGATCGCGGCGGCCTCGTACAGGTCGCGCGGGATCGCCTGCATCGCGGCGAGGAGGATCAGCGCGTTGTAGCCGGTCCAGCGGAAGTTCACCATCGTGGCGATCGCGATGTGGCTGGGGATGATGTCGACGTGCCACGCGATGGGGTCGATGCCGAAGTCTCCGAGCACGGAGTTCACGAGGCCGTAGCGGTCGCCGAACATGTTGGAGAAGATCAGCGCGACGGCGACGGGCGCCACCACGTACGGGAGCAGCACTCCCATGCGCCAGAAGGTCTTGGAGCGGATGTTCTTATCGAGCATCGCGGCGATGACCGTGGCGACGATCACCTGCGGCACAGACGAGAGCAGGAAGATGGAGAAGGTGTTGCGCAGCGAGAACCAGAACTCACGGTCCTGAAGCACGAAGGCGAAGTTGTCCCAGCCGGTGAACTCACCCGTGTTGCGCACGAGGTCCCAGTCCTGGAAAGCGATGACGGCCGTGTAGATGATCGGGAACAGGCCCACGAGGGCGAACACGATCCAGAACGGCGCGATGTAGAGGTAGGGCGACAGCTTGACGTCGAGGCGTCCGAGTCGCTGCCTGAACGTCGGCGGCGCGGGCTTGCGAGGCTCGGACGCGGGGGTGTCGACGCCAGGGGGCTGCGTGATGGTCATGCGAAGGGTCTCCTAGGTGAGGAGGAGGTGGTCGAGGATGGGGGACGTTCAGTGCGGCCAGCGGCCGGGCCGTCGGCCGGTGCGGGCCGCCTCCACGAAGGAGACGGCCCGCACCGCCAGCGGTGTGTGACTAGCTGATCGCCTGGACGTCAGCCTCGAACTGCGCCCACGACTCGTCGGCGGACATGACACCCTCGTCCACGCGGCGGAGCGCGTTGACCATGGCGTCGTTCACCTGGAAGTACAGGGCACCCTTGTACGGGGCGACCTCGACAGCGGCGGCACGCTCGGCGAAGATCTCACCGATCGGAGCGTCGTTGAAGAACGCGTTGGTGGCCTCCTGGACCTCGGTCGACGCAGCGGCGTCGATCTGGCTCGGGAAGGCACCGACGTTCGCGAAGGCCTTGGCCTGCTGCTCGGGGGCGGTCAGCCACGCGGCGAGCTCGGTGGCAGCCTCGACGTTGGCGCCGGAGGCCGGAACGGTCAGGTACGAACCGCCCCAGTTGCCGCCGCCACCCGGGAAGGCGTTGGCGATGTCCCAGTTGCCGTCAGGCGCGTTGCCGTTGATGACACCGAGCATCCAGGACGGGCAGGGCATCACGGCGAAGTCACCGTTGGCCATACCGGCGGCCCAGTCGTCGCCCCACTGCGAGAGGCCCGCAGAGAGACCCGCAGCCGAAGCGGCGGTGAGCTGGTCGTAGATGGCCTTGACCTCGGGGTTGTCGAGGGCGATGATCTCGCCGGTCGACTGGTCCTCGTAAGGCACGGCGACCTGGCCGATCATGGCCTGGAGCACGGCAGCGTTCTCCTCGTAGAAGCCCTTGCCGGTCGCGTCGGTGTACTGCTGGCCGAGCGCGAAGAAGTTGTCCCAGTCACCGTCGATGGCGGCGGTCATGGCCTCACGCGAGGCGTCCATGCCGGCGGCCTCGATGGCGTCCACGTTGTAGCAGATCGCCTCGGGGCCGATGTCGGTGCCGTAGCCGATGAGGCGGCCGTCAGCGTCGGTCGCCGCAGCGGTCTTCCAGTCGAGCCAGCGGCCGTCGAGCTCAGGGTTCGAGAGGTCCGCGAGGAGGTCCGAGTACTGCAGCGCCTCGGCGAGCCAGTCCACCTCGATGGCCTCGATGTCGGCGAGACCGCCGGGGCCGAGCTTGGTGAAGAAGTTCTCGCGAGCGGTGTTGGAGGTGTCCGCAACGTTGTAGACGATGTCCACGTTGGGGTGCGCCTCCTCGTACTCCGCGATGAGGTCGTACATGTAGTCGCCGCCCTCGGACTCGCCCGAGTAGCCGAACTGGTTGAACGTGGCGAGAGTCAGGGTGACCGGCTCGTCGCTGGAACCCGTGTCCGACGTGGTCGGGTCGTCCGTGGTGTCACCGCCCGAGCAGGCGGCGAGGGTGAGGGTCAGGACGGCCGCTCCTGCGGCGATCCCGAGGTGCGTACTGCGTCGTGAGAGGCTCACGTTCACTCCCTTGTGAAGTAGGTGTCGGTCCGACTCTTGAGAGCGCTCTCCTCTTTCGTGAAAGCGCTCTCACGAATCGCCTTCAAACTAGGCCCGACCAAGGTTCCGGTCAAACCTTGCAAGCGCTTGCATACCGTTCCGATACCCATTCGTTACCAACATGTGTCGCGCAACCGGTTCGCAGCGTGAGAGCGCGTTCACGTGCTTGCGAGAGCGCTCTCACGCGAGCGCAGTCGATGCGAGCGCAGCGAATCGGACACATCGCCTCCAAGCCCCCTCCCGGGCCGGGTACACCACCGTCGCGCCCGCCCTAGGGGTACACCAACGGCGCTTCGCGGGCGCGACCGCGCGTCAGAGGTACGTCAGCGCCGCAGACTCGCGCCAGGCCCGCGATACTCGCGTCAGAGCGTGCCCTCGCGCGCGCCCTTCCACAGATCCACGCCCGCGTCGCCGGTCAGCGAGTCGATCGCCGCGAGCTCCTCGTCGGAGAAGGCGAGGTTCGCCACCGCACCCACGGAGTCCTCGAGCTGCGACACCGACGACGCGCCGATCACGAGCGACGTCACGCGCTCATCGCGCAGCGCCCACGCGAGCGCCATCTGCGCGAGAGACTGCCCGCGAGCCGCCGCGGTCTCGTTCAGCGCGCGCAGATTGCCGAGCAACTCCTCCGTGAGCCACGAGCGATCGAAAGACCCGCCGCCCGCAGCGCGCGAACCCTCGGGCACGCCGTTCAAGTACTTCGACGTGAGCAGCCCCTGCGCGAGCGCGGTGAACCCGATCACCCCGAAGCCCTCGTCCGCGGCCGCATCCAGCAGACCTTCGGTCTCGATCCAGCGGTTGAGCATGTTGTAGCTGGGCTGGTGGATCAGCAGCGGAGTGCCGAGGTCGCGTAGCAGGGCCGCCATCTCGCTCGAGTGCGCGGCGTCGTACGACGAGATGCCCACGTACTGCGCACGGCCGGAGCGCACCGCATGGTCCAGCGCGGCGGCGGTCTCCTCGAGCGGCGTCGTGGGGTCGTAGCGGTGGTGGTAGAAGATGTCGACGTAGTCGAGCCCCATGCGCGTCAGCGACTGGTCCAGGCTCGCGAGCATGTACTTGCGGCTGCCGCCACCCTGGCCGTACGGGCCGGGCCACATGTCCCAGCCGGCCTTGGACGAGACGACGATCTCGTCGCGGTACGGCTTGAGATCGGTGGCGAGCGCGCGCCCGACGTTGATCTCGGCAGCGCCGTACGGCGGCCCGTAGTTGTTGGCGAGGTCGAAGTGGGTGACCCCCACATCGAACGCGCGCGTCAGAATCTGGCGCTGCGTCTCGAACGGGCGGTCGTCGCCAAAGTTCTGCCACAGCCCCAGGCTGAGTACGGGAAGATCCAGGCCGGAGCGGCCGGTGCGTCGGTAGAGCATCGAGCCGTCGTAGCGGGCGGGGTCGGCGACGTAGGTCATGGCGGAGCTCCTTCGATCAGCGGTGGCCGGGGATGACACCAGCCTGCCACTTCGCGGGGCACATGCCCGACGCGCGGGTCACCTCGTCAGCGTCGCCTGGCCCAGCACTCGCGAGCCCGCGTAGACCACGAGCGACTGGCCCGCGGCGATGCCCCTGATCGGCGCATCGAGCTCGACGATCAGACGGTCCCCATCACGGCGCACCGCGCCCGGGGCGGGCTCGCCATGCGCGCGCACCTGTGCCTCGCAGCGCACGGGCTCGTCAGCGGAGACGTCCGGTGCCAGCCACACGGCCTTCTCCCCCACCAGCGTGGACACGGACAGCAGGGTCTCCGGTCCCACCGTCACCACGTTGCGCACCGTGTCGACCTCGGTGACGTAGCGGGGCCGTCCGTCCGGTGCAGGACGACCGAGACCCAGACCCTTGCGCTGACCCACCGTGTACGCATACGCGCCCGTGTGCGCGCCCACCACGGCTCCGGAGTCGTCGACGATGTCGCCCGGCCGCTCCCCGAGCTCGCGTTCGAGGAAGCCCTTGGTGTCGCCGTCGGCGACGAAGCAGATGTCATAGCTGTCGGGCTTGTTCGAGACGCCCAACCCACGCGCGGCGGCCTCGGCGCGCACCTGAGACTTCGAGGTGGTGATGCCGAGCGGGAACATCGAGCGCGCAAGCTTGTCGGGGCCCATCACGGCGAGCACGTACGACTGATCCTTCGCAGCGTCGGCGGCACGGTGCAGCTCCCGCACGCCATCGTCCCGAACGTCGATCCTGGCGTAGTGGCCCGTGACGACTGCATCGAAGCCGAGCGCCGAAGCACGCTCGAGCAGAGTCTCGAACTTGATGTGCTCGTTGCAGCGCACGCACGGGTTGGGCGTGCGACCCGCCTCGTACTCCGAGAGGAAGTCCGCCACCACAGTGTCGTGGAACTCGTCGCTCAGGTCCCACACGTAGTACGGGATGCCCAAGTTGTCGGCCGCGCGGCGCGCATCGTTCGCGTCCTCGATGGAGCAGCAGCCACGCGAGCCGTTGCGGTGCAGGTCGCGGTTGCGGCTGAGCGCCATGTGAACGCCCGTGACATCGTGGCCCGCCTCGACGGCACGGGCCGCGGCGACGGCCGAGTCGACCCCCCCGGAGAGGGCGGCGAGCACGCGCATGACCCTCCTTCACGGGCCGGGGACAGGACTCCACAAGTGTAGGCGAGAGTCCGCACGACCGATTCTGTCCGCGCGCTCGCGAACCTGGCCGAGAGAAGGTGGGACGCGCTGCCCCGCTGCCTACTCGACGAACACGCCCTCAGGATGCTCCTTGCAGGCGGTGCCACGCAGGCGGCGACCACCCTGTTCATCTCCGCGGGCGCGACCACTGTCGACGGGATTCGGCACCTGCTCGCCATGAAGCGGCCGTCCGCCGGGGCGCAGACTTCGACCGCATCGTCTGTGAACGTTGACCGGCACACCGCAGGTCGCGACCGAATTGGACGCATAGTGACCGAATCGGTTACAGTGCCGATATGAGCCTCACCGAATCCTCCGTCACAGCCAAGACCGTCCACGACCACCGCAACGGATTGTCCGCGCGGCTTCGCAGTGCCCCACGCGAAGTTGCCGGCGCAGCATTGTGGGCGTTCGTCGTGCAGTACTTCGTGATGCTGCTGGTAGTTCAGGCGGCCTGGCGTGAGCCGTACAGCATCGTTGCGCACACGATCAGCGACCTCGGGGCGGTCGACTGCGGCGTCTTCGAAGGGCGCAGCGTGTGTTCGCCATGGCATGCCGCGGCGAACACCTCGTGGGTAGTGGCCGGAGCCAGCATCGCATTGGGCGGCGTCCTCCTGTGGCGTACGCTCGCGCGCACCGTGGCAAGTCGGGTAGGCATGGCGTTGCTCGTGCTCGCAGGCCTGGCAGAACTTGCCGTGGGACTGAACCCCGAGGACGCCAGCTCCTGGCACATTCCTGCTGCAGCCGTCGCAATCATCAGCGGACTCGCCGGCATCACCACGCTGGGCGCCTCGCTGTCGCGCATCCCTGCGCTGCGATGGCTCGGACGTACGGGCATCGGCCTCGGCGCGCTCGGCATCACGTCCCTCCTCACCGCCTTCCTGATCGCACCTGAGCGACTGTTCGGACTGTTCGAGCGCCTCGCCGTCTACCCGATCCTGGTGTGGGTCATCCTCGCCGGGTCGTCGGTCCTGGCGGGAGTCCACACGCCGCGCAGCCAGGGGGACCGTCGATGAGCGGCCGTACCGTGCGGCCGACGAGCGCACAGATCGACGCCCAGATGCTCGACCTCACCGCAGGGCTGCTCGCACAGCACGGGGTGCAAGCCATGAGCGTCAGCATGGTCGCCACAGCGAGCGGCTACTCCAAGGCCGGGGTCTTCCGCCGCTTCGGAGACAAGGACGCCCTCGTTGACGCCACGCTGCGCCGCTGCGTCCAGATCGGGCACGAGGCGTTGGAGCGCGTCGAGCACGAGGCGAGCCCGGCGCACCGTCAGTCGACGGCAGCTCGCGTCATGCTCGATGCCGCTCTGGATTGGCCCGGCTTCATCGCGCTCGCGCTGGCCTCCATCACCGTGCGTGAGCATGATGAGTTCGGCGGACGGCTCGACGAGCTCGGCGACGCGCTTCTGCGCATGTTCGATCTGCCGCCCCTGGATGAGATCGACGACGTCGCACCGCTGTTCCGCGCGCTCGCCGCACTGAGCTCCATCTCCGTGCTTAGCCTGTTCCACCGCGACATCACCGACACCGCCACCGCCAAGAAGGTGATTCTCGAGACTGCCGAGGCCGTCCTGCAAGCACACCCGGACGCTGCGACGGAGTGACCGACCGGGCAATGCCCACGCCGATCGCGTGGCCAGAGTGACGCCGTGAAGCCGACACCGATGACCCCCACCGCCGCGATCCGTCGCCCTTGCCTCCGCCGCCCTCCTAGTGCACCTCCTCCACGTCACGCGAGTCGGTGAGCGTCAGCGCCCCGAAGCCTGCGATCACGCCGACCACCACTGCGAGCACGGCGAAGACAACCGCCGCACCGTGCACGAACGTGGCGACGAGCGCGGCGCTCCACGCCCCGTCGGGCAGGACGGTGCCCACCAGGACTGCAAGCAGTGTTCCCACCAAGGCAGTTCCGACGCTGGAGCCGACCTCTTGGGCGGTGTCGTTGAGCGCAGCGCCGAGCGATGTCCGGTTCTGTGGCATGGCCCCGACGAGCGCGACAGCCCCGATGGTCATGACAGTGCGCAACCCGATCGCGAACACCATGAGAGACGCCGCGATCGCCGGGTAGCCGTGCTCCACTCCCCACGCGAGCGAGGCGAGCCCCGCCGTGAGCGCGCCCGCGCCGACGGCGCATGCGATCCGATGACCGAAGCGTCGGGCGAGGCCTTCTGACAGCGGCGACGCAAGCAGCATGGTCACGATGGCTGGCAGGTTCGCGAGTCCAGCCTTCATGGGGCTCCACCCGTAGGCGTACTGGAAGAGCAGGATCAGCCCGAACATGGAGCCGGCCATCGCGATCGACGTGCCTGCCTGGGCGATGGTGGCGCCGCGCACGGTGCGGTCGCGGAACACTGTGAGGTCGAGCATCGGCGAGGAGGCCCGACGCTCGTGGCGAACGAAGGCGACGACGGAGAGTGCTGCGCCCGCGACGCAGACCAGGGTGAGGATGTCCGTCCAGCCGCGCTCGACGCCGCTCGTGAAGGTGTAGCACGCGAGGCCGATCGCGGCGATGCTGAGCAGAGAGCCTCCGAGGTCGAGTCGGCCATGCGTGAGCCCGGTCGCGTCGTCGGCTGGCACTCCCGCGCGAACGCCGAGCCACGCGAGGAGCGCGATGGGCGCGTTGACGAGCAGCAGCCAGTGCCAGCTGGCGTGGGCGAGGGCTGTGCCGCCCAGCACGGGGCCGAGGATGAAGCCGCTCATACCGACGGTGATCATCAGCGCCATGGCCTTACGCCGCAGTTCCTCGGTCTCGAAGAGCCGGAAGACCAGGGAGTTCGTGATCGGCGCCATGGCGGCGGCTGCCACTCCGAGTGCAGCCCGTAGTGCGATCAGGCCGGTGGCGGTTTCGACAAGGAGTGCGCCGAGGCTCACGAGGCCGAAGGCGGCGAGACCGATCTCGAGCACGCGCCGTCGGCCGAAGCGGTCGGCGATGGACCCGGCGGTGAGCAGCAGTCCACCGAAGGTGAGCGAGTAGGCGCCGTTCACCCATTGGAGTGCGGTGGTGCTTGCCCCGAGGTCACGTCCGATGGTGGGGAGCGCGATCGAGAGGAGCGTGTTGTCGGTCATCTCGACGAAGAACGCGAGGCACAGCGCAGTGAGGGGGACGGCCGCCGCGCGTAGGGATGTGTAGGTGCGGGGACCTGAGGTCTGGATCGTGGTGGTGGAGCTCATGGGCACCTCCTAGTATCGAACGCCGTTCGTTTATCGAACAACGTTCGAGAGAATAGAACAGTGTTCGACTCACCGCAAGATGTGATGGAATGACGCCATGGCCGCCACCGACAAGCGCACCCGCACACGCGCCACGCACTCGATGGAGGCCGTCGTGACAGAGGCCGTCGCACTGCTCGACGCAGCAGGCGAATCCGCGCTCACCTTCCGCGCCCTCGCCGCACGACTCGGCGGCGGCGTCGGGAGCATCTACTGGTACGTCTCCAACAAGGACGAGCTTCTTGACCGCGCGAGCGACCACGTCCTCGCCGACGTGCTCGCGGCCACGGAGGACCTGCACGGCCCCGACCCCCTCGACGACGCGAGAACGATCGCCGTCACCCTCTTCGACACGATCGTCCAACGCTCGTGGCTCGCCGCCTACTTCATGCGCGATGGGGAGCAGCAACCGAACGCGCTGCGCCTCTACGACCGCCTTGGCAGACAGGTCATGCGACTCGGGTTGAGCGCGCGCGACACATTCAACGCAGTCTCAGCGATCGTCGGGTTCGTCATCGGTACGGCGGCCGACCTCAGCCAGCAGCACTCAGCGTCGGCGCCAGATGCCGGCGCCTCGGGCCAGGACCTCGAGGGCGCGGTCGCGCAGTGGCGCGCGCTCGACGGCGAGGCGTTCCCCTACCTCCACTTCATCCTGGACGAGTTCGCGGCACACGACGACGGCGTGCAGTTCCGCGCCGGGCTCGACCTCCTGCTCGCGGGAATCCGCCTCCAGGCTGCCGACAGCCACAAGCCCTGACGCCCCCTGTGTCGCACCCTTCAGCGGACCGTTAGCCCGCTCCCAGCGCCCTCTCAGCCTCGGCTGATGAACTGTCCACCATGAAGCGCCGTCCGCTGATCGTCACGTCTGCCGCCCTCATCGGGGTTCTCGCTCTCGCCGTCGCGGCCGAGTTCGTGGTCCGCCACAGCATCGACGCACGGCTGGCCGCCGCGCCAGTGCCGTTCTCGCTGAGACTCTCCAGCCCCTCCGCGTTGGTCGCTCTTGTCACAGGCCACGTCAGCGTCACCGCTTCGCTGACTCCCGACGATGCGTCCTCCCTGCTATCCGCGCGCCTTCCAGGCGCCGGGGACGTGGAGCTGGCGGAGGGAGCGGTAGGTATGGGCATGATGATCGGCGGACAGGAAGCGACAGCGTGGGTGTCGCTGACAGCCGTCGACGGCGCGATCACGGCTGACGTCGACACGTTGGAGGTTGCAGGCCTCAGAATCGATCCGGCGATGCTACTCGGGGAGGACGTCACTACGCTGACCCTGGCGAACCCTGTGAGCGAATGCCCCGGCGCAGCCGTGTCCGACATCCGCGTCACGCCGCCCCACGTGAACATCACGGTGGAGGCCAGCCGCGATGCGCTTGCCTGCCTCAGCCAGAGCACGTGACCCCCTTGGAACTTCATCGGGCGACGCACGACCCGAGTCGGCGAAGCATCGGCCTGGCTCTGTGCGCGCGTACGTCAGCCGCGCGAGCCAGCCGCCCTGGCACGCGCGACGGCGTCGGGAACGGCTGCAAGCGCCGCGTCCACGTCGGCATCGGTCGACGACCACCCCAGGCTGAACCGCACCGCCGACCGCGACTCTTCGGGCGTGTGCCCCATCGCCAGCAACACGTGGCTGCGTTCCACCACCCCTGCAGTGCAGGCCGACCCTGAGGACACGGCGACTCCAGCGGCGTCGAACAGCATCAGCATCGCCTCAGAGGAAGCGCCTGGGATCACGGCGTGGACGATGTGGGCGGCATAGCCGTCCTCTGAGCCGCGCACCACCGCATCGGGCACGGCCGCGCGAACGCCGACGACGAGGCGCGAGGCGAGCCTTGCGATTCGCTCACGCTCGGAGGCCCGTGCGGCCACCGCGTCCTCGAGAGCGGCTGCGAACGCTGCCGCACCGGCCGCATCGACGGTGCCTGAGCGCACCTTGCGTTCCTGACCGCCGCCGTGGAGGAGCGGGCTCAGTGGAGCGGCACGCCGCGCGAGCAGCGCACCGACACCCACCGGTCCGCCGATCTTGTGGGCACTGACCGCCATCGTCGTCACGCCAGACGCAGCGAAGTCCACGTTCTCGTAGCCGACGGCCTGCACCGCGTCGCAGTGGATCGGCACCCCCGCTGCGGTTGCAGCAGCGGCGAGCTCGCGCACCGGCTGGATCGCACCTACCTCGTTGTTGACCCACATCGCCGACGCGAGCGTCGCCCCTGGCAGGGACGCAGCGAACTCGTCGACGTCGACGCGACCCCACGCATCCACGCCTCTCTCGACCACCTCCGCGCCCTCGCGGTCGACAAGCCATCGCGCGGGATCCAGTGCTGCGTGATGCTCCACTGAGGTCGTCACGATCCGTCCGGTACCGCCGCGACCCCACCACAGGCCCTTGAGTGCCATGTTGTCCGCCTCCGTGCCGCCGCTCAGCAGGATCACTTCGGCGGCGTCGGCGCCGAGCGCGGCGGCGATTCGCTCGCGTGAGTCCTCCACGAGCGCACGGCGGCGACGCCCGTCGCCGTGCAAGGCGGACGGATTGCCTACCGCATCCGCAGCCGCGAGCCACGCCTCGCGTGCGGCGGGACGCAGCGGCGATGTGGCGGCGTGGTCGAGGTAGTGCACGGTTGCACCCTACGACCCCGCCCCCTGCGATGCCGCCGCAGGCCTCGCGTTCGCACGAGTCCTGGACCGTCAGCGAATCGTCAGGTTCATGAGCGGGGCGCGCTCAGGTGGGCGGGGTGAACTGGACGCCGTCACCCGCCCTCCACGGAACGGAATGCCCACCCATGTCGCTCGCACTGCACCGGCTCGGCCACCTCGTCGGCCGCCACCGCGGCACCTTCATCGCCGCCTGGATGCTGCTCCTGCTGCTCGTTGGCGGCGCCTCGCAGCTGCTCGGCTCGTCGTTCGCCGACGACTACACCATCTCGGGTACGGAGTCGCAGGAGGGCCAGGACGTGCTCGCGGCGCGCTTCGGCGACGCCGCCGCCGGGGCGACCGGGCAGGTGCTGTATCGCGTCGAGGCGGGATCGGACGTCACCAGCGATGAAACGATGGCGGTGATCGAGGAGAGCCTGGCCGCCATCTCCGGGATCGACGGTGTCGCGGGGGTTCCCGACGCCGAGGACCTGGGTATCGACGAGGCTGGCGATGCCGCGCTCGGCACAGTCCAGTTCGAGGACGCGAAGCCGAGCGCGGAGACGCTTGACGCGGTCACGGAGGCCGCGACGGTCGCTGCCTCGGGCGTGAGCTCCACGATCGGAGGTTCCGCATTCTCCGAGACGCCCGAGCCCGAGGGCCACACGTCGGAGATCATCGGCATCGTCGTGGCACTGCTGGTCATGGTCCTCACGTTCGGATCGCTGCTCGCCGCAGGAATGCCAATCCTGACTGCACTGCTGGGCGTCGGGACCACGCTGTCGGCGATCACGCTGCTCACCCACGTCACCTCGGTCTCGAACGCGTCACCCGCATTCGCCTCGATGCTCGGGCTCGCGGTCGCGATCGACTACTCGCTGTTCATCCTCTCCCGCCACCGCGCCGAGCTCGCGACGGGCGCCACGCCCCGCGAGGCCATGGCCCGCGCACTGGCCACGTCCGGCTCGGCCGTCGTCTTCGCGGGCCTCACGGTCATCGTGTCGCTCGTGGGCCTCGTGGTGGTGAACATTCCTCTGCTCACGGTGATGGCGCTCGCTGGCGCGATGGCCGTTGCGATGGCCGTGCTCGCCGCGCTCACGCTGCTTCCGGCGGTGGCGCTGCTCGCGGGCGCCCGTCTCACCCCGCGCACGCGCCGGGGGCCGAGCACGGGCGAGCGCGTCTCGTCACGTTGGATCGACACGGTCACCCGCAGGCCGCGCATCACGATCGCGGCCGTGGTGGCAGTCCTGGGGATCGTCGCGGTGCCAGCGTTCTCGCTGCAGCTCGCACTGCCCGACGCCGGCCACGAGCCCGAGGGGACCGCCGCGCGCGAGCACTTCGACGCGGTCGCGGAGACGTTCGGCCCCGGCTGGAACGCGCCGCTGCTCATCACCGCCGACATCCTCGCTTCCGACAACCCGCTGCGCGCGGTTGAGGACCTCGAGGAGGCGGTGGCGGCGCTTCCCGGGGTGGCGGCGGTGGACATGGCGACCCCGAATGCCGCGGCAGACACGGCGCTGCTGCGCGTCATCCCCGAAGGGGGGCAGTCGGATCCCGCCACGGAGGACCTGGTTCACACGATCCGCGAGCACGCGGACCAGGTGGAGACCGATCTCGGCATCGACGACATCCGCGTGACCGGCACCACTGCGATCAACATCGACGTCTCCGAGCGGCTTGAGGCGGCGCTGCTGCCGTTCGGGCTCACCGTCGTGGGCCTGTCGCTCGTGCTGCTGCTGATCGTGTTCCGCTCTGTCGCCGTCCCCGTCAAGGCCACGGCGGGCTACGTGCTTTCCGTCGGCGCGGCTTTCGGCGCGATCGTGGCAGTCTTCCAGTGGGGTTGGCTTCCCTTCATCCTGGGGGATACGGTCCCCGGCCCGCTCGTGAGCTTCCTGCCGATCCTCGTGATGGGCGTGCTGTTCGGGCTCGCGATGGACTACGAGATGTTCCTGGTGAGCCGCATGCGCGAGGAGTACGCCCACACCGGCGACCCGCACCGCGCGATCCGCGCAGGCTTCGCGCATTCAGCCCCGGTCGTGACTGCCGCCGCGATCATCATGGTCAGCGTCTTCGTGGCCTTCCTTCCCGGCGGCTCGGCGACTATCAAGCCCATCGCCTTCGGACTCGCCGTGGGCGTCGCGGTGGACGCATTCCTCATCCGCATGACTCTCGTGCCGGCCGTGCTCACCTTGCTCGAGGACCGCGCATGGTGGATCCCCGACTGGCTCGATCGACGCCTGCCGGTCGTCGACGTCGAGGGCGATGCGCTCGTGCGCCAGACGGCCGTCGACGGCTCCCCCGAGGCATCGTGTGCGGTCGCAGCCCGTGGCCTCGTGGCGCGGCGAGGAGACGTGCCGCTCGACATCGACGCCGCTCCTGGGGACATCGTGACGCTCCCAGTGCCCGACGCCGACGCCCAGATCGCCATCGCCGCAGTCCTCACGGGGCGCTCGCGATCGTATGCGGGCGAGCTCGTCGTGGACGGCATGATCCTGCCCGAGCGATCCGAGGAAGTGCGCTCCCGGTCCGCCGTCGCGTTGCCGGACGCCGCCGATGAACGGGTCTGCGCGATCGCGATGGTCGACGCCGAGCTGGGCCTCGCGGGCGTGCGAGGCCAGCGCCGTCGCGAGAACTTGGACCACGCCGCCGGTCTGCTCTCGGCGCTCGGCATCGCGCACGACGCCCCGGTGGCGACGCTCGGCGCAGCGGACCGGCGCGCGCTCGTCGCGGTGACCTCTCTCGCTGCCGGCGCACGCGTCATCGTGCTGCCCGGCGCCCCGGATGAGCGGCTGTGCGCACTGCTCACCGGTCATGGCGCCGCCGTCGTCGCGTTCCCCCCGTCCCGCGCCACCCTCGCACGAGCCGGCGCCACGCCGCTCGAGATCGGAGCCTGAGATGCGCATGCGCCTCACCCGCAGCACTGTCCTCGTCGCTCTCGCCGCCGTCGCACTGCCCGCCATCGGCGCGGCCGTCCTGTCGTGGAGCGTGTCTGACCGCACCGAGTCCCTCGCATCGGTCCCGGTCGCGATCGTCAACGACGATCAGATCGTCACCGGCGAGACTCCGATGGCGGCCGGCCGTGCGCTGAGCGACGCGCTCGTACACCCGGATGACGGCGAGGAGACGCTCGATTGGACCGTCACCAGTGCGTCCGCCGCCGAGCAGGGACTCGAGGATGGCACGTACCTCGCGGTGCTCACGATCCCCGAGGACTTCTCGGCCTCCGTGCTGTCGATCAGCTCGGAGGACCCGGAGCAGGCCGCGCTCACGCTCGAGACCGATCCCGCCGCCTCCGCCAGCACCGCGCTGATCTCGACGGCGTTGAGCACGGCCGCGGCGGACACGCTCGGCACGCAGATCGCCGAGACCGTGCTCACCGCCACGTACACGGGGCTTGGGGATCTCTCCCTCGCACTCACCCAGGCTGCTGACGGAGCGGACCAGCTCGCCGACGGAGCCGATGAGCTCGCCGAGGGCACCGCGCAGGTGGCCGATGGTGCCGACGCGCTTGCGGATGGCATCGCGACGCTCGCCGACGGAGCGGACCAGGTCTACGGCGGCGCCGCAGCTCTTGCGGACGGAGCCGCACAGGCGGCGACGGGAGTCGAGCAGCTCTCCGATGGCGCCGAGGCGCTGGCCACCGGGGCGACGTCGCTCGCGTCCGGATCGCGCGGCGTCTCGACGGGCGTCGCCGGTTCCGCCGACGGCGCCGGCACACTGGCACAGTCACTTGTGGACCTCGCAGCGACCTGCACCGCCTCGGGCGCTTCCGCCCAGTACTGCGCCTCCATCGCCGGTGTCGCGGCAGGGGCCTCCGAGCTCGCGGACGGCCTCGGCACGCTAGCGGGCGCGGCCGACGCGACGGCCAGCGGAGCCTCGGCGCTCGCCGCCTCGACGGTTCAGTACGCTGACGGTGCCGACGCAGCGGCGAGCGGTCTCGACGGTCTCGCCGACGGCGCGAGCCAGGTGGCGCAGGGCACCGCCAGCATCGCCGACGGCCTGGCAGCCTCGGCCGATGGCGCACGGCAGCTCACCGATGGCACTGCGGGGATCGCCGAAGGTGCGTCGTCGCTCGCCGAGGGAAGCGTCGCTCTGGCCGACGGGCTCGCGCAGGGCGCTTCCCAGGCGCCCTCGTACACCGAGGACCAGGCTGCCGAACTCGCGTCGGTGGTGGCCTCCCCGGTCGCGCTGAGCGCCTCGGCGGAGAGCAGCGGCTCGGGCTGGGCAGCCGCCGCCATCCTCGCCATCGTGCTGTGGCTCGCACCGCTCACCGTGTGGGCTCCGGGCCGCCGCGCGGATGGGGCCGCACTGCTCGCAGCGCCCGCCACGTCGCGCCGGGTGGCACGCGCCCTGGCACGACCCGTCGTGCTCCTGGCAGCAGGACAGGCCGTCGCGACGGTGCTCGTGCTCGCGCTGATGGGGATCTCGATGGACGCGATCGTGGGAGTCACCCTGCTGTCCGTCCTCGCGGGAGTGACGTTCGCGCTCTTCGCCGCCGGGCTGCGGGCGGCCCTCGGCCGATTCGCACTCGCGGCGTACGCGCTGCTGACGCTCGTGCAGGTGGGCACGCTCACCGGCGTGCTGCCGCTCGAGTCCGCTCCGGCGCCGTTGGCTGCCGTCTCGGGCCTCATGCCCGCGACCGCCTTCATGAACGCTGCCGCAACGTTGGCTGGCGATCCGACCGGCGCGTCCGTCGCGGGCGCCGCGGTGTGCCTTCTCGGCTGGGCGGTGGTGGGCATGGCACTCATCCGCCGCCGTGTGGCGCTGGTCCGGATGCCCCGCGCGCTCACGGCGCGCGGCCCCTTCACCGCGTTGACCTCCGATGGCAGGATGACGGCATGACCGCGCGCGTGCTCGTCGTCGATGACGACGAGGAGATCCGCACCATGCTCGCCTCGACCCTCACGTTCGCGGGTTTCGAGGTTGGCCTCGCCGACGGCGCGGCCGCCGCCCTCGATGCGATCGCCTCGGACCGCCCCGACGTCGTCGTGCTCGACGTGTCGATGCCGGGCGCGGACGGCTTCGAGGTGGTCCAGCTCATCCGTGGCCGCGACTCGGCGCTGCCCGTGCTGTTCCTGTCCGCACGCGACTCGGTCGAGGACCGCGTACGAGGGCTTCGGCTCGGCGGCGACGACTACGTCACGAAGCCGTTCAGCGCGGTCGAGGTGGCGGCTCGCATCGAGGCGCTGCTGCGTCGGGGGGCGCCCGCGACTGCGTCCGACGCCCATGAGGTGCTCCGATACGAGGACCTCACGATGGACCTCGCGGCGCACCGGGTGGAACGCGCAGGCAGCGAGGTCGCCCTCTCTCCCACCGAGTACCGTCTGCTCGAACTCCTGCTGATCAACGCGGGCCGCGTGCTCTCCAAGGGACAGATCCTGGAGAACATCTGGGTATACGACTTCGGCGGCGACACCAACGTCGTCGAGCGCTTCATCTCGAATATCCGCCGCAAGGTCGACGACGGCAGACCGCCGCTGATCCACACGGTCCGCGGCTTCGGCTACACCCTGCGCTCGGGCGATGGTTCCTGAATGAGGTCCATCCGTGCGCGGCTCACTCTTGCCCTGTCGGCCATCACCCTCGTGATCGTGCTCGGGGCCGCGGGCATCGGGTCCATCGCGATCCCTCGCGTGCTCGAACAGCGCGATACCGACAGGCTCACCACTGCAGCGGCGAGGTCCATCGCCAGCCTCGAGGCCACCGGGGGTGCGGTGCTGATCGAGGGGTCGCTCACCGGGGTGGCGGGCGATGCGCTCGGGGTGGTGCTCGTGGCCGACGATATGCCGATCGCGGCGGCTGGAGTTGCGAGCGAGGACAGCCCAGCACTGTCGAGCGTCACGTCGAGCGACCCGGTGAAGGTCGCCGAGCACTACCTCGCCGTCGGCATCGATGTCGCCGACCTCAACCTGGTGTTCAGCGACGGCGACGGCTCGGTGACCGTCGACCGCGCCGTTCTCGCTGTCCGCACCGCCGACCGTGAGGCGGCAGTGAGCGAGATCGCCACATGGCTGCTCCTCGGCGCTGTGGCGGTCACGTCGCTGCTGATCGGCGTCGCCACGGTGGTGGTCGCGCGCGGACTGCGGCCCCTGGATGACATGGCCGACCGCGCGCAGCGCATCGCGGACGGCGACCGGACCCTGCGCCTCGCCTCAGACGATGCAGCGGACCCGTCGATCGCGCGCACCGCGCGCACCGTCAATGCGGCGCTCGATGCTCAAGAACTCGCGGAGCGAAGACTGCGGTCGTTCCTCGCCGATGCCTCGCATGAGCTGCGCACACCGCTCACGACCGCGAGCGGCTGGGTCGATCTGTACCTGCGCGGCGGCCTCGACGACCGTGCGAGGCTCGACGACGCGATGACCCGGGTCGACGCCCAGCTCACACGGATGCGGCTCATGACCGACGAGATGCTTCAACTCGCGCGCACGGACGCAGGCCGCCCGCTCGAGCGCGAGGCCGTCGACCTTGCGCAGGTGGCGCGAGACGTCGTCGAGGACGCGCGCGTGGCGTCCCCAGAGCGTCGCATCGACATCGAGGCACGGGAACCTGCGATCGTGAGCGGGGATGAGCCTCGCCTCGCGCAGGTACTGCGCAACCTCGTCGGCAACGCGGCACAGCACACGGCTGCCGACGCGCGCATCGCCGTCATCGTCACTCCGGGCGCCGACCACCACACGGTGACGGTGGTCGACACCGGTGCAGGGATCCCCGCGACTGACCTCCCGCACCTCTTCGACCGCTTCTGGCGCGGCGGCAGCGCTCGCTCCGCGAAGGGCGGAGCCGGTCTGGGGCTCGCGATCGTGCGCTCGCTCGTCGAGGCGCATGAGGGGTCGGTCGTCGTCTCGAGCATCGTGGGCACCGGCACCGAGTTCACGGTGACCCTGCCCGCAGCACGCTAGAGCGCGAGCAGCCGCTGCTTGAGCGACGTCACGACGGCCGCATCGCCACCCGCCGAGACGAACCAGGCCTCCACGCCACCCGGATGCGCGTCCCACGTGTCGAGCACGAGCTCGATCGCGTGTGCAGGCGCCTCGAGGACCTCACGCGGGATGTCGGCGAGGTTGGCGGCACCGTCGCCGATGCCGAACTGACGCGCCATGCGCGCGAGCACCCCAGGCATCGACGCGGTCGTCAGCACGTAGTCCTCGACGATGTGCCGGCGCTCCACACCGATCAGCGCGAGCGCGAGCGCGACGGTCACGCCGGTGCGGTCCTTGCCCGCGGAGCAGTGCACGAGCGCCGACCCGTCGGCCTGCGCCACGATGGTGACGGCCTCGACGAACCTGGCCGCGGCGTCGGGCTGGAGCATGCGTCCGTAGAGCCCGGCGATCGTGCCGCCCGCGGCCTGCGACGCGAGCGCGGCATCCGCGAAGACCGGCACCTCGACCACCGTGGTGAGCGACGCGAGCGGGTGACCATGCGAGCGCTCCGCGTCGTCGCGCAGGTCGATCACGACGGACGGCGGCCATGGCTCATGGCCCGTGGGCACCTCATCGCCGACGTGCGGTGCATCCGACCGCCACAGGATCCCCGGCCGCAGACCGGGAGTGCGATGCGCCACGTCGCGCAGGTTGGCAAGGGAGTTCACGCACAGCAGTCCACCACACACCACCGACACTCACCAATGGCCCCAGGTCCCGGGCGCACCCGCCCGACGCGCGGGTAGCGTGGGACGGGCACGGCGCCGACGCTCGGGCCGGGAAGGAGCACCATGGCCACCTGGTTCATCACGGGCTGCTCGACGGGCATCGGCCGCGCCACAGCCGAAGCGGCAGCCGCGGCCGGGCACACGGTCGTCGCGACTGCGCGCCGCACCGAGACGCTCGACGACCTCGTCGCCCGCTTCCCCGACCTGGTGCACGTGGAACCGCTCGACGTCACCGACGACGCCTCGATCGCGGCCGCGGTGGACGCGGCGGTGCACCGCGTCGGCGAGATCGACGTGCTCGTCAACAACGCCGGCATCGGCTACTTCGCCGCCATCGAGGAGTCCGACCCTGCCGAGGCGCAGCGCGTCATGGATGTGAACTTCTGGGGCTCCGCCAAGGTGACGACAGCCCTGCTGCCGCATCTGCGCGCACAGCGCAACGGCCATATCTTCACGATCTCGTCGATCGCCGGAGTCCGCGGCTCGGCGGGGCTCGGCTACTACTGCGCGTCAAAGTTCGCCGTCTCCGGGTTCATGGAGGCGCTCGCCGCTGAGGTCGCCCACCTGGACATCACCGTCACCCTCGTGGAGCCCGGCCCCGTGCGATCCGAATGGATCCCCTCCGGCGCGAAGGTCGAGGACGGCCTCGCCGACTATCGCCCGGTGATGCGCCCCTTCTGGGAGCGCATCCACGCGCTGCCGGGCAACCAGCCGGGCTCACCCGCCGCACTTGCCGAGGCGATGCTCACGCTCGCCTCGTCCGCCGCTCCCCCGCTGCACTTCATCGCCGGTGGACACGCATTGACGCAGACGCGCGCCAAGCTCCAGCGACTCGCGGCGGACGTGGACGCGTGGGAGGACCTCACCCGGTCCGTCGACCGCGAGGACTAGGCACGTCTTCGCCCCCGGCCACGGCATCGGGCATGTGCCTTGCGCGACGGAGCCCGCGCCGCTCACCGAGGTGAGGGACGCGGGTTCCGTCTGCGTATGACGCCGTGCGTCAGGCGAACGAACCGCCCATGCGACGGCGGACGAGCGCCGCTCCGGCTGCCAGCAGCGACACGGTCAGCAGCACCATGATCGCCGGGTCGGCACCGGTCTGAGGCATCTCGGCCAGCACCTCGATCTCGGCCTCGGCGAGCACCTGGCCGTCCGCGGCGCGGACCTGGATGTGGTGCGTGCCAGGCTCCAGGCTCTCGGGCAGAGTCACCTGGACCGTGACCTCGCCCGAGCCGAGCGTGATGTCGGCCAGCTTCTGGTACGTGCTGGCCACGCCGACCTGGAACTTGCTCGCGAAGAGGTCGAGCAGCTTCTGAGGCACATTGCCGCTGATCTTGATCGGCAGAGACTGCCCGGGGAAGAAGGTGCCGGCGGGCGTCGTCACCGTGAGCGGAGCACCCACGAGCGACAGGCCCACGAGCACCGGATCGTGGTCGGACGACCGGTACGCCGTTCCCGCGGCGAGCTCCGGGAAGTCGCCGTAGTACTGCAGATCCGACGCCTCGTCGGCGTTGATATGCAGATGCGCTGCGCCCGTCACCGCCCCCACGAGCGAGTCCGAGGCGAACGCGTAGTCGAGCTGGCCCCACTCGGCGAAGTACACGTACGAGTAGTCGCCGCCTGCGACGAGGCTCGTGAAACCCGCTCCCGTGATGACGTCGATCGGGTTCTCCTGCTCGTAGGCGTTGTAGTCACCCAGCATCAGGACGCGGTCCTCGCCGGTACCCGTCGGGTCGTCGTTCGCCCAGTCGACCAGCGCCTCCGCGGCTGCGGTACGCGTCTGGTCGCAGTTGCCGGCGAGGGTGTCCTCGCCCGGCTCGTCGCATGCCGAGCCCTTGGACTTGAGGTGGTTGACGACGATCGTGAGGGACTCGCCCGTGGCGATCTCGGTGAACGTCTGCGCGAGCGCAGGGCGGTTGCGATCGTCGTCGAAGCGGGCGTCCACACTCGAGTCGAGGATTGCGAAGTCGCCGGTCGGCTCGACGGTGGTCTGGTCGTAGATCGCACCGACCTTGATGACGTCGGTGCCGATCACGCCGGTGTCGAGCACCGCGTAGCGGTCCTCGCCAAGGGCGTCGTTGACGGCATCGACGAGCCCGTCCAGCGCCTCGACGTCGACCGTGTTCTCGATCTCCATGACGCCGACGATGTCCGCGTCGAGCATCGTGATCGCCTCGACGTGCTTGGCGAGCTGGAGCGCATACTGCGCCTCATCGTCGGCGCCGCGGCAGTTCTCGTCTCCCTCGGGCCCGCACAGCGGAGCGTCGTAGCCCAGGGTGGCGAAGAAGTTGAGCATGTTGAAGCTGGCGACGGTGAGGTCACCGCCCACCTCGGGAGCCTCGGTGGGACGAGGGTTGGAGTCCACGAAGCTCGCAGTGTTGTCCTCGCCCTCGGCTGCGAGCGAGCCGTTGCTGTAGAGCCGCCAGTCGTTGAAGGCATAGCTCATGACGCCGGTGAGTCCGCTGACCGTGGCGCCTGCGCGCAGCGGGTTGTCCGCCGTGGTGGCGTCGCCGCCGATGCCGAACGGGATCTCGACGATGTCCTCCTTCGACTTCGCCGACGCGTCGTCGAGGACCAGCATGTTGAGCAGGTTCGCGGCGCGGACCTCGTCGGCGGGTGCGCCCGGGTCGGCGACCGACGTCGGATTCCAGAGGCGGCCGTTGGCGGACAAGGTGATCTCGCCGTAGTTGTACAGGTCGTACACGTCCGAGACGGTGAGAGTCTGCTCGAAGGTGACGAGCATGCCCTCGTAGCGCTCGAAGTAGTCCTCCGAGGGCTGCGGGAGGGTGACCTGGGTCGGCGCGACGGTCGCAGTGCCGTCGATGATCACGTCCTCGGAGTCGATCCACTTGATCTGCGTGAGGCCGTTGTACTCGTCGATGGTTCCGGTGATGGTGACGACGTCTCCCAGCTCGACGTCCGGCGAGTAGTCGTATACGAAGAGACCCTCCGACGTGGCGGGGTCGTCGTCCTCGTCCGCAGCCAGCGACTGAATGAAGTAGCCGGAGAGCTGGTAGTCGCCGCCCTGGCCCTGGTAGTCGCCCACGACCACGCCGGTGGTGGTGACGATCTCACCCTTGTAGGGCGAGTCCTCGCCCGAACCCTGAATCTCACTGATGAGCAGCTCCTCGGGGCCGGTCGGCTCGCCGCCATCGCCCGCGGGAGCCACGTAGGCGCCTGCCGCGCACGATGTCGAGTGCGAGCCGATGTAGTCGAACGTGTCCTGCGCATACACGGTCCAGTCATCCGTGCTGGGCGCGTACACGTCACTGGGATCGGTATCACCCGCACAGACCGATGCGTTGCGCACCATCGTGTGCTCGCCGGTGGCGCCGGTGGTGCCGGCCACGGCCCACGCCGCGCCCGGGTCGAAACCCACCTGGCCGATCGAGTCCACCACGATCGCGCTGCCGCCAGTGGGTGTGTAACTGAGGACGACGGCGTCGTCCCCGTTGTAGTACGTCACCGTGCTGTCAGTGCCGGGGGTGACCTTCAGCGCTGGGTCCGCGCTGGCGTTGTAGACGACATAGGTCCCGCCCGGCGCGATGCTGTCGCCCGACGTGAAGGTGATGCTGTTGGTCACGGAGGTGCCGCCGTTGTTGTACGCAGCGAGGGTGTAGCCCTCAAGGCTGACCGTGTCCGTGGTGCCGTTGTAGATCTCGATCGCCTTGTTGTTCGACGAACCCTCGATGTACTCCGAGATGAGTAGTCCTGTGATCTCCCCGTCGGCCGCGGTGGCGGGGGCTGCGACGGCGATCGCGCTCCCCATGCTCAGCAGGCCGATGGAGAGGAGTGCGCGCAGACGCATGGTTCCCCCATTGGGTTTGTTCTTCCGGGACCAGTCCAACCTAGGCACGCGAGGTGACGACCGAAATGTTCATCTCGTTAACAGTGTGTGAATTCTCCCTGGCAGTGGACGCCGGCGCCGCCCGACGCAGGGGTTGCGATTCGAATGGAAGAGACGCATACTTCACGCATGGTTGAATCAACTTCTATTGAACTGACAGCGCGAGCAGACGCGGATCCCCTCGCTGCCGAGAGCGCCGCGGTGCTCGCCGCAGTGGCGGATCCGCTGCGCTTCAGCATCCTGCGGTTCCTGGGCGCCGAGGGCGAGCAGTGCGTGTGCGACATTCAGGCTGTCTTCCCCGTCGCCGGGAATCGCATGAGCTACCACCTCAAGACGCTGCGCGAGGCCGGGCTCGTCGCCTCGGACAAGCGCGGGCGCTGGGTGCACTACCGCGTGGCAGACGGCGCCGCGCAACGGCTCCAGGCCTCGCTTCCGCTCACGCAGGGTTCGCTCGCATGACGACTGAGGCCGCCTGCTGCACCGGTCCGGCCGCGATCCCCGCCACCCCTGCCGAGACGACGTGCTGCCCCGCGACGCCTGCGGCATCCGCGCTCGCCGTCTCATCGACGCGCCTAAGGCTGGGCATCGTGCTGGGCGGCGCGGGCGCCGCCGCGCTGATCACCGTCGCTGACCCGATCTGGGCGCGGACGCTCACCGGCGTCGGCCTCGGTCTCGACTCCGCACTCGGCACCGCGGTCCACTTCGCGCTCTACGAGACGGGAAAGATCCTCGCGCTCATCGCCGTGCTGGTGTTCGCGATCGGCGTGCTCGGCACGTGGCTCACGCCCGCACGGCTCCAGCGCCTGCTCGCGGGACGGGGCCAGGTCGCCGGCCACGCGATCGCGGCGGGCTTCGGCGCGGTCACGCCCTTCTGCTCGTGCTCCTCGGTGCCGTTGTACGTGGGCATGACGCGCGCGGGCGTGCCGACGGGCGTCGGGCTCACGTTCCTCGTGGCGAGCCCACTCGTCAACGAGGTCGCGCTGGCCCTGCTCGCCTCCATGGCGGGCTGGGCCGTCGCGGCGGCCTACCTCGCGCTCGGACTCACGATCGCCGTCGCCACCGGCGCGACGGTCGGGGCGCTCGCCCGACGCCGTGAGGCCTCCGCGCCGAGCCTCCTGCCACTCGCCATGCCCGCGCCACGCCCGACGCTGGACGACCGCCTGCGCGCAGGCCTCGCCGAGGCGAAGGGCACACTGCGCAAGCTCTGGCCGTTCGTCGTCGGCGCGATCACGGTCGGCGCGGTGATCCACGGCTGGATCCCCACCGACGTCATCGCCCGCCTGGGCGACCAGTGGTGGGGCGTGCCCGCGGCGGTGCTGCTGGGGATCCCGCTGTACTCGGCGACCGCGACCGCGGTGCCGCTGATCGCACCGCTGTATGCCGCGGGCATTCCGCTCGGCACGCTGATCGCTCTCATGATGGCCGTGGTCGGCCTGTCCGCACCGGAACTGATCATGCTCCGCAAGGCGATGCCCGCGCGCGTGCTCGTCACCTTCGTCGGGGTGGTCGCCTCCGGCATCGTCGCGGCCGGCTACCTGCTCAACGCGTTGACCTGACGCAGTCCCCGGCACCGAGAGTCATTGCAGGAGCGCGAGCATCGGCGAGTCGCTCGGCACCACGATCGGCAACGCACTCCCGCCGGCACGGAACCGCACGCGCACAGCGTCCGGGTAGCGACCGTCGGGCTCGACCTCGATGCCGTCCACCGCAGCGAGCGGAAGCGTCAGGCGAGACGACGACAGCGTCGGCACGGACCCGCGCGTCAGCCACGCGTGACGGCCGAGCACCTCGAGCACCCGCTCGTCCCCCGCCAGGATCCCTCCCTGGAGCGTCACCGGCGCCACGACGTGCTGCGCACGCTCGACCATGCCGGACAGCCCGGACCCGCCCGGCCACACGCGGCGGCTGCGGTGGCACGCCCAGGGCGTCACTCCCCTGTGCTCGGCGCGCAGGTCATGCAGATCACCCACGAGGCCCAGGTCGCCCTTGCGCTCGAGCGGCGTGAGATCGGCCTCGACCCCCGCCGTCTTCGCGAGGATCCCCCGACCCCACGTGCTCGGCTCGCGCCGCTCGAAGACGTCGCGGACCGCATCGATGAGCTGGCCGACGCCTCCGCGCGGCGAGCCCGAGTGGCGCATCCTGATGGTCCGCCCATCTGCGGCGTACAGCGTGACGCGTCCATGCAAGAGGTTGACTGCGTCGTGCAGCGCGACCAGTTCGGCCAGACCGATCCGCTCGGTCTCGTATCCGCGCTCGCGATCCTCGACACGCGAGTCGGGACTGCCGTGCCGCGTGAGGACCTCGATCCCGTCGTCGTCGATCACGACGAGGTGGTCGTACAGATCCATGTCCGGCTTGGCGTCGCGGTGCGCGATGTCGCGTGGCACCTTGAGGACGAGCGATGCTCCGTCGAGATCGAGGTCAGCGCCGCGGAACAGCGGCGGCACGTCCTCGGGCCGCGTGACACGGTCGATCCACGGGCCGAATCGCGCCCACTCCTCCGTGGGCTCGAAGGGCTTGGTGTACTCCGCCTGCCTGGCCATGGCTACCTCGCCTCCCCCGGGTCTCGGCGCCATCGCCGCCCCGGTGCTCGCGGGGCCCGCTCGGTCCCCCGATGCAGGGCCCTCACCTTCGAGCGTACGCCGCGCGACGCGAGGTCTCACCTGGAGGAACGATGGTCGCGCTCACATCCTTCGGGCGAAGCGACCTGCCCCGCGATCAGGCCCCGCGCGCCTCCTTGAGCGCCGCGATGGCCTGCGGGAGCACATCGTTCAGGTCGCCCACCACGCCCAGGTCCGCGATCTCGAAGATCGGGGCGTCGGGGTCGATGTTGACGGCGACGATCGTGCCGGAGGCCTGCATGCCACCGCGGTGGTGCACCGCGCCGGAGATGCCGCACGCGACATAGAGCGCTGGCGTGACGGTCGTGCCCGTCTGGCCCACCATGTGCTCGTGCGAGATCCAGCCCTCGTCAGTGGCATCGCGCGAGGCGCCGACCGCCCCGCCCAGCACGTCCGCGAGCTCGCGCACCAGCGCGTAATCGCCGTTCGTGCCGCGACCTCCCGACACCACCACGGGAGCCTCCGCCAGCGGCACGCCTTCGGCCTGCGGCACGGGCTCCACGGACACGAGGGTCTCAGGCGTCTCGGGCGCTTCGAAGATCACCGTCTTGGGCGTGGCCGCCGCCGGCTCGTCGAGAGCCGCGGCCTGCGTGGTGTTGGGGCGCAGCCCCACGATCGCGCGCTCCGCGTTGATGCGCGTGCGCACGTTCCACGTCGCGGCGAACACTGTCTGCGTGGTCTCGACGCGGCCGTCCACGATCTCGGCGCCGGCGGCGTCGACGACGACGCCCGCACCGGTCTCGAGCGCGAGCAGCGTCGCGACCTCCTTGTTGAGGAAGGTCGACGTCACGAGGACCACGTCCGCGTCCGACGCGGCGGCGCCCAGCGCGGCGGCCCGCACCTTCGGGAGACGTCCGGCATCGCCTGCGTCGAGGTGGCGCACCTCGGTCGCGCCGTGGGCACCCAAGTGGGCGAGAGCCTCGGCGCCGGGTTCGGCGCCGATCCACACGGCGACCGGGGTCCCCAGCGAGCGTGCGAGCGTGAGCGTCTCCAGCGTCGGGCGGGCGACCGCGCCGTCCCGCTGCTCGACGAGAACTGCGACCGTGGTCATGCGAGCCCCCTCTCGATGAGGAAGTCGGCAAGCACCTTGCCGCCCTCCCCGGTGTCCGTGACGACGCGGCGATCCTCGCGCGGTGGTCGCGGCGCGGCCTCGACCACCGTGGTGCGCGCGGCGATCGCGCCGACGGATGCACCGTCGACGCCGATGTCGGCGAGCGACCACTGCGCCACGGGGGCCTTGCGCGCCGCCATGATCAGCTTGAAGTTGGGGTAGCGAGGCTTGTTCGCCTCGTCCGTGACCGAGACGAGCGCAGGCAGTGCTGCGGAGACGGTCTCGTGCGCGTCGGGCATGTGGCGCACGATGGTCGCGGTGCCGTCCGCCACCGTCAGCTCAGAGGCGAGCGTCAGCTGCGCCCAGCCCAGGTCAGCCGCGAGCGCGGTGGGGAGCATCGAGGTGAGGCCGTCGAGCGCCGCCATGCCCGTGATCACCAGGTCCAGAGGAGTCTCGTCGTGGACCTTACGGATCGCGGCGGCGAGCACCTTCGCGGTGCCGAACACGTCGGCGCCGGCGACCTCCTCGTCGGTGACGTGGATGGCGTGGTGTGCGCCCAACTGGAGGGCCTTGCGGACCGCGGCCACCGCGTCGGGCCCGCCGACGGTGAGTGCGTAGACCTCGCCCTCCCCCGCCGCCTCGACCAGCTGCAGGGCAGCCTCGACGGCGTTCTCGTCGAGCTCGTTCATCGAGCCGTCGTCAGCCGTGCGGGTGACGCTGCCGTCGGTGAAGGAACGCTGGGACTGAAGATCAGGCGTGAACTTGACCGTGACCAGGATGCGCATGGTTTCCAGCGTAGTCGCGCGCGGGGCACCTCGCCGCATGCCCGTGGGGGCGTCCGAGGCGCCGCGCCGTCGGGCACGCGCGACACGGGCCAGGGGCGATCACTGCGAACGCGACGATAATGGGCGCATGAGCATCGTCCCCCCGCCTCACACCGCGCCGTCCCCGACGCCGCACCGCCTGGGAGTCCACCTCGTGGACGGCGGCGTCACCGTCGGCGTGATGGCTGCGCACGCGACCGCGCTGCACTTCTGCGTCTTCAACGCCGACGGCTCCGAGACTCGGTATCCGCTGCACGGGCCTCACCACGGACTGTGGCACGCGTACGTGCCCGGCATCGAACAGGGCGCGCACTACGGCTTCCGCGCGACCGGGCCGTGGCAGCCGCGCAAGGGTCACCGGTACAACCCGCACAAACTGCTGCTCGATCCCTATGGGCGTGGGGTCGAGGGGCGCCTCGCGCGGGCGAACGAGCCGGGCGGCAAGGCGCTGCTGTCCAACCGCACCGACGTGGATACGGCGCCCTTCATGCCGCGCTCGGTGGTGACCGCGCCGCCCTCGGGCGAATGGCAGACCCCGCTCCCGCATGTGCCGTTCGAGGACTCCGTCATCTACGAGGTGCACGTCAAGGGCTTCACCCAGACGATGCCGGGCGTGCCGGAGGAGCTGCGCGGCACGTATGCCGGGCTCGCGCACCCCGCCGCGGTGCAGTACCTCAAGGATCTGGGCGTCACCAGCGTCGAGCTGCTGCCCGTGCACGCGTTCGCCGACGAGCCGCACCTCGAGCGCGAGGGCCTCAGCAACTACTGGGGCTACTCGACGATGAGCTTCTTCGCGCCGCACGCCGCATACGCGACGGCGGCCGCACGCGAGGCCGGCGCGCAGGCCGTGCAGGACGAGTTCTGCGGCATGGTCGACCTGCTGCACCAGGCGGGCCTCGAGGTCATCCTGGACGTGGTCTACAACCACACCGCGGAAGGCGGCTGGGGCGACCGCGTGCTGAGCTGGCGGGGGCTCGACAACCTCACGTACTACCGCAACCAGCCCCACGCACCCCAGCACTACGACGACGTGACAGGCACGGGGAACACGCTCGACTTCGGCCACCCGCGCGTCACGCAGATGGCGCTCGACTCGTTGCGCTACTGGGTCACGGAGATGGGCGTGGACGGCTTCCGCTTCGACCTCGCCGCGACGCTGGGCCGGAACAGCAGCGGCTTCTCCCCGGACCACCCGTTCCTGGTGGGCCTCATCACCGACCCCGTGCTCGGCGGGGTGAAGCTCATCGCGGAGCCGTGGGACGTGGGGCTCGGCGGCTGGCAAGTCGGCAACTTCCCGCAGCCCTTCTCCGAGTGGAACGATCGCTTCCGCGACTACGCGCGCGCCTTCTGGCTCACCTCGGGCGTGGGGGCCCAGGGCCGACGCCATCACCCCACCGCACCCGAGCTCGCCACACGCCTGGCCGGCTCCTCAGACCTCTTCTCCCGCTCCGAACCGTGGGGCATGCGCGGCTGCATCGCCTCGATCAACTTCGTGACGGCTCACGACGGCTTCACCGCTCACGACCTCACCGCGTACAACCACAAGCACAACGAGGCCAACGGCGAGGACAACCGCGACGGCACCGACAACAACCGGTCGTACAACCACGGCGTCGAGGGTGAGACCGACGACCCCGAGGTGCTCGCGCTGCGCCGTCGCTCGATCCGCAACCTGCTCGGCACGACGCTGCTCGCCGCGGGCACCCCGATGCTGCTGGGCGGCGACGAGATCGGGCGCACGCAGCGCGGCAACAACAACGCCTACTGCCAGGACAACACGCTCAGCTGGTTCGACTGGGACCTGGAGCCGTGGCAGGAGGAACTGCGCCGCTCGATCGCGCACCTCATCCGGCTGCGCCTGGAAAACAGGGTGCTGCGCCCCCGCGGGTTCTACGACGGCATCGACCGCGACCCGACCGACGCCCTGTTCCGCATCGACTCGGCCTGGTTCCAGGCCGACGGCAGCCACGAGAACGAGGACTGGTGGGAGGACCCAGGCACCCGCACCGTCCAGTTCATGCGCTCGCTGTCGCAGGAAGGCGAGGCCGACGCGCTTGTCATCGTCAACGGGTCCCGCGCCGACGCGGAGATCACGATCCCGCAGGATGAGGGCCGGCCGTGGGTGCTCGCGTGGGACAGCGCCGCCGAGAGCGTCGACGACCTCGAAGACGACCTCGTCGCACCGGGCACGACGCTCACCGTGGAGCCCATGTCGCTGCGGCTGTACCTCTCCCGGCAGGCCTGAGCGCGCCGCGCGAGCGTTACCCTCGCAACGCGATCAGCGGTAGGTTCGGAACATGCCAGCAACAGGCGACCCGTCCATCGGACGCATCCCCGTGGTGGATGTCAGTCCGTCGCTCGAGGAGGGGCGCTGGAGCGCCCGCGCGGTGGTCGGCGAGGCCGTCCCCATCACCGCGACCGTGTTCATCGAGGGCCACGACTCGGTCGGCGCCACCGCGGTCATCACGCCCGAGTCGGGCAGGTCCCAGCGCCTCCCCATGCGCGAGGTCAACCACGGACTGGCGATCTTTGAGGCGACGTGGCTGCCCAAGGCCGAGGGGCGCTACACGTTCCGCGTCGAGGGCTGGGCCGACCCGTTCGGCACGTGGGCCGACGCCGCCGGCAAGAAGATCCCGGCAGGCGTGGACGTCTCGCTCATGCTCGAGGAGGGCGCCGCACTGCTGACGCGTGCGATGGCGGACAAGGCGCTCACTACGCGCCAGCGCGACATCCTCGCCCGGGCCGCCACGGCGCTCGCGCCCGGCGACCTCACCCCCTCCGAGGCGTACGCGGCCGCCACGTCCGACGCGGTGCTCGCCGTGCTCGACGCGCACCCGATCCGGGACGGCGTCTCGCCGTCCCGCGAGTACCCCATCGTCGTGCAGCGCGAACGCGCCCTGTACAGCGCGTGGTACGAGATCTTCCCCCGGTCCGAGGGGGCGCGGCAGGACAAGCGCACAGGCGAGTGGACGTCGGGCACGTTCCTCACCGCGTCCAAGCGGCTGCCCGCGATCGCCGAGATGGGCTTCGACGTCGTCTACCTCACGCCGATCCACCCCATCGGCATGACGCATCGCAAGGGGCGCAACAACTCGCTCCAGGCGGAGCCGGGAGATCCCGGAAGCCCCTACGCGATCGGCAGCGAGGCCGGCGGGCACGATGCCATCCATCCCGACCTGGGCACGATGCGCCAGTTCAAGAACTTCGTGAAGAAGGCCAACGACCTGGGCCTGGAGGTCGCGCTCGACGTGGCGCTCCAGTGCTCGCCCGACCACCCGTGGGTCAAGGAGCACCCCGAGTGGTTCAAGGTGCGCGCCGACGGCTCGATCGCGTACGCCGAGAACCCGCCCAAGAAGTACGAGGACATCCACCCCCTGTACTTCGACAACGATCCCGACGGGCTGCGAGAGGCGATCCGCGAGGTGCTGCAGGTGTGGATCGACGCGGGCGTGACGCTCTTCCGCGTCGACAACCCGCACACCAAGCCCCTGCCGTTCTGGGAGCGGCTGCTCGGCGACATCGCGCAGGACCACCCCGAGGTGATCTTCCTCTCCGAGGCCTTCACGCGCCCGCCGATGATGCACACGCTCGCGAAGGTCGGCTTCCACCAGAGCTACACGTACTTCACGTGGAGGCAGACCGCCGAGGAGCTGGGCGAGTACCTCGAGGAGGTCTCCGGCAACGGCTCGTTCTACATGCGGCCCAACTTCTGGCCCACCACGCACGACATCCTCACCCCCGACATGCAGGCGGGCGGCGCGCCCCTGTACAAGGCACGCGCGGTGCTCGCGGCCACGGGGTCGCCCAGCTACGGCATCTACACGGGCTACGAGTTCGTCGAGAACGTGCCCCGGCCGGGAGTCGAGGAGCAGATCGACAACGAGAAGTACGAGTACAAGCCGCGCGACTGGCACCACGCGGATGTGCACGGAATCGCCTCGCTGCTGACGACCCTGAACCGCACGCGCGCGGCCCACCCGGCGCTGCAGCGACTGCGCGGACTCACCGTGCACCCCACGAGCAACGAGCGCATCCTGTGCTTCACGCGCCACCTCGACGCGCACGAGTCACCCACCGGCAAGCCAGATACCGTCATCGTGATCGCGTCGCTCAACGCCCATGCCATCGAGTCCGGCGTCGTGACGCTGGACCTGGAGAAGCTCGGGCTCGACCCCGATGCCCGCATTCTCGTCGACGACGCCATCACCGGCGCCACCTACACGTGGGGCCGCGACTTCTACGTCCGACTCGACCCGGCCACGTCGCTCACGCACGTGGCCGCGGTGAGGCACGCATGACCATCGTCCACACGTCGACCGCGGGGCGCCCACGCCCCGCGCCGAGGGGAGCGCACCATGCCTAAGGGCCACGACAAGGACCTGCTGCTCGCGATCGCGCACGGAAGCCACCACGACCCGCACGCGCTCCTGGGACCCCACGTCAGCGACGAGGGCGTCACCGTGCGCGTGCTGCGCCCGCTCGCGACGAGCGTGAGCGTCGAGACGCTCGAAGGCACGTTCGAGGCGGCGCATGAGCTGGAGGGCGTGTGGGTCGTGACGCTCCCCGGCACCGAGCCGCCCGACTACCGGGTGCACGTCGCGTACGACGGCGAACCCCAGCGCCAGGACGATCCCTACCGGTTCCTTCCCACGGTGGGCGAGCTCGACCAGCACCTCATCCGCGAGGGGCGCCACGAGCGCCTGTGGGACGTGCTCGGAGCGAACGTGCGCACGTTCCCCTCGGTGCTGGGCGACGTACACGGCACGTCGTTCGCGGTGTGGGCGCCCAATGCGCGCGCGGTGCGCGTCGTCGGCACCTTCAACCACTGGCAGGGACGCCACCACGCGATGCGCTCGCTCGGGTCCTCCGGCCTGTGGGAGCTGTTCATCCCCGACGTGGGCGACGGCGCGGCCTACAAGTTCGAGATCCTGGGCCGCGACGGCCAGTGGCGCCAGAAGGCCGATCCCATGGCACGCCGCACCGAGGTGCCGCCGCAGACCGCCTCCATCGTCACGTCGAGCGAGTACGCGTGGGACGACAGCACCTGGATGGCCGCACGCGCCTCCTCGGAGCCGCACCGCTCGGCCATGAGCGTGTACGAGGTGCACCTGGGCTCGTGGAAGCAGGGCCTCGGCTATCGCGAGCTCGCGGAGGAGCTCGTCGCGTACGTGACCGAGATGGGATTCACGCACGTCGAGATGATGCCCGTCATGGAGCACCCGTTCGGCGGCTCGTGGGGCTACCAGGTCTCCGGCTACTACGCGCCCTCGGCCAGGTTCGGCTCACCGGATGACCTCCGCTACCTCATCGACCGGCTGCACCAGGCCGGCATCGGCGTGCTGCTCGACTGGGTGCCCGG
This sequence comes from Demequina sp. NBRC 110052, assembly GCF_002090075.1. Taxonomy (GTDB): domain Bacteria; phylum Actinomycetota; class Actinomycetes; order Actinomycetales; family Demequinaceae; genus Demequina. Next base: position 816,148 of record NZ_BBRI01000002.1, read on the forward strand.
CCACTTCCCCAAGGACGAGTGGGCGCTCGGGCGCTTCGACGGCACTCCCCTGTACGAGCACCCTGACCCGCTGCGCGGCGAGCAGCCCGAGTGGGGCACGTACATCTTCGACTACGGCCGTGCCGAGGTGCGCAACTTCCTCGTCGCGAACGCGCTCTACTGGCTGACCGAGTTCCACGCCGACGGCCTGCGCGTCGATGCCGTCGCCTCGATGCTGTACCTCGACTACTCGCGCCAGGCGGGGCAATGGCGACCCAACGTCCACGGCGGGCGCGAGAACCTCGACGCGATCACATTCCTGCAGGAGACGAACGCCACCTGCTACAGGACCGCGCCCGGCATCGTCATGGTCGCCGAGGAGTCCACCGCATGGCCCGGCGTCACGGCCCCGACGAACCAGGGCGGGCTCGGCTTCGGGCTCAAATGGAACATGGGCTGGATGAACGACACCCTCCGCTACATCTCCGAGGCGCCGGTGCATCGCTCGTACCACCACCACACCCTCACGTTCTCACTCATGTACGCGTTCTCGGAGCACTTCACACTCCCCCTCAGCCACGACGAGGTCGTGCATGGCAAGGGATCGATCTACGGACGCATGCCCGGCGACCACTGGCAGCGCGCCGCGGGCGTGCGCGCCCTGTACGCATACCAGTGGACCCACCCCGGCAAGCAGCTGCTGTTCATGGGCCAGGAGTTCGGACAGTCCGCCGAGTGGTCAGAGGGACGCTCGCTCGACTGGTGGCACCTCGACGACGAGATGCACCGCGGCATCAAGGACATGCTGCGCGATCTCAACGCGCTGTACCGGGCCACCCCCGCGCTGTGGCAGCGCGACAGCGAGCCCGCGGGCTTCCAGTGGATCGACGCCGACGACGCCGATCACAACGTCCTGTCCTTCCTCCGCTTCGACGACGCGGGCTCACCGGTCGCGGTGATCATCAACTTCGCGGGCGTGCCGCACGAGGGCTACCGCCTCGGCCTGCCCCGCGGCGGCGCGTGGGACGAGGTCCTCAACACCGACGCCGAGGCTTACGGCGGTTCGGGCGTGGGCAACCTCGGACGCGTGGAGACGCAGAGCGTGAGCCACCGCGGCTGGCAGCATTGCGCGGACATCCGCGTGCCGCCTCTCGGCGCGGTGATCCTCAAGCCCGCGTCCTGACGGCAGCGCGCCCGACGCGGCGCGCGCGTCAGTACAGCAGCGCGGCGAGCGAGCGGCGCGCCTGGATTACTCGAGGATCCTCCGCGCCCACCACGTCGAACAGCTCGACCAGGCGCGTGCGCACGGCCTCGCGGTCGTCACCGAACACCGTCGCTCCCACCTCGACCAGGCGCGCGAACGCGTCCTCGATCTGGCCGCCCAACACATCCAGGTCCGCGACCGCAAGCTGTGCCGCGACGTCACCGGGCGCGTCGGCCGCGGCCGTGCGGACCGCCTGCGGGTCGACCGCGGCAGTGCGCCCCATCAGGAGCACTTGGGCGCGCCCAGCGCGCGCGTCGGCGTCTTTCGGGTTCTCCTTGAGCGCCTGCTCGTACGCCGCGACCGCGGCATCCATGTCCCCGCGCTCGATCGCGTCGTAGGCCTCCTGGTGCAGCGGCGGCAGCGGCTCGGGCGCCGGCTCGGCCTCCCCTTGCGCGCCATCTGCGGGAGCCGCGCCGGCGACGTCCAACCCTGCCTGGCGTGCGACGTCCGACACCTGCGTGAACACGTCGCGCAGCTGCTCCTCAGAGGCACTGCCCTGGAACAGCGGCGCAGGCCTCGCGCCGATCAGGGCCATCGCCGCGGGCACCGCCTGAATCTGGAACGCCTGCGCGATTCCCTGCTCGGCATCCACGTCGCACCGCGCGGCCACCAGGCCGAACTCCGGGGCGAGGCGTGCCACGAGGTCCGCAAGCGCGTCGCTCGCGGGCGCCTGCGCGGACGTGAAGACGATCACGATCGGCGTGCGCATCGACTGCTCCGCGAGCGACTGCAGGGACGCCTCCGTCACCTGGATCGACGCGGGAGCGCCGCTCGCAGCGCGCTCCTGCGCCGCCTTCTCGTTCTCACGGGCGCGCGCGAGCGCGCCCAGGTCGACGGCGCCGCGCAGCGCCGCATCGGGCAGATGGCCCTGTGTCATCTCTCCTCCGTGGGGATCGTCAGCGTCAGCCCGCGGACACCTTGACGAGGCGGTGGTCCGCAGCGACGACGGTCGGCAGCGCTTCGCTGCCGGTCGGTGGGATGTGCATCACAAGGAAGTCAGCGTAGGTGTGCGTGACCTTGTCGTCGAACTCGCCGCTCGCGAGCGGCTTGTCGCCGTCGGGCACCGACACCGTGGCGTCCTTTACGGTGAACGCCGAGCTCACCGTGAGCGGGGCGAACACGAGCGCACCGCCCTCGGCGGTGGCGATCGCGTACGTCGAATCGAAGCTCGGGTTGAACGTGTCGACGTACGAGCCGTCGGCCTCCTTGGCCTGCTTCGACAGCGCGTCGCGCGCAGCGAAGAGTCGGTCGCGGTACGTGTCCTCGCCGAAGTCGCCCGCGAACTCGTCCTCCGGTCCACCGCGGAGCAGCTCCAGGTAGTTCTCGATCGCGGTCTGCGGCGGCGGCTCGACCGCGTCCGAGTCGAGCGCGAGCGCGGTCACGCCCGTGGTCTCGCCCGGCATGGCCGGCAGCGTGGCGCCGGGCACCATGTGCGCCCATCCCCGCAGCTGGTAGTCCGCGAACACCGAATCCTGCACCCACATCAGCACGACCGGCGTGAGATCGTCCTCGGGCTGCGCGGTGACCATCACGAGCACGCGCGGCCAGTCGTCGCCGCCAGGGGCGTAGGTCGCCTGCATCTCGGAGGGGATGTCGGTGAGGGCGATCTCACCGTTCGCCTTCCTGAGCTTGTACTCAGCCTCTCGCGTGGCCTTGACCTGTCCACCGACGCGGTCGGTGAGGAGCGCGGCGTCAAGCGCCGCGTCGGCTGCGTCGAGCTCGGCGAACGTGTCCTCGATGATGAAGTCCGCCTGCGACTGGATCACGGCCGCCTGCAGTTCCATCTCGCCAGCGGTCACGGGCTCGGGAACCTCGGGGGTGCACGCCGCGAGCGCGAGCACCCCTGCCGCTGCCAGGGCGGCGCCGGTGAACATGCGTCTCATCGTCCGCCCTCCTCGTCCTCGGTGCGCGGTGCGTACGGGTCGACCGCCTCCCCGGCAGCGGCCTCGTCCTCGTCCGCGTCGGAGCCGTCCCCTGCGTCGGGCTCGTCCATGGCTTCGCCCTCCGGACCATCCTTGGCCGCCTCGGCGTCGGCGTCCGCGCCAGGAGCGACCGCTGCGTCGGGCTCGTCCGGGAGGTCCACGGCCGGCACGGCGGCGCCCTCCATGCGGCGCGCGCGGCGCGAGCCGGGCTTGGCGCCCGAGTCTCCCGTGCCGATGCGCTGGCGGTGCGCGAGCCACTCCTCGCCGCGCGCCTGCAGCGGGCGCACATCGATCAGCAGAAGCAGCAGCGCTACGAGGCCTACCGCGCTGAGGATCGCGCCCCACACGATGAGCGGCATCACCCACGCGTCGTTGATGTCCCGGTCGAGGCGCAGCTCAGCGGAGGTCAGGGGTGAACCGTCGGCGCTCACCACGACGAGGTCGAGGCCCACGGGCACCTGCGCGGCACCGACAGAGACGCGGCCGTGGCCCGTCCAGTTGTCGCGCCACAGGTCGTCCGACGTATCGAGCAGCTGCTCGAACTCCTCGCCCTCGGGCTCGGCTGACGCCGACGGCTCGGGCGAGGGATCCGCTGACGGTGACGGGGACGCGGTGGGAGACGGCTCCGGCGCGGGCTCCGCGACGTCCGTCGTCAGCTCCTCCCAGGTAGGCAGTCCCGTGAGGTACGTGGACTCCTTGTCGTCGAGCCACGCGTCGAGGTCGGAGGGTCGCGCGGTGAACGCCTCGAGGGTGCCCGAGCCGTCCACAGCGACTCGCCCGTCGGACTCCAGCGCGAAGGCGACCATATCCGCCGGGACCACCACCACAGCGGTGTCCACCTGCGCGACCGCCTCGACGGTGTCCTCCGGACGCTGCGCCTGCGCAACCAACCCGACGATCAGCACCACGATGCCGAGCGCCCCGGCGACGAGCGCCATCGTCCTCAATCTCACGTCTGTCCTCCCTGCAATCTGTAGAACACTGTAGGAGACAACGCGCGAGCGACGCACCTCGTCACTTTGTCCGCGATGTCGGAGCCCACTACCCTGGGGGTCGAGCCTCGATCCCACCCCCACGGTCGCGGGCTCGCCCGCACGCCTCGAAGGAGACCCCATGGCCGACGAAAACCTCCCCTTCCCGATCACGATGCGAGGCTTCGATCGCGAAGCGGTCGCCGCCCACATCGCTCGGCTCGAGGATGAGGTCGCGCAGGCACGCAAGCAGGCCGACGCGGCGAAGACCGAGGCGACGAGCGCGGCCAAGGCGGCAGAGGACGCCTCGCGCCAGCTCCGCGAGGCCGAGCAGCCGACCTACAAGGGGCTCGGCGCGCGCGTCGAGCAGTTGCTGCGCTCGGCCGAGGAGCAGTCTTCGGACGTCGTGGCGCGCGCGAACACGCACGCGCAGGACACCGTGGCACGCGCCACCGTCGCCGCTCAGCAGATCCGAGCGCGCGCAGACAATGAGGTCGCCGAGATCCTGGCCCAGAGCCGCCGCGAGGCCGACGAGGTCCGCACCCAGGCCGAGCACGACGCGGGAAGCACCCGCGAGGCCGCCGAACGCCACGCCGGGGAGATCGCCGAACGCGCCCGCCGCGAGGCCGAGCGCATCACGTCCGAGGCCGAGAGCCTCGCCGCCGAGCGCAAGGCCGGCGTGGACCGCGAGTTGCACACGCTCCGCGCCACCGTGGAGCGCGAGGTCACCGAGCTGCGCGTCACGAGCCAGCGCGAGGCGACCGAGCTCGTCGAGTCCGCCCGTGCCGAGGCCGAGACGACGCGCACCGAGGCCGCCGAGCAGTCGAAGGCGCTGCGCGACGAGGCCGAGTCCATCCTCGAGGCCGCGCGCGCCGAGCGAAGCCGCCACGAGACGGAGATCGCCGAACTGCGCGCGACCGCCGACGCTGAGATCGCCGACGTCCGCAACTCCGCCGACAACGAGGCCGCCGCGCTGCGCGCCGAGGGTCAGTCGACGCTGCGCGCCGCGAACGAGGAGGCGGCTCGCCTGCGCTCCACCGTGGAGGCGGAACTCGGAGCACAGCGCGAGGCCGCGGACCGCGAGATCGCTGCCGCCCGCACCGAGGCTGACGCGTACGGCAAGGAGACGCGGTCCGAGGCGGACGCCTACGCGCGTGAGTCCCGTGATGCCCTCAACGCGGAGATCGCGGCGGTGCGCGAGGAGGCGGACGCCTACGCCAAGGCGACGCGCTCCGAAGCGGACGTGTACGCCCGCGAGACGCGCGAGGAGCTCGAGGCGGAGCTCGCCTCGCGCCGCGCGGAGACCGACGAGTACGACCGCACCACGCGCGCCGAGGCCGACGAGTACCGCAAGGCGACGACGGCCGAGGCCGACGAGTACCGCGCGACGACGGCCGCCGAGGCCGACCGCTACAAGGCGGACACGCTCAGTGCCGCGAACGAGCAGGCCGCCGCGATCGCCAAGGAGGCGGACCAGTACCGCGCGACCACTGTCGCGGACGTGGACCGCTACGCCGAGGAGACCTCGGCCGCCGCAGACGCCTACATGCGCGACACCCGCGCAGGTGCCGACCGCTACTCGCAGCAGGCCCGCCAGGAGGCAGACGCCTACGCCGACCGCGTGCGCACTGAGGCTACCGCAGCGGCGAACGAGATCGCCGCGCAGGCGCAGACCTACGACCGCGAGACCCGTGCCGCAGCCGACCAGCACGACGTGCAGACGCGCGCGGCCGCAGACTCCGCTCTCGAGGCCGCCGAGGAGTCGGCAGCCCAGACCGTCGCCGCCGCAGAGGCACAGGCGCGCACGATCGTCACGTCCGCGACCAACGAGGCGAACACTCTCAAGGCCAAGAGCGAGGAGGAGTCGGCGGCGGCCCTCTCCGCCGCGCGCGCCGAGGCGAAGCGCCTGGTCGACGCCGCCACCGCCGAGACCTCGCAGCTGCGCTCCGAGGCGCACGCCGACGCCGAGTCGGCACGTGAAGAGGCACGCCGCACCCGCGAGGACCTGCAGCTCGAGATCGTCCAGCGTCGCGAGGCCAGCGAGCAGGAGCTCAACCGCCTCCACGAGGAGGCCAAGGCCGAGACCCAGGCGATGGTCAATGAGGCACGGGTCCGTGCGGACGAGGCTGAGCAGCGTCTCAGCGCCGCCATCGAGCGCGCCGAGGTTGTGCGACGCGAGGCCGAAGCGCACGCGCAGACGCTGCTCACCAACGCCCGCAACAACGCCGACGAGATCGTCACCGACGCGCGTGAGCACGCCGAGACGATCATCTCCGAGGCCGTCTCCGACTCCGAGCGCGAGCGCACCATGGCCGCACGTGAGGTCGAGGAGCTCAACCGTCAGCGCGAGTCGATCACCGGCTACCTCGACGACCTGCGCAACCTGCTCGGCGCCGACCCCGTGTCCAACCTCGCGGCCGCGCAGCGCCTCGCCGCCGAGCACGACGCCGAGGAGGCCGCTGCGGCCGCCGCCGCGTCCGAGGAGTCCTGACTCCCGCCGTGGACGAGGATCCCCGGCTCGCACGCGCCGCAGCGATGGACCGCGCTCGCGCGCACGAGTCAGCGCGTGCAGGCCGGATGATCCAGGACTTCGTGCGGGCGGCCGGCGAGGCCGGCATCCCCGCCGAGCCCCTCGTGGCGCGCGGCTACGACGGCCGCGGCCTGTACCGCACCAACGTCCAGGGGTGGTATCTCAAGCGCGACCGCAGCGTCGCCGCGGGCACCGACGGCGAGTTCTACGTGATGTCCGTCCAGGGGGGACTCACCGCGCGACTGCGTGGGGCGCAGCTCGAGCCGTCGGATCCGCCGCTCGAGCTCGGTCGCGGGGGACGCGACGGAGAATCGCTCCCCCTCGATGAGGCGATCGCGAAGCGGCTCGCAGGCGGAGCCACCTGGGGCTGACGTCCCTCGACCCTGCGCGTTCAGAGGTCGAACAGTGGGGCCAGCAGCCTCGCGACCTCGCCCGGCGCCTCGAACGCAGCGAGGTGGCCCACGCCGTCGAGGATGACGGGCTCGGTTCCCAACGCCTGCGCCATCGCGGCCAGGTCGCCTTCCGGGACGAGCGCGTCGAGCGCGCCCCCGATGACGACGGCGGGCACCTCGACGTTCGCGAGCGCGCCGGTGCGCTCGGGCCGCGCCGCCATCGCTCGCTGTCCCCAAGCAATTCCGTCGCCCGAGTGCTGCCCGATGTTGTCCGCGATGTCCTGCACGAGCGCCTCGCGTGCCTTGCCCTGCGTGCCGATCAGTCCCTCGGCCATTGCGCGCGGGTCCGGGGCACCGTCAGCGCCGTCGAGCGCGGCAGCCGTCTCCAGCCGCTTCGCGCGCGCCTCCTCGGCGTCTGCCGTCGCCCGCGTAGCGATGAGTCCGAGCCCCGCCACCGCGTCGGGCTGGCGCTCCACGACCGCCATCGCGACGTAGCCGCCCATCGAGCAGCCGATCCAGGCGGCGGCGTCGTGACCTGTCGCCTCCCGCATCGCGGCGACGGCCGCGTCGGCGATGAGCTCGAGCGAGGGCTCCTCGTCCGGTAGGGGCATCTCGCCGATGCCAGGCATGTCGAACGAGATGACATCGCCGTGCACCGCGCCTGCGTCGGCGAGAGCCGCGAGCAGCGGCTCCCACTGTGCGCGGTCCACGGGGAAGGCGTTGAGGAGCACCACGGGGGTGCCGTCGGGGATCGAGGTCACGACCGGTCCTCTCCTGACGTTGGTGCGGCTGCCCGTCGGCAGCCGCGTCTCTATTGCACCACGGACGCCGGCACGTGCGTGGGCAGCGGCGCTCGGCGCGGCGCGACCCTTGCGACGATCTCGTCCAGGACGAGACGCACGTGCTTCTCCCCCACCCACAGGTGCTTGGCGTCCTCGACGGCGACCAGCTCCAGCTGCGTGAGCGGCGTGAAACGGTCGCGGGCCTCGTCGGGCTTCAGGAAGTCGTCGTGCTCGGGCACGAGCGCCGTCACGGGCTTGCCGGAGGCCGCCCAGTTCTCGAGGTCCTGCTCCTTCGCCCGGTGCAGGGGCGGCGACAGCAGGATCGCGCCACGCACGTCCTCCTCGGCACCGTGCATGAGCGTGACCTCGGTGCCGAAGCTCCAGCCCACGAGCCACGGCGTCGGAAGCCCCCGCTCCTTGACGTAGGCGACGGCGGCGCGCAGGTCGTGCGCCTCCCCCACGCCTCCCTCGAACTCACCCTCGGAGGTGCCGCGCGGCGAGGCTGTGCCGCGAGTATTGAAGCGCAGCACCGCGACATCCGCCAGATAGGGCAGGCGCCACGCGGCCTTGCGGTACACGTGGGAATCCATGAAGCCGCCGTGCGTTGGCAGCGGGTGCAGGGTCACGAGCACCGCCTCGACATTGCCCGAGGCGGGCAGCGCGAGCTCACCGACGAGCGTGAGCCCGTCCTCGGTGCGCAGCTCGATGTCCTCCCGGACAGCCGGCAGGACCGTCATCGAGCGGATCTCCGCGAGCTCCTCGCCTGTGCCATCCGTGTCAGCCACGCGACCTCCCATAGGTGTTCCAGCAGTGCGTATGCCAGTGCCTGCGCGCCGCGGCTGCGGCCTCGGCTCCGAACAGGCCATCGGCGGCCCACGCCACGAGGTGCGGCGTGGAGCCGTCGATCTCCTGGCTGCAGGCAGGGCACACGTACGTCTTGTCCGTGGGTCGAGGCACCGCGACGCGGTACTCCTCGCCGCCCGGACCGATCTCGCGCCGCGCGCCCACCGAGCCCGCGAGGCGCTCGACGTCCAGCTCGGCGTGAGGCTGGCCGTACGGGCGCTTCGAGGAACGGCGCTTCGAGGGCATGGTGACCAGTCTACGAAAGGGGGCAGACGCGTCGGGCGTGCATCGTCTCGTGCCGTTGCGAGCCGGGCGACCCACGCCTCCTCAGCAGCGCCGAGCAGTCCAACCGGGGCGCTGACGCCTCCCGCGCGCTCAGTACGTGCGCGCCGGAGTCTCCACCTCGACGTCCGCAGGAGCGATCTCGCGCGTGCGCAGGGTCTCGCGGTACCAGTACGCCGAGTCCTTCCAGGTCCGCACGAGCGTGTCGTAGTCCACGTGAACCATGCCGAAGCGCTTGGCGTACCCCTGCGCCCACTCGAAGTTGTCCATGAGCGACCAGGCCATGTAGCCGCGGACGTCCGCGCCCTCGTCGATCGCGTTCAGCACTGCCTGAAGGTGGCCGCGGAAATAGTCGATGCGGTCCTCATCGCGCACGCGACCGTCCGGCTCGAGCATGTCGTCCCACGCCGAGCCGTTCTCCGTCACGTAGATCGGCACACCGGTCTCGCGGTGGATCTTCAGCAGGTGCGCGGTGAGCGCGCTCGGGTCCACGTTCCAGCCCATCGCCGTGCGCTTGCCCAGCGGCGGCATGAACTCGATCTCCTCATCGCCGGGCCACGGGGAGTTCGCCCCCGCCTTGTGGCCGTCCGCCAGGGTGGCCACGTCCGACGCAGCGGCAGCCTTATGCGGGTTGTGACGCACGAGATGGCTCGCGTAGTAGTTCACGCCGAACCAGTCCACGGCGCCGTGCATCTCCGCGAGGTCACCCTCGTGCACGAATGACCAGTCGGTCAGGTGCGCGGTATTGGGCTTCAGCACCTCGGGGTACGTGCCGTGCGTGAAGGGCTCGTGGAACATCGTGTTCGCGAGCGCATCGATGTGTGCCGCCGCCCAGCGGTCCTTGGGGTTCGAGGGGTCCCACGGGCGAGGTGTGTGGCAGTTGTTGACGAGACCGATCTGGATCCCGTCGTTCACGCGCTTCATCGCGCGGTACGCGCGAGCGTGAGCGAGGTTGAGGTGATGCGCGGCGACGAGAGCCTCGACGTCATCGGCATGACCCGGCGCGTGCGCGCCGGCGCCGTAGCCCACGAACGAGCTCACCCACGGCTCATTGAAGGTGGTCCAGAACTCGACGTCGGCGCCGAACTCCTCGACCATGCGCGTCGCGTACACCACGAACGCGTCCACCGTGTCGCGGCTCAGCCAGCCGCCCTCGTCCTCGAGGGGCTGGGGCAGGTCCCAGTGGTAGAGCGTCACGAGCGGACGGATGCCCTTGTCCTTGAGGCGCTCGATGATGCCACGGTAGAAGTCGATGCCCTCCTGGTTGAAGTCGCCGGTGCCGAGCGGCTGTACGCGCGGCCACGCGATCGAGAAGCGATACGCCTGGAGGCCGAGGTCGGCCATCATGTCGATGTCGCCCTCCCATCGGTGGAAGTGGTCGCAAGCGACGTCGCCAGTGTCACCGCCGACGACCTTGCCGGGGGTGTGCGAGAACGTGTCCCAGATGGAGACGCCGCGACCGCCCTCGGTCGCGCCGCCCTCGATCTGGTAGGACGCCGTGGCGGCGCCGAGCAGGAACGTGTCAGGGAAGCGTGAAGTCATGGGAACGAGTGTACCGAAACGTTTCGATACGCACGACCCCAAGGGCCGGCGCACGGACGTGCTGGAGTGTCAGAACAGGCGCGAGGAGAGGTCCTCGGACCCGCGCATCGCCTCGTAGTCGAGCACGACGCAGCGAATCCCGCGGTCCTCGGCGAGCACGCGCGCCTGCGGCTTGATCTCCTGCGCGGCGAAGACGCCCTGCACAGGAGCGAGCAGCGGGTCGCGGTTCAGGAGCTCGAGATACCGAGTGAGCTGCTCGACTCCGTCGATCTCTCCCCTGCGCTTGATCTCGACGGCGACGGAGCCGCCAGCGCCGTCGCGGGCCATGATGTCCACGGGACCGATCGCGGTCGGGAACTCACGGCGCACCAGCGTGTATCCCTGGCCCAGCAGCGACACCTGGTCGGCCAGGAGCTCCTGGAGGTGTGCCTCCACGCCGTCCTTGATCAGCCCGGGGTCGACGCCCAGCTCATGCTCGGTGTCGGAGATCACCTCGTGAAGGTCGATCTCGAGGCGGTCGTCCGACTTCTGGTGCTGCACGACCCAGACGGATGCGACGCCGCGCTCGACGGCCTCGGGCTCTGGCGGGAGCTCACGCATGGTGCACGGAGGGCTCATCCAGTTCAGCGGCTTGTACGAGCCTCCGTCGGAATGAAGCAGGACCGACCCATCGGCCTTCACCATAATCGCGCGCGTCGCGAGCGGCAGATGAGCGCTGAGCCTGCCCGTGTACCGGGCGGCGCAGCGGGCGATGACGACCCGCATCCGGGGCTACTCGTACGCAGCGAGGCCCGACCCGGCGTCGGCGACGATCGTCACCTTGTCCTGATCGAACGAAAGGAAGCCGCCCTCGATCGCGACCTCGGTGCGGGCACCGTCCTCGCCGACGACCGCGACCGAGCCCGCACGGAGCACTGCGAGCACCGGCTCATGCTGCGCGAGCAGGCCGATCGATCCCTCGACGGTGGGTGCGGACACCGACCGCGCCGTCCCGGACCAGAGAGTCTGGTCCGGGGCGACGATGTCGACCGTGATGGTGGCAGCCATGAGCTAGCCGATCTCCTTCTGGATCCGGGCCCATGCCTTCTCTAGGTCCTCGAGACCACCGATGTTGAAGAACGCCTGCTCCGAGATGTGGTCGTACTGACCCTCGACGATGCCCTTGAACGCCTCGATGGTCTCGCTCAGCGGCACGGTCGAGCCGGGCACGCCGGTGAACTGCGTCGCCATGTAGGTGTTCTGCGACAGGAACTGCTGGATCTTGCGCGCACGGGCGACGATGATCTTGTCCTCCTCGGACAGCTCGTCGACACCGAGGATCGCGATGATGTCCTGCAGTTCCTTGTTGCGCTGGAGGATCGACTTGACCGCGTTCGCCACCTCGTAGTGGTCCTTGCCCACGTAGCGCGGGTCCAGGATGCGCGAGGTCGACGTCAGCGGGTCGACCGCAGGGTACAGACCCTTCGACGCGATCTCACGGCTCAGCTCGGTCGTCGCATCGAGGTGCGCGAACGTCGTGGCCGGCGCCGGGTCGGTGTAGTCGTCCGCGGGCACGTAGATCGCCTGTAGCGAGGTGATCGAGTGGCCGCGAGTCGAGGTGATGCGCTCCTGCAGCTGACCCATCTCGTCCGCGAGGTTCGGCTGGTAGCCCACGGCCGAGGGCATGCGGCCCAGCAGCGTCGACACCTCGGAACCCGCCTGCGTGAAGCGGAAGATGTTGTCGATGAACAGCAGCACGTCCTGCTTCTGCACGTCGCGGAAGTACTCCGCCATCGTGAGCGCGGACAGAGCGACGCGCAGACGCGTGCCCGGCGGCTCGTCCATCTGGCCGAAGACCAGCGCGGTCTGGTTGATGACGCCCGACTCGGTCATCTCCTCGATGAGATCGTTGCCCTCACGCGTGCGCTCGCCGACGCCGGCGAAGACCGAGACACCGTTGTGGTTGTTGGCGACGCGGTAGATCATCTCCTGGATGAGGACGGTCTTGCCGACGCCCGCACCACCGAAGAGGCCGATCTTTCCACCCTGCACATAGGGGGTGAGGAGGTCGATGACCTTGATGCCCGTCTCGAACATCTGAGTCTTGGACTCGAGCTGGTCGAAGGCCGGGGGCTTGCGGTGGATGGGCCAGGTCTCGCCGACCTCGACCGTCTCGCCCTCCTTGGCGTTCAGCACCTCGCCGGTCACGTTGAACACGTGGCCCTTGGTGACGTCGCCCACGGGCACCGAGATCGGCGCACCGGTGTCGGTCACGGTCGCGCCGCGCACCAGGCCATCGGTCGGCTTCAGCGCGATGGCGCGCACCATGTTGTCGCCGAGGTGCTGCGCGACCTCGAGGGTCATGCGCAGCACGGTCTCCGACTCGCCCTGGGTGGTCAGGTCGATCTCGGTCGTGAGCGCGTTGTAGATGTCAGGGATCGCGTCCGCGGGGAACTCGATGTCGACGACCGGGCCGATCACGCGCGCCACGCGGCCCGTGACGGGTCCGTGCGCGGCGGGGGTCGCCTCGTCGACCTCGTCCCCGACGGTCGAGGCGGTCTTCGCAGTGGGAGTCATTGCTCTCTCGCTTCCGGTCACGAGCTCGCCGCCAGCGCATCCGCGCCGGAGACGATCTCGCTGATTTCCTGGGTGATCTCTGCCTGACGCGCCGAGTTGGCGAGTCGGGTGTACTGACGGATGATGTCCTCCGCGTTCGTCACGGCGGTGTTCATCGCACGCTGGCGGTTCGCGAGCTCGGAGGCCGCCGCCTGCAGAAGACAGGTGAAGATGCGCGCGCGGATGTAGCGCGGGTACAGGGCGTCGAGCACCTCGTCGGCGCTCGGCTCGAAGTCGTACAGGGGTTCGATCTCGCCGGTCGACTCCTCGACGCCCTCCACGACCTCGATCGGGAGCATGCGGATGACCCACGGCTCCTGCGTGACCATGGAACGGAATCGCGTGTAGACCACGTGGATCTCCGAGACGCCGCCCTCCGCTGCGCCCTTGAGGAACGCCTCCGAGAGCGCATCGGCGATCTCGACTGCGCGTGCGAACTCGGGAGCGTCCGAGCCGTCGTCCCACGAGCCCGCGAGCTCACGGTGGCGGAACCGGTAGTACGACACCGCACGGCGCCCGGAGGCGTACTGGACGACCTCCTTGCCCTCGGCCTCGAGCCTCTCGCGCAGGCGCTCGGCCTCGCGCAGGACGTTGGCCGAGTACGCGCCCGCCATGCCGCGGTCCGCCGTGACGACGAGCATCGCGACTCGGTTGGTGTCAGGGCGCTCGGACGTGAGCGGGTGATCCGTATCCGAGTGATAGGCCACCGAGCTGATCGAACGCTGGATCGCACGGGTGTACGGAGCGGCCATGCCCACGCGCTCTCGAGCCTTCCCGATGCGCGACGCAGCGATCAGCTCCATCGCGCGGAAGATCTTCTTCAGCGATTGCGTGGACCGGATCCGCCCCCGGTACTCGCGCTGCTTGCCGCTCATCGTCCCTACTTCTTCTTCTTCGCGACGATCTGCTCCTGCTCGACATCCACGTCGCCGCCGCCCTCGATCGAGGCGGTCGTGCTGAGCTCCGTGCCCTCGGACTCGAGGAACGTCGAGAGGTAGTCATCGACGGCCGCAGCCAGCGCGGACTCGGTCTCGTCGGACAGCTGTCCCGTCGACGCGATGTCATCCAGCACCGAGGTGTCGCGGCGCAGGTGGTCGATCAGCTCACGCTCGAAGCGCAGCACGTCAGCGAGCGGGATCTTGTCGAGCTTGCCCTTGGTGCCGGCCCAGATCGACACGACCTGCTCCTCGACCGGGTACGGCGAGTACTGGGGCTGCTTGAGCAGCTCCATGAGGCGCGCACCACGGGTGAGCTGCTGACGCGAGGCCGCGTCGAGGTCGGAGGCGAACATCGCGAACGCCTCGAGCGAGCGGTACTGCGCCAGGTCGATCTTCAGGGTTCCGGAGACCTTCTTCATCGCCTTGACCTGCGCGGATCCACCGACGCGGGAAACCGAGATGCCCACGTCGATCGCGGGACGCTGGTTCGCGTTGAAGAGGTCCGACTGGAGGAAGATCTGGCCGTCGGTGATCGAGATCACGTTCGTCGGAATGTACGCCGAGACGTCGTTCGCCTTGGTCTCGATCACGGGCAGACCCGTCATCGAGCCCGCGCCCATCTCGTCCGACAGCTTGGCGCAACGCTCGAGCAGGCGGGAGTGCAGGTAGAAGACGTCGCCCGGGTACGCCTCGCGGCCCGGCGGCCGGCGCAGCAGCAGCGACACGGCGCGGTAGGCCTCGGCCTGCTTCGACAAGTCATCGAAGATGATCAGGACGTGCTTGCCGTCGTACATCCAGTGCTGGCCGATGGCCGAGCCGGTGTAGGGCGCGAGGTACTTGAAGCCTGCGGGGTCCGACGCGGGCGCTGCGACGATCGTCGTGTACTCGAGCGCGCCTGCCTCCTCGAGCGCGCCGCGCACCGAGGCGATGGTCGAGCCCTTCTGGCCGATCGCCACGTAGATGCAGCGCACCTGCTTGCTCGGGTCGCCCGACTCCCAGTTGGCCTTCTGGTTGATGATCGTGTCGATCGCGATCGCGGTCTTGCCGGTCTGGCGGTCGCCGATGATCAGCTGACGCTGGCCGCGGCCGATCGGGATCATGGCGTCGATCGACTTCAGGCCCGTCTGGAGCGGCTCGTGAACGGACTTGCGCTGCATGACGTCGGGCGCCTGCAGCTCGAGGGCGCGACGGCCCTCCGTCTCGATCTCGCCCAGACCGTCGATCGGGGTGCCCAGGGGGTCGACCACACGGCCCAGGTAGCCGTCGCCGACGGCGACCGACAGCACCTCACCGGTGCGCTGGACTCGCTGGCCCTCCTCGATGCCGGTGAACTCACCGAGCACGACGACGCCGATCTCGCGGACGTCGAGGTTCAGCGCGAGGCCGAGAGTTCCGTCCTCGAACCGCAGCAGCTCGTTCGCCATGCAGCCGGGGAGGCCCTCGACCTGCGCGATGCCGTCGCCCGCGAGGGTGACCGTGCCGACCTCGTCGGCGACGGCGCCCGTGGGCTCATACGACTTCACGTAGCTGTCGAGAGCAGCCCGGATCTCCTCGGGGCTGATCGTCACGTCGGTCATGACCTGTCTCCTGTCGAATCCGCGTTCACTGCGGAGGTTGTCGTGTCAGCGCCTAGCTGACGAGTCGTCGTCGTGCCTGGTCGAGGCGGGCGAGGACGGTGCCGTCCACGACCTCCGTCCCGACCTGAACCTTGATACCGCCGAGGACCTCGGGGTCCACGGCCACGTTGAGCTGGATCTGATGCCCGTAGGCGCCTTCGAGGATCGACTGCAGACGCGCGCGCTGCGCGGCGCTCAGCTCGACCGCCGCGACGACGGACGCGAGCCACCGCCCGCGTCGTTCTGCCGCAGCCTCGACGAGGTGCTTGATCGTCGTGATGAGTCGCTGACCGCGCACCTTCTCGACTGCCCGTCGCAGCAGGGCTTCGGTGAGCGTGTCGAGGCGTCCCTTGAGCAGGGCCTCGAGGAGCTGCACGCGGGCCTCGCGTGTCACGGACCTGTTGGAGAGCGCCACCAGGAGGTCACGGTCCCCCTCGAGGATGCGCTGCACGCGGAAGAGCTCCTCCTCGACGGTCTCGAGTCGTCCCGCAGAGTCGGCCGCGGCGAGCAGCGCCGCGACCCCCGCGTCCTCGATCGCGACCGCGAGGTCCTCCTCCTCGGACCAGCGATGCCCCACGAAGACCGTCACCCCGTCGACGACTCGCGAGTCGAGCGCGCCGAAGAGCTGACGCACCAGGCCGGCCTTGGCCTGCGCGTCCCGCGCAGGGTCGGTCAGGGCACGTCGCAGCGAACCGGATCCGTCGAGCGCGTCGACCACCGTGAAGAGGTCGCGCGCAAGTGACGCACCCTCGTCCCCGGCTGCGACGAGGACCGGGTCGATCTCCCGCAGCGACGCGTCTCGTGATGCCTGGCTCGTGCCTCGCATGTGCTAGCCCTTCGCCTTCACGTTCGACTCGAGATCGTCGAGGAACGTGTCGATGACGCGCTGCTGACGAGCGTCGTCGGCGAGCGACTCGCCCACGATCTTGGACGCGAGCTCGACCGCCAGCGTGCCGACCTCGCCGCGCAGGGCGACGATGGTCTGCTGGCGCTCGGCCTCGATCTGCCGAGCCGCGGTGTCCACGATGCGCTCGGCGTCGTTCGACGCCTTGGCGCGGGTCTCGGACAGGATCTGAGCCGCCTCGGCGCGTGCGTCCTCGCGGATGCGGGCCGCTTCGGCACGGGCCTCGGTGAGCTGCGCGGTGTACTCCTCCAGCGCAGCTGCGGCCTCGGCCTGTGCCTTCTCCGCCTTGGAGATGCCGCCCTCGATCAGCTCGGCGCGCTCGTCCAGGACCTTCTGCAGCTTGGGCAGAAGGTAGCGCTGGAAGGCCACCGCGATGACGACGAAGATGACGAACGACCACAGGATGTCGTACGGCGGGGGGATCACCGGGTTGTGTGATGCCCCCTCCTCCGCTGCCAGGGTGACTGCGTTGAGAATGCTCATGGGGATCGCTTAGAAGACGAAGCCGGCCACGAAGCCCAGGAGCGCGAGCACCTCGACGAACGCGACACCGATGAACATGGTGGTGCGCAGCTGGCCGGCGACCTCGGGCTGGCGTGCCATGCCCTCGACGGTCTTGCCGATCAGGATGCCCAGACCGATGCCGGGGCCCAGCGTGGCGAGGCCGTAACCGATGGTCGCGAGACCTGCAATGTCCAGTTCCACGATATTTCCTTCCATAGGTTCTGCGAGGCGCGTCGGCCCCGCACGTTCTGTTTAGTGCTCTTCCTCGACAGCCATGTTGAGGTAGACAGCCGAGAGCATGGTGAAGACGTACGCCTGCAGGAGCGCCACGAAGATCTCGAAGAGCGTGAACGCGAATCCTCCCGCGAGGGTGAGCGCGCCGGCGGCCTTGATGGCGCCGGTGGCCTCGAAGAAGAGGTACTGCGTGCCGGCGAAGGCGACGACGAGCAGCAGGTGCCCCGCGATCATGTTCGCGGTGAGTCGCAGCGCCAGGGTGAACGGGCGCAGGAAGAACACCTGCAGGAACTCGATGGGCGTGAGCAGGATGTAGATCGGCCACGGCACGCCTGGCGGGAACAGCGAGTTCTTGAGGTACTTGCCGAGCCCGTGCTGCTTCACGCCGACGGTGAGGTACATGACGTACACCCACAGCGCCATGATCAGCGGCAGACCGATGACCGAGGTGCCCGCGATGTTCAGCAGCGGGATCACGCCGGTGATGTTGAAGAACACGATGGCGACGAAGAGAGTCGTGAGCATCGGCACGAAGCGACGCGCGTGCTGCTTGCCCATCACCTCTTCCGCGATCTGGATGCGGACGAAGTCGAGGACGAGCTCGATGGCCGACTGGAAGCGCCCCGGCACGACGCGGGCGCGCGCCGCGACGATCGCGAACACGAGGATCATCGCGACCATCGCGATCACGCGCACGAGCGTGATCCGGTTGAACTCGAAGATGGTGCCGCCCCACAGCAGCGCCTCGGGGTAGAACTCCGCGATGGTGGGCGCGTGGAACCCGTCGGAACCGAACAGCCACTGGAAGAAGTTCTGGGAGGAGCCGTGCTCGTCTCCCGCCGCTTCAGCGGCCGCGGCTACCACGATGTGTCGCATCAGACTCCAGCATTGGTTGTCCTCGGTCGGTGGTCACGCGGGCGCGCCGAGGGGGGACGGTGAATCGGGTGAAAGCCTAGCCTATTCGTCCCTATGGTTCGAACGTTTCGTGGTGTAGGGGACGCGTCCACGGCTGAGCACGGCGACGTCGACCGCGAGCGTCACCAGGACACCCAGAACCACGAAGATCCCGAACAGCGGCCGCGGGAAGTCCGGGACCATGCTCAGCAGCACGAGACCCACCACGACGACGATCATCTTGCCGAGCCACGTACCCAGCAGGATAGCGGCCATGATGTCCGACCTGCGCGTGTGAGCGAGCTGCATCGCCCACGGCGTCAAGAGTCCCGCGAGGGCCGCGAGCGCGACGCCCGCGGGTGCAGCCCAGGCTCCCATGGCGCCATCGACCAGCCAGCCGACCACTGCGGCGACGACCGCGAGCACGCCGAGGGCGATCGCGCCCCACGTGAGCGCCTTGCGATAGACGGCCGACTCTGCGGACGGCTCGAGCGGCTCGCGTGCGGTCACGATTCCTCCTCCTGGGGCGCCTCGCCGGATGCGCCCGACGCGGTGGTCACCGTACCAGCGCCCGACGCGGTCGCGACCAGGTCCTCGGGTGCACCTTCGGGCTCCCCTGAAGCAGCGTCGGGCGTGTCCCCTGTGCGCGGGGAGGCGCCCTCGTAGGGCGGGTAGACGTCGGGATGGCGCCCCTCAGGCGTGAAGCGGCGCTGAAGCGGCGCAGCGGCACGCCCTGCCGCTTCCCAGGCCCGGGTGACCCCGCGCCGGAGGCCAGGCGAGAACGTGATCATGCCTGCGACGAGCACGCCGATGCAGATCACGGCGATCGCGGCCGGCGTCGAGAGGAACACGGTGGAGACGGTGCCGAACGACAGCACGAATGTCCACAGATACAGCGCGCCGACGGCCCAGCGGTGGCTGTGGCCCGCCCGCAGGAGCAGGTGATGCAGGTGGTGAGCGTCGGGCGAGAACGGCGACTTGCCCTTGAGCGTGCGACGGATCACGGCGGCGGCCATGTCTACGAGCGGCACGGCGACCACCATGAGCGGGAGCACGATCGGAATGAATGCCGGGATGCGCTCACGCGCCGAGACGACCGTCGGGTCGATCTGGCCGGTCACGATGATCGCGGCGCCGGCGATCGTGAGGCCCAGCACCATCGACCCGGAATCTCCCATGAAGATGCGTGCCGGATGCACGTTGTGCGGCAGGAAGCCCACGCACGCGCCCACGAGCGCCGCGAGGATCAGCGTCGCGAGCGACGAGTAGTCGCCCGGGCTGGCCGAACGCGACAGCACATACGTGTAGGTGAAGAACGCCAGCCCGCCGATCGCGATCATGCCGGCGGCGAGACCGTCGAGTCCATCGACGAAGTTGACCGCATTGATCGCGACCACGACCACGATGACCGTCGCCGCAAGCGACAGATACGAGCTGCCGATCGTCACGCCAGCGATCGGCACCGTGACGAGCTGCACCCCGCCCCACGCCATGATCAGCGCCGCGAGCACCTGACCCGCGAGCTTCGCCATCCAGTCGAGGTCCCAGATGTCGTCCGCCATGCCCAGGGCGCACACCAGGCCCGCGCCCGCGAGCAAGGCCCACGGCGCGGCGGACGCCGCGTAGACCGGCTCCAGGAACGGCACGACCGAGCCCACGAGGACCGCACCTGCGAGCCCCAGGAAGATCGCGACGCCCCCCAGCCGAGGCGTCGGGCGCGAATGCACGTCGCGCGCACGCACGGCGGTGACCGCGCCGACCTTGTACGCCAGGTGACGCATCGCCGGGGTCGACGCGTACGCGAGCAGCGCGGCGACCGCCAGCAGGGTCAGATAGACCTTCACCCGGGCTGCTCCGCGGGCGCGAGGGCGTCCTCGCCGACGATCTCCACGATGCGCGCGCGGGAGATGCCGCCGTCGCGGACGACCCGCAGCCTCTCCCCCGTCGCATCGACGATGGTCGAGGCGACCCCCAGCGGCGCGTCTCCCCCATCGAGGTAGACCGCCACGGCGTCGCCCAGCTGCTCCAGCGCGCCCGACGCAGTGGTCGCGGCGGGCTCGCCCGTCCGGTTCGCGCTGGTCACGGCGAGCGGCCCCGTGCGCCTGAGCAGCGCGAGCGCGGCCTCGTGGTCGGGCACCCTCAGCGCAACTGTGCCGTGCGTCTCGCCCAGGTCCCATGCGAGGGACGGCTGCGCGAGCACGATCACCGTCAGCGGGCCGGGCCAGCAGGCCTCCATGAGCGCACGCGCGCTCGCCGGGACGTCACGTCCCAGGCCGTCCACCGTGCGAATCTCGGGGATCAGGACCGGCGGCGGCATGTGGCGCCCTCGCCCCTTGGCCGCGAGCACCGCCGCGACGGCCTTCGGCTGGAACGCGTCCGCGCCCACGCCATAGACGGTGTCGGTCGGCAGCACGATGACCTCGCCGCGCTCCACCGCGTGCACGGCGGCGTCGATCGAGGGGCCCCACGAGGACGGATCGAGGCAGGGGTGGATCATGCCGCCAAGTCTCTCAGACGCCGACGCGGCGCGCGACGAGCATCCGGTCGCGCCCGGTGAGGTCCTGTCGCGTGTGGATGTCGCCCCAGAACTCGCTGCGCGCGGCGTGCGCACGCAGCGCCTCACCCTGCAGCTCGCCGTGCTCCATCACGAGCCAGCCGCCCACGTCGAGCAGCCGCGCGGCCTCGTCGATGATCGCGCGCGGCACCGCGAGTCCGTCGTCGCCCAGCCCGTAGAGGGCCTCCGGCGGGTCGTACTCGCGCACCTCGACGTCGCGCGGCACCGCGTTCGAGGGGATGTACGGGGGGTTGGTGACGACAACCTGCGCGCAGCCCTCGAAATGGTGCAGACAGCCGCGTGCGTCGCCCAGGATGGGGCGCACACGCGAGCGGACCGACGCCGGGAGCATGCGCGCGTTGAGGCGCAGGTACACGTTCGCCTCGTCGCTCGCCTCGACGAGCGCGACGTGCGCATTGTCCATCTCCGCGGCGATCGACAGGCCGATCGCACCCGATCCCGCGCACAGGTCCGTCACGTGCACCATGCCGTCACGGGCCGGCTTCGCCGCACGGGCGAGCTCGAGCGCGACCTCGGTGACGATCTCGGTCTCCGGGCGGGGGACGAACACGCCCGCGCCCACCTGGAGCTCGAGCGTGCGGAACGGCGCCTTGCCCGTGATGTGCTGCAGCGGCTCGCGCGCGCATCGGCGTGCGACGCGGGCCTCGAGCAGATCGTGATCCAGCGGGTCCTCGGGCCAGTGATCGTCACGCGCAGCGGCGGTGCGGACGTCGGAGATCTCCCAGCCGAACGTGTGCGCCATGAGCGCCGCGGCGTCGTGCGCGGGCGAGGGCACCCCCGCGTCGGCGAGACGCCGGGTGATGTCGCGCAGGCGCGTGCCCACTGACGGCACGCGTCAGTCCTCGTGCGCGGCGAGGCGGGCAGCCTCGTCGGCGTCGATCGCGGACTGGATGACCGGACCGAGGTCGCCTCCGAGGACGTGGTCGAGGTTGTAGGCCTTGTAGCCGGTGCGGTGATCCGCGATCCGGTTCTCGGGGAAGTTGTAGGTGCGGATGCGCTCCGAGCGGTCCACGGTGCGCACCTGCGACTTGCGCATGTCCTGGGCCTCGGCCTCCGCCGCCTCCTTCTGGGCGGCGAGCAGGCGGGCACGCAGGATGCGCATGGCCGACTCCTTGTTCTGGAGCTGGCTCTTCTCGTTCTGGCAGCTCACCACGATGCCCGTGGGGATGTGGGTGAGGCGGACCGCGGAGTCGGTGGTGTTGACCGACTGACCGCCGGGGCCTGACGAGCGGTAGACGTCCACGCGGACGTCGTTCATGTCGAGCTCGACGTCCTCGACCTCCTCGGCCTCGGGATACACGAGCACTCCCGCGGCGGAGGTGTG
Source organism: Demequina sp. NBRC 110052 (assembly GCF_002090075.1). Classification (GTDB taxonomy): domain Bacteria; phylum Actinomycetota; class Actinomycetes; order Actinomycetales; family Demequinaceae; genus Demequina. The sequence goes on from NZ_BBRI01000002.1 coordinate 838,239, forward strand.
GATGCGGCCCTGCGACTCGGTCGCAGGCACGCGCTGCACGCGGTGCACGCCGCCCTCGTACTTGAGGTGGGCCCACACGCCGTTCTCGGGGTCCACCGAGCCGGGTGCCTTGATCGCGACGGAGATGTCCTTGTAGCCGCCCATGTCCGTCTCGGTCGACTCGAGCACCTGGGCCTTCCAGCCCTGGGTCTCCGCGAACTTGAGGTACATCTTCAGCAGGTCGCCCGCGAAGAGCGCGGACTCCTCGCCTCCCTCGCCCGACTTGATCTCCATGATCACGTCGCGTGCGTCGTCGGGGTCGCGCGGGATCAGGATGCGGCGGAGCGTCTCCGTCGCGTCCTCAGCCGCCTGCTCGAGTCCGGGGATCTCGGCGGCGAACTCGGGATCGAGCTCAGCCATCTCGCGTGCGGCCTCGAGGTCATCGGTAGCCGATTTCCAGGCCCGATGCGCCGCGACGACGCGACCGAGCTCCGCGAACCGACGCCCGAGCGTGCGCGCACGTCCCGCGTCCGCATGCACGGAGGGGTCGGCGAGCTGACTCTCGATGTCGGCGTACTCGTCCAGTAGAGGCTGAACGGCCGCGAAGGCTTCGGCCACGTCGTCGCGTATCCGGCGTTACTTCTTGTTGCCGTAGCGCTTCTCGAAGCGGGCCACGCGGCCACCGGTGTCCATGATCTTCTGCTTGCCCGTGTAGAACGGGTGGCAGGCCGAGCAGACCTCGACGCTGATCGCGCCGGACTTCTCGGTGGACTTGGTCTCGAACGTGTTGCCGCAGGTGCACGTGACAGTGGTGGCCACGTACTCGGGGTGGATGTCCTTCTTCATGATCTCCCTTAGATGTGCGCCCGGGTCCTCGCGTACCTCGCTTCGGTGAACCGGATGCCATGGACCCGATCCGCAGACCGAGCCAACCGTCTATTCTGCCACGCCTGTCAAGGCCGGGCGACCCTCCCTGCCGGCCAACGCATCGGGCATCTCCAAGCCCCTCCCCTCCCTCCGCGCGCCAGTAGTCGTTGAAGGCCGGGATCGGGGCAGTTCGCAACACTGAATGACTACTGCGTGACTGGCGCGCTGGCGCCCCGCCGCGTCCACAGCCTCCTGCCGTGAAGTCTTCATGCACAGCACGGCACCCACCGGCGGCGGAGCCGCGTGCCGGGTGCTCAGATGCGACGATGCGCCTCCTGCCCGACCTGACCGAGCTCGATCGGCCGCTGACCCGGTTCCTCCACGCCAACGCACACTCTTTCACCCGGGCCGAGCTGTTGGAGCGATGGTCTCGCCACGCGCTCGAGTCGGGCCTGCGCGCAGGAACCGTGATCCGCCTGCTCCCCGACGTCTACAGCGCCGCAACCCATCGGAGCACTCCGGCAGTACGCGGTGAGGCCTTGAACCTGTGGGCGCCGCGGACTCTGGTCACAGGCTCGCTTGCGCTGCACCTGCGCGATCCGCGACTTCCGGAGCCGCCTCTCGCGGACCTCGTCTCCGCCAAGGGCGACACGCTGCATCCGCCATCGTGGATCCGTGTGCACCAGACCGGCGTGCCGCCGACGTCGTCACACTTCGGAGGTGTTCGATGCGTGACAGCCCCGCGCGCGCTGCTGGATGCGTGGCGGTACGCGGCACCGCACGAGAGGAGCGGCATCGTGTGGGAGGCGCTCTGGGCGCGCACCTGCACCTGGCGGGAGCTTCGCTCCGAGTTCGCTCATGTCCCGCGAGTCGCCGGGCGCAGGGAACTGGAGAAGCTGCTGGCCTGGTTCGAGGAGGGTGCCACGTCGCCTCTCGAGGTCAGAGCCCGGCGCGAGGTGTTTCACGGCACGCCCTTCGGGGAGTTCGAATGGCAGGCACCGTTGCAGCTCGGCGCGCGCTCGGTGAGGGTCGACATGCTTCATCGCAGCGCGAGACTCGTCGTGGAACTCGATGGCGATCGGTATCACGGCACCCGATCAGCGCGCGACGCCGATCGCGCGCGTCAGAACGACCTGATCGCGGCGGGGTACGCGGTGCTGCGCTTCGGCTGGCGCGACATCGTCGGCGCGCCTCAGTGGTGCCGGGACCAGGTGGCTGGCCTGCTCCGGGCACGTGCGCGCCGCGCACCCCAGTAGTCACTGACTGCGGTTGATCACCCGAATCTCAGCGCTGATCGACTACCAGCGCACTGGGCCCGAGAGCAGCTGGGGGCCGGAGAGCAGCAGGGGCCCGGTCCCGCCTCACGGCGACTCCGGGCCCCTGCTGGCTGCGACAGCTACTTGGTCGCGCTGTCCTCGTCCATGCCTGGTGTGGTCTTGGCGACCTGCATGAGGAACTCGGCGTTCGTCTTGTTCTCCTTGAGGCGGCCCAGGAGCAGCTCGATGGCCTGCTGCTGCTCGAGCGCGGTGAGCACGCGACGCAGCTTCCACATGATCTTGAGCTCCTCGCCGCTCATGAGGATCTCCTCGCGGCGCGTGCCAGACGCGTTGACGTCGACGGCCGGGAAGATGCGGCGGTCGGCCAGCGTGCGGGACAGCTTGAGCTCCATGTTTCCGGTGCCCTTGAACTCCTCGAAGATGACCTCGTCGGCCTTCGAGCCGGTCTCCACGAGGGCGGTCGCGAGGATTGTCAGCGAGCCGCCGTGCTCGATGTTGCGCGCGGCGCCGAAGAAGCGCTTGGGCGGGTACAGCGCGGACGAGTCGACACCACCGGAGAGGATGCGGCCCGACGCCGGGGCGGCGATGTTGTACGCGCGGCCCAGGCGGGTGATCGAGTCGAGAAGCACCACGACGTCCTGACCCATCTCGGTCAGTCGCTTGGCGCGCTCGATCGCGAGCTCGGCGACCGCGGTGTGGTCGGACGCGGGACGGTCGAACGTCGAGGCGATGACTTCGCCGCGGACCGTGCGCTGCATGTCCGTGACCTCCTCGGGGCGCTCATCGACGAGCACGACCATGAGGTGGACCTCGGGGTTGTTCTCCGCGATCGCGTTAGCGATCGACTGCAGCACGAGGGTCTTACCAGCCTTGGGGGGCGAGACGATGAGGCCTCGCTGGCCCTTCCCGATCGGGGCGACGAGGTCGATCACGCGGTTGGTCATGTTGCGCGGCTCGGTCTCGAGGTGCAGGCGCTGCTGCGGGTACAGGGGCGTCAGGTCGCCGAAGACGGGACGGCCCTTGGCGTCCTCGATCGTCTGACCGTTGACGGACGTGACCGAGTGCAGCGCTGAGAACTTCTGGCGCTGGCCGCGCTCGCCCGGGCGGGGCGGGCGGGCGGTGCCGCTGACGGCGTCGCCGCGGCGCAGCCCGTAGTTGCGGACCTGGTTGGTCGAGATGTAGACGTCGGCCTTGCCAGGCAGGTAGCCGCTGGTGCGAATGAAGCCGTAGTTGTCGACGATGTCGACGATGCCGCCGACGGGGGTGATTTCCTCGCCCTCGCGCGCCTCGTCCTCGTCCTGGCCCTGGCTCTGGTCGTTGCCGCCGCCCTCGCGCTCGCGGTTGCGGCCGCGTCCACGGCCACGGCCGCGGCGCCGGCGTCCGCCGCGCTCGTCGTCGTCCTGGTTGCGGTTGCTGTGGCGGTTGTCGCCGCGGTTGCCGCCGTCGCGGTTATCGCTCTTGCCCTCGCCGTCGGTGGATGCGGCGAGGCTCACGGCCTCCTTGGCGCGGCGCGCGCGCTCGTCGGCGGACTCGTTGCTCTCTGCGGCGTCGGCCTGCTGGCCGGACTGGCCCTGCTGGCGGTCCCCGCGCTGGCCGCGGTCGCCGCGCGAGCGGCGCTCGCCGCGCTGCTCGTCGCCGCCCCCGGCCGGCTGAGCGCCCTCGGAGGACTTCGCCTCGGGCAGCGTCACCGGCACGACGGGTGCCTCGGCCTGCGCCGATGCCTCGTCCTTGGGCTCGGGCTTCGTCTTCTTGGGCGCCTTGGGGGGCACCACTCCGCCGTTGCGGATGGCCTCGATCAGGTCGCCCTTGCGCATGCGCGCGGTGCCGGAGACCCCGAGCTCGGAGGCGAGGGCCTGCAGCTGGGGGAGCTTCATCGCGCTGAGTGCCGCGCCCTGGTTGGCGTCGGTCTGGGTGTCGGTCACGGATGTTCCTTCCCTCGCACGAGCACGGGTGGCTTCAACAGTGCGAGTCGATCCACGCGGGTACGTTCGCATGTGCGTCATCGAAAGGCTGGACGCCTCACACGTGGATTGCTGTCCGCCGGGGCGATACGCGCCGTTCCGGGGGAAGCGAAGCCAGGTTAGCACTCGCGTCCCGGGGCGCACAATCGTCCCGCCCGGCGGGTCGCATGCCCGACGCGGGGGCGAGGCGCGTGCAGGGGGTGCCGCTTCTCCTGTTGCTGGGCAGGCATCGCCGACATTGCCTCCCAAGCAGGGGCGGCGTCGCCGGCCCACGAGCCGGGGAGCGGGCATGGGACTGGGACCTATCGAGCTGGTGGTGGTCGGCTTCGAGCGCGGGACGTTCGACGGATCGATCGTGCCCGAACTGCAGCGACTCGTGGACGGCGGGACGATCCGCATCGTCGACGCGGTGCTGGCGCGCAAGAGTACTGAGGGCGTCGCCACCGTGCTCGAGCTCGAGGACGCCTCCGATCCGGGACTCGACTCGCTGCGCGAGGTCGTATCCGAGGTCGACGGGCTGATCTCGGACGAGGACGTCGAGGACCTCGTGGACGAACTGCTGCCTGGAGCCGCGGCCGCGATCCTGTGCTTCGAGCACACCTGGGTGGTCCCGCTGCGGGATGCGGTCGCCGCCGCGGGCGGACGACTCCTCGAGACAACCCGCATCCCAGGGCCTGTGGCGGACGAGGTGCTCGCCGTGGTCGCTGCCAAGGAGAAGGAGTAGAGATGCCGATCCGTGTAGGAAGGCCCGGACTGCTGAGCACGATGGCCAGGACCGCCGTCATCTCCGGCACCGCCACCGCCGTGTCGGGCAACGTGGCACGCCGCCAGGCGGCACGTGCGCAAGCGCGTTCCATGCCAGCGCAGCAGGCGCCCGTCTATGCCGAGCCCGCGCCGGCGCCGCCCGCTCAGGTGACGCCCGCGTCGGGCGGGGACGACTTCATGGCGAAGCTGACCCAGCTCGGCGAGATGCGCGCAGCCGGGCTGCTCGACGACGCGGAGTTCGCCGCGGCGAAAGCGAAGCTGATCGGCTGACCCTGCCCCAGCGTCGGGCATGCGCCGCGCGTGCCGCAGCGGCGTGGCGACCGGGACCGCGCGCGCGCCAGCTCTAGCCTGCGACTGAAGGCGGCCCTTCGTCCGCCCCTGAGCGGAGGAGCCGCCATGACGTCGTGGGCCGAGCAGGTGCGTGAGACACGGTGGGCTGGACGGCTCAACACCGTCCAGTACATGCGCGACGCGGTCTTCTTCGAGGGCGACCGCGTCCGCCCCATGCACACCAGGTTCTGGCTGCTGCTCCTGCTCGCGAGCGCGATCGCCACCGCTGGCATCGTCGCGGACTCCACCGCGACCGTGATCGGCGCCATGATCATCGCGCCGCTCATGCGCCCCATTCAGGGCACGATGCTCTCCACGGTGATCGGCGACCACCGCAACCTGGTGCGCTCGATCGTGATCATGCTCGCCGGCGCCACCGCCGCCGTGGCCGTCGGATTCGTCCTGGGCATGCTCGTCGTGCAGCCCATGACCGCCGAGACCAACGGCCAGATCGCCGGGCGCGTCTCCCCCGGACTGGTCGACCTGTTCGCCGCGCTCGCCGTGGGGATCGTCGGCTCGATCGCGCTGATCCGCTCGGACATCTCGGACACGCTCCCCGGCGTGGCCATCTCGATCTCGCTGGTACCGCCGCTGTGCGCCGCGGGGCTCGCGCTGGAGTCTGGTGAGCCCGCACAGGCACTCGGCGCGGTGCTCCTGTTCGGCACCAACGTCGCCGCAATCCTCGCGACTGGCGCGCTCGTCATGGGGATCTTCGGATACTCCCGTCTTCGGCTCGAGGCGTCTGAGGACAAGGAGGCGGAGCGCCGCCGACGCGCGCGCACCTACCTCACGATCGCCGTCCTGGTGCTCGCGGTGAGCGGTCCGCTCACGTGGTCGACCGCACAGGCGATCGCCAACAACTCGCGCATCGGCCAGATCCGCACGTACGTCGAAGACACGGCCGCAGACTCGAAGTGGACGATCGTGTCGGTCACCCCGCGCGAGAACGGCATGATCCACGTGCTCGTCAAGGGCACTCCCCCGCTGCCCGACGTCGCGCAGGTGTACGCCGACATGGAGGCAGCGGGTCTCGATGCGGACTCGGTGATCCTCGAGTTCGTGCCGTCCTACACGTTCGATTCCGAGGGCCCGCGCGACTCGTTCTAGCGCGCGGCGTCGACGCAGACGCCGGCTCGCACGCTGCCGCGAGTATCAGCGGAGATTCGTCGGAGATCGGGCCAGGTCGGCACACTTTTGGCGGCACGCCGCGATAAGATCGGCCCATGGCCGACGTAACCGCCCAGGACTCGCTCGGGACACCCGCTGCCACCGATCTCTTCCAGATACTCCGCGACGGCAGGCCGCGCACCCGCTCCGAGCTCTCCGGCATCACCGGACTCGCACGCTCGACCGTGGCCGCGCGGGTCGACTCGCTCGTCCGCCTCGGACTGGTCTCCCCGATCGGCAACGCCGTCTCCACCGGAGGCCGCCCGTCGAGCCAGTTCGCCATCAACACGGGCAGCCGCGTCGTCCTCGGCGTGGACATCGGCGCATCCCATGCGCGCATCGCGATCGCGGACCTCAGCGGGACTCTGCTCGATCAGCAGGCTGTCGAGATCGAGGTCTCGCAGGGGCCCGAGGCGGTACTCGGCTGGGTCGCGAGCGCGGGTCGCGCGATGCTGGAGAGCCATGGCACGGCCGACGGGCTGCTCGCGGTAGGCGTAGGGCTTCCCGGCCCCGTGGAGCACGCCACCGGCAGGCCGATCGATCCGCCGATCATGCCGGGGTGGGACCGCTACGACGTACCCGCACACCTGGCGAGCGAGTTCGACGTGCCGGTGCTCGTCGACAACGACGTCAACATCATGGCGCTCGGCGAGCGGGACATGTCGTGGCCCGGCGTCGACCACTTCATCTTCGTCAAGGTCGCGACAGGCATCGGCTCCGGAGTCATCTCGGGCGGCTACCTGCAACGCGGGGCCCAAGGCATCGCCGGCGACCTGGGGCACATCTACGTGCCCAGCGGCAAGGACATCGTGTGCCGCTGCGGCAACGCGGGATGCCTCGAGGCGATCGCCGCAGGTCCCGCCATCGCACGCGGGCTCCGCGAGCGCGGACACCACGTCGAGAGCAGCCGCGACGTGGCGGATCTGGTGCGCGCGGGCAACACCGACGCGGTGCAGGCAGTGCGCGAGGCCGGACGCACCATCGGCGAGGTGCTCACGGCCTGCGTGAGCCTCATCAACCCTGCGGTGATCGTGCTCGGAGGCACGCTCGCGCATGCGGGCGAGCACCTGCTCGCGGGCGTGCGCGAAGTCGTGTATCGGCGCTCGATGCCGCTGGCGACAAGCGATCTGCAGATCGTGCAGGCACGCTCGGGGGCGAACGCCGCGATCCAGGGCGCGACCATGCTCGCGATCCACCATGCCCTCTCCCCCGCGCGCGTCGACGCGATGCTCCAGGCGCAGAGCTGAGCCGGAGCTCCCAGCGCGAGACGCACGAAGGCTCCTGCGCCGCGCGGGCGCAGGAGCCTTCGTGGGGACGCCGTCAGTCCTTGGTGCTGAAGGCCGCGTCGAACGCCGCGTCGGGCGCGTCGAAGGCCAGCCTGCGGACGAACTCGAGCCCCTCGGGAGCGCCCACGAGGCGATCCATGCCAGCGTCCTCCCACTCGACTGACAAGGGGCCGTCGTAGCCGATCGCGTTGAGCATGCGGAACGCGTCCTCCCACGGCACGTCGCCGTGGCCGGTCGAGATGAAGTCCCAGCCACGGCGGGGGTCCGCCCACGCGAGGTGCGAGGACAGTCGACCGTTGCGCCCATTGAGGCGCCTCTTCGTGTCCTTGCAATGCACGTGGTAGATGCGGTCCTGGAAGTCCCACAGGAACCCGACGGGGTCGAGGTCCTGCCACACCATGTGCGACGGGTCCCAGTTGAGCCCGAACGACTCGCGGTGGCCGATCGCTTCGAGCGTGCGCTTGGCCGTCCAGTAGTCGTAGGCGATCTCACTGGGGTGCACCTCGAGAGCGAAGCGCACTCCCACCTCCTCGAACACGTCCATGATCGGGTTCCAGCGGTCGGCGAAGTCCTGGTAGCCGTCCTCGATCATGTCCGCCGGCACCGGCGGGAACATCGCGAGCGTCTTCCAGATGGACGAGCCCGTGAAGCCGACGACGGTCTTCACGCCCAGCTTGGCGGCCATGCGCGCGGTGTCCTTGATCGCCTCCGCGGCGCGCTGACGCACGCCCTCCGGGTCGCCGTCCCCCCACACCGCGGGCGGCAGCATCTCCTGGTGCCGCCGATCGATCGGGTCGTCGCATACGGCCTGGCCGGTGAGGTGGTTCGAGATCGCCACGATCGCGAGACCGTGACGAGCCATGAGGTCGAGCCGGCCCTGCACGTACTCGTCGTCGTCCCACCGGGTCACGTCGAGATGATCGCCCCAGCAGGCCAGCTCGAGCCCGTCGTAGCCCCAGCCTGCGGCGAGCGTCGCCACCTCCTCGAGCGGAAGATCGGCCCACTGGCCGGTGAACAGCGAGATCTGTCGCGTCATTGCTGCAGTCCTTTCGTCTGTCTTCAGGCGTGCGTGGAGGTCCACGCGCTCCCGTCGCCCGCGCTGCGCTCGACCGCGTCGAGCACCCGCTGGACCTGATACCCGTCCGCGAAGGACGGCGTGGGCTGCTCTCCTGCAGCCAGAGCCTCGACGAGGTCCTTGACCTGGTGCGAGAAGCCGTGCTCATATCCCAGCATGTGCCCTGGCGGCCACCATGCCTCGAGGTACGGGTGCTCCGCTTCGGTGACGTACATCCGTGTGAAACCCCGCTGATCGCTCGGCGCCGTCGCGTCGTAGTACTGCAGCGCGTTCATGTCCTCGAGGTCGAACAGGATCGCGCCCTTGTCGCCGGCGACCTCGATGCGCAGGGCGTTCTTGCGACCCGTCGCGAGGCGTGTCGCCTCGAACGTGCCGAGGGCCCCTGAGTCGAAGCGGCCGTAGAACGCCGCGAAGTCGTCGACGGTGACCGCACCGCGCCCGGACCCGGCAGTGCCGGACAGGCCCTGGCCTGCGGCGAGCACGGGACGTTCGGTGACGAACGTCTCCATCACGCCGGAGACCGCATCGAGGCTGAGCCCCGTGATGAACTGCGCGAGATCCACGGCGTGCGCGCCGATGTCGCCCAGTGCGCCCGAGCCCGCCTTGGACTTGTCCAGGCGCCACGTCAGCGGCGCCTCGGGATCCGCGAGCCAGTCCTGCAGGTACTGCGCGCGCACCTGGCGGATCTCGCCCACGGCGCCGCGCGCGACGAGGTCGCGGGCGAACGTCGCCGCAGGCACACGGCGGTAGGTGAAACCGACCATCGCGGACACTCCGCGCTGAGCGGCGGCAGCCGCGGCCTCGGACATCTCACGTGCCTCGTCCACGGTGTTGGCGAGCGGCTTCTCGCACAGCACGTGCTTGCCCGCGGCGAGCGCGGCGATCGCCATGTCGTGGTGCAGGTGGCCGGGCGTGACGATGTCGACCACGTCGATGTCGTCACGTGCAAGGACGGCGTCGAAGTCCTGCGAGGCCTCCGCCCAGCCCCACTTCTCCGCGAGGGCGGCGTTCTTGTCAGGGTCTCGACCGACCATCACGGCCATCTCGACCGGGACGGGAAGATCGAAGAATCGAGGGGCGGTCCTCCACCCCTGGGAGTGTGCGGCGCCCATGAATCCATTGCCGATCATGGCGACGCGCAGTGGCGCGGGCATCTGGCTCTCGCTTTCTGTGGTGAAGGAGCGGTCGTGAGACGGGGTGGCGATGCGGCGGCCGCGCGCAAGGACGCGGCCACCGCATCGTCGGTGGGATCAACCCGTCAGGACTCGAAGCCGATCGGCAGGTACTCGTCGACGTTGTCGGCAGTCACCACGGGGGCATCGAGGACGATGCGGTGCGGCACGCCGGGCGAGGCGAGGCCGGGCATGTTGCCGCCCTGCGCCACGAGGCGGGCCAGCGCGATGCCGTCCGCAGCCTGCGTCGATGGGTAGATGACGGTCGCCTTCAGGACCGAGTCCCCGGCCTTGATGGCCTCCATGGCGTTCAGCGAGCCTGCGCCGCCGACCATGAAGAATTCGTCGCGGTTGGCCTCCTCGATCGCCGCCAGGACGCCGATGCCCTGGTCGTCGTCGTGGTTCCAGATCGCGTCGATCTGCGGGTTGGCGGAGAGCAGCTGCTCGGTCACCGCCTGGCCACCGGCGATCGTGAAGTCTGCGGCCACGCGAGCCGAGACGGAGAGGCCGCACTCGGACAGAGCGTCGTTGAAGCCGCGCGTGCGGTCCTGCGTCAGCGGCAGCGAGTCGATGCCTGCGATCTCGGCGACCACCGCGTCGGGCTGGCCCTCGAGCTCGCCACAGATGTACTCGCCTGCGGCGACGCCCATGCCGTAGTTGTCGCCGAGGATCGTGACGCGGGCGGCATCGGTCGACGAGAACTCGCGGTCGACGTTGATCACGGGGATGCCCGCGTTCATCGCGTTGATCGCGGCCTCGGTGAGAGCGGCGCCGTCCGTGGGCAGCAGCACGATCGCGTCGACGCCCTCGTTGACGAACGTCTCGACCTGGCTGATCTGCAGGTTGGCGTCGTTCGTGCCCTCGGCGACGCGGAGCTCCACGTCGTCATACATGTCCGCCTGCGCGAGCGCCGCGGAGTTGATGGCGCCGAGCCAGCCGTGGTCGGCGGCGGGACCGGAGAAGCCGATCACGACCGTCTCGCCGCTGCCTCCGTCACCCGTGGGCGCCGAGGTCTCCTCGCCACCGTTCTCGCCGTCGTCGCCCGTGTCAGAGCTGCAGCCTGCGAGCAGCGCGATACCAGCGAGCGCTGCGCCCGTGGCGGCCAGCATGCGCTGGCGACGCGTCCGGAATGCGTACATGGGGGTTCCTCCTCATATGGTCACTGTCGTCATTGCCAGTGAGCTGAGTCACGCCTGCCGTGATCGCGCTGCGAATCGGCTCGTTGTCCACACTGACACCGTCAACGTAGCAGAGTGTGGCGACCGTTGCACGACTTTTGCATGGGCATCGTCATAACGGTTTGACATCGGGAGATGCCCACTCGCGCGCGCGGTACAGAGACGTGCCCACCCCAATAGGGACACACATCGCACCCGACTTCACGCCCTGTGGGTGCCACTGGGCCTGTGTTATGTTCATCGCGTGATCGAAGACGACCACCCCGTGTCATTACTCGAGGTCCGGGGCCTCGCGAAGAGTTTCGGCAGCGCTCGGGCGCTCAAAGGTGTCGACCTTGACGTCGTCGCCGGCGAGGTCCATTGCGTACTCGGACAGAACGGCGCCGGCAAGTCCACGCTGATCAAGACCCTCTCGGGAGCGCATCAGCCGGACGCAGGCGAGATCCGCTGGAACGGCCAACCCGTCGAGATCGACGGCCCCGTCGCCGCGCTCGAGCTCGGCATCGCCACCATGTACCAGGAACTCGACGTGGTCGACGGCCTGTCCATCGCCGAGAACATCTACCTAGGCCACGAGCTCGCCCGCGGCGGCGTGCTGAGCCGGCGCGAAGCCGCCAAGCGCACTCGTGAGCTCATGCAGCGGCTCGGCCACCCGGACCTCTCCCCCTCGCGCGAAGTCGGCACCCTCTCGCCAGCGAACAAGCAGATCGTGTCGATGGCCCGCGCGCTCTCTCACGACATCAAGCTGATGATCATGGACGAGCCCAGTGCCGTGCTCGACTCCGAGGAGGTCAACAACCTCTTCCGCGTGGTCGAGGACCTCACGCGACAGGGCATCGCCGTGATCTACATCTCGCACCGACTCGAGGAGATCGAGCGCATCGGCACGCGCATCACAGTGCTCAAGGACGGCGCCTCCGTGGGCTCCAACCTGCCCGTCGAGAGCACGCCCACGCGCGAGCTCATCCCGCTGATGACCGGATCCGACGTGGAGCACGCGTTCCCCGCACTCGCACCCGTCAGCGCCGACGCTCCCGTGGTGCTCAAGGTCGAAGACCTCTCGCTCGCGGGAGTCTTCACGGGAGTCAACCTCGAGATCCATGCGGGCGAGATCGTGGGCCTCGCAGGCCTCGTGGGCTCCGGACGCTCCGAGATCGTCGAGACCATCTACGGCCACCGCAAGGCGACGACAGGAACGGTCAAGGTGCACGGCAGGCCGCTCAAGCCGGGCTCGGTCGCCGCGGCGGTGAACGCCGACATGGGGCTGTCCCCCGAGGAGCGCAAGAGCCAAGGACTGCTGCTCGAGGAGCCGATCTACCGCAACGCGACCCTCTCGACGTTCACGCGCTTCGCCAACGCCGGCCTGCTCGACGAGGCAGCCGAGAAGCGCGCCGCCGAGGAGCAGATGAAGGCGCTCGAGCTGCGCCCCGCCGAGCCGCTGCGCATCACGCGCACGCTCTCCGGCGGCAACCAGCAGAAGATCATGCTCGCGCGCTGGCTCATCCACGGCACGCAGGTGCTCATCCTCGACGAGCCCACCCGCGGCGTGGACGTCGGCGCGCGCGTCGAGATCTACGGGCTGATCCGCGACCTCGCCGCCGCCGGCACCGCGATCCTCGTGGTCTCCTCCGAGATCGAAGAGGTGCTGGGACTGGCCCACCGCGCCCTTGTCATCGCCGACGGGCAGGTGCTCGCCGAGCGTCCCACCGACGAAATCGACGAGCACGGCGTGCTCGACCTGGTCATGAAGGGAAGTGCCGCGTGAGCGAGCAGACCACCACCCCCGACGCGAGCGCCGCTCCTGCAACGCAGCACGAGCCCACCGCGTCGGACGCCCCCAACCCTGTGAGGCGGTTCCTCGCGAGCCCCGCCGGCCGCAGCGTCGGGCTCTTCATCGCGGTGCTTCTCCTGGTGCTGATCGGCGCCGTCACCGCGGGCGAGAACTTCATGAACATCGACAACATGCTCGTCATCCTGCGCTATGCGTCGGTGATCGGCGTCGTCTCGATCGGAATGACCTTCGTCATCACCTCCGGCGGCATCGACCTGTCGGTGGGCTCCGTGCTCGGCCTCGCCTCCGTGGTCGCGACGCTGGGCGCGATCCAGACCGCCGCCGAGGGCTTCTGGCCGCTCATGGTGTTCGTCGCCGTCGCAGTCGGCGTGCTCGCGGGCCTCACGAACGGCCTCATCATCGCCTACGGCAAGGTCGTGGCATTCATCGCGACGGTCGCCATGCTCGCGTCGGCACGCGGGCTGGCGGAGCTGATCTCGCAGCGCCAATCGCAGATCGTCGACAACGACGGTTTCCAGGACTTCTTCCGCTACGACCCGCTCGGCGTCTCGTGGGTCGTGTGGATCTTCGCGATCATCTCGCTCGCAGGGTGGTTCGTGCTCAACCGCACCACGTTCGGGCGCCGCACGGTGGCGATCGGCGGCAACGAGACCGCCGCTCGCCTCGCCGGCGTGAACGTCAAGCGCCACACCGTGTACCTCTACATGCTGGCAGGCGGGTGCGCAGGCATCGCGGCGACGATGCTCCTGTCGCGCGCCCCCGCAGGCACCTCGACCCACGGCCAGCTGTACGAGCTGGACGCGATCGCCGCAGTCGTCGTCGGCGGCACCCTGCTGGTCGGCGGACGCGGCACCATCGGTGGCACCGTGCTGGGAGTGCTGCTGTTCTCGACGCTCACCAACGTGTTCACCCAGAACAACCTGTCGAGCTCCGTGCAGCTCGTCGCCAAGGGCGTCATCATCGTCGCGGCGGTCATGCTCCAGCAGCGATTCGCCAACCGCACCCCTGCAGGCGGAGCCCGCCTCAAGCAGACCGACGCCGCGAAGGCGCAGGCACAGACCCCCGCCTGATCGCCCCACCGACGACTCGGGCCCGCGCACCTGGTGCGCGGGCCCGAGTCGTGTCACGGGTGACTCAGGGCCTACGCCCGAGGACCAGACCCCGGGTGCTCGACCTGCGGGTCATCGAGGTCCTCGCCCGCGTGGGCCGGCGCCTCAGGATGGGGCACTGACGGGTCGTCGAACGCCACCGGCGTGTCCCCCGCCGGGGCGTGCACCGGATCGAGCGGCGGCTCAACGTCCTCGATGGGGGCCGCGAACTGCGCCTCGTAGAGCCGCGCGTACGCGCCCTTGGCCTCGAGAAGCTCGTCGTGAGTGCCCTGCTCGACGATCGCGCCGTGCTCCATGACGAGGATGAGATCGGCATCCCGGATCGTCGACAGGCGGTGCGCGATCACGAACGCCGTGCGGTCACGTCGCAGCTCCTCCATCGCATGCTGCACCAGCAGCTCGGTACGCGTGTCGACCGAGCTGGTCGCCTCATCGAGGATGAGCACCTGGGGCTTCGCCACGAAGGCGCGCGCGATCGTGATGAGCTGCCTCTCACCCACGGACACGTTGGTCGCGTCGTCGTCGAGCACGGTGTCATAGCCGTCAGGGAGCGAGTGAACGAAGCGGTCCACGTAGGCGGCCTTCGCCGCCGCGAGGATCTCCTCGTCCGTGGCGTCGTCACGGCCGTAGGCGATGTTGTCGCGGATCGTGCCCCCGAACAGCCACGCATCCTGCAGCACCATGCCGGTGCGCGAGCGCAGGTCGTCACGCGTCATCTTCGCGATGTCCACGCCGTCGAGCGTGATGCGGCCCCCGTTGAGCTCGTAGAAGCGCATCACGAGGTTCACGAGGGTCGTCTTGCCGGCTCCGGTGGGCCCCACGATCGCGACCGTGCGGCCCGGCTCCACCGTGAGCTCCAGGTTGTCGATCAGTGGCTTGTCCTCCACATAGCGGAAGGACACGTCCTCGAACACCAGTCGCCCGTGGTTGTCGTCCGGCGTGAGCGCCGGGTCCTCGTCGGGCGTCTGCTCCTCGGCGTCGAGCAACTCGAAGACGCGCTCGGCGCTCGCCACACCGGACTGCAGCAGGTTGGCCATCGAACCGAGCTGCGTGAGCGGCTGCTGGAACTGGCGCGAGTACTGGATGAAGGCCTGCACGTCGCCGATCGGGAGCGCGCCGTTGGTGACCATCACGCCACCCACGACCGCGACCGCCACGTACACGAGGTTCCCCACGAACATCGTGGAGGGCATGATGATGCCGGACACGAACTGCGCGCCGAAGCTCGCCTCGTAGAGCTCCTCGTTCTTGCGCGCGAACTCCTCCTGCGTCTCACGCTGGCGCCCGAAGACCTTGACCAGCGCGTGGCCCGTGTAGCCCTCCTCGATCTGGCCGTTGAGCGCGCCCGTGTGCTTCCACTGCTCCACGAACTTGGGCTGCGAACGCTTGGCGACCTGCATCACGATCGTGAGCGTCAGCGGGATGGAGACGATGGCCACGAGCGCGAGCCACGGCGAGATGACCACCATCATGACCAGCACGCCGATCACCGTCAGCAACGACGTGAACAGCTGGCTGAGCGTCTGCTGCAGCGACTGCGAGATGTTGTCGATGTCGTTGGTCACGCGCGACAGCAGCTCGCCGCGCTGGTGGCGGTCCACGTACTTGAGCGGGAGCCGGTGGATCTTCGCCTCGACGCGCTCGCGCAGCCGATACACGGTGCGCTGTGTGATTCCGTTGAGGATGTAGCCCTGCGCGAACTGCAGTGCGGCCGCGACCAGGTAGATCGCGACGAGCCACCCGAGGATCGTGTGCACGCGCGGGAAGTCCACGCCCGTGCCGCCAAGCAGGCCCTCGAAGACGATCGTGGTCGCATTGCCGAGCAGCTTGGGCCCGGTGACGTTCAACGCGACCGATGCGGCGCCCAGGATGATGACGAACACGACGAGGGACTTCTCGGGTCGCAGCAGGCCTGAGAGTCGCCGGACGGAGCCCTTGAAGTCGGAGGGCTTCTCCACGGGCGCGCCCATGCCGTGGCCCATGGGGCCGGGGCCGCCGCGCGGCTGGCGGGTCGGGGTGCGGGACTCGGTGCTCATGCCGCCTCCACTCGCAGCTGCGTGCTGACGATCTCCTGGTACGTCTCGGACGAGTCGAGCAGCTCGTCATGGGTGCCGCGCGCGATGATGCGACCGTGCTCGAGGACCAGGATCTGGTCTGCGTCGATGATCGAGGACACGCGTTGCGCGACCACGAGGACGGTCGTCTCCGTGAACTCTCGCGCGAGCGCCGCCCGCAGCGCCGCATCGGTCGCCGTGTCGAGCGCTGAGAACGAGTCGTCGAACACCAGGATGTCCGGCTGTCGCACCAGAGCTCTCGCGATCGCGAGTCTCTGCCGTTGACCGCCCGAGACCGAGGTGCCGCCCTGCGCCACCTCCGTGTCGAGGCCGTCGGGCATCGCGCGCACGAAGTCGGCTCCCTGAGCCACCTCGAGCGCGTGCCACAGCTCCTCGTCGGTCGCGTCAGGAGCGCCGTAGCGCAGGTTCGACGCGACGGTGCCGGAGAAGAGGTACGGCCGCTGCGGGACGATGCCCAGCCGCGCCCACAACGCTTCCATGCCGGCCTCCTGGACTTCCACGCCGCTGACGCGCACGCTTCCGGCCGTCGCGTCGTACAGGCGCGGTATCAGGCCCACCAGAGTCGACTTGCCGGCACCGGTCGAACCGATCACGGCCGTCGTCGTGCCCGGCTCCGCGGTGAACGTGATGTCCGAGAGGACCGGCTGCTCCGCGCCCGGATAGGAGAAGTCCACGTGCACGAACTCGAGCCTGCCGCGGCTCGGGAAGTCCACGACGGGGCTGTCGCTCTCCCGCACCGTCGACTCCGTCTCCAGGACCTCGCCGATGCGGTCCGCAGACACCGTCGCGCGCGGCAGCATGACGAATAGGAACGTCGCCATCATGACCGCCATGAGGATCTGGATCAGATAGGTGAGGAACGCCGTGAGCGCACCTACCTGCATCTGCCCTGCGTTCACGCGATCCGCGCCGAACCAGATGACCGCGACCGAGCTGAGGTTGAGCACCACGAAGACGATGGGGAACATCGCGGCCATGAGGCGGCCGGCCTTGAGCGCGGACTCCGTGACGTCCTCGTTCGCCTTGGCGAAGCGTCGCGTCTCCACGGGCTCGCGCACGAACGCTCGGACCACTCGAATGCCCGTGAGCTGCTCGCGCAGCACCTGATTCACGCGGTCGATGCGCTTCTGCATGCGCTGGAAGTGCGGAACCATGCGGGTGACGATCGCCATCACCGCCGCGAGAAGCACCGGGATCGCGACGACCATGATCCAGGACAGCCCGGCGTCCTGGTGGACCGCCATGATGACGCCGCCGATCGCCATGAACGGAGCGCTGACGAGCATGGTCGCGCCCATCAGCACGAGCATCTGCACCTGCTGCACGTCGTTGGTGGTGCGCGTGATGAGCGAGGGCGCCCCGAAGCGCTGCACCTCGGCCTCGGAGAAGTCACCCGCACGCATGAAGATGCGGTGCCTGAGGTCACGGCCGACGCGCATGGCGAGCTTGGCGCCGAAGTACACCGCAGCGATCGCGCAGCCGACCTGGAGCAGCGTGAGCGCGAGCATGATGCCGCCCACGCTCCAGATGTGCTCGAGATCGCCCACGGCCACACCGTTGTCGATGATGTCCGCGTTGAGGCTCGGCAGGTACAGGTTCGCGATCGACTGCGCGAGCTGGAATACCACGATGCCCGTGAGCAGGCCCAGGTACGGCCTGATGGAGCTGGTGAGGATCTTCCAGAGCATGTGTCAGTCCCCTTCCCGGGAGATTCCACGGAGGATGAAGTCGGTGAGCTCCTGCGGCGAGATGTCGCTTCCGGAGCGAAGGAACGGCATCGAGGTGCCGAAGACGAGGATTCGCAGGTAGTCGACGGCAACCGCCGGCTCGACGCGCAGCTCATCCCGGTGGGGCTCGAGGAGAGCTTCGACCACCCCCGTCGCCTCGCCCAGCGGCGGACCGCCGTTGTGTCCCGCATGGTGTCGCGCATGGTCGCGCGGCCCGAGCGCGGACATGAACCCCACCACGCCGCGCATGCGCGCGTGCAGTGCGGCGACGATTCGCTCGACCTTCGATGCGAGCGGGAGGTCAGGCTCGATCGCCCCGATGAGCGCGAGTGTGCCAGCGGGATCCATGACCCTGACCACCGCAGCGTCGATGAGCGCGTTCTTGTCCTCGAACACGCGGAAGATGGTGCCCTCCGCGATCCCGGCGACCTCGGCGATCTCGCGCGTGGTCACCTCGGCGCCGTGCTCGAGGATGAGCGGAATCGCGGCATCGACGATCTGCGCGCGCCGGTCCTCGGGCGACATGCGCGGGGCGCGGCCCGACTGCTTGTCACCGGCGAGACGCGTCGGGAGACCTTCCGCTCCCGCTGCGTCGACGACCGTCTTCTGTTCCACCCGCACACCATAAGTGAGTGAGTGCTCACTTAGCAATTCGTGTGCGTCTCCGCCTTCCCCCACCGGGTCGAACACGACTCAGGGCAGCCGCCGCGCCCAGGTGACAGACCCGTCATCCTCCGCGACCGCCTCGAAACCCACGCGGGGGTAGAAGGCCTGCGCACCCTCATTGGCGCGCTCGGCGACGAGGTGCACCCCCGCGACACCCGCGTCGGACAGGTGCGCGCACGCCGCCTCAATGAGACGCCGCCCCGCACCCTGGCCCTGCTGATCGGGGAGCAGGTCGATGTGAAGATGCGCCGGGTACTCGTCGACTGCGGGACCGAGCATGCGCGCGGGATCCGCTGCGGCGTCGTGCAGCCCGACGTCGTCCGCGCTCCGGCCCAGGTGACGCGGACCCACCCGCGTCCACCAGTCCTCGACGAACCACCGCTGGAAGGCGACCGTGTCCGACGTGCCGAGCACGTAGCCGTGCGGCTCGCCGTCCACGTCCCACACCAGACAGAAGCCCCCTGGGCCTTCGAGGTACGGCGTCGCATACACGTCGGCAAGCGCCGTGTCGTCGCCGAACACGCCCGTGGCGTCGCCCCCGCGGCGCCCCGTGAGCAGGCAGATGCGCGCGATCCGATCCCTATCGGCCTCGACGGCAGCACGTATGCTCATGCGCGCGACGCTACCCGACTGCGCCGCATCCTCGCCGGGGCCTCGTTCCGCCCCCCACACACCCGACAGATTGCGCTCGCCGTCGCGACTGCGAGACTCTCTGGCCTCAGATTGCATTCCGGGGCGTCGTCCACCGGGAGAGCGAGCACGCCCACTGTCCACAGCTCCCCCGAGGCGATGCGCGCGACCGCGCAGGATCGCGTTGCATCCGTCCCATGGCAGCGCCCCACCTCTCACCGCGTGTTCCCCCAGCGATCGCAACCTCGGTGCAGACTTTCACCTCTGAAGAGCTCCACCGTGAGATGACGCCCAGAGCTCTACGCACTGCGGTGGCGCACGGCGAGCTCGTGCGCGTGCTGCCGAATCGATACGCACCGGCAGCGCACGCCGAGTCAACGGTCGTGCGCGCTCACGCGGCGTGCATGTCGACCCGCGGCGTGCTCACCGGCAATACCGCGCTCGCCGCGTGGGGCGTGGCCACGAGCGAAGATCATGAGGTACTCGTCTCCGCCGCCCCCGGCACTCGCCCGCCCCACGCCGCATGGCTGCGCGCGATCAGAAACGGGCCCGCCCACGCGGCAGCATGGTGGCGTGGCGTGCCGGTGGCGTCGCCCGACATCGCAGCGGTCGACGCCTACGCCACGGCACGCGACCCATCGATCGAACCGTTGCTCGCAGTGCTTCGCGCAGGGCTCGCGACCCCGGACGACGTGGCCCGCGTCATCGGCGTACGCACCCAGATGCAGGGTCGCGCGCAAGCCTTCGAGGCGGTCGACGCGTTCCGACGTGGGCTGCACAGCTTCCTCGAGATCGCAGCCGATCGACGCGTGTTCACGGGGCCCGTCTTCGCACAGATGGTCCGGCAGCATCGAGTCCGTGCTGGCGGGAGGCTCTACCGCATCGATGCCTACGAGCCAGAGTCCATGACCGCCTTCGAGACCGACGGAACAGCATTCCATGGCAGTGCCGAGGCACGCCTGCGAGACTCCCGGCGCGATGCGGAGCTCGCGGCACTCGGGATACTCACGGTGCGCTTCCCGTATCCCGA
The DNA here is from genome assembly GCF_002090075.1 of Demequina sp. NBRC 110052. Classification (GTDB taxonomy): domain Bacteria; phylum Actinomycetota; class Actinomycetes; order Actinomycetales; family Demequinaceae; genus Demequina. The sequence goes on from NZ_BBRI01000002.1 coordinate 858,325, forward strand.
CGTGATGAGCAGGCCCGAGTGGTGCAATACGATCGCGCGCCGCGTGATCGAACGGAGGTTGCGCGGATCGGGATCGGCGACCGGTGCAATCTGTTGATCGAACTGCGGCAGTTGCAGACCGCCAGCGCAATCTGTCGGGTGTGGCGGGTGGGGGTGGAGTGGGGCCTCAGACCCCGACTGGCTCGCCAAGCGCGCCAGCCACGCGGCCCGCGGTGCGCACGCAGCGCCACACCTCGCCGCCGACGCCTTCGAGCGAGGCGGGAGTCCCCGTCTCGAGTCCGGCGGCATCCAGGCCTGTGCCGATCACCAGCACCGACGGTCCCGCGCCCGACACGACGGCAGCGAGCCCGCGTCCGCGAAGCTCCTTGAGCAACGCCTGCGCGGACGGCATCACCGCAGCACGGTAGTCCTGGTGCAGCCTGTCCTCCGTGGCCGCGAGCAGGAACTCCGGTCGACCCGCCAGGGCATGCACCAGCAGGGACGCACGCCCGACGTTGAAGGCAGCATGCACGTGCGGCACCTGGGCGGGCAGCACCGCGCGCGCCTCCCGGGTCGGGAGCGTCGCGGCGGGGACGAGCACTGCGGTCTCGATCTCGTCGGCGACCTCAAGCGCGGCCGCGTGCGGCACGCCGTCGTCCATCCATGCCACGGTCGCGCCGCCGTAAATCGCGGGGGCTGCGTTGTCGGGGTGGCCTTCGAAGGCCGTGGCGAGCCGCAGCGCCTCGGCGCGGTCGAGCGCCTCGGGCTCGGCGATCATGGCGCGGGCGGCGGTGATGCCCGCGACCACGGCGGCCGCGGAGGAGCCGAGCCCCCGCCCGTGCGGGATGCGGTTGACGGCACGGATCTCGAGCCCGGTCTGCGAAGCCCCGACGTGGTCGAGCGCCGCGCGGATGGCCTGGACTACCAGGTGCGATTCGTCGCGAGGAAGCGAGTCCTCACCCTCGCCCTCGATCTCGAGGGACACGGACGTGGACGCCACTGCGCGGACCTCGAGCTCGTCGAACAGGCCCAGCGCCATGCCGAGCGAGTCGAACCCGGGGCCAAGGTTCCCCGCCGTCGCGGGAACGGTCACGTGGACGTGGTCGGACGCGAGACGCATGGCTAGAGCCCCAGCGCCGCCGCCGCGGCCTCGGTGTCGACGGGGATCACGGTCGGCTCGACCTCGTGGCCCGCGAGCGCGGTCGCGGTGTCCTTGAGTCCATTGCCGGTGACGGTGCACGTGATGGTGGCGCCCTTCGGCACCTCGCCCAGCGCCGCAGCAGCGAGAAGCCCTGCGATGGGCGCGGCAGAGGCGGGCTCGACGAACACGCCGACGTCGGCAGCGAGGCGCGCCTGCGCGTTGAGGATCTGCGCGTCGGAGACGGCACGGATCCAGCCGCCGGACTCGTCGCGCGCGGCGACGGCGAGGTCCCACGACGCGGGCTTGCCGATGCGGATCGCGGTCGCCACGGTCTCGGGGTCCTTGATGGGGTGGCCTGCCACGAACGGCGCAGCGCCGGCGGCCTGCACGCCCCAGATCTTCGGGGTCCGGGTCGCAATCCCGGCGGATGCGTACTCCTGGAAGCCCATCCAGTAGGCCGAGATGTTGCCTGCGTTACCCACGGGGAGCATGTGGATGTCGGGCGCGTCGCCGAGCTGGTCCACGATCTCGAACGCCGCCGTCTTCTGCCCCTGCAGGCGGTAGGGGTTCACCGAGTTCACGAGCGCGATCGGGTACTTCTCCGAGAGGTCGCGCACGATGTCGAGGCACTCGTCGAAGTTGCCGTCGACCTGCACCAGGTCGGCGCCGTGCACGATGGCCTGCGCCATCTTGCCTGCGGCGATCTTTCCCTGCGGGATCATCACGACGCACCGCAGTCCCGCGTGCGCGGCGTAGGCGGCCGCGGAGGCGGAGGTGTTGCCGGTCGAGGCGCACACGACGGTGTGATCGCCGTCCTTCACGACCTGGGTCATCGCGGAGGTCATGCCACGGTCCTTGAACGAGCCCGTGGGGTTCATGCCCTCGACCTTGACGTACACGTCCGCGCCCACCTCGGCGGAGATGGACGGCGCCGGCACGAGCGGCGTGCCGCCCTCGCCGAGCGTAATGACGCGATCCTCCGAAGAGAACGGCAGGTGGTCGATGTACTCGCGGACGATGCCGCGCCAGACGTGGGCCATCACTCCCCCTCGATGCGCAGGACGGACAGGACGCCGTCGACGACGTCGGAGGACTCGAGCTCCGCGACGGTGGCGCGCAGGTCGCCCTCCGGCACGCGGTGCGTGGACAGAATGAGGCCCGCGTGGCTCTGGCCGGGCACCTGGCGCACGACCTCGATCCCGACGCCGTATGCCGCGAACGTCTCGGCGACCTTGGCGAGCACGCCGGGCTTGTCGATGACGCTCATGCGGATCGAGAAGCGCGTGCGCGCGGAGCCGATGGGCAGCACAGGCAGGTCGGCGTAGTTCGACTCGACGGGACCCTTGCCACCCTGGGCCTTGTGGCGGGCCACGGACACGACGTCGCCGAGCACGGCCGACGCGGTGGGCGTCCCCCCGGCCCCCTGCCCGTAGAACATCAGCTCGCCTGCGGACTGCGCCTCGATGAAGACCGCGTTGAAGCCGCCGTGGACTCCTGCGAGCGGGTGCGTCAGGGGCACGAGGGCGGGGTGGACGCGCACCGAGACGCCGGCGTCGGTGCGCTCGGCGATGGCGAGCAGCTTGATGACCTGCCCGGTCTCCTTCGCGGCGATCACGTCCGTCGCGGTGATCGCCTCGATGCCCTCGCAGTACACGTCGTCGATGTGGACGCGCTGGTGGAAGGCGAGCGACGCGAGGATTGCGGCCTTCGCGGCGGCGTCGTGGCCGCCGACGTCGGCGGTCGGGTCGGCCTCGGCGAAGCCGAGGTCCTGCGCCTGCTTGAGCGCGACGTCGTAGTCGAGGCCGCGGACCGTCATCTCGTCGAGCACGTAGTTGGTGGTGCCGTTGACGATGCCGAGGATCCGCGTGATGTGGTCGCCCGCGAGCGACTCGCGCACGGGCCGGACGAGCGGGATCGCGCCGGCGACGGCGGCCTCGTAGTAGAGGTCGGCGCCTGCGGCGTCGGCGGCCTCGTACAGCTCGGGGCCGTGGCTGGCGAGCAGCGCCTTGTTGGCGGTGACGACGGCAGATCCGCGCTCGAGCGCGCGCAGGATGAGCGTGCGGGCCGGCTCCTCGCCGCCCATCAGCTCGACGACCACGTCGGATCGGTCGACGAGCGCCTCGGCGTCCTCAGTCAGCAGCTCGTCCGGCACATAGGGGCCGCGGTCCTTGGACGCGTCGCGCACGTAGATGCCCGCGATCTGCACGGCGGCGCCGACGCGCGAGGCCAGGTCCTGGGCCTCCTCGGTGAGCAGTCGGACGACCTCGGTCCCGACGGTGCCGCACCCGAGGACGGCGATCTTGACGGGCTCGCTGGTGGTATTCGACACGGCCCCAGCCTAGCCGAGCGCTGTCGCGCTCCCGAGCGGCGGTGTCACGGCTCGAGCACGGTCGGCACACCGCGCTGCAGGTCCACGAGACGCTGTCCCACGCCACCGTCACGGAGGCCCGCCATGGAGGTCTCGCGGTCCTCGCTGAAGTGCGCCCAGTCCTCGACGTGCACGGGCACGACCAGCGCGTCGGGGAAGGCCTTCGCCACCGCCACGGCACGCGCCACGTCGAGCGTGAGAGGGTCGGGTCCGCGCGTGGCGACGCGCGCCGCTCCCATGCACAGAATCGCGAGGCGCACGTCGGGGTGCGCGGCGGCGACGGCGGATGCGACCGACACCTCCGAGTTGTCCCCCGAGAAGTACACCGCGGGACAGTCCGCCGCGCGCACGATGAATCCGATCACGGGCCCGGTCTGCTCGGCCACGCCCGGAGGGCCGTGCAACGCCGCCACTGCGGTGATGGTGACGGGGCCGTGGGCGATGGTGTCGCCCGGGTCGAGCCCCACGAGCCCCGGCACGCGCGCCGCTCCCGCAGTCGTGGTGAGGGCCAGCGCGGCTCCGAGCGCGACCTCGCGCCCCGCGTCGTCGAGGTTGTCAGGGTGGTGGTCGTGCGAGATCAGCGCGACGTCGATCGGCGGCAGGTCGCCTGGCTCGACGCCCGGCCCGTGCGTCTTCACGAGCCCACCGTGGTCGCCAGGCGGGTCGAAGGTCGGGTCGGTCACGAAGGTCAGGCCCGCGTACCGCATCAGCACGGTTGGGCCCCCGATGTAGGTGAGCTGGGGACAGTCCATCGGTCCAGAGTGGCACGGCATCCGCCCTACTCTGGACGCATGAGCCGTCCCGCCCGCATCCTCATGGTCTGCACCGGCAACATCTGCCGCTCCCCGTCGATGCACTACCTCGCGCAGCGAGAGTGGGGAGAGGCCGCCGACGTGCGGTCCGCTGGCACCTACGCCGAGATCGGCATGGATGTGCCGCACGAGATGCGGCGCAGCGCCCGGGACCGCGCGGGGCTCGACATCCCGCGTCACCGGCCCACGCAGCTCGACTCGGAGCTGCTCGCCCAGTCGGACCTGGTGCTCGTGGCCACGCAGCAGCACGCGCGGTGGATCGTGCAGTCCGAGGGCCTGCTTCCGGATCACGTGTTCGGCCTCAAGGAGGCAGCCGAGCTCGCAGGCCGCGCCCAGTCGCCTGCGGGTGACACCGCTGCGGACCGGCTCGTCGCCGCGGCCGCGACCCTGCACGCCGAACGCCTCTCGCGGGAGGCGCCGCTGCGCAGCCTCGACGACCCGTGGGCGCGCCCGCAGCAGGTCTATGACCGCGTGATGGATGAGATCGGCGAGGCGATCGACGCGCTGACGGCCTGGGTTCGCCTGTAGCCCGCCCGACGCGCGACTCACCCTGGTCGCGCGTCTCGCCCCAGCGTCGGGCATGCCCGACGCGGACGTCACCTCGCGTCGTACGCCGCCCTGGATTCGTCAAGAGTGGGCACGGCCGCCTGAAGCAGGTCGGCGAGCTCGCGAAGGCGACGTGCGATGTCGTCGCCGAGCGGGGTGAGCGCGTAGTCGACGCGCGGCGGTACCGAGCCGTGGTCGGTGCGCGTGAGGAGGCCCTCGCGCTCGAGTCCGTGGAGTGCCTGCGAGAGCATCTTCTCGCTCACGCCCTCGACGCGGCGGCGCAGTTCGCCGAAGCGATGCGGCCCCTCGGCGAGCGCGAGCAGCACAAGAGACGCCCACTTGCCGGTGATGGTCTCGAATGCGGCGCGCGAGCTGCAGGCGCTCGCGAACACGTCGGCGACGAGCGCGGCACTGGGGCCAAGCTCGGCACGGTCGACGGCATCGGTGGTCATGCGACCAGGATACGCGAACGCTGTGGAATGCATAGCGCTATCGAATAGTTAGTATGGGCGTCAGGGCGCTGAACACATCCGATCAGCGCACACGAGGGCCTCCGCCCGCCGATGAAGGGACACACCATGACCACCTACGCCGTGACCGGAGCCTCCGGCCAGCTCGGACGCAAGATCGTCCACGCCCTGCTCGATCTCCACCTCTCCCCGTTCGACGTCATCGCGCTCGCCCGCGACACCGACAAGGTCGAGGACCTCGCCGCACTCGGCGTCCGCACCCGCGTCGCGGACTACGACCAGCCCGAGACCCTCGAAGCCGCCCTCGAGGGCGTCGACCGCCTCGTGCTCGTGTCCGGATCCGAAGTCGGCAAGCGCGCCGCGCAGCACCAGGCCGTGATCGCCGCCGCGGAGAAGGCGGGAGTGCAGCGCATCGCCTACACCTCGATCCTCAAGGCCGACACCTCCACGCTGGGCCTCGCGCCGGAGCACGTCTCCACCGAGCAGGCGCTCGCGGCGTCCTCGATCGAGACAGTCCTGCTGCGCAACTCCTGGTACACCGAGAACTACACCGCGCAGATCCCCGGCTACCTCGAGCGCGGCGCGATCATCGGCGCCGCCGGAGACGCGGCCCTGTCGACCGCGACCCGCGACGACTTCGCCGAGGCGGCGGCCGCCGCCATCACCGCGGACGACGTGAAGCCTGTCTACGAGCTCGCCGGCACCACGTTCACCTTCCCCGAGCTCGCCACCGCGATCTCCGCCGCGACCGGCAAGGACGTCGCCTACACGAACGTGACGGTCGAGGAGCTCACCGCTGGCATGGTCGCTGCCGGGATGGACGAGGGCACTGCGGGTTTCTGGGCCTCGATCGACGCGAGCATCGCGCAGGGCGACCTGTACACCGAGTCGACCGACCTCGCCGAACTCATCGGTCGCGAGCCCACCTCGCTCGACGCGGCGATCAAGGCTGCGCTCTAGCAGCCGCGTGGCCTCCTGGCAGTCGTTGAGTGCCGGTATCGGATCACTTTCCGGCACTCAGCGACTGCTGGGGCGCACGCAATCAAGGCTGGAGCACGCGGATCAGGTCGCCGCGAAGCCCGTCCAGCGCCGACCCGAAGACGCCGCCGTGCACCACGTAGCCATCCGTGACGTGATAGACCGACTCCGCCAGCTCGCGCACGGGCCTGTCCGTTCGGACCAGACCCTGTTGCGCGAGCATGTGAATGAATACTTCGAGGTTGTCGATCCAACGCTCATAGAGGCCAGCGAGCGCCGCGAGCATCGGGGGCTTGTCACGCATCGCGAAGCGGAACTCTGACAGCAGCAGCGTGTCAGGAAGCCCCTCCCCCACGGTCAGCCAGCCAGCGGCGGCGGCGAGCCCCTCCTCGAGCGAGGCGAAGCCCCGCCCTGCGAGCTCGCGCCATGAACTCTCCATGAGGTCGCCGCGATAGCGCATCACCTCCAGGAAGTAGCCCTCCTTGGAGCCGAAGTGGAAGTACACGGCACCTTTGGTGTGAGTCGACCCCGCCACGATGTCGTCGACGCGCGTCGCGACGTAGCCCGTGAGTGGGAACCGCGCCGCGCCGAGAGCGAGCAGATCTGCACGGGTCGCCTCGCGGCGCTCATCGAACTTGGTGCGACGCGGCTCCTCGGTCATGGGCCCATCCTATGAGCGGAGGCTTGTCCGCCCTGATCGTCATCCAGTCGGGTTGCTTACATACTTGCCCGTACGTATTATCTCACCACGTGAGTCCGATCGCCCCCTCAGCCCACCTCTCCGCGTGGATCCGCACCGTCATCGCCATCACGCTGGCCGCAGTACTGTCTGCAGCGTCGGCAACGCACGCCCTCGCGGCCGGCCCCGGTGACCCGCCGGATGCGCCCAGCATCACCCTCGCCCTGCCAGTGGGGCCCTCGCTCGCGTCCGTCCAGTGGACGGCTGGCGCCTCGACGGGCGACGCTCCCCTCTCGGGCTACCGCGTCCAGCTCCGCGTCGCCGGGACCAGTGACTTCATAGATCACGTGGTCACCGACGGCGCCACCACTGCCGCGCTCTTCGCGTTGACGCCGGGCACCTCGTACGAGGCCCGCATCGTCGCGGTGAGCGAGATCGGCGACAGCCTCCCCTCCGCGACAGCGGCGTTCACGACCGATGCGACTTCCCCCATCGCCGCAGTGACCGACCTTGCGGCCACACCGGGTCCGGGTGAGGTCGCACTCACGTGGCGGCTCTCCTCCGCAGGCACCGCTCCCCAGGCCTACGTCATCGCGTATCGCAACGTCGGCGGCACGTGGACGCAGTGGTTCGGTGATTCCGTGGGCGAATCGGCAGTGGTGACCGATCTTGAGGTCGGAACGGAGTACGAGTTCCAGGTGGCCGGCATGGCGTTCGCGTCCTCGTATTACGCCTACGGTCAGGCGGATACTGCGAGCGCCGCCCCGTCGCTTTGCCGAACGCGCCTGTCGCCGCGCTGGAGACGGGCGTGGGCGAGGCTCACCTGTCGTGGTCGGTTCCGGACGGGAACGGCCTGGACATCGACGCCTACATCATCGAGCAGCTCGTCGCCGACGCGTGGGAGACGATCGATCGGATCCCGGCCACCGCCGCCGCGGGCACGAGCGTCGTCTACCGCGGGCTGACCAGCGGCGAGACCGTGACCTACCGCGTCTCCGCCGAGACCAGCGCCGGAGCGGGCGCGCCAAGCGAGGCAGTGTCCGGCGTGATCGCCTCGCCCGCCCCGAACGCTCCAGAGCTGCCAGAAACCGGCCCAGTCGGAGCCACGCTCACGTCGACGACGGGCGCCACCCTCGCCCTCCTAGGCGCCGCACTCCTCGGCGTTCGTGGCGCACGGGGGCGACAGCGACGCGTTGACCCCGCCCACCGCTGAGCACCGGAGCGCGCGACACCGGCGCTCGCGAGGGGTTCACGCGTCAGGCGCGACGTCCCAGCTGAGCAGGTCCTCGAGCGTGTCGCGCCGCACGTGCAGCGTCGCCTCACCGTCGCGCACCGACACCACGGCGGGGCGCAGCAGCGCGTTGTAGTTGTTCGACATCACACGGCCATAGGCACCCGTGGCCGGCACCGCAAGCAGGTCGCCGCGCGCGACGTCGGAAGGCAGGTCCACGGAGCGGACCACGATGTCGCCGCTCTCGCAGTGCTTTCCCACCACGCGGCTGAGCGCCGGCTCGGCCGACGATTCCCTCGCGGCGAGCGCCGCGGTGTAGTCCGCGCCGTACGTGATGGGCCGCATGTTGTCGCTCATGCCGCCGTCGACGGCCACATAGGTGCGAGTGCCGCCCTCGTCGAGCTCCACCCTCTTCACGACGCCGACGCGGTACAAGGTCATCCCTGCAGGTCCCGAGATCGCGCGGCCGGGCTCGATCGAGAACCGGGGCCACGACCCACCCGCTTCCGCGAGCGCGTCGGCTACGGCATCAGCGATCTCGAACGCCGCGGTGCGCGCTTCGAGAGCCTCCGCATCGGGCGTGTAGGCGATCGCGTAGCCGCCGCCCAGGTCCACCTCTGGCATCTCGACGCCGGTCTCCGCCGCGAAGGTCGCCCGCAGGCGCAGCATGCGCTCGGCCGACTCGCGGAACGCCTCGATCGACAGGATCTGCGACCCGATGTGGGTGTGAATGCCCTGCAGCTCCAGATGCTCCGCGGCGTGCACGCGTCGCAGCGCTTCGAGCGCCGCGCCGGTCGCGAGCGAGAGCCCGAACTTCTGATCCTCGTGCGCAGTCGCGATGTACTCGTGGCCGCCCGCGTGCACTCCAGTGGTGACGCGCACCATCACGGGAGCCACAGCCCCCAGCTCGCCCGCGATGGCGTCAAGCACGGCGATCTCGTCGAGCGAGTCCAGGACGATGCGCCCCACGCCGACCTCGAGCGCGCGCTGCATCTCCGCATCGGACTTGTTGTTGCCGTGCAGCGCGAGGCGCTCGGCTGGCATGCCTCCACGCAGCGCGATCTCGAGCTCACCGCCCGAGGCGACGTCCATGTTCACGTCCTCGTCGAGCATCCAGCGGGCGACGCGCGAGGACAGGAACGACTTGGAGGCGTAGAACACGTCGCACTTGGCGCCGTGACGTCCGAACGCCGCCGTGAAGTGGTCGCGGAAGGCGGAGACGCGCGCGCGCATGTCCACCTCGTCGATCACGTACAGCGGCGTGCCGAACTTGCCTGCGAGGTCGCGGACGTCGTAGCCCCCGACGACGATCGCTCCGTCCTCGCTGCGCGTCACCGTCGCGGACCACACGCTCATCGCTACATCCTCTCGGGGGCGCTCACGCCGAGCAGGTGGAGCCCGGTGCGCAGCACCATGCCCGTGGCGTCGTTGAGCCACAGGCGCGTGCGGTGAAGATCGGTGACCTCCTCGTCGCCGAGCGGCGTGACCCGCGTGCGGTCGTACCACTGGTTGAACGCGGAGGCGAGCTCCTCGAGGTAGCGGGCCACGCGGTGCTGCTCGCGGAACTCGACGGCCTGCGCGATGACGCGCGGGAAGTCGCCGAGCGCGCCGAGCAGCGCAGCCTCGCTCTCGTGCGTGAGGAGTGCGGCGTCGAAGCCGTCCTCGCGCGCGATGCCGTACTCCGCAGCGTTGCGCGCGACTCCCGCGGAGCGCGCGTGCGCGTACTGCACGTAGAACACGGGGTTCGCGTTGGTCGCGGAGGCGAGCAGGTCGAGGTCGATATCGATCGACTGGTCCGTGCTGGAGCGCGACAGCGCGTACCTCGCAGCATCGACGCCCACGGCGTCCACGAGGTCCTCCATGGTCACGACCGTGCCCGCACGCTTGGACATGCGCACCGGCTGGCCGTCCTTCACGAGGTTGACCATCTGGCCGATGATGACCTCGACGGACGCCGGATCGTAGCCGAGCGCCGCGGCCGCGGCCTTGAGCCGCGCGATGTAGCCGTGGTGGTCGGCGCCGAGCAGGTAGACGCACAGGTCCGCACCGCGCTCGTGCTTGTCGCGGATGTACGCGATGTCACCGGCGATGTACGCCGCGTTGCCGTCCGACTTGATGACGACGCGGTCCTTCTCGTCGCCGTGGTCGGTCGACTTCAGCCACCACGCGCCCTCGGACTCGTACAGGGCACCCGAGGCCTTGAGCTCATCGAGTGCACGCTCGACCTTGCCGCTGCTGTGCAGCGACTCCTCATGGAAGTAGACGTCGAACTCGACGCCGAAGTCCTTCAGCGAGTCCTTGATCTCGTTGAACATGAGGCGCACGCCGCGCTCGCGGAAGAACTCGATGGCTTCGTCGCGCGGGCGCTCGAGCGGGTCGCGGTCGCCCGCCTCCATGGCCTCGACCATGACCTCGTTCGCGATGTCCTGGATGTACTGGCCGCCGTAGCCGTTCTCGGGGGCGTCCTCACCCGCGACGACCGCATAGAGCGACTTCGCGAAGTTGTCGATCTGCGAGCCGTGGTCGTTGAAGTAGTACTCGCGGATCACGCGCGCGTCGTGGAACTCCATGAGACGCGCGAGCGAGTCGCCGACCGCGGCCCACCTGGTGCCGCCCAGGTGGATGGGACCCGTGGGGTTGGCGGAGACGAACTCGACGTTGACGACCTGGTCCTTGAGGCTGTCGCCGCGGCCGTACGCGCCGTTGGCGCGCACGATGGTGCGGGCCAGTTCCCCTGCCGCGCCCGCGGCCAGGCGGATGTTGATGAAGCCGGGACCCGCGACCTCGGCAGACTCGATGCCGTCGATCTCAGCGAGGCGTTCCACCAGCGTGGTCGCGAACTCGCGCGGGTTGGTGCCGGCCTTCTTCGCCAGCTGCATCGCGACGTTGGTGGCCCAGTCGCCGTGCTCGCGCTGGCGAGGTCGCTCCACCTTGACCTCGGGCACATCGAACGGGGACAGCTGGAAGTCGCTGTCGTCGATGCCGGCCAGGAGGGCGGCGCGGATGGTCTCGCTGAGCTGCTCGGGAGTCACCCGTCGAGTCTATCGGCGGTTGAGCGGGGGTACGCGCCCGACGCTGGGGCTGGCGGAAGCGGGGGCCCGGCCGACGATGGGGCCGGGCGGCGGGCGCTGCGGCGGCTACAGCGTCGGTCCTGTCCAGCGCACGGCAACGACGTCGCACTGGACGGGGAAGGACTCGGCGCAGGCCTCGGTCCAGACCTCCACCTCGGCGCCAAGCACGATCTCAGAGGCGTCGACGGACACGCCCTCGGGGCCGATCACCTCGACGCTGTCATCGACCCAGAACAGCGTGCCCAGGAAGTACTCATAGCCCGCATCGGGGACGAAGGACAGCACCGTCACACCGTCCGAGGTGGAGACCTCCCCCACGGTGCCGACCGCGTCGGGCTGGCGCGAGGGAAGCGCCGCCTCGCATCCGGCGAGCAGCGTCGCGCCGAGAGTGACGGCGGCAAGCGCCGCGAGGATGCGGGCGGGCGAGGTTCTCATGGCTCGACCATACGTCGTGGTGCGTCGCCGTTCGCGGCGGCGCGGACTGGCTAGGGTGAGGAGAATGAGCCCTGCGCCGACGGTGAGCGAACTCGAGGTCCCTGGCCCTGACGTACCAGTCCCGTGCCGCCTCTACTCTCCTCACGGTGAACCGGAGGGCTCCCTGGTGTGGGCGCACGGCGGCGCGTTCGCGTGGGGCGACCTCGACATGCCGGAGGCGCACGCGGTCTCGAGCTGGCTCGCCGCACATGGGTGGCTCGTGCTGTCAGTCGACTACCGGCTCGCGCCCGAGCCGCCGACGTCCGTCCCCTCGCGCCCGCCGGGCGGGCACCCCTTCCCGGCGGCCCATCGCGATGTGATCGCCGCGTTCGACTGGATGGTCGCGCGAGCGCGGGAGCACGGCATCGACCGGGTGTTCCTGGGCGGCGCGAGCGCGGGCGCCAATCTCGCCGCGGGAGCCGCGACGGCCCTGCGCGATCGGGGCGCGGCGACGCCCGCTGGGCTCGTGCTCGCCTATCCCCTGCTCCACGCGGCGATCCCCGCACCCGCACCCGCGACGGCGCCGGACCTCGAGGACATCCCTCGTGACCGCGCGTTCCCGCCTGAATTGGTCCGTGCGTTCAACCTCAACTACGTGGCCGACGACGAATCGCTGCTGACGGATCCGCGCGTGTACCCGGGCGAGGGCGACGTCGCGGGCCTGCCGCCGACGATCATCGTCAACTCGCAGTGGGACGATCTCAGGCCCTCGGGCGAGCGCTTCGCGGAGCAGCTCGAGGCAGCGGGAGTGCCCGTCGAGTGCTCGTTCGAGCCGGACACGTTCCACGGGCATCTCGATGTGCCGGAGGGCGAGGGGTTCGCACGGACGCTCGCGACGTTCCTGGTCTGGCTGCGCGCTGGCGCGTCGCGCTGACGCCACCTGAGGCCACCGATCAGGCGGCCCCAGGACTGATATCCTCTACCAGCCGCATCCGTGCGGCGGGCCCCCGTAGCTCAGCGGATAGAGCGCCGGTTTCCGGTACCGTAGGTCGCAGGTTCGACTCCTGTCGGGGGCACTTCGCGAGATATCGCGATGGCTCGCGCCACAGAGGCTCCTCCTGAGAGGGAGGAGCCTTTGGCGTCTCCGGGGACACGCCCGACGCGGCGGCCGCCCAGGTGCGCAAGGAGACGACGAAGGGGCGGGCCCGTGGGCCCGCCCCTATCGCCTCGCACCGACCGGGTGCGGCTCCCGGATCAGCCGAGCGTGATGGCCGATCCGGTGATCGTGAGGCCCATGTCAGCGCCGGTCACGGCGAACAGCAGGAACAGCGCGAGGGCACCGCCGATGAGCCCGAGGTTCTTGTTGAAGGAGATCTGCTCGGTCTGCTTGGCCTGGGCGTCCTCCTCCTTCCAGTGCGCGTGCATGAACAGGCTGATCGGGATCAGCGTCACGGCGATGAGGAGCGCACCGAGGTCGCCCCAGACGCCGAGCACGATCATGACGGCGCCGATGCCCATGGCCGCACCTGAGGCGATCACGCCCGCCTTGCCGCCGGGCGCGCCCTTGAAGGTGGCGTACTGCGCCATGGCGTTCGCCTGGGTGAGGTGGCCGATGGCCGAGAAGATGAAGATGAGCGCGAACAGGATGCGCGCGACGAGGAAGACGATGTCCATGACTGCTCCAGAGATATTGATGGTTCAAGTAACTCGAGGAACATTACTCAGCATTAGTTGAACTGTCAACGATGCATGCGGCGCGCGACGCAACCGACCCCTCGCCTCCCGGACATTTCGGACCCTACGATGGCGGCATGAGCGATCGGGGGGACCTGCGGTACGAGCCACGGCTCGGCCTCGCCTTGGGAGGCGGAGGCGCGCTCGGAGCCGCGCACGTGGGCGTGCTCCAGGTGCTCCACGAACGAGAGATCTGCCCCGACATCGTCGCCGGCACGTCCGCCGGCTCCGTGATCGGAGCCGCGTATGCCGCGGGCCTCGACCCCTACCGACTCGAAGAGCTCGTGCTCGCCGCTGACTGGGGCGACTTCGGCACCTTCTCCTTCAGTCCGGGCCTGGGCCTGCTGGACACCGAGGGCCTGCGCCGCACAGTCGAGCAGATCGCCGGCGGAGACACCCTCATCGAGGACCTGCCGATCCCCTACGCCGCCGTCGCGACCGATCTCACCACGGGAGCCGCCGTGCTCCTCGACCGCGGCTCCCTCACCGACGCGATGCGCGCCTCGATCGCGGTGCCCGGCCTGTTCCGGCCGCAGCGGCTCGACGGCCACGTGCTCGTGGACGGCGGCGTCGTCCAGAACCTCCCCCTCCAGGCGGCGTTCACGCTCGGTGCGCGGCACGTCATCGGCGTGCGTCTCGCGGCCGAGTGGGACGCCGTGCCGCAGTACCGCACAGGGCTCGAGGTGCACGAGTACGAGATCCGCGCGGACGTCACGGTGATCCGACCGCGCATCGGCCACCGCTCGCAATGGGTCGCGCGCGACATCCCTGGACTCATCGAGCTGGGACGCGAGGCGGCCGAGCTCGCCTTGGCCGACTACCCCGTGGTGCACCCGGCGCCGCGCAGCGAGGCACAGGCGGTCACCGCACGCGCGGCCGCAGACGAGGCCCGGGAGGCGCCCGCGAGCCCTCTGGATGCGGTGCGCAGGCAGTTGCGGGCGCGAGCCGCGTCAGCTCTGGGCGACGGCACACGCCGCGCGTCGGGTCTGACGTCGGAGGCGGCGGAACTGTTCAGGCGGCGAGATCGCCGAGATCGGAGCAGCTCAGGCGACTCTGGCGGCCCGAACGGACGCGACACCTTCGGCACCCACTGACGACGTGGGGTGCGGGCAGTGGGTCAGTCGCTCGTGCCGTCGGCACCGTAGAAGCCGGAGCCGTAGAGGTCCATCGCGTCGGTCGCGGGCTCGTACTCCCAGTGCCACGGCTCCCACTTGCGCGTCTTCGCCCAGGCCGGGTTCACCCAGCCCCAGGTCTCCGCGTTGTTGTCGAGCCACCGCTTCGCCGCGCCGGAGTCGTCCGTGCCGCACAGGTCGAACGCGAGGCCCCATCCATGGACGGACGTGCCGGGCGTTGCCGCGAGGTAGCCGCGCGACCGCTTGGTCGCATACTGCTTGGCGAGCGAGCGGTAGCCCTCGCCCACGCACATGTCGCGACCGAACGCGACCTTGAAGGCAGCGTTCATCTCGGCCCACGCGACCGCAGCGTCGGCGCGGAGCTCGACGCCGGGGGCCACGTCGCACAGGGCCGATGCGGCGAGCTTGCCGTTCGAGCCCGAGAGATCGCCGGTGGGGTCGCAGTCGGGGAGGTACTGGCTGACGGTGTAGCGGTCCGAGACGGCGATCGCGCTCGCCACCTCATCCACAGTAGGTGCCGCGAGCGACGACTCGACGAGCTGCGGGCCACGGCCGAGCAGCGCGTGCGCGGTCGACGGAGCCTCGCCGACGATCACGCCGGGCACCTCCTCGACCGCCGAGGCGTAGGGGATCACGTTGCCCATGATCGGGTACACCAGCATCGCGAGGCCGAAGCCAGCGAGCACGCCACCACGAGTGAGGAAGGTGCGACGGCGGTGCGAGGTGCGCACGCGGATCTCCTGCGTCTCCTGCAGGCGCTTGTGCCTGCGGTAGCGCGGACGACCGTGCTCGGAGCTGTGCCGCTGAGGCGTCGTGGACGTGTCAGTGCGCACGCTCACATCGTTTTCCACGGGGTATCCCTCAGTAGCCATCTAGATGAGCCCAACGATCAGCATCGGGCAGATGCTCCATGGTAACCGAATGGTAACGACGGTCAACCGCAGACGAGAGGAATCCCACACCCGCAGGAGCCCCGTCAGCTCCGTTCGCGCGCGATCGAGTCGCGCACCTCGCCCACGAGCTCCTCGATGATGTCCTCGAGGAACAGCAGCCCGGCGGTCACCCCGTCGCGCTTCACCGAGGCGACGTGGGCGCCCGTCGAACGCATGCGTGCGAGCACGTCCTCGATGTCCGCGTCGTGCTCCACGGACGGAAGATCGCGGACGCGCCAGGCCGGGATCGGGTCGTCCCGCTCGCCCGGGCGCGCATACAGCGCGTCCTTCATGTGGAGATAGCCGAGGCACACCCCGTCCTCCATCACCGGCAGACGCGAGAAGCCGCTCTCGGTCACGGCGCGCTCGAAATCATCGACGGTCACTCCGGACTGCACCGACGCCACCTGCGACATGGGCACCATGACGTCCGCCGCCACATGGTCCGAGAACTCGATCGCGCCCGTGAGCAGGCCCGCGGCGTCGGACAGCGTGCCCTCCTCGCTCGAGCGCTCCACGATCGAGTGGACCTCGTCCGCGGTGAAGGCGCTCGTGACCTCATCCCTGGGCTGGATCCCGATGAGCCGCAGCACGGCGTTGGCCATCCAGTTCAGCGCGACGATGATCGGCTTGACACCACGTGCGATCCACACGAGCGGTGGTCCGAACACGAGCGCCGCGCGGTCGGGGCTCGACACGGCGGCGTTCTTGGGCACCATCTCGCCGACGACCACATGCAGGCCGACGATCACAAACAGCGCGATGGCCACGGCGACGACGTGGGCGGTCCCCTCCGGAAGCCCCCACGCATGCAGTGTCGGCTCCATGGCGTGTGCGAGCGCCGGCTCGGCCACCACACCCAGGCTGACCGAGCACACGGTGATGCCGAGCTGAGCGGTCGCGAGCATGAGCGACACGTTCTCCATCGCCCACAGCACGGTCGCGGCGGCGCGCGAGCCCTGCTCCGCGCGCGGCTCGATGCTGGAGCGGCGCGCCGAGATGACGGCGAACTCGGCGCCCACGAAGAAGGCGTTGGCGGCGAGCAGGCCGACGATCAGCAAGACCATGCCGGCGCTCATGCGTCAGCCTCTTCCGCGAAGACGTCCAGCACGGAGACGCGCACGCGGTCCACGCGCCGTCCATCCATGCGCTCGACCCTGAGCTCCAGGCCCGCCTCGCGGACCTCGTCCCCGACGGCCGCGACGCGTCCGAGCCGGGACATGAGGAAGCCTCCGAGCGTCTCGTACGCGGGCGACTCGGGAAGCTCGAGCCCAGTCTTCTCCGCGATCTCGTCGGGGCGCAGGACTCCCGGCAGGATCCATGCGCCGCCCGCGGTTCGGTAGGCGTCGGCGCGGCGGCGGTCGTGCTCGTCAGCGACCTCGCCCACGAGCTCCTCGACGACGTCCTCGAGCGTCACGATGCCCGCCGTGCCGCCGTATTCGTCGACGACGATGGCGCACTGCGGTCCTGTCTCGCGCAGCTCGAGCAGCAGAGGCGCGAGCTCGAGCGTCTCTGGCACGCGTGGGATGTCGACCATGATCTGGCGCGCCGGCGTCGTGTCGCGCTCGTGCCCTGGCACGGCGATAGCCGCGCGCAGGTGCACCAGGCCGACCACGTCGTCGGGGCCGTCCGCGCACACCGGGAACCGTGAGTGCCCCGTCGCGCGCGCGAGCGACAGGACGTCGGAGACCGAGGCATCCAGCCCCACGATCTGCATGCGTGTGCGGTCCGTCATGACGTCGATCGCGGCGAGGTCCTCGAGCTCGATCGAGTTCTTGAGCAGCAGCGCCGTGCTCGGCGCGAGCGTGCCGGCCTCGGCGGAGCGCCGCACGAGCGCCGCGAGCTCCTGCCGCGAGCGCGCGCCCGAGAGCTCCTCCTTGGGCTCGATCCCCACGAGCCGCAGGATCGCGTTCGCGGCGCCGTTGAGCGCCGCGATCACGGGCCGCAGCGCAGTCGTGAAGCCTGCGTTGAGCGGTGCCGCGATGCGCGCCGTGGCCATGGGGTCCGCGAGCGCCGCGTTCTTGGGCACGAGCTCGCCGAAGACCATGGAGAACGCGTTGACGATGACGAGCGAGAGCGTCGCAGCGAGCGCCGCGACCGCACTGCGCGACAGCGGCGTCGAGGACAGCGGCAGGTCGAGCAGCCTCACCAGCGCAGGCTGGGCCGTGTAGCCCAGCAGGATGGTCGTGAGCGTGATGCCCACCTGGGCGCCGCTGAGCTGCGTCGAGAGCCGCTTGAGCGAGCGCCGGATGCGCTTGCCGCCGGGAGCTTCCTCGTCCACGTGCGCGGGATCGAGCGCGACGAGCGAGAACTCGGAGGCCACGAACACCGCGGTTCCGAGCGTGAGGAGGATGCCGACGCCGACGTAGATCCAGTCGGTCATCGGCGGCTGCTACTTCGGGGGCGACTGTCGCTTTCCATCGTGCCCACAGAATACATAGCGCGTGCACGACGCCGCGGGCGCGCGACGGCGATATCGTCGTCGGAGTCGACGATGAACGAAGGGGGAAACGTGGACGGTCCGCGGATCGCAGTGGAAGGTCTGACCAAGCGCTACGGCGGCGTCACGGCCGTGCAGGACGTGTCGTTCACGGCAGAGCCGGGCCGGGTCACGGGCTTCCTGGGACCCAATGGCGCGGGAAAGACGACCACGCTGCGCGCCCTCATGGGGCTCGTCAAGCCCACGTCGGGCCGCACGACCATCGGCGACGTGCCTTTCCCACGGATCCCCTCTCCCGCCACCGTGGTCGGCGCACAGCTCGAGGCCTCGTTCCACCCGGGTCGCACCGCGCGTGACCATCTGCGCACTCTCGCACCGCTCGCGGGCGTGCGCGAGGCGCGCTGCGACGAGGTGCTGCGCATGGTCGGGCTCGAGACCGCTGCCTCACGTCGCGTCGGCGGCTTCTCGCTGGGCATGCGCCAGCGGCTGGGGCTCGCGACGGCGCTGCTCGGCGACCCGCAGGCGCTCGTGCTCGATGAGCCCGCGAACGGTCTTGACCCCGCGGGCATCACCTGGATGCGCTCGTTCGTGCGCGCGTTCGCGGAGCGCGGCGGGACGGTGCTGCTCAGCTCGCACCTGCTGGGCGAGGTCGAGCAGACCGTGGACGACGTCGTGGTGATCGCCGCGGGGCGGATCCGTCACGCCTCGCCGCTAGCCGAGATGCGCGCGCTCGCCGCGCCGGAGGTCGAGGTGCGCTCGCCCGATGCGCAGGGACTGGCCGCGCTGGCGGCGCGCTGGGAGGGATCCCGGGCGGGCTCCGACGGCTCGGTGCACATCCTCGGCGCGACGGCCGCCGCGGTCGGGGCTGCCGCGCACGCGGCCGGCCTCGAGCTGCATGGACTGACCGAGCGCGGGGAGAGCCTCGAACGGCTGTTCCTCAGGCTCACGGAGGAACGGGCGCCCCTCGAGGGAACGGAGGCCGCCGCATGAGCGCCGTGATCCGCTCCGAGCTGCGCAAGGTCCTCACGACGCGTCTGTGGTGGATCCTGCTGATCCTCATGGCGGGCACGATCGCGTTCTTCGCGGGCGTCTTCGCGTTCGCGTTCGCGTTCGGCGACACCGGCACGGGCGTCGACGGGGAGCCCATCGCGATCGACCCCAAGTCGATGGCGATCACGGTGTACACCCTGGGCGTCTCGCTCGGATATGCGTTCCCGATGACCTTTGGCGCCCTCATGGTGACGGGCGAGTTCCGCCACCGCACGTTCGCGACGACGCTCGCGCTGCAGCCGAGCCGCCTGCGGTTCGTGCTGGGCAAGGCCGTGGCGGCGCTGCCGTTCGCGCTCCTGTACGGCGCGGTCTCGGCGGCGTCCGCCGTGGCAGTGGGCGTCGCGGCACTGTCGCTCGCGGACCAGCCGACGCTGCTCGATGACGCGTCCGTGTGGCGCTCGATCGGCCTCTCGGTGGTCGCGATGTCCGCCTGGATGCTCGTGGGCGTCGGCTTCGGCACCGCTGTGCCGAACCAGGTGGCGGTGATCGTCATCCTGCTGGGGTGGACCCAGCTGGTAGAGCCGATCCTGCGCGTGGCGCTGGGCTTCCTCGAGCCGGTCTCCGGCCTCGCGAAGTTCCTGCCCGGCGCCGCAGGCGAGGCGCTCGTGGGCAACAGCTTCTACGCCGCGTCGGGCCTGTCCGACCTGCTCGCGCCGTGGGCGGGCCTCGTCGTGCTGCTCGGATACGGCGTCGTGGCCGCCGTGATCGGATGGCTCACGACGCTGCGTCGCGACCTCACCTGACGGACTCGTGACCGGACTTTGACCACCGCGTGACCAGCCGGGGAGAAAGCCCTGATCATGGCCGTAACGATTTCCCAAAAACCCGGGACGAAAGTACCGGGCACCTGTCTCGCGGGGGGAAGATAGGACCACCCAACGCATCGATGCGACCACGTGAGAAAGTGAGCGGCCCCGACGTGTCCCCCGACACCAGCGCGCCTGACACCGACCGTACCTCCATCGTCCGTTCCGCTGGCGCCCCGTCGGTCGCCTCCCTCGCACTGGGAGGCGCCGCGCAGGCCGAGCACACGGACCAGGCCCCGGCAACGCCGCCGGCGCCCGAGGCGGCGGCAGTCCCCCCGTCCCCCGCGCAGTCCCCCACCGCACCGGCCCCGGCGGCTGAGGCCCCCGCGACGCCAGCCCCCGCACCGGCAGTCAGTCAGCCCGACGCGGCGGCCGCCACCCCGGCGACGCCCACCCCAGCGTCGGGCACGTCCCCGGCGGAGCCCGCGACGGACCGCGAGCCAACCGCCACCCAGCCGATCGCGACCGCCCAGGCGCCCACGGCGCTGTACCTCCAGAGGGCCGAGCACGAGGAGCGCGTCTCGCGCGACGTGCACCCGGGCATGGAGCGCCTGCGCGGACCCGCCGCGCGCGTGGTCGCGAACATGGAGGCCTCGCTCGAGGTCCCGACCGCGACCTCGGTGCGCCCCATCCCGGCGAAGCTCCTGCAGGACAACCGCGTCGTCATCAACAACCACCTCGCCCGCACCCGCGGCGGCAAGGTCAGCTTCACGCACCTCGTGGGCTACGCACTCGTGGAGGCGCTCGACGAGCTGCCCGCGATGAACGCCGCGTATGCCAAGGACGACGACGGCAAGCCAATGCTCGTCAACCCCGAGCACGTGAACCTCGGGCTCGCGATCGACCTCGCCAAGCCGGACGGCTCGCGCCAGCTGCTCGTGCCGAACATCAAGGACGCCGACCAGATGGACTTCGCGAAGTTCTGGACGTCGTACGACGAGGTCGTGAAGCGCGCCCGCACCGGCGCGCTCCAGGCCGCCGACTTCCAGGGCACGACCATGACCCTGACGAACCCCGGCACGCTCGGCACCGTCCACTCGGTGCCGCGACTCATGGGCGGCCAGGGCGCCATCATCGGCGTCGGCGCGATGGACTACCCCGCCGAGTACCAGGGAGCCTCGCCCGAGACGATCGCGCGCATCGGCGTCTCGAAGATCATGACCCTCACGTCGACGTACGACCACCGCGTCATCCAGGGCGCGCAGTCAGGCGAGTACCTCGCGATCGTGCACCGCAAGCTGCTGGGCCTCGACGGCTTCTACGACCGCGTGTTCGCGGCCCTACGCGTGCCCTATGAGCCCGTGCGGTGGATCCAGGACGCCGCCACCAACGACGAGGCCGAGGCCGCCAAGCCCGCCAAGATCGCCGAGCTCATCCACGCGTACCGCTCGCGCGGGCATCTCATGGCCGACGTCGACCCGCTCAGCTCGCGCCCGCGCAAGCACCCCGACCTCGACGTGCAGACCCACGGCCTCACGCTGTGGGACCTGGACCGCGTGTTCCCCACCGGCGGCTTCGCGGGTCAGGACCGCTGGGTCATGCGAGACGTGCTCAACCGGCTGCGCGACGCGTACTGCCGCACCATCGGCCTCGAGTACATGCACATCGCGGACCGCGCACAGCGCCTGTGGTTCCAGGAGCGGCTCGAGCACGGCTTCACGCGCCCCGCGCGCGAGGAGCACCTGCACATCCTCAAGCGGCTGAACTCGGCCGAGGCGTTCGAGGCCTTCCTGCAGACCAAGTACGTCGGCCAGAAGCGCTTCTCGCTCGAGGGCGGCGAGTCGCTCATCCCGCTCCTCGACGCCGTGCTCGCATCCGCCGCGCGCGCGGGCGTCGCCGAGGTCTGCATCGGCATGGCCCACCGCGGCCGCCTCAACGTGCTCGCGAACCTCGCCGGCAAGTCGTACTCGCAGATCTTCTCCGAGTTCGACGGCACCGCAGTGCCCGGCTCGGTGCAGGGCTCGGGCGATGTGAAGTACCACCTCGGCACGGAGGGCGTGTTCACCGCCGACACGGGCGAACAGACCAACGTGTACCTCGCCGCCAACCCCTCGCACCTCGAGGCCGTGAACCCGGTGCTCGAGGGCATCGTGCGCGCCAAGCTCGACGCGATGGGAGCCGACCCGGCGACCGACGGCTACCCCGTGCTGCCCGTGCTGGTGCACGGCGACGCGGCCTTCGCCGGCCAGGGCATCGTGCAGGAGACGCTCAACCTGTCGCAGCTGCGCGGCTACCGCGTCGGCGGCACCGTGCACGTGATCATCAACAACCAGGTGGGATTCACGACCGGGCCGCAGGACTCCCGTTCGACGCGCTACGCCACGGACCTGGCCAAGGGGTTCCAGATCCCGATCTTCCACGTCAACGGCGACGACCCGGAGGCGTGCGTGCGTGCTGCCCGCCTCGCGTTCGAGTACCGCGAGGCGTTCAACCGTGACGTCATCGTCGACATGGTCTGCTACCGCCGTCGCGGCCACAACGAGGGCGACGACCCGTCGATGACCCAGCCCCGCATGTACGACCTCATCGAGGCGAAGCGCTCGGTGCGCCACCTCTACACCGAGTCCCTCATCCGCCGCGGCGACATCACCACCGACGAGGCCGACCAGGTGTCGAAGGACTATCTCGCGCAGCTGGAGCGTGTGTTCCTCGAGACGCGTGACGGCTTCCAGTCGGACACCGAGTCGATCTCCGGGCTCGAGCTGCCGTCCTCACAGTCGTCCGATGCGGGCGTCATGTTCGGCTGGCGCACCTCGGTGGCCGCGAGCCAGATCGAGCGCATCGGGCGCGCGCACACGCGCCCGCCCGAGGGCTTCACGATCCACCCCAAGCTCGCGCAGCTCATGGAGCGCCGCGAGACGATGACGCGCGAAGGCGGCATCGACTGGGGCTTCGGCGAGATCCTCGCGTTCGGCACCCTGCTCCAGGAGGGCGTGCCCGTGCGGCTGTCCGGCCAGGACAGCCGTCGTGCGACGTTCGTGCAGCGCCACGCCGTCCTGCACGACCGGTCCACAGGCGCCGAATGGACGCCGCTGCTGTACCTCGCCGCCGACCAGGCGCGCCTGCACATCTACGACTCGTCGCTGAGCGAGTACGCGTGCCTGGGCTTCGAGTACGGCTACTCGGTCGAGCGCCCCGACGCGCTAACCCTGTGGGAGGCGCAGTTCGGCGACTTCGTCAACGGCGCGCAAACCATCATCGACGAGTTCATCTCGTCGGCAGAGCAGAAGTGGGGCCAGTCCTCGTCTGTGGTGCTGCTGCTGCCGCACGGCTACGAGGGCCAGGGCCCCGACCACTCGTCGGCGCGCGTCGAGCGCTTCCTCCAGCTGTGCGCGGAGGAGAACATGATCGCGGCCATGCCGTCCACGCCGGCGAGCTACTTCCACCTGCTGCGACGTCAGGCCTACGACCGGCCCCGCCGCCCGCTCGTGGTGTTCACCCCCAAGTCGATGCTGCGCCTCAAGGCCGCGCAATCCTCGGTGGAGGAGTTCACGACCGGCACGTTCCAGGAGGCGATCCCTGACACGATCGATCCCGAGAACGTGACGCGCGTGCTGCTGTGCGCGGGCAAGGTCTACTACGACCTCGTCGCGCAGCGCGACCGCACCGGCGACACCACCACCGCGATCGTCCGGCTCGAGCAGCTGTACCCGCTCGCGGCCGACGCGATCAAGGAGGCGCTCGCGCCCTACGACGGCGCCGAGGTGATGTGGGTCCAGGAGGAGCCGCAGAACCAGGGCGCCTGGTCCAAGATCTCGCTGTCGCTTCCGCAGCTGATCGACCAGAATGTGGGCGTGGTGTCACGCCCGGCCTCGGCCTCCCCCGCCTCAGGCCTCAGCTCGCGCCACAAGGCCGAGCAGGAGGATCTGGTGATGAGGGCATTCGCGCGATGAGACACGTGTTCTTCGTCGGGGACGAGCTGGTGGCGGGTCAGGGCGACCCGAAGGCGCTGGGCTGGACGGGACGGGTCGCCGCGCGCACCCTGCCCCTCGCACCCGATCTGGCGTTCCACTCCCTGGCCGTCCCCGGCGAGACCACGGGCGAGCTGACGAGCCGCTGGGACGAGGAGGCGTTGCGCCGCCTCGGCGCCGACGGTGCGCCCGGCGCGCCCAAGCACGTGCTGTTCGCGATCGGGCGGCACGACATCCACCGCAGGGTCTCCGCGACCATGACGCGTCTCAACCTCGCCAACGCGATCGACCGCGCGCACGCGCTCGGATTCACCGTGATGCTCGCCGGGCCGCCGCCGGGCCGCGAGGAGGACAACGCGCGGATCGCCGAACTCGCCGCCCTGTGCGAGGACGCCGCCGCCCGCCGCACGGTCCCGTACATCGACATGTACGGCCCGCTCGCGCGCCACGACCAGTGGCTCACGGACATGGCGACCGGACGCGACTCACTGCCGCTGCAGGCCGGCTACGGCCTCATGGCCTGGCTAGTGCTGCACTCGTCGTGGCATGACTGGCTGGGGCTCGAGCAGCCCGAGCTCTGACGCCGCGCGCGGGGCTCCCGGCGCCCCGCGTCAGACGATGACGCCCGCGTTGCGGAGCGTGACCGAGAGGTCGTGGGGACGCGACGCGATCGAGATCGCATCGTCGTACGCGACCTCGCCATCCCGCACCAGCACGAACAGGTGCTGGTCGAACGTCTGCATCTTGTAGTACTCGCCCTCGGCGATGAGGTCCAGCAGCGGCGGCTGCGTCGACGGGTCGACGATCGCCTCAGCCGTGCGACCGTGGTTGATCATGACCTCGGCGACGAGCTTGCGGCCCGAGCCGTCCGCCTTCTTGACGAGTCGCTGCGACACGATGCCGCGCAGCGTCTGCGACAGCGTCGCGCGGATCTGCCCCTGCTCGTGCGGGGTGAAGAAGTCAACGATGCGGTTGATCGTGTCCTGCGCGTCGACCGTGTGCAGCGTCGCGAGCACCAGGTGGCCCGTCTCCGCCGCAGTCAGCGCCGCACGCACCGTCTCGATGTCACGCATCTCGCCCACGAGGATCACGTCGGGGTCCTGACGCATCGCGCCACGCAGCGCGTTGGTGAAGTCCATCGTGTCGGAGCGCACCTCGCGCTGCGAGATGATCGCCTTCTTGTCCTGGTGCAGCACCTCGATCGGGTCCTCGATCGTGATGATGTTGACTTCCTTGTTCTCGTTGATGAGGTCCACCATCGAGGCCAGCGTGGTCGTCTTTCCGGATCCCGTGGGCCCCGTCACCAGCACGAGGCCGCGCGGCTCCATCGCGAGGTCGCCGATGACCTCGGGCAGGCCCAGCTCCTCCATGGGCTGCGCGCCCACCGCGACGCGGCGGAACACGAGCGCATCCGTGCCACGCGCCACGTAGGCGTTCACGCGGAAACGGCCGACGCCCGAGAGCGAGAACGCGAAGTCAGCCTCGTGGATGTCGCGGAACTGCGCGACGAGCTCCTCCGGCAGCACCTGCGCAACCATGTTGCGCGTGTCCTCGGGCGTGAGCGGCGGCACCTGGAGCTTGCGCAGGCGGCCGTCGACGCGGATGCGAGGCGCGGAGCCGACCTTGCAGTGCAGGTCGGAGCCACCCGTCGACGCCAGGGCGTGGAGGAACGGGATCACGGAGACAGGCTGTTCGCTCACGAGTGCTCCTTCGGCAGAATGTGCGGCTTGCTTGAGACGATCATGCGCAGGCTAACGCCTCCCGAGCACCCGGAGCCACGCGGTGTGGCGCACTCCATGCCAGCTCGACCCCAGCGTCGGGCGCGTCGCCGCGCGAGCCCCTCGTGTGGGACAATGGCGGGTCGATTCGTGTACCCGCGTCCCGGAAAGGGGGAAGCCATGAGCAAGCGAGGCCGCAAGCGCAAGTCGCGCGCCGGTTCCAGCGCCAACCACGGCAAGCGCCCCAACGCCTGACCCGGCGTCAAGACGCGAAGAGCCCGCCTCCGGCATCTGCCGGGGCGGGCTCTGTCGTCTCCGCACGCCCGACGCGGGGGCCGGGGTGCGTACGTCACTCCGCGGTGCGGGCCTCCCGGATGGTCGCGAGCACCTTGGTACGCAGGTCGCCTGGCGCGACCTCGCCGCCGGCGCCGTGCACCATCCGCTTGATCTTCTCGTTGATGCGATGCTCGGCCTCGCACGGCGGGCACGTCTTGAGGTGCTCGCCGATGCGCACGAGCTCGTCATCCGGGAGCTCGTTGTCGATGTATTCGAAGAGACGGTCCAGCGCCTCTTCACACTCAGCCTTGTGCGCCATCGCACACCTCCTGGTCCTTCTTGGGGGTGGCGCCCTCACGGCGGTCGTACATGCCGCGGTCGGCGGCGTATTCGCGCAGCTTCTCGCGAAGCAGCTTGCGTCCTCGGTGGAGCCGCGACATCACGGTGCCCACGGGCGTGTCCATGATCTGCGCGATCTCCTTGTACGCGAACCCCTCCACGTCGGAGAGGTACACGGCCATGCGGAAGTCATCGGACAGCTCGGCGAGAGCGCGCTTGACCTCCGTATCCCCCATGGAATCGAGCGCGGCGTCCTCGGCAGAGGCCAAGCCCGACGACGTGTGCTCGGCGGCGGCGGCGAGCTGCCAGTCCTCCACCTGCTCAGCGTCGGAGCGCTTCGGCTCGCGCTGCTTCTTCCGGTACGTGTTGATGAACGCGTTGGTCTGGATCCGGTACAGCCACGCCTTGAGGTTGGTGCCCGGAGTGAACTTGTCCTGCGCCGCGAAGGCCTTGGCGTACGTCTCCTGCACCAGGTCCTCGGCGTCGGCGCCGTGGCGCGTCATGCGCAGGGCGGCGGCGTAGAGCTGGTCCATGTAGGACAGCGCTTCGGTCTCGAAGTCGAAATCGGTGTCGGTCATCGTCCCCGAGCCTAGCGGCGCTCGCACGCGCCCGCGCCCAGGCGAACTCGCGGGAGCCGTCAGCATCGTGGTCATGTGTGCCGGAACGCTCGCGTCTCGCGCGATATTCCCGGGCCCCGGACCGCTGAGGCCGCGCCCGACGCCGTGATCGACGCCCCCCTGCACGTCCTCGCCCCCTGCACAAGGCGCCGAGGCGTGGGTAGGCTGAGAGGCATGGTTCGCGCACTCGCCCGCCCGCTGCTCGCCACCTGGTTCGTCTACGGAGGTGTCGAGTCCATGCTCGAGCCCGAGCGCCGCGCCGAGCGCGCCGCGCCCGTGGTGGATCCCCTGCTCAAGCAGGCCGGGGTCGACGAGGTCACCACCACCGACCTCGTGAAGATCCACGGTGCCGCCACCGTCGCGGCCGCGACGGTGCTCGCGTTCTCGCGCACCCCTCGCACCGCCGGTCTCGCGCTCACCGGGCTCGCCGCCCTCACGGTCGCGGCCGGACGCCCCTTCTGGCTCGTGGAGGACGAGGAGGAGCGCGCGGCTGAGCGCGACCAGTTCCTCAAGAACCTCTCGCTCATGGGCGGAGCCATGCTCGCCGCGAGCGCTGGCCACTCGGCGCGCCACGTCGCGCGCAAGAAGAAGGCGAAGGCGAAGGCCGCGCAGAAGAAGGTGGACGCGAAGGCCAAGCAGGTCGAGGCGAAGGCCAAGAAGGCCGGAGCCCAGGCGAAGGCGACCGAGCAGAAGGTCATCGCGTTCGGCCGAAAGCGCGCCGCGTGAGCGCAGCCCCCGCCGTCGGGCTCGGACCCGGCGAGGTCTGGGAGGCTCCTG
Source organism: Demequina sp. NBRC 110052 (assembly GCF_002090075.1). Taxonomy (GTDB): domain Bacteria; phylum Actinomycetota; class Actinomycetes; order Actinomycetales; family Demequinaceae; genus Demequina. The sequence goes on from NZ_BBRI01000002.1 coordinate 885,747, forward strand.
TCGCATCGGGCCCGCTCGACGCCACGGTCGAGGTGCCAGGCTCCAAGTCGCTGACCAACCGCTATCTCGTGCTTGCCGCGCTCGCGGAGGCACCGGTCAGAATCCGCGGCGGCCTCCGTTCGCGCGACTCTGCGCTCATGATCGACGCGCTGCGCGCGCTCGGCGTGACGGTCGACGACTCCGGCCCCGAGTGGCTCGTCACGCCCGCGGCGATCCGTGGCGGCACGCATATCGAGTGCGGACTGGCCGGCACCGTGATGCGCTTCGTGCCGCCGTTGGTGCTGCTGGCCGGGACTGCCGGCGACATGCGGCCCGTGACGTTCGATGGCGACGAGGGGGCGCGCGTGCGTCCCATGGGACCGCTGCTCGACGCGCTGCGCGCGCTCGGCGCCACGGTCGACGACGACGGCCGCGGCACCCTGCCGTTCACGCTCACGCCGCCCGCCTCCGTGCCAGGCGAGGTCGTGATCGACTCCAGCTCCTCGAGCCAGTTCGTGACGGCGCTGCTGCTCGTCGCGCCGCGCATGCCTCAGGGCCTCACCGTGCGCCACGTGGGCGAGACGCTGCCGAGCCTGCCCCACATCGACATGACGTGCGAGACGCTCCGCGGCGCTGGGATCCGCGTCGACCAGCCCGACGAGCGCACGTGGATCGTGCACCCCGGAGCTCTGCGCCTCACGGAGGTGCGCGTCGAGCCCGACCTGTCCAACGCCGGCCCGTTCATGGCGGCCGCCCTCGTCGCCGGCGGCGAGGTCCGCATCCCCGGATGGCCAGCCACCACGACTCAGCCAGGCGCCTACTACCCCGAGCTGCTGATGCACATGGGCGGCGAATGCGAACTCGCCGGCGACGTCATGCGCGTGCGCGGGACCGGTCGCCTCGACGGAATTGAGGCTGACCTCTCCCCTGCGGGCGAGATCACTCCGACGATCGCGGCACTGTGCGCGCTCGCGTCCGGCGCCTCCCAGCTGAACGGCATCGGGCATCTGCGCGGTCACGAGACCGACCGCCTCGCCGCGATCGCCGCCGAGGTGGAGCGCCTCGGCGGTCAGTGCCACGCGGGCGACGACTCCCTGAAGTTCGCCGGATACCCACCCACGGACCTGCACGGCGCGGCCATGGAGACGTACCACGACCACCGCATGGCGACCTTCGCGGCGATCGTCGGGCTGCGAGTGCCGGGCGTGCAGGTGCTCCACGTGGGAACCACGTCCAAGACCATGCCCGACTTCCCGACCATGTGGCGCGCGATGCTCGGGCTGAGCGGCGACGGCACGGCGACCGACGCTACGGCCGCCGACGTCACGGGGGCCTGACGCGCGTGGCGCGACGCGAGTACGACGAATCCGACGCCCGGGTCCGCCCGAGCAGGCGGGGCTCGCGACCGCGCACGAAGATCCGCCCCTCGCACGAGTCGGCGATCACCGCGGTGGTCACCACGATCGACCGCGGCCGCTACACGGTCGAACTGCTGGAGGACGGCGACTCTCCCGCCGGCACCGTGGTGACCGCGGTGAAGGCCCGCGAGCTCGGCCGGCGGGGCCTCGTCATCGGCGACCGCGTCGCCGTGGTGGGCGACACGTCGGGCAGGCCAGACACGCTCGCGCGGCTCGTCCGACGCGAGGAGCGCCGCACCGAACTGCGCCGCACCGCGGACGACGCCGACCCCACCGAGCGCGTGATCGTCGCGAACGCCGACTCGCTCGCGATCGTCACCGCGCTCGCCGATCCTGAGCCCAACCCCCGCATGATCGACCGCTGCCTGGTGGCGGCCTTCGACGCGGGCATGGACGCGGTCCTCGTGCTCACCAAGGCCGACCTCGCCGACGCGACACCGCTGCGCGACGCCTACGAGCCGCTCGGCGTGCACGTCGTCGAGACCCAGGTGCTGCGCGACGGCGGGGCCGAGGCAGATCCCGGGTTCCGCGAGCTGCGTGACGCCGTGGCGGGGCGCGACACAGTGCTCGTCGGCTACTCCGGCGTCGGCAAGTCCACCCTCGTCAATGCGCTCGTGCCCGACGCCGGTCGTGCCGTGGGCCGCGTCAACGACGTGACAGGGCGCGGACGCCACACCTCGACCTCCGCGATCCGCTACGGCCTGCCGGAGGGCGGCCACATCGTCGACACTCCCGGCGTACGCACCTTCGGCCTCGCGCACGTGGATCCGCAGCACTTCGTCGCCGCGTTCCCTGACGTCGCCGAGGCAGCCGAGCGCCTGTGCCCACGGGGGTGCACGCATGAGTCGGCCGACGCAGGCTGCGCGCTCGACGCCTGGGCCGAGACCCCCGAGCAGCATGCGCGGGTCGACTCGATCCGTCGCCTGCTCGCCTCGCGCGCCGCCGCCGCGGAGTGGTGAGTCGGCCTCTCGTCACACACCTCGCGCGTCACGGGGCACCCCCCGACCGCCGGTAGCCTGACGGCATGGAGCCCCAGGGTCGCTACGCCGCAGATCTCTCGCTCGCGCTGGACATCGCCGACGAGGTGGACCGCCTCACGCTCGGCAACTTCGCCTCCGAGGACCTCACGGTCGAGATGAAGCCCGACGACACGCCCGTCACGGCGGTCGACCGCGCCGCGGAACGGCTCGTGCGCGAACTGCTGGGGCAGGCGCGACCCGACGACGCGATGCTCGGCGAGGAGTACGGCGAGACCGGCACGGGACCGCGGCGATGGATCGTCGACCCGATCGATGGCACCAAGAACTTCATCCGGGACCTTCCCGTGTGGGCCACGCTCATCGCCCTCGTGGACGACGGGCACCCCGTCGTGGGCGTCGTCAGCGCTCCCGCGCTCGGCCGCCGCTGGTTCGCCGCCGCCGGAGACGGCGCCTGGACCGGCCAGGACGCACGCGCGGCGAAGCCCCTCTCGGTCTCGCGCACCGCGTCGCTCAACGATGCGTCGCTCTCGTACTCGTCGCTCGGGGGCTGGGAGGAGCGCGGCCTGCTGCCCGCGTTCCTCGACCTCACGCGCGAGGTGTGGCGCACGCGCGCGTTCGGGGACTTCTGGAGCTACATGATGGTCGCCGAAGGCCAGGTGGACGTCGCGTGCGAGCCCGAGCTCGCGCTGTACGACATGGCCGCTCTCGTACCTGTCGTCGAGGAGGCGGGCGGCCGTTTCACGTCGCTCGCTGGGGAACGGGGTCCCTGGGGGCCCGATGCGCTGGCCAGCAACGGCGCCCTGCACGACGCGGTGCTCGGGCGCCTTCGCGGCTAGGCGTCGCCTGTCAGGTGAGCGGGATCGACGGGATCTCGCTCACGTCGTACCAGAGCAGATCGCGCGAGCTGAGCGCATCCTCGGCGCCCGGGTGGCCCTGGTGCGCCGCGCTCACGTCCTGCTCCGCCGCGGGCTCGTCGACGAAGACGCACGCGATCGAGTCTGCGGCCACCTTGCCGCTCACGCGCACCGCCGCAGGATGGAGCTCCGGCATGGGCGTCACGTCCGGCCGCGGGTAGTCGACGACTGCGACAGCGCGCAGCCGCGAGTCCAGCTCGAGCGCGGACTCCATGCCTGCCGCGTACAGGGCCTCCTCCGCGACTTCGTCGGGATCGAGGGCCTCGGAGATCTCGAGAAGCCGCTCGGTGACCGCGAAGCCCTGCGCGGGCTCCCACGATCCTGAGGCGACTGTGCCGAGCTCGTCCACCATGACGGGGATGTACACGCGCATGCGCTCAGTCTGTCACCTGGAGTTCGGCCGCGCCCTGCGACGCGCGCGCTTCCAGACCCAGTCGGACTGCGCCCGCGAAGCCCGCGATCGCGCGACGAGCGGACGAGCGCGGCGCACGCTCCCTGAGCATGCGGCCCTCGAGGGTCGCAGCGTCGCACGCCTTGGGATCGAACGGCACCGGCCAGATCTCGTGCACCTCGGCGAACCGTGCGAGCGCATCGGCAAGGGCTGTCTCCGGGGACGGCCCCACGACCGCGCTGCGCACGCGGTTCACGACGACCCTCGGGGACGCCCCAGGCCTCACGGTCTCTAGAGTGGCGAGCCCGTGCACCAGGCGCTGCACCGACAGCGGCTCGGAGCCTCCGACGGCGACCACGACATCTGCGGCCGCGAGCGCGGACAGCGTCGCGCCGTTTCGCTGAGGCGCACGCGTGTCGTATGCGAGAGCCTCGTCCGACTCGAGCCCGAATCCGCAGTCGACCACGATCGCCTCGGCCTCGGAGCGCAGCACCTCCCACATGGGATCGAGAGCGGCGGCGGGCAGCTCTGGCCACCGCTCGGCTCGCGCGATGCCGGTCAATACACGTAGCCGCGGCGCGACTTCGAGCGCATGTCGACGCACGTGCTGCGGGCTCAGACCGCCCGAGAGCGCCGCACGCGCGAGAGCAGCAACGCCGGGCGCCTCGTCGAGCAGCCCGAAGGCCTGTGCGACCGCGCCTCCGTAGGTGTCCACGTCCACGCACAGGGTGTGCGTGCCTGCTGCGGCGAGCTCCGCTGCCAGGTTCGTCGCAACCGTGGTTCGCCCAGGGGCACCAGTCGGGCCCCACACCGCGATGACCGCGCCGGCACCTCCGACCTGCACCGGCTGCGGCTCCTCCGGCACGAGCGGCGCTCCCCGCTCCGCCCCTGCGAGCACGGTGGCCGCGATCCGCACGGGATCCGCGCCGAGCGGGATGAGCTCACCGAGCCCGAGGGCCCGCAGACGTTCCTGTGCCTCGGGCGATCCCGGGGCGCCCACGACGGCGGCGCCGGCCGCACCGAACTCGGCGACGACGGCGCGATCCAGCTGAGGATGGTCGGAGAGCACGACGACGGAGCCGTGCCCCGCATGAGCGACCGCCAGAGCCTCAGTCAGGTCCGCGCACCGACGTGAGACGAGGATGCCCGGATGACGGTCGAGCGCCGTGGCGATCGCCGCCTCGTGGGGCCCTCGTACCGCCAGGATGACGGCAAGCGAACTCATCCCGCGAGCCCGACGACCGAGAGTTCCCCCTCTGTGGCCAGCGCGTCGAGGAAGCCCTCCATCTCCGCCTCCGGGACCACGACATACACGGTCTCGGAACCCGTGGCGGTGAACGCGCCCGAGGACGTCTGGACCGCGTCGACCACGAGCGACTCGCCCACCAGCGTCGAGGTCGGCGCGCCGTCGGCCCCCTCGACAGTGAGCCACACGTCGACGATCGCGCCCCTCCCGATCCCCTCGGCGAGCGGCCTCGCCGTGGTCACGGCCACCGGTCTCCCATCGAAGGCCTCGGGAGCGACCAGCGCAGCCATCGGCACGAGCTCGCCCTCACCCACGCTCCGGGACAAGACCCTTCCCCACGGTGGTGCCGCGGGCGCGGCATAGACCCCGTCCGCCACCCGCACCTGGACCACCACCACGTCGGACTCGTCCAGCACCGTCCCCGCCGGGAGCGGCCCGCGGGCCGCGTAGAACGGCTCCGTGCGATCCGCACCGCGAACGATGCTTGCCACGGCCGCAACGGACAGGGCGATGAGCACCAACCCGATCAGCAGTCGTGGGTCCCTCCAACTGGGACGGGTCAGCCGTCCCGCGACAGGCGATGCCTGCGTCGTCATGCGAGCCCCCTCGTGATCAACTCGCCCCATGGTGCCGGGAACGCGCGCGCTCCGCCAGCCCCTGTGGATGGGGGCAGTTTCAGGGCCCGCCGTGTCACAATGGCGCCATGCCGTCGCGATTCCTCACCCTCGCCGATGTGCAGGAGGTCCTCAACATCTCCTCGCCCCAGGCGTACGCGCTCGTGCGCTCAGGAGACCTCCCCGCGATCCAGGTCGGCGGGCGCGGCCAGTGGCGCATCGAGGCGAGCGAGCTCGAGTCGTACATCGAGCGGCAGTACGAGGCCAACCGGGCGCGGATCGCAGCCGACCACCCCTGACACGTCAGTCGGCCGAACGCACCTGAACGATCGCGCCGAACGGGACCACGACGGGCGCCTCCCCGACCCGCAGCACCACCTCGACGTGATCGGCCGCCACGGAGCCGAGCAGACCCGCCAGCTGTCCCGCATCCGTATGGACCACCACGCGTCGACGGTCGCGGGACAGCACGCGAAGAGCCGATCCCAGCGATAGCCGCCTCTCGACCTCGCCCAACGGAACGAGCCGGCCCGACAGTCCCGCATATGAGCTGACGGCTGCGGTCGGCACCAGGTGCTGGCGCGCGTGCGCCGCCACGAGCAGCCACTCGACCGCGCCGTCGGCGAGCTCACCGGTCACGGCTTGGCCGTCGCGAAGCATCACTGTCACCTCCCGGCCTCGATCGGCGCGCAGCCGGGCCGCCAGCTCGACCCCGGCCCGCTCTGCCCGTGTCAGCTCTGCGACGTCCCACTCGAATGCGCGGGAGGACTCCGCGGCGATCTGCCCCTCGAGATCCGCGAACAGTTGACTCCACCTCATGCGCCCACGGTAGCGATCCGGTACGCGTTGACGGCCACGAGTCCACATTCTCGGAGACGGAGTCGACAATCCCTCACGATTCGGATATATCTGTCGTTGTCAAACTGCATCAAACGACATCGCGGGGGATTCGATGACTGTCAAGTGGAGCGGTGCGGGGGCACCGACGCTCGAGCATCGCAGGTACGCCACCCGTTCACCCGGGACCTACGAGCCACCCGCCAGGCGCGCCGTGACCCGGGTCGGGGCGCTGCTCGCGATCGCGTCCGCGCCGGCGGGCGCCATCGCACTGGCGTCACTCACCCGCGCTCGCGCCTCCGAGCTCGACGCGGCCACCTGGCTGCCAGAGGACCTCGTGATCGTCGGCATCTGCGCCGTCGGCGCTGCGCTGTGCGCCTACCTGACAGTGATCGCCGTCGCGATGGCGATCGGCACCACACGTGGAGCGCTGCCGCGATGGTCGGCGCGCCTCGCGCCCCACACGTGGCGGCGCGTGGTCGCGCTCGGCATCGGCGTCACCCTCAGCTCGACGGCACCCGCCGCGATTGCGGCACCTCCCGACGCGCACCCGGGCTGGGTGACCTCCGAATCGTCGTACGCGCTCGTGGATGCGCTCGTGGCAGGCACGCCAGGCGGCTCACTCGCCGTGAGCGACCAGGACGGCACGGTCGCTCAGACGACCCTGCCGGCTCCGGCCGAGGACCCCGTCGCGCACGCGGGATGGACCACGGCCGGCACCGGAGGCACCACTCAAGCGACGGCGGGCGCGCCGACCGCGGATGCACTGACGGCCGCAGCAGCGACTGCAGCACCCCGGGACGCATCGGCACCGCTGTCGTGGACCGTGCGATCCGGAGACTCGCTGTGGAGCATCACCTCAGACCACCTCGCAGCCGACGCCACCGACGCCGAGATCGCCGAGGCGTGGCCGCTCGTGTACGAGGCGAACCGCGCCGTGATCGGCGACGATCCCGGCCTCATCCACCCCGGTCAGGTGCTGACGATCCCTGTCGAGGTGGCGCGGTGAGCGCCGCAGCGGGCGCCCCTGTCAGCGCACCCGGGCGCCTCGCCGGCGCGACTCGTCCGGTCGCGGCAACGGGAGCCGGGCGACGCACCGCTCGCACTCCGTACTCCCGTGAGAGGCAGCCGCTCGGCGACCCCTCGCCGCTGGCGTGCACGATCGCGAAGGCCGCGCTCGAGGCCGTTCACGGGGCCGATACCCTGTCATCACTGGTGCGATGGGTCGAACCGGACCTCCGGGCACGGCTCGCGCGCCAGCACTCGGTCGCGCGACGAGCGGGCAGGCACGGCGCGACGGCCCGCGTGCTCCGCGCTCGCGTCTGCCGCGTCGCCGCCGACGCCGCAGAGGTGAGCGTGGTCGCCTCCGTCGACGGGCGCAGCCACGCCATCGCGATGCGCCTCGAAGACCAGCACGGCCGATGGGTCGCCACCGTCATCGACATCGGTTGAGTGCGCCTCGCCTACGACGCAGAAGAGCCCGGCCCCAGAGATCGACTATCTGGGGCCGGGCTCTTCTCACACGTCGAGACCTAGGCCTCGTTCTTCCCGTGGCACATCTTGTACTTCTTGCCGGAGCCACACGGGCACGGAGCGTTCTTGGCGGTTCCGGGGAACGTCGCGCCGTCCGACTCCGCCTTCTGCGCGCCGCCTGCGGCGCCACCCTTCGCGCCCGACTCCTTCACGACCTGCGCCGAACCGTCCTCCGACGGACCCGAGTACGTCAGCGCCGACATCGTCATCTGCATGCCGCCGCCCGAGCCGGTCGACGTGTTCGGGCCCGCCGCGCGCCGACGAGGGGCGGCCGCCTGTGCAGTCGCCTGCTGCTGCGCGGTAGCCGCGGCAGAGTCGGCCGTCACGGTGCCTGGCTGCTGACCGGACTCCGGCGTCGCCTCGCGCTTCTCGACGCGGTACAGCACCTGGATCGACTGACGCTTGATCGCGTCGGTCATGCCCTCGAACAGCAGGAAGCCCTCGCGCTGATACTCGATCAGAGGGTCGCGCTGGCCCATCGCACGCAGACCGATGCCCTCCTTGAGGTAGTCCATCTCATACAGGTGCTCGCGCCACTTGGCGTCCAGCACCTGCAGGACGACCTGACGCTCGACGGTGCGCATGAGCTCCGAGCCGAGCGCCTCCTCCTTCGCGGCGTACTGCACGCGCGCATCCGCGACGAGCTCGCGCAGCAGGAACTCGGTGGTGAGCTGGTGCAGGCCGCCCGCCTCCTCGAGGATCTCCTCGATCGTGAGCGAGACGGGGTACACGGCACGCAGGTCCTTCCACAGCGCCTCGAGGTCCCAATCGTCAGGCGCGCCCACGAGGGTCGCGGACCGCACGAACTCGGACACGACGTCCTCGACGAACGAGTCGACCTGCTCACCGAGGTCCTCGCCCGCCAGCACCTTGCGGCGCTCGTCGTAGATGACGGTGCGCTGCGCGTTGAGCACATCGTCGTACTTGAGGATGTTCTTGCGGATCTCCGCGTTGCGGCCCTCGATCTGCGCCTGGGCCGAGCGCACGCCGCGCGTGAGCACCTTGGACTCGATCGGCAGGTCGTCGGGGATCGCGGACGAGTTCATCATCGTTGCCGCGAGGCCCGACTGGAACATCCGCATCAGGTCGTCCTCGAGCGACAGGTAGAAGCGCGACTCGCCCGGGTCTCCCTGGCGTCCGGAGCGTCCGCGCAGCTGGTTGTCGATGCGGCGCGACTCGTGGCGCTCTGTGCCGAGCACGTAGAGCCCGCCTGCGGCGAGCACCTTGTCGTGCTCGTCCGCGACCGCGGCCTTCTGCTCCTCGAGGACGGCGTCCCACGCCGCCTCATAGGCCTCGGGGTCCTCCTGCGGGTCGAGCCCACGCTCGGCCATGACCTGCACGGCACGGAACTCGGGGTTGCCGCCCAGCATGATGTCGGTGCCTCGGCCGGCCATGTTGGTCGCGACGGTGACGGCACCCCAACGGCCCGCCTCGGCGACCACGGCGGCCTCCGCCTCGTGCTGCTTGGCATTGAGGACCTTGTGCTTGATGCCGCGCTTGCGCAGCTCCTTGCTCAACCGCTCGGACTTCTCCACGGACACGGTTCCGACCAGCACCGGCTGGCCGTTCGCGTTGCGCTCGAGGATGTCAGCGATGAGCGCCTCGAACTTCGCCGCCTCGGACTTGTACAGCAGGTCCGACTGATCGTCGCGGATCATCGGCTTGTTGGTGGGGATCGGGATAACCCCCATGCCGTACGTCGCGTGCAGTTCGGCGGCCTCGGTCTGCGCCGTTCCGGTCATGCCGGAGAGCTTCGTGTACTGACGGAAGTAGTTCTGGAGCGTGATCGAGGCGTAGGTCTGGTTCTCCGCCTTGATCTTGACGCCCTCCTTCGCCTCGATCGCCTGGTGCAGGCCTTCGGAGTAGCGGCGGCCCTTGAGCAGACGACCGGTGTGCTCGTCGACGATGTCGACCTCGCCGTTCGTGACGACGTAGTCGCGGTCGCGGCGGAACAGCTCCTTGGCCTTCACCGCATTGTTGAGGAACCCGATCAGCGGGGTGTTCGCGGGGTCGTAGAGGTTCTCGATGCCGAGCGCTGCCTCGACCTTCTCGATGCCGGGCTCGAGCATGCCGACGGCACGCTTCTTCTCCTCGACCTCGTAGTCCTCGTCCACGGTGAGCGAGTTCGCGATACGCGCGAACTCGACGTACCACTTGCCGTTGTCGCCCTGGGCGGGGCCGGAGATGATCAGCGGTGTGCGCGCCTCGTCGATGAGGATCGAGTCGACCTCGTCGACGATCGCATAGTGGTAGCCGCGGTGCACGAGCTGCTGAGGGTCGAGCGCCATGTTGTCGCGCAGGTGGTCGAAGCCGAACTCATTGTTGGTGCCGTACGTGATGTCGGCCTCGTACTGCTTCTTGCGCACATCGGGCGCCTGGCCCGAGAGGATGCAGCCGGTCTCCATCCCCAGGAAGCGGAAGACGCGCCCCATGAGATCGGACTGGTAGCTCGCGAGGTAGTCGTTGACGGTGACGATGTGCACGCCCTTGCCGTCGAGCGCGTTGAGATACGCGGGCAGCGTGGCGACCAGCGTCTTGCCCTCACCGGTCTTCATCTCCGCGATGTTGCCTCCGTGGAGCGCCGCGCCTCCCATGATCTGCACGTCGAAGTGGCGCAGGCCGAGCGTGCGCCGCGAGGCCTCGCGCACGGCGGCGAAGGCCTCGGGCATGAGCGAGTCGAGGCTCTCGCCGTCGGCGCGGCGCTGGCGGAAGTCATCGGTGAGCTCCCGCAGCTCATCGTCCGACATCTCGGAGTAGACGTCCTCAAGGCTGTTGGTGAGCACCACGGTGCGCTCGAGCCGCCGGACCTGGCGCCCTTCGCCGAAGCGGATGACGCGATCGATGATGCTCACGGATTAGCTCCCTGCTGTCTTCGTGTACCCCTGCAAGAGTAGTCGCTCAGTGGAGGGACTCCGGCTCGTCTCGCTGTGGGCGCAACAGCACCACGGCGGCACCCAGCACCGCGCCGCCGACGAGCCCCGTCCAGCCCAGCCGCTCAGCGAAGACGAGCGCCGCCAGCAGCGCCGCAACCAGTGGCTCGAGCAGCGCGACGATCGTGGCGACGAAGGCGGGCACGGTGCGCAGCCCGGAGAAGTACGCGAGGTACGCGAGAGCCGTCACCACCACGCCCAGTGCGAGCGTGAGGCCCCAGCCAGCCGCGTCGGTCGCCCACCCCAGTCCGGTGAACGCCGCCGCGGGGATGAGCATGAGTCCGCCGGCAGCGAATGCCACGCCGGTGTGCGTGACCGGGTCGTAGCCCGGGACCTGCTCGCGGTTGACGACCGTCACGGCTGCGAAGGTCGCGCCTGCGCCCAACGCGACGAGCGCCCCGCCAAACGCGTTCTCGCCAGCGTCAAGGCTGCCCGAGAGCAGCACCGCGAGCCCGCCAAGCGCGAGAGCGAGCGCGATCAGCGTCAGCCGTGGGGGCGTGCGGCGCGACGCGAGCCAGTCCCACACGGCGACGAACACAGGAGCCGAGCCGATGCCGATCAGGGTCGAGAGCCCCACGGAGGACAGCGCAATGCCAAGGAAGTAGAGCGATTCGAAGACCGCGGTGAGTGCTCCCGTGACGAGCGACAGCCGCCACATGGCAGGCGTGAGCGACCGCAGGCGCAGCCGACGGAGGGCCGCGAGCACCAGCAGGATCGCGAAGCCTGCGACAAGCATGCGCCACATCGCGATCGAGAGCGCGTGCATGCCGGTGCGGTCCCCGAGGAGGGTGCCCACGACACCGCCGCCGCCCCACAGGGCGGCGGCGGTGACCACGAGGAGGAAGTCCCGCGGTCGCATCGTTGCGACCGCGGGACTCGTACTGCTCAGGCGCTCTCCCGTGCGGCATCCGCGGGCGCCTCGGGGTCGAGGTGGATGACGCCGTAGGTCCAGCCGCGCCTGCGGTAGACCGCCGAGGGATGGCCGGACTCGGAGTCGAGGAACAAGTAGAAGTCGTGACCGACGAGCTCCATCTGGTCGATGGCCTCGGACACCGTCATGGGCGTGCCTGCATGGGTCTTGGAGCGGATGACGATCGGGGTGCCGTCGATCGGCACCTCGCGGGTCGCGCCAGCGGGTGCGCCCTCCCACTCCTCGACGCTCGTCGGCGCCTCGGAGGAGTCGTCGACGGGCGCGACCGCGCCGTCTGGGATGGGGGCCGTCACCGTGGGCTCGACCGCGTGGAGACCGACCTTCCCCTGGTGACGGTGCGCCTTGCGCTCGTGCAGCTTGCGCAGCTGCTCGACGAGCCTCGCGGCGGCGGCATCGAGCGCGGCGACGCGGTCGACCGCCGAAGCTTCCGCGCGGACCACGCGCTGCTGACCGCGCACGGTGATCTCGACGCGTTCGCTCTCTCCGGAGAGCTTGGGATTCCGCTCATGGACCACATGCACCTCCGCGCGCAGAGCGCGGGGCGCGAGCGCCTCGACCTTCTCCATCTTCTCGGCGATGCGCTGACGCAGGTCGTCGTTGACCTTGGTGTGGCGTCCCACGATGGCAATGTCCATGTCGAATTCCTCCTTCTTGGGTGTGGCCTCGCGGCCGGGGCACGGTGTTGGCGGCGCCTGATGCGCCTGCGTCATCACCTCCCCTCGCAGAAGGGGTACGACGTTCGTCGTCCTTGGACTCCTCACCTTAGCCCCGTCCGGGCAGGGTCCGCCACACGCCGGGCGGCGGCGAGCACGAGCCCCGCCACCGCGTGCGATCCACGGTCCGCGAGCGCTCGCGCGCACGCGGCCAGCGTCGCGCCTGTGGTGACCACGTCATCCACGAGAACCACCGCAGCACCAGGCGCGATGGTGCCCACGGCATACACGGCGGCACGGCTCTCGCGCCAACGCGCGGCCGCGCTCGCTCCCCGCGACTCCCCCGAGCGAATCGCGAGCACCGGTGTGACACGGGAGGCCACTCCTGCCTGCGCGAGTCCGCGTGTCGCGGCGCGCGCGAGCAGCAGAGGGAGGTCCGTACCGCGCCGGCGCGTGCTCGCCGGACGCGCAGGCGCGGGCACGACTGCGATCGGCGCGGGCAGCGTCGCGAGCGCGGGTGCGATCTCGCGGGCTGCGCGTGTCATCGCGGCGGCCAGGCCTGCGTCGAGGTCGCGTCTACCGCCGTCCTTCCACGCGACCACCGCTCCGTGCGCGGGTCCATCGAGCGCGGCGATCGCCCAGACGGGCAGTGCTGACTCCCCGGCGACCACGAGGCGCGACGCCTCCTCCTCGCAGCGCCACGGCGGATCCCACCACGGGGCCGCGCAGGCCTCGCACCAGCGCACATCCTCGAGCCCGCATCCCGGGCACGCGACGGGCACCACGGCGCGCGCGGCGGTGCGCAGCGCCTCGCACACATGCTCGCCGCCTGCACGCCTGAGCGCCGCTTGAGCGTGTGGCACTCCGGGTGGCGCACCGTCCCGCCACCGCCGCGAGCCGAGTGGGGCGTCCATGGCGCCAGCGTGGCGGGCCGGCGGATGCCTCGAGTGCCGTGGACGCAGCGCCTGGGGAGGAAGTGATGCGACGCGACCCCTGGGGACGATGTCAGCCGGAGTAGGCCAGGTCGCTGACACCCTCGGCGCTGATAGCCCAGCTCGCGCCCGCGCGCACCTGCACCTCTCCATCCGCGGTGATGACGGTGAGCGTCGCCTCGCCGTGGCGCGACGACACGGCGACGGCGTCCGCGTCGGCCGTCAGGGCCTCCGTGAACCCTCCGACCGTGACGAGCCACAGCGGCGTCGCGGTCCCGTCGTCGCTTCGCCCGAGCACCGCGAGAGTCATCTCGTCGAGCCAGGACAGGCTCGCTCCCTCGCCCGCCTTCGCGCCTACCGCGATCGGTCCCGTCAGCGCCGTCGGCACCCCCGCGGGATCGCGCACCACACCCGCCACCTCAATGACTGTCTGACCGGCCGTGCGCGACGAGATCGCGAGCCGCGCGCCATCGCGGGACACGGCGATCGCGCGCACGTCCCGTCCGGCCAGCCACGGCGCATCGAGCAGCGCGCCCTCGCCCTCAACGCCCGCCGCAGGCACGGCAACCACTACTCCATCGCCGGCCGTCTCAGCGGTCCACAGCCATCCATGGCGGTCATACGAGGGGTCCACGAGGTCCGTCCCTGCATACACCTCGCGCATCTCCATCGGCGCCGACGGCGGCCCGCTGACGTCTCCTGCGGGGACGAGACTGGCCACACCCCCGGCGAGCGCGTCGGACACCACGAGGCGGTCGGAGCCGACCACCATCGCGACCTGTCCGCCGCTGTATGCGAGCGCGAGGCCGGACGCCGCGTCGGGCACGCGCCCCACGTCGTCAGGCGTGACTCGCAGCTGCTCGCCATCCCACAGCGCGAGGCGACCTCGCACGAGCGCCGCAGCCACCTCGTCGGGCGTCGGCGCCTGCGCCAGGTCGACAGCCTCATCGCCGTCGAGGGGCACGCCGCCCACGGTGACCTCGATGCTCGTCACCTCGGGCAGCGCGGTGAGCGTCGCCTCGAGCTGCGCATACGCGAGCGCGGACTCGGCGAAGGTGCCCGCTGCGGCCTGGCCGAGCCGCACGGCCGCGACCCCGTCGGTGACCACGACCGAATCCACCTCGAGCTCGGCTGCCAGGCCGAGGCCCGAGACCACCGCGTCAGCCAGCCACTCGGACGGGCCGGCGACGAGCTCCGACGCGGCGCGCGTCGCCGCGTTGAGCGCCGGCAGGAAGCGCGCCTCCTCGACCATGGTCACACCGTCCGATGCGGCGAAGACCAGGTCGACGCGGCGGAACAGGCGCGTGAAGTTCGCCTCCGCGATGAGCGACCCGTCCTCGAGCCCCGCGATGCGGTACTCGCCGTCAGCGTCCTGCGTGACGACGAACTGGAGCGTCGAATCGGCGCCGTCGGGGGCTTCGGTGAGGCGCCCGCCGGAGTCGACGGTCGCCGCCACCGGCACCGTATACGTGATCGCGCCCGTGCCCTCGTCGAGCTCGAGGGGGATCGCGCGCGAGTCGAAGATGGTGACCGTCGCGTAGGGGTCCCACTCGAGGCTTGCCTCGGGCGTCAGGAACTCGCGGGCGACCGTGAAGTCAGAGGCGAAGCCCTGCGGAATGGCCTGAAGGAAGCCCGTCACGATGGCCGTGGGACTGTCGCCAGGGCGCGGCCCCTCCGCGAACGGCACGAACGAGTCAGACTCCTCCACGACGCCCGCGCCCTCGCGCACCGGGCCCGAGGTGGGGATCGAGGCGCAGCCCGCCAGCGCGAGCACGGCACACATGAGCGCGATCCCGCGTCCCGCCCTCATCGCGCGGCCCCGTGTCCATCGAGCGCGGTGAACTCGTCCGCGCGCATCGCGAGCGGCAGGACGGGCTGCTGCCCGAGCCCTCGCGCGGTGCGCGGCAGCGTGAGCCTGAAGCTCGCGCCCTCGCCCGGCTGGCCCCATGCCTCGAGGCGACCGCCGTGCAGCTGCGCGTCCTCCCGCGCGATCGACAGACCCAGCCCCGTGCCGCCCATCGTGCGCGCCCGGGCCGCGTCCGCGCGCCAGAAGCGGTCGAACACGCGGTCCACCTGTGCGGGCGTGAGGCCGAGCCCGTAGTCCCGCACCACGACCGCGACGGCGCGCTGGTGCGAAGCCACGGCCACGTCCACCGCGCCGCCCTGCGCGTGCTCGACTGCGTTGGACAGCAGGTTGCGCACGATTCTGCCGACGCGTGGCCGGTCCATGGACGCCGTGTGGCGACCTGCCGCGACGTGCAGACGCACCTCGACACCCAGGCCCGAGGCGGCGTGACGGATCGCCTCGACCTCGTCCTCCACCACGTCGGCGAGGTCCACGGTCTCGAACTCGAGCTGCGCGGCGCCCGCGTCGATGCGCGACATCTCGAGCAGGTCCGAGAGCAGCACCTCGAAGCGATCGATCTGGTTCGCGAGCAGCTCGGCCGAGCGCGCGACCTCGGGCGCGAACTCCTCACGTCGGTCGTGCAGCACGTCGGATGCCATGCGGATGGTCGTGAGAGGCGTGCGCAGCTCGTGCGAGACGTCCGAGACGAAGCGGCGCTGGAGGCGCGACAGGTCCTCCATACGGGTGATCTGACGCTGCAGCGACTCGGCCATGTCGTTGAACGTGGTCGCCAGGGTCGCCATCTCGTCGGCGCCGCGCACGGTCATCCGCTCGGACAGCAGCCCGTCGGCGAGCCGCGACGCCACCTTTGCGGCGTGGCGCACGGGCCGCACGACCTGGAGCGTCACCGTCCAGGTCTGGATCAGCACCAGTCCGATCAGGACGAGTCCTCCACCGATGAGCACCTGCTGGATGAGCCCGAGCGTCTGTTGCTCATCCGCGAGCGAGTACACGAAGTAGAGCTCGTAGTCACCTGCGTCGCGGAACGGAAGGGTCGAGCCGACGACGAGGCCCGGCTCGCCGGTCCCGGGCATCGCGACGTACTGCCACGGCTGGGCGACGCCCTCGTCGACCGCGGTGCGCATCTCCGGTGTGATGACGCCGACGAGCTCGGGGCTCGAGACGCCTGCCGTGAGGATCACGTCCGAGTCGTTCTGTGGCGCCTGCAGGATCACGAGGCCGCGAGACTCGCCGCCAACGGTACGCAGGGACTCGTACAGATTGTTCATGAACTGCTGGAGATCGCCCGGGGTGGCGGCCGTCGCGGCCCCCACGAGGTCCGTGGCGCTCGCTGCGTCGCGCGCGGACTCGGCCAGGATGCGGTCCACGCGGGTCTCGATCAGCCCGTCACGGATCTGGCCGAGCACGAAGGCGCCCAGGACCAGGACCGTGCCGACCCCCACGACGAGCACGGTCGTGACGACCCGCAGCTGCATCGAGCGGCTCCAGCGCCGCACACCGCGCCGGACGGGGATCGCGAGACGCCGGGTGGCGCCCCGCAGCGAGCGTCTCACGACGCCTGGCCACCTGCCTTGTAGCCGACGCCACGCACCGTGAGCACGATCTCCGGGTTCTCCGGGTCCTTCTCGATCTTCGCGCGCAGGCGCTGGATGTGGACGTTCACGAGCCGCGTGTCAGCCGCGTGGCGGTAACCCCACACATCCTCGAGCAGCACCTCGCGCGTGAACACCTGTCCGGGAGCGCGCGCGAGCGTGACGAGCACGTCGAACTCGAGCGGCGTGAGCGGGATCATCTCGCCGTCCCGGCTCACGCGGTGCCCGGTGACGTCGATCTCGAGGTCGCCCACCCTGACGAGCCCCGGCGCCGCCGTGTCGTGACGGCGCAGGCGGGCGCGCACGCGAGCGATGAGCTCGCGCGGCTTGAAGGGCTTGGGGATGTAGTCGTCGGCGCCCGACTCGAGGCCGAGCACCACGTCCACCGTCTCCGACTTCGCGGTCAGCATGACGATCGGCACGCCCGACTCGGCGCGGATCTCACGGCAGATGTCGATGCCGCTCTTGCCGGGCAGCATGAGGTCCAGCAGGATCACGTCCGGCTGCTCGGCGCGGAACACCTCCACGGCGCGGTCGCCGTGGTCGCAGAACACTGGCTCGAAGCCGTCGCCCCGCAGGACGATTCCGATCATCTCGGACACTGCAGGATCGTCGTCGACCACCAGGATGCGCGCCGTCATGCGCCCATCTTGCCACGCACCGCAAGGCTCTCCCAGGGTCTGCTTCAGTCGTTCCCCGCGTCACGGCCGCATGGCAGGATGGTCGGAACGAGGAGGGATGCGAGTGAGCGACCAGCCGCAGGGCCAGGACGAGGCCGCGACGGACCGGGTACAAGGGGGATTCTCACCCTTCGCCGCGCCGACGGGCGGGCAGGGTCAGATCGACGCGTTCCCGCCGCCGCCGGTCGCCCCGGCGCCACCGCTGGGCGCCCCTGCGCCAGCGTCGGGCGTGGGGCCGACAGCGCCGCCGCGTGCGGGGACGCAGGCCCCTCCCCGCTTCGCGGACGCCGCCGCGATGAACCGCCCTGGGATCATCCCCTTGCGACCGCTCACCTTCGGCGAACTGCTCGACGGCCCCCTCAAGGCGATCCGCCACAACCCCAAGGTGATGCTGGGGCTCAACGCGCTCGTCGCGCTCGTCTCGATGCTCGCGACGTACGGGATGGGCTACAGCTACTACTCGGCGCTGTTCGGCAGCGCCTACCTCGAGTCGGGCTCGACGACCGACGCGCCGTTCACCGTGACGGACGTGGTGCTGCTGCTCGTCGGCGCCTTCGTGGGCTCGCTCGTGCTGCTGGTGTCCACGGGCATCACCACCCTGTCCTTCTCGCGCTCGGTTCTCGGCGAGCGCATGAGCGTAGGCGAGGCGACGCGCCGAGCCCTGCGCGCACTGCCGACGCTCGTGGTGCAGTCGCTCGCTCTGGGCCTCGCGTACAGCGCGGTGCTCGCGGTCGTCGTGCTGCTCGCGATCCCGTCGTTCCAGGCGTCGGTAGGCCTGGGGATCGCGGTGCTGATCCTCAGCGCGCTCGGCGCCACCGCCCTGGTCATCTGGACTGCGATCAAGCTCTCGCTCGCGGTGCCCGCCGTGGTGCTCGAGCGCAAGGGCCCGTTCGCCGCGATGGCCCGCTCGTGGCGCCTCACCGGTGGACGCTTCTGGATGATCCTCGGCGTGCTCGCGGTCGCCTCGATCATCACCGGGGTCATCCAGAACGTGCTCGCCGTGCCTGTCTCCGTCCTGCTGCCGCTGCTGATGTTCACCACCGACCCCGCGACCGCCGTGCCGATCTACGTCATCGCGATCGGCGTCGCCTCGTTCCTGGGTGTCCTGCTCTCGATCGCGTACCTGGGCGGGGTGACCGCAGGCCTGTACACGGACCAGCGGATGCGCAAGGAGGGCTTCGACCTCGCGCTCACCAAGGCAGTCCAGCAGCGTGCCGAGGCCGACGCCGCGTGATACTCGCGCTCCTGCCGCTCGCGCCGCCGGTGGAGCCGGGCGCTGATGAGGCGCGCCGCTGGGCCGAGGACGAGCTGTCGAAGGCGGACTACGCCGCAGGGGCCTCCCTCATGGACCGGATCGCGCAGGCACTCACCGACTTCCTCGCCGATCTGCTCTCCGGCGAGGGAAGCGGCTCGCTCGAACCGCTGGGATACGTGCTCGCGCTGCTCGCCGTGATCGCCGTGCTCGGCGGGGCCTTCGCCATCGCGCGTCCGCTGCTCGCCGCGCGCCGACGCGAGCGGTCCGATGTGATGGAGGACGAGACACGCAGCGCCACCGAGCTCGATGCGGCCGCCCGGACGGCCGCCGCTGCCGAGCGCTGGCACGACGCGGTCGTCGACGGGTTCCGAGCGATCGTGCGCTCTGCGGAGGAGCGCGCGCTGATCGACCCGCGGCCCGGCCGCACGGCGCACGAGGCCGCGTGGGATGCCGGCGTCGCAGTGCCCGATGCCGCGCGCGCGCTGCACGCCGCGTCGCGCACCTTCGATGAGGTCAGGTACAGCGACGTCGTCGCCACGCGCGCCCACTACGAGACCGTGCGCGCGGCGTCGGAAGCACTCGCCCTCGCCCGCCCCGCTGTGAGCGCCGCCCAGGAGCCGACGCCATGAGCCGCACCGTCGCCGCGCCCGACGGCTTTCTCCTGGGAGACGGCTCCACAGCCGCTGTGGTCGGCTCGGCGCGCTGGAACCGCTCGCGCTGGCTGGTGACCGTCTTGGGGCTCGTGCTCGTGCTGCTCGTGACGGTCACGCTCGCACGCCCCGCAACGTCGTCCACACCGCTGTCGATCAGCAACCCGGGCCCCACCGGCGCCCGCGCGCTCGCCGAGGTCCTGCGCGACCAGGGCGTGAGCGTCGAGGAGGTCGACACGCTCGCGGACGCGTACCGGCGGCTGGACGGCGGCGGCACGCTCGTGATCGCCTCGTACGTCTTCCTCGAGGACCGTCAGGTCGCGTCCATCGCCGACCACGCGGGCGACATCGTGTGGATCGACCCGGATGCGAACACTCTCGATGCGATCGACCCCGGGCTGTCGGCCGAGCCTGCCACCGGCGAGGGGACGCTCGTCGCAGACTGCGACGCGCCCGCGGCCGTCGCCGCAGGCTCGCTCACGGGGGTCGCCACCAGCATCTACGCCGACTCGCCGCGCGCGGTTCCTTGCTTCACGGACGGCTACGGGTCGGCGTACGTGATGCTCGAGCGCAACGGCGCCCGACCCGTGCACGTGCTCGCAGACGCGGACATCGTCTCCAACGCCGGCCTCGCGACCGACGGCGCCGCGGCGCTCGCACTGTGGACCACCGGCCACGCGGAGCACGTGGTCTGGTACATGGGAGGCGAGCTCGACGACACGGTGTTCGGCACGGACCAGGCGGGATCGACCTACTTCACGCCCCGCACGCCGCCCTGGCTCGCCGCGGGCGGCGTCGCCGCCGCGATCACCGCGCTCGTCGCCGCCGCGTGGCAGGGCCGACGCATGGGCCGCCTCGTCACGGAGCCGCTCCCCGTCATCGTCAGAGCGTCAGAGGCCACGCGCGGCCGCGGACGCCTATACGAGCGAGGCCGCGCCCGCGGGCACGCGCTCGCCGCGCTGCGCGCCGGAGCCGCCGCACGCATGGCGAGCCGGCTCTCGCTGCCGCGGACAGCCCCGCGCGGAGCGCTCGTCTCCGCGATCGCCGCCCACACCGAGCGCGACGGCGCCGAGATCGACCTGCTGCTGTACGGCCCACCGCCGGCCGACGACCACGACATGCTGGACCTCCTGGCCCGGCTCGACTCCCTGGAAGACGAGGTGCACCGCTCGTGACCGAGAACCCCGACCAGAACCCGCCCGCCTACTCGCCGCTGGTGACCACGCTCGCGAAGGTGCGCACCGAGGTGGGGCGCGCCGTCGTCGGCCAGGACGCCGCCGTCACGGGCCTCATCATCGCGCTGCTGTGCCGCGGTCACGTGCTGCTCGAAGGAGTGCCCGGCGTCGCCAAGACGCTCCTGGTGCGCACCCTCGCGGCATCCCTCGCTCTCGACACCAAGCGCGTGCAGTTCACCCCCGACCTCATGCCGGGAGACATCACGGGCTCGCTCGTGTACGACGCACAGACCTCCCGCTTCTCGTTCCGCGAGGGCCCCGTCTTCACGAACCTCATGCTCGGCGACGAGATCAACCGCACTCCCCCCAAGACGCAGTCCGCGCTGCTCGAGGCCATGGAGGAGCGCCAGGTCACCGTCGACGGCGAGGCGCGCCGCCTGCCCGAGCCATTCCTCGTGATCGCGACCCAGAACCCCGTCGAGTACGAGGGCACCTATCCGCTCCCAGAAGCCCAGCTGGACCGCTTCCTGCTCAAGCTCCAGCTGCCGCTGCCCGATCGCGCCGTGGAGGCCGAGGTGCTGCGCCGCCACGCCGCGGGCTTCGACCCGCGCGACCTCGGGGCCGCCGGCGTCACCGCAGTGGCATCGCTCGAGGATCTCGAGGCTGCGCGCAGCGAGGTCGCGAAGGTCGAGATCTCACCCGAGGTGATCGCCTACATCGTCGACGTGTGCCGTGCGACGCGCGCGGCGACCGCGACCTCGCTCGGCGTCTCGCCCCGCGGCGCGACCGCGCTCCTCGCCACCACTCGCGCATGGGCGTGGCTCTCGGGACGAGACTTCGTCACCCCGGACGACGTCAAGGCGCTCGCGCTGCCGACGCTCGCGCACCGCATTCAGCTCACCGCAGAGGCGGAGCTCGAGGGCGTCACCGCGGACAGCGTCGTCGAGTCCGTCCTCGCGGCGGTCCCCGTACCCCGCTGATGTACCTGACCTGGAGGGCCGCAGCGCTCAGCGCCGTCGGCATCGTCATCGCCGCGGCCGCGGGATCTGCGGGCGCCGCGCTCGTGTGGGCAGGCATTACCGCGGCGCTCGTGCTCGGCGATGCGCTCGGCGCACCGTCCCCGCGGCTGCTCGCCTCCAGGCGTGAGCCGCCGGGCGCGGTGAGGCTGGGCGAGGCGACGCAGACGACGCTGCTGGTGCGCAACGTCGGCTCGCGGCGCGCGCGCGGCGCCGTCCGCGACGCCTGGCAGCCGTCCGCAGGCGCGGGCGTCAATCGGCACGCGTTCGACCTCCCGGCGGGCGAGGCGAGGCGCTTCACGACCTCCTTGCGGCCGGTCCGACGCGGTGATCGGCACGCGGGAGCAGTCACTCTGCGCGTGCGCGGTCCCCTCGGCCTCGCTGGCCGACAGCTGTCCGTCGACCTGCCCGCGACGCTGCGCGTGCTCCCCGAGTTCGCGTCGCGCCGCCACCTCCCGTCGCGGCTCGCCCGCCTGCGCGAGCTGGATGGCCGGTCGGCCGTCCAGATGCGCGGCCCCGGATCGGAGTTCGACTCGCTCCGCGAGTACGTGATCGGCGACGACGTGCGCGCGATCGACTGGCGCGCCACCGCCCGACGCTCCGAGGTCGTCGTGCGCACATGGCGCCCCGAGCGCGACAGGCAGGTGCTGATCCTCGTCGACACGGCCCGCTCCGCAGCCGCGCGCATCGGCGACATCCCCCGGCTCGACGCGTGGATCGAGACCACCCTGCTCCTGTCCGCCCTCGCCTCCAAAGCCGGGGACCGCGTGCACGTGGTCGCGTTCGATCGTGGCGTGCGCGCACGCGTCTCGGGCGTCTCCGGGGCGGCGCTCATGCCCGCGATCGCCGACCGCCTCGCCCCGCTGGAGCCACGCCTCATCGAGCCCGATTGGACGTCCGTCGCGGGCATCGTGCGCGAGACTCTCTCACAGCGCGCGCTCGTGGTGCTGCTCACCGACCTTGGCGCCGCGGCCGCAGATTCAGGCATGATGCGTGCGCTCGCGCCCATCGCGCGCGACCACCAGTTGCTCGTCGCACCGGTCGACGACCCAGAGCTGCGCGAGATCGCGGCCGCCCGCGGAGGCACGGCCGAGGCCTATGCCGCCGCCGCGGCCACCCGCCACGAGCTCGAGCGGGCAGCCGTCGCCGACCGCATGCGGCGCAGCGGCATCGAGGTGGTCTCGGCGGGCCCCGACGACCTCCCGCCCGCCGTCGCCGACGCGTACCTGGCCCTCAAGGCAGCGGGACGGCTCTAGGGCTGGCCGCCCACTGCGTCGGGCGTCTGCGACTCACGTCGCTACGCGGCGACCGGAGCGACGTCCTCGCGCAGCTCACGCTCGACATCGCCGGTCTCCCCCATGAGCGCCGCGCGGCGGCCGAGCGTGAACACCAGCGTCCAGTAGCCGGCGAGTGCCGTCACGCCGATGGCGATCTTCACCGGCCAGGGGATCGCAGGGGCGCCGGTGACGTATCCCTCGATGATCCCCGACACCAGCAGCACGACGACCAGGCCGAGCACCGCGCCGAACATCGCGCGTCCCTCCTCGGCAAGCGCGCGCATCCGTGGGCGGGGCCCCGGGACGAGCGCCGTCCACGCGAGGCGAAGCCCCGCCGCGCCGGCGATCCACACGCCCGTCAGCTCGAGCAGGCCGTGCGGCGCGATGAGCTGGAAGAACAGTCCGAGCTGGCCGAACTCGTGCATGACCGACGCGGCCACGCCCACCGACACGGCGTTCTGCACCAGCACGTACAGCGGCACGACGCCCGTGATGCCGCCGAGCACGCACATCGCCGCGACCCACGCATTGTTGGTCCATACGCGCGCGAAGAAGGACGCCGAGGGGTTCTCCGAGTAGTAGGCCGCGAAGGCCTCCTCGGCATACGCCTGGCGCTCCTCGACGGTGCCCAGATCCGACATGAGCTCAGGGTTCGCGACGTAGTGCAGCGTGGTCGCGGCGCCGATCAGCAGGAACACCGCCATCACGGCGAGCGTCCACCAGCGCAGCCGGTACAGCGCCGCCGGCATGGACAGCACGAAGAAGCGTGCGACTTCACGGTGCACGGGCGGCCTCGCGCCAGCGAGCGCGGCGCGCGCCTTCGCGAGGAGCACCGACAGGCGCGACACGAGGGCGGGATCGGGAGCTGCGGACCGCACCTGCGCGAGATCCGAGGCGACCAGCTGGTACAGGCGCGCGAGCTCGTCCGCCTCCGCGCCGCTCGGCCGCCCGCGGCGCGAGAGCGTCTCGAGCCTCCTCCACCGATCCTCACGCAGCGCCATGAAGGAGTCGAGGTCCATGCGGATACGATGCCATACGGGGGCGAGCGCGCGCCATGGAGTCGCGGCCCAGACGGAGGGAGACCCGTGGACGACACCACGACGATCGGCGAGGGCGTGGTCCTCGAGACCGCCGCCGCGAGCGTCGGACTGAGGGCCGCTGGCGCGATGCTGGACGCGATCGTGCTGGGGGCGTTCTATGTGGGGTCCTTCACGGCACTGGCCTGGGTGATGCCCGACTCGATGGACTTCGCGGCGCTGAGCGCGGCTGTGCTCACTCACCTCATCCTCGTGTTCGTCGGCATCCCGGTGGCCCTCGAGACACTGACGCGCGGACGCTCGGTGGGCAAGTTCGCGACCGGCGTGCGGATCGTGCGCGACGACGGCGGGCCGATCGCGTTCCGCCAGGCATTCGTGCGCGGGCTCGTCGGCGTGCTCGACCTGTGGCTCACCGCGGGCGGCATGGCGCTCATCAGCGCCTTCACGACCGCGCGAGGCAAGCGCGTCGGCGACATCCTCGCCGGCACGTACGCACTCAAGGAGCGCGCCGCACGCAGCCCCCACGCGCCCCTGGTCATGCCGCCCGCCCTCGCCGAGTGGGCCACCACCGCTGACGTGCGACGCCTGCCCGACGGTCTCGCGCTCACGGTGCGCCAGTTCCTGTCGCGGGCCGCGCAGCTCAATCCGGTCTCGCGAGCCCAGATCGGCACCGAGATGGCCGACGCGGTGACTCCCTACGTCTCCCCCGCGCCCCCTCAGGGCACCCACCCGGAAGCGCTGCTCACCGCGGCGCTCGTGATGCGTCGCGATCGCGAGTACGCCCGGGCGCTCGAGCACCAGCGCACAGACGCCGAGGTCGCCTCACGGATCCAGCGGCTCCCGCACGGCGTCCCCGAGGTCTCGTAGCGCCCGACGCTCTCGCCGGGCAGGCGCGTCGGCCCGGCTCAGTACCGGTAGTGGTCAGGCTTGAAGGGCCCGTGCTGCGGCACGCCGAGGTAGTCGGCCTGGTCCTTGCTCATCTCCGTGAGGCGCACCCCGAGCGAGTCGAGGTGGAGGCGCGCGACCTTCTCGTCGAGCACCTTCGGCAGGCGGTGCACGCCCAGCGGGTACTCCTCAGGGCGCACCCACAACTCGATCTGCGCGAGCACCTGGTTGGCGAACGACGTGGACATCACGAAGCTCGGGTGGCCGGTCGCGTTGCCGAGGTTCAGCAGACGTCCGGCGGAGAGCACGATGACGCTGTGGCCGTCGGGGAAGGTCCACTCGTCGACCTGCGGCTTCACGGGCTCGAGCTTCGCGCCCGAGCGTGCGAGGCCCGCCATGTCGATCTCGTTGTCGAAGTGGCCCACGTTGCCCACGACGGCCTTGTTCTTCATGGCCGCCATGTGCTCGACGCGGATGATGTCCTTGTTGCCCGTCGTGGTGATGAAGAAGTCCGCGCGGTCCACGTAGTCCTCGACGCGGGCGACCTCGTAGCCGTCCATGGCGGCCTGGAGCGCGCAGATCGGGTCGACCTCCGTGACGACCACGCGCGCACCCTGGCCGCGCAGCGCCTCCGCGGCGCCCTTGCCGACGTCTCCGTACCCGCACACGACCGCGACCTTGCCGCCGATCAGCACGTCGGTGCCACGGTTGAGGCCGTCCGGCAGCGAGTGGCGGATGCCGTAGCGGTTGTCGAACTTGGACTTGGTGACCGAGTCGTTGACGTTGATCGCGGGGAACAGCAGTTCGCCGCGCGCATGCATCTGGTCGAGGCGGTGCACGCCGGTGGTCGTCTCCTCGGAGACGCCGACGATGCCCGCGGCCATGCGCGTGAAGCGCGTCGGGTCCTTCGCGAGCGAGCGGCGGAGCACCGCGCGCATCGCCTCGATCTCCTCGTTGTAGCGCGGGTCGTCCTCATCGATCGGGTCCGGCACGGCGCCCACCTTCTCGAACCGCACGCCCTCGTGCACCAGCAGCGTGGCGTCGCCACCGTCGTCGAGGATGATCGTGGGGCCGTCGTGACCATCCCACGTGAGGATGCGGTCGGTGTACTCCCAGTACTCCGCGAGCGACTCGCCCTTGACCGCGAACACGGGCACGCCGTCGGGCGACGAGTAGGAGCCCTGGCCGACGACGATCGCCGCGGCCGCCTCGTCCTGAGTGGAGAACACGTTGCACGACGCCCAGCGCACGTCCGCACCGAGCGCAGTGAGCGTCTCGATGAGCACTGCGGTCTGCACAGTCATGTGGAGCGATCCGGCGATGCGCGCGCCGGCGAGCGGCTGCGACGCGGAGAACTCCTCGCGCAGCGAGGTGAGGCCCGGCATCTCCACCTCGGCGAGGCGGATCTGATGGCGGCCCGCCTCGGCGAGGGCCAGGTCGGCGACGACGTGCTCGGTCATGGTTCTCCTTCAGGGACGGCGTGCGCGACGGCCCGGTGGCGGGGCGCGATGTCTGAGGAGAGGCTAACGCAGATGCGCCCGACGCTGTGGAGGGCCGCCACTGCGGGCCTCCTGGGGGCGGGCGAAAGGTGGCTAGCTGCCGCGCTCATCCCCGAGCTCGGCACCGAGCGGACGCGCGCCACCCTCGCGCTCCGGCTCGTCATGGCGCACGTCGGGCTCGATGAAGATCAGCCGCGCGGCGGGCACGGCCGCGCGGATGCGCTGCTCGGCGTCGTCCGTGCGGCGAGAGATCTCTGCGAGCGTCTCGTCGGCGCCCGCGCCCACCTTGGCGGTCACGAGCACGTCGTCGGGACCCAGGTGCATCGTGCGCAGGTGGATGACGTCGGTGAAGCCGGCCTCAGCGAGACCCGCTCGGATCTTCGCGATGTCCTCCGGCGTGGCCGACTCGCCGAGCAGCATCTCGCGGGTCTCGCGCGCCAGTACGAGCGCGATGCAGACGAGCAGCACGCCGATCATCGCGGTGCCAGCCGCGTCCCAGAGCCCGTTGTGCGTGACGAGCGTCATCGAGACGCCGAACAGCGCGAACACCAGGCCCACGAGCGCGCCGAAGTCCTCGAGCAGGATCACGGGCAGCTCGGGAGAACGCGAGCGCTGGATGAACTTCGCCCAGCCCACATTGCCGCGGATCTTGTTGGACTCCCTCATGGCAGTGCGGAAGCTCAGCCCTTCGAGCATGATCGCGATGAGCAGGACCACGATGGGGACCCAGTGCCATGACTCGATCGGCTCAGGGTGCTGGAACTTGTGCCATGCCTCGTACAGCGCGAACAACCCTCCGAGGCTGAACAGCACGACGGCGACGAGGAAAGCGAAGTAGTACCGGTACCGCGAGTAGCCGAAGGGGTGCTCCGGCGTGGCCTCCTTGCGCGCCTTCCTGCCGCCGAGCAGGAGCAGCAACTGGTTGCCCGAGTCGGCGACCGAGTGGATCGCCTCAGCGAGCATCGACGACGCGCCCGTCAGCGCGTATGCCGCGAACTTGGTGACGCCGATGCCCAGATTGGCGCTGAGCGCAGCGACGATCGCCTTGGTGCCGCCCTCAGCCGACACGTCAGCCCTCCCGGATGACCCGCAGCGCCTCGTCGCGCACTGCCTCCATGTCGGCGACCGTGGCCGCCTCCACGTTGAGGCGCAGCAGCGGCTCGGTTCCAGACGGGCGCACGTTGAACCACCAGCGAGGCTCGTCATCCCAGTGCGTCACGGTCAGGCCGTCGAACTCGTCGAGGACCACGCCGTCGCGCGTGCCGAAGGCGCCCTTGATGCGTGCGAGCGCCTCAGGCACCGAGGTCACGGTCGAGTTGATCTCGCCGGACGCGGCGTAGGGGTCGTAGGCCTCGAGCATGGCGCTCAGCGGCCCGTCCTGCTGGCCGAGTGCCGCCATCACGTGCAGCGCCGCGAGCATGCCCGAATCGGCGTAGAAGAAGTCGCGGAAGTAGAAGTGCGCCGAGTGCTCGCCACCGAAGATCGCGTCGTGCTCAGCCATCTGCGCCTTGATGAAGCTGTGTCCCACGCGCGAGCGAACGGCGGTGATGCCAGCCTCGCCCAGCAGCTCCGGCACGGCCCGCGACGAGATGAGGTTGTGGATCACGGTCGACTGGCCGTCCTCGCGCGCGGCCTCGCGCAGTCCCACGAGCGCGGTGATCGCGGAGGCGCGCACCACCTCGCCGCGCTCGTCGACGACGAAGCAGCGATCGGCGTCCCCGTCGAACGCGAGCCCCAGGTCCGCGCCGTGCTCCACGACGGCCTTCTGCAGGTCGCGCAGGTTCTCCTCCTCGAGCGGATTGGGCTCGTGGTTGGGGAAGGTGCCGTCGAGCTCGAAGTACAGCGGCACGATGTCCAGCGGGAGCTCGGGCAGGCCCGCCTCGGTGCCGAGCACCGCGGGCACCGTGTAGCCAGCCATCGCATTGCCTGCGTCCACGACGACCTTGAGCGGGCGGATCGCGTCGAGCGGCACGAGCGAGCGCAGGAACTCGCCGTACTCGCGCAGCATGTCCTGCGTCTCGTCGGTGCCTCGCTCCTCTGCGACCGGCACGCCCTCGTCCACGTAGCGCTCGGCGAGCGTGCGCACGTCCGCGAGGCCGGTGTTCTCGCCGACGGCGCGTGCGCGCGACCGGCACAGCTTCATGCCGTTGTATGCGGCCGGGTTGTGGCTCGCGGTGATCATCGCGCCGGGCAGGTTCAGCGCGCCCGACGCGTGATACAGGCCATCGGTGGAGCACAGTCCGATGCGGATCGCGTTGACGCCACGGTCGTTCAGGCCCGCGACGAACGCGTCGGCGAGGCCTGGGCCCGTGTCGCGCATGTCGTGGCCGAGCGCGACCGTGGTCTCGCCGTCGGGGCGCACGATGGCATCGGCGAATGCCGCGCCGATCGCGTGCGCGATCTCGGTCGTGAGCTGCTCGCCGACGATGCCGCGCACGTCGTAGGACTTGATGAGGCCGCTGAGATCGGTCATGACGGACAGGCTAGCGCCCGCCGGTGACGGACGGAGCCCTCCCCACCAGTCGTGGCGCGGCGGACCGGTTCAGGAGTCGGAGTTGACGACCCGCAGATGCCCGCGGCGCGGCTCTGAGGCGACCGGAGCGGGCGGCATCACCGCCACGCGCGGCGCGCCCGCCTCGCGCACGGCGCGCGCGAGCGCGTCCAGGTCGTCCGGAGACGGGCCGGGATCCACGAGGTCCTGGTGGATATGGACCACGTCCCAGCCGCGCGGCGCCGTGAAGCCCTCCGCATGAGGGGCGCACAGGTCGTAACTGTGAGGCTCGGCGTTCGCGGACAGCTGCCCCACGACCACGGTCGAGTCCGCGTAGACATAGGTCAGCGTCGCCGCCGCCGGGCGGGCGCAGGTCGACTTGGAGCACTGTCGCGAGGCCATCAC
Source organism: Demequina sp. NBRC 110052 (assembly GCF_002090075.1). GTDB lineage: Bacteria > Actinomycetota > Actinomycetes > Actinomycetales > Demequinaceae > Demequina. The sequence continues at coordinate 914,934 of NZ_BBRI01000002.1, forward strand.
GTCTCGTGACGCTACCCCCGCGCCACCACGTACCGCTGGAGGCACGCCGCCCGCCCGACCACGGCGTCGGGCCGGTACCGCGACACGCCCGACGCGCGGACTAGGGTTCCCGTATGGGCGCGCGCGACAGGCACGGCAGGGGGCTGAGGGCTCCCCTGGTGCCTGCGTCGCTGCCGGGTCACCTCACCCGGGCTGATCGCTTCGACAGGCTCGTGCTCGAGGCCGCCGAGCGGCTCGAGCCACGGTGGGGCCGACGCTGGGGCAAAGTCGAGTTCGGCGCCGAGGACGTGCCCCCGTCCGACCCGAGCCCGTGGGAGCGCGGCGTGCCGCTCGGCAGGCTGTTCCCCTCAGACCTGGGGCAGCCGACACGCGTGGTCGTCTACCGACGCCCGTGCGAGGAGCGGGCCGACGGCCCAGAGCTCGCGCTGCTGGTGCGCGACGTAGTCGCGGAGCAGGTGGCGCATCTGCTCGGCATGGCGCCGGAGGACGTCGACCCCGAGTTCGGCGAGTGAGCGTCAGCGCACGTACGAGCGATCGACAGTGGTGATCTCCATCGGATCCACCTCGGGGCGCGCGGGCGCCATCGCCGCCAGGAAGCCAGGGTCCTGACGCACTGTCACGACCCACGCGGCACGTCCCGTGATCGACACGGCCGTGCCCGCAGGCAGATCGAGGGGGATGCGGACCACGGTGCGCGCCGCGACCGGCGTCTCCGCGACCACCGCGCCCGCACCATCGAGCACCGTCACCGTGGTGCTCACGGGCGAGTAGGCGACGATCGCCCCACCGAGTCCCGGGGCGTACGCCACGCGTGCCGCCGTCGACTCCGCCGTGGTTGGCACCGGCTGCGCCGCGACCCACATGAAGTCGGTCGCAGTCTGCCCCTCGAGCCCCACATCGGAACTGCGCTGCACGACCGTGCGCGCGGCGGCCACCACGTCAGCATCGGCGTCGATCTCGATCGCCCTGACGTCGCCGAGCGGCACCGCGACTTCGGTCACGACGCCCGCCTCGAGCTCCACACGCGAGGTGCCGGGCCAATCGAGGATTCCGTCGGCGCCCACGAGCGTCAGCGACGCCACCGCACCCTCGGGCGACATGAGACGCAGCGTCGCCGCGCTCGCGCCTCCGCCACCGACCGCGGGCACCACGAGATGGCGTCCAGGCTCGGAGGCGCTCGCCCAGTCGGTGCCCGCGGGCTGCAGCCCGTCGAGCCTTGAGTCCTGCAGCGCCGCGACCACGCCCGCTCCGGTCGCATCGACGCGGATCGCCATGGCGGGCAGCTCTGCCTCGACGCCCTCGAGCAGCAGCTCAGCCTGGGACGCCGCGCCGACCGCGAGCGTCCTCGTCTCGCCGAGCGCGCCAGCGCCGCCGTACAGCGTCACGGTCGCCTCGATGTTGCGCTCGGTCGGGTTGGTGAGCACGAGTCGGGACGAGGCTCCCACGGTCGTCGCGCCGGCCACGATCCACTGCGTGGACGCGGGGCGCGTGCACGTGAGCGCCGCAAGCGAGGCGATGTCGCCGTCCTCCGCGCGTTCCAGCACGGCGCCGACCGGCGCTTCGACCGCCACCCCATCGCCGACCGGCGTGGACGCGCCGCCGAACACCGCGCGTGAGGACTGCGTCGGCACCGAAGAGAAGTCGTCGCCCTCGATCGCGCCCACCGGCACCGTGAGAGGTGCGGGGCAGGCCGCGGGCTGGGCAGCGGGCATCACTGCGGTCGTCGACGTCGCATGCGCGCGCTCGGCGGCGGGGTCGAGCGATGATCCCAGCACTGCCACAGCCGCGAGGGCGCCCAGCGCGACGGCGCCCGTCGTCGCCTTGATCCAGGTCGCCGTCATCGCGCGCCCCGTCCGAACCTCGTGCGATGGATGGGGATGGAACCCAGCAGCGTGAACCCCACGAAGCCCGCCACGATCCACAGCCAGCGTGCGCGCGTCGGGTCATGATGGACGATCTCCAGCTGCCCCGATCCCGCGACCTTCCATGCCGCACGCCCGAGCGGATCGTCCACGCGCGCCAACGGCTCGCCGTCCAGGGTGGCCGTCCAGGCCCGGTCATCCGCGACCGCGAGCACGAGCGTGCCGTCCACGCTCTCGGCGAGCTCGATCGTGCCGGAGAGGCGTCCCATCGGCACGGCCGTGCGGGCATCGCCCACCTCGACCCAGGCGCGCGTAGCGCGTGCGTCGTCCTCCCACGTGACCCGGTAGGGGGTGCCGCGGTCGCTCGCGCCCAGCAGGTCGAGCTCCTCGATCTGGGACAGCGCCGCGTCGAGCTCGGTGGCCCCTGGCGCGACCACGACGGTGCCGATGCCCCACGCGGCCAGCGAGGGCGACGCCCCCGAGCCTGCCCCGGCGAGGGTTGCCACAGCTTCCCCGAGCGAGGCGGGCGTTGCAGGCGGCGGGTCGGTCGGGTGCGCGTACGCGCGCCCGTCGTCATCGCGCTCGGCCGTCCCGAGCGCGTGCACCGAGCCGTCAGTCTCGAGCACGGTGTAGGCGACGGTGCCATCCTCCGCCGAGTCCAGTACGAGCACGCGCTGGCGTTCGCCGGAGACCTGGTCGAGCGCCGTCGCCAGGGGCAGCACCGCCACATCGGTCGTGCCGAGGTCCGTGGGACGGCCGGGCCACGCGACGACGAGCGCGTGCGCGCTCAGCGCGAGCGCCGCGACGCCGAGCACCACTGCATATCCCGTGCGCCTCCACGCCAGCGCTGCGCCCTTGCCCTGACCCCATGCGCCGGACGCCGCCGAAGCCGCCGCGCCCAGCAGAGCGAGAGCCATGAGCGAGGAGCCGGGGCCGGGCCACCCGTTCACGAGCTCCATGCCCGCGCCGTCCTCCCCGCCGACCAGCGTGCGCTGCTCCACGAGCGCCGTCGCGAGGCCCACGGACGCGAGCAGCACGAGCGTGCGCACCGGCCAGGTCGCGCGGCCCGAGAGCACGGCCCACGCCGCGCCGAGCACGACGAGCGCTCCGACTGCGAGTGCGGCCGCGCCTGCGGTGGGCGCGAGGTCGGCCCATGGGAGGGCCGTCTGGGGCGTCGGCGCGCCGAGCAGCAGTTCCCACGGCTCGGATGGCTGCGAGGCGGCTACCGGTCCCGCGTCGCGCAGCAGCACGCGCGCGGCGCCTCCCCACGTGCCCTCGTGCCATGCGGCCACGAGTGCGGGTGCGGAGACGAGCAGCGCCGGCAGGGCGATCGCCCACGTGCGCAGCCGCGCGCCTCGCGCGAAGCCTCCGGCGACCAGCGCCACCAGCACGACCGCTGGCAACAGCGCGGGCGCCGCGGAGACTGCGGCGGCCGCAGCGACGGCAGCTCCCGCGGATGCGCTCGGCGAACCGACGCGCACGCGGGGGAACTCGCCGTCCCCCACGGGCTCGCCGCGATGCCACCCGGCGCCGCGCACCAGGCCGAAGGCCACCCACGGCAGCAGCACGTGCGCAAGTACGGCGCCGAGCCGGCCATCGTCGACCGAGACAAGGAACGCGGGCCACAGGCCATACGCGAGCGCCGCGGCGCCGCGGATCCACGCCGACCGCACCGCAGTGCCGGCAGCAGCCCAGCCGCCGAGCGTCGCGGCCAGCGGCGCGAGCACGAGCGTCAGCGCGAGCCCGACGCGCGCGCCGCCCGGCACCACGCTCGCGGGAAGCAGCAGCGCTGCATAGACGGAGTCGATCGAGGCGGCGCCGAAGCCCGCGCCGTCCCAGCCGGAGACGAGGCGCGCCCACACGTCCCCCGCCGCGAGGTCCGTGACTCCGAGGATGCCGCCAGCGAGCATGTCGCCGCGCAGCACGGGACCCAGCCACGCGCCGCCGAACGCGAGCGACGCCGCGAGTCCTAGCGCACCGGTGATCGCGAGCCCCCGTCGACGGCGGCTCGCCGCGAGCGCCAACTCGGCGCGTTCCACATCGTTGGGGGCGATCGATTCGCGCCACTGCTCGTAGGCGCCGAGCTCGCGGGCGCGCACGAAGCGCACGACGGTGCGCCACGGCGCGAGCAGCGGCCGCTCGACGCGGGGCCCGAGCTCCTGAGTACGCCGGATCGCCGCGCGCGACGCGGGCAGTCGACCCAAGCGTCCCAGCACTCGCCACGGCACGCCGAGGTCGGCGAGCGCCATGCGCGGCTCGTTCTGCGCGATGCGCAGCAGGGCGCGCACGGGTGCGGAGACGAAGGCCCACAGCACGAGCAGGGGGACGCCGAGCGCGGGCGCGAACGCCATCGCGTGGTACCACTCGCCCGTCCGACGCTGGGGGTACGACGAGCGTCGGTCCTGCTCGCCCCCGGCGCGGGTGCCGTGCAGGTTCTCCTGCGCATGCCGGATGCGCGCGGACGGCACGACGACCACGTCGAGTCCCGCGCGCCACGCGCGGCGGCACAGGTCGACGCTCTCCCCGAAGCCGCGGTACGCGTCGTCGGTGCCGCCAGCGCGGTCCCACCACTCACGGCGCACCAGGGCGCCCGCGAGGCTGACGGCCAAGACGTCGTCGCGCGAGTCGTACTGGCCCTGGTTGACGTCGTCCTCCTCGACCAGCTGGATGCGGCGCGCGCCGACGCGCGAGACCGTCGCCCCCAGATCGACGAGTCGCGAAGGGTCGCGCCAGTTGACGTGCGCGGCACCGACGATCGCGGCACGGCGGCGCTTGCGCGCGACCGCGGCGAGCGCGTCGAGCGCTCCTGGCATGGGCGCCGTGTCGTCGTGGAGCAGCCACAGGAGCTCCTGATCGAGCGCGGGGTGCGTCGCGACCGCGGCATCGATCGCCTCGCGATAGTTCGCGCCGTCAGCGCGCAGGATCTCGCCTCGAAGACCGTCAGGGAAATCGGGTTCGTCGCCGTCCACGACCACGACATCGAGGGTGTCGTACGAGTGGTCCGCGAGCGAGGCGAGGACCGCTGGGAGGTGACCGCTGCGACCGTCGGTGACGACAATCGCGCGCACGACAGCGCGCGCCGTTGTCACGACGCGCCTCCCGTCACCGGCTCGCTAGACAGCGCGACGCTTGAGCTTGCGTCGCTCACGCTCCGACAGACCGCCCCAGATCCCGAAGCGCTCATCATGCTCGAGCGCGTAGTCGAGGCACTCCGAGCGCACGTCGCACGACGCACACACCTTCTTTGCCTCACGGGTGGAGCCTCCCTTCTCGGGAAAGAAGGCCTCCGGGTCGGTCTGCGCGCAGAGCGCGCGTTCCTGCCAGCCGAGCGGACCGTCGTCGTCGACAGCATCGAAGATGTCGACCACCGGTGCCAGCGTCGGCGTGGGCTTGCCGGCGTCTGAGGGCACGGTGCCGTCGTAGATGCTCCACATAGGCTTCCCTCCGAATCGCCCACGAGGGTGGCAACCCCCGCTTACCCGAAATTACACCTGTGTAATCCGCGCCAGTCAAGTCGAGAGCGACCCTTGCCACACCCTGTCACCGCCCTCGCAACGTACACGCCGCGCCGGGCGTTGAATGCGCAGCAGGGACGAGGAGGGGAATGTGACCAGGTACGCGCGCGGCAGCGCGCCCGTGCGCCACCGCACGCGGCGCGGCGCGCTCACGGCGCTGCGGGTGGGAAGCACTGCTGTCGCCGCGCTCGCCGGATTCGCGCTCGTCTCGGTCGCCGCGCTCGCCGGGAATCTGCAAGGCGCGATCGACGCGAACGACGTCTCCGGCATCGTCGACCCGATAGACGAGCAGCTAGACCCCACCGATCCCGACGCGGGCCGGGCCCTCGACATCCTGCTCATCGGCACCGACGTGCGCACGGGCGAGAACGGGGACATCGGGGGCGATGACGCCGAAGGCATGCGCTCCGACACCACGATGCTCATGCACATCTCCGCGGACCGCGCCCGCGTGGAGCTCGTCTCGATCCCGCGTGACGCGCAGGTCGACATCGCCGACTGCACGCTGTTTGACGGCACCGAGATCCCCGGCGGTCACGGCGACTTCAACGTCGCGTTCAGCAACGGCGGGCGACAGGGCGACGCCGCCGAGGCTGCCGCCTGCACCATCAACACGGTCCAGCACCTCACCGGGATCTCGATCGAGCACTTCGCCGTGCTCGACTTCGTCGGCTTCGAGCGCATGGTCGACGCGCTCGGCGGAGTCGAGATGTGCATTCCCTTCGATATCTCGTCCAAGAAGGCCCACCTCGAGCTCACCGCGGGTCAGCAGACCCTCACGGGTGCGCAGGCGCTGGGCTTCGCGCGCCTGCGCACGGCCGAGGTGGGCGACGTCTCCGGCTCGGACCTGCAGCGCATCTCGCGCCAGCAGGCGCTCATGGGGGCCGTCGCGGACTCGCTGCTCGCCCAGAACATCCTCACCGATGCCGGGGCCATCACGCAGTTCCTCAAGGCGGTCGCCGGATCCCTCACCACCGACACCCAGCTCGGCTCAGTCGAGTACCTCACCGGGCTCGCCTGGAGCCTGCGCGGCATCGACACCGATGACATCGTGTTCGCGACCGTCCCGTGGGAGTACACCCCTGACTTCCTCAACGTCGAGCTCCTGCCCGAGTCCGAGTCGATGTGGCAGCAGCTGCGCGACGACGAGCCGCTGACCATCGACGCCGCAGACGACGCGTCGTCCACGTGGGACGACGGCTCGAACCCGTCCACGGGCTCCGACCCGACGCAGGAATCCGGCGATTCCGGCGAGGAATCCGTCACAGACTCCCAGAACGCGGCGTGCACCACGTAGAATCGGCGCATCCATGACTGAGGCATCTCCTGTGCAGCGCGCCCACCGGCGCCCCCGCCACGCCGCGCGCATGCGCACCGGCGTGGTCGTCGGCGTGCTCGGATCTCTGGTGCTCGGAGCAGCGACCTTCGGCGCAGTGTTCTCTGGCACCTCGCTCGCGCTGTTCGAGAGCGAACTGAACACCCAGGACATCGGCTCGATCGCGGGTGACGCCGGCGACAAGCCCGATTACATCGCGGCTCCCGTGAGCGCCGACGCCACCACGGGAACTCCCGTCGACACCTATGCAGGCGAGCCGGTCAACATCCTGCTCATCGGCTCGGACGTCCGCAGCGACGAGAACGCGGCGCTCGGGGGCTACGTGGACGGTGCACGAGGCGACACCACGATCATCGTGCACGTCTCAGCCGATCGCAGCCGCGTGGACCTCGTGTCGATCCCGCGCGACGCCAGGGTGGACATCGCCTACTGCGAGTCCCTCGACGGCCAGTCGCAACGCGGCTGGACCACGAAGTTCAACGTCGCCTTCTCCAACGGCTTCGGCTTCAACAACAACCCCGCGGAAGCCGCCGCGTGCGTGATGCGCACGATCAACGAGATGAGCGGACTCGCCTTCGACGGCCAGTACGTCGTCGCGGACTTCGCCGGCTTCCGCGACATGATCGACGCTCTGGGCGGCGTGCCCATGTGCATCCCCCGCGATGTGTACTCCAAGAAGGCGGACCTCGACCTCGACGCCGGCGCGCAGACGCTCAACGGCACGCAGGCGCTCGCGTGGGCGAGGGCCCGCACGGGGTCCGGCCTGGGCGACGGCACGGACCTCGCGCGCATCGAGCGCCAGCAAGAGCTCATCGAGTCGGTCCTGCGCAAGGCGCTCGGCATGAACGTTCTCACCGACATCGACGTGCTGACGCAGTTCATCCGCGCGGCGGCCGGCTCGTTCACCATGTCGGAGCAGCTGGGCGACGTGGGCTACGTGTTCGGTCTCGCCTATTCGCTCCGGAACCTGTCGATGGACAACGTGAGCATGTCTACCATCCCGTGGGCCTACGCGGGCGACGGCTCCGGCGACGTGGTCATCACGAGCGCGGCCGATGACGTGTGGGAGGCGCTTCTCGCGGATCAGCCGCTCCCCCTCAAGGACGACTCGTCCGACGACGAGGAGACCGACGATAGCCCCGGAACGGTGCAGCAGCCGGTCGACACCTCGCAGCTCGAGCGGACGCAGTACCTGCCGATCCCGCCGGAGGCCGCGTACGTGGTCACGGTCGAGCGCGAGACCGAGGAGCAGATCCTCGCCTCGTGCGTCCTCGACGACTGATCGCCGCCTAGGCTCGGCGCAGCGCCTCTCCCTTGGCGTGCGCAATCTCGCGCAGACGCTCCTGGAAGCCCGACATCTCGTCGCGCAGTCGCTCCGCGTGCGGCCCCTCTCCCGCGGCGAGCATCCTCACCGCGAGCAGGCCCGCATTGCGCGCCCCTCCGATCGATACCGTGGCGACGGGAACGCCTGCGGGCATCTGCACGATGCTCAGCAGCGAGTCCATGCCGTCGAGGTGCTTGAGCGGCACGGGTACTCCCACGACGGGCAGCGTCGTCACCGAGGCGAGCATGCCCGGCAGGTGCGCCGCGCCTCCCGCGCCCGCGATGATCACCCTGAGCCCGCGATCTGCGGCCGCGCGCCCGTACGAGATCATCTCGTCCGGCATCCGGTGCGCGGAGACGACGTCCTTCTCGAACGGCACGCCGAACTCGGCCAGGGCCTCGCCCGCGGCCTGCATCACCGGCCAGTCGGAATCGGAACCCATCACGATCCCCACCAGGGGTCGCTCGTCGCTCATGTCGCACCTCCGTCCCTCACGATAGCGGCGGCGGCCACCGCACGGCCGTAGACGTCGTCCGCGTCGGCGCCGGAGAGGTTGACGTGCCCCACCTTGCGCCCCGCCCGCACGCCCTTCGCGTACAAGTGAATCTTCGCGTCGGGGTCGTGCACGTCGGCGAGCGCTGCGGGGAGGTCCTCGCGCGCGCCACCGAGCACGTTCGCCATCACCGTCACGGGCGCGGTCGCCGCGGTCGAGCCAAGCGGCAGATCCAGGACTGCACGGAGGTGCTGCTCGAACTGGCTGGTCACGGACCCGTCCTGGGTCCAGTGACCCGAGTTGTGCGGCCGCATGGCGAGCTCGTTGATGAGCACGTGCTCGCCCGTGTCGAACATCTCGACGGCGAGCACCCCCACGACGCCGAGCTCGGTCGCGATGCGCGTCGCGACCTCGCGGGCCTCGCTCTCCTCCTGGGCCGTGAGCCCCGTGGCGGGCGCGATGACCTCCGAGCACACGCCGTCGCGCTGGATCGAATCGACCACGGGCCACGTCACCACGTCGCCTGAAGGCCTGCGGGCCGCGAGCGCGGCGAGCTCCCTCACGTAAGGAACCTTCTGCTCGATGAGCACGCGCGGACCGCCGTCTGCCGCGGCTGCGAGCCAGTCCGACGCGTCGGTCGCCTCGGTGATGACCCTCACCCCCTTGCCGTCGTAGCCACCGCGCGCGGTCTTGAGCACCGCCTCGCCGCCGTGGGAGTCCAGGAAGTCAGCGACCTCCGCCTCGGTGGTCACCGGCGCCCAGTCGGGATTCGGCAGGCCGAGCGCGTCCATGCGGCGGCGCATCTCGATCTTGTCCTGCGCGTAGATCAGCGCGTCCAGGCCAGGGCGCGCGGGCACGCCGACGGCCTCGGCCGCCGCGAACACCTCGGCCGGAATGTGCTCGTGCTCCCACGTCAGCACGGCAGGACGGGGCTCGGCGAGCAGCCTCGCCACCGCGTCGGGGTCGCGCGGCAGGCCGACGACCGTCTCGTGAGCCGGCAGCGCCGCCGCGGCCTCCTCGGACTCGACGAGGACGCGGAGCACGATGCCGAGCTCGGTTGCCTCGGGTGCCATCATGCGGGCGAGCTGGCCGCCTCCGATGACGGCGACGATAGGCGGGGTCATGGCCCCCAACCTACCGCCGGTACGCTCGACAACCATGACACTCGTCGACCGTCTGCGGGGCCGCGCGGGAGAGCTCGCGCGCTTCGCGACGGTGGGCGCCGCGGGCGTCGTCGTGAACCTGGGAGTGTTCAATCTGCTCAGGCTCGGGCCGCTCGCTCCCGACTCGACGGTCGCGGGCGATGACGACCGCGTCGTCACGGCCAAGGCCATCGCCACGGTCGTCTCCATCGCCTTCGCATGGCTCGCGCACCGCGGCTGGACGTTCCGGGGGATGCAGGTGCACCGCCCCGGCGCCGAGGCGCTGCTGTTCTTCCTCATCAACGGTGTGGCGCTCGGGCTCGAGGCGGGGGTGGTCGCGCTGTCGCATCACGGGCTCGACCTCACGTCGGCGCTCGCCGACAACGTCGCCGCGGCGATCGGGATCGGACTCGGGACCGTCGCCCGCTACGTGGGCTACCGGCTCTTCGTGTTCCGTGACGCCGCGCCTTCGCACGACGAGGAGCGCTCAGAGCGCTGAGGCGCGGATCAGCGGCGGCGGCGGCCGCGTCGGCGCTCGACGCGGCTGTGCGGGACGACCTCCTCGAGGTCGACCATGCGCGGCACGCCCTGGAGGAAGACGGAGAACACGGCGGGCCTGCGCTGGGACAGCTCGAGCCGACCCCCGTCCGCCGTCACGAGGTCGCGCGCGAGTGCAAGTCCCAGCCCGTGCCCACGACCGGACGTGACCTCGCGCTCGAAGATGCGCGGCGCGAGATCGTCGGGCACTCCTTCGCCCTCGTCACGCACCTCGATGACGAGCGCGTGGTTCGCGCCCGAGGACCGCGCGGAGACGGTCGTGGTGCCGCCTCCGTGGTGGAGGGAGTTCTCGATGAGAGTCGCAAGCACCTGCGCGAGCGCGCCCGGGGTGGCGAACAGCGTGGCGTCCGTGTCCTCGACCACCAGCGCGCGACCGGCGCGCGCGAACGACGCCTCCCACTCCTCGTACTGCTGGGCGAAGACCTCGGCGAGCTGCACCATCTCGGTCCCCGCGCCGAGCGCGCGTCGCGATCGGCCCAGCAGGTCGTCGACGACGCCGACCAGGCGCTCCACCTGTTCGAGCGATGCGTCGACCTCGGCCCTCACCTCGTCCTGATCGGTGGTGAGGGAGATCTCCTCGAGCCGCATCGTGAGCGCCGTGAGCGGCGTGCGCAGCTGATGCGACGCGTCGGACGCGAACTGGCGTTCGGCCGCGAGGCGCGCGGCCATCCGATCCGCGGATCTGCTCAGCTCGTCCGCGACCATGTCGATCTCCTCGACTCCGGTGCGCTCGAGGCGGGGCCGAGTCTGACCGGCGCCCACCTGCTCGGCGGAGGCGGCGAGGTACACCAGCGGGCGCGCGAGCCGCTCGGCCTGCCACGACGCCATCGCGACACCCGCGACGACCGCGATGACGGCGACCGCGAGCACGAGACCCACGAGCCGTGACGCTTCGAAGAACACGTCCCACCATGCGACCTCCATGATGACGACGATCCCCGAGTCGGAGGACTCCGAGTCGGAGAGCGCGGGCGAGGGACGCTCGCCGGCCGAGTGCTCGGAACCGTCGGGCAGGCGCACCGAGATGTAGCGCGGCGCGCCCGACGCGGTAGAGACGAACGACGAGAGCGTGCGCTCGTCGATGGTCTCACCGAGGAGGTACCTGACCTCGAGCGCACGCGCCGCAGTCGAAGTCCTGAGATCCAGGTCCCGCTCCGCGTCGCCACGGATCAGCTGCGCGGCAGCAACCCCTAGCGGGATGCCGAGCAGGATCACCGCGACCACGAGCGCGGAGATGGTCGCCTGGAGCATCCGCCGCCTCACGGCGCGCTCCTAGTCGTCGTTCTCGAAGCGGAAGCCCATGCCGCGCACGGTCGTGATGTACCGCGGGTTCGCGGCGTCGTCGCCGAGCTTGCGGCGCAGCCACGAGACGTGCATGTCGAGCGTCTTGGAGGGCGCACCCGACTCCGCCTCCCACACCTCGCGCATGAGCGACTCGCGCGACACGACCGAGCCTGCGTTGGCGACGAGCACCTGCAGCAGCTCGAACTCCTTGGAGCTGAGCTGGAGCTCGGCGTCGCCGAGGTATGCGCGGTGCCCCGACACATCGACGCGCACGTCGCGGGCCGCGATCTCGCCGGCAGCCTCACCGCCGACGCGACGACGCAGGAGCGCGCGCACGCGTGCGAGCAGCTCGGCGAGACGGAAGGGCTTGGTGACGTAGTCGTCCGCGCCGGCGTCGAGGCCCACCACGAGGTCCACCTCGTCTGCGCGCGCGGTGAGCATGAGGATCGGAACCTGGAGGCCCTTGTCGCGGATGCGCCGCGCGACATCCACGCCGTCGATGTCGGGCAGGCCGAGGTCGAGGATCACCAGATCGGCGTCCTCTGCTCCCCCGACTCCTCCGGCACCGGTTCCGTGCCATTGCACGTCGTAGCCTTCCCTACCCAAAGCCCGGGTCAAGGGTTCCGAAATAGTCGGGTCATCTTCGACCAAGACAATGCGGGTCATGGGGACACGATACCGCTGGGACCCGACATTGCAAGAGCCGCGCGACACGCCACGGCGCGCGTCGCCGCCGGTAGGCTCGGAAGGCGTGAGCGCACTCGACGCAGACGCCGCGGCCCTGCGTGAGCCGCGCCTCCCCCAGCCGCTGATCGCAGCCGCCTCCGCGGCGCCTGCGGCGATCGTGCTGATCGCCTCGTCGCTCGCGCTTGCCGCAGGCGTGGCCGTCTCTCTCGACGCGCATCATCCCTGGACAGTGATGCCGCTTGCGGCCCTGATCGCCGCGCTCGGATGGAGACCCCTGGTCCGCGTGGATCCGCACCCGCGCGCCGCCCTCGCGGGCACCCTGCTGGTCGTGGGGCTCGTCGCCTGGACCGTCGCGAACGCCCTCATGGCGTCCGAGTACCTCATCGTGGTTCGCGACCCCGGCTTCCTCACCCTCTCGGGGATCTGGCTGGTCGACCATGGAGGCACCGACATCCCGGCGTCGGGGGCGATCGAGGCGGCGGCCCTGCAGGCCAACCTCATCCCCGACGCCTCGGAGGCGTGGACCCTGCGCGGCGAGATGGTGCAGCCCCAGGGGGCGCACATGCTCCCCGCGACCATCGCGATCGGTGGCTGGATCGGCGGCCTGAACGGCGTGCTCGTCGCCAACGTCGTCGCCGGCGCTGCCGGGCTCGCCGCAGTCCACCTCGCCGCCCGACGGTTCCTGACCCCGATGGCGGCCCTCGCCCCTGCCACCGCGCTGGCGTTGACCGTCGCGCACATCGGGCTCTCACGTGCCGCCTATACCGAGCCGCTCACGCTGCTGTTGGTCATCGCGGGCCTCGCGTGGACGTGGCAGGGAGTCGACGAGCGACGCTGGGCACCCGTGCTCGCGGGCGCGATCGCGACGGGCGCCACGAGTCTCATCCGCATCGACGCCGCCGCGTTCGCCGTCGGCGCGCTCGCCGGGGCGGCGCTCGCACTCGCCGCCAGCCCGCACGACGCGACCTGGCGGCGGCGTGCTCTTCTGGGCTTCGCCGGAATGCAGCTGCTCGTGCTCGGCGCCGGCTACCTCGCGCTTCTGCGCTGGAGTCGGGAGTACGTGCTGCGCCTCACCGATCAGATCACCTCCCTCGGCGCCGTCTACGTTCTCGGGCTTGTCGTGGCAGTCGCGTGGGCGCTGACGTGGGGGCGACGACTCCGAGGTGAACGCCTGCTCACGGGCGCGACCGCACGCCTGGGCCATCGCGGCTCCCTGATCGGCGCGCTCGTCGTGTCCGGAGCCCTGGTCGCGCTCGCGTCGCGACCGCTGTGGACGGTGGTGAGGCGCGGAACCGAGACGCCCTCCGACGTGTTCGCCAATGGGGTGGTCGAGCAGTTCCAGGCAGCGGCTGGCATGGAGATCGACCCTCTGCGCACGTACGCGGAGCACACGATCACCTGGATCAGCTACTACCTCACCTGGCCGCTCGTAGCGCTGGGAGTACTGGGGTTCGGACTCATGACCTACCGCGCGCTGCGCGGCCAAGGGGCCTGGTGGATCGCGCTCGCGGCACTGCTCGCGCCGACGCTCATGTACGCGTGGCAGCCCTCGATCATGCCCGATCAGCTCTGGGCGATCCGGCGCTTCGAGCCCGCCTCGCTGCCGGGATTCCTCCTCGCGGCCGCCGTCGCCGCGTGGTGGCTCGCGAGCCTCCTGCGCACCGAGGGCGCGCGCCATTCCGCGCGCAGAGTCGCCGCGATCGCATTCGTGATGCTGCCCCTCAGCACGTGGGTCTCGGTCGTGCCGGGCGACGAGGACCCGGTGCTCGCGGCGGTCAACGTCGCCACCCGCGAGATGGGCGCCCCGCTCGGAGGCGGCGAGCACGACGGCGCGGTCGCACAGGCTCAGGCTCTGTGCGACGTCGCCGACGGCCGCCCGATCATCCTCGCGGGCACCTCGTCGCACTTCGGGACACTGCGCGTGATGTGCGACGTGCCGGTGGTGCTCGCGCTCGTGGAGCCGACGCAGGAGACGCTCGCGGCGATGACCGAGGTGTTCGGCGAGCCGCCGGTGGTGCTCACGCGGAACGCCGAGTGGGTGGCGTGGACCTCGGAGCCGCAGGTCGTGGTGTCATCGACCGTGGTGCATTCCGACTACTCGTTGCAGCGGATTCCGCGCACACTCATCATGCGTTCCTATGAGTGGTACGCGGGCGTCGTCACTCCCACAGGCGAGGTGCAGCCGATCGCGCGCGAGAAGGCCGCTGCCTCAGCCCTCAACCCCTGAGGGATTGCACCCCCGTGACCTGAGCGTCAGCGGCCCTCGTCGGTCTCGGCAGATGCGGCGGCCGCGCCGCGGCGCGTCACAGCGATCGCGACCACGCCCGACACGACCACGATCACCGCCGCGGCGACAGGAAGTGCGCGCCAGATCAGCGTCGCGATCGCTACCTGCAGCAGCTGCCAGGTCAGGGCTGCGCCATACGACCAGCTCGAGCCTCGTGAGAAGCCGCGCGCGATCAGGGCGACTGATGCCGCGCCGAGGACGGCACAGGCTGCGATACCCAGCGCCGCACCCCCGTCGGCGGTGCCCACCTGGGCGAAGTGAACGGCTGCCCCCGCCGCGAGCGCGGCGAACGCCACGGCCTCGAGCCACAGCAGCACCGAGGCCGCGCGCGTGAGCAGATCCGGACCTGGGCGAGGCATGCCCCCCACGGTAGCGCGCGTCGGGATCAATCCGGGCCCCTCGCGCGTTACCCGAGGGACGGCAGTACCCGTCACGAAATCCCCTCTCAACTGTGAGAAAGGTCGCAGAATTGGGGTCTTGTCATCTGTTCGTAACAATGCGACGATGGTAGGCAGTGATGTTGCAGAGACGCGACGGATCCTCCTTCCTCCCCCGGAACCGAGGCCGTCGCGCTCGTTTTTTCCAAGGAGTTCAAGATGGATTGGCGCAATCGCGCAGCCTGCCTCGAGGTCGACGACCCCGAGCTGTTCTTCCCCGTCGGCAACACCGGCCCCGCACTCGTTCAGATCGAGAAGGCCAAGGCCGTGTGCAACGGCTGCTCGGTCCGCGAGGTCTGCCTGCAGTGGGCCATGGAGCACAACCAGGACTCCGGCGTATGGGGCGGACTGTCCGAGGACGAGCGCCGCTCGCTCAAGCGCCGCGCTGCGCGCGCACGCCGCGCCGCCAAGTAGCCGCGCGCCCGGCGACGCCGGGTGTGGTGCCCGGCGGCCGCTCGCCTGAGCCGTAGTTCAGTACCGCGTGTCAGTGCGCGGCTCCGACACGCGCACATCGAGGCGCACCATCGAGCCGCGGCCCGTATCGGTCCACTCGATCGAGCCGCCCAGTTCGTTCTCCACGAGCGTGCGCACGATCGACGAGCCCAGGCCCGTCGGGTTCCCCGTCAGACCCGAGCCATCGTCCTCGATCTCCACGTGCAGACGCTCGCCGTCGCTCGTGCGATCCGCGCGGATCGTGATTGTGCCGTGCTCGCGCCCCTCGAAGCCATGCTCCACGGCGTTCGTGATGAGCTCCGTGACCACGAGCGCGAGCGACGACGCCCACTGCGCCGGGATCATGCCGAAGTCACCCTCGCGCACGATGCGCGCCTGCACGTTCGGAGAGGCGACGTCCGCCGCCATACGCATCGACCGCTGCGCGAGGTCATCGAAGTTCACGAGTTCGTCGAGCGTGCCCGAGAGGGTCTCGTGAACCATCGCGATGGTGCTGACGCGCCTCATGGCCTCGGCCAGCGCCTCGCGGGCCTCCGGCGCCTCCACTCTTCTGGACTGCAGCCGCAGCAGCGCCGCGACCGTCTGCAGGTTGTTCTTCACCCGATGGTGGATCTCGCGGATCGTGGCGTCCTTGGTCACGAGCTCGCGCTCGCGGCGCCTCAGCTCTGACACGTCCCTGCACAGCAGTACCGCGCCGTGGCGCACGCCGTTCTCCGTGACGGGGATCGCGCGCAGCGACAGTGCGGCACCGCCTGACTCGATGTCGGTGCGCCACGCGGCCCGGCCCATGACGACCATCGCGAGGGTCTCGTCCATCTGGCCCTTGTCCAGCATGAGAGTGCTGACCTCGCGCGGCAGCGACTTATTGATGAGCGGGCCCGTCAGACCCAGGCGGTGGAAGCACGACAGCGCGTTGGGGCTCGCGTACGTGACATGCCCGGCCGCGTCCAGCCTCAGCACGCCGTCGCCGACGCGGGGCGCACCGCGGCGCGGGCCGCTGATGGCGGTCGCCGTGGGGAACTCGCCTCGCGTGATCATCTGGAGGACGTCGTCGGCC
Source organism: Demequina sp. NBRC 110052 (assembly GCF_002090075.1). Taxonomy (GTDB): domain Bacteria; phylum Actinomycetota; class Actinomycetes; order Actinomycetales; family Demequinaceae; genus Demequina. The sequence goes on from NZ_BBRI01000002.1 coordinate 931,369, forward strand.
GCGCCCTTGTAGTTCAGCTCGAGCCTGGACGACGACCGCGACACCGCCTGCGAGACCTCGCGTGTGAGCACCGCGATGGGCTTGCCGTCGAGCACCACGGGCAGCGCGTCCTCGCGCACGGCGAAAGTCTCGTCCCAGCGCGGCTCCCGCGAGGCGACCATCGCGCGCTCGTCGAGAGCGCGGCGCAGATGCGCGTTGCGTCCTTCCGCGGCCCTGGACCCGACGATGTCCTCCTGGTGCACCGTCGGCCCCGTGGACGGCCGGCACTGGGCGATAGCGACGAAGCCGCCGTCGACCTCGAGCCACAGCACCAGATCGGCGAACGAGAGGTCGGCGATGATCTGCCAGTCCTCCGCGAGCATGGACAGGCGCTCCGCCTCGGCGTCGCTGAGGTGCGTATACCTCTCGGCGATCTCTCTCAAACTGGCCACGGGCCCAGCCTACGGCCCTCGTACGGCACTGCACGCGCGCATCGGACGCGCGCTCTGCCGGGGCCGGATCGGGGGTGCCTCGCGGTAGGATCGAGGCACTGCACCAGGGGGATCACGGACATGGACTTCACACACCGGCACCGCCTCGACGCACCGCTCGAGGCGGTCGTCAGGATGTTCGCCGACCGTGAGTTCGTGCGCCGCCGCGGTGCCACGATGGGCGCGAAGGTCCTCGACGCCGACGTCGACGGCACCAGCGACGCCGACTTTCAGGTGACGCTGCGCCGCGAGGCGCCCACCTCGTCGATCCCGGCGGAGTTCCGCGGCTTCGTGGGCGCGAGCCTGGTGATCACGTACGTCGAGGCGTGGGAGGCCCCCGAGGAGGGTCAGCGCATCGGTACGTTCGCCGTGGAGATCCTCGGGGCGCCCGGCCATGTCTCGGGGGCGATCGGGCTCACCGACGAGGGCCCGGCCACCGAGCTGCTCGCCACCGGCAAGGTCACGGTGCCGATGCCCCTCGTGGGGCCCATGATCGAGAAGGCACTGGTGGAGAACGCCTCGCGGCTGCTCGAGGCCGAGCTGGCCGAGGCCGACGCCTGGCTCGCGGAGCGCGCGTAGCGGATGCTGCGCCCGCTGCTGCTCGTCTTCGTCGGCGGAGCCGTCGGCGGTGTGCTCAGGCTGATCGTTGGGGCGGCGCTGAGCGCCGAGGGCAGCGTCCCGTGGGACCTCGTACTGATCAACGTGCTCGGATCGGCAGTGCTCGGCTTCGTCGTCTCACGCGCCGAGCGCGAGGGCGGCTGGGCCCTGTTCCCCGCCATCGGCCCTGGCCTGCTGGGAGGGTTCACCACCTTCTCCGGGATCGCCGCGCTCACGTGGACGGCCGACGCGGCTGAGCCGTGGGCGTGGGCGCTGCTGGGCCTCCTGATGGCAGGAGCCGTCGCCGCGGCGGGCGTGGGCTGGTGGTTCGGCTCCGCTGAGGCGGTGCGCGAGGAAGACGTGAAGGAGCGTCGCTACGAGGGTCCACGGCCATGATCGACCCGCTCCTGCTCCTCGCAGCAGCCGCCGGCACCGGAGCCGGTGCCGTGCTGCGCTATCTCGCTGGCCGGATCGACCACCCACAGTCGTTCCCATGGCCGACGATCCTCGTCAACGCTCTCGGGTCCATCCTGCTGGGTGCACTTCTCGCGCTCGAGGCGCGCGGGGCGCTGGGCGCCAACGCACTGTATGTGCTCGGCGGGGGCCTCGCGGGGGGCCTCACCACGTTCTCGTCACTCGCAGTCGACGCGATCGTGCTGTTCAAGGACGGGCGCCGGTCCGATGCGGCGGCCTACCTCGCGGCGACGCTCGCGGTCGGCATCGCGGGGGCGGGCGCGGGATGGTGGCTCGGCTCCTGACGAGGCGCTGCTCTCGGGCCATCCGGGGAGTCGTCGCCCGCACCCCCGGGGACTGAGGTGCGGGCCGAGGACGGTCACACCATGGTGGACCCGTCAACGACTCGGACATGGTAGCGCGAGGAGAACCCACGCGCGACCCCGCCGGTCAGGTGCGACGACGCACCAGCCACGCGAGCGTCGGCCACCCGAGCACCGACGCCACGAGCAGCCACGGCAGCCAAACCCCGCCCTCCCCGGCAGCCGCAGGCGCCGCGACGACCGCGAGGGACACGCAGCCAAGCAGACCCAGCGCGCTCAGCGCCACCGGGACTGCGAGCGTCGCGGTCCGGCCAGCGCGGCGCTGACGGATCGCGGCGGCATTGGCGACGGCGTAGTACGTGAGGATCGTCGCGACCGAGACGAGCAGCAGGCTGGAGATCGGCATCCAGACGAGCGCGGCGGCCGCGAGCGCGATCGCGAGCTCCGCGAGCCACGGCGCGCCACTGCTCCCCTGACGAGCGAGCGCACGCGGCAGATCACCCTCGCGCGCCATGGCCATCGCGGTACGGCCCGCGCCTGCGAGCACTGCGAGCATCGCTCCGCCGACGCTGAGCGCCGCCACGACCGTCACCGCTGCGACCGGGGCACCCAGCGCGTCGGCCAGGCGCTCGATCGGCCCCAGCGTGTTCGTCTCACTGAAGTCGACACCTTGGGGAAGACCGCTCTGGAGACCTGCGAGGCCCACGTGCCACTGAAGCGCGATCGCCAGACCGACGTACAGCGTGAGCACCACCGCGAGCGCCGCGATGATCGCGCGTGGGATCACTCGCGCCGGATCGCGCACCTCCTCGCCCAGCGTGGCGATGCGCGCGTAGCCTGCGAACGCGAAGAAGGCCGCCGCCGCGGCCACTGGGAGCTGCGCGAGCCCGCCCTCAGACGAATGAGGGATCAGCGCAGAGACCACCCCGCCATCCAGGATCGCGGGATCATAGGTCTCGCCCGAGAGCGGCGCGTAGGCGAACCAGCCGAAGCTCACGGGCGTCACGAACGCGAGCACGATCAGTGCGGCGAGCGCGAGGCTGACCACGATCGCGATCGCAGTGGCGCCCCACGCCGTCTTGGTGATGCCTCGCGCGTTGAGCGCCCACACGAGCGCGATCGCAGCGGTCGCCACGCCCTGCGCATGCCCGGGAAGCACGTACGCGCCGAGGACGCCCGCCGCCACTGCGACCGAGGCGGTCTTGCCCACGAGGAAGGCGGCGCCCGCAACGTGTCCCGCCCACGGGTTCAACTCAGCACGTCCATACGCGTAGGCGCCACCCGCGACCGGATGCGCGGCGGCAAGCTGTGCAGTCGAGAGTGCATTGAGCACGGCGACGAGTGCGGCGATGCCGATCGCGGCGAGATACCACTGGCCGGCGGCGAGGACGTCCTCCCACATGTCGGAGAACACGCCCGCGCCGAGCATCGAGCCGACCCCGATCCCCGTGGCACCGAGGATCCCCACCCTTCGCGCGGTCACGACGCGAGGCTAGCAGTCGCGACGCCGTCCGCGCGGTTCACTCCCGCGTGCGCGCTCCCGCCCGCCGCACGGGAATGCTCACGGTCTCCTCGGACATCTCCCCGGCGTGCTCTCCCCCTGCCGCGGACTCGGCCTCGCCTGCCTCGGCCTCCGCCACCGCGTGCGCCGCTCCGCGAGGCCGGCCCGCCCTGACCCACGCCGCGTACAGTACGCCGGCGGCGAGCGCCGTTGCCGCGAGCGAACCGAGCGCTGCGGGCCGGATAACGTTCATCGCGAGCGTGAACGCGACGGCGATCGCAGCCGCGACATTCAGCGCGACCCACCTGCGCTGGCCGTCCCGGTGCGCGAGAATCGCCATCGACGCCAATCCCATGAGGAAGCTCACGAACACCGCGACAGCGTAGAAGAGGACGAGGCGCGGCTCACGCGCGTCGGCAGCGATGACGACAGCTCCCGAGAGGACGAGGAACAGGACGACGCCCACATAGGGGGTGTGGTGCGAGTTCGTGCGTCCGAGCGGCTCGGGCAGGACCCCGTGGGCCGACCCCTCGCCGCGCGCAAGCGCCTTCAGCAAGCCTGGCCCCGCCTGGAAGGACGAACTTGCCGCAGACAGAAGCAGCAGCGCGGTGGCGGCCTGGAACAGCGTGAAGACGGCAGGAGTGCCGACGGCGCGCGCGAGATCGGCGACGAGCGTCGAATCCTCATGCGGCAGGTGAATGCCGAGTGCCACCACGGCTGCGGTGATCGCGAGCGTCAGCGTGCCGACGATGCCGAGCGTGAGCCACAGAGCCCAGCGGCCGAAGGTGCGCCGGCCAGCGTCGTCGAGCTGGGCGAGCTGCGCGATCGCCGAGGACGGCGCCTCGACACCGGTCGCGAGCGCCATCGCGACCGGGAAGGCCAGGATGACCGCGAGCGGCGCGCCATCGAACAGGCCGGGAGCGTGCGTCGCCGTCTGCGCGGCGCCGGGCTCGGCACCGAGCGCGGAGACGAGCACCGCGACTGCCGCGGCGAGGAAGATCACGGTCAGCAGCGCGAACACGGCGCGCCCCAGGTGGCCGAACCACATGAGACCTGCCACGACCACCAGCAGTCCCAGCGCCAGCGGCAGCCGATACGGCGCCAGCGCTGGCAGGTATGAGATGAGAGCCGAGGAGCCCGCCGAGACCGAGATCGCGATCGTGAGGACGAAGTCCACGATCAGCGCTCCCATGGGCACGAAGGAGAGCCCGTCGCCGAAGGCCTTCCCCGTCGCCGCGGCCGCTCCGCCGCCCTCAGGGAAGCGCCCGACGAGCTGGTGATAGCTCGTCACGACGAGTGCGACGACGAGGACGACCATGCCCATCGCAGGCAGGAGCAGCGCCAGGTTGCCGTCGAGCTCGCGGAGCGCGGCCTCGATCGCGTACGCGACGGAGGACACGGGGTCCGCCATCACCGAGAAGGCGAACGCGATCAGCAGCGCGGTCCTCCCGTGGATCCACGCGCGGCGCGTGGCGGGCGCGCTCACGAGGCAGCCCGCCGGGGGCCGTCGCATGCAGGGGACAGATCACACACAAGCACGAAGCGCGAGACTACGCCCGATGTGAGCGCTCTCCAAGGACCTGGGGCCCAGGCGGCGCCGCGTGGCGGGGGACAGTGCAGCGCAACAACACCCTGCGAGAACGACGAAGGCCCGGACCTGACGGTCCGGGCCTTCCGAAGTGGTAGCGGGGACAGGATTTGAACCTGCGACCTCCGGGTTATGAGCCCGGCGAGCTACCGAACTGCTCCACCCCGCGTCGTTGTGCCTGAACAGTCTAACAGGTCTGCGAGGTGGTCCAGGACAGATCGATCAGGCGCCGCCCTCCGCCGCAGCATCGGCCAGCTCCTCCAGGCGTGCCTCCGCCTCGATCGCGTCCTCGAGCGCAGCAGCCAGGTCGTCCTGCGCCACGCCGTAGGCCGCGAAGTCGCCCTCGGCAAGCGCCGCGTTGCCGCGCTGGATCGCCTCGTTGGCGCGGTCCAGGGCGTCGCGCAGGTCGTCGCGCGCCTCGGTGGCGGCGGGCGGCTCCTCGGTGCCGTCGCCGGTACCGTCGCCTGCACCATCGCCGTCCGTGGCGCCGTCACCCGATCCGTCGCCGGTGCCGTCGCCCTCGTCGATGCCGTCGCTGGCGCCGTCGCCGAAGACTTGGTCGAGCGCTTCCGCGAGAGTGTCGGCGAATCCGACCTGCTCGCCGAAGGCCACGAAGACCTTGCGCAGCAGCGGGACCTGCGTGCCGGAGCTCGCCTGCACGTAGACGGGCTGCACGTACAGAAGGCCGCCTCCCACGGGCAGCGTCAGCAGGTTGCCGTTCTCGACGGTCGACTCGCCCTGACGCAGCAGGTTCAGCGTCGTCTGCGCCTCGGAGTCCGAGTTGAAGTTGTTCTGCACCTGGCCCGGGCCCGGGATGGTCGAGTCGCGGGGCAGCTCGAGCAGCCTCAGCTGGCCGTAGCTCTCTGCGACCTCGCCCGCGGTGTCTCCCGTCTCCGAGTCCACCGCGAGGTAGCCCGTGAGGATGTTGCGCGCGTCGGAGCCCGCAGGGATGAAGTTCGACGTGAGCGAGAAGGTCGGCTCGGACTGCCCCGGCATCTGCAGGGATAGGTAGTACGCCGGCTGGCGCTGCGTCGAGTCGTTCGGGTCGGCCGGGACCTGCCAGAAGTCCTGCGCTGAGAAGAACGAGGCTGCGTCGTCCACGTGGTACTGAGACAGCTGGTAGCGCTGGATCGTGAACAGGTCCTCGGGGTAGCGCAGGTGGCTCATGAGGTCCGCCGAGATCTCGGACATCGGCTGGATCGCGGTGGGGAACACGTGCGACCAGGTCTGCAGGATCGGGTCCTGGTCGTCCCACGCGTACAGCGTCACCGAGCCGTCGTACGCGTCCACGGTGGCCTTGACCGAGTTGCGGATGTAGTTCACCAGCGTGGGCTGGAGCGCCTCGTCGGTGCCTGCGAACAGTCCGGACACGCTCAGACGGCTCGAGTACGGGTAGTCCGACGTGGTGGTGTAGCCGTCCACGACCCACACCACGCGCTCGTCGACCACGGCCGGGTAGGCCGTCGAATCGAGCTGGAGGTACGGCGCGACGCGGGCCACGCGCTCGATCGGGTCGCGGTAGTACAGCACCTGCGACTCGGACGTGACGCGGTCGGAGAACAGGATCTGCTCGGAGCCGAACGAGATCGCATACATCGCCTTGGCGAAGATGTTGCCGATGCTCGGGCCGCCCTCACCTGTGTACGTCGTGTTCTGCTGTCCCGTCGGCGAGTCGTCGTCGGGGTAGTCGAGCTCCCACGGAGAGGTCCCGGCGGGGGCGCCGACGATCGAGTAGTCGGGCAGGTTCTGACCGAAGTAGATGCGCGGCTCGTACTCGCCGAGCAGTCCCGAGGACGGGATCCCGCCCTCGAAGAACGACGGCTGGCCGTCGCGGTTGACCGTGTTGCCGTACGCGGCCACCACGCCGAAGCCGTGCGTGAAGACCGTATGGTCGTTGACCCAGTTGCGGTTCTCCGCGTCGAGGCCCTCGAGATTGAGCTCGCGCACCGCGATCACGGTGTCCTGGGACTCGCCGTCGATCGCGTAGCGGTCCACGACCAGCGGGTCGGCGAATGTGTAGTACTGGCGGTTCTGCTGCAGCTGACGGAACGCCGGCGAGACGATGTTCGGGTCGAGAAGGCGGATCTGCGCCGTCGTGTCGGCGTCCGCGCGCAGCGCTGCGGAGTCCGCCTCGGTCGTCGCGTCGTACTGCGTCACCTCGACGTCGTCCAGTCCGTACGCGGCGAGAGTGGCGTCGATGTTGCGCTGGATGAACGGCTCCTCGAGCTCCTGCTCGTTGGGGTTGACCTGGAAGCGCTGCACGATGCCGGGGTAGACGGCGCCGATCGTAATCGCAGCGAGCACCATGAGCGAGACGCCCACGATGGGGATGCGCCAGTCGGCGCGCCAGATCACGACGAGGAACAGGATTCCGACGATGACCGCGATGCCTGCGAGGATCTCGCGCGACGGCAGCACCGCATTCACGTCCGTGTAGTTCGCGCCGTAGAAGTTGTCGTCGGGGTTCTGCTTGGTGAGCAGACCGAAGCGGTCCAGCCAGTAGTTGACGGCGATGGCGAGCATGACGATCATGCCAAGGATCGCGAGCTGGATCCTCGCGCCCTTCGAGGCGATGAACGAGCGCCCACCGCCAGCGATCGAGCCGTACAGCAGGTGCACGAACGCCGAGACGACGGCGCACAGAATGGAGATGGCGAGCACGAAGCCCACGAGCGAGCGCAGCACCGGGAGGGTGAACACGTAGAACGAGGCATCGAGACCGAACTGCGGGTCGGTCACGCCGAACGGCTCCTGGTTGAGGAAAGCGACGAAGGTCGTCCACTGCGATGCCATGGCGCCGCCCGCGATCAGACCCACGACCGCGGGAAGCGCGATCATGACGGCCTTCTCGAGCGGCTCGATCTGCTGACGGTAGCGGTCCAGCCCCGAGCGTCCGTCCACGCGGGCCGGGCGCGCGCGCTTGGCGAGGACGAGCGACAGCCACACGGCGCCGGCGGCAAGCACGCCGAAGATGAGGAAGATAGAGAGGCGCGCGATCCACTGCGTGCGCACCACGTCGAAGTAGCCCGCCTGGCGGTACCACGCGATCTCGGTCCAGAGGTTGGCCAGGATCACGGCGGCGACGACGAGCACGCCCAGTGTGATCGCGGCGATGCCAAGCGGCGAGCGCCTGCGTGGGACGTCGGGTCGGCGTGGCGGGGTCGGCTGGCGGTCGTCGGCGAACGTCACTTCGGGCCCTTCGGCTGATCGGGAACGCCGGCGGGGACTGCGCCGGCGCGTACGAGACTCTGCTGACTAGCCTGCCACAGCGGAGCACGTCGGCAGGGCGTTGGTCTGCCCCTCACCGATCGCGACGATGGCGGCATAGGCGTCGTCGATGGTCTCGACCGCTACAACGGACAGACCAGCGGGAATGTGCCCGATCACTTCATCACAATTCGATTGCGGCGCGAGGAACCAGGCAGCCCCGTCACGCGCGGCGCCTGCCATCTTCAGCGCGATGCCCCCGATGGGCCCCACGTCGCCCGTCGTGTCGATCGTGCCGGTGCCCGCGACTGCTACCCCCGCAAGCTCGTCCTCGGGCGTGAGGAGGTCCATGATGCCGAGCGAGAACATGAGGCCCGCGCTCGGGCCCCCCACCGTGTCGATGGCGACGTCCACCTGGATCGGCAGGTCGAACTCGGGGTCCACGAAGATGCCCATCACAGGCTCACCCTCGCCGTTGTCCGAGAGCACGAACGAGACGTAGAGCTCCTCGCCGCCCCGATCGATCGTGACGTCGACCTCGTCGCCTGGCTCGTGCGCGGCGATGCCGTCGGCGAGATCGGCGAAGCCATCGAGCCGCTGCCCGTCGAGCGCCACGAGGTAGTCGTCCACCTGAAGCACACCGATCGCGTCCGAGCCCTCGATGAACTCCGCGACCCTCAGCTCGGCCGGAACCTCGGTGCCGAGCGCCTCGAGCGCGGAGACCGTGGCGCGCTCCTGCGACGTCACCCAGTCGACGCGCGACTGCTCGGCCACCTCCTCGGCCTCCTCGTCCGTCGCCCCGAAGACCGCCTCCCGGGGCACCGTGTATGCGGAGCCGGACAGGAAGGCGCGCAGGACGGCGCCCATCGTGAACGGCTGGGATGCGGCGTCCGACACCGAGACCGTGGTGAGCCGCAGCTCGCCAGACGGCGGATACGTCGGCGCGCCGGTAATCGTCACGAGCGACGCGCCGCCATCGGTCGCGAGCGTGTCGTACGTCGGCCCGGGGCCGCCGATCGCATAGGGCGACGGCACGATGGTGAGCACCGCGATCAGCAGGCTGGTCGCGAGCCCTGTGACCGCCATCACGGTGCTGCGCCGCGTCGGACCCGCGTGGTCCTCCTGGTCGGCTCCCGCACGAATGCGCTCCCACACGTCCGACGCGGCGGCCTCCTCGGTGACAGCGGTCGACTCGGCTTCGGGACGGGTCGGGTCGTGGCTCACCCGGCCATCATTGCTCATAGCGAACGCGGGGCCCAATCCGCCCCCCGGTTCGTTACGTTGAGTGAGGGCGCACCGTCACGCGCCCGCACCGTGGGCGAGGAGAACCCGTGAACGACGATCAGACCCCCTGGATGCGCCTCCTGCGAGAGCTGTTCGGGGACGATGCCGAGGCCGCGCTCGAGGAGCTCCAGCGCATGGGCATGGACCCCCAGGCGCTCGCAGCCGCCTCTGGGATGACCGCCTCGCCTGCGATGATGGACCACGTGCTGAGCCAGATCCGCACGCTCCTGTCGCAGTCCGACGGACAGACGGTGAACTGGCAGCTCGCCCACGACGTCGCGCGCGGCGTCGCGGCGCAGGGCGGCGACCCGACCGTCACGGCGTCGATCGCGGCGACCCACCGCGAGGCCGTCTCGCGCGCCGAGCTGTGGCTCGATGCCGTCACCGATCTGGACCCCTCGCGCCTCGAGCCGCGTGTCTGGAGCCGCGCCGAGTGGGTCGAGGCGACCCTGCCGACGTGGCGCGTCCTCGCGGGCCCCGTCGCCGAGAGCGTCTCGCAGGCGCTCGGCGGCGTGCTGTCGCAGGAGATCGGCGGTGAGGACGCCGAGCTCGCTGCGGTGCTCGGCTCGCAGGCGGGCGGCATGCTCGCCTCCGTCAGCCCGACCGTGTGCGGGATGCACATGGGCCAGGCCGCCGGCCAGATGGCGCAGGAGACGTTCGGCGGCACGGACCTCGGACTGCCCCTCCTCCCCGAGCCGCGCGTCGCTCTCGTGCCAGGCGCGATCAGTGCCTTCGCCGAAGGTCTCGAGGTGCCCGAGGACCAGGTGCGCGTGTACCTCGCACTGCGCGAGGCCGCGCACGTACGCCTGTTCCAGGCCGCCGCGTGGCTGCCCGGCACGCTGCACGCGCTCGTCGAGCGGTACTCCGCCGGCATCCGCATCGATCTGGACGCGCTCGACTCCGCCGTGCGGGAGGCCGGCCACGGCGATCCCTCCACGCTGCAGCAGGCGCTGACGAAGGGCATCTTCACGCCGCACGCCGACGATGAACAGCAGGCCACGCTCGCATCGATCGAGACTCTCCTCGCCCTGATCGAGGGATGGGTCCAGGACGTGGTGACCCGGGCCGCCGCGCCGCACGTGGCTCAGGTGGGGGCGCTGGGCGAGATGATGCGCCGCCGCCGGGCCGCGGGCGGCCCGGCAGAGGATGCGTTCGCCAATCTCCTCGGGCTCGAGCTGCGGCCCCGTCGCATGCGTGACGCCGCCGCGCTGTGGGCGGCGCTCGCGTCGCGCGGAGGACCCGAGGCGCGTGACGCCGTCTGGTCGCATCCCGACCTGCTTCCGACCGCAGAGGACCTCGACGACTGGACCGCGTGGGTCGAGCGGCGCCTCACCGGCGACGACGACGACACGATGGACCGCGAGCTCGAGCGGCTCCTCGGTGGCGGCACAGACGCGGACCCCGCGAACGATCTCGATGCGGACGGTCCGGACGAGTCGGAGAGCCCGGGGCGCGAGTGACGCCCAGGGTGCCGTAGGCTCTCTCAGTCGCCACAGGCCCCACGACACGTCGGGGCGGGATGACGACCTTTTGTCCCCCCTCACGTCTACGCTGGGGGGCGAAGGGTCCACGAGACCGATCGACGCGCGGCGCACCGGCGCCGCGCACTACGAAGGAGGAAGGCTCATGGGCGAGAAGTACCAGGGCGAGTTCTACTGCGTGAAGTGCAAGGAGAAGCGCGAGACCGAGGGTGACGTGGTCGTCGCCAACGACCGTCGCATGGCCAAGGGCATCTGCCCCGTGTGCGGCACCAAGCTGAACCGCATCCTCGGCAAGGCGTAATCGCCCCACCGAAGGCGTGACGAAGGCGGGCTCCCCTCGGGGGCCCGCCTTCTGCATGTCCGGCACCTCTCGGTGCGCGCAGAGATCGTGCGGCGGCACCCTGCGCGGAACAGGAGCGCCTGTGGAGAACCCGGGCGGGAGCGCGTCGCGATGCGACGATCGGCGCATGCGGCTCAGACCAGGCGTTCCCGTGCTCGTGCGGCCCGACGGCCCCGTGCAGGTGGGTGTCGCGCGTCCCATCCTGATCGAGTGCGCGGATCCCGCCACCAGCGCCGCGCTGGCGCTCATGGAACCGCCTGGCATTCCCGCCGCGCACGGGCCCGCGCCCGCCACGGTCGCGCGCCTGCGCGACGCGGGACTGCTCGCCGACGGCCCACGTGAGACCGCCGAGGCCACTGTCACGATCCACGGCGCCGGCGCGCTCGGGGTGGAGATCGGCGTGGCTCTCGCGGCCGCGGGAGTCGGTACCCGCTACGAGGACGCCGCACCCGCGCGCGTCGAGCCGGACGCCTACAGCCCGAGGCACGTCGCCTCCACGTGCGCGGGGGCGGCGCACTGGACGGTTGCCGAGCGCTCCCCCTGGTCCCCACCGCCCGGCGAAGTCGTGCTGGGCGCGGCGATCGCTCTGGGCGGGGTCAGCCGCACTGTGACGGCCCGCTGGGAGTTCGACGGCCTCCCGCATCTGCTCATCTCCGCGGACGAGGACGGCGTCGACGTGGGACCGCTGGTCGTCCCCGGCGTCACCGCGTGCGCTGGCTGTGTGGCGCATCACGCCCGCGAGCGCGATCCGGCTTGGCCGTCCCTGCTGCTGCAGCTCGAGGCGCGGCGGCCATGGGTCGATCCGCGCGTGCTCACCGAGGCTGCCGGCACGGCGGCGCGTCTGCTGCTGACGGAGCTGTCGCGGCGCCCCGACGAGGCGCCGGTCTCGTCTCGCTGGCGGCTCGAGCCGCTGACGGCCCCCCGGCAGAGCGAGGTGACACCGCATCCCGCGTGCGGGTGCGGCACCGCGTGACCCCGGCGCTCAGCGATGCGGTCAGTGCTCGGCGACGATCTCCAGGATCTCGAGTCCGAAGCGCTCGAGTTTCGAGGCTCCCACGCCGTTCACGCGAGCGAGATCGCCGAGCGTGCCCGGCCTGTCCCTGGCGATCTGCACGAGCGAGGCGTCCACCAGCACTGTGAAGGCGGGCTTGCCGTCGGTCTGGGCGACGTGCAGCCGCCACCTCTTGAGCGACTCGAAGAGCCGCAACTGTTCCACGTCCAGGTCGGCGAGCTGCGTCTTGGTGGACGTGCGGGGAGCGCGCGCGGGCGCCGCGTCGGGCCACCAGCGCTCGAGGAAGCGAGTGCGCTTGCGGGTCGCCTTGCCACCTTCGCGACGAGCACGCGCGAAGGACAGCGCGAGATGCTCGCGGGCACGCGTGATCGCGACGTACAGCAGCCGTCGCTCCTCCTCGATGGCCTCGTCCGTCTCCGCCATTGAGATGGGCATGAGCCCCTCGGAGCAGCCGATCACGAACACGGCATCCCACTCGAGCCCCTTGGCGGCGTGCACGGTCGTGAGCGTGACGCCCTCGACCGCGGGCGCGTGCTGGGCCTGGGCGCGCTCCGCGAGGTGCTCGACGAACTCCCGCAGGGTGGTCTCGCCGCCCGCATCCGCATCCATGTCGTCCGCCAATTGCACGAGCGCCTGCAGGTTGTCCCACCGCTCGCGCACCGCCCCGCGCTCGGCAGGCGGCTTCTCAGACCAGCCGGCGTCCGAGACCACGGCGCGCACCTGCTCGCCGAGCGGTGACTCGTCGGGAGAGACTGCCGCACCGCGCAGCAGCACGACCGCCCGCTTGATCTCGTCACGGTCGAAGAAGCGCTGCCCGCCGCGCACGAGGTAGCCGACGCCACGCATCGACAGCGCCTCCTCGAGCGCCTCGGACTGGCTGTTGGTGCGATATAGGACGGCGATCTCGCTCGCGGGCACTCCGGCCGCGATCAGCGACTGCGCCGCGTCGGCCACGCCTGCCGCCTCCGCCGCGTCGTCCGCGTACGCCTTGAAGCCCACCGCAGGCCCCGAGGGTCGCTGCGCGACGAGCTCCACGCCCGCGCTGGCCGCACCGCGTCGCGCCATGAGGCCGTTCGCAAGGTTCACGACCTGCGGAGTCGAGCGGTAATCGCGGACCAGGCGCACCGTCTGTGCCGCCGGGTATCGCCTTGCGAACTCGAGCAGATGCTGAGGCGAGGCGCCCGCGAACGAGTAGATCGTCTGCGCCGGATCGCCCACGACGCACAGCTCCTCACGGCCGCCGAGCCACTGATCCAGCAGGAACTGCTGCAGCGGAGAGACGTCCTGGTACTCGTCCACGACGAAGTGACGGTACTGGCGGCGGATCTGATCGCCCACCTCGTGGTGGCGGCCGATCATGTCGGCGAGCAGCAGGAGGATGTCCTCGAAGTCGAGGACCACGGCCTGCGTCTTCGCCTCCTCGTAGGCCCGCATCACGTCCACCACCTGCGCACGTGACAGGCCCGCGGGCTCAGGACGACCGCGGTCCGCGGTCACGCGCACGTAGTCCTCTGCCGCGACGAGCGACACCTTGGCCCACTCGATCTCGGAGGCGAGGTCGCGCACGGCGAGGCGGTCCACACTCAGTCCCGCGTCACGCGCGGCGCGGCCCACGAGAGGCGCCTTGTGCTCGACGAGCTGCGGCACCTGGCCGCCGACGACCTGCGGCCAGAAGTAGCTCAGCTGCCGCAGCGCGGCGGCGTGGAAGGTGCGCGCCTGGACTCCCGTGGCGCCAAGCGCCCTCAGGCGCTGCCGCATCTCACCCGCGGCGCGCGCGGTGAACGTCACCGCGAGCACGGACTGCGGGTTGTAGGCGCCCACGCGCACCCCGTACGCGATCCGATGCGTGATCGCCCTGGTCTTGCCCGTGCCAGCACCCGCGAGCACGCACACGGGACCGTGCAGCGCGGTGGCGACCTCCCGCTGCTCGGGGTCGAGGGCATCGAGAATCTCGTCGGCAGACATCACACGCATTGTGTCAGCCGAGACCGACATCGCCGCGCCCGTCCCCAGGTGCGCGGGCGCGGCGTCAGACGTCGACGCGCGCGTCTGGTGCGCGGTCCGCGAGCGGTGCGCCGTACCACTGCTCGATCAGACGCCGGGCAATGGAACCGTGTGGGGCGATCACCATCTCGCCGTCGGCGATCAGCGCGACGAGCTCCTCTCGGCCCACGAAGCGCGCCTCGGTGATCTCCTCGCCGTCGACGCGGACGTCGGCGCTCGTCGCACGTGCGGTGAATCCCACCATCACGGACGCGGGGAACGGCCACGGCTGCGAACCTGCGTACGCCACGTCCGTGAGCGTGATCCCCGCCTCTTCGTACACCTCCCGATGCACCGTCTGCTCGAACGTCTCCCCCGGCTCCACGTAGCCCGCCAGGATCGAGAAGCGCCGCGACGTCCAGTGCGCCGCGTGCGCGAGCAGCAGTCGGTCGTCCTCGTCCGTGATGGCGACGATGATCGCCGGGTCGACGCGCGGATAGTGCTCACGGCCGTCCTCGGGGCACACCCGTACCCAGCCACCCTTCGCGGGCGCCGTCGGGGCTCCACAACGGGCGCAGTGGCCATGCGCCGCGTGCCACGCGGACACCGCGACCGCGGTGGCGGCGAGCTCGCGATCGCGCAGCCCCTCGTCTCCGCGCTGCGCGAAGGGCCCGAGCAGATCCCGCAGGCCGACGAGCCGTTCGCCGCCGATGCCGTCGTAGCCGTCCACGAAGGCCGGGTCCTCAGGCACGAGCGCCACCAGGTCCCGGTCTCCGTCCCTGCCCAGGTACACCTTGAGCGACGCTGGCGGATGCTCGGGAGGCGCGAGCTCGACGAGCCGTCCTCCCGCCGCGAGGAGGCGTCCCTCGGAGACCACCACCGCGTCGGCCGCGTCCAGGTCGACCCGCTCGCGTCGCTCGCCGGAGCGATCGATGAGGGAGGGATGGGGCAGCGTCCACGGGTCGTTCACGCCCGCCACGCTACTCCCCACCTCTGCACCGGATCGGCCCACGCCGGTCCCGTCGGGCGCTGCGCCGAGCACGGCGCCAGCGGCGTGGAGCGTGGTGATTGTGCCTGGTGGGGCCTATGGTGAGGACGTGCCTCGTTCACCGCTCGCCCTCGCGGCGCTGGCGTCGGTGGCAGTGCCCGGCCTCGACGTGTACGACGTCCTGCGCTCCCCGCACTCCGATTCCGACTTCGACGTGGTCGTCGTCAAGGACGCCACCGGCCGGCGCTGGCTGGTGCGCGCCCCGCGCCGCCCCGCCGCCGGAGCCGCCCTCGAGGCCGAGCGCGGTCTGCTGCAGGCGCTCGCACGCGCCAAGGAGACGGGCCTCATCTCGTTCGACGTCCCGTCACCTGCCGGTGCTGCGTCGCTCGGCGAGGGCGAGGGCCGCGCCATCGTGTACGTCGAGGCTCCCGGCGGACCGCTCGTCCTTGCCGAGGTCGCCCCCGGACCCGGGCTGGCAGCAAGCCTCGGCTCCGCGCTCGCCTCGATCCACGAGTTGCCGATTCAACTGCTTGAGGACCTCGGGCTGCCTTCCTACTCTGCGGACGAGCACCGTGCGCGCCGCCTCGCCGAGCTCGACGCGGGAGTGCAGACCGGCCTCGTCCCCCCGCGCCTCGCCGACCGCTGGGAGCACCAGCTCGAGAACGTCGCATGGTGGCGCTTCGAGCCGACCGTGGTGCACGGAGACATGGGCGAGCACCAGCTGACGGTGCGCGAGGGTCAGATCTCGGGCGTCGTGGACTGGATGGATGCCCGCGTCGCCGACCCCGCCGATGACCTTGCCTGGCTCGTCGCCGCCGCGCCCGAGGACGTCCTGGACTCCGTGCTCGAGGCGTATCACGTCAAGCGCCGCGAGACGCGCGACCCCCACCTGCTGGACCGGGCCCGGCTGTCCTCGGAGATGGCGCTGCTGCGCTGGCTGATGTACGGCGTGCGCACGGAGGACGACGCGATCGTCGCGGATGGCCGCGGCATGCTGGCGGACCTCGAGGCCCTGCTGTTCGACTCCCCCGACGAGCCTTCGCTCTAGCCGACTTCGCCCGGCCCGGACTCGCCCGACGGGTCGCCACCACCCCCACGCTCGCCTTCGGCGGCGAGCAGAGCCTCGATCTCGACGGCATCGAGCAGGCGTGCCGGCCGCACGGTCTCGTCGGTCGCGACGTAGTAGAAGGCGGCATCCACAGCCTCGAGCGGTACACCGGTGCGCGCGGACCACGCGAGCCGATACATCGCGAGCTGCACCTCTCGCGCCGCGCGCTCCTCGGGGTCGCGCGGGGGCCGTCCCGACTTCCAGTCCACGACGGTGACCCGATCGAGCCCTGCGCCTGCTGGGAACACCGCGTCGATGCGCGACCGGATGGAGACGCCTCCCACCGGCATCTCGACGTCCACCTCGACGTGCGACGGCGTACGCGCGGCCCACTCGGAGGCGAGGAACGTCGCCTTGAGCGCGTCAAGATCGGCGTCGTCCTCGCCTGGACCCAGGTCGTCGTCCTCGAGCAGGGGCACTTCCCCGTACTGAGACTCGATCCATGCGTGAAGGGTGGAGCCGCGGTGTGCGGCAGCGGTCGGCTCCTGTGGGAGGGGGCGGCGCAGTTGGCGTGCGAAGGCCTCACGGTCCCTGCTCATCGCCACCAGCGCCGAGGTGGAGAGATGGGCGGGCAGGGGGACGTCGCCGGTGTCCGTCTCGCGTGTGGCGCGTTCGGCGAGCATCGCCGCGATCTCGGCCGCGAGCGGGAGCGTCTCGGGGCGATCCGCACCCGGTTCGGCTGCGGCGACAGCGGCGGCGAGTGAGCGGCGGTGGCGCCGAGCGGCGGTCTCCACCCGCGGCCACACGGCGGTGACGACGGGCTCGGGGGGCGGCGCGTCGTCCGGGCCCGGGGCGGGAGCCCAGTCTTCGTCGGACACGAGCCCCTGCTCGACGAGCTCGGCCACGAAGAGCGAGGGGCTGCGCACCGTCTTGCCCGAGGAGTACCACGAGCCCGAGACGAGTACATGGCTGCGAGCGCGCGTCAGTGCGACATAGAACAGCCGACGCTCCTCGGCGACGGCGTGCTCGCCGGCGTCCACGCGGAAGTCCGCGATCGATGCCGCGAGATCCCGGTGATCCACAGCCGCACGCCAGTGCCACTCGGGCAGGGATCGCGCATCCATGCGCAGCTCCCACGGCAGTGCGAGATCGCCGGAGAGCCACGCGCCGTCCTCGTAGCCGCCTCGCGACCCCGTCACGGACGGGAAGGCCCCGTCGACCGCGCCTGGCACGGCGACGATGTCCCACTCGAGGCCCTTGGCGGAGTGGACCGTGAGGATCTGCACGGCGCCCGGCTCTGGCTCCTTCACGGGAGCATCGAGCCCGCGCTCCTCGGCGCGCGCGGCGTCGAGCCACGCCAGGAACGCGCCGAGCGTCGCATGCTCGGCTCCCTGAGCGAAGGTGCGCGCGGCGTCGAGGAACGCATCGACGTTGCGCCGCACCCGGCCGTCGGGGCTGGCGACCTCGGCCTCGATGTCGAGGCCCCAGACGCGCTCGGCGAACGCGATCAGCTCGGTGAGCGGCAGGTAGGTGTGCTGGCGAACCGTGGACACAGCGCGCCTCAGGACGGCGAGCCGCTCGCGCGCCTCCCAACTGAGCGTCCGAGACTCGCGCGACATCCACTGCTCGGGGGGCTCCTGGTCGAGCGCGTCAACGATGCTCGCTCCGCCCTCGCGCTCGCCCCGGGGACCCGCGAGCTCCTCGGCCCAGTCGTGGAGCGCCCTGAGGTCGCGCGGGCCCAGGTTCACACGTTCGGAGGTGAGCAGGCGCATGAGCGAGTCGCCTCGCGACGGGTCGTGGGCGACCTCGAGGATCGCGACCAGATCGGCCACGTCGGCGGTGTCGAGAAGTCCGCCGAGCCCGACGACCTCGTAGTCGATCCCTCGGCTCGCGAGGGCGTCGACGATGCCAGGGATGGTCGAGCGGCGACGGCACAGGACTGCGGCCTCCACGATGCGCGGCGCGACGCGCCCCGCTGCGTCCCGCACGAGCGATCCCCCGCCGTCGCGGTGGGGCTGTCCGTGACCGAGCTCGGCGCGCCTCGCGAGGATGTACTCCGCGACGTGGGCTGCCTCGTCCGCTGCGGTCGCGGCCATGTGCGCGGACACGCCCGGTGCGACCCGAGTGGGCTCGGGCTTCCCCAGGTGCTCCCCGCGCGAGCGCAGGCTCTCGACGTGGACGTCGGTGGACTCACGCAGCGGCGCCGCCGCGGCATTCGCGACGTGCAGGATGCTCGCCTCGTTGCGCCACGACACTGACAGCGAGGACTGGACCACGCGGTCGGGGCCGCCGAACTCCGTCACGAAGTCGTCGAGCGCGGCGGCGGAGGCCCCGCGGAACCCGTAGATCGCCTGGTTCGGGTCCCCGACGGCCATCACGGGGTGCTCCGCTCCGAACATGCGCGCGAAGAGCCGCAGCTGCGCGGGCGAGGTGTCCTGGAACTCGTCGAGCAGCACGGCGCGGTAGCGCGAGCGCTCGATCTGCTGGACGGCAGGAATCTCGGCGAGACGAACCGCGGTCGCCACCTGGTCCGAGAAGTCGAGCAGCGCCCCGGTGCGCTTGCGCGCGTCGAAGTCGTCGATCAGGTCGGCCATCGCGCGCAGCGACCGCAGCTTGGCGATGCGGCCGCCGAGAGCCTGCGTCATCCTGCCGGGTACAGCGTCGCCGTTCTTCTTGGGCAGCGCGTCGATGCGCCCGAGCGCCTCGTCGAGCCAGGTGCGTAGCTGGGCGGTCGTCACGCCATGCTCGCGCAGCTGAGCGGCGAGCCTGGGAAGCGCACTGCGGACCGTGCTGGGTGCGGAGTCGATCCCCAGTTCAGCAGTCCATGCCTCGAGGGTGCGCGCGGCGAGCTGCCACAGCGCGGCGTCCGTGAGCACCGTGGATTCGGGATCCACACCGACGCGCAGCCCGTGCTCGGCGGCGAGTGCGGCGGCGTACGCGTTGTAGGTGGCCACGGTCGGCGCGGGCCGCTCGGGATCGCGTGCGCGTCGCTCGCTCCCGTCAGGCGCGGTGACGACGGGGTCCCAGACCGTCGAGATGCGCGTCTCCGCGCGCGCGGCGATCTCCGCCGCGGCCTTGCGCGTGAACGTGAGGCACAGGATCTCCTCCGGGCTGATCGGCTCGCCGAAGAGCTCGTCCGCGTGGTCGAGAAGGTAGACGATGCGCATCGACAGGGTCTCGGTCTTGCCAGAGCCCGCGCCGGCGACCACCAGCGTGGGCTCCGTCCCCGCGCCGATGATGCGCGCCTGCTCATCCGTCGGGTGCTGTCCGGGAGAGACGATCTCCGCCAGCGCGGCGACGGTGCGTCGCTGTGGCGCGATGGCTCCCACGGCGGTCACCGCCTGCTCGCGCTCGAGGGGTGCGGTCATGAGTCGCTCACCTGCCTGCCGCTCGCGTGCGCGGGGCACGCCCGACGCACGGGGCAGCGCTCGCACAGGGGGTTCGTGGTCGCGGTGAAGATCGGGGCGGTCATGGTCTCGACGGCCGCGTCGAGCACCTCTCGCGCCACCTCGGGATCGATCGCGGCCTGCTCGACCACGGAGCCTGCCCGTGCGGCATCCTTGCCGACGAACACAAGCGCGGCATCGGTCGCCCGCTCGACGCCCGCGAATGCCCCGTGCGCGGCGACGAGCTGGTACAGCATCAGCTGACCATGGTCGGAGGCCTCGGCGCGCGAGATCTTGGCTCCGGTCTTGAGGTCGACGATGCGCGCCTCGGAGCCGCTGACCTCGACGCGGTCGGCGATGCCTGCGACCTGCGCGCGACCGAGCGTCACCGAGAATCCCTCTTCGACGAGAGCACGATCGGCGCTCACGCCTCCGAGGTAAGCGGCGAGCCTGCGCACCATGGCCTGCGCCCTCGCGTAGTCCTCACGCTCGATCCAGGTCTCCTGCCCGCCGACGTCGGCCCACCGGCGCTCGAGCTCGGCGAGCATCTGCTCCTCGCCGCCGTCCGGGTACTGCGCGGCGATCTCGTGGACGAGCAGCCCCACCTGCTGCGCGTCGGAGCTCTCCGGCGTGCCTCCCGATGACTCGAGGGCCCACCGCAGCGCGCACGTGCGCACCGCGTCCAGTCGAGACGGAGAGACCCTGACGGGCACGTCCTCATCCCAGAAGGGCGCGTCGGTGGAGGGGTCGGGAACGCCATGCCAGCGGGCGGGATCGGCACCGGCGATGCCTCGCGCGGCGAGGTCCGCGAGCTGCGCGGCCGCGCCCTCGAGCTCTCCTCGCGCGCGCACGTCGGACGGGTCTCGCTCCAGGCGAGCCGCTGCAGCGACGCCGCTCGCGCGCAGCCTCGCGACGGCCGACCTGAGGTCGGAGACCACGCGCGTCTGCGCGGCATCCTCTCGCGCGATCCCGGCCGCGTCCTCGATGAGTGTCAGGAAGCGCGACGGACGCGCCTCGCCGTCGTCGACGGCCGCGACGATCAGTCGGGCGCGTGCGCGAGAGACGGCGACGAGCAGTGCACGCGTCTCGTCGTCGAGCACCGACGCGCGGGCACCACGCAGGTCCCTCGGGCCTCGGGCAGCCGCCAGCGCGGCATCGGGAGACGCGCTCAGCCCGCCCGCCGTGACCAGGTCTGCGAAGGCCTGCGCTCCCAGCACGGAGTCGCGCAGGCGCAGGTTGGGCCACACGCCCTCCTCGAGGCCCGCGACAACGACCACGTCCCATTCGCGCCCCGCGGCGGACGCCGGGGTACAGAAGGACACTGCGTCCGGCGCCCTTCCCCTCAGACCGAGCGAGTCCGCAGCGAAGTCCTGGGCTTCGAGGTAGTCGAGGAAGGCGACGGCGGGGGCCTCAGGAAGTCGCTCCGTGAAGCTCTGTGCGGCGCGCATGAGCGCGATCACGGCGTCCAGGTCGGCGTCGTCGCGCGTGGACCCGGCGAGGGCGGCCGCGCGCCACGACTCGGCGACGTCGAGCGCCTCCCAGGCGGCCCACACGACAGCGCCGGGCGTCGGTGCCGGTGCCTGCGCGCGCTCCCGGGCAGCCACGACCGCGCGCGCGGCGCGTGCCGCCGCTCGCGGCTCGGGGCCTGGCAGTGCGGCGCATCGGGCCGGATCGCCCAGCGCGTCGATCAGCAGCTCCGCGCTGGTTCTGGCCCCACCGCCCTCGCGCTCGTCCCTGACGAGCGCGCGCCGGAGCCTGCGCAGCCCCACGGCGTCGAGACCGACGAGGCGCGACGTGAGGACCTCCACCGCCGAATCCTCGTCCCAGGGCTCGCCGAACGCCACCTTGAGCAGGGTGAGCAGAGGTGCCACGGCGCTCTCGCGGTGCAGCGCGGTGCCGTCTCCCAGAGGCTCGCACGGGATGTCCGCGGCGAGCAGGTCCGACCTGAGGGCGCGCAGCTGCGCGCCCGAGCGCGCGATGACCGCCATGTCCTTCCACTCCGTCGCGGCCCCGTCGAGGCCGTGACGCGCACGGCGCAGGGCAGCAGCGATCGCGCGTGACTGCGCGTAGCGGTGCGGGGCGGTGATCGAACGCACCGGCGCGGCACGCTCGCTCCCCTCCCGCTGAGGCGGCGCGGCCTGCACATCTCGGTAGGCGCCCCGCGCGCTCGCACTTCCCTTGACCCCGATGCGCTCCGCGACACGCGCGCTCACCGAGGCGAGCGCAGTCTGGCGGTGGTCGTGCCTCAGTTCGACATGTACGGCACCCTCGAGCCCGAGCGGCTCGGCGAGGCGCTCAGGGACGGCGCCACGGTAGCCCTGCACCGACTCGTCGGCGTTGCCGACGAGCACCACGCGAGCGCCATCGTCTGCGAGGCGCGCGAGCAGGTCGTGCACGGCGGCGGTCGCGTCCTGCGCGTCGTCGACGATCACGACATCCCACGACGGTCTCCGCGCGGCCGAGCCGACCGTGCTGTCCCACCATGCGAGCGCCTCCGTGGCGCGCGACAGGATCGTGGCCGGGTCGTAGCGCCCACCCTGGTCCAGCGGCGTGGAGCGCAGCGCCATGACCGACTCGTACTCCTCGTACAGCGCCGCAGCCGCCTCCCATTCGCGCCGGCCGGTCGCGCGGCCCAGCTCAGCGAGACGATCGGGTTCGACACCCCGTTCGGCTGCGCGCATGAGCAGATTGCGCAGCTCCTCGCGGAAGCCAGGGAGGATCGTCGCCTCCTGCGGCACGGCGTCGCCCCAGTCGAGCGGTGCGACACGACCCGAGTGGTGGCCGTCGAGGAGCTCGTGGAGCACCACGTCCTGCTCGGCGCCCGAGACCAGCGCGGGACGCGGCTCCTCGAGCGCGTCGGCCTCCGCCCGCAGCACGGCGAAGGCCACCGAGGCAGCGGTGCGCACCACGGGAGAACCGGTGGGAGCAGCGATCGCGGTCGCGACGCGGTCGCGCAGCGCGGCGGCTGTCTGGCGCGTCGGCGCGATCACCAGCACCCGATCGGGAGGCGTGCCGTCCGAGACGGCGCGCGCCGCGGCGGCGACCACGACGGAGGTCTTGCCCGTGCCTGCCGCGCCGGTCACGACGATGGGCCCGCCCGGCGCGGACAGCGCGTCGACTGCGCGGCGCTGAGAGGGATCCAGGGCCGGCTCAGGCGGAGCAGCGGCGGCGACGAGGCGCAGACGCGGGCTCCGCTCGCGCGGCTGCCGCTCGGCCTGCTCTCGGGTCATGCCAGTCATCCCACCATGCGGCACCGACATCGCCGCGAAGGCTCTACGACGGCTCGGCTGTCGCCGCCGCGTCGTCCGTCAGATCGACCACGGAGCCCGGCTCCGCGGAGGGATATGCCCACGGGTTCGGCGAGCAGTCCCCGAGGGCGCCCTCCTGGTCGACCATGAGCGGCGCGGCGCCGCCGCGGCACGCCTGATCGTCGTTGCCGAGCATGTGGCCGACGAAGTGCCCGAGCAGGTAGCGCCGCGAGTCCTGACGCCGCTCCTCGCCGTAGGTGGGAAGCCCGGCGGCCCAGTCGTACTGCGAGATGACGATGACGCCCTGGGACGCGCACGTCTCAGGCTGGGCCTCGGCCGTGGGCGACGCGTCGGGCGAGGTCGCCTCGGGGGCATCCGCCGCCTCGCTCTCCTCGGCGACGGGACCTGTCGCGGCGGAGAGGTGGGGATCGGTGCACAGCACCTCGGACGTGTAGGGGCTCGCGAAGAGGATGCGCACGTCGGGCACGCCCTCGGTCTCCACGAACTGCATGCGCCCCTCGGAGCCCCAGCCGCGGTTGTCGTTGAGCGTGTCCAGGACGAAGTCGGCCAGCGCGGTCTGGTTGACGCTGAGTCCGTCCTCGAACTCGATGCGCACCCACCGGACCGTCCCGGCGCCCTCGGTCGGCTCGGTCTCGCCGGGGATCACGCTGAAGGTTCCCTCGCCCCTGAACGGCACGTCAAGATCGAGCAGACCGGCGAGCAGGTCGTCGTCGTCAAGCTCGCGCACGATCGGCTCGGGCGTGGGAATCGCCGCGGTCGGACTGGGAAGAGGACTCGCCTCCGGGCTGGGAGTCACGCTCGGCTCCGGCGCCGTCAGCGCGTTGTAGAAGTCCGGTACCAGGGACGTCAACCAGCCGGCGCCGATGCCGACGCCGAACGCTAGAGCCACGAGCAGGATGCCGCCGGGGATGCTCCGCGCACGGATTCCCCTGCCCGCGAACAGGCGGCTTCCCTCGCGATCCATCCCCCTACGATAGAGCCAGGAAACCAGTGGCTCGGCTCACGGAGGTCAGCGTGGAAGTCAGGATCGGTGTGCGGAACGTCTCACGCGAGATCGCGTTCGAGACGAACGAGTCCGCGGACGATGTCGCGGCCAAGGTCGCCGCGGCCACCTCAGGCGGCGTGCTCGACCTCGTGGACGCCAAGGGCCGCCGCGTGGTGGTCCCCTCCGACGCTCTCGGCTACGTCGAGATCGGCGAGGAGGAGAAGCGCCGCGTGGGCTTCGGGGCGTAGGCCCCCCGAGCATCGGGCATGCACACGCCCGACGCGGGCGACGGCGCCGCACGAACCCGGCCTCGGCGTCGGGCTGGCCTCAGGCGATGACCTGGCGCGCGAAGGCGACCGCCTGCGCGGGGTCGCACTTGTTGACGTCGATCGTGAAGCCGTCCTCGTCCCCCTGCAGCGGCTCGAGCGCCGCATACTGCGACGCGAGCAGGTCGCTTCCCGCGAAGTGATCAGTCGTGGCGGAGCGCTGCTCGACGCGACGCGTGATCGCGCTGATCGGCGCCGCGAGGTGCAGGAAGAAGATCCCCTCAGCCGCGTCACGGAGACGATCCCGGTACGCCCGCTTGAGAGCCGAGCATGCGATCACGCCTGACTCACGCGCCGCAAGCCACGCGCCGACCGCGTCGAGCCACGGCTCCCGGTCCTTATCAGTGAGCGCCTCGCCGCCCGCCATCTTGAACACGTTCGCGGGCGGGTGCAGGTCGTCGCCGTCCTGGAAGTCGGCTCCGATCGAGTCCGCGAGACGCGAGCCCACGGTCGTCTTGCCGCATCCGGTCACACCCATCACGACGATTCGCACGGGCCCACTGTAGCCACGGCTCCGCAGCACCGACAACGAGGGTCTGGGCCTGTGATGGACCCGCACGGTACAATCGGAGCGACCCGAGGCTGACCGGTCGTCATGTGAAGCCGGGGCCCGCCGTACGAGGCGGGCTCCCCCTGTGGAAGATTCGCGATCGGCTGCCCGCCGCACGCGCCCCCGGCGCCCCAGAGTTGGGACAACTCCATGACAGACACGCACGCCTCCGTGCAGTCCGCGAACACGTCGTTCGCTGACTACGCGGTCAATCCCCTCATCGTCGAAGCTCTCGCCGATGCCGGCATCACCTCGCCGTTCCCCATCCAGGCCATGACCCTGCCGGTCGCTCTCAGCGGCCACGACATCATCGGCCAGGCCAAGACCGGTACCGGCAAGACGCTGGGCTTCGGCGTCCCGCTCCTGCACCGTGCCGTCGGCAAGGGCGAGGACGGTTGGGACGCGCTCGGCGATGCGCAGGGCAAGCCCCAGGCGCTCGTCGTCGCCCCGACGCGCGAGCTCGCCGTGCAGGTCGCCGGCGACCTCGAGACCGCGTCGCGCAAGCGCCCGCTGCGCATCACGCAGATCTACGGTGGCCGCGCGTATGAGCCGCAGATCGACACCCTGAACAAGGGCGTCGAGGTCGTGGTCGGCACGCCGGGTCGCATGATCGACCTGCTCAACCAGGGCCACCTCGACCTGCGCTACATCAAGACCGTCGTGCTCGACGAGGCTGACGAGATGCTCGACCTGGGCTTCCTGCCGGACGTTGAGCGCCTGCTCGCCGCGACGCCTGCCTCGCGCCACACCATGCTGTTCTCGGCCACCATGCCGGGCGCGGTCGTCTCGCTCGCGCGCCGCTACATGACGCAGCCCACGCACATCCGCGCGGCCGACCCCGACGACGACGGCGCGACCGTCAAGGCCATCAAGCAGGTCGTGTACCGCGCCCACGCGCTCGACAAGGTCGAGATGCTGGGCCGCATGCTGCAGGCCGAGGGCCGCGGACGCACCGTCATCTTTGCGCGCACCAAGCGCACCGCTGCCAAGGTCTCCGACGAGCTGCGCGACCGTGGCTTCGCGGCCGGCGCCATCCACGGCGACCTCGGCCAGGGCGCACGCGAGCAGGCGCTGCGCGCGTTCCGCAACGGCAAGGTCGACGTGCTCGTCGCCACCGACGTCGCCGCGCGCGGAATCGACGTCACCGACGTGACGCACGTCATCAACTACCAGTGCCCCGAGGACGAGAAGACGTACCTGCACCGCATCGGCCGGACGGGCCGCGCGGGCAAGACCGGCACCGCCGTCACCTTCGTGGACTGGGACGACCTGCCCCGCTGGTCGCTCATCGACAAGGCGCTCGACCTCGGCTACCCCGAGCCCGTCGAGACCTACTCCAGCTCGCCGCACTTCTACGAGGACCTGAACATCCCTGAGGGCACCAAGGGCCGTCTGCCCAAGGACAAGCAGGTGCTCGAGGGCCTTGAGGCCGAGAAGCTCGAGGACCTCGGCGAGACCGGCAAGGCCGCGGGCCACGGCGAGAAGCGTGGCGGCCGCGAGGGCGGCCGTGACGGCCAGCGCGAGGGCGGTCGCGGACGCGGCGGTCGCGGAGGCCGCGGCGGCCAGGGCCGCGGACGTGGTGAGGGTGGTCGTCGGGACGGCGCCGAGCGCCAGACCGACGCTGCACGCACCGAGCGCGCACCCCGCACAGAAGGCTCTGGCGAGGGCGGAGACGCTCCCAAGCGCAACCGTCGCCGTCGCCGTCGTGGCGGTTCGGGCGGCGGCCAGGGCCAGCCGTCTCAGACTGCGGCTGAGTAGGCACACAGACTGAAGGCGAGGGCCGGGATCCGCGAGGGGTCCCGGCCTTCGTCACGTCTGAGGTCAGGCGTGCTGTGCGCGCAGCGCCTCGAGCACCTCGGGCGCCGTGAGGTTCTCACCCAGGCGATTGAGCTTGCCCGTGCCGTGATAGTCGGACGAGCCGGTGCGCAGCAGTCCGTGTCGATCCGCGAGCGCGGCCAGCCGCTCTCTAGCCTCGTCGTCGTGGTCGCGGTGGTCCACTTCGAGCGCTGCCAAGCCGACGCTGGCGAGGTCGGCGATCACGGCGTCGGGCACGATCCTGCCGCGGGTGTGCGCACCAGGATGGGCGAACACGGGCACTCCCCCGGCCGCGCGGACGGCGCGGATGACGTCACGCACGTCGGGCGCGTAGTGCGGCACGTAGTAGCGCGAGCCGTTGCGCAGCACTTCGGCGAATACCGCGTCGCGCGAGGGGAACACGCCCTTGGCGACGAGTGCGTCGGCGATGTGCGGCCGGCCGACGGTGACAGAGCCATGTGCGTGGGTGGCGACGTCGTCCCAGGTGAGCGGGTAGTCGGCGGCGATGCGCTCCACAATCTGCTGCGCTCGGCCGACGCGGGCGGCCCGCGTGGCCTCCATCATGTCGACCAGCGTCGGGTCGTCGCGGCGCGGCCAGTACGCGAGCAGGTGGATCGACACCCAGCGGTCCTTCGCGGAGATCTCGATCGCGGGCACGAGCTCGATACCCAGCGCGTCGGCCTCTGCCTGAGCCTCGTCCCAACCTGCCGTCGAGTCGTGGTCCGCGAGCGCGACCACGTCGAGGCCCGCGTCGGCTGCCTCGCGCATCACCTGCGCGGGCGACCCGGTGCCGTCTGAGACGGTCGAATGGGTGTGAAGGTCGATGCGCACGGTCCCAGCCTAGGCATCCGTGCCGCGTGGGAGAATCGGCCGGTGAGCGAGAACAAGGACGAGACCAACAAGGCGCGCGCGTCGCGCCCCAATTCCGCGGCGTTCAAGGAGTTCCTTTCCACCGGCTGGGCCGAGCCCGACGACGTGGCCACCACGCTGATCGCCGCCGCCCCGTATGCGGCGTCGCGGCGGGATCGCCTCAGCGCGCAGTTTCCCGGCCGTCGCATCGTGGTCCCCGCGGGCGACCTCAAGGTACGCGCGAACGACACGGACTACCGATTCCGCCCACTGTCAGACTTCGCGTACCTCACGGGCCTCGGCGCCGACTACGAGCCCGGCGCGGTGCTCGTGATGGAGCCCACCGATGATGGCCACGACGCGACGCTCTACGTCGTGCCGCCCGCCGGACCCGGCGATGAGGGCTTCTACGCGGACCCACGCGCGGGCGAGTTCTGGATCGGGCGACGCCCCGGTCTCGCGGAGTTCGCGGCGATGACCGGCATCGCGACCGCCGACCTCGCGGACCTGCCGAAGGACATCCGCCTGGCCTCGCACCCGCACAAGCCTGTGTCCCGGGCGCTGTCGGAGATGCGCTTCGTCAAGGACGAGTACGAAGTGCAGCAGCTGCGCGACGCCGTCAACGCGACCATCGCGGGCTTCGAGCGGGTGGTGCGAGAGCTGCCGCGCGCGGTGGCGCACAAGCGCGGCGAGCGCGTCATCGAGGCGACCTTCGACGGCCACGCCCGCGAGGAGGGCAACGCGGTCGGCTACGAGACGATCGCGGCGTCGGGCGCGCACGCCACGACGCTGCACTGGATCCGGAACACGGGCCAGGTGCGCGAGGGCGACCTGCTGCTGCTCGACGCCGGCGTGGAGGTCGAGAGCCTCTACACCGCCGACATCACGCGCACCCTGCCCATCGACGGCACCTTCACCGAGGTGCAGCGGCGCGTGTACAGCACCGTGCTCGAGGCCGCCGATGCCGCGTTCGCCGTCGCCAAGCCCGGCGTGCGCTTCCTCGACGTGCACGAGGCGGCCATGGAGGTCATCGAGAAGCGCCTCACCGAGTGGGGCATCGTGCCCGAGCACGAGGACCCCGACGCGAAGCTGTTCCGCCGCTGGATGGTCCACTCGACGTCGCACCACCTGGGACTCGATGTGCACGACTGCGCCGAGGCCAAGCGTGAGCTCTACATGGAGGGCCTGCTCGAGCCGGGCATGGTGTTCACCATCGAGCCCGGCCTGTACTTCAAGGCCGACGACGTCACCGTGCCCGCCGAGCTGCGCGGCATCGGCGTCCGCATCGAGGACGACGTGCTGGTCACCTCGGACGGCGTGGAGAACCTCTCCGCTGCGCTCCCCCGCACGCCCGACGCCGTTGAGACCTGGATGACCGGCCTGCGGTAGTCACCGCCTCGCATCGGGTTCGGGACCGCGGTCCCGCGGAACCTGGGCAGACGATGCGTAGCGTGTGAGCAGGATCGGCGCGGACCCCGGCGCGCCCGCACGCATTGGAGCTCCATGCCTCTCGCCGGCCCGGCACCTTTCCGCGCTCGGTTCGCCGCGCGGGTCACGATGCTGCTCGCAGGAGCTGCGGTCGCGCTCGGCATGGTCCTGACGCTCGCCCCTCCGGCCGCTGCCGACCCGGCCCCCGCGTCGGGCATGGCCACCGAGGTCGCATCCGATCTCGGCATCACCGGCGGCACCGCGCCTGCTCAAGAGGCGGGCCTCGAGCCGACCGCCGACCTGGTGCTGTTCTGGGGCGATGGCTGCCCGCACTGCGCCGCGGAGAAGGAGTGGCTCGCCGCGTACTCCGCCGAGCACCCCGAAGTCGTGATGATCGGCTACGAGGTCTGGTACGAGGAGGCCAACCAGGCGCTGCTCGCGAACACGGCAGAGGCGTTCGGCTTCGAGGTCACGGGCGTGCCGGTGACGATCGTCGGCGAGCAGGTGTGGACCGGATGGTCCGAGTCGATGGCGCCTCAAGTTGAGGCAGCGTTGTCAGCCGCTCTCGACGAGCCGGAGCCCGCGCCCACCGAGACGTCCGATCCGGTGGAGCGCGACGTCATCGACGTGCCGCTGGTCGGCGAGGTGACGCTAGACGAGCACAGCCTGCTGGTGTCGACGCTCGTCATCGGCTTCGTCGACGGCGTCAACCCGTGCTCGCTGTGGGTGATCTCGGTGCTGCTCGCGATCGTGCTGCGCACCGGCTCGCGCGGCCGCGTCGTCCTCATCGGCAGCACCTTCCTCGCCGTGACGGCGGCGATGTACGCGCTGTATATGGCGGCGTTCTACTCGGCGCTGACCGTGATCGGATGGATGGGCTGGATCCAGCTGGTGGTCGCGGGAGTTGCCGGGATCTTCGGTGTCGTGAGCGTCAAGGACTACTTCGCCTTCAAGAAGGGCCTGTCGTTCACCATCTCCGACTCCGCGAAGCCGGGCATCTACAAGCGCATGCGCGAGGCCGCGCAGCACAAGGCGGTCCTCCCGGCGCTCGGCGCGACCGTGGTGCTGGCGGTGGGCGTGAGCCTGCTCGAGACGCCCTGCACCGCGGGCTTCCCGCTGCTGTGGACGGGGATGCTGCAGGCCAACGACGTGGGCCCGGCCGCCACCGCGGGCCTCTTCGTGGCGTACATGATCCCGTTCCTGATCGACGAGCTCCTCGTGTTCGCAGCGGCCGTGATCACCATGCGCGCCACCAAGCTCACCGACAAGCACGGCGAGATCCTCAAGCTCTTCGCAGGCGTCACGATGCTCGTGCTCGCCGCGGTGATGCTCATCGACCCGACCCTGATGAACGACCCCGTCGCGGCGCTGGCGCTGTTCGCGGGCGCCTTCGTCCTCGCCGGCGCGATTCACCTGGTGACCACGAAGGTGAGATCCGCGCGGGACTGAAACCGGCGTCGGGCGCGTTGCACCCCTGGATCCCCGCTCCCGACCTGAGGTGCCCCATGCCTGTGACCCTGTCCGTGCTCGATCTCGCCGCGATCGCCCCCGGCGGCTCCGCCGCTGACTCTCTCGCGCACTCCGTCGAGTTGGCGCGCGCGGCCGAAGAGTCCGGCTTCACCCGCGTCTGGTACGCCGAGCACCACGGGATGTCGTCGATCGCGTCCTCAGCGCCGGCGGTGCTGATCGCGCACGTCGCAGCCCACACCTCGACGATCCGACTGGGCGCAGGGGGCGTGATGCTCCCCCATCACTCCCCGCTCGTGGTCGCGGAGCAGTTCGGCACGCTCGCAGAGCTTCACCCCGGGCGCATCGACCTCGGCCTCGGCCGCGCGCCGGGCGGCGACCGCGCCGTCTATGCGGCGCTACGCCGCGACCCCTCGGCTTCGGATCGATTTCCCGACGACGTCGTCGAGCTTCGCTCGCTGCTCGCGGGCGAGACGCGATCCGACGGCGTACGAGCGACTCCAGGCGCGGGCACGCACGTGCCGCTGTACATCCTTGGCTCGTCGCTGTTCGGCGCTCAGCTCGCCGCAGCGCTCGGCCTGCCGTATGCCTTCGCCTCTCACTTCGCGCCTCAAGCGTTGCACGAGGCGGTCGCCCTCTACCGCGATCGGTTCCAGCCGTCGCCAGAGCTGCCGGAGCCCTATGTGATCGCCGGGGTCAACGTCGTCGCGGCCCCGGACACCGCGCTGGCGCACGAGCGCTTCGAGAGCGCCCGACGCGAGCGGGTGCGCCGCATGATCCAGCGAGGCCCCACCGCGCACGAGTACTCGGACGCCGAGATCGACGCGTTCCTTGCCTCCGCGCAGGGACAGCAGATCGCGGCCATGATGTCGCGCACCGCCGTCGGCACGCCAGACGACGTGCGGGGCAGCCTGGAGGCGTTCGCCGAGGAGGCGCACGCGGACGAGCTCATCACCGTGCACGCGGCGCTCGACGCCGACGCACGGGTCGAGTCCGTGCGGCTCACTCGCGCCGCATTCGCCTCCTAGGGAGCGATCGGCGGGTACTTGCCCGGATCCGGGTAGACGGTGATGCCGCCTCCCTGCGCCTTGGTCGTGTTCCAGTGCGCGGCGAAGCACGGAGCGATCTTGTCCCACAGGTAGTGATTGCCGCGTGGCGGGCCGCCCGCCTTGTACCAGGCGTAGCTCGCGTAGGCGACGAGATCGGGTAGCTGGATGAGTTCCTTGTCCCACGTGCTGAGCTTGGGGTCGATCCACACCGGCTTGTCCAGCAGCAGATCGAAGTTCGGACGACCGCGGCCCTTCGTGGACAGAGCGTTGACGTCTCGCGTGAGATTGCCGCTCTTGAAGTACGCCTCGTGCTCGTCCTGCTGGTCGGCGATGAAGATCGCGCCTTCGCCCCTGTTGACTTGCGCAAGCGTGAGAGCGACGCGCTCATAGAGCCGGGCGTACGCGGCCCCGAGCGGGTTCACTCCTGAGTCGGCGTCGAGGATCGCCCCCTTGTCCACGACCACGGAGAACACGAGGGGGCGGAACTTGGCGAAGAGCTGGCCCACGTCGCGCAGAAGCTCGTTCATGCGGTTCAGGTCGTAGACCGCGGCGTACCCGGGAGGGAGCCAGTCGTGGGCGCCGTCGCGCAGGTTGTGGTCGAGGTGCGCGAGGTAGGAGCCCTTGATCTCGGTGTCGCCCCAGGGACGGTCAGTGGCGGCGGCGCCGAACACGCGTTCCTTGATCGCGCGCAGCTCGAGCGCGAGCAGCTCCCGGGAAGAATCGTGGATGCCGACCGCACTGAGCACGAAGTACTCGCTCGCACCCGAACCGCGCGATCGCCCGCGCGGCGCCTCGCGGAACGTCATGGACGTGCCACCGGACTCATCGACGTAGAACAGCAGCATGGTCGGGCCTCCTCGCCTGCTGCTCACGCTACGCGCGCGTTGTGCGTCGCGGCTGGCACGGCCTAAGCAGCGCGGTCGGCGAGCATCTTCACTCCGAGCCGCATCTGCTCGGGCGGCAGATAGAACGGCAGGCGGAAGTGGCCGTCGGCGGCGCCAGGCAGCACCTCGAACGCCGAGCCCGGCGCGACGGGCGCACCCGCCGCCTCCGCCCGCTCGGAGAACCTGTCAGCATTGCCCGAGCCAAGCCGCACCCACAGAGACGGGCCGCCTTCGGGCTCGTGCCACGTCCAGTCGAGGCCATGCTCGCTCACGGCCGTGCGTGTGGCCGCGAGGGACTCGCGCAGTGCCGAAAGCCTCCACGCGAGCGTGTCCTCGAAGCGGTCGCGAAGGAGCCGGGCCGCGACCCGCTGGAACAGTGCGGGCGAGCCGAGATCCATGGCGGCCCTGCGGTGCCGGAGCTGGGCGGCGAGGGTCGCGTTGGTGTGGAGCCAGCCCACGCGCAGCCCACCCCAGAAGACCTTGGACATGCCGCCCACGGTGATCACGGCGGCGCCGGAGGCGTACGCCGCCAAGGGCCGACGCGGCTCTCCCGTGAGCGTCAGATCGCCGATGGTGCGGTCATCGATCACGGTTGTGCCTGACGCGGCGGCGGCGGCGAGCACGCGCTGCACCGCCTCGTCGGTCATGGCGGTGCCGGTGGGGTTGTGGAAGGTCGTGAGGTACGCAAGCTCTGGCCGAGCGGCGCGCAGCAGCTTCGCCGCCCCCTCCGCGTCGAGCCCCTGGTCGCGCATGGGCAGGGCGAGCGGGCGCGAGCCGGCCGCCTGGATCGCGTCGAACACTCCCGGGTACGTGAAGGACTCGAGCGCGACGGGCCTGTGAGGCCCCGCGAGCATCGTGACCAGCAGCCACAGCGCCTGCTGCGCGCCCGAGGTGATGACGATCTCGTCGGCGCGCGCGGGGATGCCGAGCGCTCGCAGGTGGTCGGTGACGGCGAGCACGAGGTCGCGGTCGCCGAGCGCGGCGTAGCCGTTGCCCACGGCCGGCTTCCCGCCGAGGAAGCCCTCGAGGTCCGCGAGCGCCTCGGTGACGGCGGGCGCAGGGGGCGGCGAGGCCGTGTTGAACGCGACCAGCGGTTCGTAGCGACCCGTGAGGATCTTGCTGAAGCGGTCCTGCGCGCTGAGGGCCGCCACGCCACGGGAGAGCGAGCCCAGGCGTGGCGCGGCGCCCGGCTTGACCTCGAGCCAGCCGATCTCACGCAACTGCTGATACGCGGAAGTGACGGTGTTGCGGCTGAGGTGCAGCTCAGTGGCGAGCGCTCGTTCCGACGGCAGGCGCGCGCCGTGCTCGAGCGAGCCGGACTCCGCGAGCGCGACGATGGCGTCGGCGAGCTGCTGATAGAGCGGTCCCTTGCCCGACTGCCAGTGGTCGAGCACCGCGGTCAACTGCTGGGCGGTGGTGAGCATGCCCCATCATCGCGCGACCGGCACCATCGCTCAAGTGCCAGTTGACCGCGACCGGACTGGACGCACTGGAGCCAGTGCGGGCGACTCGGCACTCGCCGCCGCTGCCGCACGACGTCGCCTGCGCTACGTGACGCCCGCGCGAGCGCATCGGGCATCTTCCCTGGCACGCCTCGCACACGCGACGGGCCTCGCCGGTAGCCTTAAGTCCATGAGCAACGGACCCGAGCGCGTGTACATCGCGAGGCTCGCGGGCGCCACCGTCTTCGACCCGTTGGGCGACGCTGTGGGCCGCGTGCGCGACGTCGTGCTGCTCGTGCGCCGCAGCGGAGGTGCGCCGACCGCCGTGGGACTCGTGGTCGAGGTACCCGGCAGGCGACGCGTCTTCATGCCGCTCACGCGCGTCACGTCCATCTCGGCGGGCCAGGTGATCTGCACCGGCGTCATCAACCTGCGTCGCTTCAAGGCACGCGCCCGCGAGTCGCTCGCGATCGCCGAGCTGTTCGAGCGCAGCGTGCGCCTCAAGGCAGACAAGTCGACAGCCTTCGTCGAGGACATCGCGATCGAGCCCGACCGCACCCGGACCTGGCACGTGACAAAGCTCTACGTGCGCAGGGCCGAGCGGCGCAAGGGCGTGCTGGGTTTCTCGCGGCGCGGCGAGGCGCTCGTGGTCGACATCGACCAGGTGACGGGACTGGCGGTGCGCGACAAGAACCAGGGCGCCGCGCTCGTCATCGAGTCCTTCGAGGACCACAAGCCCGCCGACCTCGCGGCCGCGCTCATGGAGATGACGCCCTCACGGTCCGCAGAGATCGCGGCCGCACTCGACGACGAACGCCTCGCGGACGTCCTCGAGGAGCTTCCCGAGGAGGACCAGATCGCGCTGCTCTCGACGCTGCGCTCCGAACGCGCGGCCGACGTGCTCGAGGCCATGGACCCGGACGACGCGGCCGACCTGCTCGGAGACCTTCCCGAGCAGGAGGCGGCGGCGCTCCTCGAGCTCATGGAGCCCGAGGATGCGCGACACGTGGAGCAGCTGCTGGGCTACGAGGACGACACCGCTGGCGGACTCATGACCCCCGAGCCGATCATCGTGGGCCCCGAGACGACCGTCGCAAGCTGCCTCGCCCTGGTGCGCCGCCAGGAGCTTCCTCCCGCGCTCGCCTCGATGGTGTTCGTCGTCAGGCCGCCGCTCGAGACCCCCACGGGCCGCTACATCGGACTGGTCCACATCCAGCGCCTGCTGCGCGAGCCGCCGCACGATGCGATCGGCGGCTACGTGGATCAGGCCGTGTCGCCGCTCGCGCCCACCGACCACCTGTCCGACGTCGCACGCCGCCTCGCCGCCTACGACCTTCTCGCGCTACCTGTCGTGAACGCCGACCACCGCCTTGTCGGAGCCGTCTCGATCGACGACGTGCTCGATCACCTGCTGCCCAGCGATTGGCGCGAGCACATGGACGAGGAGCCGGACGCGCAGACGGAGGACGCCCGTGGCTGACTTCCGGCTCGACCGGCCCAAGGCCGAGGATCGCTCGCTGTTCCGCCGTCGTCCCCGCACCGGGGCGAGCGCAGACCGAGCGGGCCAGGTGTCTGAGGGCATCGCGCGCTTCCTGGGCACGCCGCGCTTCATCTTCTACCTCACGGTCTTCTGCATCGTGTGGCTTAGCTGGAACGTGTGGGGCCCGGAGACCATGCGCTTCGACTCGGCAGCCAACGGCTTCACGGCGCTGACCCTGATGCTCTCCCTGCAGGCCTCGTACGCGGCACCCCTGATCCTGCTCGCGCAGAACCGTCAGGACGACCGGGACCGTGTCTCCGCCGAGCAGGACCGTCAGCGTGCCGAGCGCTCGCTCGCCGACACCGAATACCTCGCGCGCGAGGTCGCGGCGCTGCGTCAGGCGATCAACGAGACGGCCACGCGCGACTTCGTGCGCTCCGAGCTGCGGGCGCTGCTCGAGGAGCTACGCGACGAGGACGACGAGCCCGGCGACATGCGCCGCCCGAGCGGCCGACGCTGACTCGCCCCCGGCAGGCCTGACGCCCGACGTAGGGGCTGGCTCACGCGTCGGGCGTTCCCCTGCCGCGACTCAGGATCGGACGAGCCGGCCGAGCAGGCGGCCGTCACCGAGCCCACGGCCGGTCAGGTACGCGATCGCGAGCGAGGCCCCCATGGCGGCCAGCGCGCGCCACGGCTCGCCCGCCGCGTAGTGCGCGAAGAGTCCGCCGACGCCGTTCGCGGCGACGTGGTCCACCATGCCGGAGAACGGCGACTCGCTGGCGGCCGCGACGCACGAGAAGCACGAGAGCGGCACCAAGAGCAGCAACGCGAACGCCGTCACCGCGACGGCCGCGAGTCCCGCGCGATGGCACCGGTCGATGACCTGAGTGGCCATCGACGCCCCTGCGGCGAGCCCGATCGCGATGGCGAGGTAGCGGCTCGGCGAGCCCGAGACATACGAGATCACGGCGGCGACGGCCACCAGGGGCACCGTGATTGCTAGCCCCATCCACACGCCGCGCCTGATCGCGCCCCGGTGCCGCGCGGAATGGGCCTCCTCGCGGCGTGCTGCCCCGGCGTCCGCCGCGCTTCGCGGGGCCGCGATGCGTCCAGGCGCGAGCCTCGCGCCCTGTGCGGCGCGCGTGCGCGCGCCACGTCCGTCCGTGTGCGTCACTGCCTGGGCCATCGTGCATTCCTGAGGGTTCGGGAAAGGTCACAGAATGGTTACGACGGTAGCGTGAACGCGCTCTCACCACAACGCCTCGCAGGCATTTCGAGGAACCCCACAAAGAGCGCCGCGCAGAGGCGCGGTGGACCCCGCCCAGCGGGTTCACAGTTGTCGGTCACCGCCTACGATGGACACCATGCCTACCGTCGCTGAGCTCGAGACCGCACTGTCCCGCGTCATCGACCCCGAGATCCGCCGACCCATCACCGAGATCGGCATGGTCCGCTCCGTCGACGTCGATGACGCCGGCGCGGCAGTGATCGGGATCGACCTGACCACGCAGGGCTGTCCCATGCGCGAACGGATCACCGACGACGTCGACAGCGCCGCCAGGTCCGTCGACGGCGTGACCGACGTGCGCATCGAGTTGGGCGTCATGACCGACGAGCAGCGCGAGAACCTCCGCTCGCAGCTGCGCGGCGGCAAGCCCGAGCCCGTCATCCCCTTCACCCAGCCGGGCAACATGACGCGCGTGTACGCCATCGCGTCCGGCAAGGGAGGCGTCGGCAAGTCCACCGTCACCGCGAACCTCGCGGCAGCGATGGCCGCCGACGGACTCAAGGTGGGCGTGCTCGACGCCGACATCTTCGGCTTCTCCATCCCCGGCATGCTCGGCGTCGCAGGTCAGCCCACGCGGCTCGACGACATGCTGCTGCCCCCGATCGCCCACGAGGTGAAGGCCGTCAGCATCGGCATGTTCGTCCCGGCGGGCCAGCCCGTCGTGTGGCGCGGCCCCATGCTCCACCGCGCCATCGAACAGTTCCTCGCGGACGTGTTCTGGGGCGACCTGGACGTCCTGCTGCTCGACCTCCCGCCCGGAACCGGCGACATCGCGATCTCCGTCGCCCAGCTGCTCCCCCACGCCGAGCTCGTGGTCGTCACCACGCCGCAGGCGGCCGCGGCGGGAGTCGCGGAGCGCGCAGGCTCGATCGCCACGCAGACCTCGCAGTCAGTCGTCGGCGTCATCGAGAACATGGCGTGGCTCGAGCAGGCTGACGGCTCACGCCTGCACGTCTTCGGTGAGGGAGGCGGCGCCAAGGTCTCGGAGCGACTCTCGGCGACGCTCGGCACGAAAGTTCCCCTGCTGGGTCAGGTGCCGCTCGACATCAGCGCACGGGAGGCCGGCGACGCGGGCACTCCCGTGGTGGTGAGCGACCCCGAGTCGCCCGCCGCACAGGCTCTCCGCGACATCGCTCGCTCGCTGAGTGCTCGTCAGCGCGGCCTCGCCGGGCGCTCGCTCGGCGTCACTCCCGTCGCCCGCTGAGACGCCGGCGGTTCGCCAGCCCGACGCCGGGGCTCAGTAGCCTGCGGGCCTGGCGGGCCTCTCGCCCGGCTCGTCGCGCGCGCCCCAGCCTGCGATGACCGCGGCCACGAGTCCGCACAGCAGCACACCGCTCGAGAAGATCGGCGCGCCCAGAGCGGCGAGCAGGGCGTCGTCGAAGCCTGGGCCCTGCGCTCCGAGGTCCTCGAGGAGTCCACTGCCCGCCGAGTTCACGGCACCGGTGATGAGCATGAGGTGCGCGCCCAGCGCGGTCGTCGCGAAGGCGGTGCCCTGCGCAGCGAAGCCGCGATCGGGGCTGAGGTAGCGCACCGTCGCCCCCACCGCCGCAGTGAGAAGCAGGCCGAGCAGCACGTACGCCAGCAGGTTCGTCCCGCCAGGCACCAGTACCGACAGCAGCAGGCCGACCACGAGCGCCACGAGCAGTCCCGCGGCCAGCGCTCCCATGCGGTTGCGGCGCACACGCTCCAGCACCGGCACCGATGCAGGCGCGACGACCGGCGTCGGGGACGTCGGCGAGTCCGAGGGCTCGGGCACGCCCGCGGGGCTCTCCTCGGGTTCTGGGGCCGACTTGCTCGCCATGATGTGCTCCCTTCGACGCATGCCTCTTCGCCCTCATCCTCGCACGCCTCACGCGCGATGAACATGCCTGGCACAATGGCGCGTGTGAGGGAAGTCTCGCCTGAGGGGTCCGCATGGGTGAAGGCGTGGACGCCGGCTGAGGGCCGCGACCGCGCTGCGTCCCTCCTGCTCGAAGAGTTGGGCGTCGACGCGACCTGCCATTGGTCAGCCGCGGGCCGCGCGACCCTCATCGGCGAGCACACCGACTACAACGCCGGGCTGTCGCTGGCCACGGTCACGCCGCATCGGGCCTACGTCGCTGCGGCACCGCGGGACGACGACGTCGTGCGAGTGACCAGTGGGCTGGGCGACGTGCTGGAAGGACCGGGCCGCGTGTGGGAGGGGCGCGTCGGCGAGGCGCCCGGCCCCGATCTGGGTTGGCCCGCGTACCCCGCCGGCATCGTGTGGGCGATGCACGAACGCGGATTCAGCGGACGCGGCATGGACATCGCGATCGAATCGTGCCTGCCGCCACAAGGGGGCCTGGCCTCATCGGCAGCCGTGCTCGGAGCGACCGTCCTGGCCGTCAACGACCTCTGGCGCCTCGCGCTCGACGGCGACGACGGCAGGTCGGAGCTCGCTGACGCGTGCCTCGACGCAGAGAACGCGATGGCAGGGGTGATGTGCGGACCCCTCGACCCGCATGTGGCGCTACGGTGCGGCGCAGACGAGGCGCTGCTGCTGGACTTCAGTGGCCGCACCGTGAGCGCGACGCACTACCCGATGTACATCCGGGACTACGGGCTGGGCCTCCTGGTGGTCGACACGCAGGTGCCGCACGGCGACGTGCGCCCTCTGTTCGAGTCGCGTCGCGCCGAGTGCGCCGCCGCGGCGCACGCGCTCGGCGCCGCGGACCTCCGTGAGATCGCCGACTCGCCGCAGGCGCTCAGGCGCGTCGAGTCTCTCGAGGACCCGATCGCCCGGCGACGCGCGCGTCACGTCGTGTCCGAGATCGAGCGCGTGCGCCTCGTCGCCGCGGAGCTCGGCGGCACTGCCCCCGCGCACGAGCGCT
Organism: Demequina sp. NBRC 110052; assembly: GCF_002090075.1. GTDB lineage: Bacteria > Actinomycetota > Actinomycetes > Actinomycetales > Demequinaceae > Demequina. The sequence goes on from NZ_BBRI01000002.1 coordinate 970,714, forward strand.
TCGTCTCCATCGGCAAGGCGATCTTCCGCTCGCACGCGTCGCTCGACGTGGACTACGAGGCGTCGCGCCCCTCGCTCGACCTCGCTGTCGACGCTGCCTTCCGGGCAGGCGCACTGGGGGCACGGGTGAGCGGCGCGGGTGGAGGGGGCTCCGTGATCGCGCTCGTGCGCAAGGCGCAGGCCGAGTCGACGGCGACGCAGATCGCCGACGCGTTCACTGCCGAGGGACGACTGGCGCCGCGCTTCCTCTGGATCTGAGTCCTTCCGACTGCGGGCCGAGCCTCGCGCCTACAGGTCGTAGTCGACGACGAGCGGCGCGTGGTCGGTCCAGCGCGCGTCCCACGACGCCTGACGATCCACGCGCACCCCGGTCGCGGCTTCGGCGAGCGCAGGCGACGCGAACTGGTAGTCGATGCGCCAGCCCGCATCGTTGTCGAACGCCTGTCCACGCATCGACCACCACGTGTACGGCCCCGGCATGTCTCCCGACAGCGTCCGGTGCACGTCGACCCAGCCGGCCTCGAGCCACTGCGTGACATACGCACGCTCCTCAGGCAGGAAGCCCGCGGACTTGAGGTTGCCCTTCCAGTTCTTGATGTCGTTCTCGGTGTGGGCGATGTTGATGTCGCCCATCACCACCACCCGCTCGTACTCCTCGCGCAACGCCGCCAGGCGAGCGGTCATCGACTCGAGCATCGCGTACTTGTCGTCCATCTTCGGGGTGCCTGCCGTGCCGGAGTGCATGTAGACGGACACGACGCGCACCGGGCCGGCGGGCGAGTCGACGGTCGCCTCGATCCAGCGGCCAGTGTGCACGGGCTCATTCATGCCCTCGCCCAGCGCGTCCGCACGCGCGAGCACGTCGCTCAGCGGGGTGCGCGAGAGGATGGCGACGCCCGCGCGACCCTTGATGTCACACGCGTCCTCCACGACGTGCCAGCCCTCGCCGACCAGTTCGGCGGTGGTCTCCAGCGGCGCGCGCACCTCCTGCAGACACACCACATCCGCACCGCTGGGGTCGAGCCAGTCGTGCATCCCCTTGCGCGCCGCGGCGCGCACTCCATTGACGTTGACGGTGACGATTCGCATGCCGTCGAGCGTACCTGGCGACCCCGACACGACGACGCCGGCCGCACCCTCGGGAAGGGGGCGCGGCTGGCGTCGTCGAGTGTCGTCAGGCGAGCGAGCGCTCGGCCGTCTCGACCACGTTCGCCAGGAGCATCGCGCGGGTCATGGGGCCGACCCCGCCAGGGTTCGGTGAGTACCACGATGACTTCGCCACCGCGTCGGGCGCGATGTCGCCGGCCACGCGAGACTTGCCCGTCTCCGGGTCGGTGACGCGGCTGACGCCCACGTCCACGAGCACGACGCCGTCCTTGACCATGTCTCCCGCGACGATGCCCGGCACGCCTGCGGCGGCAACGATCACGTCGGCCCTGCGGGTGTGCGAACCGAGGTCGGCGGTGCCGGTGTGGCACAGCGTCACCGTCGCGTTGACGGCCTTGCGCGTCAGCAGCAGCCCGATGCTGCGGCCCACCGTCGTGCCACGGCCGATGACCACGACCTCCTTGCCGCGCAGCTCGATCCCGTGCCGCTCGAGCAGCTCGATGATGCCCTTGGGCGTGCACGGCAGGCTCGACGTGACCTCCTCCGCCACGCGCAGCACGAGGCGACCCAGGTTCGTCGGGTGCAGGCCGTCCGCGTCCTTGTCGGCGTCGATGCGCTCCAGGATCGCGTTCGTGTCCACGCCCTGGGGCAGCGGCAGCTGCACGATGAAGCCCGTGCACGCCGGGTCCGCGTTGAGACGGTCCACTGCGGCCTCGATCTCCGCCTGCGTGGCGTCACCGGGCAAGTCCTCGCGGATCGACGCGATGCCCACCTCAGCGCAGTCGGCGTGCTTGCCGTTGACGTACCACGTCGAGCCGGGGTCGTCGCCGACGAGCAGCGTGCCAAGCCCCGGGGTGACGCCGCGCTCAGCGAGCGCGGCGACCCTGGTGGCCAGCTCGGACTTGATGGCGGCCGCAGTGGCCTTGCCGTCCAGCTTCTGCGGAGCCGCCGCCATTACTGCTGCAGGCCCTCGTAGAGCGGGAAGTCGCCGGCGAGCTTCGCCACGCGGGCACGCAGGGCGTCCACGTCGGCGCCGCCCTTGAGCGCAGTCGTGATGACCTCGGCCACCTCGGTGAACTCCTCGGCGCCGAAGCCGCGCGACGCGAGCGCCGGCGTGCCGATGCGCAGGCCCGAGGTGACCATCGGCGGACGCGGGTCGTTCGGGACGGCGTTGCGGTTGACCGTGATGCCGACCGAGTGCAGCAGGTCCTCGGCCTCCTGGCCGTTCATGGGCGAGTTCCGCAGGTCCACGAGCACCAGGTGTACATCCGTGCCGCCCGAGACGACGTTGACGCCGGCCTCGATCGCGTCGGGCGCGGTGAGGCGCTCGGCGAGGATGCGCGCGCCCTCGAGCACGCGCTCGTTGCGCTCCTTGAACTCCGCGCCCGCGGCAGCCTTGAGGGCCACTGCCTTGGCTGCGACCACGTGCATGAGCGGTCCGCCCTGCTGACCGGGGAAGACCGCGGAGTTCAGCTTCTTCCCGTAGGCCTCGAGGTCGCGCGACAGGATCATGCCGGAGCGTGGGCCGCCGATCGTCTTGTGGATCGTGGTCGACACGACGTCGGAGTGCGGCACCGGCGAGGGGTGCAGGCCCGAGGCGACGAGGCCTGCGAAGTGCGCCATGTCGGTCCACAGCTTCGCGCCCACCTCGTCCGCGATCGCGCGGAACGCGGCGAAGTCGAGGTGGCGGGGGTACGCGGACCAGCCTGCGATGATCACGTCGGGGCGGTCCGCGAGCGCCTGCTCGCGCACCTTGTCCATGTCGACGAGGTGCGTCGTGTCGTCCACGCCGTAGGCCGAGACCTCGTAGAGCTTGCCGGAGAAGTTGAGCTTCATGCCGTGAGTCAGGTGACCGCCGTGCGCGAGCGAGAGGCCCATGATGCGGTCGCCCGGCTTGGCGAGCGCGTGCAGCACCGCCGCGTTGGCCGTCGCGCCGGAGTGGGGCTGGACGTTCGCGTACTCGGCGCCGAACAGGCTCTTAGCGCGCTCGATCGCGATGTTCTCCGCGACGTCCACCTCCTCGCAGCCGCCGTAGTAGCGCTTGCCCGGGTAGCCCTCGGCGTACTTGTTGGTCAGGACCGAGCCCTGCGCCTGCAGCACGGAGCGCGGCACGAAGTTCTCGGACGCGATCATCTCGAGGTAGGTCTGCTGGCGCTCGAGCTCGCGGTCGAGGACCTGCGCGATCTCGGGGTCGAAATCCTGCAGCGTCGCGTTCATGACGGCTGCGGTGGCGCTGGAGTCGGTGCTCATGGCGTTCCTCTCTGGTGGCGGCACGCGGCCGCCGGTTGTCCGGTGACCTTGGCCCAGGCGTACGACCAAAGAGTCTTGAGAAAGGTGCCGCTTCCTCGTGGTGACCCACTGCGCCAGTCGCGGCGTTCGTCAGTCTAGCAACGGCGCGCCGCGTGTACTCCTTCGCGTCAAGAAGGACCGCGCTTCTCTGCCGAAGTGACGGTCAGTTCAACGATGCACGGCGCGTACCTGCCTCCGGGCCCGCCTCAGCCGTCACTTCGGAGTGGGACGGCGACGTAGCGCCACGCGCCGACTCAGGCCTCAGCCCTCAGGCCTCGGGTCGGTCGTCGACGATGGCGCCGGTCTCGAGGATCTTGCGCAGGTACGCGTACGTGAGGTCACCGGAGACCTGGTCGAACTGGTGGTCGTAGCCGGCCTTGTTGTACAGCGCGATGTTGTGCTTGGAGTTCTGACCCGTGAAGGCCCACACCTCGGATGTGTCCTCGGGCAGGTAGCCGAGCACAGCGAAGACCAGTTGCGCGCCGATCCCCTTGTTCTGGAGGTCGGGCACCACCGCGAGGCGGCCGATGGTGGCCTTCGTGCCCTCGATCCCCACGCGGATGGTGCCGACCAGGCGCGGACCGATCCACGCGCCCAGAGTGACCACGGCGTCGGACGCCATATCCTGCTCGAGCTCCTCGAGGGTCTGCGTGAGCGCGGGGATATGCGGATCGTTATACAGCTGCGCTTCCACCACGAAGGCGGCCCTGCGCACGGTGAGAATCTCGCCCGCGTCCTCGGGGCCGACGGTGTCGATGCGAACCTCTGCGTCGTCGCTCATGCCCCTATGGTGACAGGTCACGCGTCTCCGAATCCACCCCAGGGGTCCCAGACCTGCCCGGCCCCTGCGTCGGGCAGGTGCCCGATGCGGCGCTCGCCTTCACTACGCTGGTGGCCATGACCGACGCTCCCCTCCGCTACGTGCTCAGCCTGTCCTGCCCCGACCGCCCCGGCATTGTCCACGCGGTCTCCGGCGCCCTCGCGGAGCACGGCGGCAACATCACGGAGTCCCAGCAGTTCGGCGACCCTGACACGGGGCTGTTCTTCATGCGCGTCGAGGTGGAGAGCGCGGCCCCGCTGCGCGAGCTCGAGACCGCGTTCGCGGCGCTCGCGGAGCGGTTCGAGATGACGTGGAGCCTGGACACCGCGGGACGCCGCATGCGCACCGTCGTCATGGTCTCCAAAGCCGCACACTGCATCAACGACCTCCTGTTCCGCGAGCGCGCAGGCACGCTGCCGGTGGACATCGTCGCGGTCATCGGCAACCACCCCACGCTCCGCTCGCTCGCCGAGTTCTACGGCAAGCCGTTCCACCACATCCCCGTCACGGCGGAGACGAAGACCGAGGCCGAGTCGCAGGTGCTCGAGCTCGTCGACGAGCTGGACGCAGAGCTGGTGGTCCTCGCGCGCTACATGCAGATCCTCTCCCCCGACATGTGCGAGGCGCTCAAGGGCAGGGCGATCAACATCCACCACTCGTTCCTGCCGAGCTTCAAGGGCGCGCGCCCGTACTTCCAGGCCCACGACCGCGGGGTCAAGCTCATCGGCGCGACCGCGCACTATGTCACCGCTGACCTCGACGAAGGCCCGATCATCGAGCAGGACGTGGACCGCGTGGACCACACGTACACGCCCGAGTCCCTCACCGCCACCGGCGCCGACGTGGAGCGCCGCGCGCTCGCCCGCGCTGTCCGCTGGCACGCCGAGCATCGGGTGCTGCTGGACGGCCACCGCACTATCGTTTTCAGATGAGCACTGCCGTCTGCACGTAGCTCCTGTCTTCAAGCTGCCCACCCGTTGAGTCCCCACGCGCGCCAAGGAAGGTTCACGTGAAGGTCCGATCCGTCGTCACCGTCTCGCTCATCGGACTGCTGGCGCTGTCCGGATGCTCGCCCGAACCCACGGTCGATCCCGCCCCCTCGGACGGGATCGACCGCAGCTACCTGGATTCCTCGCTCCCGCTGGAGACGCGCGTCGAGGTGCTCCTGTCGCAGATGACCCAGGCGGAGAAGCTGGGCCAGATGACGCAGGTCGAAGAGGACTCCCTCGAGCCGGGCGACGTCGCGCTGCTGAACCTCGGAAGCGTGCTGCACGGCGGCGGCGGCCTGCAGGGCGCGTCCGACGCTGCGGCGTGGAAGGCGACAGTGCTCGAGCATCAGCGCGAAGCCATGGAGGACACGCGCCTCGGCATCCCGCTGCTCTACGGCATCGACGCCGTGCACGGCTTCGGCGGCATGGACGGCGCGACGGTGTTCCCGCATCAGATCGGGCTCGGGGCCGCGAACGACCCCGAGCTCATGACGCAGATCGGGCACGCCACGGCGCAGGAGCTGGCCGCCGTGGGCATCCGCTGGAACTTCGCGCCGGTGCTCGCCATGCCGGGCGACATCCGCTGGGGCCGCACGTACGAGACCTACTCGCAGGATCCCGACGTCGTGGCGAGCCTGGGCACCGCGTACCTTCGCGGCCTTCAGGGCTCCGATCTCGCGGACCCGTCGACGGTCCTCGCCACACCCAAGCACTTCGTGGGCGACGGAGCGACCGTGTACGGGACGTCGACACAGATCATCCAGGTGCCCTACCTGCTCGACCAGGGCGACGCCCCCGCCGACCCCGCACTGCTGGAGGGCTCGCTGCTACCCCCCTACCGGGCAGCGATCGACGCGGGCGCGCGCTCCATCATGGCTTCGTTCTCCTCGTGGGGTGGCGAGAAGGTACATGGTGACGCGACGCTGCTCACGGACACGCTGCGCGGCGAACTGGGCTTCACCGGGTTCGTCGTCTCAGACTGGGGCGGCTGCGATCAGGTCGCCGCCAAGACCGGCTTCGAGAAGGTCGCGCAGTGCGTCAACGCGGGCGTCGACATGGTGATGACGCCCTTCGACGGCGAAGGCTTCCAGTCCTCGCTCGAGATGGCCGTGAGCCGCGGCGACGTCTCGCAGGCGCGGATCGACGAGGCGGTCAGCCGCATCCTCACCGTCAAGTTCCAGATGGGACTGTTCGACGGTCCCGTCGACCCGGCCGTCCCGACCGACGTCGTCGGCAGCGCCGAGCACCGCGAACTCGCCCGCCGAGCAGTCCAGGAGTCTCAGGTGCTGCTGTCGAACGACGGCGTGCTGCCCATCGGGCCGGAGGTGCGCACCATCGCCGTGGTGGGCGACGCGGCGGACGACATGGGGGTCCAGGCGGGCGGCTGGACCAGGTCCTGGCAGGGCGATGTGGGCCCCGTCATCCCCGGGACGACCATCGCGGAGGGGATCCAGCAGCGCGCGGGCGCAGACGTCTTGGTGACGGTCGGGATGCCCGATTCCGGCCAGGTCGACCTCTGCATCGCCGCCGCGGGCGAGGTGCCGTACGCCGAGGGCATGGGCGACTCGACGACGCTCGCGCTTCCCGGCCTGACCGTCCTGGATGAGCTCGGCGACCGGTGCGCAAGCACCGTCCTCGTGGTCGTGACGGGACGGCCCGTGCTGATCACGAACACCGTCGACCGCGTCGACGCCGTCGTCGTGGCATGGCTTCCCGGCACCGCGGGAGAGGGCATCGCCGACACGCTCTTCGGCGACGTCCCCTTCACGGGGACGCTGCCCGTCAACTGGCCGCGAAACCTGGACCAGGTGCCCACGGCGCCGGACGGCGAGGAGTACCTCTTCCCAATCGGCTTCGGACTCACCGGGTAGCGCGGCTTCGCGCTCGCGTCAGGCGGGAACCGTCCACCCGCAGGCCTGCAGCGCCTTGACCGGGGTCACGGTCGCTGCCTCGATCGCGGCCTCGCGGGAGATGCCCGACGCTTCACACACCTCGATCGCTCGGCTCAGCACGAGCGTGGAGCCCGCAAGCGTGTCTGTTCCCGCGAGGACGGCCTTGCCGCCCGAGACGGTCACCTCGAGCTCGCCCAGCAGGTAGGTGCCCTCGTCCGACGCAGCAGCCGCCATCGCGTCGGTCACCAGCACGACGCGACCGGGGGCGGCCGCGAACAGCAGTGAGAGCGACTCGGGTGCGACGTGGAAGCCGTCGGCGATGACCTCGAGGAAGACACGCTCGTCCGCGAGCGCGGCTCCGAGCGGACCCGGAGCACGCCCGGCGATCGGCGGCATCGCGTTGAACGCATGCGTGATGAGCCTCGCTCCCGCCGCGAAGGCGTCCCGCGCCTGCGCCGCCGTGCACTCGGTGTGCCCGACCGCGACGACCACGCCCGCCTCGGCGAAGCGCTCGATCGCCGCGAGCGCTCCCGGAAGTTCCGGTGCCATCGTGATCTGGCGCAGGTCCTCGCCGCAGGCGTCGATGAGGCTCGCCACCGCGTCGGGCGCGGGATCGATCAGCGCACTTTCGGGGTGAGCACCCTTCCGCGAAGGTGCCAGGAACGGACCTTCGAGGTGGATGCCCAGGAGGTTGGGCGACTGCCGCATGGCCTCGCGCACGACGGCGATCCGGCGCTCCATCGCGTCGAGCGGTTCAGTGACGAGCGACGCGACCATGCGGTCCGTGCCGGTCGCCTGGTGCGCCGCAAGCGCCGCAAGCGTGCCTTCGACGGTCGCGCCGAACGCATGCCCGCCACCGCCATGACTGTGGATGTCAATGGCACCGCGCATGTCGACGACGTTCACCTCACAGACCCTGCCATGCGGGCTTGTGATCCGCCGCCCAGCGGTAATAGTCGAGGTGCTTGAGACGCGAGGCGGCGGCGTCATCGACCACGACGGTCACGTGCGGGTGCAGCTGGATAGCGGAACCCGGCATAGACGACGACACGGGCCCCTCCACGGACGCCGCGAGCGCCTCGGCCTTGCCCTCGCCGAACGCGAGCAGCACCAGGTGCTTCGCGCGAAGGATCGTGCCCAGGCCCTGCGTGACGCAATGAATCGGCACCTCGTCGAGCGAGTCGAAGAAGCGCGCGTTGTCGATCCGCGTCTGCTCCGTGAGGGTCTTCACTCGCGTGAGCGAGCCGAACGACGAGCCCGGCTCATTGAACCCGATGTGGCCCGTCGTGCCGATGCCGAGGATCTGCAGGTCGACACCGCCGGAGGCCGCGAGCAGTGCCTCGTAGCGCTCGCCCGCCGTCTCGATGCGTTCGAGCGACCCGTCCGGCACGTGCACGCGCGAGGGGTCGGCGCCCACGGCCTCGACGAACTCCTTCGTGATCACCGACCGGTAGCTCTCAGGATGCTCCACCGGCAGGCCCACGTACTCGTCGAGCGCGTACGCGGAGACTCGCGAGAAGTCGAGCCCGTCGCGTGCGCGAGCACCCAACGCCTCATACACGGGTAGCGGTGTGGAGCCTGTGGCGACGCCAAGCACCGTCTCCGGATTCCCTGCCACGAGGCCAGCGATGTGCGAGGCGACGACCTCGCCGGCCGCCTCCTTGGTGGATGCGAGGACGATCTCAGCCACGTCCGGCTCCTCTCATGGCCGCGCCGATGGCGGCGACCGGGGTCTCGGGGTCGAGCACGCGCATGCGTGCAGTGAGGTCGACGGACGCGAGGAACGGACTGTTGCGCTCCCAGCCGCGGATGACGCGGCGCGTGCCGTCGAGAAGGGAGTCGCCCATGCGGGTGAGTCCGCCGCCGAGCAGCACCTCCTCCACATCGAGCGTGAGGACGAGCACGCGTACCGCGCTCGCGACGCCGAAGAACAGTCCGTCGCGGATGCGCGCCGCGAGCGGATCGGTCTCAGCCTGCGCCAGCACATCGACCGCGGGCGCACCGCCCGCTTGGATCGCGATGCCCGAGCCAGACGCGTACGTCTCGAGGCCGCCGGGCAGGCCGTCTGGACCGAGCGGGCCGTGCGGATCGACCGCGATGTGCCCGATCTCTCCGGCCGAGCCGCGCGCCCCGCGCCACACGGTGCCGTCAAGGATCAGACCGGCGGCGAGTCCGGTGCCCAGGTTGAGGAACGCAACCGAGCGCTTCTCGGAGCCGGTCGACACCCACGCGCCCACCGCGGCCGCATTCACGTCGTTGTCCACGACAGGCCGCGCGCCCCATGCATGCGCCAACTCGCCCGCAAGGTCCAGGCGCGTGATGCCTAGATTCTGCGCGTGACTGACGACGCCGTCGAGCACGGAGCCTGGCACGCCCACGCCGATCGAGTCGGCCGACGCGGGATCGATGCCTGCCTCCGCACACACCTGCGCTACGGCCGCGACCGCCTCGGCGACCACCGCGTCGGGCCCGTGGCCGGAGGGCCGCACCTGCCTGCACAGGACACGCCCCGTCTCGTCGACGAGCACCGCATCAGTCTTGGTGCCGCCGATGTCGATGCCCAGGTGCCGCGTCATGAGGCCACCGCCTCGAGCAGTGCCTCGCCCACGAGGCGCGATGCGCCGTAGGTGGCGACATCGGCGTAGCCGGCCGACACGTCGGGCCAGCCCATGTCCACGGCCAGTGTGGGCACGGCGGCCCGCAGCGCGTCGATCGCCTCCCGCGCGAAGGCGTGGCGGTGGTTGTCCTTGCCGACGACCACGGCGAGCGCTCCCGCCGGGATGGCGGCCACGGCGTCGGCCGGGTCGTCGCCGGGCCGCACCGTGGCGACCGGCTCAATGCCGAGGGCGAAAGGACCCCACGGGCTCGCGCCGACCGCGATGTTCGCGGCGGGTTCAAGCCTGACCCACGCCACCTCCCGGCCCGTCGACAGCGCGTGCGCGGCAGCGTCGGTCACCTCGAACGCGTCACGCACGCGCGGCGCCTCCAGCCCCGGCACCTGCCCGACGCGGAGGCCCTCAGGCACCGGGCGCTCGGACCGGGCGGCGGCGAGGGATGCGCCGAGATCCTGGACGCGCCTGACCGCACGCTCAAGATCGGCAGCGTCGAGATCGCCCTCCGCCACCGCCTCGTCGAACGCGGCGAGGATCGCCGTGATCTGCTCGTCCGTGTTGGCCGTGCCGATGCACAGGAAGTCGCAGCCTCCATGGATCGCGAGCACCGCCGCGGCGGGGATGCCGCGACCGCCCGAGGCTCCCGCCATGTCGAGCGCATCGGAGACGACCACGCCCTCGAAGCCCAGTTCACCGCGCAGCAGATCCCTCAGGATCGGACGGCTGAAAGTCGCCGGCGCCGTCGCGTCGAGCGCCGGCACCAGGATGTGCGACGACATGAGCGTGAGCGTTCCCGCCTCGATGGCGGCCACGAAGGGCGCCAGCTCGCGAGCGCGCACCGTCGCCTCGTCGGCCGTGACCGTCGGGAGCGACACGTGGCTGTCCTGCGCCGTATCGCCGTGACCCGGGAAGTGCTTCGCGCACGCCGCGATGCCTGTGCTCTGTACTCCCCTGGTCCACGCGGCGCCATGCACACCCGCTACCTCCGCGTCCGCGCCGAAGCTGCGCACGCCGATCACAGGGTTCAACGGGTTCGAGTTCACGTCCACGTCAGGCGCCATCGTCAGATCCACGCCCGCGGCGCGAAGCTCCCAGCCGACCTGCGCACCGACGGTCTCCGTCAGCGTCGCGTCGCCGAGGCGACCCAGGATCGCGTTGCCAGGGAAGGGCGAGCCCTGCGACTGATAGAGCCGCGACACGTCGCCGCCCTCCTCGTCGATCGCGATGATCGCGTGCGGGTTCGCGACGTGGATCGCCTGCGTGAGGGCGCGCAACTGCGCGGGCGAGTGGACGTTGGTGCCGAACAGGCACACCCCGCCCATACCCTCGCGAAGTCGCCGCTCCACCCAGGCGGGAAGCTCGGGCCCCTCGAAGCCCGGCATCAGGGTGGCGAGGCCCGTCATCCCTTCACCGCCCCGCCCACGAGGCCCTGCGCCATGCGGCCCTGGACGATCATGAAGAACACGATGACGGGGATCGCGACCAGCACCGAGCCGGCCATGACCTCGCCCCACTCGGTCACGCCCAGGTTGGAGGTCTGCGCGAAGTCGCGCAGCCACAGCGGCAGCGTCGCCTTCTCGTTCTCGGTCAGGATGATCGAGGCGAGCGCGAACTCGTTCCACACCTGCACGAACGCGAACACGCCGCTCGCGACCAGACCCGGCGCGAGGAGGGGGAACGTGATGCGGCGGAACGCGCCCATGCGGGTGCAGCCGTCGATCATCGCGGACTCCTCGAGGTCCACGGGGACGCCCGCGACGAAGCCGCGCAGCATCCACGTCGTGAACGGCACCACCATCGCCAGATAGATGATCGAGACGCCGAGCACCGAGTTCAGCAGGCTCACGGAGGCGAGCATCTTGTACTGCGCGATGAACATCGCCTCCGCGGGGAGCATCTGCACCAGGATGACGGTCAGGACGAACGCCTTGCGACTGCGGAACCGGAAGCGGGCGATCGCAAACGACGCGAGCGTGGCGAACGCGACGCACACCACGAGCACGAGCGCCGTGACGGTGAGCGACATGCCCAGGGCGCTGAGGAAGCCGTTGTCGTCGAGCACCGCCTGGTAGTTGCCGAGCGTGCCGTTGGTCGGGAAGAACGTGGGGGTGAGACGGTTGATGGACGCAGGCGTCTGGAACGACGTGTTAATCATCCAGTAGACCGGGAAGGCCCAGATCGCGGCCAGCGCCACGGCGACCAGCGCGCCGACGCCCCTGCCGAGCTTCTTCGCTCTCATGACTGCTCGTCCTCCTTGAGCATGCTGCGCACATAGCCCCAGCTCACGCCCAGCGTGAGGAGCATGACCACCATCGCGGCGGCCGACGCCATGCCGAACTGGCCCTGGCCGATGCCCAGGCCGTAGATGTAGGTGCCGAGCAGGTCGTAGCGCTCGCCGGCCGCGCCGAAGTCCTGCAGCAGCTGGATCTGCGCGAACACGCGCAGATCCCAGATCAGCTGCAGCAGCAGCAGGATGACGAGCACGGGCCGGATGATCGGCATGATGATGAGACGGAGGGTCTGGAAGCGTCCCGCGCCGTCGAGCTGCGCCGCCTCCATCACCTCCTCGCTGACCTGAGTGAGGCCCGCGTAGACGGAGAAGGCGACGAAGGGCACCGATGCCCAGACGATGATCGTCATCGCGACGCCGAAGAAGCTGAGGGGCTGGATCAGCCAGTTGTGGCCCAGCATGTCCATCCCGAACACCTCGGTGAGGACATAGTTGACCACGCCGTTGCGGTCGTCGATGAGCCAGTTCGCGACGGTCATCTGCGCCACGATGGGCATCGACCACGCCAGCAGCATCGCCACCTGCAGGACGATGCGCGACCACGCGGGGATGGCCTTCATGAGCAGCGCGAAGGCGATGCCGATCGTCATCGTGATGAGCGCCGTCAGCGCCATGAAGGCGAGCGAGCGAGCGGTGATGATCCAGAACTGCGCGCTGGTGAGCAGGGCGATGTAGTTGTCGAGGCCGATGAACTCGGCCGGCTGCCCGAACTGCTGGGCGAGTCCGTACTCCTTGAAGGAGTTGATGATCTGCCACGCGACGGGATAGCCCATGCCGATCAGCAGGGTGGCGACGGCGGGGATGATCAGCCAGTACGGAAGCGAGGAGCGCCTGCGGCGACGGGGCTTCGCCGGAGCCGTCCTGTCGGCGCCGGGAGGCGCCGGGGCGGCGAGGGTGGTCATGCGAGGGCCTTTCGAGAAGGGGTCGGACGGGGCTCCGGCCGGACCGCGGCCGCTGGGGTCGCGGCCCGGCCGGAGCGTCAGGGTCCCGTCAGGGCGTGTCAGCCGTTGATCAGCTCGTTGATCTTGGCGTCGGCCTCAGCGGCCAGCGCTGCGACGTCGCCACCCTCGGCGACCGCCTGGAAGTAGTCCTCCATGATCCCGGCCTCCTCGATGCTGGCCCAGCCGGCCGCGGCCGGGGTGAGCTTCGCGTTCGATGCGGCCTCGAGGGCGACAGCGTTCACGCCCTCGAAGTAGCTGTTCTCCGCGTAGATGTCAGCGAAGTCCAGGTTGGCCGGGCCCATGCCGTTCTCGGCGAGCATCGTCTGGTACTCGTCGGAGAAGATGATGCGCATGAGGTCCATCGAGCCCTCGACGTTCTGCGTCGCGGCCGAGACACCGATGTTCGAGCCACCGGCGAACACGGGGGCCGTGCCGCCATCGACGCCCGGAAGCGCGTAGACGCCGAACGTCTCGGGGTTCCACACGTAGCCCTCGGTCTCCTCGTCGTAGTCGCCGAGGGTCCAGGTCGCCCAGCTCGGCGCCAGGGTCGAGGACGCCGGGGTGCCCGGCAGGAACTCGTCGTTGATCGCCGAGTAGGTGGTGGTGTCGTCGTCCGTGGGCTGCGCCACGTTGCCGGTCTGGAACAGCGTCTGCCACTGCTCCATGCCCTCGATCGACTCGGGCGAGGACAGCGAGCCGGTCCACGAGGAGCCGTCATAGGTGGCGATGTCGCCGCCGTTGGCGAAGATCCACGAGATGCCCGAGCGCCAGTCACGGCCCGCGAGGTAGGCGCCGCCCACACCCTGGTCCTTCATGGCCGCGTTGACCTCGGTGTACTCGGCGAGCGTCGAGGGAACCTCGACGCCGGCGGCCGCGTAGATGTCCTTGCGGTAGAAGACCGCGCGCGAGCCGAAGTAGTACGGGAGCGCGTAGACCTGGTCGCCGATCGAGCCGGCCTCGACGAAGCCGGGGAGCAGCGAGTCGCCGCCGAGCTCGTCGTAGTAGTCGGTCAGGTCCATGAACGCACCGACGGTGGTGAACGTCGCGGCCTGCGTGTTGCCGACCTCGGCCACGTCAGGGGTGTTCGCCGAGTCGGGCAGAGCGGTGGTGAGCGACGAGATCAGGTCGCCCCAGCCGATCTGCTCGACCGTGAGCGAGCCGCCGTTGACGTCCGCGTACTCGGTCTTCAGGTAGTCGATGAGGGCATCCGGAGTGTCGGTCCCGGCCAGCCACAGGGTGATGTCCTGAGGGGTCGACTCGTCGCTCGTGGAGGTGGCGGTCGAGGTGGGCTCGTCGTCACCGGCGGACGAGCAGCCAGCGAGGGCGAGGGCTCCGGCGGCCGCAAAGGCGGTCGCGGAGAGCATCGTCTTCTTCATTGCCTTGTTCTTTCTCTTGTGGTGCGGCCGTGACCATCGGGGCCACGTCCCTGGGTGAGGGAGTCAGCTGACCCCCAACTGGCCCGTGAGGACCATGACCGCGGCTCCGAGCACGACGATGTCGCGCCCGAGTTCGGTCATCCGCACCGCCTGGTGGCCGTGGACACTGGCCATCGTGCGGGCACGGAGGGTGTCGGCGGCGCTGGCGAGCAGCGGACCGTCGAGCACATCGAGGGGGCCGCTGATGACGACCTCCCCCAAGTCGAGGGCGCCCACGACGGGCGCGAGCGCGATGCCGAGCCGCTCGCCCGCAGCGACCAGCACCGCGGTCCGGGCTTCAGCGTCGGGCGCGGCGTCGAGCCGCTCCCTGAGGTGGGGCATCGCCAGCCAGGTCTCGAGGCAGCCGACCTTGCCGCAGGCGCAGGTCTCGCCGCCGTCGGTGCCGACCACCACGTGGCCGATCTCGCCTGCGGCGGAGGAGGCTCCCCAGACGAGACTGCCGCCGATCACGAGGCCGGCACCGACGCCGCGGCCGACGCGGACGAGCATGAGGTTCTCGTCGGCTCCCCCGAACGTGCGCTCGGCGAGAGCCGCGGAGTTGGCATCGTTCGCGACCTGTACGGGCAGCCCGCTGCGCTGCGCGAGCACCGACTGCAGCGGCACGTCGTACCAGCCGAGGTTCGGCGCGTTCAGCACGGTGCCGTCAGCAGCCACGATGCCAGGAGATCCGACGCCGACGCCGAGCACCGGGGCCTGCGCCGCCTGCTGCAGGCGGTCGAGCACGACGCCCGCAGCCTCGATCGCGTCGTCGCCCGTGAGTCCGGTGACGTCGAGCTCCTCGCGGTGGAGCACGATGCCGTCGAGGTCGGTGACCACGCCGCGGAACATCGCGTCCTTGGAGAGGTCGAGCGCGAGGATCGCGAAGCCCGCACGGTTGATGTCGAGCAGCGTCGCGGGCTTGCCGGGGCGCGAGTCGGCGCGCACGCCGAGCTCGACGACGAGGTGGTCGGCGATGAGGTCCGCGACGAGGTCCGAGATCGTGACGCGGGTGAGGCCTACCTCGCGAGCCAGGTCGGCGCGACTGAGGCCCTCAGCGCGGTACAGGGCCTGAAGCACGAGCACGCGGTTGTGACGCCGCGCGTGCTCGGGGCGGACGCGGGCGCCGGGGCGAACCTTCGAGGCGAGCGCGGTGCGGCGCGCGGCCAGGATTCCGTCGGGGGCGTCGGCACCCTGCGGGGCACCCGTCTGGGTTCCCGAAGAGGTCATGTCCGCCGTGGTCATGTTTGTTAGTAAAGGTTACTAACGAATGTCGCGCAACCCCTCCGCGTGAATCTGTGACGAACTGTTACCGTTCCGTGACACTCCCAGTTCCGCGAACGCCACAGCGCCGCACAGCCCGGCCCCGCACGCCAGTAGTCATCCAGTGTCGAAGAGCGGCCCACTTCCAGCCCTGAACGACTACCAGGACGCCGAGGGCAGTGTCACGCCTCGCAGGATGCGCAAGACATAGACGAGCGCCCCGAGCCGTCAGGCCCGGGGCGCTCCAGAACAGCTGCCGATCAGAGCAGCCCGAGCTCCTTCACCGCGTCACGCTCCTCCACCAGCTCAGCCACCGACACGTCGATGCCCGCCTGCGTGTAGTCGTCGATCTCGAGGCCCTGCACGATCTCCCACGCGCCGCCCTTCGAGACGGCAGGGAACGACGACACCAGCCCCGAGGGCACGCCATACGAACCATCCGAAGGCATCGCGACGGACGTCCAGTCACCCGCGGGCGTACCGAGCACCCAGTCGTGCACGTGCTCGATCGCGGCGTTGGCGGCAGAGGCTGCCGAGGACGCCCCGCGCGCCTCGATGATGGCCGCGCCGCGCTTGGCGACGGTGGGCACGAACTCGTCCTTGACCCACGCGTCGTCCGCGATGACCTCCGACGCCGCGCGCCCTCCGATCGTGGCGTGCGTGATGTCAGGGTGCTGCTTGGCCGAGTGGTTGCCCCAAATCGCGACGCGCTCGATCGACGACACCGGCGAGCCCGACTTTGCGGCGAGCTGCGCGAGGGCGCGGTTGTGGTCCAGGCGCATCATGGCGTTGAAGCGGTCGGCGGGCACATCGGGCGCGTGCGCGGAGGCGATGAGCGCGTTCGTGTTGGCGGGGTTGCCGACCACGAGGATGCGCACGTCGTCCGCCGCGCCCGCGTTGATCGCCTCGCCCTGCGGGCCGAAGATGCCGCCGTTGGCGGCAAGCAGGTCGCCGCGCTCCATGCCGGCTCCCCGAGGGCGCGCGCCCACGAGCAGGCCGACGTTGACGCCGGAGAAGGCCGCCTTCGGGTCGTCGAAGATGTCGATGCCGGCAAGCAGCGGGAACGCGCAGTCCTCGAGCTCCATCGCGGTGCCCTCGGCTGCCTTCACCCCCTGCGGGATCTCGAGCAGGTTGAGCTTCACCGGGGTGTCGGGGCCGAGCATCTGACCGGACGCGATGCGGAACAGCAGCGCATATCCGATCTGACCTGCGGCGCCGGTGACGGTGACAGTGACGGGTGAGGTGCTCACGACAGTGTGACTCCTTGCATGGGAACGGGAGGGGGACGTGGGGGTTCGACCTGCCGGCCTCTAGGCGAGGCGGGCTGCGAGATTCGAGTCGAGCGTGCCGAGGAACTCCTCGGTGGTCTGCCACTCCTGGTCAGGCCCGACGAGCAGAGCGAGGTCCTTGGTCATCGAGCCGGACTCGACCGTCTCGACGATGACCTTCTCGAGCGTCTCGGCGAAGCCCGTAACCTCGGGCGTGCCGTCGAGCTTGCCGCGGTGCTTGAGGCCGCCGGTCCACGCGAAGATCGACGCGATCGGGTTGGTCGAGGTGGGCTTGCCCTGCTGGTGCTGACGGTAGTGGCGCGTGACGGTGCCGTGCGCCGCCTCCGCCTCGACGGTCTTGCCGTCAGGCGTCATGAGCACGGACGTCATGAGTCCGAGCGAGCCGAAGCCCTGCGCCACGGTGTCCGACTGCACGTCGCCGTCGTAGTTCTTGCAGGCCCAGACGTAGCCGCCCTCCCACTTCATCGCGGCGGCGACCATGTCGTCGATCAGGCGGTGCTCGTAGGTGATGCCGGCCTTCGCGAAGTCGGCCTTGAACTCCTTCTCGAACACGTCGGCGAAGATGTCCTTGAACGCGCCGTCGTACTGCTTGAGGATCGTGTTCTTGGTGGAGAGGTACACGGGGTAGCCGCGCATGAGTCCGTACGCGAACGAGGCGCGAGCGAAGTCCTCGATGGACTTGTTGAAGTTGTACATGCCCATCGCGACGCCGCCGTCCTCGCCGTAGTTGGCGACGACGTGCTCGATCGGCGCGGAGCCGTCCTCGGGCGTGAACGTGACGGTGAGCTTGCCGGCGCCGGGCACCTTGAAGTTGGTGGCCTTGTACTGGTCGCCGTGGGCGTGGCGGCCGATGACGATCGGCTTGGTCCAGCCCGGAACGAGGCGCGGGATGTTGGAGATGATGATCGGCTCGCGGAACACGACGCCGCCGAGGATGTTGCGGATCGTGCCGTTGGGGCTCACGTACATGCGCTTGAGGCCGAACTCCTCGACGCGCGCCTCGTCGGGCGTGATGGTGGCGCACTTGACGCCCACGCCGTGCTTCTTGATGGCGTGCGCCGCGTCGATGGTGATCTGGTCGTCGGTCGCGTCGCGCGACTCGATGCCGAGGTCGTAGTACTCGAGGTCGATGTCGAGATACGGGTGGATCAGGCGGTCCTTGATGAACTGCCAGATGATCCGCGTCATCTCGTCGCCGTCGATCTCGACGACCTTGCCTTCGACCTTGATCTTCGCCATCGCTGTCCTCACATCGTCGGGGTGGGTCCGCACCCAGGCTAGTCCACGCACGGGGCCTCGCCTACACGAGCCCACGAGCGCCAGGAGGGGACGACGGTCCCATGCCCGACGCGTCGGCTGGGCGTGTGCCCGACGCGTCGGCGTGGTGCGACGCGGCCGCGACGGGGGCGGCCCCGCCCGCCTGGCTCGCCGCGCGCACTCGCCGTTCGCCTGCCAGGATCGACACAGACGCCGCCACGGGGGCGGGTCACGTGAAGGGGGCATCATGTCCGAGTCTGAGCACCGCGCCGTTCCCGACCCTGAGGTCCACGACCTGGACGACCCAGAGGAGACCGACTTCGAGGAGGCGGCTGGCCCCGCGCTGCTCGCCCGGATGGGCGCCGAGGCGGCGGGAACGTTCGTCCTGGTGTTCATGGGAGTCGGCGCCGCGCTGTTCTCCGGGGTGCTGAATTGGGGGATCGTCGCTGTCGCGTTCGGCTTCGCGTTGGGCGTGATGATCGCCGCGCTGATCTTCGGCGGCGTCTCGGGCGCGCACCTCAACCCTGCCGTGACGTTCGGGCTGTGGATCGCGGGCCGGCTCCCCGGCAGGGA
Source organism: Demequina sp. NBRC 110052 (assembly GCF_002090075.1). Classification (GTDB taxonomy): domain Bacteria; phylum Actinomycetota; class Actinomycetes; order Actinomycetales; family Demequinaceae; genus Demequina. The sequence goes on from NZ_BBRI01000002.1 coordinate 989,447, forward strand.
CGTGGTGCCGTACATGATTGCGCAGGTGATCGGAGCGGCAGCCGCGGGCGGTCTGTTCACGGTGCTCGTGTCCTCGAACGAGCTGTACGCGCAGCTGGGCACCACGCGGGAGTTCATCGGCACGGCATCCAACGGCTTCGACGACCACTCCCCCACGGGCTTCGGCATCCTGGCCGCGGCGATCATCGAGATCGTGATCGCCGCTCTGCTCGTGGGCGTGGTCCTCTCGGTCACGTCGGTCACGCGCAAGGCCGGGGCCGCGGCCGCGCCGTTCGCGATCGGTCTCACGGTCGGATTCCTGGTCATGGTCGCGGTGCCGTTCACCAACGGTGCGCTCAATCCCGCACGCGCGACGGGCACCGCGCTGTGGTCGGATCCGTGGGCGCTGCAGCAGCTGTGGCTGTTCTGGGCCGCGCCGCTGCTGGGCGCGGCGATCGCGGGCGTGCTGTTCCGCGCGCTGGGTCCCCGCGAGGATCTGCTGAGCTACGTGCGCGTCGAGACGGTCGAGGTCATCTCCGGCTGACCTCGACCGCTAGAGCGGCGTCGTGAGGCCCAGAAAGGTCAGGGCGGCCGTGAACGCGACCATCATGGCCACGTCCACCGCGCGACGACGCACCGCGAACGCGCGCTCGGCAGGAAGCACGAGCCGCGCGACAGCGCCCGCGGCGCATGCGACGGCCATCACGAGCACCCCCACTCGCGCGCCGAGGACGAGCGAGAGCAGCACGGCGCCCACGGCGGCGAGCACCGTGAGCAGCGCGACCTGCACGGAGGTCTGAGGCGTCTGGATCATGAGGGCGTCCCGGCTCAGTGGAAGAAGTGCCTGGTGCCGGTGTGGAACAGCGCGATGCCGGCCTCCTCGGCTGCTGCGATGACCTCGGCGTCGCGCACGGAACCTCCCGGTGAGACGACCGCGGTCACGCCCGCGTCGATGAGCACCTGCAGTCCATCGGCGAACGGGAAGAACGCGTCCGACGCGGCGACCGAGCCGCGCGCGCGATCCTCGCCCGCGCGCTCCACGGCGAGGCGGCACGAGTCGACGCGGTTCACCTGCCCCATGCCGATGCCGACCGCGGCGCCGTCGCGTGCGAGCAGGATCGCGTTGGACTTCACGGCGCGGCAGGCGCGCCATGCGAGCTCGAGGTCGGCCTTCACCGCGTCGGAGACGGCGCCGCCGGCGACCTGCTGCCACGCGCTGGGGCTGTCACCCTCGGCGTCGATCGCGTCGACGGACTGCATGAGCATGCCGCCGCTGATGCGGCGCGTCTCGACGCCCGTGGTCGACGGCTTCACGACGAGCAGACGCAGGTTCTTCTTGGCTGTGAGGATCTCGAGAGCCTCGGGCTCGAAGCCCGGTGCGGCGACGACCTCGGTGAAGATGTCCTTGATCTGATTCGCGGCCTCTGCGGTGATCTCACGGTTGGCCGCGATCACGCCGCCGAACGCGGAGACGGGATCCGTGGCGTGCGCCCTGCGGTGCGCCTGCGCGATGTCCTCGCCCACGGCGATGCCGCACGGGTTCGCGTGCTTGATCACTGCCACGGCCGGCCGCTCGTGGTCGTACGCCGCCCGCACCGCCGCGTCGGCGTCGACGTAGTTGTTGTAGCTCATCTCCTTGCCGTGCAGCTGCTCGGCGTAGGCGAGGCCGTTCGCCGACAGCGGGTCGCCGTACACTGCCGCGCGCTGGTGCGGGTTCTCGCCGTAGCGCAGGGTGCCGAGGCGCTCCCACGACGCGGCCGCCCAGCCGGGGAACCCCGACCCGTCGTCGTCGGGCGCGACCACGTTGCCCATCCAGGACGCGACGTGGATGTCGTACGTCGCGGTGTGGCGGAACGCCTTGGCCGCGAGAAGCTTGCGCTGCGCGAGCGTGAACCCACCCTCGGAGATCGCGGCGAGGACGGTCGCGTAGTCGGCGGGGTCGACGACCACGGCCACCGACGGGTGGTTCTTGGCAGCCGCGCGCACCATCGAGGGGCCGCCGATGTCGATCTGCTCGATGACGTCGTCCTCGCCCGCGCCCGAGGCGACGGTCGCGGCGAATGGATACAGGTTGACGATCACCAGGTCGAACGGCTCGATGTCCAGTTCGTCGAGCTGAGCGCGGTGCTCGGGCAGGCGACGATCCGCGAGGATGCCTGCGTGAATGCGCGGGTGGAGCGTCTTGACGCGACCGTCGAGGCACTCGGGGAAGCCCGTGATCTGGTCCACGGGGGTGACGGGCACGCCCGCGTCGGCGATGCGCGCCGCCGTGGAGCCTGTCGAGACGACCTGGATCCCGGCGTCGGCCAGGGCCGTGGCGAGTTCTGCGAGGCCCGTCTTGTCGTACACGGAGATGAGCGCTCGGCGCACCGGCTGGCGATCGGTCATGGTCGTCCTTCCCTCCGCGGCCGCGCGGGCCGTCGTGTCATCCGAGCCGCGCGACGCGGCCCTCCACGGTCCACCCGTCGCGCACCATCCGTCCCACGGTGTCCACGACGAGCGCACGCTCCACGGCCTTGATGCGCTCGTGCAGCGACTCCTCGGTGTCATTGTCCCGCACGTCCACGGCGCTCTGCGCCAGGATCGGACCCGTATCCACGCCCTCGTCGACGAGCATCACGGTGCAGCCCGTGACCTTCGCGCCCCCCGCGAGCGCGTCCCGCACCGCGTGGGCGCCCGGGTAGCTGGGCAGCAGCGCAGGGTGCGTATTGACGATCAGTCCCGGCCAGCGCGACAGCACCGGCGCGCCGAGCAGGCGCATGAAACCGGCGCACACCACTAGATCAGGCTCGAACGTCGCCACGGTGCGCGCGAGCGCCTCGTCCCACGTCGCCCGGTCAGGGAACTCCCCCGGCGAGACGACCGCGGTGGCGACCCCGGCGTCGGACGCGATCTCCAGCGCGCGCACACCAGGACGGTCCGAGACGACCGCGGCGACCCGCGCCCCGAACGCCTCGTCCTCGGCAGAACGCAGCAGCGCCTCCATCACGGAACCCGTGCCGGAGACGAGCACCACGAGCCGCTGGGGGGAGCGTCGGTTTGTCACGGATGCGAGCCTATCGGCATGCTTGAGGGCACATCGATCCGAAGGAGCCCCGTGGCATCCCCCACCCCGCCCCCTGTGCCAGCGCCGCAGGAGCCAGCCGTGCGCGCCGCCAGAGCGCTCACGGTGCTCGTGCTCGGCGTGCTGGTGCTGTATCTCCTGGGGTTCCCGTATGCGCTGGGGCTCGCGGCGCTCGGCCCGCTCGTCGCGGTGGTGGGCATCCTCGCCCTCACGCTGCGCGGCGCCGGCACGCTCACCACGTGGGCGCGCACGAGCGCAGCCATCTCGACCGGCCTGGGGGTCATCGCGACCTTCACGGGCCTGGGCATGATCGTGCTCTACCAGCCCTTCGCCGACCTCGCCGAATGCCGGTCGCGCGCGCTCACGATCACGGCCGACCGCGAGTGCCAGGCCGATTTCGACGCGGCCTACCAGGACATGCTCGACCGCTTCGGAGTGGAGTTGCCCTCGCAGCCCTGACGCTCAGTCGTCGCCGTCGCGCTCGTCGCGGCGGAAGCGCGCGGCGGCGCTCGCGGCCGTCCCCGCAGTCTGCGGTGCCGCCTCGGGCTCCGGGTCCCGCTCGGGCTCGTGAGGCGCGCGCGCTGGCGCAGAGGATGTCCGCGCCGCGGGCGACACCTCCCGCGCGCGCGTCGGCTGGGCTCCCGACCGGGGCGCCGCTTGGCGCAGCGCGCTGGACGACCGAGGCCTCACCTGAGGCTCGGGCGCGAACGCGCGCGACACCGCGGTGGCGAGCAGCACCAGCAGGTGCCCGGCGCCGATGAGCAGACCTGCGGCGAGGCCCACGGCCCACGCATCGGGCCCCGTGACGGCCAGGCGTCCCGGCCCGATCGCACCGGATGCGAGCCCGGCCAATGCGGCCGTCATGAGCGTGGCGGCGACGACCTCCGCCACCAGCACCGCCGCATCGGCCCTCCATGCGGGGATGCGTCGATGCATCGCGACGCGCGCGATCGCGCCGACGGCGACCAGCAGCAGCGGCGCCCACACCAGCGGCCCGCCCGACGCGGTGGGCAGCGCGCCCAGCAGCGGCACCTCGGGCAGGTCTCCGGTCAGCAGTTGCGACGGAGCCCACAGCGTGTCATCGCCGATGCGGAATCCCAGGCCGGTGAGCCACGCCAGTGCCCACACGACGAGCGTGGGTGCGTACGCCGTCTCTCCCAGCGCGAGCACGACGCCGCCGACGCCGTCCACGCCCAGCCCCGTGGCGGTCTCGGCCATGGTGTGCCGCCCGGCGACCGCCCACGCGATCGCGACCAGAGCGGCGACGCCGAGCGCGAGCGCGACGGACGCCGCGGCGATGCGCGTGCCCACGCGCACGGGTGCAGGGACGAGCTCGAGCGCGTCCACGGTGAGGCCGTGCGCTCGCACGCGCCCGATCACGGCCCCCGGCACCGCGAGTACGAACGCGCCCACCACGGCGCGCGTGATCAGATCCGAGCCGTCGGGCGTTCCCGCCCACACCAACGCGGCCACGGAGCCGACGACGAACGCGTAGCTCGCGACCGCGAGCGCGACCGCGACCCATGAGCGGTCAAGGAAACGCTGCGCGGTCGCGACGAGCACGGTGAGGCACACGAGGCTGAGCCCGAGCGGCACGAGCGTGAACGCGGCGAGATCGGTCTCGACGGGAACGCCGTGCGCCAGCAGCCACAGCTTCGAGGCGATTGCGGCTCCGGCGGACCAGTCCACCGTGCCTGTGCCTGTGGGCGTGGGAGCGGCGGCGACAGCCGCGAGAGCGGGCGCGATCACCGCCATCAGTGAGACCAGCGCGGCGAGAGCGCCCGTGACGAGTCCGCTCGCCCAGCCCGGCAGCGCGTCGGCCAGGCCGCGCAGGCGCGAGCGCAGGGACGTGGACGCGGTCATGGCATCTATGGTCGCTCGGATGGCGTCCCGGTCCGGGGACCGCCGCGCGGCGACCCGCGGCGACGTGCGTGCTGGACGCGCAGACGCAGCGAGGGTCGGCTCCCGCCTGGGGCCGACCCTCGCTGTGTGTGCTGACGAATCGTCTAGCTGAGGATCTCCCGCATGAGCTGCGCGGTCTCGGACGGGGTCTTGCCGACCTTCACGCCCGCGGCCTCGAGAGCCTCCTTCTTCGCCTGCGCGGTGCCCGCCGAGCCTGACACGATGGCGCCCGCGTGGCCCATGGTCTTGCCCTCGGGGGCCTCGAAGCCCGCGACGTAGCCGACGACGGGCTTCGTGACGTGCTCCTTGATGTACGCGGCCGCGCGCTCCTCTGCGTCTCCGCCGATCTCGCCGATCATCACGATCGCCGCGGTCTCCGGGTCGTTCTCGAACGCCTCGAGGCAGTCGATGTGCGTGGTGCCCACGATCGGGTCGCCGCCGATGCCCACGGCCGTGGAGAAGCCGATGTCGCGCAGCTCGAACAGCATCTGATAGGTCAGAGTGCCGGACTTCGACACGAGGCCGATCTTGCCCGGGCCTGTGATGGACGCCGGCGTGATGCCCACGTTGGACTGTCCGGGCGTGATGAGGCCGGGGCAGTTCGGGCCGATGAGGCGCGTGCCCTTGGACTGCGCGTACGCGAAGAACTCGGCCGTGTCTGCGACTGGCACGCCCTCGGTGATGATCACCGCGAGGGGCATGCCCGCGTCGACTGCCTCGATGACTGCGGCCTTGGTGAAGGGCGGCGGGACGAACAGCACCGAGACGTCGGCGCCGGTCGCGGCCATCGCCTCGGCGACCGAGCCGAAGACTGGCACGGTGACGTCGCCGGGGAACTCGACCTCGGTGCCCGCCTTGCGCGGGTTCACGCCGCCCACGATCTGGGTGCCGGACGCGAGCATGCGCTGCGTGTGCTTCATGCCCTCGGAGCCGGTCATGCCCTGAACGATGACCTTGGAGTCCTTGGTGAGGAAGATCGCCATGTCAGCTCTCCTTACGATGCGGCCAGCTCGGCGGCCTTGGCCGCTGCGCCGTCCATGGTCTCGACGATGGTCACGAGCGGGTGGTTGGCGCGCGCGAGGATCGCGCGGCCCTCCTCGACGGCGTTGCCGTCCAGGCGCACCACGAGGGGCTTGCTCGCCTCGTCGCCGAGCGTCTCGAGCGCACCCACGATGCCGTCGGCCACAGCGACGCACGACGTGATGCCACCGAACACGTTGACGAACACGCTCTTGACCTGCGGGTCGTGAAGGATCACGTCGAGCCCGTTGGCCATGACCTCGGCCGAGGCGCCGCCGCCGATATCGAGGAAGTTCGCGGGCTTGACTCCGCCGAACTGCTCGCCCGCGTACGCGACGACGTCGAGCGTCGACATGACGAGGCCCGCTCCGTTGCCGATGATGCCCACGGAGCCGTCGAGCTTCACGTAGTTGAGGTTCATGTGCTTGGCCTTGGCCTCAAGCGGGTCGGCGGCGGCCTTGTCCTCGAGCGCGGCGTGGTCCTCGTGACGGAACTCGGCGTTCTCGTCGAGCGTGACCTTGCCATCGAGCGCGATGACCTCGCCGTCCTCGGTCAGCACCAGCGGGTTCACCTCGACGAGCGTGGCGTCCTCGTTCTTGTAGACGTGCCACAGGCGCACGATCACGTCGGCGACCTTGTTCCGCAGCGCCTCGGGGAACGACGCCTCGGCGACGATCTCGAGAGCCTTGGCCTTGTCGATGCCCTCGAGCGGGTCGATCGCGACCTTGGCGAGCGCCTCGGGGCGTTCGACGGCGAGCTCCTCGATCTCCATGCCGCCCTCGTAGGAGCACATCGCGAGGTAGCGGCGCTCGGCGCGGTCCAGCAGCACGGAGAAATAGAACTCCTGCGCGATCTTCGCGCCCGCGGCGATCATCACGCGGTGCACGGTGTGGCCCTTGATGTCCATCCCGAGGATCGCCTGCGCGGCGGCCTCGGCCTCGGAGGGCGAGTGGGCGAGCTTGACCCCGCCGGCCTTGCCTCGTCCACCGGTCTTCACCTGGGCCTTGACGACGACCGTGCCGCCGCCCAGCTGTTCAGCCGCGGCCTTCGCCTCGGCGGGGGTGGTGGCCACGATGCCGGGCAGCACGGGGACTCCGTGCTTCTCGAACACATCGCGGGCCTGGTACTCGTACAGGTCCATCGTTGGTCCTCACTTGTCGGGGACGCCGGGTCGCGGCGGTGGGGTTCGACGGAGACAGCCTAGCCCGAGCGTCGGGCCTGCCGACACGCCCGACGCGCTGTGCCACCCCCGTTCCCCGGTGGCGGTTCACCCGTGCTCGCCTTCCCGCCGCAGCCGTGACACGACTCCGCTCGTGCGAGCCCGCGGGTGCAGGACGTCACAGTCGCAGCCATCGACTTGGCAGTCCGCATGCACCTCGACGCGTGTGAGCTCGAACTGCTGGGCGACGGCGACGCGCCGCTCCCGACGCTGGACTGAGTCACGACGCGTCCGCGTCGGACGGAACCGCTACAGATCCGCGGCGTCACCAGGACGTACGAAGCCCGACTCGTACGCGACGATCACCGCCTGCGTGCGATCGCGCACGCCAAGCTTGGTGAGAATCGAGGCGACGTGCGACTTCACGGTCTCCACCGACACGAACAAACCTGTGGCGATCTCAAGGTTCGAGCGGCCACGGGCGAGCTCGCGTAGAACGTCCTGCTCGCGCTCGGTGAGCTCGGGCATGTCCAGCTGGCCCGGTCCCGCGAAGCGCTCGATCACGGCACGGGTGGAGGCAGGGAACAGCAGCGACTCGCCCGAGGCGACGATCCGGACCGCCTCGATCAGCTCCGTGGGCGGCACTCGCTTGAGCACGAAGCCCGCCGCGCCCGCACGCATCGCCTCGAAGACGTACTCGTCCACCTCGAAAGTGGTCAGCACGAGCACCTTGGTCGCGGAGCCCGCCTGCACGATGAGGCGCGTGGCCTCGAGCCCATCCATGCCGGGCATGCGGACGTCCATGAGCACCACATCGGGCGCTGCGCGCCTCACCTCGGCGACAGCCGCGGCCCCGTCGCCCGCCTCGGCCACGACGTCCCAGCCGTCCTCCGACTGCAGAATCGCCTTGAGGCCCATGCGCACGAGCGGGTCATCGTCGACGATCGCGATCCTCATGCGCTCACCCTGTCACGCGCGCGGCTCCAGGCACAGCACTCGGCGTCCTCGGCGGGGTCAGCCGCACCCAGACCCATTTCGAGCGGCAGCGTCACGAGGACCTCGAAGCCACCGTCGGACGTGGGGCCGATCGCGCTCGCACCTCCGAGCAGGGCAGCCCGGTCGCGAATGCCTGCGACGCCGCGCCTCAGGCTCGGCTGCGCGCGTCGCAGGGCCGCGATCGGCACGGCGCCCGGCGCGGCCGGACCGTTCGTCACGCCGACCGCGAGCGCGTCGGCGAGCGACGCGGTGTGCACGTGGATCGGCGTGCCGGGAGCGTGCTTGGCAGCGTTCGTCACGCCTTCGCGGACGATCGCGTAGGCGGCCCTCGACAGCGCCGCCGGCGCCGGGCCGGCCTCGAGTCGAGCGACGATCTCGAGCCCCGCCGCACGGGCCTGATCCAGGAGCGAGGGCAGGTCGTCGAGCGTCGGCAGCGGGGCGCGAGGCCCCGCGTCGTCGCCCCGGATCGCGGCGATGATGCGATCGAGCTCGCCCATGGCGACGCGGCCGCGCTCCTCGATGTTGCGCAGCGCCTGCCGCGCGAACTCCGGGTCCGTGTCGAAGACGTGGGCGCCCGCGCCCGCCTGCACGATGTTCATGGTGATCATGTGCCCGATGCTGTCGTGGAGCTCCTGATCGATCCGCACCTGCGTCTCGGCGAGCTCGGCGCGCTGCGTCGCCTGCTCCACACGCTCGTCCGCGCATGGCCCCAGGGCCCAGCGCGCGATCACCGCCATGAGAGACGACCAGTGGTGGCTCACCCACGCGAACATCGGGATCGCGAGCGCGATCACAGGCGTGCCGACCAGCACCCAGAACGCCACCGTGTCGACGATCGACTGCGCGACCGCATCGTCCGTGGCGGGCACTACCCCCACGAAGTACCCGAAAGCGATCCCCCACGCCGCGACCAAGGACAGCGGCACCACGACCGTGAGAATTGCGAGGGTGAAGCCGATCGGCCCGAGCACGATGCGCATCATGAGCCAACCGAGCACGCGCCACGCGTGAGCGTCATGCAGCAGCGCGTGGCTCCAGCGGCCCGCGCCCGCGAGCGTGAGCGGACCGCCGGGTTCGTGCAGGCGATAGGCGAGCGCGAGAGGCTCGTCGATGCGGGCATCGATCAGCGTGTTTGCCGTAGCGCGCTCCAGTCGGCCGATGGGCCTCATCGACCGGTGCGCGAATGCCAGGATCGGCACCCCCACCCAGATGATCAGCAGGGAGACGCCGAGCGCGTACATCGTGACGGCGTAGACGAACCACACGATCGACATGGGAAGACCCAGCAGCAGGTAGGCCACCTCGCGGCCCGTGCGGGCCGACCAGGTGACCGCGAAGTAGCGACCGACGATGCTCATGGCCCCATCGTGCCCGTGCGCGTCCTGCTGTGCCCACACTCGGCCGACGGAATCGCGCCTCCCCCTCACGGGTGACGCGGCTGATGCTGCACTCCCCCGACAGCGGCGCCAGGTTCCCCCACGGACCTCCCGCATTCGCTCGCAGGCGGGCAGACCCGCCCCCGTCGCCGTCCTTAGCGTCGAGGCCGAACCCAAGGAGGAGACATGACACCAGGGATCACCGGGCGCATCGCCCGCACCGCGGCCGCCCGGCCGTGGGTCACCATCGGCATCTGGCTCATCGCGCTCGCCGGCGCGATCTATGCCGCAGGGGGGCTCGGGGACGCCCTCACCCAGGATGAGCGGATGCTCGTCGAGACGGAGGCGCAGGTCGCGGACGATCTCGATACGGCGCTGCGAGGCGACCTCGACGCTGACACTGTCGAGACGATCGTGGTCGAAGCCGACACGGCGCGCTTCGGCGACGCCGACTTCACCGGCGCGCTCGCCGCTCTCGCGACGCAAGTCGGGGCCGTCGAGGGCGTCGCGAGCGTCTCGGTGCCCACCGCGGAGGCGCCGTTCCCCGTCTCCGAGGACGGCACCACCGCGCTCGTCTCGGTCTCCGTCGAGCCTGACGAGGACGGCGCCGTCGCCGAGGCCCTGATGGCAGCCACCGAGGCGGCGCAGACGGACGGCTTCACGCTGCGCAACATCGGGCCCGTCACCGGGGAGGCGGCATTCGACGCGCTGGCGGAGGAGAGCCTGCTCGTGGGCGAGGCGATCGGCATCGGCGTCGCGCTCGTGATCCTCGTGATCGTGTTCGGCGCGCTCGTCGCGGCAGGCATCCCTCTGCTCGTGGCGATCGTGTCGATCATCATGGCCGTCGGCGCGACCGCGATCGTGGGCCAGGCGTTCGAACTTTCGTTCTTCGTGGTCAACATGATCACGATGATGGGACTCGCGCTCGGCATCGATTACAGCCTCATCATGGTGCAGCGCTTCCGGGAAGAGCTCGCGCACGGGCGAACCGTGCGAGACGCCGTGACCGTCGCGGGGTCGACGGCGAACCGTGCCGTGCTGTTCTCAGGCGTCACCGTGGTGATCTCGCTCGTGGGCCTCTTGATCGTGCCGTCGACGATCATGCGCTCGCTCGGGGCCGGCGCGATCATCGTCGCGATCATGTCGGTCATCTCCGCGCTCACGCTGCTGCCAGCAGTGCTGCAGCTGCTGGGGCACCGCGTGAACAAGGGGCGGGTGCCTACCGCGCATCCCGGCCGCGAGCCGCGAGCCTGGCGCGCGATGGCCAATGCCGTGATCCGGCGACCGGCTGCGTGGGCCGTCGCCGGGGTGGCGCTGCTCGGCGTGCTCGCCGCCCCTGCAGCGTCGATGCGTCTGACGTTCCCCGGCATCGAGTCCCTGCCCGAGGACAACTCGATTCGCCTCGCGACCGAGACGATCGTGGAGGACTTCGGTCAGGGCCAGGCGTCGACGCTGGTGGCGATCGAGAACGCGGGAGGCGCGCGCGCAGCCATCGAGGCCCTCGCTGACCGGATCGAGGGTGACGAGGCGTTCGCCGAGACGGCCGTGTCCTGGAACGGCGAGACGGCCTTCATCGACACGCGGGACGTACACGACTCCGCCGACCCCGCCGCGGAGCGCGCGATCGAGCGCCTGCGCACCGAGGTCGTTCCCGCCGCCCTGGCGGGCACCGATGCCGTCGCACACGTGGGAGGAGACCAGGCGGACTCGGTCGACTTCTCCGACATGATTCGCTCGATGGCCCCGTGGGTGCTCCTGATCGTGCTCGGGTCGAGCTTCGTGCTGCTGCTAGGCGCGTTCCGCTCGATCGTGGTGCCCGCACTCGCGATCGCTCTGAACCTGCTGTCGACCGGAGCGGCGTTCGGCTTGCTGGTCGCGGTCTTCCAATGGGGCTGGGGCGCAGAGCTGCTCGGCTTCCCGCAGGTGGACGGCATCGCGCCATGGATTCCGCTGTTCCTGTTCGCGGTCCTGTTCGGGCTGTCGATGGACTATCACGTGTTCCTGCTCAGCCGGATCAAGGAACGCTACGACGTCACGGGCGACACGAAGGAAGCCGTGGCGTTCGGTCTGAGCCGTACGGGCTCGCTCATCACCGGGGCGGCTCTCATCATGGTTGCCGTGTTCTCGGGCTTCGCGATCGGGGATCTCGCCGAGTTTGCGCAGATGGGCTTCGGCCTCGCGGCGGCGGTCATCATCGACGCCACCATCGTCAGGTCGATCCTGGTGCCGTCGCTCATGACACTGCTCGGCAGGGCGAACTGGTACCTGCCGTCGTGGCTCGCGTGGCTGCCCGAGGTGCGCATCGAAGGCGGCCACCCCGCCATGACCGACGCGGACGACGACGCGGACCGCAAGGAGCCCGCGCTCGCCTAAGGCTGGCACCGGTGAGCCCTGGCGCGACCCTTGAGGTGCACGCCGGGGCTCACCGGCGCCCGGCACACGACCACGAGTCCACGGGCGCGCCGCGGCTCTCGCACTGCCCTGCCTCTGGTTCGATGTCGCCAGGGGAACAGCACGACAAGGGGGAAGCATGGAGACCATGGTGCCCGCAGGCTGGTACGCCGACCCGCAGGTCATGGGGACGCTGCGCTACTGGGATGGAGCGCGCTGGACCGAGCACACCGCACCGATGCCGCCGCCGGCGACGCTGCCCGTGCAGGGACAGCCCATGCCGGGGCAGGTCACCCCCGGGCAGTTCGCGCCGGGGCGCTACGGACCCGGCCAGCTCCCGACGCAGGCTCCCGCCACCGAACCGGGCCCGAACGACGCGATGCACTGGATCGTGCCGGTGGGGCGCTCGTGGCAGTCGATCGCGGCAGGCTACCTCGCGTTCGCGAGCCTGCTGTTCGGCATGTTCGGGCCGCTTGGGATCGTCGTAGGTGGCGGAACGCTGTGGATCTCGATCTGGGCGCTGCGGCTTGCCAAGCGGGGAGGGCACGGCTCCGGCCGAGCGATCTTCGGGATCGTCGGAGGCTCCATCGGCCTCATCGGCGGTCTGGGCACGACGGCCCTGCTCGCGCTCAGCTGAGCGGCGTTCAGACGCCGACGCCGAACCGCTCCGCCGTCTCGCGGATCGAGCGAGCAGACGCCTCGAGCGCCGCGCGCTCGCTGTCGTCCATGGGGGTCGCCGCCTGGTGCTCGATCCCGTTGCGTCCGATGACTGCGGGCAGCGACATGCACACCTCGCCGACGTTCGGGTAGGTCGTGAGCGTGGATACCGGCATGATGCGGCGCTGGTCGCCGAGCACTGCCTCGACGATGCGTGCGCCGGCGGCGCCGACCGCATAGTTGGTCGCGCCCTTGCCCTCGATGATCGTGTACGCCGAGCGCATCACGTCGTGGTGGATCTGCTCGCGCACGTCCTCCGTCATGACGATCTCGCCGTCGCGGCCACGCCACTCTGTGAGCAGCTGGCCGCCGATCGTGGCCGAGGACCACAGGGCAACCTCGGAGTCGCCGTGCTCGCCTGCGATGTACGCGTGCACGTTGCCCACGGCGACGTCGCACTTGGCGGCGATCTGGTGGCGCAGGCGCGACGTGTCGAGCGCCGTGCCGGAGCCGAACATCTGCGCGGGGTCCATGCCGGACTTCTTGATCGCCGCGTACGTCACCACATCCACGGGGTTGGTCACCAGGATGTAGATCGCGTCGGGAGCGGCCTTGAGCAGCGGCGGCAGCACCTTGTCCATGAGCGAGATCGTCGCACCCGCGAGGTCCATGCGGGACTGCCCGGGCTGCTGCTTGGCGCCGGCCGTGATGACCACCACGTCGGAGTCCTCGACCACGCCCACGTCGTCGGACCCGAGCACGGTCGCCTCGGGCATGAACTGGATGCCCTGCGCGAGGTCGAGCGCCTCCGCCTCGACCTTCGCCTTGTTGATGTCGTACAGCGCGACGGTGCGGGCGAAGCCTCGCATCAGGCCTGCGTAGGCGAGGGTCGAGCCCACCGCGCCAGCGCCGACGATCGAGACCTTGGACGTCCTGGCTTCCATGATTCCTCCGCGAGTTCCGGGTCCGGGTCGAGCCTACTCGGCGACCGCGCGCGCGGTCGCCGGGAGAGTGTCTAGAGCTTCTCGAGATTGTTGAAGCGCAGCACGAGGCGCTTGACCTCGGAGCCGAAGTCGACCTTGGCGACAGCGTTGCGGCCGGAACCCTCGGTGCCGACGACCTTTCCCATGCCGAACTTGTCGTGCAGCACGCGGTCGCCGACCTCGTAGCCGACGTCACCCCCAGCGCCCCCTGGCGGGCTCGGCGGCACGCGCCGCGTCGAGACGGCTCCGGCACGCGAGTACGAGTTGCCGTCGCCGCGGTCCTGGCTCCCGCCGTAGCCCATGCCCGACCACGCGCCCGAGCGCGACGTGCCGCGGTCGGAGCGCGCGCGCAGGGACGCCATGGTGTGCTCCGAACGCTTCCACTCCATCAGCTCGGCGGGGATCTCCTCGACGAAGCGTGACGCGCCGAAGTACTGGGGCGTGCCCCAGCTCGAGCGCACCTCGGCGCGCGTGAGGTAGAGCCGCTCGCGAGCGCGCGTGAGACCCACGTAGGCGAGTCGGCGCTCCTCCTCCATGTCCTTCGGAAGCCCAGACTCGATGGAGCGCATATGCGGGAAGGTGCCGTCCTCGAGGCCGGTGAGGAACACGACGGGGAACTCGAGGCCCTTGGCGGTGTGGAGAGTCATGAGCGTCACGACTCCCCCGGTGCCGTCCGCGTCGGGCACCTGGTCCGCGTCGGCGACGAGAGCCACCTTCTCGAGGAAATCAGCGAGGGAGCCGTCGGGGTTCTCCTCGGAGAACTCACGGCCCACGGCCACGAGTTCCATGATGTTCTCGATGCGGCTCGCGTCCTGCGGGTCGTCGGACGCGCGCAGCGTCGCGAGCATGCCCGAGCGGTCGGCGATCGCGTCCAGCACGCCAGCGGGCCCGTTGTCGGCGGCGAGGGACCGTAGGTCGTCCATGAGCGCCACGAAGTCCTGGACCGCGCGCAGCGAGCGGGTCGCGAGGCCCGCCTCGTCCGCCTTGCGCAGCGCGGCTCCGAACGAGATCGGCGCGATCGCGTTCGCGCGCTGAAGGGTCGCGACCGAGTCCACCGCGGCGTCCCCGATGCCCCGCTTGGGGGTGTTGATGACGCGCCGCATCGCGACATCGTCGTCCTCGTTCACGACCGCCGCCAGATAGGCGAGCATGTCCTTGATCTCCTTGCGCTCGTAGAAGCGCGTGCCCCCGACCACCTTGTACGGGATGTCGGCGCGCATGAAGCGCTCCTCGAGCGCGCGGGACTGCGCGTTGGCGCGGTACATGATCGCGACGTCGGACGGCGCGACGTCGTGCTCGCGCATGAGGCGCCCGATCTCGTCGGCGACGTACTGCGCCTCGTCCTGCTCGGTGTCCGCCGCGTAGCCGGCGATGCGCGCTCCGGCCCCGGCGTCGGTCCACAGATTCTTGGGGCGGCGGCCCTCGTTGTTCGCGATCACCGCGTTGGCCGCGCTGAGGATGGTCTGCGTGGAGCGGTAGTTCTGCTCGAGGTGCACCACGTGTGCGTCCGGGTAGTCCTTCTCGAACTCCAGGATGTTGCGGATCGTCGCTCCACGGAACGCGTAGATCGACTGATCCGCATCGCCGACCACCGTGAGATGCCCCGTCTCGCCCACGAGCTCGCGCACGAGCACGTACTGCGCGTGGTTGGTGTCCTGGTACTCGTCGACCAGCACGTGGCGGAAGCGCTCGCGGTAGCGCTGCACGACCTCGGGGTGGTTCTGCATCAGGTGGACCGTCTTGACGATGATGTCGTCGAAGTCCACGGCGTGCGCGGCCTCGAGCCTGCGCTGGTAGGGCCCGTACGCGGTCGCCGCGGCGTGGTCGATGCTGAAGCGGCTCTTGCCCTCGGCGGCGGCGAGCGCCTGCTGCGGGCTGAGCAGCTCGTCCTTGAACGTGCCGATGCGCCCCAGAATGGCCTTGGGCGTGAACTTCTTAGGGTCGAGCTCGAGTTCCTTCATGACGAGCTTCATGAGGTTGACCGAGTCGGCGGTGTCGTAGATCGAGAAGCTCGACTTCAGACCGGCGAGCTCGTGATCCTGCCGGAGGATCCTCACGCACGCCGAGTGGAACGTCGAG
Organism: Demequina sp. NBRC 110052; assembly: GCF_002090075.1. Lineage (GTDB taxonomy): Bacteria > Actinomycetota > Actinomycetes > Actinomycetales > Demequinaceae > Demequina. The sequence continues at coordinate 1,005,053 of NZ_BBRI01000002.1, forward strand.
ACCCACATGTGCCGGCCCTCGGGTCCCACGAGGGCGGCGACGCGCTCGCGCATCTCGCCGGCGGCCTTGTTGGTGAACGTGATCGCGAGAATCTCGTGCGGCCGGGCGCGCCCCGACTCGAGCAGATGCGCGATGCGGTGAGTGAGCACACGCGTCTTGCCGGAGCCTGCGCCGGCGATGATGAGCAGCGCGTGGCCATCGTGCAGCACGGCCTCGGCCTGCGGCGGGTTGAGCCCGTCCACGAGCGCTGACCTCGCGGGCTCGGCCTGCGTCGGGTTCGGGTCGGCAGGGTCGGTGAGATCGAAGAGCGCATCCATGACCGGGCCAGTCTAGGCGGTGCCACTGACGCGCGAACGCGCCCGACGCGGGGGTCGGGCGCTACGGGAGGCGGCGCCTCAGTCGCTCGTGGAGGGCATGCGTCGCGACTCGGTCGCGGGCCCGAAGCGGTCGGCGAGGATGACCCTGTTGCGGCCCGCCTCCTTGGCCCGGTAGAGCGCGTCATCGGCCGCCGCAAGGCAGTCCATCGGGGTGCGTCCCGTCCGCGCGATCGCGCCGCCGATCGAGACTGTCACGGTGCGATCCTTGCCGTCCCACGTGTACCAGGTGTTCTCGACGGCAACACGAACGCGCTCGAGCGTGCTCGCCAGCTCGGAAGGCAGCACGCGGTACAGCACCACCACGAACTCGTCTCCGCCCCAACGGCTCACGAGATCCACGTCGCGGAAGCAATCCGAGAGCACGCCTGCGACAGTCTGGATCGCGCGGTCGCCGCACTCGTGGCCGTACGCGTCGTTGACGTCCTTGAAGTTGTCCAGGTCCAGCACTGCGATCGCGTAGTCGGTGCGCCCGGTGCGCTCGAGCTCCTCGAGCCGGGCCTGCACCGGGCGCCGGTTGACTAGCCCCGTGAGCTCGTCGGTGGCGGCGCGTAGCTCGCCGTACAGCGCCGCACCCTCGAAGATGCGGCGCGCCGTCATGAAGCGTCGCTGCACGAGCCACGCGAGCACGAGCACCGTGGCTGCCGCCAGCAGGTTGCTCACGCGACTGGTGCGCTCCAGCTGATCTGCGTCGAAGGGAGCGCGCTCGGCGATCGGGGGGGCCACGAACTGGAGCGCGCCGAACACCAGCGCCGTCATGGTCGCGAGCGCCGCGCGCACCCTGATGTACTCGGGCGGCACGAGCAGGAATGTCGAGAACCCGATCGGGAACAGCTGCAGCTCGATCGAGGCGTCGGTGCCGAACACGTGGGTGAGCGCAGTGACGACCGCGGTGTTGGCGACGACCACTATCGCTCCGACCCATGCGGAGGGCGTCAGGAAGGACGCGAACAGGGCGGCGCCGATCACCCCGATGGCGATGCCCGAGGCCACCACAGGCGCGCTGATGCCCAGGCGTGCGAGCGCGATGATCACGACGAGCCAGCCGATCAGCGAGTACAGCGCGACCGCGCGCACGACCCACCGGCCGCGCACCCGGTCCGCACGCTGCAGGGCGCGCACCTGCCCGGGAGACAGTGCCACCGGCGCCGGGGCATGGCTACGCCTGCGATCGAGCATTCGCCACGAGCGCAGGCGTATGAGCGAGCCCCTCAGCACAGGTCAACGGTAAGTCGTGATGGCACTCTCGCGCCAGGGATCGGGGTCCGACGTGTCCGGCTTGTCACCTCATGGGCGGAAGCAACCCTCCGCGGCGTGGCCGTTCTCACACGCGCGCGGGAGGGCTACACGATCCGGCGCTGCGCCGCCCAATGTGCGAGCTCGTGCCGGTTGCTCAGCTGGAGCTTGTGGAGCACCTTGCCGACGTGCGTCTCCACGGTCTTGATCGAGATGAAGAGCTTCTCCCCGACCTCGCGGTACGTGTAGCCCCGCGCGATGAGGCGCATGACCTCCTGCTCGCGCTCCGTGAGCTTGTCGAGGTCCTCGTCGGCGTGCGCGACCTCGCCGCCGGCGGCATTGAACGCGTCCAGCACGAAGCCTGCCAGCCGAGGCGAGAACACGGCGTCGCCACCGGCGACCCTGCGCACCGCGTCGGACAGGTCCGGGCCCGAGATCGACTTCGTGACATACCCGCGGGCGCCCGCCCGCACCGTCGCGACGACGTCCTCGGCGGCGTCCGAGACTGAGAGCGCGAGCACGCGCGGAGCGTCGGGCCCGTCCAGGATGTCCGCGAGCACGTCGAGCGCGCCGCCCCCCGAGCCTCCGGGGAGGTGCACGTCGAGGATCACCACCTCAGGGTGCTTCTCGCGCACGGCCTCGATCGCGGACTCGACGTCGCGGCCCTCGCCGACGACGTGGATGTCATCGTCCAGGGACTCCCGGACTCCGACGCGGATCACGTCATGATCGTCGACGATGACGACGGTGGTGCTCATCGCTGCTCCTCACGAGGGATGGTGATGGTGACCTCGGTGCGCCCGCCGGGCGTCGAGGCGACGACCGCGTCGCCGCCATGACGGCGTGCGCGGCCCAGGATCGAATGGCGGATGCCCGCGCGGTCCGCGGGGACCGCCGAAGGATCGAAGCCCGGTCCGGAGTCGCGGACGAAGATCTCGTAGCGCGCGTCGGTCAGCTCGGCGTACACCGAGATCGGCTCGGCGCCGTGGCGCGCAGCGTTCTGCACCGCCTCGCGGGCGGCCTTCACGGCCGCGCGCAACGCATCGGTCGTCGGTGCGTCGCCGACGCTGACGACGTCCACGGCGACGCCGTGCGCGTCCTCGACCTCCGACACGGCGGCCTGCAGCGCCGTCGCCACGGAGTCCGCCTCCGAGCGTCGGTCCTGGTACAGGTACGAGCGCAGGTCGCGCTCCTGGGCGCGTGCGAGGCGTGCGACCGCGGCCGGATCGTCGGCCTTGGCACGGATCAGCGTGAGCGTCTGAAGCACCGAGTCGTGCAGGTGCGCCGCGATCTCGGCGCGCTCGAACTCGCGCACCCGACGCTCGCGCTCGACGCCTACCTGACGGATCAGGCGCAGCCACCAGGGCGCGAGCAGCAGGGCGAGAGCGGCCACGATGATCACCGGCACCAGCACCCCCCGCAGCAGCGGGTCATCGGTGAAGCGCCACTGCGCCACCCACACGAGCGTGCCGATCGCGAGCGCGAGACCCAGCAGCACGCGCGCCCACGCGTCCCGCGAGAACAGCGCGACCACGTCTGGCCGCCGCGCGTCCGTCTGGACCGCGGTCTCCAGCGGGCTCCAGACCAGGACGAGGGCCGCAGCGAACAGCAGCGCAGGGATGAGCCACCCGGAGACGCCGTCGAGACCCCACCGCTGCGCGAGGAGCGTGGCCGACATGCCGATGAACGTCAGGCCCAGCGACGCGAGCCACCACCGGGACGCGGACGCGCGCCGCCGCAGCGGCGAGGCGAGACGGGTGGTGGCCATACGCACATCGTCGCAGAGCCCACCCCCATGCGTCGTCAGTCATACGGCCGACGCCGGGGTCAGGGGCGGGCGGCAAAGATCAGGGGCGGATCAGGGGGATACCTCATAGCGCCCGACGCGGCGGCGGCGCGAGCATGGAGCCATACGTTCGACCCGTCTCTTCGACCCGCAAGGGAGCAGTCATGTCAGACCCGCAGCAGCCGGCCCACGAGGCCGCGTTCTTCTCCGCGATCCGCTCGTGGGGGATCACGCGCGGCGACCACGGGGTCGTCGGAGGCGTCATCGAAGGCGTCGGCGACCGCATCGGCCTCGCCCGCGTCCCCGCACGCCTGATCTTCGTCCTCGTCGCGATCTTCACCGGGGGCTTCGCCGCCCTCGCATACGCCGCGGGGTGGGGCCTGCTGCCCGATCGCCGCGGCAACATCATCATCCAGAACTTCGGGCGCGGCGTCACGAACGTCGGCGCACTCCTGGGCATCGCGGTGCTCACCCTCATCGGGCTCAGCTCGATCCCCGACGCATTCATCACGATCGGCCCGTGGGACTGGCCCGCGAACGACGGACGCGGGATCGGCGGTGTCTTCGCCGCGCTCTGGGGCTTCGCGATCCTCGCCTCGGTGGTGTGGCTCGTCGTGTGGCTCGTGCGCCGTGGCCGCGGCGCCAGCACGACCGGTGCCGCTCCCGCAGCCCCCCACGCCTCGGACACCGCCGCCGAGTCCACCGGAGTTCAGGAAAGCCCGGCGGACACCGACGAGAGCCCCGTGGTCGCCGCCGCGGCTCCCGCGCCCGTCTATGCCGCCCTACCGGGCCAGGCGGGCCCCGGCTCCGCCCCCAACCCGCTGCCTCCGCGCGGCGAGTCTCAGGGTCGCCCCGCCGCAGCGTCGGGCACGTACGCGCCGGTCCCGCCCGTTCCCCCGGTGCCGCCGCAGCCTCCGCGGCCGCGCATCCCCGGCCCCGGCCCCGCCGGCTACCTGAGCGCGCTCGCGTGGCTCATCCTGTCCGGCGTGGGCGTCGCGATCGCCGGGCGGAACGACGAGCTCGCGGTGCACCCGCTCGTCGCGTGGCCGGTCGCGGTGCTGGTCGGCTGGAGCGTGATCCTCATCGTCGTGAGCCTCACGGGCCGCAAGCTCGGCTTCCTAGGTTTCCTCACCGTGCTCGGCGTCGCGCCGGTGCTCGCGCTCGGCGCCGGAGCGGACACGTTCCGCGAGGGATGGGCCGAGCACGAGGGGATCTTCCCGAGCGATCCCGACGCGGACCGCATCGCCGCGAACATCGAGGACTGGATCCGAGACAACATCGATCCGAACTTCGACGTCGAGGTCCACGTCGACCAAGGCGCGGAGCCGGACCCCGGCGAGACCGCGACGCTCGCGGCAGCCGACATCCCCAGCATCTTCGGCGACTATGACGAGGTGCTCGTACGCGGCACGTGCTTCACCGACGCCGGGACCTGGGACGACGCGAGCGCCGACGAGACCCTGGTGCTCAGCACCGTCGGCTCCGACCGCGAGATCGTCATCACTGCTGAGACGACGTCGCTCACCATCCCCGAAGGCACCTCCCTGGTGCTCGAGGGACGCGGCAACGCCTACGCCACCGTTGCATGGCTCGACCGCGACGTGTGGTGCGACTTCTCTGACGGCGACGCCACCTACGTGTCGCTCGACGGCGATCCCGAGGGGCCCACGCCCACGCTCACGCTCGTGGTCGAGGACGACGCGTACGCCAACACCATCCTCATCACCGAGACGCCCGTCTCCACCACTTCGGAGGTCCAGGAATGACCACGTTCACCCGCCCCCGCCGCAGCCCCGCGCAGCGCTTCGGATGGGCCGTCGTGCCCGCCGCCACCTGCGCCGTCGGCGTGATCGTCGGCGCCCGCCTGTCCGGCTACGACGTCGACATGGGCCTCGTCGGCATCGTCGCGCTCGGCGCGCTCGGCGTATGGCTGCTCATCACGGCCGCCGTCGCCGGGGTGCGCGACCGTCAGGCGCCGCCCATGTATGCGCAGACCCCCGCCGAGTTCTCCGCGGCCGACGAGTCCGTCGCCTCGCAGCACACCGGCCCCGATTCGACGGTCCCGATGGGCTCCACGCCCGACGCCGACCAGCGCTAGGGGTGCGACCAGGCCGGGCCGGGAGGCTCGGACACGGTCACCACGCGGTCGCGACCGCGCCGCTTGGCCTCGTACAGGGCCGAGTCGGCGCGGCGCAGCGCCTCGTCCACCTCTTCCCCCGGCTCCCACATCGCGACGCCGATCGACACGGTCGCCGGATGGTCCGCCACGGCGCAGACGGGAGACGCGGCCGCCACCGCGACCCTCACCCTCTCCATCGCGTCCGCCGCCTCGCTCTCCGTGGCCGCACGCAGCACTGAGACGAACTCCTCGCCGCCCCACCGGCCCACGAGGTCGTCCTCGCGCGTGCCGTCGAGCATCGCCCGCGCCACGTGCCGCAGGGTCTCGTCGCCGCAGTCGTGCCCGAACGTGTCGTTGAGCGCCTTGAAGTGGTCCACGTCCGCGAGCGCCACCGCGAACGGACGACCCCGCCGCGCGAGCGACTCCATGCGCTCGCGTACCGGGCGGCGATGCGGCAGCCCGGTCAGCGTGTCCGTGTCCGCCGCCGCCTGCGACAGGCGCAGCGAGGCATCGACGATGCGTCGCGCCCGCACCAGCGCCTGGGTCAGGATCAGCGCGAGCGTGAACAGGCCCACCGTCAGCAGCGTGCGGTGCGCGGCCGCGAGCGCCGACGTCTCCGCCGTCGGCAGCTGGGACCACGCACGCGAGCGAGGGAACGCGATCTGCATCATCGCGATGCCCGCCACGAGAGCCGCGACGAGCCCGATGCGCCACCTCGGCCGGTCCTCGGGCACCGTCACCGCGACGCCGAGCGCGCCGAGCATCAGCATCGACGCGAACCCCGCGTCGACGGAGAACGCCGACGCGTACAGCAGCGCGGGAAGGATCGGCGCCGCCTGCGAGATCGCCGCCGCGCCCAGGCGATGGCCACGCACGTCCGCTCCGATGCCGCCCAGGCACAGCAGCGCCGTCGCGAAGGCGACAGCCGCGAGCCAGCGCGGCTCGAGCAGCGCAGCCGTGAGGAACGTCCACGCGTACACGCATGCGACAACGGCGCCGAACGCCAGATAGAGGCGGACGATCCAGCCCTGCCTTCGATGCTCCACGGCGCGATCGCGCTCGAGCTGAGCGCGCGCCAGGGTCAGTGCGTCGGCGTCCATCCGCGCGCCCCGGCCGCCTGCGGCGTGGTCACTCCCACTCGATCGTGCCCGGCGGCTTGCTCGTGACATCGAGCACGACGCGGTTGACCTCGGCTACCTCGTTGGTGATGCGGTTGGAGATGTGGGCGAGCACCTCGTACGGCACGCGCGACCAGTCAGCGGTCATCGCGTCCTCCGAGGACACGGGGCGCAGCACGACCGGGTGACCGTACGTGCGGCCGTCGCCCTGGACGCCCACCGAGCGGACATCGGCGAGCAGCACCACGGGACACTGCCAGATGTCCTGATCCAGACCCGCCTTCGTGAGCTCCTCGCGCGCGATCGCGTCGGCCGCGCGCAGGATCTCGAGCCGCTCCCACGTGACCTCGCCGATGATGCGGATGCCGAGCCCGGGGCCAGGGAACGGCTGGCGCCCGACGATCTCCTCGGGGATGCCCAGCTCGCGGCCCACCGCGCGGACCTCGTCCTTGAACAGCGTGCGCAGCGGCTCCACGAGCGAGAACTGCAGGTCGTCGGGCAGTCCGCCCACGTTGTGGTGGCTCTTGATGTTGGCCGCGCCCTCACCGCCGCCCGACTCGACGACGTCGGGGTACAGCGTGCCCTGCACGAGGAACTCGACGTCCTCGCCGTGCGCGCCCGCCTCCTCGACGACCTGGCGCGCCGAGTCCTCGAACACGCGGATGAACTCGCGGCCGATGATCTTGCGCTTGGTCTCAGGGTCGCTCACGCCCGCGAGGGCGCTGAGGAACCGCTCCTTCTCATCTCGGATGATGAGGCGCACACCCGTGGAGGCGACGAAGTCCTTCTCGATCTGCTCGACCTCGCCCGCACGCATCAGGCCGTGATCGACGTGGATGCACGTGAGCTGGTCGCCCACGGCCTTCTGCACGATCGCTGCAGCCACGGCCGAGTCGACGCCACCCGAGAGCGCGCAGATGACACGCTTGTCCCCCACCTGCTCGCGAATGCGCGCGACCTGCTCGTCGATGACGTTCTCGCTGGTCCAGTCGGGCGTGAGGCCCGCGACGCGGTACAGGAAGTTCTCGATCGCCGCCTGGCCCAGGGGCGAGTGCTTCACCTCGGGGTGCCACTGCACGCCGCACAGCTGCGCCTCAAGGTTCTCGAACGCCGCCACGGGCGCGCCCTCGGTCGTCGCGAGAACGGTGAAGCCCGCGGGCGCCTCGTGCACCGAGTCGCCGTGGCTCATCCAGACCTCCTGGGTCTGGGGGCTGCCCGACAGAGCCGCGCCCGCGTCGGACACGTGCGCCTGGGTACGGCCGTACTCGCGCAGGCCCGTCTTCGCGACGGTGCCGCCGAGCGCCTTGGCCATGACCTGAAAGCCATAGCAGATGCCCATCACGGGAACGCCGGAGGTCAGCAACGCGGCCTCGTCGTCCAGGTGCGGCGCGCCGTCCTCGTATACCGACGAGGGGCCACCGGACAGGATGATCGCCGCAGGGTCCTTCTCGAGCATGCGCGCCACCGGCATCGTGTGCGGCACGATCTCCGAGTACACGCTCGCCTCGCGCACGCGGCGCGCGATCAGCTGGGCGTACTGGGCGCCGAAGTCGACGACGAGGACGGGGCGGTGCGCGGTCTCGTTCACGAGCCCAGCGTACCGGCGACCTCGCGGGCGATCCGGCGCTCCGCGAAGAACGACAGCAGCGGCACGACGCCTCCCGCAGCCATGTACAGGAGCCGTCCCAGACCCCAGCGCATCCGCATCCACAGATCCACCGTGGTGATCAGGTAGATCACGTAGATCCAGCCGTGCACGATCGCGACGCCGGTGAAGAACGCGTCCACGGCAGACGGCTCGTCGATGCCAGGGACGTACCGGATGAGACCCATGAACACGGTGAGCAGGAACGTGCCGGTGATGATCGCCATGACGCGGTAGCGCGCGAGCGCTCCCCGCACCTTGGCATCGCCGCGGGTCGTGTCCTCGGGGGCGGGCTGGGTCACGCTTCCTCCTGGTCGCCGGGGTCCGCGCCCGACGCGGGGGTAGCACCCTCGGCGGGCGCGGCGGGGCGCTGCCTCCCATTGTCACGTATCCACCGCACGGCGACGAACGCCGCGAACGCACCGAAGATCCACCACTCGATCGCGTACGCCGCATTGCGCAGGTTGAGCTCCGTGGTGGGCGGGAGCGGCTCGAGGGCCCTCCACCCGTCGATCGGCTCGTATGAGACGAGCACGTCGGAGTACAGAGGGGCGGGCCAGGTCTGCGCGAGCGCGCTCGTCGCGACGGCGCCGACCGTCGTCGCCTCCACGGCTGAGGCGTCCGGCGCGGGCGTGCTCTGCTCCGAGGCCCGCAGGTATCCGGTGAGCGCCACCCCACCCTCGGGCACCGCGACGGCAGGCGCCGCATCGGCGGGCGCCCAGCCGACGACGACCGCCAGCGTCGCCGGCTCGCCCGTTCCCGTCGCGTCGGGGTCGACCTCAAGCGCCCGCACGAGCAGCTGCGCGGGCTCACCCTCCACCTCACGGCCCGTAACGACGAAGACCTCCTCGTCGAGCCAGCGGCCCTCGACTGAGACCTGACGGCCCACACCCGTGCCTGCACGATCGCCCGGCCTCAGCACCTCGGCGATCGGCACGGACGGCTCAGGCAGCACCATCTGCCCGGTCGCCTCCGCGCGCGTCCACTGCCACCAGCCCAGTCCTCCTGCGACGCCGACCGCGAGCACCGCGATCGCGACAGCACCAGCGACTGCGCCCCAGCGCACGCGGGCCGTGGCGCTCTCAGCCACGGCCGTCACTGCTCGGCCTGGCCGCGGCCAGCCTTGGACGACGGCGCCCCGGCCTCGAGGCGCGCACGCAGCACACGCTCCGCGTCCGAGCCGGGCGCGACATCCGCGATGCCACGCGCGACGACGCGGTCCCGCCCTCCGCTCTTCGCGGCATACAGCGCGTCGTCCGCGCGCTTGATGACACGGTGCGCCCGCTCATCGTCGAGCCCGTCCGTGACGCCGATCGACACCGTCACCTCATGCGAGTGACCCGCGCAGGGGACCGCGTGATCCGCGACGACTGCGCGCACTCTCTCCAGCATGGCCGTGGCCTCCTCCAGGGTCGCTCCGGGGAGCACGAACACGAACTCCTCACCGCCCCAGCGTCCTACGGTATCCGTCAGCCGCAACTGCTCGCGAAGCCGCCGCCCGATCGTGGCCAGCACGCGGTCGCCGCACGAGTGCCCGTATGCATCGTTGAGGCGCTTGAAGTGGTCAAGGTCTGCGATCGCGAGACCGTACGAGCCCGAGCCGACCGACGCGAGCGCCTCGAGGGTCTCCGTCACGGGGCGCCGGTTCGGAAGTCCGGTCAGCGGGTCCGTCGCCGCGAGGTACTCGGCCCTCGCCGTCGCATCGGCCGCCGCCTGGGACGAGTGGGCCGCGCGCAGATGCGTCGCGACGGCGATGACGGAGATGACCACCGCGGTGAGGCCCGCGTTCACCGTGAAGAGGAATGTGATCATCGGCTCTGGCAGCGCGACCAGCGCGCGCGAGAGCGGCATCGTGACCTGGCACAGCAGGAAGACCGAGGCCGCGACCACGATCGAGGCCCAGCGCAGCGCACGCTGGCGATCGGAGAACAGCAGCAGGCCGAGCGGACCGCCCGCGAGCAGGTACAGGTGCACGCCGCTCGGCCAGCCCATGTGCGCGGTCGCGACGACGATCTGGACGAGGGCAAGGGCCAGTACTCCGAGCGCAGCGGCGTGGGCACGACCGGCACGGACGAGCAGAAGCACTCCGACGAACGCGACCGCGGCCACCGCATCGGTCACGATGAGTGCCCGGAAGCCCTCGGCGTCGTACACCGTGTAGAACACCGCGTGAGCCGCACTCAGCAGTGCCGCCCCGATCACGAGCCCCTGCACGACGGTCGACGACACGTCGAGCAGGCGCCGCGCGACAGGGATCCCCTGGATCGGCGTCGTCACGCGCGCACCCTCGACGGGACTCGCTGCAGCGAGGCGCCGCGTACCGCGTTGCGCCCCGCCTCCTTCGCCGCGTAGAGCTGGCCGTCCGCGAGCTGCAGGGCCTCCTCGCCGCGGCCGGCCGTGGGCGAGTGCGCGACGCCGATCGAGACGGTGACGTGCTCGAGCTCGCCTGCCACGCCGATGTCGCCCTCGGTCGCGACGCGCATGCGCTCCATCGCGACCACGGCCGCGACAAGACCCAGGCCAGGCATGACGACCAGAAACTCCTCGCCGCCCCAGCGCGCGAGCCTCGCGCCTTCGGGGAGGCTGGCGCGCAACCGCTCCGCGACGGCCTCGAGCACCGCGTCACCGCGCGGGTGCCCAAAGCGGTCGTTGATGTCCTTGAACCGATCGATGTCGACGAACGCGAGGCTGTAGTGGCCCTCGGCGATCGCGTCCTGGAGCGCTGGCTCGATCCCGCGACGGTTCACCAGACCCGTGAGGCTGTCGGTGGCCGCGAGCCGGGACGCCTCCGCGAGCAGGCGCTCGTTGCGACGGCGCTCGCGCGTGTAGTAGCGGTGGTTGAAGTAGCCGGTGGCGTAGATGAACATCGCCATGAGCGCCAGGTTCATCACCATGGCGCCCTCGACCCACAGCTCGGAGACCGGGAAGTGGGGGGCTGCGCTCGCCGGTAGCACGTGCAGCACACCCGCGGCGGTCGCGGCCACGAGACCGACGGCGAAGCCGACCCGCCAGTGGCGGCGCGCGAACACCGTGTACACCAGGCCCCCGATCATCACCAGCTGCAGGTGGAAGCCCGCGCCGCGCGACATCACGATCGTGAGGTAGCCGAGCTGCACGACGGGCGCGAGGACTCCCGCGATCGCCGCGACCAGGAAGTGCCCGCGCGAGTTGAGGAACAGGCCTGCGCACCACACCGCGATGAGGCCGAGGTGCGCCACGGCAGGCACCAGCGTCGCTGGCGGCGCACCGAGCGCGAGGTAGACGACGAACGGCACGTGCGCGAGGCTGCACAGCACGAAGACATGGTTGGCGCCCTCGACCATGCGCGCGCGGGTGACGTCGACGCGGTCTACGCCAGTGGAGCTGAGGCGAGTCCAGGCGTCGACCACGACGGCACGCAGGCGCGAGAACTCCACGACACGCACCCCCAAGGGACGTCAGGCGCGACTCCCTCATCGCCGCGCGGACCTTTGGAGTCTACGGGCGCGCCTGCGTGAACGCCATGGTCCTGACGCAATTGGAGAGAAGAAAACGGTGACGCTTCTCCGCAAAGTGGACGAATACGCCGACCCCGCGCGCACGGACCGCCCCACATGCCTCCCCCCGTATAGGCCTAACGTCGTGTGGCACGCAAGCGACGACGTGACATCCTTGACGTGTGGCACACAGCATCTATATCGCATCGTCCGAAGGCGACACCGGGAAGTCCACGATCGCCCTGGGGATCACCGCGCTGCTCGCGCGCAGCGTCGAGAAGGTGGGCATCTTCCGCCCCGTCGCTCGCGTCGCGGACGGCTCCGACTACGTGCTCCAGCTCCTGCTGGGCCACGATGGCGTCGATCTGACCTATGACGAGGCCGTCGGCGTCACCTATGAGGACGTGCACGCCAATCCCGACGCGGCTCTCGCCACGATCGTGCAGCGGTACCACGAGGTCGCGAAGAAGTGCGACGCGGTCGTCATCGTCGGCACCGACTACACCGACGTCTCCTCTGCCGCAGAACTCGAGTTCAACGCACGCATCGCGGCGAACCTCGGCGCGCCGGTCGCGCTCGTCGTGCGCGGCATGGACCGCACGCCTGCGGAGATCGCGCAGACCGTCGAGGCCGCGATGCTCGAGATGCGGGGCAGCCACGCCCACGTGGCCGCAGTCTTTGCCAACCGCTGCCGACGGGAGGACCTCGAGCAGATCGTCTCGCTCCTGCCGGAGGGACTCGCGGGCGGCGCGCTGCCCGAGGAGGACCTGCTGTTCGCTCCCTCGCTGGCATCCCTCATCGAGGCCGTCAACGGCACCGTCATCTCCGGATCGCCCGACCTGATGTCGCGCGAGGTGCGCGCGATCGTCGTGGGCGCCATGAGCCCCGAGCACCTGCTCGGCCGCCTCGAGGAGGGCGCCCTCGTCATCACGCCAGGCGACCGCGCCGACGCGCTGCTCGCGCTCCTCACCGCGCACGCCGCAGGGGGCTTCCCCGCGCTGTCGGGCATCATCCTCAACGGCGGCTTCGAGCCCGCCGAGCCGATCATGAGGCTCGTCGAGGGACTCGGATCGTCCCTGCCCATCGCCACCACCCAGCTCGGCACGTACGACACCGCGAGCACCTGCTGGGCGACGCGCGGCCGTCTCTCGCGCGAGTCGCAGCTCAAGGTCGACACCGCGCTCGCGATGTTCGAGGCGCACATCGACGCCGATGAGCTCACGCGCCTGCTCGACCTGGCGAAGACCGACGTCATCACCCCGCTCATGTTCGAGTACGGCCTGCTGGACCGCGCGCGACAGGACCTCAAGCACATCGTGCTTCCCGAGGGCTCGGACGACCGCATCCTGCGCGCCGCCTCGACCCTGCTGCGCCGCAACGTCGTGGAGATCACGATCCTCGGCGACGAGGCGGCGATCCGTGCGCGAGGCGCCGAGCTGGGCCTCGACCTCGACAAGGCGCGGATCGTCTCGCCCCACGACGAGGAGTACGTATCGCGCTTCGCGCAGACCTACTACGAGCTCCGCAAGCACAAGGGCGCCACCATGGACGTCGCGCGCGACCGCGTGCAGGACGTCAGCTACTTCGGCACGATGATGGTCCAGGAGGGGCTTGCCGACGGCATGGTCTCCGGCGCCGCGCACACGACCGCGCACACCATCACGCCGTCGTTCCAGATCATCAAGACCGTGCCCGGCACGTCCATCGTGTCCTCGGTCTTCCTCATGTGCCTCGCCGATCGCGTGCTCGTCTACGGCGACTGCGCCGTGAACCCCGACCCGACCGCAGAAGAGCTCGCGGACATCGCAATCTCATCCGCCGAGACGGCACTGCAGTTCGGCATCGACCCCAAGGTCGCGATGCTGTCCTACTCCACCGGAGAGTCCGGACGCGGGTCCGACGTGGACAAGGTGCGCGAGGCGACCCGCCTGGTGCGCGAGCGCCGCCCCGATCTCGCCGTCGACGGCCCGATGCAGTACGACGCCGCCGTCGAGCCGTCCGTCGCCGCCTCGAAGGCCCCGGACTCGCCCGTCGCGGGCCAGGCGACCGTGCTGGTCTTCCCCGACCTGAACACCGGGAACAATACGTACAAGGCGGTGCAGCGCTCCGCGGGCGCCGTCGCGATCGGCCCGGTGCTCCAGGGCCTTCGCAAGCCCGTCAACGACCTGTCCAGGGGCGCCCTGGTGCAGGACATCGTCAACACGGTGGCCATCACAGCCATCCAGGCACAGCAGATCGACTAGGAAAGGCTGCGTATTCAGCGTGTCCGTCAACTATGAGGGGATCGCCCTGGTCCTCAACTGCGGGTCCAGCTCGGTGAAGTACCAGGTGGTCGACACCACGAAGGACGAGCCCCTCGCGTCCGGCATCGTGGAGCGCGTCACCGACCACGCGCTGGCCATCGGCGAGGTCATCGAGACCCTTTCGCAGCCCGGCTCCGGCGTGGACCTCGCGGATTTGACCGTCGTGGGCCACCGTGTAGTGCAGGGAGGCGACGAGTTCTCCGCCCCCACGCTGATCGACGACGCGGTAGAGCGCGCGATCGCGAAGCTCTCGGTCCTCGCGCCTCTGCACAACCCCGGGCATGTCGCCGGCATCTCCGCCGCCCGCGCCGCCTTCCCGCAGCTGCCGCACGTCGCCGTCTTCGACACGGCGTTCCACCAGACTCTGCCCGAGGCCGCCTACACGTACGCGCTCGACCTCCAGGTGGCGCGTGAGCACGGCATCCGCAAGTACGGATTCCACGGCACCTCGCACGGCTACGTGTCGCGCGAAGTCGCCTCGCTCATGGGCCGCGACCCGAAGGACATCAACGTCATCACCCTGCACCTGGGCAACGGCGCGTCGGCCGACGCCGTGCAGGCCGGGCACGCGGTGGACACGTCGATGGGACTCACCCCGCTCGACGGCCTCGTCATGGGCTCGCGCACCGGCACCATCGACCCCGCGGTCGTATTCCACCTGCACCGCGCAGCAGGCATGTCGATCGATGAGATCGACACGCTGTTCAACAAGCAGTCCGGCATGCTCGGCCTCACCGGGTACTCGGACTTGCGCGACGTGCACAAGGCCATCGCGGACGGTAGCCACGAGGCCCGGCTCGCACTCGACATCTACACGCGCCGCATCAAGTCGTACGTGGGCCAGTACCTGGCGCTCATGGGCTCGGTCGACGTCATCGTCTTCACCGCGGGCGTGGGCGAGAACGACGACATCGTGCGCCTCGAGTCGATGCAGGGCCTCGAGGGCCTGGGCATCGTCATCGACCCCGCGCGCAACGAGGGCCGCAAGAAGCAGTCGACGCTCATCTCCACGGACGACTCGCCGGTGCAGATCTGGGTCGTGCCCACGAACGAGGAGCACGAGATCGCCGTGCAGTCGGTGGCCGCGGTCTCCGCGTAGCGACTCGCACTGCCTGACGGGGCCCGGTCCACATGGATCGGGCCCCGTTCTTCATTTCGCGGTACATCACCGTCCACCAGGACACATGCGACCGCTGAGAACGTCACTGACTGTCCACGAGCGGACCAGCTCGCATGCCAGTCCGCACCGATCCTCCCCGTGGACCGTCAGTGACGGTTTCGCCCCGTCGCTGCATCACAGTGGACATCCCTGTACCACCTGGGCTGTGCGATGCCGCCCCGGGACCTCACACCCACTCCCAAGGGAGATGCCGGACATAGGCTGACACCATGCTCGCCGCCTACGCCGCCCGTTTCAGCCCCGACGACCCTGCCTCCGCGCTCGAAGTGGGTGAGCGTCCCGCACCGCAAGCGCGCGAGAACTGGACCACGGTCAGCGTCCGCGCCGCCTCCATCAACCACCACGACGTGTGGAGCCTCAAGGGCGTCGGGCTCTCCGAGCGCCAGCTGCCGATGATCCTCGGGTGCGACGCCGCCGGGGTCACACCGGAGGGCGAGAACGTCGTGGTGCACGGAGTGATCGGCGCCGACGGCCACGGCGTAGGCCCGCGCGAGCCGCGCAGCATCCTGTCCGAGCGCTACGACGGCACCCTGGCCGAGCAGGTCGCCGTGCCCACCGCCAATCTCATCCCGATGCCTGCCGCGCTCACCTTCGAGGAGGCCGCGTGCCTCCCGACCGCGTGGCTCACGGCCTACCGGATGCTGTTCCACGGCGCGGCGCTCACTCCAGGGCAGTCGGTCCTGGTCCAGGGCGTCGGAGGCGGCGTGGCGAGCGCCGCTATCGCCCTCGGTGCGGCGGCGGGCCTGGAGGTCTACGCCACGTCGCGCAGCGAGTCCAAGCGCGAGGCCGCGCTGCGCATGGGGGCCGTCGGGGCCGTCGAACCCGGCGACCGCCTGCCGACTCGGGTGGACGCGGTCATCGAGACCGTCGGGCGAGCGACGTGGAAGCACTCGATCGCTTCGGTGAAGAATGGCGGCACGATCGCCATCGCGGGCCACACCACAGGCGACCCCGAGCCAGCGCTCCTGACACGAGTGTTCTTCCACGAGCTGCGCATCCAGGGCGTGACCATGGGCACGCGCGACGACCTCGCTGACCTGATGTCCTTCCTGGTGCGCACGGGGCTGAGGCCCACGATCGACTCGACGTTCCCGCTCGCCGAGGCACGCGCGGCCGTGGACAGGGTCGCATCGGGCGAGCACCTCGGCAAGGTGGTCGTGACGCCCTCCTGACGCGAAGCGACGCAACGCTGGGCTACAGCGCGCGCAACCAGTCGCGGATCATGCGGATCCCCGCCATCGTGGCGGCATCGCCGTGCTCGCGCGCCTGGCGTCGTAGGTCCGACGCGGGCACGCCCCACGCGCGCAGGTCTCCGGTGTGCCCGATCACCCACCGCTCGATCGCCTCGGGATCGGCCTCGGGATGGAACTGGACCGCCAGCCATCGCCCGAGCGAGAACGCCTGGTGCGCGTTCGCGGCGTTGCCCGCGAGTAGCGTCGCGCCAGACGGCAGCGTGAACGTGTCGGCATGCCAGTGGAGCACCGGGGTGCCAGCAAGGGGGCCCAGCGCCGAGTCGTGGCCCGCGTCGGTCAGGTCCACCGTGTCGAAGCCGACCTCACGAGTGCCCGGACCGACGATCGCTCCCGCCGCGAGCGCCATGAGCTGCGCGCCCAGGCACACGCCAAGCGTGGGCCGGTCGCGCCGCGCCTCGAGCATGGAGCGGACGTCCGCGAGCACGGGATAGTTCGTGGTGTCCGGCGCGTCGATGGGTGCGCCGAGGACGATCGTGACGTCGGCCCCGGCCGCCTGAACCACGTCGTCCACGCCGACGTCGAGGTATCGCACCTCGTAGCCGTGCGCGCGAATCTCGGCCTCCCACACGCCCAGATCCTCGAACGCCACGAAGCGGATCACATCGCACCTCACGGCTTGAGACCCTTGCGCGTGGCGATGTAGCCGGAGACGACGCGCCATCCGACGAGGAACGCGGCGAGGAAGAGCGCGGCGACGATCACGAACGAGACCTGCACGCCCTGAACGCTCGCGACGCGGAGCAGCATGCCGCCCACCAGGGTCGACGCCCAGACGACCGCTCCGGTGCGCCTCCAGTCGCACGGCCGCCTCCACCCGCGCGAGAGCGCCCAGCCGATGCCTGCTCCCGCGAGGAACGGCCATGCTGTGGTCGCGAGCCCGAGCCCCGCCTCGCCGAGCACGCCCTCCTCGTGGCTCGCGCGCCCGATCGCCGAGAACACGACGATCGCGCCTGCGTCGAGCGCCACCGCGCCGATCGCGGCCTGTCTCAGATTCACGCGGTTCCCTCTTCCTGACGCTCGTCCAGCCTCGACACCACCCGCGCGATGCGCCTCGCCCTGGTCTCCGGCGTCGCTGCGGTCATGATCGGGTGCAGCACGGAGAAGCGCTCGGCACGCGTCAGTGCGGAGAACCGTGCCGACGCAGAGGGCACATCCGCGAGGGCCGCAGCGAGGTCGTCAGGAACCTCCATGTCCGCGGAGCCGGCATACGCGCGATCCCACCGGCCGTCGGCCTTGGCCTCTGCGACCTGCGCACGCCCGGCCTCGCGCATCCGCCCCTCGGACTCGAGCCGCGCAATATGCTCGACGTTGCGCGCGGACCACATCGACCGTCGCCGACGCGGCGTGAAGCGCTGCAGGAACGTCGCCTCGTCGCGCGACCGCTTCTGACCGTCGATCCAGCCGCTGCACAGCGCCTCGTCGAGTGCCTCGGCGTAGGTCAACGACGTGGGGTCCACGGTGCCCTTCTTGGCTAGCACGAGCCACACGCCGTCCGACGACGTCTCGTGGGCGTCGAGCCATGCGCGCCATGCCGTCGCGTCTGCCACGACGAGCAGCTCGGAGGGGTCGGGGACGGCCATGGCGCCAGTGTAGGAGGGGAGCCTGACACGACTCCCCCCTAGCCGTTGGCCCATGTGCTCGGCTCGGACCTCATCCAGGCCGTCGGTGCGTCGGGATTGGACGAGGTCAAGGAACCGAGGCCTCAGCGAGCAGTGGCTGGACGACGCCATCCTTGATGAGCCACTCGTCACCGACACGGAGTGAGCCGGCGGCCGCACCGGCCAGCCCGCGCAGGTCCTTGACGATGTCCCAGTGGATCGCAGACTCATTGATCCCGCCGCACTCCGGATACGCGCGCCCGAGCGCGATGTGGGCGGTGCCCAGGATCTTCTCGTCGATCAGCAGGTCGCCCGTCAGGTCGACGATCGCCGCGTTGGTGCCGATGCCGAACTCGCCCACGCGGCGCGCCCCTTCGTCGGTGGCGAGCATGCCCTGCACGAAGGCGCGCCCTTCTGCCGCACGCTCCGCGACGACGAGTCCCTGGTCGAAGACCAATTCGAGGTCTCGCACCATCACGCCGCCGAACGCGAACCGCCCCGGGAATCGAACGACGCCCTCAAGGTCGGTCTCGACGGGAGCGGTCGCGATCTCTCCGTCCGGCCAGTTGGCGTTGCCGGAGAACGGGATCCAGCTACGGCCGGCAGTCCCAATCTCGAGCACGCCGTGATCGTCCGAGATCACTGCACGCGAGGACTCGGCGAGTAGATCGCACAGTCGCTGCATGCGGGCACGGCCCCCGGACCAGTCCGCATCGAAAGAGTCGGCCCACTGCGTGAGCATTGCCTCGGCATCGAGGCCCATGACGTCAGCCCACACGGGCGTAGGAACGCGCACAAGCGCCCACCGGGTGTGCTGCCACCTCAATGTCGAGACAATGCCGCGTCCACGCCGCAGCGACGCAATTCTCGCGGGTTCTGCGTCGAGAACGGGATCCACCATCGCACGGAACGACACGTGCACGTCCGACCATTCCATCGCCGCTGCCTCAAGTGGCGGAGCCGCCGACAGCGCCGACGGATCCGACCACTGCAGAGCGGCGCGGTCGAAGCGCTCGTCTGTCGCGAGCACCTGCGGCACTGCGCCGCGGCGGTAGCACTCCTCCACGAAGGACTCGACAGCGGGCATCGCCAGCGGGTCTGTCATGAACACCGATACCTTGTCGCCCTTCGACAGATCGACGCCATCCGCCACGAGCCCCGCGATGCGCGTCCAGTCGGTCTCAGACATCTGCTACCTCCAAGAAGCGGTGGGCTCTCCGTGCGGCCAGCGGGGCTAAGGCGCGATAGAGCGCGACGAAGTCCTGATGGTCGGAACGCAACTGCTCGAAAGAGCGAGGGTCTGGCGCCACGACGCGAGTTGCCTCGCCCCACCCCTTGGCATCCGCCCGGTGGGGGATCTCGCCGATGCCGTGAGCCGCCAGGAAGGCGTCGCCGTACGACGCACCGGGCGAGCCGACCACGTGCTGCGGACTGCCGGTGACAGTAGCAACGGTCGCCATGATGATGTCGTTGCGGGTCGCGCCGCCGACTGCGACCACACGACTGAGCTGCACATTCGCGCGCGCGAAGGTGAGCAGCGCCTCGGCGGCCGAATGGCCGATCCCTTCGAGCATCGCACGCGCGAGATCCGCTCTGGTGTGCTGGAGTCCGAGGCCTACGAAGGCCGCCCTGCTCTGTGGATCCTGGAACGGCGTCCGCTCGCCGGCGAGATGCGGCAGAGCCATCACGCCCCGTGCACCCGGCAGAGACTCGTGCGCGAGGTCAAGCAGGCGCGCGAACGTGACGTCGTCGTCGGGATCGGTGATCCCGAGCAAGTCCGATATCCAGCGCGTGCCGGTCCCGGTGGTGGACGTGCCGGCAGCCAGAACGTACGAGCGGTCGAACACGTAGGGCGCGGCCCAGAGTTCGCGGTGCGTGATCGGCTCGTCGCCGACTCGGATGAAGTAGCCGCTGGATCCATACATCGCCATGACATCGCCCTCGTCGACGACGCCGGAGCCAACCGCCTCCGCGGGAGAGTCCGTGGTGCCGATGATCACAGGAACTCCGACGGGGATGCCTGTCGCCTCAGCTGCCCGTCGCGTGACGGTGCCGGCGACCTCGCTCGCCCACCCGAGTCTCGGCAACTGGCCGACCTCGACGAAGTCCTCGCAACCCGTCACGTCCCATGCGCCCGCGTCGAAGTCGTAGAGGGGATGGAAGTAGCCGGCAGTGCCATGGTCGATCGTGACCTCGCCGGTCAGTCGCGCCACGAGCCAGGACTGACTGGTCATGAACCAGCGCGCTCTGCGCCAGACCTCCGGCTCCTCGTCCCTCAACCACGCGATCTTCGGCCCCGCGGACTGGCTGGTCAACGAGTTGCCGCTCCTGCGGAGGATCTCGGCCTCGCCAAGCGCAGCGTTGAGAGTCCTGATCTGAGCCGAAGCCCTCGTGTCGACGCCGTAGAGGATGGCTGCACGCAGTGGAGCCAGCTCCTCGTCGACCGCGACGATGCAAGGTCCGATCGCACTGACGCCGACCGCTCCGAGGCGGGAGCCCTGCGCCGCGTGCATCAGCTCTGCACTGATCTCGCACAGACCGGCCCACCAGTCCTGCTCGGGGTCATGCTCCACGCAGCCAGGGCGCGGCGTCGACAACCCATGTCGACGCCGCGCCCGTGCCACGATCTCGCCCTCGGCGTCGACGAGGACTCCCTTGGTCTCGAAGGTGCCTACATCGATGCCGAGGAACAGCATCAGCGCAGCTCCCGCACCACGTCCATCAGTTCAACCACCCTCGCGACCTCAACATCATTCTCGAAGATGCCATCCTTCTTGAACGAGGTGCCAACGATCGCCGCGTCTGCGAACTGCATGCTCTCCGTCACGGTGCCCGGGCGCACTCCGGTGTTGACGAACACGGGCACGTGACCGGCGTTCTCCTTCACGATCTTGAGCGTCGATGTGTCTGTCGCCGCTCCTGCCGTGAGACCCGAGACGCACAGTCCGTCCGGCGCTCCGTTGAAGACGGTCGACCTGGTCATCTGGGCCAGA
This sequence comes from Demequina sp. NBRC 110052, assembly GCF_002090075.1. Lineage (GTDB taxonomy): Bacteria > Actinomycetota > Actinomycetes > Actinomycetales > Demequinaceae > Demequina. Next base: position 1,026,134 of record NZ_BBRI01000002.1, read on the forward strand.
TCCCGGTCGGCGACATACTGGGCCGCCTCAGGAACGATGTTGTACAGCAGCTTCACGTCCGGTGCGGAGAGGCGGGCGCGGTGGCGCGCCGTCGCCCCGACATCCGTGTTCCACATCCCGAAGTCCGACGCGTACACCCCTGTGAAGACCTCGCGGACGAAGGCGGCGCCAGTGGCGACCGCGAGGTCGATCGAGGCAGTGCCGTCCCACAGCACGTTGACGCCGAAGGGGACCGTGAGCTCCTCCAGCAGTTCTCCGACCACCCTCGCCATCGCGACAGACGTGATCGGCTCGGTGTCCGTGAGGTAGGGAAGACTGAACTCGTTCGAGATCAGGATCCCGTCCACCCCTCCCTGCTGGAGCGCGGCGATCTCCCGCCTCCCGTGCTCGACGATCCGTGCCATTCCGGTGTCGGCGTCGTAGCCGGGGTCTCCCGGCAAGGGCGGCAGGTGACACATGCCGATCACAGGCTTGCGCACGTCAAAGATGTCATCGAGCCAAGTGCTCATGGGTGATGGTGCTCCGTTCTTCGTTGAAACTGAGGTTGCTGAGGCGGCGACTCCCGCCGCAGATCTAGCGCGCGGAGTCCGACTCGACCTTCTTCCACGCCTCCGCAAGACGCTGGAAGGCCGTCGCGCCAGGATCGGCGAGCCCGATGCTGCGCTCCTGGAGCCATGAGGCCCGGCCGCGTCGGGACTGCAGATCCTTCGTGTCGACAACCGCCTTGGCGGCCGCTGCGACCACCGCAGAGCTGGCCTCGGTGGTGCTCGAGGCGTCGCGCAGGGCATCAGCAGCGGCGGCGATGCCGTCGAGGATCGTCTTGTCGCCCACCTGGGTCTTGCCTCGCGTGGCGATGCTGTCAGCCGCGGCCGAGACGAAGGCCGCCGCCTCCGCCACGCCGATGTCCGACTTGCCGTCCCACGTTCGCGAGCCCGCGAGCAGCGCACCTGCGACAAGCGCCGCCATCGTGGATGGATTGGCGTTGGCGAATGCCTTCGCACAGGTTCGTGCGATGTCGGTGGGCGTCGCATCGTCGTCGAGTTCGAGCAGCGCGGTGATCACCGCGTGAGAGCCAGCGGTGATGGTGATGCCGAGGTCCCCATCGCCGAGCGCCTGATCGAGGTCGCGTAGCTCGTCCGCGGACTCGACGAGGACAGCCAGGCTCTCGCGGATGTGTGCGTTCAGTTGCTTGCTCTGCACGGTGATTCAGCCTTCCTGGAAGAATGGGGACTGCGCCGGCGCACGAAGCAGCTCCAGACGGTCGTCGTTGAGTTCGAGAACCGAGATCGAAGCACCCGCCATCTCCAGCGAGGTGGCGTACTCGCCGATGTACTTCTCGACGATCTCGATGCCTCGCTCCTCCAGGTAGCGATAGACCCGGCGATACAGCACGTAGAGTTCCTCGAGCGGGGTCGCGCCAAGGCCGTTCACGAGCACCGCTACGCGGGACCCCTCGGCGAGGCCGAGGTCGGCGACAAGCGCCGACGTCAGGTGCTCGGCGATCTCGTCAGCAGTCTCGAGCGATCCGCGGTGGATGCCAGGCTCGCCATGGATCCCGATGCCGATCTCCATCTCGCCGTCCGGCAGCTCGAAGCTCGGCTTCCCGGTCGTCGGCAGGATCGTCGGCGCGAGACCGATGCCCATGGTCGCGCAGCGCTCGACCGCGTCCTCTGCGACGGCCGCCACGTCGGAAAGGCTGTCACCCCGCTCAGCGGCAGCGCCCGCGAGCTTGTAGGCGAAGAAGATGCCCGCGACCCCACGTCGGTCGTGCTTGCGTTCGTTCGGCTGGCTCGCCACATCGTCGCGACCGAGCACGGTCTTGGTCTCGATGCCCTCGAGCTCGGCGAGATCGACCGCGAGATCGAAGTTGAACACGTCGCCGCCGTAGTTGCCGTACAGGTAGAGCACGCCCGCGCCGCCGTCGACGGCCTTCGTGGCCTGGAGAATCTGGTCCGAGCTCGGAGAGCTGAAGACGTTGCCGATCGCGACGCCTGAGCAGAGACCCTTCCCCACGTAGCCCTTGAACAGCGGTAGATGCCCGGAGCCGCCGCCCGTGACGATTCCCACCTTCCCCTGCTGAGGTGCGTCCGCACGCACCATCACGCGGATGTCGTCGCCGGGAGTCTTCACCAGGTCGGGGTGGGCGAGCAGGATGCCCTCGACGAACTCGTCGACGAACGCCGCGGGATCGTTGATGATCTTCTTCATGTTCTCGTTCCAATCAGAGAGAGTTCGACTGGACCACGGCGGTGTGGTCCTCTGTGGGATTCGGGGACTTGGTGCGCCGTCGACGCGTGAACTTGACCTGGTCGAGCACCATGACGCCGACGAGGATCACGCCTTGGGCGATCGCGTACTCGTATGCGGAGAGACGCATGGCGGTGAAGCCGCTCGAGAGCACCTGGAGCGTCAGCGTCGCGAGCACGACGCCCATGACGGTGGCGAACCCCCCGTTCGGGTTGGTGCCGCCCAACACGGCGATCACGATGACCAGCAGCACGTAGCTTGAACCGTAGTCAGCGCTCGCGGACGGGTTGCGGCTGAGGAAGAGGAGCCCTGCGATCGCCGCAAGCAGGCCGGACATCAGGTACGTCACCATCAGCGTGGCCCTCGCAGAGATACCGGAAAACCTGCTGGCGACCGGATTCGCGCCCTGCAGTTGGATCTTGCGGCCGATGGGCGTTCGGTTGATGACCAGCGCCACGACGGCGGCAGCGACGATCAGGATGATCATGAGTACAGGGATCCCCGCGATCGCGGTGTCACCCATCGCCGTCAGGGCAGAGGGTGCACCGGAGATCGTCACCCCGCCGGTCCACACGAGCGCGAGGCCGTTGAAGACCTGCATGGTCCCGAGCGTCGCCAGAATCGGCGTGATGCCCACGATGCTGATCAGCACGCCGTTGATCGCGCCGAGCGCCGCTCCGACGAGGATGCCCGCGAAGATGATCACCGGCGTCATAGCCTCCGCTTGGGCCTCGCCCTGAGCGGCAGCAATCGCGGTGTAGAGGCTCGAGACCGTGACTGCAGTGCCGTTGGCAATCGCAACCACGGACAGGTCGATGCCACCCGTGAGCATGGCGAGCATTACAGCGAGCGAGAGCAGACCGATCTCGGGCGCGGCGACTGCGATGTTCGTGAGGTTCACGGGGTTGAGGAAGACGCTGGGCTTAAGGATCGCGAAGAACGCGAAGGTGGCGATCAGCAGGAACGCCATTCGCCCCACGCCGCGCTGCACATGGATCCGTTCGAGCAGCGAGGTCCATGCCGCACCTACTCGCCCGTTCATCTCAGCGAGTCCATTGCGGTTCTCGTTGTTCATGCCGACACCTCCTTCGCGAGCGCGACAGGTCGCCGCCTTGCACGCATCGCACCCAACGCCTGGACCGTCACACCGAAGATCAGGAGCAGGCCGACGGCGGCGCGCTGCCACGTGCTCGGGATGCCCACGAGGACAAGGTTGTTGTTGATGAGTTGGACGAGCACCACTCCGAGTACCGTGCCCATCACCGAGCCGCGACCGCCGAAGATGGACGCGCCTCCCAGCACGACTGCGGCGATGATGTCGAGCTCGGTACCCACCAGGCTTTGGGGATTGGCGTTCTTGCCGAGCACCACGTAGATGATCCCGCCGAACGCTGCGAGGGCGCCCACGAGGACGTAGAGCCAGACCTGCGTGCGCACGACCTTGATGCCCACGCGCCGGGCCGCCTCGGTGTCGCCCCCTATCGCGAAGATCGAGCGCCCGAACACCGTGTACTTGAGCATCCACGCGATCAGGAGCGCCACCAGCAGGACCGGGATGATCATGAAGTGCAGGTATCCGCCGCCGGCGATGTCCACGAGATGCACATCGGCACCGGTGATGGAGGCCGGCAGGTCCGACGCCGAGATGTACACCGACCCCACGTACGTGAGCAGGATTCCCTTATAGATGGTCTGCGTTCCGAGCGTCACTATCAGCGTCGGGAGCCTGAACCTTGCTATCACCACGCCATTGAGGAGTCCGAGGAGTCCGCCGACGACCATCGCGACGACGAAGATCACCACGAGACCGGGATCGAAACTTGCGTCCATGGACCACTTCACGGTCGTGTACGCCGCGAAGATCGCGATCGCCGGAAAGGACACGTCGATCCCGCCGGAGATCATCACGAGGAGAACGCCGAGCGCGAAGATGAGCGGCACCATCGAGCTCCGTACCAGCGCGAAGAACGTGTTGGCCGTGAAGAAGGCCGGGCTGGCGAGCGACATCGCGACCACGACGATCAGGATCACGGCGACGAGCAGCCCCTCGTTGTTGGCGCCCCGTAGGCGCCACATCAGCTCTCTCATGCCGCCATCCTCAGCTGGATCTTCTCGGCATCGATCTCGTCTCCGATGAGCTCGGAGACGACGCGCCCTTCGTGAACGATCAGTATTCGGTGGCAGCTGGAGACCAGCTCCGGGATGTCATCGGAGATGACGATGACCCCGATCCCCTCGGCCGCCTGCTCCCTCAGGATCGCCAGGATCTCCTCCTTGGAGCCGATGTCGACGCCCACGGTGGGTCCGTTCAGGATGAGGATGTGGGGACGGCGGTCGAGCCACTTCGCGAGAACGACGCGCTGCGCGTTCCCACCTGAGAGGCTTCGCACCATGGCCGCCACGTTGGGTGCAGCGATGCGCAGCCGGGCGAAGAGCTCAGCGATCGAGGTGCGGATCCGACCGCGGTCTAGGAGCCCAGTGCGCGACCGGTACGAGTCGAGCGAAGCGGCCACCATGTTGTCCGCGATCGACTGGTCGAGAAAGAGACCTTGAGTGAGCCGGTCCTCGGGCACGTATCCGATTCCCGCCTTGACCGCGTCGCGAATCGATCCGATGCGGTGCACCTCGCCATCGACCGCGATGGTGCCGCTTTGAGCGGGGTTGATGCCGAAGATCGCCTCGGCGATCTCTGATCGGCCGGAGCCGAGGAGTCCCGTGATCCCGAGGATCTCTCCGGATCGGAGCTCGAACGAGACACGATCGAATCCTCCTTCGCGCGTCAGCTCTGAGACCTTGAGCAGCACGGGAGCGTCCTCGGGAACCGCGTCGACGAGGCGCGCGTCGTTCACCTCCCGACCGGTCATCGCCTTGGCGATCGACCTGCCCGTGTAGTCCGAAGCGACGCCTGACTCGATCACCTCGCCGTTGCGCAGGACCGTCAGGCGCTGCGATATCTGGAGCACCTCGTCGAGCTTGTGACTCACGAACATCACGGCGACTCCGCGCTCCTGGAGGCGGCGCACGATGATGAAGAGCCTGTCGACCTCGGTGTGGGTGAGCGCGGTGGTGGGCTCGTCCATGATCAGCACCTTCGCCTCGCCGACGAGCGCTCGGCAGATCGCGATGAGCTGTCGATCGGCGACGGAGAGCGTCGCGACGTCCGCGTCAAGGTCGATCGACAGGCCCAAGTCCTCGACGATGCGGCGCGCGACCTCGCGAATCCGCGTGCGCGACGAGAGCTTGCGACGTTCCGCCAGTTCGCTCAGCATCGCGATGTTCTCGGCTGCGGAGAGGTTGGGGAACAGCGAGAAGTCCTGGTAGATCACCTGGACTCCACTCACGATCGCCTCCGAAGGCGTGAGGTGGGTCCGCTCCTGGTCGGAGATCGATATCTTGCCGGAGTCGGGCTTCTCCACACCGCTGATGATCTTGATCAACGTTGATTTCCCACTGCCGTTCTCGCCTGCGAGGCAATGCACCTCGCCTGGCAGGAGTGACAGGGAGACCCCGTTGAGCGCGTGAACTCCCCCGTAGGTCTTGACGATGTCGCGGACCTCGAGGACCGGTTGTGCCACCTGAGCCATGTACCTGGACCTTCGTGCGGCCGCACTGGGCGGGCTGAGCGACGCGTTCGTCACCAGCCCGCCCAGCAGCGGGATTGGACCGTTGCTAGAAGTCGTAGTCGGCGACGTTCGACAGGTCGACGGCGACGCCTGCGTTACCTGCGTACACGTTGTCGTAGCCGTCGAGCTGCACGAGCGACTCGTAGCCGGGGACACCGAGGTCGGTGCCCTCAGAGATCGTTCCGCCGTCCGCAAGGATCCTCGCGATCGCGAGCTGGGCCTTGCCTGCGAGGGCCGGGTCCCAGAAGAAGATCTTGTCGATGGCCCCGGAGTCGAGGTAGGAGCCGGCAACCGAGGGGATGGAGGTTCCCATCACGCAGACCGAGTCGGCCTTGCCCGCTTCCTCAACCGCGCGCGCGATACCGACGACGTCGGTGCCTGCCGAGCCTTGGAAGCCCTTGATGTCCGGGTACTTGGCGAGGATCTCCTTGGCCTTGTTGTAGGCGACCTCCTCGTTCTCCTCCGACTCGATCGGATCCTCCACCCGAGTCATGCCCGGGTAGTCCGCCGTCTGAAGATCGTGCGCACCCGAGACCCACTCGGAGTGCGAGCCGTTGGTGAGACGGCCCACGAACTGGACGTACTCACCTTCCTCAGCCATGCACTGCGCGAGGTTCTCCATGATCTGGGCACCGTAAGCGGTGTTCTCGAACGCCTCGATGTCGATGTCGGCGTTCTCGATGCCAGCGGCCTCGTGGGTGACGACGATGATGCCGGCGTCACGCGCCTGCTGCAGCACGCTCTCGAGCCCGGCGAGGTCGTTCGGGACGACCGAGATGGCGACGGGGCTCTGCGCGATGAGGTCCTGAATGATGGAAACCTGTCCTTCGTTGGTCGCCTCCGCCGGTCCCTCCTGGCGTGCGTCGATGGACATCTCAGACGCCCACTCGTCGACGCCGACCTCCATGCGGTCGAACCAGCCGATTCCGGTGGCCTTCACGACGACAACGTAGGCGCCATCGTCACCGGCGGAGCCGCTGCCCGCATCCGAGGTGGCAGGGTCTCCTTCGCTGACCGACGAGCATCCGACGAGCGCCATGGTCAGGGCGCTGGCGACAAGTCCACCGGCGAGTCTCTTGTGCTTCATGTGTTCACTCCCTTGTGATCGAGCACCCTGTGCCTCGCTTCTCCGTCGAAGCAGCAGTGGTATTGGGACCATAGGCCCGGGTCCGCACATCTGTCAATCGTTATCGCGCAGCGGATGCGCGCACTTTGACAGATAGTGCGCACAAACGCGCGCTTCGTTTGCGCATGTCGGGCTACACTGATTCGCATAGGGGAGGTGATGCCGCAATGTCGCGACAGGCACAGATCGTCGAGCTGCTGCTCGACCGGGGTTTCCAGTCGGTATCTGACCTCGCGCGCCACTTCGGCGTGACGGAGTCGACCATCCGGCGCAACCTCATCGAACTCGAGGAGCGCGAGCTCGTCCAGCGCACGCACGGTGGCGCGCTGCCGATTGGCCAGGCAGATGCCCCTTTCGACCTCAAGCAGACGCTACACAGAGCCGAGAAGGAGGCGATCGGCAAGGCGATGGCGCACCGCATCCTGGATCACCAGACGGTGCTGCTCGACTCGGGCTCCACGACCCTCGAGGTCGCCAAGCACCTGACCGCCCGGCAGCTCACCGTGGTCACGAACGACCTCCTGATCGGCGCGACGATCGCCGAGCGACAGAACGCGCACCTCGTCTTCATCGGCGGAGAATTGTTACCGAACGTATACACGATGTGGGGACCGACCTCGGTTCAGCAGCTGCAGAACCTTCGGGTCAACGTTGCGGTGTTCGGCGCGGACAGCGTCTCCGAGAGCGGAATCTTCAACACCTCGAGCTACGAACTCGAGGTCAAGCGGGTGATGCGGAGCATCGCAGACGAAGCGTTCTTCGTTGCCGACAGTTCGAAGTTCGGCCGCGAGGCTCTGTTCAGGGTCTTCGACTGCGACGCCTTCAGCGCCGGCATCACCGACCTCTACCTCGATCCGATCCGGGCCGCCCAATTCCCAGTTCCGATCATCCGCACCAGCTGAGAACCGCCCATCGGCGCCGGCTGGCGCAGTCAGCGCAGAGTTTGAGCAGGCCTACTCCACCGCACCAGGGTTGAAGAGCACCGCGCGCGAACGCAGATCTCCTGCGGCGAGGCGTGCGAGCGCGGTAGTCGCATCCTGCATCGGGAACCTCTCGACCACGGTCCGGATGCGGCCCTCAGCCGCCATTGCAAGTACGGCGTTCATCTGCTCTCGATTGCCCAGAATCGACCCCTTGATCGTCTGCTGCTTGTTGAAGTGAAACTCCTCGACGTTGAGGGGCACCGCGCTCACCAGAGTTCCGCCCCACTTGAGGGTGCTCATCGCCTGCCTCGTCACCTCGTCCGATCCTGCAAAGGTGAGCACCACGTCCGCAGAGTCCTCGATCGCCGCGAGTTCCGCTGCATCGGTCGAGTCGACGACCTTCGCCGCCCCGAGCTCGAGCGCGACGTCCAGGTGAGCGCGCGTGCGTCCGACGGCGATCACCTCAGCGCCGGTCGCGACGGCCATCTGGAGCGCCATATGTCCCACGCCGCCGAGCCCGAAGATCGCGACGACCTGCCCTGGGCCCAGGTCGATCTTGTCGATGACTCCATACGACGTGATTCCAGGGCAGAACAGCGGAGCAGCATCCACGAGATCGAGGGCCACGGGGACATGGAACGTGTAGTCAGCCCACGAGAGCATGAACTCGCCGTAGCCTCCGTCCACGTGCTCGCCCGTAATGACGCGCTGGTGACACAACTGCTCGCGATCCGAAGCGCAGAACTCGCAGTCGCCGCACGCCCAGTACAGCGGCTGGACACCCACGGGGTCGCCGATGGCGAATCCCTGCACTCCGTCGCCCACCGCGGCGACCCGCCCGGTGACCTCATGTCCAGGGACGATAGGACTGATCGCGGGCACGCCGCCATCGACCCAGTCCCCCTCGATCATGTGAAGGTTCGAGCGACACACGCCGCAAGCGACCACCTCGATGAGGAGCTGCCCCGGCCCGGCCTCCGGCCGCTCCTTCTCGGTCCATGTGAGTGGGTCTGATCCGATCGGACCGGGGGTGAAGAGCTGGTTCGCATGCATCATTGCCATGCCTACGACGCTAGAGCGACCGCGAACGCCGCGCCAACAACAATGCGTTGACGCCACCACAAGGAAGTGTGGTGGACGATCCGTCAGTCCGCGACCTCGAGTGAGGCGAGTGAGTGCCGCTCGCGTCGCAGCAGCGCGTCAGGCAGCAGCATCGCCTGCAGGCCGCGCGCCGTGTTGTCGGCCTCAGGGGCGACCTCGACGTGGACCTCCCACGCAATGTCGGGATCGCTCAAGGCGATCTTGCTCAGCCCAGCAGCGGCGTCCTTGAACGCGAGTGAGCGCGGGAGCGCGGCCACACCGAATCCTCGCTCGACCATCTCGAGGAGCATGTGAACATCGTCCACGGAGACGGCGCTACGCCGTTGCAGCCCGCGTTCGCGGGTCGCGGCGTCCAGAATCCTGCGCACCGTCCACGCGGGCTGGAAGTCCACGAACTCGGCGCTCGCCACAGCCTCCGACCAGCTGACCTCGGCGAGTGCGGATAGCGCGTGATCCGCCGGTGCGACAAGCAGGAACGGCTCGCGTCTGAGCAGTGACGGCCTCTCGCCCTCGCTTGCCTCGCTCGCACCACGCCGCGCGATGATCGCAAGATCCAGCTCTGCTGCGCTCAGGTGAGCACGCAGCTCCTCGGAGCCCGCCTGCACGTACGACACGTCGACGCCTGGTCCCGACGCGCGGAACGCGGCAAGCAGATCTACGACGTCGACGAGGTCGCCGAGGCATTGCTCAGACCCCACACGCACTACACGCGGAAAGTTGCCCTCATCGTCCACGAGCTCCTGTCGCACGGCCCGTGCGTCCTCGAGGATGCGCCGCGCGCGCGGAAGGAAGATCTCCCCACTTCTCGTGAGCCGAGCACCATACGAGCCTCGATCGAAGAGCTGCACTCCTAGGTCGCGTTCCAATGCGCGAATCGATGCGGACAGCCCGGACTGGGTGACGTACACGGTCTCCGCGGCGCGCGTGAAGTTCTCCTCGCGGGCGACAGCAATGAAGAACTCGAGCTGCCTGATGTCCACGTCGCCGCACCTCCTCGTCGAGCCGCCTCTGCCCTGACAGTAGCGGACCCCGAGGCCACGCTCGCCGGAGTTCCGGTCGGCGTGAGCTGGCGCGGGCCGCGACTACCCTTGTCGGGTGGCTCACCTCCTTGGCGCAGAAGCGCTTCAACTCGACTTCGGCACCGGACCCGTCCTCGCGGGCGTGACGGTGGGGCTCGAGGACGGCGACCGCATCGGCATCGTGGGTGCGAATGGTGCCGGCAAGTCGACGCTGATGAAGGTGCTCGCGGGGCGTGTGGAGCCGAACGACGGTCGTGTGACGCGCGCGAGGGGCACAACGCTGGCCGTGCTCGACCAGTCGGATCACGTCGACGAGGATCAGACCGTGCTGCACGCGATCGTGGGCGATGCGGACGAACACGAGTGGGCATCTGACCCCCGCATCCGCGACGTGATGTCCGGACTGGTTCCTGACCTCGACGCCGACGCGCTCGTCGCGGATCTCTCGGGAGGCCAGCAGCGACGGGTCGCGCTCGCGCAGGTGCTGGTCGGTGAGCACGACGCGATCTTCCTCGACGAGCCGACGAACCATCTGGACGTGGACGGCGTGGTGTGGCTCGCGGAGCATCTGAAGCGACGCTGGGGTGGCAACCGCGGCGCGCTTCTCGTCGTCACGCACGACCGCTGGTTCCTCGACGAGGTCACCAACCGCACGTGGGAGGTCCACGATGGGATCGTGGACCCGTTCGAGGGCGGCTACGCGGCGTACGTGCTGCAGCGCGTCGAGCGCGACCGCATCGCCGCCGCGACGGAGCAGAAGCGTCAGAACCTCATGCGCAAGGAGCTCGCGTGGCTTCGCCGCGGAGCCCCCGCACGCACGTCCAAGCCGAAGTTCAGGATCGACGCCGCGAACGCCCTGATCGCGGACGTGCCACCGATCCGCGACTCGATTCAGCTGCATCGCATGGCCGCCTCGCGCCTGGGAAAGGACGTCGTCAACCTGGTCCGCGTGGGCGTCACGTATGGCGAGGGCGCGCAGGCCAAGGAGGTCCTGCGCGAGATCGACTGGAACATCGGGCCGGGAGAGCGCACGGGGATCCTGGGCGAGAACGGCGCAGGCAAGTCGACTCTGCTGAAGCTCATCACCGGTGAGCTCGACCCCACCTCGGGCCGAGTGAAGCGCGGCATGACGGTGCGCGTCGCCACGCTCAGCCAGCAGCTCGCCGAGCTCGAGAACCACGCCGAGGAGCGGGTCTCTGCGCTCGTCAAGCAGTACTCGTCGATCTCGCTCGCCGACGGCTCTGAGATGACGCCCACGCAGCTGCTCGAGCGGCTCGGCTTCACCTCGGCCCAGTTGAAGACCCAGGTCAAGCGGCTCTCGGGCGGTCAGCGTCGGCGTCTGCAGCTGCTCGTGGTGCTCCTGGCCGAGCCGAACGTGCTCGTGCTCGACGAGCCCACCAACGATCTCGACACGGACATGCTCGCCGCGCTCGAGGATCTGCTCGACTCGTGGCCGGGCACGCTCATTGTGGTGAGCCACGACCGGTACCTGATGGAGCGTGTCACGGACCAGCAGTACGCGGTGCTGGACGGCAGCCTGCGCCACCTTCCCGGAGGCGTCGACGAGTATGTCGCGCTCCAGCGCGCCCGACGCTCCGGCGCCGGCGGCATCGGCACGTTCGGGCCCGACGCAGGGGCAAGTTCCGCACCCAGCCCAGCGCAGGCGTCGGGCATGCCCGACGCGGCGGCGACCCCGGTGCCCGCGCTCGAGGGTGCGCAGCGGCGCGCGGTGGAGAAGGAACTGCAGAGCGTCGAGCGGCGGATGGCGAAGATCACCGAGCTCACCGAGGGCGTGCACCACGAGATGCTGCTGCACGATCAGACGGACTTCGCGGGCCTGGCGAAGCTCAACGAGCAGATCAAGGAGCTCGAGGCCGAGAACGCTGAGCTCGAGGAGCGCTGGCTGGAACTGTCCGAGCAGCTCGGCTGACCTGCGCCAGCGCGGATCGGCTCAGTGCTCGAGCAGGACTCCGGAGAGGCGGTCCGCCAGCACCTCCGGGTCCGCGCCGTCGACCGTGAGGGTGACGACGTCGCCCTTCTTCACGCCGAGCGCCATGATCATGAGCACGCTGGAGGCGTTGACAGCGGGGCGTTCGCCTGCGGCGACGGTCACCTTGGCGCCGCTCTCGGTCGCTGCCTTCGCGAACGCGGTCGCGGGGCGCGCGTGGAGGCCCTCGGGAGCCTCGATGGTGAGAGTGCGGGTGGCGACGGGCATAAGAACCTCCTGAGTCGGGTGCGGTGCAGACCACCGCGAAGAGGAAGGGGTCGGCCCACGACGTCGCCACGGGCCGACCCCGGAGGGGCAAGCAGGTGGAAGCTAGGCCTTCTCGGCCTTGGCTCGTTCTGCTGCCGCGGCTTTCTCTGCCTTGTCAGCAGCCTCCACCTCGGCGCGCCACGTGGCGTGCTCACGGGCAGGCAGCCAACCCTTGTCGATCGCCTTGACCTGGAACACCCACGCACCCACGAGCAGCGCGGCGCCGATGAGCAGGATCAGGAGGACCGAGAGCAGGTGGTTGCCCACGAGGATCGAGCCGCCGAGCAGGATCGACAGCCAGCCGAAGTCCGCATCGCCGAAGGTCGATCCCTTGATCGCGTCTATGCCGGAGACCTCGGACAGGCGGTCGATGATGGCGAGCGCGGCAGCGGGCAGGAACGTGATGAGGACGCCGTTGGTGAATCCGCCCCAGATGGCGCCCATGCGTCCACCGGTCGCGTTGCCGAACACTCCGGCACCACCACCCGTGAAGAAGTGGGGGACCATGCCTGGCAGGATCAGCGCTACGCCGAAGGCCGGGCCGAGCCACGCGCCGATGACGCCGAGGCTGACCAGACCGCCGATGAACGACGCGATGAAGCCGATGAGCACGGCGTTCTGGGCGTAGGGGAACACGATCGGGATGTCGAGCGCCGGCTTCGCGCCTGGCACGACCTTCTCCGCGATGCCCTGGAAGGCCGGGACGATCTCGCCCAGCATGATGCGCACACCGTAGAGGATGATCGCCACGCCGATGCCAAACTGGAGGCCCTGCGCGAAGCACGCCATGAGCGCGCTCGGGGTGGAAGCGGAGCCCATGATGCCGATGAACTCGTCGTGCGGCATCGCAATGGCGGCCCAGACGCCGAACACCATGTAGATGAGCACCATGAGGATCGTGGTCGAGACCATCGAGTCGCGGAGGAACCGCAGCCCCTGGGGGAAGTCGATGTCCTCGGTGGAGCGGGACTTCTTGCCTACCGCGGCTCCGACGGCGCCGGAGGCGATGTAGCCCGCCGTGCCGAAGTGACCGATGGTAACGGAGTCGTTACCCGTGATGCGGCTGACCCAGGGCGTCACGAACGCCGGGACGGCCACGAGCACGATGCCGAAGAGCAGCGATCCGAGGATGACAACGAGCCATCCGCTACCCTCGCCGAACCCGATCGAGAGCACGAAGACGATCATCACCGACATGAACACGAGGTGGTGGCCGGTGAGGAACACGTACTTGAGCGGGGTGAAGCGCGCCAGCAACAGCATGACGATGAACCCGAGCATGAGCACGTACGCGGCGTTGGCGCCGTACTGCTCGGCGGCGATGGCGGTGATGACCTCGTTGGTGGGGACCACGCCCTCCGAGCCTGTGACGCCGAGGATCAGTTCACCGAGCGGGGCTAGCGAGGCGACCACCACTGCGGCGCCCGCGCCGAGGATCAGGTAGCCCATCGCGGCCTTGATGGCTCCGCCGATGACCTGGCCGGAGTTCTTCTTGAGCGCAATCAGACCAATCGCGGCGAAGATTCCAATTAGATAGGCGGGAACGTTGAGTATCTCGGCCCCGATGAATTCGAGGACGCTGACGACGGCATCCATATGTCATGTCTCCTTTGACTGTGAGTGATGGGGGTACTGCCAGGGGTGGTGCTAGCCCTCGACGTGAGCCTTCAGCTTCGCGGTGATCTCCTCCATGTCGAAGAAGTTGTCGATCACGACGACCTCCGCATCGACCGGGCCGAGCTCCTCGGCGAGCTCCGCCGACGTGAGGACAAGGTTGGCGTCCGAGGCGGAGCCTCGGGCTGCGGAGATGTCCGCCGCCTCGACCTGGCCGTCGACGCCGAGCTGATCGAGCACCTTCTCGGTGTTCATCTTGAGCAGCACCGAGGTGCCGATGCCCATGCCGCACACTGCGACGATCTTCATGTCTCTTCCCTCTCTGATTGGACGGCCGGGACGGCGCGGGGCGCGCCGTGGCTGCCGTCAGGAACCCACCAGAATGGCTCGCGCGGCACTCGCCGTCGAGGCGCTCGTGAGGCTTTCCACGACGGCCCTCTCGGCCAGCAGACCTGCCAGCTGCGCCATCAGACCGACGTGCGAGTCGTGGTCGACCGCCGACAGCCCCAGGACCAGGCGGACCGGGTCGTTGGAGTCGTGGCCGAACTCGACAGGTGCAGCGAGGACGGCGAGGCTGAGCCCCGTCTTCAGCACTGCGGGACCAGGGCGAGCGTGGCCCAGGGCGATGCCAGGGGCCACGACGATGTACGGGCCGAGCGACTCGACCGCGGCGACCATCTGCTCGGTGTACTCGGATGTGACGCATCCCGAGCTCTCGAGCAGCTCACCCGCGGCGATGAGAGCCTCCCGCCAGGACGACGCGTCGACTCCGACGCGGACGGCCTCGATCGGCAGCGCTGTGGCCAGTGCAGACGTCAACGTTGACACCTCTCGTCATCTCGCACCGACACGCGGTCGTGCCGGCGAGAGTCAGCATAAGAGGGTCGAACGACTTTTGTCTAGCCCTACGCCAAAGTCGGGTCGGCGATCTCCTCGCGCATGGTCGCCACCTTCAGGCGTCGTGCGACGAGGCGGTCGGCGCGGTCGGGCTCGAACATCGCGTTGAGCCCCACGACGACGGCGCCCACGACGCCGGCACGGCGACCGAGGGTCGTGACGGCGAGCGTAGGAAGCCCTCCGACGAAGTCGGCCTCGCGCTCACGGAAGAGCTCCACGATCGGCTCCACCACCTCCGCCTCCGCCTCCACGAGCGTCCCCGCGAGCACGAGCACCGAAGGGCCGAACAGGATCGCGGCATCGATCAGCGACGGCGCGACCGCGAGCGCGGCCTCGCGCAGCCGCGCGATCGTCATCTCGTCTCCGCGGCGCGCGAGGGCCACGATGTCGGCCGTCGTGCGCACGCGCTCACCCCTCAGCACGAGATCGCGCTGGATGGGCCAGCCCGCGGCGACATCGCCGAGCCGGGGTGCGTCCGCGCGCCCTCCGAGCCGGAGCTGACCCAGCTGGCCCGCGCCGCCGTGCATCCCCGAGTAGATCTGGCCGCCGATGATGAATCCGCAGCCGAGGTTGCTCGTGATCTTCGCGAGCATGAGGTTCGAGGCGGTGGGCCACGACGCCCGCTGCTCGGCCATCGCCATGATGCTGACGTCGCGCTCGACGGCCACCACTGCCTCGGGATATGCGGGACGCACCATGTCGGAGACGACCGTGCCCTCCCAGTTGGGCATCATGACGGGGTTGACCACGGTGCCTGTATCAGGATCCGCGGAGTCGGGCACGCCGATGCCGATCGCGAGCACGTCGGCGCGGGTGCGCCCCAGCTGGTCGAGCATGAAGTCGAAGCACTGGATCGCCCAGTCGAACACCTCGTCCGGGCCCGCGCCGACGAGCACGTCGGCCTCATCCTCCGCGAGGATCTCACCACCCAGGTCGGCGATCGCGAGGCGGCTGTGCGAGACGCCGATGTCGATTCCGAGCACCACGCCCGCACTCCGGTCCAGCGCAATCGCGTCCGCCGGACGCCCGCCCGTTGAGTCCTGCTGGCCCACGCGGCAGATCAGCCCGGTGGCAGTGAGGTCCTCGAGTCGCTTGCCGAGGGTCGACCGCGACCAGCCGAGCTCGTCGAGGAGCTGGCCCCGGGTCCACGACCCGCCCGAGCGGATCGTGTCGAGCAGCACCCCGGGGCCCGTGGGCCAGGAAACCTTGCTCGCCATGATCTCTCCTCCGGTCCTCGACGCGGCCCTGCGTCGGGCCTGTCGCTCTCGCAGCACGCGGCGTGAAGCGCCCTAGTGTAGGACCGCCGTGCCCCCGCGAGCCAGCGTCACCGTCGGCACACGGGGTGGTTGTCTTTTGTCTACGAGCATTCTAAAGTGCACGCATGGCAGATTCAACGATGATTCACCACGATTCGACGACCGCTCGCTCTCACGACGACGACCGTGCCGTCGCGGCCGCTCGCGCGATCGCGCTCACGGTCGTCGAGGGCAAAGGCCACGGCCACGCCGGGACGGCGATGGGTGCCGCCCCTCTCGCCCACGTCCTCTTCCAGCACGTGCTCCGCCACGACCCGAGCGACCCTTCATGGCAGGGCCGGGACAGGTTCATCCTCTCTGCCGGCCACGCGAGCCTGCTGCTGTACATCCAGCTCCACCTCACCGGCTACGACCTGGGGCTCGACGAGATCGGCAGCGCCCGCCAGTTCGGGAGCCGCACGCCCGGGCACCCCGAGATCGACGTCACGCCAGGCGTCGAGATGAGCACCGGGCCTCTCGGGCAGGGCGTCGCCTCCGCCGTGGGCGTCGCGGCGGCGTCGCGCCACGCAAGCGAGGCGCTCGACGGGGACGCTGAGCCGATGTTCGACCCCACGATCTGGGTTCTCGCGGGCGACGGCTGCCTGCAGGAGGGCGTCTCGGCAGAGGCCTCGAGCCTCGCCGGAGCCCTCGGACTAGATAACCTGGTCCTGATCTGGGACGACAACGGGATTACGATCGACGGACCCACGTCGGTGGCCTTCAGCGAGGACGTCCGTGCGCGCTACCGGGCCTACGGCTGGCGCGTCCTCGAGATCGACGACGTCGAGGATCTCGATGCCGTTCACGACGTCCTCACCGAGGCGGCGGCTCGCACCGGACGCCCGACGCTCGTGGCAGCGCGGAGCGACATCGGATTCCCCGCGCCCCATCGGCGCGGCACCTCCGCCGCGCACGCCGGAGCATTCGGCGCGCAGGAGTTCAGCGACACCATGGCCGCGCTCGGCTACCCCGCCGACGCGACGCTCGCGTCGCTCGTGACAGACGACGTGCGTGAGCACACGCTGCGGGCCGCCGCACGAGGCAGGGCCCTCCGCGGCGAGTGGGACGCAGCGCTCGCCGCGAGGGACGCCGAGCGACCCGATCTCCTCTCGCGGCGGCGCGCCATGCACGACTCGACTGCGCAGGTCACCGCCGCGCTCGCAGCGATCGACGCCCTGCCGCCGGTCGCTGACGTCGCGACCCGCACCGCCTCGGGCGAGGTGCTGACGGCCGTGCACGCGGCCGTCCCGCTGTGGGGCGGCTCCGCCGATCTCGCAGGCTCCACCTCCGTCGCCGTGCCGGGAGAGACCTTCGGGCCCACCTGCTACGGGGGCTCCTCCGTCGCCTTCGGCATCCGCGAGCATGCGATGGCCGCCTTCGCCTCCGGCGTGGCGCTGCACGGCCTGTGGCGGCCCTACGCGTCCACCTACCTCGCGTTCTCCGACTACATGCGTCCCGCCTTGAGGCTCGCGGCGCTCATGGAGCTCCCGACGATCATGGTGTTCACCCATGACTCCGTGGCTGTGGGCGAGGACGGTCCCACCCACCAGCCGATCGAGCAGGTGGCGTCGCTGCGCACCGTGCCAGGCATGAGCGTCGTGCGGCCAGCCGACGCCGCGGAGACGCGTGCGGTCTGGCGCCGGGTCATCGCCGAGCCCGACGGGCCGGTGTCGCTCATCCTCAGCCGTCAGACGCTCCCCTGCCTGCCCGAGGCTGGCGACGCCGCGCGCGGCGGCCGAGTGGTCCTCACGCATGGCGATGGCATGGGTGTCGCGCTCATCGCAACCGGATCCGAGGTGCACGTCGCCGTGGAGGCCGCACGCGCGCTGGCCGCCGAGGGGCACTCGGTGCGAGTGGTCTCCATGCCGTGCGTCGAGTGGTTTGAGGCGCAGGACTCCGACTACCGCGAGAGCGTGCTGCCGCGCGCGGTGCGCGCGCGCGTGGCCGTGGAGGCAGGCGTCGGCGCCGCGTGGTGGCGCTATGCGGGCGATGCCGGCCGCGTGGTGAGCGTCGAGAGCTTCGGGGTATCGGGCCCAGGAGCACGGGTCATGGAGCACCTGGGCATCACCGTGGAGGCGGTGATCTCTGCCGCGCACGAGTCGATCGAGGAGGTCGGACGTTGAGCACCGTCACCGTCATCAAGGGGATCGGAGTGGGCCGAGGAGTCGCCGCGGCCCGCGTCCGTCTGATGGCCCCGCCACTGTCAGAGCCGACGCAGGAGCGGTTCGCCGGCGACGCCGAGGCCGAGCTGGCCCGCGTGGTCGCAGCGCAGAGACGGCTCAGCGCCGACCTGCTGGCTCGGGCCGAACGGGCGGGAGCCGAGGCGCACGAGGTGCTCACGGCGCTGTCCAGCATGGCAGTCGATCCGGCGATCACCGCGGCCGTCGAGGCGAGGATCGGGGCCGGCCGCACGGGGGAGCGGGCCGCCTACGAGGCCTTCCACGAGTTCGCGGAGACGCTCGCTGCGCTGGGCGGCTACTTCGGCGAGCGCGCGGGGGACCTGAAGGATCTCGCGCAGCGGATCGTCGCGGATTTGCGCGGTGTGCCGGCGCCTGGAATCCCCGACTCGCACGAGCCGTTCGTGCTCGTCTCAGACGACCTCGCGCCCGCTGACACCGCCACGCTCGACCTCGCGCTCGTCAAGGCGCTTGTGACCCGCGAAGGCGGACCCACGAGCCATACGGCGATCCTTGCGCGCTCGGTGGGCCTGCCTGCGATCGTCGCGATTGGCGACGCAGAGCGACTCGACGAGGGCGTGAGGGTGCTCGTGGACGCCGCTTCCGGGACGGTCACGGTGGAGCCCCGAGACGAAGCGATCAAGTCCGCGATGGAGAGGGAGCGCACTCGCCTCGAGGCGACACGCTCGCTCGCCCCGGGAGCGTTGGCGGACGGCACTCCCGTGCAGCTGCTCGCCAACATCGGCGCCGCGTCGCAGTCAGCGCCAGCGGCCGCCCTGGGCGCCGAGGGCGTAGGGCTGTTCCGGACGGAGTTCCTGTTCCTCGACTCGACCATGATGCCGTCCGTGGACGAGCAGGTGCGTGCGTACAGTGAGGCGCTCGCGCCCTTCGCCGGTCGCAAGGTGGTGGTGCGTGCGCTCGATGCAGGCTCGGACAAGCCGCTGCCCTACCTCACCGACCAGGGGGAGGAGAATCCCGCGCTCGGGCGACGTGGCCTGCGGGCCCTGCTCGCTCACCCCGAGGTGCTGGACGCACAGCTCGAGGCGCTCGCACGCGCCCAGGCCGCCTCCGACGCTGACCTCTGGGTCATGGCGCCCATGGTCGCGGACGCCGCAGAGACGGAGCAGTTCACCGACCGCGCCCACGCACGCGGGCTGCGCACCGCAGGCGTCATGGCCGAGGTGCCGTCGATCGCCCTCATGGCGGAGCAGGTGGTGGCGGCAGCCGACTTCGTCAGCATCGGCACGAACGACCTCACGCAGTACACGATGGCGGCCGATAGGCTCCTGGGGTCCGTGGCGTCCTACCAGGATCCCTGGCATCCGGCAGTGCTGCGCCTCATCGAGCGGCTCGGGGAGGCGAGCGCGGCGGCGGGCAAGCCTCTCGGCGTGTGCGGCGAGGCAGCCGCCGACCCGGATCTCGCGGTGGTGCTCGTGGGGCTCGGCGTGACGTCGCTGTCGATGTCCGCCGCAGGGTTGGCAGACGTGCGCGCCGAGCTCGCGCTCAACACGCTGGAGCAGGCGCGCTCCAAGGCTGCCGCGGCACTGACGGCGCGCACGGCGATGGCCGCCCGGAACGCGGTGCGCACCGCCTACTAGCCCGCACGAGGCCCACTCACGCCCACCTTCTCCCGGGCGCGGGCGGGCCCTTTGCTACCCTGATCGGCGTGAAGCACTGAGCCATGCACGTCCCGCGTCCGAGGCGAACGCCCGGCGGGAACCGTCCCGATCCTCGAGGACGCCCATGGCACCCCTGCACACCCCTTCCCTGGACTCGTCCGCGACGCAGCTGCGCGTCGACGGCGTCTCCTACGCGTACCCCGACCGCCGCGTGCTCACGAACGTGTCGCTGCTCGCCGCCGCTGGCGACCGCCTGGGACTGATCGGTGAGAACGGCGCCGGCAAGTCGACGCTGCTGCGCCTCATGGCGGGCGAGCTCGAGCCGGACGCAGGCTTGGTGCGAGCCGCGACCGGCGGAGGTGCCGTCGCCCGCGTCGGCCTGCTGCGCCAGGAGCCCCCGTTCGCGCCCGACGCGACAGTCGCCGCAGCCCTCGAGGTCGCCGTGGCGCCCGCGCGCCAGGCGGTGGAGGCGATCGACGCCGCCGCCTTGCGGCTGGCCGAGCAGCCTGCAGATGACGGAGCCGCGAGCGCGTATGCAGCGGCGCTCGAGACGGCCGAGAGGCTGGGCGCATGGGAGGTGGACGCGCGCATCGGCGCGATGCTGGCTGGCCTGGGCCTCGCCAGCATCCCGCGCGACCGCGCCACCGGGAGCCTGTCCGGGGGCCAACGCTCGCGGCTCAGCCTCGCGTGGCTGCTGCTATCCCAGCCGGATGCGCTCCTGCTCGACGAACCCACGAACCATCTCGACGATGCCGCCGCCGCGCATCTCGCACAGGTCCTGCGCGCGTGGAACGGCCCCGTGGTGCTCGCATGTCACGATCGCGCCTTCCTCGACGAGGTCGCGACGGCGATCGTCGACCTCGACCCGTCGCCGCTGCCCCACGCCGTCGTCTCGCGCGTGCCCGACGCGGGGGCCGGCACGGGCGTGGGCCTCACCCGGTTCGGCGGCTCGTTCTCGGAGTATCTCGGGGCGCGCGCGCTCATGCGCGAACGCTGGGAGCGGCAGTACCGCGACGAGCAGGCCGAGTTGGCGCGCCTGCGCGCGGGGGTCAGGGACAACCATCAGGTGGGACACGTCGACTGGAAGCCTCGCACCGAGGGCAGGGCCGCGCAGAAGTTCTATGCAGACCGCAACGCCGCCGTGGTGTCACGGCGAGTCAACGACGCGCGGTCACGGCTTGAGGAACTCGAGGAGGCCCAGGTGCGGCGCCCTCCCTCCGAGCTCCGCTTCGCTGGCCTGGCGGCGGCGCGACGCACCGCCCCACGCCGCGCGTCGGGGACGGCGCTCGTCGCGTCGGCGGTCGCCTTCGCTGGAAGGCTCGCGCCGACCTCGCTCGCGGTCGCACACGGCGAGCACCTGCTCGTCACAGGCGCGAACGGCTCGGGCAAGTCGACGCTGCTGTCGGTGCTCGCGGGAGCCCTCGCCCCGACGTCGGGGACCGTGTCCTCCGCCCCCGGCCACCGCGTCGGGCTTCTCGCACAGGACCCACGTATAGGCGACCCCGCCAGACGTGGACCCGCGCTGACCGCGCGCCAGGCGTACGAGGACCACGCGGGCGCCTCGGCCGTGCCGCTGTCAGCACTCGGGCTGCTCGCGGGGCGCGACGAGAACCGACCCGTGGCGACCCTGAGCGTGGGCCAGCAGCGTCGGCTGGCACTGGCGATCGTGCTCGCGGATCCGCCCGACGTCCTCCTGCTCGACGAGCCGACCAACCACCTGTCGCTCGCGCTCATCACGGCGCTCGAGGACTCGGTGCGCGACTACCCGGGCACGGTGGTGATCGCGTCGCACGACCGTTGGCTGCGCGAGCGGTGGCCGGGCGCGCGACTCGAGCTCGCCCCGTCGACACCCCCCTGACGCTCCGCACGGAATCTGAACCGACACCCCGCGTCGGGCCGGCCCCAGGCCTCGGGAGGCCGGCGTGTCGACCCTGGATCCGTGCGGAGTGTCGGAAGAGAGCGTGAAGCGACGGTGAACCTGGGACCTTCGCCGCGCGATGTGAACGTTAACCGTGCAATGCTGGCTGGACGCCGACTAGGAGGTCCGAATGACGCAGCACGCATGGTCCCACCGCACCGCCGACGCCGCGACAGATCAGGAGATCGACGGCATCGATCGGTGGTGGCGCGCGACCAACTACCTGTCCGTCGGGCAGATCTACCTGCTCGACAACCCGCTTCTGCGCCAGCCGCTCACGCGCGATCACGTGAAGCCGCGCCTCGTGGGTCACTGGGGCACCACGCCGGGTCTGAACTTCATCTACGCGCACCTCAACCGCATGATCAAGGCGCGTCAGCAGCCCACGATGTACATCATCGGGCCCGGCCACGGCGGCCCCGGCCTGGTCGCATCGAGCTTCCTCGACGGCACCTACACGGAGACCTACCCGGACATCTCGAACGACGAGGCGGGCTTGCAGCGCCTGTTCAAGCAGTTCTCGTTCCCCGGCGGCATCCCGTCGCACGTCGCCCCGGAGACGCCCGGCTCGATCCACGAGGGCGGCGAGCTCGGCTACGCGCTGAGCCACGCCTACGGCGCGGCCTTCGACAACCCCGACCTGCTGGTCGCGGCCGTCGTGGGCGACGGCGAGGCCGAGACGGGCCCGCTCGCGACGTCGTGGCACTCCAACAAGTTCATCAACCCCGCCACCGATGGCGTGGTCCTGCCGATCCTGCACCTCAACGGCTACAAGATCGCGAACCCGACCGTGCTTGCCCGCATCTCCGACGAGGAGCTCGACAACCTCATGAAGGGCTACGGACACAAGCCCCACGTGTTCGTCGCCGGCTTCGATGACGAGTCGCACGAGTCGATCCACCGCCGGATGGCAGCGATGCTCGACGAGGTGATGGACGAGATCGCCGCAATCAAGGCCGAGGCCAAGGCGAACCCGAACATGGAGCGCCCCATGTGGCCCATGATCGTGATGCGTACCCCCAAGGGCTGGACGTGCCCGCCCAAGATCGACGGCAAGATCACCGAGGGCTCGTGGCGCGCGCACCAGGTGCCGCTCAGTTCCGCACGCGACACCGACGAGCACCTGCACACGCTCGAGGACTGGCTCCAGTCCTACGGGCCGGACGAGCTGTTCGACGAGTCCGGCGCTCCCCTGCCCGCGACCACCGCGATGGCACCCGAGGGTGAGCTGCGCATGTCGGCCCGTCCGGAGGCCAACGGCGGCCTGCTCATGAAGGACCTCAAGCTGCCGAACTTCCGCGACTACGCGGTCGACGTGCCCGTCCCGGGAGCCGGCCCGCACGAGGCGACCAAGGTGCTCGGCGGGTACCTCAAGGGCGTCATGACGCACAACAGGGACAACTTCCGCATCTTCGCCCCGGACGAGCTCGCGTCGAACCGCATCCAGGCGGTGCTGGACGTCACGAACAAGGTGTGGAACGCGCGCTCCGAGTTCGACGACGAGCACATGGCCCACGAGGGTCGCGTCGTCGAGATGCTCTCGGAGCACCAGTGCCAGGGCTGGCTCGAGGGCTACCTGCTGACGGGCCGCCACGGCCTGCTGACCTCATACGAGGCCTTCATCCACATCATCGACTCGATGTTCAACCAGCACGCCAAGTGGCTCAAGGTCTCGCAGGAGCTGCCGTGGCGCCGGCCCATCCCGTCGCTCAACTACCTGCTGTCCAGCCACGTGTGGCGCCAGGACCACAACGGCTTCTCACACCAGGACCCCGGCTTCATCGACCACGTGGTCAACAAGAAGGCCGAGGTGGTGCGCGTGTACCTGCCCGCCGACGCGAACACGCTGCTCAGCACGTACGACCACTGCCTGCGCAGCCGCGACTACGTGAACGTGGTCATCGCGGGCAAGCAGCCGCAGGCGTCGTGGCTGACGATGGACCAGGCCGTGGATCACTGCACGCGTGGCGCGGGCATCTGGGAGTTCGCCTCGAACGTGCCCGACGGCGAGGAGCCCGACGTCGTGATCGCCGGCATCGGCGACGTGCCGACCATGGAGGCACTCGCTGCGGTGGACATCATCCGCGAAGAGCTGCCTGACCTCAAGGTGCGCTTCGTCAACGTCGTGGACCTCATGCGGCTGCAGCCGGAGAAGGAGCACCCGCACGGCATGTCGGACCGCGAGTTCGACCAGTTGTTCACCACGGACAAGCCGATCATCATGGCGTACCACGGCTACCCGTGGCTCATCCACCGCCTCACGTACCGCCGCACGGGCCACAACAACCTGCATGTGCGCGGCTACAAGGAGGAGGGCACCACGACCACGCCGTTCGACATGGCGATGCTCAACGACATCGACCGGTTCCACCTGGTCATGGATGTCATCGATCACGTGCCGAGTCTCGGCACCAGGGCGGCCGCGCTGCGCCAGCGGTTGTTCGACCAGCGTCTCGCCGCCCGTCGCTACGCCAGGGAGTTCGGAGAGGACCTCCCTGAGGTGCGCGACTGGGTGTGGCCCGACGCCCGCGGAGTGGTGGACACCTCCGTGGACGCCGTGGCCGCGACCGGCGGCGACAACGAGTAGGCGGCTCCTTCCGCCCGCTCGCACGAGGGCCCGCATCTCTCAGGAGGTGCGGGCCCTCGCCACGTCCGCCGACGCGGACGCGATCAGGAGGCGGGGGTGTCCTCGACGTGAGTGTGCAGGCGTTCACCCTCGGCGCTGAAGATGCTGAGGATGCGCGCCTCGCGGGAACCTGTCGCCGACATGGAGTGGGGCACCAGCGTGTCGAACTCGGCCGCCTCGCCTGGCATGAGGCACATCTCTCGGTCGCCGAGGATGAGCCGCAGTTCGCCGTCCAGGACATAGAGCCACTCGCGACCCTCGTGGGTGCGCGACGCGGGCGGCTGTGCCGCAGGAGCATAGGCGATCTCGTACGCGCGCAACCGTGAGGACGCCGGTGCGAGCGAGACCAAGGTGACTCCGTCGCGCCGGATCTCGCGGCGGTGCACTCGCGGGTCGGGGTCCTGTGAGGGGACCAGGTCGTCGATGCGGATGCCGAGTTCCCTGGTGAGGGGCAGCAGCAGCTCGAGCGTCGCCTGTCTCTTGCCGGACTCGAGTCGGGAGAGGGTGCTGGTAGAGATGTGCGCGCGGGACGCGAGATCCTCGAGGGTCCATCCTCGGGTCTGTCGCGCGGCACGGAGCCTCGCACTTATCTGAGCCAGCTCGTCCATTCACACAGTTTTGCACATTCAGCAAAGCAGATTGCCACCCTCGGCTCCGTACCGCATGCTCGTGGGCATGACAGACACCTCGTGGGACTGCGTGATCATCGGCGGCGGCGTCGCTGGCCTCAGCGCAGCGCTGATGCTCGGCCGGGCACGGCGACGCACCCTCGTGCTCGACTCCGGGCAGCCCCGCAACCGTTTCGCCGATCACATGCACGGCGTGCTCGGCCACGATGGGCGCGCGCCTCACGAACTGCTCGCGCTCGGGCGCTCCGAGGTCACGGGGTACGGCGTTGTCGTGGAAGCTGGTAGCGCGCGTGCGGTCGCCGAGAGATCAGGGGGGCTCACCGTCACGACCGAGGATCGCGAGATCCAGACCCGCACTGTGCTCCTCTCGACGGGGCTCGCGGACAGGCTTCCGGAGATCCCCGGTCTCGCCGAGAGGTGGGGTCGCACAGTGCTGCACTGCCCCTACTGCCACGGCTGGGAGGTCCGCGACCGCCGGCTCGGCGTGCTCGTCGCAGATCCGCGCCACCTACACCTGGCGACGATCCTTCGCCAATGGAGTGACGCGATCACGGTGTTCGCGAGCGAGCCCGACATCATCGGGACGCAGCATCGCGCCCGACTCGAGGCGCGCGGCACGCGCATCGTGACCTCACCGATCGCCCGCCTCGACGGTGCCGCACCTCACATCGGCGCGGTCGTGACCGCAGACGGCGCGAGCCACACCATCGACGCGCTGTTCGCGGCGGGAGCGCCCGAGCCTCAACACGAGTGCGTGACCGGGCTCGGCCTCGCGATGGTCGACACCGCGACGGGGCGAGCGATCGAAGTCCAGCCCGATGGGGCGACGAGCAACCCACGGGTCTGGGCGGCAGGCAACGTCGCCGACCCGATGGCCGCGGTGCCGGTCGCCGCCGGCTCAGGCTCGGTCGCGGGTGCACGGATCAACGCCTTCCTCGCAGAGGAGGACACCGACCACGCGGTCGCATCCGGGCACGGCTGGAAGGATGTCGCGCCCGTCGACTTCTGGGAGCAGCGATACGCCGAGAGCGAGCGCGCCTGGTCAGGGAACGTCAACGCCACGGTCGCAGAGATCGCTGGTGGCCTGGAACCCGGCACGGCGCTCGATCTTGGCTGCGGCGAAGGCGCCGACGTCATCTGGCTCGCCGAGCATGGCTGGACAGCGCACGGCATCGACATCTCACCGACGGCCGTCGCGCGCGGCACCGCGGTCGCAGCGCAACGCCGCCTCGCTGCCTCGTTCGAGGCTGCCGACCTCGCGACCGCGGAGCACACCGAGCGCTACGACCTCGTCCTCTCATCCTTCCTGCACTCGCCGGTGGCGCTGCCACGCGCCGAGATCCTGCGTCGCGCTGCGGGCGCCGTGGCGGAGGGTGGTCATCTGCTGCTCGTCACGCATGCGGCGCCACCCCCGTGGGCCTCGCCCGAGCATGTCAGGGAGCGCACGTTCCTGACCGCGCGCGAGGAGGCCGACGCCCTCGGTCTCGGCGCGCCGCAGTGGGAAGAGATCCGCGTCGGCGACCTCGCCCGGACCGTGAGGCGTCCCGACGGAGAGATCCACGAGGCAATCGACGGTGTCGTGCTGCTGCGACGGCGGGACGCCTAGTCCCCGCTCTCGAGGGCGTGGGCGGGCGAGGCGACGCGACATCCGGCATTCTGCTGAGATGCGCGCGTTCCACCGCTCAGATGAAGAGTCGCCATTGCGCGTGGTCGTCGCGCTCGATTCCTTCAAAGGCTCGCTCACCAGCAGCCAGGCGAACGACGCTGCGCGGGAGGGCGTGCTGGAGGCCGTGCCCGACGCGAGGGTCACCGTGGTGCCCGTGGCGGACGGCGGCGAGGGCACGGTTGCGGCGCTCGCTGGAGTCGGGCGGCGCGGCGTGACCACGGCGAGCGACCTACTGGGCAGGCCGGTGGATGCACCCCACGTGAAAATGGCCGACGCGGCTGTCATCGAGTCGGCCTCGACGGTGGGGCTGCCGCTGCTGGGCACGCCCAGCACGGCCCTGGCCCGCCGCGCGCACAGCCACGGCCTTGGCCTGCACGCCCGCGCCGTCGCGGCCGCCACGGGCGCGCGACAGCTCTTGATCGGCTTGGGAGGCACGGGCACGACCGACGGCGGCGTCGGCATGCTCCGGGCGCTCGGCGCCCGCATCTGGCTCGCCGACGGCAGCGAGTTGTGGCCGGACGGCGAGCCGACGCCGCGCAATCCCTTGCTGGATCGCCCCGTGCGCGTCGAGCTTCCCGAGGTGGGCGTCTCGCTCACGGGACTCGCCGACGTCTCGTCGCCACTGCTCGGGTCCACGGGCGCCGCGCGCATGTTCGGACCTCAGAAGGGTGCGGACGCGTCGCTGGTCGAGGAGCTGGAGATCGCGATGACCGGCTGGGCGGTCGCCCTCGCCGAGGCCGGGGCTGACGTCGCGGCGACACCCGGCGCGGGAGCCGCGGGCGGACTGGGAGCCGCGGTGCTCGCGCTCGGCGGCAGCCTCGAACCCGGCTGCGAGCGCCTCATCGCCGAGGCGCAGATGACCGGGGTTTTCGCGGTCGCGGATCTTGTCATCACCGGCGAGGGCGCGCTCGACGCCCAGTCCGCCCACGGGAAGGTACCTGCGGCGATCGCCAGGCTCGCGCGTCGCGCGGGCGCGAAGCGCGTGGTGGCCCTCGCGGGGAGGCTGGACGCTGACCTTGCGAGCGTGGCGGCGATGGGTCTCGACGACGCCGCCGGCATCCATGACACGGAGATGCCGCTCGCCCGAGCGATGGACCCGACAGTCGCGAGCTCAGCGATCCGACGCGCCGCAGCCGCGCTCACGCGCGCCGTGACCTCTCCCGGGTGAGCCGCGCCGACGCGCGACCCACCCGGGGTCACGCGCCTCAGATGCCCGCAGGCAACCTGTCGGCGACGACCTTGAGCGAGGCCGTCGTCGCATCGTCGATGTGTGGCACGACGACCGCCCGGCCCAGGAGCGTGCCGTTCTCAAGGTGCTCGTACGCCTCGAGCGCATCACCAAGCGAGAAGCGGGTGACGTCCACCTCTAGGTGGCCTGCACGGTAGAGGGCCGCCAGCTCGTGCAGTTCCTCGATCGTGCCCCAGTACGTGTTCGTCAGCTCCGCCTCGTAGGGGTTCGAGTAGAAGTCCCACGAGACGGGGCCGCCTGCGATGCCCACGACGGTGATGCGGCCCTGCTTGGCGACGACCTTCTGCCCGAGCTGGATCGTCGGCGTGAGCCCCACGAAGTCGAAGACAGCGTCGACGCCCTTGCCCTCGGTGAGCTCACGGATGCGCTCGACCTGGCCCTCGCCGCCTTCGACGGTGACGGCGCCGCGCTTGGCGGCCATCTCCATCGCATCGGCCTTCATGTCCGTCGCGATGACGGTCGCAGCCGTGGTGGCCTTGAGGATCTGCACCGCGAGCTGTCCGAGTCCGCCCAGCCCGATGACCAGTGCCGTCTTGCCGCCGCCCTGGAGCTTGGGGAGCGCGAGCTTGATCGCGTGATACGGCGTCAGGCCGGCGTCGGCCAGAGGTGCGGCGGCGACCGGGTCGGCGTCGCCGAGCGGCACGAGATTGCGAGCGGGGACGGTCATGTACTCGGCCATGCCGCCGTCCCTGCCAAGGCCCGAGGCGAGGAAGGGCGTCTGTGCGGCGTTCTCGCAGTAGGTGTCCTGCCCGCGGGAGCACGCGGCGCAGTGGCCGCAGCCGATGGGGCCGTAGACGAGGTAGGCGTCGCCCTGGGTGAGTCCGAGCACGCCCTCGCCGACCTCCTCGATCCACCCGGCCGTCTCATGGCCGAGCGTGTAGGCGGGCGCGAGTTGAGGACCGACGGTGGTCTCATCGAACTGCTCGTAGACCGCGACGTCCGAGTGACATGCACCTGCGCCGGCGACCTTGAGCAGCACCTCGCCCGGCGCCGGCTTGGGCTTGGGCACCTCCTGAAGCGAGGGCTTGGTCTTCCAGTCGGTGAATCGCAGTGCCTGCATGGGGGGCTCCTTCGTGGCGCCCTGGGGATGACGGACACGAGTGCGGCGCCATTGCTTGTCACGTGTCACATACATCATGACACATCAACCCCCCGGGGGTATTCCCGAGTACCGATGATCGTCAACACCCACGAAACATCCGCGGCGTAACGTCGAGCCATGGATGTCGCAGTGCTCGGAGCCACCGGGGATGTGGGCCGCGCCATCTGCGGTGCGCTGATCGAGCGCGGAGAGCTGGGCCCGAGCTCCCGGCTGCAGCTCGTGGGCCGCGCGCACGGCGCCTCAGGTGCTGCTGTCCACGGCCTGCGGGTGGACCTCATCGACGCCTATGACGAGAAGGCGCCCCAGATAGACGTCGCGACGACGCCCGACGACGTGGTCGCCGACGTCGTGGTCGTCGCCGCAGGCGGCACCATCCCCACGAGCACCACCGACCCGATCGACCGCGACGCCCTCGCGCTCGGCAACAGCGCCGTATTCGAGGAATACGCCGACGCGCTCGCGAGACACGGCAGCGGTCACGAGGTGGTCATCGTCGTCTCCAATCCGGTCGAGCTCGCGGTCGAGGTGTTCAGCCGTAGGCTCGGACGCCACCGCGTGATCGGCATGGGCGCATGGCTCGACACCCTCCGCTTCCGCCGGGAGATCGCCGCGACGCTCGGCATCCGCCGGCAGCGGGTCAGCGGATTCGTCGCAGGGCAGCATGGCGACCGGATGGTTCCACTGTGGTCCACGGTGCGGCTCCGCGGCCTCGACGCCGACGAACGGCTCGAGATCGTCGCACGACTGCGCGGCGATAGGACGCTCGCGTCGTTCGCGTCGGAGGTCGCGGCGGCGAAGACGCGCGTCACGTCCGAGCGGGACATGACTGTCGCCTTCTCGCACGTGGACGCATACCCGCCCGACGTCCAGGCGGTGGTCCGCCCGTATCTGACCCACACGAGCGGTGCGAAGACCGCGCACGGCACAGCGAGCGCAACAGTCGACCTCATCCGCACCGTGCTCGACGGGCGGGACATCGTCGTGGCAGGTCAGGTGCTGCTCGACGGCGAGGTCTCGCTGGGCGGGATGCCGTGGCGCGGCGTGCTCGGCGTGCCCGTCGCCGTCGGCCCTGAGGGCTGGACGCGCGTCATGCTCGACGACCTCGCCTCCGACGAGTCGCGAGCACTGTGGGAGGTCGGACAGGCGATCAACGAGGCGATCGTCGGCTGGGGAGGAGCTCCATGACCGGCCTCACCCGACGCTGGTTCGCCTTCGTCACCGTCGAGGACCGCTCAGGCGCCTCTGCGGCCCTCGCGGGCGTGTTTTCCGAGCGCGGCGTGAGCTTCGGCTCGATCTCCACCCTTGACGTCCACGACGGCCTGGGCACCCTCTCGGTGGAGTTCACCGCGTCGGAGCGCCTCGCCCACGTGCTCATCCGCACGCTCGGACGGCTCGCGGTGGCACGAGGCGCCTCCCTCGTGGCTGCCGACGATCCACGCGTGCGTGCCGTCGCGATGCTCACCGGTGAGTCGAGCGGAGCGACGCTGCCACCGGACACGGACGTTCACCGGCACGGCGCCGGACCCGAGGCGACGACGATCATCGCCGGCCCCCTCGCTGCCGTCGAGACCGCCGTCGCCAGGCTGCGCCATGCCGGCTGCGGCGTCGAGGCGCTCACGGTCCTGCCGCCGCGCGGCAGCGCGCAGTCACCTGCGCACCGCCACCGGCAGGCGTAACGGTCAGCCCCGGCGTACCGCGTCGCGGATCTTCATGCGTCCGCCCGTGTTGAGCACAGCGCCGGCGTAGACCCTGCCCGCGAGCCACGTCAGCACGGGGATGGACACGAGGGCGATCACGACGGCGAGAGCAATCTCCCACGGCGCGATCGCGCCGAACGCCACGCGCATCGGCACCAGGAAGGGCGCGAAGAACGGCACCTGCGTGAGCGCCGCGGTGATCGGACCGTCGGGGTTGTTGGGTACCAGGTAGATCGCGAGGTACAGCGGCACCATCATCGTGAGCATCATCGGCGTCGTCACGGCGCCCAGGTCCTCCTGGCGCGACACCAGCGACGCCAGCCCGCCGAACAGCACGATGAAGATCGCGAAGCCGAGCACGAACCACACGGCGAAGTTCAGCAGCAGCGAGCCCACGTCGATGCCGAACTCGGCGACGAGATCCAGATACCAGATCGCGAAGAGAGCGGGGACGAGCATGCCGGCGGCCTGCGTCAGCGCGTAGAGGCCCACACCCAGCACCTTGCCGCCGAGCAGGGTCGCAGGCTTCACCGTCGCCAGCAGGATCTCCACGACGCGCGAGGACTTCTCCTCGACCACGCCCATCATGATCACCGACGCGCTCTGGATGAGCACGACGAACAGCACGAAGATGACCGCGAAGCCGGCGAACAGGGCGCCGGGATCGATGTCCTGCTGATCGCCCAGCACCGTCACCGTCGGGGTGGCCGACGCGAGCGCCTCGGACACCTGCGCGGGATCGCCGCCCAGCCCCGACACCTCTGCATCGAGCACATAGGCCTGTACCGCGGAGGCGGTCACCACCGGGACCGGCCCCTCCGCTGAGTCCACGAAGAGTTGAGGCTGGGCGGGATCGCCCGTCAGCACACCCGCGACGCCCTCCGCGAGCTCAGGGCTCGCGCCAGCATCGACTTCCTCGACCATCAGAGCGATGCCCTGCTGGGAGGCAGCCACCTCGAGATACGGGATCAGCGGCGCGGTCGCGGCGTCGACCTCGACGAGCACGCCGTCGCCCGCTCCATCCTCCGTCATGAACGGCCGGATGATCAGGGCGGCGGCGACGATGAGCACGATCATCACGGCAGACGAGATGAGGCTCGCCTTGGACAGCGCGCGGGTGCGGTACTCGCGACGTGCGATGAGCCAGATCATGCGGCCGCCTCCTCGTGCTCGCTCACGACGTCCTCGAACAGCTCCGTCAAGGTCGACCGCAGCGGTGTGAACGCGCGCACCTGACCGACGTTCACCGCCGCAGCGAGGATCTCGGGAGCCCTCTGGGGGGACTCAGCCTCGATCGTGACCCGGTCCGCCTCGTGAGCGACGGTGACGCCGGCCAGCCCGGGGTCCCAGCCCCGTGGGAGGTCTCCTTCGATCAGCCAGCGCGGACGCTCGGTGGCCGTCAGGTCGGCGACGGCGCCCGACGCGACGAGCCGCCCGGCACGCACGATGCCGACGCGGTCGCACAGTCGTTCGACGAGCTCGAGCTGGTGGGACGAGAAGATCACCGGCACACCCCGTGCCGCCTCGGTGCGCAGCACCTCGCTCATCACTCCCACGGCGACGGGGTCGAGGCCTGAGAACGGCTCGTCGAGCACCAGGATCTCGGGACCGTGCACGAGGGCCGACGCGAGCTGCACGCGCTGCTGATTGCCCAGCGAGAGCTTCTCGACCGCGTCCGCGCGCCTCTCGGCGACGCCCAGCACCTCCGTCCAGCGTTCCATCGCCGCGTGCGCGTCCGCCCGGCTCAGACCGTGCAGACGCGCGAGGTAGACGAGTTGCTCGCCGACCTTCATCCGCGGGTACAGGCCCCGCTCCTCGGGCATATAGCCGATGCGGCTGCGCGTCGCAGCGTCGATCGGGCTGCCGTCCCACGTGACGGTTCCTGCGTCCGCGCGGAGCACACCAAGGATGATGCGCATCGTCGTGGTCTTGCCCGCACCGTTGGCGCCGACGAAGCCGAACAGCTCCCCGGCGGCCACGTCGAACGAGACATCGTCCAGCGCGCGCACGTCTCCATAGGTCTTGACAAGGCCCGAGATCTCGAGCGAGGCCATAGGCGGCCCTCCTGCGGGGACACGTCGGTGTGGAGGCTCACGGTCGGCCCCCGACGACCGCGAACCCCGGCGCGCGTCAGTGCGCCTGATAAGGACTCACGACGATGTCGACCCGCTGGAACTCCTTGAGGTCCGAGTAGCCCGTCGTCGCCATGGAGCGCCGCAGCGCTCCCATGATGTTGGTGGTGCCGTCGGCGCGCGAGCCGGGCCCGAAGAGGACCTCCTCGAGCGTCCCCGTGGTGCCGACGCGGACGCGCTCGCCACGCGGCAGCGCCTGGTGGTACGACTCCGGGCCCCAGTGGTAGCCGCCGCCCGGCGCCTCCTCGGCGCGCGCCAGGGCGGCACCGAGCATGATCGCGTCAGCGCCGCACGCCACGGCCTTGACCATGTCTCCGCTGCGACCCAGCCCGCCGTCGGCGATCACGTGCACGTAACGGCCGCCGGACTCGTCGAGGTAGTCGCGGCGCGCTGCGGCCACGTCAGCCACCGCGGTCGCCATTGGCGCGTGGATGCCGAGCGTGGTGCGGGTGGTCTGCGCGGCGCCGCCGCCGAATCCGACGAGCACGCCCGCAGCGCCGGTGCGCATGAGGTGCAGCGCCGCCTGGTAGGTCGACGCTCCGCCCACGATGACGGGCACGTCGAGGTCGTAGATGAACTTCTTGAGATTCAGCGGCTCGGCCTCGCCCGAGACATGCTCGGCGGACACCGTGGTGCCGCGAATGACGAAGAGGTCGACTCCCGCGCCCAGCACCGTCTCGTAGTGCTCCTGTGTGCGCTGGGGGCTGAGCGCGCCTGCGACCGTGACGCCCGCGGCGCGGATCTCCTGCAGGCGAGCGACGATCAGCTCGTCCTTGATGGGCTCCGCGTAGATCTCCTGCATGCGCGCCGTCGAAGCGTCCATGCCCAGGTCGGCGATCTCCTCGAGCAATGGCGCGGGGTCCTCGTACCGCGTCCACAGACCCTCGAGGTCGAGCACGCCGAGGCCGCCGTGCTTGCCGAGCGCGATCGCCGTCGCGGGCGACATGACCGAGTCCATCGGCGCGCCGATCACGGGGATCTCGAACTGGAATGCGTCGATCTGCCACCCCAGGCTCACCTGCTGCGGAGCCCGCGTGCGACGCGACGGCACCACCGCCACGTCGTCGAAGCTGTATGCGCGGCGCCCGCGCTTTCCGCGGCCGATCTCGATCTCGTTGCTCACCGTCCCAGCCTAGCGGTCGCGTGGGACGCGGGACCTGCGAGGGTCGCGACTGTCGTACCCGCGTGACAGGCTGGGGCCATGAGTTGGATCGACGGGACCATGGTGGGCTTCGACACGGAGACGACAGGAGTGTCCACCGACACCGACCGCATCGTCACGGCGGCGGTGATCACGCGCCGACCGGGCGAGGAGCCGACCACGCGCACGTGGCTGATCGACCCGGGTGTCGAGATACCGGCGCGCGCGACCGAGGTCCACGGCATCACTACCGCGCAGGCGCGCGCCGAGGGCTCGCGCCCCGAGGACGCGCTCGAGGAGATCGCCAGCGCGCTCGCCGAGGCCATGGTCGCTGGCATCCCGGTGGTCGGCTTCAACGTGCAGTACGACCTGTCCATCCTCGAGGCCGAGCTCGCGCGCCACGGCCTGCGGGGCCTCGCCGAGCGGACGCCGCGTGGCCTGCGCCCCGTGCTCGACCCTCTGGTGCTCGATCGTCACCTCGACCCGTACCGCAAGGGCGCACGCAAGCTCATCGACATGTGCCGCATCTACGCGGTGCCCGTGGTCGCGGACGATCTCCACGCCGCGGATGCGGACGTGCTCGCCACGCTCGACCTCGTGCCCGCGCTGGCGGCGGCGTACCCCGCGATGCGTCACGTCGCGTTGGACGACCTGCACGACCAGCAGGCGGAGGCACACCGAACCTGGGCCGTGCGGTTCGGGGCATGGCTGAAGTCGAAGGGCCGCACCGACGACCTGCCCCGGCCTGACTGGCCCGCCGCGCCGGTGCCGACGGCGCTGGTCGCCTCGCGCGAGAGCGACCCGGTCGAGTCCCCGGCGGACACGGCCGACGCGACGCTCTTCTGACGCCGCACCTGCGGCCTCCACGGGTCTGGTCGGCGTAGTGTCGGAATCCCCAGACCTGGAGGCTGCAATGGCGCATCCCGAGGCGGCGGCGACCCCGCCCGCATCGACCGATCCCCTGTCCGACGCACTCGCTCAGCTCGCGGAGGCCGCAAGCGCGCTGGACCTGTCCGACGGCCTTCACCGGCTGCTCGCCACACCCCGGCGCGAGCTGCAGGTCAGCGTCCCCCTGCGCCGCGACGATGGCTCGACCGCGGTGCTCTCCGGCTACCGCGTGCAGCACAACTTCACGCGCGGGCCGGCCAAGGGCGGGCTGCGCTACAGCCCCTCCGTGGACCTCGACGAGGTGCGCGCGCTCGCGATGTGGATGACATGGAAGTGCGCACTGGTCGACGTGCCGTACGGCGGCGCGAAGGGCGGCGTCGCCGTCGATCCGCGAGATCACTCCACCTCCGAGCTCGAACGCATCACGCGCCGCTACACGTCGGAGATTCTCCCCATCATCGGCCCGGACGTGGACATCCCGGCCCCGGACATCGGCACCGACGAGACGACCATGGCCTGGATCATGGACACCTTCTCCGTCGCCAAGGGCTACACGGTTCCCGGCGTCGTCACGGGCAAGCCGATCAGCCTGGGCGGTTCGCTCGGACGCGCGCTCGCGACCTCGCGCGGAGTCGCGCACATCGCGCTCATGGCGATGGCGAGCCGCGGCATCGACCCCGCGCACGCGACCGCTGCGGTCCAAGGCTTCGGCAAGGTGGGCCGCGGCACCGCCCGGTTCCTCGCCGACGCGGGCGTGCGCGTGAGGGCCGTGAGCGACATCGACGGGGCGATCTACTCGCACGACGGGCTCGACATCGCACGCCTGTCCGAGCATGTGGACCGCACCGGCAGCGTCGTGGGCTTCGACGCCTCCGAGCAGATCGACCCCGCCTACCTGCTCGCGCTCGAGGTCGACGTGCTCGTGCCGGCAGCTGTCGAGGGCGTGCTGACGGAGGACAACGCCCACGCGGTGCAGGCCACGATCGTCGTCGAGGGCGCCAACGGACCGACGACCAAAGCGGCCGACGCGATCCTCCAGCAGCGCGATGTACTCGTGGTGCCGGACATCCTGGCGAACGCGGGCGGCGTGGTCGTCTCGTACTTCGAGTGGGTGCAGGCGAACCAGGCGTATCAGTGGAACGAGCGCGAAGTGAATGACAGGCTCGAGGAGAAGATGGCTCGTGCCTGGCACGACGTCGTCGCCCACGCAGGTGCCCACGGCCGCACGTTCCGCCAGGCCGCGACCATGATCGCGGTCGAGCGCGTCGTCGAGGCGCACCGCCTGCGCGGCCTGTACCCGTGACCGGGGGCCGCTGACGCAGGACTGCCCGACGCGTCGGGCGCGTGCCCCGCGTCAGCCCAGCAGGAAGCGAACGAGCATGCCCAGGGACACCGTCACGATGAGCACACGCAGCACCATCGGATTGACGCGCAGCAGCAGGTGGCTGCCGAGATAGGCACCTGCGAGCTGGCCCAGCGCCATCGCGCCGCCCACGAGCCACACGACCTTGCCTGCGACGACGAAGACGACGAGCGATGCCACGTTCGTCGCGAAGTTGAGCGTCTTCGCGAGCGCCGTGGAGCGCCGCAGGTCGAGCCCGCGAAGTGCCACGCCGCCGAGGGCGAACAGCGAGCCTGTGCCAGGGCCGAAGGCACCGTCGTACGCGCCGATCGCTGGCACGACCGAAGCGACGTAGGTGCGCCGCGACAGGCGTGCCCGCGGCGGCGGCATGTGTGCGCCGCGCACGAACAGGAAGTAGCCCGCGATCAGTACGAGCACGATCGGGATGACCACCTCGAGCGCATCGGGGTCGACGAACAGGATCGCGACCGAGCCCAGCGCGGACCCGACGAAGGCCACCGCCATGGGCCCCCTCACGTCACGCCACGCGACACCGTGCCTGCGGATCACCTGCACCGTGGCGGTGAGCGTGCCGAACGAGCCCTGGAGCTTGTTCGTGCCGAGCGCCTGCACGGGCGGCAGTCCGGCGAGCAGCAGTGCGGGCACGGTGAGGAGCCCACCGCCCCCCGCGAGGGTATCGAGCACGCCCGCCGCGAAGGCGACGGCGACGAGCACCCCGAGCACCGTCCACGGCACGCCGGAGCCCAGTGCCCCGTCGACGGCGAGCGGTGGCGTGATCAGCCCTTGCCCGAGTAGTTGGGCGCCTCGACCGTGATCTGCACGTCGTGCGGGTGGCTCTCCTTGAGGCCCGCAGGAGTGATGCGCACGAACTTGCCCTTGGACTGCAGCTCGGGGATGGTGCGCGCGCCCACATAGAACATCGACTGGCCGAGGCCGCCGACGAGCTGGCGGACCACCGACGAGAGCGGGCCCTTGTAGGGCACCCGCCCCTCGATGCCCTCGGGGATCAGGTCATCGTCGCTCGCGGCGTCGGCCTGGAAGTAGCGGTCCTTCGAGTAGGAGGTGCGCCCACGCGAGGCCATCGCGCCCATCGAGCCCATGCCCCGGTAGCTCTTGTACTGCTTGCCGTTGATGAGCACGAGGTCGCCCGGCGTCTCCGCGACGCCCGCGAACAGCGATCCGAGCATCACGGACGAGGCGCCGGCGACGAGCGCCTTGGCGATGTCGCCCGAGTACTGGAGTCCGCCGTCGGCGATGACAGGCACGCCCGCGTCCTTGGCGGCCTGCGCCGCCTCCCACACTGCGGTGACCTGCGGCACGCCCACACCGGCGACGACGCGCGTGGTGCAGATCGAGCCGGGACCGACACCGACCTTGACGGCGTCCACGCCAGCGTCGACGAGCGCCTTCGCGCCTGCGCGCGTCGCGACGTTGCCGCCGATGACCTGCACGTGGCGCGTGGCGGGGTCGGACTTGAGGCGCTTGATCATGTCGATCATCGCCTGCGCGTGGCCGTGCGCCGTGTCCACGACGAGCGCGTCGACGTCCGCCTCGACGAGCGCGGTGGCACGCTCCCACGCGTCGCCGTAGAAGCCCACGCCGGCGGCGACGCGCAGGCGGCCCTCGCCGTCCTTGGTGGCCTGCGGGTACTTCTCGGTCTTCACGAAGTCCTTGACGGTAATGAGTCCGGTGAGGCGTCCGTCGCGGTCGACCAGGGGAAGCTTCTCGACGCGGTGCTCGCCGAGCAGGCGTGCGGCGTCGGCGTTGCTCACGCCTTCGGGCGCCGTGATCAGCGGCATAGGCGTCATCTGGTCCTTGACCAGGCGCGACGCATACTCGGAGGGGTTCACGAAGCGCATGTCGCGGTTCGTGATGATGCCGAGCAGGCGGTTGTCGGCATCGACCACCGGGAGCCCGGACACCCGGTAGCGCGCGCACAGCGCGTCGAGCTCGGCGAGCGTCGCCTCGGGGCCCACGGTCACGGGGTCGGTGATCATGCCCGACTCGGAGCGCTTCACGGTCACGACCTGCTGCGCCTGGTCCTCGATCGAGAGGTTGCGGTGCAGCACGCCGATGCCACCCAGACGCGCGAGCGCGATCGCGAGGCGCGCTTCGGTGACGGTGTCCATCGCGGCGCTGAGCAGCGGCACGTGGATGGAGATCTCGCGGGTCAGTCGCGTGGTGGTGTCCACCTCGGACGGGATGACGTCGCTCTCGCCAGGCAGGAGCAGCACGTCGTCGTAGGTCAGGCCGGTGTAGCCGAAGGGGTCGTCGGTCGCCATTGCTCGATTCTACGGGCGGCGGAGGGGCCGCGGAGCACGCCCGAGAATGCCTCTTGCCAAGCGAGGCGACGAAGCGGTAGACAGGCGGTAGGGGTTCAACGACGAGCCCTTGACCTGGACATTTTGCCCACCTAGTGTGAATGTCACGGAACGGTAACGGTCCCGCGAGGGTGCCGGGCCCGTCCTTTCCAGGGACCGAACGCCAAGGAGTGCCATGGAGTCGATAGCGAAACTTCCGGCGCCGACGCAGGACCAGTGGGAGTGGCAGTACGAGGGGGCCTGCAGAGAGGCAGACCCCGATCTCTTCTTCCACCCCGAGGGCGAACGAGGGGCCGCCCGTCGACGTCGCGCCGAAGCGGCCAAGCAGTACTGTGCACGATGCCCCGTCCTGGAGACGTGTCGCGAACGCTCGCTCATGGCGCGCGAGC
This sequence comes from Demequina sp. NBRC 110052, assembly GCF_002090075.1. GTDB lineage: Bacteria > Actinomycetota > Actinomycetes > Actinomycetales > Demequinaceae > Demequina. The sequence continues at coordinate 1,065,150 of NZ_BBRI01000002.1, forward strand.
CGTTCGGCGTCTGGGGCGGCATGAGCGAGGACGAGCGCCACGCGATGCTGGCGGGGAGGTTCAAGAAGGCGAGCTGATGCGGCGCGCACAGCGCGACCCGCTCGGACATGACAGCAGCCCCGGACCGCTCAGGTCCGGGGCTGCTGTGCGTGGAGCTGTCAGCCGATGACAGCGAGGAGGTCGCGCGCGGAGAGGATCAGGTAGTCCTCACCCGCGTACTTGACCTCGGTGCCGCCGTACTTGCTGTAGATCACCTTGTCGCCGACGGCGACGTCCACGGGGACGCGGTTGCCGTTGTCGTCGATGCGACCGGGTCCGACCGCCACGACCTCGCCCTCCTGGGGCTTCTCCTTGGCGGTGTCAGGGATCACGAGGCCGGAGGCCGTGGTCGTCTCGGCGGCAGCCGCCTTGACCACGACCTTGTCCTCCAGAGGCTTGATAGAGACCGACACAGCGGACCTCACCTTCCGTCTCGAAGTTCATGTCGCGACGCGAGCCGGGCGACCTGCCGTCGCGGGGGTCAGGCGAACCGGCGCCTCGTCGCACTCCAGTGCGGAGCGCGTCCAGATTAGCACTCACAGACGGCGAGTGCTAACGATCTGGGCATCGCGTCCGAGCCTCGCACTGCGCGTGCAGGCGTGGAAGGATCGCACGCATGGACGCCGCCACCGCCCGCCTCCTGCTGACCCCGGAGGCGACCGCCCTGCTGGAGAGGCTGCCGGCGTACGACACGATCGAGCCGCTCTCGTTCGGCAGCCGCCTGCGACGGGAGGGAGCCGACGGTGAGCTCGTCGCTGCAGTGCTGTCGCAGGCCGAGCTCCGGCTGGCCGCGCGCCGCAAACTCGGCGACTTCGCGCAGGGCATGCTCTTCACACGGGAGGGTCTCGAACAGGCGACGCGGCTGACGGTCGCCGCGAGGCACGCCCGACGCTTCCGGGACGCGGGCACCACGAGGGTCGCCGACCTCACGGCGGGCCTCGGTGCCGACGCCATGGCCTTGGCCGCGCTCGGCCTCGCCGTGGTCGCATTCGAGCGCGACGAGGCGACCGCGCTGCTCGCGGACCACAATCTGCGCCACTGGGACGACGCCCTCGTGGTGCTGGCCGACTCGATGGAGACCGTGCGTGGGGTGGACGGAGTGGACGCCGTGTTCGCGGATCCGGCGCGCCGCACGGGGCGCGGCCGTCGCCACGATCCGCGCGACTACTCCCCCGCGCTCGACGACGTGCTCGCGCTGCGGGATCAGTTTCCCGCGCTCGGCGTCAAGGTGGGCCCGGGCATCCCTCATGACGCGCTGCCAACGTCGACGCCCGACGCGCCCGTCGAGGCGCAGTGGGTCTCCGTCGATGGCGATGTGGTCGAGGCGGGCCTGTGGTGCGGGCCGCTTGCCGCGCATGGTGGGCGCGGCGCCCTGGTGATCTCCGGGGACGAGGCGCACGAGCTGACCGGCGAGCCGACGCCGGGCGAGGCCGGAACGCTCGGCGAGTTCGTGGTGGAGCCGGACGGCGCGGTCATCCGTGCGGGCCTCGTGGGCCCCCTCGCCGAGTCCGTCGGCGCGCATCTGGTCGACCCCCGCATCGCGTACCTCACGAGCGCCTCCGAGGTCCACACACCGTTCGCGCGGACGTATCGCGTCCTCGAGTCCCTCCCCTACTCGACCTCACGGCTCGCCTCCGCGCTGCACGCACGCGGCGTGGGACGGGTCGAGATCAAGAAGCGCGGCGTCGACGTGACGCCCGAGCGTCTGAGACCTCAGCTCAAGCTGCGCGGCTCAGCGTCGGCGACGGTGATCCTCACGCGCATCGCGGACCGGCACACGGCGCTGATCGTGGAGCCGGTCGGGGGTTGAGGCGCCTGCCCGACGCGGGAGCCAGCGCAGAGGTCGCGTCGCCTCACGCGGTGCAGGCGGCGGGCACGTCCGCGAGCGCGACGGGCCACCGCCCCTGCGGCGGGACCGCGCCTGCGAGCACGTCCGCGAGCCCTGCGAGAGCCGACTCTCCGCGTCCGTAGACCGCGGCGTACACACGTGCGCTCGACCCGCTCAGACCCCAGGGCCCGTCCATGGCGACCACGACGTCGGCGCTTCCCGCGCGGTCGTCCGTCCCGGAGATCCAGATGCTCGTGCCGCCTTCGCCGATGGCGATCCCGTGCGCGGCGAGGCCTGCGGCGAGCGCCTCACGGTCTGCGCTCCAGCCGCCCGAGATGCTCACCGGCGAGGTGACGAAAGGGGCCGCGCAGTCGGCGGCCGCAACCGTCGCGCCACTCGAAGCGAGGGCGCGCGCATAGTCGCCCGTCACGGTCGGCGCCGCCGGCACCAGCCCGGCCTGCCATCGCGCGAGCAGGATGACACGTGCTGCCGCCTCGTCGAGCCGCTCCCGCGACAGCGTGCCCTGTTCGACTGCGGCGACGATCGCCTCGAGCGCGGCGTCAGTCGATGTGGGCATGAGGAGCAGGTCGGCGCCGGCCACGAGCGCCTCGACGGACGCCTGCCCCGGACCTCGCGACTGAGTGATGGCACCCATGTTGAGGGCGTCGGTCACGGCGACGCCCGTGAAGCCGAGCTCGTCGCGCAGATACGCGTACGCGTCCGGGTCGAGGCTCGCGGGCTCGCCGCCCCACGCCTGCACCGCGATGTGGCTCATCATCACCATGGGGGCGCCGACGGCCACCGCCCTGCGGAACGGGACGAGGTCGCGCTGCTCGAGGGCATCGAGCGTGGCCGACTGCACGGGCAGCGCGTCGTGCGAGTCGGTGGTCACCGAGCCGTGTCCGGGGAAGTGCTTGATGGCGGGGACGACGGCGGCGTCGACGTATCCGAGCATCGCCGCGACCGTGGTGCCTGCGACGGCATCCGGCTGGTCGCCGGCGGAGCGGGACCTGATGATCGGGTCCGCCAGACCGATCGTGACGTCGGCGACCGGCGCGAAGTCCACGGTGATGCCCAGCGCCGCGAGGTCGCGTCCCTGTGCGGCGTACACGCCGCGCACGAGCGACTTGTCCTGCGCCGCGCCTGCGGCCATGAACGCGGGGAGCTCGACGATGCCGTCCTGCAGGCGCGCGACCCGGCCGCCCTCCTGGTCGATCGAGATCAGCGCGGGCCACCCGCGCTCGCCCGCTCCCGCCTGTGCCGCGGCGGCCAGGCCCGCGACTGTGTCGGCGCGCTCGGTCGCGGAGGCGAACAGGATGACGCCCGCGAGCGAGTGGTCGGCGATGAGCGCCCGCAACTGTGGGCCGTCGGCGTACGTGTAGGCCGGCATGAGGACGGCGCCCGCGGCCTCGCGCGCGCTCAGCGCCGATGCGGTCGCCTGCGCGTCCTCCCACGCGTCGAGGGTCGGGCCCCACGCAAGTGTCTCCGGAGTGGACGACGCGGGCGAAGCCGATGGCGTGGACTCCGCGACGGCTGACGTGGACGGCGTGGGGCTCGGCGAGGACGACACCGCCGGACTGGTGCCGCATGCCGCAAGGCTGCCGAGCGCGAGCGCACCGGCGAGCGCGGCGCGCGCCGTCCGCGCGAGGCGACGCATCAGACGGTGATCGTGGACAGCGGCATGGACGAGTCGACACCGATGCCGAGCCCGCTGGGCGCCACACCCCGGCGAGCTGCAGCGGAGCCGAGCGCCGCGATCATGGCGCCGTTGTCGGTGCAGTACTTGATAGGAGGGATCCGCACGTCGATGCCGGCCTGGGCGCAGCGCTCCGTGGCGAGCTCGCGCAGCTGCGAGTTGGCGGAGAAGCCGCCTCCGATGACGAGGGTGTCCACGTCGTGCGCGCGGCACGCGGCGATGGTCTTGGCGACCAGCACGTCGGCGACGGCGGCCGCGAAGGAGGCCGCGACGTCGGCGACGGGGATCTCCTCGCCCGCCTCCTCGCGCGCCTCGAGCCATCGCGCGACCGCGGTCTTGAGGCCCGAGAACGAGAAGTCGTACGCGTGGCTCTGCATCGCCTTGGCGCTCGTGAGCGCGCGTGGGAACGGGATGGCCCCCGGGTCGCCCTCGCGCGCGAGCCGGTCCACGTGCGGACCGCCGGGGTACGGCAGGCCCAGCAGCCGTCCCACCTTGTCGAACGCCTCGCCTGCCGCGTCGTCGAGCGTGTGACCCAGCTCGACCACGTCGGTCGCGATGTCGTTCACGAGCAACAGCGACGTGTGCCCGCCCGAGACCACCAGTGCCATCGTGCGCGCCGGCATCTCCCCGTGCACGAGCTCGTCGACGGCTGCGTGTCCGATGACGTGGTTGACGCCGTACAGAGGCTTGCCGAGCGCGAGCGAGAGGGCTTTCGCGGCCGAGACTCCGACGGTGAGGGAACCCACGAGACCCGGCCCCGACGCCACGGCGATGCCGTCCACGTCAGCGAGCGTCGCGTCGGCGCGGCGCAGCGCCTCCTCGATGGTCGGCACGACCGCCTCGAGGTGCGCGCGCGACGCCACCTCGGGCACGATCCCGCCGAACCGGGCGTGCTCGTCCATGGACGACGCGACGACGTCGGCGAGCAGCTCGGTGCCGCGCACCAGCGCCACGCCCGTCTCGTCGCAGGTGCTCTCGAGGCCGAGGATGAGGGGTTCCACGGTCCCCAGGGTAGTCGCGGGAATACTCCGCCCCCCACTGTTCGTCATATGTAGACGTGACAGCAGTGCCCCGTTTCACCGATGCGACCTTCCGCGTCGAGGCCGACGCCCTCGATGCGCTCTTCCGCGACGCCCGCTCCGCGACGCGCTGGTCCGAGCGCGAGGTGCCGGTGGACGTCATCCGCGAGGTGCACGAGCTCGTGCGCTTGGCCCCGTCCGCGAACAACTCATCCCCCCTGCGCCTCGTGGTCGCGACCTCGGAGCACGCGCGCGAGATCATCATGGAGCATGCATCGCGCGGCAACCGCGTCAAGCTCGACCGCGCCCCGCTGATCCTCGTCGCCGCCTCGGACCCGCGCTACCACGAGCACCTCGACGTCACCGCCCCCGGCCTGCCGGGGCTGTACGAGGTGCTGGAGAGCCGGCCCGATGCGCGGGCCATCACGGCGCACGACAGCGCCTGGCTGCAGATCGGCTTCCTCATCCTCGCGCTGCGAGCGGCCGGCCTCGACGTGAGGCCGATGGCGGGCTTCGACAAGGCGGGACTGTCCCAGGCTCTGCTGGCCGACCGTCCCTGGCACCCCGAGCTGCTGCTCGCGGTCGGGTACCCGGCGGAGGACGGCGACCACGGCGCAGGCGACCGCCGGGGGCGTCCGGACTGGGACGCCGCCGCGGTCGAGATCTAGTCCGCCGCGGACTCACCCTCCGGACGGAGCGCGAGCCGCATCACGAGCGCGTCCGTGCCCTCGGGCTGGTAGTACTTGCGGCGCACGCGCACATCCTCGAAGCCGTACGCACGGTAGAGCGCGAGCGCGGCCTCGTTGTCGACGGCGACCTCGAGCCACGCGTCGGCCGCGCCCAGCTCGTTCGCCTGTTCCAAGAAGTCGTCCATGAGCAGCCGCGCGAGGCCGTGGCGCCGATGCTCGGGCAGCACCGCGAGGTTCATGAGATGGAATGCCTCGCCCTCGAACCCGTACACCGCGTACGCGACGAGCTCGCCAACGAGCCGCACCGCGCGGTAGCGCGAGCCTCCGTAGCGCCAGTCGTCGCGGATCAGCGTCCCCGACCAGGCCGACCTGCCGAACAGCGTGAGCTCGGACGCCGCCATCCAGTCGAGGTCGTCCTCCTCGAGGTCGACCAGGCGCGGTGCGCTCACGCGCCCGGCACTCCGTGGACGTCAGGGCGGCGCAGGTACAGCGGCTCGGTGGGCAGGTCGGACTCGCCGGCGGCGAGCCTCGCCGCCACGACGCGCGCGAGCCACGCGGGGTCCACGTCCGCGACGCGTCCGCCGGGCAGCGCCTCGGGGTACAGCGCTGCGCCCGGACCCACGACGAGACCGGCCACGGGCACGTCCCCGGGGTAGGCGACCGCGGGGCCGTCCACCCGCACGCCCGACGCGTAGGTCGCCCAGTAGAGCTCCTTGCGTCGCGCATCGGATACGGCGGTGACGTTCGGCTCGTCCGCGAAGGCCGCGCCGATCGCATCGAGCGAGCACGTGCCGTGCACGGGAACGCCCCACGCGAAGCCGAGCGTTCGGGCCGTGACGAGCCCCACGCGCAGGCCCGTGAAGGGCGCCGGGCCGGTGCCCACGACGATGCGCTCCACATCACCGCGCGCGCATCCCGCCTCCGCCATCGCGGACTCGATGAGCCCCGTGAGGAGTTCGGCGTGGCCGCGCGGCTGGTGCTCCGAGCGCGAGGCCCGGACGGTGTCGCCGTCGAGCACGGCGACGGACACGGCAGCGGAGGTGTCGAGCGCGAGGATCATGGGATCAGCCTAGATCGCGCGCTCACGCCTCGGCATCGGCCGCGAGCGCGACGCCCGTCCACCTCGGCCCATGACCGACGAGCGCGACCGTCCTCATGCCTGCGTCGGGCGCCTCCATGTCGATCTCGCCGCCGCGGCGCCGCCGGATGGTGACGTGAAGGCGATCCTCGGAGAGCTGCTCCGCGGCGCCCTCGCCCCACTCGACGACCGTCACCGAGTCCTCGAGCGCGGCGTCGAGGTCGAGATCGTCGAGCTCCGCGAGAGAGCCCAGGCGATACGCATCGACGTGCACGAGCGCGGGGCCGCCCACCTCGGACGGATGCGTGCGGGCGATGATGAAGGTGGGGCTTGCGACGGGGCCACGCACGCCGAGCGCCTCGCCCAGCCCCTGCGTGAACGTCGTCTTGCCCGCGCCGAGGTCGCCAGTGAGGATCACCAGGTCGCCGGCGCGCAGCTCGGGCCCGACCACGTCGCGCGCGAGCGAGCGCATGGCGTCGGCATCGGGTACGTCGTAATCGCTCACGGCCTCGTCACCGCTCACAGCGCCTCCTTCTCGCGCAGGCCGCCGAAGCGGCACACGATCTCGTAGTCGATGGTGCCGATCGCCTCGGCCCAGTCGGTCGCGCTCGGACCGTCGGCGCCGATCAGCGTCACCTCATCACCCGCCTGCGCGGTCGCGTCGGGTCCCAGATCCACGACGAACTGGTCCATGCACACACGACCCGCGATGGGGAACTCGCGGCCGCCGATCGCGACCCGCCCGCGGCCGCCACCGGCCGCACGGAACACGCCGTCGGCGTAGCCGAGGGGCACGAGGCCCAGCACGGTGTCGCGCTCGGTGACGTACTCGTGCCCGTAGCTCACGCCGTGGCCCGCGGGCACGGGCTTCACGAGCGCGAGCCTCGTCGCGACGCGCATTGCAGGCCGCAGCCCGAAGCGCCTGCCGTCCGGGTCCTGCACGGGCGGAAGCCCGTACATCGCGATGCCGGGCCGCACCAGGTCGAAGTGCAGGTCGGGCCGTGTCAGCGTGCACGCCGAGTTCGCGAGGTGCCGCACCTCGAGGTCGATCCCCTTCGTATCCGCGAGCGCGAGCGCCTCACGGAACGCAGCCGCCTGCAGGTCGATGGTCGGATGCCCCGGCTGGTCTGCCCACGCGAGGTGCGACCACATGCCGACCACGCGCACCAATCCCTCGTCACGTGCGGCGATGAGCCGATCGAGCAGATCGGGCAGCAGCGCGGGAGGGCACCCCTCGCGGCCCAGACCCGTGTCCACGAACACGTGCAAGCGCGGCGCGTGCTCGCCACGCGCGCGCGCGCCGGCCCGCCCAACGGCGCCCAGGATCGCCTCGAGCACCGGGAGGGACCCCACCGACAGATCGATGCCCGCAGCGACCAGCGCGTCGAAGGGACCGTCGGGACCGTACAGCCACGTGAGAACGCGGCCCGTGTCTCCGTGCGCGCGCAGCGAGAGCGCCTCAGACGGCTGAGCGGTGCCGAGCCAGGCCGCGCCGCCAGCGCGCGCTGCTCGCGCCGCCTCCACGAGCCCGTGGCCGTACGCATCGGCCTTCACGACGGCCATCACTTCAGCCGTCGGTGCGTGCGCGCACAGCACCCTCATGTTGTCCTCGATGGCGCCGTAGTCGACGCTCACGTGAGCGGTCATGCGCCTAGTCTCGCGCACCCGGCCCGGCCAGTGCACCCAGGCGTGGACTGCGTCGGGCCGATTCCTCAGCTCTCCGCAACCACCACGGCCGACGCGAGCCCCGCGTCGTGCGTGAGCGACAGGTGCACCGACGCGATGCCGAGCGCGGCGGCGCGCTCTCCCACCGTGCCCCACATCTCGAACACGGGCCTGCCGTTGAGCTCGCGCACCACCTGGCAGTCCTGCCACGACATGCCCGAAGGAGCGCCGAGCGCCTTCGCGAGCGCCTCCTTCGCCGCCCACCGCGCGGCGAGGGACGCGTGCCCGAGCTCGCGCTCAGCCGGCGTGAACACGCGCTCGAGGAACCCCGGCGAGCGCTCGAGAGCGAGCTCGAAACGCTCGATCTCCACCACGTCGATGCCGACGCCGACGACGGCCACGGCTACTCGACCGTGACCGACTTGGCGAGATTGCGAGGCTGGTCCACGTCGTAGCCCTTCGCGGAGGCGAGCTCGAGCGCGAAGATCTGCAGCGGCACCGCCGTCAGCAGCGGGCTCATCAGCACGGGCGACTGCGGCACGTAGACCACGTGCTCGGCGTAGTCGGCCGCCTCCACGTCGCCCTCCTCCGCGATGACGAACGTGCGGGCGCCGCGCGCGCGGACCTCCTGCACATTCGAGATGACCTTGGAGTGCAACGACTCGCGCCCGCGCGGGCTCGGCAGCACGATGAACACCGGCTGGCCCTCCTCGATCAGCGCGATCGGGCCATGCTTGAGCTCACCCGCGGCGAAGCCCTCCGCGTGGATGTAGGCGAGCTCCTTGAGCTTGAGCGCACCCTCGAGCGCGACCGGATAGCCGACATGGCGACCCAGGAACAGCACCGTACGCTCGTCCGCCATCGTGTGCGCGATCTCTCGCAGCGTGTCCGAGGTGTCGAGAACCCGCTGGATCTTCTCCGGCATCGAGTCGAGCTCGCTCAGCAGCGCGGCGATCTCGTCGGGGAACTTGTTGCCGCGCAGCTCCGCCAGGTAGATCCCCACGAGGTACGAGGCGGTGATCTGCGCGAGGAACGCCTTGGTCGACGCCACCGCGATCTCCGGGCCCGCGCGCGTGTAGAGCACCGCGTCGGCCTCACGCGCGATCGTCGAGCCCTGCACGTTGACGACCGCGATCACGGGGGCACCCTGCTGCTGCGCATGACGCAGGGCCATGATCGTGTCCATCGTCTCGCCCGACTGGCTGAGCGCCATCACGAGCGTGCGGACGTTGACCACCGGGTCGCGGTAGCGGAACTCGTGCGCGAGCTCCACCTCGACGGGGATACGGGTCCAGTGCTCGATCGCGTACTTCGCGACCATGCCTGCGTAGGCGGCCGTGCCGCATGCGATCACCACGATCTTGTCGATCGAGCGCAGCACTGACTCGTCGATGAGGCCCTCGTCGAGCTTGAGGCGCCCGTGCTCGTCGATGCGTCCGCGCAGCGTGTCCGCGACGGCGGCCGGCTCGTCGTGGATCTCCTTGTCCATGAACGTGGCGAAGCCGCCCTTCTGGGCCGCCTCCGCATCCCACTCGATCGTGAATGGCTCACGCGCCACCGGGTTGCCGGCATAGTCCGTGACCGACACTCCCTCCGGCGTGATCACCACGACCTCGTCCTGCCCCAGCTCGAGCGCCGTACGCGTGTGCTCGATGAAGGCCACGACGTCGGAGCCGAGGAAGTTCTCGCCCTCGCCCAGCCCCACGACCAGGGGCGAGTTGCGGCGCGCGCCGACCACGACGTCGGGCTCCTGCGAGTCGACCGCCAGCAGCGTGAACGCCCCCTCGAGGCGCGCCGCGACGGCGCGCATCGCGTCCGCGAGAGTCGCACCGTTCAGCACCTCGCGTGCGAGCAGATGGCCCGCGACCTCGGTATCCGTCTCCGACAGGAAGTGCACGCCCTCGGCGCGCAGCTCGGCCCTGAGGGACGAGAAGTTCTCGATGATGCCGTTGTGGATGATCGCGATGCGGCCATCCGCGGCGAGGTGCGGATGCGCGTTCGCGTCCGTCGGCGCGCCGTGGGTCGCCCAGCGCGTGTGGCCGATCGCAGCAGTCGCCTCGCCCAGCGGATGCTCCGCAAGTTCCTTGCCCAGATTGACGAGCTTGCCGGCCTTCTTGGCCATGTCCACGTGGGCGCGGTCCTGCGTCACGACCGCGATCCCCGCCGAGTCGTAGCCGCGGTACTCGAGCCGCGCGAGGCCGCCCATCACGACGCCTTCGGGGCGCGCACTGGGCGCACCGGAACCCACATATCCGACGATTCCGCACATGCGGTCAGTGTAGGCGGCGCCACGGATGCGCCCGTCAGGGGCGCGCAGAATCGTGGGGCAGCGCGCCCGACGCTGGGGCGAGGCTGCCTCCGAGGTCACCACAGCGTCGGGCAGTTCCCGCCATGCGCCAGAATGGACGCGTGGCCCCGATCGACGCGTCCGCGCGCTCCCCCTACGTGACCCTCACACGCGCCGAATGGGCAGAGCTGGCTGATTCCACGCCCCTGCCGCTGACAGAGCAGGACATCCAGCGCGTGCGCGGCGTCGCAGACCCGATCTCGCTCGAGGAGGTCGACCAGGTCTACCGACCGCTGTCACGACTGCTCGACCTGCACTCGGAGTCCACCGGCTACCTTCACCGTGAGACGAGCGAGTTCCTCGGCGAGCGCGCGAGCCGCACGCCGTTCGTCATCGGCATCGCCGGCTCCGTGGCCGTCGGCAAGTCCACCACCGCCCGCGTGCTGCGCGAGCTCATGGCCCGCTGGCCGGGCTCGCCGCGCGTCGAGCTCGTCACCACCGACGGCTTCCTGCTGCCCAACGCCGAGCTCGAGGCGCGCGGGCTCATGACCCGCAAGGGCTTCCCCGAGTCCTACGACCGGCGCGCGCTGCGGCGCTTCGTCGCGGACGTGAAATCGGGGCTCCCCGAGGTGACCGCGCCGGTGTACTCGCACATCACGTACGACATCGTCCCCGACGAGCACGTCGTCGTGCGGCGACCCGACATCCTCATCGTCGAGGGCCTCAACGTCCTCGCCCCTCCCGTGCTGCGCGAGCCCGGCACGCCCGCCTTCGCGCTGTCCGACTACTTCGACGTCTCGATCTATGTGGACGCCCAGCCCGAGGACGTGCGCCGCTGGTACATCGACCGGTTCCTCACGCTCCGCACCACCGCGTTCTCGCGGCCCGACTCGTACTTCCGCCACTACGCCGAGCTGACGGATGAGCAGGCCGTCGCGCGCGCGTCACAGATCTGGGACACGATCAACGCGCCGAACCTCGCGCGCAACATCGCACCCACGCGCTCGCGCGCCACGATCATCCTCACCAAGGGCGCCGACCACGCGATCGAGTCAGTTCGCCTGCGCAAGCTGTAGGCGACGCGCGCCACGTCGCCGCAGCGTGCGCATCCGCTACGCGGGCTTGCGCGCCACGAGCGTGAACGTGCACGGCACGCGGTCGGCCTCGTCGCCGGGCCACTCGTACTCGCCGTCGGCCCGCTGGATCATGCGAGGCGCGAACTGCCATGGAAGGGTCCGCCCCTCGTGCATCGCCTCGAGCGTGAGGCCCGCCTCGAGCAGCACCGTCACCACCTCGGACAGCGAATGCGGATAGTCGTAGGTCCGGGTGGCCTGGACAGTCCCCTCACCCACATAAGTGCTGGCGTCGTCCCACTGCATCGGACGTCCATCGCCGAAGTACCGGAACGCCACAGTGAGGTCGTCACGCCGCTCGTCCAACGTGAACAGCATGGGGTGGCTGTCCCGGATGTAGAACACGCCTCCCGGCTTGAGGAGCGCCGCGATCTGACGGGCCCACGTGCCGAGGTCTCTCAGCCACGTGATCGTCCCGATGCTCGTGTACACCACGTCGAAGCACGACTCGGGCCCCAGCTCCGCATCGACGGCAGCGCGGGAGTCGAGCACGTCGGTCTCGATCCAGCGCGCGTCGATCCCCAGGGTCTCCGCCAGGCTCGCGGCGGCGCGCAGCGCAGCCGGCGAGAAGTCCACGCCCGTCACCCGCGCACCCGCTCGCGCCAGCGACACCGTGTCAGTGCCGATGTGGCACTGCAGGTGACACAGCTCGAGACCGGCGAGCGACGCGTCGGGAAGGTGAGGCAGGAGGTACGGCAGATCGTCCCGCACCACGGTCGAGACGTGCGCAGGGTCCTCGGCGAACGCCTCGATGCCGTACCCCTCGACGTGTAGCGGCACGCGCTCCTCCCAGTTCGCGAGGTTGGCCGCGCGGGCCTCCTCCCAGCCCACGTCCACGCCGTCGACGCCACTCGCCTCGCTCATCGCTCGCCCTCGTCCTCGTCCTCGCGGCGCGCTTCCCTGCGCTCGTCGCGCCGCTCGCGCAGCGTCGGGCGGATCTCGATCTGCCCCGTCTCGATGCGTTCCTCGATGTCGCCCGCGAGGTCGGGGAGCTCGGGAGATCCGAACCCGAGCAGGCTCAGGATCTTGTCGACGAAGAAGCCGAGCACCGTGCCCGCGACGACGCCGACCACGATAGACACCAGCAGGTTGTCCTCGGGGAAGATCGAGCCCGCGATCGTGCCCAACGCGATGCCCCATCCGGCCCAGATCGACACCGCGACGGCATCCACGCCCATGAAGCGCCTATGCGGATAACGCAGCGCGCCCGCGGTGAGGTTCACCGCGACGCGTCCCATCGGAATGAATCGTGCCGCGATGATGAACGTCGTGCCGCGACGCTCGAGCTGGTGCTCCGCCCAGTCGAGCGCGGCACGCGCCTTGGGACGGGTGAACAGCCCCCAGTTGCGCACGTCGAAGCGAGAGCCGATCAGATACGCGATCTGGTCCCCGCACCACGCTCCCGTCGCACCTGCGAGGAAGATCAGGATGAGGATCGGACTGCCGGTCTGCACCGACGCCGTCGACGTCGCGATGATGATCGACTCCGACGGCACCACGGGGAAGATCGCATCGATCAGCGACATCAGGAACGTCAGGGGATAGATCCACAGCGATTCCGAGAACGCGAGGATCGCGTCGTTGAGGCGCGAGCCGAGATGCAGGATCCAGTCGAGAACGTCGTTCACGCGGTCAGTCTCTCAGGCCAGGCGTGGGCGCGCGATGGGGACATCCCCTGATATTGCCGCCAGTCGAGTCCCTACGTCAGGGCGAGACGGTCGGCCACGACCGCTGCGAGCGCATCCGCGTGCCGCTGGGCGTCCGCCGACGTGGAAGCCTCGACCATGACCCGTACGAGCGGCTCGGTGCCCGAGGGACGCAGCAGCACGCGCCCCGCATCGCCCAGCTCGCGCCGCGCGTGCGCGACCGCCTCCGCGAGCGCGGCGTCGGTGTGCACGCGGCTGCGATCCACGCCCGCGACGTTCACCAGCACCTGCGGGAGCGTCTCGATCGTGGCGCACTGGTCGTGGAGCGGACCCCCGCTCGCCACCAGCGCGCCGAGCATGAGCGCCGTGAGCACACCGTCACCGGTAGTGGCGTGCTCCGACAGGATGATGTGGCCCGACTGCTCACCGCCGAGCACGTAGCCGTTCTCCCGCATCGCTTCAAGGACGTAGCGGTCACCGACCGCGGTCTCGACGATCTCGATGCCGGCGGCGCGCATCGCATGGTGCAGTCCGAGGTTGCTCATCACGGTCGCGACGAGCGTGTCGCGGTACAGCGTGCCCGCGCGCTTCATCGCGATCGCGACGAGGCCCATGATGCGGTCGCCGTCCACGATCGCGCCGGTGTGATCCACCGCGAGGCAGCGGTCCGCGTCGCCGTCGAACGCGACGCCCATGTGGGCGCCGTGTGCCACCACTGCTTCGCGCAGGGGCGTCAGGTGGGTCGACCCGACCCCGTCGTTGATGTTGATGCCGTCAGGCTCCGCGTGGATCACGACCACCTCGGCGCCAGCGCGGCGCAGCGCCTCGGGTCCGACCGCGCTCGCCGCGCCGTGGGCACAGTCGACGACCAGTCGCACGCCCGCGAGCGGCGACTCGGAGCCGGCGAAGCCGCGCACCGCGTCCACCACGTGGTCCACGTACTGCGAGGCCAGGCCCTCGGCTCCGACGATCCGCCCGACCTCGGCACCCGTCGGCCGCTGCCACTCCTCGCCCAGCCGCGCCTCGATCGCCTCCTCGACCGCGTCGTCGAGCTTGTGGCCCCCGCGCGCGAAGAACTTGATGCCGTTGTCAGGCATGGCGTTGTGGGAGGCGGACACGACGACGCCCAGGTCCGCCTCGGTGGAGGCGGTGAGGTACGCGACCGCGGGGGTGGGCAGCACGCCCACGGACAGCACGTCGATGCCCGCAGATGCAAGACCGGCCGCGACCGCCGCGCTCAGGAACTCTCCTGAGACGCGGGGGTCGCGGCCGATGACGGCACGCGGACGGTGACCGGCGAGCTCGCCCCGCTCGGCCAGGACGTGGGCAGCGGCGACCGAGAGGTCGACCGCCAGCTCCGCCGTGAGGTCGCGGTTGGCAAGGCCCCGGACACCGTCCGTGCCGAAGAGTCGCGCCATGCGCGGCTGCGTGCTTAGCGCTTCGAGTACTGCGGCGCGCGGCGGGCCTTCTTGAGACCGGCCTTCTTGCGCTCCACGACGCGGGCGTCGCGGGTCAGGAAGCCAGCCTTCTTGAGGGCGCCACGGTTGGTCTCCGCGTCGATCTCGTTGAGGGCGCGAGCCACGCCCAGGCGCAGCGCACCGGCCTGGCCCGAGGGGCCACCGCCGTGGATGCGGGCGTGCACATCGAACTTGCCCTCGATGTCCAGCAGCGCGAACGGGGAGTTCACGAGCTGCTGGTGCACCTTGTTGGGGAAGTAGGTCTCGAGGTCGCGGCCGTTGAGGACCCACTTGCCGGTGCCGGGCACCAGGCGCACGCGGGCGACGGCCTCCTTGCGGCGGCCGAGGCCGGCGCCGGGGGCGATCTCCGAGGTGCCCTTGCCGCGCTCGGGCGCGGACTCGGACGTGTACTCAGTGGGGGTCTCGTTGTCGACGTCGGTCGTCACATCTGCCATGTCTGTTCGTTCCTTCAGGACTACTGCGCGACCTGCGCGATGGTGAACGGCTTGGGCTGCTGCGCGGCGTGCGGGTGCTCGGCGCCCGCGTACACCTTCAGCTTGGTGAGCTGGGCGCGGCCCAGCTTGTTGTGGGGCAGCATGCCCTTGACGGCGTTCTCGATCACGCGCTCGGGCTGCGACTCGAGGAGCTCGCCGATCGGCTTGGTCTTGAGGCCGCCCGGGAAGCCCGAGTGGCGGTAGACCATCTTGTCGGTGAGCTTGGTGCCGGTGAGGGCGATCTTGTCCGCGTTGATCACGATGACGAAGTCGCCGGAGTCGACGTGGGGGGCGAAGGTCGCCTTGTGCTTGCCGCGGAGCAGCTGGGCAGCCTGGGAGGCAAGACGACCGAGAACCACGTCCGTCGCGTCGATGACGTACCAGTCCTTGGTGACGTCACCCGCCTTGGGAGAATACGTACGCACTGTGAAGCCTTAACTTTCTGAGTTCTGGGCGCGGACCAGGGGTCCGCAAGGGTTCGGTCGGCGAACCTGCGAAAGGCGAGTGGGAGGCACCGTCCACTGGGAGCGCACAACGACGTCCGAGTTTACCGGCGTGTCGGTGCCCTGGTCAAACCGTGAGGCGTGGCAGGGGCCTCACGCAAGGTCCTCCGCGCTGCGCCTGTCACGGGTGAGGCGCGCGCGCGCCGCGAGCTCCGCGTCGGGCGGGTACACCACCTGCTCGAGCGTGAGGCCATGCGCGGGCGCCACGGCGATCGCCTGGGACCGCTCGGGATGCGCGGCGACCTCGCCGAGCCAGCCCAGATCCCGACGCCCTTCGCCCACCGCAAGGACGGCACCTACCAGGCCCCTCACCATCGAGTGGCAGAACGCGTCGGCGCGCACCGTCGCGACCGCGAGACCCGCGTCGGGCCCCTCCACTGGACGCGCCCACGAGAACTCGACGAGCTCCCTGATCGTGGTAGCCCCCTCGCGCGCCTTGCAGAACGCTGCGAAGTCGCGCAGCCCCGTGAGCGTCGCCGCCGCCGCGTCCAACGCCTCGACATCCAGCGACGCGCGGTGGTCCACGACATGGTGCCGACGCAGCGGGTCCCTCAGCGCGGGGTCGTCGCACAGCCGGTACGCGTAGCGGCGCTCGAGCGCAGAGAATCGCGCGTCGAAGCCCTCGGCAGCGACCTCGACCGAGCGCACCGCGACATCGGCGGGGAGCACGCCGGTGAGCCGCACGCGCAGCGCCTCGGACGCCGTCCTCTCGGAGCGCCCCGGCAGTCTGTCCCACGCGGAACGGGGCACGTCGACGTGCGCGACCTGACCCCTCGCGTGCACCCCTGCGTCCGTGCGTCCGGCGACGGTGACGCGCAGACCCGGGGCGGGCGTGCCGTCGGGCATGCGCACTACCCGCGCGAGCGCACTCTCGAGCTCCTCCTGCACCGTGCGCAGTCCCGGCTGGGAGGCCCAGCCGTGGAAGGCCGTGCCGTCGTACGCGAAAGCGAGACGGGCCCGCACGACGTCACTGCTAAGCAGCTCGGTCATGCGGGCCCGTCCCGGTGTCGTGCGAGCCGTGGCTCGCCGCTGACTTACTTGTCGTCGCCCTCGGCGGGAGCGTCGGCCTCGGTCGCCTCAGCGGCCTCGGTCTCGACGGTCTCCTCGGCGGGAGCCTCCTCGACCTTCTCCGCCTTCGGAGCAGCCTTCTTGGTGGCCTTCTCGGCCTCCTTGGAGACGGCCTTCTTGGCCGGCGTGCCGAACTCGACGAGCTCGATCACGGCCATCGGAGCGTTGTCGCCCTTGCGGGTGCCGACCTTGGTGATGCGGGTGTAGCCGCCCTCGCGCTCCGCGAAGCCCGGGCCGATCTCGGTGAACAGGGTGTGCACGACGCCCTTGTCCGAGATGATGCCGAGCACGCGACGGCGCGACGCGAGGTCGCCACGCTTCGCGAACGTGATGAGACGCTCGGCGTAGGGACGCAGGCGCTTGGCCTTCGTGACGGTAGTGGTGATGCGGCCGTGCTCGAACAGGCTCTGCGCGAGGTTCGCCAGCATCTGACGCTCGTGGGCAGGGCCGCCGCCGAGACGGGCTCCCTTGGTGGGGGTAGGCATGAGTGTGTTCTCCTCTTAGTCTTCGCTGCCCGAGAAGTACACGCCGGCGGCAGCGCCACCGTCGTACTCGATGCCCGAGTCCTTCAGGGAGAAGCCCAGCTCGGCGAGCTTCTCCTTGACCTCGGTGATCGACTTCTGGCCAAAGTTGCGGATGTCCATCAGGTCCGTCTCGCTGCGCGCGGTCAGCTCACCCACGGTGTGGATGCCCTCGCGCTTGAGGCAGTTGTAGGAGCGCTGAGTGAGGTTCAGCTCCTCGATGGGCTGGTTGTAGTCCTCCTCGAGCGACTCGTCGGAGTCCGACGGGCCGATCTCGATGCCCTCGGCGTCCTCGTTCAGCGCCTTCGCCAGCGAGAACAGCTCGACCAGGGTCGAGCCGGCCGAGGCGAGCGCGTCGCGCGGGGAGATGGACGACTTGGTCTCGACGTCGATGATGAGCTCGTCGAAGTCGGTGCGCTGGGCCACACGGGTGGCCTCCACCTTGTAGGTGACCTTGAGCACCGGCGAGTAAATCGAGTCCACGGGGATCTGGCCGATCTCCGCGTCGTAGACCTTGTTGAGGGCGGCGGGCACGTAGCCACGGCCGCGCTCGACGGTCAGCTCGACCTCGAACTTCGCCTTCGAGTTGAGGGTCGCGATGTGGAGGTCCGGGTTGTGGATCTCGACGCCGGCCGGCGGCGCGATGTCGGCGCCGGTCACGGCGCCCGCGCCCGACTTGCGCAGGTACATCACGACGGGCTCGTCGTGCTCCGAGGAGACGACCAGGTTCTTGAGGTTGAGGAGGATCTCGGTGACGTCCTCCTTCACCCCCTCGATGGTCGTGAACTCGTGGAGCACGCCCTCGAAGCGCACCGACGTGATGGCCGCGCCCGGGATGGACGAGAGCAGCGTGCGGCGCAGCGAGTTGCCCAGCGTGTAGCCGAAGCCAGGCTCCAGCGGCTTGAGCGAGAACTGCGAACGGTTCTCCGAGATGACCTTCTCGGTGAGGGTGGGACGCTGTGCGATGAGCACGGTGGTTTCCTTTCCGAGCACCCGCTATTTGATGCTCGCAAACCTGGGGCCCGTCTGAGGCGCCAGGGTCAGCGTGTGAAAGTGTGTTCCGACGCGGTCGCGGGCCGGGGCACGGAGCCCCGGCCGCGACGCGCGATCAGCCGCGGCGGCGCTTCGGCGGGCGGCAGCCGTTGTGCGCCTGCGGGGTGACGTCCTTGATGGAGGTCACCTCGAGGCCGGCGGCCGTGAGCGAGCGAACGGCGGTGTCGCGACCCGAACCCGGGCCCTTGACGAACACGTCCACCTTGCTCATGCCGGCGTCCTGCGCGCGGCGCGCGGCGGCCTCGGCGGCCATCTGCGCGGCGTACGGGGTCGACTTGCGCGAACCCTTGAAGCCCACCTGGCCCGACGACGACCACGACACGACGGCGCCCGAGGGGTCCGTGATCGAGATGATCGTGTTGTTGAAGGTCGACTTGATGTGGGCCTGACCGTGCGCGACGGTCTTCTTGATCTTCTTGCGCGGCTTACGCGTGGGAGCTGCCATGGCTTACTTCTTCTTTCCGGCGACGGTCTTCTTGCGGCCCTTGCGGGTACGCGCGTTGGTCTTGGTGCGCTGTCCGCGGACAGGCATGCCGCGACGGTGACGCAGACCCTGGTAGTTACCGATCTCCACCTTGCGGCGGATGTCGGCCTGCACCTCGCGGCGAAGGTCGCCCTCGACGGTGAAGTTGGCCTCGATGTACTCGCGGATCGCGACGAGGGTGGCCTCATCGGCGTCCTTGACGCGAACGTCGCCGCTCACACCGGTGGCGGCGAGGATCTCGAGGGCGCGCGTGCGCCCGATTCCATAGATGTAGGTGAGTGCGATCTCCATGCGCTTCTCGCGCGGGAGGTCGACTCCGACAATGCGTGCCATGTAGCTGCTACTCCATCAGTAGTCGGAGGTCTGACGCTCAGACTTCCCGCTGTGGTCTTGTGCGGGCCTCGGCCTCCGAGCCGAGGGTTCCGGTCTCCCGGTGCCTGAACGCGGTCTTCTTGTGTTGTCTAGCCCTGACGCTGCTTGTGGCGCAGGTTCTCGCAGATGACCATCACGCGGCCACCCCGTCGAATCACCTTGCACTTGTCGCAGATCGGCTTGACGCTGGGCTTAACCTTCATGGTTCTTTCCTTCGCTTCCCCGTCTCAGACGGAGACGGTTGGCGACGTTCACTTGTAGCGGTAGACGATGCGGCCGCGGGACAGGTCGTACGGGCTCAGCTCCACCACCACACGGTCCTCCGGGAGGATCCTGATGTAGTGCTGGCGCATCTTGCCTGAGATGTGGGCGAGAACAAGGTGGCCGTTGGTGAGCTCAACGCGGAATGACGCGTTGGGCAGTGCCTCGACCACGGTGCCTTCGACCTCGATGACGCCGTCTTTCTTAGCCATGAACTCCGCTAACGTTGGTGGACAGGATTTTTCGGGCGCACGAAAATGGCCCGACGCACAAGTATAGGGGATGGCACGGCGTGTCTCAACCGCACGCGCGCGGCGCCATGAGATAGGCCTCAGCGGTACTGATTGCGCAACCGCTGCACAGCGAGGTCGGCGACCTTCATGTTGCGGTGATCCGCGAGGTTGCGGACGGTCGAGGCCGGCGTCCTGGGGTTCGAGAGCAACGCGATCAGCACCTCCGGTGCCTGGTCGTGGCTGAGCGAGACCAGCGCCGTCGTCGGGCAATCCGCGCGTCCGGCCACCGCGGCACGCACGACGGCGCGGGGGTGCGTGGCGAGCGTCATGAGCGCCGGACCGCTGACACGCAGGTCGACGGCACGCTCGAGGTCGTCTCGATCGTCGTCGCTCGGGGCGGCACCCGCAGGGATCTGCGTGCTCGTCGGACGCGTCGCGAGCGTCGGCGCGGGCTTGACGATCTGACCCTCGACCACCGAGTTCGCGCCGGAGGGCGTGGTGACGGGAACCTCGGTCGAGGCATCGTCGCGCGGGCTGGGAACGTCACCCGTGACCGGGGCCGCTTCGCGCTGAGGCTGTTCACCTGTGAGCGGCGCTTCCGCCACGATCGGGATCGCCGCCGACGTCGGTCCCGCGCTCGGCGTCTGGCCGGATCCAGGGGCAGGTGCGACCACAGGGGATCCGCCCGACGCCGGGGCCGAGTTCGCACCGACCTCACCGGAGCGCGGCGCGGGCCCGTCAGCAGTCGGCGTGAGAGGTGTCTCCGCAGTCGCAGGCGCCGCGGGCTCCGACACCGTCGGAATCTCGAGCGAGACCGACGGAAGAGTGAGGGTGGCTGTCGACGCCGTCGGCGTCGCACCGGACTGGGGGGCAGCGCCATCAGCACGTACGGCGCCAGCAGTGTGGGCCACGCGAGCGGCGCGCACCGCAGCCAGGTCGAGACCGGCGCTATCGGGGCCCTGGGTCGCGCGCGGACGCGAGAAGCCCGTGAACGGGGTTCGCTGCGTCATGAGGGCCGTCCCTTCCGCGCGTGCCTGAGCGTGCCGACCGACATATCGTACGTACCGCCCCGGCCGCCTGGCGACCCGCTGTGACCAATTCGGCAGACGCGAGGTGCTTCACGCCTGCACGGGAAGGAAGCGCTCGCGCGGGTCTCCGTCGCGCGGATCACGCCGTGGCTGGGCTCCCCTGGTGACGACCGACGGGCGCGGCGCCAGCACACGGGGCGCGCTGCGCAACTCCTCGCGGCCCCCCACCGTGGGTGTGCTCTCGTACCGGTCTCGCAGCTCGGACGGCAGAGAAGGCCCCGTCGCGCCCGCGCGCAGGTCTCGACCCGAGGCTCGGTTCGCGCGCTCCTCGGCGCGAGCGGCGAGCATGCGGTCGGCCGTGGCACTGACCTCTTCCCGGCGGTGCCGCGCGAGCCCCTGAAGCACTTCGTCCGCGACGACCGGGTTCCGCGCGAGCGCGCGCAGCACCGACGGGTCCCGATCGGTGGACAGGTGAGCGGCGATCGCGGTCGCCACCCTCGCGCTCGCCGCGACGGCGCGTCGCACCTGTGGCCTGCGATCGTAGGCCAGCGTGGCGAGCACCCCCATCGGGCAGTCGCCCCGCAGCGCGATCACCTCGCGCACCTCGGCTTCGCGATGGGAGGCGAGCTGCATCAGCCGCTCTCGCGTCAGCGCCGCCGAGCCCGCCTCATGCCACTCGGCGCTGCGCTGCTGCGACGCCTCGCCATGGTCGAGCGCGATGCCGGAACTGGCCATCAGCGCGCGGGACCACGAACTGTCGTCGGACCCTGACATGCGCGACTCCCCTCAGACGACGCGGCTCGCTGCTATCAGCGTGTCGACGCTATCGAGGGGAGTTGGCGGTCAGGTGATCGTCCAATGACGATCCGGTGAAGTGTGACTCAGTCCACTCAGGCCGAGATGCCGAGGCGGCGACGCGCCGCGCTCTTGACCGAGCCGCGGCGCGAGTCGGCGAGCAGCTGCAGCACGTGATCGCTCACGGACTGGTTCGTAACGAGCGCCTCGAGCACACCGCCGTCCTTGTCCTGAGCGAGCACCGCCATGGTGGCCATCGGGCAATCGGGACGCGCCGCGACGGCCGCGCGCACGGCGTCGTCCTTGTGGAGCGCGAGCGATACGAGGTCAGCCGGAACGGTGGCGGGATCCTGCGCGCGCGCGAGGTCCTCGGCCTTGGAACGGGAGAACGAGAAAGCCATGGGTCTTCTTTCTAGAGGGAGCGTGGCGCCGGGTCGGCACACCGCATGCCTGATATTACCGGTATTGCGGCCTCACGGGCGTGGCGAAGGTCCCGCCATCGGCGCGCCTGTGGAGAACTCCACGCGGTCGCGCCCGACCGACGGTGCAGCTGAGGGCGTGGAATCGCCCGCCCTGCTCGATCAGCCCTGGAACAGATCCGTCGCGCGTGCCGCGAACGTCTGCCCTGGAACGACGCCCTGAGTCGGCGACGCCGAGGAGCCGACAGGGCTCGGGGCCGAGGCGTCCTGCTCCACGCGTGCCTTCGCGCGGATCCGGATCTCCGCCTTCTTGTGACCGGTGAGGTGCTCGAGAGCGCCGAGTGGCGTGTGCGGGTTGTCGATCACTGCGGACACCACGGCGACCTGCCTGTCCCCCGCCAGCTCCTCCAGCACCCCAGCCGCGACGTGAGTGTTAGCGGCGATCGCCGCCCTCACGTTCACATCCGAGTCACTGGTCAGCGCGACAACGATGCTGAGCGGCAGGTCGGGCCGCTCCGCGATCGTGGACCGCACGACGCTGTTGCGCGATCGCGACAGCAACAGGACATCGGCGCCGGACAGGTCCGGCTGCGCCGCTCGAGCGACATCGTCGCTCGCGCCGGGCGCGTAGTTGAATCCGCGTGCCATTCCACTTCCCTCCCTGTGGAAAAGGCACCGTGACGCCTGGACCCCTGGACGGGCCCGAGCGACGGTGCCTACGCGTCAGGCTACGACTGGGAGGGTCACGCGTAAAGAGGTGCGGACCGAACAGGTCCCCTTTGCGGTGATTCACACCCCCACGCGGCGCCTCGAAGTGACGGACACCACTCAGACGAAGGCCCGAAGCGCCCCGTCCGGCGTGCTATCGCTAGGGCGCGACGGGCACGACGCCGTAAGCGCCGAGGTCCGCGGCGCCACCATCCGAAGCGGTGAGCACCCAGATCCCGTCCTCGTGGACCGCGACGCTGTGCTCCCAGTGCGCCGCGCGCGAGCCGTCCGCCGACACGACGGTCCAGTCGTCCTCCAGCACGCGCGAGTCACCCGTGCCGAGGACGAACATCGGCTCGAGTGCGAGGCACATGCCCGGCTTGACCCGCGGGTGACGGCCACGGGTGCGGTAGTTCATCACGTCGGGTGCCTGATGCATGGCGGTGCCGATGCCGTGACCCACGTAGCCCTCGAGCGGGTGAACGCCCGCAGCGTCGGCCACATCCTCGATCGCGGCTGAGACCTCGTCGAGCCGCCTTGCGTGGGCGAGGGCGGCGATGCCGGCCCACAGCGCCGCGCGCGTCGCCGCCACGAGCGCCGACTCCTGCGCGGTGATCTCTCCGATGCCGAACGAGATCGCGGAGTCACCGTGCCAGCCTTCGACGATCGCGCCGCAGTCGACAGAGACGACATCGCCGTCCTTGAGGACGCGGTCGCCAGGGATGCCATGCACGATCTCGTCGTTCACCGAGATGCAGGTGGTCGCAGGGAAGCCGTGGTATCCGAAGAAGTTCGACGTCGCGCCCGCGTCGGCGATCACGGCGGCTGCCGCCGCGTCCACGTCGCGCGTGGTCGCTCCTGGCACTGCGGTCGCGCGTGCCGCCGCGAGCGCACGCTCGACGACGACTCCGGCTCGCGCCATGACCCGCATCTGCTCGCGGGTCTTGTACTCGATGCGGTCGGTCACGTCACCGGTTCTCGACGGCCGCGACCAGTCGGTCCGTGACCTCGTCCACGGCGCCCAGCCCATCGACCTGCACCAGCACGCCCCGACCCTCATAGAAGGCCGTCAGCGGCGCGGTCGACGTCGCATAGACCTCGAGTCGCTTGCGGATCACCGGCTCGGTGTCGTCGGCGCGGCCCTCGATCTCGGCGCGCTTGAGCAGCCGCGCGGTGACCTCGTCCATGTCGGCCGTGATCTCGATGGCAGCGTCCAGCTCGATCCCCATGTCCGCGAGCATCGAGTCGAGCTCGATCGCCTGGTCGGGGTTGCGCGGGTACCCGTCGAGGAGGAAGCCCTCGCCCGTGTCGTCCTGCGCGAGGCGGTCACGCACCATGGCGTTCGTGATCTCGTCCGGCACCAGAGCACCGGCGTTCATGAACTCCTGCGCGCGACGTCCCAGTTCGGTCGCTCCCTTGACGTTGGCGCGGAAGATGTCGCCGGTCGAGATGGCGGGGATCGACCATCGCTCCGACAGCCGCACCGCCTGC
This sequence comes from Demequina sp. NBRC 110052, assembly GCF_002090075.1. Classification (GTDB taxonomy): domain Bacteria; phylum Actinomycetota; class Actinomycetes; order Actinomycetales; family Demequinaceae; genus Demequina. The sequence continues at coordinate 1,089,117 of NZ_BBRI01000002.1, forward strand.
GTGCCCTTGCCCGCACCGGGAGGTCCGAGGAGAACTGCGCGCATCACTTCAGGAACCCTTCGTAGTTGTGCTGCTCCAGCTGCGACTGGATGCGCTTCACCGTATCGAGACCCACGCCGACGAGGATCAGCACGGACGCTCCGCCGAACGGGATGTTCGTGGTGAGACCCAGGAACACGAACGCGAGCGTCGGGAGCAGCGCCACGATCGCGAGGTACAGCGACCCCGCCGCGGTGATGCGCGACAGCACGTAGTCGAGGAAGTCTGAGGTCGGCTTGCCCGGGCGGATGCCGGGGATGAAGCCGCCGTACTTCTTCATGTTGTCGGCAACCTCCTCCGGGTTGAACGTGATCGCCGTGTAGAAGTACGCGAAGAACACGATCAGGAGGATGTAGAGGCCGATGTGCCACGGCGACGAGTAGTCGGCGAGGTTGTTCTGCAGCCACACGATCCACTCCGCCGGGTTGTCGCCCGCGAACTGGTAGATCACGGTGGGCAGCGCGAGCAGCGACGATGCGAAGATCACGGGGATGATGCCCGCCATGTTGATCTTCAGCGGGATGTAGGTTGACGTGCCGCCGAGCGTACGACGGCCTACGACGCGCTTCGCGTACTGCACGGGGATGCGACGCTGCGACTGCTCGACGTAGACGACGCCTGCGATCACGGCGAGCACGACGATCGACACGATCACCGAGGTGCCCACGCCTGCCGCGCCGACCACACGCGCCGCGCCCGGGAAGCCCGCAGCGATCGACGTGAAGATGAGGAGCGACATGCCGTTGCCGACGCCGCGCTCGGTGATGCGCTCGCCGAGCCACATGATGAGCACGGTACCCGCTGTCATCGTCAGCACCATCATGGCGATCCGGTACCACGAGTCGTCGGGCACGATCGGGAGATCGCAACCAGGGAAGAAGGCGCCGGTGCGCGCGAGCGTCACGTACGAGGCGGACTGCAGCGCGGCGAAGCCGACGGTGATGTAGCGCGTGTACTGCGTCAGCTTGGCCTGGCCCTCGGGGCCCTCGCGGTACAGCGTCTCGAACCGGGGCACGAGCACACGCAGCAGCTGCACGATGATCGACGCGGTGATGTACGGCATGATGCCCAGCGCGAAGATCGACAGCTGCTGGAGCGCGCCGCCGGTGAAGAGGTTGAGGATCGCGAACGCGCCATCCGCACCGCCGCTGATGGCGATGCACTGCTGGACGTTGCCGTAGTCGACCCCCGGCGTCGGGATGGCGACGCCGAAGCGGTAGATGGCGATGATGCCGAGCGTGAGCAGCAGCTTCCTGCGCAAGTCAGGAGTGCGGAAGGCGCTCAGGAAACCGGACAGCATGGATCCTCCGTTGGTGCTGGCGGAAAAGTTCTCGGGGGCACGGCGCGGGCCCGCTCGCTCACGAGCGGGCCCGGCACCATGCTAACCCTGGGCGACAGAGCCGCCGGCGGCCTCGATCTTGGCCTTCGCGGACTCGGAGACCTTGTCCGCGTCGACGACCGTGACCTTGACGGCGATGTCGCCGTCACCCAGCACCTTGACGGGCTGGTTCTTGCGCACGGCGCCCTTCGCGACGAGCTCAGCCTTGGTGACCTCGCCGCCCTTCGGGAACAGCTCCGCGATCTGAGCCACGTTCACGACCTGGTAGGTCACCTTGAACGGGTTCTTGAAGCCACGCAGCTTCGGGATGCGCATGTGGATCGGCGTCTGGCCACCCTCGAAGCGCTCCGGAACCTGGTAACGCGCGCCGGTGCCCTTGGTACCGCGACCGGCAGTCTTGCCCTTGGACGCCTCACCACGACCCACGCGGGTCTTCTTGGTGTGAGCGCCCTCGGCGGGACGCAGGTGATGCATCTTGAGCGTCGACACCTTCTCCGCGGGCTCCTCGGCCTTGGCGGCCTTGGCCTTGGACGCAGCCGGCTTCGCGGCGGCCTTGGGGGCCTCCTCCGACTTCGCGGCGGCGGCCTTGGCCGGAGCCTTCTTCGCAGGCGCCTTCTTGGCCGGGGCCTTGTCGGCGGCAGCCTTCGCAGGCGCCTTGTCAGCGGCGGCCTTGGCCGGCGCCTTCTTGGCAGCGGGCTTGTCCGCAGCGGCCTTGGCCGGAGCCTTCTTCGCGGCGGTGGTCTTCGACGCGGTCGACTTCGCAGCCGTCGTCTTCGCGGCCGAAGACGACGCCTTCTTGGCGGGAGCCTTCTTCGCAGGCTCCTTCGTCTCGTCAGCCATTACTCAACCTCCTCCACGGCGACCAGGTGGTCGACCGCCTTGACCATCCCGCGAATCTCGGGACGGTCCTCCTTCACGACGATGTCGCCGATGCGCTTGAGACCGAGCGAACGCAGCGTCTCGCGGTGCTGCGGCTTGGTGCCGATCGCCGACTTCTTCTGAACGACCTTCAGGCGTGCCATCAGTGCGACACCCCCGCAGCCTGCGCGCGCAGCATGGCGGCCGGGGCGACGTCCTCGACGGACTTGCCGCGACGCGCCGCGACGGCCTCGGGGCGCTCGAGGCGCTTGAGGGCGTCGACCGTGGCGTGCACGATGTTGATCGCGTTCGACGAACCGAGCGACTTGCTCAGCACGTCGTGGATGCCAGCGCACTCCAGCACCGCGCGCACCGGACCACCGGCGATCACACCGGTACCCGGGGAGGCGGGACGCAGGAACACGACACCAGCGGCGGCCTCACCCTGCACGACGTGCGGGATGGTGCCCTGGATACGGGGGACGCGGAAGAAGTTGCGCTTGGCCTCCTCGACACCCTTCGAGATCGCGGCCGGCACCTCCTTCGCCTTTCCGTATCCGACGCCCACGTTGCCCTCGCCGTCGCCGACGACGACGAGCGCCGTGAAGCTGAAGCGGCGGCCGCCCTTGACGACCTTGGACACGCGGTTGATGGTGACGACGCGCTCGAGGAACTTGTTGTCCGGCTCACTGTCGCGGCGGTTGCTGCGACGGCCGTTGTTGTTCTCAGCCATATCTCTTTCCTTCACCTCGCCGGGCCTAGAGGGCCAGGCCACCCTCTCGGGCGCCGTCGGCCACCGCGGCGACGCGGCCGTGGTACTTGTTGCCGCCTCGGTCGAACACGACAGCCTCGATGCCCTCGGCCTTGGCGCGCTCGGCCACGAGCTCGCCGACCTTGGTCGCCTTGGCAGTCTTGTCGCCGTCGAGCGCGCGGACATCGGCCTCGAGGGTCGACGCCGACACGAGGGTCTTGCCCACGGTGTCGTCCACGATCTGCGCCACCATGTGGCGGGCGGAGCGGGTCACCACGAGGCGCGGACGCGCCGTGGTGCCCGAGATCTTCTTGCGCAGGCGGAAGTGACGGCGCTTGCGCGCAATCGCCTTGCCCTTGCCCTGAACAGTGATACCCATGGCTTACTTACCCGTCTTTCCGGCCTTGCGACGGACCTGCTCGCCCGCGTACCGCACGCCCTTGCCCTTGTACGGCTCGGGCTTGCGGATCTTGCGGATGTTGGCGGCGACCTCGCCGACCTGCTGCTTGCTGATGCCGGCCACCGTGAACTTGGTGGGGCTCTCCACGGTGAACGTGATGCCCGCAGGCGGGTTCACGACGACCGGGTGCGAGAAGCCGAGCGCGAACTCGAGGTCCGAGCCCTTGAGCGCGACACGGTAACCCGTGCCGACGATCTCGAGCTTCTTCTCGTAGCCCTCGGTGACACCGGTCACCATGTTGGCGATCAGCGTGCGGGTGAGGCCGTGGAGCGACTTGGACAGACGCTCGTCATCGGGGCGCTTGACCTCGATGCCGTCCGTGCCCTGCTCCACGGTGATGGGCTCGGCGACCGTGTGGGCCAGGGTGCCCTTGGGGCCCTTGACCGTGACGACGGCGCCGTCGATGTTGACGTCCACTCCGGCGGGAACCGGAACGGGGTACTTGCCGATGCGCGACATAGTTCTACGTTCTCCTTTCCCGTTACCAGACGTAGGCGACGACCTCGCCGCCGACGCCCTTCTTCTCGGCCTCACGGTCAGTCAGCAGACCGGAGGAGGTGGACAGGATGGCCACGCCAAGGCCACCGAGGACCTTGGGCAGGTTGGTCGACTTCGCGTACACGCGCAGACCGGGCTTCGAGATGCGGCGCACACCCGCGAGCGCACGCTCGCGGCTGCTGCCGTACTTGAGGGTCAGCGTGAGGGTCTTGCCGACCTCGGCGTCCTCGACGCTCGAGCCGGCGATGTATCCCTCCGCCTCGAGGATCTTGGCGATGTTCGCCTTGAGCTTCGAGTGCGGCATGGACACGGTCTCGTGGTACGCCGAGTTGGCGTTGCGCAGACGCGTGAGCATGTCTGCGATGGGGTCTGTCATCGTCATGAGTGAGTCACTCTTCCTCGCCGTGGTTTCCGCGTCAGCGGACCTGCGACGTAGTAGTTACCAGCTGCTCTTGGTGATACCGGGCAGCTCGCCTGCGTGCGCCATCTCGCGGAAGCACACACGGCACAGGCCGAACTTGCGGTACACCGAGTGCGGACGGCCGCACTTCTGGCACCGGGTGTAGGCGCGGACGGCGAACTTCTGCTTGCCGGCCGCCTTGTTCTTCAGCGCGGTCTTCGCCATGCTTACTTCTCCTTGAACGGGAACCCGAGCTGCTTGAGCAGCGAGCGTCCCTCGGCGTCGGTGGTCGCGGTGGTCACCACGGTGATGTCCATGCCACGCACGCGGTCGATCTTGTCCTGATCGATCTCGTGGAACATCGACTGCTCGGTGAGACCGAAGGTGTAGTTGCCGTTGCCGTCGAACTGCTTGGGCGACAGTCCGCGGAAGTCGCGGATGCGCGGCAGCGCGATCGAGAGCAGACGGTCCAGGAACTCCCACATGCGGTCGCCGCGCAGCGTGACGTGCGCGCCGATCGGCTGTCCCTCGCGCAGCTTGAACTGCGCGATCGACTTGCGGGCCTTGGTGACCTGCGGCTTCTGACCGGTGATCGCAGTGAGGTCGGCGATGGCACCCTCGATGAGCTTCGAGTCCTTGGCGGCGTCACCGACTCCCATGTTGACCACGATCTTGGTCAGGGTGGGAACCTGGTTGATGTTGGCGTAGCCGAACTCCTCGCGGAGCGCGGCGATGATGTCGCCGCGGTACTTCTCCTTGAGGCGCGGCAGCGTGACGGTCTCGGTGGCCATCAGACGTCCTTCCCCGAGCGCTTGGCGACGCGCACGCGCTGCGTGCGCTCACGGCCGTCGCGCTCGACCTGCTCCGTGCGGTAGCCCACACGGGTGCCCTTCTTGGTCTCCGGGTCCACCAGCATCACGTTCGAGATGTGGATGGGAGCCTCGACGGTGACGAGGCCGCCCTGCTGGTTGTCGCGGCGCGTGCCCGGCTTGATGTGCTTGGTGACGCGCTGAACGCCCTCGACGAGCACGCGGTCCGTCTCGGTCAGCACCTCGAGCACGCGGCCCTGCTGGCCGCGGTCACGGCCGGCGATGACGACCACGAGGTCGCCCTTCTTGATCTTCGCCATCAGATGACCTCCGGTGCGAGCGAGATGATCTTCATGAACTTCTTGTCGCGCAGCTCACGGCCCACCGGGCCGAAGATGCGGGTACCGCGCGGATCGGTGCTGTCGCTGCCCTTGAGGATCACCGCAGCGTTCTCGTCGAACTTGATGTACGAACCGTCGGGACGGCGGCGCTCCTTGGTGGTGCGCACGACGACGGCCTTGACGACGTCGCCCTTCTTGACGTTGCCACCGGGGATCGCGTCCTTGACGGTGGCGACGATCACGTCACCGATGCCGGCGTAGCGACGCTGCGAGCCACCGAGCACGCGGATGCAGAGGACTTCCTTCGCACCCGTGTTGTCGGCGACGCGCAGTCGCGACTCCTGCTGAATCATGTCTTATCTCCTGTCGTCTGGTTCTCGCCCTGGGGCGAGCCTGGTCGAACGTTGGTTACTTGGCCTTCTCGACGATCTCGACCAGGCGCCACCGCTTGGAAGCGGAAAGCGGGCGGGTCTCCATCACGACGACGAGGTCGCCGATGCCGGCGGTGTTGGCCTCGTCGTGGGCCTTGATCTTGCTGCTGCGGCGGATGACCTTGCCGTAGAGGGGGTGCTTGACGCGGTCCTCGACCTCGACGGTGATGGTCTTGTCCATCTTGTCCGACACCACGTAGCCACGACGCGTCTTGCGATACGCGCGGTGGTCGGCGGTAGCCGTCGCGTGCTTCTTGCTCGACATTTCTTCTTACCTCTTACTTCGCCGTGGGGGCGGTGCGGATGCCGAGCTCGCGCTCGCGCAGGATGGTGTAGATGCGGGCGATGTCGCGCTTGACCGCCTTGAGGCGGCCGTGGTTCTCGAGCTGACCGGTGGCCGACTGGAAGCGCAGGTTGAACAGCTCCTCCTTGGCCTTCTTCAGCTCCTCCACGAGGCGCTCGTCCTCCATGGCGTCCAGCTCGGTGGGCATGAGTCCCTTGGTACCGATAGCCATCAGATGTCACCACCCTCACGAGTCACGAAACGGGTCTTCATGGGCAGCTTGTGCTGCGCACGACGCATGGCCTCACGGGCCAGCTCCTCCGGCACGCCGGCGAGCTCGAAGAGCACGCGGCCCGGCTTGACGTTGGACACCCACCACTCGGGCGAGCCCTTACCGGAGCCCATACGGACCTCAGCGGGCTTCTTGGTCAGCGGACGGTCCGGGTAGATGTTGATCCAGACCTTTCCGCCACGCTTGATGTGGCGGGTCATCGCGATACGGGCCGCCTCGATCTGGCGGTTGGTGACGTAGGCGGGCTCGAGAGCCTGAATGCCGAAGTCGCCGAACGACACCTCGGTGCCGCCCGTCGCAGCGCCCGAACGCTTCGGGTGGTGCTGCTTGCGGTACTTCACTCGACGGGGGATCAGCATGTCCCTAGCCTTCCTTCCCTGCCTCGGCCGCGGGGGCCTCGGCGGCGGCCTCGGCGCGAGGCGCCTCGGCACGCGGAGCGGAGTCGCGACGCGGGCCGCGACGGTCGCCACCGCGACCGCGCTGCGGACGCGGAGCCTTGGCCTGCTCGGCCGCCCACTCCTTCTCGGTCATGTCGCCCTTGTAGATCCACACCTTCACGCCGATCTGGCCGAACGTGGTGCGGGCCTCGAAGAAGCCGTAGTCGATGTTCGCGCGGAGCGTGTGCAGCGGCACACGGCCCTCGCGGTAGAACTCCGAGCGGGACATCTCGGCGCCGCCGAGACGACCCGAGCACTGCACACGGATGCCCTTGGCACCGGCGCGCAGCGCGGACTGGATGCCCTTGCGCATGGCACGGCGGAACGACACGCGCGACGCGAGCTGCTCCGCGATGCCCTGGGCGACGAGCTGAGCGTCGACCTCGGCGTTCTTGACCTCGAGGATGTTCAGCTGCACCTGCTTGCCGGTGAGCTTCTCGAGGTTCGAGCGGAGCTTGTCCGCCTCGGCGCCGCGGCGACCGATGACGATGCCCGGACGCGCGGTGTGGAGGTCCACGCGGACGCGGCCGCCCGTGCGCTCGATCTCCACCTTGGAGACGCCTGCGCGCTCGAGGCCGCGCGACATGAGCTTGCGGATCTTGACGTCCTCGTTCACGTAGTCGCGGTAGCGCTCGCCGGCCTTGGTCGAGTCGGCGAACCAGCGCGACCGGTGGTCGGTGGTGATGCCCAGGCGGTAGCCGTGGGGGTTGACCTTCTGGCCCATCGGGTTACACCCCTTCCTTGACGGCGACCGGGGTCGCGACGGTGACGGTGATGTGGCACGAACGCTTCAGGATGCGGTTGGCACGACCCTGGGCGCGCGGCTGGATGCGCTTCATGGTCGGTCCCTCGTCCACGAAGATCTCCTTGACGATGAGCTCGCTCTCGTCGAAGCGCTCGCCGGCCTGCTCGGCCTTGACACGAGCGTTCGCGACAGCGGACTCGATGAGCTTGCGCACGTCGGTGGCGACCGCCTGCGGCTGGAACTTCAGCGAGGCCGCAGCCTCGACGGCGTTCTGACCACGGACGAGGTTCACGACGCGGCGAGCCTTCTGGGCGGTCACGCGGAGGTACCGCGTCTGCGCCTTGGCTTCCATCTCTAACTCCTCTTACCTACGCTCAGGCGCCTTAGCGGCGGCCCTTGCGGTCGTCCTTGACGTGGCCCTTGAACGTGCGCGTCGGGGCGAACTCGCCCAGCTTGTGGCCGACCATCGACTCGGTGACGAACACCGGGACATGCTTGCGGCCGTCGTGCACGGCAAAGGTGTGACCCAGGAAGTCCGGCGTAATGACGCTGCGGCGCGACCAGGTCTTGATGACGTTCTTGGTGCCCGCCTCGTTCTGCGAATCCACCTTCTTCTGAAGGTGGTCGTCGACGAAGGGGCCCTTCTTCAAACTGCGAGGCATGTCTCAGGTGCTCCTTAACGCTTGTTCTTGCCAGTCTTGCGGCGACGAACAATGAGCTTGTCGCTTTCCTTGTTTGCCTTGCGGGTGCGGCCCTCGGGCTTGCCCCACGGCGAGACCGGGTGACGACCACCGGAGGTCTTGCCCTCACCACCACCGTGCGGGTGGTCCACCGGGTTCATGACGACACCACGGACGGTCGGGCGCTTGCCCTTCCAGCGCATGCGGCCGGCCTTGCCCCAGTTGATGTTCGACTGCTCGGCGTTGCCGACCTCGCCGATCGTGGCGCGGCAGCGCGCATCCACGTTGCGGATCTCGCCCGACGGCATGCGGAGCTGCGCGTAGGGACCGTCCTTGGCGACGAGCTGCACCGACGCACCGGCCGAGCGTGCGATCTTCGCGCCGCCACCCGGCTTGAGCTCGATGGCGTGGATGACCGTACCGGTCGGGATGTTGCGCAGCGGCAGGTTGTTGCCGGGCTTGATGTCAGCACCGGCACCGGCCTCGACGACCGCGCCCTGCGCCAGCTTCTCCGGCGCGATGATGTAGCGCTTCTCGCCGTCCGCGTAGTGCAGCAGCGCGATACGCGCCGTGCGGTTGGGGTCGTACTCGATGTGCGCGACGGTCGCGGGCACGCCGTCCTTGTCGTGACGACGGAAGTCGATCACGCGGTAGGCGCGCTTGTGACCGCCACCCTGGTGACGGGTGGTGATGCGACCGGTGTTGTTGCGGCCGCCCTTCTTGTGCAGCGGGCGGACGAGCGACTTCTCGGGCTCCGAACGGGTCACCTCGACGAAGTCGGCGACGGACGAGCCGCGGCGGCCCGGAGTCGTCGGCTTGTACTTGCGAATAGCCATGGGTCCTGTTCCTTGCCTTACTAGCCGACCCGGCCGCTGAAGATGTCGAGCGCCTCGCCGTCACCGACGGTGACGATCGCGCGCTTGACGTCCTTGCGCTTGCCGAGCCCGAAGCGCGTGCGACGCGCCTTGCCCTTGCGGTTGATGGTGTTCACGGACGCGACCTTGACACCGAAGATCTGCTCGACGGCGATCTTGATCTCGGTCTTGTTGGCGCGGGGGTCCACCTCGAAGGTGTACTTGCCCTCGTCCATCAGCCCGTAGCTCTTCTCCGACACGATGGGGCGGATGAGGATGTCGCGGGGGTCCTTGTTGAGCGCGGTCATGGTCAGTTCTCCTCCGCCTCGGACTCGGTCGCGACGGCCTTCGCGGACTTGCCCGTGGCAGGTCCGGCGAGGAACGCCTCGAGAGCACCCGAGGTGAACACCGTGTCGTCGTTCACGAGCACGTCGTACGTGTTGAGCTGGTCGACCGCGATCACGTGGACGTCGGCGACGTTGCGCAGCGACTTCCAGGCCGTGACATCCGTGCGCTCGAGCACCACGAGGGCGGAGCGACCGGCGGTCACGCCAGCGACGGCGGCCAGGGCGGCCTTGGTCGACGGAACGTCGCCCGCGACCAGCGAGGCGAGGACGTGCACGCGGCCCGCGCGAGCGCGGTCCGAGAGCGCGCCACGCAGCGCGGCGGCCTTCATCTTCTTGGGCGTGCGCTGAGCGTAGTCACGCGGCTGCGGGCCGTGGACCGTGCCACCGCCGGCGAACTGCGGCGCGCGGGTCGAGCCCTGGCGGGCGCGACCGGTGCCCTTCTGCTTGTAAGGCTTGCGGCCACCGCCGCGGACCTCGCCGCGGGTCTTGGTGGCGTGCGTGCCCTGACGGGCCGCGGCGCGCTGGGCGACGACGACCTGGTGGATCAGCGGGACGTTCGTGACGACGTCGAAGACCTCGGCGGGAAGGTCGGCAGTGCCGGCCTTCTTGCCCTTCGCGTCGACGACGTCGACAGTCAGCGTGTCAGCCATGGTTTCACGCACCCTTCACAGCGTTGCGCACGAGCACGACGCCGCCCTTGTTGCCGGGAACCGCGCCCTTGACGAGCAGCAGGCCCTTCTCGGCGTCGACCGAGTGGATGGTCAGGTTCTGCACCGTCTTGCGCTCGTTGCCCATACGGCCGGCCATCTTGAGGCCGCGGAACACGCGCGAGGGCGTCGAGGCGCCGCCGATGGAACCTGGCTTGCGGTGGTTGCGGTGCGCACCGTGCGACGCGCCCACACCCTTGAAGCCGTGGCGCTTCATGACACCGGCGGTGCCCTTGCCCTTCGTGGTGCCCGTGACGTCGACCTTCTGGCCGGCCTCGAACACCTCGACGGTGAGCTCCTGGCCGAGCGAAAACTCGGCGGCGTTTCCGGTGCGCACCTCGGCGACGTGACGGCGCGGGGTCACGCCAGCCTTCTCGAAGTGGCCCTTGAGGGGGTTGGTGACGCGGCGCGGGTCGACGGAGCCGAACGCGAGCTGGACAGCCTCATAGCCGTCCGCGTCAGCGGTCCGCACCTGGGTCACGACGTTGGTGTCGATCTGGACGACGGTGACGGGCACGACACGGCCCTCGTCGTCCCACACCTGCGTCATGCCCAGCTTCGTACCAAGCAGCGCAGTGACATTGCGCTGGGCATTGGAAGTCGTAGTCATGATGGTGAAGGGTCCTTAATGAAGCTCTAGAGCTTGATCTCGATGTTGACGACCGCGGGGAGGTCGAGACGCATGAGCGAGTCGACAGCCTTCGGGGTCGGGTCCACGATGTCGATGAGGCGCTTGTGGGTGCGCATCTCGAAGTGCTCGCGGGAGTCCTTGTACTTGTGGGGCGAACGGATCACACAGAACACGTTCTTCTCGGTCGGGAGCGGCACGGGGCCGACCACCGACGCGCCGGCACGCGTGACCGTCTCGACGATCTTGCGGGCGGAGGAGTCGATGACCTCGTGGTCATAGCTCTTCAGCCGGATGCGGATCTTCTGTCCCGCCATGGCGTGGTTCTGCCTTTTCTCTCGTACAGCTATGGTCTCCACCCCCGACCCCCGCGCTCGGGCGTGTCGCGCATCCTGGACGCGCGTCCGCCCGTGTTCTCGGCGACTCGTGGGTGGTGTTGGCTGCCCGCAATAGGCAACCTGAATATTGTGCCAGATCTGCGGCCTCCGTGCAAACACGGATCCGCATGTCGAGCGCACTCCAGGATACAGGACGTGGTATTGGCCCGTCGCCCCGCCTCGAGCTGCTCCGCACAGCGAAGCGGGGGCCCGGCCTGAGCCGGACCCCCGCTTGGCTGAAAGACGCTGAAGTTACTTCAGGATCTTGGTGACGGTGCCCGAACCAACGGTGCGGCCACCCTCGCGGATCGCGAAGCCCTGGCCCTCCTCGAGGGCGATGGGCTGGATCAGCTCGACGGTCATGTCGGTGGTGTCACCGGGCATCACCATCTCGGTGCCCTCGGGCAGCGAGATGACGCCGGTCACGTCCGTCGTACGGATGTAGAACTGCGGGCGGTAGTTCGTGTAGAACGGGTTGTGGCGGCCACCCTCGTCCTTGTTCAGGATGTAGCAGCGACCCTCGAACGAGGTGTGCGGCGTGGTGGTGCCGGGCTGGACCACGACCTGGCCACGCTCGACGTCCTCACGCTTGGTGCCGCGGAGCAGCAGACCGCAGTTCTCGCCGGCCCACGCCTCATCCATCGACTTGTGGAACATCTCGATGCCGGTGACGGTGGTCTTCTGCGGCTCACGGATACCGAGGATCTCGACGTCCGAGTTGATCTTGAGCTTGCCGCGCTCCACCTTGCCGGTGACGACGGTGCCACGACCGGTGATCGTGAAGACGTCCTCGATCGGCATGAGGAAGGGCTTGTCCATGTCACGCACGGGCTCGGGGACGTTCTCGTCCACGGCCGTCATGAGCTCCTCGACGGTCTTGACCCACTCCGCGTCGCCCTCGAGCGCCTTGAGCGCCGAGACCTTGATGACGGGGGCGTTGTCGCCGTCGAAGCCCTGCGACGACAGCAGCTCGCGGACCTCCATCTCGACGAGGTCGAGGATCTCCTCGTCGTCAACCATGTCGGCCTTGTTCAGCGCGACGAGCAGGTAGGGCACGCCGACCTGCTTGGCGAGCAGCACGTGCTCGCGCGTCTGGGCCATGGGGCCGTCGGTCGCCGCGACCACGAGGATCGCGCCGTCCATCTGGGCGGCACCGGTGATCATGTTCTTGATGTAGTCGGCGTGACCCGGAGCGTCAACGTGCGCGTAGTGGCGCTTCTCGGTCTCGTACTCGATGTGCGCGATGTTGATCGTGATACCGCGCTCGCGCTCCTCAGGAGCCTTGTCGATGTCCTCGAACGGGGTGAACGGGTTCAGGTCCGGGTACTTGTCGTGCAGGACCTTCGAGATCGCAGCGGTCAGCGTGGTCTTGCCGTGGTCGACGTGACCGATGGTGCCGATGTTGACGTGCGGCTTGGACCGCTCGAACTTGGCCTTAGCCATGAGGTGTTCCTCCTGAATTGATGAGACTCGGGTAAGAATGCTAGTCCGATCGATGGCTCGTCGCCATCGGGGGCTTCATCCCTACTGGTCGCTATTCTTACTTGTTTTTCCGACCGGTGGGACTACTCGCCCCGGGTCTTGGCGATGATCTCCTCGGCGACTGCCTTGGGGACCTCTGCGTAGCTGTCGAACGACATCGAGTACACCGCACGACCCGACGTCTTGGAACGCAGGTCTCCGACGTAACCGAACATCTCCGACAGCGGCACCAGCGCGTCGATGACCTTGACGCCCTGGGCGTCGGACATCTGGCGAATCTGGCCGCGGCGAGAGTTGATGTCGCCGATGACGTCGCCCATGTACTCCTCGGGCGTACGCACCTCGACGGCCATCATCGGCTCGAGCAGCACGGGCTTCGCGAGGCGCGCGGCCTCCTTGAAGGCCATCGAGCCGGCGATCTTGAACGCCATCTCCGAGGAGTCGACGTCGTGGTACTGACCGTCCAGCAGCGTGGCCTTGATTCCCACGACCGGGTAGCCCGCCTGGATGCCGAGCTCCATGGAGCTCTGGATTCCGGCGTCGACCGAGGGGATGTACTCACGCGGGACGCGACCACCGGTCACGGCGTTCACGAACTCGTACTGGACCTCGGAGTCGGCCTCGAGGGGCTCGAGCGAGATCTGGACCTTCGCGAACTGGCCGGAGCCACCGGTCTGCTTCTTGTGCGTGTAGTCGTACTTCTCGACCGTCTTGCGGATGGTCTCGCGGTACGCGACCTGCGGCTTGCCGACGTTCGCGTCGACCTTGAACTCGCGACGCATGCGGTCGACGATGATGTCGAGGTGGAGCTCGCCCATGCCGCCGATGACGGTCTGGCCGGTCTCCTCGTCCAGACGCACGCGGAAGGTGGGGTCCTCCTCGGCGAGCTTCTGGATGGCGGTCGACAGCTTCTCCTGGTCACCCTTGGTCTTGGGCTCGATCGCCACGTCGATGACGGGCTCCGGGAAGGTCATGGACTCGAGGACGACCTGGTGGTCCGGGTTGCACAGCGTGTCACCCGTGGTGGTGTCCTTGAGGCCGATCACCGCGTAGATGTGACCCGCCTGGATCGTCTCGACCGGGTTCTCCTTGTTGGCGTGCATCTGGAAGAGCTTTCCGATGCGCTCCTTCTTGCCCTTGGTCGAGTTGACGACCTGGGCGCCGGTCTCGAGGTGGCCCGAGTACACGCGGACGTAGGTGAGGCGACCGAAGAACGGGTGCGCGACCACCTTGAACGCGAGAGCCGCGAAGGGCTCGGTCGCGTCGGCGTGGCGCTCGATCTCGACCTCGGGGTCCTTGGCGTCGTGACCCTTGATGGCGGGCACGTCCATGGGGGCCGGGAGGTAGTCGATGACCGCGTCGAGCATCGGCTGCACGCCGCGGTTCTTGAACGCCGAGCCGCACAGCACCGGGTAGATCTCCGAGGCGATGGTCATCTTGCGGATGCCGGCCTTGATCTCGGCGAGCGTGAGCTCCTCGCCGCCCAGGTACTTCTCGAGCAGCTCGTCGTCGGCCTCGGCAACCGTCTCGAGCAGGGCCGCGCGGTACTCCTCGGCCTTGTCCTTGAGGTCGGCCGGGATCTCGGTGGTCTCGTACGAGGCGCCCATGGTCACGTCACCCTTGGCGTCGCCGGGCCAGACCTTGGCGTTCATCTCGACGAGGTCGACGATGCCGACGAAGTCGTTCTCGGCACCGATTGGCAGCTGGATGACCAGCGGACGCGCGCCGAGGCGGTTGACGATCGTGTCGACGGTGAAGTAGAAGTCCGCGCCGAGCTTGTCCATCTTGTTGACGAAGCAGATGCGGGGGACGTCGTACTTGTCGGCCTGGCGCCACACGGTCTCGGACTGGGGCTCCACGCCCTCCTTGCCGTCGAAGACCGCGACGGCGCCGTCGAGCACTCGCAGCGAACGCTCCACCTCGACCGTGAAGTCGACGTGACCCGGGGTGTCGATGATGTTGATCTGGTTGTTGTCCCAGAAGCAGGTCACCGCGGCGGAGGTGATGGTGATGCCGCGCTCCTGCTCCTGCTCCATCCAGTCGGTCGTCGACGCACCGTCGTGGGTCTCACCGATCTTGTAGTTCACACCCGTGTAGAACAGGATGCGCTCGGTGGTGGTGGTCTTGCCGGCATCGATGTGGGCCATGATGCCGATGTTGCGGACCTTGTTCAGGTCCGTGAGCACGTCCTGTGCCACGAGTGGTTCTCCTTGGGTTTCCGTCGAGCGGGCAGCGACTACCAGCGGTAGTGCGCGAACGCCTTGTTCGACTCGGCCATCTTGTGCATGTCCTCGCGACGCTTCACCGCGGCGCCGAGGCCGTTGGACGCGTCGAGGATCTCGTTCATGAGGCGCTCAGTCATGGTGTGCTCACGGCGCTGGCGCGAGAAGTCCACGAGCCAGCGGAGCGCGAGGGTGGTCGCACGCACGGGGCGCACGTCGACCGGCACCTGGTAGGTGGCACCACCGACGCGGCGGGAGCGGACCTCGAGCGCGGGGCGGATGTTGTCGAGCGCGCGCTTGAGCACGACGACGGGGTCCTGACCCGACTTCTCGCGAACGCCCTCGAGTGCGTCGTAGACGATGGCCTCGGCGACGGACTTCTTGCCGTCCAGCAGGATCTTGTTGATCAGCTGGGTGACGACGGTCGCGCCGTAGACGGGGTCATTGATGATGGGGCGCTTGGGCGCCGGTCCCTTGCGAGGCACTACTTCTTCTCCTTCTTCGCGCCGTAGCGGCTGCGGGCCTGCTGGCGGTTCTTGACGCCCTGCGTGTCGAGCGAGCCGCGCACGATGCGGTAGCGGACACCGGGGAGGTCCTTCACACGACCGCCGCGCACGAGCACGATCGAGTGCTCCTGGAGGTTGTGGCCCTCGCCGGGGATGTACGCGGTGACCTCGATGCCGGTCGACAGGCGCACACGCGCGACCTTGCGCAGGGCCGAGTTCGGCTTCTTGGGGGTGGTGGTGTACACGCGAGTGCACACGCCACGACGCTGCGGGCTCGACTTCAGAGCCGGGGTCTTGGTCTTGGTCGCCTTGGGGTGGCGGCCCTTCCTGACCAACTGCTGGATCGTAGGCACTACTTATCTCCGTCTGTTTGTCTCACTGGTGGTCGGTGGTCCGACCCCCGCGCCCGGGCGTGTCGTCCCATTCTTGGTGTTCACGCCCGCGGGCGCGCGCGGAACCCCACGCGCGGCTGGCACGAATGTCTACTGTACCCGTGCGGACGCGCGTCGTCAAAGCCGCGGGGCCACCGGCGCCTCGTCGCGCCCGCCCTGCCGTACAGGTTCGAGCCGCACCTTAGCGCGTTCGTGCCCCTGCGTGCACGCCCGACGCGCGTGTCGGGGCATCCTCCGGCCTCCGTCCAGCTCAGGCGGAGAAGCCTCTCAGACGCTCGGCGAGCTCGGGCGACACCCGTACCGGCGTTCCCGAGGCGCCGTCGACGAGCGCCATGGTGGTGCTCGCGGCGGCACAGACCACGCCGTCCACGATCAGCGCATACTCGATCACGAAGCTGGCGCCCGCGATGCGAGACACCGACACCTGCGCCTCGATCGGCCCGGTCCGGTGGTCGATCGGGCGCCTGTACTTCACGTGCACGTCCGCCACGAGCACCCAGACGGAGGCGGAGGCCGTCAGTGGGGGAAGGATCGGGTCCTCGTCGCTCCAGAACGCAAGCACGCGCGCCTGCTCGAGAAGCCCGACGATCGCCACGTTGTTGACGTGGCCGTACGCGTCGAGGTCGGACCAGCGCAGCTGGAGCGGAACGGTGAGAGCGGCCATCCCCGCAGTCTAGGAGTGCGGATCGGCTCGAGTATCGGGTACTTGGCGGAGCGCCGTGACACGATGCACAGGTGCGGGTCGACGAGGACTCGCGCGGGAGGAGAGCCATGTCCGACTCGGTGCGACTGACGGTCGAGGGCGGCGTGGCCCGCCTCGTGCTGGACCGGCCCGCACGACTCAACGCCATCGACTTCGAGGCCGGCGAGGCGTTCCGCGACGCCGCGCTCGACGCGACCCGGTCGTCGTCAGTCCGCGCGATCGTGCTCGAGGGCGAGGGGCCTGCGTTCTGCGCGGGCGGCGACGTCCTTGCGATGGCTGGCGCGAGGGCGTCCGGGGCCGAGGTGACGCGGATGGCCGAGACGATCCATGACGGCATCGGGGCACTGGTCGGCTCGGCGCTCCCCATCGTCTCGGCGGCGCACGGCGCGGTCGCAGGAGGTGGCATCGGGGTCATGCTCGCCGCAGACTATGTGGTCGCGGGACGGGACCTCAAGGTGATGGCGAAGTACGCCAACGTGGGGCTGACTCCGGACCTCGGCGTCTCGACCCTCCTGACCGACGCGGTCGGGCGCAGGCGCGCGCTTCAGCTTCTTCTCTCGGACACCGTGCTCGATGCCGATCGAGCGTTCGACTGGGGCATGGTCGCGGAGATCGCGGACGATCCGCGCGCCCGCGCTTACGACGTCGCCGCCGCGTGGGCGGCGGGCCCGTGGAGGGCGCTCGGCCAGGCGAAGCGGCTGGTGCACGCCGGGGCCACGCGGCCACGGTCGGCGAGCTTCGACGACGAGGCCGCGACGATCGGCGCGGCATTCGCGAGCCACGAGGCGCAGGACCGGATCGCCGCGTTCGCCGAGGCCTCCCGGGCGCGCACCGCGGGGCGTGAGCGATGAGCGCGCGCCAGTCTCCCTCGCTGCGGGACGCCACCGTGCTGATGTCTGGCGGCAGCCGCGGCATCGGGCTGGCGATCGCTGTCGCCGCCGCGCGGCAGGGCGCGAACATCGTCATGCTCGCCAAGACCGACGCCCCGCACCCCCGGCTGGAAGGCACCGTCCACACGGCGGCCGATGCGGTGCGTGCGGCTGGCGGCGAGGCGCGCCCCGTCGTCGGCGACGTCCGGCGTGACGAGGACGTCGCGCGCGCGGTCGCGACCGCCATCGACGCGTTCGGTCGGCTCGACGTGGTGATCAACAACGCGAGCGCGATCGACCTCAGGGGCACGCTCGACCTCGACCCTGGGCGCTACGACCTCATGCAGGACATCAATGTGCGCGGCACGTTCATGCTGTCCCGCGCGGCAGTGCCGCACCTGCGCGAGTCACCCCACGCGAGGATCCTGTCCCTGTCTCCCCCGCTGAACCTCAGCCCACGCTGGCTCGGCGCTCACACGGCCTACACGATGGCCAAGTACGGGATGACGATGGCGACCCTCGGCATCGCCGCCGAGTTCGCCGGCGCGGGCCTGGCGGCGACGACGCTGTGGCCGCGCACCACGATCGCGACCGCCGCCGTGCAGAACATCCTCGGCGGCGACCGGATCATGGCCGTCAGCCGGACCCCAGAGATCTATGCCGACGCGGCGATCGAGGTGCTCACGCGACCCGCCGCCGAGGTCAGCGGACGCTCACTCATCGTCGAGGACGTGCTCGCCGAGTCCGGCGTCACGGACCTGTCCGCCTACGCGGCGGTGCCCGGCACCCCAGACGAAGCGCTGTTCCCGGACGTCTTCCTCGACTGAGCCCGAGTCCCACGCTCGCCGTGCTCCTGACCCCTCTCGCGCGTCGGGCGGGCGCCCGTGACACGCGCGAGGGCCCGGCCACCCTTGCGGGTGACCGGGCCCTCGACGCGGCGCGCGACTAGTCGCGCGGGATGTCGAACTCCTCGAGACGCACGGCCTCGCCGGTGCCCTCGGAGAAGTACTGACCGTCCCACTCCTCGTACCCGAAGGTCGGGAACAGGTTGGCCTTGGCCTCCTCGGTGGGCTCCACCGTGGCGGTCCGGTACTGCTGCAGACCGGTGCCCGCGGGGATGAGCTTTCCGAGGATGACGTTCTCCTTGAGGCCGATCAGCGGGTCCGACTTGCCGGACATCGCCGCCTCCGTGAGGACGCGCGTGGTCTCCTGGAACGAGGCCGCGGACAGCCACGAGTCGGTCGCGAGCGACGCCTTCGTGATGCCCATGAGCTCCGGACGGGCCGAGGCGGGCTTGCCACCCGCGACGACGGTCGCACGGTTCGCCTGCTCGAAGCGGGCGCGCTCGACGAGCTCACCCGGCAGCAGCTGGGCGTCGCCCGAGTCGAGCACGGTCACTCGACGCAGCATCTGGCGCACGATGACCTCGATGTGCTTGTCGTGGATCTCCACACCCTGCGAGCGGTACACGTTCTGCACCTCGTCGACCAGGTGCTTCTGAGCCGCACGCGGGCCGAGGATGCGCAGCACGTTCTTCGGGTCCACCGCACCAGCGACCAGCTGCTGGCCGACCGAGACGGACTCGCCGTCCTGGACCAGCAGGCGGGCACGCTTGGTGACCGGGTACTCGATGGGCTCATCGCCGTTGTCGGGCGTGATGACCAGGCGGCGCGTGGCCTCCGAGTCGTCGACCTTGAGCACGCCCGCGACCTCGGAGATCGGGGCCTCACCCTTGGGGGTGCGGGCCTCGAAGAGCTCCTGGACACGCGGCAGACCCTGCGTGATGTCGTCAGCGGACGCCACACCACCGGTGTGGAACGTACGCATCGTCAGCTGCGTGCCGGGCTCACCGATCGACTGGGCGGCGATGATGCCGACCGCCTCGCCGATGTCCACCAGCTCACGCGTCGCGAGCGAACGGCCGTAGCACTTGGCGCACGTGCCCACGGCGGACTCACAGGTCAGGACCGAGCGGACCTTGACCTCGTCCACGCCCGCTGCGATCAGCGCATCGAGGATCACATCGCCGATGTCGGTGGCCGCGTTCGCCACGACGTTGCCGTCCTTGTCGAGCACGTCGGTCGCCAGGGTGCGGGCGAAGACCGAGGTCTCCACGCGGTCGTGCTTGACGCGCTCGCCCGAGGCGAGGGTCTCGACGATCGGCATGGTGAGGCCACGCTCGGTGCCGCAGTCCTCCTCGCGCACGATGACATCCTGCGACACGTCGACCAGACGACGGGTCAGGTAGCCCGAGTCGGCGGTACGGAGAGCCGTGTCCGCCAGACCCTTACGGGCACCGTGCGTCGCGATGAAGTACTCGAGGACCGAGAGGCCCTCGCGGTAGTTCGACTTGATCGGACGCGGGATGATCTCACCCTTCGGATTCGCCACCAGGCCGCGCATACCGGCGATCTGACGGACCTGCATCCAGTTACCACGGGCACCAGAGCCGACCATCGTGTGGACGGTGTTGTACTCGGGGAAGGACGCGCGCATCTCGCGGTCGACCTCGTTGGTCGCCTGGGTCCAGATCTCGATGAGCTCCTGACGGCGCTCGTCGTCGGTGATCAGACCCGTGTCGTACTGGTCCTGGACCTTCGCGGCCTGGTCCTCGTAACGCTCGAGGATGCTCTGCTTCGCGGCAGGCGTCGCGACGTCGCTGATCGCGATCGTCACGCCCGAGCGGGTCGCCCAGTGGAAGCCGGCGGCCTTGAGCGCGTCCAGCGACGCCGCGACCTCGACCTTGGGGTAACGCTCGGCGAGCGTGTTGACGATGTCGCCCAGCACCTTCTTGTCGACGTTGCGGTTCACGTACGGGTACGAGACCGGCAGCAGGCCGTTGAACAGCGAGCGACCCAGCGTCGTCGTGAGCAGGAACGGCTCGCCCTCGACGTGGCCCTCGGGCGCGACCCAGCCGTTCGGCGGGACGGTGTCGCCGTCCACGCGCAGCTGGATCTCGGTGTTGAGGGTGATGTCACCCGTGTCGAGCGCCATGATCGCCTCGGACTCCGAGCCGAACACGCGACCCTCACCCTTCGAGCCCGGCTTGAGCAGCGACAGGTGGTAGAGGCCGATGATCATGTCCTGCGACGGCATGGTCACCGGGCGACCGTCCGAGGGCTTCAGGATGTTGTTGCTCGAGAGCATGAGGATGCGGGCCTCGGCCTGCGCCTCCGCGCTCAGGGGCAGGTGCACAGCCATCTGGTCACCGTCGAAGTCGGCGTTGAACGCGCCGCAGACGAGCGGGTGCAGGTGGATGGCCTTGCCCTCGACGAGCTGAGGCTCGAACGCCTGGATGCCCAGACGGTGCAGGGTCGGTGCGCGGTTCAGCAGCACCGGGTGCTCGCGGATGACCTCCTCGAGCACGTCCCACACCTCGGAGCGCGAGCGCTCGACCATGCGCTTGGCCGACTTGATGTTCTGCGCGTGGTTGAGCTCCACGAGGCGCTTCATCACGAACGGCTTGAACAGCTCGAGCGCCATCTGCTTGGGCAGACCGCACTGGTGCAGCTGCAGGCGCGGGCCGACCACGATGACCGAACGGCCCGAGTAGTCGACGCGCTTGCCGAGCAGGTTCTGACGGAAGCGACCCTGCTTGCCCTTGAGCATGTCGGAGATCGACTTGAGCGGACGGTTGCCGGGGCCCGTGACCGGGCGGCCGCGACGGCCGTTGTCGAACAGCGCGTCCACAGCCTCCTGCAGCATGCGCTTCTCGTTGTTCACGATGATCTCGGGGGCACCGAGGTCGAGCAGGCGCTTGAGGCGGTTGTTGCGGTTGATGACGCGGCGGTACAGGTCGTTGAGGTCGGAGGTCGCGAAGCGGCCACCGTCCAGCTGCACCATGGGACGCAGGTCCGGCGGGATGACCGGCACCGCGTCGAGCACCATGCCCGTGGGCGAGTTGGTGGTCGTGAGGAACGCGTTGACGACCTTGAGGCGCTTCAGGGCACGCGTCTTGCGCTGGCCCTTGCCGTTGGCGATGATCTCGCGCAGGTTCACGGCCTCGGTCTCGAGGTCGAAGTCCTGCAGACGACGCTGGATCGCCTCGGCGCCCATCGAGCCCTTGAAGTACGAGCCGTAGCGGCGCGAGAGCTCGCGGTAGAGGAGCTCGTCGCCCTCGAGGTCCTGGACCTTGAGGTTCGCGAAGCGGTCGAACACGGTGTCGAGGCGCTCGATCTCGGCGTCGGCCCGCTTGCGCAGGTTCGCCATCTCGCGCTCGGCGCCGTCCTTGACCTTGCGCTTCACGTCGGCCTTGGCGCCCTCGGCCTCGAGCTCGGCGAGGTCCTTCTCCAGCTTCTCGGCGCGGTTGTTGATGTCCACGTCGCGCTGGTTCGCGATGGCCTTCTTCTCCTTCTCGAGCTCGTTGCGGAGCTGGGGAAGGTCCTCGTGACGGCCGTCCTCGTCCACCTCGGTGACCATGTAGGCCGCGAAGTAGATGACCTTCTCGAGGTCCTTCGGAGCCAGGTCCAGGAGGTAGCCGAGGCGCGACGGCACGCCCTTGAAGTACCAGATGTGGGTCACGGGAGCGGCGAGCTCGATGTGGCCCATGCGCTCACGGCGCACCTTGGAGCGCGTGACCTCCACGCCGCACCGCTCGCAGACGATGCCGCGGTAGCGGACGCGCTTGTACTTTCCGCAGCCGCACTCCCAGTCGCGGGTGGGGCCGAAGATCTTCTCGCAGAAGAGTCCGTCCTTCTCAGGCTTGAGGGTGCGGTAGTTGATGGTCTCGGGCTTCTTCACCTCGCCATGCGACCAGGTGCGGATGTCCTCCGCGGTCGCCAGGCCGATGCGCAGGTCGCCGAACTCGTTCACGTCGAGCACTGTGTCGATTCCTTACCTTCGAAGATTCAGATCTCGTCGACGCTCGAGGCGTCGGGGCGGCTGGACAGGGAGATGCCGAGCGACTCGGCGGCCTGGTACGCGTCCTCGTCGGTCTCGCGCATCTCGACCACCTGGCCGTCCACGCCGAGGACCTCGACGTTCAGGCACAGCGACTGCATCTCCTTCATCAGCACGCGGAAGGACTCCGGCAGGCCCGGCTCGGGGATGTTCTGCCCCTTGACGATGGCCTCGTAGACCTTGACACGACCGGTGACGTCGTCGGACTTGATCGTGAGCAGCTCCTGCAGGGCGTAGGCGGCGCCATAGGCCTCGAGGGCCCACACCTCCATCTCGCCGAAGCGCTGGCCACCGAACTGGGCCTTACCGCCCAGCGGCTGCTGCGTGATCATCGAGTACGGACCCGTGCTGCGCGCGTGGATCTTGTCGTCCACGAGGTGGTGCAGCTTAAGGATGTACTTGTAGCCGACGGTGACCGGCTCCGGGAACAGCTCGCCCGAGCGGCCGTCGAACAGACGCGCCTTGCCGTTGGGACCGACCAGGCGGTCGCCGTCACGGTTCGGGTTGACGTGCTCGCGGAGGCCGTCGAGGACGTCCTCGTGCAGACCGTCGAAGACCGGGGTCGCGATCGGATTGCCGGGCTCGGCCTTGCGCGCCGCGTCGGGCAGGCGGTCGGTCCACTCACCCTTCGCATCGGTCGCGTCCCAGCCGTTCTTGGCCACCCAGCCCGCGTGGGTCTCGAGCACCTGGCCGACGTTCATGCGGCCTGGCACGCCCAGCGGGTTGAGGATGACGTCGACCGGGGTGCCGTCCTCGAGGAACGGCATGTCCTCGACCGGCAGGATCGTCGAGATGACGCCCTTGTTGCCGTGGCGGCCGGCGAGCTTGTCGCCCTCCTGGATCTTGCGACGCTGCGCGATGTAGACACGCACGAGCTGGTTGACGCCTGCGGGCAGGTCGTCGCCGTCCTCCTCGGTGAACACGCGGACGCCGATGACGGTGCCCTGCTCGCCGTGGGGGACCTTGAGCGACGTGTCGCGCACCTCGCGAGCCTTCTCGCCGAAGATCGCGCGCAGCAGGCGCTCCTCCGGGGTCAGCTCGGTCTCACCCTTCGGGGTGACCTTGCCGACGAGGATGTCGCCCGCGCGGACCTCGGCGCCGATGCGGACGATGCCGCGCTCGTCGAGGTCGGCGAGCACCTCCTCCGAGGCGTTCGGGATGTCGCGGGTGATCTCCTCCGGGCCCAGCTTGGTGTCGCGGGCGTCGACCTCGTGCTCCTCGATGTGGATCGAGCTGAGGACGTCGTCCTGCACGAGGCGCTGCGACAGGATGATCGCGTCCTCGTAGTTGTGGCCCTCCCAGCACATGAACGCCACGAGGAGGTTGCGGCCGAGCGCGAGGTCGCCCTCGTCGGTCGCCGGGCCGTCCGCGATCACGGAGCCCACCTCGACGCGAGCACCCTCGTCGACGACGACGCGCTGGTTGTAGCTGGTGCCCTGGTTGGAGCGCTGGAACTTCGCGACCTTGTACGAGCCGGTCGTGCCGTCGTCGTTGGCGACGGTCACGAGGTCGGACGAGACCTCGGTCACGACGCCCGCCTTCGACGCGACGATCACGTCGCCGGCGTCGATCGCGGCGCGGCGCTCCATGCCGGTGCCGACGAGCGGCGCCTCGGAGCGGACCAGCGGCACCGCCTGGCGCTGCATGTTCGCACCCATGAGCGCGCGGTTGGCGTCATCGTGCTCGAGGAACGGGATCAGGGCCGTCGCGACCGACACCATCTGGCGCGGCGAGACGTCCATGTAGTCCACGGCGTCCGCGGGGACGAACTCGACCTCGCCACCCTTGGCGCGCACGAGAACGCGGTCCTCGGAGAAGAAGCCCTTCGCGTCGAGGCCGGCATTCGCCTGCGCGATCACGAAGCGGTCCTCGTCGTCCGCCGTCAGGTAGTCGACGGCGTCAGTGACCTGACCCTTGACGACCTTGCGGTACGGGGTCTCGACGAAGCCGAGCGGGTTGATCCGACCGAACGACGCGAGCGAGCCGATGAGGCCGATGTTCGGGCCCTCAGGGGTCTCGATCGGGCACATGCGGCCGTAGTGCGACGGGTGGACGTCACGGACCTCCATGCCGGCGCGGTCACGCGACAGACCACCGGGGCCGAGCGCCGAGAGGCGGCGCTTGTGGGTCAGACCCGCGAGCGGGTTGTTCTGGTCCATGAACTGCGACAGCTGCGAGGTGCCGAAGAACTCGCGGATGGCGGCGACGACCGGACGCGTGTTGATGAGCGTCTGGGGCGTGATCGCCTCGACGTCCTGCGTGGTCATGCGCTCGCGCACCACGCGCTCCATGCGCGACAGGCCCGTGCGGATCTGGTTCTGGATCAGCTCGCCCACCGCGCGGATGCGACGGTTGCCGAAGTGGTCGATGTCGTCCGTCTCGACGTGGACGTCCACGTCGCCGACCTTCATCGAGCTCTGGCCCGCGTGCGCCGCGGCGATGTACTTGACCGTGGCGACGATGTCGTCGATCGACAGCGTCGAGTCGTTCAGCTCCTTGCCGACGCCGAGCTTCTTGTTGAGCTTGAAGCGGCCGACCTTCGCGAGGTCGTAGCGCTTGGCGTTGAAGTAGAAGTTGTCGAGCAGGTTCTGGCCCGCCTCGACCGTCGGGGGCTCGCCCGGACGCAGCTTGCGGTAGAGGTCCACGAGGGCCTCCTCCTGCGAGTGCACGGTGTCCTTCGCGAGCGTCTCGAGCACGGCCGGGTAGTCCGCGAACTCCTCGGCGATCTGCTCGTCGGTGAGGCCGAGTGCCTTGAGGAACAGCGTCACCGACTGCTTGCGCTTGCGGTCGACGCGCACGCCCACGGCGTCACGCTTGTCGATCTCGAACTCGAGCCACGCGCCGCGCGACGGGATCACCTTGGCGGTGAAGATGTCCTTGTCGGACGTCTTGTCGGGGGTGCGCTCGAAGTACACGCCGGGCGAGCGCACGAGCTGCGACACGACGACGCGCTCGGTGCCGTTGACGATGAACGTGCCGCGCTCGGTCATGAGCGGGAAGTCGCCCATGAAGACCGTCTGCGACTTGATCTCGCCGGTGGTGTTGTTCATGAACTCCGCGGTGACGAACAGCTGCGCGGAGTAGGTGAAGTCCTTCTCCTTGCACTCGTCGGGAGTGTGGCGCGGCTCCTCGAAGTAGGGGTCCGAGAAGCTCAGCGACATCGTCTGGCCGAAGTCCTCGATGGGCGAGATCTCCTCGAAGATCTCCTCGAGTCCGGCAACCTCCGGGACGTCGTTGCGGCCGGCCTTCTTGGCGGCTGCGACGCGCTCCTGCCACACGCTGTTGCCCAGGAGCCAGTCAAAGGACTCGGTCTGGAGGCCAATGAGGTTCGGGACCTCGATGGGCTCAGCCAGCTGTGCGAAGGAGATGCGGCGGGATGCGGAACGGTTGGCGATGGCGGTGGCCGAAGGGGTGCGCGAGGCAGCCAAGGGCGGGTCCTTCCCTGTGATGATCGTGCGTGTACACGTCGTCCAGCCGCGGCTCCACCGGACCCCGGGGCGATCCCGTCATGAGACGGACGCACGCCGGGTAGGCATCTGAGGGCAGGGCAAAAGACAGCGCAAGTCGCTAGACTAATCGGAAATCGCGGGATTGTCCACTTGCGCGCGAGGTGCGTCAAGAGCGGCACGCGTGTCGGTGGAGAAATGTGATCTGCCGCGCTCGCGGTTCGCGACGCGTGGCAAGGCGAACGGGGCCGGGTCCTCACGGACCCGACCCCGTCGCGTGTGCTCGGTCGAGCCGAGCGCAGGCTGTGCCTGCCGAGCGCTACTTGAGCTCGACGGTGGCGCCGGCGGCCTCGAGCTGAGCCTTGGCCTTCTCGGCGTCCTCCTTCTTGGCGCCCTCGAGGACGGGCTTCGGGGCCTCGTCGACCAGAGCCTTGGCCTCGCCGAGGCCGAGCGACGTGAGCGCGCGCACCTCCTTGATGACCTGGATCTTCTTGTCGCCGACGGCGGCGAGGATGACGTCGAACTCGTCCTTCTCCTCGACCTCGGCGGCGGCCTCGCCCGCGGGGGCGGCGGCGACGACGGCGGCGGCCGGGGCAGCGGCGGTGACCTCGAAGGTCTCCTCGAACGCCTTCACGAACTCCGACAGCTCGATGAGCGAGAGCTCCTTGAACTGCTCGATGAGCTCCTCGGTGGTGAGCTTAGCCATGGTGGTATTCCTTACTGTTTGCCTGCTGGAAGCAGAGGTGATCTAACGGGGGTGCGGCCGTCAGGCCGCGTCTTCCTGCTTCGCACGCAGGGCGTCGACGGCGCGCGCTGCCTGAGCGAGCGGCGCCTGGAACAGGTATGCAGCACCAAAGAGCGACGCCTTCATGGCGCCGGCAGCCTTGGCGAGCAGAACCTCGCGGGACTCGAGGTCGGCCAGCTTCATGATCTCGGACTCCGAGATCACGTTGCCGTCGAGAACGCCGCCCTTGATGACGAGCTTGTCGTTCTCCTTGGCAAAAGCCTTCAGACCCTTCGCAGCCGCCACCGGGTCACCGGTGACGAACGCGATGGCCGTGGGGCCGACGAGGAGGTCATCGAGACCCTCCACTCCGGCGTCCTTGGCCGCGAGCGCCGTCAGAGTGTTCTTGGCGACCACGTAGGTCGCCTCGCCGCGAAGCTTGCCGCGCAGCTCAGCGAGCTGCGGAACCGACAGGCCGCGGTACTCGGTGAGCAGCACGGCGGAGGAGTCGCGGAACTGGTCCGAGAGCTCCTTGACCGCGGTCACCTTGTCTGGCGTCGCCATGTTTGTCCTTCCTGGAAAGTCGACCACCGGCACCCGCTCCGGAAACGCGAAAGGCCCCGCGCGGGCGGGGCCTCATGCGCTCACGCGGGCGAACGCACGAAGGGCGGCCACACAGGGCCGCCCAAGGGTTCGCGCACATGGCGCTTCAGTCTCACCTGCGCTGGTCCCCGCATCGCGGAGCTTCGGTCGTTCCCGGCGAACCGGGCCCGACGACCGGCGGTCTTGGGCAGGTCAACTTTACCCGAGCGTCGGGCGTGTGGCAAATGCCCGACGCGAGGGCGCAGGATGCACGAAGGCCCGGCCCCTCACTGGGGCCGGGCCGACGCGAGAGAGCCTTACGCCTCCGACTTCGCCTGCGCGTCGATCGGGATGCCGGGACCCTGGGTCGCGGAGATCGAGGCCTTGACGATGTAGCGGCCCTTCGAAGCCGAGGGCTTCACACGGAGGACCTCGTCGAGGATCGCCTGGAAGTTCTCGAGGAGCTTCTCGTCGCCGAACGACGCCTTGCCCACGAGGGTGTGGAGGTTCGCGTGCTTGTCGACGCGGAACTCGATCTTTCCACCCTTGATCTCGGACACGGCCTTCGCGACGTCCATGGTCACGGTGCCGGTCTTGGGGTTCGGCATGAGGCCGCGCGGGCCGAGCACGCGGCCCAGGCGACCCACCTTGCCCATGAGGTCGGGCGTCGCCACGACGGCGTCGAAGTCCTGGCGGCCACCGGCCACCTCTTCGATGAGCTCGTCGCCGCCGACGATGTCGGCGCCTGCCTCGCGTGCCGCATCCGCCTTGTCACCGTTGGCGAAGACCAGGACCCGAGCGGTCTTGCCGGTGCCGTGGGGCAGGATGACGGTGGAGCGGACGGCCTGGTCGGCGTGACGCGGGTCGACGCCGAGCTTGAAGACGACGTCGATGGTCGAGTCGGTCTTCTTGGAGCCCGTCTTCTGGGCGAGGCGCAGAGCCTCGAGGGGGGTGTACAGCTGGCTGCGGTCGACGAGCTGGGCTGCGTCGCGGTAAGCCTTGGAGCGCTTGGTCATCTGCTTCTTCCTTTGCAGTCGTGGTGGCGGGCCAGCGCGGCCCCTCCCACTGAGATGTCTGGTGCGGTCTACTCGACCGTGATGCCCATGGAGCGGGCGGTGCCAGCGATGATCTTCGCCGCGGCGTCGATGTCGTTGGCGTTGAGGTCTGCCATCTTCATCTCGGCGATCTCGCGCACCTGGGCGTCGGTCAGCGAGCCGACCTTCTGGGTGTGCGGGACGCCCGAGCCCTTGGCGACGCCGGCAGCCTTCTTGATGAGCTGCGACGCGGGCGGGGTCTTCGTGATGAAGGTGAAGGAGCGGTCCTCGTAGACCGTGATCTCCACCGGGATGATGTTGCCTCGCTGCGACTCGGTGGCCGCGTTGTAGGCCTTGCAGAACTCCATGATGTTCACGCCGTGCTGGCCCAGTGCGGGGCCGACGGGCGGAGCGGGGTTCGCGGCTCCGGCCTGGATCTGAAGCTTGATCAGGCCGGCAACCTTCTTCTTAGGGGCTGCCATGTTTTTCGGGTCCTTTACTTGCTTGGTGGCGGCTGGCGGGCCGCCGGGGTCATCGTTCGACTAGAGCTTCTGCACCTGGTTGAACGACAGCTCGACCGGGGTCTCCCGGCCGAAGATGGAGACGAGGACGTGGAGCTTCTGGCTCTCCACGCTGATCTCGGAGATGGTGCCGGGCAGAGTCGCGAAGGGACCGTCGATGACGGTGATCGACTCACCGATCTCGAAGTCGACCTCGACCTGCTGCTTGGGCGCGGCACTGGTGCCGGCCTCTGCCGGGGCCGCGGCCTCGGGCGTGACGAGCATGCCGTAGACCTCGTCCAGCGTGAGCGGCACGGGCTGGTGCGCGTGGCCGACGAAGCCGGTCACGCCAGGGGTGTTGCGCACGGTGCCCCACGACTCGTCCGTGAGGTACATGCGCACGAGCACATATCCGGGCATCCGGACGCGCACGACCTTCTTGCGCTGGCCGTTCTTGATCTCGGCGACCTCTTCCATCGGCACCTCGACCTGGAAGATGTAGTCCTCCATGTTGAGGCTCTCGCGACGGTGCTCGATCGCCTGCTTGACGCGCTTCTCGTGGCCCGAGTAGCTGTGCACGACGTACCAGTCGCCCTCCTGCATGCGCAGGGAGGCCATCAAGTCCTCGTGCGCATCCGCAGCGGGCTCCTCGACCTCGGCCACGGCCGCCTCCTCGGCGGCGGGCTCGACCTCGCCGGGGACGGTGTCGTCGTCGGACTCGACGACGGCGTCGACCGGGGCGTCCTCGAGGGTCGCCTCGTCCACGGCGGGCGCGACGGTCTCGTCCACGGCCTCGTCGATGTTCTCGTTGCTCAAGGTTCCTGCTCCTTAACCGGGGCCTAGCCGCCGAAGACCTGAGCCGCGCCCCAGTTGAACACCAGGTCCAGCAGGAAGGCGAGGATCATCATCACGATCACGAACCCCAGCACGACGCCGATCAGACGGATCCACTCAGGGACGGTGGGGGTCACCACCAGGCGCAGCTGCGAGATCACCTGGCGCACGAACAGCGCGATGCGCGCGAAGACGTTCAGGCCCGAGCGCGACTCATGGCGCGGGTCCTTCTCGCCGGCGTCGGTCACGGCAGATTCGCTCACCGGAATGATCCTTTGCTTGTGATGGGAGGGTGTCGCGGCGCTCGAGGCGTCCGCAGAACGCAGGGCAGGAGGGACTCGAACCCCCAACCGTCGGTTTTGGAGACCGATGCGCTACCAATTGCGCCACTGCCCTTCGGGGAGTTGGGACCCCGAGGCGATCGGAACCGATGACCTGCACGAGGGCGCAGTCCATCATCGCGGTTGTCAATCGCCGAAGTGACATCGTACGCGGTTTCGCCCCACAATGCGAACCCGCCCCAGCGCCGACGCCGGCAAGCGTCCGATGCCGCCCCCGGCCGAGCGTCGGGCAGGCCCAGACCTCGCGCGCGAGATGGCACCATGGTCGCATGACCGCTCCCGCACGCCGCGTCTCCTCGCGACTCGCCGCCATCGCCCCGTCAGCCACCCTCGCCGTCGACTCCAAGGCGAAGGCACTCAAGGCAGCCGGACGACCCGTCATCGGGTTCGGCGCCGGAGAGCCCGACTTCCCCACGCCCGACTACATCGTCGAGGCCGCGGTCGCCGCCGCGCGCGAGCCGCGCAACCACCGCTACACGCCCGCGGGCGGCCTGCCCGAGCTGAAGGAGGCGATCGCCGCGAAGACGCTGCGCGACTCCGGCTACGAGATCGACCCCGCAAGCGTGCTCGTCACCAACGGTGGCAAGCAGGCCGTGTTCCAGGCCTTCGCCGCGATCGTCGACCCCGGCGACGAGGTGCTGCTCCCCGCGCCGTACTGGACCACCTATCCCGAGGCCATCGCCCTCGCAGGCGGCACTCCCGTCGAGGTCTTCGCCGGCGCGGACCAGGACTACCTGGTGACCGTCGAGCAGCTCGAGGCCGCGCGCACCGAGAACACCAAGGCGCTGCTGTTCTGCAGCCCTTCCAACCCCACGGGCGCCGTCTACTCGCCCGAGCAGACCAAGGCAATCGGCGAGTGGGCCCTCGAGCACGGCATCTGGGTCATCACCGACGAGATCTACGAGCACCTGCTGTACGACGGCGCGGAGTTCTCGCCGATCGTGCGCCTCGTGCCCGAGCTCGCCGACCAGACGATCGTGCTCAACGGCGTCGCGAAGACCTTCGCCATGACCGGCTGGCGCGTGGGCTGGATGATCTCCCCCGCCGACGTGACCAAGGCCGCGTCCAACTTCCAGTCGCACCTCACGTCGAACGTCGCGAACGTGTCGCAGCGCGCCGCGATCGCTGCCCTCACCGGTCCGCTCGACGCGGTCTACGAGATGCGGGAGGCCTTCGATCGTCGCCGCAGGACCATGGTGTCCATGCTGCGCGAGATCGACGGCGTCGTGTGCCCCACCCCGCGCGGCGCCTTCTACGCGTACCCGTCAGTCGAGGGGCTGATCGGCCACACGATCCGTGGCCGCGAGATCAGCTCGAGCGCTGACCTCGCGTCAGTCATCCTCGACGAGGCGGAAGTCGCGGTGGTTCCCGGAGAGGCCTTCGGCCCCTCGGGCTTCATGCGCCTCAGCTACGCGCTGGGCGACGACGACCTCGCCGAGGGCGTGGGACGCATCCAGTCGCTGCTGGCCGAGTAGGTCCCGCCCGCCCGACGCTGCGCCACCCGGTTGCCCACCCGCAGCCGGCGCCCAGGACCCTGGGCGCCGCTAGGCTCGGCGACATGACCGACGCAGCGATCAGCATCGCCGGACTGCACAAGCACTACGGCGACCTCCACGCCGTCGACGGGCTCGACCTCGAGATCCATCGCGGCGAGGTCTTCGGGCTGCTCGGCCCCAACGGCGCCGGCAAGTCCACCACCGTCGAGATCCTCGAGGGCTTCCGGCGCCGCACCGCAGGCGATGTCACGGTGCTGGGCGTCGACCCCCAGGACGCAGGCAACGCCTGGCGCGAGCGCGTGGGCGTCATGCTCCAGTCCACGAGCGACCACGGGGCCCTCACCGCGCGTGAAGCCCTCGCGTACACCGCCAGCCTCTACCCCGCTCCCCGCGACGTCGACGAGACGCTCGCCGCGGTCGGGCTCACCGAGAAAGCGAACGCGAAGCCTCAGACGCTCTCGGGCGGCCAGCGGCGTCGGCTCGACGTGGGCCTCGCGATCATCGGTCGCCCCGAGGTGCTGTTCCTCGACGAGCCCACCACCGGCTTCGACCCTGAGGCGCGACGCAAGTTCTGGGACCTCATCGCGTCCCTGCGAGGGGACGGGACGACGATCCTGCTGACTACGCACTACCTGGACGAGGCCGAGCACCTGGCGGACCGCATCGGGATCATCGCCGCAGGGCGACTCGTGGCGCTGGACACCGCCGCCGGGCTCAGGGCGCGCGCCGTGGACGCACGCGTCACGTGGACCGAAGACGGCCAGTCCCGCACGCATGAGACGTCGACCCCGAGCGCATTCCTGCGCGAACTGCTCGGGCGGACTCAGGGCGAGGTCGCAGACCTCGAGGTTGTCCACCCGTCTCTCGAGGACGTCTATCTGCGCCTGATCGGCGAGGCCGCGCTCGCGGCGACTGAGGCGGAGGAACCCGCATGAGCACCACCACTGCGACGCGTCCCAGCTGGGCGGCGATGACGAGCAGCCGTTTCGTCGTCGAGGTCAAGGAGTTCATGCGCTCACGCGAGCAGATGGTCTTCATCTTCGCGTTCCCGGTCATGCTGCTCGTGCTGTTCGGAGCGGTGTTCGGTGGCGCGGTGCTCGAGCCGACGAACGTGACGTTCGCGCAGTACTTCCTGCCGGGCATGATCGCCTCGGGCATCCTCAACACCGGCTTCCAGTCACTCGCCATGTCGATGGCGATCGACCGCGACGAGGACGTCCTCAAGCGCATCCACGGCACCCCCCTGCCCGCGACGGCGTTCTTCGCCGCGAAGATTGCACAGGTCATCGTCGTCTCGGTGGTGCAGATCGCAATCCTCATCGCCGTCGGTGTCGCGATGTACGACGTGACGCTCCCCACCGAGGCGAGCCGCTGGTGGACCTTCACCTGGGTCTTCCTGCTCGGCACCGGCGCCTCGACCACGCTGGGCATCGCCACGTCATCGCTGCTGCGCAACGCGAAGGCCGGGTCCGCGATCCTCACCCCCGTGGTGCTGGTGCTGCAGTTCACCTCCGGAGTGTTCCTCGTGTACACGCAGATCCCGACGCTCCTGCAGCGCTTCGCGGAGATCTTCCCTCTGAAGTGGCTCGCTCAAGGGATGCGGTCGGTGTTCCTGCCCGAGTCCTTCGAGGCCGTCGAGGCGCGCGGATCTTGGGAGCACACCGCGACGGCCGCCATGCTCGCGGCCTGGCTCATCGTCGGGCTCGTGATCGCGGTGCGCACCTTCCGGTGGACCCGGCACGACGATCGTTGACGGCTGGCGTCCGCGCGCGACTCACGCCTCGCGGGTCACCACGAAGTCGGGAATCGCACGGACGAGGCGCTCCACGAGCTCGAGCCTCGCACCAAGATCGACGTCTTCGTCGCTCGAGTCGTCCCAGACGAGCGCGCGGGTCATCCGTGAGCAATCGCCAGCGACGGTTGAAGTCGTCCGACTCGACATCGATGTCGCGACCTCCGAGAGCGACCGCGAGCCTGCCTGCGCCGTCCTGATGGCCCGGGGCCCGTCCGGCACTGCGATCGAGGGGCGGCCGTGCCGCCTCGTCAGCCAACAGCGTCTCCCCTGAGCGAGAAGGAGTCGAACACCACCGCGCCTGCGCGGGCAAGCTGACCCGCTGCACTGAGACTGCGCGACGCACCCTCGAGCGTGACGCCGATGCCGTCGCAGTGCCCCGCGAACAGGACCCTGACCCGCACCTCGCCTCTCGCTGGGCGTTCGAGCCTCATGATCCGTGCCGCTTCCTCGAACGCCGCGTGGTCCCGGGGCTCGCGCGCGACGCGCGCACCCTCTCCCAGGCCCTCGGTCGCCTCGTCGACGCGCGCGAACCACTGCGCATCGGCCGGCGCGGAGGCGATACGCGCCACAGTCGGCTCGGCCTCGCCCAGCGGGAACAGGATGCACTGCTCGCCCTCATCGGCTCCGTCGAGCACGGCGACGCAGCGCCGCTCAATCTCGGGCAGATCCGCCTGGTTCGCGGCTGCGTTGCGGGCGGCCCGGGTGACGGCGGCATCGAGCCAGCGAACGCGGCGGTCGTCGGTGAGCGTCGATCGCCGGGGAAGCGGCAGCCACAGCACCGGGTCGATGTCGAATGCGACGGCGTTCCTCACGATCCCTCCACCCAGCGCGCCGCGCCGACGAAGGCATCGAACAGCTCGAGGAACAGCTCGGCGGCGGCGCTCTCGTGGGCGGGGATCATGGCGGTGAGCACCACGCCATGCCAGTGGCTCGACACCCTGGGCGGCACCGCGTAGTGCGCGCGCAGCGCCATGAGCCGCTCGGGAGCCGCGTCCGTGATCTGCGCACGGTCCTCGGCCCCCAGGGGGGCGGACTCGATCTCCGCCGTGAACGCCCCGCTCAGGTCCCGCAGCGAGTGGGTCCGAAGGCCGAGCGCGCCTGCAGCGGGCACCGGTCGCGCCGTCGAGTCTCGCGACGCGAGCGCTGCGAGCGCGCGCATGGCATCGTCGTCCTGTGGCATGACGCCCGGCTCATATCGGAGCACCGTGGCCGACACCGGCAGCACCTCGCCGGCCACGGCCCTGGTCGGATACATCGCGGCGACGACAGTTGCGCCGACCTCGTCGGGAGTGCTCGTCGCGGCGCGCAGCCGCTGCCTCATCCAGTGCTTCTCGGTGGCGCTCGAGTCCCGGTCACGCCCGGAGAACGCCTCGGCGACGGCGGCGTCGATCGCGGCCTCGGGGTCGCGTGTGAGGTCGAGGGCGCGCCAGCCCGCGGGCGCGGTGAAGGCGAAGCTGATGAGGCTCATCGTGCCGCCATCACCTCGGACACCGAGGGCCGAGCCTCCGCGAGTGGCAGGTCCGGGATCAGTTCACCCGCGGTGTGGAGGGGACCCGCGCCGAAGACCTCTCTGCTGAGGTCGTTGGCCGCCCACACGCTGTCCCACACGAGCCCGTCGAGAGGCAGGTCAGCGCTGCGGTACCAGTCGGTGAGGGAGAGCCCCGCGTCGAGTCTCTCCGCCGTGCCGAGGCTTGGGAACACGTCGAGCGCGAGGTCGAGGCTGTCCTCGATCGAGTCGAGCTTCGCGAAGCGCTCCAGCCGCACGGCATCCGAGAACGTGCCGTCCACCCATGCGTCGAAGCCCTCCGCTCTGATCTGGGCGGGGTGCCGGATGGCCGTCCCGCGAGCGGGAAGATGCGCGAGCACCGCGTCGGTGAGCCCGCCAGTCCTGGGGCCCACCGTGGCGATGCCGGAGTCGACGAGCTTGCCGCCGATCCTGTCGACCGCCATGTCCACCGCGATGTCGGCGAGCGCCGTGACTGGCTTCTTCCCCGCAACGACGAGGGTCGTAGTGAGGACCACCTTGACGACCTTGAGGACCTTCGACAGGAACTGGGCTGCGCGCGCGATCGCGAAGAGTGCGGGCGCGAGTGCGGCCCCGACCCCCGTGAGCACTGCCAGGAAGGCGGCGATCGTCAGCACCACCGCCACCACGTCGAGCATGGTCTCGATGATGGGCAGGTACTCGTCGAGCACCGTGTCCGACCAGTCGAGGAACTTGTCCCACGCGCTGTCGTTCAGGGGCGAGCCGTCGAGCACGTCCCGGATCGCAGCGGCGCATGCGAGCGCGACGTCGGTCCGCTCCTGCACGAGGGCGTCGATCTGCCCTGTGTACGCGAGAGCGACGGACTCCGCCTGAGACTGCGCGGCCCTCAGCGCGGAAAGCTCATGCGCCTCCTGCACGTACGACGGATCCTTGGGATCCATCGCGTTCAGCTGATGCTCCTTGTACCAGGCCTGATGTGCGAGGCTGTCCGCATCGGACTGCGCTCCGTCGCGCTGTGAGACCACGGACTGAGCCTCGTCTCGCAGTCTTCTGAGTTCCGTCGCGTACCGCCCGAGCTGCTCGCCCACGACGTCATAGCGGTCGTCGACCTCCGCGAGGCTGTCGGCGACCTCCTTCGCTGCGTCGGCGAAGGCGGTCACGGCGTCGCTCACGGTGTCAGCGGTGCTCACAGCCGTGTTCAGGTTCGCGATCGTCTCGCGAACCGACTGGGCGATGCCGCGGTAGTAGACCGAGTAGGTGTCGACGGTGTCGGGGTCGCCGTCGATCGGGTTGTGCGGGTCGCTCATCACGCCGCCCGCCCGTGCTGCGGCGCCGCGGTCCCCGACGAGGACCCGTCGAGCGACGCGGCGAGGTCGGCGTCGGCACCCGAGAGATTGTCCGCAACCGCCGTGGCCACGTCCGCCAGGTAGACGAGGTTGCCCTGCATCCCTTCGCGACGGATGCGCCAGTTGCCGACGAAGTCCTCGACTGCGGCACGGAGCTCGTGCGTGTCGTGCGTGGATCCGATCGCCGCGGTGAGCCTCCCTACTGCGAGGTCCGCCGTGTCGAACTCCGCCGCGATCCGCGCCAGTTGCGAGCCGGTCGACGCCATGGCGCCGAGATCGATCGTGAGCCTGCTGGACATGCCCGTCTCCTC
This sequence comes from Demequina sp. NBRC 110052, assembly GCF_002090075.1. Lineage (GTDB taxonomy): Bacteria > Actinomycetota > Actinomycetes > Actinomycetales > Demequinaceae > Demequina. The sequence goes on from NZ_BBRI01000002.1 coordinate 1,125,361, forward strand.
CGAGATGCGAGAGGCGGACGCGGCAACCGCCGCGTCCGCCCTCCTTGATCACTGTCCGCGGATCGCGCTCGCGAGCGACTCGTCGGTCTGCTGCAGCGTGTCCGCGGCCGAGCGGAGGAACTGGCTGAGCCCCTCGAGCGCCGAGACTGCGGTCTTCGCGGAGTCCGTGAACTGCGTGTACTGCTCCTGGAAGGCCGGCGAGGACGACGACGTGACGTAGCCCTCGGAGACGAGGTTGTCGATGTACGCCCTGAGCTCCATGAGCCGGCTGTCGAGATCGCCCTGGCCGGAGGTGAGCTGGTCCGCCGCCAAGCGCAGGTCGTCGTAGGTGACGTTGAGGTTCGCCATGGTCTGCCCCTTTTCGTGCCACCCCCCTGGTGGCTCGCTTGCAACCTACCGAGGCCCGCGACGTGGCATCAGGACCGCCGGTCGACCTGGGGATAACTACCGTCGTCGAGGGGCATCTGGACGACGGACACGCGTCCCGATTCGATCCACACACCGCGCCCGGGCGGCATGTCTGCACGAGTGAGACGAGGCGCCTGAGCGGCGAACAGCATCTGGGCGTCAGCTCCTTCGGGCGCGAGCAGCAGACCCCGCCGCGCGCCCTTGATCTCTGCGACGAGCTGACCGGTCGCCCACCCCTGCGTGTCCGCCTCTCCGATGAGAAGGTGACCTGCGCGCCGGGCACCTTTGAGCGCCTGGACCAGCGGGCCGTCGCTCATGGACGCCCCGAAGTCCTGCACGTTCTCGATCGCGAGCACGATCTGCGTCCTGGGATCGGCCGCCTTCTCCAACTCCGACCCCCACGACGCGAGCAGGTCCTCGCCTGCCTGCGGACCCACGTACGAGTCGTTCCACCACGGAAGATCCACCAGACTCGAGCGCCGTTGCGTGAGGTGCACGAGGCGCACGTCAGGATGCGAGGCTCGGATCGCCTGCACCATCCACGCGACGGCGGTCGTGCGACCGGTCCCCGCCTGACCCGCGACCATGATCGGCCGCTCGAGGGTGAACCCGCGCGGCGCAAGCGACGCCGACTCGACGCCCAGCACGGGCTCACCGTCAATCGACGACGGCATCTCGGACGCATGCACGATCACCGGCATGCGCGGGATGGGCGCGGCGCGCCACTCGGGGCGATCCGGCACGCGCGCTGCGAGCTCCTCGATCGCACGCGCCTGACGGTCGATCCTGCCCGACGCTCCGAGCACAGCGATCTGCAGCTCACGGCGCGTGGACACGTCGATGCCGCGCCCCGCGGGAGAGTCGGGCCCCAGACCGACCCGCCGCAGCCCGAGCATGCCGTACTGGTTCTCGTCGTTCATGCGCAGCACGATCGTCCGCGACACCATGGCCTGAATGCTCGTGTGCAGAGCGCCCACGCGATCGGCGCTCAGCACCGCGTGCACGCCCACCGCGCGCCCGTCGGCGAGGACCTCCTGAAGGTCGGACCACACCTGGCTGCGCCCGACCTCGTGCATGTAGTCGGCCTGGAAGCGCCCGTAGCCGTCGATCAGCAGCAGGAGCCGCGGCAGCGCGCGGTCGTCGGTGAGCGTCCGATAGTCCGCGACGGACGATGCGCGCGCGGCAGTGAACGATGCCTGACGTTCGCGCACGACCTGCACGAGTCGGCTCAGCATGCGTCCGACGCGCTCGAGGTCGTCCGCGTCGACGACATCGGCGACGTGCGGCAGCGACCGGAGCATCTCGAGGCCGCCGCTCGCGGCATCGAGCCCGTAGATGTGCACGGGACTCAACTCCCGGGAGAACGTCGCGCCCAGTGCCAGCGAACGCAGCGCGGTCGACTTGCCCGCACCCGAGCCGCCGAGCACGAGCACGGTGCCGTCCTGGTCAGGGTCGTACTCCGCCGGATGCTGCGCCTGATGTGCCGGGTCGTCGACGAGGGCGAAGACCGCCGACCCGTCATGGCCGTTCGAGAGCGACCGCAAGTCGACCGTGGCGGGAAGCTCGTCGAGCCATGGGCGCCGCGGAGCAGGGAGGGACATGCGTACGGACGCGCAGACGAGCGCCTCCACCACACGCGCCGCGTCCGGATCGCCCTCGGGCGCGGCCGGTCGCGAGCCCTCCGGAAGCTCCCAGCGGTCACCGGCGCCGAGGGCGAGCTCCCGGATCGCAACCGGAGCGGGGCCCGCGCCGGGCGCGGAATGCGCGCCCACGTAGGCGGACTGGAACGTCATGAGACGCCCCGGCCCCGTCCTGGCCATCGCGCGGCCCGGCAGGCTTGGGTCCACGTGCGCCGCGGCAGTGACGCCGAGGATGTCAGACGAGTCGGCCTCGTCGGCCATACGCAACGCGATGCGCAGGTTCGTGTTGGCCCGCAGGTTGTCCTTGATGACGCCGGCGGGCCGCTGGGTCGCCATGATGAGGTGCAGTCCGAGCGACCGGCCGCGTTGAGCGATGTCAACCACGCCGTCGACGAACGCGGGCACCTCCTGCACGAGCGTGGCGAACTCGTCAATCACGATGACGAGGCTCGGCGGCGTCTCGGGGTCGCCCGCGCGGTCGAGGGTCTCGAGGTCCTTGGCGCCCTTGGCGGCCAGCAGCCGCTCACGGTGGTGCAGCTCCGCGCGCAGGGACGCGAGGGCACGGTCGACCAAGTGCGGGGTCAGGTCCGTCACCAGCCCGACGCTGTGGGGAAGCCGGACGCAGTCGGCGAAGGCCGATCCACCCTTGTAGTCGACGAAGAGGAACGTGACGCGCTCAGGGCTGTAGGCCGCGGCCATCCCGAGGATCCACGATTGGAGGAACTCGGACTTGCCCGCGCCGGTGGTGCCGCCCACGAGCGCATGCGGCCCCTGCTCCTTGAGGTCCAGGTAGCAGGGCTCCGAGCCCGCGTGGCCGACGAGCGCACGCAGCGTGAACGGGCGTCGCTTCCCCGGCTGCGGCGCGTCGGCGCGCCAGCGCTGCTCGTGATGCGCGGGCTCGAGAGCCTCGAAGCCGTGCAGGTCGAGGTACGAGACGGACGGTGGCACGTCGCCGGCGTCATCGACGACGACCCCCGCGTCCTCGACGCACGCGAGCCGGCGCGCGAGCTCGGTCGCCTCGTCAAGGGACATCGACTCGAGGACCACGGGCTCGTCGGTGGAGCCGCGACGGACGTGCCCCACGGTGCCGACACCGTCGGCCGGCGCCTCGACGAAGCTGCGGCACGCTGCGGGCAGCGAGCGCGCGTCGGGCGTGACCCACAGGACGTGCACGTTGACGTCCGCGCCCTTCTCGGCGAGCCGGACGAGACGGCGCCTATCGGTGCGCGACCCCTCCTCGACGAGCACGATGACCGCCGGGGTCGTCGGCTGGTCGGCCTCGTCGTCCCGCGGCCGCTCCGCTCCACGCGGCGTCGGGATGTAGGCGCCGATGTCCGTGCCGGCGCGCGACGCGACGAGCTGCTCGAGCGACGTCAGCAGCACGTGCGCTCCCGCGGCAGTCTCGACGACGTGGTCGCCGCCGAGGGGCGAGACGGGCGACGCGGTGTGCGGCAGCCATTCGAGCCATCGCCACCTGCCCGTGCCAGGCGCCACGAAGCCTGCGATCACGCAGTCCATGGGGGAATGGAGACCCGCCAGCTGCACGAGCGCGCCGCGCGCGGCTGCGGAAGCGGCGTGCTCGGGGCCGATGATCCCCAGGCCCCCGGCAGCGCGCAGACTCGCGACGACAGGCGCGCCCGTGAGTCTCACATGCGCGTTCCGCAGGGCCTCCGCGCGCTCCCAGGTGTCCTCGATCGCGTCGCGCAGCGAGGGCATCTGGATATCGACGACGCTCGGCACTGCGCCAAGACCCATCCGCACCGTGAGGAAGCCGTCGTGCTCGGTTCTGCGGGTCCACAGCAGCGGTCCCAGTTCGCGGACGGCGTCCGCCACCTCGGCGACGGACGGCGACTGCGCGAGGCGCACCGCCCGTTCACGATCCTGCGCGGCGCCGATCTGCCGCTCGGCGGACTCGAGGGCGCCGTCGAACTCGACGAGCGATGCCTCGCGCTGCTTGCGCTGGTTGAAGCGGTTGTCCCAGAAGCCTCCGATGATCATGAGCGGGCTCATGGCCACGAAGATGAGCGAGATGAGGCGCCCCGTGATCATGTACATCGACAGGCCGAGCACGACCGGCGCGACGAGCGCGATCCTGGGGAACGGACGCGTCTGCGGCGCGACGGGCGGATCGGGGATCGCGATCTCCTCCTCGGGCAGCGCTGGCACCACCCGTGGCGACCGCGTGAAGGAGACAGTGGAGTCCGTCGTCGTCTGCTGGGGCGCCCGCGCGGCGCGAGCGATCTCGAGATGCGTGTCCCCGATGACGATGCGGTCCCCGCTCACGAGCGGCGCTCGCGTCACGAACGTGCCATCGACGAGGACGCCGTTGGTCGAGCCCATGTCGACGATCTCGAGCGCGTCCCCCACGACGAGCCGCGCGTGGCGCTTCGAGGCGAGCGGGTCGTCGAGCCTGACGGAGACGTCCGCGTCGCGACCGATGACGTTCGATCCAGCACGCAGGGCGTAGGTCCGGCCCTTGCCAGGACCTTCGACGATCGTCGCCGTCGCGGCGGGAGGCTCGCCTTCGTCGCGACTGGCATGCGCGGCGGGCACGATCTCGACATGGTCGCCCGAACGCAGCCCAGACGACGCCAGGTCGAGATCGCGGGCGAGCGGGCGCGAGACCGCCTCGGGGCCCAGCGAGCGTGCCGTCACCACCAGCGTCGCATCGGCCGGCGAAGCGGCGCCACCGCGGCTCGGGTCGGCGCGGAACAGTTGCTCGGCGAGCTCGCCGACGGTGGTACCCGCACCCGCTCCCACTGAGACCATGCGGACCGCACCCTGGGCGGAACCGACCGTCAACCTGTACGTCACGCGCACTCCCCTCTCCCCGCTGGCGATCGAACGGCCATCCTCGCCCGATCACGCATCCCAGCGATCCGTGACTGTGGATAACTCCTTGAAGGCGAGTGCTCGGATGTGCATCGGGGTGTCTGTCACCACGCCCGGCTACCCTGGGCGCGTGGACCTCAAGCTCCCTCGCGTCTCCGATGCGCTGATCGCCGCGGCGATGCTCGCGCTCGCGATCATCGTGGCGGTCGACCAGGGAGGGGAGCCGCCCGCGGGAGCCCACCCCTACGACGCGTTCGGCTACATCCTGCTCGTCCTGCAGGTCGGGCCGCTGGCGTATCGCCAGCGCTACCCGGTCGCTGTCCTGTGGATGTCGATGGTGACCTGGACCGTCGCGTCGGGCGTGGGCTACGTCGATACGCCCGCGACGCTGGTGGTGTTCGTCGCGCTGTACGGCGTGGCTGCATACATGCCGAGGCGGCTCGGCCTGCGGCACGGGGCCGCGGCGGCGCTGTGGCTGCTCGGCTGGACCGCGATCGGCATCGCGGCCACCGACTATGTCAAGCCAGGCGCGCTGCTCGCGAGCGTGCTCGCCGTGGTGGTGCCGATGACGATCGGCATGGTCGACTACCGGCGCAGCGAGCGCATCACCGAGCTCGAACTCGCGTCGCAGCGCCGGCGGCAGGCCGAGCGGGTGGCAGCGAACGATGCGGTGCGTGCCGAGCGCGCCAGGATCGCACGCGAGCTCCACGACGTGGTGGCCCACGAGATGACGGTGATGACGCTGCACGCCGAGGGAGCGCGTCGGCGCGCCGGCGAGGACCGCGTGCTGTCGGAGGCCCTGGAGACGATCTCCGACTCGGGACGCAAGGGCCTTGCCGAGATGCAGCGCATGATCGGCGTGCTGCGCACGTCCGAGCGCGAAGCGGAGGACGAGGCCGCCGAACTCACGGGCCGTACTCGCGGGGCAGCGATCGGGCCGGCTGTCGGTGATGAGTTCAGCCCGGTGCCGTCGCTCGCGACGCTGCCCGCGCTCGTCGAGCAGGTTGAGGAGGCCGGCATGCCCGTGGAGCTCTCGATCGAGGGCACGGCACACGTGCCGGCGGGAGTCGAACTGAGCGCGTATCGCATCGTCCAGGAGTCGCTCACGAACGCGCTCAAGTACGCCGGTCCCGGCGCCCGGGCACGCGTCGAGCTCACGCGCCGCGCCGGCGAGTTGTCGATCGTGGTCGAGGACGACGGCCGCGGAGTGATCGCCGAGGCCACGCGCAGCTCGGGAGGGCACGGTATCGCTGGCATGCGCGAACGCGTGCAGCAGTTGGGCGGCACGATGGACCACGGGCCGCGCAGCGGCGGCGGCTTTCGCGTCGAGGCGCACCTGCCCGCGTCCGACGACCAGGTGCGCGCGGCGGCCCCGCGCGACAGCACGCCGAAGGGGGCGAAGTGATCAGAGTAGGTCTGGTCGATGACCAGCAGATGGTGCGCGTCGGCCTGAGGATGATCCTCGAGTCCGAGGGCGACATCGAGGTGTGCTGCGAGGCCGCCTCCGGCGAGGAGGCGATCGCCGCTGCCGCGCACCACACGCCCGACGTGGTGCTCATGGACGTGCGCATGCCAGGCATGGACGGCCTCGCGGCCACGAGCGCCGTCGTGGAGGCGAACCCTGACGTGAGAGTCGTCATCCTCACGACCTTCGACGACGACGAGTACATCTACGGCGCGCTCCGCGCGGGAGCCTCGGGCTTCCTGCTCAAGAGCGCCGACGGCGACACCCTCGTGAACGCGGTGCGCGTCATCGCCGCGGGCGAGGCGCTGCTCGCACCCGAGGTGACGCGCCGCGTGATCGAGCGGTTCACGTCCACCCCGACCAGCGCGTCGGACGGGCCCGAGGCGACAGTCACGACGCCCGACGCCGGCATCGCCACCGCGATGGCCCCCGCCGATCCCGAGGCGTACGTGCCGAGCCCCGAGGCGGTGGGCGACCTGTCCGAGCGGGAGCTCGAGGTGCTCCAGCTCATGGCGCGAGGCATGTCCAACCAGGAGATCGCGCAAGCGCTCTACGTGTCGAACACCACCGTCAAGACCCACGTGAGCCACATCCTCACCAAGCTCGGCGTGCGTGACCGCGTGCAGGCGGTGGTCGAGGCGTACGACTCGGGCATCGTCCTGCCGCGGGGGTAGGCCCAGGGGATCACCCCCACATCATCCGGGGGGACGAGGGACGCGAACCGTCCTCGCGGACGATGACCCCGCGGAGTGACCCAGACCACACTGGGCACGTCAGACCTGCCGCGCCTCATGCGCGGACACAACGCAAGGGGAATCGCATGACCACCACCGCTCTGGCCGCGACGATGCGCGGCGGCTACAAGGACTACGGCTTCGGCGACACCGCGGTGCGTGCGCTCGACGGCATCAACGTCGACATCGCGCGTCACGAGTTCACGGCCATCATGGGGCCGTCGGGCTCCGGCAAGTCCACCCTTCTTCACACGCTCGCAGGGCTCGACCACCTCACTGCGGGCGAGTCCTCGATCGCCGACATCGTCATCACGAAGCTGCCCGAGGCCAAGGTCACCGAGGTGCGCCGCGACTACATCGGCTTCGTGTTCCAGTCGTTCAACCTGATCCCGTCGCTCAGCGCCAGGGAGAACATCACCCTGCCGCTCGACATCTCCGGCAAGCCCGTGGACCCGGCGTGGTTCGAGGAGATCATCGGGATCCTGGGGCTGGGCGATCGACTCACCCACCTGCCCGCCGAGCTGTCCGGCGGCCAGCAGCAGCGCGTCGCGGTGGCGCGCGCACTCGTCGCGCGTCCCGAGATCATCTTCGCGGATGAGCCGTCCGGCAACCTCGACTCTCGCTCTGGCGCCGAGCTGCTCGGCTTCATGCGCCGCGCGGTCAAGGAGTTCGGCCAGACCATCGTCATGGTCACCCACGACCCGACCGCCGCCGCGTACGCCGACCGCATCCTGTTCCTTGAGGACGGGCAGATCGTGGACGAGATGCGCGAGCCCACCGCGGACCGCGTGCTCGACCGCATGAAGCAGATGGGCCACTGATGTTCCGGCTCGCACTCAAGTCCGTCAAGCACAACCCCAAGCGGCTGCTGCTCACCGCCGCGGCGGTCGCGCTCGGCGTGGCGCTCGTCGCCGCGACGCTGACCCTCACGAACGCGCTCTCGAGCGGCTTCTCGAAGCTGTTCGACGAGATCTTCGCCGGCACCGACGTCCTCGTCGAGACGATGCCCGACGCCACGGGTGAGGACGGCGACGCCATGTTCGCCCCCGGCGAGTTCGCCTTCACCGCGGACGATGTCGCCGCCATCGCGGCGGTCGACGGCGTGCAGGGCGCGTACGGAGGCGTACAGGTAGGCGGCGCTGTGCTCCCCGCCGATTTCGAGCCGACCGGCGACCTCATGTCGGCCGGCGGCCCTCCGAGTCAGATCTACAACTGGGCGGGCCTCCCCGAGGTGGACCAGTCCACGCTCGTCGAAGGACGCGGCGTCGAGGCGGACGACGAGATCGTCATGGACCTCGATTCCGCGCCGTCGCTCGGGTACGAGATCGGCGACACCGTGACGATCGCCACCGAGACCGGCGTCGCCGAGTTCGAGCTCGTGGGCCTCGTGCGCTTCGGCGAGAGCAACTCGCTGCAGGGCGCCACGCTCGCGTACCTCAGCGACGCCGCGGCCCACGAACTGACGGGCGAGGAGGGCTATCAGCAGATCTCCGTGGTGACTGTCGAGGGCGCCGACAACGAAAATGTCGCGTCGGAGATCTCGCAGGTCATCCCGGACGGCACGCGAGCGATCACCGGTGAGCAGAAGGCTGCCGAGCAGGCGGCTGAGCTCGACGAGATCCTGCAGTACATCGACATCTTCGCGATCGCTTTCGCGCTCATCGCGCTGTTCGTCGGCTCGTACATCATCGTCAACACGTTCCGCATCATCGTGACCCAGCGCACGCGCGAGTTCGGCCTGATGCGGGCCATCGGCGTCAGCGGGCGCCAGCTGCGCACGATGATCCTGCTCGAGGCCGTGGTGATCGCGATCATTTCCGCGACGGTCGGCATCGTCCTGGGGTACCTGGGGGCGCTGGGCATGTCCATGCTCGTCGAGGCGTTCTCCGGTGACCTGTTCGGGGCAGTCACCCTGCCGTACGACGCGGTGCTCTACAGCTACGTGCTGGGCGCGCTCGTCACGATCATCTCGGCCCTGCTGCCTGCGATCCACGCCTCGTCCATCTCCCCGATGGAGGCCCTGCGAGAGTCGGCGACCGAGTCGAAGAAGCCGCTCAAGGTCCGCAACATCGTCGGCGGCGCGATCGCGCTGCTCGGCGCGATCGCGATCGCCGTGGGCCTCTACGCGGGTCTCGAGGGACCGTACTGGTACGTGGGCGCAGGCGCGATGATGCTCATCATCGGCGTCACGCTGCTCGCGGCCCAGGTGCTGGTGCCGCTCGCGTACGGGCTCCGGGACGTGCTGACGCGCGCATTCCGCATCGACGGCAAGCTCGCGGCGAACAACATCCGACGTGAGCCGCGCCGCTCGGCGAACACCGCCGCCGCCCTGATGATCGGCGTCATGCTGCTGGCGCTCGTCGCGACGTTCACGGAGTCGCTCAAGGCAGTCGTGACGAGCCAGTTCAGCCAGATCGAGGCCGAGTTCTTCGCGTTCGGCACCCAGGGGACCATCCCCGAGGGCGCGATCGACGTGATCGCAGGCGTGGACGGGGTCGATTTCGTGACCTCGGTCGGGATCTCCGAGGTCGAGTATGACGGCGCACCGCAGTCGCTCGGCGTGGTCGAGCCCGCGACCGCTGACGTCGCGTTCGACTACGACAACACCCCTGACTTCGACGAGCTCGACGGCGGCGTCTTCGTGAGCCCGACGATCCTGGAGTCGGGCGTCGAGGTCGGCGACACGGTCACGCTGACTGGAGATGCAGGCACGGTGACGCTCGACGTCACTGGCACCTACAACGTCGAAGGCGACGCGGCATTCTGGGTCGACTTCCCCACGGCACAGCAGCTCGTCGACGAGGTGCCGATCTTCCAGGCGCTGGTCGTCCTGGACGAGGGCGTCGACGTGGACGAGATGCAGAGCTCGATCACGAGCGCGCTGGCTGACGACTTCCCGCTCGTCGTGCTGCAGCAGCCGGGACAGCTCCAGCAGTTGGCCAACACGTTCATCGACCTGCTGCTCGGCGTCATCTCCGCGCTGCTGGGCGCCGCTCTCCTCATCGCGATCCTGGGCGTGGCCAATACGCTGCTGCTGTCGGTGACCGAGAGGACGCGCGAGATCGGACTGCTGCGCGCCGTGGGCGTGAGGAAGTCCTCGATCTGGCGGATGATCACCATTGAGTCGATGGTGATGGCGATCTTCGGAACCGTGCTCGGCATGATTCTGGGAGTCAGCCTCGGCGCGGCGCTCGTGGCCGCGCTCGAGGAGTTCGGCTTCACCACCGTCGCCATCCCGTGGGTGTGGCTGATCGTCTACACGATCGGGGCGGCGCTCGCGGGCGTGATTGCTGCCGTATGGCCCGCCTGGCAGGCCTCAAGAATGGACATCCTCAAGGCCATCGCCACGGACGGCTGACGCGGATACGGACGGCCCTCGACGCTTCGGCGTCGGGGGCCGTTTCCGTGCGTGGAGCTGGCCCCTAGAACTCGGCGCCCACGAGCATCGGCTCGGGGACGAGCGTGATGCCGTAGCTCTCACGAACGCCCTCGCGCACCGCGCGGGCCAGCGCGAGCAGGTCGGCGGCGTGGGCGCCTCCCCGGTTGGTGAGCGCGAGCGTGTGCTTGGTGCTCAGCGAGGCCGGCGCGTCGGGCGCGACGGCGTAGCCGCGGGGGAAGCCCGCGTGCTCGATGAGCCACGCCGCTGACGTCTTGACCTTCCCGTCGCCGACCGCGGGATAGGCGGGCGCACCGTCAGGCAGGACGTCCGACGCGATGATCGGGTTGGTGAAGAACGAGCCTGCCGACCACGTGTCGTGGTCGCGCGCATCGAGCACCATGCCCTTGGAGGCGCGCAGCGCAAGCACCGCGGCACGCACGTCGGTGATGGGCACTCGCGCCCCGATCTCGACGTCGAGAGCCGTCGCGAGCTGCTGATAGCGGATGGGCGCCGAGAGGGACGCCATGCGCGTGTGGAACGTGACGTCGAGCACCACATAGCGCGGCGTGGGACCCCATTCGCCCGAGGTCACGGTGCGCTTGAGCATCGAGTCGCGGTAGCCGAACTGTGCCTTGACGAGCGGGAGGGACTTCACGGCGCGCTCGGCGCGGTCCCAGGTGCGGATCAGCGCGACGATGTCGGCGACCTCGGCGCCGTAGGCGCCGACGTTCTGCACCGGGGTCGCGCCGGTCGACCCGGGGATGCCGGACAGCGCCTCGAAGCCGCTCCATTCGGACTCGACGGCCTGGGCGACCAGGTCGTCCCATGGCGTGCCCGCCGTCGCGGTGATCGACAGGCCCCCGCACGCGCCGTCGTTGACGAGCGTGACGTCCGCCCTGGTGTCGCGCACGACGACGCCGTCGAATCCATCGTCGCCGACGAGGAGGTTCGAGCCTCCTCCCAGCACGAGCAGGGGCGTGCCCGACGCGTCGGCCGCCTTCACCGCATCGATGAGCTCAGCCTCGGTGCCGGTCTCGACGAGCTCACGCGCAGGCCCCCCGACGCGGAGGGTGGTGAGCTCGGACAGGCGGGGGGTGGTCATGGGCTCCAGCGTAGTCAGCGCGGGTCGCGACCTGGCGCGGTGTCACCGCCGCTGGAGGCGGACAGCTCGTCGGCCGCGAGCACGGCGGAGCCCACGAGCCGCTCCTGGGCGCGCCGCGATCGGAACAGCCGCGCGTCGGCACGTACGGCGCGGGCGAGCAGGAACGTGGTGATGGCGGCGAGCACCACGAGGAGGATCGCCTTCTGGAGCGGAACCACCTCGGCGAGGTGTCCCACGAGCTGCGGCACGACGAGGCCTGCGACGGTCGAGAACGACGCGACGGCGGCCATGCGTGCGGCGGCGCGGCGCGGGTCATCTGCGGCGGCTGAGAATCCGATGGGTGCTCCCAGCGCGGCGCCCATGCCCCACAGGACGGCCGCGACCGGCACGAACGCGATGCTCGGTGCGAAGCCGTAGAGGAGCACTCCGGCGGCGACGAGTACCGCGGAGGTGCGCAGCGAGACCACACGGCCCAGACGGTCGATCACGTGGGAGCCGAACCAGCGCACGCTCACCATCGCGATGACGAACACCCAGTAGAGCAGGTCGCCGATCGCCTCGGGCTGCCCGAAGTCGTCCACGACGGAGAGCGGGAGCCACTGGGCGGCGATCATCTCTGTCATCGACGCGGCGAACACGATCAGCCCCACGAGCACGACGCGCCGGTCCTTGTACTCGGCCTTCGCGGTGGCGAACGGACCTCCCAGCCCGGCCGAGGCGTCGGGGTCGGGGCGTCCGTCCATCGTGGACAGCGGCACGACGTACAGGCGAAGGCCGGTGACAAGCGTGCCGACGGCGAGGAAGTGCCAGATCGGCGCGACGCCGCCATGCGAGAAGAGCACGCCCACGCCGAGTCCCACGGCCATGCCCACCGAGAATGCGGCATGGAACTGCGGCATGATCGCGCGGCCCACGCGGCGCTCGACGTTCGCGGCCTCCGCGTTCATCGCGACGTTGGTGAACGCGAAGGAGAAGCTGACGAGGAAGTAGCCGGCCGCGAACAGCGGACGGCTCGCGACCTCGGTGGCGACGCCGACCGCGGCGATCGCCACGAGGTAGCTGAAGCTCGACCACCACAGCAGCGCGCGCGTGCCGAACCTTCCGGCCGCCCATCCCGTGACGAGCAGGGCCGCGAGCGCGCCGAAGGCCCCGGAGATCAGCAGCAGGGCGAGACCGGAGGGGCTGACATCGAGCAGGTCGCGCATCGACGGCACACGCGACAGGAACGTCGCGGTGAGCAGCCCGAGCGAGCCGAACAGCGCGAGCACGCCGATGCGCGCGCCGCGCACGCGTGAGGCGTCGGGCGTGGTGGTCGAGGGGTGACCGAAGGCGGGAGTCATGTCATCCTGAATTCGAAACGTTTCGAGACCAGACGATGATACGGCTAGCCTGGACTCCTGACGAACTGGCACCCGCCGACTCGCGACCGTTCACGGAAGGACGCACATGGCACGCACCCGCCGGCCGACCATGGCCGATGTGGCGGCGCACGCGGGCGTGTCCGTCTCCACGGTCTCGCTCGTGTTCTCCGGCGCCGGGTCAGTCACCGCCGACACGCGTGCGAAGGTCGAGAACGCCGCAGCCGCGCTCGACTACGCGGGCCCGTCGCCGCAGGCCCGTGCGCTGCGCTCGGGTCGCACCGGCATCGTCGGGGTGGTCGTTCACGAGCGCTTGGCGCGGTCCCTGCGGGACCCGCTGCAGCTGCGCATCCTTGACGCCGTGGTCGAGGAACTGGGCGAACGAGGGCTCGGCGTGCTGCTGCTGCCCTCGCCCACGCCGACCGGCTCGGAGCGGCCCCTGCTCGAGTCGGCGGCCATGGATGCCGCCGTGGTGTTGCGCGTGCGCGACCACGACGAGCCCTCTCTCGAGATCCTGCGCCGGCGTGGGCTGCCCCACGTCGCGATGGAGGCGCCTCCGGGATCGGTCGCGACGCGCGTCTCGATCGACGACACCTCGGCGACGGAGGAGCTGATCCGGCGACTGCTCGACCTGGGCCACAAGCGGATCGCGACCGTCACCCTTCCGATGACCGACCGTGCGACCACACGATTCCGCACGCTCGACGACCTCCCCGACCCGATGTGGACTCCGGCCCGCCACCGCCTCGAGGCGTTCGCACGCGCGGGCGTCGAGCCGTGCGCCATCGTCGAAGCGGGTGCCTCCATGGTCGAGCCGGGCATCGAGGCCGGACGCATGCTCCTCGCGCACAACTCCGCGCCGACCGCGGTCGTCTGCCAGTCCGACCTCCTCGCGGGCGGCGTGATCGTTGCCGCGCGGGAGGCGGGACTCGACGTCCCCCGCGACCTCTCCGTCACCGGCTTCGATGGGCTCGACCTCCCCTGGCTCGCGCCGCTCGCACTCACCACGCAGGCGCAGGACGGCGAGTCCAAGGGGCGGGCGATCGCTGCGGCGGTCAAGGAGCTGCTCGACGGCGGCACGCCCGGCGAGATCGACATCCCGCTCGAACTGCGGGAAGGCACCACGATCGCTCCCCCGCGCCCGGAGACCCTGCGCCCCGCCCACCTTCGCTGACCCGCCGCAGGAAGCGTCGGTCCGGCGCGTCCACGCACGACGAAGGGGGCGCCGCCCGCTCGCGCAGACGGCGCCCCCTTCGGGCATGCGAAACGTCAGCCGATGCCGAGCAGGCTACGGATCGCCGGAAGAGCGAAGTACACGGCGAACGCCACGGCGCCCACCCACATGAGCGGCTTGACGTCCTTGGAGCGCCCCGTGCCCGCATTGATCACGACGTACGCGATGAAGCCGACGCCGATGCCTGCGGCGATCGAGTAGCCGAAGGGCATCACGATGATCGTCAGGAACGCAGGCACCGCGATGCGGAAGTCGCGCCAGTCGATGTCGGTGGCCGAGGCGAGCATCATCAGGCCGACCAGGACCAGCACGGGCGTCGCCGCCTCGAAAGGCACGATGTTCGCGAGCGGAGAGAGGAACGTCGCGACGATGAACGCAAGGCCCGTGACGATCGACGCGAGGCCCGTGCGCGCCCCGTCGCCCACTCCGGACGCGGACTCGATGTACGACGTGTTGGAGGACACCGACGCGGCACCACCGGCCATCGCCGCGACCGAGTCGACGATGAGGATGTTCTGAGAGTTCTCGGGAATGCCGTCCTCGTCGTTGAGGTGCGCCTCCTCGCCCACGGCGGTCATGGTGCCGAGCGTGTCGAAGAAGTCGACGACGAGCAGCGAGAAGACCGTCATGAGCACGGTCACGATCGCGACCCCGGTGTCGAAGCCGCCGAACAGGCTGACCTGGCCGATCAGACCGAGGTCGGGGATGAACGACCAGTCCTGGCCCACGAACGTGGGGACGACGAGCGCCCAGCCGCCCGGGTTCTCGGCCGAGGCCGAGCCGAAGCCCCAGATCGCCTCGACGATGAAGGCGAGCACGGTGATGCCAAGGATCGACAGCAGCAGCGCACCCTTGACCTTGCGGACCAGGAGGATGCCGCCGAGCAGGATGCCGCACAGGAACAGCAGCGTGGGCACGGTGTTGATCGAGCCGCCCTCGCCGAAGGCGCCAGGCGTGGCGGACGAGGCGTCGTCGGTGACCATGCGGGAGTCCCAGAACGCGATGTACGCGAGGAACAGGCCGATGCCTGCCGCGATGGCCTTCTTGAGCGGCATCGGGACGGCGTGCAGGAACTTGATGCGCAGCTTGGTGAGCACCAGGATCAGCACCAGCGCGCCCTCGAGCACGATCAGGCCCATCGCCTCGGGCCACGAGAACATGCCCGAGCCGACGAGTCCGTACGCGACGAAGGCGTTGATGCCCAGCCCGGCGGCGATCGCGATGGGGAAGCGCGCGTAGGCGCCCATCAGGATCGTGAGCACACCGGCCACGAGCGCCGTCGCGGCGGCGATCATGCCCAGGTTCGGCTCGGCACCGCCGCCGAGATAATTGCCGTCCTTGTCCTGGATGAAGCCGAGGATCAGGGGGTTGAGCACCACGATGTAGGCCATCGTGAAGAAGGTGGTGAATCCGCCACGGATCTCCTGCGCGAGGCTGGAGCCTCGCGCCGTGATGCCGAAGTACGAATCCAGGCGCGCGCGGACGTCAGTGTCCCGTGTGGTGGAGGTCATGCTCGCATCGTGCCAGTCCGGCGGCTCGCGTGCGCGCGCGAGCGGTCCCAAGCGTGGGAACGGTTCGTTGTGGGATTCCTCCAGGTCGGTGACGCGTCACGCGCAGCTGACGAGCGCCTGCGCCTTCGCGAGCACCTTCTGGCCCTCGAACTCGACCGTCACATCGATGCGCGCGGTGCGCGTCTCCTCATCCAGCAGACCCACCGCGGCGGTCAGCGCCACGACGGCCTCGCCGGGGTTCGGGACGGGGATCGGGCGCGCGAAGCGGCACTGGAAGTCGACGACATTGCCGGGGCCCGCCCACTCCTCCACGACGGACGCGGCGGTGCCCATCGTCAGCATGCCGTGCGCGATCACGCCCGGCAGGCCTACCGATGTGGCGACGACGTCGTTGTAGTGGATCGGGTTGAAGTCGCCCGAGGCGCCGGCGTATCTCACGAGCGTGTCGCGGGTGAAGCTCACCTCGCGGGTCGCCACGACCTGGCCCTTCTCGAGGCCGTCGAAGGACGGCGCGTCCTGCTCGCTCATGCGTCCTCCCTCACGGCAAGCGTCGACAGCACGGTCGCGACGGGCGCGCCGTCGGTGTCGGCGAGCTCGGCGCGCGTCGTCACGGTCGAGACGGAACCCCTGCTCACGACCTTGTCGATGTGGATCGTGGTCGCGATCACGTCGCCCGCCACGATCGGCCGGTGGTGAGTGAAGCGCTCGTCCGCGTGCACCACCTTCGAGAAGTCCACGCCCACCTCGGGGTCCTGCACCACGTGGAACTCCTCCCGCTGGGCGATGACCACGGCGAACGTCGTGGGCGCCACCAGATCGTCGTAGCCCTCAGCGCGGGCTGCCGCCACGTCGCGGTGCGCGAACGACCGCGCATCCACCGCGTCGGCGAACTCTCGGATCTTGGCGCGCGAGACCTCGTAAGGCTCGTGCGGGCCGTAGCTGCGGCCCTGGGCTTCGGGGTTCACTGGCACATCGCCAGCCTAGCGAACGCGCCCGACGCTCGGGCCCGGCTCGGCGCGGACGCTCCTACGCGTCGGCAGGGTCGGAGTAGACGACCACGAGCGCACGATGGTCTGCGCCCGGCAGGGTCACCGTCGTCGCCGACGACGCGACCCACGGGGTGTCGCGCGCGAGGATGTGATCGATCACGACGAGGGGGAACGGGCCCCGTCCCTGCGGGAAGGTGGGAGTGAAGCCGCTGCCCGCCGCGTCGGACGCGTCGACGTAGCCGAGGCGCTCGAGATCGCGAAAGGAGGCGTGATCCCGCGTGGTGTTGAAGTCGCCCATCACGATTACAGGATCGGACTGTCCGGCCAGATGCTCGGTGAGCCCCCGCATGCTCGCCGCCCACCCGGAGCTGTCGAACGCCCCCGGGGCCGCGGGATGCACCGCGAGCACCGTGACCGTCACGCCGGCCACCTCGACCTGCGCCTCCACAGCGCGCGACACGTAGCCGTCGGTCGAGGAAGCATCGGTCCAGCCGTCAAGGGTCTCGGCCTCCAGCAGCGGGAGCCGCGACCACAGGCCGGTGCCCGTCACTCCGCGTTCAGGGGCGGCCTCGGCGTAGGGCAGGAGCTCGTCCAGGCCCGCGTCCTCGAGGGCCTCGAGGACGTCCGGGGTGAGCTCCACGACCGCGAGCGCGTCCACGTCGTACTCCTCGACCATCGCCACCACCGCGTCGGCATCCACGTGCCCGAAGGTGGCGTTCACCGTGGCGACCGTGAGCACGGACTCGTTCCCCGCGTCGGCCGTGGTGAACAGGGGCGCCACCCACCAGACTCCGAGCGCGACCGGCACGGCGGTGAGTGCCACGGCGCCCCACGCGCGCCACAGCAGGGCGACGACGAGCAGCGCGAGCGCAGCGATCGTGAACCACGGGATGAACGCGACGGCGTACACGAGAGGTCCGAACTCGGCCCCCACGAGTCGCACCGCGAACGGCACGCACAGCAACACAGCAGCCACCATCAGCGCCGCCGCGACGGGCCGGATGCGTCGACGCCTCGGCTCGGAGCTCGCTGAGGTACCAGCGAGGTCCGGATCCCCCTGATCCATGCCGCGAGTGTCGCACACCACCCTGACGTGCTGGCGCAGCCCAGGGGGTGCCCCCAGGATGCACGAACGCCCGCTCCCCTGGGGGAACGGGCGTTCGGCGAAGCGGCTCAGGGCCGCCGAATGCTTAGCGCGTCTCGCGGTGCGCCGTGTGCTTGCCGCACTTCGGGCAGAACTTGGAGAGCTCCACACGGTCGGGGTTGTTGCGACGGTTCTTGCGCGTGATGTAGTTGCGGTTCTTGCACTCGGTGCACGCGAGGGTGATCTTCGGACGAACGTCGTTCTTTGCCATGCTGTCTCTCCCAGCCTTTGAGGACGCGCCGTGAAGCGCGAAGGCCCGGTGGGTCACCGGGCCTCAGTAGCGAGGGCGGGGCTCGAACCCGCGACCTCACGATTATGAGTCGTGCGCTCTAACCAGCTGAGCTACCCCGCCACGGTCCGACGCTCGCGAGAGACGTCGAACTGAGAGCCCCGACAGGGAATCGAACCCTGGACCTTTTCCTTACCATGGAAACGCTCTGCCGACTGAGCTATCGGGGCCAGCCGGAATAGGTTACACGCCGCGAGGCCCGAATGCGAAATCGGCATCGTGCCCCCTCTGCGCGCGCTGCGCACCGCCTCTGCTGCGCCCCACCGGGCCCGTGTCGGAGCCTCGCCCTAGAGTGACACGAGTGACCGAGACGATGTCCGCGGCCGAGGCGCGCCGCACCTTTCTGGAGGCACAGTCGCTTGCCCGCAGACGCCCGGCTCGGCGACCGCGGGCGCGGGACTTCCAGGCATACCTCGACCGGCAGGGCGTGCTGCAGCTGGACACTGTCAACGTGCTCGCGCGGGCGCACTACATGCCGCTGTTCTCGCGCCTCGGCCCCTACGACAGAGACGCGCTGGACGGCTTCCTGTGGGGCGACGCGAAAGGGCACTCGGCGCACGCGTTCGAGCACTGGGGGCACGAGGCATCGGTCATGCCCCGGGACCTGCTGCCGGCGATGCACAGCCGCATGCGCCGCACCACCACGTGGAAGGCGCGCACTCGCGATCGGCTCGAGCGCGAGCGGCCCGGCCTGCTCGCCGAGGTGCGCGAGGCGGTGGACCGCCTGGGACCCGTGACCTCCGCAGACCTCGAGCACCTCGCGCCGCATGCGGGCCCCCGGGGACCGTGGTGGGACTCGACGCACGTCAAGGTCGCGCTCGAGCACCAGTTCATCGTCGGGGAGGTGGCGGCGTCACGCGGGCGCCACTTCACGCGCACCTACGACGCCACGACACGCGCCTGGGGCCTGCCCGACGCAGGGTCGGTGGCCTCACAGCCCCCAGACGGGTGGGGCCTCACGCCAGGCGCGGCGCGGCAGCAGCTGTTCGATCGCGCGATCGGCGCGTGCGGCATCGGCACCGTCAAGGACCTGTGCGATCACTTCCGCCTGCCCTACCAGGCAGGGCCGCGCACACCGGACATCGAGGGCGGGCTCATGTGGGCAGCGTCGGCCGTCGATCGCGGGCTCGCGCGCTGGGTACAGGTCGAGGGATGGCGCGAGCCCGCACTGCTCGCCACCGAGGCTGCTGGGGCGCCGAGCTGGCATCGCCCGGCGGTCACACCAGGACGCGCGACGGGAGCGGCACTCCTCAGTCCTTTCGACCCCGTGTGCTGGTTCCGCCCCCGCCTGGAGCGCATGTTCGGCATGGACTACCGCATCGAGATCTACACCCCCGAGCCCAAGCGTGTGTACGGCTACTACTGCCTGCCGTTCCTGCTGGGCGACCAGATCGTCGGACGCGTCGACCTCAAGGCCGACCGCAAGGCAGGCACCTTGCGCGCACTCGCCACCTGGCGCGAGGAGCGACCGGTGCGCGGGGCGCGCCGCCGAGGCGACGAGGAGATCGCGGTCGCGCTCGCCGACGAGCTGCGCACCATGGCCGCGTGGCTCGGCCTCGAAGAGATCGTGGTGTCGCCACGGGGCACCCTCGCGACCGCACTCGCCGCCGCGACGATCCCCGGCTGAGCGCGCGGGCCTCGCCAGGCGGCGAGACCAGGGCGGAGATACGCTCAGAGCAGGTCGCGACGACCCGCGTCGCGCACCAGGGGGACGCGAAGGAGAGACGCATGGACGCGTCCACGGGGAATGCAGGCCCGCGCACACGGCGACTGCACCGCAAGGTCATCGCGATCAGCATCGGCGCCGCGCTCGGTGGCTTCCTGTTCGGCTTCGACTCCTCGGTGATCAATGGGGCGGTCGACTCGATCGCGGGCGAGTTCGCGCTGTCCGACGCGGTCACAGGCTTCGCGGTGGCTTCGGCCCTGCTCGGCTGCGCCGTCGGCGCGTGGTTCGCCGGCACGCTCGCCGACCGCCTGGGTCGCGTGCGGGTCATGGTCATCTCGGCCGCCGTTTTCCTCGTCTCCGCGATCGGCTCGGGATTCGCGTTCGGCGTGTACGACCTCATCGCCTGGCGCATCGTGGGCGGCCTGGCGATCGGCGCCGCGTCCGTGATCGCCCCCGCCTACATCGCGGAGGTCGCGCCCGCCGCGTTCCGTGGCCGGCTGGGATCGCTCCAGCAGCTCGCGATCGTCACAGGAATCTTCGCCGCGCTGCTGAGCGATGAGTCGCTCGCCGGTGCGGCCGGAGGCGCCTCAGAGGAGCTGTTCCTGGGGCTCGAGGCCTGGCGGTGGATGTTCATGGTCGCCGCGATCCCCGCTGTCGTGTACGGCGGCATCGCACTGACGCTGCCCGAGTCCCCGCGCTACCTCGTCGAGCGCCACCGCGATCACGAAGCGGCCGCGGTCCTCACTGAGTACACCGGCGAGCCGGACCCGCAGGGCCGCATCGCCGCCATCCGCAGTTCGCTCGCCGGCGACGAGCATCTGTCGCTCGCAGACCTGCGCGGTACCTCGTTCGGGCTCAAGCCGATCGTGTGGACCGGCATCCTGCTCTCGGTCCTCCAGCAGTTCGTCGGCATCAACGTGATCTTCTACTACTCGACCGCACTGTGGCAGGCCGTCGGCTTCGACGAGTCCGATGCGTTCACCACGTCCACCATCACGTCGCTCACCAACATCGTGGTCACCGTCATCGCGATCGCACTCGTCGACAAGATAGGCCGCCGCATCCTCCTGCTCGTCGGCTCCGCCGGAATGACAGTGTCACTCGGCATCATGGCTATCGCCTTCTCGCAGGCGACGCTCGACGCCGCGGGCGACGCGAGCCTCCCCGGCGCGTGGGCACCCGTCGCTCTGATCGCGGCGAACCTGTTCGTCGTGTTCTTCGGCGCCACCTGGGGCCCGGTGGTGTGGGTCCTGCTGGGCGAGATGTTCCCCAACCGCATCCGCGCCGCCGCGCTCGCCGTGGCCGCCGCCGCCCAATGGCTCGCCAACTTCACGATCACGATGACGTTCCCGATCATCGCGGGATGGAGCCTCGCGATCGCCTACGGCTTCTACGCGGCCATGGCGCTCGTGTCGTTCTGGTTCGTGCTCAAGCGCGTCCGCGAGACCAAGGGCGTCGAGCTCGAGGACATGCCCGAAGAGGCTTCGCTCGCCTGACGGCTTCCGGGTAGACCCCCACATACCACGGCCCCACCTTCGGCAAGAGGCCGGCGGGTGGGGCCGTGTCGCCGCATGAGGGGGGTCGAAGCGGCGATGTGGTCCCCGCAGACGAGGGGGGTGTCGCGGGAGCCATCGACGCGGACACAAGGGGGGTGGTCCGCGCTGACTCCGACGCTACACCGCACATGAGGCGCACGCGAACCAAACCGGAGGATTTCTCGAAGGGCGTGTCGCGCACGATGCGCATGCACCGCACCGGGAACGCAGAAGGCCCGGCGTGAGCCGGGCCTTCGAACGTGGCAGGTGAGGGATTCGAACCCCCGAAGTCAGTGACGGCTGATTTACAGTCAGCTCCCTTTGGCCGCTCGGGCAACCTGCCGTGCGCTCGATCGGAACCGGCGCGCATGGAAGGATAGCAAGGAATCGACCCCCCACGCGAACCAGGAGGATGGGATGGCGGACAGCAGCTTCGACGTCGTGAGCAAGGTGGACCACCAGGAGGTCGACAACGCTCTGAATCAGGCTTCCAAGGAGATCCAGCAGCGCTACGACTTCAAGGGCGTCGGCGCGTCGATCGAGTGGTCTGGCGAGGCCATCCTGATCAAGGCCAACTCGGAGGAGCGCGCGAACGCGGTCCTGGACGTCTTCCAGTCGAAGCTCATCAAGCGCGGCATCTCGCTCAAGGCGCTCGAGGCGGGCGAGCCGCAGGCCTCCGGCAAGGAGTTCCGCCTGGGAGCGACCATCAAGGAGGGCATCGCGCAGGACGTCGCGAAGAAGCTCACCAAGCTGCTGCGGGACGAGGGCCCCAAGTCTGTGAAGGCGCAGATTCAGGGCGACGAGCTCCGCGTCAGCTCGAAGTCGCGCGATGACCTCCAGGCAGCGATTGCGCTCCTCAAGGGCGCGGACGTCGACACCGCGCTGCAGTTCGTCAACTACCGCTGACGTCCGCTCACGGCGACTGCTGGTGCAGCATCATGCGCCAGCCGGCACGGGAGCGTACATACGTGCTGGAGAGCATCGCGTCGAACGGTCCCTCTTCGTCGCGTTCGGCGTGCGCGTGGTAGGTGACGACGACGATGCCCGCTCCGAGATCGTGGACCGTCACGTCCCGCAGCTCATAGTCCTGCCAACGCCGCGACTCGGCCATGCCGTCGATGGCGTCGTCCCTCTCCATCACGCCGAACGGGAACACCATGACGGCGTCCTGGGCGAGCACGTCGTCATAGAACTCGCGCGCTCGACCGTGCGTGAGGGCCTCCCACCCATCGCGCTCCAGCGCAACCAGCTGTTCAGCCTCTGCCGTTCTCATCGCCTCTCACCTGCTCTCTACTGCCTCTGTCAGCTTCGCGACCGCGTAGCCCCACGCCTGCGACACCTTCGGATGCGGCGGGACCGCGATCTCGTCCGGATTGGTCACCACGTCGAGCAGCACAGGCCCGTCCTGAGAGAACGCCCAGACCAGGGCGTCGTCGAGGGTGTCAGGCTCCTCGACGCGGCGCGCCGCCAGGCCCATCGCGGCCGCGACGGCAGCGAAGTCGGGATTGTCCAGCCCCGTGCCGAAGGACGCGAGGCCGCCCTCCTGCTGCTCGAGCTGCACCATGCCCAGCGAGCCGTTGTCGAAGACTACGACCACGAGGGGCAGCCGGTAGGTCACGGCCGTGCGGAGGTCACCCAGGAGCATCATCAGCCCGCCGTCGCCGGACAAGGACACGACCCGACGCGACCGGTCGAGCGCCTGCGCTCCGAGCGCCTGCGGCAGCGCGTTGGCCATCGAGCCGAGGTTGAACGACCCGAGCAGTTCGCGGTCCGCGCGCATCTCGATGAACCTGGCGGCCCACGTGGTGGACATGCCGGTGTCCGAGGTGAAGACGGCGTCGTCCGGCGCGTGGCGATCCACGGCGGCGGCGAGCGCCTCCGGCCGGATCCTGTCGTCGGGGTTGTCGAAGATCGACCGCACCTTGGCGACGATGCCTGACTCCTCGTAGTCGGGATCCGCGACATGCGCCTGGCGCTCGCGCCAGCCCTTGTAGGCACCACGTATGGACTCGAGATGCGCCCGGTCGTCGTGCGGCTCGAGGCGGGGCAGCAGCGCCGTCAGCGTCGTCTCCGCGTCTCCGGTGACCGCGATGTCCACGGGCACGCGACGCCCGATGTGGGTGGCCGCGTGGTCGATCTGGATCACCGTGGCGTCCGTCGGGTAGAAGTCCCGGTAGGGGAAGTCGGTGCCGACCATGAGCAGTACTTCGCAGTCCTTCAGCGCGTCGGCCGCTCCGGGATTGCCGAGCAGCCCTGCCTGGCCGACCTGATGCCCGTCGTCGGAGTCGAAACCAGTCTTGCCCTTGAGCGTCACGACCATCGGGGCGGCGAGGCGATCCGCTACGGCGAGCGTCGCGTCGTGCGCGTGCTCGGCTCCTCGCCCCACGAGCATCGTCACCTTGGTCGACGCGTTGAGGGCCGATGCGGCGGCCGCGAGGGCTTCGTCGCTCGGGACCGCGTCGGCGGTCGGGAGAGTGAACTTCGCGGCGGGCGTGCCGTCGGGCAGGTCCAGCCCTCCGACGTCGCCGGGGATGGTGAGCACGGCGACGCCTCGCTGGGCGTAGGCGGCATTGACCGCCTGGACGAGCATCTGCGGCAGCTGCTCCGGGGAGGTGAGGGTCTCGTTCCAGATCGAGACGTCATCGAACACGCGGTCGTTCGCCACCTCCTGGAAGTAGTCCGTGCCGATCTCCTCGCGAGGCACCTGGCCCACGACGGCAAGGACCGGCGCATGCGACTTCTTGGCGTCGTACAGCCCGTTCAGGAGGTGCAGCGCGCCCGGGCCGACGGTGCCCATGACCACCCCGATGCGCCCCGTCAGCTGCGCCTGGGCGGCCGCGGCGAACGCGCCTGCCTCCTCGTGCCGAACCCCGACCCATTCGACGCGCTCCTCCGTGCGGATCGCGTCGGTGAGCGGGTTGAGGGCGTCGCCGACGACGCCCCAGACCTGCGTCACGCCGTGGTCGGCGAGCGCGTCGACGATGTGATGGGCGACGGTGGTGCTCATCGGGTGTCTCCTCTCGTGGTGACGTGCGGAGTGCGGAAGACGAATGCGCTCGGGCCCATCCGGCCCCCTGTCAGGGCAACGCAGAGGTCTGCAAAATGGGGCTCCTAAGCCCGCATTGCAACGTAGATGTCCACGTCTACCTGGGATGTTGAATGTGGAGTCCACGGAATAGCCTCGCCTTGCGCGTTGTGTCACGGCCAGGGCTGCGCCTCCGCAAGGAAGGCATGCGCGTGCGACGCTGCGTCGATGGGACAGTTGCGCGTCCACCACCTCGCGGTCTCGCTCGATGGTTTCGCGACGGGAGTCGGGCAGAGCGTCGGCGCGCCCTTCGGGCACGCGGGCGTGCGCCTCATGGACTGGTTTCACGACACGGCGACGTTCCGCGCGAACCTGGGTCAGGATCCGGGCGAGCCGACCCCGGCTGGCATGGCCGGTGGGAAGACGAGCAGCCGTTCCACACGCCGGTCGTCGTCCCGGTCGTGCTCGGCCGCCGCACCAGCCCGTGGGAAGGGCTCGACGGGCTCGAGAGCCGATTCATCGTGGAGGCGGCGAGCACGCCTTCGGGTGTCACTCACCTGACCTTCGCGCGCCGCTGATCCTCCGAGTGCCCGACGCGTCCCGTCAGTTGAGCGTGTAGCCCCCACCGAGGTCGCCGCCGCCGTGGCCGTTCTGGCGGGCCATGGCCTCGAGGCGTCCGATGCGCTCGTCCATGGGCGGGTGCGTCGAGAACAGCTTGGCCATGCCTTCGCCACGGAACGGGTTGGCGATGAACAGGTGGCTGACGTTCTCGAACTGCGGCTCCTGCGGCAGCGGCCTGCGGGCGGCGCCGGACTCGAGCTTGCGCAGCGCGGACGCGAGCGCGAGCGGGTCGCCGGTGAGCGTGGCGCCGTCCTGGTCCGCGTCGTACTCGCGCGTGCGCGAGATGGCCATGCGGATAAGCGTGGCGGCGATCGGCGCGAGGAACAGCATCGCGAGCATCGCGAACGGCCCCAACGGGTTGTCGCGCGAGTTCGAGCCGCCGCCGAAGAAGAACATCATCTGCGCGACGGCCGTGATCATGCCCGCGAACGCCGCGGCGACGGAGCCGATGAGCACGTCGCGGTTGTACACGTGCATGAGCTCGTGGCCCAGGACGCCGCGCAGCTCGCGCTCGTCGAGCAGGCCGAGGATGCCCGTCGTGCAGCACACTGCCGCGTTCTGCGGGTTGCGACCGGTCGCGAACGCATTGGGCGCGTCAGTGGGCGAGACGTACAGGCGGGGCATCGGCTGGTTCGCCTCGCGGCTGAGCTCGCGGACGATGCGGTACATCGCCGGCTGCTCAACCTCAGTCACCGGTCGCGCGTGCATCGCGCGGATCGCGAGCTTGTCCGAGTTCCAGTAGCCGTAGATCGTGCCGAGCACCGAGAGTCCGGCGAAGATCCACAGGTACTGGCCGCCGCCGATGATCGAGCCGAGCCCGAGCATGACGACCCACAGCAGCACGAACAGACCCATCGTCTTGAGCCCGTTGAAGTGATTCGTCCCGCCCACCGGTCCTCCGTCTCCGTATCAGCAGGAGAACGGACGCGCGGGCGCGCGGGTTCCCCCTCAGCGCACGAATTCTCGCATGCGAGAGCGGTCAGCCATTGCCGAGGGCGACGTCCGTCATCTCGTCGCGCGGGACCACCTTGACGCGCTCGCGGCCGGCGGCCTCGCCCAGCGCACGCTCGTGCGCGTCGAGGACCTCCCAGCCGGACCACTCGACGACCGGCACGCCGCGGCTCTTGAGCAGGCGCAGCAGGTTGTCGGGACTGAGCTGCTCGGGGCTCGCCTGCGTGCCGGCGTACAGCGCGTCGGCGTCCTCGACGAGGTTCGCGATCGTCTCCGAGGCGTCGGACTTGGTGTGCCCGATGAGGCCCACGGGGCCGCGCTTGATCCAGCCGGTGGCGTAGAAGCCCGGCACACGCTCGCCCGACTCGTCGATCACGCGGCCGCCCTCGTTGCGGATGACGCCCTTGCCGTCGTTGAAGGGGACGCCGTCGATCTCGGTGCCCCAGTAGCCGACCGCCCGGTAGACGGCCTGCACCTCGTAGTCCAGGTACTCGCCGGTGCCCTTCACCGAGCCGTCGCCCTGCAGCGCGGTGCGCTCCATGCGAAGCCCGACGACCTTGCCGTCCTCGCCCAGGATCTCGACGGGCTCCTGGAGCAGGTGCAGGTGGATGCGACGCGAGGCGCCGGTGGGCTCCCGCAGCGTCCAGTCGGTGAGGGTCTTGACGACCTGCTTGGTCTGGTGGTGCGACTCGATGGCGGCCATGGAGCCCTCGTCGAAGTCGTAGTCCTCGGGGTAGACGATCACGTCGACGTCCGGCACCTGGCCGAGCTCGCGGAGCTCGAGCGGCGTGAACTTCACCTGCGCGGGGCCGCGGCGACCGAAGATGTGCACGTCCGTGACGGGCGAGGCCTCGAGGCCCTCCTGCACGTTGGCCGGAATCTCCGTGCTCAGCAGGTCGGGCACGTGCTTGGCGAGGATGCGCGCGACGTCCAGGCCGACGTTGCCCACGCCGAGCACCGCGACCTCCTTGGCGTGCAGCGGCCAGGTGCGGGGCACGTCGGGGTGGCCGTCGTACCAGGACACGAAGTCGGCGGCGCCGTACGAGCCGTCGAGGTCGATGCCGGGGATGTCGAGATCGGCGTCCTTGAAGGAGCCGGTCGCGAAGATCACGGCGTCGTAGTGCTCGCGCAGGTCCTGCAGCGTGAGGTCGGTCCCGACGTTGACGTTGCCGAGGAAGCGGATGTCGCCGCGACCCAGCACGTTCGCGAGCGCGACGATGATCTGCTTGATGCGCGGGTGGTCGGGCGCCACGCCGTAGCGCACCAGGCCGAAGGGGGCGGGGAGCCGCTCGATGATGTCGATCGAGACGTCGAGGTCGGTCTTGGACAGGATGTCGGCGGCGTAGGTTCCGGCAGGGCCGGCGCCGACGATGGCCACGCGGAGCGGGCGATTGGCAGTCACGATGATTCCTCGGGGATGGGCTTGAGCGGCGGGTGGCGGACGCGCTGCTGGATCAACGGCGCGCGTTCCGGGCGAACGGCACCAGAGTATAGACACAGTTTTCGTGCGCGCTACGTGACGAAAATACGCCTATCCCCCAGGGGGGATGGGCGGCTGAGACGCCTCGGCGGCCTCGATGTTGGCATGCCCGGCCAGGATCGCGGTGTACGCCACGGTGCGCCAGGTGAGGTTCTGACCCGCGCCGGCGAGGGCGTTCACAAGATCGCCGTAGAGCGCGAGCGTCGCGTCGGAATAGGTGCCGAGCTCTCCGCGCAGATACGTCTCGAACGACGTCGACTCGAGGGTGTCCTGTCCCGTAGTGAGCACACGCATCGCCGCGCCCAGCCGGGGGTAGTCGTGGTGGAACGCGCGCGCCCACGCCACTTGGACCGCGATGATCCGCTCCTGCGCCGCGACCCGCTCGTCGTCGAGCCCTGGCAGATGCGGCTCGAGCTCGCGGGCGTACCTCTCCGGCTCCGTCGACTCCATCATGCGCGCGTACTTCTCGGTCAGCAGATTGCGACCCGCGGCGTCGGCGTCCGCGAGATCGGCCGCATAAGAGTCGAGCAGCGCCATGGGCCACGTCATGAACTGGCCGAGCCGCTGCACCTCGAACTCGGCCGGGTTGTCCTGGCACGAGGCGCGCCCGCCTTCGCCCTGGACCTCCTGGAACTGCCGCCACTCGTGCGCGACGATCTCTCGCGCGCGCTCGAGCCGCGCGGCGCGCTCCTCGTAGGTCTCTGTCACCTCTGCTCCTTCACAGTGTTCTCTTTCACAGTGCTCTCTTTCACAGCGCTCGCAGCCAGGGGTCTGCGATGCGCGCCTGCACCTCGTCGCGGTGCCGCTCGAGGAACGGGTCTGCGGAGTCGGTGAGTCGCTGGGCTCGGAGCTCTGCGGCGACGTCGGCGCACGCGGCGTCGATCGACTGCTCGAGCGCGGCGCGGGCGGGGGTCGCTCCCGCGCCGCCCTCGCCGAACCCTGGGCCGCCGAGGCATGCCGCCGAGGCGAGGCGCACGGCATCCGCGAGGTGCCGGTGCACCTCGGGCAGCCGGGAGGCCGGCCTTGCCGCGAGCGCGCGCAGGGCGGCGAACTGCCATTTGTAGTACGGGAGGTAGCCGACGGCGGCGGGCCGGTTGAGAAGGAACACCACAGATGCGGTCGCCCGCACGAACTCCGCGACGGCGAGCCAAGCCGCCTCGCCGTCCCCGCGCGCGAGCATCCGCGGCACGTTGTACTGGCCTGCCTGCGCCATCATGCCCAGGCGGCGGCCGATCAGCGCGAGCCGGACGTCCTCGGGCATGCGCCTGAACGAGTTGCGCACGCCGCTGAAGGCGCCGAGCGGGTCGACGAAGACCTCACCGCCAGTGGCGGTCGCGAGGGTCGCCTCCTCCAGCATGAGCCATTCATGGGGCCGATCGGCTGCGGGCGCGCGCTCCAGCCCTGTCAGGGACGAGAAGAACGCCCCGATCTCGAACACCCCCACCCGGCGCTGCGAGCCTTCGGAGCGTCGGGTCGTCACGCGTGGCCCGACGCCGCGGAACGTCACTGGCAGGGCGTCGTAGTCGGCTTGCAGCTCCTCGCCGATCGCGGCGTGGTCGTCAGCCGTCAGCCACAGGCAGAAGCCCGGGCCGAAGTCGTGGTCGCGGGAGTGTTCGTCGTCGAAGCCGAGCGCATCGGAGCCGTGCCCCACGAGCCCCACGGCGATGCGTCCGGCCTGTGCCGGGTACCGCTCGCGCAGCATCGGCCGCCCGTGCGTCTCCCAGTAGGCGCGGGCCAGCTCCATGCCCGACGCGAGACTGACGTCCTCGCGTGGCGTCGTCCGGTCCACGCCTGGCTTCGGGCGCGCCGCGGGAGTGGTGCGGTGCGTGGGCGCGAGCGCCGGAATGGACCCGCTCGTGGGACGACGCCGGTCGGCGGCGTCGATCGCGGCGAGAGCCTCCTCGAGGTTGTCGGCGACGATCTCATGCGCCTCGCTGTCCGGGCCGTAGCAGGCGTCCACGATCGCGAGCGCGCGTCGGTAGAGCTCGACGGCTGCCGTCGCGTCGCCGAGCTCGATGCGCACGGCAGCGAGCGAGGCGAGCGCTCCCGCGTAATGGCCGTCTTCGCGGCGCGTGCGCTGGAAGATCGCCATCGCCGACCCCGCGTGGGACTGTGCCTGCTCGGGCCGGCCGAGCCGCAGGCTGACCAGGGCGAGGTTGGTGTGCGTGGTCGCGATGTCGACGTCGGCCCCGGGGTCGACGGAGGAAGCCTCGAGGATCCTGAGCGCTGCGAGCAACTCCGTGCGCGCGGCCGCAGGGTGGCCGGAGTCGCTGTGCAGCATCGAATGGTTGTTGTGGAGGGCCGCGAGTCGGCGATCGTGCGGGCCCAGGGTGCGCTCGGCGTCGGCCAATGCACGCACGTAGGTCTCGTGCGCTTCCTCCAGCAGGCCCGCGGCGCGCTGAGCGGTCGCGACGTTCACGAGCGTAGTGGTGTACGCGTCTGACCCGGCGAGGCCCATCCTGTCGGCGAGCGCGAGCGCCTCCTCGGCGAGCGTCACGGATTGCGCGTGGTCGCCGACCGACCTCAGGTGTCCCATGAGCTCGTTGAGGATCGCGAGCCGCCCCGGCTGGTCCCCGAGCTCCTCGGATCGCGCGAGCGCCGCCTCCAGGTGTGCGCGCGCACGCTCGGGACCGCCGCCCGCGGCGTGGATCCTGTCCAGCTCGGCGAGCACGGCCGCGACGTCGATGGCCTCGGAGCCGGAGGAGCGCTCCATGGTGTCCCTTCGGATGGCGCGACAGTGCGGGGCCGCGGGGACTCGACCTCCGCCCAGGCTAGCCCCACCGGGGACACATCAACCGGGCCGGACGGCCTGGTGTGCGACACGAGATGAAGCCTGGGTGAAGGTCGTGCCGACTCGGGGTGAACGCGCGTGGCGGCGTGTCAGCCTGAGGAGGTGGCGAGCGCTCCCACCCGCAGCCCCGGCGCCGCGTCCGATGGGCGACGCCGGCCCCTCGCCGCGCCCACGCTGCTGACGGGCACCGAGTACATCGCCGACGCGACCCGGCACATCCACGCGGCGAAGCGGCGGGTGCTGCTCACGACGCTGACGATCGCGGATGACCACCGCACGGACGCGCTGATCGATGCGCTCATCTGGGCGGCGCGGCGCGGCGTGAAGGTCTCGGTCGCTGCGGACGTCTTCACCTACGCCGACGCGGCCGGCACCTTCCTGCCCACGGGCTATCGCGGCGCGCGCTGGCGGGCGGGCAACCGTCTCGCGGGGAAGCTCTCGCGCGAGGGCGTCGCGTTCTCGTGGCTGGGGCGCGAGAAGGGACTGATCTGGCGAGGCCGCACTCACACCAAGTTCTGCGTGACCGATGATGTCGCGTATGCGTTCGGCGGAGTGAACCTGGACCACCGGGGAATCGAGAACGCGGACTTCATGCTGCGGATCCAGGACGAGCGCGTGGCCGACGATCTCGAGGACGTGTACGGCCGCATCCAGCGCATGAACCTCCACGAGCGGGGTCATCGGTCGCTCGAGCTGCGGTACGGCAGGGATCGAGTGCTGGTCGACGGCGGCATCCCGGGGGACTCGATCATCTACCGGCGGGCGCTCAAGCACGCGCAGAGGGCGGACCGGGTGCTGCTCATGTCGCAGTACTGCCCCACGGGCGAGCTGGGACGTACTATCGCCGAGCGCGAGCACGAGCTGTGGTTCAATCCGCCGCGCAATGCGGGGCCGGCCAACCGGGTGCTGATCGCCTCCTCGATGGCGTGGACGGGCTACCGGACGCAGTACCGCAGTGCGCGCTACCTCCATGCGAAGGCGATCGTCTTCTTCCGGGGCGGTGCGCCGCGGGCGGCGATCACGGGCTCGCACAACTTCGTGAACGGCGGCGTGCGGCTCGGCACGCGTGAGATCGCGCTCGAGACGAGGGACCAGCAGACGATCGCCCAGATCCTGCGGTTCCACGAGACCGAGGTCAGGGGCCGATGACGAGCCCGCCCGACGCTGCGGCGAGCGGCGAGCGGGACCTCGCCACACCGTCGAGCCTGCTACAGATACCCCGCCAGGCATCGTTCCTGGTAGGGGGCTGGTCATCCCTTCGTGGATGTGTCACACTCTCAGCCATGACGACCACGGCACCCCTCTCGCTGCGCTCCATGCGCGCGATGTGCTGCGTCATGTGTCCGTCGGCCTGAGCCGCCCCGGATACCCCACTCGTACCCAGGGCGCTCGGCTGAACCGGGCGCGACTGAACCACGCCCGCGCAGGCCGAGCTCCCGCTGACAGAAAGCCAGGAGCCACGGTGAACCCGGACACCACCACCACCTCCTCAGAGGCCGAC
The DNA here is from genome assembly GCF_002090075.1 of Demequina sp. NBRC 110052. GTDB lineage: Bacteria > Actinomycetota > Actinomycetes > Actinomycetales > Demequinaceae > Demequina. The sequence goes on from NZ_BBRI01000002.1 coordinate 1,157,016, forward strand.
GAGCGCCGTCGCCACCGCGAGGAGGCGCGCCTCATTCGCACCCGCGAGGCGGCCGCGCGCAAGAACACCGCGTCCAAGGACGGCCAGTGGGCCGCGGGCGACCGCACGCCGCTGAACCCCAACGAGGAGATGAAGTCCACGGGCGATCCGCTCGAGGTGCGCACGCGCATCGAGAACCTGTACTCCAAGTGGGGCTTCTGGTCCATCCCCCCGGGCGACCTGCGTGGACGCTTCCGCTGGTGGGGCCTGTACACGCAGCGCCGTCCCGGGATCGACGGCGGCAAGACCGCGATCCTCGAACCGCACCAGCTCGACGACGAGTACTTCATGCTCCGCATCCGCTCCGACGGTGGGCAGCTGAGCGTGGCGCAGGCCCGCACCATCGGCGAGATCTCGCGCGACCTGGCACGCGACACCGCCGACGTCTCCGACCGCCAGAACATCCAGCTGCACTGGGTGCGCATCGAGGACGTGCCTGACATCTTCCGTCGCGTCGAAGAGGTCGGGCTCCTGTGCGCCGAGGCGTGCGGCGACGTGCCGCGCGTCATCCTCGGCTCCCCCGTCGCCGGCGTCGCCAAGGACGAGCTGATCGACCCCACGCCGCAGATCCGCGACATCATCGACCGCCACATCGGCAGTCCCGAGTTCTCCAACCTGCCGCGCAAGTTCAAGACCGCGTTCACCGGCCAACCGATCCCCGACATCCTTCACGAGGTGCAGGACATCGCCTTCTGCGCGGTAGAGCACCCCGAGTTGGGCGTCGGCTACGACCTGTGGGTGGGCGGCGGGCTCTCCGTCAACCCGTTCCTGGGCCAGCGCCTGGGCGTGTTCGTGAAGCCCGAGATCGCGCACGAGGTGTGGGCCGGCGCCGCCGGGATCTTCCGCGACCACGGCTACCGCCGCCTGCGCACCCGCGCGCGCCTCAAGTTCCTCGTCAAGGCGTGGGGCCCCGAGAAGTTCCTGCAGGTGCTGCAGGACGACTACCTCGGATACGAGCTCCCCAAGGGCCCGGCGCCGCGCGAGGCGTCCCGCGGCGATCGCGGAGACCACGTAGGCATCCATGAGCAGCAGGACGGCAACTGGTACGTGGGCGTCGCCCCCGTCGCGGGTCGCATCTCCGGCGAGAAGCTGCTTGAGATCGCGCGCATCGCCGAGTCCGTCGGCTCCGACCGGATCCGTCTCACGCCGCTGCAGAAGATCCTCATCCTCGACATCCCCGAGGATCGCGTCAGCGACGTTGTCAACGGGCTGCGCGCGCTCGAGCTCGAATCCCAGCCGGGCGAGTTCCACCGCAACGTCATCGCGTGCACCGGCATCGAGTACTGCAAGCTCGCGATCGTCGAGACGAAGGCCACCGCGCGCGAGGTCGTGAAGATCCTCGACGACAAGTTCCCCACCCTCGACAGCCCCATCACCGTGCACGTCAACGGCTGCCCCAACTCGTGCGCGCGCGTGCAGATCGCGGACATCGGCTTCAAGGGCCAGCTGGTGCTGGACGACGAGACCGGCGAACAGGTGCCCGGCTTCCAGGTGCACCTGGGCGGCAGGCTGGGCCGCGGGGACGACAACGACTTCGGTCGCAAGATCCGCGGACACAAGGTCAAGGCCGACGGCATGCCCGAGTACGTCGCGCGCGTCACCCAGAACTACCTGGACACCCGCGAGGGCGACGAGCCGTTCGCCGACTGGGCCTTCCGCGTGGACGAGGAGCTGGTCCGATGACCGTCGCCTCGCTCACCCTGCTCAACCCCACCGAGTGGAATGCGGGGACCACCGCGGAAGTCAATGCGCGGCTCGAGCACGCCTCCGCCGAGCACATCGCCGACTGGGCCGTCGCGACGTTCGGCAAGGACCTCGCCGTAGCAGCGTCGATGCAGGACACGATCCTGCCGCACCTGTTCGGCACGCGCCTGAACGGGATCGACGTGGTCTTCCTCGAGACCGGATACCACTTCCCCGAGACCATCGCCACGCGCGACGAGGCGGCGAGGCGCCTGCCGATCACGATCGTGAACGCGACTCCCGCGCAGACCGTTGCCGAGCAGGACGCGGAGCACGGCGCGAGGCTTCACGACCGCGACCCGAACTTGTGCTGCGCGCTGCGCAAGGTCGAGCCCCTGCGCCTTGCACTGCAGGGCTACAGCGCGTGGGTGACGGGCGCGCGCCGCGCTGACGCCGTCACCCGCTCCGAGCTGCCCGTCGTGAGCTGGGACGCGAAGCACGGCCTGGTGAAAATCAACCCGCTCGCGTTGTGGGATGACGACAAGGTCGAGCAGTACCAGGTGCAGTACGACCTGCCCCGCAACCCGCTCGTCGCCCAGGGCTACCCGTCTATCGGCTGTGCCCCCTGCACCCGCAAGGTCGCCCCGGGCGAGGACCCGCGCTCCGGGCGCTGGGCTGGCCAGGACAAGACCGAGTGCGGCATCCACGTGAACTGACACCGGCGTCGGGCAAATGCCGCCCGCCCCGCCGCGAACCGAACAACCGTCCCCGAACCCCCAGCTCGTAAGGCAATCGACTCATGACTGATGTCACCACCGCCACCGTGGCTCCACCGCGGCCCACGACCCTGGACACGCTCGAGTCCGAGGGCATCCACATCATCCGCGAGGCAGTCGGCGGCGCACGCAAGCCCGCGCTGCTGTTCTCCGGCGGCAAGGACTCCGTAGTGGTGCTTCACCTCGCCGCCAAGGCGTTCTGGCCCGCGCGCGTGCCCGTGGAACTGCTGCACGTGGACACCGGGCACAACTTCCAGGAGGTCCTCGACTTCCGCGACCGCACGGTCGAGCGACTCGGCCTGCGCCTGCAGGTCGCGAGCGTGCAGGACTACATCGACGACGGGCGCCTGCGCGAGCGTCCCGACGGCACCCGCAACCCCCTGCAGACCGTCCCCCTGCTGGACGCGATCGCCGGCCACGGCTACGACGTGGTGCTCGGCGGCGCGCGACGCGACGAGGAGAAGGCGCGCGCCAAGGAGCGCGTCGTCTCGCTCAGGGACGAGTTCGGCCAGTGGGACCCGCGCAACCAGCGCCCCGAGCTGTGGAACCTGTACAACTCCCGCCACCTGCCGGGCCAGCACGTGCGCGTGTTCCCCCTGAGCAACTGGACCGAACTGGACGTGTGGCGCTACATCGAGCGCGAGGGCATCGAGCTGCCTGGCCTGTACTACGCGCACGAGCGCGAGGTGTTCCAGCGCGACGGCATGTGGCTCACCCCGCACCACTCGGTGCGCGTGAGGGAGACAGACACGATCGAGACGCGCGTGGTCCGCTACCGCACCGTGGGCGATGCGAGCTGCACGGGAGCCGTCGAATCCTCGGCGGCCACCGTCGACGAGGTCATCGCCGAGGTCGCCGCGACCCGCATCACCGAGCGCGGCGCCACGCGCGCCGACGACCGCCTCACCGAGGCCGCCATGGAGGACCGCAAGAAGGAGGGCTACTTCTGATGGCCACGGAGATCATCGCCACCCCGTCCCTGCTGCGCTTCGCCACCGCCGGCTCGGTGGACGACGGCAAGTCGACCCTCGTGGGGCGCCTGCTGCACGACACCAAGTCGATCCTCGCCGACGCCTACGAGGCGGTCGCGCGCGTGAGCCACGAGCGCGGCTCCACCGAGGTGGACCTCGCGCTGCTTACCGACGGATTGCGCGCCGAGCGCGAGCAGGGCATCACGATCGACGTCGCGTACCGCTACTTCTCCACACCCAGGCGGACGTTCATCCTCGCCGACTGCCCCGGGCACGTGCAGTACACCCGCAACACCGTCACCGGCGCCTCGACCGCCGACGCCCTGGTCGTGCTCGTGGACGCGCGCTATGGCGTCGTGGAGCAGACCCGGCGCCACCTCGCGGTGGCCTCGCTGCTGCGCGTGCCCCACGTGATCGTCGCGGTCAACAAGATCGACCTGCTCGACTACGCCGAGGCGCCGTACCGCTCGATCGCTCGCCACGTCGAATCGCACGCCGAAGCCCTCGGACTTCCCTCGGTCATCTCGATCCCCGTGAGCGCCCTGGTGGGCGACAACGTGGCCGTGCGCTCGGAGCAGACCCCCTGGTACGACGGCCCCACTGTGCTCGACGTGCTGGAGACCGCCCCATCGATCGACGAGGGAGCCGACGCTGTCGCCGCCGCGCATCGGCACGGCATCGCCCACCCCACCGCCGCCGACGCCGCTGCCGCCGAGCCCGGCTGGCGCCTGCCGGTACAGCTCGTGCTGCGCCCCCAGGACGCGGCCGTCGATCCTGCCTACCGCGAGTACCGCGGCTACGCCGGCCAGGTGGCCGAGGGCACCCTGCGCGTCGGCGACCACGTCGTGGTGCAGCCCTCGGGCCGCCGCACCACCGTCGCCGGCATCGATACGCCCGACGGGCCGCTCGAGTTCGCAGGTCCCGGCCGCTCAGTCGCGGTGCGCCTGGCCGACGACGTGGACGTCTCACGCGGCGACCTGCTCGCCTCCGCATCGGACGCGTCTGGTGCCGTGAAGGCCTTCGCCGCGCACGTCGCATGGCTCGCCGAGCGGCCGCTGCGCGTGCGAGACCGCGTGCTCGTCCAGCACGGCTCCGCCACGGTGCAGGCGATGGTCACGTCGATCGACGGCGTGCTCGACATCGGCCTGCCAGGAGGCACGCTCGACGCCTCCATCAAGGAGGGTCACGAGTTGCTGCTCAACGACATCGGCGTGGTGCGACTCCAGCTCGCCGCGCCGCTCGCCATCGAGGACTACGGCCACCGCCGACGCACGGGCGCGTTCGTGCTGATCGACCCGCAGGACGGAGCCACCTTGGCCGCAGGCACCGCCCGCGACAAGGCTCTCGGAGTCACCGGCGACGCGTACGTGAGCATCTGATGGGAGGTGCGGTCGCCCTCACCGAGGCAGGGCAGGAGTTCGTGCGGCGCGGCCGCACCCGGCTCGCGCTGCAGCCCACCACGCTGGACATCGCTCCCGGCGAGTTCGTGGCGGTCGTCGGCCCGTCCGGGTGCGGCAAGTCGACCTTGCTGGACCTCGTCGCCGGGCACGCCACACCCGCCACCGGCACCGTGACCGTCGACGGCACCCCCGTCACCGGCCCGGGGCCCGACCGCATGCTCGTGTTCCAGGAGCACGCACTGTTCCCCTGGCTCAGCGTGCAGGAGAACGTCGAGTTCGGGCTGCGCGCCGCCGGCGTGCCGGAGGCCTCGCGTCGGTCCGTCGCGAGCGAGTGGATCGGGCGCGTGGGGCTAGCCGATGCGGCTCGGCTTCACCCGCACGAGCTCTCCGGAGGCATGCGTCAGCGCGCCGCGCTCGCGCGCGCGTTTGCGCTCAAGCCCCGCGTGCTGCTCATGGACGAGCCGTTCTCCGCGCTCGACGCGCCCTCTCGTGACCGCCTGCACGTGGAGCTCCAGGAGCTGTGGCGCGAGACTGGGACCACGCTCATCTTCGTCACGCACAACGTGCGCGAGGCCGTCACGTTGGGCGACCGCGTCATCGTCATGTCCTCCGGCCCCGGCCGCGTGATCGCGGACGTGCCCATCCAGCTCGCCCGCCCCCGCGTCGTCGAGTCGCGCCAGGTCGTGGACCTCGCGCAGCACGTGCGCGGGCTGCTCGACGCTGCCGACCAGATGGGCATCACGACGCCCCGCGAGGGACGGGACGGCTATGTCAGCATCTGAAACCGCCCGACGCCGCGGACGCTTCACCTCCGGACCTTTCCCCATGCTTGTGGCGGGGTTGGCGCTGGTGGTGCTGTGGTGGCTCGCGTCCCTCGTGGCCCCCACGCTGCCCGACCCGGCGGCGACGTTCGCCGAACTCGGCTCGATGATCGCGGATGGTCGCGCGTGGTCTCTGCTGTGGCGCACCACCGTGTTCATGGCGGTGTGCTTCGCGGTCGCTGTGATGCTCGGGGTCTCCGCCGGTCTGCTGTTGGGCGCGCGCGGGTCGCTCGACCGCGCGCTCTCGCCCTATCTCGCGGCGTTGCAGGGCATGCCCACCTCGATGTGGATCCCCGTCGCAGCGATCGTGCTCGGCACCGAGATCTGGTCGCTCGCCGCCGTCGTCTCGCTGGGCGCCGTGCCTGCGATCATGCTGGCCACGCGTACCGCGGTAAAGGGCGTCCCGCCTCTGCTCGTGAGGGCCGGGCGCACCCTGGGCGAGTCAGGCTTCTCACTCATCCGCCGCGTCGTCCTGCCCGCCGCAGCGCCCGGCATCCTCACCGGCGTCGAGCTCGGCTGGTCCATCGCGTTCCGCTGCCTCGTGGCCGGCGAGATCTTCTCCGGTGCGCTGTCCGGCACCGGCATCGGCGATGTCATCTCCCGCTCCCGTGAGACCGGCGACCTGACCGAGATGATGGCCACGATCCTCATCGTGCTCGCCTTCACCGTGCTCGCCGATCGCCTCGCATTCGCCCGCGCTCATGCGCGACTCCGGGAGTCCCGCGGACTGGTGGACGCAGGCCTGCCGCACTGAGCCAGCCACCGCGTCGGGCATGGCCAGTAGCCACCACGGCGGCACCCCGGCCGAGTGGTTGACTGGGCGAGTGACCGACTCCCTCGACCGCCGCGGGCTGGCCCTGGGGGCCGGCGCCTACCTCGTATGGGGCCTGTTCCCGCTGCTGATGCACGCGCTGGAGCCGGCGTCGGCGATTGAGATCACCGCGCAGCGCGCCATCTGGTCGCTGCTCGTGTGCGCCATCATCGTGGCGTTCGTGCGGGGCTGGCGACGGGTGCTCGCAGTGCTGCGGTCGCCGCGCACGCTAGGCATCCTCGCACTCGCCGCCGCGCTCATCGCCACCAACTGGCTTATCTACGTGTTCGCGGTCGTGACGGACCGCGTGAACTCCGCCTCGCTCGGGTACTACATCAACCCCCTGGTGCTCGTCGCCCTGGGCGTGTTCGTGCTCGGGGAACGACTGCGGCGGCTGCAGATCGTCGCGGTGGCCATCGCCTCGGTGGCGGTGGCGGTCATCGGCGTCGAGATGGGCGGGCTGCCGTGGATCTCGCTGGCGCTCGCGTTCTCCTTCGGGCTGTACGGGCTGATCAAGAAGCGCGTCTCCGTGGACCCGATCACGGGGCTCACGGTCGAGACACTGGTGATCGCGCCGTTCGCGCTCGTGGGTCTGTGGTGGCTGTCGTCGTCCGGGGAACTGACGTTCGGTGCGCGCGGGTCCTCGGGGCTGGGGGTCGGGCACGACCTGCTGCTCGCCTCGACCGGCGTCTTCACCGTGGGCGCGCTGCTGCTGTTCGGAGCGGGTGCGCAGCGGCTGCCGCTCAACGTCACCGGGCTGCTGCAGTACATCGCGCCCACCATGATGTTCATGCTCGCGGTGTGGCACTTCGGCGAGCCGATGCCCGCAGGGAGATGGATCGGCTTCGTGCTCGTATGGGCCGCGCTGATCGTCCTGACGCTGGATGGCTTCCGCGCCGCACGTCGACCGCGTGCGCTGCGCGATCCCGACGAGGCCGAGGTGGAGCCGGCCGAGCCGGTCTAGCGCGCACTTCACCTCGATACTCCCGCCGCCACCCGGCAGTGTGAACCAATGTCAGCGCGACTCGCCGCGTGACGGCGCCTCCGACCTTGGACTCACCGGGGTGTCGGTAGCAGATCTGGTTCGCACTGTTGAGACGGGCTTCGGGCTATCCGAAGCGTCACCGGTCAGGGCTCGAGCGCGAACCACATCCACGTCATCGTGTCCGTCGTCGCACCCTCGCCGTAGAGGATCACCGGCTGCGCATCCGCGGACACAGGCTGCGCCGCGTCAACGCACGGGATCACCGGTGCGTCGTCATACAGCACCGCGTCCCCCTGCACGGGGCCGTTGAGCCCCTCTCCGAACCATATGTCGACCGGCTCGAAGCCCGCGACCAGGCGCCGTTGCCCCTCGATGCTCGTGTGATCGAGCACACCGACGATGAGCCCTGCGTCGTTCACCCACACTGGCGCCTGATACTGGTGGACGCCCTGCTCGCCTTCGCTCGACGAGTCCCCAACTCCGTAGCTTCCCTCCCAGCCCGGACTCGCGACGTCCGCCCACTCGTAGTCCGGGAAGATGCCGTTCGGCACGGTGAATGTGACGATCGTCGCGCCGGACCCGTAGTCGCGCTGCCCCTGGTGCTCCTCCTCCCACACGATGCCGTCGACTCGGCGCACCTCATCGACCTGACGCTCGAGCGCCGGATCGAGCGGAGCCCCACACTGGAACGCCGCTGACTCCGGACCCGTGAGGTAGGGATCCCAGGAGTAGGACTCGTCCACGTCGGGCGGCACGTTCGCGAATGTGACCGGTCGCCACTCGGACGTGTTCTCGCCGCACACCGCGTCGTAGCTTGCCCCCGCCGCGCGCGTCGAGACGATCTCGTACGGCTCCTCTCCCGGGATGGAGATCCTCGTCGTCACGCGCACCACGTCACTGAGATCGTCGATCACCTCGACAGGTCCGTTCAAGAGGAGCGGCTCGCGCGTCACGGTCCCGTCCTCGCGCTCAACAGTGCGCCAGACACGCGTGTCGTGGTCGACGTCGCCGAGCGCCACACCGAAGGCGTACTGCCGCAGGAAGCCGTCATGCACCAGTCCAGCAAGGCCCGCACTCAGGCCCGCTGGCGTCTGGTCCGGTACGTCGGTGGTCCACTCCCACCACAGCTCGGTCGGATCCTCCACCACCTGCGGAGTCTGTGCCGCCGTGACATCGACGACCACGCGATCGGCGAAGGTGCCCGTGTCAGCGTCGAGCCACTCGTCGAGCCACAGGTCCCTGAATACGAGGACGGGCATCTCATCATCGTCATAGCGCCAGGCCTGAATCGGGCTCTCGTCGTAGCCCAAGTCGCTCCAGCGTCGCACCTCGTCGTCGTCGTGATCACGCACGATGTCGATCAGCTCACCGTTCGCGCGGTGATACACGCCGGTCTCAGTCTCGAGATTCAGGTAGGCGCGACCGTAGTACTGCGAACCCGCGAGTGCTTCGACTCGCGGCAGCGGATACTCGTCGAGGTTGCACATCCCCTCGAAAGCGGCGGACTGCTGCTCATCGGGTCCGAGAGCCGCGACCGCGCCCGCGGCGACGGCACCTACGGCGATGGCGGCGGCCGCGACCGTGCCGCCCGCCCGCCACGCGCGTCGGCGACGAACCGCCGCCACGGTGCGCCCCGCGTCGGGCGTGACGAGCACCGCCTGGTGCTCGCCGTGCGCGTTCTTGAGGGCGTCTCCCAACTCGCTCATCGGCTCCTCCTGGTGGTCACAAGGTCCACGACATCGGGCTCGGGCCCGGGATCCTCCACGCCCAGCATCGGCGCCAGCCGTGCCGTCGCGTCGTGGAGGTAGCGCTTCACGGTGCCCTGCGCGAGCCCCAGTTCGTGGGCGATCTGCGGCACCGAGAGGTCGTCGAAGTAGCGCATCACCACGCACGCCTGCTCGCGCGGGCTCAGGCTGCGCAGCGCCCGGCGCACGTCGAGCCCTGCGTCGAGGTCAGCGGGTGCGGGCTCCCGCTCGAAGGACCGGGTACGAGTCCTGTCTGCGGCACCACGGCGTCGGGCACGGTCGATCGCGAGCGTCGGCATGGTGCGGCGCACGTAGGCCTCGGCATGATCCAGATCGGCGAGGCGCCGGGGACGGCTGAAAACCTTCACGACCGCGTCATGCAGCAGGTCCTCGGCGTCGCCGTCGCGTCCCACGAGCATCGCGGCATACGCCGTCAGGCTGCGCCCGCGCTCGCGCATCAGCTGCTCGACGAGCTCCTGCCAGTCCCCCACGGGTCCCCCTTGTCGGTCCTCACCCTGTCACACGCGACAGGGGCACGAAACGTTGGGGTCCCCGCAACAGTCCGCACGGATTCAGATCCGACGCGCCGGCAACGGCCATGCCCGACGCCGGGGTCGCCGGGGTGTCGCGCCAGGTTCCGTGCGGAGTGTCCCCACGGATGGGGAGGGGTTGGTCGGGGAAGGGTCAGGGTGTGTCAGGCCGCGCGGGCGACCAGGGCGTCCGCGAAGGACAGCAGCGCGTCCTTGACCTCGCCCTCGGGCAGAGCGGCGATCGCGGCCTTCGCCTTCGCACTCCACTCGTGCGCCAGCGCGGCAGTCTGGTCGACCACGACGTGCGCGCGCAGCCGCTCGACCACGGAGGCAAGCGCCTCGTCCGAGCTCAGGTCGCCGTCGATGTCGGCGAGGAGCGCCACGTCCGCCGCATGCTCCTCCTGTGTCACGTCCGCGCCCACGCCTGCGGCCACGCGCTTGCGAAGCAGCAGCACCGGCATGGTCGCGACTCCCTCACGCAGGTCGGTGCCTGGCGTCTTCCCGGACACTTCAGTGTCGGACCGGATGTCGAGCACGTCGTCAGCCAGCTGGAACGCGACGCCCGCAAGCTCGCCGTACTCCGTCACCTGACGCACTACCGAGGGGCCGCAGCCACCGAACATCGCGCCGAAGCGCGCTGACGTGGCGACGAGCGATCCGGTCTTGTCGGCGAGCACCTGGACGTAGTGCGCGACCGGGTCCTCGCCCTCGGCCGGTCCCACGGTCTCGTGCAACTGTCCGATGCACAGTCGCTCGAAGGTCGTCGCCTGCAGGCGGACCGCTTCGGGGCCGAGGCCCGCGACCACCACAGACGCCCGCGCGAACAGCAGGTCGCCGGTGAGGATCGCGACCGAGTTTCCCCACACTTCGTGCGCGGCGGGAGCGCCCCGACGCGTCGGCGCCGAATCCATGACGTCGTCGTGATAGAGCGTCGCAAGATGCGTCAGTTCGCACACGACCGCGGCATCGAGCACCTCGGGACGCGCACCCTCGCCCAGCTGAGCCGTGAGCAGCACGAGCATGGGGCGCAGGCGCTTGCCACCTGCATCGACCAGATGACGCGACGTCGCATCGGCAAGGCGATCCGACTGTGCGACGGCGTCGCGCAGGCGCTCCTCGACCACCGCAAGCCGCGGGGTCAGCGCCTCCTCGAGGTTCGCGTTGCCGATGGGGAGCGCCGCCATGACGCCCTACAGGCCCGTCAGGAGCGTCGCGGCGTCCTCGAACAGCGTGAGCACGCCGCCGGGGAGGATGCCGAGCAGGATGACAGCAGCCGCCGTGATCCACACGACGACGCGGGCGTACGGGTGGTAGTCGACCTCGATCGACTCCTCCTGGTCCTCAGGCACGTCGGTGAAGAACATCAGCACGATGAGACGCACGTAGAAGAACGCCGCTGCGGCCGAGCACAGCACCGCGACGAACACGAGCGGCCATGCACCGCCGTCGATCGCGGCGGCGAACGCCTGGAACTTCCCGATGAAGCCCGCGGTCAGCGGGATTCCGGCGAAGGACAGCAGGAACAGACCCATCGACGCCGCGAGCAGCGGCTCGCGCTTGCCCAGACCGGCCCACTGGCCCAGGCGCGTCGCCTCGGCGCCCACGGTGCCGTCGACTGCCTTCTCGCGCACCTGCGTCAGCACCGCGAAGGCACCGATCGTCGCGAGGCCATAGGTCAGCAGATAGAACGGCACAGCCGAGAGCGCCTGAGGCGAGAACCCGGCGAAGGCCACGAGGATAAAGCCCGCGTGCGCGACGGACGAGTACGCGAGCATGCGCTTGAGGTCCGTCTGCACCAGCGCGAGCACAGTGCCGACGACCATCGACAGGATCGCGACGGTCCAGATCAGCCAGTTCAGCTCCCATTCGAGCGGGAACAGCGCGGTGAACACGACGCGCAGGAGCGCGGCGGCAGCCGCAGCCTTGGTGGCGGCTGCCATGAAGGCGGTGACCGGAGTCGGGGCGCCCTGGTAGGCGTCGGGCGACCACGTGTGGAACGGCACCGCGCCCAGCTTGAACAGCAGTCCGACCAGCACCATGACGGCACCGATCACGAACAGCGGCGACATGTCCGGCAACGCGATGATCGCGGCGGCGACGTCGGCGTACGAGAGCGAGCCTGTGGCGCCGTACAGCAGCGCGACTCCGAACAGGTAGATCGCCGATGAGAACGCGCCGAGCAGGAAGTACTTCAGGGCGCCTTCGTGAGACAGCAGGCGCTTGCGACGCGCCAGCGCGACCATGATGTACAGCGGCAGCGAGAAGACCTCGAGCGCCACGAACAGCGCGAGGAAGTCGACTGTCGCCGCGAACAGCATCATGCCGCCGACTGCGAAGAGCGCGAGTGGGAACACCTCGGTGAGCTCGAAGCCGCGACGACGCGCCTCCGCCTCGTCCTCGGAACCCGGAGCGGTCGAGCCCAGCGGCGTGAACGCCTCCTCACCCGCGCGGGTGCGGGCAGCGAACAGCAGTACGCCGAGGATGCCGAAGACAAGCAGCATGACGTGCCACGCGAGAGCCTGGCGGTCCATGACGAACATGCCTGCCTGAGCGACCACGCCTGCGGCGTCGTACGTGGCCCACTGGACGATCGCGGTCCCGGCGGCGGCCACCATGGCGCCGAGCGCCAGCCCGAGCTGCACGTGACGGCGGGTCGTGTGGGTGCGGATAATCGCCTCGAGCAGGATGCCGACGGCGCCGGCGAGCAGCACGATGATCGTCGGCGCGAAAGCCGCGTAGGAGATCTCGGGGGCGGTGAACATCACTCGGCAACCTCCGCGGAGACGACCGGGATCACGTCAGCCGACGGCTCCCGGAGATAGTCGATGGCGAGCGAGGGCAGGAAGCCCAGCAGCAGCATGAGGCCGATCAGCGGCCACAGCACCAGGCGCTCGCGCACGGACAGCTCGCGCGTGGACTCGAGGCCCTCGCGAGTGGGGCCCGTGAAGACCTTCTGGTAGGTGAGCAGCACGTACAGGGCGGCGAGGATCACTCCGAGCGCGGAGATCACGACTGCGGTCTTCGCGACGCCGAAGGCGCCCACGAGCACCATGATCTCCGAGACGAACGGGGAGAGTCCGGGCAGAGCGAGCGCGCTGAGGCCGATGATCAGGAACGTGCCGGCGAGCACCGGCACAACCTTCTGCAGGCCGCCGTAGTCCGCGACGTCGGCGCTGCCCGTGCGGCGGATGAGGAACCCGACGACCAGGAACAGCGCGCCCGTGGACAGGCCGTGGTTGAACATGTAGAAGGCGGCACCCTCGACCGAGGTCGGCTGGAACGCGAAGATGCCCAGCACCATGATGCCGAAGTGGCTCACCGAGGTGAAGGCCACGAGGCGCAGCATGTCCCTCTGTCCGATCGCGAGCAGCGCGCCGTAGATCACGGAGATCACGGCGAACACGATGATGACCGGCGCCGCCCATGCGGAGGCCTCCGGGAAGAGCACCAGGCACAGGGTTAGCATGCCGAAGGTGCCGATCTTGTCCAGCACCGCCACCAGCAGGGCCGTCGTCCCGACGCGCGCCGTCTCGGCCACCGTCGGCAGCCACGTGTGGACGGGCACCATCGGCGCCTTGATCGCGAAGGCGAGGAAGAACGCCAGGAAGATCAGCCGCTCTGCGGTGGTGCCGAAGTCAGTGCCCTGCAGGTTGTCAATCAGGTACGCGTGCTCGCCCCCTGGCCCCACGAAGTACAGGGCCACGACGCCGACCAGCATCACGAGACCGCCGACCAGGGAGAAGATGAGGAACTTCACTGCGGCGTAGCGGCGCTGGGCACCGCCGAACGAGCCGATGAGGAAGTACAGCGGGATGAGCATCGCCTCGAACAGCACGTAGAACAGGAAGACGTCGCGCGCAGCGAAGATGCCGACCATGAACGCCTGGCTGAGCAGCACGAGCGCGAGGTAGCGCGAACCGCGGGTCGCGTCGCCCTCGTCATCGCGCCAGCCGGCGAGGATCACCAGCGGCGTGAGGAGGAGCGCGAGCACGATCATCGACAGACCGAAACCATTGACGCCCAGCGCCCAGCTCGCCCCGATCTGCGGGATCCACGAGTACATCTCGGTGAACTGCTGAGTGCCGGCCGAGCCGAGGTCGAACTGCGTCAGCATGACGACGCCGAGCACGAGCTCGAGCAGGGTCACGCCGAGCGCGACCTCGCGGGCTCGGGCACGCGCGCCCTCCGGCAGCGCGAACAGCACGGCGGCGCCCGCGGCTGGCAGCGCGACCAGCACGGTCAGGAACGGGAACATCTACAGCACCCCCAGGACGACGAAGGCCACAAGGCCCGCGAGGCCGATCAGGATCAGCGCCGCGTAGGAGCGCACCTGTCCGGACTGGAATCGGCGGAGGGACTCTCCGAGCTTGGACACCCCGGTCGCGGTGCCGTTGACGGCTCCGTCCACCACGGCTGCGTCGGCATAGACGAGCGTGCGGGTGAGGTGCGTGCCCGGCCGCTCGAAGACGGCGCGGTTCACGGAGTCCTGGAAGAAGTCATTGCGTGCGGTCAGCGTGGCGAGCGAGGGCGCCGGGGCCTCCGTCGGCACGTCAGCCCTGCCGTACTTGAGCCATGCGACCACGACGCCGACGGCCACGAGCGTGAGCGTGAGGGTCATGATGACCGGCACCGACAGCACGGGCTCGTGGTGCTCCACGTGACCGGTGACGGGCTCGAGCCACGTCGAGAACCGGTCGCCCGCGGCAAGGAACCAGCCGAGCCCGGCCGATCCGACGGCCAGCAAGATCATGGGCACCGTCATGAGCCACGGGGACTCGTGCGGGTGCTGATCGTCGGTCCAGCGCGCCTTGCCGTGGAACGTCATGAAGAACAGGCGCGACATGTAGAACGCGGTCAGGCCAGCGCCGATCAGCGCGGCGAGGCCGAACACCCAGGGCTGCCACCCCTCGCCCACAAACGCGGACTCGATGATCTTGTCCTTGGACCAGAAGCCCGCGAACGGCGGCACGCCGAGGATCGCGAGCCAACCCAGCCCGAAGGTGACCCACGTGACGACCATCGCGGTGCGCAGCGCACCGAAGCGCCGCATGTCCACCTGGTCCTTCATGCCGTGCATGACGGATCCGGCGCCGAGGAACATGCCTGCCTTGAAGAAGCCGTGCGTGACCAGGTGGAAGATCGCGAAGGCGTACCCGACGGGGCCGAGGCCAGCGGCGAGCATCATGTACCCGATCTGCGACATCGTCGACGCAGCGAGCGCCTTCTTGATGTCGTCCTTCGCCATGCCGATGATCGCGCCGAGCAGGAGCGTCAGCGCACCGACCGCGGCGACCACGAGCCGGGCGGTCTCGGTGAGGTCGAAGATCGCGGACGAGCGCACGATGAGGTAGACGCCCGCCGTGACCATGGTCGCGGCGTGGATGAGGGCCGAGACCGGCGTCGGGCCTGCCATCGCGTCGCCCAGCCAGGACTGCAGCGGGAACTGTGCCGACTTTCCGGTCGCGGCGACGAGCAGGGTGAGGCCGATCGCGGTGAGCGTGGCAGTGGAGGCCTCGCCCACCTGGGCGAAGACCTCCTCGAACCCGAGCGAGCCGAAGGTGGCGAACATGAGGCCCATCGCCACGATGAGGCCCACGTCGCCGACGCGGTTGACCACGAAGGCCTTGTTTGCCGCGGTCGCGTACTCGGGCTTGTGGTTCCAGAAGCCGATCAGCAGGTACGACGCGAGTCCCACGCCTTCCCAGCCGACGAACAGCAGCAGGTACGAGTCGGCGAGCACGAGCAGCAGCATCGCGGCGACGAACAGGTTGAGGTACGCGAAGAACACGCGGCGGCGCGGGTCATGCTCCATGTACGCCACGGAGTACAGGTGGATGAGCGTGCCCACGAAGCTGACGAGCAGCACGAAGGTCACGGACAGCGGGTCCACCAGCAGCCCGGCGTCGAGCTGAAGCTCGGAGCCGGAGATCCACGTGAACAGGTGCACGGCGTGCTCGCGCGACTCGGCGTCGAGTCCGAGCAGCTGGAGGAACGCCCCGAAGCCGACGACGAACGTCGTCGCGGAGGCGGCCACGCCGAGCCAGTGTCCCCACGCGTCCGCGCGCTTGCCGGCGAGCAGCAGCGCGAAGCTGCTGGCCAGCGGCACGGCGATGAGGAGCCAGGTCAGGTCAAGCATCGATCAACCCTTCAGTTCCGCAGGCTCGTCGAGAGAGATGGTCTGGCGGGCGCGGAACACCGCGATGATGATCGCCAGGCCCACCACCACCTCGGCGGCCGCGACGACCATGACGAAGAACGCCATGACCTGTCCGTCGATGGTGCCGTGGATGCGCGAGAACGCGACGAGCGCCAGGTTCGCGGCGTTGAGCATGAGCTCGACGCCCATGAACGCGACGATGGCGTTGCGGCGCAGCAGGACCGCGGCCGCGCCGATCACGAACAGCACGACGGCGAGGTACACGAACGCCATGGGGCTCATCGCTCGTCCTCCTTGTCGGTGGGCTCGGGCTTGGAGATGCCCGACGCCGGACGCGCCTTCTTCTTGGACGGATCGGTGAGCGCGGCGCGCCACTCGAAGCCCTCGGTGGTCTGGTGGCGCGCCTCGAGCACGCGCGAGACCGACTCGTCGATCGGCTTGCCCTCGGGGTCGAGCGCGGGCACGTCGAGCGCGTTGTGACGCGCGTAGACGCCAGGCATCGGCTTGTTGACCGGGTTGGCGCCGGCGAGGACTCGCTCGCGCTGCAGCTCCTGCTGCGTGCGGCGGGGCCTGAGGCGCGGGGTGTGGGTCATGACGAGCGCGCCCACGGCGGCGGTGATGAGCAGCGCGCCGAGGATCTCGATGACGACCACGTAGTCGGTGAAGAGCAGCATCGCGACGGCGTCGGGCTCTCCGGACACGCCTTCCTCGGCCGGCTCGAACGCCACCTCGGAGATGGCTGCAATGAGCAGGATTGCGAGGCCGGCTGCGCCGACGAAGGCGATCCAGCGCTGGCCCGTGAGCGTCTCCTTGAGCGACTCGCGCTGGTCGACGCCGACCAGCATGAGCACGAACAGGAACAGCATCATGACCGCGCCCGTGTAGACGACGATCTGCACGACGCCCAGGAACGGGGCGCCGAGCGTGACGTACGCGACCGCGAGCCCGATCATCACGCCGATGATCGACACCGCGATGTGCACGGCCTTGCGTGCGAACAGCAGCGATAGCGCGGGGATCACCGTGAGCGCGGCGATCGACCAGAACAGGACGGGGGAGATCACGTCACGCCTCCTTGCCTGCGACCGCGGCGTTCTCGGGAAGCGTGGGGTCCTCGGGGCGGTTCTCGCGCACCCAGTCGACCTGCGCGTCGACGACCTCGGTCACGTCACCGCGGTAGTAGTCGCCGTCGGTGGTGCCCGGGACCATCGGGTGCGGGGCCTGGAGCATACCGTCCTCGAGGGGTGCGAGGAGGTCCTGCTTCTCGTAGATGAGGCCCTCGCGCGTGGGACCGGCGAGCTCGTACTCGTTGGTCATGGTGAGCGCACGGGTGGGGCACGCCTCGATGCACAGTCCGCAGAAGATGCACCGCAGGTAGTTGATCTGGTAGACGCGGCCGTAGCGCTCGCCAGGGCTGTACTGCGCGTCGGGCGTGTTCGAGTCGGCCTCGACGTAGATCGCGTCCGCGGGGCAGGCCCAGGCGCACAGTTCGCAGCCGATGCACTTCTCGAGCCCGTCCGGGTACCGGTTGAGCTGGTGGCGGCCGTGGTAGCGCGGCATCGGCGGAGTCTTCTTGCGCGGGTACTGCTCGGTCACCGTGGGCTTGAAGAAGTTGCGCAGCGTGATGCCGAATCCGGCCACGGGCGCGAGCGGTCCGGGCTTGGGCAGGTTGGACTCGAACCGCTCGGTCGCCTCGGCGTCCTTGGCGCGGTTGACCTCCCAGGTCTCGTCAGCGTCAGTCATCGGCGCCTCCCTCGGTCGAAGTCTTCTGGGCCTCCACAGTGCGGCCGGTGCGCGGCGACGGCGGGAGGGTCTGGTGCGGCAGCGGCGGCACGGGGTAGCCTCCGGCGAACGCGTCGAACGGCTCCGGCTCCGCATCGGGCTCCGGCTCCTCGACCTGCTGCGTCTTGGAGTCCTTGATGAAGCCCCAGAACGCGTAGACCAGGAGGATGGCGACGATCGCGGCGACCGCGTCGAACAGGTTGAGGTCGCGCTCGAACTCGGTCATGAGCTGGCGGCCGACCGCGAAGAACACGAGCCAGCCGAGTCCCACCGGGATGAGCACCTTCCAGCCGAACTTCATGAACTGGTCGTAGCGGAAGCGCAGCAGCGAGCCGCGGACCCACACGAACACGAACATGAGCAGCCAGATCTTGATGATCAGCCATACGGGCGGGAAGATCCCAGTGTTGAGCATCTCCGCGCCCGGCCACGAAGCCGGCCACGGGGCGTGCCAGCCTCCCAGGAACAGCACGGAGGCGACTGCCGAGACGTTGATCATGTTCATGTACTCCGCGAGGAAGTACCACGCGAACTTCATGGACGAGTACTCGGTCATGAAGCCCGCGACCAGCTCGCCCTCGGCCTCGGGGAGGTCGAACGGCAGGCGGTTCGTCTCGCCGATCATGGAGATGACGTACAAGACGAAGGCGGGCAGCAGCGGCCACACCCACCAGCGGTCGGTCTGCGCATCCACGATCGCCGAGGTGCTCATCGAGCCGGAGAGCATGAAGACGGTGACGAGCGACAGGCCCATCGCCAGCTCGTACGAGATGATCTGCGCGGTCGACCGCACGGCGCCCATGAGCGGGTAGACCGACCCCGACGCCCACCCACCGAGCACGATGCCGTACACGCCGATCGCGGCGCACGCGAGGATGAACAGCACCGCCACGGGGAAGTCCGTGAGCTGCAGCGGCGTCGTGAAGTCGGTGAACGGGATGTGCGTCGCGGGCCCGAACGGGATGACCGAGAAGATCAGCAGTGCGGAGAACACGGAGATCATCGGCGCCAGGATGTACAGCGCCTTCTCAGAGGCGCGCACCGTGATGTCCTCCTTGAAGAGGAGCTTCATCGCGTCGGCGACGGACTGGAGCAGACCGAAGGGGCCGCGCATGTTCGGGCCTGGGCGCTGCTGGAGGCGGCCGATCACGCGGCGCTCGAACCACACCGCGAACAGCACGGACGTGAGCAGGAACACCAGCAGAATGACGGCCTTGATGATGCTGACCCACAGCGGGTCGCCCGCCAGGGTGCCGTAGTTGTCGAGGCACGTCTGCTGCGCCTCGGTCACGGCGGCGGCGTCGGTGACGTCGCACCACCGCTGCGCCATCTCGGGGTCGATCTCGGTGAGGAGGCCGAGCATCAGGCACCGCCCTTCACGGCGACGGCCGCGCCGGGCTCGACGCGCAGCTCCTGCGCGATCCAGCAGCCGGGCGACTTGGTGGGCATCCACACCACGTCGTCGACCATGTCGGTGACGACGGCGGGCAGAGTGATCGCGCCACGGCCGGAGCCGGTGACGGTCACGACGTCGGTCACGCCGAGTCGCTCGGCGGTCGCGGCGGAGAGCCGCGCCACAGGCGCGCGGCCGGTGCCGGCGAGGTAGGGCTCGCCGTCCTGCAGCGCGCCCTCGTCCACCAGCAGGTGCCACGAGGCGAGGGTGATCACGCCCGACGCAGGGGCCGGGGCGGCCTTCGCCTTGGGGGCGGCGGGGCGCTGGCTGTCGTCGGCGCCGAGCGCGGCGAGCTCGGCGTTGATCGCCTCGATCGTGCCAACGTTGAGCTCGACCCCCAGCTCGCGGCCGAGGATGTCGATCACGCGGTGGTCGGACAGCGCGTCGGTGGGGATGGCGGTCGCGAACGAGCGCAGGCGACCCTCCCAGTTGACGAACGTGCCGGACTTCTCCGACGGCGGCGCGACGGGCAGCACCACGTCGGCGTGCTCGGCGACCTCGGTGCGGCGCACCTCGAGGCTGATCACGAAGTCGGCGGCGGTGAGGGCGGCGGTCATGTCTGCCGTCACGTCGGACGGGGTGACTCCGCCCACGACGAGCGCACCGATCGCACCCTTCGCGGCGTCGGACACGATCGCGGCGGCGCTGCGGCCCTTGGCCTTGGGGAGGTCCTCGACGTTCCACGCGGCGGCGACGGCCTTGCGAGCCGCGGCCTTGGTGGCGTCACGACCGCCTGGCAGCAGCGTCGGGAGGGCGCCGGCCTCGAGAGCGCCACGCTCACCGGCACGGCGAGGGATCCACACGAGCGAGGCGCCCGTCCTCTCGGCGAGGGCGGCGGCCGCAGTGAGCGCACCCGGCGCTCCCGCGAGACGCTCGCCGACGATGATGACTGAGCCCTCGGCACCGAGCGCCTCGAGGGCGTCGCCGTCGAGTCCGTCGAGCGCCGCAGCCTCCTGGCCGGGCGCGGCGGGCACGAGGGCCGCGTCGAGCTTCGCGGCGCCGCGCGACACGAACGGCGCGGCGGTGAAGACCTGCTGCTTGCCGAGCGACTTGCGCAGGCGCAGGAAGACCACGCCACCCTCATCCTCGGGCTCGAAGCCTGCCATGAGGACCGCCGGAGCCTTCTCGAGGTCGGCGAACGTCACGCCCAGGCCGTGGCCGGCGACGTGCGCACCGAGGAACGCGAGCTCCTCGTCCGAGGCGACGCGCGTACGGGCGTCCACGTCATTGGTCCCGAGCGCGACGCGCGCGAGCTTGGCGTACGCGTACGCGTCCTCGAGCGTGACGCGACCACCGGGAAGCACTGCCGCTCCCTTGGGCTCCTCGCCCGTCGTCGCAGCCTTGAGGCCGGCAGCGGCGGCGGCGATCGCCTCGGGCCACGAGACCTCAACGAGCTCGCCGTCCTTGCGCACCAGGGGGCGCGTGAGGCGGTCGGGCTGGTTCTGCCACGAGAACGCGAAGCGGTCCTTGTCGGTGATCCAGTCCTCGTTGACCACCGGGTCGTTCTGCGCCATGCGGCGCATGATCGAGCCGCGACGGTGGTCGGTGCGGATGGCGGAGCCGGAGCTGTCGTGCTCCGAGATGCCGGGCGTGCTCACCAGGTCGAACGGACGCGAGCGGAAGCGGTACGCCGAAGACGTCAGCGCGCCGACCGGGCAGATCTGCACGGTGTTGCCCGAGTAGTACGAGCTGAATGCGCGACCGGACTCGTCCTCCGCGGCGGGACCCTGCGGGCTGTAGCCGTCGAAGTCGAGCACGTTCTCGTCGAACGTGCCGATCTGCTGCATCGCGCCACGGTTCTGCAGGTCGATGAAGGCGTCGCCCGCGATCTCCTTGGAGAAGCGGGTACAGCGCTGGCACAGCACGCAGCGCTCGCGGTCGAGCAGGATCTCCGAGCTCAGCGCGAGGGGCTTCTCGAAGACGCGCTTGACGTCCACGAAGCGCGACTCGGGGCGGCCGTGGTTCATCGCCTGGTTCTGCAGGGGGCACTCGCCGCCCTTGTCGCACACCGGGCAGTCGAGCGGGTGGTTGATCAGAAGCAGCTCGAGCACGCCCTTCTGCGCGCGGTCGGCCTCCTCGGAGGTGTGCTGCGTGTTGACGACCATGCCCTCGGTGACGGTCATGGTGCACGACGCCTGAGGCTTGGGGAAGGCGCGCAGGTTGCCGTCGGGGCCGGGGCTGGCCACGTCGACCAGGCACTGGCGGCACGCGCCTGCCGGCTTGAGCGCGGGGTGATCGCAGAAGCGGGGGATGTCGATGCCGACCTGCTCCGCGGCGCGGATGATGAGCGTGCCCTTGGGAACGGTCACCTCCGTCCCGTCGATGGTGAGCGTGACGGTCTCGACGGCGGCCTTGTCCGCGGTCGCGGTCATGCGTGCGCCTCCTCGGTGGTCGGCTCGGAGGTGGACGATGCGGCGGTGTAGTCGAACAGCGCCGAGGCGGCGTGGTCGAACGGGCACTTGCCCTCGGTCACGTGCCGCTCGTACTCCTCGCGGAAGAGCTTGACGGAGCTGATGATGGACGACGTCGCACCGTCGCCGAGCGCGCAGAACGAGCGGCCAGCGATGGAGTCGCACGTGTCGAGTAGCTGCTGGATGTCGGCCTCGGTGCCGTTGCCGGCTTCGAGGCGCTTGAGGATCTGGGTGAGCCAGAAGGTGCCCTCACGGCACGGCGTGCACTTGCCGCACGACTCGTGCTTGTAGAACTCCGTCCAGCGGGTGACGGCGCGCACCACGCACGTGGTCTCGTCGAAGATCTGCAGCGCTCGGGTGCCGAGCATCGAGCCCGCGGCTCCCACGGACTCGTAGTCCAGCGGTGTGTCGAGGTGCTCCTCGGTGAAGATCGGCGTGGACGATCCTCCCGGGGTCCAGAACTTCAGAGACTTGCCCC
This sequence comes from Demequina sp. NBRC 110052, assembly GCF_002090075.1. Taxonomy (GTDB): domain Bacteria; phylum Actinomycetota; class Actinomycetes; order Actinomycetales; family Demequinaceae; genus Demequina. The sequence continues at coordinate 1,179,058 of NZ_BBRI01000002.1, forward strand.
CGCGCATGCCGCCGGCCATCTCGAGCAGCTCGCGCAGCGTGATGCCTAGCGAGGCCTCATACTGGCCCGGCTTCTCCACGTGGCCCGAGAGCGAGAACAGGCCGTGGCCCTTCGAGCGCTCGGTTCCCATGCCCGCGAACCACTCGACGCCGCGCTCGACGATCGCGGGGACCGAAGCGACAGACTCGACATTGTTCACGACGGTGGGTCGCGCGTACAGGCCCGCGACGGCGGGGAACGGCGGCTTCAGGCGCGGCTGGCCGCGGCGGCCCTCGAGCGAGTCGAGGAGCGCGGTCTCCTCGCCGCAGATGTAGGCACCGGCGCCCGCGTGGACGGTGACGTCCAGGTCGAAGCCCGAGCCGTGGATGTTCTTGCCCAGGTCTCCCGCCTCGTACGCCTCACGCACCGCCTGCAGCAGTCGGCGGTACACGTGCACCACCTCGCCACGCACATAGATGAAGGCGTGGTTGCAGCCGATGGCGTACGACGTGATCGCGACGCCCTCCACGAGCACGTGAGGGTTCGCCATCATGAGCGGGATGTCCTTGCACGTGCCCGGCTCGGACTCGTCGGCGTTGACCACGAGGTAGCGCGGCTTGCCGTCGTCCGGGGGCAGGAAGCCCCACTTCATGCCGGTGGGGAAGCCCGCGCCACCGCGACCGCGCAGCCCGGAGTCCTTCACCATCTGCACCAGGTCGGCCTTGTCGATGCCGAGGGCCTTCTTGAGGGCGCCGTAGCCGCCGCCCTTGACGTAGGACGCGTGCTTCCAGGACTGCTCCTGGTCCCAGTTCGCGCTGAGGACGGGTACGAGTTCGGTCACTTCGCGCCTCCCTCGGCCGTCCAGCCCTGATCCTTGGCGACCTTGAGGCCGGCCAGCGTCGGCTCTCCGGCGCCCACGCCCTCGTCGGCACGCCCGTCCTCGAAGCCGGCGAGCACGCGCGACACCTCCTTGAAGGTGGGCACTGCGTCGGGCCCGCGGGAGGGCTTGACGGGCTTGCCGTCGAGGATGTCGTTCACGACGGAGAGCGCCGACTCGGGCGTCATGTTGTCGAAGAACTCCCAGTTGATCATCATGACGGGCGCGAAGTCGCACGCGGCGTTGCACTCGAGGCGCTCAAGCGAGATCTTGCCGTCCGCGGTGGTCTCGTCGTGGCCGACGCCCACGCGCTCGGACACGCGCTTCCAGATCTCGTCGCCGCCCATCACGGCGCACAGCGTGTTGGTGCACACGCCCACCTGGTACTCGCCGTTGGGGCGGCGCTTGTACTGCGTGTAGAACGTGGCGACGGCGCTCACCTCTGCAGAGGTGAGACCCAGCTGGTCGGCGCAGAACGCGATGCCGTCGGGGCTGACGAAGCCGTCGACGGACTGCACGAGGTGCAGCATCGGCAGCAGCGCCGAGCGCGGCACCGGGTAGCGCGAGACGATCTGCTCCGCGTCGGCGGTCAGCTGCGTCAGGGTGGACTCGTCGTAAGTCATCGGTCGACGCCTCCCAGCACCATGTCGATCGTGGCGATGGCGACCACGACGTCGGCCACCTGGCCGCCTTCCGTGAGGATCGACAGCGCCTGAAGGTTGTTGAAGCCCGGGTCGCGGAAGTGCGCGCGCCACGGCTTGGTGCCGCCGTCGCTGACCACGTGGCAGCCGAGCAGACCCTTGGGGTTCTCCACCGCGGCGTAGGCCTGGCCGGCGGGGACCTTGAAGCCCTCGGTCACGAGCTTGAAGTGGTGGATCAGCGCCTCCATGGACTCGCCCATGATGTGAGCGATGTGCTCGGGCGAGTTGCCCTGGCCGTCGGCGCTCAGCACGAGCTGCGCGGGCCAGGCGATCTTCTTGTCGGCGACCATCACGGGCTGGCCCTCGGTCGCCTCGAGGCGATCGGCGCACTGCTCGACGATCTTGAGCGACTCGTAGCACTCCTCGAGGCGCAGGATCACGCGCGAGTACGCGTCGCCGTCGGTGCTGGTGGGCACCTGGAAGTCGTACGTCTCGTAACCCCAGTACGGCTCGGACTTGCGCAGGTCGTACGGGAGGCCCGCCGAGCGCAGGATGGGGCCGGTGATGCCGAGCGCCATGCAGCCTGCGAGGTCAAGCTCCGCGACGCCCTTGAGGCGGCCGATGAAGATGGGGTTCTTGAGCTGGATCTGCGCGAGTTCGTCGAGGCGCTGCTTGACCTTCGGGATCATCTCGCGCACGTACTCGACGAAGCCCTCGGGCGTGTCGACGGCGACGCCGCCGGGGCGGATGTAGGCGTTGTTGGTGCGCAGGCCCGTGAGCATCTCGATGACACGGAAGGTGTCCTCGCGGCCCACGAAGGCCGTCGTCATGACGGTGGTGGCGCCCATCTCGTTGCCGCCGGTGCCGATGGCGACCAGGTGCGAGCCGATGCGGGTGAGCTCCATCATGAGGATGCGCAGGATGTTGGCGCGCTCGGGCACGTCGTCCTCGATGCCGAGCAGCTTCTCGACGCCCATGACGTACACGGCCTCGTTGAACATCGAGGCGACGTAGTCCATGCGGGTCGCGAACGTGACGCCCTGCGTCCACGTCCGGAACTCCATGTTCTTCTCGATGCCGGTGTGCAGGTAGCCGATGCCAGCGCGGGCCTCGGTGACGGTCTCGCCCTCGATCTCGAGCATGACGCGCAGCACGCCGTGCGTGGACGGGTGCTGCGGGCCCATGTTGATGACGACGCGCTGCTGGCCGAGACGCGTGGCCTCGTCGGCGATCTCGCTCCAGTCGCCGCCGTAGGCGGTGAACTCGGGCGCGCCCTCGTCGTCGACGAAGCCCTGGGTGGCGTGCGGGGTCTCGGTGGTCATCGGTACTGCCTCCGCGTGTCGGGCGACGGCACTTCGGCGCCCTTGTACTCGACGGGGATGCCGCCGAGCGGGTAGTCCTTGCGCTGCGGGTGGCCCACCCAGTCGTCGGGCATCTCGATGCGCGCGAGGTACGGGTGGCCGTCGAAGACGATGCCGAAGAAGTCGTACGTCTCGCGCTCGTGCCAGTTGTTCATGGGGTAGATCGGCGTGATCGAGGGGATGTGAGGGTCCTCCTCGGAACACGCGACCTCGACGCGAAGGCGCCGGTTGTGCGTGATCGACTGCATCGGATAGACGGCGTGGAGCTCGCGCCCCTCGTCCGCCGGGTAGTGGACGCCGCTGACGCCGAGGCACATCTCGAAGCGCAGGTCCTGATCGTCGCGCAGATGCTGCGCGACCTCGTACAGGTGCTCGCGCGCGATGTTGAGTGTGAGCTCGCCGCGGTCGACGACGACGGACTCGATCGCGTCGGCCGCCTTGTCGCCCAGCAGCTCCTCGAGCACGTCGACCACGCCGTCGAACCATTCGCCGTACGGGCGCTCGGACGCGCCGGGCATCTCGATGACGCGCTTGAGCCCGCCGTAGCCCGACGTGTCTCCGCCAGGCCCGCCGAACATGCCCTGACGGACGTTGATGAGGGTGCGGCCCTCCGGGCGCACGTGCTCTCCGCCCTGGGCGTCGCCGGCGCCGGACAGGTCCTGGGTCTCGCTCAACGGAGCAGTCCCTTCATGTCGGAGGTGGGGGTCGCCTGCAGCGCGGCGGCCTCGGCCGCGGCGGCGATCTCCTTGCGGTTGCGGCCCATGGGGCGGTCCGCGGCGAGCTCCTGCACCTTGAGCAGCGCGTTGATGAGCATCTCGGGACGCGGCGGGCAGCCGGGAAGGTAGATGTCCACGGGGACCACGTGGTCCACGCCCTGGACGATCGCGTAGTTGTTGAACATGCCGCCCGACGACGCGCACACGCCCATCGCGAGCACCCACTTGGGCTCGGGCATCTGGTCGTAGACCTGACGCACGATGGGCGCCATCTTGTTGGACACGCGCCCGGCGACGATCATGATGTCGGCCTGGCGCGGGGAGCCGCGGAAGACCTCCATGCCGATGCGGGAGATGTCGAACCGGGATGTGCCCGTGCCCATCATCTCGATCGCGCAGCATGCGAGGCCGAACGTCGCGGGCCACATCGATCCGGCGCGGGCCCAGCCGACGAAGTCCTCGACGGTGCCGAGCATGAACGGAGGTGCGCTCTCTTCAATACCCATGGGTCACTCCCAGTCGAATCCGCCGCGGCGCCACTCGTACACGAACGGGATCGTGATGAGGACGAGGAAGGTCATGATCGCGATCAGGCCGAACCAGCCCAGGGCGTCGTGCGTGACGGCCCACGGGTAGAGGAAGACGACCTCGATGTCGAAGATGATGAACGTCATAGCCGTCAGGTAGTACTTGACCGGGATGCGTCCGCCGCCTGCGGCGAGAGGAGTCGGCTGAAGTCCCGACTCGTAACGGTCGAGCTTGGCCGCGTTCTTGCGGTGGGGCCCGAGGAGTCGGCTTGCGGCGAGTCCGGCGACAGCCATGAAGGCGGCTACGCCGATCATCACCAGGATCGGCACGTAGGGGTTCACGCGCGCTCTCCCTCCCTGGTCGCGATATTCATCGTCTCAGGCCGCCGGTGCCACGCGCACCAGAGCCGACAGGAGCTTGTCGGCCCAGTTGCCATTCCGGGGCTCGTAGACATCTGCCAGCAGTCTAGACGTGAACTCCATGATGAGCGGACGGGGTAGTCCGTACTTGGTGCACACGTGCATCACCGTCGGGTGCTCCACCAGCGAGGCGAAGACACGGCCGAGCGAGTAGTAGCCGCCGAGGTCATCCTTCATCATTCGCGAATAGTTCGCGAGCGCGTCCTCCTTGGCTGCGCCCGACGCGGCGGCCCGGTGGGCAACGGCGGCCTCCGTGGCGCGTCGGGCGGCCTGCATCGCGTACGCGATGCCCTCCCCGTTGAACGGGTTGACCATGCCGCCGGAGTCGCCGACGAGCATCATGCCCGGCACGTAGTGGGGCTGGCGGTTGAAGGCCATGGGGATGGCGGCGCCCTTGATGTCGCCCACCTGCTTGCCGAACTCCCAGTCCTTGGCCGAGTGGTCGAGCCAGTCGCGCATGAGCGCACGGTGGTCGAGACCCGAGGGCGTGCCCTTGGCGCTCAGGGTGCCGAGCCCGACGTTGGCGGTGCCGTCGCCGAGCGGGAAGATCCAGCCGTAGCCGGGCAGCAGGTTCGAGTGCCCACGCTCGCCGTCCCAGATCTCGAGGTGCCCCTCCATCCACTCCTCGTCGTGGCGCGGGGTCTCGTAGTAGGTGCGGACCGCGACGCCCATCGGCCGGTTGGCCTTGCGCTCGATGCCGAGCCCTAGGGCCAGGCGTCCGCTGACGCCGTCGGCGGAGATGATCAGCGGGGCGCGGTACTCGACGGGCTCGCCGATCTTGCGGCCCTTCTCGTCGGTCTCGCGGGCGACGACGCCCACGACGCGCGCCTCGCCCCCTGGTCGCACCGCGGCGGCGCGCTCGGCGTATGCCTTGTCGGCGACGAACTCGCCGAGGCTGTCCCGCACGATGACGGCGTCCACGTGCCATCCCTCGCGCACGTCGGCGCCAGCGGCGCGCGCGTGCTCAGCGAGACGGTGGTCGAACTGCGCGCGCGGGAGGCTCAGGCCGTACTGGGGGAACGATTCCAGGTCGTGCCACGGGAACTCGAGGCGGTGGCCCCCTCCGATCATGCGCAGGCCGTGGTTGGGGATCCATCCCTCGTCGCGCGGGGTCTCCAGCCCGATCAGCTGCAACTCCTTGACCGCGCGCGGGGTGAGCCCGTCGCCGCAGACCTTCTCGCGCGGGAAACGGGACTTCTCGAGCGCGATGACGTCGAAACCCTCAGCGGCGAGGTAGCGAGCTGCGGCGGCGCCGCCTGGTCCGGCGCCGACGACGATGACATCGGCCTCGTTCTTCACCCGCACAAGCCTAGTTGTGCCACGAGGGTGATCTGTCACCCGCGTCGGACGGGCTTCAGCCGGTCCTAGGCTGGAGGGGTGACGCTTCAGCTCCCCCCTTCACCGACGCTCGCGGCGCGCACGGTCGCCGTGGACGCTCCCGACGACCTGCTTGCGTGCCTGCCCGACGCGGGCCTGGCCTGGTTGCGCCGCGGCGAGGGCATGGTGGCGTGGGGCGAGGTCACGCGTTTCGAAGCGCGCGGATCATCCCGGATCGACGACGCAGGTGCGTGGTGGAGGCGCCTCACCCGGCACGCGATCGTGCGGGACGACGTCCGGATCCCCGGCACGGGCCTGATCGCGTTCGGCTCGTTCTCGTTCGCCGACGGGTCAACCGCGGGCGGCTCGCTTGTGGTGCCCCGATTCGTGCTCGGCCGACGCGGCACGACGGCCTTCCTCACAGAGATCTCGACCGACGGAGCGCACGAACGCGAGCCCGACCTCGCCTCCGCACTCTCCGGCGCAGCGCCCGCCTCCCCATTGCCAGCGCTGACCGCCCAGCAGGGTGACAAGGACGCGTGGGAGACCGCCGTCACCTCCGCCGTCGCGCGCATTCGTGCCGGAGAGGTGGACAAGGTGGTGCTCGCCCGCGCGGAGACCGCCGTCGCCGACGCACCGATCGATACTCGCTCGGTGCTCCCGACCCTCGCGCGTGAGTACGACTCGTGCTGGACGTTCCACGTCGACGGCCTCATGGGGGCCACCCCGGAACTCCTGGCACGACTCGACCACGGACTCGTCACCTCACGCGTGCTCGCCGGAACGATCCGGCGCACCGGGGACGAGTCCGCGGATCTCGCCCACGCCGCCACGCTCGCCCACTCCTCGAAGGACCGCGAGGAGCATGGCTACGCGGTGCGCTCGGTCACCCAGGTGCTCGCGGCGCACTGCGCATCCGTGAACGTGCCAGACGAGCCGTTCGTGCTGCATCTGCCCAACGTGATGCACCTCGCGACCGATGTGACAGGCTCCCTCGACCACGCAGCCTCGTCGCTCGAACTGGTGCGTGAACTGCACCCGAGCGCGGCAGTATGCGGCACGCCCACACTCGCGGCCGCGCGCGTGATCGACGAGCTCGAAGGCCTGGACCGTGCGCGCTACGCCGGGCCGGTCGGCTGGATCGACGCCGCCGGCGACGGCGAGTGGTGCATCGGACTGCGCTCCGCCGAGATCGACGCAGAGGATCCACGCCGCGTGCGGATGTTCGCAGGCTGCGGCATCGTCGCTGCGTCCGAACCCGAGTCGGAGTGGGCCGAGTCCGAGGCGAAGCTCGAGCCCATGCGCCGCGCGCTGGGCCTCACGGCAGGCTGAGCACGGGCGCCACGACGTCGAGGTAACCGCCCGAGCCTGCGGCGGTCTCGCGCGTGTAGTTCTCTACCCCTGCGGCCGACAGAAGCGTCAGCGTGGGCGAGGCGCCGTCGTCGCTCGGCATGAGCAGGGCGAGCGCGTCACCGGTCCACACCGCTTCAGTCGCGCCCATCACGCTCTCCGGCAGACTCCACACCGGGTTGCCCGCGACCGTCGCGACCTCGCCCGCCACGAGCGCGCGGGTTGCCGAGACGGCCAGTGCCACCTCGCCGGCGGCGGGTCGCGTCGACGCCTCCGCATACGCACCGGTGGTCGCCTCGAGCGCCCAGAGCCGGGTCTCCTCGCCTCCGAGGCAGGTCACGATCGCCTGGCGCCCCGGGGCCCACGCCGACGGCAGGCAGCCGCCGCTCGCCGCGGGCGGCTGGAGCGTCTCCGTCGTCGTCACGCCATCGACGAGCGTGCCGAGCCACATGCCGGAGTCCCCTCCGGCGAGCAGCTCTGTGCCGTCCGGCGACGCGACGAGCGCGGTGATGCCGGGGACCTTCATGCGCTCGGTGACAGCGCCGTCGGCGAGTGCGACCTCGTCGACGGTCGCACCGGTCGCCGCATGCGACACGATGTACACCGCGCCGCCCTCGGGGTCGGCGACGGCCGTGGGCGACTCCCACGAGCCGAGCGGCGTGCGCTCTCCGTCAACGAGGTCCACGAGGTCCACCGCGTCGCCCTCAGCGATCACCGCGCGCCCATCGGGAAGCCACGCGAGAAGGTCGGTGTCCTGCGTGAGCCGCACCCCGTCGTACGCGGCCCCCGCAGGGTCGATCACGCGCAGCGCGATCGCGCCGGTCGCCGCGATCCGCTCGGTCACGAGCAGCCAGCCCTCGTCCACAGCGGCGAGCACATCCTCCGTGAGGACGCCGCCCTCGGTCGGGTCGGCGCTTGGCGTGGGCGACGCGCTGGGCGAGGTGGGGTCGATCGAAGGGAACCAGGCCGAGTCGTCCTCGGAGGACCCGATGATGTACGGCATCGTCCACGCCACGATGAGCGACAGGAACACGGTCGCGAGCACGAGGGTCCACAAGAACCAGAAGCGCGACGAGTGCAACGGGCGCGGTCGGCTCACAGCACGGCCTCGACCATCTGAAGGCCCACCGGGGGCGTCGCGAGGACCCCGGCCAGCGCGTCGGGCGTGTCCACCCGGGTGTGAGCCCACCCGTAAGCCGCCGCGAGCGAGGCAAGCAAGGCGCCGTGGGGCGTGGTGAACACGCGCTCCACCGCATCGGGGTCGGCGCCCGCGTGCTCGAGCGAGCCGAAGATCGTGCCACCCCCGTCATTGACGACGGTGAGGCGCAGGTCCGGGCGCCGCTCGCGCGGGCCGACGAGCAGCCCGCCCGCGTCGTGCAGGAGCGTCACGTCACCCATGAGAGCGTGCGCGGGGGCGCCAGCGGCGAGCGCGACGCCCACCGCGGTCGAGACGGTCCCGTCGATGCCGGCGAGTCCACGATTGGCGATGAGTACGGGCGCCTGATCGGGCATCCACGCGGGAGCCATGCGGTCCACGGCGCGAATGGGGCCGGACGAACCGACGACGGCAAGGTCCCCCGGGCCGAGAGCGTCGAGCCACGTGCGGGCGATGAGGTCGGCGCCCCACTGCTCAGCGTGGGGCGGTGCGGCGGCGAGCCACCAGTCGAGCCACTCCGGCGTGACGTCCTCAGGCTTGCCCTCGCGTCGCAGCCACGTCTGAGGCACGCACGCCACGGTCGTGTCCGCGTGGGCCGGCGCCTCGCGCCACCGGGCCCCATGCCCCGCGACGTGCAGCTCGGGCGCCTTGGCAATCAGCTCCTGGATCTCCCGCGTGAGCGTGGGGCGCCCGATCACGACGACCACCGTCGCCTCCTTCGCGAGCGCGCGGCCGCGGTCCGAGCGCAACAGCTCGAGGTAGCCGGGGACGCAGTTCGGGCCCGTGCGGGCGCCGCTCGTGGGCTCGGCGAGCAGCGGCCACTCGTGGACCTCCGCCACGCGCCGTGCGGCGTCGCCGGCACCATCGCCCGCGATGACCAGCCCGCGCCTGCGCAGCGGCAAAGGCGGTGGGTCGCCACGGAAAGCGTCGCGCAGCCCCCAACCCCGACGCTCCGGCGCGGGCTCGGTGCGCGTCACCCGCGGCCACGGGCCGCCGTCCTCCTGCAGCGGCGCACGGAACGCGAGGTTCAGATGCACCGGACCGGGGAGCTCGTCCGCGCAGGCGGGCGACGCGGTCGCACCGCCCATCGAAGCGCGGACCGCCTCGCCGATCTCGCGCGTCGCGCGGCCCGTGCGCTCGCCACGCGCCGGCGGCGCCACGTCCTCCATGAGGCGCACGAAGTCGCCCATCGCCCCGGCCTGATCGGTCGTCTGGTTCGCGCCCACGCCCCGCAGCTCGGACGGCCGGTCGGCGGTCAGCAGCAGCAGCGGCACGCCCTCGTGGCTCGCCTCCATCACTGCAGGCAGCAGGTTCCCGACGGCGGTGCCCGACGTGGTCACGACGGCCACGGGCCGCGGCTCGCCCTTCGCAGCCGCGCCGCGAGCAATACCGAGCGCAAGGAAGGCCGCCGCACGCTCGTCGATGCGCACGTGCAGGTCGATCTCGGGGACTCCCTCGGGACGGTGCGGCGAGCCGGCGGCAGCAAGGGCGTGCGCGAGCGGGCCCGAACGCGAGCCCGGGCACAGCACCACCTCACGCACTCCGTGCGCGGCCAGCGCAGCGACTACCTCGCGCGCGAAGGCAGCAGAGGGGAACGTGCGCGGCGGGTCCGCCTGCTCGCTCATACGACCACCTCCAGAGGGCGCATCGTCATCGCGCCCTCCTCGGCAACGAGCGGGACCGCCACCGTGTCCCGCGCGAGCAGTGCGCTGGTGCCCAGGCCGCACGCGTACCGGAGCTCAGGGAGCGCAAGAGCGAGCGCCAGGCCCGCGGCGAGCCCCACCGAGGACTCCATCGCGCTCGAGACCACGATCGGCACGTCGTAGCGGTCGGCGACGTCCAGGCACGCGCGCACGCCGCCCATCGGCGCGGCCTTGAGGACAAGGATGTCAGCCGCTCCGATGCGCATGACCTCGTCGGCGTCGCCAGGAATCCGCACTGACTCGTCGGCGGCGACCAGCACGTCGGTCTGCTTTCTCACCGCTGCGAGCTCGGCGGCCGTGCGGCACGGCTGCTCCACGTACTCGAGTCCCGCTCCCCCGCCTGCACGCGCGGCGGCGTCGAGCTCCTTCAGCGCCTTGACCGCCGTCTCCACGTCCCAGGCGCCGTTCGCGTCAATCCTGACCCGCCCATCGGGCCCGAGCGCGCGCGCCACGGCCTCGACGCGTCGGACGTCCTCCTTGAGAGTGCCCGCACCGGCGACCTTGACCTTGGCCGTCGTGCAGCCGCCCGCGAGCGCGAGCTGCGCCGCACGACCCGAGGGGACCTCGGGGACGATGCTGTTGACCGGGACGCTGTCGCGCACGGGGTCCGGCCACAGTCCGCGCGCCGCCTCCATCGCGGCCTCCCACCAGCGGTTGGCGCGCTCCGGCGTGTAGTCGGGGAACGGCGAAAACTCGCCCCACGCGTCGGCGCCGTCCGGGCCGGTCCCGCGGATCAGGACGCCCGAGCGCTCCGTCACGCCGCGGAAGCGCGTGTGAAGCGGGACGCTGAACGGGCGGAACTCCATGCCGCCAGCCTAGGCGTGCGACGCACCTGGTGAGCGCCGGGTCCGGGCTGAGGGACGCGTCGGGCATGCGACGGATACCCTGGCCGCATGAGCGACATCCCGGCGCAGGTATCCGACCTCATGGACCCTCACCAGTGGCGCGCGATCGAGGGCTTCCCCGACAGCGACGTGACCTACCACCGCTGGGTGGCGCGCGACGGGGACAGCGAGCGGGACCTGCCTGCGGTGCGCATCGGCTTCAACCGGCCCGAGGTGCGCAACGCGTTCCGCCCGCAGACCGTCGACGAGCTGTACCGCGCGCTCGACCACGCGCGCATGACCGCCGATGTCGGCACGATCATCCTCACCGGCAACGGGCCCGCGGCGGACGGCGTGCACGCGTTCTGCTCCGGGGGCGACCAGCGCATCCGCGGCCGCGACGGCTACCTCTACGAGGGGACGGCCGCCGATGCTCCTACTCACGGGGGTCGCCTGCACATCCTTGAGGTGCAGCGCCTCATGCGCACCTCCCCCAAGGTGATCGTCGCCGCGGTCAACGGCTGGGCGGCCGGGGGCGGACACTCGCTGAATGTAGTGGCCGACCTCTCGATCGCGAGCCGCGAGCACGCACGCTTCAAGCAAACCGACGCCAATGTCGGGTCGTTCGACGCGGGCTACGGGTCCGCGCTGCTCGCACGCCAGGTGGGCGACAAGCGTGCGCGCGAGATCTTCTTCCTCGCACGCGAGTACTCAGCGTCCGATGCCGAGAAGTGGGGCGTGGTCAACGAGGCCGTCCCCCATGCCGAGCTCGAGGCTCGTTCGCTCGAGTATGCGCGCATCATCGCCACCAAGTCACCCCAAGCGATCCGCATGCTCAAGTTCGCCTTCAATCTCGCGGACGACGGACTCGCAGGCCAGCAGGTCTTCGCCGGCGAGGCGACCCGCATGGCCTACATGACGGACGAGGCGCAGGAGGGACGCGACGCGTTCCTGGAGCGCCGCGACCCCGACTGGACAGGGTTCCCGTACGCGTTCTGACGCGAGACACCCGTCCCTTCCTACGAGACTTTGCAAGCCGTCACGCGGCTCACGCAGTCCGCGCCGATCCGCTTTCTGTGCGCCGCGGATTCAGACTAACTTCAGGAGTTCTGCCGCCTACGCCTGGCGCTCAAGAGCAGCACCACGAGCACTGCAACGCCCAAGCAAGTCACAGGTATGCCCGCGAAGAAGACAACTGTCTCGAGCGCGGACATCGGCTCGGGCGAACCACCCGCGTCTGCAGTCTCGAAGTCGCGACCCCACTGGATCCACACCGCGAGCCATACCCCAAGGACAGTAACCGTCACGAGGGCGACGGCGACGGCAACCCTTCGCATCACTGTAGGAGACATCTTTGATCACTCCTTCGTCATCGAATCCCCCGGTGGTTGCTCTGGCTCGGCGGGCAGAGCCGGAGGACACGAGATACCCGGTCGCTCATGTGCATTTCTTCGGCGAGCGCCACCGCGCTCTCGCGGAAAGCGGAGGTGATGGGCCAGGGCTCCTCGGCTAGCCAATCCGCAAGCATCTCGGGTGCCACGCCATTCTCGCCGGCATTGAGGAGCTCAGAGAACAGTGACCGCTCCCGGTCATTGAGCAGCGTGTCGACTTGGCGCTCGAGGTCCCAGAGGCGCGTCTCAATCTCGGGAAACGACAACGTCATGCGGCTGAGCGTGCCACCTCTCGTGCTCACCAACAATCTCCCGTCCGGCGACCGGCTCGTGGACAGTGCACTCGCGGCCTGCTGCCGTCCGAATCGCGACCAGGCCGGTCTGCCAAGCCCGCCTGCCTCCACCCGGTCGCAGCTCCCACACGCGGATCGGATTGCAGACGGCGTGTCGCACATCTGAGAGGTGACGACACGCCCGGTGCGGTGCAAGTCGCGTGTGGGAGCCGCGGTGAGCGCCTCCTGCGAGAGGGGCGAGCGGTGAGGAACCCGAGTCAGTTGATCGTGACTGACCCGGAGTTCGGAATCAACTCGACCCAGGTGTTGCCCGCCATGAGCGACACCTCTTTGCCGTCGGCGGTCTTGTAGATGATCTTGTCGGTCACGCTGGAGCCCTTGGACCACGTGATGTCCACGGCTTTGGACCCAGAGATGAGTGTCCCGGATCCAGACCGTCCAGCGAGCATCGTCTCGGGAACGGACGCCCCGCCGCCGGAGCGGTTGTACGTGATGTCCACACGCATGATGACGATGTTCGTCGCGTAGAGCTGCGTGCCATCCATGGTGACGTGCGGGGCATCCCACTCGGTGCGCAGCCACGTCCCGGAGTTCGCGTCCCAGTTCCAGCCGGGGTGCGCCCAGCCGGACATGATGATGGCCACGGAGCTGACGTCGCGGCCCTGGACCTGCGCGGTGGCGCCGGCATCCGGGTAGGCGAACGCCCACTGCGCGGGCGGCGTGGTGGTGTCGCCTGACTGCTCGAGCAGGTCTTCTGGGTAGGCGTGCAGATTGTGCGGGGCGGAGCGTCCGCTCTTGCGGTAGAACCCGTAGTCGCCCAGGTCCTGAGAGATCTGGAAGATCCCGGCGGAACGGTTCTGGCTGATGAAGCCGGGTTGCGCGCCGGAGAACACGAGCGGACCCAGGTAGGAGCCCATGATGTTCTTGTCCATCGGCCGCATGGACCGCACCGGCCCCACGGACTCGGGGAAGTTCGAGTGGTAGACGGCCACGAGCCGCGAGATGCCCGCCTCGACGTACTCCTCGTAGACCACGTCGGCGTATTGCAGGTTCTCCTGCGGCCGCGCGTCCTCCGAGTTCTCGATCTTGATCGCGAGCGCGGGCTGGGCCAATGCCTCCTCGGATGCGCCCGACGCGTCGAGCCCGGTGAGCGGCCAGGCCACCTCGGGCGTGGGGTCGGCGGGCGCGGAGGGCCCGGCGGCTCGCTGCGCACCCGGCGAGTAGGACAGCATCACGGAGGGGTCCTGCGTCGACGACGGCGCACAGGCGGCGAGCCCGAGCATCACGACGGCCGCGAGCGCGGCGCGGACGCTGGGACGTCTGATCACAGCGCCAGTGTAGGTGCGCCCTAGGCTGGAACCGATGAAGCACCTGCGCCTGTCGGAAGGTCCGGAGGAGGCGATCGCGGCGGTTCTGCGCGGCGACGCCCCTGGAATCGCCGCGCCCACGTCGGGCTCAACGGGCGCCCCGCGACTGGTGCTGGTGGGAGCGGACGCGATCCGAGCGTCGGCCGTGGCCACGCGCGACAGGCTCGGCGGACCGGCGTCGTGGCTGCTCGCCGTCCCCGCGGACAGGATCGCCGGCGCGATGGTGATCGCACGCGCCGCGCTCGACGAGGCTCCGCTCGCCCGCATGCCCGATGGCCCGTTCACCCCGCAGGGCTTCGCCGAGACGGTGGCCTCGATGCCGGATGGCCCGCGCCGGGTATCGCTCGTGCCGACGCAGCTGGGAAGACTGCTCGATCATCCCGCCGGGGCCGACGCCCTCACGACCTTCGACGCGGTGCTTGTCGGTGGCGCGGCGCTGAGGCGCCACGACGTGCCCGCGAACGTGGTCACGACGTACGGGATGACGGAAACCTCAGGCGGCTGCCTGTACGACGGCACCCCGCTGGATGGCGTCGACGTGGACATCGACGACGACGGCCGCGTACTGCTCACAGGCCCGATGCTCGCCGACGGCTACGCGTCCCCGACCGGCGAGCCCATGCCCGACGCGGGCGCCTGGCCTGTCATCGACGGTCACCGGTGGCATCGCACGGGCGATCTCGGTGCGTGGGAGGACGGCCGGCTCACCCTCCTGGGCCGTGCGGACGACGTGATCAACAGCGGCGGCGTGAAGGTGCATCCGGACGGCGTCGAGCGGGCACTGCTGACGCTGCCTGAGGTGGCGGCGTGCGTGGTCGTGGGCATCCCCGACGCTGAGTGGGGCGAGGCCGTCGGCGCGGTGATTGAGCCACATCCCGGCGCCGAGGCACCGACGACGTTCGAGGTACGGACCGCACTGCGGGGGCACCTGCCGCGCGAGGCGCTGCCGCAGATCGTCCTCGCGGTGGAGTCCGTCCCGCGGCTTCCCAGTGAGAAGATCGACCGCATGACCGCGCGTCGGCTGCTCGCCGACGCCGACCGATCCCCGGGAGACGCATGACAGCCATGTCCGACTGGGTCGCTGGAGCGCGACCCCGCACCTTGTGGACCTCCGTGACGCCGGTCGCCGTCGGCACGGCAGCCGCGATCGCCGTCGACGGCTTCCGTCTGCTCATCGCGCTGCTCGCGCTGGGCGTCGCGATGGCACTGCAGATCGCCTCGAACTACGCCAACGACTACTCGGACGGCGTGCGCGGCACGGACATGGATCGCGTGGGCCCCGACCGCCTGGTCGCCACCGGCAAAGCCACCCCCACGGCCGTGAAGCGCGCGGCCTTCCTCTTCTTCGGCATCGGCGCCCTGCTGGGACTGTGGCTCGTCGTGGTGGCCGGGCAGTGGTGGTGGCTCATCGTGGGCGCGCTGGCGATCATCGCCGCGTGGACGTACACCGGCTCGTCGCGGCCCTACGGCTACGACGGCTGGGGTGAGGTCTCCGTCTTCGTCTTCTTCGGGCTCGTGGCGGTGCTCGGCACGATGGTGGCGCAGGCCGCGCAGATCACGTGGTGGGCCGTGGTGGCCGCCGCGGGCGTGGGCTTCAGCTCTGTCGCGATGCTCATGATCAACAACATCCGCGACCTCGACACCGATGCACTGACCCGCAAGCGCACCCTTGCGGTGCGCTTGGGGCCAGTCCGTGCGCGCAGGGCGTTCTTGGGCGTCATGATGGCGCCCGTGCTGTGCGCGATCATCGTCGCCTTCGCGCACCCGTGGGCACTGCTGGCCACGCTCACCGCACTGCCGTCGCTGCTCATCGGCCTATCAGTGAGGGGCCCGCTCGAGGGCCGGGCGCTCGCGCCCATCTTCGCGGCCACGAGCGCCGTGGGCCTCGCCTACGGCATCCTGCTCGCGGTGGGCATCGCGATCTAGGAGCCGTCGACGATCGCTGCGAGCTGCGCGTCGGTGAGCACCTGGGTCTCGTAGTCCACGCCCCGGGCGTCGAGCACCTTCACGAACGCGACGAGGTGGTGGGTGCTGCCGGTCTCGAGGCGGTAGTAGAGTGCGTCGATCGACGCCTCGCCAGTGTCAGCCGCACTCAGATCGGCAATGTCGGTCTCCTCGACGATCCCGCCCACCGTGAGGGCCGCCTCCTCAGACTTGAGTCCCTGTGCCAGCAGCGAGTCGTACAGCTGCTGGAGGTCGTCGTCGGCGAACTCGCCCACCTCCAAGCCCAGCGTCGGGTCCTCCAGTCCGTAGGCCTCGAGTAGCGCCCTCACCGCATCGGCGTGGCGTACCTCTGCGAGCGCGATGCGGTCGAGTATCCGCAGATCGTGCGTCTCGCCGAGCGTGACGTAGAGGTCATGCGCGAGCTTCTCCTCCTGCACCATGTACGCGAGGCTCGCCGCATCGGCGTCGCTGAGTTCGCCGTCCGCGAGATCGAGCACCGCGCTTCCGTCGCGGTCCCGCATCATCGAGCCATCGCATTCGCCGTCACGGTCCCTGTCGCGGCCCGCATCGTGGAGACGATCCATCGTCCTGTCGCCGCTGCCGTCGCCCGCGCCGAAGCCGTGGCCGCCAGCACCCGGCGCCGCGAGCGCAGCGCCCGCGCCGATCGTGACAAGGCCGATCGCGCCTGCGACTGCCGCCGCGGTCATCCGTGTGGTCCTCATGATGTCCTCCTTCATCGGATCTGTACGACCCCAGGACATCAGCGCCAGATTGAGGGCACCGGTGCGCGGCGATGAAGATTTGAGGAAGGAGTCAGCGAGCCTCGGTGCCGGCGTCGTCGGGCCCGACACCAGCGTCGGGCGTCTCCCCTGCCGAGCCGTAGGCCTCGGCGTCCTCCTCGGCGTCGAGAGTGCGCAGCCCCTTCTCGGAGCGGTGCACCCAGCCGTCCATCTGCTGGTTCGCGGCGGACCGCATGCCGGGCAGCGCGATGTAGCCGATCGCCCAGGCGATGACGACGGCCGCGACGAGCATCACGATGTCCAGCCAGCCCAGCGCCCACAGGACGGCGACAACGGCCAGGAAGATCGCGGTGCGCGCGGCCCAATAGGCGAGCACCTTCATGGCAACCAAACTACCCGTGCGGCAATACAGTGGACGCCATGCCTCGGTTCCTCGCGATCGCCGCCTACGTGCTCCTCGTGGTCTACGCCCTCGCAGATGTGACGCAGACGCCGTCGAAGCGTCCGTTCGGGGTGCCAAAGTGGGTGTGGGTCGTCGCGATCCTGGTCTTCCCGTACCTGGGCGCGATCGCGTGGATCGTCGTCAAGTGGGTGAGCGGCTCGGAGGGCGACGAAGGCCCGACGCCGGGGCCGGGTGCTCCCGACGACGACCCGGAGTATCTGCGCTGGCTTCGCGACCAGGAGGCGCGCCGTCGCCAGCGTCGCGACGGCGAGACGCCGTAGCGCGCGGCCGGACCGCGGGGGTTCAGGCGACCCCGTAGAGCTCCATGATCGATGCCAGCACCACGGGCACGTCGAACTCGCGGACGCGACGCTGCTGGGCCTCGTGGATGCGGGTGCGCTCGGCGGGGTCCGCCAGCAAGGTGGTGAGCGTCTGCGCGAACGCTGCGGTGTCCTTGGGATCGACCAGCACCGCGTCGTCCTGCAGCACGTACCGGTAGCCAGGGTTGTCGCCGCCGATCACGACGCCCGCGCCAGCGGCCATCGCCTCAGCCACGACGATGCCGAAGCTCTCGCCGCTCATCGCCGGGAACACCGCAAGGTCGGCGTCATGCAGGAACTGCGCCTTGTCGCTCTCCGGCAGGTAGCCCTCGAGCGAGATGACGCCGCGCAGGAACTTGGAGGCGATGAGGCGTCGCGCCTTGTCCAGCAGCGGTCCACGGCCCGCCATGCGCACGCGGATGTATGGATGCACCTCGCGAGGCAGCGCGTCGATCGCCTCGATGAACTCGAGCACACCCTTGCGCGGCACGAAGCGCCCCAGGAACGACAGCGTGAGCGGGCGCTGCTCGTCGGGGAGACGGTCC
This sequence comes from Demequina sp. NBRC 110052, assembly GCF_002090075.1. GTDB lineage: Bacteria > Actinomycetota > Actinomycetes > Actinomycetales > Demequinaceae > Demequina. The sequence goes on from NZ_BBRI01000002.1 coordinate 1,196,971, forward strand.
AGACGCGCCTGCGCGCGGAAACCATCGACCGGGATCGGATGGGGCGTGACGGTGCACTCGATCTTGAAGGCCTTGCGCGCGAAGTCCGCGGCAGGCTCGGACAACGCGGAGAACGCGTCGAAGCGCTTGAGGTTGCCGCGAAGCGCCGCTCCGAGCGCTCGGGTGGACGCGGCGCTGAAACCGCCGTCAGGCAGGATCACGAACGTGCCGACGATGCGCACGCTGTCGCCCAGCACACGTCGCGCCTCGCGTACGACTCGGCCGGCGAACGCGGGCGAGTGCGGCGTCTGGACGTGGATCACGTCCGGCCGGAACTCCTCCAGCCATGCGCGGATGCGCGCCTTGTCGGCGGGCAGCGGCGTGCGCAGGCGGTTGCCGTTGAACGAGACGCCCATGTTGCGCGCGAGCGGCACGACGGGCAGACCACCTGCGGCCGCGGGGTCGCCGTCCTCACCGTCGGAGCCCGCAGAGCAGACCACCACGACCTCGTGTCCGGCCGACACCAGGGTGTGCCCCAGGCTCGTCACGAACTGCTGTACGCCGTCGGGCCGGTCCATGCTGTCGTCGAGCAGGAGCGCGATCCTCATGGGGAGCAAGCCTAACGGCGCGCGGCGCGGCGACCGGCACGCTCACGCGCGCCCGCCTCGATCGCGTGAGCGGGATGTGACGCTTGCCTCATCGACTCAGGAGCCGGCGTACGTGTGCAGGCCCTGGAAGAAGAGGTTGACCACCGTGAAGTTCATGATGAGCGCGACGAACGCCCACACTGAGACCCACGCGCTGCGCGGCCCGCGCCAGCCCTGCGTGGTGCGCGCGTGCAGATACGCGGCGTAGAGGACCCAGATCACGAAGGACCAGACCTCTTTGGGGTCCCAGCCCCAGTAGCGCCCCCAGGCGTGCTCGGCCCACACGGCGCCGGCCATGACGGTGAAGGTCCACAGCACGAAGCCGACGGCGTTGAGACGGAACGCGAGCGCCTCGAGCTTCATCGCCTTGGGGACGGCGGCCATCCACTTCGCGCCCTCAGCCCACCCGGCGACGGCGTTGTGGACGCGATGGCGCAGGCGCGTGATGCCGCCGCCCGTCACCTCGCGCTGGCCCTCGTCGCGCGCGTGCTGCCACAGCTGCAGGACGGTGGCGATGAACGCGACGATGAAGATGCCGGTCGAGATGATCGCGATGGAGACGTGGATCACCAGCCAGAAGCTCTGCAGCGCGGGCTGCAGACCCGTCGAGACCGAGTAGAGCGTGGTGAGGGCGATGCCCAGGGCGATCGTCGCGAAGCCCGTCACGCCCGCGCCCAGGTAGCTCACGTCGCGGCGCGCCTGCACGATCGCGAACACGGCGACGGCCACGAACGAGCCCGTGATCGTGTACTCGTACATGTTCGACCACGGCACGTGACCCGAGTCGATGCCGCGTGTGACGAGGCCCACGGCGTGCAGCAGCAGACCGATGATCATCGCAGTGCGGGCGGTGCCCAGCGCACGGTCGGCGGCGCTGCGGCGCGGGAGGTCGTCCTCGGTGAGCACCACGGGGCCGGCTCCCATGCCCGATGCCGGGGCCGGGATGGTCATACCCGCCGCCACTGTCGCGGGCTCGGCCACGACCGCTTCGCGTGCTTGGACGCGCTCGTCGGCGATGCGCGACAGGCGGATCGCCCACGCCACCATGGCGATGGCGTAGAGCGAGGTGGCGGCCCAGAGGGTCACGAGGGACAGGGACTGCGGGGTCATTCATCCTCCTCGATGCTGCGCACGCGGCCGGTGGCCACGTCGAGGACGCGTCGCATCTCGTCGGCGGCGCCGGCGTCGTGCTCGGGCGCCAGCATCGCTGCTCGCACCACTGTAGACCTCGCCGCGTGCGCGTCGTCCGCGAGGGGCGCGACGAGCCACAGTCGCCTGCGCGGCGCGAAGAGGCTGAACGAGAGCCCGACGAGCGCGAGGATCGCGGCGACCAGGAGGTACGGCAAGGAGGGGTCGGTGCGCAGGTCGAAGGCGGCGAAGCGCGGGGTCTGCTCCCACGTGAAGCTGCCGAGCCCGTCGGGCAGGTCGACGGTCTCGCCGGGCGTGAGGGCCACTGACCAGACGGCGTCGTCGGGGTCGCGAAGGGGGCTGAGCTGCGACTCGTCGAGCACGTAGACGTTCTGCGGGATGCCCGAGTCGAGCCCGAGATCGCCGGAGTAGCCACGAAGCAGCATGACCGGGTTGTTGAGGTCAGGGTGGGCCGAGACCAGGGTGGTGCCGTTGTCGACAGCGGTGGGCAGGAGGGTCGCGACGAAGCCGAGCTGCTCGCCCGAGGTGACGTCGGGCACCTTGACCACGCCGGTCGAGGTGTACGCGGCGTCCTGCGGCAGGAACGGCACGGCACCGCTGAAGGCGACCTCGCCGTCGGAGTCGACGACGGTGACGACGGGCGCATAGCCGTTGCCCTGCAGGTAGATCTTTCCGCCGTCGACCTGGAGCGGGCGGTTGACCTGGATCCTCGTCGAGAGCGGCTCGGATCCGGGCTCGGTGAGGGTGACGTTCGCGGTGAAGTCCTCGGCGCGTCCCGTCACCGTGAAGGACACGTCGAACGAGTCGAGCGACAGCGTGAACGGCTCGAGCCACGACTCGTCGAACAGGGCGCCAGCCTCGTACGTGTCGTAGTCGACGACGGCGTTGGTGAAGGACTCGCCCTCGACCACGATCGCCTGCGCGCGGTAGGTGAGCAGCGATCCGGCTCCGACGGCGATCAGGATGCCGACCAGCGCGACGTGGAACAGCAGGTTGCCCGCCTCGCGCAGGCTCTCATGAGTCGCGGACAGGGCGAGCTCGCGCCCGTCCCTCGCGTCCCGCTCCTCCACGCGCACGCGCCACCCGAACGGTCCGCGGCGGCGCAGGTGCGCGGTCGCGCGATCGAAGGCGTCTCTCGCACCCTCGGAGGCGGGCGCCTCGTCCTGCAGCTCGAAGCGGTCGAGGCGGCGCGGCACCGCGGGCACCTCGGCGCGCAGCTGGCGCCAGTAGACGGCGATGCGCGGCAGGATGCAGCCGATCAGCGACGCGAAGAGCAGCACGTAGATCGCGGTGAACCACGCGGAGCCGAACACGTCGAGGAAGCCGGTCGCATCGAGCAGGCGACCCCACCAGCCGTTGCTCTCGACGAACGCGAGAGCGGCGGCGCGGTCCTGCGGGTACTGCGGAAGGATCGAGCCGGGGATGGACGCGAGCGCAAGCAGCAGCAGGAGGATCAGCGCGACGCGCATCGAGGTGACCTGACGCCAGATCCAGCGAAGCCAGCCGCGCACGCCCAAGCGCGGGGCGTCCGCGACGGCGTAGTTGTCCAGCTTCATGCGAGCCATCAGATGGCCACCCAGAACCCGTCGATCCAGCCCTGCAGCAGGCCGGTGAAGCGCTCCCACAGCCCGGTCACGAGGGCGACGCCCAGGATGATCAGCATCGCCCCGCCCACGCGCATGAGCGCGAGACGGTGGCGCTTGAGCCACGCGAGGACGCGGCCCGAGCGCTCGAAGTAGAACGCGAGCGCGAGGAACGGCAGCCCCAGCCCCAGGCAGTAGGCGAAGGCGAGGATCGCTCCGCGCCCCTGCGTGCCCTCGGTGAGGCCGAGCGCGAGGACGGTGGACAGCGTCGGGCCGATGCAGGGCGTCCAGCCCAGTCCGAATGCGACGCCCAGGAGGGGCGCGCCGGCGAGCCCTGCGCTCGGGCGCACATGCAGGCGACGCTCGGACTGGAGGAACGGCATCGCGCCCATGAAGCCGAACCCGAGCACGATGATGAGCACTCCCAGGATGCGGGTGACGATGCCGAGTTGCTCCTGGAGCTGCGCACCGGCCGTCGCGACGAGGATGCCGAGCACCACGAAGACCGCCGAGAAGCCAAGCACGAACAGCAGCGCACCCAGCAGCAGCCGGGGTCGCGAAGCCTTGCCGGTGCCCGCGTCGGCGCCTGCCATACCCGAGACGTACGCGAGGTAGCCGGGCACGAGCGGCACCACGCACGGCGACGCGAAGCTCACCAGGCCGGCGAGCAGGGCGATCGGCAGCGCCGCGAGCAGGCTGCCCGTGAGCACCTGGTTCGCGAAGTCCGCTCCCACGCCGGCGATCAGGTTCACGCGCCGCCCTCGGACTCCGGGTCGGCACCCTCGGGCCCGCCCGACGCGTCGGTCAGGTCTACGGTCAGGCCCGCCTCGGCCGCAGCGTCGGTGACGAGCGAGCGCAGCGTCGACGGCTCGACCCGGCCGATCGCGCGGGCGTACAGGCGGCCCTCGGGATCCACGATGAGGGTGGTCGGCACGGCGTTGATCGCGACGATGCCCTGCAACTGCGCCGTGGCAGCCCCGTCGGAGTCATCGATGCTCGGATACTCGACCCCGAAAGTGCGATCGAAGGCCTCCGCGGTCGGTGCCGCGTCGCGCGAGTTCACCCCCACGAGCTGCACGCCGTCGGCGGCGTCGAGCGCCACCAGATCGGGCGCCTCGGCCCGGCACGGCGGGCACGAGGCGTACCACGTGTTGATCACGACGACGTCGCCCAGCCACTCGGACGTGTCCACGGGCGTGCCATCGAAGGCGGTCCCGGTGAGGGCCAGAGAGTCGCGCTCACTCTCGCCGAAGATCGTCACCGTACCGTCGCCGCTGACGTAGCCCGGCGACTCGGGAGCGTCGCCCGGTGCGCACGCGACGAGCGAGATGACGATCGCGATGACGATCGCGGCGAAGATGATCAGCCGACTGTTGCGCTTCACGGCGTCACCCTCTCCACCCTCATCGGGGCACCTCGATGTGCGCAGCCGGCTCGCTGTAGCTCATGGACACCGGCTCCCCCTCCTCGAACGAGAACGACGTGAGCGACGCGAGACCGCACTCGCGGCTGCGAGGGTCGTGCAGCATCGGGCGCTTCTCGAAGCTCGACCGCGCGACCCAGATGGGCAGCTGGTGGCTCACCATGATCGTGTCGCCCTCGGGGGTGGCGGCGGCCGCGTCTCGCAGCGCCGCCCACATCCGCGCAATCTGCTCCTTGTAAGGCTCGCCCCAGGACGGCCTCCAAGGGTTCCGCAGCCGCCACAGCGACTGAAGGTTGAGGAAGTCCTTGGGCCCCGAGGGCAGCGGGGTGCCCTCCCAGACGTTGCCCGCTTCGATGATCCGCTCGTCAGTGTCGATCCCCAGGCCGAACGCGTCCGCGATCGGGCGGGCCGTCTCCTGCGCGCGTTGCAGGGGCGACGCCACGACCCTCGCGACCGGCACCTCGCGGCGCACCAGGTCCTCTGCCACGGCCTGCGCCATGGCGACCCCCGCGTCGGACAGGCGGAAGCCGGGCATGCGGCCGTACAGGACCTTCTGAGGGTTGTGGACGTGGCCGTGGCGCAGCAGGTGGACGACGGGCATGCCCCCTATTGTCGCCTGCCGCCGCGGTGCCTCGGAACCTCGCCGGTTCTAGGACTCGAGGGCGTGCGCGAGCACTGTCGGATCGATGCGCCAGAACCCGACCACCGCGCCGTCGACGGTGACGACAGGGACTTCGTCCCCGTAGCGCTCCTTGAGCTCGGCGTCCGCGTCCACGTCGACCTCGGTGAACGACACGCCCTGCCTGCCGCACACCTCTTGGACCACGCCGCGCGCCTCCGCGCACAGGTGGCATCCGACCCGGCTGTACATCACCACGCGATCCGACATGGCGCCCAGCCTAGGCCGCCGGACGCGACGCCACCCGGGACCTGCACCGAACGTTGCGTGACGTTCACCACCGGGGTCCCGCGCGGCTGGGTCACGTCGGTACAGTGGGTCGGGTGACTGCCCCCCACGTCCCCGCAGCGTCGCCTGCGGTCACGGGCACGACGGTCTCGGCGTTCTTCGACGTGGACAACACGATCATCCGAGGCGCCAGCGCCTTCCACATCGCCCGTGGCCTCAAGCAGCGCGGCTTCTTCACGAACCGCGACGTGCTGCGCTTCGCCTGGGAGCAGTTCAAGTACAACATCTTCGGCGAGAGCCAGGAGCAGATGGCCGCGCTGCGCGCCGAGGCACTGTCGATCATCAAGGGCTGGTCCGTCGCGGAGATGGTCGCGATCGGCGAAGAGGTCTACGACGAGGTCCTCGCGCTCAGGATCTTCCCCGGCACCAAGGCCATCATCGACGAGCACCGCGCGCAGGGACACGAGGTGTGGCTCGTCACTGCCTCGCCCGTGGAGATCGGCCGCATGATCGCCAGGCACGTCGGGGCCACCGGCGCGCTCGGCACCGTCGCCGAGCACAGAGGCGGCTACTACACCGGCGTGCTCCAGGGCCCCATGCTGCACGGCCCCCACAAAGCCGACGCCGTGCGCACCCTCGCCGCCGACCGGGGCCTGCGACTCGAGAAGTGCTTCGCGTACGGCGACTCCATGAACGACACCCCGATGCTGTCCGAGGTCGGCCGACCTTGCGCCATCAACCCCGACCGACGGCTGCGCGCCCACGCGAAGAAGCAGGGCTGGCCCATCAAGGACTTCCGCAGCGGCGACTCCAAGGGCCGGCGGGGCATCGTCAAGGCCTCGCTCACCGGCACCGTGTGGGCGATCATGCAGGTGCTTCGCGGCATCAAGCGCGCCATCCTCGCGCCGTTCAAGCGCGGGCGCGGCGAGCGGACGGACTGACCAAGCGAGTTGGCCCCTCCAACGGAGCGCTCGCGCCAATGCGCTTCAGCGCCGCACAGGCACTCCATCGAGCATGACGGACGTCGGGGGCTCGGCTCCGCGTCGCGAGACCGTCATCGCGGCAGCCGTTGCGGCACGCTCCGCGACGGCCACCAGACTGCCAAGGGCGGTGCTCCGCAGTGCCGCCGCATCACCGAGAAGGTCAAGGCGACGCAGACCGTCGATCAGAGCCGACATGAAGGAGTCACCGGCCCCAACCGTGTCGACAACCTCTGCAGGTCGCGCGTCGACTGAGATGCGTTCCCCGCGCCTCACGAGAACACTGCCCTCGCCGCCACGGGTCAAGGCGACGAAAGCGGGGCCTCGCCGCGACCATGCATCCGCTACCTCGACCGGATCACGGTCTGGATAGATCGCCGCGACATCCTCATCACTCGCCTTGACGACATCGGCACGCGCCACGTACCACTCGACGGCCTCGCGTGCGTGGTCCATCGAGGGCACGAGCTCAGGACGGATATTGGGATCGAAGCTCACCGTCGCGCTCCCCTGCGTGGCGGTCACCGCGGCGCGGACCGCTGTGGCTCCTGGATCCACCAACGCCCCGAGTGATCCCACATGGACATGACTCGCCGCCACCTTCATCGCACGCGCAGCGGCATCGGACCCGAGCGTCCAGGCAATCCTGAACTCATAGGTTGCCGCCCCCGCCTCATCGAGAGTTGCGATCGCCGTCGGCGTCGCCTCGACGGATGGATCCGCTGCGAGCACGACGCCCGCACCGGCGAGATGCTGCGCGATCATCGCGCCGGCGTCATCATCGGCAAGCTGGGTGAGCAATGTCGTTTCGGTACCCAGGCGCGCAAGTCCCACCGCGACATTGGCAGGGCTTCCGCCGGGCGCCGTCTCGTCTGCCGCGCCTGAGCGCCGCACAATGTCGAGCACGGACTCACCCACGACCAAAACCCGTGCCGACGTCATCGCACGCCTGACCGCAGGCGCAGCGACTGGGCGAACGCTGGCGCAATCGGAAGCTCGGGCAGAAGCGCCGCCTGATAGGCGTGATAGATGTCCGGCTTTCCCGTCCAGACAGTCGCGGACGGGCGATTGTGCGGATCGAGCTCATGCCGCCAGGACCCGTGGGACTCGTCTACGAGATACGCGTCGATGTAAGCCCACCACCGTGCCACATCGTCATCGAACCGTGACTCGCCGGTCGCAGCGGCGAGCACCGATGCCGTGTTGGCCGCCTCCGCAGCCACCCAGTGCATCCGCTCGGCGACCACCGGCTTGCCGGCCCAATCCGTGGTGTACACGAACCCGTCGGCGCCATCAGCGTGCCAACCATCCGCGACCGCGCGGTCGTACAGGCTCACTGCGGCGTCGAGCAGGCCCTCGCCCTCGACGCCCACCGTCGCGTGAGTGGCGGCGATCAGCCGAGCCCACTCGATCCCGTGCCCCACGGTGGCTCCGTACGGTTGGAACGGGTGAGCAGGCTGGTCCGCATGGTGTTCGAGCATGGGCTCCCAGTCACGCGTGAAGTGCTCAGGGATCCGCCACTGCATCGGCCGCGCCCAGTCGACGACTCGCTCGACGATGCGCTCTGCGCGCGCGTGAAGCGTCGAATCACCGAGCACGTCACCCGCTGCCAACAGCGCCTCGACGGTGTGCATGTTCGCATTGATGCCGCGATAGTCATCACAACGCGTCCACGCGGCATCCCAACGATCCACTGCGAGTCCCGTCTCGGACTCCCAGAAGCGACCGAGCAGCACCTCAAGGGCATCCTCAAGCAGCGCATCCGCGCCCGGACGACCGGCCGCGAGCGCGGAGGAGGCGGCCAGCACCACGAACGCATGCCCGTAAGCCTCCTTCGCGTCGTCCTGGATCCGCCCCTCGCCGACGCGCGCGAACCAGCCGCCGTTCTCGTCGTCACGCTGCAGCCCGCTGAGCGAGCGGACCCCGTGATCGACCAGCTCGGCAAGCTCGGCCGTGCGCGGTCCGCCCGGAAGCGAGGGCTCGTCGGCGAGCAGACCAAGCGCGGCCGTGTGCGTCATGCGGCACGTGATCCACAGCTGTACGCCCTGCGCGGGCACGACTCGACCGAGGTCGTCCAGCCACCCGAATCCTTCATCGACGCGCGCCTTCGCGGCGAAGCGCAGCAGGTCTGCGCGCTGCGCCGCGAGGTAGCGTGCGTCTCCGACCGTCATCGTGCGACCTTGAAGCGCAGCGTGACGATCTTGAACGGGCGCAGATCCAAGGACGCGACCGAGCCCTCGCACGTCACCCCCGGCTGCTCCACCGCCCGCTCGAGCAGGTCCGTTGCGCTCACGTGGGAGGCGGCGAAGCCCGGAGAGACCGTAGCCGTCGACCTTCGCCCCTCCGACTCGTAGAGTCGGACCACGACGTCGCCGGACTGATCCTCCGCGAGCTTGACGGACTCGACGACGATGCCATCGCCGTCGACGTCGATCAGCGGTGCTACCTCGCGCCCACCCGTCACGACGCGCTCGGGGAGGTTCGTGCGGTAGCCGAGGGCGACGGCGTCGGCAATGCCAGCTCCTGGTCGCACCACCGACGTCAGCACGTGCCGGCCCTCATCAGCGACCGGGTCCGGGAAGACCGCGGATCGCAGCAGCGACAGGCGCACCAGGGTGTGCGGCTGGTCGTCGTCACCTGCATTCACGATGTCGTGGCCGTAGGTGGCATCGTTGGCGATCGCGACTCCGAAGCCAGCGTCGCCCACGTGGACCCAGCGGTGAGCGCAGATCTCGAACTTCGCGTCGTCCCACGACGTGTTGCCGTGAGTGGGACGGTAGACGTGCCCGAACTGCATCTCGGCCGCAGAGCGCTCGACCATGACGTCGACCGGGAAGGCGAGCTTGAGCAGCTTCTGCTTCTCGTGCCAGTCCACCTCGGTCACGATCTCCAGCTCAGGGCTCCCGGCCTTCATCCGCAGCGTCTGAATCACCCGCGAGCTGCCGAAAGTGCGGACGATCTCGAATGCGACGAAGGCTCCGTCCTGCGACATCGTCACCGAGTCCGCGTCCAGCAGGTCGATGCGGTGGCGCAGATACTGGGCGTCGATATCCCATGCGTCCCACTGTCGGGGCGTGTCGCGGTGCAGCTGGAGCACGTTCGCCTCCGACCCCGCCGGCACGGTCTCGCGACCGCTGGCGAGATCGACGAGGGAGATGACTGTGCCGTGGCGAGTGATCGTGGCGCGGACGGCGCCGGTGTCGACGACCCAACCGGCTGCGGTCTCCTCTACGGAGGGCCCCTCGGAGGCGGAGACGACTGCCGACCCACCGAGGGCAGGGACGCCGCGACGCGCGTGCGGCGCGGCGTTGAGCATGATCTCCGTGCTGCCCTCGCCAATCAGCGCCTGGAGCGACCGCTCGATGATCGCCTCGAGCTGCTCCGCGATGCGCACGTAGTCGAACTCGGCTTCGCGATGGACCCACCCGATGGCGGAGCCGGGGAGGATGTCATGGAACTGGTACAGGAGCACGCGGCGCCAGATGTCCTCAAGCTCCTCGTACGGGTATGCCACGTCGGCGCGGACGGCCGCCGCCGCCGCCCAGAGCTCGGCCTCCCGCAACAGGTGCTCGCTGCGTCGGTTCCCCTGCTTCATGCGCGCCTGGGAGGTGTAGGTGCCGCGGTGGAACTCGAGGTACATCTCCCCGACCCACGTCGGCAGCTGCGAGTACTCCTCGCGCGCGTCAGCGAAGTACTCGTCCGGCGACGCGAGCTGCACGCGGGGCAGCCCCTCGAGGTCACTCATGCGCCGCGCGGCAGCGATCATCTCGCGCGTCGCGCCACCGCCGCCGTCTCCCCAGCCGAACGGGATGATCGACGAGCTCGCGGCGCCCTTCTCCGCGAAGTTGGTCTCCGCGTGGAGCACCTCCTTGGCCGAGAGCTCGGAGTTGTACATGTCTACCGGCGGGAAGTGCGTGAACACCGAGGAGCCGTCGATGCCCTGCCAGCGGAAGGTGTGGTGAGGCATCTTGTTCGTCTCGTTCCACGACAGTTTCTGTGACAGGAAGTCATCGCATCCCGCAGCCCGCGCGATCTGCGGCAGCGCGCCGGTGTACCCGAACGAGTCAGGAAGCCACACGTCGGTCGTCTCCACGCCGAACCGGGACATGAAGTAGTTCTTGCCAGCCACGAACTGGCGTGCGAGGGCCTCGCCGCCCGGCATGTTGGTGTCCGACTCGACCCACATCGACCCGACGGGCACGAACTGTCCGTTCGCGACCTTCTCCTTGATGCGCTCGAACAGCGCTGGGTAGCGCTCCTCGACCCATGCATACTGCTGGGCGGACGAGCAGGCGAACCTGTAGTCGGGATTCTCGTCCATCAGCGCGATCTGGTTCGAGAACGTGCGCGCACACTTGCGCACCGTCTCGCGTACCGGCCACAGCCACGCGGAGTCGATGTGCGCGTGGCCCACCGCGAAGGCGCGGTGGGCACTCGCGTTCGCACGCGCAGCCAATGCCGGGGCGAGCGCCGCGCGCCCTTGGGCTGCGGTGCCGGCAACGTCGTCGGGGTCGACGGCGTCGCACATCGCCTCGAGCGCGCGAAGGATCACCGCGCGACGGGTCGAGTCGAGCGGCAGCTCCCGCATCAGACCGTGCAGGACCGCCGAGTCCTGGACCAGCTCCCACACCTCGACGTCCAGCAGCGCCACGTCCGCAGCCTTGAGCCGATACAGCGGCTCCTTCGGCGCGGTCGACTTGTCGCCCATCGGCGTCGGATTGAAGTGCATGTCGACTCCACCGATCTGCGGATTGCCCGCGGCCTCGATGAAGAGATCGACTGCGCTCGAGTCGATTCGCACGGTCCGGTTGTACGGCTGGATCGACTTGAGGATCGTCCCGTCGGGCAGGTGCGCGAGGCCTTCGGCCTGGAATCCCGTCTGGGTGGCGTCGAACCCGAGATCGATCACCGCCTCGACGGCCGTGCCGTCGACGGCAGCTCCCCCAGCGAGCCAGTGCGAGGGCACGTCGCCTGTGACGCGGAACCACGTGGTGCTCCACGGCTCACCCCACGGGAAGCCGAGGGCCACGGGCGCGTATTCGGCCTCGACGGCCTCAGCGAACGGCACCGGCTCATCTGCCACCGTCCAGGCGGAGATGGTCAACGGGGCGCGGTCGCGGTAGATCGCGGGTTCGAGCCGCTCGTTGAGAAAGCGAGCGATGCGTTCCTCGACCAGAACACGATTGTCATGCATGACGAGTAGACCCTTCCTTGGGTATGGGCGCGGGCACGGAGGGCGTCAGCCCTTCACGGCACCGGCGAGTGCGAACGAGCTTCCGGTGAGGCGCTGTACGAGCACGTAGAGCGCGATCACGGGCACGGAGTAGATGACGGAGTAGGCCGCGAGCTGTCCGTATGCGACGGTGCCGTACTGGCCGAAGAAGTTGAAGATGGAGACGGCGGCCGGGAACTTGTCGGAGTCGAACAGCAGCACGAACGGCACGAAGAAGTTGCCCCACGTCATGGTGAAGACGAAGACGAACACGACGCCGATGCCGGTGCGCATGAGCGGGACGACGATCCGGGCGAGGGAGGTCATCCCGCTCGCGCCATCGACCCACGCCGCCTCTTCGAGTGAGACCGGGATGGAGTCCATGAAGTTCTTCATCATCCAGATAGCCATCGGGAGCGATGTCGCCGCGAGGAAGGCGATGGTTCCCCAGAGGTTGTCGAGAAGGCCGAGCGTCACGAACAGGGCGTAGACGGGAACCATGATGGCCGTGATGGGGAGGCCTGTGCCGAAGAGGATCGTGTACATGAATCCTCGGCGGAATCGCATCTGGTACCGCGACAGGGGGTATGCCGCAAGGAGCGCGGCCGCGACGGTGATCGCCGCCGCTCCGAATGAAATGAGCATCGAGTTGGCCAGCGGGCGCCAGGCCAGATCGACCGTCATGACGCTCGCATAGTTGTCGAGAGTCCAGTTCTCAGGCAGCGCGACGGCGACTCCCGCGTCGGCGTCGACCGAGGCGAGCAGAATCCACACGAGCGGCACCAGGAACATGACTCCGACGAGCGCGAGGATGGTGCTCGACACCGCGCGCGCGACCTTCTTGCGGGGTGCGGCGACGCTGAGGCGCGAGGCGAGGCTCGGCGAGCCTTGGGTGACTGCAGCGGACATGTCAATCCACCTCCGGCTTCAGGAGCCTGATGTAGACGATCGAGAACAGTGCGCCGATCATCAGGGTGACGGTCGCGATGGCCGTGCCGTAGCCGACCTGGGCGAAGCGGAATGCCTCCTGGTAGGCGAGCACCGGGAGAGTGGAGGACGACGTGCCTGGCCCGCCACCTGTCATGACCCAGATGAGGGTGAAGACGCCGAGCGTCTGCAGCGTCGTGAGCAGCAGGTTCGTGGAGATGGAGCGGCGGATGAACGGGATCGTCACGCGGGTGAACCGCTGCCACCCCGTCGCTCCGTCGACGTGGGCCGCCTCGTCAAGCTCCGGCGGCACCTCTGCGAGAGCGGCGTGGTAGTTCATCATCGAGAAGGCGGTTCCCCTCCAGATGTTGGCCACGATGACGGACAGCATCGGGAAGTAGTAGAGCCACGAGGTGCCCTCGAGACCGAACCAGCCGAGCACCACGTTCAGCGTGCCGTCCTGAGACAGCGTCGCGTACAGCGCGAAGGCTGCGACGATCTCAGGCAGCACCCAAGCAGTGACGACGATCCCGCTCACGAGAGCCCGCAGCAGTCCGGTCGCCTGTCGCATGAGCACCGCCAGCGCCATGCCGAGCACGTTCTGCCCGATGACGGCTGACGCGAAGACGAAGATGACAGTCAGCCATACGGACTGCCAGAACTCACCTGACGTGAACAGCTCGATGTAGTTGTCGAACCCGATGAACTGCGGGTTGGCCGCACTCGCTCCCGTGAGGGCGCGGTCAGTGAACGAGCCGTAGAAGGAGAAGACGATGGGTCCGAGCAGGAAGGCGGCAAGGAGTAGCACTGCAGGCGCCAGCGGCAGTAGCCGAGTGGCGGTGGTGCTGAGGCCCCTGCCGACCCGTGGCCGGGGCTTAGAGCCCCGGCCACGGACAGCTCGGCCGCGAGTGACGGCCAGCTTGGACATGGTGATCAGCCCTCGCGGGTGTTCTCTTCACCGACGATGCCGATGAGGCCTTCGTCGTAGGTGGCAGCGGCGTCGGCAGGCTCGGCCTGGCCGGTGAGGACGCTCTCAGTCGCGGCCGGGATGAGGGCCGAGATCTGCGAGTAGTCGGGGGTCGCTGGGCGGAAGAACGTGTACTGCACCAGCGAGGAGAAGAACTCGAACGACGGGTTGTAGTCGAGGTACTCCGGGTCGTCGGCGATGTCGCTGCGGACGGCGATCTGACCGTTCTCCTGGTAGTACGCGAGCGAGTTCTCACGGTTCAGCGCCATGGCGATGAAGTCGAAGGCCGCCTGCGGGTCGTCCGCCTGTGAGCCCATCGCGAGGGTCCAACCGCCGGACATCGACACGAACCCTGCGCCCTGTCCGTCCTGGGTGGGCATGGCCGCGAAGCCGAGCACCTCGGTCCACTCAGGCCATGCGTTGTCGCCTGCCATCCAGTTCGACGGAAGCCACGAGCCGTCGAGCGCGATGGCGAGCTCTCCATTCGGGATGAGGTCGTTGGAGACGCGCGACTGCCAGCCGGCGTCGAGCGCCTGCGCCGGGTCGGGTCCGAGCTCCTCGGTGAACATAGTGTCGTAGAACGTGAGCGCGTCCTCGAAGCCCTGAGTGCCGGTGAGCCACTTACCAGTGCTGGTGTCCATGAGTTCGTCGCCGGTGCCGTACAGCAGCATCTCGAAGCCCTGCATCGAGGTCGCCTCGCCCTGTGCACGCCCGCCGTAGATGTTCAGCGGAATGACATCGGGCAGCGCCTGCTTGATCGTACGTGCCGCATCGAGCACCTCGTCCCAGGTCTCGGGCTGCCAGTCCGTCGGGAGGCCCGCCTCGGCAAACAGCTCCTTGTTGTAGTAGAGCCCGCGAGTGTCGGTTCCGAGCGAGACGCCGTAGGTCTGTCCGTCGTCACCGACGCCAGCCTGCTTGGCGCTGTCCATGAACTGGTCCCACTCGTCCCAGCCCGCGAGGTACTCGTCGAGCGGCTGGAGGTAGCCGGCTGCAGCGTCGGAGCGGATCTGGAAGGTGTCTTCATAGATGACATCGGGCGCTGTGCTCGACGAGCCGTTCATGAGCGCGAGACGGGTGAAGTACTGATCCTGCTCGCCTTCGATCGCCACGAGTTCGACGTTGCGCTCCGGGTATGCAGCCTCGTACTCGTCCTTCACACGGTTCATCAGATCGTCGAGCGCGACGAAAGAGGAGGTCTTCTGGTAGGCGATGGTGAGGGTGTCTCCAGACTCGCCGTCACCACCCGAGCTGCAGGCGGCGAGGGTGAGTGCGGCGGCAAGCCCGACGCTGGTCGCGGCGAGGACTCTCTTGCTGTTCATGGATGCTCCTTTGCTCCAATGACTTCGGGCCGGGGCCTCCAGCGGCGTCTGCTTTGACGCTCCAGCGACCGGCATCATTTAGTAAATCGACTTGATGAAGTATTGTCAATCGGAGGTCATTCTCAATACTGAAGAGCGGCTCG
Organism: Demequina sp. NBRC 110052; assembly: GCF_002090075.1. Lineage (GTDB taxonomy): Bacteria > Actinomycetota > Actinomycetes > Actinomycetales > Demequinaceae > Demequina. The sequence continues at coordinate 1,212,207 of NZ_BBRI01000002.1, forward strand.
CTATCTCCCGTCGAGCAGGAGATTCGCTGGCCGCGGGGCGAACGCCTGCTCGAGCACGATGCTCGCGGCGCCCACCGCAGCGACCTCGTCTCCCCACGGGGAGGTTGCTACACGCATCGCCCAGATCCTCCCCTCCTGCTCCTGTGCGTCTACGTATTCCTGCGCAGCGACCAACTCCGATGTCGGAAGGATCGTCCACAACGGTCCGCCCAGAATGATCTGGTCGATCTCGAGCAGATGCGCGAAGTCGCGCGCGCCCTTGATCATCCGCAGCGTGAGTGCCCGGATCGCGCCGGCGGCACGCTCATCGCCAAGATCCGCGCGATCGCCAAGCTCGCGGAAGGCCGCCATAATGCCATCCGCACTGTCACCGTCGCACTCGTAGCCGTCCAGGGCACCACTGGCGATCGCCTCATCGAGCACTACCGACGCCTGTGCGAGTTGACCGAGCGTCCCCACACGACCACGCGGGTCTGCGCGTCCCTCGTGCCCCACGAGCAGGGATCCGACATCCCCCGCATTGCCGGTCCGACCACGTACGACCTCGTTAGCGAGCACCGTGGACATGCCGATACCGGTGCCGAGATACACGAACACGTAGGAATCCGATGCGCCTGCGGCCGGGAACCAGACGTGTGCGAAAGCCGAGGCGTTCGTGTCCTTGTCGAGCAACGTAGGCATACCCGTCGCCTCGGAGACCAGGTCGCGCAGAGGCACACGATCCCAGTGCGGCAGATTCGGCGGACTCAGGATCAATCCCTGCTGCAAGTCGATGGGGCCCGGCGTGACGACACCGACACCGAGCACAGACTCCCTCTTCACCTTCGCGGCTCGCATCACCTCGAGCACGAGCGAGGCGATTCGCCGCGCAGCATCAGCAGGCACCGGTTCCGGGCCTGGCCGATGCACCGCTCGCGCGCGTATGACACCGGCCATGTCGACGAGCACGCAGGTGACGAGCGCGGGATCCACGTGCACTCCAACGGCATAGTTCGAGTCCGGATCTACCGTCAGCACCGTTCCCGGACGCCCAAGCCCCACAGTGGTCCGAGCACCGACCTCAAGGAGTGTGCCATCGGCGACGAGACGGGCAGTGATGTTGGAGATCGTCTGGGCCGAGAGGCCAGCGCGGCGCGCGATCTGGGCACGACTCAGGCCCTCGGCTGACCTCCGTACGAGATCGAGCACGACGGCCTGGTTGTAGTCGCCCATGCGCGGCAGATTCGTTCCACGCCGCGTCATGTGCCCACCTCCCGAAGCCCTCTGGATGCGGACCATTGTGACACCCCAACTCCACGGCACCGCACCCTCCACACCCGTCGCGCTCGTCGCCGCATACGGACAGCACGAAGCCCGCACCACCGTGGGGCGATGCGGGCTTCCGGGGTCGATGCCGACGTGGAGCCGGGGAACGACCTACTTCTTGTTACGACGCTGGTGGCGCGTCTTGCGAAGGAGCTTGCGGTGCTTCTTCTTCGACATGCGCTTGCGGCGCTTCTTGATGACGGAACCCATGGGTCCCTCCCTCGAGATCGACGGATGATGGGCGTCCTGCGCGCAGGACGCGACAGACAGTGGACTAGCCTACCGCGCCTGCGGACCTGTCGTCATCTTCCGTGATAAGGCCGCCGTTCAGCTCGGCCTGACGCATGAACTCGTCCACGGCTGCCTGCGGCACGCGGAACGAGCGGCCGAACCGCACGGCCGGCATGTCGCCGGCGTGGACCCAGCGGTAGATCGTCATGCGGGAGACGCGCAGCATGTCAGCGACCTCGGCAACGGTGAGGAACTTCGTGCGCGGCGCGCTGTCATCTGCCATGGGCGGTGTCTCCTTCAGATCATCCAGCGCTGATATCGGCCAGATGGTCCTTTCACTGTAGTGGCGGATGTGACAGTTGTGAAGAACGAGGAACCTGCCGATAGTGGGGGGTGGGGAACGTCACTCCGGCGTCCCCTGGCCCCGCGCCCGACGCGGCGGTCACCAGAGGACGGGCGCGCACCCGGGACGCGCGCGAGGGGACACATGGAGACGTTGCGCGAGGTGCGCGAACGCGTCGGCGAATGGATCGACGGTGTGGCCCTGCGCACCCCGGCCCGCCTTGCGGTGGCGGGCTTCGCCGTCGCAATCCTGACCTTCACCGGACTGCTGTCGCTGCCTGCGGCGACCACCTCCGGCGAGCGTGCGCCCTTGATCGACGCACTGTTCACGGCGACGTCAGCGGTGTGCGTCACGGGCCTCGTCACTGTCGATACGGGTACGTACTGGTCCGCCTGGGGGCTGACGATCATCGCCGTGGCGATCAAGGTCGGCGGCCTTGGGATCATGACCCTCGCATCGCTCGTCGGACTCGCCGTCTCCCGTCGCCTCGGTCTCACGCAGCGCATCCTCGCCGCGGGCGAGGCTCGCGCGAGCGGGCTCGGCGACCTGCGCTCGCTGCTGCGCACGGTCGTGATCGTCTCGTTCTCGGTCGAGATCGTCATCGCGCTCGTGCTGTTGCCGCGCTTCCTCACTCTCGACTATGGAGTCGGGCGCTCTTTCGGCTACGCGACTTTCTATGCGATCTCCGCCTTCAACAACGCGGGATTCAGTCCGGACCCGGTCGGCCTGATCCCCTATGCGGGCGATCTCTGGATGCTCGTGCCCATCGGACTCGGCGTCTTCATCGGGGGCCTCGGCTACCCCGTGTATCTGAACCTCGTGCGCGGATGGCGCAAGCCCCGCCTGTGGTCGCTCCACACGAAACTCACGCTCGTCACGGTGACGGTGTTGGCCCTCATCTCCGCCAGCTTCCTCGCGGCGTTCGAGTGGACGAACCCGGGCACGCTCGGCGATCACTCGTCTGGCAAGACGATCGGAAACATCTTCTTCCAGTCGATCAACCAGCGCTCCGGCGGATTCAACTCTTTCGACATCAGCCAGGCACGTGAGCAGACGTGGCTACTCGAAGAGGTGCTGATGTTCATCGGCGGAGGGTCGGGCTCCACCGCAGGAGGCATTCGCGTCACCACGCTGGCGGTGCTGATGCTCGCGATCTGGGCGGAGGCGCGCGGTCGCCGCGACATGGAGGCGTTCGGCAAGCGGGTGGGCACCGAGGTGCTGCGCGGCGCTGTCGCTATCACCGTCATCAGCCTGTTCATCGTGATCATCGGCACCGGCGTCTTCATGATGCAGACCAACATCCCCCTGGACCGGTCCCTCTACGAGGTCGTCTCCGCGTACGCGACCTGCGGTCTGAGCACCGGCATCACAGGTGACCTGCCGACGGAGGCGAAGGCCACCCTTATCGTGCTCATGTTCGTGGGCCGCCTCGGCTCTCTCACGGTCGCCGCCGCGCTAGCGTTGAACAAGCAGCGCCGCGTCATCCGGTACCCGTCAGAAAGGCCCCTCATTGGCTAGCAACGACACCACCTCGTCGGGCGTCCTCGTGTTCGGCCTGGGACGCTTCGGATCCGCGCTCGCCGACGAGCTGGACAGCATGGACGTCGAGGTGCTCGCGGTCGAGCGCGACCCCGACCTCGTGGAGAAGTGGTCCAAGCGTCTTCCGGTCGTGGAAGCCGACGCGACGGACCCCCGCACCATGGAGCAGATCGGCGCCAAGGACTTCGGCGCCGCCGTCGTGGGCGTCGGCACGTCGCTCGAGGCGTCGGTGCTCATCACCGGAAACCTCGTGGACGTCGGCATACCGGAGATCTGGGCCAAGGCCATCTCCACCGAGCACAAGCGCATCCTGCTGCGCATCGGCGCCCACCGAGTGGTGCTGCCCGAGTCCGAGTCCGGCACGCGAGTCGCACACTCCGTGGGCGGCAAGATGCTCGACTACATCGAAGTCGAGGACGGCTTCGCGATCGTGAAGATGCGCCCCCCGCGCGAGACGCACAACTTCCGACTCGAGGAGCTTGACCTGCGCAGCAAGTGGGACCTGCAGGTCATCGGCGTCAAGGTGCCCGGCGAGGACTTCGAGTATGGCGGGCGCGACACCCTCATCACTCCCGACTGCATCCTCGTGGTGGGCGGCGACTCGGACGTGCTGGAGAGGTTCTCCCAGCGGCCTTAGCCCCCGGTTCCTTCCCGACTGCTCCGGCCCCGCCGACAACCCCACGCCAACCGGGCGCCTCAGGCCTCCTGATCGCGCGACAGGCGGTCTGCCAGGGGACTCACTACTCCTCACCGTGACCGGACCGTGGCCCGATCGTGACCACCCAACCCTTGCGCCGCGTCGGGCGTCTCAGTTGTATGAGCACCATGAGCGCAATCATGGGGGGCGCGGGGCGACGGGGCCGCCGCGCAGGGTTCATCGTCGGCCTGATGGCCATCGCAGGCATGCTCGCGGCATGCTCGAGCTCCGGCTCCGATGCGTCGGCTTCCTACGACGACGGATACGCCTCGGGCGGTGACGTCGGCGCGTACGAGGAGTCCGCAGACGACGGAGGCACCGCACCGTCGGCGCAGGACCGGGCCGTCATCGTGACGGGCGAGATGTACATGACCGTCGAGGACCCCGTCGCGACTGCCGATCAGGTAGCCACGATCGTGCAGAGCGCGGGCGGACGCGTCGACGGCCGCAGCGAGACGGCCCCCGACGAGTACTACGGCGGCGCGGCCGCGCTCACCCTGAGGATCCCCGCCGACGAGCTCGACGACGTGCTCGAGCGAGTGCGCGCGCTCGGCACGGTCGACGAACTGCGCACCGAGAGTTCCGACGTCACGACGCAGGTCACCGACCTCGAGTCCCGGATCTCGACGCTGCGCGCCTCCACCAAGCGCATCGAGGGACTGCTCACTGAGGCCAAGGACATCGGTGACATCATCGCGCTCGAGAACGAGCTGTCCAGTCGGCAGGCCGAGCTCGAGAGCCTCGAGGCGCGCCAGCGTGGCCTCGATGACCAGGTGTCGATGTCCACGATCTACCTGTCGCTCACCACGGAGCCCGTCGTGATCGTCGACGACTCACCCGACTCCTTCTGGGATGGGCTCGTGAGCGGCTGGAACGCGCTCGTGGCCTTCGTCTCCGGGGCCCTCGTCGTGATCGGCGTCGTGCTGCCGTGGCTCGCGCTCGCGGGGATCCTCGCGTTCGGCACGATGCTCGTGGTCCGCGCGAAGCAGGGGCGCGCCCGCCGCTCTGCGGCACCTCAGGTCGAGACCACCGGGCAGGCAGCGCAGGAATCCGAGCCTTCTCAGTCTTGACGCGTTCCGCCTACTGCTCGAGCACTCCGCGAGTCACCGAGTCCCCCGAGTGCGTCGGCACGCCGTCGAGCGGCTCGACCGAGATGTCGACGATCGGGAACGCTCCCACATCGAAGCCTGCGGGGATGACGAGCTCTGCGTGATCCCCAGTCAATGGACCCAGGCTGATCATGCCCTCGACACTCGTGTCGATCAGCCACACCTCAAGGTAGGCGTCCTCGACAGGCACCGAGGTCGTGTCGATGACGAGCACCTCACTGCCGTCGTCGCGCTGCACTACCTCCGCGGTGCCGGCCGGCGCGTCGTCCGCAAGTGAGGCCAAGGGCGCGGAGGCGACGACGGTGCCGTCGAGGCCCGAACCACCCGACACGATCGCCACGGCGCCCACGCCGCCCACGATCACCCCCGCCGCTGCGGCCGCCACGCCCACGAACCACCGGGAGCCCCGACGCTCACGACGCTGGGCAAGCTCGTCCACTACAGCGGGCGCCGGCTCGGCGATGTCGGCGACGATCGCGTCCCACACACGCGCAGGCGGTGCAGTCAACGGCACGGCTCCCGCGCTCGCGACGCGCGACATCGCGTCGACGTACGCCTCCACCTCGATGCGGCACGCGGCGCACGAGTCGACGTGCGCGACATCGGCGGACACGCCGTCACCGAGTGCGACGGCGGCGAGCGCGTCATCATCAGGATGCCTGGACATCGCCCACCTCCCATCGCTCGCGCAGGGCGATGAGGCTCCTGCGCAGATGACTCTTCACGGTACCGAGAGGCATTCCCAGCCTGTCGGAGATCTGCTCGTGCGTGGCCCCCTCGTAGAACGCGAGCGCCACGATAGTACGGCGGGGGTCGCCCAGCGCCTCGATCTCGTACGCGATCTCCACGGCCTCTGCCTCGCGCTCGATCACCGCGGGCTCGGCGACGTCACGCACCGCCTCAAGCCGGCGCGCCTCGCGCCCGCGGGCCTCCATCGCGTCGGCGATCCGCCGCTTGGCGATGCCGACCACCCACCCGCGCAGGTCGCCCCGCGCGGGGTCGAAACCTTCCCTGCCTCGCCACGCGCTGACGAAGGTCTGCTGGGTCACGTCCTCCGCGTCGGCGGCGTTGCGCAGCGCGCGCAGCGCGAGCGTGTGCACGAGCGGAGAGATGTCGCGGTAGAGGGCCTCGAGCGCTGCCTCACGTCCTGCGACGAAGTCGCGCGCGAGGGACTCACGATCACGGACGGGCTCGACGACCGGATCTGCGGTCATCGACTCACCTCCGTCGGTGTCGGTGTCGGCCTCGGCGAGGAGCGTCATGGCGACGAACCCTCAGGTATCGCCCACACTACGACATTGTCCGAGTAGTGGCGTTCCTGTCGATCCCACGATCCTCCGCACGTGATGAGCGCAAGGCGCGGCTCGCCGTCGCGCGAGAACACGTCGGCGAAGTCGATCTCGCGCTTGTCGGTCTGCTCGATGCGCTCCACGGTGTAGATCCGCACGCGGTCGCCATCCCGGACCTCGATCCTGTCGCCCGCGTTGAGCTCGCGCAGGCGCGCGAAGGGTCCGATCCCACTCGGATCGTCGACGTGCGCCGCGAGCACCATGTGGCCTTCGTCCGCGTCGAGATCGGGTCCGTAGCGGTACCAGCCAGCGATCTCGGCGCGTTCGGGCACTTCCATCTGCCCGTCCTCCGCGACTCCGACCGGCGCCACTGCCATGTCGATGCCGAGCGCGCCGACCACGAGCCGGGTCGGAGCCGTCACAGTGGCCCTGGGCGCGAGCGCCGGGTCGGAGTCCACCACGGCGACCGGCCCGTCGACCACCGGGGCGGCGATGGGGCCGATCCGGTCGTCCGCGCGCGCTGCCTGCGGCTCCGGACTGCCGGACATGCCAAGAGGTGCAGCGTCGGGCGTCGTAGCGCAACCGGCGAGGATCAGCGACAGCGCGAGAGCGGTGGCGACGATGCGCATGGCGGGCTTCCTCTCTGACGTGGGCTGTGGACGGGGCGAGGCCGCCGCCCTGCCGGGGGAAGCAGGGCGGCGGCCCGGGGTGCCGGCGGGACACCGGCACCCCTGGGGGGGGAACCGTCTAGCGGCGGTTCGCCGCGAGGCGCACGCCCACACCTGCCGCCGCGAGCACGGCGAGCGCCGCGGCGATCAGGGCGATCGGGGCGCCCTCACTGTCAGCGGCGAGACCCTGGGTGCCGGTGGGGACGCCCGAGGGTGCCGTCATGTGGGTGTCCACAGTCTGCACGGCGAGAGCGAGCGACTCTTCAGCGGCGCTGCCCCACGCGTACACGATGGTGTTGACGCCGTCCTCGATCGTGACGTCGGCCGGTCCGAGCACCGGGTCGGTCTCGCCCGCAACCGAGACCGCGGCCTCGTACGTCGCGGCCGGGAGGTCGGCCATGACCTCGTCCGGGTTGGCCAGCGACTCGAACACGACGGAGCCGTCGGCCCAGACATCGACAGCAGGCGCGGCCGCGGTGTGGCGCACAGTCAGTCGGCCCTCACCCGCGTCGGTCGCGGAGATGTCGTTCGTGAAGAGCGTGGCGGTCGGGTCGCCGCCCTCGGTCAGGTGCGCGACGGCGGTGTAGCTCATGCCCTCCTCGAGAGGCAGATCGATCGGGCCGAGCAGCGGCGCTGAGGCGTCGGCCGCGTCGGACGCGGTGATCGCCACGGTGTACGTGCCGGGGTCCAGGCTCAGGGGCCCGGCGAGGTCGCTCGGGGCGAAGTCGTCGAGCGTGAGCGCGTCGTTGACGTACACGTCGACGGTGAGGTCCGGGATGCCGTGGAGCACCGAGAGCTCGGTCTTGCCGTCCTCGACGGCGCTGGCGGGTGCTGCGAGACCCACCGCGATGAGCGTGCCGGCCGCGATGCCGGCGAACATTGCCTTGCGCATGATCTTTCCTCCCACTCAAGGGGTCGCCGTGTGCGACCTCCTTGCCCACTACTTCTGGACACGAGGCGGGTTTGGATGCACGCGCATCGAGATTTCTCGACTTTTCTTCGCGATGGCCTATCTACCTGGGGAGATGCTGGGCGCAGGCAATGCCCGATGCTGGCTCAGTCCCGCGCGAGCGCACGGGCGACCTCGGCGTCGGTGGTCTGCGCGAAGTCCTCGTACCACTGGCCCACGGCATCCATGGGCTCTGGCACGAGCACCGCGACGGCAGCGTCGGCCTCGTGTGCCAAGGAGGTCATGACGTCGGGCGGGGCTACGCCCGCGGCCACGATCACGCGGGCCGCTCCCCTGGCGCGGCACACGGCGATGGCGGCGCGGACGGTGCCGCCGGTGGCGATGCCGTCGTCGACGATGACCACGGTACGGCCGCGGAGCGCGAGCGCCTGGCGGCCACCCCTGTAGGCGGCCACGCGACGCTCGAGCTCGGCGCGCTCGCGCCGCGACACCACCGCGACCGCCTCGCCACTGATTCCGACCGCAGCCATCGTGGCCTGGTCGAGGACTTCCACGCCGTCCTCGCCGATCGCGCCGAAGCCGAACTCCTCGTGGCCGGGAACGCCGAGCTTGCGCACGACGACCACGTCCAGGTCGAGTCCGAGCGCATCGGCCACCGCGCGGGCCACGATGACACCCCCACGGGGCACCCCGAGCACGAGCGCGTCGGCGCCTTCGAGCAGGGGCTCCACCAGCCTCGCTGCCGCGGCGCCGGCCTCCTCACGATCGCGCAGGATCATGCTTCCAGCGTAGGCACCGCATCGCCCGGCCGCACCACCCACTACCTCGCCGAAGTGACGGTCAAATGGTGACTGTGCGACGAGACACTCCGCCGTTGCGGCCCTGAGCCGTCACTTCGGAGAGCGTTGGCGGACTGGGCCGAGCGGTGCGACTGGGCCGAGCGGGAAGCGCCTAGACGACGGCCTCCACGTGCACGGTGGCGCCGGACTCCGCGTACGGCACGGTGTCACCCTCGATCGGCGTGCCGTCGACAGTCAGTGCCGCACCCTTGCCGCCCGAGTTCACCACGTGGATCACGTAGGTGGCCCCGCGCACGGTGCGCCGCACCGTGTACTCGCCGATCTCCGCGCCGATGCATGGGTCGACGATCAGCCCGTCGTAGCCCGGTCGCACGCCCAGCAGGTGCTGGGAGACCGCGACGAAGTTCCACGACGCCGTACCAGTGAGCCACGAGTTCTTGGCCTCTCCGTGGCGCGACGCGTCCTTGCCTGCGATCATCTGCGCGTAGACGTACGGCTCGAGGCGGTGCACCTCGGACTGCTCCTCGCGGTACGCGGGCGCGATCTGCTTCCAGTACTCCCACGCGTACTCGGCGCGGCCCAGCCGGGTCTCACCGATGATCACCCAGGGGTTGTTGTGGCAGAAGATGCCCGCGTTCTCCTTGTAGCCCGGCGGGTAGGTGGACACCTCTCCCAGCTCCACCTTGTACTCGGTGAAGGCGGGGTTGAGCAGCACGATGCCGTGCGGCGTGTTGAGGCGCTCGCGCACCGAGTCGAGGGCACGCTCGGCGCGCCCGTCCTCGATGCCGATGCCCCCCATGACGCAGAAGCCCTGCGGCTCGATCCAGATCTTGCCCTCGTCATTGACGTGGCTGCCGACGGGGTTGCCGTAGTAGTCGAACGCGCGCGTGAACCAGTCGCCGTCCCAGCCGTGCTCGAGCACCGCGGCCTTCATGTCCGCAATCGCGCGCTCGGCGCGGTCGGCCTCGGCGTCGTCGCCGCGGCGGCGAGCGAGGGCGGCGTACTCCGGTCCGATGGCGGCGAACATGCCCGCGATGAGCACGGACTCCGCGACGCCGCCGGTCTTGTTGCCGGTGGTCTGGAACGACTCGCCCGGCTCGGTCGAGAAGCAGTTGAGGTTGAGGCAGTCGTTCCAGTCGGCGCGCCCGATGAGCGGCAGGCCGTGCGGGCCGGCCTTCTCCAGCGGGTGGTTGAACGACCTGCGCAGGTGCTCCATGAGGGTCTGCGCCTTGGACTCGTCGTTGTCGAACGGCACCATCTCGTCGAGGATCCCGAAGTCGCCGGTCTCCTTGACGTAGGCCGCGACGCCGAGGATGAGCCACAGCGGGTCGTCGTTGAAGCCCGAGCCGAGCACGTGGTTCCCGCGCTTGGTGAGCGGCTGGTACTGGTGGTAGGCCGAGCCGTCCTCGAACTGTGTGGCGGCGATGTCGAGGATGCGCTCGCGGGCGCGCTCGGGCACAAGGTGCACGAAGCCCAGCAGGTCCTGCGACGAGTCGCGGAAGCCCATGCCGCGGCCCATGCCGGTCTCGAAGTACGAGGCAGAGCGCGACATGTTGTACGTGACCATGCACTGGTACTGGTTCCAGATGTTCACGGACCGGTCGAGGCGCTCGTCGTCGGACTCGACCGTGTAGGAGCCGAGCAGGCCGTCCCAGTAGGCCTGCAGCTCCTCGAACGAGGCCATCGTCTGCTCGTCCGTCGCGAACGAGTTGAGCAGCTCGTGAGCGCCGACCTTGTTGACGATGCCCGGCTGCTCCCACTTGGAGTCGCGGTCGTTCTCGAGGTAGCCGAGCACGAACGTGAAGTCCTTGGTCTCGCCCGGCTCGAGCGTGACCTTGAGGTGGTGCGAGGCGATCGGGTACCAGCCCGAGGCCATCGAATCACCCGAGACACCGGCGTGCGGCACGGCGGCCTCGTGGAAGCCGTTGCCGAATCCGAGGAACGTGTCGCGGTCGGTGTCGAACCCGTCGATGGGCGCGTTGACGCCGTAGACCGCGTAGTGATCGCGACGCTCGCGGTACTCAGTCTTGTGATAGATCGCGCCGTCCACGACCTCGACCTCGCCGATGGAGAGGTTGCGCTGGTAGTTGGTCTGGTCGTCCTCGGCGTTCCACAGGTTGAACTCGAGGAAGCTGAACAGCGACAGCTCCTTGCGCGCGTCTGTGTCGTTCGTGAGGGAGACGCGGTGCACCTCGGCGTTCACGCCGACGGGCACGAACAGCAGCACCGATGCGGTGACGCCGCCGCGCGATCCGGTGATGCGCGTGTAGCCCATGCCGTGCCGTGTCTCGAACGAGTCGAGCTCGGCCTTGTACGGGCGGTAGCTGGGGCTCCACACGTCGCCGCCGTCGTTGATCGAGAAGTAGCGGCCGCCGTCGTCCACGGGGATGTTGTTGTAGCGGTAGCGCGTCAGCCTGCGCAGCTTGGCGTCGCGGTAGAACGAGTAGCCGCCGCCGGTGTGGGAGACGAGCCCGAAGAAGTCCTGCGACCCGAGGTAGTTGATCCAGGGGTACGGGGTGTGGGGCGTCTCGATGACGTATTCACGGGCTTCATCGTCGAAGTGGCCGTAGCGCATGGGTCAAGCCTTCCAAGTTCTGCGTGGACGCGCCCGGGAGAGCGCTCTCACAGCGTAGACCTGTGGAGCGACCGCTACGTCACCGAAGGTCCCCTCAGAAGTGTCGAATGCCGTCGAAACGGCAAGGAAACCGGTACGGAGCCTGCCCGCCACGCCTCGCCCGGCCCCCGCGTCGGGCGCTGGTGAGGCTGATCGCCGCTCGGGACGACGCCCGACGCCTCGGCGGGCTAGCGTGGGAGATGCCCGACGCGTCGGCGCGGGGCCGGCGGCAGGCTCGCCGAGGATCGCAGGAAGGCGCAACGCAGGGACGGGAGGCGGGATGCCGACGGTGGCCTCGGGTGACGGGCGCGTGACGCTCGACGTGCCGGAGGGGTGGGACCCGGCGGAGGACGTCGACGACCTGCCGGACGAGTTGCGCAGCGCGCTCGCGGCCTCGCGCCTGGGACCGCTCGCGATCCCGGCGACCAGTCGACTCGGCGCCGGGAGCGTCACGCTCGACCGCGAGCGCGCGGACGGCAGGCGGCACGACGTGCTCGACTCGTTGCTGCGCGACGCCTTCTCGCGCTCCAAGGACGCGGCGCGTCGGCACTCGGAGTTGAACCTCGACGAGTGGGAGCCGTTCTCGACCCGTCAGGGCATGGACGGCGCGGTCGTCGGATACACCGTGACCGGCAGGGGCGCGCCGCACTCGCACCTGCTCCTCGCGGTCTCGACGCCCTCGGCACTGATCCGCGGCGGGGGCACTCTCGAGCGCGCGCTGGACGGGGCCGGGCTGCTGGAGCTGGTCGGAGTGCTCAGGACCCTGCGCCTGACCCGCTGACGGCGGTAGGTTGACCCCATGCTGCTCTCCGACCGTGACATCCGCTCCGAGATCGAGTCCGGGCGCATCGCGCTCGACCCCTATGAGGCGGACATGATCCAGCCCTCGTCGATCGATGTGAGGCTCGACAAGTTCTTCCGCATCTTCGAGAACCACCGGTACGCCGTGATCGACCCGGCCGCGGAGCAGCCCGACCTCACGCGCCTGGTCGAGGTCGAGGGCGACGGACCGTTCGTGCTGCACCCTGGCGAGTTCGTGCTCGGGTCCACGTACGAGTCGGTGACGCTGCCGGACGACGTCGCGGCCCGCCTCGAAGGCAAGTCGAGCCTGGGTCGCCTGGGCCTCCTCACCCACTCGACCGCAGGGTTCATCGACCCAGGCTTCGAAGGCAACGTCACGCTGGAGCTGTCCAACACCGCGACCCTGCCCATCAACCTGTGGCCGGGCATGAAGATCGGCCAACTGTGCTTCTTCCGTCTGTCCTCGCCGGCTGAGCATCCGTACGGCTCCGACCGGTACGGCTCGCGCTACCGCGGCCAGCGCGGCCCCACTGCGTCGCTCAGCTGGAAGAGCTTCCACCGCACGGAGATCTGACTCGCACGGAGCCCGGCGGATCGCCCATTCGGCACTTCCCTGTGCAATACCTGACACGACGTCCCTGCTAGTTGTCAGATTCGATAAGATCCTCGGCAATCGCGTCGGCGGGGGTTCGGTGCGGCGAGGGGAACTCACCATGACTTTCGCCAACGACGGCGCAGGATCGCAGCAGGCCGGCGGCATGACCGCTCAGACGCAGGGCGCGCCCGCCGCGGGCTGGTATCAGGACCCGCACGACGCCACCGGGCTGCGCTGGTGGGACGGAGCGGCCTGGAGCGAACACACCACGCGTCCCGACGCGGCGACCGCCGCAGCCTCCACGATGGCGACGTTCGAGCAGCAGCCCGCCAAGCCCAAGCGCGGCGCCAAGTGGTTCTTCAGCCTCGTCGGCACTGCGCTCGTGGTCTTCGCGATCGTGATCGGCAAGAGCGTGATCGGCGGCGGCATCGGGGACTTCATCGCAGAGCTAGGGGACGGCGACGAGCGCACCCTCACGGCGAAGGCGGACGGGTGGACGTCGTTCGACGTGCTCGCCGGCCACGGCACCATTCAGCTGGACCCCGCGTGGGAGGACGCGTACGACCTGGTCGACGGGGACGCGGTCGGCGCGCAGATGTCGGCCGATGCAGGCACCACGATCTCCGTGGAGGGCGCGTGGATCACCGAGACTGACGCGGACGGCAACTCCAACGTCCTGTTCGTCATGACCGTGCCCGCGCTGCCCGGCGGCACGACCCCCAAGCTCGAGGTGGAAGGCTTCATCGGCGACACGCAGGTGGGCGAGGAGAACACCGTCACCGAGACCGCCGGGCCCGTCGTCACCGGCAACGGGCTGCACGGCTACGTGGCCGAGTTCAGCTACGACCTGTACGGCTGGAGCTACACCGATGCGGTCGGCTCGATCATCGAGGGCAAGCGCGAGGTCATCGTGTACGCCTCCAACGGCAGCGACCAGCTCCCCACCGGGATCGTCGAAGTCGAGACCGTCCTGAACTCGCTCGTCCTGAACGACTGAGCCCCCCGGGCGCGTCGGGCCCGGTCCCGGCCCCGGCGTCGGGCACGTCCCTAGACCCGCGCTATCGTGGGAGGCACGACAGGGGAGCGCCTCCCGGCAACGGGCCAAGGGCGCTGAGAGTGCGGACCAGCCGCAGACCCTCGAACCTGATCCGGCTAGCACCGGCGTAGGGAGTCGAGTCTCGCCCCCTCCTATTCGTACGGAGGAGTACATGCGCACCACTTCGCGCACCGCCGCGCTTGCGGCAGCCACCATCACCACCCTCACCCTCGCGGCCTGCACCGGCCCCGAGCCCGAGAACACGGCGAGCACCACGCCCGCCGAGGAGGCGACCACCGTCACCGTGGTCACGCACGACAGCTTCAACGTGCCCGACGAGGTGCTCGCCTCGTTCGAGGCGGAGTCCGGGCTGCAGGTCGAGTTCGTCGCGCCGGGCGACGCGGGCACGCTCGTGAACCAGCTGGTGCTGACCAAGGACGCTCCGCTGGGCGACGTGGTCTACGGCATCGACAACACCTTCGCGACGCGGGCCGTCAACGAGGGAGTGCTCGCGCCCTACACGTCGTCGGCTGCGGCGGCCGAGGACGCGGCCGCCTACGCCGTGCCAGGGGCAGAGGACGTGCTGACCGCGATCGACTTCTCCGACGTGTGCCTCAACTACGACCTCACGTACTTCGAGTCCGCAGGAGTGCCCGCGCCGACGTCGCTCACCGACCTGACCGACCCCGCCTACGCCGGCCTGGTCTCGGTCACCAACCCCGCGACCTCCTCCCCCGGTCTCGCGTTCCTGCTCGCCACGATCGGCGAGCTGGGCGACGACTGGGCGCAGTGGTGGGCCGACATGACCGCGAACGGTCTGCGCGTCACCGCTTCGTGGTCCGACACCTACTACACGGACTTCTCGGCGCCCAACTACGGCGGCGACTACCCGATCGTGCTCAGCTACGCGTCCTCCCCGCCGTACGAGGTGATCGACGGCGAGCCGACCACGGCCTCGATGCTCGACGGCTGCTTCCGCCAGGTGGAGTACGCCGGCGTGCTCGAGGGGGCCGAGCACCCCGAGGCCGCGCAGCAGGTCGTCGACTGGATGCTCTCGGACGACTTCCAGGCCGGCCTGCCCGAGAACATGTACGTGTACCCCGTGTCCTCGTCGGTCGAGGTGCCTGCCGAGTGGGCCGCGTTCGCGCCGCTCGCCGAGGAGCCGGCCTCTGTGGATCCCGCGGAGATCGACACCCGCCGCGACGAGTGGATCGATGCCTGGACCACGATCGTCCTGGGCTGACGCCGACCCCGCCTCGACGATGACGTCACGCGCCGCGACCGTCCGCACCCGCCGGAGCGCCCTCAGCCTCCTGCGGTGGTGGGCGGTCGCGGCCGCGCCGCTCGTGTTCCTGGGGCTCTTCTTCCTCTTTCCCGTCGGGTCGGTGCTCGCCCGCGGGCTCCTCGAGGACGCCGACGCGGGGGCCGCCCTGGCCGTCCTCGCCGAGCCGCGCACGCGTTCGGCCATCGCGACGACGCTCGGGCTCGCGCTCGCCGGCACGCTCGGCTCGCTCGCGCTGGGGCTGCCGGCGGCGTGGGCGCTGGGACGCTTCGCCTGGCGAGGCCGCGCCCTCATGAGAGCCGCCCTCACCACGCCGTTCGTGCTGCCGACCATCGTGGTCGCCGCCGCGTTCTCGGCACTGTTCTCGCGCTCGGGAGTGCTCGGCTCGTGGGGGCTCGATCAGACCCCGGCGGCGATCGTCCTCGCGCTGGTGTTCTTCAACGTGTCCGTCGTGGTCCGCATCGTCGGAGGCGCGTGGGAGTCGCTCCCCCCGGGACGGGCGCTCGCGGCACGCACCCTGGGAGCCTCGCGCGCCCGTGCGTTCGCCGAGGTGACGCTCCCCTCGCTCGCGCCCGCGCTCGCCTCGGCCGCAGCCGTCGTCTTCCTGTTCTGCACCACGTCCTTCGCACTGGTGCTCATCCTGGGTGGCTCGCGCGTCAACACCATCGAGACTGAGATCTACATCCAGGTCAACCAGTTCCTCGATCTGCGCGCAGCCTCGGTGCTGGCGCTCGTGCAGGTGGTAATCGTGGCCGCGGCGCTGGCGATCAGTGCACGTGCCGGGCGTGCGCGGGGACTGACGTCGAGCGTCGGGCGTCTGCGCGCCCCCCGACCCCTGGAGCGATGGGGCGTGGCGGGAGCCCTGCTGCCCGCCGTGCTGCTGCTCCTCGCGCCCTTGACCGCGCTCGTGGAGCGATCGCTGCGCGTGAGCGGCGGCCACGGGTTCGCGCACTACGCCGCGCTGTTCACCACCCCCGAGCGAGGGGTGCTGCCCGTCGCGGTGTGGCAGGCGGCGGTCAACTCGCTCGTGACCGCAGCCGTCGCGATGCTCATCGCCGGCGTGGTCGCCCTGTTCGTGATGTCGCTCATCGCCCGGCGCTCCCGGCGCGGCGCGCTGCTCGAGGCCATCGCGATGCTGCCACTCGGGGTGAGCGCCGTCGTGGTCGGCCTCGGCCTGCTGCTGACACTCAACCGCAGCGTGCTCGGGATCGATCTGCGCGCCTCGTGGTGGCTCGTGCCCATCGCCCAGGCGATCGTCGCGCTGCCGCTGATGCTGCGCATGCTCGTGCCGGCCGCACGCGCGATCGAGCCGCGACTCAGGGACGCCGCCGCGACCCTCGGCGCACCTCCATGGCGCGTCGCGCTGCACGTCGATGCCGCGCTCCTAAGGCCCACGGCCGCCGCGTCCCTCGCGTTCGCGTTCGCGATCGCGCTCGGCGAGTTCGGCGCCACCGCATTCGTCGCGCGCCCCGACCGCCCCACGCTGACCACCGCCATCGCACGCCTGCTCAGCCGACCCGGCCCCGAGAACGTGGGGCTCGCCTTCGCCGCGTCCGTCATGCTCGCGCTCATCGTCGCGTCGGTCATGCTGATCTCGGAACGCTGGCGCCGATTCGAAGGGAGCGGGCTGTGAGCCCCACCGCCGCACAGCACTCGGACGGCCTCACGGTCGCCGACCTTGTCGTCACCTACCCCGGACGCCCACCCGTCGAGGCGGTGCGGGGCGTCTCGCTCACGATCGCGCCCGGCGAGACCGTCGCGCTGCTGGGTCCGTCCGGCTGCGGCAAGTCCTCGCTGCTGGGCGCCGTGGTCGGCACCATAGCCCCGGCGGCGGGCAACATCACGTGGGGAGACGAGGAGCTCACGCGCACGCCCGTGCACCGTCGCGGCTTCGGCATGGTGTTCCAGGACGGGCAGCTGTTCCCCCATATGGACGTAGCGCGCAACATCGCGTTCGGCCTGCGCATGGCCGGCGTCGACCGCGACGAGCGCGACCGGCACGTGAAGGAACTACTCGCGCTCGTGGGACTCGAGGGGCTCGGGGCACGGGCGGTCGGCGAGCTCAGCGGCGGCCAGCGCCAACGCGTCGCGCTGGCAAGGTCGCTCGCGCCGCGCCCTCGCCTGCTCGCGCTCGACGAACCCCTCTCGTCGCTCGATGCGGAGCTGCGACGCAGACTCGCAGTGGAGGTGCGCGAGATCCTGAGGGCTGCCGGCACCACCGCGCTGCTGGTCACCCACGACCCAGCCGAAGCCGAGACCATGGCGACCCGCGTGCGGCGCATGGCCGACGGCAAGCTGATCTAGCGTCGGGTGCGCCCTGGCAGTCACTGAATGCTGAGATCGGTGCGATCCTCAGCACTCAGTGACTGCTAGGGAGCAGGGGCGCGGGGCCAGCGCCGTGGAGGGCCTCAGCAGTCGCAGGCGATCGCGCCGCCCGGGCCCGCGACGGGCGCGGTCAGCGGGTCCGGCGCGCGCTTCGCGTCCACCGTCACCGGCGAGCCCGACGCCGCATCGCGCACGACGCGATCCACGGGGAGCCCCTCTCTCGCCCAGTACTCGAAGCCGCCGATCATCTCCTTGACGGCGTAGCCGAGCTCGCTGATGATGAGGCCGGCTCGCTGAGCGCCGTTGCAGCCGGGTCCCCAGCAGTACACGACGAAGCGCGTGCCCGGGGGATAGGTCGGGATGCGCTCCGGCATGTCCGGCTTGGGCATGTGGACGGCCCCCCTGACGTGCCCTTGGTCCCACGCCTCCTGGCTGCGCGTGTCGATGAGCACGAATCCGGGATTGCCCTGCTCGAGTGCGGCGTGCACGTCCGAGCAGTCGGTCTCGAAGCTCAGGCGCGCAGCGAAGTGCGCGGCGGCGTCGGTCGGGTCGGCGAAGGTCTCCATGAGGGGACGGTAGGCCCGACGCGGCACGCCAGTCCAGGTACGGGCGGCACCGCTGCGCGGGTTGCGATTCGGTGAACTCCGTAGGCCTGAGCCCGCGGCTGGGTTACTGTCGAGCAAACGAGCAGCACGGAGGGGTGAATGGCCGAGCTCTCGCGGATCGCCGGGACGGCGACGCTGGGAGGGCCGCGCGCACGCGGCGCGTCGGTCCTGCTCGGCGCGCGCATCGCCACCGTAGGGCTCGTCATCGCGCTGACCTCGGGCTGCGGACCGTCAGAGCCGCTGGATCCGACGACGCCGACGCCCACCGGGGTCTCCACCGCGGCACCCCAGACGCC
The DNA here is from genome assembly GCF_002090075.1 of Demequina sp. NBRC 110052. Taxonomy (GTDB): domain Bacteria; phylum Actinomycetota; class Actinomycetes; order Actinomycetales; family Demequinaceae; genus Demequina. The sequence continues at coordinate 1,230,652 of NZ_BBRI01000002.1, forward strand.
CGACGCGTCGGGGACGTCCTCTCCCGCGCCGACGGTGGTGGCAGAGGAGCCGGAACCCGAGGAGACCCAGACCACCGACCCCGCCGACCTGGTGCCCGCGGAGGACCAGCCGAGCCTGATCGGATCGCTCGCGGACGGTGATCTTGCGTGGGAGCTGACGTCGGGTGATCTGATCGACCTTCCGGCGGGCTGGGAGGACACGACCGCGGAACTGCTCGCGGCAGGAGCGGGCTGGTCAGACCTCGCCGGAATGTGGACTCTCGATGGAGCCTCCGCCTTCGACTCGGACGCGGTGCTATACGTCAGCGCGCTCGACGCCGACGACTCGGCTTCGACGCCGCTCGGCGATGTGGTCGACGAGTACTACCTCCCGGGCTACGAGGCGAGCGGCCTCTCCGTCGCCTCACGCGACGAGACCGCGCACCCGCGCGGGTACGATGCCGTGCGCGTCGAGCTCAAGGGGCAGGATGCGTCGGTGCTCATCGACGGCCGACCCGCTCCGGCACACCACACGCTGGTGGTGCTGCGTCACGGATCGCGCGAGCTGGCGCTCGAGTTCCTGCGGTACGGCACGGCGACCGGGATGGCCCCGCCCGACGCGGTGGCCGAGGTGGTGGCGTCGTTCGTGTTCGACGAGCGCTGAGCCTCAGACGTCGGCCGCGAGTGCGCTCGTGACGCGCTCGAGCAGCACCGGAGCCTCGGGAAGGTCCGCGGAGCCGACGCCCGGCGCGACGAACTCGAGGTGCCACGACTCCGGCTTGGAACCGCCGGGGCGGGCCCACTGGGGGTGCACCCAGCCGTAGTCGGCGCCGTTCGCGGCCATCCACGCGGCCGCCTCGGGGTAGAAGTCGACGGCCATGCCCCACCCGTGGTTCGACGTGCCCGGGGGTGCGGCTGTCGTGGGCTTCGCCGCGCGCGTCGCGACCTGGAGCGAGTAGGAGCGGTAGGTGTCCGTGAGCGTGAGGTGCCGGCCCGTCTGCGCATGGAAGTCAGCATCCGCGAGCAGCAGCGCCGCCGCTGCATCGCACTGGAGCCGGTGTCCGGCGGCGTACGGGATGTCGCACAGCTGTGAGGAAGGAATCCGTCCGTTGGAGTAGGACACTCCGTCGGGTGCGCCGCTCCAGCCGTTCTGGTGCTCGGCGACTGCAGCGCGATATCGGTCGGTCACTGCCGCACGCGCACCGGCGACTGCCTGCTCATACTCGCTCGTGGCCTTCGCGTTGAGCGCGTCGACGCGCGTGTTCTCTGCCTCGACCCAGGCGAGGTGAGAGGCGCGCAGGCCCGTCATCGCTTCGGAGAGCTCGGCCGCCGCCGCCTCGATGTCGCGCGCCAGCTCATCGGCGCGCGCGGAATCCTGTGCGACATCGTCGGCCTCGGAAGCCGCCGCGGCGTCATCCGCCGCCGTGAGGGCAGCGTCGAGCGCGGTGCGCGCGGACGCCGCGCGCGTGAGCGTCGCGGGATCGGTGATCTGCGTGCCGACGGCCGCGAGGTCGTCGGTGGCCTGCAGGAGCTCGAGTCGCGCGGTGACGCCACTGACCTCATCGACGACGCGAGCCACGTCTGCGGCCGCCTCGTCGAGCGCGGCGGCGGTGCGCTCGAGCTCCGCCGTCGCCGCCCTGACCGCGCCGAGGTCTCGCTCCTCGCGGTCGAGCACGCTCTGCACCTCGCGGTCAGGGACCACCTCGACGGCGGCCTCCACCGCCGTGGACGCGCCGAGCTGCGTGAGCGTGGGTGTCTGGTTGGCGGTCGCGGCCACGACCTCGGGAGCGCCGATCGCTTCGGCTGGCGTCGCGACCGGCTCGGCCGGCAGGAGCGGGGGCAGCGGTTCGCTGGGCGTGACCTCGATGACCACGCTGTCGAGCGCGCGTTCGGCCGCGACGGTCTGCACGGTGACATCAAGCTCATCGACGGCCGCGGAGACGTCGGCCTGCGTGAGGTGAGGCTCGGCCGCGGCCGTCGCAGAGACGGCGCGCGTGAGGGACTCGGCGAGGCTCTGGCGCTTGGTCTCGACTTGGCGCGCGGCCTGCTCGGCCTGCAGCAGGGCGACCTCGACGGTGGCGGCATTGGCGCCGACCGCTCCGGCGCCGACGACGACGCAGGCGATGGCGGACGAGGCCGCGAGGGTACGGAGACGTGACTGGGTGGAACTCATATAGGCAACACAAAGAGAGGCCCCGGGGGAAGGGCCGCTGCACTCCATCGGTAGTGGGACGAATGCGCCGATCCTGGCGGGGCGAGCCTCACGGCGGGCCCTGCGCTCGGGTGTCGACGCGGCGGCGCGGGCTCGATCCGAGGGACCTGGAGTCCGCACTGCGACTGTGTGCTCAACGGACGGGAGCCTCCAGCTGTTCCCGTGGCTGCGTGTCGAAGCCGCGGAGCGCACGCTTTCTGCTATGAGCGTGCGCGTGCCGGAGCCACCTTCGTGCCGACCACGGCCGCAGGTTCGGTGGAGTCCTCGATGTGGTGCAAGAGCATCAGGTGGCACCCCGGGCAGCATCCCGCAGAAGTTGAGCAGATTCGACTCAACTTTGGCCGCTGCGGCTTGACAGCGCCTGCCACGCTCCATAACCTGAGTGAAGGTCGCTCAACTGTGGAGCGAGAGAACGAGCGGGCGGTCCCCGGGACCGCCACTGGAGGTACACCATGTCCCGTGCAGTCGGCATCGACCTCGGCACCACGAACTCGTGCGTCGCGGTGCTCGAGGGCGGAGAGCCCACCGTCATCGCGAACGCCGAGGGCGCTCGCACCACCCCGTCCGTCGTCGCGTTCTCGAAGACCGGCGAGGTGCTCGTCGGCGAGATCGCGAAGCGCCAGGCCGTCACCAACGTGGACCGCACCATCGCCTCGGTGAAGCGCCACATGGGCACCGACTGGTCGAAGGAGATCGACGACAAGAAGTACACGCCGCAGGAGATCTCGGCGCGCATCCTCGGCAAGCTCAAGCGCGACGCCGAGGAGTACCTGGGCGAGAAGGTGACCGACGCGGTCATCACCGTCCCGGCGTACTTCAACGACGCCGAGCGCCAGGCCACCAAGGACGCCGGTGAGATCGCAGGCCTCAACGTGCTGCGCATCGTCAACGAGCCCACCGCCGCGGCGCTTGCCTACGGCCTCGACAAGGGCAAGGAAGACGAGCTCATCCTGGTCTTCGACCTCGGTGGAGGAACCTTCGACGTCTCGCTGCTCGAGGTCGGCAAGGACGAGGACGCGTTCTCGACCATCCAGGTCCGCGCGACCGCCGGCGACAACCGCCTGGGCGGCGACGACTGGGACCAGCGCATCGTCGACCACCTGGTCAAGGAGGTCAAGAACACGGAAGGCGTGGACCTCGCCAAGGACCGCGCGGCGCTGCAGCGCCTGCGCGAGGCCTCCGAGCAGGCCAAGAAGGAGCTCTCGTCGGCGCAGTCGACGCAGATCTCGCTCCAGTACCTGTCGATCGGCGAGAACGGCCCCGTCCACCTTGACACCCGTCTCACCCGCGCGCAGTTCCAGCAGATGACCTCGGACCTGCTCGAGCGCACCAAGGCGCCGTTCCACCAGGTCATCAAGGACGCCGGCATCAAGCTGTCCGACATCGACCACGTGGTGCTCGTCGGCGGCTCGACGCGCATGCCCGCCGTCTCCGAGGTCGTCAAGGAGCTCACCGGCGGCCAGGAGCCCAACAAGGGCGTGAACCCCGACGAGGTCGTCGCCGTCGGCGCGGCCCTCCAGGCTGGCGTCATCAAGGGAGAGCGCAAGGACGTCCTGCTCATCGACGTCACCCCGCTGAGCCTCGGCATCGAGACCAAGGGCGGCGTGATGACCACGCTGATCGAGCGCAACACCGCGATCCCCACCAAGTCGTCGGAGGTCTTCTCGACCGCCGAGGACAACCAGCCGTCCGTGCTGGTGCAGGTGTACCAGGGTGAGCGCCAGTTCGCCCGCGACAACAAGCTGCTCGGCACCTTCGAGCTGGGCGGCATCGCGCCCGCCCCGCGCGGCGTGCCGCAGATCGAGGTCACCTTCGACATCGACGCCAACGGCATCGTGCACGTCCACGCCAAGGACCGCGGCACCGGCAAGGAGCAGTCCATCACCGTGACCGGCGGCTCGGCCCTCAGCAAGGAGGACATCGAGCGCATGGTCAAGGACGCCGAGGAGCACGCGGACGAGGACAAGAAGCGCCGCGAGGACGCCGAGACGCGCAACAACGCCGAGACCTTCGCGTACTCGACCGAGAAGATCCTGTCCGAGAACGAGGACAAGGTGCCGGCCGAGGTCGCCGAGGACGTGAAGTCCGCGATCGCCGAGGTCAAGACCGCTCTCGAGGGCGAAGACATCGACGAGATCAAGACTAAGCACGAGGCGCTCGTCGAGAAGTCGCAGAAGATCGGCGAGGCCGTCTACGCCGCCCAGCAGGCCGAGGGCGTGAACGTCGACGCCGACTCCGCGGCGCAGACCGCTGGCGCGGCCGGCGCGAGCGACTCGGACGACGACGTCGTGGACGCCGAGATCGTCGACGACGAGGACGACAAGAAGTAAGCGCAGCGGCGGGCGCCCGGCTCCGGCCGCGGCGCCCGCCCGTCGCCGCTTCCCGTCCCGCAAGGAGACAGACATGACTGACGAGAATTCCCAGCCTGAGGGCGAGAACGAGGATGCGCTGGCGCAGGCCGAGCGCATCATGAACGAAGCCGGCGGCACGTTCCTCGACGAGAACGCCGACGGTGTGGACGACCTCGAGGCCGACGAGGCGGGTGCGGACGACGCGCTCACGCAGGCGGAGACCAAGGCCGCCGAACACCTCGCGGACCTCCAGCGCCTCCAGGCCGAGTACGTCAACTACCGCAAGCGAGTGGACCGCGACCGCGAGCTGATCGCCGAGAACGCCACCGCGAAGGCCGTCGAGGCGCTGTTCCCGGTGCTCGACGACATCGCGGCCGCGCGCGAGCACGGCGATCTCGCCGACGGGCCCTTCGCGTCGATCGCGGAGAAGCTCGAGACCGCGCTCGGCCGACTCGGCTGGTCCAGCTTCGGCGCCGCGGGCGAGGTCTTCGACCCCGCCCATCACGAGGCGCTGATGTCGCAGCCGAGCGCCGACGTGACCGAGCCGACGGTGCAGCACGTCGCCCAGCCGGGCCACCGGATCGGCGACCGCGTGGTGCGACCGGCACGCGTCATCGTCGCGCAGCCCGAGGACCAGTAGTTCACCACCCGAGGATCCACGGAAGGAGGCGGGGATGACGAGCCAGGATTGGTTCAGCAAGGACTTCTACGCGGCGCTCGGCGTCTCCAAGGATGCCTCCGCCGAGGAGATCAAGAAGGCGTACCGCAAGCTCGCCAAGGAGCTGCATCCGGACCGCAACCCTGGTGACGCGAACGCGGAGAAGCGCTTCAAGGACGTGGGCGAGGCCTACGGCGTGCTCTCGGATGCCGAGCAACGCAAGCAGTACGACGCGATCCGCGCCATGGGCGGCGGCGCCCGCTTCCAGGCGGGCGGGCCGGGAGGCGGCGGCTACGAGGACGTGTTCTCCGGCATGTTCGGAGGCGGCACGACCGGCGGCCAGCAGTATCGGGCGCAGGGCTTCGAGGACATCCTGGGCAACCTGTTCGGCGGAGGCGCCCGACGCGGCCCGCAGCAGGGCTCGGATGTCGCCGCCGCCACCGAGGTCACCTTCCGGCAGGCGGCCGAGGGCGCGACCGTGCGGCTGGGCATGGCGACGGGCACCGTCTCGGCACGCCTGCCCGCGGGAGTGCAGGACGGCCAACGGATCCGCCTGCGCGGCAAGGGCCGTCCCGGCGTCAACGGCGGTCCTGCCGGCGACCTGCTGCTGACTGTGCACGTGGCCAAGCACCCGGTGTTCTCCATGGATGGCGCGCACCTCAAGGTGCGCGTCCCCGTGAGCTTCGACGAAGCGGTGCTCGGAGCCGTCGTCGAGGTGCCCACGCTGGACGGCGACAAGGTGAAGGTCAAGGTTCCGGCGGGGACGTCTTCTGGCAAGGTCCTGCGCGTCAAGGGCCGCGGCCTCACCACCAAGGACGGCCGGGGCGACCTGCTGGCGTCGATCGAGGTCGCGGTGCCCACCAAGCTGTCGAAGGCTGCCAAGGAGGCGCTCCAGGCCTTCGCTCTTGAGACGGCGAGCGACGAGCCTCGCGCCACGCTGTACCGGGACGCTTCCTCGTGAGCGAGGGCTCCCGCCACTAGGGTGACCGGAAGGAGGACACATGGAGCAGCCTGACGTCGACGAGCCCGTGTTCCTCATCTCTGCGGCAGCGGAGCTCGCGGGCATGCACCCCCAGACTCTTCGGCAGTACGACCGGCTGGGGCTGGTCGTGCCGCAGCGCCGCCCCGGCGGCGGCCGCCGCTACTCCCTGCGTGACGTCGCCGTGCTGCGCGAGGTGCAGCGCATGAGCCAGGAGGAGGGCATCAACCTCGCCGGCATCAAGCGCATCCTCCACCTTGCCCGTGAGGTGCAGCGCCTCGAGCGGGAGGTCGAGCGCCTCAAGCCACGGGCTGACACCGGTTCGCGCGTGTTCACGTCCGGGCCGTCGGGCAACGTCGTCATCGTCGAGCGTGGCAAGCGCGTGCGTCGCGATGAGGGTCGCTCGCTGGTGCTGTGGCATCGCGAGCGGTGACCCCGGCCACGGGGAAGATCCCACACAGCGGTTGACACATGTGCACCGAACGCGGACGTTGAGCACATGGCAGACCACGACTCCGCGCACCTGCACCACGGTTTCGACTACCTCGAGATCCCCGTGCTCGACATCGACGCCGCCGTCGAGTTCTACGGCGCCGCCTTCGGGTGGACTTTCACGTCCTACGGTCCCGGCTACCAGGGCATCACCACGCCGGACGGCCGCGAAGCAGGCGGCCTGAGCCTCACAGGCATGGTCAAGCCCGGCGGGATCCTCGTCGTGCTGTTCTCCCGCGACCTCAGCGCTACCCGCGATGCCGTGCGCGCCGCCGGCGGCATCATCACGCGCGACATCTTCGAGTTCCCCGGCGGGTACCGCTTCCACTTCACGGAACCGAGCGGACACGAGCTCGGGGTGTGGAGCTTCAACGCCTGACCCGACCACGGCGTCGGGCACGTCGCGCTGGAAAGAAGAATGCGGCGCGTGACGCCCTCAGCTCGTCACGCGCCGCAAGTCTGTATGCGGTGCTCCCACGTCAGCGCTGCAGCGACTCCAGGAGGTCCTGCGCGTACTGGTGAGTGCCCGGCAGGGACTCGATCCACACGCGCGGAGGCTGGCGCACCAGGTTCGCGACCCGCATCGCCACGGCCTTGGCGCCGATGTGGTCGCGCAGCTGCGCAATACCGATCCCCAGCTCCATGCCGCGCTCCACGAGGACCGCGTAGAGGCCGTCGCCCAGGCGGGCCATGGGATGACCCTCGCCGTACGCTCCGATCAGGGCCTGGCCCACAGCCGCGTTGCGCGCCATCCGCTGCCACGGGTCGCTGTCCTCGACGGAGACGTCCACCATCACGAGCGCGTGCGTGTCGGGCACCTTGAGACCCGAGCGCTGACCCGCTCCGTAGACCTCCGCGAGGCGCTGCACCAGGTAGTCACCGGTGCCGAGCCCGGACTCGGGGTCGTGCATCTGCGGAGCGACATGCGCGGCCGCGTCACCCTCGGTCCAGCCCTCGCACAACGCGCGGATCGAACGAATCGGCGCCGACTCGAAGCCGGCGGCGCGGAACAGCACCGCCATGTCGTCGATCGCCTCGGTGATGCCGACACCGACTCCGGCGCGGGCCTGGCCCAGACGGAAGGCGGCGGGAGCGGTGTCCAGACGGGCCTCGAGGGCCTCCACGAGAGCCTCAGCGGCCGGCGTGTACCAGTCGCCGGGACGCAGCCAGACGGAGTCGACCGACGCGTTCTCCCACTTGCGCAGGAGAGCGTGGCTCGACGCCGCCGGGACGTTCACATCGCTGCTCATGCCAGATGAGAGGGACGTCACACGCGGCTATGACGCGGATTCGAAGACAATTTCTGCGATCGCTGCGTGGCGGCGCCGATTTCTCCGTATGTGAGGTATTGCGCATCCGCTGGTCTTGTCGTGGGTACGCACGAGCAGGGATGATGGAGGCCGAGCCGTCGCGCGTCCGCGACGGCGGATTGGTGGCGGATGAGCTCCGAGGCGATGGTGCTCTGGACTGACGCGTCCAGTGACCCCGAGCTGATCGCAGGCGTACGCGCCGGCGACTCGGCCGCCTTCGGCGTGCTCTACGAACGCCACGTGGCCGCCGCCCGCAAGGTCGCCGCCACCTACACGAACGCCTCGTCCGACATCGACGACGTCGTGTCCGAGTCGTTCTCGCGCGTCCTGCGGGCGCTGCAGCGCGGCGACGGTCCTGACCTCGCGTTCCGCGCGTATCTGTTCACGATCGTGCGCCGCACGGGCATGGACCTCATCAACAAGGGGATCCGTACCAAGCCTCGTGACGACATGGGCGAGTTCGAATCCGCGATGGGCTACGAGGCCGCTTCTGACGAGCCCGCGCTCGAGGGCTTCGAGCAAGGGATGGTCGCCGACGCCTTCAAGTCCCTCCCCGAGCGCTGGCAGGCCGTGCTCTGGTACACGGAGGTCGAGAAGAAGAGCCCGCGTGACATCGCACCGCTGCTCGGCCTGAGCGCTAACGGAGTGGCAGCGCTCGCCTACCGTGCGCGCGAGGCGCTCCGCCAGGCGTACCTGCAGCAGCACCTCAACGTGTCCGACACTGTCGACTGCCTCGAGGCCAACACCCAGCTCGGCGCCTATGTGCGTGGAGGCCTGAGCAAGCGCGAGTCGACGCGCGTCGACAGCCACGTGCGTTCGTGCGAGCGCTGTGCGGCACTCGTCGCCGAGCTCGAGGACGTCAACCGCGGCATGCGCAGCATCATCGCGCCGCTCGTGCTCGGCACGCTCGGCATGGCCGCGCTCGAGGGCGGGCTGCCCGTGGGTGGAGCAGCAGGCGGGGTCGCCGCGGGCTCGGGCGCAGCCGGTTCGGGCGCCGCAGGCACCGGGGCGGCCGGCTCCGGCGCTGCCGCTGGCACCGCCTCTGCCTCGGGCACCGCCGTCACCGGCGCCGCGGCGAGCATCGGTGGAGTGGCGGCTGGCGCAGTCGGAACCGCGAGCGCGCTCGGCGCGACCACGGGCGCGGCAGGCGCCGCAGCCACGGCGGGCACCCTGTCCAGTTTCTTCGCGGGTGCGGCTTCGCTCGCGCTTCCCGTCGCAGCCACCGTCGGCATCGTGGCCCTTGCCGCGACCGGCGCCTCATACCTGGGCCTCATCTCGGGCGACGAGCCCGGCGACGACACTCCGGTGATCGCAGAGAGCCCCGCCGAGCCCAGCGCTGACGACGACGCGCCGGCCGTCGCGGAGCCGACTGACGACGCCGACCAGACTCCCGCAATGGACGAGCCCGACGCCGTCGAGACCATCGCGCCTGCCGCTCCTCGCGAGGAGGCGCCCGTGGTCGCGGACAGCGGCTCCAGCGCGTCGGGCAAGGGCTCCACGGGCCAGACCTCCACGGGCTCGACCGGCGGATCCACGGGCCCCACCGAAGGTGGGACAGGCTCGACCGGTGGATCCACGGGCTCCACCGGGGGTGACACCGGCTCGACCGAAGGTGAGACAGGCTCGACTGGCGGCGACACTGGCGGCGAGAATGGCGGCGACACCGGCTCGACGGGCGGCGACACCGGCTCGACCGGCACCGCCTCCCTCTCCATCGGCGGTGCACCGCTCGACTACCTGTCGCTGTCCGCGACCGACCCCGCAGTCTCCCTCCGTATTGCGAACGACGGCGACGGCGACGCGGGCGATGTCACCGCGTCCATCCAGCTGCCGGACGGCCTGACGTTCTCGCCGCCCCCTGCCGGAGCGTCGGCGTTCTCGGTGGTCTCGGCAGACCGGCTGGGCGACTTCCTCAGCTTCGCGCTCGACGGCACGCTGACCGTGGGCGACTGGGAGTGCACGCTCAACGACGACGCGTCCACCGCGACGTGCGCTCTGACGACCATCGCCGCGGGCGAGTCCGCCGAGCTGGATCTCGACCTCGAGCTGCTCGCGCCGCAGCTCGCGCAGGACGCCGTGACGACGTTCACAGTCTCCTCCGGCGGCGTCGAGTCGTCGTACGCCGTGCGCACCGGCATCTCGGCCAACGACGAGAACCTCGCCGCGGCGTTCTACGCCACGGGCAACGTGGCAGCGGTTCAGGTCGGCACGAGCCTGCTGGGCTGCACTGACGGCGACAACGTCTGCGCGCAGGCGATGGCCTTCAACGGCAACGCGGCGCAGGCCAAGTACAACAACAACGCACACGCGCTCGTCCCGCTCAACACCGCCGATGGCGACGTCGTCTCCGGCACCACGACGCTCTCCCTCCCCGAGGGCGCGCAGGTTGCCTACGCTTCCCTGGAGTGGGCCGCGAACCACGGCACCGAGGACGCCAGCTTCACCGGCGACACCTCCGCCGCTCGCCTGCGGGTCCCTGGAGCTACGGAGTACCTGGACATCACGGCCGACGCGGTGACGGACTCGCTCGATCCCGAGGGCCGTGTCTACTACCAGGCACGCGCTGATGTCACCGACCTTGTCGCCGCGGCGGGGGCTGGCGAGTACTCGCTGGCGGACATCGCCCTCGCCGCCTCGATGGACGACGACGAGTCCGACCGCAACTACCTGGCCGGGTTCACCCTCACGGTCGTCTACAGCGACGAGGCCCTCCCCGAGGCGCGTGTGGCCGTGTATCAGGGCTCCGAGTGGGTGCACGCAGGCACGACTCCTGACCTGTCCTTCTACACGCCGCAGTCCTCCGACGTGACCGTGGGTCTGACGGCCTGGGACGGCGATCGCGGCTTCCTGAACGACCGCGTGGACATCGATGGCGACACCCTGATGCCCTACCACTGGAACGGCTCGAGCACCTCCAACGGAGACTCGGGCAACTTCGGGGACTCGACGGCGATGGGCTCCATCTTCGCGAACAACATGGGCGTCGACGCCAAGCACTTCCGCGACAAGACCGTCACCGAGGGCGTCCACACCCTGACCGCACGCACCGGCGCCGACTACCTGCTGCTGTCATCAGTGACGCTCACGGTCGCCGAGTAGTAGTCCGACGCGACTCCCGCCTCGAGTCACGAGCGGTTCAACGCGAGGGCTCCGGCTCCCAATCCAGATCGATCTGACGGGCAGTACGACGCGCGTGATCGACGCCGTGCTCGCGCGCGACCAGGTGCAGTGCCGTATGCAGGCCCGAGGCGATCGCGCCGCCGGTGACGACGGTTCCTGCGTCGACCCATCGCACCCCTGGCACGGCCTCGCCGACGCTCGCCGTCGCCGCCAGCGCATGGAGGTCCTCCCAGTGCGTCGTCGCAGGGAGGCCGCCGAGCAGGCCCGCATCGGCCAGCAGGAAGGCTCCGGTGCACACCGACGCGACGACGTCGGCCTCGGCTCCAAGTGCCTTCACCGCCGCGATCAGCGCAGCGTCGGCACGCGCGGCGTCGACGTCGATGAGCCCGGGCACGATGACGAGGTGCAGGTCGCGCGCCTCCTCGACCGGAGTCAACCCGGTCACGGTCAGCCCCCCGAACGCCGCGACGTCCTGACCGTCCACACTGAGCGGCACCATGTCGTACAGGGGATCGCCGCCGTCGCGTTCGGCGAGCCGCGACGCCGTCAGCAGCACCTCGTAGGGCCCGCCCGCGTCGAGCAGGTCGAAGCCGGGGAACAGGAGCAGTCCTACGCGTGCGGTCATGGGGCCACGCTAGCCCCGCAGAATGGTGCCCCGCGGGTTCCGCGCGGCACCTTCCGACACCAGGCGGCTAGACGAGCACCTCGGAGCTCACGCGCGGTCGCACCACGAGCCACAGGCTCAGGTGGGCGACTGCCAGCGCGGCGCACATCACGACTCCCATCGCGATGACGGAGATCCCCAGGAGGCCTACGAGGGGCGAGATGAGACCCGCCACACCGAAGTTGACCGCGCCGAGCATCGACGCGGCGGTGCCGGCCTCCTTGGGGTGATCGGCCAGCGCGAGCACCTGGACCGCTGGCATCACGAACCCGAGCGGCGCCACCGTGAAGAACAGCGGCACGAGCACTCCCACGAGGCCGAGGCCCAGGAGAGCGCTCGTGAGCAGCGCGAGCGCTCCGATCGCCATGACCGTGAGACCGAAGGTCATCACGGCGCGCGGCGCGAGGCGCCGCATGAGGCGCGCACCCACCTGGTTGCACACGACGAGGCCGACGGCGTTGATCCCGAACACGAAGGCGAACTGCTGCGAGGTGAGTCCGTAGCCGTCCTGGAGGATAAACGACGAGGACGAGAGATACGAGAACAGCGCCGAGAAGACCATCGACCCGACCAGGAGCACACCGAGGAAGGTGCGATCTGCGATCAGAACGCGGTAGCGCCCGGAGACCACGCGCCACTCGAACGCGCCACGACGGTCGGCGGGCAGCGTCTCGGCGAGCGCGATGCCAGCGATCACCGTGACGACGAGGCCGTAGGCCGCGAGGACCACGAACACGCCACGCCACTGCACGAAGGACAGCACCTGCGCGCCGATGACCGGCGCGAGCACGGGCGCGAGCCCGGTGACCAGCGCCATACGCGCCAGGGTCCGGATGAGCTTCTGGCCCGAGAACAGGTCGCGCACCATGGCCATCGCGACCACCGCGGCACCCGCGGCCCCGATGCCCTGGAACACTCGGCCGATCATGACGGCAGTCACGTCCTGCGCGAAGATCACGGACACCGAGGCGAGCACGTGGATCGCGGTCGCGGCAAGCAGCGGCACCTTGCGGCCGACGGCATCTGACAGCGGGCCCAGGATCAGCTGACCGAGCCCGAAGCCGATCATGGTGGCGGTGAGAGTGAGCTGGATCGCAGCCTCGGTGGTCGCCAGGTCGGCGGCGACGTCCGGGAAGGCCGGCAAGTACATGTCGATGGTGAACGGGCCGAGCGCGACCAGGGCGCCGAGCAGCAGGACCAGTCCCGCGCGCTGGCGGCGGCTCAGCGCGTCACCACCATGCACGACGGGTTCGGCCGTCGCCGTGGAGGCGGACGCCTCAAGGGTCGCGGTCGCCTCGGCCGTGGCGGCCACGGCGTCGTCGAGGGCGGACGGGCGGGTGTTCAGGTCTGCGGTCATGCGTGGGTGGAGGCTCCAATGCGAGGCGTGCGCCGACGGGAGGCAGGCGCACTCCCCCTAGGTCTTCGTCGTCGGGGTCTGCGGATCGCGCGGCTCACGGCCTGCGCATGCGCTGCCGTGGCAACGCCGTCCGCCCGCGATTCTATTCCACGTGTCGAAAACTATCTAGCCCACCGCAGCTCGCGCGCACCCTGGGGTGCCCTCTACGCCTTCTTGGTCGCCTGCGCATTCACCTCGTAGGAAGTGTTCTGCTGCTCGAAGAAGTTGACGAGCTGCAGCGTGTCGTTGGCGGCCGCCATCCACTTGGCGGGATTCGCGACGTTGAACTCAGGCTCGAAGCCGAGCTCCTCGAGGCGCCGGTCGGTGAGGTACTTGACGTAGGTGTTCACGTAGTCGGCATTGAGGCCGAGGATCCCACGCGGGAACATGTCCCGGTTGTAAGCCTCCTCCATCTCGACGGCGTGGAGGATCATGCCGCGGATCTCGTCGGCGAACTCGGGGTCCTGGAGGTCCTCGTTCTCCTCGAGCACCGTGAGGATGAGGTTGATGCCGAACTGCAGGTGGAGCGACTCGTCGCGGATGATCCAGTCCATGAGCGAGCCGAAGTTCCGCAGCAGGTTCCGCTGGCGGAACGACAGCGCGACCATGAAGCCCGAGTAGAACCAGATGCCCTCGAGGATGATGTTGTAGGCGACGAGGTTGCGGATGAAGTCCTTCTTGCCCTCGGTCGTCGTGATGTCGAGCGTGTCCTCGGTCATCCGCTTGATGAACTTCGACTCGAACTCCTCCTTCGCCGCCATCGACGGCACGTCCACGTGCGCGGAGTAGGCCTTGTCGCGGTCGATGGGGAAGGTCTCGAGGATGTACTCGAAGGTCATGCAGTGGTTCGCTTCCTCCCACATCTGCTTGGCGAGGTACAGGTGGCCCTCGGGAGCGTTGATGTAGGGGTAGACGCCGAACGCGAGCGCCTTGTTGACGAGCAGCTCGTTCGGGTTGAAGTACGAGATGAGATGCAGCAGCGCGTGCTTCTCGTCGTCGGTCATCTTCTTGAAGTCCGCGAGGTCCTCGCCGAGCTGGATCTCGTTCGGGAACCACGTGTTTGCGACGGCCTGGTCGTACAGGTCCATCGCCCACGGGTAGGTGACGGGCTTGAGCAGGAGTCCGTCCTGGACGCCGGAGCCGAGGATGGCCATGTCAGTTCCTCCTGGGGTCGTGTGTGCTTGCGGTCACTGGCAGGACTCGCACTGGAGCGCTTCCATCGGATCCACCGGGCAGGCGACGCCCCCCACCACCTCGGTGCCGCCCGTGGGCGAGGCCTGAGTGCTGCCGAGCAGGTTGAGATCAGGCACCGCCGGGGGCGCCTGCGTCGGCGCGGCACTGACGGGCGGCGCGGACAACGGGACGGAGTCCGTCATCGACTCGGCCTCGACCACCGTCGTCGCATCCTCCGAGGGCGCATCGGCCGCGGGAGGCGCCGGGACCGCAGCGGTCGCGGCACCGAAGCCTCGGCGAGGGGCGCCGAAGCCGACCGGTGCGGCCTGAGCATCGGACCCACTCGGAGCCGCCGGAGCAACGGGCGCCTCGGCGGCGTTCACGGCCTCCGGTGCGCGCTCCGCCTCAGACGGGCTGACGTCCGACGCTGCGGTCGCCGCGGCCGTCGGCGCGCTGGCTCCGAATCCGCGCTTCTTGCCGCCGAACCCTCCGAATCCGGTGCGGGCGGGGCCGCCTGCGGCCGGTGCCTTGCTGCGGCCGCTCGCGGAGCCGGTCTTGTTGATGTTCTCGGTCTTGTTGACGCGCACTGTCGACTGCTCGGCCGTGTGGCGCGGCTTCATGTGGAGGTAGTACGTCGTCTTGACGCCCTTCTCCCACGCGAACGCGTACAGCTCCATCATCTTCTCGACATCGCGGTCCTCGAGGTAGATGTTGCGGCTGATGGCCTGGTCGATCCACTTCTGGGCGCGGGCCGCGACCTCGAGGAAGGCGTGCGGGTCGAGCTGAAATGACGTCTTGTAGACCTCGACCAGGTGCTCGGGGACGCCCTCGACGCGGCTGAGGTCGCCCTGGGCGGCGAGCAGCTCGTCCTTGACGTCCTCCCAGATGCCGAGCGCCTGCAGGTCTCGCACCAGGTTCGTGTTGACCTCGAGGAACTTTCCGCTCGACGTGTTGCGGGAGAAGATCTGCGAGAACTGCGGGTCGAAGCCGGGCGTGGTGCCCGCAACCAACCCGATCGAGGCAGTGGGGGCGACGGCCATGAGCGTCGCGTTGCGCATGCCGCCGCGCACCTTCTCGCGCATCGCATCCCAGTCCTGACGGGTGGTCCGATCGACGGTCACGGTGACGCCGCGATCGGCCTCGACCTCGGCGATCGTGTCGAACGGCACCTTGCCCTGCGACCAGCCCGAGCCCTGGAAGTTGGCGTACGAGCCGCGCTCGCGGGCGAGGTCTGCGGAGGCGTCGATCGCGTGGAACGACACGAACTCGACGATCTCATCGATCAGCGCGTAGGCCTCCTCGGACTCGTAGGCCATGCCGAGCCGCTCGGTGATGTCGGTGAAGCCCATGACTCCCAGGCCAACGGCGCGGTTCTGCGAGTTGGCGAACTCGGACTCGGGGACCGAAGAGAGGGTGATGTCCACGAGGTTGTCGAGCTGACGCACGGCCAGGCGTACCGACTTCTCCATGCGCTCCCAGTCGATCCTGCCGTCGATCAGGTGCTGCGGCAGGTTGATCGAGGCGAGGTTGCACACCGCGATGTTGTCGCGGTCCTGCGGCAGGCAGATCTCGGTGCACAGGTTGCTCAGGTGGATGGTGCCGGTGTTCGTGTTCAGAGCACGGTTGTTGATCGTGTCCTTCCACGTGAGCCACGGGTGGGACGTGGTCTGGAGGGTGACGAGGATCTGCTTGTACTGCTCGCGTGCGCGCATCTTCTGGAAGGCGCGCATCTTGCCCGCCTCTGCGAGCGCGATGTACTCGGCGTACCGGGCGGAGAACGCGGAGCCGGTGAGCTCGACCAAGTCGGGGGTCTCGGCGGGGTCGAAGAGGTACCAGTCCTGGTCGGCCGCCACGCGCTTCATGAACTCGTCGGAGATCCAGACCGCCGTGTTCGCGGTGCGGGTGCGGCGGTACGGGTCGCCCGAGTTCTGGCGCAGGTCGAGGAACTGCGGGAAGTCGAGGTGCCAGTTCTCCATGTAGAACGCGAGCGCGCCGAACTTCTTGCCGCCGCGGCTGACCGCGCGCAGGGTCGAGTCGATCGTGTGCATGAAGGGGATGGGACCGGTCGACGTGGTGTTGTTGGAGCGGATCGGGGACCCCTCCGACCGCAGCTTCGTCACGGACAGGCCGATGCCGCCTGTGCCCTTCGTGAGCCACATGACGTCACGCACCGACTTGGCGATGTGCTCGATGTCGTCCTCCATCTGCATGACGAAGCAGTTGGACAGCTGCGGGTACGAGGTGCCCGCGTTGACGAGCGTCGAGCCGGCGGGGAGGTAGTCGAGCGTGGAGATCTTCTCGTAGAACTCGAGCGCCATCGAGGTGGGGTCGGCCTCGTTGAGCGCGAGCCCCATCGCGACGCGCATCCAGAAGTACTGCGGGACCTCGAGCGTCTTCCGATGGCGGTCCGTGATCATGTAGCGGTTGCGCATGGTCACGGTGCCGATGTACTTCATCAGGTCGTCGCGCTTGGGATCGATCGCGGCGGCGAGCGTGTCAAGGTCGAACAGCGACTCGAGACGGGCGTCGAGCAGGCCGTCCTCGACGGCGTCGCGGATGTACCCGGGGAAGCGCGCGCGGTGCAGGAGGCGCAGCTCGAGCTCGGTGTCGTAGCCGCCGAGCACGCGCTTGTAGATAACCTTGCGCAGCAGCCGCGCGGCGACGACGTCGAAGTCGGGGTCGTCCTTCACGTTCTGGACCGCGACGCCGATCGCGGCCTCGTCGAGCTGCTCGGTGGTGATCCCGTCGAAGAGCGTGATCGCGAGCTCTGAGGCGATCTGGGTGGTGATCGAGATCTGGTCCGGCAGCCCCTCTGCGGCGCGCTCGATGGCCTTGTTGATGCGGTCCGCGTTGTACGGCTCGCGCGACCCGTCGCGCTTGGTGACGTGGATGCCTGTGCGCGCCGGGTTGGCCTCGGCGACGGCTGCGGCGACGGCGTCCGCGTCGACCTCGGTGGTGGTGTCGGTGATCGTCACGATTCTCCCCTGAAAGTGATCCGATACGTGGCCCGGGGGCCGATGCAGTTGATGCTGACGTGTCGCGTTGTCGCGTCGATCCAGGGGTCTCGGACACCGTCTCCCGCGGCGTTGCGGACCCTCATCGGCGTAGTTCGAGGCTAGACCAAACTACACCCGTGTGCAACAAGATATGGGGGTTTCCTGGGACCTCTGGCACTAGATGTTGTGGTCATGTGGATGAATCTGTGCAAACGCTGTGGACACGTCGGCGTGGCGTGTGGACTGCGCGGGTCATCGCGCGGAGACTATGCCGCTCGTGGTGCACAAGCCTGTGGACAGCCTCACGCGGACTGATCCTTCGAAGAAGCGGACGGCAAACGCGGAAAGACCCCGCGATCACCTGTTCAGGCTCTCAGCGGGGTCTGACATCCGGCCCAGTCACGCCCGGGCGAGCGCGCTTCTCAGTGGTCGACGATGCCGTACAGACGGTCGCCCGCGTCGCCCAGGCCGGGCACGATATAGCCCACCTCGTTGAGCTTCTCGTCCACGCACGCGACGACCACGGACACATCGGCCCTCTCTCCCACGGCGGCGCGCACGTTCTCGATGCCCTCAGGAGCGGCGAGCAGGCACACGCACGTGACGTCGGTCGCGCCTCGCTGCAGCACATAGTCGATCGCCATGATGAGCGATCCGCCGGTAGCGAGCATCGGGTCGATCAGGAATACCTGGCGCCCGGTGAGGTCGTCGGGCAGGCGGTTCGCGTACGTGATCGCCTCGAGCGTCTCCTCGTCGCGCTTGAGCCCCAGGAAGCCCACCTCGGCACTCGGGATGAGCCGAGTCATGCCGTCGAGCATGCCCAGACCCGCACGCAGGATCGGCACGATGATCGGCGCCGGGTCCGCGATCCGCGTACCGACGGTCGAGGTCAACGGGGTCTCCACGGGCCGCGACTCCACGCGCACGTGCCGTGTGGCCTCATACGCGAGCAGCGTGACGAGCTCATCCACCAACTGCCTGAACGTCGGCGACGGCGTGCTCTTGTCGCGCAGGATCGTGACCTTGTGGTCGATGAGCGGGTGGTCGGCGACGTGGAGCTGCATGCCGTCAGCCTACCCAGCGCGCGGCCCATGCGGGGGTCGCCACGGCCCATGCCCGACGCGTCGGCCGGGTGCTCTCTCCGCCCGCCCGATGCCCCGGTAGCGTGATTGCCGTGACCCACCTGCATGAGGCCGCCTGGGGCGCGGCCATGGACGAGGCGCTCACGCTCGCCCGGGAGGCCGGCGACGCGGGCGAGGTGCCCGTCGGAGCGGTCGTGCTCGACGCGTCGGGCGCGATCGTGGGGCGGGGACGCAACCGACGAGAGGTGGACCGCGACCCCTCCGCGCACGCCGAGGTGGTGGCGATCCGCGAGGCCGCCACGGCGTCGGGCACGTGGCGGCTGGATGGGTGCACGCTCGTGGTCACGCTCGAACCGTGCCTGATGTGTGCCGGCGCGATCCTGCAGGCGCGAGTGCCCCGCGTAGTGCTCGGCGCGTGGGACGAGCGGGCAGGAGCCACCGGCTCGCAGTGGGACGTCCTGCGCGACGCGCGCGGCTCCGCGCCGGTGGAGGTGATCGCGGGAGTGCGGGCGCCCGAGTGCGCACAGGTGCTGAGGGACTTCTTCGAGCCGCGACGGGGGCCCGCGTGACCGAGGAGCCACGCCGTCGCGACATCTGGGCCGGCGGCATGCGCAGGGCCGTGCTCAGCCTCGGCACCATCTCCCCGCCGAAGGAACCGCGCTGGCCCATCGCTCTCCAGGCGACCGTCGTCATCATGGTGCCGCTCCTGATCGGCGCCGCGACCGACCACGTCGAGTACGGACTGCTTGCCTGCGTCGGCGCCTTCACTGTGCCGTACTTCGCCGCGCTGCCGCGCCTCGAGCGCCTCCGCCTGCGCCCGCTCGCAGGACTCGTGCTGGTCGCCTCCTCGGCCCTCGGCGCCACCCTCGGCCCCTACCCCGCCCTCACCGGCATCGGCCTGGTCGCAGTCGCGGTGGCCGTGGGAGCCGCGGTCCACGCGTACCGCCTCGGGCCTCCGGGGCCGCTGTTCCCCGTGATCGTCTACGGCATGTCCGCGCATGCGACCGCAGGCGGAGAGCGGTGGGGCACGATCGTCGGCTGGGTCGCCGTCGGATGCCTCTGGGCCGTGGTCGCCAGCGTCGCCCCGCTCGTGAGGCGCGTGCACTGGACCGTCGAGCCGCGCTCGCTCAAGGAGATCCTCGCGCGTCCCGAGTGGGATCGGGGCGCCAAGGAGCTGTTCGCCCGCACCGCGATCGTGGCCGTGCTCGGTACCGCGATCAGCATGCTGTACACCGACCCCGAGCGTGCGTACTGGACCGTCGCCGCAGGCGTCGTCGTGGTCGGCATCGTCCCGGGCCGAGGCATCGCGGTGAACCGAGGCCTGCACCGCACCGTCGGCACCGTCGCTGGCGTCGGGGTCTACCTGCTGCTCGGCAATCTCGCCATGGGACCGTGGATGCTCGCGCTCACGCTCGGAACCCTGCAGTTCATCACCGAGCTCGCGATCACGCGGCACTACGCGCTCACCACCGCCGCCGTCACACCGCTCGCGCTCATCATCGTCACCTCCGCGACCGGCGACTTCGGCACCGCCGCAGTGGTCGGCGAGCGCGTACTGGACACCGTGGTGGGCGCTGGCCTCGCCGTGCTCACGGCGCTGATCCACGCGCCCGGCCCCTCCGGTCCGCCACGGCTCAACCTCCCGCCCATCGCACGTGACGCCGATTAGGTCGCAGGGTGAACAACGGGTATTCTCTTCGGCGGTGACGTGTCCGAGCGGCCGAAGGTGCAGCACTCGAAATGCTGTGTACGGTAACCCCGTACCGTGGGTTCAAATCCCACCGTCACCGCCATCGGAAGCCCCGGCATCGCGCAAGCGAGCCGGGGCCTTCTGCGTTCTCACGCTCCCGGCCGCGCGGCGGGGCGGCCCGCCGGGCGGTACGTCACACAGCCAGGAAGTCGTCGATCGCGCCCAAGAACTCGGGCCACGCGGACTCCTCGGCCCCGATGAGGTGGCTCGCGCTGTCGACCATCACCAGGGTGCTGTCGGGGATCAACGAGGCCAGCTCGCTGGCCTGTGACGCGGGCACGCGCACGTCGTCCCTCGAGTGCAGGATCAGCGTGGGGCAGCGGACCTCGCTCGCCAGCGCCGCGACGTCGATCCTCGCGAACTCCTCGAGGAAGCGCACGGCGTTGGTGGGCGAGGTCGTCTTGCGCTGATAGTCGGTGAACTCTGCCCACTCCTGGTGCGTGCCGTTCGGCAGGAACTGTGACGCGAACACACGCATGAAGCTCGCCTCTTCGCGAGCCCATCCCACGCGGGCGAGGTCCAGGTCAAGAGCGGCTTCGGCGCGTTCCTCGTCGGTCGCGGCGCGCACCATCCGCCCGCGTGAGTAGGCCCCCGCCAGCACCAGCTTGGTCACGCGCTCGGGATGCTTGACGGCGTAGGCGAGCGCGACGGCCCCGCCCTGGGACACGCCGAGAAGCGGGAATGTGTCCAACCCCGACGCGTCCACGACCGTCTCGAGGTCGCGCACCCAGTCGTCGAAGGTGAAGTCGCCCACCTCCCAGTCCGACATCCCGCAGCCGCGCTCGTCATAGCGCACGAGCGTGCGGTCGCGCGCGAGCCCGTGCAGCCAGTGCGACCAGACGGGGCTCGCCCATTCGAGGTCGAGGTGGGACATCCAGTTCGCCGCCTTGAGCAGGACGGGCCCTTCGCCCACGGTCGCGTAGGCGATGCGCACACCGTCGGCGGCGCGGCAGAAGCGGATCGCCTGACGTGCGGGAGCCGCGACCATCGTCGGAAGCTCCTGCTCACCGGCGCCGTCCCCCGAGGCCTCGTCGCCCGCTGCGCCCGCCGCCGCGTCGGTCGCGTCGCCGTGCCCAGGCGAACCGGCGTCGGCCTCGACCGCGGGGGCGTCGAGGCCCGTCGCCACCGTCGGGGCGATCCACTGGTAGCCGCGCCCGTGCGCCGTGCGAATGATCTCCTGGCGACTGCCCGTGTCACCGACCGCGCGCCGTGCCGCGCGCAGCGCCGTCGTGAGAGCAGCCTCGCTCACGAATCGGGTGCCCCACACGGCGTCGAGCAGCTCTTCCTTCGATACGACGCGGTCACGATGCTCAATGAGGTGCCGCAGCAGGTCGAATACTCGGGGCTCCACGTGCACGGGCGCGCCGTCGCGCCGCACGCGGTAGCCCGCCGTGTCCACCTCGAAGTCACCGAAACGGTACATTCCACCCCCCGAGTGCCGAGGATAGCCCGGCAGCAGCGCTGTGACGAGAGGCTCGCTGACACGTGTGCGTCAGTCGCCGGCCGGCTCCTCTGCGGGCGCGTCGGACGCCTCGGGCTCTTCGCTCGCGAGCGGGTTCTCCGGGAGTACGCGCGGCGCCGGCTCAGCATTGATCTGCGTGTACGGCAGGCACGGCGCGGAGGCCGACAGCGGGATCGAGGGGTCCAGCTCCTCGGACGTGATGCTCCTGAGGCTCGTCTCGAGGTCGTAGTCGGCGCCCGCGACAAGGTCGACGGTGATGCCGTCACGGCTGTCGAGCACCAACTCGGCATCCGTGAACTGGCGCGCGAGCGTGTACGCCTGTGCGATGCCGTCAGAGCCGAACATGATGCGCACCACGCCGCCGTAGCTGCGCGACCAGTTAGCCGCTCCCACGGTGGTGAAGCCGCGCCCGGAGAGATCCTCCTGGATGGACCCCGCGAGGCCAGAGGTGTCCGTGCCGTTGAGCACGCGGACCACGACCTCGCCCGTCGGCAGCGGAGTCGCGTTCGCGGGCGGGCACACCAGCGTGATGTCGGACTCGAATGCGGCGATGGGGGTGGTGAAGCCAGCGGCCCAGGGCCATTCCTCTTCGCCGCGATAGATCTTCGTGGCGCTGAGGGCGACGAACGCGAGCGCGATCAGGAGGACGCCGAACAGCAGGAACTGGCGCTCACGGCGACGCCGACGCACCACGTCGCGTCGCGTGCGCACACGCCTGCTCGGTTCGGTCACGGGCACCACTCTCGACATCGGACTGGTCGCCACCGAGGTGGCTGAACTGGCGGAGGATAGGGGATTCGAACCCCTGAGGGCTTGCACCCAACACGCTTTCCAAGCGTGCGCCATAGGCCACTAGGCGAATCCTCCAGGCCCGGCAATGGTACCCGAGGTCCGGCGATGCGCGAAAACGGCATCGCGCGTGCCCGGGACGCCCCCGCGTCGGGCTTGGGCCGGGAGGCCGACCACGTTAGGATTGATGACCAGACCCCCCACGTGGTGCTATCCCGCCCAACTCCCCCAGGTCAGGAATGAAGCAAGGGTAAGCGGGCCCTGGCAGGTGCGTGGGGGGTCCTCTCATGCCCGGCGCGGGCGGCGCCCGGTCGTCCCCAGGCCCGACGCCAGGGCCGGGCTTCCACGCCCGACGCTCGGGCGGGGCTCGCGTCAGGGGCGGCGGCTAGGCTCGTACCCGTGAGCACCGCCCTGTACCGCCGCTACCGCCCCGATGCCTTCGCCGACGTCGTGGGGCAGGAGCACGTGACCGTGCCGCTGATGCAGGCGCTGCGTGCGGACAAGGTCAATCACGCCTACCTCTTCTCTGGGCCTCGCGGATGCGGCAAGACCACGTCGGCGCGCATCCTCGCGCGGTGCCTGAACTGCGCCGAGGGCCCCACCGACACGCCCTGCGGCGCGTGCGACTCGTGCCGCGAGCTCGCGCGCGGCGGGGCGGGATCGGTGGACGTCGTCGAGATCGACGCGGCCAGCCACAACGGCGTCGACGACGCGCGCGAGCTGCGCGAGCGCGCGGCATTCGCCCCCGCCCGCGACCGCTACAAGATCTTCATCCTGGACGAGGCGCACATGGTGACGCCCCAGGGCTTCAACGCGCTGCTCAAGCTCGTCGAGGAGCCGCCACCCCACGTGCGCTTCATCTTCGCCACCACCGAGCCCGACAAGGTGATCGGCACCATCCGTTCGCGCACGCACCACTACCCGTTCAGGCTCGTCCCGCCGCCGGTGCTCGTGGACTACCTCGGCTCTCTGTGCGAGGCGGAGGGCGTCTCCATCGACGGCGGCGTGCTGCCGCTCGTCGTCCGCGCAGGCGGCGGGTCCGTACGTGACTCCCTCTCGGTCCTGGACCAGCTGATGGCGGGCTCCGGCGAGGGCGGCGTCACCTACGAGCGCGCGATCTCGCTCCTCGGCTTCACGGACGCCACACTGCTCGACGACACCATCGGCGCGCTCGCCGCCGCGGACGGTGCGAGCCTGTTCGACGTGGTGTCGCGCGTCATCTCCACAGGGCACGAGCCCCGCCGCTTCGTCGAGGACCTGCTCGAGAGGCTGCGCGACCTCGTAGTCCTCGCCGCCTCGGGCGAGGCGGGGACCAAGGCCCTCGGCGAGATCCCCACGGACCAGCTTGAGACGATGCAGGACCAGGCGCGCAAGCTGGGACTCGTCCGCGCTTCCCGCGCGGGCGACCTGGTCAACGACGCCCTCACCGCGATGGTCGGAGCGACATCGCCCCGACTGCATCTCGAGCTCCTGTGCGCGCGCCTCCTCGCCGCCGACGCCGCACCCACGGCCACCGCGCCGTCGCATGCGGGAGGCTCGCAGCCCTCGGGCGCGCACGCCCCGGCCGCCCGGCCCACGCCCTCGGAGCCCGGCCCGTCCCAGCCTGCATCCTCCGGCGCCTCGGGCGTCGAGGCGGCGATGGCGGCTGCTCGTGCGGGTCGACCGGGCGCCGACACCACGTCGACGAGCCAGAAGCCGGCGAGCAGTGAGCCGGCGAGCAAGCCACAGTCCGCTCCCGCACGCCCACCACAGCCCGCGCCGTGGGACGACCCCGACGACGACGTGCCACCCGGGCCCGAGCCTGCACAGTCCGAGCCGGAGCCGCCCACCGCATCGATCCCGCAGGTGCGCACCGCGGCACCGTCCGCGCCCACAGAGCCTCCATCGCCGGCTCCTGAACCGACTCCGGCATCGACCGAACGTGAGGAGCCTGCCGCGGCGCAGTCGGCTCCCGAGCCCTCCTCATCCGGCCCTGACGCACCGGCATCGAATGCCCCTGCGGAGGCGGGCGGCGCGGAGGACTCCGAGCTGGTCAGGCGCAGATGGCCCGAGGTGCTGGGCACCCTTGAGCGCAAGCGCGTGACGTGGGCCATGGTGAGCCAGAGCGCGCAGGTGGCCCGCCTCGAGGGCGGCGTGCTCACGCTCGCCTTCGACGCGCCCGCGCTCGCGTCTCGGTTCAGCACCGGGCCGCATGCCGAGAACGTCGCTCTCGCGGTGCGCGAGGCGCTGGGACTCAAGGTGAGGGTAGAGGCAGCCGCCGGCCCGGTCGCCGCGTCGGCCCCCCGTCCGGCCGCGACCGCGAGCGCTCCCTCCACTGCGCCGTCGGCTGGCGTGTCCTCGGGTCCAGCGCCCGCGGACGACTACGAGGACATCTCGGACGACGATGCCGCCGACGACACGTCCACCGCCGGGGTCGACGTCGTCACGCGCCTGCTCGGCGGCAGGGTCGTCGAGGACTGACGGGGCTCACGCGCACACCTGCCCGCGCGTCGGCGCCGTGAGCGCGAGAGCTGTCGGCCGCTCCGCCTACGCTTAGCCCCATGTACGACGGCGCAGTTCAGGATCTGATCGACGAGCTCGGGCACCTCCCCGGAGTGGGGCCCAAGAGCGCGCAACGCATCGCGTTCCACCTGCTGGCCGCAGACGCCGCCGACGTGCAGCGGCTCGCCGACGCGATCACCACGGTCAAGGAGCGTGTGCGCTTCTGCAAGACCTGCGGCAACGTCGCCGAGTCCGAGCAGTGCCGCATCTGCGCCGACCCGCGCCGTGCCGAAGACCTCCTGTGCGTGGTCGAGGAGCCCAAGGACGTGGTCGTCATCGAGCGCACCCGTGAGTATCGCGGCCGCTACCACGTGCTCGGCGGGGCGATCGACCCGATGAACGGCGTCGGCCCCGACGACCTGCGCATCCGCGAGCTGCTCGGCCGGCTCGGCGACGGGAAGATCGAGGAGGTCATCATCGCGACCGACCCGAACATCGAGGGCGAGGCGACCGCGACCTACCTCCAGCGCATGCTCGCCCCGATGGGCGTGACCGTCTCGCGGCTCGCGTCGGGCCTGCCCGTGGGAGGAGACCTCGAGTACGCCGACGAGGTCACCCTCGGCCGCGCCTTCGAGGGCCGCCGCCGCGTCAGCTGATCCGCCCCTGACGCGGCGACTCCTGCGTCAGGCGACCCTGGTGCCCGCCGGCAACGTCCCGTACGGCACGGCGACGCGGCGCGCCGCCAGGTAGACGGCACCGCCCGCGAGGAGCGCGTGCGCGCCGAGCGCCCACGGCCACGTCGGGGGCAGAGCGTCGCGCTGCTCGCGCCTGTAGAGCTCCTCGTCCGAGAGCTCGGGACGGCAGTAGTCCTCGTAGACGGCGGGCGGCAGGCGCAGCTCGCGCACGCCCATCTTGATGCCGTCGAGGATGCCGTCGGCGTAGTAGTAGCTGTCGTCGTCCGGAGGCTCAGGCGTGGGTGCCGAGTCCGCGACGATGACATAGGGGTTCACCGCAAGCAGCCACCACAGGCGGTCCGTACGGTACGTCGTCGAGGTCCAGGTGTCCTCCTGGCACCGGAAGCGCTCGCCGCTCTCGTCGATGTACGGGTACCGCTCCTCATCGATGTTGCTGATCCCGTACGGGTAGTCCCGGTAGACGTGCGTGACCTGGTGGTCGGACGGCATGGTCAGCATGAGCAGCACGAAGAGGATCGGCAGGATCACCACGAGCGCAGCCACCGTCACGTACGTGAGCACTGCGGACGCAGACGTGCGGGCGGCGAGCGCCGACCATCCGAGCCCGAGCGCGCATACCAGCAGCAGTTCGAACGCGAGCACGAGGACGACCGTGAGCATCGCTCCCGGATGCGCCTCGGAGTCGAGGAACGCGAACCCCATGAACGGCACCGCGACCACGAGGATCGCGAGCGACGCGAGCCACGACGCGAGAAGCTTGCCGAGCACGATGTCCCACGCGGACAGCGTGGTCGCCTGCAGCGGCGCGAGCGTGCCCTCCTTGACGTCGCCGTTGATCGCCGTCGCCGACAGCGTCGGCGAGATGACGAGCCCCACGAAGAGCACGAAGTACACCACGAGGCCGAACACGAGGTCGCCTGGCGAGTACGCGTCGTCGGGCGTCGCGATCACGATCAGGCCGGTGACCACGGCGATCAGCGCCGCCACGGACACGAGAGCCCAACGCCAGCGCGTCGAGCGCACGCGCTGGCGCAGCTCAAGTCCGGCGATGAGTCCGATGCCGCGGACGGTCGGGCGGCCGAGCGCGCCCCGGGTGCGCCGTCGGGCGCCTCCCTGTGCGGGTGCGGCCTGAGGGGACTCGGGAGCGGTCTGGACTGCGTCGCTCATGCCGCTCACCTCCTGTCCTGGTCGAGGGAGAGATAGGCCTGCTCGAGTGCGGAGCCGACCGGCCCGAAGGCGCTGATGCGCACTCCCTTGCGCACGAGCTTGCCCAGGAGCGCAGCCGCGTCCTCGGCATCCGCGACCTGCACCACAGCGGTCGAGGAGTCGGCCCCCTCGACGGGCGACCAGTCGCGCGTCGCCGAGGACAGCGCCTCATGGACGTCCTGACCCGGCAGTGCGACCACCCGCCACCGTGCCTTCGCGCGGGCCACCTCGGCCTGCGCGCTCTCGCCCAGCGTCACGCCGCGAGCCATGAAGACCGCCTCGTCGACCATCTCGTCGAGCTCGCTGAGCACGTGCGAGGAGATGAGCACGGCCTTGCCCTCGGAGGCGAGCGAGCGCACGAGGTCGCGCAGCTCGATGCGCGAGCGCGGGTCCAGGCCCGACGCGGGCTCGTCCAGAATCAGCACGTCGGGGTCGTGGACGAGCGCGCGAGCGAGCGAAAGGCGCTGCTTCTGGCCACGGCTGAGGACGCGCGCGGGCTGCGCCGCGTACTCCGCGAGGTGCACGCGCTGCAGCAGCGAGTACGCGGTCTGGGAGGCCTCGGCAGCCGAGGCCCCATAGGCGCGCCCGAAGGTAACTAGGGTCTCGGTGCACGTAAGCGAGTCCCAGGTGCCCAGCACGTCGGGCATCCATCCGATGCGGGCGCGCGCGCTGGCGCCGTCCTGCATCGGGTCGAGGCCTCCTATGGTCACCTCGCCGCCGTCGGGCCGCAGCAGGCCCGCGAGCATGAGCATCAGGGTGGTCTTGCCGCAGCCGTTGGGCCCGATCAAGGCCGTCACCGTGCCGCGCTCGAGCGTGAGCGAGGCGTCCACCACGGCCTGCACCGCGCCGAACGCGCGCCTCAGCCTGGTCGCCTCGAGCGCCGTGGGCGCCTCCACCTCAGCGGTCGTCGTCATCGTCGTTCCCCCTTCCGATGCTCACTGTACGGTCGGCGAGACCGATGCGGCGCCCGACACCCGCATCGGGCTTGCGCGAGGGCGGATGCCAGGCACGTGCGGTCGACGAGCGCACGCACCAGGGTGGGGACGAACGGCCGTGGCAGAGGGGCGGATGCCTCCGTCTAGAATGAGGTGCCGCGCCGTGTACCGAGGCGCGAGCACAACCATCCAAGGAGTGAGACGTGGCGCTCGTCGTGCAGAAGTACGGGGGATCCTCCGTCGCGGACGCCGATGCCATCAAGCGCGTCGCCCGCCGGATCGTCGACACCCGCAACGCAGGCAACGACGTCGTCGTCACGGTCTCCGCCATGGGCGACACCACCGACGAGCTCATCGACCTCTCGAATGCCGTCTCCGGCGCCGAGCACCCCCGCGAGATGGACATCCTGCTCACCGCTGGCGAACGCATCTCCATGTCACTGCTCGCGATGGCCGTGCGCGACCTCGGGGTGGGCGCACAGAGCTTCACCGGCCCCCAGGCGGGCGTGCTCACCAGCGGCGCGTACGGGCGCGCACGCATCATCGACGTCACTCCGGGACGCCTGCGCTCCGCGCTCGACGCCGGCGACGTCGCGATCGTCGCAGGCTTCCAGGGGCTGAACCAGGACACGCAGGACATCCAGACGCTGGGACGCGGAGGCTCCGACACCACCGCCGTCGCGCTCGCCGCCGCCCTCGAGGCGGATGTGTGCGAGATCTACACCGACGTGGACGGCGTGTTCTCCGCGGACCCGCGCATCGTGCCCAGCGCTCGCAAGCTCGAGAGCATCACGTACGAGGAGATGCTCGACATGGCCGCGTCCGGCGCGAAGGTGCTCATGCCCCGCTGCGTCGAGTACGCGCGCCGATTCTCGGTCCCGATCCACGTGCGCTCGTCCTTCTCGGGACTCACGGGCACCATGGTGGTAGAGGAAACGCAAGGAGACGACATGGAAGACCCGATCATCGCAGGCGTCGCGAGCGACCGCTCGGAGGCGAAGATCACGGTCATCGGCGTGCCCGACGTGCCGGGTTCCGCCGCGAGGCTCTTCGAGGCCGTCGCGACCGCCGACGTCAACATCGACATGATCGTCCAGAACGTGTCCGCGACCCACACCGGTGTCACGGACATCTCGTTCACTCTGCCCACCGCGCAGGTCGCGGCCGCCAAGAGCGCCCTCGAGGCCGACGCGGAGCAGATCGGCTTCACCGAGCTCGTGGTCGACGACACCATCGGCAAGATCTCTCTCATCGGCGCCGGCATGCGCGCCTCATCGGGCGTCTCGGCGAAGTTCTTCGCCGCGCTGCGCGACGCGGGCATCAACATCGAGATGATCTCGACCTCGGACATCCGCATCTCGGTCGTGACCCGCTCCGAGCTTCTCGACGGCGCCGTCCGCGCCGTGCACACCGCATTCGGCCTCGACTCCACCCAGGGCGAGGCCGTCGTCTACGGAGGTACCGGACGATGAGCCTCACCCTTGCAGTCGTAGGCGCCACCGGCCAGGTGGGCGCCGTCATGCGCGAGCTCGTCGCGCAGCGCTTCCCCGACGCCACCGTGCGCTTCTTCGCGTCGGCCCGCTCGGCCGGGCGCACGCTGCCGCACCTCGACGGCGAGATCGTCGTCGAGGACGTCGCCTCGGGCGACTACGACGGCATCGACATCGCGCTGTTCTCCGCTGGCGGCGCCGCATCCAAGGAGTACGCGCCGCGCTTCGCGGCCGCGGGCGCGATCGTGATCGACAACTCCTCGGCCTGGCGCAAGGACCCCGAGGTTCCCCTCGTCGTCTCCGAGGTGAACCCCGACGCCCTCGACGAGATCCCCAAGGGCATCGTCGCCAATCCCAACTGCACCACCATGGCCGCGATGCCTGTGCTCAAGCCGCTGCACGAGGCCGCCGGCCTCGAGCGCCTCGTGGTGTCGAGCTACCAGGCGGTCTCGGGCTCGGGCCTCGCCGGCGTCGAGGAGCTGCACAGCCAGGCCGCCGCAGTGGTCGACGGCGCCAAGGCTCTCGCACACGACGGCTCCGCCGTCGAGTTCCCCGAGCCCGTGAAGTACGTGGCCCCGATCGCGTTCAACGTGCTGCCGATGGCAGGGTCGGTCGTCGAGGACGGCTCGAACGAGACCGACGAGGAGCAGAAGCTGCGGAACGAGTCCAGGAAGATCCTGGACCTTCCCGAGCTGCGCGTGAGCGGCACCTGCGTGCGCGTCCCCGTCTTCACGGGGCACTCGCTGTCGATCAACGCCGAGTTCTCGCGCGACATCACTCCCGACGAGGCGTACGCAGTGCTGCTCGGCGCTCCAGGCGTCAAGGTCGAGGAGGTGCCGACGCCGCTCGCCGCCGCCGGCTCCGACGTCTCGCTCGTGGGCCGCATCCGTCAGGACGGCGCCGCCGAGGGCAAGCGTGGTCTCGCGCTGTTCGTCGCAGGCGACAACCTCCGCAAGGGTGCCGCGCTCAACGCGGTGCAGCTCGCGGAGCTCGTCGCCGCGCGCCTGTCCCGCTGATCAGGCGCTGAGCCCCGGGGCGAGGGCCGCGGGGTCGTCGAGCAGAGGACCGAAGGCGAGTTCAGCTGCGCCGAGCGGCATCATGTGCTCGCGCAGGCGATTGCGCTCGAACGTGACCCGCTCGGCGAGCTGGGGCATCGCGGCCTCCGCCACCGCGTGCGTCAGCGCCTCGGCGCGCGCGGTCAGGATCGCCCCCAGCAGGCCTCCCAGCACGATCCGTTCAGGGGCGAGGGTGGTCACCAGCATCGCCAGCGCTGGCGCGAGCCGCTCCACCTGACGATCCAGCTCAGCATGAACCGCGCCGCCAGCGGGAGCGGCTGCGAAGAGGGCGTCAAGGCCGTTCAGATCGACGCTGCGGTCGCCCGCCGCCTCGCGCAGGCGGGCAAGCGACACCACCGTCTCGAGGCACCCGACGAGGCCGCAGCGGCAGCGAGGTCCCATCGGAGCGACCTGGACGTGGCCGAACTCCCCAGCGAAGCTGCGGGAGCCCCTCACGACGCGCCCGTCGAGCACCAGGCCCGCTCCGATCCCGGAGGCCGAGCCGTTCACGTACACGAGGTTCGCGACGCCCTGCCCGGCTCCGAAGAGCGACTCCGCGAGCGCGCCCACGTTCGCGTCGTTCGCGGTCGTGACAGGAAGCGAGAGCGCATCGGACAGCATCGCGGCGAGCGGGACGTCCTCCCATCCCAAGTTGCGCGCCACCACCACGCGCTCCAACTCTTCGTCCACGAGTCCCGGCATCGCGACCGCAGCGCCCACCACGCGCCGGCCCACGAGCTCGGGCGCGCCCGCGACGAGCTCACGGACGACCTCGACCGTCCCCACGGGACCCAGCGGGGAATCCACCGGGCGCTTGACCAGGCCGTGGACCACGCCGCCGAGTCCGACGACGCCGACGCGCACCGCGTCCGACTCGGGATTGATCGCCAGGGCGACCACGCTCTCGTCCGCGCGCAGCACCGGGCTCGGCCGCCCCACCCGAGAGCGATCCGGCGGCGCCGCCTCTTCGTGGATCAGCCTCAGCTCCAGCAGTTCGGAGACGAGCGCGCCCATGGTCGATCGGTTCAGTCCCATGACGCGAGTGAGGTCGGAGCGCGGCGTGGCGCCGTGCCGGTGCAGGTACCGCATCACGGTCGCGAGATTGCGCCGACGCGACTGCTCCGGCCTCGTGCCCGCGTGGCCGTGCCACACGTCCACCGCACCGGTCATCGCGCCTCCCCCAGGGTTCGCAGCCCCGCCCAGCATAGGGTCACCGACGGCCCCGGGAGACGACGAAGGCCCCTCCGAACAGAGGGGCCTTCGTGCTCGCGCCTTGCGGCTCACGCGAAAAGTCGGGGTGACAGGATTTGAACCTGCGACCTCCTCGTCCCGAACGAGGCGCGCTACCAAGCTGCGCCACACCCCGCGATTTGAGCCTGCTCAGAATAGCCGACGCAGGGCCCAGTCGCGAAATCCGTTCACACGGCGGCGGTCAGCGTGAGCAGCGTCGCTTCGGGTCGGCACGCGAAGCGGAACGGCGCGTACGGCGAGGTGCCCAGGCCAGCTGACACGTGGAGCCACATCGAGTCGCCTCCCTCGTCCGGCCGGCGCCCCGGCCAACCGGAGAGTCCTTTGACGCGGCGCGTGTCCAGGTCGCAGTTGGTGACGAGCGCGCCGTAGCCCGGCACGCACACCTGCCCACCGTGCGTGTGGCCTGCGAGCACCACGGAGGCGCCGTCGGCACGCATCCTCTCGAGGACGCTCAGGTACGGGGCATGCGTCACACCCAGGCGCACCACGGCATCTGCGGCGATCGGCGCGCCCGCAGGGAACTCGTCCCGGCCCAGATGCGCATCGTCGGTACCGACGAGGTCGAACGTGAGCCCGCCGGCCGTCATGGTGCCGCGCGAGTTGTTGAGATCCACCCAGCCGGAGCCGGTGAGGATCGAACGGAGCAGCTCGTGCGGCAGTTCGCGTCGCGAGGAGCGATGCCGCGAGGGCCCCCCGAAGTACTGGAGCGGACTGGCGGGGCGCGGCTCGAAGTAGTCGTTCGAGCCGAACACGAACGCGCCGGGGCGATCCAGCAGCGGCGCGAGCGCCTCGACCGCGACGGGGACGGCCTCGACGTGCGCGAGGTTGTCGCCCGTGTTCACCACCGCGTCGGGCGCGAGCGCGGCGAGGTCCTTGACCCACGCGACGCGGTCCCGACGCGAGGGCGTCAGGTGCAGATCGGACAGGTGGAGGACAGTGACATCCGGCGAGCCGGCGGGCAGCGCGGGGACGTCAGCACGGCGAAGGACGTACCTTCCCGCCTCGACGACGCCCCAGGCCAGTCCGGCCGCCCCCAGCACGACCGCGGAGCCTGCGATGGCCCCGACGGTCCTCAGGGCGCTCAGCCCCCGCCTCCGGGGCCACCGCCGCCACCGACACCACCGCCGCCTCCTCCGTCACCGGGGTCGGTGGACGGATCAGGATCCGGCTCCTCCTCGGCAGGCGGCCAGTTGTTCGGCGGATTCGTCTCGAACTCGGCCGGGGGCCAGGTGGCTCCCCACCAGTCCTCGGGCGCGACGTTCGGGTCCCAGCCAGCGGGCCAGTTCGTGTACCAATGCGGCAGCTGGTTGGTCGCGAGGTAGTACGTCACCGCGCTGCCCGGGGTCGCCTTGTCGCCTGCGGACGGGTACTGCGCGGCGACAGTGCCGGGCGCGTAGGCGTCCGAGTAGATCACGGACGCGGTCGAGCGGAATCCGGCATCGGTCAGCTCGCGCTTCGCCTCGGCCTCGGTGAGGCCGACGATCGACGGCACCTCGCGAGGCACGCCGTTGAGGATGTTCGACGACGCGGTGGTGGCCATCGGCAGGTTCGGCTGGCCCTCCAGAGCGCGGTTCATGAAGCGCTGCCAGGTGGGACCCGAGATGGTGCCGCCATAGACGTAGCGGTAGTACTGACCGTTGAGCGTGATGCGCTGACCGGGAGTGTCCTTGTTCGGGTTGCCGAGCCACACCGCAGTCGTGAGCTGCGGCGTGTAGCCGGTGAACCACAGGTGCGCGTTGTTCTGCGACGTACCGGTCTTGCCTGCGGCCATGCGTCCACCGGCGAGCTTCAGATCCTCGCCCGTGCCGTATTCGATCACCTTCGTCATGGCGTACTGGACGCCCGTCGCGAGCTCCTCGCTGATGACCTGGTTGCAGTTCTGGCCAGGGAGGATGATCTCGTCACCGTTCGAGTCGACGGGGACATTGCCGTCGGCGTCGGTGATCGACAGGATCGCGTAGGGCTCGCAGCGCGCGCCGTTGTTGGCGAACGTCTGCATGACCGAGGCCATCGTCAGGGGCGAGGCATTCTGCGTACCCAGCGAGATCGACGGCACGATCTCGATCTCCTTGCCGTCCGCGCGGTGGAAGCCGAGAGTCTCCGCCATCGTCTTGATGTCGCACAGGTCGAGCTGGTTCGCCATCGCCACGTACGCGGTGTTGATCGAGTTCGCGGTGGCGTTGAGCACCGTCATCGCGCTTCCGCCCGAGCCGAGCACGTTCGTCGGCTTCCACGGCTTGCCCGAGTAGGGGTTGCTGCCGAGGCAGCTCGCCGTCCAGTCGCTCGGGTCGTACTCGCGGATGCCACCGCTCACGATCTGGTTGAGCGATCTGCCTGAGTTGAGCCACGTGCTGAGGATCACCGGCTTGAACGTCGAACCCGGGGAGAATCCGCGGGATCCTCCGTAGTCGCGGTCCGTCGAGTAGTTGATGGACGTGGAGTTCGGGGCCTCGTTCGCGGGGTCGAACTCGCGCGTCTGGCTCATCGCGAGGATCTGCCCTGTGGAACTCTCGAGCGACACGAGCGCCATCGCCCAGCCTGACGGGTCGTCCATCGGCAGAGACCTCACGAGCTCCTCGTTGGCGATCTGCTGCTTGGTGACGTCGAGCGTCGTGATGATGTCGAGGCCACCGGAGTACAGCAGGTCGAAGCCCTCGCCCTTGAACGCCTCGTCCTGGCGGATCACCTTGGTGACGTAGTCGCAGAAGAATGGCGCGAGGTCAGAGGCGCGGCACGAGAACTTCGGGTAAGAGACGTTGAGGGTCTCCTCGACGGTGAGCGCCTTGTACTCGTTGAGCTCGGCCTGCGTGATCATGCCCTGGTCGTGCATCACTCCCAGCACGATGTCGCGACGGATCTTCGCGTTCTCGGGGTAGCGGACCGGATCCCACTTGGAGGGGTTCTGCGTGATGCCCGCGATGGTCGCCGCCTCGAGCGCGTTGATCTCGGAAGCGGGCTTGGAGAAGTAGTACTGCGCGGCCGCCTCGACGCCGTACGTGTTGAGGCCGAACTGCGCGATGTTGAGGTACTGCTCGAGCACCTGCTCCTTGCCGCAGTCCACCTCGGGCGCATCGGTGCACTGCGTGCCGTAGACGGAATTGACCTGCTCCTCGTACGCCAGCGCGAGGCGCCACTCACGAATCTTGCGCTCGACCGTCGCCTCGGTCGCGGCCTCGATCGCGTCGGTGTCTTCG
The DNA here is from genome assembly GCF_002090075.1 of Demequina sp. NBRC 110052. Taxonomy (GTDB): domain Bacteria; phylum Actinomycetota; class Actinomycetes; order Actinomycetales; family Demequinaceae; genus Demequina. The sequence continues at coordinate 1,265,372 of NZ_BBRI01000002.1, forward strand.
GCCTCAATGGCCTTCTGGAGCAGGGTGTTCTTCACCAGCTGCTGCGTGAGGGTCGAGCCGCCCGCGGTGTCGTCGCCCGCGACGTACGTGATGTAGACGGCGCGCAGGATGCCCTCGCCGTCTACGCCGTTGTGCTCCCAGAAGCGCTTGTCCTCGACCGCGACCACGGCCTTCTGGAGCCACGGCGAGATCTCCTCGAGCGGCACCACCACGCGGTTCTGCGAGTAGAAGGTCGCGATGAGGTTCTCCCCGGTGCGGTCCCAGATGCGTGACTGCTGGGGCAGCGTGACGTCCTCGAGCTCGCCAGGGAGCTCCTCGAACAGGTCCGAGGTTCCCTCGGCGGCGTTGCCCGCGACGGTGACAGCGGGCAGCGCGAGGCCCGCGAGAAGCACGCCGCCGATCACGGACAGCACGACGAAAGCGACGATCGCGCCCAGCAGCTGGACGACCGTCACACGGCCGTCGCGGCGCGCGCGTTCGGAGACGAAGAGACCCATGCACCTACCTTACGTTGCCCACACAACGCTCCAGAATCTCTGTGCGTTGCACAGCGGGGCTAGGCTCGGTTGTCATGACCGCCTGGGAATACGCGACCGTACCGCTGATCGACCACGTAACCAAGCAGATCCTCGACCAGTGGGGCGAGGACGGCTGGGAGCTCGTGCAGGTCGTGACCGGCCCCACGGGGGGCCTCGTGGCCTACATGAAGCGATCCAAGGGCGAGGCGTGAGCGCGTCGCAGCGCCTCGCGTCGCTCGGGCTGAGCCTGCCTGAGGTCGCGATCCCCGTCGGTACCTATGTGCCCGCGCTCCGCCACGGCGACCTCGTCTACACGTCTGGGCAGCTGCCGTTCGTCGACGGCACGCTGCTCGCGACCGGCCACGTGGGCCAGCGCTCGGGTGATGTCACCCCCGAGCGGGCCATGGAGTGCGCGCGCGCCGCGGCGCTGAACGCGCTGGCGGCCGCCGCGCAGGCAGCCGGCGGTCTCGACTCGATCGAGCGCGTGGTGAAGGTGACGGGATTCGTCGCGAGCGCACCCGAGTTCACGCAGCAGCCCGCGGTCCTCAATGGGGCGTCCGCGCTCATGGTGGACGTGTTCGGCGAGTCGGGTCGTCACGCGCGCTCGGCGGTGGGCGTCGCAGCGCTTCCCCTGGGCGCGCCCGTCGAGGTGGAGATCGTCGTCGCGGTGCGCATCTGACGCCTGCTTCCCGGCTCCACCGGCCAGCCCGACGCTATGGCCGGGTCGGTGCGTGACTCGCCCCGACGCGGGGCCTCAGCGGGAGCGGGCGCGCAGGCGCTCGGGCTCGTAGACCTCGACGGCGCCGATGTGCACGTCGATCCAGCCGCGCGAGGCGAAGTCCGCGAGCGCCTTGTTGACGGTCTCACGCGAGGCGCCGACCAGCTGCGCAAGCTCCTCCTGTGTGAGTCCGTGGCGCACGGTGACGTGTCCGCGCTCCATGCGGCCGAAGCGGTGGCCCAGGTCAAGGATCGCCTTGGCCACGCGACCAGGGACGTCGGAGAAGACCAGATCGGCCATGCTGTTCGAGGTGCGCCTGATGCGCTGCGCGAGCGCGCGCAGCAGGTGGCGCGACATGTCCAGGTGCTCGTCGAGCCACGCGTCGAGAGTCGCCTTGGGCAGCTCGTACACGATCGAGTCCTCGACCGCGTGGGCGCGAGAGAGGCGAGGTCCCGGGTCGAAGACGGAGAGCTCGCCCACCATGTCGCCCACGCCAAGCAGCGCGAGCAGGTTCTCGCGGCCGTCGCGCGCGGTGCGGGCGAGCTTGATCTTGCCCTTGACGATGACCCACATGGCCTCGCCATCGTCGCCCTCGTTGAAGATCGTCTCGCCCTTGGACAGCTCGCGGCGCAACATCTGCGAGATGAGGGAGCGAGCATTGGTGGCGTCCATGCCGCCGAACAGCGGCGACGTGCGCAGCAACTGCTCCTCGCGCAGCACCGAGGCGGGCGTCTGGGCCACGTCAGGCATAGCGACGCTCCGCGACGTCCTGTCGGTGGGCCTCGCCCATCACCTTCACCATCTGTGCGGTCACCGTCTCCAGGTTCTCGGCGACGCGAGCCTCGTAGGTGTCGAGACGCGCATCGAGCATGTCCAGCCCCTCGATGCTACCGGGCGTCACGCGAGTCCTCTCGGGCCACACGGCCGCCTCGAGCTCCCGGGACGTCGGAGCGTCGGCCGCGAGCGCCTCCCAGGCGGCCTCGAGACCGAGGCCCTCCCCACCGTCGGGCCGGGCAAGGGCGGCCACTGTGAGTTCCCGCCGCGCGGCGACGAGTCGCCTCCACCAGCGCACGCGCGCGAGCTCGCGACGCATGTCGCGCCGGCGCTGCCTGAGGTCAGCGATCCGGTCAGCAGACGCCTTCGCGCTCACGTCACTCCCTGAGGTCTCAACCGGCGGCCCGCCGACGGGCCCCTTCGAAGGTGTCTATCGGTTCGGTGCCCACGGTTCTTGAGGCCGGAGGGGTGAGGTCTCGCCCGGGCCATCGCCTAGGGTGCTGGCATGGCCTCCCGCACCCCCCTCACGGTCGCCACGGCGACGCAGGAAGCGCCTCCGATCGCACTGGTGCGGCGTGCGCGCACGGTCAACCGCGCGCTGGCTGCGGTGTATCCAGATGCGCACTGCGAGCTCGACTACGGCACGCCATTCCAGCTGCTCGCCGCGACCGTGCTCTCGGCGCAGTGCACTGACGTGCGCGTGAATCAGGTGACGCCGGCGCTGTTCGCTCGGTTCCCCGACGCGGGGGCGATGGCGGGCGCGGATCGGGACGAGCTCGAGGGGCTCATCAAGCCCACGGGCTTCTACCGCGCGAAGGCGGAGTCTTTGCTGGGACTCAGCCGAGACATCGTGGAACGCTACGACGGCGAGGTGCCGGGGCACCTGAAAGACCTGGTCACGCTGCGTGGCGTGGGCCGGAAGACCGCGAACGTGGTGCTGGGCAATGCGTTCGATGTGCCGGGGATCACCGTCGACACGCATATGGGGCGCCTCGCGCGACGGCTCGGACTCACGGTGAACGCGGATCCGGTGCTGGTCGAGCGCGACCTCATGGCGCTGATCGAGCGGCGCGAGTGGACCCTGTGGTCGCACCGCGTGATCTTCCACGGGCGGCGCCGCTGCACGGCGCGCAAGCCCGACTGCGGCTCGTGCGAAATCGCCGCTCTGTGCCCCACTGCGCCCGGCGCGAAGGTGCGCGCCGACTGACGGGTCGCACCCGCTGGGCGCGGCCACGGCGTCGGGCATGCCCGACGCGGTGACGAGCCAGGCGCGACGCGCGCCTCAGCGCTCCTCGTGCCGGTGGTTCTCATCCACCTGGCCGCCGATCTCCTCGGCGAGCGCGTGGGCATCCCCCATGCGGTCATGCCCGACCACCGGGTGGGAGCGCTGCTCGTACAGGCGTCGATAGAAGCGGTCGCGCCAGGCGAGCAGCGCGGCGCCGAGGACTGCCGCGAGGAGGGATGCGAAGAGCACCGCCATCTTGACCTCGGCCACGCGCTCGTCGTCGAAGGCGAGTTCACCGACCAGGAGCGACACCGTGAACCCGATGCCAGCGAGCATCGCCATGCCGAGCACGTCGAGCCAGTTGAGGCCTCGGTCGAGCGAAGCCTTGGTGAACGTCGCCACGAGGAACGTGAACAGCACGATGCCGAGCGGCTTGCCGACCACGAGACCGAGCGTGACGCCCTGCGCGACCGGGTCGGACACTGCGGTGGAGATCGCCTCTCCCGAGATCGCGATGCCCGCCGCGAACAGCGCGAACACCGGCACGGCGAAGCCAGCAGACACGGGACGCCACTGGTGCTCCCAGTGCTCCGCGAGCGCATGCTTCTCGCCCTTGCGCTTGACGGCGGGGACCATGAGGCCCAGCGCGACGCCGGCGATGGTGGCGTGGATGCCAGACGCATGCATGAAGGCCCATGCCGCGAGCGCGAGCGGCACCAGGAGGAACGGACTCGTGATCCGCTTGGCAGCGAGGAAGCCGAATGCCACGATGCAGACGATGGCGGCCGCGAGCCACTGGAAATGGATCTCGTCAGTGAAGAACACGGCGATGATGATGATCGCCAGCAGGTCGTCCACGACGGCCAGCGTGAGCAGGAAGGCCCGGAGCGCGTTCGGCAGCCAGCGCCCCACGACGGACAGCACCGCGATCGCGAACGCGATGTCGGTCGCGGTCGGGACGGCCCAGCCGTCCATCGAGCCGCCGTCCTGCAGGTTCACGAGCACGTACAGCAGTGCGGGCATCACCATGCCGCCCACGGCTGCGACGATCGGCACGATCGCGGTCGCCGGCCTGCGCAGCTCGCCCGCGACGATCTCACGCTTGAGCTCGAGCCCGACCACGAAGAAGAAGATCGCGAGCAGCCCGTCCTTCGCCCAGTCGCCGATCGTGAGGTCGAGGTGCAGCGAGTGCGGGCCGATCGTGAACTCGCGGATGAACTCGTACGACTCCGCCCACGGGGAGTTCGCCCACACCAGCGCCACCACGGTGCCGATCAGCAGCAGGATGCCGCCCGCGCGCTCGGTCCTGAGCACGTCGGCGAGCGTCCGCTCGGTCGACGGGGTCAGACGCGAGAAAAGTCTGCGCGGAGCGCGCTGTGCCATGGGTTCTCCTCGGTGGGGCGGCCGTCAGGAACGACTTCAGACTACCGACGGCGCTGAACAGGTGTCGTCCTGCTCGGGAACGATTGCCCGACGCCGCCGATTCCGCATGCTCGGTACAACGGCTGCTACGCCGATGCGGGTTCGGCCGGCGTCACGGGCTTCGGGGCGGGCGGGTCGAAGCGATAGCCGACGTTGCGCACCGTCCCGATCAGCTGCTCGTGCTCGGCGCCGAGCTTCGCACGCAGTCGGCGCACGTGGACATCGACGGTGCGGGTGCCGCCGTAGTAGTCGAACCCCCACACCTCCTGGAGCAGCTGGTCGCGCGTATACACACGGCCCGGGTGCTGCATGAGGTACTTGAGCAGTTCGAACTCCTTGTATGTGAGGTCCAGCGGGACGCCCTTGAGCCGGGCCGTGTAGCCGCCCACGTCCACCGTGAGCTCACCGGACGAGAACTCGGCTGCCTTCTCGAGCGGGTCCTCGGAGTTCGCGCGGCCCATCAGCAGGCGGATCCGCGCCTCGACCTCGGCGGGAGACGCATCTGCCAGGACCACGTCGTCCGCACCCCACTCGCTGGTGACGATCGACATGCCGCCGTCGCGCAGCACCAGCAGCAAGGGAACGTTCACACCGGTGACCTGCACGAGCCTGCAGTTGTTGCGCGCCTCGGCGAGGTCGTTGCGGGCGTCCACGACGAGCACGTCGGCATCCATCGCATCGAGCATGGCGGAAGGTTCGGGAGCCACGACGCGAGTACGGTGGCTGAGAAGGGAGAGTGCAGGCAGGACCGCGCCGGCCCCGTCCTCAGACGGAGTGAGGACCAGCAGATCTGCCATCGCCACCTCCCTGACTGGCTTTACTGTAGCGGCGCGGCGCATGACAGACTAACCGCCATGGCTCCGAGCACGCGCGCGTCGATCACGGCTGCCGCGGCGACGTTCGTGGCGGGAGCGGCCTTCCTCGGCACCCGGTACCTGGCTCTCGCCGTGTTCGTGCTCACGGTCGCCCTCGCGCTCGGCTGGTCACGCCTCACCCACATGGGCCGGCCCTTCGTCACTGCGGGAGTGATCGTGAGCGGCTCCGCGCTCGCGCTGGTGGCGGTGCTCCTAGGCGGACAGGAGCCGTACCTGCGCTACATGACGATCGCGCTCGGCGCCGTGGTCGTGGCATCGCTCGTGGTCGAGGTCTTCGTGCCCGCGCAACCCGGCCATGTGGTCAACGCCGTCGCCTCGACGTCGGCCGGCGGGGCCATCGCCGTGGCCGCCTCCGCGTGGGTCGCAGCCGACCGCACCCCCGGCTCCGCCTACCTCGTGGTGGTCGGTGCGATCACCCTCGCGATCGCCGCCGTGTTCTCCGCGCTCACGAGCCGCGCGGGCGTCAACTCGTTCCTGACCTTCCTCTTCGGCATCGGCGCGGGCGCCGGACTCGGCTTCGTGTTCCCCCAGATGGGCTGGTACGGCGGCATGCTCGTCGGTGCGATGGCGGCCGCATCTGTGGTGCTGATCCACGAGTTGTACCGGCGCGAGCCGCGCCCGCGCAGCGCGTGGGCGGGAATAGCGTCGGGCATCGTGCCCGTTCTCTTCGCCGGCGTCCTCGTCTACCTCGCTGGCCGCCTCCTCGTCGGCTGACCCAGGAGTCCCCCATGCTCGTCCGCGCGCTCATCGTGCTCGCCGTGCTCGGCCTCGCCGCGCTCGGGTGGTGGTGGTGGTCGCGCCGCGAGGGCCAGGTGCGCCACGTCGAGATCCCGGGCGCCCTCACCCCCGACGTGCTGGGCGCCCCTCGCGGCTACCGCGCGACCTACGTGCAGTTCTCCACGCCCATGTGCGCGAAGTGCCCCGGCACCCGCGCCCTGCTGCAGCGCGTCGCCGCCGAGTACGAAGGCGTCACCCACGTGGACATCGACGCGTCAGAGCGGCTCGACCTCGCCCGAGAGCTCGACATCATGCGCACCCCCACCACTCTCGTGCTCGACACGAACGGGGTCGTGGTCGCGCGCATCAACGGCGCCCCCACCGAGGCGCAGGCGCGCGAGGCCATCGACGCGACGCCGTCCCCCGGCACCGAGTACGCGATCTGACGTTCGCGTCGGACTTGTGTCGCCGCACCTCTACACTCGTCCCCACACCTCTCACCCCCCCCCGGAGAAGACATGGCCACCGACATCCAGATCGACCCGCGCGGCCCGCGCTTCGGCGCCGCCTGGACGCTGCTACTCGCCGTCCTCGCGATGGTGATCGGCACCAACAGCGTCGGGCTCGTCCTCGCGTTCGCGCTCGCGGCGCTGTTCCTGCCCGGGGCGATCGTGGGTCCGCAGGCCACCGTCCAGTCGGCCGTATTCAAGAAGTGGGTGCGCCCGCGTCTCGCCCCGCCCGCCGAGACCGAAAGCTTTCGCCCGCCGCGCTTCGCGCAGCAGGTGGGCCTGTTCTTCGCGACGCTCGCGATCGTGTTCCTCGCGCTGAACCTCGCGGTGGGCTTCTACATCGCGATCGGCTTCATCCTGGTCGCGTCGTTCCTCAACGCGGTGTTCGACTTCTGCCTCGGCTGCGAGGTCTATCTGCTCGTCACCCGGGCCACGCGTCGCGCCTGAACCAGGCATCGTGGCGCACGCACGAGCCGTTGCCTAGGATGGTCGCATGACAGCGCTGGAGCTCACCTTCACCATCCTCGCGGTCCTCGGCTTCGCCGCCACCGCGTGGATCGTCGGCATCGTCGCCTACCGTCTGCTGAAGGGCGACAACCGGTGACGTTCACGCTTCCCGAAGGCCTCGCACCCGAGGTCTACCCGCTCGCGTGGCTCGTGGGCACGTGGGAGGGCAGCGGCGAGCTGTCCTACCCCGGCGTCCCCGCGTCCGCCTTCCGCCAGCGCGTCGAGTTCGATCACGACGGCGGCCCGTACCTCACCTACCGTTCGGACATCACGCTCATGGGGCCCGACGGCGAGGAGGGTCAGGTATGGCAGGTCGAGTCCGGCTTCTGGCGCGTCGCGCCGTCGGTGCCAGAAGGCGTCGAGCTGCAGGACTTCCAGCACCCGCTCGAGGTCGTGCTCACCGAGGCGTCCGGCGTGCTGAGCGCCTACATGGGCGCGGTCGGCAACGGGCGCGTCGACCTCGCGACCCGCTTCGTCGCCTCGACCGAGTCGGGACCCGAGGTGCGCGGCGCGACCCGCATGTACGGCAACGTGAACGGCGAGCTCATGTGGGCGTGGGACCTCGCCGCATTCGGCCAGGAACTGCAGTCGTATGCCGCCGCGCGCATGAGCCGCGTGGAATCGCCCACCGAGGCCTGAGCGTTCTCCCCGTATGACGACCACTACCGCCAGCCCCCTGCTCAGCCGTCACGGCGCCGTCGAGGCCACCGGGCTCGACGCCGGTGTCGCGTGGCACTACGGCGACCCCACGGCGGAGCAGCGCGCGCTCGCCGCCAGCCGCGCGGTCGTGGACCAGTCGCACCTCGGCATCGTGACCGTGACTGGTCCGGACCGTCTCAGCTGGCTCAACTCGCTCACGACGCAGGAGGTCGCGGCTCTCGCGCCAGGCGTCTCCACCGAGCTCATGATCCTCAGCCCGCAGGGGCGGATCGAGCACGTCGCCGCCGCCGTGGACGACGGCTCCACGACGTGGCTCATCACCGAGAGCCCGACCGGTCTGGCCGACTTCCTCGACCGCATGCGATTCATGCTGCGCGTGGACGTCGCCGACGTCACGTCCGAGTGGGCCGCGCTCGGCGAGGCCATCTCCGCCCCGGCGTCCGAGGGCGAGCCTGTCACCTGGGTGGACCCGTGGCCCCACATTGCCGACGGGGGCACCACCTACGCGGCGGACCCCTCGGGTCACCCCGGAGATGCCCGACGCTGGCGCCTGGTGATCGTCCCCCGCACCTCCCTGGACGTCGAGGTCGACGCGCGCCTCGCGTCGGGCTGGTCCCTCGCCGGGACCTGGGCCACCGAGGCGCTGCGCATCGAGGCCTACCGCCCCCGCGCCGCCGCCGAGGTTGACGAGACGACGCTCCCGCACGAGCTGGACTGGCTGCGCACCGCCGTTCACCTGCACAAGGGGTGCTACCGCGGGCAGGAGACGGTCGCGAAGGTCCACAACGTGGGCCGCCCGCCGCGTCGCCTCACGCTTCTGCACCTCGACGGCTCCGCGCACGCCCTGCCCGAGATCGGCGCTGAGGTGCGCATGGGTGTCGAGGACGACGCGAAGATCGCGGGGCGCATCACCTCCGTCGCGCGGCACCACGAGCTCGGCCCGATCGCGCTCGCAGTGCTCAAGCGCTCTACGGACCCCTCCGCCACGCTCGTCGTCCCCTCGGACGGGGGGCCGCTCAGCGCCTCACAGGAGCTCATCGTGAACGCCGACGGCTTCAGCGCCGACCGACCGCCCAAGGTCGGCCCCACGATGAAGGGCCTGCTCATGGGCAAGGGGTGCGCCGCCGACGGCGGCGACATGAGCTGACGCTCGACCGGTTCAAGGGGGAACCATGGATGTCGTCCTGATGATCTTCGCGCTGCTGGCGCTCGTAGCACTGCTCGTCGCCGGCGCGCTCTTCCGCGAGCGCTTTGGATGGCTCATCCAGGCGGGGCTCGCGGGCGTGTTCATCGCGCTCGGACTCTCGGATCAGGGGTGGCAGCGCTGGACGTGGTTCGCGCTCGCCGCGATCGACATCGCGCTCGCCGTTGACGGGTTTCGCAAGCGCCGTAGGGTCCGCGACGAGGCGCCCGCGAGTGCCCCGCGGCCTGAAGGGCCCACTGACTCGATCGGCTAACGTGGTGCCGTTGCGCCGGTGATGGACCGGCGGCCAGCCCACCGACACCCGGGAGTCATCGTGCTGTTCGCGAGCGTCCAGAGCCTCGTCGTCCTCGCCCTGTCCGTCGCCGCGCTCGTCGGCGCCGTGTGGGGCCTGATCGACGCCTCCAAGTACTCGAACGAGGCCTACGTCGCCGCCGGCAAGCAGACCAAGACGGTGTGGCTCGCGATCATGGGCGTCGCGGCAGTCATCGCGTTCCTCTCGGTGCCCCCGCCGATCGGCGTCGGCGGCGGCATCGTCGGCTTCCTCGGCATCCTCGCCATCGTCGCGGTGATCGTGTACTTCGTCGAGGTCAAGCCCAAGGTCGCACCCCACCACCGCCCAGGCTCCGGCCCGTCGCGCGGCACGTGGTGACCGGCACCGCATGAAGGCAGTGCTGCAGCGCGCCTCCCGCGCCTCCGTGACAGTCGACGGCGCCGTCACCGCGTCGTTCGACCGCCAGGGCGTGCTGGCGCTCGTGGGCGTCACGCACGACGACGGTCCCGCGCAAGTCGAGCTGATCGCGCGCAAGATCGCGGATCTGCGCATCCTCGACGGCGAGCGGTCCGTGCTCGACGCGGGCGCACCCGTGATCGTCGTGTCCCAGTTCACCCTCTACGCCGACGCGCGCAAGGGACGCCGGCCCACGTGGAACCAGGCCGCTCCGGGCCCGGTCGCCGAACCCCTGGTCGACGCGGTCGTCGAAGCGCTGCGCGCCCGCGGGCTGACGGTGGGGACCGGGATCTTCGGTGCCGACATGAAGGTCGAACTCGTGAACGACGGCCCGATCACCATCATTCTCGAAGCCTGACGGGCGGAGGCGTCCCCCCCGCCCGTCAGCCCCTCTCAGACGTCTCGCTTTCGCAGCGACACGAGCGCACCCAGCATCGGCACGACAGCCCACGCGACCAGCACTGCGACACCGGCGTTCGGGCCGAGCCCGATGACGCCGTCGGCCGGGCCTTCCGTGAGCGCTGCCGCCGAGGTGGCTCGCACCGGCAGGACCGCCGAGACCCAGCGAGCGATGTCGCTGTTCACCAAGGACAGAACGCCAGGCAGGATCAGCTGCATCGCGACGATCGTGAAGATCGCGCCTACCGACGACCGCAGGAGCACCCCCAGGGCGATGGCCAGCTCCGCGGTGACCACGAGCGCGAGCAGCTGCACTGCCACGAGCCGCAACGTCGCCCCGTCCGTCAGATCGATGCTGACGCCGGCGTCACCGAAGGTGCCAAGACTCGCGACCCACGCTCCCACGAAGCCCACCAGACCGACGCCCAGCGCGAACAGCCCTCCCACCGTCGCCTTCGCACCGAGCACTGCCCCGCGCGTCGGCGTCGCCGTGAAGGTGTTGCGCGCCATCCCGGTGGTGAACTCCACCGTGGCGAGCAGCGCCGCCAGGACCGCCACGAGGGTCAGCGCGAAGTCCACGCCGATCCACAGCAGGCTCACCGCGTCCACGCTCTCGGCGCTGGTCCCACCGGCGAAGTCGATCCAGTCGGGACCCACCAGCATGGGGAAGCCCACGAGGGACCCCACCGCGAGGATGACAAGGATCCATGTGGACCTCAACGACGAGGTCTTGATCCACTCGGCGCGCACCGCACGCGCATAGCCGGAACGCTTCACCGGCACGCTCGGCGTCACCACGGCGGCGCTCATCGTGCCACCGCCGCAACCTGCGGAGCCGGGCCCTGCACCACAGCGGGCTCACCCGCGCGGTACTCCGTCTCCTGAGCCGTCAAGCGCATGTACGCCTCCTCCAAGGTCGAGCCCGCAGAGCGCAGCTCCGCGAGCCACAGCTGATGGTCGCGCGCGAGCCGACCGATCTCACGCGCGTCGATGCCGGTGATCGCGAGACTCTCGCGGTCCTCTCCCGCCGTCACCGTCGCTCCCCGAGCGGCGACCAGCTCAGCCAGGCGCTGCGCATCGGGGCTGGTCACCAGCACCGAGTCCGGTGCATTCGCGTTCACGAAGTCCGCCAACGGGGCGTCCGCAAGGATGCGGCCCCTGCCGATCACGATGACGTGGTCCGCGGTCTGCTGCACCTCGCTCATGAGGTGGCTCGACAGGAACACCGTGCGGCCCTCGTCCGCGAGGCGCCGCGACAGGCGGCGCACCCACATCACCCCGTCAGGGTCCAGACCGTTCACCGGCTCGTCGAACATCACGATCCTGGGATCCGCGAGCAGAGCGCCCGCGATGCCGAGGCGCTGCCCCATGCCGAGCGAGAAGCCGCCCGCCTTCTTGCGCGCCACCTCGGTCAGCCCGGTGAGCTCGATCACCTCGTCCACGCGCGCGTCGGAGATCCCGTGCGTCGCCGCGATCGCGCGCAGGTGCGTACGCGCCGACCGACGGGGATGCACTCCCTTCGCATCGATCAGGGCACCGATCTCCTGCAGCGGGCTGTCCAGGTCCGCATAGCGCCTGCCGTTCACGGTCACCGCGCCCGACGTGGGCCGGTCCAGACCCAGGATCATGCGCATCGTCGTCGACTTGCCCGCCCCATTGGGCCCAAGGAAGCCGGTGACCTTCCCCGGCTGCACGGTGAACGTCACGTGATCCACCGCAGTCTTGCTTCCGAACCTCTTGGTGAGGTCCCTCGCCTCGATCATCGTCGTCCTTTCCTCTGCGCCGCCCCCCTTGTCCAGCGGCTCTCCCTCGACGCTAGACACCCGGGCCGCCCCCGCGCGATCAGGTAACCCCCTGGTCTTTCGCCTCAGGGTGACCCTCGCACCACCGCAGCCTCAGGCGCCCGGCCGGTCCACAGTGTCGGGCCCGTCCGGCAAACCCCACCGGGCACGGCACGCGCCGCGCGTGTGTCGCCGCCGTGAACACTGTCACGCCGGTGGCGAACATGGGCATGAGGGGACCCCCGCGCTGGTTAGCCTGGAAGCGCTTCGGGATCCGTCCCGATGCGATCGACCCCTCGCCAGCTCGGGAGAGGTCGAGGATCCCGGCCCCGGCCGGACGACTCTTGGGAGGTTCACATGTTCGAGCGGTTCACCGATCGAGCCCGTCGCGTCGTGGTGCTTGCGCAGGAAGAGGCGCGCATGCTCAACCACAACTACATCGGGACGGAGCACATCCTGCTCGGCCTGGTGCGCGAGGGCGAGGGCGTCGCCGCCAAGGCCCTCGAGGCCATGGACATCTCCCTCAACGGCGTGCGCGAGCAGGTCCAGGAGATCATCGGCGAGGGCTCGCACGCCCCGTCCGGCCACATCCCCTTCACCCCGCGAGCCAAGAAGGTCCTTGAGCTGTCGCTGCGTGAGGCGCTGCAGCTCGGCCACAACTACATCGGCACCGAGCACATCCTGCTCGGACTCATCCGCGAGGGCGAGGGCGTCGCGGCGCAGGTGCTCGGCAAGCTCGGCGCCGACCTCGGCGGCGTGCGCCAGCAGGTCATCCAGCTCCTGTCCGGCTACGAGGGCAAGGAGCCCGCGGCTGCCGGGGCCGGTGGCGGCCCCTCTGAGGGCACGCCCGCCGGCTCGACCGTGCTCGACCAGTTCGGCCGCAACTACACGCAGGCCGCGCGCGAAGGAAAGCTCGACCCCGTCATCGGGCGCGAGATGATCCAGGAGCGCGTCATGCAGGTCCTGTCGCGCCGCACGAAGAACAACCCCGTGCTGATCGGCGAGCCCGGCGTTGGCAAGACCGCCGTCGTCGAGGGCCTCGCCCAGGCGATCGTCCGCGGCGACGTGCCCGAGACGCTCAAGGACAAGCACCTCTACACGCTCGACCTCGGCTCGCTCGTCGCCGGCTCCCGCTACCGCGGTGACTTCGAGGAGCGCCTCAAGAAGGTGCTCAAGGAGATCCGGACCCGCGGCGACATCATTCTGTTCATCGACGAGATCCACACCCTCGTGGGTGCCGGAGCCGCCGAGGGCGCGATCGACGCCGCGTCGATCCTCAAGCCCATGCTTGCCCGTGGCGAGCTCCAGACCATCGGCGCCACCACGCTCGACGAGTACCGCAAGCACGTCGAGAAGGACCCCGCGCTCGAGCGCCGCTTCCAGCCCATCCAGGTGCCGGAGCCGGAGCTGAGCCACGCGATCGAGATTCTCAAGGGCCTGCGCGACCGCTACGAGGCGTTCCACCGCGTCACCATCACCGACGACGCGATCGTCGCGGCCGCCCAGATGGCCGACCGCTACATCTCCGACCGCTTCCTTCCGGACAAGGCGATCGACCTCATCGACGAGGCGGGAGCGCGCCTGCGCATCCGTCGCATGACGTCGCCGCCCGAGCTGCGCGACCTGGACGACAAGATCGCGAACGTGCGTCGCGACAAGGAGTCCGCGATCGACGAGCAGGACTTCGAGAAGGCCGCGTCGCTGCGCGACGTCGAGCGCCGCCTCACGGAGGAGCGCTCGGAGAAGGAGCAGGCCTGGAAGTCCGGCGACCTCGACGTGGCCGCGGTCGTGGACGAGGACCTGATCGCCGAGGTGCTGTCGATGTCCACCGGCGTGCCGGTGACCCGCGTCAGCTCCGACGAATCCGGCCGCCTCCTGCGCATGGAGGAGGAGCTGCACAAGCGCATCATCGGCCAGGAGCAGGCCGTCAAGGTGCTGTCGCAGTCGATCCGCCGCACGCGCGCAGGCCTCAAGGACCCCAAGCGCCCGGGAGGCTCGTTCATCTTCGCCGGCCCCACCGGAGTCGGAAAGACCGAGCTCGCCAAGGCGCTCGCCGAGTTCCTGTTCGGCGACGAGGACTCGCTGATCTCGCTCGACATGTCCGAGTACGGCGAGAAGCACACGGTGGCCCGCCTGTTCGGTGCGCCTCCCGGCTACGTCGGCTTCGAGGAGGGCGGCCAGCTCACCGAGAAGGTGCGTCGCAAGCCGTTCTCGGTGGTGCTGTTCGACGAGGTCGAGAAGGCCCACCCGGACATCTTCAACTCGCTGCTGCAGATCCTCGAGGACGGCAAGTTGACCGACGCCCAGGGTCGCGAGGTGAACTTCAAGAACACCATCATCATCATGACCACCAACCTGGGCGCCGACGCGATCTCGCGTCGCCAGGCGACGGGCTTCTCGGTCCAGCGCGAGAGCGGCCAGACGTACGAGGAGATGCAGAGCCTGGTCAACACCAAGCTCAAGGAGCACTTCCGCCCCGAGTTCCTCAACCGCGTCGACAACACCGTGGTCTTCCCGCAGCTCACGCAGGACGAGATCATCCAGATCGTGGACCTCATGGTGGCCCGCCTCGACGAGCGCATGAAGGACAAGGACATGGGCATCGAGCTCACGCCCGCGGCCAAGGCGCTGCTCGCCGAGCGCGGCTACGACCCGGTGCTCGGTGCGCGTCCGCTCCGCCGCGCCATCCAGCGCGACATCGAGGACACGCTGTCCGAGAAGATCCTGTTCGGCGAGGTCGTCGCCGGCCAGATCGTGCGCATCGACGCTCAGGGAGAGGGACTCCTCGCGGAGTTCACCTTCGAGGGCGTGGACAAGGACGACGTGACAGACGCCCCCACGACGGCCGACCCGGTCGTGGTGACGGGCAAGGGCACCGACCTCACCGACCACAAGGCCGAGGGGTCCGACGTCGAATCACACCGCGGCGACGCGTCCTGACACCAGCCTGATCACGAAGGCCCGTCTCCCCCTGGGGAGGCGGGCCTTCGTCATACCTGGCATGGGTGCGCGCTGTGAGGCACTCGGTGCTCTGGCCGAGCGAATCTGCGCACTCAGTGCCTCACAGGGTGCGGGGCGTGCGGGTCGCAACTCGTGCGGGGTCAGGCGCGGGACTCTGCCGCCGCTCTGATCTCGTCGAGGTCGTTCTTCATCGCCTTGCGTGTGGCGGAAGCCCCGAGCGAGGCAGTCATCTTGGCCATCACCCGAGAGAAGCCGGAGGCGTCGGCGCTAGGGCTGCCGGTGAAACGCATGGTGAGTCGCGTGCCGGAGGCGATCGGCTCCACCGCGAATCCCGAGACGTAATCCGCGCCGTGGCTGTGCGCGACGATCGTCGTGGAACGCGGGCCGTCCACCGAGGCGACCTCCATGTCCTCGGTCGCCTCCTTGCCGAACATCTTCCGTGTCTCGCGCCAGCGCGTTCCGACCTCGTACCCGTCGGGGCCGCCCAGCCGCTCAACCTGGAGAATCCCGGACATGACCTCCGAGGCTCCGTCCAGGTCGGTGATGATCGCCCAGACCGTCTCGGCTGTCGCCTTGATGTCAACGGAGACGTCGACGCTCCACTCGTCCTTGGCCATGATCCGCTCCCTCGGGCCGCCCGGGACAACGGCCCTCTCTCGGAACGTAGCACGCGAGTCCGGCCCACACGGGGGTGCCCTGGAATGCACTCAGTGCTGGTTGCGACGTGGATCTCAGCACTGAACGACTGCCAGGGCGCGTCACTAGGCTGACGGCATGACCCACGATCCGCATGTGGCCAGCGCTGCCCGCTACGACTCGATGACCTACCGCCGTTGCGGCCGCTCGGGACTGCAACTGCCCGGAATCAGCCTGGGGCTGTGGCAGAACTTCGGCGATACGAAGCCCTACGAGACGATGCGCGACATCGTGCTCGCCGCATTCGACGCGGGTGTCACGCACTTCGATCTTGCCAACAACTACGGCCCGCCGCCTGGCAGCGCGGAGACGAACTTCGGACGCATCGTCGCGGCGGACCTCAAGGCCTACCGCGACGAGATCCTGATCTCCACGAAGGCGGGCTACACGATGTGGCCCGGCCCGTACGGCGACTTCGGTTCGCGCAAGTACCTCCTGGCGAGCCTGGACCAGTCCCTCGCGCGCATGGGCGTCGACTACGTCGACGTCTTCTACCACCATCGCCCGGACCCGGACACGCCGATCGAGGAGTCGATGATGGCGCTCGACCAGGCGGTGCGGTCCGGCAAGGCGCTGTACGCGGGCATCTCGAACTACGACGCCGAGGGCACGCGCGAGGCTGCGCGCATCCTGCGCGAGCTGGGTACGCCTCTGCTGATCCACCAGCCCCGGTACAACATGTTCGACCGGCGCGTGGAGCAAGACGGCCTGCTGGATGCGCTGGGTGAGGTGGGCGCGGGCGCGATCGTGTTCTCGCCGCTCGCGCAGGGCCTGCTCACCGACCGCTACCTCTCCGGCATCCCGGAGGGCTCGCGCGTCACGCACTCCGCGTTCCTGTCCGAGAAGAACCTCACGGACACGTACCTGGAACGCGCCCGCGCGCTCCACGCGATCGCGCAGGAACGCGGCCAGACGCTGGCGCAGCTTGCCCTCACGTGGGTGCTGCGCGACGATCGCGTCACGTCAGCGCTCGTGGGCGCATCGTCCGTCAAGCAGTTGCACGGGAACCTGGCGGCGCTCGACGCGCCCGCCTTGACCGACGACGAGCTCGCGGCGATCGAGCCCCACGCGGTGCACGGCACGGAGTGGCTCTAGCGAGCGCCGCGCGTCAACGGTGCGGTGCTCGCCCCGCAGCATGCCCGACGCTGCGGCGGGTTCAGCCGATCAGCGCCGAATCGACGATGGCGTCGAGGGCGGCGCATTCAGCCCCCTCTGCGTACGCATTGCACGCGAACGTCACGTACTGGCCGCCGGCATCGAGCGTGACGACGTCGACGGTGTGATCGAAGCCCTCGACGCCCGCCTCGACATGCGTGCGAAGCGCCGGGTAGCCCACTGCGGTCGCGGCCTCCGTCGGCGAGTCGTCCACGGGCAGCCCGAGCCCCGACAGGACCGTCGCATGCTGGCCGGCGAGCGTCGCGTCGGCGCTCGTGACGTGGATGACGAAGGTGTCGTCGGGCGACTGACGATCCGCGCCGGACGCGTACACGCCGATCAGCGTCGCAGCGTCTCCATCGGCGGCGAACGCCGCAGGGTCCACGAAGTCGGCGAAGCGCGCCGTCGCATCGTTCCACGCGTCGGGCAAGGCGAACGCGACGGAGGGGTCCTCGAACGACCATGCGGCGAAGCCGTCCGGCACGACGAGCTCGGCGGGAGCGTCGACAGGCGCGTCGTCGCCGCTGTCTGAGTCACCCGTCGTTCCCTCGCCCGCGAGGCCCTCCTGCGCGGTGTCCTCGCCCGCGAGCGCGCCGTCATCGACGGTCGAGTCATCGCCGAGGAAGCCCAGGTACCACAGCAGCGCGGCCGCTCCAGCGAGCAGCGCGATCACGCCGAGCACCATGGGCGTCGCCCCGCGCCGCTTCGACGCGTGGCTCGCCTCCGGGCGATCGGACTCCGCGCTCGCAGACTCCGGCCGGGCGCGCGTCTGCGTCGTCCACCGGACACCGTCCCAGCGGCGCAGGTCCGCCTCGCCCAGGGGGTCCGGGTACCAGCCCTCGCGCGGGTCGCTCATTCCGCCTCCGTCAGTAGTCATGGCTGAGGTCCGCGGCCAGGCTACCCGTGCCTCGCGCACCCGCCGCACACGCCCGACGCCGTGGTCGCCTACAGCGCATAGGTGCCCCGGTCTGCGTCCACCTCGCGCACGAGCCCGTCGTCCACGAGCGACTCCAGGCATGAGTCGAGCTGTCCCGGCTCGACGTCCTCGAGCGCCGCGTGTCCGCTGAGGTTCACCGGTGCCGAGGCCGCGCGCAGGAGCGCCATGATGCGGCCACGCACCTGCCTGTCCGTGCCGTGCCAGGGCTGGGTCCTGCGAGGGGCCGCCTCGAGACCGGTCGCGCCCGCCGCGAGCCATGCGCACTCGGCGGCGAGGGGACACGCGTCGCAGCGGGGCGCTCGCGCCGTGCACACGAGCGCGCCGAGCTCCATCGACCCCGCGGCCCATCGGACCGCATCGCTGGCGTCCTCAGGCACCAGGGCAGACGCGCGCTCGCGCTCGCGGACGGTCAGATGAAGTGCTGGAAGCGGCTCACCTCCCCACGCCCGCCCGACGACCCGGCGCACGTTCGTGTCCAGGACCACCGCGCGTCGGGCGAATGCGAAGGAGGCCACGGCGGCGGCCGTGTAGGCGCCGATGCCGGGCAGTGCAAGGAGCGTGGCCTCATCCGACGGGA
This sequence comes from Demequina sp. NBRC 110052, assembly GCF_002090075.1. GTDB lineage: Bacteria > Actinomycetota > Actinomycetes > Actinomycetales > Demequinaceae > Demequina. The sequence goes on from NZ_BBRI01000002.1 coordinate 1,283,734, forward strand.
CCTCGCCGTCGTGCTCGTCCGCGAGCGCGCGGGCGCACTCCCAGAGCCGCTTCGCACGCCGCGGATAGCCCAGGCGACCCCACGCGCGCACCGCATCGGCCTGCTCGGCGGTGGCGAGATCTGCGGGACTCGGCCAGCGCGCCATCCACTCGTTCCACACCGGAAGCACGCGCACCACCGGCGTCTGCTGGAGCATGATCTCGCTGACGAGCACGCCCCATGGGGTGCAGTCCGAATGTCGCCACGGCAGATCGCGCGCCTCACGGTCGTACCAGTCGATGACGTCGCGCACCATCCGTGCGTCGCGAGTCGTGGGGGACGTGCGCGGCATGGCTCCATCGTGCCAGCACGGAACGTGGTTACGGTGGTGGCACAGGCGGAAGGAGTGCGGCCATGGATGGTCTGCGTCACCCCGTGGGCGAGAAGCCGGCCGGGGTCTACTGGGTCCGTCGGCTCATCGTCTTCGGCGTGATCGGGCTGGTGCTCGTGGTCGCGTGGTTCCTGATCTTCTCCCCCGGTGGGGATGGGGATGGCGAAGGCGCCGGCACCACGACCGAGCCCCCCGTCACGACGAGCCCGACGGCGGATGCCACCGGCTCGCCCGGCGCCGCCTTCGCGTGCACGGACGCGGACGTGGTGCTGACCGCCACGCCGAATCCGTTCACGTCCGGCGCGGGCTCACTCCCGCAGTTCGACGTGTCCGTCGAGCACGTGTCGCTGTCTCCGTGCCTGCTGTCGACCAGCGCAGAGGGGACAGAGCTGTACATATGGTCGGGGAGGACGGACAGCCCAGACCGCGTCTTCTCGTCGCTCGACTGCGCAGATGACGGCTCGTTCACCGACACTGAGCTGCTGCTCGCCGATGGAGCGACCGAGATGTTCCAGGTGAACTGGACGCGGCAGCGCTCGTCGGAGGGCTGTGCGACGCCGACCTCGACGCCGGGCGACGGCTTCTACTGGGCCGAGATCACCGTGCAGGGCATTGCGGCCGAGCCGGTGCAGTTCGAGCTCGCGAGCTGAGTCTCTCGCGCACGACGGATCCGCTAGAACGGCGGGCGCGATCCCGACTCCGTCTCGGCGGGGAGTGCGAGGTGCACTGCCTCCGCAAGCGTGCTCACCGGATGCAGGCGCACGCCGCTCGGGGACTTCACGCCCCTCGACGCGGGCACCACGACGTCGGTGAACCCGAGGCGCGCGGCCTCCGCGATCCGCTGGTCGAGCGCCGCGACGGGCCTCACAGCTCCCGACAGCGCGACTTCGCCCACGGCGGCGAAGCCCTCGCGGACGGGACGGTCCAGCCGCGCAGACGCGAGTGCGAGCGCGAGAGCGACATCCGCGGCGGGCTCGGTCACGCGCGCGCCGCCGATGGTGGAGACGTAGACGTCGTCCGCCGCGAGCGCGAGGCCCGCGCGGCGATGCAGCACTGCGAGGATCATCGCCACGCGCGCGCCGTCGATGCCGGACGTCGCGCGTCGCGGATTGCTGAGCGCGCTCGGCGCGACGAGAGCCTGGATCTCCGCGGGCAGGGGGCGCTTGCCGTCGAGCGTGATGGTGGCGCACGTGCCGGGGACGTGGGCTCCCTCGCGCGAGAGGAACAGTCCGGAGGGGTCGGCGACGGACTCGATGCCGCTGTCGACCAGCTGGAAGCAGCCCACCTCGTCCACCGAACCGAAGCGGTTCTTGACGGCGCGCAGGAGCCGCAGAGGGCTGTGCTGCTCGCCCTCGAACTGGCACACGACGTCCACGAGATGCTCGACAAGGCGCGGTCCCGCGACTGAGCCTTCCTTCGTGACGTGGCCCACCAGGATCATCGGAACGCCACGGGTCTTGGCGGCCTGGATCAGCGCCTGAGCCACCTCGCGCACCTGGCTCACGCCGCCCGCGGTCCCGTCGACCTCGGCCGAGGCGATCGTCTGAATCGAGTCGACCATGAGCAGCGCCGGCTGGCTCGACTCGATGTGCGCGAGGACGGCCCCAAGGTCCGTCTCGGCGGCGAGCAGCACCTCCTGCTCGAGAGCTCCGATGCGCTCGGCCCGCAGCCGCACCTGGCCAGCGGACTCCTCACCCGTGACGTACAGCACGCGCTGGTCGGCGCGCGCTGCCCGTGCCGCGACGTCCAGCAGGAGCGTGGACTTGCCGACCCCCGGCTCGCCGGCGAGCAGGACGACCGCGCCCGGCACGAGGCCGCCCCCGAGCACACGGTCGAGCTCGCCTACTCCGGTGGCCCGACGGGTCGCGGCCTGCGCCGACACCTCGGGCAGGGGCGTGGCCGCGGTGGTGGGAGCGGTCGCGGACGTGCGCGGCCCGGCCGTCGCGGCGCCACCCTCGACGACCGTGCCCCACGCCTGGCACTCGCCGCAGCGGCCCACCCACTTGGCGGCCGTCCAGCCGCATTCGGTGCAGCGGTACGCGGGGGTCGAGCGTCGGGTGGTGGTGGCCATGCGAACACGGTAGCCGCGCGGTGTGACAACGCCGCCCCGCCGCGCTTTCGGGGCATTCAGGGCGTGCGGCCCTAGGCTGGCCCCATGGCGGACAACGGGGGCTCCGAGCACGGGTCGAGCACGTCCGAGTGGGAGGCGCTGCTCGGAGGTCGCGGCGAGACCGCGCCCACGAAGCCGGCCATGCCCGCGTTCCGCCCGATGCCGGTGCACCCTGAGCCGATCGACGACGCAGACGAGGCCGACGACGTCGTCGCCCCGGTGCAGCCGCCCGCGGCGGACGAGATACAGCCCGAGCCCGGCTCCCGCACCTTCGCGCCCGTGATGTCGATGCCGCTGTCGCCCTATCTGCGCCCCGCGGGGCTGAGCGCGGAGACGGCGGTGCGTGACGACGCCGAGGACCCGTTCAGGCGCCTCGGCGAGAGCGCGGTCACGAACGCCGCCCTGCACGCGTCTGGCGCGCCGACCCCCATGGCAGGCGTCCCATTGCCGTCGCACGTCGAGCCGTCGGGGGACGGTGATCCGGAGGATGCCGACGATGCCTCGGACCCGTTTGCCGATGACGCTGCCCCATTCGTGCCGCGCTTCGAGCCGCGCGGCGTCGTCTTCGCCCCCGAGGACTCGGGGACCGAAGACGTCGCAGCGACGGACGCGGCGTCCGGGGACGACCCCGACGCTGCGGGCACCGCAGCCGTCATGACCGCCGCGGCCGCAGGAGCCGCCGCGGCGACGCCCAGCGCCGGGGTGACCACGCCGCCCTCTGGCATCCCGCCGACGTGGCGGATCCCCGAGCTCGAGGACACCGTCACCTCCGCCGCGCCCTACCGGCCGACCATGCGACTCGCGGACGCTCCCGGCGCCGACGACGAGGCGACGGCCGACGCTGGGGAGGCCCCCGCGTCGGGCATGGACGCCTCCACGGCGGTGCTCCCGCCGATCGCGTCCACGGAGGAAGGTGCCGGCGACGGCGAGGGCGGCGACGGCACGGACGCCGAGCCTGGCGACCGCGCGCCGATCTCGTGGGGGATCGTCGCCGCGCTGGTCGTGGCGGGCCTCGCCGTGTGGGGAGCAGCGGCCTACGGGATCTACCTCGCGTTCCTCGCACCGGAGGACGTCGCGATACCCGCGGAGACCCACGTGGCCGGGCCTCCTGGACCCACGATCGATCCGGTCGCCCCCGAGGATCCCTCGGACTTCCTTGCGGCCATGCCGCTGACAGTGAGCACGTATGCGCTGACGGAGTCGACGGCGCTGGATCCGTTCCGCTCCGGGCTTCCGCAGCGGGCGGCCGAGGCGTACGACCTGGTGTACTCCGATGGCTCCACCGCGGTGTCGGTGCGCGCGATCCAGCACTACACGGTCGAGGAGGCGACGGCGGCCTATGCGGCCCTGGTGGGCGAGGCGACCGATCGTGAGTCCCTCCTCGGCGAGGGCGGGGCAGAGCTCGGCGAACGCGCGATCCTCGACGACGGCACCGTCGTGTGGCGCAATGGCACGGCGGTCATGATCGCCTCGGGCGAGGACCCGGACGCCAACCTCGAGATCTACCGGCTCTTCGGGTTGTGACCCGGTCGCGCGGTCCGCGCGGCGCGGGCACCGACACCCGTGCCGACATCGTCGCGGCCGCGGCCGCGGTCTTCATGCGGGACGGCTACGCCGGGACCTCGATGCGCGCGATCGCGCGCGAGGCGAGCGTGGATCCCGCGATGGTGAGGCACTGGTTCGACTCGAAGGTCGAGCTGTTCGTGGCGGCACTGCGGCCCGCGCAGCGCGACGACCCGCGTTTGGTCGCGCTTGCCGCGCTGCCCCCCACCCACCTTGGCGAGGCGCTCGTGCGGGTCTTCTCGTCGCTGTGGGACGACCCGGTGCAGGGCCCGCGACTCGCGACGATCCTGCGTGCGGCCGTCGCGGACGAGGATGTGGCGGAGGCGGTGCGCGGCGTCATCATCGCGGACGTCCTGGAGCAGGTGCTCGAAGGGCACCCCGAGATCCCGGCGTCCGAGCGGGCGCTGCGCGCGTCGCTCGCCGCGAGCCAGATGATCGGCCTGGCGGCGGCTCGCCATCTGCTCGGGTTCGCGGCGCTCGAGTCGGCGGATCTCGACACTCTCGTCGCCGCGTACGGTCCCACGTTGCAGCGCTACCTCACGGGGGACCTCGGTCCGGTTGCGTGATCCGCGAGAAGGAGCATAATTCCTCACATGGAGAATAATGCGATCGAGATCACGGGTCTCAGAGTCGTGCGCGGCAGCAAGGAGGTCCTTCACGACCTCTCGCTGACGGTGCCGCGCGGCGCCGTCGTCGGACTGCTCGGCCCCTCGGGAGGAGGAAAGTCCACCCTCATGCGCTCCATCGTGGGAGCGCAGATCATCGCGGGCGGCGACGTCAAGGTGTTCGGCATCGAGGCTGGCACCGCGCCCCTGCGCCACCGCGTCGGCTATGTCACGCAGGCACCCTCTGTCTACGGCGACCTCACGGTGCGCCAGAACCTCGCCTACTTCGGTGCGCTCGTGGGCGCCGACGCTGACAATGTGACCCACACGATCTCCAGCGTCGGGCTCGCCGACCAGGCCGACCAGATCGTCGGCACCCTCTCGGGGGGCCAGCTCTCGCGCGTCTCCCTCGCCGCCGCCATCCTCGGCCGGCCCGACCTGCTCGTCCTCGACGAGCCCACCGTCGGACTCGATCCGGCGCTGCGTGACGACCTGTGGAAGCTCTTCCGCCACTTCGCGGAGGGCGGCACCACGCTGCTGGTCTCCAGCCACGTCATGGACGAGGCGACGCGATGCGACCGTCTGCTGTTCCTGCGCGAGGGCCGCATCCTCGCGGACGGCACCCTCGAGGAGATCACGGCCGAGACCGGCACCACGGACGCGGAGTCTGCCTTCCTCGCCCTCGCCCGAGGGAAGGAAGCGGCATGAACGCCCGCCTGACCGCCGCGACCGCCAAGCGCGTCCTCCTGCAGTTGCGCGCAGACAAGCGCACCATCGCGATGATGCTCGTGCTGCCGCTCCTGCTGCTCACGCTGCTGTGGTGGATGTTCGGCGACACCCCCGATCCCGCCACCGGCATGCCGCTGTTCGACCCGCTCGGCGCGCGCCTCATGGGCCTGTTCCCGATGCTCCTCATGTTCATCATCACGTCCGTCGCCACGCTCAGGGAGCGCACGAGCGGCACCATGGAGCGCCTCATGGCCTCGCCCATGCGCCGCGGCGACGTGGTGCTCGGATACGCGCTCGCGTTCGGCCTGGTCGCGATCGTGCAGGGCACGCTGCTCGTGCTCTACTCCGTGTACGTCCTGAGCCTCGACGTCGCCGGACCCGTGTGGGGGCTGGTGCTGGTGATCGTGCTCGACGCACTGCTCGGCACCGCGCTCGGGCTCGCGGCGTCGTCGCTCGCGCGCACCGAGTTCCAGGCCGTACAGATGATGCCCGTCGTGCTGCTGCCGCAACTGCTCATCGCTGGCCTGTTCATGGCTCGCGAGGACATGCCCGACGTCCTGTATTGGATCTCCACGGTGCTGCCGCTGAGCTACTCGATCGACGCGATCAACGACATCCTCGCGGACAACGTGGCAGGCATCTGGCCCGAGGTGACGATCCTCGTCGGGTTCATCGTCGGCGCGCTCGTGCTCGGCGTCACGACTCTGCGGCGCCGGACCGCCTGAGCCGAGTGGCCGGATAGCCTGGAACGCATGAGCGAGACCACGTATCCCCGCGTCGCCGTCCTGGGCGGTGCAGGCACCATCGGCACCACCGTCATCTCTGCGCTGAGGGGAGCGGGGTGGCCCGCTGACCGCATCGTCGCGGCGGGACGCACCGCCGCGAGGCTCGAGACGGTCGCGGCGGAGTTCGGCGTCGAGGTCACCACGGATGCGGCCGACGCCGTGACCGGGGCCGACGTGGTGGTCACCTCGGTCAAGCCGCAGGACATGAGGGCACTGCTGACGCAGATCGCGAGCGCGGTGAGCGCTGACGCGCTCGTGCTCACCGTCGCTGCGGCCCTCCCGTCGAGCTTCTACGAGGACCTGCTCGCGCCCGGCACTGCGGTCGTGCGCTCGATGCCCAACACGCCTTCGCGGCTGGGCAAGGGCGCCACCTCCATCTCGGCGGGCGCTCACGCCACCGAAGAGCACATGGCGCTCGCGGAGCGCATCCTCGCGGGCACCGGCCTCGTCGCGCGAGTGCCGGAGGATCAGATCGCGGGCGTGTCGGTCGTGTCGGGCTCGGGCCCCGCGTTTTTCTACGCCGTCGCCGAGGCCATGGCCGCGGCAGGCATGGCCAACGGGCTGGATCGCGAGCTCGCGGAGGCGCTCGCGGCGCAGACCCTGATCGGTGCGGGCGCGCTGCTCGAGGAGTCTGGGGAGACCCCCGCCGAGCTGCGCGCGAAGGTCAGCTCGAAGGGCGGCACCACGCTCGCCGCGCTCGCGGCCATGGAGTCCGCGGGCCTGCAGGGTGTCTTCTCCGCTGGTGCGAACGCGGCGATCGCGCGCGCACGCGAACTGGGCGAGGAACTGCAGCGCGGCTGAGTGCCTTCAGCTCCAGGGGGACGGGCGAGCCTCGTCGCGCTGCGCGTCGTCCGGCAGGTGCGGGAGCTCCGCGCCGTCGCCGCGGATGCACAGCCACCGCAGTTCCGTGGGGCTCTCGGGCAGCGCACGCCATGTGCGCCACACGCCCTGGCCCACGCGGATGCACGAGCCGGCGCTGACGTCCACGACGTCGTCGTCGAGGCCCATCTGGCCCTCACCGGCGAGGAACACGTAGAGCTCCTCGTCCGACGAGTGGGTGTGCCAGTAGCCTGCCTCCTCGCCTGGGACCAGCGCGTTGGCGGTCATGCCGACGTACTGCATGGGCAGCTCGTGGTCCACGACCCTGCGCCCCTCGCGCGAGCGGTCGGGGACGAAGCCGCCGTAGTGGGCGCGCCACTGGTCGAGGGGTCCGAGCTGAGTCACCTGGTAATCGGTCATGCCGTCAGTCTCGCATCCGCGCGCGGCTCTCAGCCGTCGACTTCCGACAGGAACTCGCTCACGCGCTCGTACATGTCGTGCGAGGCGACCTCGTCGTACTCGTGCCAGCCCTCGAAGCCGAAGAGGTGCCCCTCGCCCGGGTACACGAACTCCTCGCACGCCTCGCCCGCGAGCTCGAGGAACGCGGCGTTGTCGTCGGCGTCCACCCAGGGATCGCGTGCGGCGTAGTGAAGCTGCGCGACGAGGTCCACGGGCCACTCGTGGATCTCGAACCAGGCAGGCGAGATGGCGCCGTGCATGACGACCAGGCCCGCCGCGTCGGGCTCGGTGAGCGCGAGGATCTCCGCGACCGCGCCTCCGAGCGAGAAGCCTGCATAGATGCGCGGGCCTTGCACGCGTGCGGTGAGCTCGCGAGCACGGGCCACCCAGTGCTCCACGCCCTCGGCGTCCACGTGATCCACGCCGGCATCGAGGTCGGTGAAGGTGTGCCCGTCGAAGAGGTCGGGAGTCAGGACGGTGTGCCCGTCCTGCTCGAGGATGTCGGCCCATTGCCGCAGATGACCGGTGAGGCCGAGAGCAGAGTGGAAGAGCACGACGGTTGCCATAGTTGCCTCCGGGGTGATTGCGTCGGCACCACGCTAGAACGGAGCGGCGACATACGCGCGCCGTGGTACGGCGAGAGTGACAACACCCTAGCGCTCTCATACCCCCTGGGGTACGCTTCCCTGCACTGAGGCCGACGAGCCCCTACGGTGAGAGCACAGCCGCACACCGACGTGCAGGGAGGCAGCGATGACCTGGAAGATCCGCGATGCGCACGCCGAGGACCTCGAGGACGTCGTGCGCCTGTGGGAGGCCTCGCGCGCCTCAGGGGCCGAGCCCGTCTACGCGCTCGCCGAGGTGCTGACCTCCGTCACCGAGGACATCGCCGTGGTCGCATGCGTCGGAGACGACGTGGTCGGAGCAGCGGTAGGGCGCCGCGCCCACAACCAGGCCTGGGTGGTCTTCCACGGCGTCGCCGACGAGTTCCACGGCCGCGGTATCGGAGCCTCCCTGCTCGCGGCGCTCGAGTCTCGGGTCGCCGAGGCGGGGGCAGCCGTCCTCTCCGCCCTGGTGCCCGCCGAGCAGGCCTACCTCGATGCCTACCGCGACGCCGGGTTCTCGGAGAAGAAGGCTGTGCGCTACCTCGAGCGCCGGCTTCCGGTGCAGCGCGAGGAGATGGCGCTGCTGGAGGAGCTCGGCGGCCGGGTGCTGCCGCGCGGACTCTGGGACGGCGTCGCCGGCATGCGCCACGAGAAGGACCTCATCGAGAAGCGGCTCGTGCTGCCGCTGGCCGAGCCCGACCTCGCCGACCGCTACGGCGTCGCGCCCCCGCGCGCGGTCGTCATGTTCGGCCCGCCAGGCACCGGCAAGACCACCTTCGCCAAGGCCATCGCGTCGCGCCTCGAGTGGTCGTTCGTCGAGGTGTTTCCGTCGCGCCTCGCCGCCGACCCGGCCGGCCTGGCGGGCGCGCTGCGCGAGACGTTCAGGCAGATCGACGACCTCGAGCACGCGGTGGTGCTCATCGACGAGGTCGAGGAGATCGCCTCGCACCGCCGCGGCGACCCGCCCTCGCCGCTCCAGGGGGTGACGAACGAGTTGCTGAAGATCATCCCGGCGTTCCGCGAACGCCCCGACCGCCTCCTCGTGTGCGCCACGAACTTCATCCGCTCGCTCGACTCGGCCTTCCTGCGCCACGGACGCTTCGACTACGTCATCCCGATCGGCCTGCCCGACGCGGAGGCGAGGGCAGCGATCTGGTCCCGCTTCGTTCCTCCCGCGGCCGAGCAGGCGCTCGACCTGGCCGCAGTGGTCGAGGCATCGGCCGGGTTCACGCCGGCCGACATCGAGTTCGCCGCCCGACGCGCGTCGCAGGCCGCGCTCGAGGCGGCGGTGGACGGTGGCGGCGCGGCCGGGCCGACCACCGCTGACTACCTCGAGGCCGTCTCGGTGACGCGCGCGACGGTGTCCGATGAGGTGGCGAGCCAGTTCGCGGAGGATATCGAGACGCTCGCGCGGCTGTAGGTGCGCGCGGTCGGCCGGCAGCGCGTTACAGGTCCGCGAGGAACTCCATCACGCGGTCGTGCATCAGAGCGCCCTGATAGGCGTCGTGCTCGCCCGACTCCTCGAAGGCGAACAGATGCGCGGCTCCCTCATAGGAGAACTCCTCAAGCGCACCGTCGGGAGCCATCTGCACGAAGGCCTGGATCTCCTCGGGGTCGCACCAGGGATCGTGGCGCGCGTAGTGAAGCTGGCCGGTGAGGTCGCCACCCCAGCTCCCCTCCGGAACCCAGTGGGGCGCGAGGGCCCCGTGCATGAGCACCACGCCGCGCGCCTCGGGATCCGTCAACGCGAGGATCTGCGCGACCGCAGCACCGAACGAGAAGCCCGCGTAGACGCGCTCCGATCCGAGCTCGCCCATCAGCTCGCGCGCACGCCGCACATGCACGGACATGTCGACCGAGTCGACGCGCTCCACGCCTCGATCCACGTCCTCGTACGTGTCGCCGCCGAACAGATCGGGCGTGACGACCGTGTGGCCCGCCTCGCGCATGTCCTCCGCCCAGGCGAGCACCGTCGGGGTGAGGCCAAGCGCCGAGTGGATTAGGACGATGTGTGCCATGGTCGCCTCCTCGGGCGGCGCGCGGGGTGCGCCGCCGTCACCAGGCTAGGGCCGCGTCGGGCGTCTCGCGCGGCGAGCCACGCACCATCCAGGAACGGCAGTGCGCCCCCCGACCACAGGCAGGATCGAGGGGCGCACCGGGACCAGTCAGGACGCGGTGAGGGACCCGAGCTCGTTCCCGCCTGTCAGCGTGCCACCGACGGTGAGGGGACCGACCTCCTCGCCGCCCGCGACACTCCCGCCTGAGACCACCGTGTATGTCGCCCCCGACTCGATGTCGGGCGTGGAAAGGACAAGTGAGGCGGAGGTCTTCTCTGTGGTGTACGAGGCGATCAGCTCTCCGCCGTCATCCACTACAGAGATCACCGTTCCCGCGGCCAGAGACATGTTGAACGTCAGCCACACGTACGGCTGCTCGCCCCCATCCGGTGCCTCAGCCATGCCCGACGCTCCTGACGCCGCAATGACGCCGCCATCAAGTGCGAACTCGCCGTTGTAGTCGATGGGGCCCTCGCGGTCGGTCTCGGGACCGGCAATGACAACCACCCCGCCCGACATCTGGATGTTGCCGTTCGAGTCCACACCGTCACCGACTGCGTCGATGACATAGGTTCCACCGTCAATGTAGATCCCGACGTTGTCCTCGACGATGTCGACAGGCGCCTGCACCTCCACCGCGTCGGTGAGAGCAGGAGAGTCCGACTCGGACTGAGGGGCGCTGGACGCACCAGCAGCGCTGTCGACGGCGCCCGGCCGTTCCGGCCGCTCACCGCCAGCGGTCCCTCCAGGGGGTCCGCCCATTGTCTGAGTCGCAGTCTCCTGGTTGCTCGATCCGTCCGTCGCGTTGATGCCGTCGTCGCTCGCGACGATCGACACGTCGCCGCCATCGAGATAGATCAGTGCCGCCTCAAGGCCCTCGTACGAGTTCGCGATGTCGATCTCGGCATCTCCGATGCGCAGGTAGACCTCGGAGTGAATGCCATCGTCGCCCGCGTCGATCGCGAGCGTGCCGCCCGCGATCGTCACCTGGTTGGCGGCGTCGATCCCGTCGGTGCCGGAGCGGAGGTCCAGCGAGCCGCCCGCGATCCAGACGATGCCCACGAACCGCTCCGACTCGTCGTTGTCGGCCTCGTTGTCGGACTTGAGTGCGTCCCCGGTCGCATCGACGGCGATGTCGCCGTCCAGGATCACCAGGTGGTCCTTGCCACGGATTCCGTCGTCCGTCGCGGTGATCTCGTACGTGCCGGAGGCGATGACGAGCGAGTCCTTGGACGTGATGCCGTCGTTGCGGCCGCCGTCGACCACCAGGGTGCCCTCGCCCGCGAGGAAGAGGTCCGCACTCGAGTAGATCGCGGCGCCGCCTACGGTGTCATCCGTCTCGTCGTACGTACCCGTGTCGGAGACGCTGTTCGTCGTGCCGGCCGCCGTGTAGACGATGACGTTGCTCGCATCATCCACCTGGATCCCGGGCGCATCCGACATCGTGATGTCCACGCCGTCGAGGATGAGCGCGACGTCGTCGTCCACGACGTTCACGACGACCTGACCGTCCGAGAGGGTGCCGCTGAGGACGTACGTGCCGGCGGCCGAGATCGTCACGGTGTCACCGTCGACGCTCACGCCGCTCCCGCCGGACGAGGCGCCGTCCGCGAGGGTGATCTCGGTGGCCGCCGACGCGTCCGGGGCGAGGTCCACTTCGGACAGGTCGAGGTCCTCGTACGAGGCCTCCCCCTCGACGGTGGCCACGGAGATGGCCTCCGTGGACGAGTCCGCGCTGGAGGCGGCGTCGTCGTCGACAGCCGTACCTTCCTGTTCGGCGGTCTCGGGCGAGCAGGCGGTCAGGAGCAGCGCGCCGGTCGCGGCGAGAGAGGCGAAGGCCAGGGTGGGCCTGCGGAGGGTAATGATCGATATGCCTTTCGGTTCAGGAGGCGGGCGCGAGCGCGCCGTCGAGGTGACGGCGCAGCGTGCGGTTCCAACGGTTCGACGGGAGCTCGGGCTGGAGCGCCGCGAGTGAGGTGCAGTACTTGCTGACGCGTGCGGGGCGCACCCCCACGGCCCAGAGGGCGCGGTCGACGTCGCCGGCGTGCCGCGCGACCTTCGTCTCGACGATCAGTGCGCCATCGAAGCGCACCTCGCGACCGGCGGCGTCCCTGGCCGTCACTTCGCGATCGACCGTCACGCGCCCGTGGTCGCCCTCGAAGGTGACGCGGTCGTATGTGGTCGTCAGCGTCGGGCGTAGGCCGGGGACGAGCGGCGCGAGTCGCGGGAAGCCAGCCACGAACTTGGACGCCTGGGGAGGAAGCGACACGATCGGTGCGGCCGCTGCGTCGGGCACGCGATCCAGCCACTGGCGGGACTTGACCGTCGCGCCGCTCGCACCCCGCTCCTTAACCTCGATCGCGGTGACGCCCGCGTCGATGTAGCGGCGCGTGCGCACCTTCGTGCGGCGAGGGCGCCGACGCGCGGCGTCGCGGTACATCTGCAGGTCGACAGTGTCGAAGTAGGTCGACTCATAGCGGTGGACGCGGCGCCCACCCTCGTCGAGGACGCGCAGCCCGTCGATCTCACCGAGCAGCTCGTTCCACAGCTGCGGCGGCACGACGTACTTGCGGTCCACACGAGTGAGCATCGCCGCCGATGCGTTGAGCTCGTCCAGGCCGACCGACGGCATCGCCTCGATGCGCTGCAGCCAGGCCCGGGCGCCGGGGGCGCTCATCGAGCGCCCCCGGCAAGGGTGGCGGCGGGGACCTCGTCCGTGGCGCCGACGGCGTCCACTCCGTCTGCGCGCTGCGGGAGCGTGTAGCGCACGTCGCACTGCGTCATCTCGGAGACGTAGTCGACCTTGCGGATCGTGATCCGATGCACGTGCGCTCCCAGCATCACGGAGGCGAGGTCCTTCGCCACCGCCTCGTCGGCGACGGCGCGGTCGAGGACCATGCTCGCCTGGCGCGTCCTTGCGAACAGCGCCGGGCTGTCACCGACGAAGATCACAGCGAGCAGCACCGCCATGAGGGTGAGGCTCACGGCCGGCGAGGTGGACGGGAATCCACCCAGCAGGCCGAGCGCGATCGCCGTGAAGTAGTAGGCGATCTCGCCGTGATCCATCTCTGTCGACCTGAGTCGGATGATCGACAGGACAGCGAAGATTCCCAGGCCGAAGCCCAGGGTGAGATCGGCGGTGGCCATGGCGTAGGTCACGCCCATGACGCCGACGTTGATGGCCAGGAAGGCGACGATGAGGTCCTTGCGGCGGTGTCGCGGGAAGTAGAGGCCGAAGACGAGGATCGCGATCGCGATGAGGTCGGCGGCGATGTAGCCGAAGGTGGACATGTCTGCTCCTGGGTGGTCGTGACGGTCAGTGAGGCCCTGGGGGCCGTTGACATCCACTTCATCGAAGGATGCTGGGAACGTCCGCAGAGCCGCGGCAGAGGTACCAGGGAGAAAGGCTCACCGCGTTCGCTCTCAGCGGCCTACCGGTGCGCTCTCAGGAAACGTGGAGCCGAGGCTGGAACACTTGAGGCATGTCACAGCGCCGCATCCTCGTGATCGATGACGAGGACAATCTCCGGTCGATGCTCGTCGCCGCCCTTCGCTACGAAGGCTTCGACGTCTCTCACGCGCCCGACGGCGCGAGCGGCCTCAAGGCCGTGAAGGAGATCCGCCCCGACCTCATCGTGCTCGACGTCATGATGCCCGGCATGGACGGCTTCGCGATGTGCAAGCGCCTGCGCGACGCCGGTGACCGCACGCCCGTGATCTTCCTGACAGCGCGCGACGCGGCTCAGGACAAGGTGCAGGGCTTGTCGCTCGGCGGCGACGACTACCTCTCGAAGCCCTTCGCTCTCGAAGAGCTCGTCGCGCGCGTCGAGGCAGTGCTGCGCCGGACAGGCCAGTCGCCCGACGCCGCACAGACCTGGACCCTCGCTGACCTCGTGCTGGACGACGTCTCGCACCAGGTCACGCGCGCGGGCGAGGAGATCCACCTCTCGCCCACCGAGTACAACCTCGTGAAGTTCCTGCTCCAGAACGCCGGTCGCGTCATGTCGCGGGGCCAGCTCCTTCAGAACGTATGGGGCTACTCGCCGGACGACGACCCCTCGGTGGTCGAGACGTACATCGGCTACGTGCGGCGCAAGATCGATTCCTTCGAGCCGAAGCTCGTCCAGACGGTCCGCGGAGTGGGCTACACGATGCGAGTGAAGTCGTGAGCGAGGCCCGCCCCGGGCTGTCCTTGCGCACCCGCCTGCTCATCGGACTCGGCGTCATCGCTGCGATCGCCACCGGCGTCGCCGCGATCGTGACGGTGACGACGCACACGTACCTGGTGCAGCAGCTCGATGAGAGGCTCGCGTCCTTCGCCGGCCCCGTGCCCGACGACGACGACCTGTCCGACACCGCGGGCGGGCTCGCGCCGTCCGACCGCCCGTCCGACGCGTGGCGCGCCTTCGTCACCGCCGATGGCTCGTGGCGGGTCGTGTACGCGCCGAACACCGGGGCCGCGGACAGCGACGACCCCCCGCACCTCACTACGGCCGAGCTTCCGGCCTCCGGCGACCTGTACCTCACGGTGGACTCCGTCAAGGGCGACGACGACACATACCGCGTCTACATCCGCACCAGCGACAAGGGCTGGGACGTCACCGCGCTCTCGCTCGAGGGCGTCGAGTCGGCCACCGAACGGCTCATCGTGATCGAGGCGCTCGGCATCGGCGCGATCCTCGCCGCCCTCGCGCTCGTGGGCCTGTGGGTGATCCGCCTGGGAATCCTCCCGATGCGCCGCATGGTCGACGCCTCCGCTCGCATCGCGAAGGGCGACATGGACGTGCGCCTCGAGGGTGCGAGCGCCGGATCGGAGAGCCACGAGCTCGCGCAGTCGCTGAACGCGATGATCGGCAGGCTCACTGCCTCGCTCGCGGAGCGCGAGCGCTCCGAGGCGCGTCTGCGGGAGTTCGTCGCGGACGCCTCGCACGAGCTCCGCACACCCCTGACGACGGTGCTCGGCTACGCGCAGCTGTATCGCAAGGGAGCGCTGTCCGACGCGGCTGATGTGAGCGACGCGTGGGGCCGCACCGAGGCCGAGGCGGAGCGCATGAAGCGCCTTGTCGAGGACATGCTCGAGCTCGCCAAGTACGACGCGCTTCCGGAACTGCACCGCGAGGACGCGGATCTCGCCGCGATCGCGAGGGAGATCGTGGGCGACGCCGCGGCGGCGCACCCCGAGGCGGAGTTCGCGCTCGACGGCCCGGAGCGCGCGCGTGCCTCAGTGGACCCCGACAAGGTGCGCCAGGCGCTCCTCAACGTGGTGCGCAACGCAGCCCTGCACGGAGGTGAGCACGTGACCGTGACGCTCAACGCGTCGGACGGGCTCGTCTCCGTCACCGTCGCCGACGACGGCCCTGGCATGACGCCCGAGGTCGCCGCCCGCGCCACCGAGAGGTTCGTGCGCGGCGACCAGTCGAGGTCGCGCGCCACGGGCGGCTCCGGACTGGGGCTCGCGATCACGGCCGCGATCGTCGACGCACACGGCGGCACCCTCGAGGTCGCGAGCACGGTGAGCGCGGGGACCACCGTGACCCTCCCGTTCCCGCGCGGCTCCGTTCAGTCAGCGAGCAGCGACTCGAGTCGCGCATAGCTCGACTCCATGCCGTCCACCATGCCGGTGGCCAGCACCATGTCACGCGTGTGAGCATCGGGGTAGGTGATGACGACGGTGAGCAGCGTGCCGCCGTCGACGGGCGTGAGCGTCAGCTCGTTCACAGTGCCCGGGCCGTCCATCCCGATCATGCGTTCGGTCGTCACGGCGTGGTGGGGCGGGTTGATCTCGAGGCATTCGCCCTCGAATCCGAAGCTCGGCTGCGAGCCGTCATCGCTGACCCACTCGTTGCGGAAGGACTGGCCCACCTCCGTGGCGACCTCGCAGACCGGCATGCTCCACCCGTCGGGCCCGAGCATCCAGCGCCTCATCAGGTCGGCATCCATGTGCGCGCGCCACACCTGCTCGACAGTGCCGCGGATGAGGCGCGAGGCCCTCACCTGAGTGTCAGAGAGGATCGCAAGGTCGGTGCCACGACCGGCGGCGAACGATGCGAGGTCCTCGAGCACGCCGTCGATCTGCGACATCGCGGACTTCATGCCCTCCTCCATGCCCATGCCGAGGAGCTGCTCGAGTGCCTCGAGCGACGGGAACCACGTGGTGTTCGTCATGCGCGAGCCGGTGTCGGTCGCCTCGAACACGAAGGTCATGCGCATGGCCGGCATGTCGGCGCTCGGATTGCCCTCTGCGTCGGCGAAGGCGTCGGTGACCTCGAATGAACGGCCCGGATCCACGGCCAGGAACTCCCACATGCCCGACGATGCCTCGCCGTCCGGGCCGCGCATCGTGTAGTGCGACCGGCCTCCGACGGCCATGTCGTGGCGGGTGAACGTGGCAGGCCACTCGACGGGGCCCCAGAAGCGCTCGATCTGGCGGGGGTCGGCGTAGGCCTCCCAGAGCCGCTCGACGGGCGCGGCGAAGTCGGCGGTGACGGTCATGGTGAGGGCGTCGAGGTTCTTCTCGACTGACGTGATGGGCATGGTGGCCTCCGGGGTGGGGCGAGTTTCGGTTCAGGCGGGTGTGCTGGTGCTCGTAGGCTCGGCGAGCAGGTCGTCGAGGCGTCCGACGCGATCGCGCCATAGCCGCTCGTAGGCGTCGAGCAGTCGCTGGGCGCGGGCAATGCGCTCGGGGTTGCCGCGGACCATGCGGCGGCGCCCCTCGGGGTGGCGTGTCACGAGTCCAGCCTCCTCGAGCACGCCGACGTGCTTGCTCACGGCGGCGAACGACATCTCGTACGCGGCGGCGAGGTCCGTGACGGACGCGTCGCCCGCGAGGGTGCGGCGCACGATGTCGCGGCGCGTCGCATCGGCCAAGGCATGGAAGATGCGGTCCACCTCGGCGTCGGAGAGCTCAGTTTCTACAACCATTTGGTTGTACGTTAACTCGCGGCCGGCGGCTTCGCAAGCGGAGGCGCATGCGACGGGAGGCGTGAGGCGCCTGATTGCGGGTCGGGCGCGCGCGGAGGAGGCGTGAGGCGCCTGGCTACGGATAAGGGGTGAGGGCGGGCGTCGAACGCAGGCGTCGAGGCCGCGCGCGGACGAGCGCGAGTCAGCCGTAGATCGCCTGAACGATCGCCTTGCGACTCGGCCCGCTCATGCCCTCGAGCGTGGTGTTCGTGAGGATCACCGCGGTCAGCCCCGCGTCGCGATCGATGAACCAGTGGTGCCCGTAGGCCCCGCCCCACTCGACGGTGCGCGGTGCGTGCGGCACTCTGGCCGCCTCGGGATCGTCGAGCACCGCGCCCGCGAAGCCGAAGCCCCAGCCGGGCCCGTCGGCCTCTGCGCCGGGGCCCACGCGATCCTCGAGCATCGCGGCCGCGTTCTCGGCGCGAAGCACGGGCCCACCGCCGGTACGCAGTGCCTCCAGCAGGCGCAGCACCTCGTCAGCGGTACCCGCCATGCCTGCACCACCGGACGGGTATGCCTCGGGGTCGAGCGCGCGGCCGGGCGAGTACGTCACCACGCCCTCGTCGCCCTCGACCAGTTCATGCGGGTCAGTCATGCGCACCGGGCGCTCGTCGCCATCGGCATACGGAACCGCGAGGCGCTCGGGATCGCGCACCGCGAAGCCGGTGTCGCGCAGCTCCAGGGGTCCGAGCACCGCGTGCCGCATGACCTCAGGGAAGGTGACGCCCGACGCGGCGGCGAGGAGCGCCCCCGTCACGTCCAGTCCCAGGCTGTAGCGCCACGCCGCACCTGGCGCAAAGTGCAGCGGCGCCTGAGCGAGGCGCGCGAGGTTCTCGTCCAGGTCTCGCACGCGCGCATCGAGCCCGTCGCTCACGCCAAGCGCGTGATACGGATGGTCGTCCGGCTGGCCGAACCTGTATCCCAGACCCGACGTGTGGGTCAGCAGATGCGCGAGCGTGATCGTGGGAACGGTCCCGTCGGTGAGGGCGGGCCGGAAGCGGCGCAGCCACATGTCGATCGGCTCGTCGAGCTCGACCACGTGCTCCTGCACGAGCCGCATGGCGGCGGTGGCGGTGAACAGTTTGCTGACAGACGCGAGGCGGAAGATGGTGTCGCGCTCCATCGGCAGGCCGGCCTCGCGGTCTCGCAGCCCCGCGGCACGGGAGTAGACGTCCACCCCCTCGCGACGCACGAGCACGACGCACCCGACGAGTCGCTCGGCGGTGATCGCAGTATCGATCGCCTCATCGAGGCGTGCAGTCAGTCGGCTCACGCGCTCATGGTGGCACGCGCGCGACCTCTCGCGTGACGCACAAGGTCCCACGGAGGCGAGCTCGGCACATGGAAGGACTCGACGCGTTGGGGCTGACGCTACGGCGACTGGATCACGGCGCGCCGTGCGGCCCACGTGTCTCGCGCTACGTAGGCAGTCTCGTCCACGGTCGCGAAGACGGGGTCGCCCAGGGAGTCGCGGAACCGCGTCATGGCGTCGCGATGAAGCGGCGTGCGCACGAAGCCACCGAGCGACTCGCGGCTGTCCCAGACCGAGTAGGTCCAGAACTCGCGCCGTCCGAGCCGTGCGTCGAGCCCACCCACGACCAGGCCCGGCGCCTCCGCGAGCGCGCGGTGGATCCGGAGGGAGTGACGGAGGAATCCCGGCACCGCGCTCCATCGAGTGACGGGGAGGCGAGACACCATCACGACGACCGGCTCGTCGTGCGCGGGCGAGCGACGGACCACGTCAGGCAGAGCAGGCATGAGGACCTCCGGGATGAGTTGACGTTAACTTTCCACTGGATAGTCTCTCTGGCCCGGCAATACTTGTCAATGGAAAGCAAGGTGTAGGGTGGCCGCATGGTGCAGTCACCGGCACGCGGCGAGGCTCGCGACACGTTGCTCGCCGTCGCCGCGGCGCACGTCGCCGCGCAGGGCGCGCACGCGCTCTCGGTGCGTGCGGTGGCGCGCGAGGCGGGCGTGACTCACGCCTCGGCCACGCATCACTTCGGCGACCGCGACGGACTGCTGCACGCGCTCGCTACGCAGGGCTTCACCCTGCTCGCCGACGCTCTTGAGGCCGCAGGCGGTGCACCAGGCGGCGAGCAGTCCGCGCGCGCGTACGTCGAGTTCGCACTCGCGCATCCGGGTCACTTCGCGGTCATGTTCGAGGGACACCTGCGCGCCCCGGCCGATCCCGCGTGGCGCGAGGCCGCGGCGCGAGCGTGGCGAGGGCTCGCGGGCGACACACCTGCGCCGCAGACGGGGCCTGCCCTCATCGCCCGCTGGTCGATGGTGCACGGCCTCGCCGCGCTGTGGGCCTCCGGTGCCCTCCCGGAGGAGGTCACCCGCAGAGGTGCGGGAGCCGTCGCGTCTCAGGTGGCGAAGGCCCTGAACCGCAGTCTCGACAGCTAGTCCCGCCTACGCTCGCTCTCGCTCGCCGATGAGCTCGAGTTCGCGAGCACGCGACAGCCCCGCGGTCCCCGCGCGCGACACGCCGAGCGCGAGCTCCTCGGCGAGCACGTCGGCGAGGGTCTCCTTGAACGGCCTTCGTCGCCCGCCGGTCGCGAGGTAGCGCGAGTCGTCGTGGAAACCGCAGCGAGCGCCCGCGCCGTCGTCGTCGACCCACAAGCCCAGCGAGTCGGCACCCTTCCATTCGCGCACGCCATGATCGTGCAGCCACGGTCCGGGCGCCTCGACCACCCTTCCGGTCGCGCCGGCGACCTCGCGGGCGGCGTCGATCATCGCGCGCATCGTCATCTGCTCGCCGACGACGTTGACGGGCCCCGTCAGCCCGGCCTCGATCGCGTCGAGCAGCCATGCGACGAGATCGCGCACGTCGATCACTTGGACGGGCACCGACGGCTCTGCCGGAACGAGCATCGGTCCGGAACCTGCAACCGCCGCCCGCCGCGGCCAGGAGGCGAGCCTGTCCGTGGGGTCGCCGGGGCCGCCGATCACGCCCGCCCGCACGAGCAGCGCAGCGGGGTGCGAAGACACGGTGTCCGCCTCGCAGCGCACCTTGGCGGCGTCGTAGCGCGAGCCGTCGACGCGCTCATCCACCGCCGCAGGCTCCCGCAGAGGGGCGGACTCGTCGATCATGATCCGCGTGGGCTCATAGGCCGCGACGGAGGAGATGTACGTCCAGTGGCGCGCACGCAGCGCCTGCGCCGCCTCGCGGACGTGCCGGGGCTGCCAGCTCACCTCGATGACGGCGTCCCAGTCGCGGTTCGCGGCGACGTCGTAGGCCCCAGGCTCGTCGCGATCCGCGGCCACGAGAGTCGCTCCCGCGGGGACCGCACCGGACTCGCCGCGCGCGAGGCACGTGACGCGGTGGCCGCGCTCGAGCGCCACGCGCGCAGTCAGCGCTCCGAGCCACGCGGTGCCGCCGAGCACGAGGATGTCGAGAGGTCGTTCGCTCATGCCACCACCCTAAGTCGCCCTCAGTGGCGCTCGGATGAAGGTGCCACTGCGCCCTCCCGTGGCCCGCAGACGCCCGCCTAGCCTGAACGCACGCGACGGCGCCCGGCCCAGCCACGGCGTCGGACGCGTGCCAGCCCCGGAGGTCCTCATGCCCACCCGACTCACCACCCGCGACGCCCTGCTCGCCGCACTCGCGGCCGTCGTGTGGGGCGCCAACTTCGCCGTCATCAGGCTCGGCGTCGAGGACGTGCCGCCGCTGCTGCTGGCGGCGCTGCGCTTCACGCTCGTCTTCGCTATCGCCGCGCCGTTCGTGCCGCGGCGAGGCATCCCGTGGCGTCGACTCATCCCCATCGGCATCGCGCTGGGCGTGGGCCAGTTCGGCTGCCTATTCGTGGCGATCTCGCTCGGCATGCCTTCCGGCCTCGCCGCGACGGTCCTGCAGGCCCAGGCGGTCGTGACGACAGTGCTCGCCGTCGCGTTCCTGGGCGAGCGCCTCACCGCGCGGCGCATCGCGGGCCTCGCGATCGCGGTCGCGGGCATCGTGCTCATCGGCCTCGACATTGGCGCGTCGACCACGGTCATCGGGTTCGCGCTCGCGCTGGGCGGCGCCGCCTCGTGGGCGGTCTCGAACGTCCTCACCCGGCGCCTGGGCAACGTGGGAGGACTCTCGCTCGTGGTGTGGTCCAGCGCGGCCTCGCCGGTGCCGCTGTTCGCGCTGTCCCTGATCTTCGAGGGGCCCGCGGAGATCGGCGCCGCGCTCACGCACCCGACGTGGGGCGGCGCCTTCGCTGTCGCGTATCTGGTGCTCGCCGCCACTCTGCTCGGCTACGGCGTCTGGAACTCGCTGCTGGGGCGTTACCCCGCCTCGACGGTCGCGCCCTTCTCGCTCCTGGTTCCGCCCGTGGGCCTGCTCACCGGCTGGCTCGCGTACGGCGAGACCCCCACGCCACTCGCCCTCGTGGGTGCCGCTCTGGTGGTGGGAGGCATCGCGGTCGCGAACGTGGTGATCCGGCGGCGCGCCAAGGTCCCCGTCCCGGCACGCGTGGGCTCATAGGCCCGACGCGGTGCCCCGCCGGACGCCGTCGCCTCACAGGGATTTGGCGTACCAGCGGTTCGCGTGCACCTCGCCGTTGAAGTCGGGAACCTGCACGTACCCGCGGTGCTCGTACATGCGACACGCAGCCTCGAGCGCCGAGTTGGTGTCGAGGCGCACGAAAGTCGCGCCCGCATCGCGGGCCCGCGCCTCGAGCGAGTCGAGCAGCATGCCGCCCACGCCGAGGCCGCGCACGGACGGTGCCACCCACATGCGCTTGAGGAACGCGGGCTCACCCTCGGGAAGCTTGACACCGCCGCACGCCACCGGCTGCCCGTGATAGCGGACCACTAGGAACGCACCGTGCGGAGGGGCGAGTTCGTCGCTCGCGGTCGGGAGAGCGGCCGCAGGGTCGTAGCCCGCATCGAAGGTGGCCTGGAGCTCCTCGAAGTACTGCTGCACGCACCACTGCGCCTCGGGCGAGTCCGGGTCCTCGAGAGACACCTCGAGGTGCCTGCGCGACAGCAGTCGCGTCACGATGCGGGCCGCGGCGGCGAGCTCCGCCTGCTCGTTCTCGTCGAGACCGGCTAGCAGCGCACGGGCTCCGTCGTCGCTGAGGCGGTCGAGCTCGACCACCTCCTCGCAGCCAGCTCGCGTGCGGCGAGCGACCCTCGCGCGCGCGTCCGTGGGGCTCGGCGCGACCTCGACGAGACCCTCGTCCTCAAGCGCGCGCAACAGGCGCGAGGCGTAGCCGGAGTCGAGCCCGAGCCGCGCTCGCAGCGACGCGATCTCCACGTCGCCGTCACCGATCTCCCACAGCATGCGCGAGGCGGCGAGGGGACGTCCGCGGTCGAGGAAGTCGCCGTGCAGCGCGCCGACTTCTCGCGTGACAGTGCGCTGGAACTGACGGAAGGCGGCGATCAGGCGCGGATCCATGTACCTGACTTTAGTCAGGCAATGCCGGGCAGGCAAGGCATCGCCTCCGCGCAGCCGCTCCGAGGCCGGGGCTCAGGGCAGCTGGTCGATCAGCGCCAACTCCTCGTCGCGCGTCAGCCCGGACTTGCGCTCTCGGTCGAGGCCCAGTCCCCTCTCCCAGGCGAGAGCGTCACGCATCGTCTGTTCCAGGGGACGCCACCCTCCACCGGTGGCGCGGTACCGCTCGGACGAGTGCGCACCGATCGGAGAGAACGGACCCGGCGGCACCCACAGCGGAATCGCGCGCGGACCGGACCAGCTCGAGACCTCCCGCATCGCGAGCCATGGCGTCGTCGCGGCGCGCACCTCGCCGCTGTGTCCCGCGACCTCCCGAGCGAGCGCCACCAGATCCGCGAATGCCACCTGCTCGCCCACGGCATTCACCGGCCCCGTGACCCCCGCCTCGCCCGCATCCAGAATCCACGCCGCGAGATCGCGCACGTCCAGACTCTGCGTGGGCGCTCCGTCACGGGGCACCAGCAGCGGCCCCTCCCCCGCGAGCGCGGCGCGTGCGGGCCAATAGCCGAACCGGTCGCTCGGGTCGCCCGGTCCCACGATCAGGCCCGGTCGCGCGATGAGCCCGCGATGCCCGACGGCGGCAACGGTCAGGTCCTCGCACGCGACCTTGGCCTCGGCGTAGTGGGCAATGGTGGGCTCGACGGTCGGGTCGAGGGCGGCGACCCTGCGCGAGTCCTCGGTGTTGGGCTCCTGTGCGGCGGCGTACACGGACACGGAGGAGACGTAGGTCCAGTGATCTGCAGCACCCGCGAGCGCAGCGAGCGCCTCCTGCACGAACCGCGGCTGCCAGCTGACCTCCACCACCGCGTCGAATCGGCGACCCAGCAGCGAGTCGTAGGCGCCGGGCCCCGAGCGGTCCGACTCCACGAGAGCCGCACCCTCGGGCACCGCTCCCGCGCGTCCGCGCGCCAGGCACGTCACGTCCCACCCTCGGGACACCGCCTGACGCGCGATCTCGGCCCCCAGCCACGCCGTCCCACCCAGCACCAGCACTGATCGAGTCATGCACGCCACCCTAACCAGCGTCGGGCATCACCGAAGGCGGATATCCTTGACAGGAGTCAGGAATCAACCTCGAACGCCTGACGTTGAGAAGACGGAATGAATCGCACCTTCAGCTCGCTCGGCATCTACAACTACCGTCTGTGGTTCGCCGGCGCGCTCGTATCCAACATCGGCACGTGGATGCAGCGCATCGCACAGGACTGGGTGGTGCTCACCGACCTCACCGAGGACTCGGGCGTCGCCGTCGGCATCACGACGGCACTCCAGTTCCTCCCGTTCCTGCTGCTCGGCCCCTGGACCGGCGTCATCGCCGACCGCGTGGACCACCGCAAGCTGCTCTTCGCCACTCAGTTCGCCGGCGCCGCGCTCGGCCTCGGGCTCGGCGCGATCGTGCTCAGCGGCCACGCGCAGCTGTGGCACGTGTACGCCTTCGCCCTCGGGCTCGGCGTGGTCACCGCCTTCGACAATCCTGCCCGGCAGACCTTCGTCGGCGACCTCGTTCCCAGCGACAACATGTCGAACGCCGTGGGCCTGAACTCCGCCTCGTTCAACGCCGCGCGCCTCATCGGGCCGGGACTCGCGGGCCTGCTCATCGCCTGGATCGGTTCCGGCTGGGTGTTCATGCTCAACGGCTTCACGTTCGCGGCCACCATCGTGGCACTCGCGCTCATGAGGCCCAACGAGTTCCACCCGCAGCATCGCGCGCCGCGTCAGCCGGGTCAGATCGCCGAGGGCGTCAGGTACATCCGCGGGCGGCCCGACATCGTCGCGATCCTCGTGATCGTCGGCGTCGTGGGTGCCTTCGGCCTCAACTTCCAGCTCACGAGCGCGATGATGGCGCGCCTCGCCTTCGACCGCGGGCCTGAGGACTACGGCATCCTCGGCTCGATCCTCGCGATCGGCTCGCTCGGCGGAGCCATCCTCGCGGCCCGCCGCAGACGCCCGACGCTGCGGCTCGTGGTCGTCGCAGCCATGGGCTTCGGCGTGGCGAACCTGCTGCTCGCCTTCGCGCCCACCTACTGGGCGTTCGCGCTCGCCGGCATCCCTGTCGGCTTCGCGGCCCTGACCATGATCACTGCGGCCAACGCGACGGTGCAGACCACGGTCGAGCCGCACATGCGAGGCCGCGTGATGGCGCTGTACATGATGGTGTTCCTCGGCGGCACCCCGCTGGGCTCGCCGATCATCGGCTGGGTGGGCGAGGAGATCGGGCCGCGCATCGCGATCCTCGTGGGAGCGATCTCCGCGATCGCGGTCGCCGCTGCCGTCGGGGCGTGGGCCGCGCGCTACTGGAACGTCGTGGTCGAGGTGCAGGCACGTCGGCCGTTCGTGCGCTTCGGACGCGCGGTCCGAGACGAGCCGATCGCCGACGTGGACTCGGCGCGCACCTGATCGCGCTGCGCCCCGCGCGCCCCAGCAGTCGTTGAGTGCTGATATCCACGCGATTCCCAGCACTCAGTGACTGCCAGGGCGCATGAGAGAGGGCCGCACCCACCAGCCCCCTGGGTGGATGCGGCCCCGAATCGAGCTCAGCCGCGTGCGACGACGCGGGCTCGCGCGTCAGCCCTCGACGCGGCGGTTCTGGTGCTCGTCGACGTGCTCGTCGCGCACCTCACGGTGCGTGGTGTTGCTGCGCTGCGCGTTGACGATCAGCGAGATCACGATCGCCGCGAATCCAGCGATCATGCAGATCCAGCCGACGATTCCCAGGTTGATCGCGTCGACGGACGCGTTGAGCGCAAAGGTCAGGATCGCGCCGAGGACGATCAGGAAGATTCCCGAACCGATAGCCATGGTGGTGCTCCTTCCCCCCAAGGGGTCTGGGGACTAGAACGGGCTCCAGGATCGGGTGGATCCGGGCCCGTCGACCGCTCCTCGCGGTCATCAAGGCCAACCGTGCCCGAGCGCCTGGACATTCCCCTATGGCGGGAAGTCGGTGTTCTAGCAGGGGTGATAAGTGCGTCTCAGACGGAGGCACAGCGGTCGAAGGCATCCTGGAGCGCCGCCTTGAGCGCCTCGCCCGGCAGCACGTCGACACGACGCGGCTCGGCGCCATCGACCGCCAGCCACACGCCGAACACGAAGGTCTTCTTGCTCTCGGCGAAGACGTGCGGATCGCACCGCGTGGGTGTGAGCGAGACCGGGACCGAGACGACGTCCTGCCCCGGCTCGAGCGCGAGCACAGGATCGCTCGGGACGATCGAGAACACCACGCTCCCCGCGACGCGCACCGCCTCGACCCGCGCATCGCCCTCGCCTCGCGTGAGCGACAGCGAGGTCGTCACCGTCAGGCCCGCGACCGCCTCGACGTCGCCGAACCGCGGGGACGCCACGTCCGAAAGCGCCTTCGCCCCGCATTCCTCGGCACGGATCTCGGCGAGCACACCTGCCGGCACGTCGACCTCCCGCTCGACCTGAGCACCGGCGACGTCGAAGACGACGTGCGCCACCGCGTCGGGCGTCTCGCCGCCTGAACCCTCCGCGACGCCGCACACGGGATCGCCGAGAGGGAGGCGCACCCGCGTCGGCCAGCCAGCGAACACCCTCACATGCGCGTCCTGCCAGCCCGTCTCGGTGAACAGCGGGGACTCGAGTGACGCGCGAACGACGATCGCGTCGACCTCCTCATCGAGGGTGACCTGCAACTCGACCATGCGTTCAGCCTGCAGCGTGCGCGGGAAGGCGATGTCGCCGCTCAAGGGCGCCGAGTCGAGGACCTCCGCATCCCGCTGGCCCGCATCGGCGGCTGGATCCGGCGGTCTGCACGCAACTGCGCACCACGCGACAGCCGCGACCAGCAGCGCGATCGCGACCATACGGCGCCGGGGAGCCATGGCGCGATCATCGCATCGCATGCCGCATGCGGGAAGGGGTCAGCCGACTCCCACGAGTGCCGAGCCAATCCACTCCGCGCCGGACTCTGTGATGCCGCACGCCCACCCACGGTCGCCGTCAGCGAACGACGCGGCGCTCGGGAAGTACACCTCGACGACCTTCGCGAGAGCGGCCTGCGTGAGCATGCCCGTCACGTCGTCGCGCGTGCACCAGCCCTCCACGTCGGCGCGCATCTGCTCGAACCCGGGGTAGTCGTCCAGGTGGACCACGCCGGCCTGGTAGACCTGGCCGCGGTGAGGCTCGAGGCAGTCGACCACGTTGAAGCCCTGGACGTCCTCAGAGAACCCCTGCAGCAGTGCGTCCTCGGGCAGGTCATAGCACTGGCCCACCGTCAACTCCGCCGCGGAGACGCCACCCAGGCGACCCGAATCGAATGCGCCGGTCACCGCACTCGCAGCACCGACCGTCAGAGCGACCGCGACCGCAGTGCCCAGCACCGTGCCCGCGAGCGCCCACGAGCGCGTCCGTGACGTCCCGCGCCGCGCGGCCCTCAGGCCGATCAGACCGAGCACCACGCCCGGCAGGCCACCGAGGAGCGCACCGCCGACGGACGCATAGCCGATCCAATCGTCGCGATCTGCGGCCAGCGGCTCGGGCGGCAGCGGCGAGTCATCGAGCCGCACCGCGCCCACTCCTGCGAGGCCCGCCTGCGTGCGCCCCGCAGCGCCCTCAGACGCGTGCGCGTCCATGCTGCGGTGGTCTCTCAAGGCTGCTCCTCGCGGCGGTGATGACGAGACGTTAACCCGCCCGACACCTCGGCGGGCACTGCGGCCGTTCACGGTGTGACCAATCCGTCGCCGCAGATCGGTACATCGAGGGCGAACAGGGCATTCGGGATGGGGGTGCGCGGCTCCGTGAAGCCTCGTCGCGATGCGCCACAATGAACGCATGCGCGACATCGTGACACTGGACAACGGCTTCTGGAGGGTGGGGCTGGTCCCCGAGACGGGCGGCTCGATCGCCTTCGGACAGCTCCACCTGGACGGTGCCTGGGTGGACGTGCTTCGCCCCACCCCCGCCGAGTCGCTCGGCCGGTTCGCGGAGACCGCGTCGTATCCGCTCGTCCCGTGGTCGAACCGCGTCCGCGGCGGCCGCCTCCAGTGGGCAGGACGCACCTATCAGCTACGCGTGAACCATGCGGACGGCACGGCGATCCACGGCGTCGGCACCGACTACGCCTGGACGGTCGTCGAGTCCTCCCCCACCTACGCGGTGCTCGAGTTCGTCTCGCACGATGTGTACGGCGTGAACTTCCCGTGGTCGTTCACGGCTCGCTTCACCTACCGGCTCGACGGCGCCCGGCTCGAGGTCGAGATGGCGCTCACCAACACCGACCACGAGACGTTCCCCGCTGGACTCGGGCACCACCCGTACCTGCAGCGAGAGCTCGCCACCGCGTCGGGCGCCGTGGGAGGCCCCGCCGAGCTGCGCATCGACTGCGAGAAGGCGTACGACCTCGACAACGCACTACCGACCGCCGAGGCCGGGCCGATCCGGCCCGCCGCGGACTTCCGCGAGCGCCGACCGCTCGGGACCGAGTTCGTGGACGACTGCTACACGTCACGCACCGGGCCCGTCGCGGGCTCGGTGACGTGGCCCGACGCCCTCCAGCTGGACCTCGAGGCGGACGACGTCCTGGGTCACGTGGTCTGCTACATCCCGCAGGAGCGGCCGTACTTCGCGCTCGAGCCGGTGAGCAACGCCAACGACGCCTTCACTCTCGACGCTGCCGGCGTCCCGGGCACGGGGCTGCGGATCGTCCAGCCCGGCGAGACTCTGACGGCGGCCTGGGCGCTGGCGGCCACGCCTCTCGTCTAGCGCGCGCACGCCATCGGCGGGCTGACGCCCGTCGGCACGCTGTCGCTACAGGCCTGACCCGAACAGCGTTCCCGTCAGGGGCTCTGATCCAGCGACGATGCACACGACGTACGGCGAGGACTGCCAGGCCGCACCCGTCGGGTAGTAGTCCTCGACGGTCAGGCTCGACGACTCCCACGCGGTTCCCACGTACGCCTCGAAGCCCGAGATGCACTCGGCGAGCGACTCGGAGTCGCCCTGCGCATACGTGGGCTCGTCGTATGGGGGCGCGAGGTTCACCAGCGAGATCTCGCCGAAGTGCTCCTGGGTGCAGGGCACCACGTCGAACCACCAGTCGTCGTCGCCGATCTCCTCCTGGAAGTCGTCCCATGTCGCGTACGGGTCGGCGACGCACTGCCCCACCGCGAGTTCCTGCGCGGTGCGCAGCTGGCCCTGCGCGGTCGGCCCGAGGATGAGCGGCACGACCACGAACAGGACCGCGATCATCACCACGCCCAGGGCCGCGTAGCCGGTCACGGTCGACATGCGCGACAGCTGCTCCTGCGGCCGCTGCCCCATGCTGTCCGCACGGTGGCCCACGTGTCCCATGCTCACCGCCACGCCCGCGAGGATCGCGGCGAGCAGCAGTCCGGAGATGCGCAGCGGTTCCGGAACGACGGTGAGCGCGAGGATCGCCACGATCGCGCCGAGCACCCCCGCGACGATTGCGCCGCGCAGCAGGATCGCCAGCTTGGCGTCGTCGTCGAACGGGTGCGGACTCTCGGGCTCGTCGCCCCGCTCCTGCCCGACGCCGGGGTCGGCTACGCGCTCGCCCTCGCCCGCCGCGTCGGGCATGTCGTCGACGCCGTCCGGGACCGCCGCACCGGTCGCGGGGTCCACATCGGGGGTGGTGTCCGCGTCGTCGCTCGGCGTCGACGCACTGGCCGCGCTGCGTCGGGCTCCTCCCGTGAGCCCGGCGAGGAACGATCCGGGCGCATGTGCGGTCTCACCGTCGTCGAGAGCGTCCTCAGGGGTATCTGAGGCCTCCGGCTCGGCTTCGGGAGCCGGCTCGGGGCGCGGCGGCAGGGGCTGTTCCGCCTGCAGATGCTCGGGCAGCTCGATCGGCTCGTCGGCGACGGCGTCGCCTTCGTCCGGCATGAAGGTGGGGCGCTCGTCCGCCACGCTCTTCCTCCCCAGTCACTCGCCGACGCCCCCGCACCCGGTTGGTGCGGGCGGCTCCCGGTGCGTCTAGGATAGGAGGGCCGTCACGGCATGCGGGTGTAGTTCAATGGTAGAACTTCAGCTTCCCAAGCTGATAGCGCGGGTTCGATTCCCGTCACCCGCTCCGACTCGAAGGCCCCTCCGCGGAGGGGCCTTCGTCATGTGCGCCGCCCTGTGAGGACATGAGTGCACGATTCGGCGCTACGCGAGCACTCAGTGCCTCACAGGACGCAGCGGATCGCGCTAGCGGGCCTCGAGCACGTCGATCACGAACACGAGCGTCGAGCCTGCAGGGATGGGGCCCATGGGGCGGAAGCCGTATCCCGACTCCGGCGGGATCACGAGCAGCAGCTTCGATCCGACGGGCTGTCCCACGATGCCGTCGACCCAGCCGTCGATCAGCGCGCCGTACGCGATGGGGAACGAGATGGAGTCGCCGCGGTCCCACGACGAGTCGAACTTCGCTCCGTCCCACAGCCACCCGGTGTAGTGCACGGTGATCTGGCGGCCCTCCTCAACGGCGGGCCCGGAGCCGGCCTCGAGCACCTCGACCACGAGCTCTTCTGGCTTCTCCGCACCTGCGAAGTCGACGGACGGCGCCCCGGTGGCGTCACGGGTGATGGCGGGCAGGGTCATGGCGTCTCCTCGTTCGGGTTCCGGCCCAGCCTAGGACGGATGTGGGGGCCCTGGGCAATGATGGGCCCATGAGCCCGGACACGAAGGCCTCACGGACCAGCACCGACGCCGCTGCCGGGTCTCCCCGACGCCGACCGTGGGCGGTGGTCGCCCTCGCGGTCGCGGTCGCGCTGGCGGCAGTGCTCGACGTCGCCCTCGGCGCGCGGTCGGCACGCGACACGGCCGACGCCGGTGCCGGGCTCGGCGACGAGCCGAACGCCGTCGTGCTGTGGCTGAGCGCGCTGGCGATGATCGCGCTCGCGGTCGCGCTGTGGCGCGGGTCGAACGGCGCGCGCGTGGTCCTGACCGTGGTGCTCGCGGCCCGGACGGTGGCGGCACTGTACGAGGCGACGATCGGCGAAGGCGACGCGGCCTCGTCCGTGGCGTCCCTCGCGTCGGGCGTGCTGATCCTGGTGCTGGCGTGGGTGCCGGCGGCGAACCGGTGGTTCCAGTCGGACCGAGAGCGTGCGCTGGCGAAGGCGCTGGGCGCCGAGCAGCGTTCGGTGAGGCGCAGGATCCTGCGCGGAGTCGAGCTTGCGGTGACGGTGCTGGTCGTGTCGTGGACGATCACCCTGACGCCGGGCGTCGCATCGGACTCGTGGGTCGCGACGCTCGCCGCCGCAGTCCTCATCGCCGTCGCGTCGTGGGCGCTGCAGCCAGTGTGGCTGCAGATCGCGAGCCGCTTCGGCTGGGCGGGCGCGCTGCTCGCCGCACTGTTCGGCAACGCGTCCGCCGTGGGGCTGGCGCTGTGGATCGCACCCGGCATCGACGTATCCGGCGTCGGCTGGGCGATCGTGGCGTCGTGGATCTTCTCGATCCTGATGACCGCAGTCTCGTGGGCTTTCTCCGCGAGTTCGTACGACTACCTGCTGGTGCATGCGACCCGCATGAGCCTGCAGGGCGTCGAGCCCGCGCAGGACGGCCAGGAGGGCGTGCTGTTCGTCCAGATGGACGGCGTCTCGGCACCCCTGTTGGAGCAGGAGATGCGCGCGGGCAATCTGCCGACCATCTCCCGCTGGATCCGCGCAGGCAGCCACACATGGACCGAGTGGACGGCCGGCATCCCGTCGACCACGCCGGCGAGCCAGTCGGGCATCCTCCAGGGCTCGAACGAGCGCATCCCCATGTTCATGTGGTGGGACCGCGCCGAGGGCCGCTTCATGGCGACGAACAACCCCAATGACGCAGGCATCATCGAGGAGCGCGCGAGCAGCGGGAATGGTCTGCTCGCCGATGGCGGTGTGTCCGTCTCCAACCTGTTCTCGGGCGATGCCGAGCGCTCGTACCTGACGGTCAGCGGCCTGCGCGCAGGCAAGCGCGAGGTGGGCGCCTCGCACTCGTATGCGGCGTTCTTCACCCACCCGGCGGGTCTGGCACGTGCCCTGCCGCGCACGATCGGCGAGATGGCCAAGGAACTGTGGCAAGGGCGGCGTCAGGTGTGGCGGGGCGTGGAGCCGCGAGTGCACCGCGGCGGCGAGTACGTGCTGCTGCGTGGCGTCACGAATGCCCTGCTGCGCGACCTGAACGTGGCACTGGTGATCGACGCGATGATGTCGGGCGCGAAGTCGGTCTATGTGGACTTCGTCGACTACGACGAGATCGCCCACCACGCAGGCGTCACGCGCCCCGAGTCCCTCGCCTCGCTGTACGGGATCGATCAGGTGCTGCACACGTTCGAGCGCTTCATCGCGCTGGGCATCGCGCCGCGGAACTACCGGATCGTGCTGGTCTCCGATCACGGCCAGAGTCAGGGCCCCACGTTCGAGCAGCGCTACGGCTACTCGCTCGAAGAGTTCGTCCGCGAGCGCGTCGGTGGACGGGCGCGCGCTATCCCCACCCACGACGCCGAGGCCGGCGGCCCCGCACGGCTGCTCGCCCGCGAGCTTGCGCAGCAGGACTCGGTCTCGGGCCGCGTCGCCAAGCGCGCGCTCCGGCGTCAGGACGCGGCCGACGCAGCAGTCCAGGACTCTGTGTCCCCGCCCGACGCAGGGGCCGGCGAGGGCTCAGGGGGTGCATCGGCGGGGCCCGAGATCGTGGTGGTCGGCTCAGGCAACCTCGGTGGCGTGTGGTTCACCGAGTCGAGCGAGCGACTCACGCTCGCCGACCTCGAATCACGGCATCCAGGCCTGATCGAGGCTCTCGCGACCCATCCTGGCGTCGGCTTCGTCGTGGTGCAGGCAGGATCGGGCGCGGTGGCAATCGGGCCGCGCGGCCTGCATCGGCTGTCCACCGGCGAGGTTGAGGGAGAGGACCCGCTCGCGGGGTTCGGGCCCGACGCGCGCGCCGACTTCGCACGCGCCGCCGCGTTTCCCAACGCGCCGGACATCTACCTCAACTCCGCGCACGACCCGGCGCTGGACGAGGTGTACGCCTTCGAGGACCTCGTGGGCTGCCACGGAGGGCTCGGCGGATGGCAGACGCGCGCGCTGCTGCTGTATCCGCGCGAGTGGAGCATCGACGAGTCGCTCGCGGACGAGCGCGGGACTCTGCACGGAGCCGAGACGGTTCACCGGCAGCTGGTGCGGTGGCTCGAACTGCTGGGCCACCGCGACGGGATCGCGACGGACCCTCCGCGCGTGACCGAGGCTCAGCCGCAGGCGGTTGCCGAGTAGCCCGTCGCTCCCACGTAGGAGGCAGCCTCGTCGGCATAGGTGAGCTCGACGCACCACTCGGTGCTCGAGTCGAACGCGAGCGAGACGTCGCGCTCGGCTGAGAGCAGCCCCTCGACGGCGACGCCGTCCACCAGGTACCCGGAGTCCGTGACCTCCAGCTCGGGCTCCGTGGCGGAGTCCTCGAAATGCGATGCGACAGCGTTGCCGACGGCGGTGACGTCCGCCTGCGCCTGCAGTTCCTGCTCAGCGGTCTCGAGTTCGGGTCCGAAGACGAGCAGCCAGAGCGCGACGCCTGCACCCGCGACGACGAGCCCCAGGTAGCCCAGCAGCATGCCCGCAAAGGCGGCGGTGCGAGCGCGGCCCTCGCGCGCAGCCGCGCGCAGTCCCAGGTGGCCGAGCACGATCGCGGCGGGGAAGATCAGCAGGATTCCTGTGACGACGGCCCACACTCCGAGCGGGTTGCCGCGCGGTGGGTCCATGGTGTCGTCCGACGCGTTCTCCTCGGGCTCCGGCGCCTCGGGCTCCTCCACGTACGGCGTGACCGGAGGCTCTAACTCGACTGGCTCCATGACCTCTGTGGCCTCGTCGTCGACAGTGCGCACGGAGTCGGCCTCCGACACTCCGGGAACGCCAGCCGGATCCTCGTCAGCGCTCGGCGTGTCGGCCTCATCTCCGTGCGGAGCGTCGGAGGCGGGCTCGGCCTCCTCAGTTCCGTGCGGAGCGTCGGAGGCGGGCTCGGCCTCGACGTTCTCGGCGTCGGCGCTGGCCGCGTCATAGGGGCTGAAGGACCGCGCTCCCCACGCGTCGCTGGCAGTGGGATCGCCCATGGGCGGTTCGGCGGACTCGCCGCTCTCCGGACGGTGCACGCCGGCCCAGCGCGGCGTAGTCGGCATCTCGCCGCTGCCCGTGTCGCTCATGTGTCCTCCTCGGCCCCTGGGGACAGGCTAGTGCGGCGGTGGCGGCGAGCCTCGGAGCCCGACCCGGCGAGCCGATCACCGGGCGCGCATGCCCGACGCGGGGCGCGGCTGAGGCGGGAGCGGCGTGTCCTCCGCGGCTCGGCGCGGCGGCGGACATAGCGTGGGTCACAGCCGCTGCAGAAGCGGCCAGGCAAGGCGAAGGCCCCCCGCAATTGGCGTGCGGGGGGCCTTGCCATGACCTCGAGTTCTCGGTCCGCCCATGGACGGGATCCGACGGCCGCGATTGACGATGCGGCTTCGCCCCCGCAAGCGGGAGCGACCTCTTGGCCGATGCCGGGGTCCGCGAACCTCCTGTGCCGTCACCCACAGTTCTCAAGCGACCCCCTCGTCGGGAGCCCCCCTCGACCTGAAGCCACGTTGTCCCAGGCATCCGATCTGAACTCAACCCCTGACCCCGCGCGGCATGCATCCGTCCCGACGCACGCCGTCGTCGCCTCGGTCGCCTCGCTGGTGGGGGCGGTGCCCCCGCGAACGCGACCGCTGCGCACTCGGCCCGGACCCCCTTCGGGGCCCGGAGGCCGGCCCTTGCGGGCCGGACTCTCCGAGTCTCGGCAGGCCCGGCGAGCCGGACCTCTGACCGGGAAGCGATCTCGGCAGGTCCCGGTGCTTACGCCCGGTCCCTGGAGCCGCCTCGTCGACCAGATCGAGGGGTTGAAGCCCTTCTCGATGACCCCAGTCGTACTCCTTACGCCGGGGCGGCGCAAGCCGATTGGGGGACGTATTTCTGTCCACCGTTTCCCCACAGCGTTGTCCACCGATTTCGCTGGGGATTCACCGTGTGTACACACACCTGTGGATGAAATCTGTGGACGAAGCAGGGGCGTCAGGAGCGCTCGTCGACCTCGCGGTAGCGCTCCAGCATCGCGTTGTAGGCCTTGAGCTCGGCGTCGTCGTCACGCTCGGCCTGGCGGTCCTTGCGCCGACTCTCGCGCGCGTCGGAGGCCCGCCATGCCACTGCCACGCCGATCGCGAGCGCGAGCACGGGCAACTCACCGATGCCCCACGCAATCTCGCCGCCGTACTGCTGGTCCGTGATCGCGTCGGGCCCCCAGTCGCGACCCATGAGACCGAACCACTCGGGCGCGAGAAGCACGTCGGAGGAGGCGAGCGAGACGCCGAAGAACGCGTGGAAGGCCATGGTCGCGAACAGCAGCACGAGCCGCATCGGGTAGCGCGGCCGGGTAGGTCCTGGGTCTAGCCCCACGAGCGCGTTCACGAAGAAGTACCCGACGAGCGTGAAGTGCAGCACCATCCACAGGTGGCCGGCGTGGTTGGACAGCGCGAACTCGAACAGCGGCGAGTAGTAGAAGACGATCAGCCAGCCGGCGAAGCTGACGGCGGCGACGATGGGATGCGCCCAGAAGCGCAGCCATCGCGATTCAACGGTGAGGCGCAGCCATTCGCGCGGTCCGCGCGATCCGTCGGTGCGGGGCGGGAGCGCTCGCAGAGCCAGCGTCACGGGCGCGGCGAGCGTCAACGGGATGGGGGCAAGCATCACGAGCGCCATGTGCTGCACCATGTGGCCGGAGAAGGTCACCATCCCGTAGATCGCCGGTCCGCTCTGCGTGATCCACAGCATGATGACGATGCCGGCGAGCCACGAGGCGGTGCGGTGCCAGGGCCACTGGTCGCCGCGCGTGCGTAGCCGCATCGCCCAGCGCACGTAGACGACGGCGAAGACGACCAGCACGAAGGCGGAGATGATCTCGAGTCGCCACAGGCCGAACCATGTCGCGCCAGACGCGGCGGGCGGGAGCGCGTAACCGGTGAGGTAGAACGCCGGGCTGGGATCCTCGAGTGCGACGGACGGCACCGGCGGTGCCGACGACGCGAGCGCCGCAGCGAGCCCAGTGACGGCGACGAGTGCCGCAGCGTCGACGATCATGACGCGCGCGAACAGGCGTCGCGCAGGGGTCGCCTCGAGTCTCGGCAGCGTGACACGGCGATGCCAGGCTGCGAGCGCCATGGCTGCGGCCACGAGCACGAGCTTGGCCAACAGGATCAGCCCATACGTGGACGTGAACAGATCTGAGGGTCCCGTCATGCGCAGCGCGGCATTGAGGACGCCCGAGACGATCACCGCGGCGGCACCCCAGACCGCGGCCTTGGACATGCGGCGCGCAACGTCGGCCGCGGCGGTGCCGAGCACCGGACCCAACGCGGCGACGACAACGACGAGCCCCAGCCACAACGCAGCGCCCCCGATGTGCAGGAACAGAGACGAGACCGCGAGGTGGTGGTCGGTCGCGCCGGCGGCGTGACCCGTGACGGCCTGCCAACCGATGCCCCACGCGATCGGCACCATGGCCCAGGCTGCGTGCGCCGGAGCGCGCACGAACGCGGCAGCCACGGAGGCGACGACGGCCGCGATCGCCATCTGGAGGTAGGCCTCGCCCAGGTCGATCTCGGTGACGAACTGCCCGAGCGTCGCACCGAACGCAGGGTCGTCGAAGGGGATCAGCGTGATCACCGCGGTCTGCACGAGCACCATCGCCGACGCCGCGATGGCCCACGCCACCGACGCGTACCGCGCGATCGCGGCGGCGCGGGCGGCGGCGGGATGGCGCGGCGGCACGAGCGCGGCGACCACCAGGAGCGCGCCGAACGTCACCGACAGCGCCACATCCCTCAGGGCCGCGAGCGCCGTCACGAGCAGCTCGGGGGGCATACCTGTGAGGGTACGCGGATCTACACTGACCGAAGGCCAGCGCGGACCCCTCGTCCGCCGCCCGGCGTCAGCGTTCGGGCAGTCCCCAGCCCAGGAGGAAGCATGCCCGACGCCGCACGCACCGACGCCGTCCCGCTCACCTTGAACAAGCCTCGGCTGGTGACGCTCGCCTCAACGCAGCTCGTCGCGGGCATCGGCGTGGCGGCGGGCGTCTCGGTGGGGGCGCTGCTGGCGGAGGAGATCGCGGGCACGGCGGCCTGGTCAGGACTTCCGCAGACGGCCATGGTGCTGGGCTCGGCGCTGGCCGCGGTGCCGCTTGCGCGACTGGCGGGGGCACGGGGCCGGCGCCTCGCCCTCGCCACCGGGTACGGGCTCGCCGCCGTCGGAGCCGCGATCGCTTTCACCGGCGGCGCCGTGAGGATCCTGCCGCTGATGCTGCTCGGCATGTTCCTCACCGGCGGCGGCATGGCCGCCGGGCTCCAGGCGCGCTTCGCCGCGACCGACGGCGTGCCCGACCACGCACGAGGGCGAGTGCTGAGCGTGGTCGTGTGGGCGTCGGCCGTGGGAGCCGTGGCGGGGCCGAACCTGCTGTCGCCCGGCACGAGACTGGGCGAGGCGCTCGGCGTCACCTCGCTGGCCGGGCCGTGGCTGTTCGCGGTCGCGTCCCTGGCCGTCGCAGCCGTGGGGATCGCGCTGCTGCTGCACGACCCGAGGCCCGCCGCGCCGCCTGCCCCGCGCAGCATCGCCAGGACCCTCAAGGACATCTGGGCCCACCCGTCGGGCAGGCTGGGGCTGACCGCCATGGCCACCGGTCATGCGGTGATGGTGGGCATCATGGCGATGTCGAGCGTGCACCTGCATGGGCACGGCTCGACGCTGACGTTCGTGGGCATCGTGGTGAGCGCGCACGTGGCCGGGATGTACGCGCTGGCGCCGCTGTTCGGGTGGATGACGGACCGCATCGGGCCGTGGGGTGCCGTGGGGGTGGGCGCCGGTCTGCTGCTCGTGGGAGCGGGACTGACCGCGGCGTCGGGCAGGATCGATGCGAGCGGCGGCATGCACTCCTCGGCCGAGGCCTTCGCGACTGCGGGGCTGGTGCTGATCGGCCTGGGGTGGTCCGCCGCGACCATCGCGGCCGCGACGCTCGTGTCCGTGCTGTCGCACGAGGGCACAGCGAGTCCCACGGACGTGCAGGGCGTCGCGGACCTCACGATGGGCATCGCGGGCGCGTCCGCCGGTGCCCTTTCAGGAGTGGCGCTGGCCGCGTGGGGCTACGACGGTCTTTCCATCGCCGGCGCCGTGCTGCTGGTGCCGCTCGTGTGGGAGCTGGTGCGCGCGCGTCGGCTGGATCGGGCGCACACACGGGTGCTCGAAGGGTAGGTTCTCGCAGCGCGGAACCATCAGCACCCTCGATCATCACCCTTCCTTATTCAAGGTTAATCACCTATCCTTGAATAAGAGATGACGCCGATCAAGGTTGGAGGCTGCAATGCCACAGGACGCGGGAACCCGCGGGGACGCCACGTGGCCCGCGATCTCGCACGAGAACGTCCCCTGGAAACTGCCCGCCGAGTTGCAGGGAACCGTGCCCATCCGTCAGGTCGTGAGCCTCGAGGCCCGCACCTACCCCGCCGCAGTTCCTGCAGCCATCGCGAGCCTGAACCCAGCCGATTCCCTCACGCGCGCAACGATCGAGAACGCCGCCGAGGCCGCAGCTGAGATCGCCGCGTTTGACAAAGAGACGACCGCTCTTACTGTGCCGATGCCCGCGATGCTGCTCCGCACCGAGTCCGCATCAAGTTCCCAGATCGAGCACCTCACGGCGAACTCGCGCAACCTCGCGACCGCCGCACTGGGCCTGGCCGCAGGCCAGAACGCTTCCCTCGTGGCAGACAACGCCACCGCGATGACCCGAGCACTATCCACGACTGGCGCGCTGACACGGGCCCAGATCCTTGAGATCCACGCCACTCTGATGGCGCGCACCGATCCTGACATCGCCGGTCGGTTCCGCACCGGCCCCGTCTGGATCGGGCGCCCCGATCTCAGCCCCCATGGCGCGGACTTCATCCCTCCCCAGCACACCCGCGTCGACTCATGCATCGATGACCTCGTCGCCTTCGCGGGACGTCGGGACATCAACGGGCTCACCCTCGCCGCGGTCGTGCACGCCCAGTTCGAGACGATCCACCCCTTCTCCGACGGCAACGGGCGCACGGGACGCGCGATCGTCCACTCCCTGCTCCGCGAGACCGGGCACGCGACGCATACGACCGTTCCCGTCTCAGCCGGCCTCCTCGGCAACGTCGAAGGCTACTTCGCCGCTCTGACCGCCTACCGCGAGGGCGACTGCGACAGGATCGTCGACACCTTCACCACTTCCGCCTACCGAGCGATCGCCAACGGCCGGCAACTCGCTGAGGCGACGCGCGCCATCCACGAGGCGTGGCGCGAGCGGATCAAGGCCCGCGCTGACTCCGGCGCGTGGCGCCTCGCCGACCACCTCTTCGCACAACCCGTGATCAACTCAGGCCACGTCGCCCAGCACCTCGGCTCGTCGCCCCAGGGTGCCTTCAACGCGATCCACACGCTCGTCGACGCGGGCGTCCTGACGCAGACCAGCAGGGTCCGCCGCAATCAGCTCTGGCAGGCGAAGGAAGTGCTCAACGCGATGGATGACTTCGCCGCGCGCGCCTCACGACGTTCGCTGTAGCCGGGTCCGAACCAGCCTGCCCATCCCCGAACGACGGGAACTACTTCACGGGATATGGGACGGTGACATACCCGTAGCCGCACGCGCAGCGAAACTCTGCAACTCACTCGAATCGAGGAGCCGCACGGATGACAGAAGCGATGAGAGCGCTCGACGGCTCCATGACTGTGGTCCTGATGATCGCGGGTGCGCTGTTGCTCCTGAGCCTCGCCGTACGAGGTATCTCGGCGAGGTACGCACACCGACCGCTCAGTTGGCGTGCCATCGTGTGGAGTGCCGCCATCGTGGGCTGGGCAGCCGCCGTTGCGTACATCACGCTCGTGGCAGGGACCACCACCTCGACTGGCTCACGACCCATCGAGCTAGTGCCAGGTGCGGGCATCGTGCAGCTTCTGACCGACAGTGTCTCAGTCGAGGTGCCGCTCGTACAGCTCGGTGGCAACGCGATGCTCTTCGCGCCTCTTGGAGTACTCCTAGCGCTCCGCCACTCGACCTCAGTCGCCCGGTGCATCGGGTGGGCCGCTCTCATCTCCGTCGCGATCGAAGCGGCACAGTTCGCGTTCGCACTGGGACGCGTCGCGTCAGTCGATGATGTGCTCGTGAACACGATAGGTGCGGTGGCCGGGTTCGCCCTCGTGCGCGTAATTCAGTACGTGATGTCAGCGAGTCACACGCGACTCAGCGAGAGAAGGTAGCGGAGCGGCCCCTATGCCAGGCCATCCCTGAGCGACGCGACCCACGCGGCCGCGTCCTCGAAGTCGCGCTCGGTGGTGCCGGGCGCGACCGCATGCGGCTCGCCGTGGAAGGCCGGGTACGAGCCGAGGAACAGCACCACGGGACACGTGCGCTTGAGGCCGATCAGCGCCTCTGCCATGCGCGACTCCGCGATGTGCCCCATGGCGTCCATGGAGAACGAGTACTCGCCGGGGCGGTCGCCGCGCGGGCGGGACTCGATGCGGCTGAGGTTCACGCCGCGCGCGCTGAACTGCTCAAGCATCTCGAGCAACGCACCGGCCTTGTCGCTGGGAAGGTGCACCACCAGCGTCGTCTTGTCGGCGCCAGTGGGCGCGGGCACAGAGCCGGGGCGCCCGATGCGCACGAAGCGGGTCATCGAGTTGGTGCGGTCGGCCACGCCCGATGCGATGGTCACCAGCCCCAGCGTCTCGCCCAGCCCGGGGGGCGCGAGGGCGGCATCGAACTCGGCGGAGCCGTCCGCGAGCGCGACGGCGGCCGCCGCATTGGAAGAGGCAGGGATCTGAAGTGCGCCGGGCAGATTCTCGGCGAGCCAGCGTCGGCATTGGTTGAGGCCGTGCGAGTGCGCGGAGACACGCTGAACATCCTCGATCGCGGTGCCGGGGCGTGCCGCCAACTCGAACACGATGGGCAGGACCACCTCGCCCAGGATGACGAGCGGCTCGCCCTCGGCGAGCGTGTCGAGCGTGGCCGTCACGCCGCCCTCGACGGAGTTCTCGATCGCGACGATCGCGTAGTCAACGTCGCCCGAGCGCACGGCACCCAGCGCCGAGGGGACGTCCACCATCGGCACCTTCTCAGCCGACGCGTCGGGCACCATCGCGCGCAGCGCGGCCTCAGTGAAGGTGCCGGCCGGTCCCAGGTACGCGTAGCGGGGCAGGGTCACGCCTTCTCCTCGTGGGTCAGGTGCAGCCGCTCGCCCACCACCTTGCCGGTGGTGGAGATCCCGGTGCGCATGCGCCGGGCCCCGACTGCCATCACCACCTCACGGTACTGGTCAGCCCTCCCTGGCAGGGTGCGCGCGGTGCCCGAACGTGATGCGCCCGCGATCTCACACTCGACCTCGGTCACAGTCAGGCCCGACTGGATGACGTCCAGCGTCATCGCGGGCTCCAGTCCGGAGCCGCGTGCGAGAGGGATCGACGCCTCGAGCGCCTCGCGCGTGAGACAACGAATCGAGCTGAGGGGCTGCAGCGGCTCCCAGTTCGAGGCGAGCTTGATCGCCTTGCGAGACGCCTTGGAGCTGAGACCCTGCGCGCGCGAGCCACCTGCGGTGAGCGCGATCGCCAGATCGCACACGCCCTCGACCAC
Organism: Demequina sp. NBRC 110052; assembly: GCF_002090075.1. Classification (GTDB taxonomy): domain Bacteria; phylum Actinomycetota; class Actinomycetes; order Actinomycetales; family Demequinaceae; genus Demequina. Next base: position 1,324,866 of record NZ_BBRI01000002.1, read on the forward strand.
CGCCGGCACCAGCGGCGCGGCCCCGATCGCCTGATTGCCCAGGCGCCCATCGAGCAGCAGGATCGCGCGGGGCGTGCGACCCGGCTCGTCGCGCATCGCGATCACGGCCGCACCCGTCTCGGTCGCGGCGGCGCGCCCCGTGTGGTGCGGGTGTCGAACCACCACCGCGCCAGCCTTGCGCGCAAGGTGCTGAGTGTTATCAGTGGAGCCGTCGTCCACGACGAGCACGAGGTCCACGCCCGGGATGGCGAGCGCGGCACGCACGGTGGCGGCGATGCGTCGTGCCTGGTCGTGGGCCACGATGAGCGCGGCCGCCGTCTTCAACTCTGGCTTCGGCGCACGGGCGCGGGGGCCGCGCGAAGTCGTTCTCGGGGCACGCGGAGACGAGCGCTTGGCCGCCTTGGGCTCAGGTGCGTCGTCCACGGGACAAGCCTAGCGATCCTTGAGGGCGAGGCAAAGCACCTTTTACCCTCTCGTGAACGTTCTGTGACCTCCCGTGGCCGGGGATCAGCGGATGGTGACCTGGCGCGACACGAGTCCCGCACGTGCGCGGCGCTCGTCGGCGTTCAGCGGCGTCGTGTCGGCGATCGCTGCAGCGAGCACCGGAGCGAACGCCTTGGCCGGCTTCTCGATCTCCTCGGCCTCGGTGCCCGGCACCATCTCCCACACGGGAATCATGAGGCCGCCCGCGCGGAAAGCCCCGAGCAGCTTGGTGCCCTCCTCCAGCGCAGACTCACGCTTGGCCTGCAGGCGCGCGAGCGCGTCGAGCAGCACCTCCTCGTCCACGGGCTGGCCCCAGCGCAGGTACTCGCGCGCACCCATGCGGCACCAGTACGCGCCCTCCACCGACTCGAGCTTCACGGTCGGGAAGATGCCCGTGTTCGCCTCCTCGAGCGCGGCCTGCACCTCGGTGTCGCGCTCGCCCTCGGGCAGCCAGAAGTCGTAGCCCTCGTGCACCGTGACCTTCCACGGCACCGAGGTATCGAGGATGTCCTGCAGACGCGGGCCCGGCTCGAGCGCCCCCTGCACGGGCAGCAGGTCGCCCGGCTCGAGGTCCTCCGACGCGAGGATCGCCGCAGCGATGTCGCGCGAGGCGTCGCCCGACGTGGAGGTGCGGTGCATCGCCGCCATCAGCACGCCGTCCTTGCGGCGCATCGCCGGGCGGTCCAACGGCAGCACGGTCACAAGCAGCACCTCGGCGCCGCCGAACTCCTTGGTCAGCTTCACGGGGGCGGTCGCGGCGGGGACGATCTCGCGCATCGCGATGAGGTCCACCTCGCCTGGCAACCCCTCGAACGGACGCAGCACGAACGGGACGCGGTTCTTCTTGGCCATGGCATCAGGGTAGTCGGCCTGACACACTGACAGCATGCACGAGCGCGCAGGCACAGTTGCCCTTCCCGAGGACCTCATCAATGTCGACGCCCTGCTGGGCGACTACTACGACAAGGCGCCCGACCCGACGGTCGCGTCGGAGAGGGTCGCCTTTGGCACGTCCGGCCACCGCGGCTCGGCCTTCGACACGGCGTTCAACGAGGCGCACATCGTCGCCACGACCACCGCGATCGTCGAGTACCGCACCGCGCAGGGCATCGACGGGCCGCTGTTCCTCGGCAAGGACACGCACGCGCTGTCCGGCCCCGCGTGGGAGACGGCGCTCGAGGTGCTCGCCGCGCACGAGGTCATCGTGATGATCGATGCGCAGGGCGGCTACACGCCGACGCCCGCGGTGAGCCATGCGATCCTCGTGGCCAACGGCGCACTCGCGGAGAGCGGGCTGCGCACCTCGGGCAAGGGCCTTGCCGACGGCATCGTCGTCACGCCCTCGCACAATCCCCCGCGCGACGGTGGCTTCAAGTACAACCCGCCCCACGGCGGCCCCGCGGACACCGACGCCACCAGCTGGATCGCGAACCGCGCCAACGAGATCCTCGGCACCGGGTGGAAGCAGGTGCCTCGCATCTCACTCACGCGTGCACTCGGGGCCGACACCACGCGTCGCTACGACTACATGGCCACGTACGTGCGAGACCTGCCCTCGGTGATCGACATCGCCGCCATCAAAGAGGCGGGCGTACGCATCGGCGCCGACCCGCTGGGCGGAGCCGCGGTCGAGTACTGGGGCGCGATCGGCGAGGAGCACGGCCTGAACCTCACCGTGGTCAACCCCACGGTGGACCCGCGCTGGTCCTTCATGACGCTCGACTGGGACGGCAAGATCCGCATGGACTGCTCGTCACCCTCGGCGATGGCGTCGCTGCGCGGCCTCATGTCAGGCGCAGACGCGCCCTACGACGTCGCGACCGGCAACGACGCCGACGCGGACCGCCATGGCATCGTCACCCGCGACGGCGGCCTCATGAACCCCAACCACTTCCTCGCCACCGCCATCTCGTACCTGTACGGTGGCGCGCGCCCCGACTGGCCTGCCGGTACGGCGATCGGCAAGACCCTCGTGTCGTCGAGCCTCATCGACCGCGTCGGCGCCGACCTCGGACGCAAGGTTCTCGAGGTACCCGTGGGCTTCAAGTGGTTCGTGCCCGGGCTGTTGAGCGGAGACGTCGCGTTCGGCGGCGAGGAGTCCGCAGGAGCGAGCTTCCTGCGTCGCGACGGACGCGTGTGGACCACCGACAAGGACGGCATCATCCTGTGCCTGCTCGCCTCGGAGATCACCGCCACCACCGGCAAGTCCCCCTCGGCACTGCACCGCGGACTCGTCGACAAGCTCGGCGAGTCCTGGTACGCGCGCGTCGACGCCGCGGCCAGCAAGGAGGAGAAGGCCCGGCTCGGCGCCCTGTCACCTGAGCAGGTGCCCGCCACCACGCTCGCCGGCCAGGACATCACCGCCAAGCTCACGTCAGCCCCGGGCAACGGCGCCAAGATCGGCGGCCTCAAGGTCACCACCAAGGACGCCTGGTTCGCGGCCCGCCCCTCCGGCACCGAGGACGTCTACAAGATCTATGCCGAGTCCTTTCGCTCCGAGTCCCACCTGGCCGAGGTGCAGGGCGCGGCACGTGAGGTCGTGGCGGAGGCCCTTAGCTAGCCCCACACGCACCACACGCACGACCGCCCGCACTCCCCACCCTGCCGAAGTGACGGTCCAGCAGGGACGACGCGGCGTGTCTCGTCTCACGTTGCAACGTGAGCCGTCACTTTGGCGCGGCAAGCGGGGCAAAGCGACGCGGAATCGGGAAGCTGTGCCAGCGCCACCTAGGCTTGGCGCATGCTGCGTACCGCCCTCACAGCCCTGGCCGCGACCGCCGCCCTCGTGCCCGCGTCGGGAGCGTTCGCCGACACGGGCGGCGTGAGTCTGCCCGACTTCCCCGGCACGTGCACCGCCGAGTCCATCGCGAGCGCCGACGTCGCGTGCGACACGGGCCTCGTGGAGGTCACCCTCGCCTCGGACGGTTCCGCATCGTGGATGCGCGAGACCGGCTACCCGCGCCAAGCGTTCGAGGACTACCTCACCGAGTACGCGCAGTGGACCGACGGACTGGACGCCTACCTCGAGACCGAGCTCGCGTCAGTCGAGCTCGACGGCGCTGCGGTGGACACGATCGTTACCGACGACGCGGTGCGTGTCCGCATCACCACCGAGCTCGCGGCGGGCGAGCAGGCGCTGGTCATGGGAATCGCACTCGCGGAGGACGGAGACCTGTACACCGCGATCGACCCCGAGCAGGCGTACGAGGTGGACGTCTTCACCATCACCGCGCCCGGCGAGATCGTCGAGACCAACGGCTCCGTGCAGGGCATGACCGCCACGTGGACCGCCGACGAGATCGCCGCGCTCGACGAGATCTCGCTCCATGCCGAGGCCTCGGTGCCGCCCGCCGTGCCGGTGTGGGCCTGGTTCGGCCTGGGCGGCATCGGCGTGGTGCTGGGCGTCGCCATCTACTTCGGCTTCATGCGGCGCGCGCCGCAGCGCGACGAGGACTGAACTGGCCGATCCGTCCCCAGGCCCTCCCGCCACACGGCCCGCTGTGGAAGGGTGGTGCCCATGAACACGACCCTCGCCCGCGCCTCCAAGGCGCTTGCCGTCTCCGCTGTCACCGCGCTCGCGCTCACCGGCTGCATCAAGGTCGACTTCGACCTGGCGCTGCAGTCCGACGACACCGTGGACGGCTCAATCACCTACGCGGTCGCCGAGGGCACCGGCGAGTTCATGTCGACCGAGGACGAGACGTACACCGACGAGGAGGCCGCCGAGGCGCTCTTCGGTGACCTCGCGGCCGAGGACTACGAGAACGGCGAGGTCAGCAGCTACGCCGAGGACGACTGGGTGGGCAAGACCGTGACCTTCGAGGGCGAGACGCTCGACGGCTTCGCGCTCGACGAGGGCTCCGATGGCCTCACGATCGTGCGCGAGGGCGACGAGTTCGTCGTGTCGGGGCCGTACGACACGAGCGGCGAGCTGGGCGAGGCTCCCGCGGGCGCCGAGATGACGCTCTCGATCACGTTCCCCGGAGCCGTGAGCGAGTCCAACGGCGAGCTCAGCGAGGACGGTCGCACCGTCACGTGGAACCTCCTCGACGCCCCCGAGACCATCGACGCGCGCGGCAGCGCCGTCGCCGGCGGATCGATGCCGTGGCTCATCCCTGCGCTCATCGTCGCAGGCGTGCTCGTGCTCGGCGCCGTGGTTCTCGCGCTCGTCCTGATGCGCCGCAAGCCCGCCGCCGAGGCCGGCGCAGTGGAGACCGACGCCGCACCCTACGTCGCCGCGCCCGAGGCGGGCACCGCCTTCGCTCCAGCCGACGTGGCGACCGAGGCGCCCGCCGACGCACCGGACACCACCGAGCCCGAGTCGCCGTCCGACGACGCCGCGCCCGAGGACAAGCCCCAGGCTTGAACCGGCGCGCCACTCGACGCGGTCGCGACGTGAGGCACCATGGACGCATGACCCGCACCCTCGCGCGGCTCGGAGCAGCCGCCATCGTGACCCTCGCGCTCGCGGGATGCGTCCGTGTGGACACGGACACCCAGATCCACGCTGACGACACGTTCAGCCAGCACGCGGTGATCGCGTTCGCGCCTGACCTCATGGGGCAGCTCGGCGACCTCGTCGGCGACGTCCCCGCAGGCACGCCGCTCGACGATCTCGACCCCGGCGATCTGTACTCGCAGCTGACAAGCGACCCCGACGTGGCCGCCGCGCAGGAGCAGTACCCCGGTCAAATCGAGATCGAGCCATACGACGACGGCGAACTCGAGGGCATCGAGCTCACGCTCACCGACCTGCCCCTCTCGCTCTACGAGGAGGGCGTTGCCGACGTCGCTGGCGGGCTGGGCGCGTCCGGAAGCATCGAGCACACCGACGGGTCCTTCATCCTCACCGTTCCCGCGGACCCATCCCGCGACGCCTCCGCAGCCGGCGCGACCGCCGGCAACCTCGCCCTCATCGAGGGCGCGGTCGACGTCTCCATCGCCTTCACCTTCCCCGGTCTCGTCACCGAGGCCACCGCCGGCGAGATCGAGGGCCGGACCGTCACCCTTGGACTTGCCGACCTGCTCGACGGCGACGAGATCCGCATCGTCGCAGGCGACAGCGCCGAGATCTACTGGCGCCCCATCCTCCTGTGGGGCGGCATTGCGCTCGCAGCCATCGTGGTCGTCGGCGGCGCGACGCTCCTGATCCTGCAAGACGTCCGCGCCCGACGCCGCAACGCCCTGCCGCCGCCCGACGCGTCGGGCACCTCCCGCGTCGGCATGCTCAGCGGCGAGGCGGACGCCAGCGACGTCGCGTCTGAGGACGACCCCGCCGGAGCCCCCGAGAAGGGCACCGACGAGCGCGACTGACGACCACATCGGCCGCATCTGAGACGATGGCGGGCGTGTTCGCTCCCTACCGCCGCATCCTCGCTCACCCCGGCGCCAAGCAGTTCGCGCTCGCGGGCCTGCTGTCACGATTCCCGATCTCGATGTTCAACCTCGCTGTCATCCTTCTCATCGAGGGCACCTATGGCAGCTGGGAGATGTCGGGCCGCGTCGCCGCGATCGGCGTGATCGCGTGGGCCGCGCAGTCGGTGCCCACGGCTCGGCTCGTGGACCGTGTGGGGCAGCGGCGCGCGATGTGGCCCCTCACGGCGATCGTCGTGCTCGGCGCAGCGCTCACCCTCACCACCGCGCTGTCGCAGGGACCGGAGCCGCTGCTGTGGCTCGGAGTCGTGCTCGGCTCGTTCCAGGGACCGCTCGGTTCACTCACCCGCGCCCGGTGGTCGCACCTGCTCGCAGGCGACGATGGCAGGGGCGACGACGACGTCCACACCGCGTTCTCGCTCGAAGGAGTGCTGGACGAGGTGCTGTTCGTGCTCGGTCCCACCGTGGTGACAATCCTCGCCACGACCGTCCACCCGGCGGCGAGCCTGATCCTGGCAATCGGTGGCCTCCTGGTCGGCATGACGCTGCTGCTCGCTCAGACCGAGACGGAGCCGCCCGCGCGCGGTGCCGACGGCGGTGCCGGCCTGGGGCTGCGCGTGCCTGCGGCAGTGATCGCGGTCGGGGTGCTCACGGCGGGAGTCGGAGCGACCTTCGGTTCGCTCGACATCACCACGGTGGCGTTCGCGGACGAGTCGGGGTACCCCGCGCTCGGAGGGCTCATCATCGGCGTCATCTCGGGCGGCTCGTTCGTGGGAGGACTGCTGTACGGGGCGCGCCGGTGGCGCACCGCCCTGTGGATCCGCGTGGTCGCCATCGGCGTGCTGTTCGCCGCGGGGTTCGCGATCATCGCGCAGATGCCCACTCTCGCGCTGTACACCGCGGTGGGCTTCGTCGCCGGCGGCACGATCGCACCGATGCTCGCCTCGGCGGACACCGTCGTGCAGCGCGTCGTGTCCCAGGCGCAGCTGACGGAGGGCATGGCCTGGGTCCGCATCGGCATGGGCGCGGGGGTCGCGTTCGGAGCGTGGGCTGCGGGCCGCGGCATCGATGCTGCGGGCCATTCCGCAGGCCAGGAGGTGACGGCATGGGCGGCGATCGCGGTGGCGACTCTCGCGCTCGCTACCGCATGGTGGGTGCGGCGCGACACTCTTGCCGCCCGGCCCCGTGGCGGCGAGCAGGAGCTGCCGCCCGAGGCACACGTGGACGGGCCTCCCCTGCCGCCCGCGCTCTGAGCCAGGGGCTGCGATTCTCCCCAGAATCCGGGGACCAAGGTCCCGCGACGAGCCCAGATCGCAGTCGTAGTGTCTATGACAACAGACGTGAGGGAGCCTGAGGCTCCTGACATAGAACGTGGTCCGGACGGTCATCCGGGGACTTGACCGTCCGGACCGCACCCTTTCTGGCGCCGAGACCTCTCTCCCTCCCCTGAGGTCCGGCGCCAGAGGTGTGTCCGGGGTCATGACAGCGTCGTCGCCCGGATACGGCCCCACCCAGCGTCCGGCCGACAACCCCTCAGCTATGGGCCCGGCGCGGACTCCATCTCGGGGGCGCTAGCGTGTGCTCGTGAACCGGATCGCCCTTGCCACCACCCGTGACCTCGTTGAGCTCGATGCGGATGACGAGGCCCTGCTCGCAGCGCTCCCGGAGGCGAGCCTGGCGGCCTGGGAGGACGACGGCGACTGGGCGGCATATGACTTGGTGGTGCTGCGCTCGCCGTGGAACTACATCGACCGTCTCGACGACTTCCTCGCGTGGGCTGAGCGCGTGTCGCGCGTGACGCGCCTCGCGAACCCGCTCGAGGTGGTCCGGTGGAACACGGACAAGCGCTATCTGGGACAGCTCGCCGCGGCGGGCGTCCCCGTGGTGCCGTCCGTCTTCGTGGCGCCGGGCGAGCAGGTGCCCGACGCGGCGGTCACCGGGCACGTGGTCGTCAAGCCGACGGTGGGGAACGGCTCCAACGGCGCGCTGCTCGTGCGCGACTCGCCTGAGGCCGCGCTCGCGCACGTCGAGGAGCTGCACGCGCTCGGCCGGAGCGCGCTGGTCCAGCCGTACCTGGAGCAGGTCGACACGCATGGCGAGCGTGCGCTCGTGTTCCTGGGCGGCGAGTTGTCGCATGCGGCGACGAAGGGCGCGATCCTGTCGCGCGCCGTCACCCGCTCCACCGGCGTGTATGCGGATGAGCAGATCACGGCGGCCACCGCGTCGGATGCCGAGCGCGAGGTCGCCGAGCAAGTGCTGCGCGCGGCAGCCGAGATCCTGCCCGCGGCGAGGGACCTGCTGTATGCGCGCGTCGACCTGCTCCCCACCGCGGAGGGCCCTGTGCTTCTCGAGCTGGAGCTGACGGAGCCCAGCCTGTTCCTCACGTACGCGGACGGGGCGCCCGAACGCACGGCCGCTGCCATCCGCGCCCTCGCCGCTGCACCCGCGTAGACGGACCGATCCACGAGCACGTACCCTCTTCCCACGAGGGGAGTACTTCCCAAGTTCCGTCCCGGTCAGTACGAGGCTCCGATGAGCCTCCCGGGCGGGCGCCGCTGCTGCGGTGAAGGAGACCTCAGGAGCGCTTCATCCTGAGGAGACCCATGTCCCCGTTCCTTCCTGCCGCCGGCGACGAACTGACGACCGACATCGCCACGATCGCGACGCCCAGCCTGTGGTTCATCACCATCGCGGCGGTCATCGCGCTGCTGATCTTCGACTTCATCGTCACGCGCAAGCCTCACGAGGTCTCCTTCAAGGAGGCCGTGGGCTGGAGCGTGTTCTACATCGCGCTGCCGCTGCTGTTCGGCGTGTGGGTGTGGCTCGAGCACGGCGGCGACACGGCGTCTCGCTACTACACGGGCTACATCGTGGAGAAGAGCCTGTCGGTCGACAACCTGTTCGTCTTCATCCTCATCCTGGCGGCGTTCGCGGTGCCGCGTGCGCTGCAGCAGCGCGTCCTGCTCGTAGGGGTCGCGGGCGCGATCGTGCTGCGTGGCATCTTCATCGCGGTCGGCGCGGGCCTGATCGCCACGTTCGACTGGACGTTCCTGCTGTTCGGCGCGGTCCTGCTGGTCACGGCCATCAAGGTGTTCCGTGATGCGCGCGCGGAGGAGGACGAGCACATCGAGCCAGGCGATCTGATGATCGTGCGCGTCATGCGCCGCGTGTGGCCTGTCACGCAGAGCTACCACGGCACCAGAGTCACGGTAAAGGAGGGTGCGCGCCGCGCGCTCACCCCACTGGCGCTGGTGATGGCGGCGATCATCGCGACCGACCTCGTGTTCGCCGTCGACTCGGTGCCGGCGGTGTTCGGCATCACGTCGGACCCCTATCTGGTGTTCGCCACGAACGCTTTCGCGCTGCTGGGTCTGCGCGCGCTGTACTTCGTGCTCGAGAACGCGCTGTCGAAGCTGGTGTTCCTCGGATACGGGCTGTCGCTCATCCTCGCGTTCATCGGCGTGAAGCTGGTACTGCACTGGGCACATGGCACGTGGGCCGGTGTGCCGACGATCCCCACCAACGTCTCGCTCGTGTTCATCGTGGCGGTCCTTGCCGTCACTACCGTCGTGTCGCTGCGGCATGTGCGCAAGCACGGTGAGGATCCCGCACTCGAGGCCGCGGCCGACGCGGTGGCGGAGTCGCCGCATTCGCCCGACGCGGGGCCCGGGGAGCGCTGAGAGACCTGCCTCACAGGGGCTTGGGTGGCGTCGCCGCTCGGCGCTAGAGTCGAGGCCGGTAGGGCGCGCGCGTGCGCCCGCGAAGGGGGCAGCCGTGGGCAAGGACCGGTACACCGACCCGAACGATCCGTGGGTCGCGCCCCCGCTGGACGATTCGCAGCCGCAGCAGTGGGCTCAGCCGCTTCCGGCGCAGCCCGCCGCAGCCCCGCCCGGGCAGTCCCAGGGCTACGACTACGCCGCGCCTCCCACGGGTCAGCCGTACGGCGCGGGTCCGACCCCGGCGCAGGGGTTCTCTTCGGACGGCCAGGGGTACGGCACTCCATACGGCACCGGACCGTATGGCGCTGCGCCCTACGGGTACGCGCAGCCGCCACGCACCGACAAGGACTGGATGGGCATCGCGAGCTTGGTCACGAGCCTGCTCGGTATCAGCCTGCTCGGCGTGATCTTCGGACATCTGGGCCTCAAGGCCAACCGCAACGGCGAGGCCAACAACCGCGGCATCGCGCTGGCCGGCACCGTGATCGGCTGGGTCGGTGTGATCGGCACCGTGCTTTTCGTGGGCATGTTCGCGGCCGCCGCTGTCTTCGCGAGCATCGACGAGGCGAACGGCTCGGCCGGTGGCGACACGGCCGTCGAGGACTTCTACGAGGATCCGTTCGCCGACGAGCCTCCAGTCGAGGAGACTCCCGCGTGGGCCGAGGACCTGGCTCTGCCCGGCGACGGCATCTTCGGGGAGGCCGAGGCGGACTCGTACTTCGTGATCTGGGTGGATGGCGTCCCAGATGAGGGCACGTGCCTGGCGCCGTCGCTCACGGCGGGGTACGACCTCGATGTCGTCGGCTGCGACGAGGGCCACGTGGCCGAGGTGTTCGTCTCGTTCTCGCTCGGCACTCAGATCCAGGGCGACGACCCGTACTCCGACGAGTCCTGGGACCACTACGAGATGGTCTGCGACAGCCAGTTCCTGTGGCAGCTGGGCGATGACGCCTACGACGGGCCCTACTCGTGGTGGGTCTTCGCGGCCTCCGAGGACGCCGACCCCACGCCGGATGACACCCTGCTGTGCGTCCTGTCGGAGGACTTCAGCTGGACCACGGGCTCGGTGCTCGAGGGCAACCAGTCCTCCGGCGGCCAGAACCTGTAGGTGCCTGACGCGGGAATCCCCGCCTGCGCGTCGGGGTTGTCCTCCACGTCCCCGACGTGAGGAGAGAGCCATGAGAAGGATGCTGGGACGCTGGGCCCTGCTGGCCATCGTGCTTCCGCTCGCCGCATGGGCCGTAGGCCGCGCGGCTGACGCACTGGAGAGCCGCCGGGGCGAGGATTCGAAGGTGGTCAAAGGTCTGCGCGTGGGCAAGACGGTCCTGAACCCGCGCTCCGCCTGACCCAAGCGAGTCCGATGCGGGCCGAATGCGCCCGTACTCACCCGAACCTGCGGCTATCTGTGGACAGCAGCGCACCTTGCCTCTACGATTGTTGGGGTTCCCAACAATCCTCGGGAACTTCAGCGCGCCCGCGATCCGCGGCAGCGCGCTCCCCGCCTCGCCGCCACCCGCGGCACCCGGAAGGACCCGACTGTGCCTGCCCCCCGTGATTCCGACGGCGCCACGGACGCTCCAATGGAGCCGATCCGCGAACGCCTCGAGCTGCCCGAGACCTTCGCCTCGTGGCGCGACTACGCCTTCAGCGGGCACCACGAGCACGAGTCGGAGCAGCAGCAGGGCTGAGGCCCCCTCGCGACCGCCGTCGCCGCGCCAGACGAGTGCCGCCGCCTGAGATCCGGCACTCCGGAGCGCGCGTAGGCTCGCGATCATGAATCCGCTGACCGACCTCACGCTCGACCAGCTGCGCTCCCGCACCTCCGTGAAGTGGACGCGCTACGACGCCGATGCGCTGCCCATGTGGGTGGCCGAGATGGATGTGCTGCTGGCCCCCGCCATCCGCGAGACCCTCGAGCGCGCGATCCGGGACGGCGACACCGGCTACCCCGGCTCCGCCCCCATGATCGACGCCTTCGCGGGCTTCGCCGACCGCCGCTGGGGGTGGAACGTCGACGGCGCGGCCGTGCAGCCAGTCCAGTCCGTCATCACGGGGTACGTGGACGCCTTCCTGCTCGTGACAGAGCCCGGCGAGGAGATCATCGTCACGCCCCCGGTCTATCCGCCGTTCTACTCGTATCTCACGCAGGCAGGACGCGTGGTCCGCGAGGCACCGCTGACGGAGGAGCTGCGTCTCGACTTCGACGCGCTCGAGGAGGCGTTCCTCGCGGCGACCGCTCCGCGCGAGCCGGGCGGTCCTGCGCGCTCCGCGGGCTTCCTGCTGTGCAACCCCCACAACCCTGGCGGGGCAGTCCACACCCGCGCGGAGCTCGAGGCGGTCGCGGCTCTTGCGGCGACCCACGGCGTCCGCGTGGTCTCGGACGAGATCCACGCCCCGCTCGTCTACTCCGGCTCGACCTTCACGCCGTACACGACGGTCGCGGGAGGCGAAACCGGGCTCGCCCTGCACTCGGCGTCGAAGGCGTTCAACCTCGCGGCGATGCCCGGAGCGATGCTGGTCGCGGGCTCCGCGGCCGAGGAGTGGCTCGCCATCTATCGGAGCGGCACCCACCACTGGCCCACGCACTACGGCACGCTCACCGCGGCGGTCGCGTATGCCGAGTGCGACGCGTGGCTCGACGGTCTGGTGGCCGGTCTCGAGGAAAACCGCGATGCCCTCGCAGAGCTCGTTGCGGAGACGCTCCCGGGCGTCTCGGTGTCGCACAACCAGGGCACCTATCTGGCCTGGCTGGACTTCCGGGGCACCTCAGATGCGGGAGGACCCGACCTGGGCGACGACCCCTCGGAAGTGCTGTACCGCGACGGTCGGGTCGTCCTGAATCCGGGACCGTCGTTCGGCACCGGCGGGGCAGGGCACGCGCGGCTCAACTTCGCGACGCCCCCCGCGGTGCTGCAGGAGGGCGTGCGGCGCATCGCCACGGTCGTCGCACCGTGACGCACGTGCTCCTGCTGCATGGGCTCGGAAACGACCGCCCACGCGGCCACTGGCAGCGCTGGCTCGCGGGCGAGTTGCGGCGCAGGCGCACCCCGGTCCAGTACCCGCAGCTGCCGGATCGCGACGCACCGACGTTGCCGGCCTGGCGCGACGTGGCCGTGCGTGAGCTCGAGATGCTCGCGGAGACGAGCGGCGAGCGCGTGCTCATGACTCATTCGCTGAGCTGCGTGCTGTGGGCCCACCTGGCGCGCGATCTCCCTGCCGCGCTGGTGCCCGAGCGTGTCGCGCTCATCGCGCCGCCCTCACCGCTCCGCCTCCGCGAGCACGTTCCCTCGTTCCCTGTGGCTGACGCACGCGACCTGGGGATCACCGACACGAGGCTCGTAGCCCGCGAGCGCGACCCGTACCGCGAGGAGCCGTTTGAGGCCACGGCCGCGCGCTGGGGCGTCCCGTGGATCGGGCTGCCCGGCGAGGGTCACCTCAATCACGAGGACGGCCACGGCGCCTGGCCGTCGGCGCTGGCCTGGGTGATCACGGGCTCTGACCGGGCGTGGAGACTCGCACCGGGATAAGGTGTCGCCATGCCTGTGGGCTCAGTCCCGGACGCTGAGGTCCGGATCACCGATGACACCGTCGCGCGCCTGCTGGCCGCGCAGCACCCCGATCTCGCCTCCCTGCCGCTCGGCGAGCGGCACGAGGGCTGGGACAACATCACCGTGCGGCTGGGCGAGAACCTGGCCGTGAGGTTGCCGCGGCGCGAGCTCGCGGCGGACCTGTCGTCGCGCGAGCACCGCTGGCTCGGCAGCCTCGCCGCGACATGGGACTTCGCCGTCCCCGCCCCCGTCCGGCTCGGCACGCCTGGTGAGGGCTACCCGTGGGAGTGGGCTGTGGTGCCGTATCTGCACGGCGAACGCGTGTTCGACGCACCCCTCACTGACTCCGGCGCGAAGGAGCTCGGCCGCGCGCTCGCGCAGGTGCACGTCGCGGCACCGCCCGACGCGCCCCGCAATCCCGTACGGTCGGCACCGCTGTCGGACCGCGCCGAGGTGTTCGATGCTCGCGTGAACGCCCTGCTCGCGGCCCGCGACGAGCGACGCCCTCAACTCGACGAGGAGGCGGCGCGCACCGCTTTCGCGGCGGGTGCACGCGCGCCTCGCGAGGGCGAGACGTGGGCGCACCTCGATCTGCACGGCGGGAATGTGCTCAGCGACCGGGGTCGGCTCGCGGCGATCCTCGACTGGGGGGACCTCGGCGCGGGCGACCCCGCGACCGACCTGGGGCAGTCACTCACGCTCGTGGGGCGTCGGGCCTTCCGATCGCTGCTGGACGGGTATGCGAAGGCGGGCGGCGTTGCGGCGTCGCGGGGCTCGCTGCTCGGGGGCGCGACGATGACGGAGACGACCGCGCTGCGCGTCGAGGCGGAGGCGGTCGCATACGCGGTGACGCTGGCGTGCTTCGAGCGGTCGGTGCATCCCACCGCGGGGTGGGATGCACTCGTGGACCTCGGCTACGCGCGCGCGGAGTGAGCGGGGCTAGACGCCCATCTTGCGAAGGAACGGCTCGAGCTCGATCCAGTTCTCCTCGTCGGAGCGGTCTTCGCGCCAGATGGCCATGTACTGGTCCTTCTGCTCGTCGGTGAGGGCCTCCCACGCGGCGAGGGCCTTGGCCGCCTCGAAGTGCCAGTAGCCGACGATGCGCAGCAGCTTCAGTGGCACGCCCGCCTCATTGCGCAGGTACTGCCGGACGCGGCGCGACTCCTTGGACTCGCACGCAACCCACACGTAAGGCTCCTCGCCCGCGGCGAGCAGGGCGGGCACGATCTCGCGTGCCTCGTGCTCCATGACCGACGGCACGACTCCGTTGCCACCCAGGCGCCACTCGATCTCGACGTCCGCTCGCGAGGGGAGCTCGCGTGCGTCGTCCATCGAGGCGAGCTCGATGAGCACGGTGAATCGCTCGTCCTCGGAGGCCTCGGCGAGGATGCGGGCGATCGCGGGGAGCGCGGTGGCGTCGCCTAGGAGCACACGGCGGTGGGTCGCGGCCGGCGGCCGGTAGTACGCCTTGGGCTCGGAGACCGCGACGGTCTCGCCGGGGCGCACGGTCTGCGCCCAGTTGGCGCCGGGGCCGTCTCCGTGGATCGCGATCTCCATCTCGAATCCGTCGGAGAGCACGCGGCTCACGGTGTAGTGCCGTGCCGAGTGCCCGTCGGTATCGATCGTCTCGGCGCCCACCTCGACGTGCACGAACTCGTCACCGCGTCCGGTCGTGGTCCATGCGGACGGCGGGGTTGTCACACGCACGCGGATGAATCCGGGGGTGACTGTCTCCACTCCGGTGACGACGGTCGTGATCGAGGTCTCCATGCGTCCTTCCGGGGGCGGGGGCGAACGGCGGTGATGCCGCATCGGGGTTAGGCACACCTCACCACAATTTTGGCAACGCGTCAATGTCGTAATTCCCACACCCCTGACCAGCTGAGAACAGTGGGCGCACGCCGCGCTGCCGCGACTCCCGCGTGCACACCCCAGGGCGTATGCGATCATCGACCCATGCAGGTGTCCCCCGGCAGGAGGCTGACGCGCGCCGCCGCAGGCGCAGCCGCGTCCACCTTCGCCGCGCTCGGATCCCACGTGCTCGCGGGGGCGCCCATGCCGCCACTGTCCGGCATCCTCATCCCGCTCGCGCTCGCGTTCGCGATCTGCGTGCAGTTCGCGGGACGCGCCCGCTCGCTGTGGCGACTGTCGCTCGCCGTCGGACTCAGCCAGGCGGCGTACCACGTCGTCTTCAGCTGGTCCGCCGCTCAGGCGACCCTCGCGGTCGACTCGGCAGCCCACCACGTGGCTGCGGGCGACGTCATCGTCATCTCGCACGCGGGCCATGGCGGAGCCGAGATGAGCGCCGCGCACGTGGGCGCTGCACTCGCGACGATCATCGTGATGCGCCGCGCCGAGACCTCCTGGAACGCGCTCGCCGTCGCAGCCAGGGCTGCCGTGCACCGCATCGCCTCACGCTGGCTCGCGCCCGCACCCACCGTGTTCGCGCCTCTGCGCGCTTCGCTCGTCACCCCGCGGCCTCGCATCAGGGCGCTCGCCCCGGTACGGACTGGCCCTGCGGTGCTGCGCGGGCCCCCCGCGATCTCTCTCTGACCCACCCGCCCCCGCCGGCGCGCACCCATGCGCGCTCAGCGCAGGGCGCAGCGCCGGCACGCCTGGCGCACACCCCATCTTTGCGGCACCGCCGCCTGTTCAGAAGAGAGCCTCATGTTCACGTCCCCGCGCGCCTCGCGCCTCACCGCCCTGCTGTCCACCGTCGTGCTTGCCTCGTCCCTCGCGGCGTGCTCCGGCACCCCCTCCGCTTCAGACGACGGCATCGTCGTCACCGATGCGTGGGTCAAGTCCGTCGACGAAGGCATGACCGCCGCGTTCGGCGTCCTCGCGAACACGACCGACGCCGACGTCACCTTGGTCGCTGCCTCCACGGATGCCTCACCGATGGTCGAGCTCCACGAGACCCTCACGGATGCCGATGGCTCATCGATGATGCAGGAAGTCGACGGCGGCTTCACCATCTCCGCGGGCGACAGCCTCACGCTCGAGCCTGGCGGCAACCACCTCATGCTCATGGGCATCACCGAGCCGCTGATCGCTGGCGACGACGTCACCCTCACACTCGAGTGGTCCGACGGCTCCACGCAGGAGATCGTCGCCGTGGTCAAGGACTACTCGGGCGCCCAGGAGGAGTACTCGCACGACGTGGATGGCATGGACGGAGAGAGCTGAGTGGGCGCCCCCGGTAAGCCTCGGACCGGCCCGAGCCGCCGCAGCTTCCTGCTCGGCGGCGCGGCCGGAGCAGCCGTCGGGGCGGTCGCAGGAGGTGCGGCCGCCGCCGTCGGCATGCCCGACGCAGCGGCCGGCTCCGACGGCGCGCTCGGCTTGGCGCAGGTCCCCTTCCACGGACCGCACCAGGCGGGGGTCGCGAGCGCGCCTGCCGCCCACGTCACGATGCTCGCGTACGACCTCGTGCCGGGGACGACGCGGGAGGACCTGCGTCGGCTCATGCGACTGTGGACCGACGACGCACGGCGCCTCACATCTGGTGTGGCACCGCTGGCAGACTCCGAGCCGGAGCTGGCGTCACGCCCCGCGCGCCTGACGGTCACGGTCGGCTGGGGTCCCGCAGCGGTCGCGCTCGCCGGGGGCGACCCTGCCGTGCCGACGTGGCTGAAGCCCCTCCCGCCGTTCTCGATCGACGCGTTGGAGGAACGGTGGTGCGACGGCGATCTGCTGCTCATGGTCGCCGCCGACGATGCTCTCGCGGTCTCGCATGCGTGCCGCATGCTCGGCAAGGACGCTGCACGATTCACCTCGGAGCGTTGGCGTCAGTCCGGATTCCGGCATGCCGCGGGCACGCGGCGCGATGGTGCGACCATGCGCAACCTCTTCGGCCAGCTCGACGGCACCGAGAGCCCCGCGGTCGGTTCCGAGGAGCGAGCGGCGCGCGCGTTCATCACGGAGGGCTGGCTCGCCGGCGGCACGTCGCTGGTGCTGCGGCGCATTCGCATGGATCTCGACACGTGGGACGAGGTCGACCGCCCCGGGCGCGAGAACGCGGTGGGGCGGACCCTCGACACGGGCGCTCCGCTCACGGGCGGCGGCGAGCACGATCCTGTGGACCTCGAGGCGGTCGACGCGCGTGGCTTCCCGGTGATCTCCGATGTGGCGCACGTGCGCAGGGCTCGACCGGACGATCCGCGCCAGCGCATCGTTCGGCTCGGTTGGAACTACGACGATCCGCCCGAGGACGGACAGACCTCGAATGCGGGGCTGCTGTTCGTGTCTCTTCAGGCGGACGTGGACGCGCAGTTCGTGCCGATTCAGGAGCGGCTCGCACAGGCGGATCTGCTCAACACGTGGACGACGCCCCTCGGGTCGGCCGTGTTCGCGATCCTGCCCGGGTGCGACGAGCACGGCTTCCTGGGCGAGACCCTGCTCGGGTGACCGACGCGCCCGCCTGGCCCCGGCGTCGGGCCTAGAAGTCGCCCGGCGCCACCTGCAGGCACGTGAGGTGCAGCTCGTCGCGCCACATGTCCACCACGTGATTGCGGTCGTCGAGCACGCACAGCACGTCGTAGAACGGCGCGATGTCCCGCTCGTAGATCTCGCGCTTGACGATGCCGTCGCTTCGGTCGTCGTCGTCCGGGCGCAGGTGAAGCGCATCGTGGGGCACGGGCAGGTGCTCAGCGAGCCACTGCTCGGTCTCGGCGCGCGACAGGTCCTTGCGGCCCGAGACGATGATCACGGTGTGGCCCGCGGCATGCAGCGCGCGGACCACCTCGATCACGGGATGGTTCGGTGTGTCGAGGTGATACCCGGTGGTCGCGAACGGGTGGCGGTCGCCCATGTGGGCGAGCGTGCCGTCCAGGTCGACGATCACGGCGGAGCGCTTGTCTGTCACCTCTCCAGGGTAGTCGCGCGATGTGAGCCCGCTCACGCGAGGCGGGGTCCGACATGCTCCCGTCACATGACCGCATTAGCCTGCCCATATGACTGAAGCCACCCAGCGCCTCGTGATCAGCGACGAGCTGGTGCAGTCGCTCGTGCGCGACCAGTTCCCCGACCTTGCGGACAAGGAGATCGGCCGCCACTACGCGTTGCCCGATCACACCGCCGTGCGCATCGGCGACCACCACGGGCTCCACCTTCCGACGGTCCCCGGCCTCGACGAGTACTACGCGCGATCCGCCTCGCTCATCGCGCCATTCCTCGACACGTGGACGTTCCCGCTCAGCGCTCCTCGCCGCACGGGAACTCCGGGGCACGGTTTCCCGTACCACTCGGAGCTCGTGAACTGGATCAACGCGTCGACTGCGGGCTTCGTGCCGCTCGAACGGAGCGAGGCAGGCCCGCTCGGCGACGCGCTGCGCCAAGTCCACACCTCTACCGACGCTCCGTACGCGAACCCCACCTCGTCCGTGCCGCTCGAAGCGAAGAGCGACGCGGTCCGCGCGGCCATCGGCAGGACGATCGCCGCCGGAGGTCCCGAGAGCCGGACGCTCCGCGCCGAGGACGCCGCGTCGCTCTGGGCCGACGCGCTCGCCGCGACGGACGACCACGAGACGACCTGGACGCAGGGCTGGATCGAGCCGCGCACAGTGCTGTCCGATCAGGGGCGCTTCGCCGGCCTGCTCGTGTGGCGCTACTTCGCTGCCGGCGACCCCGGAAGCGACCTGGCAGGCGCGCTCGCGCTGCTGCCCACGGACTCGCACGACGACCTGCTCGCCGCGTACGGCGGAGTGTCGCCCACGGCGCGCCGCCGCCTGCGCGGACACCTGCTCGTGACCTGCCTGAAGTGGGCCGCGGATCCCGACCCGTTCACCCAGCGGCTCGGCTGGCAGCGGCTGCTCGAGCTCGGCCTCGTGGACGAGGGCTGAGACATGAGCGCCCGCGGCTCCGGCCCGAGCCCCGCCCGCACCTCGCTCGGCGACGAGTTCATCCGCGCGCTCCTCACCGAGCGCGCGCCGGAGTACGCACACCTGCCCTTCGGCCGGCGCTACGGCGACATGGAGGAGCACGAGAGCGTGCGGCTGGGAGACGAGTTCATCGTCGAGTTCCCGCGCGAGCCGCGCATCCCCTCGTGGGACCCCGCGGCGATGCAGCACCTCGCGGAGGCGTCGCGCGACTGGGACTTCAAGGTGCGGGTGCCGGAACGCATCTGCGAGCCCGCTCTCGGCTACCGGTACCGCTTCGAGATCGCCCGCTGGTTCGATTCGTCCACCGCGATCCGCTCGCCGCTGGCGACCGAGGCCGCGCGCGACCTGGGCCGCGCTCTCGCACAGATCCACGCGGCGCCCACCCCCGGCGCGCCGATCCACGACGCCACCGGCGCTCCGCTCCCGTGGCGCTCCGCGATGACCTTCGAGCGGCTCGAACGCGCACGCGGGCTGCGCTCGCCGGAGGGTCGCGAGGTCGACGACCCCGCGGTGCGCGACGCCTGGGAGAGCGCCGTCGCCGCCGGCACGCCCCTCGCGCGCACCTGGATCACCGGCTCCATGGACCCTCGCCTCGTGATGGCGAGCCACGGCCGCTTCGCCGGGCTCGTGTACTGGCGCGAGTACTCGGTGGGCGATCCGGTCAACGACCTCGGTGTCGCGACGCTGCTGTTCGGCCCCCGCGGCACCGACCTGCTGCTCGAGGGCTACGGCAAGGACAGCGAGGATCTGCGGCTCCAGATGCGCGCCGTCGGCATCAAGCGCAGCCTGCTGTACATCCAGTCGAGCAACCCTGCCATCAGCCGGCTCGGCTGGACCAGGCTCGGCGACCTCGGCGCGCTCACCGAAGGCCAGCCCGACGCCGTGGCGACGTAGCGCGCGGACCCGACCCGAGCGTCGGGCACATGCCTGCCCCGGCGCCGTGCCAAGGTAGGCGTATGGAGATCTTCGAGACGCCCCTGCCCGGGGTGGGCGTGCGATACGAGTTCACCGCCGAGAGCGGTGACCATGTGGGCGTGGTGGTGCGCCGCGACGGCAAGCGCGACATCGGCCTGTACGACCGCGACGACCCCGATGCATGCACCGGCACCCTCGAGCTCGGCGAGTCCGACGCGTCGGCGCTCGCGGAGCTGCTGGGAGGCACGAACATCACCGCACGGCTCGAGAGCCTGCGGCACCAGGTCGAGGGTCTCGCCATCGAGTGGATCACGATGCCGGCGACGGGCGGGCTCACCGACCGCACGATCGGCGACGGCCACATCCGTACGGCGACCTCGGCGTCGATCGTCGCCGTCATCCGCGACGAGATGGGCGTGCCAGGGCCCGGACCTGACTTCGAGCTGCAGGCAGGCGACACCGTGCTCGTGATGGGCAGCCACCACGCCGTGGACCAGGCGCGCAGCATCCTGATCGGATAGACCCATGACCACCTTCGGCGGCGGCGTGCCCTCGCTGAGGGTTGTCGCCGCGGGGCCCGAGGGCACCGGCGACGTGCTGCTCGAGCTGGGCATCATCCTGCTCGTGCTCGCGCTGCTGGGTCGGATCGCGGCGAAGCTCGGGATCCCCTCGATCCCCCTGTACCTGCTCGCGGGGCTCATCATGGGCGAGGGCGGTTTCATCCCCATCAACGCAGGCGAGGAGTTCCTCGCCGTCGGCGCCCAGATCGGCGTGGTGCTGCTTCTCCTGCTGCTGGGACTCGAGTACTCGCCGCAAGACCTGCAGACCGGCCTTCGCACCACGTGGCTCGCCGGGCTCGTCGACCTCGTCGCCAACGGCCTGCCGGGCCTGCTGCTCGGACTGCTGCTCGGGTGGTCCGTCACCGCGTCCGTGCTGCTCGCGGGCGTCACGTACATCTCCTCATCCGGGATCATCGCGCGCCTGCTCGACGACTTCGACCGGTACACGAACCGCGAGACGCCGGTCATCCTGAGCCTGCTCGTGATGGAGGACATCGTCATGGCGGTGTTCCTGCCGATCGTCGCCGTCATGCTGGTCGGCGCGTCGCTGCTGCAGGGCGCCGTCGCGGCCGCGATCGCGATCGGCATCGTGGCCGCCGCGTTCTTCGTGTCGCTGCGATTCTCCACGCACGTCTCCGCCGCCGTGCACTCGCACTCGCGCGAGCTGCTGCTCCTGTCCGTGCTGGGCCTCACCTTCCTGGTCGCGGGACTCGCGGAGGCGGCACAGGTCTCCGCCGCCGTCGGCGCGTTCCTCCTGGGACTCACCCTCTCGGGCCAGGTCGCCGACGACGTGCGCGACCTCATGCCTCCGCTCAGGGACGTGTTCGGCGGCATCTTCTTCGTCTTCTTCGGACTCACGATCGATCCTCGCGACCTCTGGCCGGTGCTGCTGCCCGCCCTCGCCCTGGCGCTGGTCACTGCGCTGACCAAGATCGGCACGGGCATGTGGGCTGCGAGGCGCGTCGGCATCGGACCCAAGGGCCAATGGCGCACTGGCGTCTCGCTCATCCCTCGAGGCGAGTTCTCCATCGTCATCGCCGGCCTCGGCATCGCCGCGGGAGCGAACCCCCAGCTCGGACCGCTCGCCGCTGCGTACGTGCTCATCCTCGCGATCGTCGGCTCGCTCATGATGCGCTTCGCGGCCAAGGTGAGCCCGCCGATGGCGTGGCTCCGGCAGGCCTCCCGGACGTGAGAGCATAGGCCATCGCTCCGCGCGACCGAGCCCAACCCCCGTGGGCTCCGGCCCGAGCGATGCGCCGGTCACATCGCGCAGGAGGTGTGGCAGACGCGCTGCGGCGCGCGTCGTCATCCTTCTGGTGAGGTCTGCATGTTCGCTCGCTACCGCGAGATCCTCGCGCTGCCAGGCGCATCCGCGTTCTTCTGGTGGGGACTGCTGTCCCGCCTGCAGATGGGGCTCACGTCGCTCGCCACGTTCCTGCTGATCCAGATCGAGTACGGGTCGTACGCGACCGCCGGCCTCGTCGTGGGAGTCATGGCCGTCGGCTACGCGATCATCAACCCCCAGGTGAGCCGGATCGTGGACGCGTACGGCCAGTCGCGCGTGCTGCGCATCGGCTTCGCGATCGCGGCCGCCGCCCGCGTCGCGCTCGTCATCGCGGCGGTCGCGGGCGCCCCCGTGTGGGTGCTGCTGGTGATCGTGCCGTTCTTCGCGGCTGCAGGCGCCCAGTCGACGTACTCGCGTGCGCGCTGGTCCCACATCGTGCCCGACCGGCACAGCCTGAACTCCGCCTTCTCCCTCGAGAGCTCGCTCGAGGAGGTGCTGTTCATCTCCGGGCCCGCGCTCGCCACGGTCCTCGCCACCCAGGTCAGCTCGTGGCTGCCCTCGGTGATCGCCGCCGCCACACTCGTGATCGGCGGCTATGCGTTCCTCGCGCAGCGCGCCACTGAGCCGCCCGCGCTCAAGGGCGACGGCGGCACCTCGCCACTGACCGACGCGAAGGTCATCGATGGACGCCTCCCCCGCGTCGGACTCGAGGCCCGCAAGCCGCGCGGCATCCGCCGGTACCGCCGCCCGCTGCGCGGCCACCTCCTCGTGACGACCCCCGCGCTCGTGCTCACGTCATTCGTCTTCGCCGCCCAGGGCGCACTCTTCGCCTCGGCCGACGCCTCGACGGTCGCACTCGCAGAGGAGCTCGACCAGAAGGCGTGGTCCGGTCCGGTGCTTGCGATCTTCGCGCTCGGCTCGCTCATCGGAGGGCTCCTGTACGGCTCGCGCGTGTGGAGCCGCACGCTCGCGTCGCGGCTGCTGTGGGGCGTGACCGCCTCCGGCATCGGCGCGATCACCTTCCAGTTCGCGCCGACGATGCTGTGGCTCGGCATCCTCATGTTCGCCACGGGACTCGCGATCGCGCCGACCATGGCGGTGGGCGACGGCGTGGTCCATGCGCTCGTCCCACGCACGCGCGTGACCGAAGGCATGGCGTGGACGCGCGTCGGCATGGACCTGGGCGTGGCGGCCGGGGCCTGGGCCACCGGCCTGCTCATCGACGCGCACGGGTCCTCAGGCGGCTTCGCGGTGACTGCCGTGGCAGGTGCCGCCGGCATCGTGCTCATGGCGGGCGGATGGCGCTACCTGCGTCGCAAGCGCGCCTATGAGGAGGAGGTGTCGCGCGCGCCCGCCGTGGCGTGAGCGCGTGCGACGATACCGGCATGCATGACCGCATCCGCCTGCGTCCCGCCACCCTCGAGGACGCCCCCGCGCTCGCCGCGATCTACAACCCGTACATCGCTGAGACTGCGATCTCGTTCGAGATGGATCCGGTGCCCGTCGAGCAGATGGGCGCGAGGGTGGCGAAGGTGCTGGACGCCGGCCTGCCGTGGATCGTCGCGGAGGACGTCGACGTGGTGGCAGACCTCGGCGAGCACGCGCCCGACGCGGTGGTCGGCTTCGCGTACGCAGGACCGTTCCAGGAGCGTGCGGCCTACGACCACTCGCTCGAGGTGACCGTGTACCTGCGCGAGGGCGAGACCGGCCGCGGCGTCGGCACGGAGCTCTACGGCGCGCTGCTCGACCTGGTCTCTGACCTGCCCGCCACCTCCAAGCACGCCCCCGCGCACGCGCTGTACTCGCGCATTGCGCTCCCCAACGACGCCTCGGTGGCGCTGCACGAACGCTTCGGGTTCTCGCGCGTCGGCACGTTCAGCGAGGTGGGCCGCAAGCAGGGGCGATGGATCGACGTGGGGATCTGGGAACTGCTGCTCGAGGACTGACGAGGCACGGCCCTCTCCTCGCGGGCGAATCGTCACCGATCGTCCCCTTCGCTCCCCAGAGCGCGGCGCCCGCCCTTGCCTGCCCGTGTGACCTGGGTCACACTGGGGGCGTCGCCTACCGCCGAACTGGGGGGAACAGCCGGGGCGATACCCGCCTGGCGGGTCGGACACGAGACGAGGGAATCGTGACCGCTTCATTCGCCCGCCGCAGCAAGGACTCCGGGTTCACGCTCGTCGAGCTGCTCGTCACCATGGTCATCATCGCCGTGCTCGCCGCGATCATGATCCCTATCTTCCTGAACCAGCGCGAGAAGGCCAGCGACACCGCCGCCCGCTCCGACGTCGTCAACCTGGGACAGATGATCCTCTCCGCACAGAAGGAGGGCGATCCGGTGCTCGATGTGCAGCGCGTGGGCGACACCTACGAGATCGACGGCGAGTTCGCGATGCCAGCCTCGGACGGCGTGGTGCTCGTGACATTCGCCCCAGTCGACGAGACCGCGTGGTGCCTGCAGATGAGCCATCCCCAGGGTGACACCACCGTGTCCCCTGGGGTCCGGTACGACGCCACCGAGGGCTTCGCGGAGGGCATCGCCTGCCCCTGACGCCCGGCCGCTCGTGCGCGGAGGAGCCTGATGCGCTGATGGCGGCACTTGTCACACCGCGCGGCGGCGACGCACGCTCACGTCATGAACGGATACGACATCTTCGAGACTGGCGATCTTGACAGCTGGGCGGGCCGCGAGGACGGCATACTCCCCGAGGCACGAATGCCCGGTCGGCTGTTCGTGGACCGCGAGCTCGACCTCGAGTTCTTCGGCGCCACCGTGAACTCGCGAGCACCGGGCGAAGGGGCCCACTTCTGGCATCGGCACACGACGCTGGAGGAGTTGTACCTCTTCCTCACGGGCGTCGGCGTGATGGGACTCGACGATGACGTCGTCGCCGTCGGGCCGGGCACTGCGGTGAGAGTCGCTCCACCCGTGTGGCGCACGTGGCGCGCGGCGCATGACTCACCGGAACCGCTGAGGTGGATCTGCGTGCGAGGCGCCGGCGCTCCGCTCGCGACGAGTGGCGATGTGCCCGAGCGCGACTTCGACCGGCCGCAGCCTCGCGCGTGAGCGAGCCAGCGCGTCGGGCACGCGTCCTGCGAGTGCATGAGTGCCGAAGACTCGCCCAGAATCAGCACTGATGCCATCCCAGGACGCGCGAAAGCGGCGTCGTTCCCAGGGATCAGGCCTGACGGCCCGAAGGAACGACGCCGCTCGCGCGTGAGTGACTAGCGCACAGCCTTCGTGGCCGCGATGAGGTTCTCGAGGCTCGCCGTGGTCTCCGCGTAGCCGCGGGTCTTGAGGCCGCAGTCAGGGTTGACCCACAGCTGCCTGCCAGGGATCGACTCCTTGGCCAGCGTCAGAAGCTCGGTCATCTCCTGCGTGGACGGCACGCGCGGCGAGTGGATGTCCCACACGCCAGGGCCGATCTGCCGCTCGTAGCCGTGGCCCTTGATCGCGGGCAGCACCTCCATGCGGGAGCGTGCGGCCTCGATCGACGTGACGTCGGCGTCGAGGCCGTCGATCGCGTCGATGATCTCGCCGAACTCGGAGTAGCACAGGTGGGTGTGCACCTGGGTGTCGTCCTTGGCGCCCGCGGTGGCGAGCAGGAACGAGTTCACTGACCACTCGAGGTACGCCGGCTGGTCCTTCTTCTTCAGCGGGAGCAGCTCGCGCAGCGCGGGCTCGTCGACCTGGATGATGCCGATGCCTGCGGCCTCGAGGTCGGCGACCTCCTGGCGCAGGGCAAGACCCACCTGGTCGGCGGTGACACCCAGCGGCTGGTCGTCGCGCACGAACGACCACGCGAGGATCGTGACGGGTCCCGTGAGCATGCCCTTGACGGGCTTGTCGGACAGCGACTGCGCGTACTGAGCCCAGCGCACCGTCATGGGCTCGGGGCGCGCGACGTCTCCCCACAGGATCGAAGGACGCGTGCAGCGCGAGCCGTACGACTGGACCCAGCCGTTGACGGTCACGTCGAAGCCGTCGAGCAGCTCGGCGAAGTACTGCACCATGTCGTTGCGCTCGGCCTCACCGTGCACGAGCACGTCGAGTCCCAGGTCCTCCTGGAGCTTCACGACGGAGGCGATCTCGGCCTTCATCGCCTCCTCGTAGGCGGCGTCGTCGATCTGCCCCTTGGCCCAGGCGGCGCGCGCTTTGCGGATCTCCGGGGTCTGCGGGAACGAGCCGATCGTGGTGGTGGCGAGCTCCGGCAGGTGGAAGCGGTTGTCCTGCGCCGCGGCGCGCACCGAGTAAGGCGAGCGCTGACGGTCGGCGGGAGTGACGGCCGCGAGCGCCTCGCGCACGTCGGCGCGGTTCGTGCCCGGGTGGGCGGCACGGGACGCGAGCGCGACGCGAGCCTCCTCGAGGGCCTCTGCCACGGCGTCGGGCCCATCGCTCAGCGCCGTGGCGAGGGTGACGGCCTCGCCGACCTTCTCGTCCGCGAAGGCGAGCCAGGAGATCAGTTCCTCGCCCAGGTGCTCCTCGCCCTGGAGGGTGTGGGGCACGTGGAACAGCGAGGTCGACGTGCCGATGGTGACGGCGCCGCCCAGGGCGGCCACGGCCTCAGCCTTGGCGAGCGCCTTGTCCAGGTCGGTGCGCCAGATGTTGTGGCCGTCGATGACGCCGGCGACGACGGCGAGGCCTGCGAGGTCCACGTCGGCGGGGATCCCGCCGCGCACCAGATCCAGCGCGAAGCCTTCGATGCCCGATGCGGCGAGCACGGGCAGCGCGTCGTCGAGCGAACCCATCGGCCCGGCGACGAGGATCTGCGGACGCTCGGCCTGCGCGGCCAGCGTCGAGTAGACCTTCTCGGCGTTGGCGAGCACGGAGCCGCGTGGGGCGTCGATGTCGGCGACCAGCACGGGCTCGTCGATCTGCACCCACTCGGCGCCGGCGGCCTTGAACGCGGCGAGCAGCTCGCCGTAGACGGCCACGAGGTCGTCGAGGCGCTCGATCGGGTCGAAGCCCGTCGGGGCGTCGTCGGAGGGCTTGGCGAGATACAGGAACGTGAGCGGGCCGGTGATGACAGGGCGCGTGAGGTAGCCGGCGTCCTTGGCCTCGACGAACTCGTCGACCCAGCGGGTCGAGCTCAGCGCGAAGACGGTCTCGGGACCGATCTCGGGCACGAGGTAGTGGTAGTTCGAGTCGAACCACTTGGTCATTTCGAGCGGCGCCTTGGCGCCCTCGCCGCGCGCGATGGTCGAGTAGCCCGCCAGGTCCACCGAGCCGTCGGCCGCGCGCAGGTCCGCGAAGCGCGTCGGGATGGCACCGAACGTGACCGCAGCGTCGAGCACATGGTCGTAGAACGAGAAGTTCGACGGCATCGAGCTGTCGTCGGTGCGCAGACCGAGCTCGGCGAGGCGCTCACGGGTGACGGCGCGGAGCTGAGCAGCAGCGGCCTCGAGCTCCTCGGCGGTCGTGGCGCCCTTCCAGAAGGACTCGAGGGCCTTCTTGAGCTCACGCATGCGTCCGATGCGCGGGTATCCGAGGATGGTTCCGCCGGGGAAAGCCGGCGCAGGGGTGGCAACAGGGTTGTTGTCGGTCATGATTCCTCATGGGGGATGTTGCGCGGCGGGCTCGCCATTGCGCTTGGTCGACGCGCGTCCGTGCGCGCCGAGAGTGCGCTGTGGAGTCTAGCCCGGGCTTCCCTTCCTGGCTAGAAATCCACCGTCACCCCTGCTACACGGCTGTTTTACGGGCGTCACGGAAACGTGTGCAACCCCAGCAGCCGCGTCGGGGCTACGCCTGCTTCTGCTCCAAGGCGACGGGGACTCCCGCCTCGACGGTGCGCGAGACGGTGCAGTACTTCTCGTGCGACACCTCGAGCGCCTTCGCGATGCGGGCGCGGGCCTTGTCGCCGTCCTCGCCCTCGGGGAAGGCGAGATCGAAGGCCACGGCGATGTCTCGGAGGATGTTTCCCTCGTCGTTCTTCACCTGCTCCGCGGTGGCGGTCACCTCGAAGCGCTCGGGCTCCGCACGACGCGTCGTCATCGCGTCCACATCGATGCTCGAGCACCCCGCGATCGCCGCCAGCAGCAGCTCGACCGGCGAGACCAGGCCCTCGCCGCGGCCGAACGTCAGGGTCGCGCCCGACGCGGTGGTCACCTGATACACGCCCTCGCTCTCGCGGTGGAGCGTGACGGACTTGGCGAAGATCTCTTCGGGCATGGCATCCTCTCGTGCGGACAGGCTCTCGCGGGGCAGGCCACGAGGCTAACGCGTCGTCAGACCCAGCGATTCCACGAGCTCCAGGGCGGCCTGGTGCTGGTTGAACGTGATGACGTGGATCCCTGGTGCACCCGCGTCGAGCAGCTCGCGCGACAGGCGCGACGCGTGCGCAACCCCCGCAGCCCTCGCCGCGTCGTCGCTCTCGGCGCGCTCGAGAGCAGCGACAAGCTCGACCGGCGTCGGCACGCCCGTGAGCTCGGCAGCGCGAATCGCGCGACGCGACGTGACGATGGGCATGACCTCAGGGATGATCGGCATGTCGATGCCCTGGTCGCGCGCGTCCTCCACCATGGCCGTGTACTGCGAGGTCTCGTAGAACACCTGGGTGATCGCGAACGTCGCGCCGGCGTCCTGCTTGCGCTTCAGCACGTCGGTGCTCTGTTGGCGCCACCGCGGCATCGCGTGCTGGGCCGGGAAAGCGGCGACTCCCACCGTGAGATCGTCGACTCCGTGCGCGTGGGCGACCTCGCGCAGCAGGGTCACGAGCTCGTTCGCGTAGGTGAGCCCGTCCGGATGCGGCTGCCAGTGCGCTTGGCCGCGCGGGGGATCGCCGCGCAGCGCGAGGAAGTCTCGGACGCCCTCGCTCAGGTACTCCTCGATGATCTCGGTCAGTTCCGCGCGCGACTGGTCCACGCACGTGAGGTGCGCCAGCGGTGGAATCGTGTGCTGCTCGGCGAGCAGCTGAACCACGCCGCGCGACGTGGAGCGCGTCGTGCCCGAGGCGCCGTACGTGATGGAGATGAAGTCAGGAGCGGTCTCGGCGAGCACCTGCATCGTGCGCGCGAGCGCGTCCTCCGCTGCGGGCGTGCGGGGAGGGAAGAGCTCGTAGCTGAGCGTGGGAGAGCCCCGGCGCAGCAGGTCGTCGATCGTCATAGCGCGGCCCACCCTACGCGCGGCGAGGCCCTGGCGGAATGTGCACGTGTCGATCAGGGGTGGCATTCGCCTCGTCCCCAGCCCTTGGCGAGCGGCGCGGAGTCCACACGCCCGACGCGGAGGCCCGGTGGGTGTCACCGGCACGGGCCACACTGGGGTCATGACGGACTCCATCTCGGCCGAGACGCCTTCCACATCGCTGCGTTGCTTCGGCGGCGACGATCCCCTGTATGCCGCGTATCACGACGAAGAGTGGGGACTGCCAGTGCACGGCGATGCCGCGCTGTTCGAGCGGATCGTGCTCGAGGGCATGCAGTCGGGACTGTCGTGGCTGACGATCCTTCGCAAGCGCGAGGCGTTCCGCGAGGCCTTCGCAGGCTTCGACCCGCACACCGTCGCCGCGTTCGACGACGACGATTTCACACGACTGATGGCGGATGCCGGGATCGTGCGCAATCGGCTGAAGGTCCAGGCCGCCATCACCAACGCCCGCGCAGTCGTGGCCCTGCAGGAATCCGGCTCGAGTCTCGATGAGCTCTTCTGGTCGTTCGCCCCGGCGCCGCGCGCGGCGCCGCCCGCAGACTGGTCCGAGGTGCCCGCGTCGACGCCCGAGTCCGTCGCGCTCGCGAAGGCGCTCAAGAAGGCGGGGTTCGTGTTCGTGGGCCCGACCACCATGTACGCCGCCATGCAGGCGTGCGGCCTGGTAGACGACCACATCGCGGGTTGTGTCGCGCGACGCTAGAGGCCCATCAGCACCAGCCGCGGCGGTTGCGCTCCACAGCGTCGCGCAGGAGCGCCTCGACGATGCGCTCGTCCGCAGGCAGCCACGGAACATCGCGCCACGCGCCGGGCTCGAGCCATCGGAGAAGGTCGTGATCCTCGAGCGGCTGGGGCTGAGGCTCGCCGCCGTCTGCTGACGGCTTCAAGGTCGCCCACCACACGCGCATGACCAGGCGCGGACCGGCGGCGTCCGGGGCGCGCAGCTCCCACACCGGTCCCGTCGAGCCGATGCCGGGCAGCTCCGCGGGCGCATCCGGTCCGACGATCTCGTCGCCCAGCTCCACCTCGACGCCCAGCTCCTCGGCGAGCTCGCGATGCAGCGCCTCCTCGGGGCTCTCGCCCTCGTCGACCTTGCCGCCCGGGAACTCCCACAGACCGGCGAACACGGGGGGCGCATTGCGCCTCGCCGCGAACAGCAGTTGGGGAGAATCCAGATCGTCGGTGATCGCCGCGGCGACCACGAGGCGCGGCTCGCCGTTCACGGGAACCTGTCCGTGACCGCCGGGGGACTCGGCGCGGGAGGTCACTCGGTGATCGCCGCGTAGGCCTCGGAGTCGAGCAGATCGGACGCCTCGGCGGTGAGGCGCGCCTTGAAGATCCACCCCTCGCCGTACGCGTCCGCGCCGATCGTCTCCGGCGCGCCCTCGAGTGCAGCGTTGACCTCGACGACCTCGCCGGTGACGGGCGAGTACAGCTCGCTCACCGCCTTGGTCGACTCGAGCTCGCCGCACACCGAACCGGCCTGCACTGCGTCGCCCACGGAGGGAAGCTCGACGTAGACGATGTCGCCCAGCGCATCGGCCGCGTGCTCCGTGATGCCGACGGTGACGACCGCGCCCTCCGCGAGGTCGCCTGCCACCCACTCGTGCTCCGCGGAGTAGCGGAGCTCGTCGGGAACGTTCGCCATGGGTTGTCCCTTCCTCGGTGAGACCGCGGCCCTACGCAGTCCTCGTGTAGAACGGTAGCGCGACCACCGTCATCGGCTCGGTACGGCCACGCACATCGATGCCGAGCCGCGTGCCGGGCTCGGACAGCGAGCGCGGCACGTAGGCCATCGCAATGGGCCTGCCCAGCGTCGGCGACGGCGCTCCGGAGGTCACGACCCCCACCTCGGCCCCGCCGGGGCTGAGCACCGCATAGCCCGCGCGCGCCGCACGGCGACCCTCGCCGACCAGGCCGACGAGGCGTCGGGCATGCGAAGCGCCGTCCTCCTCCGAGGCCTTCCAGGCGTCGCGCGCCGCCTCGAGCGCGGCGCGCCCCACGAAGTCACCGCGCGGGTTCTTCTCGGTGCCGAACGCGACCACGCGCCCCAGGCCCGCGTCGAACGGGGTGGTCTCGCGCGTGAGCTCGTTGCCGTACAGCGGCATCCCCGCCTCGAGGCGCAGCGAGTCGCGCGAGGAAAGCCCACACGGGATGAGGCCGTGCGGCTCGCCGATCGCGAGCGCGAGCCTCCATACCGCGGCCGCCTCGTCCGCGCCTACGAAAAGCTCGAACCCGTCCTCGCCCGTGTACCCCGTGCGCGCGACGAACGCATGGACATCGCCCTCGAGCAGCACGTGGGCGGCGGTGTAGTAGCGCATGGCCTCGATGTCGTCGGCGCCGCGCGCGGTCATCTCCATGACGATCCCTTGCGCGCGCGGGCCCTGCACCGCGATGAGGGCGATCTCGGCAGAGTCGTCCTCGACGTCGGTGTCGAAGCCTTCCGCACGGTCGAACAGCTCGTCGAGCACCACGTCCTTGTTTGCCGCGTTGGCGACGATCACGTAGTGGTCCCAGTCGCGCCTGTACACGATCAGGTCGTCGATGACGCCACCGTCGGCGGCGCACATCATCGTGTACTTCGCGCCACCGAGCGCAACGGCGCTCATGCGACCGACGAGCGCGTCGTCGAGGAACGCCTCGGCGTCGGTGCCGCGCACCGCGATCTCGCCCATGTGGCTGAGGTCGAACAGTCCAGCGGCGGTGCGCACCGCAGTGTGCTCGGCGATGTCGCCGGTGTAGCGGACGGGCATCTCCCAGCCCGCGAAGTCGACGATCGTCGCGCCCAGGGCGACGTGCTCGTCGTGGAGGGGGGTGCGCAGTGGAGAGGTCACGCGTTCAGCGTAGTCGCGGCTCAGGAGAGTCCGTCGAGGAGCTGAGTGAGCGCGTCCCGGACGGGCTCCTCGAGCTGAATGACAATGCCGAGAATGAGCAGAAGGTAGTGGCACACGAGCGCCACAGTGGCGACGTCGTCCTCCTCGGCGCCGGCCCTGCGCGCGGCAGCGCGGGCGAGGTGCCCCAGCACGATGCCGACAACGATGCACACCGCTGCAGCAGCGGTGACGACGTAGGCGGGCACGGCGTCGACGAGATGACCGGCGCGCGAGCCGGGCACGAGCAGGATCGCCATGGTGACGACGACGAGCGTCGCCGACGTGACCGAGAGCTTGCCGCTCACGTTCGCCTGGGCCTGGTCCACGCGTTGCACCTCCGCGACGCCGACGGCGTCGTGTCTAGTCCTGCTCGTACTCCTCGAGCGGCGGGCATGCGCACACGAGGTTGCGGTCACCATACGCGTTGTCGATGCGGCGCACGGGCGACCAGTACTTGTCGACCCTGAGGTACGGGGCTGGGAACGCGGCCTGCTCGCGCGTGTACGCCTGGGACCAGGCGTCGCCCGCGACCATCGCGACCGTGTGGGGCGCGTGGCGCAGCGGCGAGTCCTCGGCGGAGATGTCGCCACGCTCGACGGCGGCGATCTCCTCGCGGATCGCGAGCATCGCGTCGATGAAGCGGTCGATCTCGGCGAGGTCTTCGGACTCGGTCGGCTCGACCATGAGCGTGCCGGCGACGGGGAACGACATGGTGGGTGCGTGGATGCCGAAGTCGATGAGGCGCTTCGCGACGTCCTCCGCGGTGATGCCTGTCGCCTTGGTCAGCGGCCGGAGGTCGAGGATGCACTCGTGCGCGACGAGGCCGTTCGGTCCGCGGTACAGCACCGGGAACGCGTCGTCGAGCCGCGCGGCGATGTAGTTGGCGGCGAGCACGGCCACCTGCGTGGCACGCAACAGTCCGGGTCCGCCCATGAGCGCGATGTACGCCCACGAGATGGGCAGGATGCCCGCCGAGCCGTACGGTGCGGCGGAGACGGGCGCACCCTTGCGCAGCAGCTCCTGCGGTCGCCGCACGGCCTGCTGCAGCTCGGGCAGGAACGGAACCAGGTGCTCGGCGACGGCCACAGGCCCGACGCCGGGGCCGCCTCCTCCGTGCGGGATGCAGAAGGTCTTGTGCAGGTTCAGGTGCGAGACATCGCCACCGAAGTGGCCGGGCTTCGCGAGGCCGACGAGCGCGTTGAGGTTCGCGCCGTCGATGTAGACCTGGCCACCGGCGTCGTGCACCGCGGCGCACACCTCGCCCACTTGCTCCTCGTAGACGCCGTGCGTCGACGGGTAGGTGAGCATGATGCAGCTGACCTTGCCGGCGTGCTGCTCGAGCTTGGCGCGCAGGTCGGCCATGTCGATCTCGCCGTCCGAGGCGGTTGCCACGACCACGACCTTGAGCCCGGCGAGCACCGCGGAAGCCGCGTTCGTGCCGTGCGCCGACGCGGGGATCAGGCAGATGTCTCGCTCCTCGCCCTGGGAGCGGTGGTACTCGTGGATCGCGAGCAGCCCCGCGTACTCGCCGCGTGAGCCCGCGTTGGGCTGCACGGACACGGCCGCATAGCCGGTGATCTCAGCGAGCCAGTCCTCGAGCTGCGCGATCATCTCGCGGTAGCCGCGCGTCTGGTCGGCGGGCGCGAAGGGGTGGATCGTCGCGAACTCAGGCCAGCTGATCGCCGCCATCTCCACGGCGGAGTTGAGCTTCATGGTGCACGAGCCGAGCGGGATCATGGTGCGGTCGAGCGCGAGGTCCCGGTCGGCAAGGCGGCGCATGTAACGCATCAGCGACGTCTCGGAGCGGTGGGCGCTGAAGATCGGGTGCGTGAGGTAGTCACTGGTGCGGCGCAACTCACGCGGAATCGCGACGCGCGGCGGCGAGTAGATCGGGTGACGCTTCGCCGCCGTGAAGGCCTCGACCACCATGTCCAGCGTGTGGAGCTCGGTGACCTCGTCGCACGCGATCGCGACCGTGTCGGCATCGACGCGCCGCAGGTTGATGCCCTCGGCTGCGGCGCGCGCCACGACGGAGTCGGCTCCGCCCGGCACCTCGCAGACGATCGTGTCGAAGAAGTGCTCGTGGCGCACTGTCACGCCGGCGGCGGTGAGAGCGTCGGCGGCGGCGACGGCCGTCGAGTGGACGCGCATCGCGATCTCTCGCAGGCCGTCCGCGCCGTGATAGACCGCGTAGAAGCCGGAGACGATCGCGAGCAGCGCCTGAGCCGTGCAGATGTTGGATGTGGCCTTGTCGCGGCGGATGTGCTGCTCGCGCGTCTGCAGCGTGAGCCGATACGCGGGCGCGCCCTCGGCATCGACCGAGACGCCCACGAGACGGCCCGGCAGCTGGCGTTCGAGCCCCTCGCGCACCGAGATGAACGCGGCGTGGGGCCCACCGAAGAACAGCGGCACACCGAACCGCTGCGCAGAGCCGACGGCGATGTCCGCGCCCAGCTCGCCAGGCGCCTTGACCAACGCGAGGCTCAGCAGGTCGGCCGCGACGGTCGCGAGCGCGCCTACGCCGTGAGCCGCCTCGATCACGGGCGTCACGTCGCGCAGCACGCCCGACGCGCCGGGCTGCTGGACGACGACGCCCACCAGGTCCTCGGGCGCTTCCCAGCCCTCGACGAGCTCCTCGACACGCAGCGGAAGGCCGATCGCCCGGCACTGTGCCTCGACCACGGCGACGGTCTGCGGCAGCGTCTCGGAGTCGAGGACGACGATGCCGCCGTCCTTGCCCTTGACCGCGCGGCGCATCAGCAGCACGGCCTCTCCCACCGCGGTCGCCTCGTCCAGCAGCGACGCACCCGCCACGGGAAGCGCGGTCAGATCGGCGATCATCGTCTGGAAGTTCAGCAGCGCCTCGAGCCGCCCCTGCGAGATTTCCGCCTGATAGGGCGTGTAGGCGGTGTACCAGGCCGGGTTCTCGAGCACGCCGCGCTGGATCACCGCTGGCGTCACCGTGTCCGAATAGCCCTGACCGATCATCTGCACCGCGGTGCGGTTGCTGCCGGCGAACCGCCGCAGCGCGCCGAGCACCTCCTGCTCGCTGCGCGCCTCAGGAAGCTGTAGCACGTCGTCGAGCCGGATCGATCCGGGCACGGCGGCCTCCGCGAGAGCGGCCAGGGACGGATGCCCCACGGCATCGAGCATCGTCTCGACGGCGTCGTCAGAGGGTCCGATGTGGCGGTCAGCGAACGAGGTCACCCGCCCATTGTGTCGCAAAGCCCCTGCCAGCGACAGGGCGCACGCCGCACGGACGGAAGGCGCGCGTCGGGCATGTACCCGCCCGCTCGCGCGCTTGCGCAAGGTCGCGCGTCGTGGTGACTACGCTGAGGTGCCATGAAGCTCGTCATCCAGGTGCCGTGCCTGAACGAGGAGGCGACCCTCCCGACGGTGCTGGGCTCGATCCCTGCCGAGGTGCCCGGCATCGACGAGATCGAGGTGGTCGTCATCGACGACGGCTCGACGGACAGGACCGCCGAGATCGCGCGTGAGTACGGCGCGACCGTGCTGCGCCACACCGGACGCATGGGCCTCGCACGCTCGTTCCGCGACGGCGTGGAGTACGCGCTGTCGCACGGTGCCGACGTGGTCGTCAACACCGACGGAGACAACCAGTACCCGCAGGCGCGCATCGCCGACCTCGTCGCGCCGATCGTCGCCGGCAAAGCCGAGATCGTCATCGGAGACAGGCAGACGCGTCAGATCGCGCACTTCTCGCCGTTCAAGAAGGTCATGCAGCGCTTCGGATCCTGGGTCGTGAACAAGGCCGCCGGAACCGAGCTGCCCGACGCAGCGTCTGGCTTTCGCGCCTACTCCCGCTACGCGCTCTACCGGCTGAACATCGTCACCAAGTTCAGCTACACGATGGAGACGATCATCCAGGCGGGCAACAAGAGCCTCGCGATCACCGCAGTGCCGATCACCACGAACCCCAAGACGCGCGAATCGCGCCTGTTCTCCAACATGTGGGTCCACATGGCGCAGTCGGCCAAGGCGATCATGCGGTCGTACCTCATGTATCGCCCGTGGACGGTGTTCGCACTGCTCGCCGTCGCGTTCGGCGTCGCCGGCCTGACGCCGTTCGTGCGCTACGCGATCCTGCTCGTCGCGGGCGACCAGGGCGACCACTTCCAGTCGCTCATGCTCGGCACGCTGCTGCTGGTCGGATCGCTTCTCTCTCTCGCGCTCGGCGTGCTGTCCGACCTGCAGCGGACGAACCGCGTGCTACAGGAGGACCAGCTGGAGCGAGCGAAGGAGCAGTCATACGGGCCCGCCCGCCCCGCCGCCGAGCTTGCCCGCGACGGGTCCGACGCGGCCTGACGCCGAGCGTCACGCCAGCCCGATCCGAGCGTCGGGCATGTGCACCGGGTTTCGCGCGCGTGAACATCTCGCTCGCATGCTGACAGGGCCGCCCCCGGACCCGTACCGTGAGCGGGTGAATGAGAACACTCCGCCCGTCGCCGCCCCCGAGCACACCGTCGAAAGCTTCACGCGCGCGTTCCTGCGCGAGCTCAACTTCGGGCAGGGCGTGGACCTGGACCGAGCCAGCGCCAACGACAAGTACCTCGCGCTGTCCCGCGCAGTGCGCCACTATCTGACGGCGCGCTGGCTCGAGACGCTGCGCAACCAGTACCGCGATCAGGCGAAGGTCGTCGCGTACCTCTCGGCCGAGTTCCTGCTCGGACCGCAGCTGGAGAACGCGCTGCTGGCCTCGGACCTTGAGGACGTCGCGCGCGAGTCGCTCGCGGCGCTCGGCGTGGACATCGACGAGCTTCGCGCGGTGGAGGTCGAGCCGGGTCTGGGCAACGGCGGGCTCGGACGCCTCGCGGCGTGCTTCATCGACTCGCTCGCGACGCTGAACGTGCCGTCGATCGGCTACGGCATCCGCTACGAGTACGGCATCTTCCGCCAGAAGTTCGTCGACGGCAGGCAGGTCGAGCAGCCGGACACCTGGCTGCACCTGGGCTCGCCGTGGGAGCTGCCGCACCCCGAGTACGCGGTGGACGTCTCGTTCGGCGGTCACACCGAGGCTCCGCCCGCCGGCAGCCCCGACGGCGCACGCACGTGGGTGCCCGGTTGGGGCGTCACGGCGATGCCGTACAACTACATGGTCCCCGGCTACCGCAACGGCCGCGTCAACACGCTGCGCCTGTGGAGCTCGCACGCGCAGCACGAGTTCGACCTCCAGGAGTTCAACGCCGGCGACTACGCCGAGGCGGTGCGCGCCCGCACCTACGCCGAGAACATCTCCAAGGTGCTCTACCCCGAGGACTCGACTCCGCAGGGCAAGGAGCTGCGCCTACAGCAGCAGTACTTCTTCGTGGCCGCCTCGCTGAAGGACTTCATCGACCACGTGCTGCCCGACGGCTACGACCTGCACCGGCTGCCCGAGCGCATCACATGGCAGCTCAACGACACGCACCCGGTGATCGCCGTGCCGGAACTCATGCGGATCCTCGTGGACGAGAAGGGCTGGGCGTGGGACGACGCGTGGGCCGTCACGCAGAAGGTCTTCGCGTACACGTGCCACACGCTGCTGCCCGAGGCGCTCGAAGTATGGCCGGTCGACCTGCTGGGGCGCCTGCTGCCGCGCCACCTGGAGATCATCTATCGCATCAACGAGGAGTTCCTCGAGGTCGTGCGCGAGGCGTACCCGGGCGACGAGCTGCGGGTGCGCCGCATGTCGATCATCGCTGAGGAGCCTGCGCGCGCCGTGCGCATGGCTCACCTCGCCACCGTCGCGGGCTTCAAGGTCAACGGCGTCGCCGAGCTCCACTCGCAGCTGCTGCGCGACAAGGTGTTGAACGACTTCGCGCAGCTGTGGCCCGACAAGTTCACGAACGTCACGAACGGCGTGACGCCGCGCCGTTTCGTGCGGCTCTCGAACCCGGCCCTCTCGGGCCTGATCACGGAGGCGATCGGCGACGGCTGGGTCACCGACCTGTCGCGCCTGAGCGAGCTCGAGCCGCTCGCCGACGACGCCGAGTTCCGTCGCCGATTCCGCGAGATCAAGGGCGCCAACAAGCAGCGCCTCGCTACCGTGCTTGCGGCACGCGACGGCCTCGAGCTCGCCGGCGACGGTCTCGTGGACGCCATGGTGAAGCGCCTGCACGAGTACAAGCGCCAGAGCCTCAAGCTGCTCCACATCGTGTCGCTGTACGAAGGCATCACGTCCGGCCGCATCCCGCTCGAGTCCGTCACGCCGCGCACGTTCGTCTTCGGCGCGAAGGCCGCGCC
Source organism: Demequina sp. NBRC 110052 (assembly GCF_002090075.1). Classification (GTDB taxonomy): domain Bacteria; phylum Actinomycetota; class Actinomycetes; order Actinomycetales; family Demequinaceae; genus Demequina. Next base: position 1,362,882 of record NZ_BBRI01000002.1, read on the forward strand.
CGGGTATGTGCGGGCCAAGGAGACGATCGAGCTGATCAATGCCGTGGGCCGGACGATCAACGCCGACGCGTCGCTGCAGGGCCGCCTCAAGGTTGCCTTCCCCGCGAACTACAACGTGACGCTCGCCGAGACGCTCATCCCGGCGGCCGACCTGTCGGAGCAGATCTCACTCGCCGGCAAGGAGGCGTCCGGCACGGGAAACATGAAGTTCGCTCTCAACGGTGCGCTCACCGTCGGCACGGATGACGGCGCGAACGTGGAGATCCGCCAGCTCGTGGGCGACGAGAACTTCTTCCTGTTCGGCATGGACGAGCCGGCCGCGGCAGCACTCCAGGCCAGCGGCTACGACCCCGGCGCGTACTACGAGTCCGACCCAGAGCTGAAGGCGGCGCTCAACATGATCGCCTCCGGGGCGTTCACGGATGGCGAGCGCGGCGGGGCCGTGTCTTCGATCTTCGCGTCGCTCACGGAGCGCGACCGCTTCATGGCGCTCGCGGACTTCCGTTCCTACATGGACGCGCAGGCAAGGGTCGAGACGGCGTACGCGGATCAGGACGCGTGGAGCCGTTCCGCGATCCTCAACGTGGCGCGTTCGGGCTTCTTCAGCTCCGACCGCTCCATCCAGGACTACCTGGACCGCATCTGGGGCGCCAAGCCCATCGCGCAGAACTCCTGACGAGGTCGCAACCGGGCGCACGCCCGACGCCGGGGCCGGGTCAGCGGCTGGGTCGCCCCCGCAGGCGGTCGAGTTGGCGCCGCTCGCGCTTGGTCGGCTTGCCCGCTCCCCGGTCGCGCACTCCGAACGCGCCCACGTGCTCCTTCTTGGGCGGGGGCGGCGAGTGATCCTCGTACGCCTCCGCCGCGGGGGCGGCGCCGACGCGCTTGAGCAGGAGCTTCGTCGCAACCACGATTCGTTCGCGCTCGTGAGTGCGGACAATCACGGTGTCGCCCACGCGCACGGGCGTCGAGGGCTTGGCGCGCTCGCCGCGCACGCGCACGTGGCCGGCCTTGCACGCATCGGTCGCCTGCGTGCGGGTCTTCGCGAGGCGGACGGCCCACACCCATACGTCGGCGCGGACTGACTCGGGCATGAGTCGAGGGTACCCATGCGTCGTGTGAGGCACTCAGTGCTCAAACTGGCCCGCTCAGAGCACTGAGCGCCTCACAGGACGCAGCGCGGCGAACGCCTCTCATCTGCGCGCCCTACCCTTGAGGCATGGACGTGTTCTACGAGGTCTTCGGGTGGATCGGCTCGGTGCTGATCGTCGTGTCGCTCATGCAGGCGCGGATGCTGGTGTTCCGCTGGATGAATCTCATCGGCTCCACCATTGCGACGGCGTACAACCTCATCTACGGCATCTGGCCCTACGTCGCGATGAACGTGGCGATCGTCGTGATCAACGCGTACTGGCTCAACCGGCTCTATCGCGAGGCGAAGGATCCGGAGGTCTACAAGGTCATCCCGGTGCCGTCCGACGGCCCCTACTTGCGCCACCTGCTCACGGTGCACGGGGCAGACGTCGCACACTTCGCGCCGGCATTCACGGCGGAGCCGGGCGAGGGGGCACCGCGTCACTCGTTCCTGATCGTGCGTGGCGACGAGGCCGTGGGCGTGGTCGCAGTGCGTGAGGAGGGCGACGGCGTGGGACGCGTCGAGCTCGACTGGGTCAAGCCGCGCTTCCGCGACTTCACGCCGGGGCACTTCGTGTACGAGAACTCGTCGGCCCTGCCCGACGCGGGCTTCCGTCAGCTGCGTCTCACACCTCACGACATGACGGACCGCGAGTACCTGCGTAAAGCGGGCTTCCGCACCGAGCGCACCGAATGGGTGAGGGACCTGGCCGCATGACCCCGACGAGCGCCATCCACTTCGCGTCCGACAACTACGCGTCTGTCCACCCCGAGGTACTCGCCGCGATCGCTGCGGCCGACGGCGGGCACGAGCCCGCCTACGGGTCCGACGCCGCGACGGCCGAGTTCGACGCCGCGGTGCGCGCGACGTTCGGCGAGCACGCGGTTGGCTTCCCCGTGTTCAACGGCACTGGCGCGAACGTCGTGTCGCTGACGGCCCTCAGCCCGCGCTGGGGCGGTGGCGTGGTCGCCTCGGAGCACGCACACATCCACAACGACGAGGGCGGGGCTCCCGAGAAGGTGGCCGGCCTCAAGGTGCTCGCCTTGGATTCGCCCGACGGGCGGCTCACCCCCGCACAGCTCGACCGGTATGCGGGCGACCTGGGGGACGAGCACCGCGCGCAGCCGCTCGTGCTGTCTCTCACGCAGTCCACGGAGGTGGGCACCGTGTACGCGCTCGAGGAGCTGCGGGCGCTGGTGGACGCGGCTCACGCGCGCGGGATGGGCGTGCACGTGGACGGCGCGCGCATCGCGAACGCCGCCGCCGCGCTCGGCGTCGGCCTGCTCGAGGCGTGCGGCGGCGCTGACGTGCTGTCCCTCGGCGGCACCAAGAATGGCGCGATGCTGGGCGAGGCCGTGGTGGTGCTGAATCCGGAACTGAGCCCCAGCGTCGGGCATGACCTGCCGTACCTGCGCAAGCAGGCGATGCAGCTGGGCTCCAAGATGCGCTACGTCTCGGCGCAGCTCACGGCGCTCCTCACCTCCACCGACGAGGCGGGCGATCCGCTGTGGCTGCGCAACGCGCGACATTCGAACGCGATGGCGACGCTCCTGCGGGCCGAGCTGGAGCCGCTCGCGCGCGACGGCTTGTTGCGATTCACGCAGCCCACCGAGGCGAACGCGGTATTCGTGGAGATGCCGCGCACGCTGGCTGACGACATCCGCGCCACCGGGACGCGCTTCTACGACTGGAAGCCGGGCACGACGCCCGGGACGGTCGAGGTGCGGCTGATGTGCTCGTGGGACACCGCCGCGTCGGACGTCGCGTTGCTCGCCGAGGTGGCGCGCGCTGCCGCGCACCCCGTCGCTGTCGAGGCGCCGGCGGAGGACGCCTGATGGCGACGTGTCCCTGCGGCTCGGGCGACGGTTTCGCCGACTGCTGCCGGCCCTACCTGCGCGGCGACGCGGAGGCGCCGACGGCCGAAGCGCTGATGCGCTCCCGCTACACCGCGTACGTGCGCGGCGACGAGGACTACCTGAGCCGGACGTGGCATCCGAGCACGCGGCCAGCGACGCTCGACCTCGCGCAGACGCCGTGGCGAGGGCTCGAAGTGCTCGCGACAGAGGCGGGCGGACCGGACGACGACGAGGGCACCGTGACCTTCGTGGCGCACTATGCGACGGGTGCGATCTCCATGGGATCGATGCGCGAGGTGAGTGCGTTCACGCGCGTGAATGGCCACTGGCTCTATGTGGGCGGAGAGGTATCCTGACGCAGCGCAGGACAGGGACCTAGGACCCAAAGCGCACGGGCCTCTCACGCGTGCCCGGACAGCCGTGAGGGAGCCGTTCACCCGTTCGTCATGCAGGTTCACGATTCCAGGCCACAATGGAGCATGTGAACGAACCGGCCCTGCTCGCGATCGTCGTAGCCACGGCACTCGCGTTCGACTTCACCAACGGCTTCCACGACACCGGCAACGCGATGGCCACCTCCATCGCGACGCGCGCGCTCAAGCCGCGCCAGGCGGTGCTGCTGTCCGCCTCGCTCAACATGGTGGGTGCGTTCCTGTCGCTCACGGTCGCTGCGACCATCGCGACGGGCATCGTCGACTCCGGCATCGTGACGCTCGAGGTGGTGCTCGCGGGCCTCGCGGGCGGCATCGTGTGGAACCTCGCGACGTGGCTGTTCGGCATCCCCTCGAGCTCGTCGCACGCTCTCGTGGGAGGCGTCGTGGGCGCGGCGCTCGCCGCCGCCGGCACGGAAGGCGTGCTGTGGACGGGACTCATCTCCAAGGTGCTGCTGCCCGCGCTGATCGCGCCGATGGTCGCGATCCTCGTGGCGACGGTGGCCACGGCGGTCGTCGCGCGCCTGACCCGCGACGTGCCGCAGGACACCAACGACCGCGTGTTCCGCTGGGGGCAGATCGGCTCGGCGTCACTCGTCTCCCTCGCACACGGCACGAACGACGCACAGAAGTCGATGGGCATCATCCTTCTCGCCCTGATCGCCGCGGGAGCGGTGGACCCCGACGCGAGCGTGCCGTTCTGGGTGATCGTGTCCTGTGCGCTGGCCATGGCGCTCGGCACCTACACCGGAGGCTGGCGCGTGATCCGCACGCTCGGCAAGGGACTCGTGGAGCTCGAGTCGCGCCAGGGTATGGCCGCCGAGACCTCGTCGGCCGCCGTCATCCTCCTGTCGAGCCACTTCGGCTACTCCCTGTCCACCACGCACGTCGCGACCGGCTCGATCCTCGGCTCCGGCGTCGGCATGAAGGGCGCGAGCGTGCGCTGGAATGTGGCGGGCCGCATGTTCTCCGCGTGGCTCATCACGGTTCCCGCCGCAGCCGCTGTCGGTGCGGCGTTCTACGGGATCGACAAGCTCGTGGGCGGTGACGCCGGCTCGTACGTGGTGTTCCTGCTGCTCGTGGCCGCCGCGTTCGTGTTCTGGGCGCTGTCGCGCCGCGAGCCCGTGGACCACCGCAACGTCAACCACGACTGGGAGTCCGGCGAAGAGATCGTCGCCGAATCGGTCGAGGCGCACGACCCGACGCTGCTCGCCCCGGCGGGCGACCGCGCCGAGGCGGGGAGGTAGGCCGTGAGCACGTACGTCGAGTGGGGCGCGCTCGCCAAGATCCTCATCTTCGGCCTGCTTGTCGGCGCCGGACTTCCCGCGCTGTTCGCGCTGGGCGTCCGCGCGCTCGAGGGGCCGGGATCACGCGACGCCGACGGCAACCGCCCCGCCGTGCGCGTCGTGCTCGCCGCGGCGTGCTTCACCGTGATCGTCGCCGCGGTCGTCGGCGCGATCGTCTACATCGCCGCCGGCGGTCACTAGCCTCCGCACGCCCGACGCTGGGGCCGGGTTCGGCGTCCCGCGCGTCCAGTCGGCGCGCTAGGTTCGGCGTATGACTTCCTCACACGACGACCTCAACGCCGAGCTCGCGGTGCTGCGCGAGACCGAGTCCACGCTGGTGCTGACCCGCTTCACGCACGCCGACGCCTGGACCCTCGGCTCGTGGCTCGTCGAGCGCGGCCGCCGTGACGGGCTCGGAATCACCGTGGACATCCGCAAGGGTGACCAGCAGGTCTTCCACGCGGCGCTTGAGGGCACCACGCCGGACAACGACGACTGGATCGAGCGCAAGGTCCGCACCGTGCGCCGCTTCAGCACGTCGAGCCTCATCGTGGGGCGTTCCCACGCGGCCAAGGGCGTGGACTTCAACGACGCGACCCAGCTGCCCTTCACCGAGTACGTGGCGCACGGCGGCTGCGTGCCGGTGCGCATCGCGGGCGTCGGCATGGTGGGCACGCTCACCGTGTCGGGACTCAAGCAGGAGGACGATCACGCACTCGCGGTGGAGGCGCTGCAGTGGCTGCAGGGGGTCAGTGCGGGCTCATGAGCCCCTGCTGCTCGCCCGACGACTCAAGGTAGGCGCTGCGGCGCGCGAAGAGGTCCGGCACCAGGTCGCGCACGCGTGCGATGAGGTCGGGCAGGGAGGCGTGGACGAGCGCGCCGCCATCCACCACTACGTCGCCCGCCACCATCGTGAGCGTCACGTCGGAACCGCGCACCGCGTGCACCAGGTTGTGGTGGATGTTGGCGTAGGGGCCCTCTGCCAGGAGCGGCGTCATGCGAGGCGTATCCGTACGGACCGCCACGGCGTCGGCCTGCTTGCCCACCTCGAGCGAACCGAGCCGGTCGCCTTGACCGATCGCGCGGGCGCCTCCGCGCGTAGCCATCTCGAGCACGGCCCACGAGTCCATCGCGGCGGCATCCATGGCGCGCAGCTTGCCCAGGAGCGAGGCGACCTTCATCTCCTCGAACATGTCGAGGTTGTTGTTCTCCTTCTCGCCATCGGTCCCGATGCCCACGGCGATGCCAGCCTCGAGCAACTCGGCGACGGGCGCGAAGCCGCTCGCGAGCTTCATGTTGCTCACGGGGTTGTGGCTGACGCTCACGCCGTGCTCGGCCATCAGCGCGATCTCGCCCTCGTCGAGCCACACGGCGTGCGCGATCATCAGCCGCGGCACGTCCATGAAGCCCAGATCCTTGAGGGCGTGCATGGGCCGCTTGCCGGTGCGCTCCAGGAACAGTTCCACATCCAGAGACGACTCGCTGCAGTGCGTGTACAGGCCCGTGCCGTACTCCTGGGCCATCGCGATCGCGCGGCGCTGGCCGGCCTCGTCGGCGTAGAACGGGTGCTCGAGGCCCACCCACGGCATGATCCGGCCGCCAGCGGCTCCGGTCCATTCGGCGAGCATGCGCTCGTTGTCGTCAAGGGTGTCGAAGTAGTCGTAGTCGGGGTGCTCGCCCACGTAGTTGACGGTGACCACGCGGTTGCCGAGCGCGCTCGCCGCTCGGGCGGCGCCGTCCATGTAGCGCCACATGTCCACGACCGTCGTGGTGCCGGACAGCAGGCCCTCGGCGTAGCAGAGCCACGACGCGGCCTCCGCCTCCTCGGGGCGCAGCACGCGGTGCATGGGGTCGATGTGCAGGCGCAGCCACTCCCACACAGGCAGGTGCTCGGCGGTGCCGCGCAGCATGCCGCTGTGGTGATGCGCATTGACAAGACCCGGCATGAGGACGTTGTCGCTCAGGTGGCGGGCACGAGCGTCGGGGTAGGCGGCCACGAGCGCGGCGCGGCTGTCGACGGCCAGGATCGTGCCGTCTTCGTGCGCGAAACCCGCGTCGGTGAGCACGCTGCGCGCAGCGTCCATGGGGACGAGCACGTCGGCGGTCAGGATTTGCACGGCCATCGGGGACCTCCTCGGTAGTCGCGAGAAGTGCACCACACCTTGATTTCGCGGGAGTTTCCGCAGGCCCGGTGTTGAAAGTCGGAATCTGCCGCCGATCAGGCCGCCAGCCTGTAGTGCACCGCCTTGGGCACCTTGGTGAACACCCAGGCCGCGAGCGCGACCACCCCTGTCAACGCGAGCGACGCGGCGACGATCCACCACCACGGGAGCACGTAGTCGCGGTCCAGCGTGGAGAACCCCTGCACCACCACCCATGCGGTCCCCACGGGCGCGCCGATCGCACCCGCGAGGCCCACGATCAGCGCCCCCTGCCACGCCGCGACCGAACGTGCGAGTTGAGGTGAGGCACCGAGCGAGGCGAGCGTGAAGTCGTCTTGCCGGGCATCGGCGCGGGCGAGGCCGAGCGCGATGGAGACACTGGAGAACACGAGCAGCAGCGCAACGCCCATGATTGCCGCGCTGACGACGGCGGCGTACGTGTCGCGCGGCCCGCCACCGACGTAGACCCACGGCGTGGAGCCATCGGGCATCCGGGCGGCAGCGGACAACTGCGCCTGCTGCTGCTCGGTGATGGGCTCGTCGGCATCGATCAGCACTGAGGTGGGCTGGGACGGCCAGCCGATCTCGGCTGCGGTCTCGGGCGAGACCATCGCGAGTCCCACGCGCATGGTGCCCGGCGCGACCTGCTGGAAAGCACCCGGAAGTGTGAGCGACTCGTCGGGCAACGACCCGAAGTCCGGGAACTCCCCGCCGTCCACGTCGTAGAAGCCCACTGTCACGGTGCCCTCGTCGAGGAAGCTCGACGAGAAGACGACCACCCCGCCGCCGGCGAGGGCGTCCAGCGCCGCGTCGCCGGGATCGGTGCCCGCGAGCGCGGCCAGATCGTCGGCGTCGCCGACCACGATCCGCGAGGTCCACGGCCCAAAGTCAATCTCGCGCGAGTCGCAGCGCGGATCTGCGGCCCTCTCTCGCGCTGAGACGCTGAACTCGGGATCGATGAGCTCGGGGCACACGTTCTGCTCGGGCGCGAGGAGGAACGGCACCGCAGACATGTCCACCGCGCCCGGCTCCACGCCATTGAAGTTGAGGAAGGCGTCGAACACGGTGACCTCCGCGTCGGGGAGCACATCGTGCGCCGCCGCGACCACGATGTCCGCCTGGTCGGCCGTGCCCTCGATCGCGAAGCCCAGCTCGACGATCGCGTCGCCTACCGGCGCGTGGGGAGTCCAGTAGTCCAGCAGGTTCGCCCTGCCACGGTCCAGCGTCAGGATCAGGCCAGTCGAGATGGCGATGGTCACCGCGATTGCGGCCACGACTGGCGCGGTACGCCCGATGCTGCGGCTGGCATCGCGCACGGCGATCCGTCCGGCGAGGGGTGCGTTGACTGCGGCACGGCCGAGCAGCCGGAGCATCACGGGCACGAGCAGGGCGAGACCGCCGAAAGCAAGCACTGCGCCCGCGACGAGGATCATCGAAGCCTGGGAGCGCTGCGCATAGGCGGCCCCGCCCGCGAGGTCGAGCGACTGGTCGAGCAGACGCGCTGACCACGCCATCGCCGCCCCGCCCGCGATGACCGCAAGCGCGCCGAGGACGGCGGTCCAGCGTCGGGCACGCGGGGGACGGGTGCTGCCCCGCAGGACGCCGAGCACGTCGAGTCGCGACGCGGCGAGCGCGGGGACCCAGGCGGAGACGATGCCCACGAGCGCGCCGTAGGCGGCCGTGAGCGGAAGGTGCGACCAGTTCACGTGATAGCCCCAGGTGCTGTACTGCCCTTCGGCGCCGCCCCAATGCAGCAGCACGTAGTCCCAGCCGAGCCCGAGCGCGATGCCGAACACACCTCCGACGACGCCGCCTGCGAGCCCGAGCCACAAGCCTCGTGCCACACCCACCGCGACGAGCGAGCTTCCGTGCGCGCCGTTCGCCCCGAGCATCGCCATCGTGTGCCTTTGGCGACGGAACGTCACGGCGAAGGCGGCTCCGGCGAGCAGCATCGCTGCGAAGAGGCCGACGGCACCTGCTCCTAGCAATGCCGCATCGGTCTCCTGCTCGATGGGCGTGAGACCGCCGGTCACCGGCGGCCCTGTGACCACCTCGCGCGAGTAGGCGACGAGTCCCTGCCGGTTGAGTTCCTGCACGTCGCTCCACGACAGTGGCGTGTCCACGAGGTACCAGGTCATGGAGCCGTTGATGCCCCACTCGCCGAGGGCTCCCACAGCGACCGGCGCGCCGGACGTGGTGAAGACGGTTCCTGAACCATCGACGCGCGGCGACAGGATGCCCACGACCGTGTACTCGCCCGTGTCCGCGAGCTCGACAGCATCGCCGACGGCCACGCCCGCCACGGACGCAAGGGTGGGAGAGATCATGATCTCGTCGTCGGCCGCGGGGACTGATCCATCCACGAGCGTGTAGATGCCCGCGAGCGACTCGTCCCATGCCTCGCCAGCCGTCAGCGTGGCCCTGGCCGACGCGTCGGGCGTGTGAAGGAAGGTGCTCGCACCCAGCAGGTCGATGGTGCGCGCGCCGTCGGGGAGCAGCGCTTCGACTTCTGCCGCCGTGTACTCGTCGGTGCCCTCGAGCGCGCCGTCGCCCTCGACGGCGCTCTGCACATGTTCGGGCACGGTGGGAGCCTGGACCACAGGGTTGCCGGCCGAGTCCCACACGCGCACCCACGCCTGGGTCTGCCCCAGCTCGGCAGTGAGCTTCTCGTCGAGCGTGGGCGTCTGGCTGGCCATGACGGTGGAGATCAGCATGATCGCGGCAGCCGGCACCGCGACGAGCGCCGCCACCAGCACTCCCTCGCGGGGCTTGCGCATCAGCTCCCGACCTGCGAGGCGCAGCGCGGTGCGGGTGCGCCGGACGGGCCCTAGCGGCGAGCTCACAGCGTCCCGCCGGTGAGGAGCGATTCGGGCTGAGAGGCGCGCGTCTCGTCGACGATGCGCCCGTCGGCGAGGTAGACGATGCGGTCGGCCCACGCGGCGTGCCTGGCGTCGTGGGTGACGACGACCACGGCGGCGCCCTCGTCGGCCCGTTCGCGCAGGCCCTTCAGCACCGCCTCCCCGGTGACGGAGTCGAGCGCTCCCGTGGGCTCATCGGCGAGCAGTAGGCGCCGGCGCCCGACGATCGCGCGGGCGATCGCGACGCGCTGGCGCTGGCCGCCCGAGAGCTCGTCGGGGAAGGACGAGGCGCGTTCCCGCAGCCCTACGGCCGCGAGTGCACGACGCGCCTCGGAGCGCGCTGTTGCCGACGACGCGCCGCCCAGGTCGAGCGGCAGGGCGACGTTCTCGAGCGACGTCAGCGTGGGCAGCAGGTTGTAGTCCTGGAACACGAAGCCGACGCGCTCGCGCCGCACCTGAGCGAGCTTGCGGGCGCTGAGCTTGCCGAGCGGCCGTCCGTCGACTTCGATCTCGCCGTCGGTGGGCGCGAGCAGGGCGCCCGCGATCGCCAGCAATGTCGACTTTCCCGAGCCGGAGGTGCCCATCACGGCCACCATCTCGCCCGCGAAGACATCTAGCGTCACATCAGCGAGCGCGGTGACGGTGGTCTCTCCGTCGACGTAGGTCTTGGTGACACCGCGCATCGCGAGCGCGGGCCGCTCGTCGAGCGTCATCGCTGGACCCCCTCACCGGTAGCGGGGACAGCGTCGGGTGCGCTGGCGCCGGGCGTCTGCAGCGCCCCTCGCGTGCCCGACGCCGTGACCGGTGTCCGCTGAGCGAGTCTGGCCTCGGTGTGGTCGAGCCACCGCACCTCTGCCTCGGCGCGGAAGATGAGGGCATCGGCGACGAGCTCCCACGCCTCGTCGCTGCCGGTGCGCTTGGCGCGGTTGAGGTCCTGCAGCGAGGTCATGACAGCGCGGCGCTGCGCGTGAATCACGGCGAGCACGTCCACGCCGGGGGTCGAGGCTGCGAGCGCGATCTTCAGAGCGACGTCGTCGCGCCCCACCTTCTGGACCGGCACCGGGCTGGACCACCACTGCTCGACCTCGGTGCGTCCCACATCGGCGAGGCGGTAGCGGACCTGGCGACCGCCGTCGGACTCTTCGCGGGTGACCAGGCCGTCGCGCTCGAGGCGCTCCAGAGTCGTGTAGACCTGGCCGACGTTGAGCGGCCATACGCCGCCGGTGCGGCCCTCGAACTCCTGGCGCAGCTCATAGCCGTAGCGGTCCCCTTCGCCCAGCAGGACCAGCAGCGAATGCTTGATCGACATGTTGAACCCCCATGCATACCCGGTAAGTAGTTCTGACTATATACCGGGTATGCAACCGGCGCGAGGAGGAGCGACTGCGCGTGTCGCGCCCATCCACAGATTCGCGAGAGGCATTGCCGCGGACATCCAGCACTGGCTACGGTGAGGTTCCCCGGGGAGCCCCCCGGGGCTACACATGAAGGGGGAGTCGTTGGGAATGGCTGTTATCAGGAGAGTCCGAGGACTGACGTACGCGGCACTCTTGGGGACCGCTGCGGCATTGGCCGCGGCGTCAGCGGCACACGCGGGCACCAAGCCGGGTGAGGATCATGGACAAGCAGGAAAGGGTGGAGAGCAGCCCACGGTCGTCGTCGACGGCATCGAGACGACGCCGATCGCCCCCCCGACAACCTGAGCGCCGAAGTGATGGACGCGCTCGACGCGCTCCCGGTTGTCAACACCGAGGGTGAGGTGCTCAGTGAAGACTCGACCGCCACAGACCGCGCGGCGGAAGTCTCGCTTCCGGGCCCACTCGGCAGCGGAGCCTCTGGTGTCGAGGTCGCGGCTCTGGGGGTGAGTATCTGCTTCCCTGGCACAGACTCGGACGACATCGGAGTGCGATACGGCGAGGCTCGTGTACACGGATGGTGGACACGCGGCAATTGCCCCGACGGCGTGAAGGCCGAAGTAACGACCACGCTCTATGCGCTCTTTGGCGACTACAACGGGTACGCGAGGGTTTGGGTACAGCAAGACACCAACTCGCGGAAGCTGTACCCCGGGTCGAGCAGGCGCGTGCTCGCCCACCGCGACTGCGTATGGCAGGAGCTCACGGGCTGGCGGGTCAAGGTCGACGTTGACGTGATCGGGTACGCAGATCCCGCTGGCGGGGTCGACAACATCACCAATCTCTACTGCCGCCCCTCGATGTGACCCCACATCACCTCTGGTGACGCTTTGGGCGGGCGTCAGTTCATATAGATGAACTCGCGCCCGTCCGAGCCGGGCGGCCAGGCAGCGACCGACAGCAGAGGCGAAGCGTCCACTGCCGCGAGTGCGACAGTGCTGCTGGCGATGCTGACGAAGCGCACCTCGCGATCCGACGCGAGACACCACGAGCGGTCCTCGGGCCACAAGAACGACGGATGGTCCGCCTCGTCGAGTTCGAGGTCCTCGAACCAGCTCTCGATCCCAGAGATGGGTCCAGCCGCAAGGAAATACCGCACTCCACCCAAGGTCATCACGCACGCCTTCGCCGCAGCATCGTCCATGCGGGAGACGCCATTGTCAGCAACCAGCGCGTACACCATCACGGATTCCGTGAAGTGCTGAAGAACAGCGACGATGTCTCGCTGCACCTCGAGGACGCTCCGCTGCTCCCCAGCGAAGGCAGCATCGCTCTCTGCGTCCGCGCTCGACTCTGGATCGACGAGCAAGAGTGCGCGTGCGTAGGACTCGAAATGGCCCGGTCCACGCGTCACCAGCAGGTCGAACTCGAGCGGACTCGAGGCGATCCACTTCGCTTCGTCACGCTCGGCACAGAAGGAGAAGCCGTTCCCCGTTGCATTTCGGAACATGGCTCGAGTCTAGGGAAGAACCGAAGACCAACATGGATAGCCCGGACTCGTGGGGACAACGACGCCGAGTCGAAGGCGCTATGGAGAACTGCCGCGAACCCCTCCTTCCGCTACGCACACCCAAGCACCTCGCCCACGAACGCGCGCACATGCTCACCGAGCACCGTGATGCGCTGCTGACGCCCGGCCTCGCGGTCGAAGCCGGGATACGGGATCGGGGGCAGGCGACGCACGTTCACGGGGCATTCGAAGTCCTCGCACACGCGGATGCCGATCGTGTCGCCGTTGCGGCCGGCGGCCCCCGCGCGCTTGGCCACATAGAACGCGACGTCGTTGGGCAGGGTCACGTCCTCGCACCACGCGCATTGCGGGCGAGTGCGGGCGCGCGCCTCGGCCTGGCGCAGCATGATGCCGACGATCTCAGCGTCGAGCTCGCACACGACGTACCCGACTTGCGGCAGCTTGCGGTCGCGCCACCCCAGGAACTCGCGCGCGGACCAGTCGATCTCAGCGAAGTCCTCGGGCAGCAGGGCCTGGGTGCGCTCACGCTTGGAGGCGTTGATGAAGGAGGCGCGAATCTGCGCCTCGGTGAGGGAGTTCATAGGTGTGTCCGTTCGATGTGCGCGCGAACGATGCCGCGTCGCAGAGGTGAGCCGAGGTGGCGGGCGCGCCACAGCGCGGGTGGCCCTGAAGAGCCACCCGCCGGGTCAGCTCAATGTGCCGAGGGCGCAATGCGCGCCGACGACCTCCTCACGCCCTGCGGGCGTCCCGAACGTATGCACGGCGTCGAGTTCACTTCGCCACTCAGCGCGCAGGGTCGGCCGCAGTCGGCCGACTGCGACCCATGTCGCGACCGGGCTGATCAGCCAGCGACGTCGCGCTCCGTCAGGACGGTGCGCCGACCACGAACGCCGGTCTCGCTCAGCGTGAAGGTCGCCTCGGCCACATCGAACTCGAGCGACACACTGTCGCCGCCGCACACCCACCGCATGATCCCGCGCGCCCCCGAGAGGTCAGCGGAGAACTCGCCACCGAATGCGCCGTGGTCGCGTCGCAGCCGGATCGCCGCGATCTGCGCAGCAACGACCGGGTCTGCGAGCGCCGTCGCCAGTTCGGCAGCCGTGTAGTGGTGTCGGTTCACGTCACGCCCGACGCCCGTGCGGGCGAGCAGGTCCATATCGTTGACTCCTGCGAGCAGGCCGACGTAGTAGATCTGCGGGATGCCCGGCGTCATGAGCTGGATCAGGCGCGCCAGCACGTAGCGCGCGCCGTTGCCACCGAGCGCATCGAAGAAGGTGCAGTTGACCTGGTAGAGGTCGAGGTTCGAGGCAGCCGCACCCGTCGCCTGGCGACTCGTGCCACGGCTCGCGTCGTGGATCGACTCGACCAGCGCGTCGATCTGCGTCGGCTCCAGGAGCCCGGGCACGCCCGGAACCAGGCCGGATTCGCCCACATCCACGATCCCGATGCCGTCGTGCGTGTCGAGCACCGTGTACGAATTCTGCGGGCGAACGTCGAGCCAGCGCGCGAGCGGGTCCAGATCGTGCGCGTGGAGCGCGTGCAGCACTAGCGGAGGCAGCGCGAAGTCATACACGTAGTCGACGGTGCGCGAGATCTCGATCTGCTGCGTGTAGTGACCGTGCACCTCGAGCAGCACGCGCGCTCCGCGCTCGTGCGCGAGCGCCGAGATGCGCTCCGTGTAGCGACGGGTCGCGTCCGTCATGAAGCAGTCCGTGCCCGGCGCCTTGCCCGTGTAGCCCACAGCATCGAGTCGCAGTTCCGTGACTCCCGCGCCGGTGAGCGCATCGAGCACCTCCACGAGGTACGTCCACGCCTCGTCGGTGCGCAGGTCGATGTCGATCTGTTCCGGTGTGAACGTGGTCCACACGAGCCGACGCTCGCCGCCCCAGACCATCGGAGTGAACGGGAGTCCGGGACGCGGCCGATAGATACGCGTCAGGTCTGCCTCGGTCGCCCCCTCGGGAAACACCGACGAGAGCGTGAGGAACATGGGCGCCCACGGAGACTCGTCGCCACGCTGCACGACATCACGGAACCGCGCCGAGTGAGAAGAGACGTGATTGACGATCACATCGCTCATGACGGCATGGGAGCTCGCGAGGGCGCGCACGTCCTGCCAGGCGCCGAGCCGAGGGTCGACGCTCGCGTGATCTTCGGGATCGAAGCCCGCATCCGCGCCATCGAAGGGCGTGAAGTACGGCAGCAGGTGCACACCGTCGAATACGCCTGCCAGGGGGCCGGTCAGCAGAGCGTTCAGGCCCGCGAGGTCGCCCGCGAGCCGATCCACGTAGGTGATGAGCTGGGGGCCATTCGTGCGCGTCGTCGATCCCCTCGCGGTCACGCGCGCTCCAACAGTCGTCGCAGCCATGCGACGCGCGGCCTGCGCGCGTCACGGGACATGCGCGCCCACGGCGCGAGGACGTCGAAGGCGTGCGCACCACCCGGCCACACGTGCAGTTCCGCCTGTCCGCCGTCGGCCCAGATGCGCGACGCGAAGTCGACGCACTCGTCGCGGAAGGTCTCGGCGGAGCCCACATCGATGAACACCGGCGGGAGACCGGAGAGGTCCTTCGCGAGCGAGGCCGATGCGTGCGAGGTCGGCTCGGCATCGCCGAGGTAAGCCCCCCACGCTGTCGCGTTCGCTGTCGCATCCCACGACCCCAGCCCGACCATCTGCTGAGCCGAGCACGAGTTCGAGCGGTGATCGAGCATCGGGCACATGAGAAGCATCCCGGCCGGAAGCGGCGCCCCGGAGTCGCGAAGTGCGAGTCCCACCGCGGCCGCCAGGCCGCCTCCCGCGCTGATGCCCACAAGCACCATGCGTTCGGTGTCGAGTCGATCAGGCGCCGCACCTGAGCGAAGCCACGCGAATGCCGTCATCACGTCATCGAGCGCGGCCGGGAACGGCTCCTCCGGCGCGAGCCGATACTCGACGGACACGACAGCGCAGCCGACCTCGTGGGCGAGCTCCGCCAGCAGGTCGAGGTCAGCCTCCGCGGTGCCCGCGATGAGGCCGCCGCCGTGCAGGAACACGAGCGTCGGAACGGGACCGTGCCCGTGCGGCGGCGCAAGCACCACGAGGGGGACGTCCGGCTTGCCCTCCCCGCCGGTCGCGACGACATCCACGCGGTCGAAGCCCCAGTGCGTCGTCGGCGCGAGCGAGGCGACATCGCCGCCAAGCGCACGCACACGAGGAATGTCCTCGCGCGCCATCGACGTGACGACGATGTCCCGACGCCGCTCCAACGCGCGCTCGATCTCCGGATCGAAGGGCGGGGGGGTCTGCATCTGGGTCATCCCTTCACCGCTCCCTGCAGGAGCGCAGCGACGAACTGGCGCTGGAACACGAGGAACACGATCAGGACGGGTGTAAGGATCAGCAGCGATCCTGCGCACAGCAGCGGAATGTCCGTGCCCCACTGGCCCTGGAACGCGCCGAGCGCGCCAGCCATCGTGCGCTTGGTCGGGTCGTCGACGAGCACGATCGCGAGCAGGAACTGGTTCCAGGTCCACAGGAACAGCAGGATCGCGAGAGAGGCAATCGCAGGGCGCGACAGCGGGACGTGGACTCGCCAGAACAGCTGCCACGTGGAGGCGCCGTCGACCTTCGCGGCCTCGGTGAGGTCCTGAGGCATGTTGACGAAGTGCGCGCGCATCCACATCACCGCGAACGGCATGAACAGTCCGATGAGCGGCAGGATGATCGCCCACTGAGTGTTGAGGAAGCCGTAATCCCGCACCTGGTAATACAGCGGGACGATGATGCCCTCGAACGGCAGCGTCAGGCCCAGCACGAAGACCACGAACAGGGTGCGGCGGAACGGCACCTCAAGGTGGCCGAGCGCGAAGCCCGCCAGCGTGGCGATCAGCAGCGAGATCGGCACCACTCCCAGCTCGATCAGCACGCTCGAGGTGAGCATCTTCGCCATGTTCGCCGACTGGAACGCGATCACGAAGTTGTCCCAGTGGAACTCCTCCGGCAGCGACAGGCCGTTCGGGTAGGTACCCGGCGCGTGCAGGGCGGTCACGAACAGGGTCACGAACGGGATCAGAGTGATCAGCATGACGAAGATGAGGATCGCGCGCCCGAGCAGGACCTCGCGCGTGGATGTTCTCATGACATGCTCTCCGTCCTGGTGAGGCGGTTGAGGGGGAGGACCACGATCAGGACGAGCGCCGTGAGCGCGACCGCAAGCGCGGAGGCCTGCCCGATCTCCCGCGAGAAGAATGCGAGGTAGTAGATCTCGAGGCCCGGCACGAGCGTGGAGTTGCCCGGCCCTCCCTGGGTGGAGATGAAGATGATGTCGAAGCTGCGCAACGCGCTGATCACCGTGATGATGATCGCCACGCCGAGCTCCTGGCGTACGGCGGGAAGCGTCACCGAGACGAACTCGCGGATCGCGCCCGCGCCGTCGAGTCGCGCGGCCTCGTAGAGCGCCGGGTCGATCTTGGTCATGCCGGCGAGCATCAGCAGCATGCACAGACCGACGTTGACCCACGCGCCGATGACGCCGACGGCAGGCAGAGCGGTGTCGAAGTCGCCGAGCCAAGCTCGCGTGAGGCTCTCGAGACCGATCAGTGACAGGAACTGGTTCAGGACGCCATCGCTGGCCATGATCCAGGTCCACATGATGCCTGCGGCGACGAGCGGGATGACCTGCGGCAGGAACAGCACGGTGCGCGAGGCGAGCGCGAGCTTGCTCGCGCCGAGCTTGCGGATGATCGCCGCGGCGATGACGCCGAAGATCACGGGGATGATCGAGAAGTAGAGGATCAGCTGGAAGGCGTTCACGATCGGCCCGATCAGCTCGGGGTCGGTCAACAGCCGCACGTAATTGTCCAGGCCCACCCAGGTGGAGGGTCCGATGCCGTCCCAGTCGTAGAACGAGTACTGGACGGTAGCGAAGAGGGGGCGCAGGACGAACATCGCGTAGAAGAACAGCGCCGGAGCCACGAGCGCGAGTCCGGGCAGTCCCGCTCGCAGGCGCCGCGCCCTGTCGGCGCGGCGCCTGCTGCGGATGTCGCCTGACGGCTCTTCGGTCGGCGAGGTCACGCCGGCGGAGGGACGCCAGGTTCGAGCCATGGTGGGATCAGCCGCCGATCTGCTCGAGGTAGTCGGCCTGGACCGACTCCAGCATGCCTGCCGCGGTCTGCTCGCCCGCGACCATCTTCTGCAGGTTCGGAGTCCAGCTCTTCGCGTAGATCTCGCCGGTGGCGTTCGCGATGAAGTCCATCGAACCGTTGTTCTCACCGACGATCGCGCCGGCGGCGAGGGTCTGAGCCGTCACCGAGTCGGGGTCGATCTCGGGCATGAACGCGTCCACGGGGCCCATCGGGTGCGAGCCGCCGACCTCGACCGTGATGGTGCGAGCGGCCTCGTCCGTCGCGACCCAGTCGAGGAAGAACGCCGCGCAGTCAGGGTTGCCTGCGTTGGCGGAGATGCCGTAGGTGAGCGGTGCCGACATGGCGCCGAGCTGGCCGCCCTCCTCGAGCGGAGGCATGAGGAAGAAGCCGGCCTCACCGGGCATCTGGGTGTCGAGGTTTCCCGACTCCCAGTCGCCGTTGAAGATGAACACCGACTCGCCGCCGATGAAGCGGCTCATCATCTGCGAGTAGTCGAGCGAGTTGATGTCGTCGGCGAAGTAGCCCGCGTCGATCCAGCTGGCGAGGTGCTCGGCGGCCTGGACGTTGGTGTCCGTATCGATGGTCGCGCCGTCCTGGAGGTAGATCCACGAGTTGATGTCGCTCGGGGGTCCATACGAGGCCATGAGCGCCTGCAGCGGGAAGGCGAGTCCGCCGGTCGCGCCGCCGTTGAACTGCGCCACCGGCGTGAGGCCCGCGTCCTTCGCGGCCTGGAGGTAGCCGTCGAACTCCTCGAGCGTCGCCGGGGGCTCGGTCATGCCGATCTGCGCCGCGAGCTCCTTGTTGTAGAAGACACCGGTCATCGAGAAGTTCAGACCCATGCCGTAGAGCGGGCCGTCGCCACGGCGACCGTCGGCGTCGACGCGCAGCTGCTCGAGCTGCGACGACGGCCACTGGTCCCAGCCGAAAGCCGCGGCGTACTCGTCGAGGTCCATCAGCAGACCCTGGCTCGCGAGGTCGGACATCTGCGGCAGGCGCATGATGTCGGTGTCGGAGTCCGCGAGCGTGCGCGGAGCGTTCTGCGTGATGACCGCGAACTGGTCCTCGCGGATGTCGAAGGTCACGTTGGGGTACTGGTTCTCGAACTCGGCCGCGAGCTCAGCGAAGATCGGGAAGCCGGTCTCGACGTAGGCCTTGATCGTGGTGTCCTCGGCGGGGCACGAGAAGTCGCCCGATGCGCTGGGGGTCGAGGTGCCGGTGGCGGTCTCCTCGGGCTCCGCGGTGCCTCCGGGGGGCGAGCACGCGGCGAGCGCGAGCGCCCCGGCAAGGCCGAGCGCCAGCGACGGCACGAGCCGACGTCCGGTCGCCCGGTGGGTGAACGATGCCTGAGACATCTTTGTCTCCTTCCGTGGGGGAGTGCCGTGCACAGGTCGTTGAACACGGTGCTAAAACGAACTAGCAAGCGTCAGAGTGGCCCATCCAGCGTCGGACTGTCAACTGCGTACCGCGACCGTTGGCTAAATCGTTATTGTTCTTCCATGCCGCCGCGCGCGCCGAGGCCGCGGAAGAACTCAGCGAGGAGGTGCCCCGATGGCTCGCAAGCGCGTGACTCTCGCCCAGGTCGCCTCGGAGGCCGAGGTCGCTGTCTCGACTGCCTCGCTTGTGCTCTCCGGCCGCGGGACAGAGGTGCGCATCTCGGAGAAGGTGCAAGAGCGCGTGCGCGCGACGGCCGCCCGGCTCGGCTACCGGCCCAACGCCGTCTCCGTCGGCCTGCGCAAGGGAAGTACCAGCACTCTCGCTTTCGTCTCTGACTCCGTCGCGTCCTCACGTCTCGCGGGAGAGATGATCAAGGGCGCCATCGAGGCCGCCCGTGATCGCGGGTACATGGTCTTCGTCGGTGAGACGGGCGGAAACCTGACGCTCGAGCGTCAACTGCTGGACGCGATGGTCGACCGCCAGGTGGACGGCATCGTCCTCGCGTCGATGCTCACCCACGGTCGCGAGCTGCCCACCGGGCTCGACTCGACTCCAACCGTGCTGCTCAACATCGCCGTCGACGGTGACCCGGGCATGCCCGTCGTGCTTCCCGACGAGCTGCAGGCCGGGCGGGACGCCGCGAGCGCTCTTGTCGACGCGGGCCTCACCGACATCCACCTCATCGGATCGGGTCCACGCCCCGAAGATGTGCGCACCATCTCCGCCGCCGCCCACCTCCGCCTGCAGGGCATCCTCGAGGTGCTCGATGCGCACGGGCTCACGCCCTCCTCAGGTCACGCGATCAACCAGTGGCTCCCGCCGGAGGGCTTCCGCGCCGCCAACGAGATCCTCGACGCCGGCACGCCGCAGG
Organism: Demequina sp. NBRC 110052; assembly: GCF_002090075.1. Lineage (GTDB taxonomy): Bacteria > Actinomycetota > Actinomycetes > Actinomycetales > Demequinaceae > Demequina. The sequence continues at coordinate 1,382,922 of NZ_BBRI01000002.1, forward strand.
CGATCGTGTGCTTTAACGACCGCCTCGCGATGGGCGTGTACCAGGCCGTGCAGGCTCGAGGGCTCCGCATCCCCGAAGACGTCTCGGTCGTGTCGTTCGATGACGCCTCGATCGCCGCATGGCTCCGACCGGGCCTCACGACCGTCGCGTTGCCCCACAGAATCATGGGAAAGCGCGCCGCCGAACTGCTCATCGACTCGATCGAGCACGACCGCGCACACCCTGACGGACCCGCGGCCACCGGGGTGCACCTCGTGCCCATGCCCGTGCGGGTGCGCGAGTCGATCCGCGCACACGACTGACAGCAGACCCGTCCATCGCCCGCTGCGGCGCTCTCATGGCGAGGCGGCTCGGCGTCGGGAGCATGGAATGGGTGCAGCGGACCTCCCGTTGACGAGAGCGTGAGGGGCTCGGTCGACAGGCCGGTGCCCCTCGTGCCGTACCGGCGACCATCGGACCCGACCACAAGGAGGACGAGATGTCAGCGCTCATCATCACCACCAACTACGGCGTGGAGCAGGACGAGCTCGTGCGGCCCCTCGACGCCCTCAAGGGCGCGGGAGTGCCCGTGACGCTCGCCGCCGTCAGCATGGATCCGGTCAGCACGCTCGTGAGCGACAAGGACCCCGGCGCCAAGGTCGAGCCCGACTCGACGCTGGCCGAGGTGGACCCCAAGGACTACGACGTGCTCGTCATTCCCGGCGGCACCATCAACGCGGACACCCTGCGCACGCACCCCGAGGCGGTCGCGCTCGTGCGCGAGTTCGCCGACGCCGGCAAGACGATCGCGGCGATCTGCCACGGGCCGTGGCTGCTGGTCGAGTCTGGCGTGGCCGAAGGCCGCACCGTCACCTCGTACCCCTCGCTCCAGACCGACTTGCGCAACGCGGGAGCGACCTGGGTGGACGAAGAACTCAAGCGGTGCGAGGCGGAACCCTCGACGCTCCTCACCTCGCGCAACCCGCGAGACCTGGACGCGTTCGTGCCCGCCGTCGTCGAGGCCGCGCGCTGACGCGGCAAGCATCGCGAACGCCGCGTCAGACAAGAAGGTAGGCGGCGCCGATCACGGTGAGGACGATCACCATGGCCTCGAACACCGCTTGGTCGAGTCGCTCGGCGATCAGCCTGCCGCCGAAGGCGCCCACGAGCACCGCCGGGATCAGCACCAGGTCCAGCAGGAGACCTGAGGGCGTGAGCAGGCCGAGTGAGATAGAGAACGGCAGCTTCGCGATGTTGACGATCGCGAAGAACCACGCTGCGGTTCCCAAGAAGGTCTTCACCGGGAACCGTGCGGCGAGGAAGTACATCGACATCACGGGCCCGCCGGCGTTCGCGACCATCGTCGTGAAGCCGCCCAGCGTTCCGTACAGGACCCGGCCGCCGTGCGGTCGTTCGGGAGCCGACGTGCGCCGCCGCCACAGCGTGAACGCGATGAGGAGCAGGAGCGTGACGCCGATGACGCGTCGCACCGCGTCATCGTCCGCGAGCGCAAGGAACGCCACGCCCAGCAGCACGCCCGCGATCACCGCGGGCACGAGCCGCACGAGTGCGCCCCAGTCCGCGTGGCGGCGGTACGCCCACAGCGCGAACACGTCACCGACGATCAACAGCGCGAGCAGGGTTCCCGTCGACTGGCGCGCCGGCAGCACGGCGGCGAACGCGGCGATCGACAGGGTCGACGCGCCGGGAAGCGCGGTCTTCGAGATGCCGACGACGGCGGCACCGGCCGCGAGCAGCACCCATGCCGCGGTGGGGAGATCGGGCAGCATCGGCTAGGCCACCGCGTCGGTCGAGACGCGGGAGGACGCGCCCGACGCTGTCTCGCTCATGCGATGCCCCTCCCTCCGGGTGCCGTGGGGTCTCGCGCCCCGCCGCAAACTACCGCCTCCCGGCCTCGCGCGGCTACGGTCAAGGTCAGGCGCGACCGCCGACAGTGGTCGCAGGCAGGACAGGAGTGAAGGCCCAGATGAACGAGAACTTGCCCGCCGCACGCGAGACTCTTGAGGTCGAGGCGGTGCTGCTCGACATGGACGGCACGATCGTCGACTCCACTGCGGTCGTGGAGTTGATGTGGGCGCGGCTCGCCGACGAGCACGGCCTGGACCTCCAGGAGATCCTCGCGTACTCCCATGGCCGGCAGAGCCAGGACACCTACGCGAAGTTCCTGCCTCCGGGATCGGACATCGCGGCTGCGTGCGAGGAGCACGCCCGCACCGAGCTGACCCTCACGGAGGGCATCGTCGAGATTCCCGGTGCGCGCGTGCTGCTCGAGGCGCTGGCCGGGCTCCCGCATGCAGTGGTGACGTCGGCGCCTCGCGACCTCGCGGTCCAACGCATCGTCGCGGCGGGACTTCCTGTGCCGCCCGAGCTGGTCACCGCTGAGGAGGTCACGGTGGGCAAGCCTGATCCGGAGGGCTACCTGCTCGCCGCGAAGCGGCTGGGCGTCGATCCCGCGCGCTGCCTGGTGCTCGAGGACGCCGACGCGGGCCTCCAGGCCGGCATCGCGTCGGGCGCGACGACGGTGGTCGTGGGCGAGCATCGCTCCGAGGCGACCGAGACGCTCACTCGCGTCCACGACTTCACCTCGGTCAGGGCGCGGCCGGCGGCCGGCGATGGCATCGAGGTCACGTTCGGCCAGTGAGTCGCACATCCGTCTCAACTGCGACAGGCGTCCCACACCCCAAGAAGGTACTGAATGCCGAGCGCGCGATCGTAGAGGCCGTAGCCCGGACGCGGACGGTTCGTCGTGTTCTCGTCCCACAGATGGCGGCCGTGGTCGGGCCGTATGTATCCGGCATAATCGGCCTCCGCGTAGGCCCGCATCACCCCTACGGTGTCGACTGAACCCTCGTTCGCGCGATGCGCGACCTCGGTGAAGTCCCCGCCCGGCAGGTGCTTGATGTTGCGCACATGCGTGAAGTGGATGCGATCCATGAAGGTCCGCACGGCGGCGACTCCGTCGGCCTCCACGTTCGAGGAGAAACTGCCGAGGCAAAGCGTGAGGCCGTGGTAGGGGCTGTCGTTCAGCGACAGGACCGTCGCGAGGTGCTCCCTGGTTGAGACCACGCGGGGCCAGCCGAACAGGTCGAATGCGGGATCGTCAGGATGCACCGCCAACTCGATGTCGTACTCCTCGCACGTGGGGATCACCGCTTCGAGGAAGTAGCGGTAGTTCTCATACATGTCGGCATGGGTGACACCCTGGTACGCGTCATTGAGCTCACCGAAGTGCGCGAGCCGCTCCGGCTCCCAACCCGGAAGGGTTAGCCCCTGCGATCCAGCTGCCATATCCTCAATCAGCTTCTCCGGGGTCAGGGCGTCCACGACCGCCTTCTCGTAGTACAGCGCGGTCGAGCCATCAGGGAGCGGGTGCCAGAGGTCCGTCCGCAGCCAGTCGAAGACGGGCATGAAGTTGTAGCAGACCACCTTCACGCCCGCGCGCCCCAAGCGCTCGAGAGTGGTGACGTAGTTCGCGATCGCGTCGTCCCGTGAGAGTCCGAGCACGGTCTTGCCCACCTTGATCGACTCATGCACGTTGACCGACTCGACCACGGTCGCGTCGAAGGTCTTCGTCACGCCTGCGGCACGATGCTCGGGCGTGAGCTCCGTGATCTTGGCGACCTCCGCCGCGATCTCCTCCTCGCTCCACACCTCGCCCGCCTGCTTGTGGTGAAGAGACCACACGATGGTCTCGACGCCCGGGATCTGGCGAATCTGGTCAAGGGAGACGGTGTCGTTGCCGTCGCCGTACCAGCGGAAGCTCATCTTCATGGGGCAATGCTCCTGATTCTTGAGTGCGTCAGCGGTCGACTCGGGCGCCGCCGCCGGATGCGAGCTTGAGGATCTCGTCCTTGGACGCCATCGATGTGTCACCGGGCGTCGTCATCGCGAGCGCGCCGTGTGCCGCACCCCAGTTCACCGCCGTGCCGAGTCCCTCGCCAGCGAGGAGGCCAGCGATCAGGCCCGAGGCGAACGAGTCGCCGCCGCCCACGCGATCGAGGATCTCGAGGCGCTCGCGGTGCGTCGCATGCACGAGGCCAGTGCCGGCCGACCATGCGAGCGCGCCCCAGTCGTTGACGGTGGCAGAGCGCACGGTGCGCAGCGTCGTGGCGATCACGGAGAAGTTCGGGTAGGCCGCTGCCACCTCGTCGATCATCGCCGCGAAGCCGGAGACGTCCAGTTCGGAGAGGGACTCGTCGACGCCAGGCACGTCGAACCCCAACGACGCCGTGAAGTCCTCCTCGTTCCCGATCATCACGTCGATGTATGGAGCGATCTCCCGGTTGACCTCCTGCGCGCGAGCCTGTCCACCGATCGACTTCCACAGCGACGGCCGGTAGTTGAGGTCGTACGAGACGACGGTCCCGTGTCGGCGTGCGGCCTTGACTGCGGCGAGCGTGGTCTCCGCTGCAGTGTCGGACAGTGCCGCGAAAATTCCACCCGTGTGGAGCCAACGAACGCCACGGTCCCCGAAGAGGTGCTCCCAGTCGACGTCGGAAGCCTTCAACTGCGAGGCGGCCGTGTGACCGCGATCAGAGACGCCTACCGCGCCGCGCACGCCGAAACCGCGCTCGGTGAAGTTGAGGCCGTTGCGCACCTCACGGCCCACGCCGTCGTACGAGGCCCATGAGATGAATGACGGATCGACACCGCCCGCGAGGATCAGTCCTTCGATGAGGCGGCCCACCTCGTTGTCGGCGAGAGCGGTGACGATAGCTGCGCGCAGGCCGAAGGCTCGGCGCAATCCCCTCGACACGTTGTACTCGCCGCCGCCCTCCCATGCGCGCAGCTCTCGCGCGGTCCGGATGCGGCCTTCGCCGGGATCGAGGCGGAGCATCACCTCGCCGAGCGAGACAGCGTCGAAGGCGCACTCGCGGGCTGGTCGAATGGAAAGTTCAGGCATGTGTCCTCCTGGAATGTGTACGTGTCGGACGCGCTAGGCCTGCGCGAGCGCGATGGCCTGTGCGGTGATCTCCGTGATGCCGGCGAAATCGCCAGCGGCGATCATTGCGGGCGACACCATCCACGAACCACCGGCTGCTACCACGGCAGGAATGGATAGGTAGTCCTGCAGGTTCGCGGGCGATATGCCACCCGTCGGCATGAAGGACACGCCAGCGAAGGGGGCGCTGAGCGCGCGGATCGCGGCTGGACCTCCCGACGTCGCCGCCGGGAAGAACTTGACCGTGTCGAGACCAGCCTCGATCGCGGCCTGCACCTCGGTCGCCGTGACGGCTCCCGGGATAACGGACACGCCGCTCTCTCGGCATCGTTCAACCACAGCGCTACTCAGGCCCGGCGAGACGACGAAGGACGCTCCAGCGGCGACCACCTGGTCGACCTGGCGAGCATCGGTCACGGTGCCCGCTCCGACGATCAGGTCTCCTCGGGCGGCGAGCGCGCGGATCGCTTCGAGCGCGCCCTTGGTGCGTAGCGTGACCTCGGCGACCGGGAGACCCCCGTCGACGAGCGCCGCACCCAAGGGGTCAGCATCGCGCCAGTGCTCTAGCACGACCACGGGCACGATACGGCGCTCGACCAGAGTGGACATCTGAGCGTTCACCACTTCTCCTTTCGCGAGGCGCGCCGAGGTGCCGCGCTTGTCACAGCTCGACCCGGCCGGCTGCGACGCCATCGAGGCGCGCGGCTATCGATGAGGTCAGCTCGGTTGAGGCGGCAAGGTCCTGCGCGCCGATCGCGCCGAAGAGCCGTGCGATCCGTTCTGGCCCCGGTGAGACTCCGGACCAGCATGCGGCGAGTGCGGGGCTCGCGGGGTCGGTGGTCCCGAATGCCTGCCCGCCCTGTTCGTCGGGCCGGGTGGCATTCGCCCAGGCCGCGAGCGAGAGCTCGAGGATCGGCGTCGCCTGTCCCTGCGCACGCAGTTCCCGCAGCGTGCCGAGCCAACGCTCGGGGATCTTCAGGGAGCCGTCGGAGCCGATCTGGCGCAGCAAGTGATGCATCGACGGGTTACGGTAGCGCTCGACGAGGTCGTCGACGTAGGCGTGGGCATCGAGACCTGCGTCGGGCAGTGAGGGGGCGACTTCTGCGCCGAACGCTCGCACGAGCGCCTCGCCCCATGGGGCGCGAAGCACGTCAGCGACTGTGCCGCAGTCTGCGGCGAGCCCTAGGTACGCCATGGCCGAATGTGATCCGTTCAAGAGGCGCAACTTCATGAGCTGGTAGGGAGCGACATCGGGCACGAAGAGTGCACCGCTCAACTCCCACTGCGGTCGGGGGGCACTGAAGTGGTCTTCGAGGACCCACTGACGGTACGGCTCGCCGAGCACCGGCATCTCGTCTCGCAGCCCCAGAGCCTCCGAGGCGAGGACTCGGTCCTCGTCAGTGGTGGCGGGCACGATGCGGTCGACGATCGTCGCCGGGAACGTGACCGCCTCGCTCACCCACTCGAGCAGATCGTCTCGGTCGGCCCATCCGCTCTGCTCGATGAAGGTCCGGACGACTGTCGCGAGCGCGGGTCCGTTGCCGGCCATGTTGTCGCATGAGACGACGTTGAGAGGTGCACCATTCCCTCGCCAACGCGCGCGCAGCCCGGCCGCGAGCTGCCCCAGGATGGTCGCGGGCTCCGCGTCCGATGCTGTTGCGCGGAGGTCGGCCGCGATCGGCGCCGCACTGAGGTCGAGCGTGCCGTCGGGGCGGCGGTAGTACCCCTTCTCGGTCACGGTCAGAGTGACGGTTCCCACGCGCTCGGTGGTGAGGAGGCTCCTGACCTGCGTCAGGTCTGTTCCCAGGTGCAGCGCGTCGACGATGGATCCCACAGCGCGGGTGGTCAGCGCTCCGGGTGCTCGGTCAGTCACCGAATAGAGGCAGTCCTGTGCCCGCATCTCCGTGACGGCACGCGCCGCGAACTGCTCGACTGCGACGATTCCCCAGGGCTCTCCTGCGGCGGCTGCAGCCTGTTCGGTGTAGACGGCCTGGTGTGCTCGGTGGAATGCGCCGAGCCCGAAGTGCACGACGTGCGGCGTGAGGTCACCGGGATTGACGAGCGGTCGCGCACTCTGCTCGAGCCGGCCGAGGGTTGCACGCGAAAGCCTCTCCGTCGGCACGGTCCCGGTCATCAGCGGCCCGCCTTGTCGTGACCGTCGTTCGCGGGCATGGCGGGATGCCGTTGACCCGACGGGTCGATCTGCTGCAGCTCGGTCATGATCACGTTCCACTCCTCGGCCTCGATGCCTCGACACAGGCGACGAGTGATCGTCGCCTTGCGTACAGTCCTAGTATACAAGCGCAACGTCTCGTCGCTGTCAAGGCGGACTCGCCCGCAACCAGCACCGCGAACTACCGCGCCCACCCGCCGGGAAAGGCGAACTTGACAGCGCTGAAACGCAGGTATTGCATACAAGTGACAAAGGAGCTCAACCCATGGCATCGACAGCAGCGCTGCTCTCGTCCCGGTCCGCCCGCATCGCCTTCGATGGATTCCGTACCGAACCGGTGCTCGACCACCCCGAAGGGCTCGACTTCGACCCCGTGGACGGCAGCCTGTGGTGCGGAGGCGAGGCGGGACAGGTGTTCCGCATCGACCTCACACGCCAGACGATCGAACTGGTCGACCACCACGTCGGCGGCTTCACGCTCGGCCTCCGCTTCGGACCCGGCCGACGCGCGATCTGGCTCGACGCCGTCGCGCGGCAAGTGCGCTCGCTCGCTGTAGGGACCGACAGAGGCGTCGAAGTGCTGGTAGATCGCATCGTCGACGACCACGAGCTCGTCTACCCCAACGCCCTCGACATCGACACTGACGGCACGGTGTACTTCTCCGACAGCGACGGAGACGCGGACCACGGGGGCGGCGGCATCTACCGCATCGACCCCACCGGAGAGGCCTCCCTGTGGAGCGCGGGACCGTTTCACTTCGCCAACGGCGTCGCGATAGCTCCCGACCGCTCAGCGCTCTATGTGGCGGAGTCGGCCAGCCGCAGCGTAGCGCGCGTTGGCATCAACGCCGACGGCAGCGCGGGCGAGATCACGCGCGTATGGACCCTCGGCAACCGTGTGCCCGACGGGCTGACGTACGGCCCCGACGGCGCCCTCTACGTCGCGTGCTACTACCCGTCTGTCATTCTCCGGCTCGAACCGGACGGCAGCGTGACGACTGTGTTTGAGGACCCCATCGGCCACACATTGTCGAACCCGACCAACCTCGTATTCCGCGGCACCGACGCCTTCATTGCGAACCTTGGACGCTGGCACATTGCACAGCTCGACATGGCATCGGTCGTGTTGTGACCATCGACACGCGCGAGAACAGTGTTCGCAGATACGATTCCGACATGACCAGCCCTCGTACCAATAGGCGCGCCGTATACGAGGAGCTTCGGCGCCGCGTCGTAGGACTTGACCTCGGCCCAGGGGCACCGCTGTCCGAGAATGAGCTTGCCGCCGAGCTCGGCGTCTCGCGCACGCCTATTCGGGAGGCGCTGATCATGCTCGTACAGGACGGCCTGGTGCAGGTCTTCCCCAAGGTGGGAACCTTCGTCTCACGGGTGGACGAGCAGAGCGTGCTCGACGCACAGTTCCTCCGTGAGGCGGTCGAGCTCGCCTCTCTCGACGATGTCCCCGCGACGCCCGACCCGGTAGTGGTGGCTGAGCTGCGGACGATCCTCGCCGAGCAGGAGGCGTGCGAGGACGACCCGGAAGCCTTCTTCCACCTCGATGAGCAGTTTCATCAGGGACTCCTGAGGTTGGCGCACCATGAGGGAACCTGGCCCCCGGTCGTCGCCGCGAAGGCTCACCTGGACCGTGCACGCCGACTCGGCCTTCAGGGCCACTCGCTGCACACCTTCACCTCGCAGCACCACGAGATCTTGGACTCGCTTCTCGAGGGCGGCGCTGACAGCGCACGCCCGATCCTGCGCGACCATCTCAGGTCAGTGCTGCAGGACATCGCCCGAATCCGTGAGACCTCGCCGGAGCTGTTCGCTCCCACCTCCGGCCCTCCTGTGCGACGCAACGTCGCCGTCTGGGAGTGACCGCGCCACGTCGTCGCGCCGCCCGGGCACGGTACCGGGTTCCCTCTAGAAGGAGAGCGCAACCTTCGCCACGGTTGGATCCCGACGCTCGATGAGTTCGAAGGCCGCCTGCGCGTCGGCCAAGTCGAACGTGTGCGACACGGCGTCCGCGATGTCGACAAGGCCCTCCTGCACCAATCGGATCGCCTCGGGAAAGCGGCCGTTCTGAAGCCGCGACCCGCGGACGTCAAGCTCTTTCGAGGTGATCAGGAACTGGCTGGCCATCACCGGCGCCGCGTCGAACCCCATGGGGACCACTCGCCCCGCATTGCCCGTGACCGTCATCGCATCCATCAAAGAGTTCTTCGTGGCCGCGGCGTCGATCGTCACGGTTGCTCCGTAGCCGTCGGTGTGCCGCATCACGGCCTCGAACAGATCCTGCGACGTGAGGTCGATGACATCTGCGCCCATCGCCTTCGCAACCTCCAGGCGGGCGGGAGAGATATCCGCGACCATGACGTGTGCGGTCTTCAGGCGCGCAACCTTGTGCAGCGTGCCGCCCAGGGCCCCGTAACCGATGATGAGGAGCGTGTCGTCAGCGGCGAGCCCTGCCCTCGCGCAGCTTTGGAGGGCGATCGTGACCGGCTCGATCATCACGGCATCTGAGTCGGAGACGAAGTCCGGCAGCACATGACAGTCGTGCTCCGGCACTGCCATGAACTCACGGTGCCCACCGTCGATGTGCACCCCGCGCACCTGGAGGAACTGACAGACGTTGCCGCGATCGTGGCGGCACGCGTAGCACTCTCCGCAGTTGACCAACTGGCTGATCATGACGCGATCACCGGGGACGACTCTCGTGACGCGCCGCCCCACACGCTCGACCACGCCGACGAGCTCGTGGCCCATGATGCGCGGGTAGCGGGCCGCCGCATTGGTGCCGTCGTAGATGTGCACATCCGAGCCGCAGACGCCCACGGCGACCATGCGCACCAGGACGTTGTCGACCTCGGTGAGCGAGGGCGGGTCGATCTCGATGACCTGCAGGTCGCGGGGACCTGCGATCCTCACCGCTCTCATGCGAGCACCTTCCTGGTCTTGCGACGACGGGTTTGGACTCCGGCGACCGACAGCACGAGCACGCCCACGAGGAACGCACCCATCACGAGCTGTCGCGCTCCCGAAGGAAGCTGGTACATGCCCTCCGCCGTGCTGAGCGACGAAGACATCAGAGTCACCATCAGGGCGCCGAAGATCACGCCGACCACACTTGAGCGCCCGCCCGATGCGGCCGTGCCTCCCACGAACGCTGCCGCAACGGACGGCAGGAAGTAGGCGAGTCCCATGTCCTGGAACGCGCCCCCCATGACTGCGGCCGCGAGCACTCCTGCGAGGCCGCTCAGCACTCCGCCAATCACGAACGCACGGGTCACCACGGTTGGCGTTGGCACGCCTGCAAGAGTCGCCGCGGTTCGGTTCTGACCAACCGCATGGAGCTGGCGTCCGTAGCGAGTGCGGTACAGGAGCACCGCGAGAGCGATTCCGACGACTCCGACGATGATGGTCTGCACGGAGACCGGGCCGACGGAGCCGGTGACGAATCTGACGAATCCCGAGTGGGGCAGCACCTTCATGTGCGAGGCGCTCACCAGCACGATGGTGAAGAAGATGTATCCGGTGGCGAGGGTGGTGACCATCGCCGGGACCTTGAGATAGACGTTCACGAATGCGTTCACCAGTCCGCACAAACCGCCGATGAGTACTGCACCCACGAAGCCGAGCACGGGATTGAAATCCATGAGCGTGGTCGAGACATAGGCGCACAACGTGAGGATGTAGATCTGGGACAGGTCGATTGCCCCGTCACCCGAGGTGACGACCACCATCTGGCCTAGTGCGAGCAGTGCTGCGAACGTTGCGAGGCGGGCGCTTGTGAACAGCACGTTGCCATCCATGCTGCCGGTCATCGCTCCGATGACCAGGAAGATCAGGACGCTGCCAAGGATCGGCCACACGGCGGGGTAGCGGCGAACCTTCACCATGAGGTCGCTCATGCCAGCGCACCAGCCTTCCGGCGCGAGACGAGCCTTGCGGCCAGCACGCTGATGATGATGAGACCAGTGACGGCCATCTGCAGGTTGGAGTCCACGTTGATGAAGACCAGCAGGGACGTGATGAGCGACATGGCGATCGCCGCTGCGACCACACCGACAGGTACGACCACGCCGCCAGACATCTCGCACCCGCCGACGATGACCGTCGCGATGCTGATCATGCAGAACGCGAGCGATGTGTTCACATCAGCCGCGTACGTCACTGCGGTGAAGAACAGGCCTGCGAAGACGACCATCAGGCCAGCCATCGCGTAGTTGATCATCTTGCCCATGAGGTATGACCAGCCGGAGCGCTCGACGGCGTCGCGGTTGTTCCCGACGCCACGGAGCACCATGCCGTACTTCCAGCGGAACAGTACGAACCACGCGCCTGCCGCGGCGACGATGCAGAGCACGGCCGACATCGGCAGGAACAGGATCTGCATTCGGTAGAAGGAGCTGAGCCACGCAGGGCTCGCACCTCCAGGCACCGGCGCGATCATGAGTGCGATGCCAAGCCATATGAACTGGGCGCCGAGAGTCACGACGATCGCTGGAAGGCTTCGTAGGTGTATGAGCGCCCCCATCAGCGCGTACGCGACGATCAGGAGCACGAGACTCACGACTCCCACCACGACGCTTCCGCTGAGGAGGAAGGCCACGAGCACGTTCGCGAGGCCGATCGAGTACCCGTTGCCCATATCGATGTCGCCTGACGCCACGATGAACATCTGGCCGAGAGCGGCGAACACGAGCGGCACGGCGGTGCCGAGGAGGAGTCGCGCTCCGGTGAAGCTGAGAATGTTGGGATTCACGGCCGCGTTGAGCGCAAGGATGACGAGCATGGCAGAGATCGGCAGAGCCAGGCGCGAGTGGAGAGCCTTCGCGAACAGTGAGCGGCTTGCCTCCTCGTGCGTCGCGCGCTGGACCTCCGAGAACGACGCCCGCACGATGTTGGGCACGGAGACTTCGTCGCCGGCAAGCTCTGCCGTGATCTGACCGTCGCGCATGACGTACACGCGGTCACAGATCTCCATCTCGGCGTCCTCGGTGGAATGGAACACGACGGCCTTGCCGGCGGCGGTTGCCTCGTCGAGCAATGTGTAGATCTCCTGCTTGGTGCCGATGTCCACGCCTGCTGTCGGGTCGTTGAGCACGATGATGTCGGCACCGGAGGCGAGGCCGCGGGCGATGAGGGCCTTCTGTTGGTTGCCTCCGGACAGTGCGGTGATGGGGCTGTCCACTCCCTCGGCGCGGAACTTCAGCCGGTCGTACCAGGCACCCGCGAGCGCTGCGGAGCGCTTGCGGTCCAGCAGGCCCCATCGTGTGACGCTTGTGAGGCTCGAGATGATGATGTTGTCGAGGATGCTCCACAGCGGGAAGACGCCCTCGCTGGCACGGTCGCCGCTGACGTAGGAGACGTCGCCATCGACCCTCAGCCGACCATCCCGGCCTGGGCGTGCGTCGAAGATGCTGCGCAGCAGCGCAGGCTGACCGCTTCCGACGAGGCCGGAGATGCCGACGATCTCTCCGGCACGGACTTCAAGGTTGACGTCTTTGAGGCCGCGCCCGGTGTACTGCTCCGCGCGCACCCTGACAGTGCCCTCGGTGGACTCTGGTCGCTCGCGTCTCGCGAGGTTCGCGCGGACGCCGCCGCCCATCAGTCCGACGAGGTCGTCGGCGGTGATCTGCTCGGGATCGAACTCGCCTGCGTCTCGCCCGCCCTGCAAGAGGACGATCCTGTCGCTGACATCGCGGATCTCGTCGAGCTTGTGCGAGATGTAGATGACTGCCACGCCGGTCGCGGCGACCTTGCGTACGGCCTCACTCAACTGGGCTGCACGGTTCGCGGAGAGCGCGGAAGTCGGCTCATCGAGGATGAGCAGCCTCAGGTCGTCGCCCATGAGTGCTTTGCAGATCTCCACGATCTGTCGGCCAGCGAGCGAGAGGTTGGAGACTGGCTGTGCGACATCAATGCCGTGGCCGGGGAAGTACCTGTCGAGCAGTTCTTCTGCGGCAGCCTTCTGTCGGGCGCGCCACCCGCGAGGGGACAGCATTCCGTGGTCCATGTTGAGGAGCGCGAAGTTCTCGTAGACGGCGAGGTTCGTGCATAGCGACAGATCTTGGTATGCGCATGCGATGCCAAGCTCGGTGACGTCGTGATGGGACACATGCTGCGCCTGGCGGCCGTCAATGACGATGGTGCCGGAGGTGGGCTCGAGTACGCCGGTGATGATCTTCATGAGCGTGCTCTTGCCAGCGCCGTTCGGGCCGACGAGCCCGATGACCTCTCCGGGCCGGATCGTCAGATCGGTGCCCGCGAGCGCCTGCGTAATTCCGAAATGCTTCTCGACGCCTCGAATCTCGAGCAACGGGCTCGCGCTCGTGAGGGTGGCGGCGTCGGGTGCGGGAGCGGTGTCTCCGTGCAAGGCCATGCTGTCCCGTCTCCTCGTGTGTCGTCTGCTGGGTGCAGGGGGGGTGCGAGCGCGGCGGGCCGTTGGGAGCTTCGGCCCGCCGCGCCGCGCGATCAGTTGTAGAGGGTGCTCCGCACCCACTCGCGGTCGTAGGTGGGTGCCGCGATCGCCTCGTCGTCGACGTCGGCGTACTGATCCACCTCGTCGGCGGTGACGATGCCGATCGGGTGGATCATGTCCGACGGGATGTCGTACTCACCGGAGAGCACGTCCACGGCCACGTAGACGGCTGTGGCGCCGTCCCAGGGGTTGGCGGATACGGAGATCGTGTCGTAGCCCTCAGGCGCCTCGTTGGCCCACCACTTGAGGAAGAATCCACGGTTGTCACCGCCGATCATGGGCAGGTCGGCGCCGGCCTGCTGGAAGGCCTGCACTGCCGCGTAGGAGTCGCCACCCTGCGTGACGACGCCGTCGATGCTGCCGTACTGCTGGAGAAGGCTTGGCAGCACGCCTGCGAGCTCGCTCTGCGCCTTCGAACCTGTCCAGTCGGTGTAGATCTCGGCAGCCACGGTGATGCCCGGGTAGTTCTCGAGCGCGTCGAGGACGCCTTCATGCGCCTTCGCATCGAATGCGTCGCCCTCCATGCCGCGCAGCTCGATGATGGTGCCCTCACCGCCGATGCCTTCGGCGATGTATGTGGTGAGCTGGTTCATCTGGTCCGCTGCGTCGAAGTAGATCTGGTAGACGCCGTCTGCGTCGGTCTCGATCGGGCCGTCGTTGACGGTGATGACGGGGATCCCAGCATCCGATGCTTCCTGCACCACGCCGGTCAGGGCGGTGGCCGAGCCCGGGTCGATGATGATTGCGTCCACGCCCTGCAGGATGAAGCTCTGGATCTGCTGGATCTGCTTGTTGTTGTCCTGGTTCGCTTCCGCAAAGATCAGCTCGGAGACTTCGCCAGTCGCCATGAGCTCCTCTGCGGCCTCCTTCGCGTAGGCCTCCATGGACTGGCGGAAGGTGTTGCCGTTGAATGAGTTGCTGAATCCGATGACGTAACCGTCGCCACCGGGCGCTGTGGGATCGTCGGTCGTCGTTCCGCCGTCGCTGCATGCGGCGAGCGTCCCAACGAGCGCGATCGCAACCATGGGAAGCACGGCCTTGCGGGTCCTCCGTGACATCTGTCCTCCTCGTTGAAGCCGATGTGTATGGCCTGGCGGAGACACCTGCGTCACCGCCACTGGGGGCTGCGCCAACGAATTCGCCGGCACTTCCCGGTACTTGTATACAACGCTTGTATGCGTATGTCCAGTCGTCCCCGCACGAGTGCCAGGAGACGTTATCGGAACGAGATGTACGCGCGGGGGACGAGACCCCTCGCCACGCGACGTGCACTACGTTGGCCCCATGGTCACGTGTGCGACGGCGGTTGCCCGGCGGCGACCGTGAGCCCGCCGACTTCGAGCACCGCGGCCGTCATCGGCGGCGGACCTGCCGGACTCTTCGCGGCGCAGACACTCGCTGCAGCTGGCGTGAAAGTGACCGTATACGAGCGCATGCCCTCGCCCGGACGCAAGTTCCTGCTGGCGGGCCACGGAGGGCTCAACATCACTCACTCAGAGGACCGCGCACCGTTCCTCGGGCGCTACGGACCCTCCGCAGATCGGATCGCGCCGATGCTCGAGCGGTTCAGTCCGGAGGATCTGCGCGCGTGGTGCGAGTCCCTCGGCCAGCCGACGTTCGTCGGCTCCAGCGGGCGCGTGTTCCCGCAGGCGTTCCGCGCGACTCCCCTCTTCCGCGCCTGGCTTGCGCACCTGGCCGACGCCGGGGTCACCATCGAACGACGCTCCGCCTGGTCGGGGTGGGACGCCGACGGGCGCGTGCTGATCACCGACTCGTCCGGTCGTACGCGGGCGGTCAAGAGCGACATCACCGTGTTCGCACTGGGCGGTGCCTCATGGCCCCACCTCGGAGCCGACGGCTCGTGGGTCGAGCCGTTCCGCGAGCGCGGCGTCGAGGTGACGGAACTCCGGGCCGCGAACGTGGGGCTTCGCGTCGCGTGGTCCGACGTATTCGCCCAACGCTTCGCGGGGGCTCCGCTCAAGAACGTCTCCATCACGGTGCGCGGCAGCGGCGCGCCACCTCGGCGCGGCGACGCGATGCTCACGCGCGCCGGCATCGAGGGCGGCCCCATCTACGCCAGCGGGGCGACCATCCGCGCGGCGCTCGATGCCGCCTCAGCGGGGGACGATGCGTGCGTGCTTGATATTGACCTCCGGCCCGACGTCGACGCAGCTGAACTCGAGAAGCGGCTGTCGCGACGACGGCCCAAGGACTCGGCCACGACCTGGTTGCGCCGTTCCGTGGGGCTCGACCCCGCAGGCATTGGCCTGCTGCGGGAGGCGGGTACGTTGCCCACCGAGCCCGCCGCGATGACGGCGCTCATCAAGGCCGTGCCAGTGGCGGTCGTCGACACGATGCCGATCGACCGTGCCATTTCTACTGCGGGTGGCATCGCGTGGTCCGAGGTGGACGAGCACCTGATGGTGCGCCGCATGCCAGGCACCTTCGTGGCGGGCGAGATGCTCGACTGGGAGGCACCCACCGGCGGGTATCTGTTGCAGGCCTCGTTCAGCATGGGGGCGTGGGCGGCGGACGGCGCGCTCGCGTGGCTGGGACGCGACGTCTAGTGCGAGCCAGCCCCGGCGTCGGGCATGTGAGGAACCCACGGCATCGTCCACATCTCTCCCGCTTCGCACAGTCATGCATCGCAAGCCACGCCCTTCGCATGCAAGTCGCTTGACTTCGAGCGCGCGCGAACTTCTAGCCTGCTGACATGGCAGAGGACGAGGCGGGCCTGACGG
Source organism: Demequina sp. NBRC 110052 (assembly GCF_002090075.1). Taxonomy (GTDB): domain Bacteria; phylum Actinomycetota; class Actinomycetes; order Actinomycetales; family Demequinaceae; genus Demequina. The sequence continues at coordinate 1,399,259 of NZ_BBRI01000002.1, forward strand.
TCGCGCAGATGAGCGAAGCGATCGGCATGACCGCTCACACCTTGCGGTACTACGAGCGTGCAGGCCTGATCCGCACGGTCAGTCGGAGCGCCGGAAACCAGCGACGGTACTCCGCGGCGGACGTGGAGTGGCTGAGGTTCCTGGTGCGCCTTCGGGAGACCGGCATGCCGATCGCCCGGATGCGCGAGTACGCAGGGCTGCGCGCGCGGGGCCCTGCGACCACCGACTCACGACTACGACTGCTCGAAGAGCATCACGCGGACCTGCGCCAGCAGATCACCCTGCTTCGTGCCCATGAGCGGGCGCTGGCCGTGAAGATTGCGGCCTACCGAGATGACCTCGCCGCCCGCCACGAACCTCGACAGAACGGAACTGATGATGACCGAGACGACTGAACGACAGCGGCGGTTCGCACACGGCAAGACGGTGCTCGATGCTGTGGACGGAACCGCTGGCGCGAACGTCATCGATGCCCTCCAGGACATCTCGCCCGAGCTCGGTCACCAGGTGGTCGCGTGGGCCTTCGGCGAGATCTACTCGCGCCCTGGCCTGGAACCCCGCGACCGCCAGCTCGTGACCCTAGGCATGCTCACCGCGCTCGGCGGCTGCGAGCCCCAACTCGAGGTCCACGTCAATGCCGCGCTCAATGTGGGACTGACCCCGCAGCAGATCACTGAGGCGCTGCTGCACTCCGCCGTCTACTGCGGCTTCCCCCGCGCACTGAATGCGACGTTCACCGCCCGGAAGGTCTTCGCCGAGCGCGGACTCCTGCCCGTCGCGTAGCCGGAGGAACGTGGCCACGGCGCGGCTCTAGCCGCATGCGGGAGCAGCTCACCCGAGCGTCGCCCGGCGGCAGGACTCCGGTCACGGACGAGGGGGCGCGAGTGCCTGGGCGAGGTCTGTTGCGGTGGGCAGGTCGGCTCCCGCGCGTGCGACGGTGATCGCGGCCGCGCTCGCGCAGTACTCACCCACCTCGCGCAGCACACCAGGCGCGGCTCCAGCCAGATCGATGTCGACTGTCGTGGCGATGAGCGCGGCCATGAACGTGTCACCGGCACCGACGGTGTCGACCACATCGACAGGTTGAGACACGACATCAACACGGTCAGCGTGGGAGGCAAGGAGCGCGCCGTCACCTCCGCGCGTGATCGCCACCAGGTCGGGCCCCAGGTCGAGCAGACGCTGAGCGACATCGCTGAGCGGGACTGACGGATAGACCGCGGCGGCGTCCTCGTCACTGAGCTTGACCACGTGCGACAAGGCCGCGATCTGGCGCGACGTCTGAGCGCCGCGGGCACTGTCCACCAGTGCGGGCCGAATGTTGGGATCGAAGGTCACCCGCTTGCCGTCGAGCGCGGCTTCGCGCACCAGCTCCAGCACCACGGTGGCACCGGGCTCAAGGAAGCACGCGATCGAGCCCACATGGATCGCATCGAAGTCCGAGACGTCAATCGCAGGAATGTCCCACCGAATGTCGAACTCATAGGTGGCGCTGCCATCGACCCCAATCGAGGCCCTCGCAGTCGAAGTGCGCTCCAGACAGAACGACTCCGGCCGCACCACCACACCCGAATCCTCAAGGTGATGCACGATCCGACGGCCCCGCTCATCATCAGCGACAGCGGTCAGCAGCTCGACATCCACGCCAAGCCTGCCCAGACCCAGCGCGACATTCGCCGGCGAACCCCCCACGATCTCCACACCGTCAACCACGTCCATCAACGCCTCACCCACGACCAGAATCTTCGGTGACTCCACGTGCCTACTCCAATCCATAGACGACGACCGTGCCCGCATCGGCCGCCACCCGAAGACCAGCGCCTCGCGGCGAGATGGCGGTGGCGAACACGCCCGCCGCCGAGGACACCTCCAGCACCGGCCCGTCGACGATGATGCGCAGTCCGCCCTGTACGGGAACTCGCTGCGTATCGGCGGATGTGCCCACAGTCAGTTCGCCGTCCGCTACGGACAGCTCAGCAGCAAGCGCACCCTCCGACGTGATGAGGAGCGTGCCTTGCGTGCACTCCCACTCGATGTCAGCCGCCAGTCCGGGCAGAACGCCGTCCGCGACGGACTCGGTGCGGTGCGCGGCGACATCCGGGTGCGGCTGCGCGACGAGCCGACCCGCCCGCACAGCGACTCGATACGGGAAGCTGTGCGCCCCGGCCCAGCCGTCACCCTCGATTCCCCGTAGCCAGAAGGTCAGCGCAGGCTCACCATCCGCATCCGTGAACAGAGACGGCGCGTAGAGGCTCGAACCCCATGTCAACTGCGCCCAATCGCTCGGTACGAACACGCCATCGCGATACGCGCCGACGGCGCAGCCGGCGTAGTGGAGGACGTCGGCGTCCCACACCGAGGACACCATCACCGCGTGACCATCCACCTCGAAGATCTGCGGACACTCCCACAGCGCACCCATCCACACCGGATCACGCTCACAACTGTCGCGCGACAGAGCGACCCCGTCGTACTGCCACCGGTCGAGGTCACGTGAAGTGTAAGAGAGCGCCATCGCCGTCCCGTCGCGGCCAGCCGCACCCACGAACATGCGCCAAACCTCACCCTCACGACGCACGAACGGGTCACGGAAGGCGATCAAGTCCAAGCCGTCAGGCGCCTCCACCACCACGTCGCCCTTGACCCATGACAACCACGACTCATCGACTGGGCGCGCCACCCGCACACGACCAATCCCGAACTCCGGCACCGACGTCGCCGTATAGAACGCCCTCGTGCCGTCGCCATCGACGACCAGACAGCCCGTCCACACGCCGTCATCACCCTCACCCGGCGCAATCGCGACCGGGAGTTCCCGCAACGACAAGAGATCCGGACCCGAGGCATGCCCCCAGTGGCAATTCGGCGCCCACTCCGTACTGTCAGGAACGTATTGGAAGAACGCCTCGTAGCGGCCATCCCTGAACGTGATCCCATGAGGATCGTTCATCCAACCCGAAGCAGGCGTGAAATGCAGCACAGGACGCAAGTAAGTCTCCAAGTCGGAACGTGTGATCTCCCCCGGCCGCCTCGGGGTGGCGGGGAGGCCGCTCGCTAGATCGATTCCCTGACCACCGGCGGGCACGCGACCGCGGTGCGCGGCGAGCGGTCCGGACCCGGGCCGTCGAGCAGTGCCCGCACGCCCTCGACTCCGAGCCGGAAGTGAGGCAGGCCCACCGTCGACAACGGCGGGTGCAGGTGGGCCGCGATCACTTCCTGGTTGTCGAAGCCGACCACCGCCAGATCCTCGGGCACCCGCAGGCCGCGCTCGCGCAGGTAGTCGTACAGTCCCATCGCGACGCGGTCGTTGTGGCAGAAGACGGCGGTGGCTCCCGAACCGAGAATCCGCTCGGCGATCAAGTAGCCGCCTTCCTGCATCGGCGGAGCGTCAAAGACGAGGGCGGGGTCGACGGTCAACCCGGCGCTCCTGAAGGCGTCGTGGTAGCCCGCCATGCGTCCCTCGCGTGCAGGCGAGGCCGTCGTCGTATTCACGAAGGCGATGCGTCGGTGACCCGCCTCGATCAGCATCTCGGTCGCGCTCCGGCCACCCTGGCGCTCATCGGGAACGACGGATCTCGCCGAGTCGTCAGCCGCGAAGCAATTCACCAGGACGACGTCGTGCCCCGCGAGCGACTCGGGCACGGCGACCTCCCGGTGGTACCAGCTGGAGTAGAGGATGCCTCTGACCTTGTGCTCGAGCATCATCTCGATCGCCGACTCCTCGGCCGCGGAGTTGCCGTCAGTATTCGCGACCAGCAGGACGTGGCCCCGCTTCCAGGCCTCGCTCTGCGCTCCGCGGATGATCTCGCCTGCGAATGGGGTGGTGGCGATCGCGTCGGCAACGAGGCCGATGAACTGCGAACGTCCGCTCGAGAGCGTCTTCGCCATGATGTTGGGACGGTAGCCGAGGTCGGCGATGGCCTGTCGGACGCGCTCGCGCGTCCCCTCGCCGATGCGGGCGCTCGGATTGTCGTTGACGACGTGCGAGACGGTCGCCGTCGACACCCCCGCACGGGCGGCCACATCACGGAGCGTCACCCCTTTGGCAACCGGCCGCGATGCCGGTGCTCCCGCGTCCTCGTCACCCTGATGCACTGGCGTCATCCCTTGTTAGCCCCACTTTCCAGACCATAGATCATCGCCTTGTTCAGCACGAGGAAGACAAGCATGAGCGGCGTGATCGTCACGCATACCGCGGCGAAGGTGGCAGTCCAGTCGACGTTGCCCATCGCTCCGATGTAGTTCTGCAGGCCGAGAGGAATCGTCTTGAGTTCATCTGACAGGACGAAGGTGTTGGCGAAGATGAAGTCGTTCCAGATGAAGATGCTGTTCACCAGCACGACGGTGACGATGGTGTTGACGGAGAGCGGCAAGGTGATCTGGCCGAAGACGCGGTAGGGACCAGCGCCGTCCATCGACGCCGCTTCGTACGTCTCGCGCGAGATGTAGCTGTAGAAGGACGAGAACAGGTAGATCGACATCGGCAGCGAGAAGGCCGCGAGCGGGATGATCATCGACTGGTACGTGTCGAGCAGTCCGATGTTCGCGTAGTCGATGAAGAGCGGCACGAGGGCGATCTGGACCGGAACGATGATGCCCAGCAGGAACATCGATCGCACGAAGGTCTTCAGTCTGAATCCGAGCACTTCGAGCGCGTATGCGCCCATCATTCCCAGGACCACGATCAGCACGTTGGCGCCCAAGGTCACCACCAGGCTGTTAACGATGTTCAGACCGAGGTTCCCCGTCGAGAACGCTCGGGAGAAGTTGTCCAGAGTGAACTCAGTGGGAAGCGAGAACGGGTTCGAAGACGCGAAGTCCTGTTCGGTGCGCAGGCTGGTCATGAAGAGCCACACCAGCGGGTACACCTGCATGATGACCAGCGCGGTGACGAGCGTGGAGGAGATCACACGGTGCGCGTGCAGTCGACCTCGCCGACGTGGTGCGACGTCGCCGTCTGGCGCGGGGGCGGCGGGAACCTTGCGGTCCACGCGGGGGGTGAGGAGAGTCATCAGTCGACCTTTCGCCTCAGGAGGAAGTAGATGAGACCGACGGCCACGAGGCACTCGACGACGATGAACACCGAGATGGCGCTGGCGTAGCCGTAGTCCGTGTGTGTGAAGGCGGTCTTGTACATGTATGTCGTCAGCAGCTCAGACGCCTGTCCTGGACCGCCGTTGGTGAGCAGGTAGGGAATGTCGAATCCGCGTAGTGCGTACGTGGCGGCCATGATCGTGGTGGTGATCCACACGGGCCGGATGTACGGGAACTTGATTCGCCAGAAGATCTGCCACCAGTTGGCGCGGTCGAGCGTCGCGGCCTCCTCCAGGTCCTTCGGCACTGCCAGCAGTGCCGCGTACACGATGAGCATGTACAGGCCCGCGAATCGCCAGCCCTCGGGGACCGACACGGCGGCAAGCACCGTGTCGACGTTCGACAGCCACGGCTGCGCCAACGAGCCAAGTCCCACCCACTCGAGAACCTGGTTGAGCAGTCCGGTCGGCTCGTACGAGTAGATGCGCTGGAAGAGGAAGGCGATGGCGACCGTCGAGATGACGGCCGGGAGCAGGTAGAGCGTCTTCACCAGCTCGCGACCACGCCGAAGGGTGGTCAGCAGGCCTGCGACCAGGAGCGCTCCGCCGAGCTGCAGGACCAGGCAGATCGCCAGGTAGCCCATGGCGTTGCCAAACGAGGTCCAGAAGACATCGTCGCGCGTGAACATCTTCACGTAGTTGTCCAGCCCGACGAACTTCATGTCGGTGATCCCGTCCCACTTGAACAGGCTCAGGAAGAGCGACTGCACGATGGGCAGGAGGACGGCGAAGGCGTACACCGCCAGCGGTGGCACAAGGAACACGAGGACCGAGATCTTCGAACGACCCGGGAGCATCTTTGCCTCTTTCACACTCTGTCGGGGCCGGTCCGGCGGGGGCGGTGCCCCCACCGGACCTCCCACTGATTACTCTGCGAACGCCTCGGGACCGTTCTCGGCGATCACTGCATCCATGGTCGCGATGAACCCCTCGGGTGTCTCGTCGCCCTGGACCAGAAGCGTGAGCTCCTGCTGGAGACGCGTGTTCGACGTCGGGTCGAGCTGCGTGTCCCACGGCATCGCGATCGCGTCGCCGACATCGCCGGCCTGGTCGACGGCGCGCTGGTAGAGCGGGGTCGCGTTGTCAGGAATGGCCGCGGAGGCGGTCGTTGTCGGCGACAGCGCCCCAGACTCCGTGTAGACCTCCGGGTAGCGCGCAAGCGCGTAGGCGAGGAAGTCCTTCACCAGCGGGTCGTAGGTCTCGGCGTTGACTGCCATGCCGATGCCCGACGGCGTCACGTACTCGTTGTCCGCGGTCACTGCACCGTCGATCGTCGGCAAGGTGAAGTAGTCGACGTCGTCCCTCACACCCTCGTCGAGATTCTCGGTGGCGAGGTTGCTGAGCTCCCACGTGCCGATGTTGTAGACGGCCGCCTGGCCGGTGGTGAAGAGCGCCTGCGCGTCGGCGTAGCCGGTCGACGAGAAGCCGGGCTGGAAGCAGCCCGCCTGACCGAGGTCGTAGAGCCAGTTGACCGCAGCCACGCCGGCGGGGTCCGAGAACTTCGCCTCTCCCTTCTTGAGCGCCTGCACGTACTCGGGGCCGGCCATGCGGAACGGGTAGTACGCCATGTAGCGCTCGAGCGGCCAGAGGTCCTGACCGTCCAGCGCGATCGGGGTGATTCCCTGCGCCCTCAGTGCCTCGCACATGGCCGGGAAGTCATCGAGCGTGGCGGGCACGTCGATGCCTGCCTGCTCGAACAGCGCGGTGTTGTACCAGAAGAACTCGAGCTGGAACTCGAACGGGATCATGTACAGCGACCCGTCGTCGAAGCGCTGGTAGTTCAGCGCGGCGGGGAGGTAGTCGTCGTACAGTCCCAGATCCGTCAGCAACTCCTCGGCGTCGACCATCTGGCCGGCGCCCGCCAACTTCTTGGCGAACGGCGTGGCGTCGGTGTCGAAGAGCTCCGGCAGCTGGTGCGCTGCGGCGAGGGTCTCGTACTTCTGGATGTACGAAGGCCGGTCGGGGGTGGTGATCAGGTTCAGTGAGAAGCCCGGGTGGTCGGCGGCGTACTCGTCGGCGATCTGCTCCATCGCAGTGATGACGCCACCGTCGGCAGGGCGGGACAGGAGCCACGAGATCTCACGTGGAGTGATCGTGCCATCGTCCGAGGACGAGCTGTCCGGGGACGCGCCTGACGCGGAGCACGCTGCGAGCGTGAGCGTCAGAGAGGCCGCGGCGGCAACCGCTGCGACATTGAGGCGGTGGTGCTTCATGATGCTCTCTCTTCCATCATTGAATGAGCGGTGGGAACTACTGGGTTGATGCGCCTGAGGTATCAGGCACGCTGTGAGCAAAGTCGGAGGACCCACGCAGTTCGGCCCGCCAATCGCTCACCTCCCCGTCATTCGTACGGTTCCGGCTCTTGACCGCTACCTGCGTCAAGGTTGCCGTACCGTCGCTGACGAAGAAGCCAAGACGACCCTTGGTGTGGTCGTAGATTCGGGTGCTGAGCATCGCGGTTCCGTCGATGTTCACCACGCAGATGTCGCCGTCGAGCACGATGTCGATGACGTGCGCCCCCGGGTCGAGGCGCAGGGGGCGTTCAAGTTCGACCAGGAACGGCACGTCGCCAGAGATCTGCCACTGTTCCGTGCCTGTCGTGGCCCGCGGCCACCGATCGAAGACCGCTCGCCCGCGCCGCGGTTCCAGGCGCAGGACGTAGCCGGTGTCGCCGTCGTCGGAGGCGCGAAGCAGGAGGCCGACCTCTGACACCTCGCCTTCGAGTTCAAGCTCGGCGTGGATGTGGCACTCCGTGGGCAACGTGGCGTCTCCGACGATGGCGACGTAGCCATCCGGGGAGGCGAGCCGCGCGCCTTCAAGGCCGCGTGCCGCGTCGTCGAGGACGGCGTCGAAGACCGCCAGACGCTCGCGTGGCACTTGGAAGTCGAGCGTGCCATCCGCGCGTGGGATCGCCTCGACCACCGACAGCGAACCCGCCCACTGCCACGCACCGTCATCCCGATCGGCCTCACGGGACGCGATCCAGCCGTAGAAGAATCTTCTGCCATCGAGCTCCAAGGACTTCGCGGCGTAGAAGGCGCGGCTGTCGAGCGTGTCGAACTCTGGCGCGATCCACGGCCCACTCAAGGACCTCGCCATCCGGTAGCGGGTCACGAACGCATCGGAGAACTCGGAGTACACGAGATACCACCAGTCACCGATCTTGAAGACCTCAGGGCACTCGTGCGCAATGTAGCGGCGAGGGTCATAGAACGGGGCGACAGCAGTCCAGCTCTCGAGGTCGTGTGAGACGCATTGCGCGATGGTCCCGCGACGGCGCTCCGGACCCGAAGCGTGGCGAGCCGCAATGAGCATCCGCCACAGCCCCGCTTCGTCGTCCCACAGCACGAACGGGTCGCGCCAGTCGCCGGACTCGTACCCGGCTGGCGCGCCGAAGGTGTGCTCGGGGTGACGGTTCCACGTGCGCATGCCGTCGTCACTCGTCGCGTGCATGACGAGTTGGAGAGGTCGCCCGTCCTCTCCCAGACGCGTCGGGTTCTGACCGGTGTAGAAGACGTGGTGAGTACCGGACTGATCCACCACGATGCTGCCGGTGTAGATGTTCCAGTCCGACGCTGACCGGCCACCCGAGGCCAGTCGCTCTCCGTGGTCAGTGAACGTCACGTTGTCGTGCGTTGTGATCAGGTGCCAGGGCATGCCCGACTTGGGCCAGTTCCGGCGCTCGTGAAGGTAGAAGAGATACGCAGTGCCGTCCTCGACCCACGGAATCACATCTCCCACCCACGCCTCGTCGGGCCGGAAGAACAGTCCTTGTGACATCTTTGTCGCCGTTCGTTTGGTTAAGCGCTTGAGCTGGTGTCACCGTACGCCCTGAGGAGAATGCGGTCAAGCGCTTAACCAAAACGTTACGTGTCCGGCACGAACTCACGGGAGGAGCGGCGAGTCGCGCACTCCAGACGGCTGGTCCCACCACGGTCGCCGCGCCGAGGTCGAGTACCTGACATGGTGTGGCCCTGCCCAACACGAGGTGACAAGGAACCCGGTGTCACTCCCCCGCCATACGATGCGAACCGTCAAGGTTGACGTTGAGGGGATTGAGAATGTCGCAAACGCAGGAGGGTTGGTACCCCGACCCCACCAAGAGGCACGAGCAGCGCTACTGGAGTGGCAGCACCTGGACCGAGCATGTTTTTACCAAGGGCGCGCAGAGCGTGGACCCGTACGTGACCGAGCTGGCGCAGGTCGCGTCATCCGCCACTACAGATGCGGGTGCGGACCGGAAGGTCCCGCTGTTCGGTGCCCGCAAGCATGCCGGCAAGCTCCAGGAGGAGAATGACCGCCTGCAGGCACTGATCGATCAGCACGGCCTGAAGGACGTCGCAGATCTCGACGCGATCCGGATCGAGATTCAGGATCAGATCACCCGCGCACAAGCCGATCTCGCCTCCGTCCAGAGGGCGTTGCAGGCCGTGGAGTCGCAGAGGCGCGAGGCCGAGCGCGACGTGGTGAACCTGCGCCAAACCGCAGGCATGCAGGAGTTCGGGATCTACGACTACGAGCATCCTGCAGAGTCGTCCGTCGCGCTGGCGACAGAGCTTGAGTCGGTGCGCGCTCAGATCAAGCAGCTGGTGTCCAGCAAGAAGGCGACCGACGCCACGTCAGGCTTCACATTCAACAACTCCACCAAGCAAGGCGAGAAGTTCGTGGCTGACATGTCCAAGCTCATGCTGCGCTCGTACAACGCCGAGGCCGAGAACTGCGTCAAGACCGTCAAGGCCGGCAACCTCGCCTCAGCCCAGACGCGTCTGACGAAGTCGATGGAGCAGGTCGAGAGACTGGGCAAGATGATCAACTTGTCCATCACCGCGCCGTACCACCGGCTGCGCCTGAAGGAACTGGAGCTCGCGGCCCGTCACATGCAGGCCCTTCAAGCGGAGAAGGAGGCCGAGCGCGCACACCGTGAGGAACTTCGTGAGCAGAAGCGCGTCGAGGGCGAGCTCAAGGCTGCGAAGGAGAAGCTGGAGAAGGAACGCTCGCACTACGAGAACGCGATCGCGGCCCTCGTCGACAAGGGTGACGACGAGGGCGCAGCCCGGCTGCGGGAGAAGCTCGCCGACACCGAGAAGGCAATCGCCGACGTCGACTACCGTGCCGCGAACGCCCGAGCGGGCTACGTGTACGTGATCTCCAACGTTGGCGCGTTCGGACCTGACGTCGTGAAGATCGGCCTCACCAGGCGTCTGGAGCCCGTGGACCGCGTCAACGAACTGGGCGATGCCTCGGTGCCGTTCCGGTTTGACGTCCACGCCCTCTTCTTCGCCGACGACGCGGTCAGCCTAGAAACCAGCCTCCACCAGCGCTTCGCCGACCGCCGACTGAACAAGATCAACCTGCGTCGCGAGTACTTCCGCGCCACACCGCAGGAAGTGCTCGACGCACTCAAGGAGCAACACGTCGAAGTCCTGGAGTTCACGCTCGAGCCCGCCGCTGAGGAGTACCGAGCCAGCCAGCCCGCATAGGACAGCGAGCGCTCAACCAACGCCAGCGTCGGGCACATGAAGCCCCCAGGCAAAGCGAAAGGCCCCCGATCTCTCGGGGGCCTTTCTCACGTGCGCGAGGGGGGAGTTGAACCCCCACGCCCTTTCGGGCACACGGACCTGAACCGTGCGCGTCTGCCTATTCCGCCACTCGCGCGTGCCGGGAAATGCTAGCACGACAGCGACCTCCCGAACGAACCGGTGTCAAGGGCGCCACACCGTGCAGAGGCCAGGTGAGGGACGGGTAATCAACGCGAGAGCGGGCAGCTGGCGCACGCGATCTTCGCTCCGGGCGTGCACGTGCCGCACGCGGAGCCCGACGAGACGACCAGCCCCAGTCTCTCCGCCTCGGCGGCGACGGCCTCCGCGAGGTCCGCGCTGACGCCGAGCTCGCGTGCCGCGGCGGCGGGCGTGAAGCCGCGACCCATGAGCGCGACGACGGAGCCGAACACCGAGCCCGCACCGGAGACCGGGCCGCCCTCGCGTCGGGCGGGCGCGGCAGCCGCGCCGTCCGGGCCCCTCACAGTCGGCTCCCGACCTGGAAGACGAGGGTCGCGATCAGATAGGCACCAGCGAACGAGGTGGCCGCGGCGCCGGCCGTCCACCGACCGCCATAGAGACGCCGCTGCTCTGCGAGCGTCGCGAGGCACGGCATGTAGGCGAGGACGAAGAGCATCAGTGCGAGCGAAGCCGCGGTCGGATGGCCGCCCGAGGTTTCGGCGACGGTGGCTCGCACCTGTTCGCGCAGCGCGACCGCGCCGGAGTCCGTGGTGTCGTCAACTGCGTAGGCCTGCGCGAGCGCACCGACCACAGCCTCCTTCGCGGCGACGCCGGTGACGAGCGACGCCGCAATGCGCCAGTCGTCGAGGCCCATCGGAGCGAGCGCGGGCGCGACTCCCTGGGAGACGACGCCGTAGACCGAGTCCTCGACGGGCACGTCGGCGACGCTGTGGCCTCCACGCGCGGGGATCGCCTGCAGCACCCACAGCGCGACGACCGCGAGCAGGATCACGGAGCCCGCCTTGCGCACGAACGACACGACGCGCGACCACACGGAGCGCCCGAGCGTCCGCAGGTGCGGCCACTGGTAGTCGGGCAGTGCGATGACGAGGGACTGTGGGGTCAGGTCGCGCATCACGGTGGTCCGTGCGAGGAGGCCCCCGGCCACGACGAGCACGACCGACGCGACGTAAATGCCGAAGACGACGGTGCCGGCGTTGTGGGGGAAGAAGGTCTGCGCGAGCACCAGGTAGACGGCGAGGCGCGCGGTGCACGAGGTGAGCGGCACCAGCATTCCGGCGAGCAGCCGCTGGCGCGCATGAGGGAGCACCGAGGTCGCGGACAGCGCGGGGACGTTGCAGCCGAAGCCCACGATAAGGGGAAGCATTGCGCGGCCGTCCAGACCGATGCTCCGAAGGGCTTTGTCGGCGACGACCGCGACACGCGCGAGGTATCCCGACGCCTCGAGCCCGCTGATCGCGGCGAACATCAGTGCCATGAGCGGGATGAAGGAGACGACCGCCGAGATGCCGGCGAGCACACCCCCCAGCAGGAACGACTCGAGCCACGCGGGGCCCGACACCGCCTCGAGCAGCCACCCCGCTACGGATGCGACCGGACCGTCCACGAAGCCGGACATCGCGTCCATCAAGGGCGTCGCGACCACGGTCGTGAGCTGGAAGACCGCCCACACCACCAGAGCGAACACCGGGATCCCGGCCCACGGGCTGAGCAGCACCCGGTCGAGCGTGTCCGAGAAGGTGGGACGCGCGTCGGACGCGGGAAGCACTTCGTCGACCACCCGCTCCACCCAGTCGAAGAGCACCTGCGCCCGCTCAAGCTCGGTCGACAGCGCCGCGTCGTCCGCGGCGAGCTCCGGGAGGCCGCGCACCCGCGCGGGGCGGGTCAGCGACCTCGAGACCGCGAGTGCGAGCGCGTCCAGACCCGCTCCGGATCGGCCGTTGACGGCGACGACCGGCACACCAAGGACACGTCCCAGCGCGCCGACGTCAGGACCGAGGCCGCGCGCCTTGGCGAGGTCCGTCATGGTCACCGCCACAACCACGGGAGCGTCCTCGAGCGCGAGCTGCGCGAGGAGGTACAGGGAGCGGCTCAGCGCGGTCGCGTCGAGCACGGCCACGTGCACGCCGCAGTCGCCGCCTGCGACGGCGTTGGTGGCCACCTGCTCGTCGGGCGAGCGCGCGATGAGGCTGTAGGTGCCGGGGAGGTCCACGAGCGACACGTCGGTGGTGCCGCAGCGCCACGTACCCTCGGCCACCGCGATCGTCGTGCCCGGTGCGTTGACGACGTGCTGGCGTGCCCCGGTCAGCGCGTTGAACAGCGTCGACTTCCCGACGTTGGGGTTGCCCACGAGCATCACGCGGGGCATCGACGGGGTCTCCGCAGGCACCCCACCGCCCGCAGGCGCGGGCCCGTCGTGGCAGTGCTGCGCGCTCATGCCGGGTCCGCCTCGATCTCCTGGGCCGTTGCGCGGTCGAGCGCGATGCGGGCAGCTCCAATAGCGACGATCCGCGCACCCGCCGCGGCGATGCCGACGACCCTGACGATCACGCCCGGGCGCAGGCCCATCTCGCGCAGGTGCAGCGCTGCATCGGCCTCGGTGCTCACGGCGCGCACCCTCGCGCGAGCGCCTCGCGGAAGGTCGGCGAGTCTCACACGATCAGGGTAGGTCTGAGGGTCAGGCGAGCCTCACCTACCAAGGTCCCGATTTTCGCAACGACACTCGCACGGAAAAGGCGTCGAGAGCCTCGTGCCTGGGCGCACACCCGCACGTTACGATTCACGCATGGGTGTGCTCGACCGTTTCGAGAAGGGCGTCGAGAACGTGATGCAGAACGCGTTCGCGAAGACGTTCCGCTCCGGCATCAAGCCGGTCGAGCTCTCCGGAGCCCTCAAGCGCGAGAGCGACAATCGGGCGGCCATCGTGGACCGCGGTCGGACGGTCGCGCCGAACGAGTACGTGATCACTCTGAGCGAGGCGGACCACGGGACGGTCATCGGCTGGGGCGACGATGCTCTGGCGCATGAGCTCGAGGAGTCGCTGCAGGACCACGCGTCGCGTCAGGGCTACAGCTTCGTGGGCGCTGTGCAGGTCACGTTCGCGCAGGACGCGTCGCTCGCGACGGGCCGCTATGCGGTGAGCTCGCGCACTACACGCGGCCCCGTCGCCCCTGCTACGGGACGCAATCCGCAGTCGCGCTATCCGCTGCTCGACATCGACGGCCAGCGCTACTACCTGACGGGCGAGCGCACGGTCCTGGGGCGCGGCTCGGAGTCGGACATCGTGGTCGACGACACGGGCGTCAGCCGCCGCCACATCGAGCTGGAGGTCACGCCGTACGGCACGGTGCTCACTGACCTCGGGTCGACCAACGGCACGTACGTCGAGGATCAGAAGGTCAAGGAGGCCACCCTCGTCGACGGCAACGCGATCACCATCGGGCGCACGACGCTGATGTACTGGGATCCGGTGCCGGCGGAGGGGGACGACTGATTCGATGAGCCAGCTCTCCATCACCCTGCTGCGCATGGGCTTCCTCGTGCTGCTGTGGAGCCTCGTCCTGGTCGCGATCGCGGTGCTGCGATCCGACCTCTACGGCACGCGCGTCGTCTCACGCGGCCGCGGCCGCACGGCCAAGCGCACGCCCGACGCTCGTACGGAGAAGCGTCCGGCCCCCTCACGCGGGGCGACCGGGGTGCGCACGGGTGCGGTGGGCACGAACGAGCCCACGGCGGCCCACCTGGCCGTCACGTCCGGGCCACTCAAGGGGGCGACGGTGCCGCTCGGCTCCGCGCCGATCATGGTGGGTCGCGCGTCCACCTGCACGCTGGTGATCGAGGACGACTACGCCTCGTCCCGCCATTGCCGGATCTTCCCCGAGGGCGGCACGTGGATGGTCGAGGACCTCGGCTCCACGAACGGCACCTACCTGGGTAATCAGCGAGTGGACGACCCGGTGCCGTTCCGCATGGGAGACGTCATCCGCATCGGCGCCACGAGCCTCGAGCTGAGGAGCTGATTCCGTGTACATCGGCCTGAGCTTCGCCGCGCGCACCGACGTGGGTCTGGTGCGTGCGGACAATCAGGACTCCGCGTACGCGGGACCCCACCTCTTGGTGGTGGCTGATGGCATGGGTGGTGCCGCCGGCGGCGACATCGCCTCGTCGATCGCGGTGGGCCGGCTCGCCGCCCTCGACGGCGAGAGCCACGGCCCCGAGGAGGCGCTGGACGAGCTCAAGGACGCCATCGCCGATGCGCATGGAGAGATCGTCGCGCGCGCGGAAAACGACCCGGAGCTCTCGGGCCTCGGCACCACCGTCACTGCACTGCTGCGTGCGGGCCAGACCATGCACATGGCGCACATCGGCGACTCCCGCGCCTACCTGCTGCGCGACGACGTGCTGGACCAGGTCACGCGGGACCACACGTTCGTGCAGCACCTCATCGACACGGGACGCCTCAGCGCGGCCGACGCGGAGCACCACCCCAAGCGCAACCTCATCCTGCGCGTCCTCGGCGACATCGACGCCGACGTTCCCGTGGACATCTCAGTGCGGGAGACGCGCCCCGGCGACCGCTGGATGCTGTGCTCCGACGGGCTGAGCGGCGTCGTCAGCCGCAGCACCATCGAGGAGACCCTCAAGGAGATCGAGAACCCGGGCGACTGCGCCGACGCGCTGGTGAGCCTCGCGCTTGCCGCGGGCGCTCCGGACAACGTCACCTGCGTCATCGCGGACGTCGTGGACATCGACTCGCTGCCGCGCGGCCAGGGGCCGAACACGCAGTCGCAGATCGTCGGCTCCGCCGCCCGCGACCGGAACAAGCCCACCTCGGGAGGCACCTCAGCCGCAGGGAAGGCCGCGCGCCTCAACCCGCGCGAGGCGGTCGAAGAGGACGAGGAGCCCTCCCCATGGGCCCGACGCTGGAACACCTGGAAGGCCTGGCTCCTGCCGCTCGTCGCGCTGCTCGTGGTGCTCGGGGGCGCGTGGGCGGGCTACGCCTGGACGCAGAATCAGGTCTACGTAGGCGAGTCGGACGGGATGGTCGCGATCTATCAGGGCATCCCTGAGGACGCGCCGCTCGTCACGCTGCACACCCTGATCGAGGTGAGCGACGTCGAGATCGCCACGCTCGCGCCGTATCAGCAGGACCGCATCGAGGATACGATCCGCGCGCGGGACGTGGACGAGGCCCGCGCGATCATCACGGCTCTCGAGGACGGCGACTGATGGCGACGGTCTCCGAGCTTCGCGTCCACCGCGGGCGCGGAGCCGAGGGGTGGCTGCTCGCGCTCACGGTCGTGATCGCCGCGCTCGCGCGCTCGCTCGTCGACTACCACGCCGACGTGCTGGTGATCAGCGAGATCGCCTGGTACACCGCCGGTTTCGCGGCGGCGTGCACGGTGCTGCACCTCGTGATGCGCACGTTCGCCCCCCACGCCGACCAGGTGCTGCTGCCCGCCGCGCTGGGTCTCGTCGGCGTCGGGCTGGCGATGATCCGTCGCATCGACTTCGGGTACTTGCAGAACAAGGGACGCGAGACTGACTTCGGCGACGCGCAGATCATGTGGGCGCTGATCGGCGCCGCGTGCCTGATCGCCGTGCTGATCATCATCCGCGACCACCGTGTTCTGCGGCGCTTCACTTACACCGCTGGCGTGGTCGGCATCGTCGCGTACCTGCTGCCGGCCGTGCCAGGGCTCGGCGTCGAGATCAACGGCGCAAAGATCTGGATCTCCATCGCGGGGCGGTCGCTGCAGCCGGGCGAGTTCGCCAAGATCGCGCTCGTCATCTTCTTCGCGGGCTACCTCCAGGCGAACCGCGACGCGCTCGCCCTCGCGGGCCCCAAGGTGCTGGGCCTGAGGCTTCCGCGCATGCGCGACATGGGGCCGCTCGCGGTCATGTTCGGCGCGGCGCTGCTCATCATGATCAACCAGCAGGACCTGGGCGCGGCGCTGCTGTTCTTCGGCATCTTCATCGCCATGGTCTACGTCGCGACCGAGCGCGTCAGCTGGGTCATCATCGGCCTGCTGCTGTTCATCGTGGGCGCCGTCGCCGCGGGCATCGTCTTCCCGCACGTCGCGGCGCGCTACGACGCGTGGCTGCACGCGCTCGACACCGACGTGTACTCGTCCGGCAGCTCGCAGCAGCTCGTCGGCGGCCTGTTCGGCATGGCCTCGGGCGGCCTGTTCGGCACCGGGCTCGGCGAGGGCCGCCCCGACCTGGTGCCGTACGCCGAATCCGACTTCATCATCGCGTCGCTCGGCGAGGAGCTCGGCCTGACGGGCCTCATGGCGATCCTGACGCTGTACGTGATCATCGTGCAGCGCGCGATGCGCACCGCGATCGGCGTGCGCGACGGCTTCGGCAAACTGCTCGCTGCGGGGCTGGGCTTCATCCTCGCGCTGCAGGTCTTCATCATCGTGGGCGGCGTGACGCGCATCATCCCGCTCACGGGCCTCACGACGCCGTTCCTCGCCTACGGCGGCTCGTCGATGCTCGCGAGCTTCATCATCATCGCGCTGCTGCTGCGCATCTCGGACCTCGCGCGCCGCCCTGCGGACACGCCCGGGCCGCGCAAGGAGCCCGACGCTGCGGCTCAGGACCCGTCGCGCCGTCGCCCCGATCTTGAGGAGGCGGGTGCGCAATGAACGATCCGATCCGCCGCCTGTCCGTCGTCGCGCTCGTCATGATCCTCGCGCTCATGATGAGCTCGTCGTGGATCCAGGTGCTCGGCGCCTCGCGCCTGAACGAGGACCCTCGCAACGTGCGCACGCTGTACCGCGAGTACGGCACGTTCCGTGGGCCGATCGTGGTGGAGGGCGAATCCGTCGTCTCCTCGGTGCCGGTGGACGATCCGTTCAACTTCCAGCGCACCTACGCGCTCGGTCCCGTGTACGCGCCCGTGACCGGCTACTACTCGATCGTGTACGGCCGCAGCGGCATCGAACGCACCGAGAACACGCTGCTCAACGGCACCTCGGACTCGCTGTTCTGGACGCGCATGGGCAACCTCTTCTCCGGCGAGCAGCAGGCGGGCGCCTCGGTGGAGCTCACCCTGCAGGCCGCGGTGCAGCAGGCGGCGTACGACGCTCTGGGCGACCAGCGTGGCGCGGTCGTCGCGCTCGACCCGGAGACGGGTGCGATCCTCGCGATGGCCTCGACGCCGTCGTACGACCCCGCGGTGCTGGCGAGCCACTCCACGAGCAGCGTCAACGAGGCCTACGCCTCGCTGCTGGCCGACCCGAACGATCCGCTCATCAACCGCTCGATCGCAGAGACCTACCCTCCCGGATCCACGTTCAAGCTCGTCGTGACGGCGGCCGCGCTCGAGGCCGGCTACACGCCCGAGACCTCCGTGCTCGCCCCCGACGAGCTCGCGCTCCCGAACTCGAGCGCGACGATCAAGAACTACGAGAGCGAGTCGTGCACGTCGGACGGCACGGACCGCACCACCCTGGCCGAGGCGCTGCGCATCTCGTGCAACACGGCGTTCGCGCAGATCGGCATGCTGCTCCAGTGGGGCGTGATCGAGCGCAAGGCGGAGGCGTTCGGCTTCGGCACGTCATTTGAGATCCCCCTCCTGACCGCGGCATCGCAGCTGCCGGAGGATCCCGACGCGGCGCAGACCGCGCAGAGCTCGATCGGACAGTTCGACGTCCGGGCCACACCGCTGCAGATGGCGATGGTCGCCGCCGCCATCGCGAACGACGGTGAGCTCATGTACCCCTACCTCGTGGACCAGGTGCGCACCTCGTCCTTCTCCGTGGTCGAGGAGGCCGAGCCGCGCGTGTTCTCAAGCCCCATGACTGCGGCGGACGCGAACACGCTCACCGACATGATGGTCGCCGTGGTCGACTCCGGCACCGGGCGCAATGCGCGCATCGACGGCGTCGCGGTCGCGGGCAAGACCGGCACCGCGGAGACGGGCCTCGACACCCCGGCGCACTCGTGGTTCGTGGCCTTCGCGCCCGCTGACGATCCGCAGGTGGCGGTGGCGGTGCTCGTCGAGAACGGCGGCGACGTCGGCTCGGGCGGCACCGGCGGCCGCGTCGCCGCACCCATCGCCAAGGCGGTCATGGAGGCCGCCCTCGCGCAGGCGGGGGGCCAGTGATGGGCATCGCGGCAGGAACGACGCTCGGCGGGCGCTACGTGCTGCGCTCCATGATCGCCGTGGGCGGCATGGGCGAGGTGTGGCGAGGCGAGGACATCGAGCTCGCCCGGCCGGTCGCAATCAAGACGCTCAAGGAGTCCTCGGCCTCCAACACGGTCTTCCTCAAGCGCTTCCGCAACGAGGCCAGGAACGCCGCCGGCCTCATGCACCCCAACATCGCCCAGGTCTTCGACTACGGGGACCAGGAAGGCACCGCGTTCCTCGTGATGGAGCTCGTCGACGGCGAGCCGCTCAGCTCGATCCTCGAGCGCGAGCGCACGCTCGCCGAGCGTCGCCTGGTGCGCATGATGATCGACACGTGCCGCGGGCTCCAGGCGGCGCACGCGGCCGGAATCATGCACCGCGACGTCAAGCCGGGCAACCTTCTGGTACAGCCCGGCGACGGCATCAAGATCACTGACTTCGGCGTCTCGCGCGCCACCGACCAGACCACCCTGACCGCCACCGGCATGGTGATGGGGACCGCGCAGTACCTCGCGCCCGAACTGGCGCTGGGCAAGCCGGCGACCCCCGCGTCGGACGTGTACGCGCTGGGGATCATCATGTACGAGGCCGTCGTGGGCAAGCGGCCCTTCACCGCGGCGACGGCCGTGGACATCGCGGTCGCGCAGGTCAACAACGACGTGCCCCCGCTGCCGGACACCGTGTCGCGGCCCCTGCGGGACCTCATCCTCCACGTGCTCGAGAAGAGCCCGCGCAAGCGCCCCGGTGACGCCGAGCGGCTCGAGCGCCTGCTCATGGAGCTCCGGCTGCCGGCTGAGCACGTGCCCGCGGAAGACGTGCCGTCGCTCGAGCCGGATGTACGCGAGGAGGCGCCCGACGCGGCGGCGGCTGCAGCGTCGGGCATGCCGGGGGAGCGGGCCGAGGTGGACACTGCGCCCGCCGAGGCCAGGCGCAGGCGGCTGCCCCCATCCATCGCCCCCAAGGAGCATCGGCCACGCCCGGATGTGAGGGCTCGATGAGCGTCAGACACGGGGGATGCCACAATAAGGCGGAGCGCGCACGCGTGCGCACGACAGCATGGGACGAGGAATGAACGAGGAAGCGAAGATCCTGGGCGGCCGGTACGAGGTCGGCGACCTGATCGGTCGCGGCGGCATGGCCGAAGTCCACATCGGCTACGACACCCGCCTGGGCCGTACCGTCGCGATCAAGATCCTGCGCGCCGACCTTGCACGCGACCCGTCGTTCCAGACGCGGTTCCGGCGCGAGGCGCAGGCCGCCGCAGGGCTCAACCACCCGGCGATCGTCGCGGTCTACGACACGGGCGAGGACCACGTCGTCACGGACGCGGGCTTCCCGCAGGCCGTCCCGTACATCGTCATGGAGTACGTCGAGGGCCACACGGTGCGCGACATCCTCAAGGGTGACGTCGCGGCGCCGATCGACGAGGCCGTCGAGATCACGGCAGGCGTGCTGTCCGCGCTCGACTATGCGCACCACGCGGGGCTCGTGCACCGCGACATCAAGCCCGCCAACGTGATGCTGACCCCCACGGGTGCCGTCAAGGTCATGGACTTCGGCATCGCCCGCGCGCTCGCCGACGCAGGTCAGACCATGACGCAGACGCAGGCCGTCGTCGGCACCGCGCAGTACCTGTCCCCCGAACAGGCGCGCGGGGAGAATGTGGACGCCCGCTCGGACCTGTACTCGACCGGCTGCCTGCTGTTCGAGCTCCTCGCAGGCCGTCCGCCGTTCGTCGGCGACTCTCCCGTCTCCGTCGCGTACCAGCACGTGCGCGAGGAGGCCCCGCGTCCGTCGCAGTTCGCCGCAGACGTGCCCACCGAGCTCGACCAGGTCGTGCTGCGCTCGCTCGCGAAGAACCGTGACGAGCGGTACGCGAGCGCTCAGGAGTTCCTCGCGGACCTGCGCGCCGTCATGGGCGGTGCCCCCGTGAGCCCCTCGACCGGGGCGATCGCCGTGGGCTCCGCCGCGCTCGGCGCGGGCGCCGCCGGAGTCGCTGCGGCGTCGTTCCAGCCCGAGTCCGGCGAGCAGCCCACCACCGGCGCCACCGCGGTGATGCCGGAGGCCGCAGGCACCGCCGTCATGGCGGGCGCGGCGTACCAGGGCGTGAGCGGCCCGCCGCCATCCGTGCCGCCTGCCTCGCAGCCGGTCACTGGCGAGGAGGAACTCGTCGACGAGGCCGCCGAGCGCAAGCGTCGCATCATCCTGTACTCGTCCATCGGCGCAGCCGCGCTCATCGCGGTCGTCCTTTTGCTGTGGCTGCTGCTCAAGCCCGACGCTCCGGCCGAGCCGGACATCGAGGTGCCCTCGGTGGCGGGCATGACGCAGGAGGAGGCGACCACCGTGCTCGAAGACCTGGGGCTCGAGGTCACGCCCGAGGAGCAGGCGAGCGCCGACGTGCCGCTCGGCCAGGCCATCGGCACGGATCCCGAGGAGGGCGAGATGCTCTTCGAGGGCGACGACATCACGCTGCTGGTCTCCACCGGGCCGTCCGAGCTCGCGATCCCCGACGTGCGCGGCATGTCCGAGGAGGAGGCGACTGCCGCCCTCGAGGACCTGGGCCTGACCATCTCCGAGGTGGACACGACCGCGCACGACCCGACGCTCGAGGAGGGGCGCGCAGTCGGCACCGATCCCGCCGCAGGCACCACGGTCGAGGCGGGCGCGTCGGTCAAGCTGCTCATCGCCGACGGCCAGGTCGAGCTACCCAACCTCGAAGGCATGACAGAGGACGAGGCGCGCGCCGCGCTGCAGGCTCTCGACCTCAGCTCGGTCATCACGACCGTCGAGTCGGACGAGGCCGAGCCCGGGACCGTCGTCGCCCAGAGCCCCACCGCCGGCCTGGTGCCGATCGGCTCGAGCGTCGAGATCTCCGTGGCCGAGGCGCCCAGCGTGCGCGAGGTTCCGAACGTCGCGGGACGCACCGAGGCCGACGCGCGCTCGCTTCTCGAGGACGCCGGGTTCGGGGTCGCCGTGACCTACCAATACTCGGCTACCGTTCCGGCGAACCAGGTGATCTCGCAGAACCCGAACGCCGGCACCCAGGTCGCCGTCGGCACCACGGTGAACCTGGTCGTGTCGCAGGGCCCAGAGCCCGTCAGCTCTCCCACACCCGGCCCGGGCGGCGGAGGCGGGGGCGGCGCCTAGCCGCCGGAAGATTCCGGCAGCAGTTCTCAGAAATGGAGCCCCGTGGGAATGCCCCACGGGGCTCCGCTGTCATACAGTGCACTATGGCGCATGTTCTCTCAGTCGATACGCTCCACGGCTTCGTGGCGGAGCGGCTACCCGCCGTGCGCGCCGCGCTGGACGCTCATGTCGCACGCGCGATGACGGAGATTCCCGAGGCCGGTGACGACTACCGCGACTTGTGGGCGACCCTCGGCGCGCAGTTCGACGGTGGAAAGAATGTTCGGCCCTCGCTCGCACTCGCCGCGTATGCGGGACTTGGAGGGGACGAGCCCGAGGCGATCGTTCCCGTCGCCGCCGCGATGCAGATGCTCCACACTTCGATGCTGATCCACGACGACATCCTCGATCACGACGAGGTGCGTCGCGGCCGCCCCAATGTCGCCGGCACGCGCCGCGCAGCGCTGGCCGGGAGCCGGCTCAGCCCGGCACAAGTCGAGGACCACGTGATGACCGCAGCGCTGCTTGCTGGCGACCTCGCGCTGAGCTCCTCGTACGACCTGATCTCGCGCGCTCCCCTGCCCGCGCATCACCGCATCGCGTGCCTGGACCTGGTGACGCGCGCGATCCGCAGCACGATCGCGGGGGAGCTGCTCGACATGTACAGCGGTCTGACCCACCCGGGTGATGCCGACCCGATGGTGGTGTGCGAGCTCAAGACCGCCGTGTACTCGTTCACGGCGCCAATGCTCGCAGGTGCGCAACTCGCTGGCGGCGACCCGACCATGGTGGGTCACCTCGAGAAGATCGGCACCTCGCTGGGAATCTCGTTCCAACTCGTCGACGACGATCTGGGCGTGTTCGGCGACCCAGAGGTCACCGGCAAGTCCCACCTGTCCGACATCCGTGAGGGCAAGCGCACCGAGCTGATGCGACTCGGATATCACCGTGGCAGCGCCGCGGCCCGGGACATCCTCGATGGCGCGCTTGGCAACTCCGAGCTGGACGAGCAAGGTGCCGCGCGCGTGCGCGAGGTCCTCATCGGCTCCGGCGCCCGTGGTCAGGCCCTCGGGGTCGCCCGCCGCCATGCGCGTCAGGCGCGCCGCATCGCACTCGAGCGGATTCCCGCGCCCCTGTCCGGCTACCTCGTCGAGCTCATCGACGCTCTCGAGGAGCGCACCGCGTGAACGACCGGCCCGAGGCTGGCGACGACGCCGGCCTCGCCCTCTACGACCGCACAGCGCACGACGCCGCCGCGCAGGTGATCGCACGCTACTCCACGAGCTTCGGGCTCGGCACGCGCCTGCTGCCGCGCGCGATGCGCGGACGCATCGAGGACGTGTACGCCATGGTCCGTGTGGCGGACGAGATCGTCGACACGTATCGCGGTCCCGACGCCGGCACCCTGCTCGATGCCTTCGAGGACGAGGTGCATGCCGCGCTCGACCGCGGCTTCTCGACGAACCTGATCGCGCACGCCTTCGGCCGTACGGCGCGCACCGTGGGCGTCGGTCGCTCCCAGACGGTGCCGTTCTTCGCGTCGATGCGCATGGACCTTACGCGCGCCGAGCACACCGACGAGTCGTTCCGGGAGTACGTGTACGGCTCCGCCGAGGTGGTCGGCGAGATGTGCCTCGCGGTCTTCCTGTACGACGGCACTGGTCCGGTGAACATGCCCGACGCGGTTGCGGCTGCGGCACGCAGGCTCGGCGCGGCGTATCAGAAGGTGAACTTCCTGCGCGATCTCGCCGAGGACGACGGCACGCTCGGCCGCTCGTACTTCCCCGGCGTGACCGCTGCGACCCTCAGCGACGCGACGCTCGCGGAGCTCGTGGCCGACTGCCGCGCCGACATCGAGGCAGCGAAGGCCGCGCTCCCCGCGCTGCCGCGCCGCGCCCGCATCGGAGTGGCCACCACGATCGACATCTACACCCGGCTGCTGGACCGCATCGCCGTCACGCCAGCGAGCGACCTGGTGAGGACGCGCGTGCGCGTCCCAGACCCCATCAAGCTGGGACTCGCCGCACGCAATATGGTGGTCGCGACTCCCCAGACCACCTCCGGAGGTGCACCATGACCGCCCAGCCCACCCCAGCGTCGGGCATGCCGCACGTGGTCGTGATCGGCGGGGGCATCGGGGGACTGGCCGCGTCGGCGCTGCTCGCGCGCGGCGGCATGCGGGTGACGTTGCTGGAGCGCCATGAGCGCGTCGGCGGCCGCGCAGGCACGCTCGAAAAGGCTGGCTTCCGGTGGGACACGGGGCCGTCCTGGTACCTCATGCCCGAGGCGTTCGATCAGTTCTTCGCACTCATGGGCACATCCACCCAGGAGGAGCTCGACCTCATCGACCTGGATCCGCGCTATCGCGTGTTCTTCGAGGGCGACGATCCTGAGGGTGCAGCGGAGGCACTCGACGTGGAGGCAGACGCCGAGGCCAACTACGCGCGATTCGAGGCGATCAGCGCGGGCGACGGCGAGGCGATGCGTGCCTACGCCGCCGACTCGTATGAGCTGTACCACCTGGCACTCGACCGCTTTCTGTACACGACCTACGCCAACCCGCTGCGCGCAGCGTCGCCCCGGGTGGTGCAGCGCCTGCCGCGGCTCGCACGCCTGCTGACTCGCCCGCTGGGCGCCGCGATCGCCGCGCGCGTGCGCGACCCGCGCCTACGCAAGATCCTCGGCTTCCATGCGGTGTTCCTCGGCTCCGCGCCCGACCGCGCGCCCTCGCTGTACTCTCTCATGAGCCACCTGGATCTCACCGACGGCGTCCGCTACCCGCGCGGCGGCATGTACGCGGTGATCCGCGCGCTCGAGTCGATCGCGCTGCGCGAGGGCGTGCAGATCCGCACGAGCGCCGATGTGACGCGCATCGACGTCGGGCCAGACGGCCGCGCGCACGGTGTGACCCTCGCCTCGGGAGAGACCCTCGCGGCCGACGCGGTGGTGTCCGGTGCGGACATGCATCACACCGAGACGGCCCTGCTGGACCCTGAGCACCGCTGGCAGGACGAGCCGAAGTGGCAGCGCCGCAGCCCCGGCGTGAGCTCGCTGCTGGTGTTCGCCGGCGTGCGCGGCACGCTGCCGCAGCTGGATCACCACAACCTGTTCTTCACGCGCGACTGGGACGCGAACTTCCAGGCGATCGTGGGCGGCGAGGACCTCCACGCCCCCGTGCCCGCGTCGGTGTACGTCTCGCGCACCACCGCGACCGACCCGTCCGCCGCGCCGGACGGGCACGAGAACCTGTTCATGCTCGTGCCGTTCCCCGCAGACCCTTCACTGGGTGCGACCCCGGAATCGCGAGAGGAGCTCGAGGAGCTCGCCGGGCGGTACCTGGACCAGGTGGCCGCGTGGGCACGCATTCCCGACCTGCGTGAGCGCACCACCGTGCACGCGATCACCACGCCCTCGGACTTCGCGACGCAGCTGAGCGCCTGGCGCGGCTCCGCTCTCGGACTCGAGCACACCCTCGCGCAGTCGGCGCTGTTCCGGCCCGCGAACGTCTCCGCCAAGGTGCCGAACCTTCTCTACGTCGGCTCGTCCACCGTGCCCGGCATCGGCATGCCGATGTGCCTCATCTCCGCCGAGCTCGTCGCCAAGCGCCTGCTGGGCGACACCTCGGCGACGCCGCTGGCCACACCAGCGGCGCCCGGCTTCCTCGCCGGATCCCGGGCGCGAGGACTGCTGGGAGACCTGGCGCGCCGCGCTTCGGGCAAGCCCGACGCCGTGGCCGCCTCCAGCGGGGACGCCGCGTGAGCGTCGCGTACCTCGCCGCTCTCGTGGTGAGCCTGCTGGGGCTCGGCGTGCTCGACCGGCGGTTCCGCCTCGCGCTGTTCGACCAGCCCCGGCGCACGGCGCTGACGGTGGCGCTCGGCGTCGCCTTCTTCCTCGTGTGGGACCTGATCGGCGTGGAGCTGGGCATCTTCTTCATCGGCGATGCCCCGTACCAGACGGGGCTGGTCGTGGCACCCGAGGTGCCGGTCGAGGAGTTGCTGTTCCTCACGCTGCTCAACTATCAGACGCTCCTGCTGTGGCTCGCGTTCTCACGCCGTCGCGCTCGCCCCACGGGGGTGTCCGCGTGACGTACGTGATCCTGTCTGTGGCCGTGCTCGCGCTGCTCGCGCTCGTCACCGTCCCGACGCTGCGCAGGCTCCGCGCAAGGCCGCTGCTTCTCACCGGGCTCGTGCTCGTGGCTCTGACCGCGGTCTTCGACAACGTCATCGTCGGCCTGGGCATCGTCGACTACGACGAGGCGCTGATCTCCGGTGTGCGCGTGTGGTTCGCACCGATCGAGGACTTCTCGTACGCGCTCGGGGCTGTCCTGCTCGTGCCAGCGCTGTGGACGTGGCTGGGCCGCTCGGGCCGTACCGTGACGTCGGAGGAGAACGCATGAGTGTGCTCGCGAGCATCGTGAAGGCCTCGCGGCCCGTGTCGTGGATCAACACCGCGTTCCCCTTCGCCGCCGGCTACCTGATGGCGGTGCGCGAGATCAATGCCGTGCTCATCGTCGGCACGCTGTTCTTCCTCGTGCCGTACAACCTGCTCATGTACGGCGTGAACGACGTCTTCGACTACGAGTCGGACCTCGCCAACCCGCGCAAGGGCGGCATCGAGGGCGACGTCATCCGGGACCGCGAGCGCGCGCGGCGCGTGCACCGGGCGATCCTGTGGGCCTCCGGAGTGACGGTCCTGCCGCCGATGGTGTGGCTCATGCTGCAGGGCGGTGCCGCTGCAGCCGTCACTCTGGTGCTCGTCGTGTTCGGGGTGATCGCCTACTCGGCTCCGGTGCTGCGCTTCAAGGAGCGCCCGGTGCTGGACTCGCTCACCTCCGCGCTGCACTTCGCCGGGCCCCTGCTGTATGCGCTCGTGCTCGCGGAGGTATCGCTCGGCGATGCTGCGGTGTGGCCCGTGTGGGTCGCATTCGTGCTGTGGGGCATGGCCAGCCACGCCTTCGGTGCGGTGCAGGACGTGAAGGCCGACCGCGAGGGCGGGATCTCCTCGATCGCGACCGTGCTGGGCGCGCAGCCCACGGTGTGGTTCTCGATGGCGGCGTATCTCGCGGCTGCGGTCCTGCTGGTCCTGCTGCCCTGGCCCGGCACGCTCGCGGCCCTGCTGCCCCTGCCGTACGTGGCTTCCGTGTCCCGCTTCGCGCGCGTGACGGATGAGACGTGCGAGGACGCGAACCGCGGATGGCGCACGTTCTTGTGGCTCAACCAGCCCGTGGGCTTCTTGGTGACGATGCTGCTGATCGTCGAGTGGAACGGCTGGCTCTAGCCGCGCCGGGTACCCCCGACCGGCTACTTGCGCACGAGCGGGCTGAGGCCCGCGGACCGAGCCTCCGCGTCGGGCATGCCGCACACCTCGAGCCAGTTCGCGAGGAGGCGGTGACCGCCCTCCGTGAGGACGGACTCTGGGTGGAACTGCACGCCGGCGAGCGGCAGGGTTCGGTGCTGCAGGCCCATGATGATGCCGTTGGCCGTGGAGCACGTGACCTCGAGCTCGTCGGGAACCGTGGGGTTCTCGACCGCGAGCGAGTGATACCGCGTGGCGGTGAACGGCGACGGCAGGCCCGTCAGCACCGAGTCGCCGTGATGCGTGACCTCGGACGTCTTGCCGTGCATGAGCTCCGGCGCGTGGCTGACCACGCCGCCGAAGACCTCGGCGAGCGCCTGGTGGCCCAGGCAGATTCCCAGCATCGGGATGCCGTACTCGGCGCACTGGCGGATGGCGTCCATGGACGAGCCTGCCTCCGCGGGAGTTCCAGGCCCAGGGGAGACGAGCACGCCGTCGTAGTCGGTGACCGGACCGACGGTGTGCAGGGCGTCATTGCGCACCACCGTGATCTCGGCCCCCATCTGACGCAGGTAGCCGACGATCGTGTAGACGAAGGAGTCGTAGTTGTCGACGACGAGGATCTTCGTCATGCTCCGCCCTCCACCGTCTGCTCCTGAATCGGCAGGTGCACCGACACGTACGGGAAGACCCACTCGAAGAGCACGAGCACCATCGCAGCGAACGCGACAGCGAGGATCAGTGCCTTCATCCACGCGTTGCCGGGGAGCCGTCCCCAGACCCAGGTCGAGATCATGAGAGGTCCTCCACCATCTCGGGCGGGATGCCCTGATCGAGCGGCGCCCAGTACTTCATCTCCGCGTGCACGATCCAGCGCTGCGCCGCCGAGTAGAGCGGGTGGCACGTGGTCATCGTGAGGTAGCGGCCGTCGGGTGCGACGCCGGGCTGGTTGGGCACGGGCGCGACGACCTGCACGTCGGTGGGGCGCACGATGTCGTACTCGTAGATCTCGTAGACGTAGTACGCCTCGTCGGTCTGGACGATGACCGAGTCACCGACCTCGAGCTCTGCGACGCGGTTGAAAGGCTTGCCGTAGGTGGTGCGGTGGCCGGCGACCGCGAAGTTGCCCAGCCCGCCGGGCATGGCCGTGCCCTCGTAGTGGCCGATGCCGAGCACGTCCAGCACGGTGCGACGGTCGGTGCCCTGCGAGATCGGCTTGACATAGTCTTCGCCCCACCGCGGCACGTACATCACCGCGAACGTCTCGGCGTGGCCCGGCTCCGACATGACCGGGGGGTCATCCGTGAACTGGAACTCTGCCGGGATCGTCTGCACCACGTCGGGCGCCGAGACGTCGCCGCCCTGGCCGCTGCCCTGATCCGCCGTGATGGGCGCGATGAACTCCTCGACGATCTCGTCCTGCACCCGGTCGGCCTGCACGTCCGTGTAGAACAGCTGCCACAGCACGAACAGGCCCAGGATCACGCCGGCTGCGATGAGCAGCTCACCCGTGATGCCGAGGATGCGGTCCAGCACGCCCAGGCGGCGCGGGGCCTTCTCGCCGTCCACGGGGACGGGCTCACCCTGAGGCGGGGCCGCCGACGCGAGCCGGGCCTCGAGGTCGGAGTCGATCGCCATAGTGCCCCAGGGTACGCGAGCGCACGGGCGCAGCCCAGCCCCTGTGGGGACCGCACTGGCACCCCAGCTGTTCGCCTGAGGACGCCGCGTGTGCACGCGCCGCGGCTCCCGCACGCGGGTTGCCCATTCGCCGCGTGTCGACCCGCCGACGCGGAGCCAACACGCCGAGTGCACCACGAAGTGCGTGTGGGAGCCGCGGCGGCAACACTCACGCATGGTCCATTCGGCGGCTGGGCCCGGGGTCGCAGGCCGACGTTCTCAGCACTGGGTACCCTTGACCCAGCAGCCGTACACCGCGCGCGAGCGCGACGACCCCCAGGAGTGAGCCGTGCCCGAGTCCAAGAAGCGGACCAAGAAGAACAAGCCGCAGGTCTACAAGGCCCCCCGCAACCTCGGCAAGCCCGAGTCGGAGAACCCCAAGTGGCTCGTCCCCACCATCGTCGCGCTGCTCGTCATCGGCCTCGGCTGGATCGTCGTGCACTACATCACGGCCGGCCAGTACCCGCTGCCGATCTACAACTGGAACGTGGGCGTCGGCTTCGTGTTCATGGCCGCGGCGATGGGCCTGCTGACGCGCTGGAAGTAGTCCGCGCGCCGCAGACGCCGCGCCTCACCTCAGACGTCGAGCGCACCAGGGCAAGCCCGCCCTGGTGCGCTCCGTTGTATCCGGGCGGGGTTCGCGCCGCGCTTCTCGATCTCCCGCGTCACGCTCCACAGGCACGCCCGACGCTGTGCACAAGTCGGCGCCCCCGCCCGCGATCCTGTGGATAACTGTGGGGATATGTGAATGACACTGCTGTAGTTATCCCCACCCATCTCCACAGTGGGGGATAACTACAGGGCTGTAACTAGCCCGAGTCGCGTCAGCGCCGCAGACCCTTGCGGTCCACCCAATGCAGCATCGCGAGCATGCACAGCGCGCCGCCGACGGCACCGCCGAGGTGGGCCTCCCACGAGATGCCGGGGATCACGAAACCCAACACGAGCCACAGACCCGCGGTGGTGAGCACCGAGCGGTAGTCGAGCTTGAGCTTCCAGAGCACGACCGCGTACGCGGCGAAGAGGCCGAAGATCGCGCCGGAAGCGCCGCCGTGCACGCCTCCATTGGCGAGCAGCACCACGCTCAGCGAACCCCCGACGAGGGACACCGCGTACAGCGCGAGGAATCTGAGGCGCCCGAGGATCGGTTCGAGCTGCGTGCCGAACTGCCACAGCACGAGCATGTTCATGCCGATATGCCACACGCTGAAGTGCAGGAAGCCTGAGGAGATCCAGCGGTACCACTCGGTGCCGACGCCGCCAAGCGCATCGCCAATCGCCGGCCAGAGTCCCCAGTCAATGATCCACACCTCGCGGCCGATCACGAGATAGCCCGCAGCGAAGGCGAGCACGTTGAGCGCGATGATCGCGTACGTGATGACTGGGGTGCCGAAGGCGGAGGTGAAGCCGAGGCGGTTCACGACGGGGCGCACCTGCTGGCGAGCCTCACGCTCGCAGTCGACGCACAGCACGCCGACGGGTGCCGGCACCTGGCACTGGGGGCACGTGGGCCGGCCGCAGCGCTGGCAGGTGACGTAGGAGACGCGGTCCGGGTGGCGCGGGCAGACGGGCTCGACTGCGGCCGCGCCCCCCGAAGCGGTCATCGACTACTCGGCGATGGTGACGGACGTGATCATCACGTCCTCGACCGGGCGGTCGCCGGGACCGGTCTTGGTGGTGGCGATCTTGTCCACGACGGCCTTGGACTCGTCGTCCGCGACCTTGCCGAAGATGGTGTGCTTGCCGTTGAGCCAGTCGGGGTTGGTCACAGTGATGAAGAACTGCGACCCGTTGGTGCCCGCGGGCTTGCCCGTGATCGGGTTGACGCGCTGGCCGGCGTTGGCCATCGCGAGGAGGTAGGGCTCGTTGAAACGCAGCTCGGGGTGGATCTCATCGTCGAAGGTGTAGCCGGGGCCTCCGGTGCCGGTGCCGAGCGGGCAGCCGCCCTGGATCATGAAGCCGTCGATGACGCGGTGGAAGACGAGGCCGTTGTAGAAGGGCTCGTGGCTGGCCTCGCCCGTGGCGGGGTCCTTCCACTCCTTCTCA
The DNA here is from genome assembly GCF_002090075.1 of Demequina sp. NBRC 110052. Lineage (GTDB taxonomy): Bacteria > Actinomycetota > Actinomycetes > Actinomycetales > Demequinaceae > Demequina. Next base: position 1,430,152 of record NZ_BBRI01000002.1, read on the forward strand.
CCCGTGGCGAGGCCGACGAAGTTGCCGACGGTCACGGGCGCGTGGTTAGGGAAGAGCTCGATCCGGATGTCACCGGCGGTGGTCTCGAAGGTTGCAATCATGCTCGCCATTGTCGCATAGGGCCTCGCGATTGCACCCGAGAGGTGGCACGATGGGTAAAAGGCTCACCAACTGGACGATGGGAGGCTCGCAATGGGACGGGCGAAGTTCGAGATGGACCCCGAGCAGTACCGTAAGCAGGCCGAACAGGCCGCGGTCGCGGCTCGCGAGGCCGCCGACAAGGCGGCGCACGCGGCGGTCGATGCCGCCAAGCGTGCCAAGGAGTGGGCGGGTCCGCAGGCCGAGCATGCGGCCGAGTGGGCGGCGCCCAAGGTTGCGCAGGCGAGGGCCTGGGCCTCACCGAAGGCGAAGCAGGCGTACGACTGGGCGGCGCCGCGCGCCGAGGCCGCGTATCACGAGGGCGCACGCAAGGTCTCGCCTTACGCCAAGAAGGCCGGCGAGAAGGCGTCGCACTGGACCGATGTCGCGCATGGCGCGATCGTGGGTGCGGCCATCCCTGCGGTGGTCGCAGCCATTGAGGCCGCCGGTGAGGAGCCGGAGGAGAAGAAGGGCGGCGCCGGCAAGGTGCTGTTGCCGATCGCGCTCGCCGCGGCCGCCGGTGCGGCGCTCGTGGTGTGGGCGCGTCGCGACCCGGGCCGCGACGCCTGGGCCGGTGATGACGAGTGGGAGCTCGACGGCGACGACGGCTCCTTCACGGACCGGCTCCGTCACGACGTCAACAAGGCCACCGACATGACCTCGTCGGCCATGAAGAAGGCCTTCGCGACCGTGTCCGATGCGGCGCAGACGGCCTCGAAGCAGGTCGCCGACGCGGCCGGTCCCGCGTGGGACAGGGCCATGGAGCAGGTGGGCCCCACCTACGCGAAGGCGAAGGAGGCAGCGGGTCCGGCCTATGAGCGCGTCAAGGAGACGGCGCTTGAGGAGGCGAAGAAGATCCAGGAGGCCGCGGGCCCCGCGATCGAGCGCGTCAAGGAGACCGCCACGGCTGAGGCGAAGAAGTTCGCGAGCCAGGTGGACGAGGCGCGGCACAGTGCCGCGGTCGGCCTGGCTGGCACGATCGACGATGCCGAGGACGTCTGGGAGGACGAGGGCGGCACCGGCGAGGATGGGCTGACCGCCGAGGAGCGCAAGGACGAGGCGATGGCCAAGAAGGCGCCCGCCAAGTCCACGGCAGCGAAGAAGCCTGCGGCCAAGAAGCCCGCCACGAAGAAGACGGAGAGCTGAGACCGCTCAGCCGACCACGCACGGACGCCCCGGCCTCATGGCCGGGGCGTTCTGCTGGGTGGAGGCGTGAGGAGCCTGGCTGATGCGTGGGCCGCGTCTGCGGAGGCGTGAGGAGCCTGGCTGACGCAACCGTCGGGCGTGTGCGGTCAGCCTGCGGCGAGGTGCTCGATGAGGATCTTGACGCCGATGCCGATGAGCACGAGGCCGCCGGCGATCTCGGCGTAGGAGCGCAGGTGCTGTCCCGCGTGGTGACCCAGCCGGTAGCCGGCCAGCGAGGCGACGAAGGTGATGACGCCGATCGCCACGACCGCGAACACGATGTCCACCTCGAGGAAGGCGAACGAGACTCCGACCGCGAGCGCGTCGATGCTGGTGGCGATGCCCAGCACGAGCAGTTCGCGCGCGCCGATGCGCACGTCGCCGTCCGGCACGTCGTCGACGTCGTCGTCGGCATGGCGCGATTCCCACAGCATTTTCGCGCCGATGGCCACGAGCAGGCCGAAGGCGATCCAGTGATCGAACGCCTGCACCTGAGAGGCGAACTGCGACGCGAGCGCCCACCCGATCACGGGCATGAGCGCCTGGAGGAGACCGAACGTGATGGCGAGCTGGAGCGCCGGCTTCCACACGAGGCGTCGCAGGTGCATGCCCTTGCCGACGGACACAGCGAAGGCATCCGCGGCGACGCCGAGGGAGGTCAGCAGGAGCGTGAGGAGTGACAACGGAAGGCACCTCGCGGTGTCGAATGGCCGTGTCGAGAGACTGTCAGGGGTCGCCTCGGCACGCTGAACGTGCCGAAGGTCTCGCTCACCCGGCAGTGCCAGGAATCCACCCCGGGCGCCGGAGCGCCAGTATGTCGACGTGGATTCGGATCCTTGCGGATCGCTGGGAGCTACTCCCCTTCGTCGGCCCTAGTCTGGCACATCTGCCCGACGCATGACCAGCACCGCCTCGGCCGGACCGTCGAGCGCGGCGTAGCTGTGCGCGGAGTCCGACTCCCAGGCCACATGCTCACCGGGTCCGGCCTCGACTTCCTCGCCCGCGCGTCCGGCGCGCACCCGTCCGCGGGTGACGATGAGGTGCTCCACGACACGTGCGCCGTGGGCAGCCGAGCGGTGCACCTCGCCCGGGGTGAGGTGCAGGGTGTAGATCTCGACCGCGTCGGATGCGGATCCGGTGGTGCCGAGTAGGCGCGTCGAGATACCGGGAGAGGAGACCTCCGCGCCTGGGCGTTCAGCCAAGAGCCACGCGAGCGGCAACTCAAGCGCGTTCGCGAGCGCGTACAGCGTGGAAAGGGTCGGGTTGCGGGCGCCATGCTCGATCTCGGACAGCGACCCCTTGCCGATGCCCGCCATGGTTGCGAGCGCGCCAAGCGAGAGACCGCGCTCCGCGCGGATCGCCCGCAGCCGTTCGCCGACGAGCGGGGCGATGTCCTCGGGTGCGGTCTGCGGAGGTGAGCCCGCGTGCGTGGCGTCGGTGTTCACCTTGCCAGCCTAACCAGTGTTCCGTTTGCGGAACACCTCGAGTACCGTTCTGTCTATGGAACACGGCTTTCGGCACACCGTCGCGATGGGCCTCGTCACCGCACTCGTCGGCTTCGCAAGCTCGTTCGCCGTCGTACTCGCCGGACTCAAGGCCGTCGGTGCCAGCGATGCGCAAGCCGCCTCCGGCCTCGCGGCACTGTGTGTGACGCAGGCGATCGGCATGCTGTGGCTCTCGTGGCGTTACCGCACACCGCTCACGCTCGCCTGGTCCACACCCGGCGCCGCACTGCTCGCCACTCAGGGCTACGTGGAAGGCGGCTGGCCCGCCGCGGTCGGCGCCTTCGCGCTCACGGGTGCGCTCGTCGTCGCGACCGGGCTGATCGCCCCGCTCGGCCGCCTCGTGTCCGCGATCCCCACCCCCATCGCGCAAGCCATGCTCGCCGGCGTCCTCGTGCCTCTGTGCCTCGCACCGTTCACGTCGCTCGCGTCGCAGCCGTGGCTCGTCGGCGTGCTCATCGTCACGTGGATCACCGTCCATGCGTTCGCGCCCCGCTGGGCCACGCCCGCGGCCTTCGCGCTCGCGCTGGTCATGATGGTCGTGGCCACGGCACGGTCCGGCAACCTCGCCCTCGCCACGCCCACGTTCACCCTCACGAGCCCGACGCTGTCGCTGGGCTCCGTACTCGGCGTCGCCGTGCCGCTCTACATCGTCACCATGGCCTCACAGAACGTGCCCGGCGTGGCGGTGCTGCGCGCAGCAGGCTTCGAGACGCCATGGCGTCCGGCGATGCTCGTCACCGGCGTCGGCACCGTCCTGGGCGCCCCGTTCGGTGGGCATGCGATCAACCTCGCGGCCATCACCGCCGCATTGCCCGCCTCCCCCGAATCCCACCCCGACAAGTCCCGACGCTGGGTCGCCACCGCGACGGCCGGCGCCGCGTACCTGGGGATCGCCGCCATCGCCGCAACCCTCACCACGCTGGTGGCCGCTGCTCCCGCCGGCTTGCTCGAGGCCGTCGCCGGCCTGGCGCTGCTCACCACCTTCGCAGCCTCCACCTCCGGCGCCCTCACCGAGCCGAGCGACAGGATCCCGGCGGTGATCACCCTGCTGCTCGCGGCGTCGGGCGTCGCCATCGCCGGCATCGGCTCCGCGTTCTGGGCACTCATCGCCGGCCTCGCGGTCCGGTGGGTGCTCGCTCAGCGTGATCGCGGTGCCGTGACGGTACGGTGAGGCGAGAGCACTGCTACAGGGTCAAGGGGGGACCGATGACATACGGTGCGGCGTCCCAAGAGCCCCAGGCACCGCGTCGGCGCCGGTTCGCATGGCTGCACCTGCTATGGGCGATGCCCATCGCCACCGCGGCAGCCGCAGGGCCGCTCTTCATCGCCGCACTGTCGCAATGCGGCATCAGCGGATGCTCCGGCGGGGGATACGGCGTGTCGTACGGCGATCCCGGGGAGATCTTCGCCGAGGTGCTCCTGGCGGTGGCGATCCTCCTCACGCCGATCGTCGCGGTGCCGTGGGTGCGCTCGTGGAAGGCTCGGCTCGCCGTCGCCGTCGGCATCGGCGCCCCGTTGCTGATCGTGCTCTTCAACGAACTCAAGCCTCCGGCTCACTGACCAGCCGGGCGCCCACGATCCCCCAGACGCAGAAGGCCCGGCGCGTGAGCGCCGGGCCGGTGGTGGAGCCTAGGGGACTCGAACCCCTAACCCCCTGCTTGCAAAGCAGGTGCGCTACCAATTGCGCCAAGGCCCCTTGCGGGTGATCCATCATCTCATGAGGATCTGTGGCTCGGAAGGGAGCGGCTGCGCCGCATCGACCATCCGACGCGACCTTCCGGTCGCTTCCGTGGGCCCAGGAGGACTTGAACCTCCGACCTCTTCGTTATCAGCGAAGCGCTCTAACCGCCTGAGCTATGGGCCCGTTCTCCGCGGCGTGGCCGCGGCGATAAACCATACCAAACGCGAGGGGCGCGAACCAAACTGGCGGCGGCCCCGGCGTCGGGCGTGGGTTCAGTCGTCGGTGAGGGTGACGTAGAAGCCGCCGACGACGGCGGAGACGACGTTGTAGAGGAAAGCGCCGATGGTGGTGAGCGCGGTGAGCAGCACCACGTTGACCACGGCGATGAGCGTCGTGGCGGACATGACCTTGTCGATCTCCACGAACTGCAGCAGGTCGAGGTCGGTGTTCTCGGGGAACAGGCGCAGCACCCACTCGTTGATGAGCACCCACGTGCCCATCGAGTCGAGCACGTTCCACAGCACGTACATCGCGACGACCATCATGATGCCGATCGCGATCGACAGCAGGAAGCCGATCTTGAGTGCCGACCACGGGTCGATGCGCGAGACGAGCACGCGGACCTTGCGGGGTCCGCCCTTCTTCTTGGACGCGGCGATGGGGTCGGCCGAAGCGATCTCTTCCTTCGCATTCGCCGCGGCGGACTTGATCTTGCCCAGGCCACGCCCGAACGCGGAGGTCGACTCCTCCTCGACGGGCGCTGCCGGCTGCTGCGGGGCAACGGGCTGGGCGCCGGTCGTCGGACGCGCCGGGAACGCCGTCGAGCCGGACTGCGGCGCGAAAGGGTTCGAGGCGGGGGCAGGGCTCGAGGTCGGGGCGCCGTTCGCTCCCGCTCCGGTCACCGGGGTGCCGCCGGTGAGCGGGGCGCGCGTGGGCACCTGTCCGGAGCGCAGCGGCGCGCGCTGCGGGGACACGCCCGACGCGGGGGTCACCGGGGCGGCCGACGCCGGGGCGTCGGTGGTGGGCTGCGTGGCGCGGTCGTCCGCGTTCATCGACACTCCTTCGGGACGGCGACGCGCCGTCTCACGGGGTCCAGGGTACTTGAGGCGCAGCGAAGGCTCACTCCCGCCCCCTCAGGTTTCTCAACGTACCTGGATCGAGAAAGGTTGCCCCGGCGGCGGATCGGGTGGGAGGCTTCAGTGCCCGGCGCCCAGGTGACCCGTCATGCGGCCGTGGAACTCCTGCGACGCGTCGTTGAGTCCGACGATCTCGACGCTCTTGCCGTGCGTCGCGTACTTGTGCTCGATCGAGTCGAGCGCGGCGACGGTGGAGGCGTCCCACACGTGCGAGTGCGTCATGTCGATCACGACCTTGTCCGGGTCTCCTGCATAGTCGAACTGCGAGTACAGGTCGTTCGAGCTCGCGAAGAACAGCTCGCCGCTCACGGTGTAGCGGCGCACGCCGTCGACGGGCTCCGCGCCCGTGACGTCGGCAATGTGTGCGACTCGGCGTGCGAACAACACCGACGCGAGCACGACGCCCGCGACCACGCCGTACGCGAGGTTGTGGGTCACCACGACGATCGCGACCGTCACGAGCATCACGGAGGTCTCCGAGCGCGGCATCCGCCTGAGCGTCGAGGGCCGAATCGAGTGCCAGTCGAACGTGGCCCACGAGACGAAGATCATGACCGCCACGAGAGCCGCCATCGGGATCATCGCGACCACGTCGCCCAGCGCGAGGATGAGGACCAGCAGGAACACGCCCGCCGCGAACGTCGACAGACGTGTGCGGGCACGGCCCACCTTCACGTTGATCATCGTCTGGCCGATCATCGCGCAGCCACCCATGCCGCCGAAGAAGCCCGTGATGATATTCGCGGCGCCCTGGCCCCACGCCTCACGCGTCTTGTCCGAGTGGGTGTCTGTGACGTCGTCCACGAGCTTGGCGGTCATGAGCGACTCGAGCAGGCCGACGAGCGCGACGCCCAGCGCGTAGGGAGCGACGATCTGCAGCGTCTCGAACGTCAGCGGAACGTCGGGGAAGAACAGCGTCGGCAGGCCCTCGGGGAGCGCTCCCTCGTCGCCGACGGTCGGCACGGCGATGGACGCGAGCACGGTGACGAGCGTGAGCACGACGATCGCGACGAGCGGCGCGGGGACCACGGTGGTGATCTTGGGCAGGAGCGCGATGATCGCGAGCCCCACGCCCACGAGCACGTACACGATCCAGTTGACGCCCGTGAGGTGCGGCAACTGGGCCATGAAGATGAGGATCGCGAGCGAGTTGACGAAGCCGATCATCACGGAGCGCGGGATGAACCGCATCAGCTTCGCGACCCCGAGCAGGGACAGCACCACCTGGAAGACGCCGCCGAGGATCACCGCCGCGATCAGGTAGTCGAGTCCGAAGTCACGCGCGAGCGGCGCGACGACCAGCGCCACCGCCGCGGTCGCCGCCGAGATCATGGCCGGGCGGCCGCCGAGGAACGAGATGGCGATCGCCATCGTGAACGAGGCGAACAGCCCGACGCGCGGGTCCACTCCCGCGATGATCGAGAACGAGATCGCCTCGGGGATGAGGGCGAGCGCCACCACGAGCCCCGAGAGGACCTCGGTGCGCATCACCTTGGGCGACAGCCAGTCGGGACGCTGCCACGAGCTGGGCCGCCACGGGATCCCAAAGCGATCGGTGACCTCGGGGACGCCGGTGGACGTGCGTCGGGCGGGCGCGGGCGTGCTCATGCGGGGTGCTCCTGACTGGCGGGGACATCGCTGCCAGGCAGGCGTGAGCACGCGCGTCAGCGCGTCGCTTCAGGGGTGGGGGGCCTGCCGTGGCCGCCTCAAGGGTACCGGAGGCTTCCCTGGGCGGTCACGGCACGTGACCTGCTGGGCCTACTGCTGCTCCCGGGGACCCGGCCCGCCCGGAGTGTCGTCAGTCGCGATCGGTGCCTCTGGGGCGCCCGACGCGTCGGCTGGGGGCGTCGCGGCAGCCGCCGGCGGCGCCTTCCTGCGCCCGGGCAGCGACGGCATCTGCGGCATGCGGCGCCTCTTCACCGGAGGCGGGTCGGGCTGCGGCTGGTCGAGGCCGTAATGGTCGCCGATCTCGGAAAGCAGCTCCTGCCGGTCCTCGAACTCGTAGCGCAGATGCTCCTTGTGGAACATCTTCCACAGCGACACCACCATCAGCAGCATCACGATCGAGAACGGGAGCGCCGCAATGATGGAGGCCGTCTGCAGCGCGCCGAGGCCTCCCGCCACGAGAAGAGCGGCGGCGACAAGGCCCTCGGTGACGCCCCAGAACACGCGCACCCAGCGCGGCGGGTCATCGGTGCCGTCAGCCGTGAGCATGGACACCACGAGCGAGCCCGAGTCAGACGACGTGATGAAGAACAGCGCGATGAGGATGATCGCGCCGATCGACACGAGGTACCCGCCGGGCAGGTCGGCGAGCATCGTGAACAGCGACATCGTCGAGTCGACGGATCCGTCCTCGCCGATCAGCCCGCCCGCGCCGTAGATCTCGCGGTACAGCGCCGTGCCGCCCATGATCGAGAACCACAGGAACGTGATGATCGTGGGCACCGCGAGCACTCCCGCGACGAACTCGCCCACGGTGCGACCCTTCGAGATGCGCGCGATGAAGATGCCCACGAAGGGCGCCCATGCGATCCACCAGCCCCAGTAGAACGTGGTCCAGCCCGCCTGCCAGTCCTCGCCCGCCTGGCCCTCATAGGCCGAGACGTCGAAGGTGAGGCCGATGAAGTCCTGGATGTACGTGCCGATGGACTGCACGAACTCGCGCTCGAGGAACAACGTGGGTCCCGCGATCAGCACGAACAGCATGAGGCCCCCGGCGAGCACCAGGTTCGCGTTCGAGAGCCACTTGATGCCCTTGCCCACGCCGGACAGGAGCGAGGCGAGGGAGATCGTCGTGACGATGCCGATGATGACGACCTTCGCGAGGTTGCCGGGGTTCGACAGCAGGTCCACCGCCTCCATGCCGGAGGCGATCTGGCTGACCCCGAGGCCCAGCGAGGTGGCGACGCCGAACAGGGTGCCGACGACGGCGGCCACGTCGATCGCGTGCCCGAGTCCCCCCTTGACGCGCTTGCCGAGCACCGGCTGCAGCGACCAGCGGATCGACATCGGCTTGCCGAGGCGATGCACCGTGTAGGCGATCGCGGCGCCCACCACGGCGTAGATGGCCCACGCATGGATGCCCCAGTGCATGTAGGACTGGTTGATCGCCTGCTCGGCGATGTCTGCCTGCGGCAGGCCCGCCACCGCGGGACGCGGATTGGCGTAGTGGTTCAGGGGCTCGGCCACACCCCAGAAGACGAGCCCGATGCCCATGCCGGCCGCGAACAGCATCGAGAACCAGGAGACCGTCGAGAACTCGGGGCGATCGGACTCCTTGCCCAGGCGGATGCGCCCGAACCGGCTCAGGCCCATATAGAAGGAGAACGCGACGAAGATGGCGACGGCGAGGATGTAGTACCAGCCGAGCGCACCCACGATCGACCCGTTCACGCTCTCGAAGAACTCGCCTGCCGCGTCGGGCAGCGCCATCGCGAAGATCACGAAGCCCACGATGATCACCGCGGCCGGGTAGAAGACCCACGGCGTGATGCCCGCGTTGAGGCGCGCGAGCCACGATGAGGGTTCGGGAGGAGCGGCTCCCGCGGGCGCGGCCATGTCGTCGGTCTCGGTGGTCGTGGGGGAATCCGGCTCCTGGGACATGCATGTCACCGTAGCAATGTCGCATGGCCCATGCAGGATGGAACCTTTGCCTGGACATGACGAAGGCCGGACCTCCCGGGGACTGGAGGTCCGGCCTTCGCGACGGCGGAGCCCTGGGCGGGCCCCGCCGTCAGGTGACGAGGCGCAGCGTCGGTCAGACGCTCGCGGGCTCCCACCCAGTGCCAGGCTCGCCGGCCTCGAAGGGCGCCTTGCCCGTGAGGTTGGCACGCAGCTGGGCGCCCAGGTCGGCATCCACATTGGTCCAGTACTGGATCGCGCGCTCACGGATGTCGTCCGACTTCACGGCGCCCACGTGGCCGGTGATCTGCTCGAGGATGTGAGCCTTCTCCTGGTCATTGAAGACGTCGCGGTAGAGCGTGCCCGCCTGACCGAAGTCGTCGTCCTCGGCGTGGAGCGTCGCGGCAGCGCGCACCAGCTCGCCATCGGACTGCCAGTTGCCAGCATCGCCCGCCCGCTCGGCGTCGGCGTGAGCGCCGCCGTGCGAATTGGGCGCGTACACCGGGGTCTCGGGTGACGAGAACGAGTAGCGCATCGCGCCGTCCTTGGCGTACGAGTGACCGTGCGGGCTCGCCGCGTGCGGCGAGTTGACGGGAAGGTCGGCGTGGTTGGTGCCCACGCGGTAGCGATGGGCGTCCGCGTAGCTGAAGATGCGGGCCATGAGCATCTTGTCGGGCGACGCGCCGATGCCGGGCACGAAGTTCGACGGCGCGAACGTGGCCTGCTCGATCTGCGCGAAGTAGTTCTCGGGGTTCTTGTTGAGCTCCATGACGCCCACCGGGATGAGCGGGTAGTCGCCGTGCGGCCACACCTTGGTGAGGTCGAACGGGTTGAAGCGGTACGTCTTCGCGTCCTCGTAAGGCATGACCTGCACGTAGAGGTCCCAACGCGGGTAGTCGCCGGCCTCGATGTGCTCGTAGAGGTCGCGGATGTGGTGATCGGCGTCCGAGCCTGCGAGCTGGCCCGCCTCATCGATGGTCAGACCGTGCACGCCCTGCTGGCTCTTGAAGTGGTACTTGACCCAGAAGCGCTCGCCGTCGGCGTTGATCCACTGGTAGGTGTGCGAGCCGTAGCCCTGCATCTCGCGCCACGAGCGGGGCAGGCCGCGCTCGCCCATGAGCCAGGTGACCTGGTGGGCGGACTCGGGCTGCAGCGTCCAGAAGTCCCACTGCATGTCGTTGTCACGCAGGTGCGAGCCCGGCAGGCGCTTCTGCGAGCGGATGAAGTCGGGGAACTTGATGCCGTCGCGGATGAAGAACACCGGGGTGTTATTGCCCACGAGGTCGTAGTTGCCCTCGGTCGTGTAGAACTTCAGCGCGAAGCCGCGGGGGTCGCGCCACGTGTCGGGGGAGCCGTGCTCGCCCGCGACCGAGCTGAAGCGCGCGAGCATCTCCGTCTCGACGCCGGGCTGGAACAGCGCGGCGCGCGTGTACTTCGCGATCTCGTCGTTGGTGGTCGTGAACGTGCCGAACGCGCCGCCGCCCTTGGCGTGGACCACGCGCTCCGGGACACGCTCACGGTTGAACTGCGCGAGCTTCTCGACCAGGTAGTGGTCGGTGAGCGCGGTGACGCCGTCGTTCCCGACGGTCTGCGAGTGCTGGTCGGAGGCGACGGGCGCCCCCGAGTTGGTGGTGGTGAACTTGTCCGTCATGGCTGGCGGACCTCCTCTGCGTGGTGGGGACGTGAGAGTTCAGTGGACAGTGGCGACGGAGGCCTCGCGGCACTCCGTGCACACTCCCCAGTAGGTGACCTCGGCCTCTGCGATCGCGAAGCCGTGGGTCTCGGAAGGTGTGAGGCAGGGCGCATGCCCGACGCTGCAGTCGACGTCGGCGACCTTGCCGCAGTGCGTGCAGACGACGTGGTGATGGTTGTCGCCCACCCGGAGTTCGTAGAGGGCCGGCGAGCCGGCAGGCTCGATCCGACGCGCGAGGCCGTGCGTGGCGAGGTCGCCGAGCACGTTGTAGACCGCCTGAAGCGAGGTCCGCGGAAGCGTCTCGCTGACCTTCGCGAAGATCGCGTCGGCTGCGGCGTGCGGCATCTCGACCAGGGCGTCGATCACCGCGACGCGAGGCGCGGTGATGCGCAGGCCGGAGTCGGCCAGCATCGTGCGCGCGTCGAGGTCCATGCCTCTGACACTAGCGGTCTCTTTTGAATTGATCAAATCAAATGCCGCGGCGGCTCTCGCCCTGCAGCCCGGGTACAGACGGAGCATGCTGGGAGGCGAGGAAGGTGCGCGCCTGCCCGTCCTGACCCCAGCGTCGGCCGTCTCGGTGACCTAGGGCCCAGGCATGCCCCCGGGGGCAGGCGTAGCCTCAAAGCAGGTCAAATACCCCGGGAGGTATGAATCATGAAGCTCGTCGTCGTCGGCGGAGTCGCCGCAGGAGCATCCACCGCAGCCAGGGCACGTCGCCTCGACGAGTCCGCCGAGATCGTCGTCTTCGAACGCGGCCACCACGTCTCGTTCGCGAACTGCGGCCTGCCGTACCACGTGGGCGAGGTGATCTCCGAGCGCTCCCGCCTGCTGCTGCAGACGCCTGAGAGCCTGCGCGAGTCCCTCGACATCGACGTGCGCATCGCCACCGAGGTCGTCGCGATCGACCGAGAGGCAAAGACGGTCTCCGTACGCGAGGTGGACACCGGCAAGCAGTACACCGAGTCGTACGACAAGCTCGCACTCTGCATGGGAGCCGAGGCGGTGCGTCCGCCGCTGCCCGGCATCGACCACCCCGCCGTGGAGGTGCTGCGTCGCATCGGCGACATGGACCGCATCAAGACCCGCCTCGACGCCGCCATCGACGCGCAGAAGGCGGGACGCCGCGGCACGGTCACCGCCGTGGTCGTCGGCGCAGGCTACATCGGACTCGAGATGGCCGAGAACCTGCACCACCGCGGGGTCAAGGTCGACGTGGTCGAGCTCGCGCCGCAGATCCTTCCCCCGGTCGACGCCGACATCGCCGCCCCCGTCGAGCGCCACCTGCGCATGCGCGGCATCGGACTCCACCTCTCGACCGCTGCGGCGGCGTTCCAGCCGCTCGCCGACGCCGACGGCAATGACCGCGTGAGCGTCGAGCTCAACTCGGGGACCACGCTCAAGGCGGACCTGGTGATCCTCGCCGCGGGCGTCAAGCCTGCGGTGGAGCTCGTGAAGGACGCCGGGATCGAGCTCGGCGAGCGCGGCGGCATCAAGGTCGATACCCACATGCGCACCTCGGACCCGTCCATCTACGCCGCGGGTGACGCTGTCGAGACTCCGCACCCCGTGCTGCCCGGCGAGTTCCTCGCGCCCCTCGCGGGACCGGCGAACCGCCAGGCTCGCGTCGCCGCCGAGAACATGTGCGGTCGCGACTCCGAGTACAAGTCCACCCAGGGGACTTCGATCGTCAAGGTGTTCGACATGGTCGCGGGCGGCACCGGCGCCACCAAGCGTCAGCTCGAGGCCGCGGGCATCGACTACCGCGTGATCCACGTGCACCCGTCGGGCCACGCCGGCTACTACCCCGGCACAGCGATGATGCACATCAAGCTGCTGTTCTCGCCGAAGGACGGCGCGATCTACGGAGCCCAGGTGTGCGGCTTCGACGGGGTCGACAAGCGCATCGACGTGTTCGCGATGGCGATCCGCGCAGGCCTCACCGTCTTCGACCTCGAGGAGCAGGAGCTCGCCTACGCGCCGCCGTTCGGCTCCGCGAAGGACCCCGTCAACATGGCCGGCTTCGTCGCGGCCAACACCATCCGCGGCGACTTCGACCTCTGGTACGCCGAGGAGTGGCCGCTCGCCGACGGGACTCGCCTCGTCGACGTCCGCACTCCCGAGGAGTACGGCATCCACCACCTGCCGGGCGCCGAGAGCGTGCCGCTCGCCGACTTCCGTGAGGCCGTCAAGTCCTGGACCGACAAGGACCAGCCGATCCGCGTGTACTGCGCAGTGGGCTTCCGGTCGTACCTCGCGCACCGCATCCTCATCCAGAACGGCTTCACCGACGTGAAGACCCTCTCGGGAGGCTCGACCACCTACGGTCATGTGCACGACAACCCCGCCGAGGAGTACAGCGCGCAGCCTCCGATGGAGAACTACGCGGAGAAGGTGTCCGTCGCGTCGGCGGTCGCCGCGGCGACCGGCAAGCAGACCGACCTGGACTGCACTGGCCTCGCATGCCCCGGCCCGATCATGCGGCTCGCGAACGCGATGAAGGCCGCAGATGCCGGCGACGAGATCCGCGTCACCGTCTCCGACCCGGGCTTCGCACTCGACGGACCTGCGTGGGCGTCCAAGAACGGGCACACGCTCGTGTCGATGGACCCCAAGGGCCCCGGATTCGTCGCGACGTTCCGCAAGGGCGGCGTCGCCCCGGTCCAGGTGGGCGGCAGCAACGGCGGCAACAAGCTGTCGATGGTGGTCTTCTCCGGCGACCTCGACAAGCAACTGGCGGCGTTCATCATCGCCAACGGCGCGCTGGCCATGGGCCAGGAGGTCTCCCTGTTCTTCACCTTCTGGGGACTCAACGCGCTGCGCCGCACTGACCCGCCCAAGCGCGACAAGTCCATGATGGACAAGATGTTCGGCGCCATGATGCCGAAGGGCGCTGAGAAGCTGACGCTCTCGCAGATGCACATGGCTGGCGCTGGCACCGCGATGATCAAGAACGTCATGAAGCAGCACGACGTGCAGTCGCTGCCCGAGCTCATCAAGAACGCGCAGGACGGCGGCGCCCGCCTGCTCGGCTGCACGATGACCATGGATCTGCTGGGCATGGCGCAGTCCGACCTCATCGAGGGCGTCGAGCTCGCCGGCGTGGCGACCTTCCTGGGCGAGGCCCAGGAGTCAGGAACCACGCTGTTCATCTAGCGTGCGATCCGCCCGAGCGCGGGCGCAGACATCGAGAGGCCCGGGGAGACCCGGGCCTCTCGGCGTGTATGCGAGGTGCGCAGTGCTGCAGCATCGCGTAGCATCTCTGCAAACGGATAGTTCTCACCACTTATCTTCGCTGGAGTCCCCGTGCCACATGCTCCCCTTCGAGTGCAGACCCACGTCGCGCTCGTCCTCGCGCTCGTCGCCTCTTTCGACATCCTCCCGGCCACCCCCGCAGCGGCCGCCACCGTGACGCAGGCCGGCATCACCTACGAGACCGCCGGCGACGGCACCGCCACGGTCACCGGCTTCGACGGGTCGAGCGCCTCGGTGACCATCCCGGACTCGATCACCGAGGCGGCAACCGAGTACCTGGTGATCGCCATCGCGGACCACGCCTTCGATGGGAATGCGTTGACCTCCGTGACGATCGGCGACGAGGTGCGCCGCGTCGGCCGCAATGCCTTCTGGAACTCCGGAATCACCTCGCTCACGCTCGGCAGTTCCGTGGAGACGATCGCCTGGGCGGCCTTCGAAGGCACCAGCCTCGGCGACGTCGTCATCCCGTCCAGCGTCACCACCATCGAGAACTACGCCTTCGCAGGCTCGGGACTGACGAGCGTCACCATCGACGGCGCCGACACCTCGATCGGCTACGAGGCATTCGCCCGCAACCCCGCCCTCGCCTCCGTCGACCTCGGCAACGGCGCCACCACCATCGGCGAGCGCGCATTCCAGAACCTCACGAACCTCACCCACCTCGACCTTGGCGGCACCACCAGCATCGGCTACGCCGCCTTCGAAGGCACCCACCTCGGCAACCTCACCATCCCCGCCAGCGTCACCGCGATGGGCTCCTACGCGTTCAAGGACGCCGGCCTCACCAGCGTCGTCATCGAGAACGCTGCCTTCACCATCCCGGCTGAAGCGTTCTTCCTCAACCCCGACCTCGCCGTCGTGGACCTCGGCAATGCCGTCACCGGCATCGGACATCACGCATTCGCGGACGCATCGCTCTCCGAGGTCTCGGTGCCGGGCACCGTCGTCTCCATCGGCAACTTCGGGTTTGCAGGAAACGTGGGTCTCACGACGCTCTCGCTGGCACCCGGGCTCGAGACCATCGGCGATGGAGCCTTCGCCTACACCGATCTGCGGGAGGTCACCATCCCGTCCACGGTCACCACCATCGTCGACGGAGCCTTCCTATTGAGCGGGCTCACGTCCGTCACCATCGACGATGCCGCCGTCAGCATCGGAAGGTTCGCATTCGGATACAACACCATCGAGTCGCTGGACCTCGGAAGCGCCACTGTCTCGATCGGTGCACGGGCGTTCCGAAACAACGCGCTCACCACGGTGACGCTGCCCGAGCAGGTCTCGATCGTCGGACCTGACGCTTTCGATGGCAACCCCTTGGAGACCGTGCGGGTCCTCGGACCTCTCGCCACCTACCCTGGCGGCTCGTCCTACGGCCCCTTCGGGCCAGGACTCGATCCGCTCATCCAGTTCTCCGAGGAGCATCGCGCGAGCGGCTACACGAGCCCTACCGTCACGCTTGGCGGCGCCACCTACCGCTCCGTCGGCCTGATCACGGTGTCCATCAAGACCAACCTGACGGCTGAGCCGACCGTGCTCGAGGTGCCGTCCGGCTGGGTGCTCGCGGCGCCTTCACTGGTCGAGGACGGCTACTGGCTCACGTCGCTCTCCACCATCCCCGCCGGGATCCAGGTGGGCGAGACACTCACACAGTCCGCGACGATCACGGCGGAACTCGCGCCGACCGCCGTGTCCGGCGCCGCGTCGGCCGTGCGGGGCGAGCCGTATCGCGTCGAGGTCACCGGGGTGCCCGATGGTGGACGGGTCGCGGTCGAGCTCCACTCGGCGCCCGTGGACCTCGGCACGCACGAGGTGGTCGACGGCGCCGTGACCGTCACGATCCCCTCCGACGCCGAGTTCGGCGCGCACGACCTCGTCGTGACCGGCGAGCAGTACGGCACCGCAGTCGGCACGGTGCAGCTCACCGTCGTCGAACCGCTGGCCGAGACAGGGCCCGACGGCGCATCGCGAACCATGGGGCTCGCGCTGGTGTGCGTGCTGATGGGCGTCGCCGCACTGTTCGGACGACGCCTCCGGTACTGACGCCGCTCAGGCCACGCCGGTGAGCGTGCGCTCGAGATGTTCCACGTGGAACGTCGTGCCGCCGCGCGCGTCGAAGCGCTCCGCGAGGTGACGGGCTGCCGCCACCGCGCGCGGCGCGGCCTGTGCGACGGTCCAGGGTTGATGGCCGGTCGGTAGCAGGCGCCCGACGCGGGGGTCACCTGCCGTGCTCAGCGGCTCGGATCCCAATCCGGCGGCCTCCAGACCTGACAGCACGGCCGCGAGCTCTCGCAGCGCAGACATGCGCAGGTGCGTCGCCAGTGCTGAGCCCATCGCCCACGGCAGCGCGGACTCGACATGCTTGAGCGCCTCGTCGAACCGCCCGGTCGCGAGCGCGTAGCGGGCGAGCCGCCCCAGCACCTCGGGCGTCGTCGGCCGCGCCTGCACACGACGCGACGCCGAGGCATACGCGGCCTCCGCGTCGGGCATGCGTCCCATCGCGGTCCACGCGAAGAGGCCCCGGCTCAGCGCGGAGGCGGGCTGGTCGGCGTCGACGCACGGCTCAGCGGCGTAGTCATCACACGCTGCAATCGCCGCCTCGACGCGCCCCGCGGAGTCGGCGATCTGCGCGGCGATGTCACGCGTGCATCGGATGCAGTGCGTCATCGCGTCGCCCGGAGTCAGGATCGCCTCGTCGATGTGCGCGGCGGCCGCGTCAGCGTCGCCGAGCGCCCACGCGTGCAGCGCGCGCAAGACGGAGACCGCATGCGGACCCGTGCCCGCAAGGCGACGTTCGTGCGCATCGATCAGCTCCGTCACCCGCGCCGGCGCGAGTGCATCTGAGAGCGCGAGCTGTCGCAGGGCCCAGTCCTCGAGATAGAGCACGTCCTCCGTGCGATCGAGTCGGCGCGGATGCGAGGCAGGGTCATCATCGTGCCTCGCGACACACCAGGCGAGGTGCGTCACCGCCTCGGAGACCTCGAAGCGCATCGCAGCGTTCGGCACCGCGCGCAGCCGTGCCGCGTACTCGACGCCGGCGTCGTTCGCCTCGCGCGCGAGCGCGATCGACTCGTCGAGGAGCATCGCCTGGGCGCGCAGCTCCCAGGTCCGATCCGCGCGCTCGATCAGCTCGAGCGCCCTCGCGACGGTCACGCGAAGTCCTCGGGACGC
The DNA here is from genome assembly GCF_002090075.1 of Demequina sp. NBRC 110052. GTDB lineage: Bacteria > Actinomycetota > Actinomycetes > Actinomycetales > Demequinaceae > Demequina. The sequence goes on from NZ_BBRI01000002.1 coordinate 1,447,537, forward strand.
AGCTCGCCGAACCCTTCCAGGCCGACTTGCAGGGCAATGAGCTCCTGAAGCGCGTCGCCGAGCGCGCGGCGGTCGCGGCCCTCGAGCGGGTGGTGCCCGGCGAGGAGCGCGGTGACCAGCAGCACCTGAACCACGCGGACGAACACCGCTTCGTCGCTCAGCCGCGCGAGCGCCCGCACGGTCGTATCGTTCCAGTTCAGGCACAGTCGAGCGACGGGCGCGTCGCTGCGGTCGGCGGCCTCGGCTCGCTCGACTGCATCGAGCACCTCTGTCCAGGGATTCGGCATCGACCATGCGTAGCCTTCGCCGCGAGCTCGGCGGCGGTCGGCCGCGCGAAGCGCCTCGGCGTCCTGCACGTACAGCGCCGGCACCTCGAGCTGGGGGATGCTTCGCACCTCGACCTGCAGTCCGCCGCGATCGGCAAGCACGTCCGAAGCGCGCCGCGCGACCTCGCGAGCCAGGGCGGCGTCTTCCCCCGACGGCGGGGCAAGCGTGTCGATCAGCGTCGCGACGTCCACCTCCTCGGTCGGCACGATCCCCAGTCGGCCAGCCAGGCGCAGAATCGCCTCGTCGTACGCATGACCGGCGTTCACGAGCAGGCCAGGGGTGAGCCCTGCTGCCTGACGGAACTCGTCCACGGTCGGCGCGTAGTGAACCGTCTGGCCGAGCGAGGCGAGATCGGCAAGCGTGCGCTCGCCCTCCGTGGTCGGTACGACCAGATGCGGAAGGACGACGTGCGCGAGCGGCACGTCCACGAGGCACAGCTGCTTGAGCGCCATCCCGTGCACCGCCACGAACATGCGCAGCAGCCCGGGATTCTCGTCAGCGGTGACGCGGATCCAGCTACGCAGAGACCGATCGATCGCCTCGCGCGTGGCGGTGAGCGCGTCGTCGTCCACGAGCGCCTCGCGCGACGCGGTCGGGGTGAGTCCCGTCGAGTCCACGACCACGGCCACGAAGAATGACCACTCCGGGAGCAGCCGCTCGACGCGGTCACCCACCAGCATCCCGCCCAGGTACACGCGCGCGGGAGGCGCCGCACCGGGAGGCGGAGGGGTGGGAAGCACATACGCCGTGCCGAAGGTTCCGGTCTCCGGCACGGCGAGCGCGATCGTCGCGAGCGGCGCCGCGCCCAACAAGCTCTCGCCGTACAGCTCTCGGTCCACCGGGTTCGCGAGGAACGGCGCCGCGCTCGTCACCTGCGCCCAGCCGACGCTGGGTTCGGCGATCCTCACCGTCACCTTCAGGTGCGCCGCGAAGCGCGCCGCCGCATGGCGCACGAACAGGTCGTCGACCAGCATCCGCGCATCGGGCCGAGGGCGCACCGTCACCGTGGAACCCACGGGAACCGCGTCGGCCTCCGCCGCCTCGAGCTCCGTCACGGTGAACGTGCCGTCGGACCGGCCCGTCCACACGCACGGCGGCGCTCCGGTGATCGAGCGCGACACCACCTCGATCTGGTCCGCCACCATGAACGCGCTCAGCAGTCCCACGCCGAACCGTCCCAGCCGGTCGGTGCGCGGCAGGTCGAGCAGATCCTTCTTGGAGGACCTGCCCACGGTGGCGAGCAGCTCACGCGCTTCGGACGCGGTGAGCCCGACGCCGTCGTCGGTGATCACCAGCGCGTCACCGTCGTGCCTGGCCGGCGTGATCGACACAGCGCCTTCATGCCCGGGCTCGATTTCCGCCCGAGCCGCCACGGCGTCGGCCGCGTTCTGGATCAGCTCCCGCAGGTACACCCGCGGCGACGAGTACAGCGACCGCCCGAGCAGGTCCACGACACCTGCGAGGTCCACCTGGAAGCGCTCGGGCGCGGTCACTGCCTACTCCGTTGCGTCAGCCGTGGTCGCCTCGCCGTCAGTGACGCCGTCCTCGGCTTCCGCCTGCTCCTCGAGGTTGCGCTCGACGTTGCGGGCGATGCCGATAATGCGGTCGTTCTTGCCAGGCTTGGCGAAGATGACGCCCATCGTGTTCTTGCCCTTGACCGGCACCTCGGTGACGGACGACCGCATGACCTTGCCGGACTCCATGATGACCAGCACTTCGTCGGTGTCGTCCACGAGCATCGCCCCGACCAGGTCGCCGCGCTCCTCGGTGAGGGTCGCAACCTTCACGCCCAGGCCTCCGCGGTGCTTGGGGGACCAGGCCGACGCCGCCGTGCGCTTCGCGTAGCCGGCTGCGGTCACGACGAACGAGTACGGGCCGCCTGCGGCGACGACGGCCTCGACCGCGTCCTCGGCGACCTCCTCGCCCGCATCCTCGCCCGCGTCGGCCGTGCCCGCGAGGATGACGTCCATCGCCAGCAGCTCGTCGTCGTCCCGGAAGGACATGCCCTTGACGCCCGACGTTGCGCGGCCCATGGGACGGAGCTCGTCATCGGTCGCGTGGAATCGGAGCGACTGGCCCTTGCGGCTGACCAGCATGAGGTCGTCGTCCTCCGATGCGAGTCGCGCCGAGACGAGCTCGTCAGGACGAAGCTCGCCGTCCTCGCCCTCGACCTCACGGAGGTTGATCGCGATGAGACCGCCGGAACGGTTGGAGTCGTAGGCGCTCAGGTGCGTCTTCTTCACCAGACCGCGCTTGGTGGCGAGCACGAGGTACGGCTTGTCCTCGTAGGTGCGCAGGTCCATGACCTGCGCGATCTCCTCGCCCGGCTGGAAGGCCAGCAGGTTCGCGACGTGCTGACCCTTCGAGTCGCGGCCGCCTTCCGGCAGCTCGTAGCCCTTCGCCCGGTACACGCGACCCATGTTCGTGAAGAACAGCAGCCAGTGGTGCGTGGTGGTGACGAAGAAGTGATCCACCATGTCGTCGCTGCGCAGCGTCGCACCGCGCACGCCCTTGCCGCCGCGCTTCTGCGCGCGGTACTGGTCGGAGCGGGTGCGCTTGACGTAGCCGCCCGAGGTGATCGTGACGACGACCTCCTCCTGTGCGATGAGGTCCTCGACGTCTACCGAGCCGTCGAACGGGGAGATCTCGGTACGGCGCTCGTCGCCGAACTTCTTGACGACCTCAGCGAGCTCCTCGGAGATGATCGTGCGCTGGCGCGGCTCCGAGGCGAGGATCGCCTTGAAGTCTTCGATCTTCTCCATGAGCTCGGCGTACTCGGCCTCGATGCGCTGACGCTCCAGCGCGGCAAGGCGACGCAGCTGGAGGTTGAGGATCGCGTTCGCCTGGATCTCGTCGACGTCCAGGAGCTCCATGAGTCCCGTGCGGGCCTCGTCGGCTGAAGGGGAGCGACGGATGAGCGCGATGACCTCGTCCAGCATGTCGAGGGCCTTCACGTAGCCACGCAGGATGTGGGCCTCGCGTTCGGCCTTCGCCAGGCGGAACGCGGTCCGACGCTGAATGACTTCGATCTGGTGCGCGATCCAGTGCTTGACGAACTGGTCGATGCTGAGGGTGCGGGGCACGCCGTCCACCAGCGCGACCATGTTCGCGCCGAAGGTCTCCTGCAGCTGCGTGTGCTTGTACAGGTTGTTCAGCACGACCTTCGCGACGGCGTCGCGCTTGAGCACGATCACCAGTCGCTGGCCGGTGCGACCCGAGGTCTCATCGCGGATATCGGCGATGCCCGTGAGCTTGCCGTCCTTGACGAGCTCCGCGATCTTGAGCGCAAGGTTGTCCGGGTTGACCTGGTACGGAAGCTCGGTGACGACGAGGCACTGACGACCCTGGAGCTCCTCGACGTTCACGACGGAGCGCATGGTGATCGAACCACGGCCCGTGCGGTACGCCTCCTCGATGCCCTTGCGGCCGAGGATCATCGCGGCCGTGGGGAAGTCGGGTCCCTGGATGCGCTCGATCAGCGCCTCCTGGAGCTCCTCACGCGAGGCCTCCGGGTGGTCGAGCGACCACTGCACGCCGTCCGCCACCTCACGAAGGTTGTGGGGCGGGATGTTGGTCGCCATGCCGACCGCGATGCCGGCGGAGCCGTTGACGAGCAGGTTGGGGAAGCGCGCCGGCAGCACCGACGGCTCCTGAGTCTTGCCGTCGTAGTTGTCCTGGAAGTCGACGGTGTCCTCGTCGATGTCCCGCACCATCTCCATGGCGATCGGCGCCATGCGCGACTCGGTGTAGCGGTGCGCAGCGGCGGGGTCGTTTCCGGGAGAGCCGAAGTTGCCCTGGCCGTCCGCCAGCGGGTAGCGCAGGGACCAGTCCTGCACCATGCGGACGAGGGTGTCGTACACCGCACCGTCGCCGTGCGGGTGGTAGTTACCCATCACCTCGCCGATGATGCGGGTGCACTTCGAGAACGAGCGGTCGGGTCGGTAGCCGCCGTCGTACATCGCGTAGACGACGCGGCGATGGACGGGCTTCATCCCATCGCGCACATCCGGGAGGGCGCGGCCGACGATGACGGACATGGCGTAGTCCAGGTAGGACTGCTGCATCTCCACATTGAGATCGACCTTCTCGATCATGCCGTGGTTGTGGACCTCAGATGTCAAGGAACCTCACGTCCTTCGCGTTGCGCTGGATGAAGCTGCGGCGGGCCTCGACGTCCTCGCCCATGAGCACGGTGAAGGTCTCGTCGGCGAGCGCTGCGTCGTCCATGGTGACCTGCAGCAGGGTGCGGGTCTCGGGATCCATCGTGGTTTCCCACAGCTCCGAGTAGTCCATCTCACCCAGACCCTTGTAGCGCTGGATGCCGTTGTCCTTGGGCATCTTTCGGCCCGCCTCGCGGCCCAGCTTGAGCATCGCGTCGCGCTCACGGTCGGTGAATGCGTACTCGTGATCGGAGTTGGACCACTTGAGCTTGTACAGCGGTGGCTGCGCGAGATACACATACCCGGCTTCGATGAGCGGGCGCATGTAGCGGAACAGCACGGTGAGCAGCAGGGTCCGGATGTGCTGGCCGTCGACGTCAGCATCGGCCATCAGCACGATCTTGTGATACCTGGCCTTGTCGAGGTCGAACTCGTCGCCGATGCCGGACCCGAAGGCCGTGAACAGCGCCTGGATCTCGGCATTGGCGAGAGCCTTGTCCAGGCGCGCGCGCTCGACGTTGAGCACCTTGCCGCGCAGCGGCAGGATCGCCTGGGTCGCGGGGTTGCGTCCGCGCACTGCGGAGCCGCCCGCCGAGTCTCCCTCGACGAGGAAGATCTCGGAGATCGACGGGTCCTTCGAGGAGCAGTCGCGCAGCTTGCCAGGCATGCCGCCGGACTCGAGGAGCCCCTTGCGGCGGGTCGCTTCGCGCGCCTTGCGGGCGGCGATGCGTGCCTGCGATGCCTGCATCGACTTGCGGATGATCTCGCGCGCCTCGTTCGGGTGCGAGTCGAGCCAGTCGGTGAGCTGCTCGCCGACGACGCGCTGGACGAAGGTCTTCGCCTCGGTGTTGCCGAGCTTGGTCTTGGTCTGGCCCTCGAACTGGGGCTCGCCGAGCTTGACGGAGATCACGGCGGTGAGGCCTTCACGGACGTCGTCGCCCGTGAGGTTGTCGTCCTTCTCCTTGAGGATGTTCTTCTCGCGCGCATACCTGTTGATCAGGGTGGTCAGCGCGGCGCGGAAGCCCTCCTCGTGCGTGCCGCCCTCGGTGGTGGCGATCGTGTTCGCGTACGTGAACACTGACTCCGAGTAGGCGGACGTCCACTGCATCGCCATCTCGAGCGAGATCTTCTTCTCGGTGTCCTCGGCCTCGAGGGAGATCACGTCCTCGTGGACCAGCTCCGACTTCTTGGCGGCGTTGAGGTGCGAGACGTAGTCAACCAGTCCGCCGTCGTAGCGGTAGGTGACGGAGCGGGACGTGGGGATCTCGTCGTCGTCCGCGGCCTCGTCGCTCGGTGCGATGTGCTCGGGGCGCTCGTCCGTGAGCGTGATCGACAGGCCCTTGTTGAGGAACGCCATCTGCTGGAAGCGTGCGCGCAGCGTCTCGTAGTCGTAGACCGTGGTCTCGAAGATCTCCGGGTCGGCCCAGAAGGTCTGCTGCGTGCCGGTCTCGTCGGTGTCCTCACCCTTGACCAGGGTGGTCTGGGGCTTGCCGCCGTCACCGAACGACTGGCGCCAGACGCTTCCCTGCCGCTTCACCTCGGTCTCGACCTTGTGCGACAGCGCGTTCACCACGGAGATGCCGACGCCGTGCAGACCGCCGGAGACCGCGTACCCGCCGCCGCCGAACTTTCCTCCGGCGTGCAAGATCGTCATGACGACCTCGACGGTCGGCTTGCCCTCGGTGGGGTGCATGTCGACGGGGATGCCGCGGCCGTTGTCGGTCACGCGCACGCCGCCGTCGGCGAGGAGCGTCACGGTGATGGTGTCGCAGTAGCCGGCGAGCGCCTCATCCACCGAGTTGTCGACCACCTCATAGACGAGGTGGTGTAGACCTCGCTCGCCTGTCGAGCCGATGTACATGCCGGGCCGCTTGCGGACCGCCTCGAGACCCTCGAGGACGGTGATGTTCTCGGCGCCGTACTCAGGTGCACCCGAGGGGGTCGCGCTGTCTGTCACGTAGATCGCCTTTCAAGCCCCTGACGCGACCTCAGATGGCTCGCGTCATATCCTGGATCATTCTAGTGGCCCTGAGAGGCTTTCTGGGCCTGTTCACAGGGGTTTTCCGGCTTTCGCTCGGAGTACATGATCGAGGTTCGCAACGGCGATCCCCGCGAGCGGGTGGATCGGGGCCTCTCGGCTCACCCGTAGGTGTCGCGTGGACCGCGGCCGCGCACCGTGCGCGGACCCTTCGTCCACGTGCGCGCCGTCGGCCCGAGCACGGTCAGCTCCTTGACGAGGTCGCGCCCGAGCTCCTCGTTCAGGCGGTGCATGAGCTGACCCTTCATCAGGGTCAGCTGCGTCGCCCATGCGGTCGAGGTTGCCTTCACGGTGAGCACGCCGTCCTCGAACCCGAGGGGCTCGCAGCGATCGGCGATCTGGTCTCCCACCACCTCGCGCCAGCGCGCCGTCACCGACGTGATCTCGATCTGCTCGGCCCAGCCCATGCGACGCAGGAGCGTGGTGACCGCATCCGACATCGGGCGCGGGTCCCGGCCCGCGCCGAAGGGCTGGGGATCCCGGTCCAGCTGGGCGCGTTTCTCGTTCCTGTCCCGACGCGCCGCGCGAGGTGACGTACGTCGCGCGCCTCGTTCTCGAGCGGACGCCCGCGCGCGTTCCATGGCCTCGCGCGCGAGGTCTGCCGCGGAGGTGATCGGCTCCTCGTCAGGCATGGTCGGCCCCCGCAGCCGCGGTCTCCGGCACCGCGACGCCCATGGTCACCCGCACGACCGAAGATCCGGCGGGGTGACTCGCGAGGGCTTCCGGCACATCGGCCGCGACCGCAGCGGTGATGAGCACCTGGCTCGCCTCGGCCAGCCGTGCGGCCAGGGCATCGCGGCGGCCAGCATCCAGTTCGGCGAACACGTCATCGAGGATCAGCACCGGCTCGCCGTCGGGGTCGCCATCGGGTCCGCCTTCGGCGGTGAGCAGCGCGTACGTCCCGAGCCTCAGTGCCAGCGCGCACGACCAGCTCTCGCCGTGGCTCGCATACCCCTTCGCGGGCATCTCGCCCAGGCGGATCTCGAGGTCATCGCGATGCGGGCCGACCAGGCTGACGCCCCGCTCGATCTCCGTGGGACGCAGATCTCGCATCCGCGCAAGCATGACTTCGGCCAGGCGCGCCGCCTCGACGTGCGACCCCGGACCGTCCTCCTCTGGCGACGCGTGCTGCTCGGTCCGTTCAGCGTCGGGCCTGCCCGACGCTGGGCTCAGGTCCTCCTGCCAGGTCGCCCGGTACGAGACGAGGCAGTCACCGCCGTCCGGCGCGACGTCGGTGTAGGCGTCCCGGACGTGTGGGGCGAGAGCGGCAACCGCCCGCCGACGTGCGGCCACGATGCGACCGCCGAGCTCAGCCAGCTTCTCGTCCCAGATGTCGAGCATCGTGAGATCGCCGCGTGCGTTGCGGGCCGTCTTGAGCATCGAGCCTCGCTGCCGGAGCACGCGCTCGTAGTCGGCGAGGTCGCCCGCCATGGCGGGTTGCAGGCCGACGACCAGTTCGTCCATGAACTGCCTGCGCCCACCAGGATCGCCCTTGACCAGCGCGAGATCTTCGGGAGCGAACACCACCGTTCGGAGGATTCCCACCAGATCGCGAGGTCGCGCCTGGCCCCTATTGAGACGCGCGGTGTTCGCCTTGCCTGGCACGAGCGTCACCTCGATAGCCAGCGCGCGGCCCGCCTTCTCTATGCGTGCCCCGACGATCGCGCGCGGCGCGCCGAAGCGGATCAGTGGCGCATCCGAGGCGACCCGATGCGAGGACAGGGTCGAGAGATAGCGCACGGCTTCGACCACATTGGTCTTGCCCTGACCGTTGCGCCCGACGAGCGTCGTCACCCCTGGTTCCAGCGGCAGATCCAGATGCTCGTAGCTGCGGAAGTCGGCGAGCTGGAGGTGGGTGACGCGCATGCCCTACGAGGCGATGCGGATCGGCACCAGCAGGTACCGGAACGCGGAGGCGAGTTCACCGTCGGGCTTGTCCAGCCCGATGAACTCGACCGGCTTGGTCTCCTGAGTGAAGCCGAAGCGCACGTACTCGGTGCCGAGGGCGCCGAGCCCGTCGAGCAGGTACTGCGGGTTGAAGGCGACAGTGATATCGCCGCCCTCGACAGTGGCCTCGAGCGCCTCAGACGCCTGGGCGTCCTCGCTCTGCCCGGCATCGAGCGTGACCTCGCCCTCGGCGAAGGCGAGACGCACCGAAGAGTTGCGCTCGGCGACGAGCGACACGCGTCGCGTCGCGTCGATGAGGTCCTGGGTCCGCACGACCGCCGTCAGCGGGCTCTCGTCGGGGAAGAGTCGGCGCACCTGCGGGTAGTCGCCGTCCATCAGTAGCGAGGTGGTCACCAGACCGCCGGCCTCGAAACCGACCAGGTCCACGCCCTGACCGGAGCTCAGGGCAACGGTCACGTCCCCCGCGCCGAGAGCCTTGGCCGTCTCGCTCAAGGTCTTGGCCCGCACGAGTGCGACCGAGGAGATGTCGGACGCGGACGGCTTCCAGCTCAGCTCGCGCAGCGCGAGACGGTAGCGATCGGTGGCGAGCAGCGAGATCTGAGAGCCCTCGATCTCGACGCGCACGCCCGTGAGGATCGGCAGGGTCTCGTCGCGCGATGCCGCGACGGAAACCTGAGCGACTGCGTGCTGGAACTCGGTGCCGTCGATCGTGCCCGACTGCTCAGGCATGGAAGGCAGGTCCGGGTACTGGTCCACGGGCATGGTGGCGAGCGTGAAGCGCGAGGCGCCGCAGGTGACCGAGACCTTGGTGCCGTCCAGCTCGAACTGGACCGGCTTGTGCGGAAGCGCGTTCGCGATGTCCCGCAGCAGACGGCCCGAGACGAGCACCTCGCCCGCGGACTCCACGTCGGCAGGGAACTCCCCGCGCGCGGACACCTCGTAGTCGAAGCTGGACAGACGCACGGTGCCCGAGGCGTCGGCCTCGAGGTGGACGCCGGCGAGGACCGGAACGGGCGGACGCGCCGGGACGGCGCGCGAGGTCCAGGCCACGGCGTCGGTGAGCACGTCGCGGTCGACGGAAAACTTCATCGGGTTCTCTCCTTGGCTTCTGGGGGAAAGACTACGCCAGATGGGACGCGCGTCCAGGGGGTGGTGAGAGCGCGTCCGATGCGCGGGGCGCGGCGCGTCATGAAGGTCGGATGGGGATGGATAACAAGAAAGTACGGGAAGTAGTCATAGGGGCGGTGGAATCTGGGGAGAACCTGCGATCGCCCAGGTACGGATGCGAATCATGATGTGCATGAAACGTGGATCACGCTGCGGATGGGTCGCAGGAGGTGGTGGAAGGCGTCACGCGAATCACAGGTTCCTGTCATTTCTCCACACTTCGTCCCTGGTGGATGACTGTGTCGTTCACAAGTACTCACAGGGTTTTCCACATCTGTGCAAGGCGTACCTGACTGTGGTATTGCGACAAGTGTGGGAAAGCGGCGGGACCGCCATGGAACTCCGCAACAGCGTCGGGCGCAGCCGGGAAGCGGCGTGGCTCAGCTGCGCGACTGCTGCTTGATGCGCGCGTGGATCTCGTTGACCTGGTTGTACATCTGACGACGCTGCGCGATCTGGTCCTCGACCTTCTTGACCGCATACATGACCGTGGTGTGGTCCTTGCCGCCGAAGCTCTCACCGATCTTCGGAAGTGAGAGGTCCGTGAGCTGGCGGCACAGGTACATGGCGATCTGACGCGCCGTCACGAAGACTCGCGATCGTGAGGTGCCCGTGAGCTCCTCGATCGAGATCCCGAAGTAGTCGGCGGTCATGCCGATGATCGCTCCCGCGCTGATCTCCGAGTCGTCGTCGCTGATGAGATCCTTCAGCACCACCTGCGCCAAGGTCAGATCGACGGGCTGCTTGTTCAGTGCCGCGAACGCGGTGACTCGGATCAGCGCACCCTCGAGCTCGCGGATGTTGCTCGTGATGTTCGAGGCGATGTACTCGAGCACGTCTCCGGGAGCCGCCACGTCGTCCGCCTGCGCCTTCTTGCGAAGGATCGCGATGCGGGTCTCGAGGTCCGGCGGCTGCACATCGGTCATGAGACCCCACTCGAAGCGGGTGCGCATGCGCTCCTCGATGCCGTCGAGGTTGCGAGGGCTGACATCCGAGGTGATGACCACGTGCTTCCCGGCGTTGTGCAGCGCGTTGAACGTGTGGAAGAACTCCTCGAGCGTCTGCTCCTTGCCCTGCAGGAACTGGATGTCATCGATGAGGAGGACATCGACCTCGCGATACGTGCGTTTGAACGTCAGGGAGCGGTCGTCGCGGATGGAGTTGATGAAGTCGTTGGTGAACTCCTCCGAGTTCACATACCTGACCCGGGTCTGCGGCTTGATCTGCCTCGTGTAGTGGCCGATCGCGTGGAGCAGGTGCGTCTTGCCCAAGCCGGAGTCGCCGTAGATGAAGAGGGGGTTGTACGTCTTGCCCGGGCTCTCGGCCACGGCGAGCGCCGCGGCATGAGCGAAGCGATTGGACGAACCGATGACGAACGTGTCGAACGTGTACCGCGGGTTCAGGTGCGGGTCCGGCACCGGCTCGGCCTCCCGGGCGAGAGACTCGCGCCGAAGTCTCTGATCCACAGGAGGTGGTGGCGTCTGGTCGCCGCCCTCAGGAACGGGAGTCTCACTCGGAGTCAGTGAGCTGTCCACCGTGACGGCGATGCGGATGTCGCGCCCGATCACCTCGGACAGCGCCTCGGTGATCGGACCGCGTAAGGTCGTCTCCACGTAGTTCTTCGTGAAGTCCTCGGCGACGGCGAGGAACACGTTTCCCTCGACCACGACGAGGGGAGTGACGAGCCTCAGGAACGAGCGGTGCTGCGTGGAGATCGAGTCGTCGGCCGCCAGCAGCGTCAGCGCGCTCTTCCACACCTCTTCGATGCTGGGTGTGGCGGCCTCATCGGTCACCCGAACCACTCCTTCTGCTTAGTCGTCCACAGGTTTGTGCACAGGCCGTTGAGACTACGTCATAGAGTCGTAACCCGGGAAGCGGCGTGTCGCTCCCTACCCCTCAAGCCATTGTGCGGGAGCCTATACGTTTCGGGTCATCCCGGCGATGGGTGCTGTGCAATTTGACCCAGGCGGTCCTGGCGCGTAACGTTGGTGCGCTGATGTGACCTCATCCCCCTGAACTTTCTTGGAGTACTGCCGTGAGCAAGCGGACCTTCCAGCCGAACAACCGCAAGCGCGCTAAGACGCACGGCTTCCGCCTGCGCATGCGCACCCGTGCCGGCCGCGCGATCCTCGCGTCGCGTCGCCGCAAGGGCCGCGGCAACCTCTCGGCCTAAGTGCTGGCGGCCGGCACTCGACTGCGGACGGCGGCGGACTTCGAGTCCGTGATGCGCCGCGGGTCGAGGTCCGGACGCAGGACCGTCGTGGTCTACCTCGCGCAAACCGGCGATGCCTCGAGCATGGCCGGTTTCGCTGTTTCCAGAGCAGTGGGGGGCGCCGTGGTACGCAATCGAGTCAAGCGGCGACTCCGCGCGATCGCCGCCGATCTTCTTCCCACCCTCCCCGCCGGAACGGGCCTCGTGGTGCGCGCGCTGCCCGCGTCGGCGTCGGCGTCGTTCGCCGCACTCCAGAGGGACGTGTCCGACGCGGCTTCCTCCGCCCAGCGAAAGGCCCGCCAGTGAACACCGTCCGACGCGTGCTTCACGGCATCGCCGCAGTGCCGCGGCTCGTCCTCATCGGCCTGGTACGTGTCTACCAACTGGTGGTCTCGCCACTGCTCGGACCCCGCTGCAAGTACTACCCCTCGTGCTCCCACTACGGTCTCGAAGCGCTCCGTCGCCATGGAGCTCTCAAGGGCACGGCACTCGCGACGTGGCGAGTGCTGCGCTGCAACCCCTGGAGCCACGGTGGCGTCGACGACGTCCCTCAGGTGGGGGAGCCGTTGTTCAGGCGCGCCCCCGCCGCTCCTCATCAGGACCTCCACGCTGTAACCTCGACGCCAGTCGACCTCAACGAATAGGCACACTTCCTCATGGCATTCCTTGACACGATCCTCTACCCGCTCGAGTGGGTGGTCGCCAACGTGATGGTGATCTGGCACCAGATCCTCGAGTTCCTCGGACTCGATCCGGCCGCGGGCATCACCTGGGCGCTCTCGATCGTGGGACTCGTCGTCACGATCCGCATCGCCCTGATCCCGCTGTTCGTGAAGCAGATCAAGGCATCCCGTGCCATGCAGGTGATCGCGCCGGAGCTGCGCGAGATCCAGAACAAGTACAAGAACAAGAAGGACCAGGCGTCCCGCGAGGCCATGAGCCGCGAGACCATGGAGCTCTACTCCAAGCACAAGACGAACCCCTTCGCCTCGTGCCTGCCGATGCTCATCCAGGCCCCGATCTTCTTCGCGCTGTTCCGCGTCCTCAACTACTACCTCGAGGGGGACAAGGGCGAGATCGGTCTGCTGACCCAGAACCTCATCGACCAGGCAGCATCTGCCACGCTGTTCGGCGCGCAGCTCAACGAGACCTTCCTGACCCCCGGCAGCAGCACCGAGGCGAAGATCCTCTCGGCGGTCCTGATCGTCGCGATGGTCGCCACCACCTTCCTCACGCAGCGTCAGCTCACGCAGAAGAACATGCCCGCCTCCGCGCTCGAGGGCCCGATGGCTCAGCAGCAGAAGATCCTCATGTACGTGCTGCCGTTCATCTTCGTCATCTCCGGACCTAACTTCCCGGTCGGTGTCCTCATCTACTGGACCACCACCAACCTGTGGACCATGGGGCAGCAGTTCTACGTGATCCGACGCAACCCCACGCCCGGTTCCGAGGCCGAGCGACGGCTCAACGAGCGCAAGGCAGAGAAGGCGCGGCGCAAGGGTCTAACCATCGAGGGCACAGGCTTCGACATGACGGCCGAGACGGACACCAAGCCCACCGGCGGACAGCGCCAGCAGCCCAAGCGCAAGAACCGCAACAAGGGCGGACAGCGCCCGCAGCAGGGCGGCGGCAAGCCCGATGCGGGCACGGGCGACGACGCGAACGGCGACGGTTCGGACGGCGACTCCGGCAAGTCCAGCTGATCCAGATTCAGACCACGCGCGCCACGCGCGCCACAGACCGCCGCGAGGACGCGGCAGAAGCGAGACAACATGAGTGACGAGAGCATCAAGCGGCTCGAGGCAGAGGGCGACGCTGCGGCAGACTTCCTCGAGGAACTGCTCGACATCCTCGACATGGACGGCGACATCGATATCTCCGTCGAGGCCGGCCGTGCGAAGGTCGCGGTCGTGCCGGACGGGCCCAGCCAGGACCTCAAGCGGCTCGTGGGTCCCGAGGGCGAGGTGCTCGACGCGCTGCAGGACCTCGCGCGGCTCGCCGTGCAGTCCGAGACGGGGGAAGTCAGCCGGCTGATGCTCGACATCGCCGACTTCCGCGCGGGACGGCGTGAGAAGCTCGCTGAGCAGGCCCGTGAGGCCGTCGCGAAGGTGCAGGAGTCGGGCAAGCGAACTGAGCTGCCGCCCATGAATGCCTTTGAGCGCAAGGTTGTCCACGACGTCGTGCTCGCGGCCGGGCTGGGCTCGGAGTCGGAGGGCGAGGACCCGCAGCGCTACGTGGTGGTGCTCCCGGCCGAGTAGCCATCGGAGGTGATCGCGTGACGCGGTCGCTCCAGTCGATTCGTTCGTTGCTTGCGCGCCGTCGGCCCGAAACCCCGGGCTGGCGGCGCGCTAGTGTTTCACGTGAAACAGGAGGATGGGAATGACTGACGATCGTGCACCGGGCGACGAGATCGATCCTGCGCTGCGCACGCTCGACGGCGACCCTCTGCATGGAGCGGCCGCGGTGCGCGACTACTTCGGCGACGTCTACCCCCGAGTGCTGGCCTTCACGGAGATGCTCGCCGACCAGGGCGTGCTGCGCGGCCTCATCGGCCCGCGCGAGTTGACCCGCGTGTGGGAGCGGCACATCCTCAATTCCGCCGCAGTGGTGCCATTCCTTGGGCCTGGCGTCACGGCAGATGTCGGCTCCGGGGCAGGCCTTCCAGGGATGGTCATCGCCGCCATGGAGCCTGAGCGGTCCGTGGTGCTGATCGAGCCCATGGAACGCCGGGTGCAGTGGCTCCTGGAGTCCGCGCGGGAGTGTGGCATTGAGAACGTGACTGTGCTGCGCGGTCGTGCGGAAGAGGTGCGCGAGTCCGTCGAAGCAGACGTGATCACGGCGCGGGCGGTGGCGAGCATCGACAAGCTGGTCAAGTGGTGCGCTCCCTTGCTGTCGGAGCACGGCAGCATGGCACTGCTCAAGGGGCGGTCCGCGGCCGATGAGCTCGAGCGCGCGAAGTATGCGCTACGCAAGCATCACCTGGCAGGAGAGGTGCTGTCGGCCCCGACTCTCGAGGGACTCGAGCCGACCACGGTGGTGCGGCTGAGTCGCTGAACTCAGCGCGGAGCGCTCGCTGGGAGCGCTGCGGTGAGAGGTACGCGACGACCGCGCAGGAGGATGACGTTGATTCTGGGCTCCGGAGTCCGCGCAGCCCGAGTCGGCTGTCCGTCTCAGATAGCGAATGTTTCACGTGAAACGCGCGGGCACCGGGGTTGTTCCCCTGGATTCTCCACCGAGATATCCACAGCGCATCTGTGCGGGAAACGACGGTTGTGCACCGTCTCTGTCCACAGACGTGGGCGGGGGCCTGGCACCGGGAGGGGCCGCGAGGAAGATAGCCGGAGCGCGTCGAGGTCCGCCGTCAGGAGCGCGCGGACCCCACTGCGCGATAGTCTGACTACCCCAGTGGCGTCGGTCGTTGACGTCCATGCTTCGGCTTTCCCGCTGGGTGGCGCGCGCTGACTGTTTCACGTGAAACATGGCGCGCGGATGGGCGGAGCGATGAGGTCACCAGTCCTCAGTGCTTCGCGACACGAGGGGGCGTCCGAGAATGGCGTTCCTCCGAGTTGAGTGTGAGTGGGCGCGCCGCGATAGACGCGGTCAGCGCCGGGAGAGGGGCTGCATGTCCGGCCGCCCGATGGACACGATCGGCACTGCAGTGGAGAGATGACGAGGAGCCTGTGTGACTGACAACCACGAGAACGCCCCGGTGAGTGGCGCAGCTGACGCATGGGCGGGTGACGTGGCGCGCCCCGTGGTGCCTTCGGCGCCGAACCGACGGCCGTCGGACTCGGGCTACGGCGCGCCTGCCTCGGGCACGGGGAATCTTCCGCGCGAAGGCGGCGGTGTTTCACGTGAAACCACGGAGTTTGTGCCGGGGGACGACAGCCCCGTGGGGCGTGAGCTGTGGGAGACCGAGCAGTTGCGTCGGAGCCTTGAGGATGCAGATTTCCCCCGCCCGTCGTCACCGCGCGTGATCACCGTGTCAAACCAGAAGGGCGGCGTCGGCAAGACCACCACGTCCGTGAACGTTGCCGCGGCTCTGGCCAGCCGGGGAGCGAACGTGCTGGTGATCGACGCGGATCCGCAGGGAAATGCCTCGACCGCATTGGGAGTGGAGCACCGCTCGGGGACACCCTCGATCTATGACGTGCTTCTCGACGACGTGCCACTGTCTAGGGTCGCGCAGCGCTGCCCGGATGTGCCCACGCTGTGGTGCGTGCCAGCGACCATCGACCTTGCGGGAGCGGACATCGAGCTCGTCTCGGTGGTGCGTCGCGAGTTCCGTCTCCACGACGCCGTGCAGCAGCTGCTCAAGGGCGCGGGCAAGGATCTCGACTACATCTTCGTCGACTGCCCGCCGAGCCTGGGCCTCCTCACGCTGAACGCCATGGTCGTCTCAACCGAGGTGCTGATCCCCATTCAGTGCGAGTACTACGCGCTCGAGGGCCTCACACAGTTGATCAAGACCGTGGAGATGGTGAAGAAGCACCTGAACCCGCAGATCCATGTCTCGACGATCGTGCTCACGATGTTCGATGGACGCACGAACCTGGCCCGTGAGGTCGCGGGAGAGGTGCGCTCGCACTTCCCCGAGCAGACGCTCGAGCAGACAGTGCCGCGTTCCGTGCGCGTGTCAGAGGCCCCGAGCTTCGGACAGACGGTCATCACCTACGATCCCGCGTCGAGCGGTGCCGTGGCCTATCTTGCGATCGCGCGTGAAATCGCGGCTCGCCACTTTGCCAAGGAAGGACAGCAGTGAGCAAGCCGAAGCGTGGCCTCGGACGGGGCCTCGGAGCACTGATCCCCACGGAGGCCGAGGAGACCGCGGCGCCGTCGCAGCGCCCCTCCGATGTGTTCTTCGCCGGCACCGGCGCGATTCCCCAGGTTTCCGATGACTCGCGTCCAGTGGCGTCCGACGTGGACGAGGAAGACGCCCCGGACCTCGTGCCCGTTCCGGGAGCGCGGTTCTCACACATCGATCCGCATGCCGTCGTGCCGAACCCGCGCCAGCCGCGCACGGTCTTCGACGAAGAGGCGCTCGCTGAGCTCGTGGGGTCGATCAAGGAGATCGGCGTCCTGCAGCCCATCGTGGTGCGGCCGAACCCTGCGGGTGAGGGCTACGAGCTGATCATGGGCGAGCGGCGTCTGCGCGCGTCGAAGGAGGCGGGTCTCGCGCAGATTCCTGCGATCGTCCGCAGCACGGATGACGTGGACATGCTCCGAGACGCGCTCGTGGAGAACCTGCACCGGAGTCAGCTCAACCCGCTCGAGGAGGCGGCTGCATATCAGCAGCTCCTCGATGACTTCGGTATCACTCATGAGCAGCTCGCGACCCGCATCAGCCGCTCTCGCCCGCAGATCTCGAACACGCTGCGTCTGCTGCGCCTGCCCCCTCTGGTCCAGCGCCGAGTCGCAGCCGGCGTGCTCTCGGCGGGGCACGCGAGAGCGCTGCTCGGCCTCGACGATCCCGCGGCCATGGAGCACCTCGCGCAGCGCATCGTCGCGGAGGGCCTCTCGGTCCGCGCCACGGAGGAGGCGGTGACGCTCGGCGTCGCTGCGCCCAAGGAGAAGAAGGGTGCGGTGAGGGCCGGAACCCGCACGCCCGCGCTCGACGACCTGAGCGCGCGTCTCGGCGACCGTCTGGACACGCGTGTCAAGGTGCAGCTGGGACGTTCGCGAGGAAAGGTGACGATCGACTTCGCCACGGTCGAGGACCTCAACCGCATTCTGGGAATCATCGCGCCGGAAGACCCGGGAGTCTTCCAGGGCTGACCCGTGTTCAAGGACTGACTGAAGACCGTTCCCCTACCAGGGGCGATGGACGTCAGGCGCCGCGGTGGAGCGCCGTCTCGAGCATGTCGCGGTACAGTTCGCCGAGGTCCAGACCTGCGGCTTCGGCCGCCTGCGGGAAGAGCGACGTCTCCGTCATGCCGGGCGTGATGTTGATGTCGATCACCTGCGCGCGACCCTCCTCGTCGAGGATGATGTCCACGCGCGAGAGGTCGCGCAGATCCATGACGCGGTGTGCGGTCAGCGCTGCTTCGGAGACGGCGTCGGCTTGAGCGGCGTCGAGCCGTGCGGGCGCGTAGTACTCGACGCGGCCAGGGTTGTAGCGCGCGTCGTAGTCGTAGGAGCCGTCGTAGACGACCTCGACGCCTGGAAGCGCGTGGGCGTCCTCGCCGGTGCCCACGATGCTCACTGCCACCTCGGTGCCCTGGACTGCGTGCTCGATGAGCGCCATGTCTCCGTACGCGTAGCTGTGCACCATCGCCTTGGCGAGCTCGTCGCGCGTGCGAACGATGCTCACACCCAGGGCCGAGCCGCCGCGGGCTGGCTTCACGACCAGGGGTAGGTCGAACCGCGCGACGATGGCGTCGAGCATCTGCTCGGCGCCCACCTCGCGGAACAGCGACTGGGGGAGGGTGACGTAGTCAGGCGTGTGCAGTCCGTGGCGGCTCATCACGGCCTTGGCCACTGCCTTGTTCCACGCGACGCGCGCGGCCTTGGACGAGGTGCCGACGAACGGCACGCCCAGCACCTCGAGGAGCGCCTGCAGCGACCCGTCCTCGCCGGATGCGCCGTGCAGCAGCGGCCAGACGATGTCGACGCCCGAGTCGCGCAGGTCAGGAATGAGCGCGTGGTCCACGTCGTGGATCGAGATCTCATCGACGTGGGGCCGCAGCGCCTCCTGGACGCGTCGCCCCGAACGGATGGAGACGTCGCGCTCGTGGGACAGGCCGCCTGCCAGGATCATCGCGTGCATGTCGGGTCCTCTCGGGGCTTCTTCGCCGGGTCGTCAGTTGAGGTCGGGTGCGGGGAAGTCGACGGTCTCGCCCGTCGGGCCGCCGGAGGTGCCGAAGATCTCGACCGTCTCCATCTCGGCGTCCACGACGGTGGCGAGCCGCCGGATGCCCTCGCGGATGCGCTCAGGCGTGGGATAGCAGTACGAGAGGCGCATGTGGTCGGTTCCGGAGCCGTCGAAGAAGAATGCGGAGCCCGCGACGTAGGCGACGCGGGCCGTGATGGCGCGCGGCAGCATGGACTTCGCATCGAGGCCCTCGGGGAGCTTGACCCACACGTAGAAGCCGCCGTCAGGAACGTTCCAGGTGGCCTCGGGGATGTGCTCCTGGAGCGCGGAGATCGTGGCGTCGCGTCGCTCGCGGTACTGCTCGCGGAAGCTCTTGATCTGCCCCTGCCAGTCGTGGTGGTCGAGGTAGCTGCGGATGGCGAGCTGGCTCGCGTTGGAGGGCGAGAGGATCGCAGCCTCGGAGGCGAGCACGAGCTTCTCGCGGACGGCGTGCGGCGCCACGGCCCACCCGACGCGGAAGCCAGGCGCGAAGGTCTTGGAGAAAGACCCCAGGTAGATGACCCCTTCGGGGTCCATCGAGCGCATCGCGGGCAGCGGATCGCGGTCGAATCCCAGCAGTCCGTAGGGGTTGTCCTCGAGGATCAGCACGCCGTGGCGACGGCAGATCTCGAGCACCTGCACGCGCCTCTCGAGCGACAGGGTCACGCCAGCGGGGTTGTGGAAGTTCGGCACGGTGTACAGGAACTTCACGCGGCGGCCGGCGGCCGCGAGGCGGGTCAGTGTGTCCTCCAACGCGGAGGGGATGAGCCCGTCGGCGTCCATGGGGACGTGCACCACCTCGGCCTCGCGAGCGCGGAAGACCCCCAGCGCGCCCACATATGAAGGTGCCTCGGCGACGATGACGTCGCCTGGGTCGATGAATATGTTGGTGACGAGGTCCAGGGCCTGCTGCGATCCGGTGGTGACGACGACGTCGTCGGGATGCGCGGAGATGCCCTCGAGCGCCATGACGTCGAGGATGCGCTCGCGCAGCCCCTCGTCGCCCTGCCCGGAGCCGTACTGGAGCGCGACCTCGCCCTGCTCGACGACGAGACGGCGCATCATCTCGCCGAGCTCCTCGAGTGGGAGGCCCCCGATGTACGGCATACCGCCGGCCAGCGACACCACCTCGGGGCGGCTGGCGACGGCGAAGAGAGCTCGGATCTCGGACGCGCGCATCTGATGTGCGCGTGCCGCGTAGGACCCGTACCAGGGGTCGAGCCGCGTGCCGCCGGTGTCCGAGGTGCTCATGTGCGCAAGTCTCGCACGTCGGCGCCGGTGTCCAGTAGTCGGCACATGGGCCGCAAAGCAGCGAGGTGGCACCTCATGTGAAGTGCCACCTCGCATGCCCGACGCTCGGGCAGGGTCATGCCTGCGTCTACGCGGAGGCGGGGGCCCCCGCGAGCACCTCGTCGAAGAGACTCACCAGGGCGGGCTTGGGCTTGGCGCCCACGACGGAGCGCACGAGCTCGCCACCGGCGAAGAAGGAGAGCGTGGGGATCGACGTGACGCCGTACGCCTGCGCGAGCGAGCCGTTGGCGTCGGTGTCCACCTTGACCACCTTGATGCGTCCCGCGTACTCGGATGCGAGCTCCTCGAGGATCGGCGCGACGGCGCGGCACGGCCCGCACCACGTCGCCCAGAAGTCGACCACGACCGGGAGGTCGGACTCCAGGACCTCGGCCTTGAACGTGTCCACGGTCGCGGCGACGGGAACCGCCGGAGCGGCCGCGGCGGGCGCCTCGACCGGGGCGACGACCTCCGCAGGGTCGCCGGCAGCGTCGGCCAGAGCGTCCAGGTAGTGCTGGGCGTCAAGCGCGGCCGCGCAGCCCGAACCGGCGGCAGTGATGGCCTGGCGGTACCGCGAGTCGACGAGGTCGCCGCACGCGAACACGCCGTCCACGTTGGTGGCCGTGGTGCGGCCCTGCACCTGGACGTAGCCGGCCGCGTCGGTGTCGATGACGTCCTTGACGAGCTCGGAACGGGGGATGTGACCGATCGCGACGAACAGTCCGGTGGCGGCCAGCGTCGTCTCCTCGCCGGTCTTGACGTTCGCGACGCGCACGCCCGCGAGCTTGTCGCCGCCGTCCAGTCCGACGACCTGGGAGTCCCACACGAACTCGATCTTGGGGTCTGCGGCGGCGCGGTCGGCCATGATCTTCGAGGCGCGCAGCTCGTCGCGGCGGTGCACCAGGTAGACCTTGCGGGCGAAGCGCGTGAGGAACGTGGCCTCCTCGACGGCGGAGTCGCCGCCGCCCACCACGACGACGTCCTGGTCGCGGAAGAAGAAGCCGTCGCACGTGGCGCACCACGAGACGCCCTTGCCGCTCAGTCGCTTCTCGTCATCGAGCCCGAGCTCGCGGTACGCGGAGCCCGTGGCGAGGATGACGGCGTTGGCCGTGTAGGTCTTGCCCATGCCGGTGGTCACGGTCTTGACGGGACCCTCGAGCGCGAGCTCGGTCGCGTCGTCGAAGATGACCTCGGCGCCGAACCGCTCGGCCTGCGCCTGCAGCGTCTCCATGAGCTCGG
This sequence comes from Demequina sp. NBRC 110052, assembly GCF_002090075.1. Lineage (GTDB taxonomy): Bacteria > Actinomycetota > Actinomycetes > Actinomycetales > Demequinaceae > Demequina. Next base: position 1,468,728 of record NZ_BBRI01000002.1, read on the forward strand.
GTCCCTGGATTCCCTCCACGAAGCCGGGGAAGTTCTCCACCTCGGTCGTGTTCATCAGCGCGCCGCCCGCGGTGATGGAGCCCGCGATGACCAACGGCTCGAATCCTGCGCGCGCGGCGTAGATCGCGGCGGTGTAGCCGGCGGGGCCGGAGCCCACGATGATCAGGTTGCGGTTGTCGCTCATGCTGTACCTCACGTATCGAATGGCGCCGATGGATGCGCCACGGTCTCCAACAGATGCTAGTCGGCGCGTGTTCCCGAGCCGACCCTCGGGCGCAAGATTCACTCAATCATCATTGAGCGTCCCCGATGATTCGTCGCCCCCGCGCGCGCGGATGGGGCGCGACTCACTCCTCGGGGGCTGGTGACGCCGAGGGCTCCGGCTGCGGCGTGTAGGTCGTCGCCGGGTACGTGAACTCGGGGTAGGGGTTGGACGGGCCCGACGGTCTGTCGTCGGGCGATCCCTCAGGCATCTGCCCGAGCGCGTAGACGAAAGCGAGCACGACGCCCAGCAGCCCCAGCCCGATGATGATGGGTGCGCCGACAAGAGGACCGGGCCGGCGCGCGCGCGTGCTCGCCTCCTGCACCCGCGCCGCGAGCTGGTCCGACTGCGGCCACCGCCGTTGCAGGCGCCGCATGAACGCCTCCCATGCGGACGGCGGCACGGACGCGTTCTGCACCTCGGCGATCACGTCCCATGACTGCAGGTCATCGAACTGCTCGCGCTCCTCGCGCGTCGGGCCGGCTGCGGCGCGCGCCGCGGCCGCCGCCTCGCGGGCAGCACGCGCCTTGCGGGCGCGCTCGTCCTCGAGAAGGGGGCGTGTCACCTCGTCGAGACGCTCCGACGCGACCGCGAGACCCACGACGCCGTCACACAGCCCCAGCGCGACGTCCCTCTCGGCCACCCGGCGGGCGCGTGCGAGCACCGCGTCGGACGCGACCTCGGCGCCCGATCGCCCGAAGGCCCCCTGGATGTCCTGCGCGAGCACCTCGCGTCTCACGGGGAGCGCTCGCACCTGCGCGGCGAAGTCACGCAGTGCCGCGCGGGACCCTCCCAACGCCGTGGACAGCTCCTGGAGCCTCGCGGGCGCGTCACCCGCGATCGTGCGCACGGCGAGCGCCCAAGCCGAGCGCGGAAGGCCGCGCGGCAGGTCGTCCTCGGAGGCGTCGCCCGCCTCACGTCCTGTCAGCGCGAGCACGTAGAGCCCGGCGAGCGCGGCAGCGTCCGCACGCTCGGTCATTCCGACGCCCTCGCCCGCCTGGGCGCGCAGCTCGCCGTCGACTCCCAGACCGGAGAGCAGCACCGAGCCCGCGTCAGTGACAGTCACGGCCGACGCGCGGATCGCGCCGTGGTGGAGTCCGCGCGCGGAGAGAGGCCTCAGCGCCTGAGCCAGGCTTCCGACGAGGGCAGCCGCGATCGGATGCGACAGATTGCGGCGCGGGAGGATGTCCCCCAGCGGACGACCCTCCGCGCGCTCGACCACCACGTAGGTGACGCGCTCGTCGGCACCGGCGCCAGCGTCGGACGTGCCCGCGGCGAGCACGCGTGCGAGGCGAGGATCGCCGATGCCCGATGCGCGGCTCGCAGACCGGCGGACCGCAGACGGCGCGACCGACGTCACCACGAACACGGTCACCTTGCGCCGCAGGCGCTCGTCGCGCGCGAGCCAGCGCTCCACGCCCGGAACGTCGTGATCCTCGGGCGACACCAGCACGAAGCGGCGCTCGAACGTCGCTCCTGACCTCACGTCATGACCCCCTGGTGGCGCGCCTGGTCAGGCGCAAAACTGTGGTGTGTAGATCATCGTACGCGCCGCACGCGACGCAGAATCGGCCTCAGCACCTGCTCCAGCTCCTCAACGCGCAGGAGTCGCAGGACGGTTCCATAGACGAGCGCCATGGCCGCGGCGACCAGACCCCCATAGCCCAGCGAGCTGACAGACGTGAGGGCCCCTCCCAGGCTCGTGAACCACTCGGGGTCGGGCCCCAGCACCATCAGGCCGGCACCCGCTGCCGCTGCCGGAATCGCCCCCACGAGCGCCTTGAGATGGAGGATGGCCGTCCTCCCGGCGTCGATGCCGCCCAGCCGGCGGTGGAGCGTCACCCCACGCACCAGCACGGCAACCACGTTCGAGACCACAAGGCCTGCCGCGACGCCCGCCGCCCACCAGCGGGGATCCGCGAGCGCCTGCACGCCGTACGCCACCGCGAGCCACGCCAGCGTCATCGGGATGTGGATGAGGAACACCGAACGCGCGTCCTCCATCACGAACAGCACACGCTTGACCAGCACGCTCAGGCCGAGAGGCACGAGACCGAGCGACAGCACCCACACGACCTCGGTCACCGAGCGCGCCTCAGGGTTCGAGGCGGTCGGGAGAAGTGCGCGCACCACCAGCGGACCGATGACCAGCATCATCGCCGTCGCGTAGACGGTGAAGACGCCGATGAGTCGCGCTCCACGGGAGATCTCGCTGCGCAGTCCGCCGATGTCACCGTTCGCATAGAAACGGGACATCGTCGTGAACAGGGCGGTGAGGATCGAGACCGTCACCAACGAGTGCGGGACGAGATAGACGGTGAGCGCGCTCGTGTACGCGGCGTTGCCCGCGATGCCAATGGCCTCGCCGTCGGGGTTCGCCGCCGACGCCACCTGCGTGGTCAGTGCGACACCGATCTGCTCGACCACGACCGCAGCGAGCGCCCACGACACGATGCGTCGCAGCGTGGCGAGCTCCCCTCGCGGCCCTGACCAGCGCCACTTCCAGCGGTAGCCGCCCCTCACGAGCGGGATGACGAGGATCAGCGCCTGCGCGGCGATGCCGAGAGTCGCGACGCCGCCCAGCAGCGCGATGCGCTCCGGAGTCCAGTCGGAAGGCACGAACTCGCTGCCGGTCACGTACTTGCCGTAGATCGCGATGTATGCGACGAGGCCCGCGATGCCGATCACATTGTTGAGCACCGGCGCCCACATGAACGGACCGAACTGCTCGCGTGCGTTGAGCACCTGCCCGAGCAGCGTGTAGAGGCCGTAGAAGAACAGCTGCGGGATGATCCAGTACGCGAGCCCCGTGGCGAGCGCGAGCAGCTCGGGGGACCAGTCCTGCGAGTAGACCTGCACCATGATCGGCGCCGCGATCGTGAGCACGGCGGCCGCGCCAGCGGAGATGACCGAGCCGATCGTGACGATCCGGTCCACGATGCGCTTGCCATCAGCCTTGCCGAACGCCTTGACGATCTGCGGCACGAGCGCCGAGTTCAGGACGCCAGCGGCGAGCAGCGCGAACATCGCGTTGGGGATCTTGTTCGCGACGTCGTAGGCGTTCGCTCCCGCAGCGTTGACGCCGAGTGCCGCCACGAGCAGCATCGTGCGCACGAAGCCGAGAATTCGCGACACGAGCGTGCCCGAGGCCATCACGAGGGTCCAGCGGCCCAGGTTGCCTCGACCCTCTCGGCCCCCGGGGGCGATCTGCCGCTCGACTTCGTCGCCGGTGTCAGTCACGTCAGTCATCTTGCCGGTCCGGCTGCGCTTCCGCCTCGTCACCCGCGCAGGTCACGTCACTGTCGCCCGGCGCGGCGGCCTGCTCCGCGCGTGCTGGGCCGAGGCGCGTGTCGCGGCGGCCACGGCGGATCGTGCGCACGACGCCGCCCACGAGCAGAAGCACCAGCAGAGCGGAGAAGACGAGCGTCGCCGCGTTTCCCCAGTCGGCGCGCACGCGCACCGTGAGCGACTGCGGCGGTGCGAGGAGCTCGCCGTCGAGCGTGGTGGCGCTGGCCGAGACGTCGACGTTGGCGGTCGAGACCGCAGAGAACGGCACCTGAACCGCGAGCTCGCCGCCTGCGGGCACCGTGGCTCCGGGAGAGCCTTCGACCCGCAGATTCACGGCCGAGGACTCGACGACCACGCGCACCGTCACCGCCTGGTCGAGCCCGTTGCGCACGGTGATCGGCAGGAATCCCTCGGCGGCGATGAGGTTCAGCTCGGACGAGGTCGCGACGGAGATCGCATTCGCCGTCTCGGTGGCCGCCTCGATGGCGTTCTCCACGAGCGACTCCCGCGAGTGGGGCGTGCCGCGGCTCACAAGCGAGGCCGCGCGCAGGATGTCCCGTGCGTGGTCGGCGAGGAGCTCGTCGGGACGCTCCGCCGCCGACGCCACCACCGCGACGTTCTCGTACGCGTTCCCGAGGCGCACCACATCGGGGCGCGACAGATCGTCCTCCGCACCGCCCGACGCGAACGTCGCCTCGACACGACCCGTGTCGGAGAGCACGGTCGCGAGGGGTACGGGCCGCACCCAGGGTGTGCTGAAGAGCGTCGTGATCGACGAGGACGCGATGGCGGAGTCGATCTTCCAGGACTGGCCAGGCGCGATCACTACGGGGTCGCTCTCGCCCGAGCCCGCGATCAGTGCGGATTCCGCCACGAGACGGAACGTCGCCGTCGGCGAGCCGGTCCGGTACGACCCGAGCGTCTCTGTGAGCGTCGCATCGGGCTGGATCACCGCGACCGGTCCCTCGGACGTCTGCACCTGCGCGACCGTGGCCGACTTCGCGCCGGGAAGCGCCTCCGCGGCGAAGCGGGGCTCGAGCAGCACCGCCGTCGCACCAGCGCTTGCGGCCGCGGCGAGCGTGGGCTCATCCGCGATGGCAACCGGAGCGATCCACGGCAGCGTCGCGAGGTCGGGCTCACCGGAGGTCAGCGGCCCGGTCAGTGCGACGTCCAGCAGACGAGTGTCACCCGCGTGGGCCAGCGAGGTGAGGTCGACGTCAGCCGCGGGAACGCGGAAGGCCTCGTGATCCTCCACTGTGTCGTCGTCCGCGCTCGCGGGATCGACCAGGAGCGTCACCCTCGAGTCGGATGCGGCGGCGAGCGTCATCTCCGCCCGTGCGGTGGCGCCCGTCACCGTGGCAGCCACATTCACGGAGAGCTCGGGCACCTCAGCGTCCGCCCAGGTCAGCACCATGGCATCGAGCGTGGTCGCGCCGGTCGCGTCGACGCGAGTCACCGACAGTCCGTACACGCCCCACGAGCCGCCGGGCAGTGCGAGCGACGAGGCGGGCAGCGCAAGGCTCACCGCATCCATCGCCCCCGCGAGGAGTCGCCCGCCCGCGCCGAAGGGCGCCGTCGCGACGGTCGTGCGGGGGAACGCTCCGGGGTCGGCGAGGAACGCCTCGAGCTGCCTCTGATCCGTGAGAGGAGCCGACGTGAGGCGGATGTGGAGCTCGGCGCCCGTCACGGCGGCATCCGTGTCGTTGTTCAGCGCCACGGTCAGTCGCAGCGTCGATGACGGCATCACCACCGCAGGGCTCGCCCCCGTGATCTCCGCCGACACCATGCCCGCCGTGGCCATGCGCGCTTCCGACGACTCCGTCGGCGCCGCGAGGAGCGCGGGCACACCGCCCGAGCCGAGCGTGACCGGTGGCGACGCGACGAGTGTGGGCACGACGGGCTCGTCGGCGGAATCGAGAGGCACATCCCCCGCGGTGGCGGCCACGGGAGTCGCGAGTGCGGCGACGGCCGCAAGGCACAGTGCCGCCAGGCCCTGACGAGTCAGTCTCACGAGGGTGCCAGCAGGGCGGCCGCCGCCTGTGCCATCTTGCGCTCATTGGGGAACGCGAGACGCTGCACCAGTTGCGTCACCGGAATCCAGTCGGCGACCTCGGCCTCATGGTCGGGATCGTTCTCCGTGGTGATGACGCCGCCGCGGGCCTCGAGCAGGTAGTGGTGCACAGTCTTGTGCACACGCCGGTCCTCGCCCGTGAACCAGTAGTCGATCACGCCGATCGGCTGGATGATCTCGGCATCGATGCCGGTCTCCTCCGCGATCTCGCGCACTGCGGCGATCTCGGGCGTCTCTCCGTGCTCGATGTGCCCCTTCGGAAGGCACCATTCCAGGCGCCCCGCCCGATTGCGACGGCCGATGCACGCCGCGTAGGCCACGCCGTCCTCGACCTTGATGGCGATACCGCCCGCCGACACCTCGTTGCTCACGGGCAGATGCGATCCGCGCCCGCCCGAGCCATCGCGCCGGCGCCGCAGCGAGGCCCCGCCGGGCGGCATGGGCGCCGGGCTGGGTCGCGGGACGGGCGGCACGGGCATGCCGCAATGCTAACCGGGGCATGTGTCCCCTCTGTGACCGCGCGCGCGAGTCATCCCCAGCCACAGCGTCGGGCGGGCGATCTCTGGGAGACTGTTCTCCATGCCTGAGCCCACCGCGCCCGATCGGGTGCCCCTCGACGTGCTCCGTCGCCGCGCCGTCGGCCTGTGGACCGCGCTGCCCTCCGAGGTCGGTGAGCTGGGCGCGCTGTTCGCGGACGCCGGGCACGAGCTCGCACTCGTCGGAGGGCCCGTCCGGGACGCGTTCCTCGGGAGGTCGAGCGCCGACCTCGACTTCGCCACCTCAGCGTCGCCTGACGAGACCGAGGCGTTGCTCAAGCGCTGGACCAGCGCCACCTGGGACATGGGGCGCGAGTTCGGCACCATCGGCGGGCGACGCGGCGACGTGGTGGCGGAGATCACCACGTACCGGGCCGATGAGTATGACGGCGCCACCCGCAAGCCCGTCGTCGCCTTCGGCGACTCGCTCGAGGGCGATCTCGCGCGGCGCGATCTGACGGTCAATGCGATGGCTGTGCGCGTGCCTTCGCTCGAGTTCATCGACCCGTTCGGGGGGCTCGAGGACCTCGCAGGGGGGCTCCTGCGCACACCGATCGACCCCGCCGTGTCCTTCGGTGATGACCCGCTGCGCATGATGCGTACCGGACGCTTCGCCTCGCAGCTCGGCTTCGACATCGAGCCAGCGACGTTCTCCGCGATGCATGCCATGGCGGACCGGATCTCGATCGTGAGCGCCGAACGCGTGCGCGACGAACTCGTCAAGCTGCTCCTCGGCGCCGATGTGCGCGCTGGGCTGACAGCGCTCGTCGACTCAGGGCTCGCACAGCGCGTGCTGCCCGAGCTGCCCGCGCTCAAGCTCGAGGTCGACGAACACCACCACCACAAGGATGTGTACGAGCACACGCTCACCGTCGTGGAGCAGGCGATCGACCTCGAGACCGATGCGGACGGGCCCGTGCCGGGACCCGACCTGGTGTTGCGCCTCGCGGCGCTGCTGCACGACATCGGCAAGCCCGCGACGCGACGTCACGAGCCGGGGGGCGGCGTGAGCTTCCATCACCACGAGGTCGTGGGCGCCAAGCTGTCCACCAAGCGCCTCAAGGCATTGCGCTTCGACAAGGACACCATCCGTGCCGTGCATCACCTCGTCGAGCTGCACCTGCGGTTCCACGGATACGCGGACGCCCGCTGGTCGGACTCGGCGGTGCGCCGCTACGTCACGGATGCGGGACCCGAGCTCGAGAGGCTGCACCGGCTCACCCGCGCCGACGTGACCACGCGCAACCGCCGCAAGGCCGAACGCCTCTCCTTCGCGTACGACGACCTCGAGCAACGCATCGCCGAGCTGCGCGAGCAGGAGGAGATCGACGCGATCCGGCCAGACCTGGACGGCACGCAGATCATGGAGATCCTCGGAATCGCGCCGGGCCGCGAGGTGGGTCAGGCGTACAAGCACCTGCTAGAGCTTCGGATGGAGCATGGTCCGCTCGGCACCGAACGCGCCGAAGCAGAACTGCGCGCCTGGTGGGATGCGCGCGGCTGAACGCCCGGCTGCTCCTCCCGACCGTCAGTCCCCGCCGCCCTCCCTCCACGGCCCCCGCCACCACTGCCCCCGCCGCCCCCACCGACCTCGCCCTCCCCAGCCAGGGCGCTCATGCCTCCCGCCGGAGGGTTTGAATGCTGATCCAGGGCGTTCATGTCTCCTCGGACAATCCGGCCATCATCGTCCCCAGGTCCGGAGCTCCTGCGCCCTTTCCACAGTTCTGTGATCCCGTGCGACCGCCAGCCTGTCAAGACATGAGCATCGGCGCGTGTCCATGGCAGACCTCACACGCGTGACCACCCGTTCCTTGGGGCCCTTCTCGTATGCGCAGCTCACCGCGCTCGCGAGTCGCAAGGGAGTCGACGCCGCCATCTCGCGCAAGGAACTGATCCGGCTGCTTCCGAATCGGTACTGCAACGCGCTGCACTGCGAGTCATGGCTGGTGCGAGCCCTTGCGGCTGTCGACTGGTCGGGTGGAGCGCTCGCGGGCCAGTCGGCGCTCGCCATGGCCGGTGCGGGTGAGGAGCCGACCGCGATCGACGTCGTGGTCAAGCCTGGTCTGCATCGGGCTGGCCCCGACTGGGTGAGGGTGCGTTCCACGGTCAACGCCACACCGACCTTCCATGCGCTGGGGCGCTCGGTCGTGACACCGGCCGCGGCTGTTGTGCAGGCGTTCGCGTGGGCGCCGGCGGATCGGCGGGCTGGGCTGATCCTTGAGGCATGCCGACGCGGAGTGTCGCCCGAGCATGTGCTTGCCGCGTCGGAGTCATATTCGCGGTTGCCCGGGCGCGCGGAGTTGACGCTCATGGTGTGGCTTCGTTCGCTTGGTGGCGGGGTTTTTGCAGCGCTCCGTGGCGGTCTTGTTGCCGCGATCACGCAGGACTGGCTGCAGGTAGGTGTCGCGGTCTGAACCGAGAGGGGTGCGCCCGGTCGGGGCCGTTTGGATCGCTGCCGCTACGTCAGAGTCCGAAGGCTCCGCCGCTGACGAGGATCACGATGCCGAGGCCGATGAGAACGATGGGGAAGAGGATGTGCTCCCAGCGTTCGAGCACTTCGGCGATCGGGGGGCGGGTGGCGACGAACTTTGCCAGGGCCACCAGGACCGCGACGAGCGCGAGGAAGACGATGCAGTAGGCGACTACTGCGAGAGGTTCCACGCCGAGGAAGACAGGGGTGTAGACGCCGATGTTGTCGCCGCCGTTGGCAAGGGTGACGCCTGCGACTGTCCACACGCCGACCTTCTTGCCGGCAACCTTGGCCTCGTCGTCATCGTCGTCATCGTCTCCGCGCCAGGCCTGCCATGCGGCCCAGAGGCCGAGGCCCAGAGGGATGAGACCGAAGTACGGGATGGCTGCCGAGGGCAGGAATGCTCCGGCACCGATGGTCACCAGGACCGCGGCACCGAGGATGCCGGCGAATCCGAGGTACTGGCCGGCCAGAATGCGGGCGGTAGTGCCGCGCTGGCCTGCCCCTCGCGCGAAGAAGAGGGAGAGCACGATGATGTCGTCGATGTTGGTCGCTGCGAACAGGCCCATCGCCTGCAAGACCGAGGTGAGGATCATGCGCCCTCCCCAGCTGCGTCGCATCCGGGAAGCGAGCAGGCGGGATCGATGCACGGGGCGTCTTCGTCCACTGCCAGGGTGGCATCGACCAGTGCCGTCAGCGCCTGCGCCAGGTGCGAATCGGCGATCTCATATCGTGTCCGACGACCCTCGGGCTCGGAGACGACGATCCCGCAATCGCGCAGGCATGCCAGGTGGTTGGACACGTTCGGGCGTGTCAGGTCCAGATCTCGGGCCAGTTCCGCCGGGTAAGCGGGATGGTCGAGCAGGGTCAAGATGATCCGGGATCGAGTGGGGTCGGCCAGTGCACGACCCAGGCGGTTCATCACGTCGAGACGCGAAGCAATAGTCAGCATGGACTGAACTATACAGCGCGCACGGAACACTCGGTCACAGGCGTCAGCCCAGATCGCATGCCCGTAAGGGGAACCCTCACCGGACACCACCGCTACTTATCGAGAGGAACGTGTGAGTCGCATCGCTTGGTGGCGTGCTTCTGGTAGCGGTCAGTGGCCGATGAGGAGGGCTTCTCTGGCGGCGCCGACGAGCTCTGGGGTGAGGGTGTGGAGGTCGTTGATGGTCTGGATGCGTTCGATCTGGGTGGCCAGGCGGTCCAGGAGCCGGAAGTTGCCTGCGGTGATGCGAGCGATGGTGGCCAGGGCGGTGGCGTGCGCGATCGGGTCGTGGTCGGCGTGCTGGGCGGGTAGGCGCGTGGTGAGGACAGCGGTGAGCTCGTCGGGGCCGAGGGGTCTGTACTCGTGGGCGAAGCCGATGCGGCTGTAGAGCTGGGGATAGCGCGCGAGGCGCTTTTCGATGCCTGGCATGCCGATGAGGATGACGCCCATGTGGTGGCGGTCGTAGTAGTCGCGGACTTGCTCAAGACCGGTGCTCTTGAGCCTGTCGGCTTCGTCGATGATGAGCAGCTCGGTGCGCCCGGAGGAGCGTGAGGCGTCGTGAACGTAGGGGTCGACGAGTCCGAGCTCGTCGTAGTCGATCGCGTAGGAGATCGCTTGGCAGGCTCGGGGTAGGCCTTGGTCGATCTGCTTGATGGTGGCGGCCACCGTGGGGGTGTAGAACGCGGTGCGTACTTCCAGGACCCGTGGCGGCACGGGTCCGACCGTGTCGCCGACGTCGTATTGCCATCGCTCCCAGGAGTCGACGCCGGCGTAGTGGCGGGCTGAGAGTGTCTTGCCTATCCCGGGCGGGCCCCAGCACAGTCCGATGTAGCGGTGGGTGCGCACGGTGTCGGCGAACTCGGTGAACCGCCGGTGCTCGCGGGTGCTGTAGAAGGACGGGACGGGGTGAGGGTGCGGGGCGGCGGAGTTGACCTCGTCGAAGGTTCCGGTGAGGAACCGCCGGCCGTCGTCGTCTTTGCCGAGCACGGAGAGCTTCTTAGTCGGTGGCATACAGACGCAGTCCATGTCGTGGTCGGGGCTCAGGAGCCGGTGGCGGTGCTGTGTCGTCGGTGCTGACTGCTGGTGGGGCGTATCGGGTATCGCTGGGCAGGGCGCTGGCGAGGGTGCGGTGTTGGCGGAGCTGGTCCTTGAGGTCGCGGCGGCGTTGACGGCGGGCGGCTTGGAGCTGGTCGAGGGAGATCGACTCGGCGGACAGCTCAGGGGCGATCGCCCGGCACAAGAACTCGTCGTTGAAGTACACGCGGATCTCCCCGACGTCGCGCGGGTTGAAGCGGACGGTGACCTGCTCCCCGACGTAGGCGGCCAGGACTGTGGACAGGTAGCGGGTCGAGGCGAACTGGATGCCGTCGCGCTGGACCTTGCGGGTGGTGGCCGCGGTGAGCAGGAGCAGGTCGAGATCCTCAGGGTGGGCGGGGCTGCGCGGGATGAAGCCGCTCGCGCTCCACCGGACGGTCGGCCCCTGGTGGGTCTGGGAGTGGGGGCGGGCGTTGTACTCGGCAACGACGTACTGCTCGAGGATGGCGTCGAGGTCTTCGAGCGAGAGCGACGGGGAGGTGACCGGTGCGCCGTTCGTGCCGTGCGGGATGTACCCGGGCAGGTGCGGCAGGAGCTCGGTGGTGACGGTCCGGTAGAACCGCTCGATCTTCCCCCGCCCTTGAGGCACCCCGACCCGGGAGTGGATCAGCCGGATGTGGGTGTCCAGGCACACCTGCTCCAGGCGAGCGGAGGTGAAGTCCGAACCGTGGTCGCTGTAGAGGACCTCGGGCAGCCCACAGACCGGCCAGCCCGGGTTCGCCTTGGCATTGACGGCCTGGTGCAGGGCGAGCGCCGTCTGCTCGGCCGAAGGTGCGCCGAGGAAGAGGGTGTAGCCGACCACGGCGCGGGAATAGTCGTCCAGGACCACCGTCAACCAGGGGCGCACCTGGGTGCCCTTGGCGTCGAGGATCGCCACGTCCAGGAGAGTGTGGTCGACCTGCCACTGCTCGTTGGGGCGCTCGGCCGAGCGCCGTAGCACCAGCTCGAACCTGTCCCGGTATCCCGCGTCCCCGTGCTCGGCCAGAGCGCGCAGCCCGGGATCGATCCCGGCGACCAGGCTCCGGACGCTGGAGTAGCTGGGGGCAGACAGGCCGCGATCGTGTGCGATGCCGGCCACGCGGCGGTGGATGAACGCCACTGTCGGAGTCGGCATTGCCAGGGCGAGAGCTTCGACTACCTCGATCAGCTCTGCCGGGATTCGACGCCGGCCATGATCGCTGCGTTGGCGCCGAGCGAGGCTGTGTGAGGTGGGGTCAGACCGATAGGCGCGCGCCCAGCGCGAGAGGGTGCGCAGCGGGACCCCCGACTCGGCTGCCAGCCGCGTCCATGGGACACCGTCGTCGTGGCGGCGCAGGAGAGCGATCTTGTCCGAGACCTCCCACCGCGCCGGCACGTCCCCTCACATCGGCCGTGCGTCTTGGGCGAGGTGGCGGTAGATCGTGCCGCGCGAGACCCCGAAGGTCTCAGCGATCTGCTGGACCGTGTAGGATTTCTCGTCATACATCGCCCTGGCCTGACGCGCCTTCGTCGCCGTCATCTTGAACCGGCCCCCACCCTTGCGACCTCTCGCGCGGGCAGCGGCAAGACCATCCTGGGTCCGCTCGACGATCAGGTCATGCTCGAACTCGGCGATGGCCGCGAGCATGTGGAAGAACAGGCGGCCACCCGGTGTCGTGGTGTCGATCCCCTGAGACAGTGCCTTCAGCCCAATGCCCCGCTGCTGCAAAGTCTCGACGACTTCCTTGAGGTTGCGCACCGATCGACCAAGCCGGTCGAGCTTGGTCACCACGAGGGTGTCACCTGAGCGCAGGTAGTCCAGAGCATCGTCGAGCGCGGGCCGCTTGGCCAGCACACCCGAGGCGTGCTCGACGAACACCTTCTCGCACCCCGCGGCGGCGAGCAGGTCCGTCTGCCCGTCCGGATTCTGCTCCCGGGTCGAAACGCGCGCGTATCCGATCGAAGCCATCACCCGAATGTACCGACAACGTGCCTCGCGGTACATAGGTCTCGGACACGGCCCATGAGACACGACGCGCGGTGCAGCACCGTTGTGACTCCCGGCGGAAGTTGGCGGGCTCCTGCCGGGACTAAGTGGCGGTGGGCTGGCCGGGCGTTCGATCCGCTGACCAGCTGGCCGTGGGTGCCGTCGTCGCGGTGAACGGACCTGACGGGCAGGAGTGGGGCGACGGAGCCACGACGGTGTCCGGCGCCACTGTTACCCAGCGCCTTGGCGATGGCCTCCCGGCCGGGGACTTCCAGGTCGCTTGCGCTCCGTGTCCGGTGACGGCCACCCTGTCGACGGGACCTTCCGCTTCACCGTTGAGGCGGCGCCTGAAAGCGCGAGCACATCTGAGCCGTCGCCCGAGCGTGCCGACGAAGGGGCGACACCGACCTGGCCGCCTACAACGCGATGCTCGCACGCCTGGCCCGGCGCGCCGATGCCACCGCCCCTGGGCGCACCCAGCAACCAGGGGCCCCCCAAGCGCTCGGCGGAGGTGTCGAGGGACTGAGCGGCTACCAGGTCAGGTCTGAGCACTCGTGCTGCTGCTGGGCCGTCTCCACCTGGAGCGTGGCGTGGGCGATGCCGAAGCGATCCCGCAGGATGTCCCGCGCGGCGGCCAGGACCGCGGCGTGATCCGATCCGCTGCTCGCGACGAGGTGAGCGGTGGCGACGTTCATCCCGGAGGTCAGCACCCACAGGTGCAGGTCGTGGATGGCGCTCACGCCGGGCACGGCGCTCAGCTCTCGGCTGACGGCCTCCGGGTCGATGCCGGCGGGTGCGTGCTGGCCGAGTACCGCGAGGACCTGCCGCCCCAGGGTGACGGCACGCACGATGACGAAGACGGCGATCGCCAGGGCGACGACGAGGTCCCAGACCGGCCGCCCGGTGGCGATGATCAGGACACCGGCGACCATGACGCCGACGGAACCGGCAGCGTCGGCCACCACTTCGAAGTAGGCGCCCCGGACGTTGAGGCTGTCCTTGGACCCGCTGCGCAGCAGCAGCATGGAGACAAGGTTGATCACCAGGCCCACGAAACCGACCGCGAGCATCACGCCCGAGGGTAGGGACGGGTCCTCGCCGATCCGGCTGATCGCCTCGACGACCACGTACACCCCGACGCCGAGCATGATCAGCACGGTCAGGCCGGAAGCGAACACTTCCGCGCGGTACGAGCCGTAGGTTCTTCTTCCGGTGGGGTCGGGGCGGGTGGCGATCCGGGTGGCGAGCAGGGCCGCCCCCAGTGCCACGACGTCGGCGGCCATGTGCCCGGCGTCGGAGATCAGCGCGAGGGAGCCGGAGATCAGCCCGGCCGCCAGCTCGACGGCGAAGAACGTCGCGGTCAGGAAGAACGCTGCGGCGAGGCGGCGGCGGTAGCGCCCGCCGGCGTGCTCCGCGACGGGGCCGTGACCGTGCCCGGCGCCCATCAGCGGCTGCCCTCGTGTCCGGTGTGCTCGCGGCACACGTCCAGCAGCATCCGCACGTGGGCGTCGGCCAACCGGTAGTACACCCGGCGGCCCTCACGCCGGTTGTCCACCACCGCCGAGGCCCGCAGTAGACGCATCGTCTGGGACACCGACGCCTCTGGGACCTGCACCGCTGCGGAGATGTCGCACACGCACAGCTCACCGGCCTCCAGCAGCGCGTACAGGATACTGGTGCGCCGCACATCACCGAGCAACCGGAACAGCTCGGCCAGCGCACCTGCCTCGGCGTCGTCCGGGACGCTGGCACGAATCAGTGCCACACGTTGGGACTGCGGATCACCACCGACGCAGCCGTCCAACGGCAGGACCCGACCCATGGGCATCTCCTCATCTGCGCGGATCTTCAGATAAGGTCACCCTAGCGCTGCGCTCGCCGTGAGTCGCAATCTGGTCGATCGCCTTCACACCCATGTCGCTGTGAGGGGGCGAAGGCGGAGGAGGAGCGGATGCAGGACGACCCGGGCGTCACGGGGCCGGTGTGGCTGCCGACCGCACCACCGTCCCTGGAGACGATGCTGGCCCCGACGCTGCAGCCCGTGCCGGTCCTTCCGGCGCTGGCCGCGGTGCTGCTGGTGCTGTACCTGGCGGGCGCGTGCCGGCTGTGGCTGCGAGGGCGGCGCTGGTCGATCGGTGCGACCATCTCGTTCACGGTGGGCTGTGTGGTGCTGGCGCTGGTGACCGGTGCGGGCATCGAGGGGTACGGGTTGCGGCTGTTCTCGGCGTTCATGTTCCAGCAGCTGACGTTGATGATGCTCGTCCCACCGCTGCTGGTGCTGGGGCGGCCCGGCACGTTGCTGCTGCGCGCGACCCCGCACCGGGGGGTGGGCACGGTGGTGCTGGTCACGGCGCGGCGGGCCCTGCGCAGCCGGGTCAGTCGGGTGGTGCTGCACCCGGCGGTGATGGTGCCGTTGTTCCTGCTGGCGTTCTACGGGCTGTACCTGGCCGAGCTCGCCGACCCGCTGCTGCGCACCTGGACCGGGCACCTCGCCCTGGAGGTGGGGTTCCTGGTGGCCGGTCTGCTGTTCACCGTGCCGGTGCTGTCCACCGACCCGTTGCCGATCCGGCAGACCCATCATGGCCGGGCACTGGACCTGGTGCTGGAGATGCCCCTGCACGCGTTCTTCGGGGTGATCGTGATGATGGCCACCGCGCCGATGGTCCCCTTGTTCGCCGCGCCGCCGGCCGGCTGGGGGATCGATCCCCTGCGCGACCAGCAGCTGGCCGGTGGGCTGGCCTGGTCCTACGGGGAGGCGCCGGGACTGCTGATGCTCCTGCTGATCGCCAGCAGGTGGCAGCGCAACGACACCGAGCGGTCCAGAGCCCGAGACCGGCAGATCGACCGCGACGGCGGCGCCGACGCCGAGCTCGAGGACTACAACGCCTACCTCGCGCGCTTGAACGGCTCGCGGCCCTCGGGGGCGCCACCTGCACAACCGTGATGGTCGGAGCCTCACAGGACCTCGGCATCGGAGGTTGCCGACACCGCGGTGGTGGTCTTCTCGACGATGTCCTGGCCGAGCCGGATCCCGGTGTAGGCCGCGACAGCCATCAGCGCGAGGAACCCGACGATCAGGCGCCCCTCCAGCCACGAGGGCCACACGCGGGTCACCCACACCCGGCCCGGCACCCGCAAGGCGCGCACCCGCTGGGCCCGCACCCCCAGCCTCGGGGCCTGGGCCTCCGCCGCGCGGAGCCGCCGCGGGAAGGGGCGGCGGCTGCGGTCACGGCCGGGTCGCCGACTGCCTACCAGCGCACCGCTGACGACAGCGGCCGCCGCCAGGACGTAGACGGCGGTCTGCGGCGTGGTGCCCAGTCGCGCCGCCGGGGTGAGCGTGCTGCGCAGCGGCAGCGAGGCAATGAGCTCCTCATCGGTGAACAGACCGGTCCGCGCCACGACCGCCCCGTCCGGCATGATCATCGCGCTGACGCCGACGGTGGAGACCTGGACGGTCGACCTGCCGTGCTCCACCGCGCGGAAGCGGGACATCGCCAGCTGCTGGGTCGACTCCGGAGTGCGCCCGAACGAGGCGTTGTTGGTCGGGATGACGATTAGCTCTGCCCCGTCGAGGACCCCTTCGCGGATGAGGTCTGCGTAGGCGACCTCGAAGCAGATCCCGGTGGCCAGGCGCACGTCACGTCCAAGCGCGTCGATCCACACGTCCATGACGGCGGGGTCGCCGCCGGCTGCCATGTCCGTGGCGACCCGGTCGACGAGCGGAGTGAGCTGGCGGAAGAACGCGCGGAAGGGGACGTACTCCCCGAAGGGCACCGGGTGCTGCTTGGCGTAGGCGTCGCCACTCCCCGCACCGGCGGTCCAGGTGATGATCTCGTTGTAGCGGATGTCCTGCCCGTCGGGAAACCGCTGGGTCCCCAGCAGCAGGGGGGCGCCAACCGCTGCGGCGGCGCGCTCCACGGCCGAAGCCTGCGCCAGGTCGGTGCGGGGGTCAATGTCGGCGGCACTCTCCGGCCACACCACCAGGTCCAGCTGGCGCCCTCCGGCGGTCGCCGCGAGCCGCTCGGTGCCTTCGGCGTGGTTGGCCGTGACGTCGCGGGCCTGCTCGGCCCAGTCGGCGCCCTGCTGCGGGACATTGCCCTGGACGGCGCCGACCAGCAGTGAGCCGTTCTCCGGGCCCGCGGTCAGGGGAAGCAGGCCCGGGACACCCGCCAGGAGCACCGCGGCGAGCAGCGCCCGAGCCGCGGGGATAACCGCGGTGCGGCGCAGGTACTGCAGCGCCAGCGCGATCAGCGCCCCCGTCACGGCGACGAACGCGGAGACCAGGACCTCCCCTCCGTAGGGCGCGAGACGCAGCAGGGGCGCCTCGGTCTGGGAGAACGCCAGGAAGCCCCACGGGAAGCCCCCGAAGGGCCAGGAGCTGCGGACCTGCTCGATGGCGACCCACAGCACGGCTGCGGTGACCGCCTGGGCCAGCGGGCGACCGGTGAGCCAGACGGCCCTGCGCGCGTACGCCCACAGCGCACCAAAGCCGGCGACGTACAGCGCCTGGAACACGCTGAGCGCGACCCACGGGAGCGCCGATCCGGTGGCCTGCACTGCCCAGTGGACCAGCGGCAAGAAGAACGTCAGCCCCCAGACCAGGCCGATGCCTGCGGCGCGGACCGGTGACGCGCCGCGCATCGCGAGCAGCAGGCACGCCATGCCGGCGTAGGCCAGCGGCCACCATCCCCGGTCAGGAAACGCGAGACTCATCGCCCAGCCACCCACGCCTGCTCCGACCAGCACCAGCCCCGGCAGCATGAGGCCAGGTAATGAGGTGCCACCGTTGCGGCGTCGCGCATTCACGCGCTCGACCTCCTGCCGGGGCGACCCGACGTCGACGCGAGGATCCCCGCCGACCACACCAGCTGGACCGGGCCGCGCGGCCGACAAGGAAGGGCGGTCCGGAGCCGTGCTCACCCAGCGCCTCCCGATGGGTCGTCACGCACCTGCCGGGCGCACATCGGCGTCGGCCGGTCCTCAGACGCCGGCATAGGAGTGCAGGCCCGTGATGAACAGATTGACGCCGACGAAGTTGAACCAGAACGCGGCGTATCCGGCCAAGGCGAGCCACCCGGCCTTCCTGCCCCGCCACCCGGCGGTGGACTGGGCGTGCAGGTAGGCGGCGTACAGCACCCAGGTGATGAAGGCCCAGGTCTCCTTGGGGTCCCAGCCCCAGTACCGGCCCCAGGAGTCCTCGGCCCAGATCGCACCGGCCAGCACGGCGAACGTCCACACCGGGAAGGCGAACAGGTGGGCGGTGTGGGCGACGCGCTCCAGGGTGGCGCCAGCCGGCAGCCGGCCGGCGTAGCCGCGGGTCGCCTGCCCGCCGGCATCGCGCGCGTCGGCGCGTCGGCGCGTCAGGTACAGGCCGGTAGCAGCTGCCCCGACGGTGAAGACACCACCGGCGATGATCGCCGCCGCGACATGGATGACCAACCAGTACGAGTTCAGCGCCGGGACCAGGTCCCCCGCGGGGGTGTAGAGCACCGTCACGGCCAACCCCAGGCACAAGGTGACCAGAGCAAGGACCCACACACCCAGGTCCCGAACCGGCTGGCCGCGGCGCAGGAACACCAGGTAAGCGGCCGTGGCGGCCAGTGTGGCGGCGGTCGTGAACTCATACATGTTGCCCCACGGCGCCCGGCCCACGGCCAGACCCCGGGCGACGACCCCGGCCACGTGCAACACGAACGCGAGCGTGGTCAGTGCCGCCGCGATCCGCTCCGTGCGACGCGCGGCTGCATCGCGGATCGCGGGCCGGCCCCCAGCGGTCGGCGGCTGCGGGTCGGGAACGGCGGCATGTGCGCCGGCGGCGTCCGGCTCGAGGCGAGGCGCGTCCTCAGGCACCGGGTGCGACCGGCGGGCCGCCTGGTAGGCGTAGGCGAGCATCGCCAACGCATAAACCGCGATGGCGCTGTAGATGAGCCGGTCGCTCAGCTCGGCCAGGAGGTTGGGGATGGGCACGTTCAGTCCTCTCGGTCGTGCGGGGAAGCGTCTGCGCCGCCCGGTTCAGCGCCTGGCAGGGCGGCGAGCAGCGACGAAAGCTCGCCAGGGACCGGCTCACGGCGGGTCAGCGCGTAGCTGGCTGCCTCGACAGTCGCGGCGCCGCCTGCGGACGCTGCGCTGACACGGACCCAGACCCGGCGTCGGCGGACCGCCAGTGAGACCGTCAGGCCCAGCAGGAGGGCGACCGCGGCGACCAAGGAGAGCTCCTTGCCGGGGTCGTGGGCGATCTGAAAGTTCGCGAACCGCGAGACCGACTCGAACGTCAAGGTGCCCTGCCCGCCGGGCAACGTCATCGACTCACCAGGTCGCAGAGCGCGCGCGAACGGCTCGTCCCCGACCATGACCTGGCTCAGATCGGTCTTGTCCAGGCGGAAGACCGACTGCGGTGCGCCGTCACCCAGGCCGAGGTCACCGGTGTAGGCGGTCAGCAGCAGCTGGGGATCGACCAGGTCCGGGTACAGCGATCGAGGGCCGGCCGCGGGGTCGACGGAGGCGGTGGGCAGGAAGAACCCTTCGAACCCCAGCTGCGTCGGCTGCCCGTCCGGGACCTTGATCACGCCCTCGGAGGACAGGTTGCCGTCGAAGGGCACGAACACCACCGGCCCGGAGAACACCGTCTGACCCCGGCCATCGATGACGCTGACCACCGGGGCGTAGCCGTGGCCGGTGAGGAACATCTTGGTGCCCTCCACCTGCAGCGGGTGGTTCACCTCGACGGTGACCTTCTCCGCAGGGCCGCCGGGGGTGCGCAGCACGGTCAGGTCGGCCTGGAAGTCCCGGGCGCTGCCGCGTTGGGGGCCGGCCGTCTCGAACCTGGCAGTGAAGTCGTCCAGCGTGACCGAGAACGGACTCAGGCCCGCGGCGTCAGTCAAAGGCCCGGGAGTGAACTCGTCGTACTGCAGCCGCGTGTTCGTGAAGGAAGCACCCTCCACGACGATCACCCGCCCCTCGAAGCCGAAGAGCGACCCGATCGCGACGCCGAAGAGCAGGGCCAGAAGTGACAGGTGGAACACCAGGTTGCCGGCCTCGCGCAAGTACCCCTTCTCCGCCCGCACGGAATCGTCATCGACGACGACGCGAAACCTCCGGGCCCGCAGATGAGAGGCGGCTGCCTGCAGGATCTGCGCCGGCTCCGCGGCCACGGTCGCACGACGGTGGTCGTCCAGGCGCGCGAGGTTCGTCGGTGCCCGTGGGGGTTCAGCGCGCGCCGACTGCCACAGGCGCGCCGCGCGCGGCAGGACGCATCCAGTCATGGAGACCATGAGCAGCAGATAGATCGCGGCGAACCAGGGCGAGGAGTACACCTCAAAGAACCCAAGCCGGTCCAACCACGGGCCCACCACCGGGTTGTCAGCCAGGAAGCGGGTCACGGCGCCGGGGTCGAACGCGACCCCGCGCTGGGGAAGCAACGACCCGGGCACGGCAGCCAGGGCCAGCGCCAGCAACAGCAGCACTGCGGTCCGCATGGACGTCAGCGTCCGCCACGCCCACCTGGCCCATGCCACCAGGCCCTGCCCCGTCGGGCGCGGTGGCACCGCCATCACCCCAGGGCGAGCCGCCTCCTCGAGACGGTGGCTGAGCGCAGTGTCCTCGAGCGTGTCCTCGGCTGGCCGGGATGCCGTGGCCTCGGCGACGGCGTTACCGGGCCAGGCGCCGATTGATTCGGTCACCGGCCCGCAGACCCGGCTTCCCGCGCGTCGAGCATGTCATTGAGTACCGCGAGCTCGGCGGTCTGGGAGCTGACGATCGCCTGGGCCAGACGACGCACGTCCTGGTCCCCGACCAGGTCGAGGGCCGCCTGAGCCATGGCCACGCCGCCTTCGTGGTGCGCCACCATGAGCCGCAGGTACAGAACCTCAGCATCGAGCCCTCCCGCCTCGGCGAGCCTGCCCAGGTCCTCATCACTCGCTATCCCGGGCATCACCTCATCGGATCCCGGCCCCCCGGTCGCGTCAGCACCGTCGCCCATGGACCCCATGCCGGAGCCGGGTTCGCTCATCCACTGCATCGGCGCGGCCAGGCTGGCCTGCGGAAGGTCCCACTGCTCCAGCCAGCCGTACATCTGCCCAGCCTGCTGCTGCTGGGTCAGCAGGATGTCCAGCGCCAGGGACCGGACCTCGGGATCCTCCGTGCCGTC
The DNA here is from genome assembly GCF_002090075.1 of Demequina sp. NBRC 110052. Classification (GTDB taxonomy): domain Bacteria; phylum Actinomycetota; class Actinomycetes; order Actinomycetales; family Demequinaceae; genus Demequina. Next base: position 1,489,532 of record NZ_BBRI01000002.1, read on the forward strand.
GCGCACCATCGTGGACATCTCCACCGCCTGGGCGTGGTGCGCCTGCATGTCGCGGGCGAACCCAGCCTCGGCTGACCCCTCGGCCGGCCGCGAGACCCGCTCGCCTGCGCTGGTGAGGGCCGAACCGGCGACCAGGCCGGCGACGCCCACCACGGCGGCCACCAGGATCACCACCGCAACGGTCGGGAGCCTGCGTGCGCCAGCGCTCTCGCTCATCACGCGTCCACCCCGCCCGTGCACGGCGCACCCGGCTCCGGTGTCTGCTCACCCTGCTGGTACTTGACCAGGAACTGCTCCAGGCGCGGGTCATCCGCGGTTTCCAGCGCCAGCTGGGTCCCCCAGGCGCTGGCCACCACCGGCTCCTCGGGCATGCCATCGAAGGGGCTGAGCAGGACGTACGCGTTGCCCTCAGCCAGCTCGGCGAGCCGCTGCACCTGCTCGGCCGGCAGGTCCGAGCTATAGGTGATCCACACGGCACCGTGCTCCAGGGAATGCACCGCGAGCTCGTTGGCGATCGGCTCGGTGTACGTCCCGCAGTTGGCCCACACGCCCGCGTGGTCACCACCGACGGGCGGCGTCTGCTCGTACCGCACCGGCTGCTGGACATGGCTGGCCGACAGGTCACTGAAGGTCGCAACCCCTTCGATGTCGCCCGATGCTGCCTCAGTGACTTCGGCGGCGCGCCGCTGCTCGCCGACGAGCACGACAGCCGTCGCTCCGATGAGGACCCCGGCCACGAGCACGCTCGTGCCGGTGATGACCGCCGTGCGGCGGCGTTCGGCGCGCCGCTGCTGCTCGCGGATCTCGGCCAACCGGGCAGCGCGTTCGGCCGCTTCGTGCTTACGGGTTGCCATCAGTGGAGGCCTTTCGCTCTTCGACGTCGTTCACAGGACGGTGGTGTAGCCCGAGATCGTGGACTGCAGGCCTCGCATCAGGTGGTCCCACACCCCGGTGGCCAGCAGCAGACCGGTGGTGATGAGCATGACCGCACCAGCGCGTTTGATCCCCACGGTGTGCCGACGTGCCCACTGGGTCGCCGTCAGTGCCCGCCGCATGCCCAGACCGACCGCGATGAACGGGAGACCGAGCCCGGCGGCGTAGACCGCGGCCAGCGTCGCCCCGCGCCCGGCGCTGGCCTCGGTGAACGCCAAGGTCTGCACCGTGGCGAGGGTCGGGCCCAGGCACGGTGTCCAGCCCAGTCCGAAGGTGACCCCCATCAGCGGGGCGCCGACCAGGCCCGACTTGGGACGCAGCCGCGGCAGCAGCTGGCGCTGGGACCGGGGCAGCCAGCCGGCGAAGACCAGACCCATCACCACGACCACGACGCCCAGGACACGGGTGAGCACCGCTTGCGAGGACTGCAGCGTCGCGCCAAGACCGCCGAAGAGGGCGCCGTAGGCGACGAAGACCGAGGCGAACCCCAGGATGAACAAGGCAGTACCCACCACCACCGGACGTCGCCGCGTCGCGACACCCTCATCGAGCAAGGGGCCGCCAGCGACGTAGGACACGTACCCGGGCACCACGGGCAGCACGCACGGGGACACGAAGGAGATCAGCCCCGCCAGGGCTGCGACGGCCACGGCGGCCAGCATCGGGCCGGTCGCGACCAGGTCTTGGAGCATGCTCACGACGACGTGGCGGGCTCGGCCAGGACCGTGTCCAGCAGGGCGGTCAGGGTCGACTCCTGCACCGCGCCGAGGACGCGCGCGGCCGGCCTCCCGTCACGGTCCAGGAGCAGGGTCACCGGGACCCCGGCTCCGGGGAGGTGATCGGCCAGGCTCAGCAGGGCCTTGCCATTCCTGTCGTCGATGCTCGGGTAGGTGATCCCGTAGCTGTCCTCGAACGCGATCGCCGCGGCCGGATTGTCGCGCACGTTGACCCCGACGAACCGCACTCCCTGGTTCGCGTATGCAGCCGACGTGGCGGCAAGGATCGGCGCCTCCTCCCGGCACGGCGCACACCACGAACCCCACACGTTGATCACCACGACGCCGCCGCGCCATGCGGCGATGTCGATCGCCTCACCAGTCAGCCCGGTTCCCGACAGTGCCACCGGTCCAGCCCGGTCCTCAGGTGCGTACTCCGTCACCGTCGTGCTGCCCGCCGCCGCCGAGGACCCCTCGAGCGCCGCGCCTTGGCCCGCCGACAGGAAGCCGGTGAGCTGGACCGCCACCACGCCTGCAGTGACGAGGACCAGGACCAGGAGGATCACCCGCGGGCCGGTCAGTGGCCGGCGCGGCCGTGCCCGTGCGGGCGATCCCTGGACCGGAGGTCCGCCGGCCGCGGTCGGCTCATCCACGAGCGGTGATCAGCTCGGACGGCTCCGCCCACAGACTCTCACCCGGTGCGGCGACGCCCAGGGCGTCCAGTAGCGCCGCGCCCTGGGAGGTCAGCCGGCACATGACCAGCTTGCCGTGCCGGCGGGAGGTCACCAGGCCGGCGCGGCGCAGAACGCGCAGGTGGTGCGAGACCAGGTTCGGCGCGGCGCCGACGACCCACGCCAGATCGCAGACGCACAGCTCGGCCCCGAGGGCCAGGGCCGTTGCCGTGCGAAGGCGCACCGGGTCCGCCAGTGCCTTGGCAGTAAGCGCCATCGCCTGGGAGCGGTGCGCCTTCGGCAGTGCTGCACGGACCGACTCGGCGCGCGCCACGTCCAGGCACAGCAGGTCGCACGCCTCGGCCGTCATGCGGTCATGGTAGCACGCGTTGATGTGAGCATCGGCCGCCGATTGTGCTGGTGGCCAATACCGACGCGAGGCCCGCGTGAGTTCCACTCACCCGATCCCGCTCGTGCCGTCCCCGCTCGGTGTTGCGGGTGTCGGGTGGCGCAGGGTGGTCAGCACCAGCAGGGCGACGCCGGTGACGATCGCGGTGTCGGCGAGGTTGAAGGTCGGGAACCACCCGCTGTGCAGGTAGTCGGTGACCACCCCGTCCCCGGCCCGGTCCACGACGTTCGCGATCGCCCCACCTAATACCAGGGCGAGGGCGGGCAACCGCCCTGGCGAGGGGGTGGCGGCGATCCGCCAGGCGACCACGGCGACTGCAGCGGTGACCAGGGCGGTGACAGTGAGCACGAGCCAGGTCGGCGCGCCGTCGCCGACGGAGAAGGCCACCCCAGGGTTGTAGGCCAACCTCAGCTCGACCGGACCCAAAGGGATGACCCGCTCCTGCAGCGAACCCACTGCCCAGGCCTTGACGCCCAGGTCGACAGCGGCCAATGCAGCAGCGCCCAGCCCTGCCGCCAGGCGCCGCCGCGTCGGGCTGGCCAAGCCCCGTTTCTCCTCCCTTGCGGTGCCAGCGGTCACCGCGTGACCAGCGCCGGACGCTCGACGGCCGCAGCAGTTCCCGTGATGGCCTGCGGCAGTGGGCGAGTGCGGCCTGCGCGGACGCCGTTGGCGATCACTACGACCTCGGCCACCTCGTGAACGAGGACCACGGCGGCCAAGCCGAGGACACCGAAGAGGGCCAGGGGCATGAGCACGATGATGATCGCGAGGGACAGGCCGACGTTCTGGCGCATGATGCGCCGGGCCTTGCGGGCGTGGGTGAACGCCTGGGGCAGGTGGCGCAGGTCTTCACCCATGAGCGCGACGTCGGCGGTCTCGATCGCGACGTCGGTGCCCATCGCTCCCATCGCGATGCCGAGGTCGGCGGTCGCCAGGGCGGGGGCGTCGTTGACGCCGTCGCCGACCATCGCGGTGCGGCGCTGGGTGCGCAGCTGGGCGACCAGTGCGGCCTTGTCCTCCGGGCGCAGGTTCGCGTGGACCTCGTCGATGCCGACCTCGCGGGCCAGGGCGGTCGCGGTCAGGGTGTTGTCGCCGGTGAGCATGGTGACGTGGTAGCCGTCGCGGCGCAGCTGGGCTACGACCTGCGCGGCCTCTGGCCGGAGCTCGTCGCGCACGGCGACCGCGCCGAGCAGCGAGCCGTTCTCCTCGATCAGGACGGCGGTCGCCCCCGCCTGCTGCATCCGCTCCACCTCAGCGGCCAGTGATCCGGCGTGGACCCATCCGGGTCGCCCGAGCCGGGCAGGCCGACCCTCGAACGTCCCGGTCAGGCCCGCACCGGGGACTGCCTCGACGTCGGTGGCGGGGGTGGCCGGGGTTACGGCGGCCAGGATGGCCCGTGCCAGGGGGTGCTCGCTGCGTGCTTCGAGGGCGGCCGCGACCTGCAGGACGCGCTCCTGGGTGCGGCCGGGCGCGGCGACGACGGCCACGACGGTAGGGGCGTTGCGGGTCAGCGTCCCGGTCTTGTCCAGGGCGACCCCGCGGATGGCACCGAGGGCCTCCACGGCCGCGCCGCCCTTGATGAGCACACCCTGCTTGGAGGCGGCCCCGACGGCGGCGACCACGGAGACCGGCACGGAGATCGCCAGGGCGCACGGTGACGCTGCGACGAGCACGACCAGGGCCCGCTCGATCCACGTGCCCGGGTCGCCCAGCAGGCTGCCGACGACGGCGATGAGCGCGGCGGCGATCATCACACCGGGCACTAGCGGCTTGGCGATGCGGTCCGCCAGGCGTTGGGCTTCGCCCTTGCGGGACTGCTCGGCCTCGACGATCCGCACGATCCGCGCCAGGGAGTTGTCCTGCGCGGTGGTGGTCACCTCCACCTCGAGGACGCCGGATCCGTTGATCGACCCCGCGTAGACGTCTTGTCCGGGTCCGGCCTCCACGGGCACCGACTCACCGGTGATGGCTGAGACGTCCAGGGCGGTGCGACCGGTGCGGATGATCCCGTCGGTGGCGACCCGCTCCCCGGGCCTGACCACCATCAGGTCCCCGATGCCCAGCTCACCGGGAGCTACCGTGGTCTCTGCGCCGTCGCGCAGCACCGTCGCGGTAGCGGGCACGAGGTTCAGCAGCGCCCTCAGGCCGCGGCGGGTGCGGGCCAGGGAGTACTCCTCCAGGCCCTCGCTGATGGAGAACAAGAACGCCAGCGCGGCCGCCTCGGCGACCTCACCGAGCAGCACCGCGCCGATCGCGGCGATCGTCATCAGGGTCCCGACGCCGATCTTGCCCTTGACCAGTCGCCGGATCGTGCTGGGGACGAACGTCCACGCACCGACCAGCAGCGCCACCCAGTTCAGCACCGTCGCAACGGCGGACTGATCCCTGGACCCTGCGACCAGGCCCGCCAGGAGCAGCACGCCGGCGACGGCGGCGAAGCGGAGCTCGCTGACCTCCCACAGCCGCTCGGCCTCGTGCTCCTCGGCTTCCTCGCCGCCGGGGGTGGTCTCGTCGTCGCTGCAGCCGCAGGCGTCGCTCATCGTGCGCTCTCCTTGGTGATCGGGTCAGAGGTGGTGGGGTTTGCGTAGGTGGGGCACAAGGCCACAGCGTTGCCGGTCGCGGCCAGCAGGCCCTCGGCCACAGCCAGCAGGTCCAGCAGTTCAGGGCGGCTCAGGTGGTAGACCGACGCGCGTCCCTGCGCGCGGTAGTCGACCAACCCGCAGTCCCGCAGGCAGGCCAGGTGTGAGGACACGGTGGACTGGCTCAGGCCCAGCTCGGTGCACAGGTCCACGACCCGCGCCTCGCCCCTCGCCAGGCGGCGCACCAGCGCCAGGCGCGTCGGGTCGCCCAGGCCTCGGAACAACGCCCCTGCGGGCGCGAGCTCGGCCCGGCCACTTACATCAGGACTTGCGGCGATCATCGGCATGGGTCGATGCTAGCGCCTATCGGGTGTGGATTCGACTCGGCCGGGCTCCGGAGGCTGCTGTGTCCGATCTATCGGCCACTCCGGCCACAGCCGCGAGTAGCGCGCCGGGCCTCGCACCGCAACCAACCGAAAGGCCCCTCGATGGAACTGGCCGTAGCCGCCCTGCAGGCCGTCGGTCTGTTCCTGGTGACCAACATCGACGACATCATCGTGCTCTCACTGTTCTTCGCCCGCGGCGCCGGCGCCCCAGGCGCCACCGCCAAGATCATCGCCGGGCAGTACCTCGGCTTCGGCGCCATCCTCATCGCCTCCGTCCTGGTCGCACTCGGCGCCAACGCCTTCCTGCCTGAAGACGCCATCGCCTACTTCGGACTCATCCCCCTGCTCCTGGGCCTCTACGCCGCCTGGCGGGCCTGGCGTGGCCGCGACGCCGACGATGACGACCCGGGCAAGGCCGTCGCCGTCTGGACCGTCGCAGCGGTCACCTTCGCCAACGGCGGCGACAACATCGGCGTCTACGTCCCGGTCTTCCTCACCGTCGGCCCCGCCGCGACCGCCGCGTACGCCGTCGTGTTCCTCGCCCTGGTCGCCGTGCTCGTCCTGGCCGCCAGGTACGTCGCCACCCGACGACCCATCGCCGAAGTCCTCGAACGCTGGGAACACGTCCTGTTTCCCCTCGTCCTGATCGGACTGGGCATCGTCATCCTCCTCGAGGGCGGCGCCTTCGGGCTGTAGAGCCGTTGGCCGTTGCCGGTGGCGGCGGAGAAGGTCATCGTCGGCGGGCGATTGCCGGTCACGGTTCTCGGCCGCCCCCTGGCCTGCTGCCGATGCGCGCAGATGGCGGTCGCGGCTCAGAGGTACCGACAGACGTCGGTCGGGTCGCAGGCCCCCGGGTCAGGTGCGGCGGCGGCGTCTCGCAGCTCGGTGACGTTCTCGCGCAGCGCCTGAAGGTCCGCGATCTGGCGGTCGAGCTGGTGGACGCGGCTGTCGAGCAGCTCGCGGACGTGGTGGCAGGGCGCCGCACCGGCGTCTCGTACGTGCAGCACCTCTCGGATCTGCGCCAGGGTCAGGCCGGCGGCCTGACCACGGCGGATGAAGTTCAGTCGCTGGAGGGTCGCGGGCTCGTAGTCGCGGTAGCCGGTGGTGGTGCGCTCGGGCGCCGGGAGGAGCCCTGCCTGTTCGTAGTAGCGCAGCGTCTTGGTCGTGGTGCCGCTCGCCTGGGCCAGCTCTCCGATACGCACATCGCCTCCAGCTGCCGAGCCTACCGGCCTTGACCTTCCAGTGCGCTAGAAGGTCCAGGCTGGCACCTGGACCGGGACCGACGACGAAGGGATCTGGCATGAGCGCGGGCTATGACGTGGACCTGGCGGTGGTCGGCTCCGGTGGTGCGGCGATGGCGGCTGCGATCACCGCTCGGCAGGCTGGGCACACCGTGGTCCTGATCGAGCGCGGCGTTCTCGGTGGGACCTGCGTGAACATCGGCTGCGTGCCGTCCAAGACGCTCCTGGCGGCCGCCGGCGCCCGACACTCCGCCCTGACCAATCCCTTCGACGGCGCTCCCACGTCCGCAGGTGGCGTAGACCTACGAGCGCTGGTTCACCAGAAGGACGAGCTCGTCGAGCGCATGCGCAGTACGAAGTACGCCCACGTCGCCGCCGCCCATGGGTTCGAGGTCGTGCCTGGGCACGCCAGGTTCCTCGATCGCGACACGCTCGCGGTCGACGGCAAGCCGCTGCGCGCCCAGGCGTACGTGGTGGCCACCGGGGCCGCGCCGGCGGTGCCCGAGCTGGCGGGTCTGGACAGCGTGGACTGGTTGACGTCGACGACGGCCATGGAACTCGAGCAGGTGCCGAGGTCCCTGGTGGTGATCGGTGGCGGCTACGTCGGGCTCGAGCAGGCACAGCTCTTGGCCCGTCTCGGTGCGAGGGTGTCCCTGGTCGGGCGCGTGGCCCCCCGGGCCGAGCCGGAGCTGGCCGAACCCCTGCGTGCGGTCTTTGCCGAGGACGGCATCGGTGTCCTCGAGGAGCACGCCGTCGCCGTCTCGGTCGACGGAGGCGAGGTCGTCGTACGGGCCGCCTCGGGTGCTGCCGTCCGCGCAGAACGGCTGCTGATCGCCACCGGTCGCACGGCCCGCACCGACGGGCTGGGGCTCGCCGCAGCCGGCGTCGACGTCGACGAGCGGGGTTTCGTCGTCACCGATGAGTTCCAGCGCACGACCAACCCGCGCGTCTACGCCGCAGGCGACGTGTCCGGTGCCCCGCAGTACGTCTACGTCGCCGCCGCCGCAGGCCGCGCCGCCGCCACCAACGCACTGACCGGCCCGGACGGTCCTGGGGCGCGGGTCGACTACACCGGCCTGCCCACCGTGGTCTTCACCAACCCCCAGCTCGCCTCGGCCGGGCTGAGCGAGAAGGAGACCCTCGAGCGCGGCCACGACTGCAGGTCCCGAGTACTGAACCTCTCAGAGGTCCCGCGCGCCCTGGTCAACCGCGACACCCGAGGGGCCGTGAAGATCGTCGCCGACGCCACAACAGGCAAGGTCCTGGGGGTGCACGCCCTCGCCGACGGTGCCGGCGAGATCATGCTCGCCGCGACCTACGCCATCAGAACCGGCATGACGGTCGACGACCTCGCAGACACCTGGGCACCCTACCTGACCATGGCCGAGAGCCTGCGGATCGCCGCAGGGCTGTTCCGCAACCATTTGCCGACGTCCTGCTGCGCCTGACCGGTCCAGCGCCCTCGACGCCCCCGCTGTCATTCCGGCCGCGCTATGTGCTGACCGCACCAAACCCGGCACTGTCGCCCGCGACCCGGATGCTGTGGCCAGCTTCGGCCCCATGCCGCCGAGCTCAACCACACGCCCGGCTCTACACCTGGCGGCGGCTGGGCGCTCTGGGCCGCCCGCCGCTCCGCGCTGAGCCGAACCAGGCGCTGGCGCCGACCGTCTCACGCCACCGCCGGAAACGAACGTTTCCGCTACACCCGCCAGATCCTCCTCCAGGGTGAGTTCTAAGTCGCGGAAACTGACCGTACGCGACCCACACAGACGCCGCCAGAACTCGGCGAGCCGCACCAATAACCTGCCGCTCCGTCCACGCCCGGAGGACCACTGCGGCGCGGTAGCGGTGTCCTCGCGCGGGTCCACCTGGCCGGCTCATCGCCCACCGGTCGGCGTCACGAAGCGGGCCCCTTCAGACACTCAGCACCCGGCAACTGGTCGACGCCGCCAGAGAAGTCCTCCTCATCGGCCACTGACAGTTCTCAGAATCACGCCACCAACCGATGCGATCCACAGAAGGTCGGCTATGCCCGAGTCTCCACCGACGAGCAGGACCTGACCGCGCAGCGTGACGGACTCGCGGCGTTCGGCGTCGATCCCAAGCGCATCTACGTCGATCACGGGCTCACGGGCCGCAACGTCGACCGTGAGGGCCTGCGGCAGGCGCTGGCAGCGTGTCGGGACGGCGATACGTTCGTGGTCACCAAACTCGATCGGCTGGCGCGTTCGGTCCGTGATGCCCACCAGATCGCCGACGACCTCGCGGCGCGGGAAGTGAAGCTGAGCATCGCCGGATCGGTGTATGACCCGACCGACCCGATGGGGAAGCTGTTGTTCAACGTGCTGGCGATGGTCGCCGAGTTCGAAGCCGACCTCATCCGTGCCCGCACCCGCGAGGGGATGAAGGTCGCCAAGGCCAAGGGCCGGCTGCGCGGGAAGTCACCGAAACTCACCCCCCGGCAAGAAGCTCACCTCGTCCAGCTACATGCTGCCGACGAGCACACCGTGGGCGAGTTGGCCGAGCTGTTCAGCGTGGGCCGCTCCACGGTCTACCGCGCCCTTCAGCGCGCCGAGCGCGGGCGCGAGAACGCCTTGCAGTAGGTGCGTCGTGGACGCTCGAGCGCGGTGGCGAATCCTCAGGCTCCACGTCGAGGACCAGGTGCCCCTCGCGCGCTTAGCTCGCGAGACCGATGTAGGGCTGCGGACCCTGGAGCGCTGGCACGCCCGCTACCGCGCCGACGGCTACGCCGGACTGGAGACAGCCTCACGGGCGGACGCCGGCTCCCGCCGCCTTCCGCCCGACCTCGTCGACCTGATCGAGGGCCTGGCACTGAGCAAGCCGCGGCCGGCCATCGCCACGATCCATCGCAAAGTCACGGGCATCTGCGCCGCCCGGAGGTGGCCGGTCCCCTCCTACTCGGTGGTGTGGGACATCGTGCGGACCCTGGATCCCGGCATGGTCACCCTCGCCCTGGAGGGCGCAGCGTCCTACCGCGACAAGCACGAGCTGGTGCTACGCCGGCAAGCAGAGCTGCCCAACGCGATGTGGCAATCCGATCACACCATGCTCGACATCCTGGTGGTGGGCACCGACGGCAAGCCCGCACGGCCATGGCTGACAACGATCCTCGACGACTGCTCCCGGGCGGTCTGCGGCTACACAGTCTTCCTGGGCGCACCGTCGGCGATGAACACCGCCCTGGCGCTGCGCCAAGCGATCTGGCACAAGACCGACCCGGCCTGGCCGATGTGCGGCCTGCCCGACGTGCTCTACGTCGACCACGGCAGCGACTTCACCAGTGACCAGCTCGCCCACACCGCCGTCGACCTCCACATCCGACTGATCCACTCCACCGTCGCCCGACCCCAGGGACGGGGCAAGATCGAGCGGTTCTTCGGCACCATCAACACCGAGCTACTCGCCACCCTGCCCGGACACATCACCGAAGGGCACCCCTGGCCGACACCGAAACTGTCCCTGGCCGCCCTCGATAGCGCCCTGGAGGCGTTCGTGGCCACCTACAACGACCGCACGCACAGCGAGCTCGGAACCTCCCCGCGCAGCGCGTGGATCGCCGATGGCTGGCTGCCCCGAATGCCCGAGAGCCTGGAAGACCTCGACAGACTGCTGTTGACCGTCGCCAAGACCCGCGTCGTGCGCCGCGATGGCATCCGCTTCCAGGGCCTGCGCTACGTCTCGCCAACTCTGGCCGGCTACGTCGGACGCTCGGTCGTGATCCGCTACGACCCCCGCGACATCACCGAGATCCGCGTCTTCGATCACGACGAATTCGTCTGCAAGGCCGTCAACCAAGAGCACCACGACCAGAAGGTCAGCCTCAAGGAGATCCAGGCCGCGCGCAACGCCCGCCGCCGGGCGCTGCGAGCCGGCATCAACGAACGCATCGCCCTCGTGGCCGCACCTACCGAGACGCCACGGATCACCGAAGCACCGGCTCCGGCGCCGAGGTCGGCGTTGAAGATCTACAAGGAGGACCTCAGGTGAGCCAGCGCTTCATCGTCACCAAGGAGCACCGCCGCTTCACCGAGTTCGCCGACGCCGTGCGCCGCGGGCACACCATCGGTTTGTGCTTCGGATCAGCCGGCGGAGGAAAGACACTCTCCGCGCGCCGCTACGCACACTACGAGAAGGCTCATGACCTGCTGACCTACTGGGGGCCGCGCTCCGACAACGACGCCAAGATCTACGCCGCCTTGAACCGGAGCCGCACCGTGCTCTACACCCCAAGCGTGCTGACCACCCCGCGGACCCTGAAGGACGAGCTGACCCAAGCCATCACCCGCACCAACATGTGCATCGAGCAGCACCTCGTACCTCCCGGCACGGCCACTCCCGAGGCCTGGGGATGGCGACACGGCACGAACTACGTGGAGCTGATCATCGTCGACGAGGCCGAACGACTGCGTCCCGCCGCTCTGGAACTGCTGCGCGATCGCTACGACCGCGACGACATCGCCCTGATCCTGATCGGCATGCCCGGCCTGGAGAAGCAGTTCAGCCACTACCCCCAGTTCTACAGCCGAGTCGGCTTCGCCCACCAGTACCGGCCCCTGGGACAAGACGAACTGCTGTTCGTCCTCGAGCGACACTGGCGATCCCTCGGCAAGACCCTCGACCCCGACGACTTCACCGACGCCCAAGCCATCGCAGCCATCGCACGGATCACCCGCGGCAACTTCCGGCTCCTCGAACGCCTCTTCCCCCAGATCCAGCGGGTCCTGAAGATCAACGAACTCGACACCATCACCAACGACGTCATCGAAGCCGCACAGAGCACCCTGGTCATCGGTGTCACCTGACCCCGCCACGAAGCGACCGAAGAACCCCGCCATTCAGCAGACGAAGTCACACTCATGGCGAGGGCGGCCCGTGACGGAGTGGAGAGCTTCCTCGAGCTGCGCGGCGGCAGCATCCTTCGGGGGCCAGTCCTCTCGCAGTGCGTGCGTCAGCATCGGCTGTGCGTAGGTGAAAGAACCTTCCGGGTCGATGCCTTTCACGTACCGAGCGCGGTGGCGATCGAGTTCGATGGCGAGGCATTCCATGGGTCGTCCGAGCAGCGGCGGCGCGATCGTGAGCGGGACGTCATCCTCGCCTCCGCCGGTGTGCAGACTCTGAGATTCGGATACGCGGAGGTGCGGGATGACGCACGACATTGCCGGGAGCTGGCCGAGGCGACGGTGCGCGCGCGGATGGGCTCTACCGTGGGCGCGTGAGTGCCCTGGCTGCGCGGATGCACGCACGAGCGGAGGCGTGAATGCCTTGGTTGGCGAGAACTGGCGTGCGTGTAGCGGAGGGGCGCGAACTGACTCACACCGCTGCGGGCAGTTGCGGGAAGAGCGCCGCGACGGGGCCGTGCACGATCCTGCCGCCCACCGTCGCGAGGCCCTTGCCCAGGACCGGGTCCTTGGCCGTCGCGACCTCCCAGCCGTCGTTGGCGAGACGCACGGCGTACGGAAGGGTCGCGTTGGTGAGTGCGAGCGTGGAGGTGTTGCCGACGGCGCCCGGCATGTTGGCCACGCAGTAGAACGTGGAGCGCTCGACGGGATAGGTCGGCTCCGCGTGGGTGGTCGGGTGGGAGTCCTCGAAGCAGCCGCCCTGGTCGATCGCAATGTCCACGAGCACTGAGCCTGGCTTCATGCGGCCGACGAGCTCGCGGGACACGAGCTTGGGCGCCTTGGCGCCGGGCACGAGCACGGCGCCGACGACGAGGTCGGCCTCCAGGCACGAGCGCTCGACCTCGTAGGCGGACGAGACGACGGTCTTGACGCGGCCTGCGTAGAGGTCGTCGAGGTGGCGCAGTCGGGGGATCGACAGGTCGAGCACGGTCACGTCGGCGCCGAGGCCGACGGCCTGCGAGATGGCGTTGTGGCCCGCCATGCCGCCGCCCAGCACGGTGACCTTCGCGGGTCGCACCCCGGGAACTCCGCCGAGCAGCACGCCACGTCCGCCCTGGCTGGACTGCAGGTGGTACGCGCCGACCATCGTGGCCATGCGCCCGGCGACCTCGGACATCGGCGCGAGCAGCGGCAGCGACCCGTCTGGGAGCTGCACGGTCTCGTATGCGATGGCCGTGGTGCCGGCGCCGACGAGCGCGGTGGTGAGCGCCTCGTCGGCGGCGAGGTGGAGGTAGGTGAACAGCAGCAGGTCCTCACGCAGATACCGATACTCGGACGCGATGGGCTCCTTGACCTTCAGCACCATCTGCGCACCCCAGGCCTCATCGACCGACCCGAGCCGAGCACCTGCGGCGACGTACTCCTCGTCGGTGAACGCGGAGCCGAGTCCCGCACCGGCCTGCACGGTGACGGCATGTCCGTGCGCGACGAGTTCGTGCACGCCCGCAGGCGTGATCGCCACACGCTTCTCGTTGTTCTTGATCTCTGCGGGGATCCCGACGTGCATGCTGCGACCTCCAGGTGCGGCCGGCGGCCTGCGACCCCGCGGTGATCAGGGACGCTCACCGGTCGACGTGTGCTGTCCCTACCATTGTCGAACGATCTTCGGCGATAGCAACTGATCGCGGATAGACTGCCCGGAAATGCGCGAAAGGATGAAGAACCCATGGAGGATGTACCAGATCGGCGGGCGCTGCCGACGAATATTCGGCTCGATGAGCTGGACGAGCGCATCCTCACGGAGCTGATGCGCGACGCGCGCCTGTCCAACACTGCGCTCGCGGCCAGGCTCCACGTCGCGCCATCGACGACGCATGCGCGCGTCAAGGCCCTGCGGGACGCCGGCATCATCCGCTCCTCGCACATCGAGATCGACTTCGAGCGGTTGGGAATGTCGGTCCAGGGACTCGTCTCGGTGCGTCTGCGTGCGCAGGCGCGTCCCCAGGTGAAGACGTACGGCGCGAAGGTGGCGCAGCTACCGAACGTGGTCTCCGTGTACTTCATGGGCGGCCAGGTCGACTTCCTCATCCACCTGACATGCACGTCGACCGCGCAGCTGCGCGACTTCGTCGCGAGCAATCTGTCGATGGATCCCGTCGTCGCATCGACGGAGACGAACATCGTGTTCGATCACCTGATCGGCGCGGAGCACCATCGCGAGGCCAACTCGTTGGCGGCGATGAGGGGCGCGATCGGCTGACTGCGGCCGCTCAGTCGACGCGTGGCGTCACCACCGCGCGCGGCTCGCGCGGTGCCCGTGCGAACAGCACTCCGAGGCCCACGTAGGCGATGGCAATGCCGAGCATGACCCCGCGCGACCATCCGGTGTCCGGCAGCACCAGGGCCGCGATCGCTGCGGAGGAGATGAACGCCACGTTGTAGGCCATGTCGTACAGCGTGAAGGCGCGCCCGCGCACTGCGTCCTCGGTGTCGCGCTGCACGATCGTGTCGACGGCGATCTTGCCGCCCTGTACGGCGAAGCTCACGATCACCGCGGCGCTGAGCAGTGTCCAGGGTTCGGGTCCGATGGCGAGCAGCACCTGCGCGACGGCGCCGATGCCGAGGCACAGCACGATCCACCGGTGGCGGGAGATGCGGTCGCCGAACGCGGGGGTGAGCACGGCGGCGAGGCCGAATCCGACGGCCGCGAAGCCGAGCACGATCGTGAAGGCGCCTAGCCCGGCGCCGGCGTCGGACGGGTCGGCGAGCACCTGGCGGGACACGACGATCGAGGCGACGAACATGAGGCCGTACAGCAGTCGCTGCGCCGCCATGATGCCGAGCGCGTGCCAGGGGGTGACGCGGGCGCGGAGGTAACGGGCGCCGTCGATCAGCTCGGCGGTGAGCGCCTTGAGCTGCTGTGCGACGTCGAGGGCGGCGAGTGGGTGCTCTGGGCCCATCTCTGTGCGCCCGATGCGAGTGGTGGACCACGTGGCGCATGCGAAGGCCACGCCCGACGCGACGAGTGCCGTCATCGCGAGCGACGCGTCCGACGCGGTGGGCACCAGGAACGTGGCGACGGCTCCGATGGTGCCGCCCACGGCAGCGGAGATCGTGCCGAGCGTGGGCAGCACGCTGTTCGCCGCGAGCAGCTCGTGCGCGGGCACTACCCGCGGCAGACCGGCCGTCATGGTCGCGAGCACGAAGCGGTTGACCGACAGTGTGAGCAGCGCCGAGGTGTAGAGCGTCCAGGCGGGTGCGCCCGCGGCGACGAGGGTGCAGATGAGCGCGGTGAGCGCGAGTCGCGCGACGCTGCCCCACAGCAGGATCCGCTGGCGCTGCCACCGGTCGATGAGCGGCCCGACGAACGGACCCACGAGCGTGAACGGCGCGAGGAGCACCGCGAAGCCGAGCGCGATCTCGCTCGCGCTGGATCCGCGCGTGGGGTCGAAGAAGAACGCGGTGGCGATGCCGAGCTGGAACATGCCGTCGCCGCCTTGGGAGAGGACGCGCACGACGGTCAGGCGGCGGAATCCGGCCGATCGCCACAGGGACCTCAGGTCTGTGGCGAGCGACATGCGACCAGCGTAGGGCCCACGCGGGGCCCGCTCGCTAGCATCGGCGCATGAGCGCGCAGAGCCCGCTGTCCCACATGGTCGAGGCCACCCCCGCGTCGCGCGATCGCTACGCGGACCTGCTGCGTGTGCTGTCGTTGCTGGGCGTCGTGCTGGGTCACTTCACGATGGCGGCGGTGGTCTTGGACCACGGTGCAGTGACGGTCTCGTTCGCGAACGTGCTGGACACTGAGGCATGGGCGCGTCCGTTCACGCTCGTCGCGCAGGTCATGCCGGTGTTCTTCGTGGTGGGAGGCTTCGCCCACGCGACCGCTTGGCGTTCGCTCAGGGCGCGGGGCGGCGGCTACGCGGACTTCGCGCGGGCTCGCATCGCGAGGCTCGTGCGCCCGACGCTGGTGTTCGTCGGGGTCTGGCTCGCCGTGTCGGTGGTCGCCGAGGCGGTGGCGTCGGAGTCGGCGGTGGTCGCGCCGGTGCTGCAGATCGCGGGTCAGCTGCTGTGGTTCCTCGGGGTCTACCTGATCGCTGCGGCATGCGCGCCTGCGCTGCTGACCGCGCACGAGCGCTGGGGCTGGCGTGCGCTCGCTGCGCTCGTGGCAGTGGTCGTGCTCGTCGACGTGCTGCGGCTTGCGGCGGGCGTGCCGGGTGTGCAGTGGCTGAACTTCGCGTTCGTGTGGCTCGCGGTGCATCAGCTGGGCTTCCACTACGCCGATGGTGTGGCCGACCGGGTGGGCGAGCGCCGGCTCGGCGCGCGGCTGCTGGGCGGGGGCGTCGTCTCCCTGGCCCTGCTCGTGGTCGTCGGACCGTACTCGACGACGATGGTGAGCTACGCAGGCGAGGAGCTGTCGAATCTCGCTCCGCCCACGACGGCGCTGCTTGCGTTCGCGGTGGCGCAGGCGGGCGCGCTGCTGCTGCTGAGGCGGCCCGCGCGTCGGGCTCTGGAGCGGCGGCGCGTGTGGACGGCCGTGGTCGTCGCCGGCTCCATGGCGATGACGGCCTTCCTGTGGCATTTCACTGCGCTGATCCTGATCTACGGCGGGCTGTGGGTCGCGGGCGTCGATCTGGCCGGCGATCCTTCCGAGGCTTCGTTCTGGTGGTTGAAGCTGGCACTGCTGGTGCCGTTCCTCGCGCTCGTGATTGCGTTGGTGCTGGTGTTCCGCCGCTTCGAGTCGATGCCGGGTCGCCGCGAGCCGGTGGGTCCGAACCGGGTGCGCGCGGCCGTCGCCGCCGTCGGGTCGGCGTGCGGGATCGCGGGCATGCTCGGCTTCGCTGTCACGGGGTTCCGTGGCACGCTCACGGGCTACGTCGGCTCGGTCGCGGGCGTGCCGATGACGGTGTGGGGTGCGACGGCGCTGCTGCTCGCCGCCGCCGGGCTCACGTCGTGGGCGGCACGGGCGTAGCCTGAGCGCAGTTGAACACGTTCAGGAGTCCTCGATGCCCACCCTCGACAGCACCACGCGCGATCGCATCGTCGCCGCCGCGACCGCACTCATTCTCGAGCGCGGCTACCAGGCGACCACGATGCGCGATATCGCCGAGCGCGCCGACGTGTCGCTCGGCAGCGCCTATTACTACTTCGCGGGCAAGGAGGATCTGGTTCAGGGCTTCTACCTCTCGATTGCGCGCGAGCACGCCACGCTGACGCGCGAACGCATCGCGGAGGAGAAGTCTTTCAAGGCCCGCCTGGCGATCGCCTACGACACCTACCTCGACGTCGCCTCCCGCTACCGCGCGGTCGCGGACACGCTCGTGAGCCTCGCGGTCGTTCCCACAAGTCCACTCAGCCCGTTCGGCGCCGAGTCCAAGCCCGCGCGCGAGACCTTCATCCAGCTGTACGAGGACGTGGTCGAGGGATCCGACCTCAAGACCGACTCGCGACTGAGGGCCGCGCTCCCCGAGATGCTGTGGCTCGTGCAGATGGTGATCACGCTCGGCTGGGTGCAGGACCTCTCGAGCGACCAGCGGGTCGCACGCAGGATCGTCTCGCGCATGAGCCCGACGCTCGCGCGCCTGATCCGCGCCGCGCGTCTCAAGCCGTTCTCACCGTACGTGGAGGAGGCAGTCGGAGCGCTCGCCGCCATCAAGGAGGCCCGACAGGCGCGAGTCTCGGGCGGCGACGCGTGATCGCGCCCTCGACCCTCGCCGCGTTCTCCGCGCTCGCGTTCGTGATCATCATCATCCCTGGCCCCAGCGTGCTCTTCATCGTGGGCCGCGCGCTCCAGCACGGCAGACGCGAAGCGCTGCTGTCGGTCGTGGGCAACGCGGGCGGCGAGGTCGTGCACGCGGTGCTGGTGGCGATCGGGGTCGGCGCGATCATCGCCGCCTCGGAGGCGGCGTTCGTGGCGCTGAAGCTCGCCGGTGGCGCCTATCTGATCTACCTGGGCATCCAGGCCATCAGGCATCGCGGTGAGGGGCTCGCGATCCCGGCCGACGCGTCGGCCGAGGCGGCAGTTCAGGCCCGCCCCGGCGTCGGGCGTGTGCTCGGCGAGTCGTTCGTGGTGGGAGTGACCAACCCCAAGACGCTGGTATTCGTCGCCGCGGTGCTGCCGCAGTTCGTGGATCCCACTCGCGGACCGGCATGGGCGCAGATCCTGATTCTCGGGATGGTCTTCGCCGCGATCGCGATCGTGAGCGACGGCGCGTACGCGCTGCTCGCCTCAGGCGCCAAGCGCTGGTTCGCCGGCTCGCCGCGACGGTTGTCGCGTGTGCGTGCCGCAGGCGGGGGCATGATGGCGACGCTCGGGGTCGTGCTCATGCTGTCGCGCCGCGTGGCCTGACCTTCCCAGCCGCCGCGCGGTCGCCCCGTGAGCGTCGGCCCTGGTCTGTAGGCTGAGGCAGAACGACTCAGGGAGGTCGACGATGAGCTTCGGCGCTGCAATCAAGGTCTGCTTCAGCAAGTACGCCACGTTCTCAGGGCGCGCGCGGCGCAGCGAGTACTGGTGGTTCTACCTGTTCCTCCAGCTGGTGCAGATCCCCTTCGGGATCATCTTCATGATCCTGTACTTCGCCGCGTTCCTCCCGGTGCTCCAGCAGGCGGACTCTCAGGGGAACATCCCCGAGACGGCCTTCGAGGAGATGAACTGGGCTCCGCTCATCGCGGGCATCGCGCTGCTGTTCGCCGTGTCCCTGGCACTGCTCCTGCCGAGCCTGGCCGTACAGGTGCGCCGTCTCCACGACACCGGGCGCAGCGGCTGGTGGATCCTGCTCGGGCTCGTCCCGTTCGGCGGAATCGTGCTGCTCGTGTTCGCGGTGCTCGACGGCGAGGCTCGTGACAACCAGTACGGTCCGGACCCGAAGGCGGGCGAGCGGTGGCAGACGGTCCCCCAGCAGCCGTACGGGTACGCCGCTCCCGGCACGCCGTCCGCGCAGGGCTACGCAGCCCCGCCGGCCGCGTCTGCTCCCGCAGCGCCGGGCACGTTCGCACAGGACACCGCCCCCGCAGGCGTGGAGCCCACCCCGCACGCGCCTGGCGTCGAGGAGACGCCGCCTGCATCGCCGCGTGACCCTCAGGGCGGCGCCCAGGGCTCCGACCCGTTCCAGACGCCTCCCCGCTGATCGGGTCCTGGGTCGCGAGCGCCGGGCCGCGTCCACAGACCCGCCGTGCGGCACCTCTTCCCACACGGTGAGTGATGCCCATCGACCCTCCGCTGCGCCGGTCCTAGCATCGGGGCATCGGACCAGGGGGGTGCGGGGGCATGGACGGGATCGTGCAGCACGCCGCTGCACTGAGCGACGCCGCGCGGCGCGAACTGGAGGCCGGGCTGGCGACGCTCGCGCGCGGCGGCACGCCTGGGGCGTCGCGGGTCGCACCCCGCATCGCCGAGCTGGACGCGCGACTGTGGAACGCCGACCGACTCGCTGACACGGACACGCAGGTTGCGCCATGAGTGGCGCCCTACGAGTCGAGGGTGACGACCTCACGCACGCGGCACGGGACATGCGCACGGTAGTGACGGGATTCTCGCGCGAGGACGCACGCGCCGGCGCAGCGGCAGACCACGTGGGGCACGCGGGACTGGCACAGGAGATTCAGGGCTTCGCGTGTGCGTGGATTATCACTCGCGACCGGATCGCCACACATCTCGCCGCGCTCTCCGACTACCTCGACGCGACCGCCGAGACCTTCGCGGACATGGACCGTCAGCTCGCAGACGAGCTCACCCGGGCTTCCTCGTGAGCGCGCTCGCCCCTCCGGCAGGCAACCCGACCGCGCTCGATTCCGACGTCGACCGGATCACGCGCACCAGGCAGGCGCTCGAGACCGCAGCCGACCTGCTCGAGGCGATTGCTGTCGAGGCGCGCAGCGATGCCGTCGACGAGCTCAGGGGCGAGATGACCAAAGGCCGCGACGGGCTGCGCTCCGCCGAGGACCGCTACGACGGCACGGTGCGCGCGCTCCGTGACTACACGATCGCGCTGCACGATTTCCACGACACTGCCCAGCGTGAGATCTCGGCCGAGCACGACGCCCTGCTCCGACTTTCACAGTCGGAGCACGACGTGGACTACGCGGCCGAACAGCTGCGCTTTGCGGCCATGAACCCCGACGACGTGGCCGCGCGCGAGACCTGGGACGCGGAGCTGTACGCGGCACGGATGCGCCACCAGCACGCGGGGGACGCGGTGGCCGCAGCCCAGAGCCGATATGCGTGGGCGGAAGAGCAGCGCGATGCCGCGGCGAGGCGGGCGATCAGCCGCATCCAGGCAGCGACCAGCGCGACCGACGATAGCCTCCTCGATCACGTGGGCAACTTCCTCACGAAGGTGGGCGAGGTCATCAGCGCGGTCGCGGAGTGGGCCGAGAAGTACTTCGCCCCCGTGATTCAGGCGGTGGCCGAGGTGGTGAAGGCGATCGTCATCGCCGCCGCGGCGGTGATGACGGTGATCGCCCTGATCGCTCTCGTCGCACTCGTGGCGACCGTCGTGTTCCCCGCACTGTTCGCGCTTCTCGCTGCGGCGATCGGCCTCGTGCTGCAGATCGTGTCCGCGCTGGCGCTCGCGGGGCTCGCCGCATACGGCGCGGCGCAGATCCTCGGGCTCGACGACCTCGCCACTCTGCGACTCGTGGTGCTGGCGCTGAGCATCGCAGCACCTGCATTCGGAGCGTTTCTCCTGTGGAGGCTGTCGACGGAGGTCCGCGCGGGTGCGACGTGGCAGGCGATCGTCGACGCTGGCGGCCATGTGGCGCATCCCTTGCCCGATGACGACGCAAGCAGTTCTTCCACGGCCGACGCGCGCGAGCGGCTCCGCGACACGGACAGCGTCGTCGACTCGGCAGACGATCTGCTGCGGCGCGCAGGTCAGGTGGACGCCGCGGGAGGGGACCGGGAGGCGGTGGTGGACATCACTCGGATCGTCGTCGACGGCGAGGAGCGGTGGATCGTGACGCTGCCGTCCACCATGGACTGGGTGCTCGGCGGCGACGCCGGGGCGCCGAACGATCTGGACGCCAATCTGATGCTGATGCTCTACCCCGAGCTTGCGTCGCAGTACGAGGTCGCCGTGCTCGATGCGATGGCACAGGCAGGGATCGATCCCGGTGAGCCGGTTGTGCTGACGGGATGGAGCCTCGGCGGGATCATGGCGGGCCATCTCGCATCCTCGGGCGCGGGCGGCTACGACTATGCGGGCATCGTCGCGGCCGGCTCTCCGATTGACCACATGGACACGCACGGCATCCCGGTGCTGCAGGTCAAGCACGAGCTCGACCCCGTGCACCAGCTCGACCTCATCGACATCCCTCCGACGGAGCCGGGGCGGGTGGAGGTGTGGGACGGAGGGCGCTCCGGGATCGGCATCGAGGCGAAGGTCTCTCCCGACATCGGAGTGCCGCACGCCAACGAGCTGTACGCCGCAACGCTTCAGGAGCATCTGCGCCACGACGCCACGATCGATGACGGGTTCGAGGACTTCTTCTACGGACGGGAATCTCAGGTCGACCACCACCAGTACGCCTTCAGCGAGTGAGGAGCATCGTGAGGAGACGTGCCGCTGTGCTCGCGGGATTCGCCGCGGTGCTGCTTCTCGCCGGCTGCGCGAACGGCCCCTCGGCGTCGGAGGTGGCGGCCGTCACCGCAGCCGTCGGCGAGCACGAGGACGTCGCCATGGTGCGCTACATCGACGCCGAGTCATCGAACTCCGAGCTGCTGAGCCGCTCCCTCACGGTGGGCGTCGAGTTCGTGGCGAGCCCCGTCGACGGCCCCGCTCTCGCGACGGTGCTCGAAGCGATCGCCGAACCGCTGCCCAGCGGCTACCGACCGGGCATCGTCGTGTCCGCGAAGGACGAGGAAGGACTCGCGGACCTCACCGCCGCGGCGACGGAGCTGGGGCTGCCGACGTCGGGCGGGCTCGCGCAGGGCGAGCTTCACACCACGGTGGACGAGATCGACGCGCTGCTGGGATCGCCATGACGGAGTCCGACGCCCCAGGACGACTTGTACTGCGCCTGCCCGGCACGTGGGTGCAGCTGGATCCGAGAAGGCGCGAGGAGACCGCACGGCGCATCAGGCGGTACGTCGAGCTCGCTGTGGGACGCGACGACGACCGGGTTCAGGTCAGAGCCGGGCTGCGTCACGCGCTCGCGGCGACGATGGACGTCGCAGGAGAGGACCTGCAGTCGATGCTGCTGTGCCATGAGATCGCGCCCGGCGCTCCCACCGCGCTCTCGCTGTCGGTGCTC
This sequence comes from Demequina sp. NBRC 110052, assembly GCF_002090075.1. GTDB lineage: Bacteria > Actinomycetota > Actinomycetes > Actinomycetales > Demequinaceae > Demequina. Next base: position 1,511,577 of record NZ_BBRI01000002.1, read on the forward strand.
GTACCGCGTGACGTCCGGATCAGCCCCGCCGTCGGCACGGACCCGCAGGCAGTGATCGCGGGGTTCCTCGAAGCGATGCAACGGATCGGTGACGGTGAGGGCTGGGAGCAGATCCCCGTGTCCGACGGCGCCGCGGTGCGGCGCTGGCGCGTGGGTGAGGTCGCGCTCGTGCCTGACGACGCCGACACCGTCGTCAGGCAGGTATCCGTGGACGTGTGGCGAACGGTGCCCGAATCGAAGCGCCTGATCCTGGTGCACGCCGACTCGGTGCTCGCTGACATCCCTCACACCGTCGTACGGCTGGTCGATGCGATCGTGGGCTCGTCGCGCGTCGCGCCGCAGCCGGTCGCGCACATGGCGGACGTGGGGCTTTCGTGAGCACCCGCGGGAATCTCTGGGCGTGCATATGCGTCCACCACACATGAGCCTTTCACCTGCTCCTACGCGTGTGGCGATCGTCGGAGGCTCCGGCAAGGTCGCGCGTCGTCTCATTCCCCTGCTGCGTGAGCGAGGAGTCGAGCCAGTCGCGCTCGCGCGGCGGGACGCCCAGCTGGACGAGCTGGCGGACATGGGTGCCATGCCACGACGGCTCGACCTCGAGCGAGCCACGGCGGACGACTTCGTCGCGGCCTTCGACGGATGCGACGGCGTCGTCTTCTCCGCCGGCGGCGGGGCCGACGGCAACGTGGAACGCAAGCGCAGCGTCGACCTCGAGGGTTCGCTGAAGTCGGTGGAGATCGCACGCGCAATGAGCATCGACAGGTTCGTGCAGGTCAGCGCGATCGGCGTCGATGAACCCGCCGACTCCTCGCGCGGTACGGCATGGACGGCGTACGTCAACGCGAAGCGCGACGCCGACCTGTCACTGCGGGCGTCGCAGCTCGCGTGGACCATTCTGCGGCCGGGCGCTCTCACCGATGACGAGCCCACGGGCAGGATCACGCTCGGCGCCACCGTGGAACGCGGCTCCATCCCTCGTGCCGACGTGGCCGCCGTGATCGACGCGTGCCTCGCCGACCCCACCACGGTGCGGTGCCAGTGGGAGCTCGTGGCCGGGGACACCCCGATCACGGACGCGCTCGCGGCGCGCACGTGCTGACGGGCGCTCGAGTTTCTCGCCGCGCGCGAGGGCTCCCGCCGCCCTAGCCTGGGTCGTGACGTCGCGCCGCGGCGAACGGAGGGGTGGGGACATGTATTGGTTCAGGCAGGGACTCTCGAGGTACGCGGACTTCCAGGGCCGATCGCGCCGCATGGAGTTCTGGGGCTTCTACTTGGGCGCGTGGCTCATCAGCGCGGTGCTCGGCGGCGTCTACCTGTGGATGGCGCTCGCGTTCGGCGACGAGAGCGGCCCGGGTGTGCTCGCCTACGTGGTCGCGGGCGTCGCGGTGCTCTTCGCCCTCTTCCTCATCGTGCCGACCCTCGCCGTGTGCTTCCGTCGCTGTCACGACATCGGGGCCTCCGGGATCATCGCCGTCATCGGCCTGTTCGTCCCGTTCGTGATCTGGATCGTGGGTCTGATCCCGGGTCAGCCTGCGGCTAATCAGTACGGACCTGACCCGAAGGCGTAGCGCGCACGGACCGCAGGCGCGACGAAGGCCGGGACCCCGTGAGGGGATCCCGGCCTTCGTGCATGCCGGGCGCGCAGCCCGGCTGAGCGTCCTACCGCTCGGCCTCGCCTGCGATGAAGGCCTCGAGGGCGGCGCGGCCCTTCGTGTCCTCCATCTGGACGGGCGGCGACTTCATGAAGTAGGTCGCGGCGGACAGGATCGGGCCGCCGACTCCGCGGTCCTTCGCGATCTTGGCGGCGCGCACGGCGTCGATGATGATGCCGGCCGAGTTCGGGGAGTCCCACACCTCGAGCTTGTACTCGAGGTTCAGGGGCACCTCGCCGAAGGCCGAGCCCTCGAGGCGCACGTACGCCCACTTGCGGTCGTCGAGCCACGCGACGTAGTCCGACGGGCCGATGTGCACGTTGCGGTCGTTCTTCACGCCGGCGAGCGGGCCGTTGTCGATGTTCGAAGTGACGGCCTGCGTCTTGGAGACCTTCTTGGACTCGAGGCGGTCGCGCTCGAGCATGTTCTTGAAGTCCATGTTGCCGCCGACGTTGAGCTGGTACGTGCGGTCGAGGCGCACGCCGCGGTCCTCGAACAGCTTGGCGAGCACGCGGTGCGTGATGGTGGCGCCCACCTGCGACTTGATGTCGTCGCCGACGATCGGCACGCCGGCGTCGGTGAACTTCTGCGCCCACTCCGGGTCGGACGCGATGAACACGGGCAGGGCGTTGACGAACGCGACGTTCGCGTCGATCGCGCACTGCGCGTAGTACTTCGCGGCCTCCTCGGAGCCCACGGGGAGGTAGCACACGAGCACGTCGGCCTCGGAGTCCTTGAGGACCTGGACGACGTCCACGGGAGCCTCGTCGGACTCGACGATGGTCTCGCGGTAGTACTTGCCGAGGCCGTCGAGGGTCACGCCGCGCGAGACCTGAATGTCCGTCTTGGGGACCTCGCAGATCTTGATGGTGTTGTTCTCCGAGGCGTTGGTCGCCTCGACGAGCTCCTTGCCCACCTTCAGCGAGTCGACGTCGAACGCGGCCACGAACTCGATGTCGGAGACGTGGTAGTCGCCGAGCTGGACGTGCATGAGGCCGGGGACCTTCTCGTCGGCGGGCGTGTTCTTGTAGAACTCGACGCCCTGGATCAGCGACGTGGCGCAGTTGCCGACGCCGACGATCGCTACGCGAAGCTTCGCCATGGGTGTGTTCCCTTTCAGTTGTGTCCCGCGGATGCGGAAGTGTCGTCGTCTCCGCGGGTCGCGGATCGTTCGTTCTCGATGAGCTGGTCGAGCCACTCGACCTCGCGCTCGACGCGCTCGAGTCCGTGGCGCTGCAGCTCGGCCGTGTATGCGTCGAAGCGCTCCCGCTGGCGGCGGTGCATGGCGGTGAGCTCTTCGAGCCTCTCGGACAACCGCAGGCGGCGGCCCTCGAGGATGCGCAGGCGCGTCGCCTCGTCGGTCTGGCCGAACAGGGAGAAGCGCAGGTCGAAGCTGTCGTCGTCGTACGCGTGCGCTCCGGCGGAGGCGAGCTCTGCCTCGAAGCGTGCGCGCCCGGCGTCGGTGAGGCCGTAGGCGATGCGCGAGCGGCGCGAGGCCGTGGCCCCGACGTGCTCGGCGCCGTCCTCGCCGACGGTCTCGATGAGGCCGTCCGCGACCATCCGCTTGAGCGCCGGGTACAGCGACCCGAAGCTCAGAGCGCGGAACGGGCCGAAGTCGGTGCCGAGCCGCTTGCGGATCTGGTAGCCGTGCAGGGGCTGCTCCGCGAGCATGCCGAGGATGCCGAGCGTGAGCACATCGGTGCTGCGTGCCATGGCGTCCTCCTCTCTCGCGGTGCGTGCCCGGTGCGCGGGGCCGCGCCGGACGGTGTGAAACGGATACTTGGACTCGATGTATCGAGTACGAGTAGCACCTAGTTGTATCGCTTCGATACATCGAGCGCAACTCGACCCACTGAGCAACCCCTCTTCTCGTCCGAAGTGACGGCCAGATCGCGCCGCTGCGCGTGCCCCAGCCACACGACTGCGGTGGCGCCGTCACTTCGGCAGGGCGGGAACCCGCTCGCGCGCTCATTCGTAGACTGACCTCGTGAGCGACTCTTCCCAGCCCAGCCGCCGTTCCCTGCGTCCGACCTCGTCGTCGCAGCCCTCGGCGCGTTCCGGCGCGCCTCGTTCCGGCGCCGCGCCCCAGCGCCCGACGACGGGAGTGAGCCGCACGCGTACGGGCGCGCAGCCCGCCCGCACCGCATCGGGCGGATCGGGCAAGGGCTCGGGAGGCGGCAGCGGAGCCAAGGGCGGCGGCAAGCCGCCGAAGCCGACGTGGCGCATCTGGGTCGAGCGCATCGGGCTGTGGGCGCTGATCGCGGGTCTCGTCGCCTTCACGATCGGCGCGATCGCCGTCTTCATCAAGTATCAGAGCCTCGAAGTCCCGGAGCCCTCGGACTTCGCGCTGTACGAGTCCTCGACGTTCTACTACGCGGACGGCACCACCGTGATGGGGACGCTCGGCGAGGCGGAACGCGAGGTCGTCGACTTCGAGACGCTGCCGGACTACGTGGGCAACGCCGTGGTCGCGGCCGAGGACCGCTCCTTCTGGACCAACCCCGGCGTCGACTTCGTCGGCACGGCCCGTGCGCTGTACAAGACCATCGTGAAGGGCGACAAGCAGGGCGGCTCCACCATCTCCCAGCAGTACGTCGAGCGCTACTACTCGGGCGAGACCGTCACGGACATCCCCGGCAAGATCGAGGAGGCGCTGCTCGCGCTCAAGGTGAACAACGAGCAGTCCAAGGAGGAGATCCTCGGCAACTACCTCAACACGATCTACTTCGGCCGCGGCGCCTACGGCATTCAGGCGGCCTCCCACGAGTACTTCGGCAAGCCGGCGGCCGAGCTCACCCTCTCGGAGTCGGCGATGCTCGCGGGCATCATCCCCGCGCCGTCCGCCTGGGACCCGCGTGTGGACCCTGACCAGGCGGAGTACCGCTGGAACTACGTGCTCGACGGCATGGTGGACGCCGGCTTCATCACGCAGGACGAGCGAGACGCGCAGGTATTCCCCGAGTGGATCGAGTACTCGCAGGAGAACGTCTTCGCCGGAACCCGGGGCTATCTGCTCCAGGCGGCGATCGACGAGGTCGTGGCGCAGGGCGAGTACACACGCGAGGACATCGAGACCAAGGGCCTGTCGATCGTCACCACGATCGACCCGACGCACCAGGCGGCCGCCGAGGCCGCCGTCGCCGAGATGCCCGAGGACCATGCGGAGAACCTGCGCGTCGCCGCAGTGACGGTCGCCGCAGACACGGGTGCGATCACGTCGATGTACGGTGGCGCCGACTACCTGGAGATCCAGCGCAATGCGGTGACGCAGGACATCGCGCAGGCGGGCTCGACATTCAAGCCGTTCTCGCTCATCGCAGGCCTCGAGCAGGGCATCGGCCTAGGCACCGAGTACCTGGCGAACAACAACATGACGCTCGAGGGCTACGAGAACCCCGTGCGCAACTTCAACGGCCGCAACTACGGCGTGATCGACCTCGTGCAGGCGACGCAGAACTCGGTGAACACCGCTTTCGTGCAGCTCACCAACGACGTGGGCCCGCAGGCCGTGCTCGACGCCGCTGTCGCGGCGGGCATCCCCGAGGACACTCAGGACCTCCAGGCGACGCCCTCGATCGTGCTGGGCGCCGCCGCGCCGCACCCCTTGGACATGGCGAACGCCTACGCGACGCTCGCGTCGGGCGGAGTGCGCACCGAGGCCTACATGGTCCAGTCGATCCTCGACGCGGGCGGCGAGAGCGTCTACGAGCACCAGGTCGAGGCGCGCCGCGTGTTCGACGAGGACGTGATCGCCGACGTCACGTACGCGATGCAGCAGGTGGTGCGCTACGGCTCCGGCACGTACGCGAACTCGCTCGGCCGCGAGATCGCTGGCAAGACCGGCACGTCGAACAGCAACAAGTCCGCGTGGTTCGTGGGCTTCACCCCGCAGATCGTGGGCGCGGTCGCGCTGTACCAGGTGGGCGAGGACGGCTCGGTCGAGGAGATCACGCCGTTCGGCGGCTTCTCCCAGATCACCGGCTCCACCGTGCCGACGCGCGTGTGGACCTGGATGATGGGGCCGATCCTCGAGGGCTACGAGATCGCGCAGTTCCCGCCGCGCGCGAACGTGGGTACCGACATCCTGCTCGAGCCGTCGGAGGAGCCGTCGCCGACGCCCACCCCGGAGCCGACCGAGCCGGAGCCCGAGCCGAGCGTGACGGTCGAGCCCTCGCCTGACCCGATCCCCTCGGTGACGGCGGTGCCGACGCCGGAGCCCAGCATCGAGGTGACCGCCAACCCGTAGCCGACCCGAGCGTCGGGCATGCCCGACGCTGCGTTCCCCCTACCTGCCGAGCGCCGCCTCCGCCGCCGCACGCTCGGCGCGCTGCATAGCCCGCGGGTAGAAGGTGCGGTACTTCCGGAAGTGGTTGAGCTGGTTCGCCGCGACGTAGGCGAGCCGGCGCGGGTGCGTCTCGCGCGGATTCCACAGCGGGTTCATCACGCGCCGGCGCGGGAGCGCACGGATCGCGCGCCGGACGTCCTCGTCGAGCAGGTAGCCGCGCATCAGCGCCGTGGGCACCACGGTGAACAGGCTCGAGTACGGCTCGCCGCGCTCACCGGGTGAGACGACCGGCTCGTCGAGGATCCAGTCGCGCACGTAGGCGACCGCAGGGTTGAGGCCCGACGACGTGACGAAGAAGTTCGAGCGCGACAGGCGCGGGTTGAGCTCGAAGAACACCATCTCGCCGGTTCGCGGATCCATCTTCATGTCGAAGCTGCCGAAGCCTCGCCACCCGATGCCCTCGAGCATCCGCTCCAACGCAGCCACCGCGTCGGGCGCGTCCACGGTGAGCACCACCGACGAGTTGCCCACCGTCGAGGGCGTGTGCTCCTGCAGCAGGATGTGGCCGAACACCGTGTAGGACGCCTTGCCGTGGCGGTCCACGTACGTGTTGGAGATGCGCAGGCCCGCGTCGTCGCCCGGGATGAGGTCCTGGATGAGGAACGTGTCGCGGTAGCCCGAGGCGTGGACCTTGGTCATGAGCGCGTGCAGGTCCTCGAGCGAGGCGACCGTGTGCACCTTCTCCTTGCCCGCGAATTCCACGGCGTGGTACGCGGCCGTGGAGCCGGCCTTGGCGATGACAGGGAAGGCCAGGTCGGCCACTCCGGCGTCGAGTGCGTCGAGATCGAGCGCCTCGGCGACGGGGAAGACGAAGCCGCGCGGGTGCGCGAGGCCGTACTCGTCGCACAGGGCCGCGAAGCCCTCCTTGCTCGTGACGCGATCCATGAGCGTCTGGTCCACGTACGGCACGACGTAGCGGGGCTCGAGATCGCTGCGGCGCGCGACGAGGGCCTCGACGTGCCAGTCGGCGCTGCCGAGCACGATCAGCGTGGCGTCAGGCCGCTCGGCCGCGACGCGGTGCAGGGTGGCGACCACCACGTCGGGGTCGTCCATCGCGGGCTCGACGATGAGGTCGATGATGCGCGAGTCGCGCACCGTGCCGCCGCCGCCCTGGGAAACCACCACGGAGCGCACACCGAATGCCTCGTCGAAGGCCCGGGCGATCGAGTAGGCGCCGATGTCGCCGCCGAGCACCACGGGGACCAGTTCGAGGTCGCCCAGGATGTGCCGGAACGGGGCGTGCGAGGCCATGCGGACTCCTGTCAGGCGCCGGCGCTAGAAGCCGGACTCGGTGGGCTCGGGGTAGTGCTGACGGTACTTGAGCACGAGGCGCGCATCGAGGGCGCGCACGTAGAGGCGGCGCAGCAGCGAGCCGTCGCCGCGATAGCGCAGCGGGTGGAAGACGCCCGCCCGACGCTTGGCGGTCTTCACCGTCGCCCGCAGCTCGGGATCGAGCAGGTAGCGCAGCAGCATGCGGAATGGCACCACCGAGTACAGGACCCGATCGGTGGGGGTCACCGGCGGCTCCGGGGCCGCGGCGGCGTGCTCGGGCAGCAGGTCGCGCGCCACGACGGCGGCGACGTTCGCGCCCGCGGCAGTCACGTACCAGTTGTTGCGCCCGATGCGCGGATTCACCTCGAAGAACACACGCTCGCCGGTCGCCGACGACACCTTGTAGTCGAAGTTCGCGAACCCGCGGTAGTCGGCCTCGCTCAGGAAGCGCGCGGCGGCGGCGAGCGCCTCATCGTCGGCCTCCGTGAGGATCGCCGCCGGGATCCCCATCGTCCCGGGAGTGTGCTCCTCGAGCAGCACCTGGCCGCCCGCGAGCAGCGTGATCTCGCCCGTGGAGGACCGGTACGCGGTGAGCGAGCGCATGTGCGTCTCGTCGCCGGGGATGAGCTCCTGCACCAGGAACTCGCTCGGATAGTCGGCGGCATCCAGGTGGCGGAGCACCTCGAGCAGCTCCTGCTCGGACTCGAGGTGGTGAATCTTGCGCTTGCCCGGGAACGAGACGCCGAACCAGTCCGCGCTCGAAGCCGGCTTGCCGATCACCGGGTAGGTGAGTCCGCGCGCGGCCATGGTGGCCACCGCGTCGGGCGTGCCGACGACGGGACCGCCCTCGGCCTCGGCGCCGATCGAACCCGGCGTGAAGCCGACGGCGACGGTGGCAGGGGTACGGATGCCGACCTTGGCGCAGAGCTGCGCGAAGTGCACCTTGTTCGAGACCTTGTCGAAGGTCTCGAGATCGCAGAAGGGCATGAGCCAGCGCTCGTCGATACGGTCGCGCAGCCGCCCGAGCGTGCGCACGTGCCAGTCGAGGTTCGTGAAGACCAGCAGCTCGTGCTCGGGATGATCCGCAGCGATGCGATTCAGGTGGCCGACCAGCGCGTCGGGGTCGTGCATGTCGGGCGCGATGATGCGCTCGGCGAGTCTTGAGTAGCGCATGAAGGTCGTGTCGCGCACCTGGAGTGAGACGGGCTTCCACCCGAACAGCTCGTGCGCCGCGCGCTGGAAAGCGTAGACCCCGATATCGCCGCCGAGACCCACGAGAAGCACAGGCTTGACCACGTACATGTTCCTTCCGGCCCTGGGGACAGCGGCAAGTCTATGCGGGCCGCCAGCCCGGCCCCGGCGTCGGGCAGGCGCGCACCTCCCCTGATGCCCTCCACAAGCACGGGACGCGCCTGGCACCCGTGCGTGCGATGCCGTACTCTTGTACCTCGTGGCTGCGGCCGTCACCCGACGCGCCAGCCGCCACAAGCATCAACCCTCCTGCCACGGAACGTCCGTGGCCGCATGAGTCCAGAGGAGGTGGGTATTCGATGCGCCAGTACGAGATGATGGTCATCCTCGATCCCGAGGTCGACGAGCGTACGGTCCAGCCGTCGCTCGCGAAGTACCTGACCGTGGTCACTGACGACAAGGGCACCGTCGACAACGTCGACGTCTGGGGCCGCCGTCGTCTGGCCTACCCGATCCAGAAGAAGAACGACGGAATCTACGCGGTGATCAACTTCACCTCGGAGTCCGCGACGGCCAAGGAGCTCGAGCGTCAGCTCGGCCTCAACGAGACCGTCCTCCGTCTGAAGCTCCTGCGCCCGGACGCCAAGTAAGGCGGACGGGACTCTCCCGACTCCTACCCGAACCGACACCTAACCCAGGGGACACACATGGCAGGCGAGACTCAGATCACCATCGTGGGCAATCTGACCGGCGACCCGGAGCTGCGATTCATCCAGTCCGGTGCTGCGGTCGTGAACTTCACGGTGGCGTCCACCCCCCGCACGTTCGACCGTCAGTCGAACGAGTGGAAGGACGGCGAGACCCTGTTCATGCGCTGCTCCCTGTGGCGCGAGGCCGCGGAGAACGTGGCCGAGTCGCTCACCAAGGGCATGCGGGTCATCGTGACCGGCCGCCTGGTGTCGCGCTCGTGGGAGGCGAACGGTGAGAAGCGCACCGTGAACGAGATCCAGGTCGACGAGGTCGGCCCCTCGCTGCGTTACGCCACCGCCAAGGTGACGCGCAACCAGCGTGGCGGCGGCAACGGCGGCGGTGGATTCTCGGGCGGCGGTGGCGGCTTCTCGGCGCCCGCCGGTGGGTCGGACAACGACCCGTGGGCAACTGCCCCGGCGTCGGACGAGCCCCCCTTCTAAATCACACGTTCAGGAAATCGAGACATGGCTAAGAACGACATCCGCAAGCCGCGTAAGAAGGTCAACCCTCTTAAGGCGGCCAAGGTTCAGAAGATCGACTACAAGGACACCGCGCTGTTGCGCAAGTTCATCTCCGACCGCGGCAAGATCCGCTCGCGTCGCGTGACCGGTGTCACCGTCCAGGAGCAGCGTCAGATCGCCCGCGCCATCAAGGTCGCGCGCGAGATGGCCCTTCTCCCCTACGCCGGCTCCGGCCGCTGATCGGGGGTAGGAACATGGCCAAGGTCATCCTCACCCACGAGGTCCAGGGTCTGGGCATCGCCGGCGACGTCGTGGACGTCAAGGACGGTTACGCCCGCAACTTCCTCGTGCCCCGCAAGCTGGCCACCCCGTGGTCGGCCGGTGCCGAGAAGCAGATCGAGGGTCTCCGCAAGGCGCGCCGCGCCAAGGAGATCGAGTCGATCGAGGGCGCCCAGGCTGCCCGCGACGCGCTCCAGTCGGCGACCGTGACCGTCGAGGCGAAGGCCGGCGACGCCGGTCGCCTCTTCGGCGCCGTCACCCCCGCCGACATCGCGGCCGCCATCGGCGACCGCGCCAAGGTCGACAAGCGCCGCATCCACATCGCGCAGCCCATCAAGGCGCTGGGCGAGTACACGGTCTCCGTGTCGCTCCACGACGACGTCGTGGCGCACCTGACTGTCAACGTGGTCGCCGCCAAGTAGCACCTTCGCCTGCACCGCAGGCACGCAGGAGCCCGGTCCCGTGAGGGGCCGGGCTCCTCTGCGTCCCGCCGCCTCGCGCCGCTGCCTCGCCCCGGCCCCCACCGACACTGCGCACGGAATCTGCGGCGACGCGCGGGCGGGGCGCGGCTCTATCGCGCCGCTGGACGGGGTGTCGGCCCGGGATCCGTGCGTACTGTCAGTGGAGGGATATCCACAGGTGTCGTGCTGGGGATGACACGCCATCGCGACACGCCGAAGCGCGACACGCCGGGGAGTTCCTCCCAAGACCCATCCACAGGCCGCGGGTGTACGAAGTCCCAGGTAAACAGCAATGTTCACACAACCTTCACGTACAACTCACAGGTTCGTCCACAGGGCGCTATGCACGTTGTCAACACTGCATCCACGGACCTGCGGCGAGTTGTCCACGGGCTGTCCCGATCGCGACCGATGATGACTTGATAGGCAACCCCGCAAGCCCCTAACCTCGCGTGTCAGACCCCCGCGCGACAGTAGGGGAAGGCGCGAGTGACGCGCATCGCACTGAGGTCATGGAAGGGGGTGACGCGGATGTCGGTCGAGGAGCTCGAGGCCTCCTACGGACCCAGCACGTTCGACAGGCTCCCCCCGCAGAATCTCGAGGCCGAGCAGTCAGTGCTCGGCGCGATGCTGCTGTCCAAGGACGCGATGGCCGACGTCATCGAGGCCGTCCGCGGCGACGACTTCTACAAGCCCGCGCATGAGCTGATCTTCGACGCAGCGGTGAAGCTCTACAACGCGGGCGATCCCGTCGATGCGCTGACGGTGGCCGCCGAGTTGCAGCGCGCGGGCACGATGTCGCGCATCGGCGGAGCCGAGTACCTCCACACGCTCATCGCGACCGTCCCGTCGGCCGCGTCCGCGGGCTACTACGGGCGGCTCGTGCGCGAGCAGGCCATCCTGCGCCGCCTGGTCGAGGCGGGCACGCGGATCGCCAACATGGGGTACGACGGCGAGGGCGGCGAGGTCGACGCAATCGTGGACTCCGCGTCAGCGGAGATCTTCGCGGTCACCGAGCGCAGGAACTCGGAGGACTTCCTGCCGATCGGCGACATCCTCGAGCCGACGCTCGGCCAGATCGACCAGGCGTCCAAGCATGACGGCACCATGCTGGGCGTCCCGACGGGGTTCCGCGAGCTCGACGACCTGACCGGTGGCCTGCAGGGCGGCCAGATGATCGTCATCGCGGCACGACCCGCGATCGGAAAGTCGACGCTCGGCCTGGACATCGCTCGCGCCACCTCGATCCACGCGGGCGTGACGTCCGTCATCTTCTCGCTGGAGATGAGCCGCGAGGAGATCACCAAGCGCATGCTCGCGGCCGAGGGCAAGGTGAAGCTGACCCAGCTCAACAAGGGGCCGCTCGGTCCGAATGACTGGGACCGTCTTGCCCGCGCCTCGTCGCGCGTCTCGAGCGCCCCGCTGTTCATCGACGACTCGCCCAACATGTCGCTCATGGAGATCAGGGCGAAGTGCCGTCGCCTCAAGCAGCAGCACAACCTGGGCCTCGTGGTGCTCGACTACCTGCAGCTCATGAGCTCGGGACGCAAGGTGGAGTCGCGACAGCAGGAGGTCTCCGAGTTCTCGCGTGCGCTCAAGCTCCTCGCGAAGGAGCTGGAGGTGCCGGTGATCGCGATCTCGCAGCTGAACCGTGGTCCCGAGCAGCGCACCGAGAAGAAGCCCATGCTCTCCGACATGCGCGAGTCTGGCGCCATCGAGCAGGACGCGGACATCGTGATCCTGCTGCACCGTGACGACGCGTACGACCGCGAGAACCGTCCTGGCGAAGCGGACTTCATCATCGCCAAGCACCGTGCCGGCCCCACCGACACGATCGCCGTCGCCTTCAAGAAGGACTACGCGCACTTCGCCGACATGGCGCCGGAGATGTAGCGGACCCATCTGTCGAGCGGTCAGCTCCGAATGGGACGAGGATGTCACTACGCGACAAGGAGTCCTCATGAACACCCGCCTCTTCGCCGTGCCCGCCGCGGCCCTGCTTCTCGCGGCCTGCGCCGCGCCGGCCGCCGAGGGTGACGCAGCGTCGGGCGGCGGCGAGCCGCTAGCGAGCGCCTCGCCCACGTCCGACGCGGTGGCCGGGGGCGGCGGCGAGACGTCGGCGCCCACCGGGGAGGCCGACGCCGACAACGTGTTCGCGTTCACCGCGCAGACAGTGGACGGGCAGGAGTTCGACGGGCTCAGCATCGACGACCGGGACGTGGTGCTGTGGTTCTGGGCGCCGTGGTGCCCCACGTGCCAGATGCAGACCCGCACGATCAATGCCGCGCTTCCGGACATGCCTGAGGGAGTGGACATCGTGGGGATCGCGGGACTCTCTGACGACCTCGAGTACATGCAGGAGTTCGTCAGCATCTACGAGGTGGACGGCATGACTCACGTCGCGGACCTCGACGGTGACGTCTACCGACGGTTCGAGATCACGCAGCAGTCCACGCTGCTGTTCATCGACGACAGCGGCGACGCGTGGCTCGGTGGTCCGTCGATGACGGCCGACGACATCGTCGCGCGCGCGGAGGAGCTCGCGGCGAGCTGAGACTGCCGCGCTCAGCCTCGCTCGGCCCGGCGCGCGGCGAGGAGGACTGCGGCGGTGCCGCCGAGCGCGAGTGCCACGAGCACGATGAGCACCGGCGTCCCCCAGGATTGCACCGCCTGGGTGACCTGGAACTGCCACTGGGTCGTGACCCGCACCACTGGATCCAGGGCGTACACGCCGTAGCGCGGCAGCACCTCCGCGAGGCCGAACAGCAAGACGTAGAGGCCAGCGAGCACCATGAGGACACCCCCGGCGCGCATCAACTGAGGGGTGCGACGCCTCAGCGCGGTTGCGGCTCCGGTGCCGGCGAGGGCACCCGCGAGGGACACGATGACGATCGAGGCGCCCATGCCGAGCCCATACGCCACGAACGGGGCGAGGGCGGCCGCGGGGCCGGGTGCGTCGAGTGCTCCCGTGACGACGACGAGGAACAGGCCGATCGTGCAGCTGAGCGAGGCGAGGGCGAAAGACGCCCCGTACAGCGTCTGCGACGTGAACGTGCGGCCGGGTGCATGGGAACCACGGGCGAGAGCGCCGAGGCCTGGTCCGCTCAGTTCGCCATGGACTGCCATGCGGACTCCGAGCACCGCGACGAGGGCGCCGAGCACGACGGTCACGTAGGACACGACCGGGAGGATGCTCGCTTGGAGACCGAGGCTGACCGCGCCGAACAGCAGGCCGAACGCGAGGAAGACCCCGAGGAATCCCACGGTCATGGCCGCCGCGAAGCCCAGCGCCCGGCGGAGGGCGATCGCCCGCGGCACCCCGGCGTCGGGCGTGCCGACGGCGCCGGCGGAGCCGGTCATGATCAGCGTGAGGTACGCCGGAAGCAGTGCGAAGCCGCACGGGTTGAACGCGGCCACGGCGCCGAGCAGCAGCGCGTAGGCGGTGTCGCCGGAATCGATCATGGGTTCCCTCTCGCGTGGTCGCGGGGTGGTTCGGAGCCTAGCGCTCGGCGGATGGGCACGCGTGGCGGCGGCACTCGAGGCGATCGCCAGCGGTAACCGACCCCTGTTTGATAATGGTTCTCATTCTTGTTACGCTCCAGAACAGCGGACGTGGAGTCTCACCGCTCGCGCCCGCGCCCCAGGGGCCTACGCCCCACATCGGAGAACGAAAGGCAAGCCCACACTCGGGCGAGGTAGTTCATGTCCCACCCCATCCGCCGCCGCATGCCCGCCGCGGCCGTGCTGGCCGCTTCGGCCCTTGCGATGTCGGCCTGCGCCGCAGGCACCGCTGCCCTCGAGCCCGTGGCGTCGCACGGCGCCGACGGCCACGAGGACGACGCGATCGCCGCCGAAGCGTCGGCCCCGACCCCGCGCCTTGCGATGACCTATGACGGCGGCATCGTCGTCATCGATGCGAACACGCTCGAGATCGAGGCGGACATCCCTCTTGAGGGCTTCAACCGACTCAACGCCCTCGGCGACGAGCGCCACCTCGCCGTCTCCACTGCTGGCGGCTTCACCGTGCTCGACGTGGGCGCGTGGACGCAGGCGCACGGCGACCATGCTCACTACTTCACGACCACGCCGTCTCTCACCGACCTCACGATCCCTGCCGAGGTCCCCGGACACGTCGTGGTGCACGACGGACTGACCACGCTGTTCGATGACGGCACCGGCGACGTCACGGTCCTCAGCGCCGACGAGTGGACCCACATGGTGGAGGAAGGCCACCTCGATGTGATCCGCGAGTACACCACCGCCGAGGCGCACCACGGCGTGGGCGTCGCCACCGCGTCGGGAGAGCTGCTCGTGACCCTGGGCGACGAGGATTCGCGCGACGGTGCCATGATCCTTGGCGACGATGGACGCGCGATCGCCGAGACCCATGAGTGCCCTGGCGTCCACGGGGAGACCGCGTTCACCACGGCCGGTGGCGAGGAGCTGTTCATGCTCGGCTGCGATGACGGGCCCATCGCCTTCCACGGCGACCACGCGCACAAGTTCACCGCGCCGGATGCGTACGGGCGCACGGGCAACCTGTTCTCGATCGATGGATCAGACGTGGTGCTCGGCGACTACAAGAGCGACCCCGAGGCGGGCATCGGCCTGAGCGAGATCGCACTGATCGACGCCGAGGCTGAGACGCTCGCGGTCATCGACCCCTTCGGGGGCGCGGACGCCCAGTACACGTGGCGCGGCCTCGCGCGTGGAGAGGGCGGCGAGGCCCTCGTCCTCGGCACGGACGGGGCACTCCGCGTGCTCGACCCGTCGACGGGAGAGATCGTTCGCAGCGTCCAGGTCGTGGACGCGTGGGATGTGCCCGATGCGTGGCAGTCCCCGCACCCCGCGCTCACGGTGCTCGCAGGCATGGCCTACGTCACCGAGCCCGCCACGGGTGAGATCCACGTCGTGGACTACGTCGGGGGTGAGGTGTGGAAGTCGGCCGACGTCGGTGTCGAGATGAACGAGATCGCGGGCATCGAGGGCTGACGCACCCTCACTGAGAACGGGGTCGAGGCACGGCGAGAGCCGTTCCTCGACCCCGTCCTCGTGGCGGGTGACGCGCCCTAGGGGCGCAGGAGGATCTTGCCGGCCCTGCCGGGCGCGAAGTTCGCCCGCGCCGCCTCGGCGATGTCCTCGAACGGGTAGATTGCCTCGACCGGGAGCGCGATCGTGCCGTCGGTGAGCCTCGCGAACAGCTCGCCCATGAGGCGACGACGGTCCTCGAGGGCCATGGCAGCACTCACCTTGCTTCCCCAGAATCCCTTGACCGTGGCCTGCTTGAAGATGACGTCTCCCGACGCGATGTTCATGGTCTCCGACGCCATGGCGCCGAACGACACGAGCGTGCCGCGCTCTCCCAGCAGGGAGAGCACATCACCGGAGGAGTCGCCGCCGACCGAGTCGACTCCCACGGAGATCCGAGCGTCGCCGACGATCGCACGCACTCGGTCCTGCCAACCCTCGGTGTCGGTAGCCACCACGCGCCCGATGCCGGCGTCGGCGAGCTCGTCGACCCCCTCGGAGCGGCGCACCAGGCCGACCACGTTGATGCCACGCGCGGGCGCGAGCTGCGCCACGAGGCGGCCGACGGCGCCGTTCGCGGCGTTCTGGATGAGCCAGTCGCCCTCGTCGAGGCCCAGCGAGTCCAGGAGGCTGAGGGCCGAGAAGGGCATCGCGACGAGCTGGGCAGCGACCTCGTCGGGCACGGCTTCGGGCACCGGGATGAGTGCGGCTGCCTTGGCCGTGAAGAACTCGGACCACACGCCGAAGGTGCCGCCGGTGGCGACGCGCTGCCCCACGGCCAGGCCCTCGACGCCCTCGCCGAGCGCGTCGATCACGCCGACGGCCTCGGTGCCCGCGCGCGCAGGCAGCTCGGGCTTGAAGCCATACGTGCCGCGCACCGTCCACAGGTCGTGGTTGTGGATGGGAGACAGGAGCAGGCGCACACGCACCTCGCCCGGGCCAGGCTCGGGAACGGGTGCGTCGGTGACGGACAGGACGTCGGCGGGCTCGCCGAAGGACTCGTGGGTGATGCTTCTCATGTCATGAAACAACCATGGGAGCGACCGCCGCATTCCGGCACCAGCGTCGGGCGTTTGCCAGACTGGAGGCAGAAGGAGGCCCATGACGGCGACGGGGATCGAGCGCTGGGCGCCGGGCGTGCGCCTCGTGCGCGACTACCGGCGCGCGTGGCTGTGGCCAGACGTGCGCGCTGGGCTCGTGGTGACGGCCCTCATGATCCCCGCGGGCATGGGCTACGCCCAGGTGGCCGGGCTCCCCCCGGTGACAGGTCTGTACGCGTCCATCGTGCCGCTCGTCGTCTACGCCGTGTTCGGGCCATCCCGGATCCTCGTCATCGGCCCCGACTCGGCCCTCGCGCCCGTGATCGCCGCAGCCATCCTGCCGCTCGCGGCGGGCGACGAGGACCGCGCACTCGCGCTCGCGGGACTGCTCGCCCTGCTCGTGGGAGCCTTCCTCGTGCTCGGTGGGCTGCTGCGCCTCGGCGCCGTGACGGACCTGCTCTCCAAGCCCGTGCGCGTCGGATACCTCAACGCGATCGCGCTCATCGTGATCGTCTCTCAACTGCCGGCCCTCGTCGGATTCTCCGTGGACGCCGAGGGATTCGGGGCCGAGCTTGCGGCGACGTGGGACGGGATAGTCGGGGGCGAGCCCGACGCGGCGGTCGCTCTCACAGGCATCGGGTCGCTGGCGGTCATCCTCGTGATGCGACGGCTGCGCTCGCGGGTGCCCGGCGTGCTCGTCGCCGTGGCGCTGGCGACGGCCGCGACCGCGATGGGGCTCGGGTCCGCGTCCACGCCGGTGGTGGGATCGCTGCCGCAGGGGCTGCCCGCCCCCGCGCTCGGGGGACTGACGTGGGCGGATGTCGGCGCACTGATGCCAGCAGCGGCAGGCATCGCGCTCGTGGCATTCACCGATACGGCGGTGCTGTCGCGCACTCTCGCGGCCCGCCGGGGCGAGACCGTGAGCGGGAGCGCCGAGATGGCCGGCATCGGCGCCGCGAACGTCGCTTCCGGACTGCTGGGAGGATTCCCCATCTCCGGCTCCTCGTCCCGCACGCCGGTCGCTCAGGACGCCGGTTCGCGCACGCAGCTCACGGGCGTCGTCAGCGCAGCGCTGGTGCTCGCCTTCATGCTGGTTGTTCCGGGGCTGACCGCACTGCTGCCGCAGGCCGCGCTCGCGGCCGTCGTGATCGCCGCCGTGCTCACGCTCATCGACCTGCGGTCAGTGGCGAGGCTGTGGCGCATGAATCGCGTGGACGCCGCGCTGTCGGTGGTCGCGCTCGCGGGAGTGCTCGTCTTCGGCGTGCTCGAGGGCATCGTCGTCGCGATCGGGCTGTCGCTGCTCACGTTCATCAACCGCTCGTGGCGCCCGTATCGCGCCGTGCTCGGACGCATGCCCGGCAGGCGCGGGTACCACGACCTGTCCCGCCATCCGGAACGCGGCGAGACGATCCCAGGCCTGGTGATCGTGCGCTTCGATGCCCCGCTGTTCTTCGCCAATGGAGCGGTCCTCGACGACTGGGTGCGCGGCGTCGTCGAGGATGCGGGGCCCGAGGTGCACACCGTGATCCTGGCCGCAGAGCCGATCACCGCGATCGACACCACGGCGTTCGACGAGCTCGTGGAGCTGGACGACTACCTCGCCGCCCACGGCGCCCGCCTCGTGTTCGCCGAGATGAAGGGACCCGTCAAGGACGCGCTGCGTCGCTACGACGACGAGGGTCGGTTCGACCGCGACCGCTTCGCGCCGACCGTCGGCGCCGCCGTCGACGAGGTCACCGGTCACCTGCGGGGCGACCTCGATGGCGGGGCCGGCCCGCGTCAGGACGAGTGACGGAGGCCCGTGGCCGACGCTCCTACCGGGTGATCTCCACTCGCCGCACGCGCGCGTGGCCGTGACCGACGGCGAACGGACCCCACCACGAACCCATGAACCAGCCAGGTCGTCCGGTGGCGAGGTGCGCCACGTCCACGACCGCCAGCACACCGCCGTCGACGAGCACTTCGACCGTGTGGCCGCGAAGCCGCAACGACACCGCGAGAGTCGCCGCTCCGTGGACCCGCGAGACCAACGTCGTCGCGACGCCATCGTCGACGGAGACGAGGCGAAGCTCCCCGGAACGATCCACCGAGACCTCCAGGAACGCGCTCTCGGTGGTCCGCAGCAGCACGCCGGCGCGAAGCGCCTCGGCGCCGTCCTCGAGCGAGATCTCGGCTGTCAAGGTCTCGGAGTCCGTGAGCACGCGGCGCCCAAGGAACGCTGTCCTGCCAACCGCCGTCGGCTCGACCGCTGTGGCCGCAAGGGTGACGCCCGCGCCGTCGAGCGCCGCGAACTCGCGCGGATGCCATCGCACGCCGTTCCAGGCGAGGCCGAGCTCGTCACCCGAGAAGTCGTCGACGATCGACGTGGGACGCGGCGTCTGATCGGGGACGCCGTCCGCCGTGATCTCGGCCAGCACGCGACCCTCGCCCGGGGCGATGACGAGCCGTCCGTGCTCCCATGCCGCCGGCACCAGGTGGGTCTGCCGTCCGCGCAGGCTGTTGGTGCCATCGGGGAGCACGTGGGTGGCGAGCATGACTGCCCACCAGCCGCCGTCCGCATCCTCGAAGACGTCGGCGTGACCCACGTTCTGGATCGGCTCGTCCTCGCCGAGATGCCGGTGGGTCAGGCGCGGGTTGCCGGGATCGCCCACGTACGGGCCCTGGATGTCGTCGGCGTACGCGACGCACACCGCGTGGTCGCGGTCGGTGCCGCCCTCGGCCGAAACCAGCATCCAGCCGCCGTCCGGCTTCGCGATGAGGTGTGGGCCCTCGGCCCAGCCTGCGCCCAGGAGCGCGCCCTGCCACAGCACGGTCGCCTCACTGCGGGGCATGAGCGACTCCGGGTCCAACTCCACGAGCCACACATCGCACTGGCCCTCCCACAGGCCGTCCTCCTGCAGTGCGGTGCCGCACAGCCACACGCGGTCGCCGTCGAACGTGAGCGAGGGATCGATGCCGGGCAGGCCGGGCAGCCAGAGGGGATCGCTCCACGGCCCGGCGGGGTCGGTCGCGGTGCAGACGAAGTGGCCCGCAGCGTCGGGCGCCTCGTCGTCGCCTGGGATATGGGTGCACACCACGTAGTAGGTGCCGCGGTGGTAGCGGATGGTCGGCGCGTACAGGCCCTTCGATCCGGCGATCCCGGTGTAGTCGATCTGGCCGGGACGGTCCACCACGTGGCCGATATGCCGCCAGTCGACGAGGTTCGTCGAGGCGTGGATCGGGAGTCCGGGCAGGTGCTCGAACGTGGACGTCACGAGGTAGTACGTGCCGTCGACGAGGCAGATGCTCGGGTCGGGGTGGCAACCCTCGAGGATCGGGTTCTGGTACGTGCCCATGATGTGGGGCTCCTCTCGTCGTTGAGGGTTGTCAGGCTGGTGGCGCGGTCGTGTGGCGCACGACCAGTCGGGTCTGTAGAAGCGTGTGCGGCTCCTCGAGCTCCTCGCCGCTCATGAGCGCCGCGAGCATCTGGACCGCCTCTTCCCCGAGGCGGCGCATCGGCTGCCTCACGGTGGTCAGCGCGGGCATCCAACGCGAGGCCTCGGGCACATCGTCGAATCCGATGATCGAGAGGTCGCGAGGCACCTCCAGGCCGAGCGTGGTCGCGACCTCGCCGATCGCGATCGCGGACAAGTCGTTCGCGGCGAACACCGCGGTGGGCCTTTCCGACGACGTGAGGAGTTCGTTCGCCATCCTGCGCGCCGCCTCCTGGTCGTAGAAGCCGGTGCGGGTGAGGCGCGGATCGAACGGGATTCCCGCGTCGGCGAGAGCGCGGCGATACCCCGCGTCGCGCGCCCGCGACGAGCGCAGATCGGGCCGTCCGGCCACGAAGCCGATGCGCCGGTGGCCGAGCTCGATGAGGTAGCGAGTCGCGGTGACCGCGCCGCCGTAGCTGTCCGACTCGATCGTCACGCCCTGGGCCGGGCCCGCATGCGGGTCGATGGCGACGATCGGCATCTCGGACTCTGCCAGGTGCGCCGTCGGGGTGACGAGGATGGCGCCGTCGATCAGGTTGCTGCCTAGCCGGCGGAGCGAGCGCGACTCCCAGCCGGACGACGCGGAGCCGTACGCGCCGGAATAGGCGAGCACGTCGAAGTGTCGCTTCTGCGCCTCGGTGCTGATGCCCTTGAGGATCTCGGCGCTGAACGGCTCGAACTCCGCCACGAGCACGCCGATGACGCCGGTGCGGATGCCTGCCATGCGTCTCGCAGCGAGGCTCGACTCGTAGCCCATCTCCTCGACGATGCGCATGACGCGGTCTGCCGTCTCCGGCGCGACGCCGTAGCGACCGTTGA
Source organism: Demequina sp. NBRC 110052 (assembly GCF_002090075.1). Lineage (GTDB taxonomy): Bacteria > Actinomycetota > Actinomycetes > Actinomycetales > Demequinaceae > Demequina. Next base: position 1,532,348 of record NZ_BBRI01000002.1, read on the forward strand.
CAGCCTTCGACACCGTCGCGACGGAGACCCCTGCCGCGGCGGCGATGTCGCGGATGGTCGGACCTGTACCCATGATGCTGACTGTAAAGCAACGAAAACAGTTTTCGAAACCGTTTGACACGGGTGTTCCCGAGTCCAAAACTGTGCGAGACGACCTGCCCCGTGCGGCAGTCAGTCACAGCAGCACACGCCGCCTGGCGGCATCCATACCGAAGTTCACGCCAACGACGGCGGCGAACACTCAAAGACGAGAGGTAGGCATCACACGATGAACAGGCGCAAGATCTTGGCGGGGACCACCGCACTTGCAGCGGGAGCATTGCTGCTCACCGCATGCTCCGGAGACACTGGGGACACGCCTTCCGAGAGTGGCGGTGAAGTCACCCTTTCGCTGTGGCAGAACTCCACGACCGGTGACGGCATGCAGTACTGGGAGGACATGGCCGCCGCGTTCCACGAGGCGTACCCGAACGTCACCGTCGAGGTGCAGTCCATCCAGAACGAGGACATGGACGGCAAGCTCCAGACCGCGCTCAACTCGGGCGACGCTCCGGACATCTTCATGGCGCGTGGCGGCGGCAAGCTCGCCGACGTCGTCAAGGCCGGCCAGGTCATGGACCTGACCGACAAGCTCGCTGACGCGACGAATCAGGCGATGGGTGCCTCGCTCTCCGCGTTCACGATTGACGGCAAGGTCTACGGCGTGCCGACCGCGGTGCTCCCTGAGGGCTTCTTCTACAGCCAGGACCTCTTCGAGGCCGCCGGCATCGCCGACACCCCGACCACGCTCGACGAGCTGAACGACGCGGTCGCAGCGCTCAAGGCATCGGGCGTCGACCCGATCGCGGTCGGCGCGAAGGACGCATGGCCCGCGGCTCACTGGTACTACAACTTCGCCCTCCGTGAGTGCTCGCAGGACGTCATGAACCAGGCGGCCAATGACCGTGCGTTCAACGACGAGTGCTGGCTCCGTGCGGGTGAGGACCTGCAGGAGTTCGCCGCGACCGAGCCCTTCAACAACGGCTACCTGACCACCGCTGCCCAGCAGGGTGCGGGTTCGTCGGCCGGCCTCATCGCCAACCACCAGGCCGGCATGGAGCTCATGGGCGCCTGGAACCCCGGCGTCATCGCCTCGCTGACGCCTGACGAGGAGCCGCTTCCGGACCTCGCCTGGTTCCCGTTCCCCGAGATCGACGGTGGTGACGGTGCTCCCGGCGCCATGATGTCCGGTGCTGACGGCTACTCGTGCCACGTCAACGCTCCGGCCGAGTGCGTCACGTTCCTGGACTTCATCTCCACCAAGGAGAACCAGGAGGCCTACGCCGACGCCTTCCAGACGATCCCGGCCAGCTCGGAGGCACAGGGTGCGGTGGACAACCCCGCCCTGACCAAGCTGCTCGAGTCCTACAAGGAGGCGCCCTACGTCATGCTCTGGCTCGACACCATGTACGGCCAGAACGTGGGCAACGCGCTCAACATCGCCGTGGTCGACATGCTTGCGGGCAACGGGACGCCGCAGGACATCGTCGACGCGGTCAACGACGCAGCGCTCAAGGGCTGACCGGCTCCATCATCATGACTCCCACTAACGACAGCGCCGTGAAGACGCCCGTCGCGCCGGTGGAGTCCGCTCTGGGTGGGGGCGATGCCGTGGCATCGCCCCCGCCCTCCCGCGGGCACAGCCGCCGTCGCTGGGCGATCCGCGCCGAGATCGCGCTGCTGGCAGGACCGGCGCTGCTGGTCTTCCTGACCTTCGTGATCCTGCCCGTCATCATCGCCGCCTACTACGGCTTCTTCAGCTGGAGCGGCTACGGGCCCGCGACCGACTTCGTCGGTCTCCGCAACTACATCGTGATCCTGCAGGACGACGCCTTCCAGTCCGCCCTGCGCCACAACGCGATCATCGTGGTGCTCTCCCTGGTGATCCAGGGGCCCATCGCGATCGGACTCGCGCTGCTCCTCAACCGCAAGATGAAGTTCCAGTCCTCGCTACGAGTGCTCATCTTCGCGCCCTACGTCATCTCTGAGGTGGTCGTGGGTACTGGATGGAGCCTCATCCTCGCCTCGAACGGTGCCCTCAACGGCATGCTCGAGAAGCTCGGCCTCGAAGGCCTGCAACAGGACTGGCTCTCCAACCCCGAACTCGCCATCTGGACTCTGATGGCGATCATCACCTGGAAGTACATCGGCTTCGCCGTCATCCTCTTCCTTGCAGGACTGCAGGGCATCCCTGAGGAGATCACCGAGGCGGCCGCGATCGACGGTGCCAGCTACTGGCAGATCCAGCGTCGCATCACGCTGCCCCTCATGGGCCCGACGATCCGCATCTGGGCGTTCCTCTCGATCATCGGCTCGCTCCAGCTCTTCGACCTGGTCTACATCGTCTGGGGTCAGTACGTCGCGGAGACGGCGGGCACCTCGACGATGGCGACCTACATGGTGTCGTCGGGACGCAACGCCGGCAGCTACGGCTACGGAAATGCCGTCGCCGTCGTGATCTTCCTCATCTCACTGACCGTCGCACTCCTGTACCAGCGCTTCGTGCTGCGTCGCGACACGGACGGTGCCGTCACCGGAGGGAGTGACAACTGATGTCTACGACCACCCTGTCCCGGCCGAGCCACCGCGCTGAGGCCCCCGCGAAGTCGATCCGGCGCAAGCCCACCTTCGGGATCTACTTCATCGCGCTGGCCCTCGTCGGCACGATCATCACGCCGATCGCCTACATCATCATCGGTGGATTCCGCTCGAACGCGGAAATCACGCAGGACCCGGCGGGTTTCCCGAACGAATGGCGGGTCGAGAACTACGCCAACGTGCTCGGCTCCGATGTGTTCTGGCGCGAGGTGCTCAACTCGACCATCGCTGCGGTCGCCACGACCCTGGCCGTCGTGGTCCTCGGCGTGATGGCCGCGTACGTGCTCGCTCGCTACCAGTTCAAGGGTCGCGGCGCGCTGTTCTCGGTCTTCACCGCAGGACTGATGTTCCCGATGACGGTGGCGATCACGCCGCTGTACATCCTCGTGCGGAGCCTCGGTCTGATGAACTCGCTCGCCGGTGTCATCGTGCCGCAGGTCGCGTTCCAGCTGTCCATCACCATCATCATCCTCGTGCCGTTCCTGCGGACCATTCCGCGCGAGCTCGAGGAGGCTGCGTTCATGGATGGCTGCGGTCGGCTGAAGTTCTTCTGGCGCATGGTCATCCCCCTGTCCATGCCGGGAGTCGTGACGGTGGGGATCCTGGCGTTCATCGCCAGCTGGAACAGCTACATGCTGCCCCTGTTCATCCTCAACAACGAGGCCACCTACACCCTGCCGCTCGGCGTGCAGGCGTTCGCGTCCCAGTACTCGGTCGACACGGCGAAGGTGCTCGCCTTCACGTCGCTGTCGATGATCCCCGCACTCGTGTTCTTCAGCCTCTTCGAGCGCCGCATCGTCGGCGGTCTCACCGGAGCCGTGAAGGGATGACCACTGCGGGACCCCGGTCCACGCGTCGCATCTAGTTCTAAGGACCAGCCTTGAACAAGAAGTCTGAACCTGTCGTGTCCGCGCGCGTCCGTGCGCTGCTCGACGAGATGACCACCACCGAGAAGATCGCGCAGATCTCGGGCTACTGGGTGGACCGCGGGGACCATGTCGTCGCACCGATGCAGGGCGCGATGGCGCCCTCGGACGCCTACGACGAGGCCACCAAGCACGGCATCGGTCACCTGACCCGGGTCTACGGGACGCGTCCCGTAGACCCGGTCAGGCGGGCCGAGTGGCTGTGGGCCGAGCAGCGGCGCCTCAAGGCGGAGACGAGGCTGGGCATCCCGGCCCTCGTGCACGAGGAGTGCCTGACAGGCCTGGCCGCGTGGCAGGCTGCGACCTTCCCTGCGCCGCCGTCGTGGGGAGCCTCGTTCGACGACGCGCTCGTGGAGCGCATGGCGACCTCGATCGGCACGTCGATGCGCGAGCTCGGGATCCACCAGGGACTCGCCCCCGTGCTCGACGTCGTCCGCGACGCGCGCTGGGGGCGCGTCGAGGAGTGCATCAGCGAGGATCCGTACCTGGTCGGGTCGGTCGGCAGCGCGTACGTGCGCGGCCTTCAGTCCGCCGGGATCGTGGCGACCCTGAAGCACTTCGTGGGCTACTCGGGCTCGCAGGCCGGCCGCAACCACGCGCCGGTCCACGCGGGACCGCGTGAGCTCAACGACGTCTTCCTCGTGCCGTTCGAGATGGCACTGCTCGACGGCGGTGCACGTTCGGTCATGAACTCCTACGCGGAGATCGACGGCGTGGCCACGGCCTCGAACCGAGAGCTCCTGACCGATCTGCTGCGCGATACGTGGGGATTCGACGGCACCGTGGTCGCCGACTACTTCTCCATGGCGTTCCTGCACAGCATGCACAAGGTCGCCGCCTCGAAGGCCGACGCCGCACGCATCGCGCTGCGGGCCGGCATCGACATCGAGCTGCCCGACGCCGACGTGCTGCTGGAGATCGGCGAGCCCGACGAGGAGCTCGCCGCGCTGATCGACCTCGCCGCGGCGAGGGCGCTCACCCAGAAGGAGGAGCTCGGGCTTCTCGACGAGACCTTCGATGAGGCTCCCACGGATGTGGACCTCGACGGCGAGGAGGCGCGAGAGATTGCACTCGCGCTCGCGACCGAGTCCGTGGTGCTGCTCAGCAACGACGGCACCCTGCCGCTCGCCAAGCCCTCGACCATCGCCGTCGTCGGCCCGAACGCCTTCGGTCACGAGGCGCTGATGGGCTGCTACTCGTTCGCGAACCATGTGATGGCGAGCCACCCGGACGTGCCGATCGGAATCCAGGCCCCCGATCTCGTCACCAGCATCACCGAGCGCTTCGCCGCATCGGCGATCGTGTCCGCGCGCGGCTGCGACGTCGAGGGCGACGACCTCTCGGGCATCGACGAGGCCGTGGCGGCGGCGGAAGGCGCCGACGTGGCGGTCGTCGCGGTCGGAGACCGCGCGGGCCTCTTCGGGCGCGGCACCGTGGGTGAAGGAAACGACGCCGAGTCGCTCGACCTGCCCGGTCAGCAGCGACACCTGGTCGAGCGACTTGTGGCCACCGGCACGCCGGTCGTCATGGTGGTCCTCAGCGGTCGTCCTTACGACCTCGCCTGGGCGCTGGAGGGATCGGAGGCGCCTGCGGCCGTGCTGCAGTCCTTCTTCCCCGGCGAGGCCGGAGCGACGGCCGTGGCTGCGATCGTGGCGGGCGACGAGGCCCCTTCGGGGCGCCTCCCGATGTCCCTTCCGCGCTCGGCTGGCGCCCAGCCCTACGGCTACCTCCACCCGCCGCTGGGAGGGTCGTCAGAGATCACGTCGGCCGACTCCACGCCGGTGCGTCCGTTCGGCTTCGGCCTCAGCTACACGTCGTTCGTGCGCGAGTCGCTCAGGCTCGATGGAGCCGTGACCACTTCGGACGGCGTGCAGGCGAGCGTTGTGGTGCGGAACACCGGCGAGCGTGCCGGCACGGATGTGGTTCAGCTCTATGCGCACCTGCCGTACCGGTCCACGACCCGCCCGGTCGCGCAGCTCGTGGGCTATGCCCGCGTCGCGCTCGAGCCGGGCGCCGCGGCGACGGTGACGTTCGACGTCCCCGCGGCTCGCCTCGCGGCCAGCGACATGCGTGCGGTCCGCACCGTCGAGCCGGGTCCGCTGGAGCTGTGGGTCGGAGCGCACTGTGAGGAGCGTGAGACCGAGGTGTCCACGACGCTCGCTGGCGACGTGTTCGCGCCGACGGTCGAGTCGCGCCGCCTCACGGCGGTCCGGATCTCCGCGGACGTCGCCGGCGACGCGAGCAGGGGCGCCGACGAAGCGCTGCACGCCGCAGGCGTGGGGTCCGTCTCCGCGTAAGTGCTCAGGCTCGCTCGAGGCCCGACGTCGCGCCCACCGGCGGCGTCGGGCCTCGAGCGTGTCGTGGCCGCGCCATGATTGACCCATGCCTCGCACCAGTGATGCCACGCCTCCCACGATGAGCGACGTCGCTCGTCACGCGGGCGTCTCGGTGATGACGGTCTCCAACGTGATCAACGGCAAGGTTGCGCGCGTGAGCCCCGAGATCCGCGAGCGCGTCCAGGACGTCATCGCCGAGCTGGGCTACCGCGTCAACCTGCCCGCGCGCGCCCTCCGCCTGGGCCGGACGGGAACGGTGGCGCTCGCCGTGCCGACGCTGGACGACCTGTACTACGGCGAGGTCGCGCAGCGCCTCGCGGACCGCTTCGAGGCCCGGGATCTGCGGCTGGTCGTCGAGTCGACCAAGGGCGCGCTCACGGGCGAGCTCGCGGTGCTCGATGACTCTCGCCTGATGTCTTACGACGGCGTCGTGCTCGCGGCTGCGGCCGGTGATGCCGCAGTGCTCGACAGGCTTCACCCACGCAGTCCCCTCGTCATCCTCGGCGAGCGCACCGTGCCCGCTCGGTTCTCGCAGGTCCGCATGGACAATCGGGCCGGCGCACGCCAGGCGACCATGGACCTGTGGAGCCGTGGGGCGCGCAACATCGCGCTGCTCGGTGGCGCGGTGGGCGATGAGGACGGCATGTCCACCGACCGCGCGGCCGGGTTCCAGGATGCGCTCGCTGAGGCCGGCGTCGGACGTGATGCTGGCAACGTGATCCCGACGGGCGCGCGCCCCGAGGACGGCTATGCCGCGGCCTCGGCCCTGTGGGACGCGGGCGTCAGCATTGACGCGATGCTGTGCGTGACCGACTCGCTCGCGTTGGGCGCGCTGGCGGCGGCGGCGGCGCGAGGAATCCGGGTGCCCGAGGAACTCCAGATCATCGGATGGGATGACACTGCGATGGGTCGCCTCGCGGTTCCGGCGCTGTCGAGTGTGACTCCCGACAATGCCGCGGCGGCCGATGCGGCGGTGCGGCTGCTGCTGGGTCACATCGCCGATGCGGAGTTCGCCCCGGAGCACGTGGTCGTGAGCACGACGGTGACGCACCGCGGCACGACTCGACGCTAGGCGCAGGGACGCGCCAGGCGTCGAGCCGCGCAGAGGCTAGGCGTGGTCCAGGGCCACGCTCACGGTCGCGAACGAGTGGGGCGGCATCGTGACGCGAAGGATGCGCTGGTCCACGGTCACGTCGAGGTCCCGCGGCGCCACGGCGTCGGGCGTCTGAGGCGTGTTGTGGGCCGCGATCGACGACGCCGCGAGCACGCGGCCGGTGGCGCCGGTCACGCCGGCGCCACGCACGTCGAGGGTGACCTCCATCTCCTGATCCGGGTCGAGGTGCGACAGTGAGATGAGGAGCTGGCCGTCCTTGGTCGACGCGGACGCTGACAGGGCGCGCAGCGCGTGGCCGTCGACGTCGAGGCTCGGCGCCTCCAGGATCGACGCGTCCACGCTCGTCCCGTCCTGGTGACCCTTGTTCATCTCGAACACGTGGTACGTCGGGGTCAGGACCATGGAGCCGTCGTCGCCCGTGAGCAGCATCGCCTGGAGCACGTTGACGGTCTGCGCGATGTTCGCCATGCGGAGTCGTCGCGCGTGCGCGTGGAACGCGTCGAAGTGGACGCCCGCGACGAGCGCATCGCGCAGCGTGTTCTGCTGGTGCAGGAACCCGGGATTGGTGCCGGGCTCGGGCAGCCACCAGGTGCCCCACTCGTCGCACACGAGGTCGACCTTGCCCTCGGGGTCGTAGCTGTCCATGACGGCCACGTGCGCGCGGATGGCGCTCTCGATCCCGGTCGCCCGCACCATCGTGCGCAGGTAGTCCGAGGTGGAGAACTCGGTGGCGGACTCCGTGTTGATGCCTTGCGAGGCGTAAGTGTAGTAGTGGAACGAGACGCCCTGGAAGATGGGTGATTCCGGCGAGGCCTGGCAGTCGACGCAGGCCACCGCCTCCATCAGCGCGCGGGTCCACGACAGGTCGTCGTCGGAGCCGCCGGCAGCGATGCGGGCCACCTTGTTGTCGCCGTGGTTCTTGCAGAAGGTGGCGTAGCGTCGGGCCTCGTCCGCGTAGGCCTGCGGGCGCATGTTGCCGCCGCAGCCCCACGCCTCGTTGCCGAGACCCCAGAACGGCACCGGCCACGGCTCGTCGCGACCGTTCTCGCGGCGGAGGCGTGCCATGGGGCTGTCGTCGGAGCGCGTGAGGTACTCGAGCCACTCGCCCATCTCGCGGACGGTGCCGCTGCCGAGGTTGCCGTTGACGTACGGTGCGGCGCCCAGGAGCTCGCACAGGCGCATGAACTCGTGCGTGCCGAAGCTGTTGTCCTCGACCACGTCGCCCCAGTGGGAGTTGACCATCGTGGGCCGCTGCTCGCGCGGACCGATGCCGTCGCGCCAGTGGTACTCGTCGGCGAAGCATCCGCCGGGCCAGCGCAGGTTCGGAACCTCGAGGTTGCGCAGCGCCTCGACCACGTCGGCGCGGATGCCGTCCACGTGCGGCAGGTCGGAATCCTCCCCGACCCAGAACCCGCCGTAGATGCACCTGCCGAGGTGCTCGGCGAAGTGCCCGTAGAGGTGCTTGCTGATCTGTGCGCGCGCGACGTCGGCGCTGATGGCGATCCTGGCCTGGCTCATGGTGACTCCTCGTTGACTCGACCAGGTTTAACGATACACCAGCAGAGCCGACGGTGGGCACTCTCCGGCCGGCCGTGTTCGCTCCACCGCCGGGGACCTGGCCGCGACTACGACACCAGGGATGTCACCGATGCGACGATCGCGCCGATCCCGAACAGCGCCACCACCACCGCAGCCGCCCTTGTGATGACGGGCAGCGCCCCCGCGAGCCGCGCGCGGCTTCGATCAGATCCCATCACCAGCGCGACGAACAGATCCCACCCCAGCACCACCAGGAACATCCACGTGCCGTAGACGACGAGCCACCCGGCCGATGCGTTGGACACCACCGCCGCCAAGCTCACATAGAACAGAAGGTTCTTGGGGTTGAGAAGGCCCGAGGCGGCACCCATTCCCAGGTGCCTCACCCAGGACATCCCGCCGGTTACGTCGACGTGCCCGAGAGTCAGCGACACCCGAGTCCGCCAGAACGACACCCCCATCCACAGCAGGAATGCGCCTCCCACGAGTTCTATCCAGGAGAGCACGACCGGGCTCTGGATCGCACCGAGGCCACCGAACGCGGCGACGATGAACGCGCCGTTGGCCATCGCGATTCCGACGCACACGCCGCTGGCGCTGCGCCAACCCCGCGCGGCCGCGGTCCGTACGATCAGGAAGAAGTCGACGCCAGGGATGATCAAGGCGAGGAAGTGCGCGAGCGCGACGGCGAGGAACTGATCCATCTGGCTTTCATTCGTGAGACCGGGGGACTCTCACGATGATCGCGCCGGCCAGCGCGGACAGTCTTGAACGATATTGCGTCAGCGGATGTATTCACCTGGCGTGCTCGCCACGTGCGCGCGGAACACTCGATGGAGGTGGCTCTGATCCGCGAACCCGAGCGCGTGCGCCACCGACGCGATCGGCTCGCCCCCACGCAGCATCGCCCGCGCCCGAATCACCCGCGCGTTGTTGCGCCATGCGATGGGCGTCAGCCCCGTCGCCTTCTTCACCGCTCGTATCAACTGGTAGCGGTCCATCCCTGCCGCAGCGGCGAGATCATCCAAGCGAGGATCGTCCGGCTGTTCCGCTAGCACCTCCAGCACCGGTCGCAGCGAGTCCCCGAGGAACGTGGCCCCCACCGCCTCCGCATGCTGCACCTCCGCCCCGCCCAAGGCATCGAATGCGCGGCGCAGCAGGACCGTGAACTCTTCCAGTCCGGAGGGTCGCGCAAACAGCGCCGAGTTCGCGTCGTCGAAGACTCGCCGCGCGTCCCCTGCCCGGTAGACCTGAATCGCAGACTCGAAACCAGAACGGCCGGACCACACGTGCGTGCGAAGCCACTGCGGTTCGATGAGCATCATCTGATACGTCCACTCGCCCTCCACCGGATTGCAGGAGTGAACGTGTCCAGCGGGTATCAGCACCACGTCGCCAACGCCGAGCGGCACGGGTGCACCCGACCTCCCGACGAAGACGCTCGACCCCTCGTCGATCAGCCCGATCGCGAAACGCTCATGCGTGTGCGGGCGGTAGCACGAGTTCCGGCGGCACGACCGCCGAGACTCGAGCTGCGGAAAGCGTGAGTCATGCCAGAACTCGGGCGCGCGCACCGCACCGTCCGCCTTCGCTCCCATGCGCGCGATCGTATCCCGCACCCCCGCCTTGCATCCGGTGGAGACGGTGGGGCGTCCGGTGCGGCCAAATTTCGTGAAGAGCCTGCAGCACGTGAGGTGCCTGGGCCGGTCGCAGCACGAGATGACACGCTGGCAGGCAAGGCTGCTAGTTGTCAATCGACCCGGTATTGCGAGGTATAGGGAAGCAAGCTGCCGGGGATCAGCCGAGGCCTCTGTCTGTGAGCAGGTCACGAACGCCAGCGGGGTACAGCGGTGCGTGCGCCGCATCCAGGGGCACCCATCGGACAGTGCTGCCTTCATCGAGAACCCGCAAGTCTGCGTCGTCCGGCAAGGCTTTGAAGTCGTCGGAGTCAAGGGCAAAGACGTGCGCTATCTCGTGTCCGGGATGCCCCTCGTACTCGAAGATGTTCTCGATGACGCCCAGCAGCGTGACGTTGCCCAGCGTGACATCAAGCTCCTCTCGGAACTCCCGCCTCAGTGCAGCCTCTGCCGTTTCGCCGAACTCGATGCCGCCGCCAATTGCCCGGTAGTACGACTCGGCCTTGGTGCTGTCATGGCCTTCGATCACCAAGACGTGACCGGCGCGCACGGGGAGGCCAACTGAGATGTTCCGAGTTGCGGCCATGCTCTCGATGGTAAGCGCATCGGCCGTGGCGACAGGTGATTTGAAAAGCCTGCTAGTGGCCAATCAGCCCGGTCTAGAGCAGGTTGGCGCTGACTTCAACAGCGCGTGCGTCAAGGACATCTCGGGGCGGCTCGCTCCACTTGGCTTCGATACGGAATCCGTCTTGTGGGTTCCGCGGGATCACATGCAGGTGGGCGTGGAAGACTTCCTGGAGGGCAGCTTCTCCATCGGCGAAAAAGAGGTTGACGCCTTCACACGGGATTGTCGAACGTCGGATTGCTGCGGCGACTCGCTGCGCCGCCATAAACATCGCCGCGCCGTCCGATTCGTTCACGTCCTCCAGTCCTGGGGAGTGGCGCTTTGGCACGACGAGTGCGTGGCCTGGGGTTGCGGGCTGAATGTCCATGAACGCCAGCACGGTCTCATCCTCGTACACGACGCTAGAAGGCAGTTCGCGGGAGATGATTCGGCAGAACACGCACGGTTGGTCGGGCATGGCACCACTATGCCGAAGAGTGCGACAGCCTCGTGGGGTGTAAAACGAGTCAGCCAATCCCGCTGGCCCCTGATCCAGCCCCCAAAGGTCAACTCGACTCGCGTTCTGGGTGGCGTGGCTACAGTGTCTTCCATGACCACGTCTGCACTTCCGCGCCGGATGCCGCTCTCTCGGTCTGCCGTGATCGGTGCAGTCGCGGCGATTCTTGGTCTGTTTCCGCTCGCGATCGGCTTCTCGACGGTAGGGCTCATGCAAGTCCGCGATGACTACTACCGGGGTCGAGGGTTCGCAGTCTTCGGGCTGGCGTTCACCGCCCTCACATGGCTGCCGATCGTGTGGTGGTACTTCTTCGCGCGATAGGCCGCTCGTCGCCTACGCGCCGCGTGAGCGACGCCGCGAAGTTTACTTGTTGCGAATCGACTCGCTGCCAAACCTAGGGGCTCGACTAAGTCGCTTGCTCGACTACTGCGACGCTGACGTCGACTCGGAAGGCATCTGGCTCAGGCTGGGTGATAGACCACCACCACACGCCAATTCCAGCTAGTGACAGCGCCGCAAGAACAGCGACGAACCAGACGATCCTCGAATGCAGCACGATCGACCAGCGCGACCGAAACGCGCTCGTGTCCTCAGGTGCCTCGGTGCCTTCCACGCGAATGAGCCTAGCCACGCGTGAGTTCTGGCGCACCAGTTCATCTGGCCGTCATGCGCAATTCCCTGCGTAGGCTCCCGGGTTGAGAAGTGAGCCCGACAGCGTCCGCCAAGCCCGCCTGCGTCTACCCGGAGAGTCGCGCGAGGCACGGGAGCTTCGTGAACAGTGCGGGCGTGCGGATTGCAGTCGCTGCACTGCAGCACGTACCAGACCGGCGTGACCACCCTGATGAACGGGCGTCCGTTGCCAACGGAGGGTGACAGCCGAGAGCGGCTGTCAGTTCGCATCCTTGGTCGGCGTTGTGCTGGGATGTGTCACGCACGAAGTGTGCGTGGAGCCGCCACTCACCGCGACGCTACATCTCAGCAATAACCTTGAGAAGCCATCTACGAGCCACTATGACGGCCGAGAGATCCGAGCCTCTGAGCGCTCACCTGCTTGAGGGGCGGTGAAGATTGTGCGTGACGGTCCTACTTGTCGTCGGCGTCTACTGTCGCTGTGGCCTTCTTCGGCTGCGGCCATGACTCTGGGATGAGGACTTCTCCTTCTCGCCAATTGTGTGCGACCGCATCCTGGAACCATGGGTCCTTGTAGTTCGCGTGGTCGATGACGATGAGCTGGAAGGCGTCGCCCTTGTCCCCGGCGTAGCGAGCGAACTGCTTGAACATGTTGCGCACGGTCTCTCGGTCAGGATCAGCCTTGTCGTGCGGCGAGTCAGACTGAAAGTGCGCTTTGCTGGGCTGATCGATCATGAGGAAGCGGGGCACCGGGCGCTGCTGGTCAATGAAGAACTCATGCAGCGCCAGATGCGTGGCAACGTGATAGCCGACCCAGTTCTCGCCGCTCCCGATGTTCTCAAGAGGCAGAGGCCCCGAGCTGGTGTCGACGACGATAGTCAGGTCCTCTACGTCAAGTCGGATCGGATCATCCGCTTGCTCTAGGTTCAGGTCCCGCGCGTATCTTTCGAGCATGACGCTCAGGGCATTCAACCTTGAGAGCAGTTGTTCGCGCACGCTTCCTGCATTGAGTTCGCCCTCAAGTGCCTTCACCGTGGCGGCAGCAGAGGAGCGCTGGCGAGCCAGTTCCGCTAGACCCTCGTCATTGAACGCTTTCAAGCGACTCAGGATCGCATCGACTCGGCCGCGTACGAACTCCTGGCTCGCCTCAAGCGATTCGCTACGGTCGACGGTGGCGTTCGTAGTCAGCCACGCGTCGATGATGTTCAGTTCGCGTCGAATTTCTTTGATCTTGGCGTCGATGTTGCCGACTGCCTTCTGCGTACGGGTTCGGCGGCTCGATACCTCGTGCAATTCCGCCTTCAAGCGCGTGAGGCGTTCTGACATCTGTGCAACGGTGGGATCGGCGCGCTCCAGCGGCTGAGCACAAATGGGACATGCGTTGCTGTCTCCGTGGTCTGCCGGCATGAGACCGATTACCGCAAGCCTCCCGGCTTGGGCATCCAGAGAACTGTCGTATCCGTCCTCGCCGTCCCGCTCGTCCAGGAGCAAGTCTCTGTGCGTGATGAGCGAACGTAGTTCGTTCGACAACTCCGAACGGTGTCCTTCCTTCGCGCGTCGCTCGTCGTGCAGGCTGATGTCCGCGTCCTCGGCAACGACTTTGCGGCTCCTATCGAACCGGATCCTGTTGAGCACAGTGAGTGGATCGGAATCGTCGGTGAGGCCTTCGACTAGTTGAACGGATCGGGCTTCTGCTAGAAGCTCCCGCAACTCTTGCTCCCACCCCTTTCTCTCTTCCTCGGCCGCCCCGATGGAGACTTCGATTCGCCTTAACTGAGATCGGGCTTCGCGCAGTTGGCTCCTCTTCGCTGCCTGCTGCCCGTCAACTGCTCCGAGGAAGAAGGGCAGGCTGTCTCTGAGGCCGGCTTGAATACCTCGCTCGTTCTGGCGGTGGAAGAGGATGCTCTTGCTGTCGATCTCATGCTGTTCCTGAAGTGTGAGCGGGACAGCGTGGCCGAGGGTGATGGCCACGGATGGTCGCGTTGACTCTTCGCCCGACTCCAGGCGTACATCTGCGAGGCCCATTCGTGCCCCAAGGTGGGCTCGGAGGCTGGCAGTATCGCTGTTTAGATGGAGGTCTGCGTGAAGCGGCGGTTCAAGCGCGGGGCCACCGAACTCCAGCATCGCCCGGCTACTGGTGTGACCTGCCACGGGCGCTTCCCTTGCGGCTATGGCGCGACTGCCGTCCTGGAATTGGACGAGTAGGGCGTACCAGGAGATCTTCTTGAACGGTTCTGTCTGGGGTATTGAGGACTTCTTCCGCCCGAGGCAGTAGTCGACGATGCTGATGAGGGCGCTCTTGCCAGTCTTCGAATCCCCCGTCACGATATTCAGCGCGCCGGGTGTGAACTTGACCGACCGCTCTTCACCCTCGTGACTGTAGATGCTTACGCTGATGATCTGCACTAGGGCGACACTCCGAAAATGGTGTAGATGTTAGTGCTCGTACCTGCACGGCCGAGCATTCCGCCAAGACTGGCGGATGAGCGGAGAATCTCGGCCAATTCCGTATTCGCACCTACTTTAGTGCCAGTTGGAATGTTGGCTACAAGGTGTCCGTCCGCGATAGCGAGGATCTCCGTGCGCAATGCAAATCGCAGTCCCTCGTCGACATGGGGGCGAAAGCGGTGCGTACGGTCTGCGAACGTGACCAGTTCCGTCGGGTGATTCCCCACCCATGACGCCAAGTGAGTCTTTGAGACGTGAGCCAAGCCTTGGCGGGTCTCGCGGTGGAGAACCAACGGGGGGACGAGATAGCAGAGCTCCCATGGCATCGCGTGTGACGCTTCCTGGTGGTATCGAGCCGCGCACCAGGCGATTGCCGCTCCTACCAGCGCAGGGTTGATCATGGTGGCGGTCAGTGGTGGGCGAATGTTCCACGCAAGGAGTGCTGTCATGCGGATACTCCGAGAAGTGCTTCAAGTTTCGCCTTGAAGTCCGGATGCCAACCGATGTCTCCACGGTCCGCTAGAATGTGGCGGGAGCCATTTGTCAGGAAGTTCTCGGCGAATGTCGCTCGGATTCTTACGACGTTCGCGTCATAGAGTGAATTGAACAACTCGCGACCGGCTTGCACCTTGTCACGTTCAGTGAGCTCGCCGTCGAGTTCGAGTTGGTCGCACATGTTCTCGAACTGGATCTCCCACTCATCAATGAGATCTCGCTCGAATTTCGTAAGGTCTTCTTCAACGAGATCGCCGTCCTGCACCCACTTTGACGTTTGTGCGTATGCCCGGTGGTAGTTGACGATGGCCTTTCTCAGGTTGTGTCCGTGAACTTTGACCCACCCGAGTTGTGCGACGAATGGCCTGCTGCGAAGCCCCTCAATGATCTCGTCTTCGACGTCTGCCAGTGACAGGTCGACGGGCAGTGCATCGGCCAGGAACTCATCGCGTAGCGAGTAGATCTGGTTGTAGAGCATGCCTGCGGAGATCGTTTCGACGTCCGCTGCGAGCAGCACCTTGAAGGTGATGCGGTGCCACCATCCCATGAGTCGTTCAATCAGCAGGTCAGCATGCTCGTCCCGTACAGCTGTCGCGAGCTCTTCTCTGAGGAGTTGATCGGTCTCGGAAGCATGGGGCGCGTCGGTGACGATAGTGACGCGCTGCAATACGCCGAGTCGCTCTGCCGGTGTGGCGGCCAGCCAGGCCTCGCGGCCCTTCTTGGTCTCCTCGGCCGTGAGAGTCTCGGCCAGGCTCGTGAGCAATTCGCTCGCAGCTTGTGGTTCGTGGTCCTCGGTTGTGAGGAACGAGACTGCGGAGCCCTCGCTGGCGGACGCGGTAGTGAGAAGGTAGAGCCGCGGGCCCGACACATCCTTGAGGCTTGGTGTCTCTAGCCACACGCGGAGCGTCTTCCAAAGATCCGGGCTTCCATCGGTGAGCGTTGAATCGCCTTGGTGATGCTTCACTTGTTCGGCCGTGTCGAGAGTCCCGTCCGCGCGAAGCAGTGCGACGTCGTCATAGGTCTCAAGGGAGACTCGTATTGCCTTGTCTTTCCTGCCGGCGCGGAGCAGTTCGAGCAGCGCCCAGTGCAGTTGGTGGAGGTGCCCGACGGCGGAGGCGGACGCATCAAACTTGCTCACTGAACTCCCCCAGGAATCTGCGCAATACGTCGGCCGCCATTTTAAACGCCACCGTTCGTGCCCAATATAGCCACTCGGAATGGTTGAGGGTTTGGCGCAAGGCCGG
>NZ_BBRI01000003.1 GCF_002090075.1 Demequina sp. NBRC 110052
CCTTTTTCTCTTCCCTGTCAACTCGCCTTGCCGGCGTGTCTCCTGGTCAGAGAGGGAACTTCATCCTACATCCGTTCGGGCGCATCAGCGACCTCACGAGGTGAGAAGAAGGTTGCTTGCCTGAAGTACTCCGCGGCCTTGTGCAGTCCAGCGGGCGTGGCACCCTGCGAGGCTCCTCAGAACCCCCGGGCGGCTTTTGCCATCCTTGGCGAAGCAACCCCTGAAAGTTACTCGGCGCCCCTGGCCAGTGTCAAATCGATCGTGGCACGGCGTGTCACGCCCCCGCGTGCCCCCGCACAGACGCCGCAGCCGCCTCCACCAGAGCAGCGTCGGACTCGTCCGTGAGCCCTGCCTTCGCCCGCCTCAGCGCCCTCACGGAAGCCTCCCCCAGGGCACGCACAGCGTCGTCATCAGGGGCGAGGCGCACGAGCTCACCCAGCACTTTCTGGATACGCAGGGATACCTCCACCTGCGCCGCTCCATCACGCGCGAGCGGGCGCAGCGCATCCTCGGTCAGTTCGCCCACAGTCACCTGCGGCACATGGATGCGTGGGTACGGCGCGTCATCGTCGCCGGCAGACTCGGTGAACAGCACCGTCATCACACGCGTGATCGCCCCGAGCACCTCCACCGCAGTGCCCGGATCGTTCACCGCAGGCGAGAGGGCACGGGAGCCGATCTCGGCGAGCGCCACCAGCCCCAGCCGCGGGTCCTGCTCGTACGTGCGGTGCTTCTCGACCCGGAAGCATCCGCACATGCGCTCGAGCACGTCGGCGTCGGCACCCGTGCCGGTGACGCGCCCCAGGTCCGTGCCAAGCCCCACGAACGCCCCGGGCAGCACGTCCACGTGCACCGTGACCCCAGCCGCGTCGGCCATTTCGTGAAGCCGCGCCATATCGATGCCCGTCACATACCCGGCTGAGCGCGCGCCGACCGCCGCCGCACCGTCCGGCACGGCCACAGGCGCCACGCCTCCCAGGTGAGGATCGCACGCGAAGGCACGCACCGCGTCGGTCGCGGCCGCCTCCACCCGATCGATCACGTCGGGCACCCGCCCGAAAGTCGTCAAGTGGTGGATCCATCGCAGCAAAGTCCCCACCACCACGGCGATCACGATCAGCGTGCCGGCGAACAGGACCGACTTGCCAGCATCCCCGAAGCCGCCGGTCGACAGCCCCACCAGCCCGACGATCGCGAACACGAACGCCCCCAGGAATGTCGAGAGCGCGTTCTGCGACGTCGTGTCCGCGATGAGCAGCTGCGTCGCGCGGGGCGTCGTCCCCTGGGCCGCCGCGGCATACGCGGAGATCATCGCAGTCAGCGAGAACGTCGTGACCGCAAGCATGGACGTCGCGAGGATCTGCAGCAGATTCGCCACCGCGTCCTGCCCGAAGTCGAACGACAGCGTCCCCTCCAGCAGCGGCGCCGCCCACGCGGCCACGAATACGAGCGCGAGCGCACCCACCGTGAACAGCGACAGCCGAAACCCGATGCGGCGTGGCAGCCGCGCCAGGAACGTACGCCAGTCGAACGCGCCCATGAGCCCTCCCGGGGATTCTGCCCCCAGCATGCCCGACGCCGCGGCGAGGCTGCGCCAAGAGGTCGCCCGCGCGTCGGGCTGGCTAGAAGAGCTTCTCGTTCGCGACGCCATACGGGACGTGCACGCCGGCCACGTGCTCGACGGCACCGCTGAGGTGCACATCCTGGTCGTCGAAGAACAGGTGCGGCTGCATCACCTGCAGCACCTTGGCCTTCTCGATGCCGCCCAGGAAGAACGCGTCGTTGACGGTCACACCCCAGCTGCGCAACGAGTTCACCGCGCGCTCATGCGCGGGCGCCGCGCGCGCCGTCACGAGGGCGATGCGCAGGCGCGGCTCGTAGCTCGGTTCCTTCGCCTGGCGCTCCTGCTCGAGCCGCTGAATGCGGTTGAGGTCAGCGACGAGCGGCTGGAGCAGGCCCGGCGCGTGCGCGACCTCGCGCTTCGCCACCTCATTCGCGACGAAGCCGTCCATGCCCTCCGATTGGTAGACGCGCTCGGATTCGTCTGTCGCGAGCACCGCGTCGAAGTCGAAGGCGATGCGCAGCTGGCGGTCCGAGTCGTCGTAGGCCGCCGTGTTCGGCAGCACGTGGCCCGCCGGATGGCCCGCCCGCACCGCCGTGAGCACGTCGTCCAGGTTGCTCGTGAGGAACAGGCTCATGCCCAGCGCCGGGATGTAGTCCAGCGGCGACCCGCCCTGCATGAACAGCGCGCGGGTCACACCCAGCGCGTGCCGCTCGATGGAGCGCATCACCCGCAGCCCTGTGGACGCGTCGTTGCGCGACAGCACGATCACCTCGACCAGGGGGTCGCGCGGCCGCAGGTCGTTCAGAGTGAGCAGGCGCTTGATGAAGGGGAAGGCCGGGCCGGGCGGCAGGGACACATCGATGTTGCTGTTCTGATACTCCGCATACGCGGCCTCACCGTGCTCACGGAAATACGCGTCGGACTCCGCAAGGTCGAACAGCGCGCTAGAGGCGACGCCCACCACGAGCCTGTCGTTCAGCTCATAGGCGGGCATGCAAGACCTCCGAGTCAGTGGTGGGCGGAGCAGCCACCCTACCCCCGCCAGGTGACGGGCAGGTTGCCACCGCGGCTCGCGACGAAGGGACCAAGGTCCCCACCGCGTCGGGCGTGGGAGGCGGACGATTCAAATATGACTCAACTGTCGTCCGTCGAGCTCTTGCAGGCCGCCGCCGACCCGGTGCGCTGGACCGTGCTCGACCGCCTCGCGCACGGCACGCGCTGCGTGTGCGACCTGCAGGAGCACGTCGATGTCTCACCGACGCTCCTCAGCTATCACCTGCGCATCCTGCGCGACGCCGGGCTGGTCACCACCGCCCGACGCGGACGCTGGGTGGACTACTCGCTCGCGCCCGACGCGCAGGCGAGGCTCGCACGGGCCATGCCCGGCGTCGGGGTGACGGCTGGCGACCGCACCACGCTGGAACTGGTGGAGGCCTGAAACCATGACCGTGATCGACCGCGTGCACACCGCCAGCCCCCGGCAGTGCTGGGTGCGGCTGGGAGCGGCGACAGTCGCGTGGTGGGCGCTGTACTCGGTCAACCTGCCGTTCTGGGACTGGCTGCTCGGGGACGCCGCAGGCCTGGAACTCGAGTCGCGGCTCGGATCAGGCATCCACTTCTTCCTCTACGACACCGTCAAGATCCTGCTGCTGCTGACCGGAATCATCTTCCTCGTGACCGTGCTGCGCTCCTTCATGTCGGTCGAGCGCACGCGCGCGCTCCTGGGCGGGAAGCGCGAGGGCGTCGGCAACGTGGCCGCCGCGGGCCTCGGCGTGATCACGCCCTTCTGCTCATGCTCCGCCGTGCCGGCCTTCATCGGCTTCGTCGCCGCCGGCGTGCCCGTCGGCGTCACCATGAGCTTCCTCATCGCGAGCCCGCTGGTCAACGAGGTGGCCATCGCGCTGCTGCTGGGACTGTTCGGCTGGGGCCCGACGCTGCTCTACGTGGGCGCAGGCCTCACCATCGCAATCGTCGCCGGATTCGTGCTGGGGCGCATGAAGCCCGAGAGGTGGATCGAGCCGTTCGTGTTCGAGACCAAGATCGGCGGGCACGCCATCGACCCCGGGATGTCGCTCACGTGGAACGACCGCATACAGATGGGGCTCGAGGAGGTCGGCGAGATCCTCAAGAAGATCTGGCCCTACCTGCTCGTGGGCATCGGCATCGGCGCCGCGATCCACGGATGGGCGCCCGAGCAGTGGTTCGCCGAGCACGCCGGTCCCGAGAACCTGTTCGCGGTGCCGCTCGCCGTGCTGCTCGGTGTGCCGCTGTACTCGAACGCCGCAGGGATCCTCCCGATGGTCGAGGCGCTGTTCGACAAGGGACTGCCCATGGGCACCCTGCTCGCGTTCATGATGGCGACCGTCGCGCTGTCGCTGCCCGAGATGATCCTGCTGCGCCGCGTGCTGAAGCCGCAGCTCATCGGACTGTTCATCGCGGTCGTGACGGTCGGGATCGTCGCGGTCGGCTACCTGTTCAACGCCGTCATACCCGCCTGAACCACCACTGGAAGGACACCTCATGGAGATCAAGATCCTCGGACACGGATGCGCGAACTGCGCCAACCTGGAGAAGGCCGCGCGCGCCGCAGCCGACGAGCTCGGAGTCGACGCCACCTTCACCAAGGTCCAAGACGACGCCTCGATCGTCGGCTACGGCGTCATGCGCACGCCGGGACTCGTGGTCGACGAGCAGCTGCTCGTCTCCGGCCGCGTGCCCACCGCCGCGCAGGTCAAGGAGCTGCTCGAGCCGCTCGTCTGAGCAGCCCGCTTATCGCGGCGCGCTGGTAGTCATTCAGTGCGGCGGAACCGCCGTCTCGCGTCACTGAACGACTACTGGCGCGCGAGCGGTCAGGCGAAGCGTCGGCGGAGGCCCATCGCGCCAGCGCCGAGCAGCACCAGCGCCGCCGCGCCGCCCGCGAGACCGGCCGAGCCGAAGCCCGTGGACGGCAGCTCGCCGCCGGCACTCGGCTGAGGCTGCGGGTCTGGCTCCGACTCCGACGCGGCGACCACTTCGAGCGCCTGCCATCCGATGAGCGCGCCAT
The DNA here is from genome assembly GCF_002090075.1 of Demequina sp. NBRC 110052. GTDB lineage: Bacteria > Actinomycetota > Actinomycetes > Actinomycetales > Demequinaceae > Demequina. Next base: position 4,608 of record NZ_BBRI01000003.1, read on the forward strand.
CAGGCCCGTAGAGCCCGATGCGGTGCGCGCCCAGTTCGGCATCCGTCGGCACGGATGCCGCGAAAGCGCCGGTCGAGAGCACGGTCGGCGTGGACGCCATGACGACGCGGTATCCCTCGCTCGCGCCCGCGTACGCGCAGTCGTCCGGGGTCACGACGATCGGGTCGCCGGGCGACGCCTCGGACACCGGCTCCCCTGCGGGCGAGCACACCGCGATGCCGCCCGCGGCGCCGGGCTCCAGGTCGTCTTCATAGGCCGCGAATGTGATCGGGGTCAGCGAGGCCGAGGCCTCGATGGGGTTCCAGATCTCGTTCGAGGTGACCTCAGCGGCGAACAGAATCGAACCGCGCGCGAAGTCCGCCGCCGTCAGGAGGTGTGTGAACTGCCAGGCCTGGACTCCGTCTGACGGCGTGTCGTAGGGACGAATGCTCGGCAGCCCTGCCACATCGGCCGCTGCGCCATTGGCCACCGTCACGTCCGTCAATGTGTTGAGCCCGATGTTCGTCACGGTCACGGTGATCGTCGCAGTCTCGCCGATCGACGGCGCTCCGTCCCCGTTGGCGTCGGCATACACGGCTTCCAAGTCGAGGTCGAGCCCATTGTCCGGTCGCACATACGCGCCCGTCGGCACACTCGTGGCGGTCGCCGTCTCGCTGGTGCGCTGCTCGTCATCGGTGAGACCCGTGTAGTCGAACTCCACTGCCGCGTCGAGCGAACCGGCGGACTCCATCGCGGCGGTGATGGCGAATGTCTCTGAGTGTGCTGTGGATGCGCCCGGGTCGAGAGTGACGCCGTCGAACACGGTGCCGAGCGCGGGCGCGTTGCCCGTCTCTTGCGCACGGTCGATCGTGATCGCCTGGCCCGTGCCGGTCAGGTTCGTGGCGGTCCACGTGATCTCGACCTGCTCGCCCTCCTGCCCGACGCCGTCACCGTTCGTGTCCTGCAGCGTCATCTCCACGGACGCCGCGAGCTCACGGACGATGATGTGCGGCACGATCCGCTGTGCGCCCGAGCCGGGCGCGGATGCGGCGTCACAGTCGGCAAGTGGACTCTCAGGCGCGGCATGGACATAGAAGGAATCGAGTTCAGCCCAGCCCCGGTCGAGGTCGGCTTCGGTGATCTTGTAGGCGGAGAAGTTGCCGAAGACGCCCCAACCTCGCGACCTGTAGTTGAACGCGCTGATAGAGCTCGTCGAGAGGTCGTCCCCGGGCGTGACGCCGGCGCCGCCGTCCTTGCGATAGTCCGTCAGGCCGTCGCCCCACGTCTGGCACAGCAGCACTCCGTCGAGCGTCACGTTGCCGTCATTCGTGAGGCCGAACTGGTACTCGATGAGGTCGCCTGCCTCGATCTCGCCCGGCGCCAGCACCGCGCCGGTCGTCGCATCGTGCACTTCGGTCGCGATGCCGGCCGTGTAGGACACCACCTCGGGCTCCGCTGCGTGGGCGACGGGGGCCGCCACCAGGCTCAGCGCAAGAGCACCCGTCGCTGTGAGCGTGGCGGGCAGTGTGCGCCGAGAAAGGCTGTGCGGGTAGAGGCGGGGCATTGGGGGCTCCTTGGCGACGCGTGTGGGATCCGCATCAGATTAACGGATAGTTCTTCTCATTTACAAGCATCGTCGCCGGTCGACTCCGAGCCCTACCCTGAAGGCGTGGCACAGTCCCCCCTCCCCGCCGCCCCCCGCACGCCGACCCAGTCGCTCGTGCTGTGGATCGCCGTGCTCGGCTCCTTCGTGTCGTTCCTGGACGGCACCGTCATCACCGTCGCCCTCCCCGCGATCGTCGATGAGCTCGGCGGCGGCATCTCCACCCAGCAGTGGGCGGTCGACGCCTACATGCTCACTCTCGGCGCGCTCATCCTGGTCGCGGGCTCCATCTCGGACGCGTACGGCCGCCTGCGCGTGCTGCGGTGGGGGCTGATCGGCTTCGGGGTCACCTCGGTGATCATCGCCGCCGCGCCCACCGCTGAGGTACTCATCGGCGCACGCCTCGCCCAGGGCGCCGCCGGAGCGCTGCTCGTCCCCTCGAGCCTCGCGCTGATCATGACCCACTTCCGCGGCACCGCGCAGGGCCGTGCGATCGGGACCTGGACGGGCGCCACGTCGGCCGCCATGGTGGTCGGCCCCCTCGTCGGCGGCCTGTTCGTGGACCTCGCGTCCTGGCGACTCGCCTTCCTCATCAACGTCCTACCCATCGCCGTCACCCTGTGGCTGCTCGCCCGGCTGGGGCGCATGCCCGACGCGGTGGACCGCCGCGCGCCCGACGCCCGGGTCGACCTGGCCTCGGCAGCGCTCGCCGCGCTCGGGCTCGGCGGCATCGTCGCCGCCCTCATCGAGCAGCCCAACCTCGGCTGGCACCACCCGGTCATCTGGGGACTGGGCGCGGCCGGCGTCGGGCTATTGGCCGTGTTCTTCGTGCGCCAGGCGCGCGTCGCCCGGCCGATGCTGCCGCTGCCGCTGTTCCGCACCCGCAACGTCGCGTGGGGCAACGCCGCGACGTTCCTCGTGTACGGGGCGCTCACGCTGAATGGCTTCGTCTTAGGCGTCTACCTGCAGGAGGGCGCTGGGCTTCCCGCCACCGCGGCCGGACTGGCGAGCCTGCCGATCACGTTGATCCTCATGCTCACGTCGTCGCGGGTGGGGCACCTGTCCGGCGAGCACGGGCCGCGCCTGTTCATGACCATCGGCCCGCTCGTGATGGCGGGCGGCGCCCTGCTGCTGCTCACCGTCGCCGACGACTTCAACTATTGGACCCAGGTGCTCCCTGGCGTCATCGTGTTCGGTGCCGGACTCGCCCTGACGGTCGCTCCGCTGACCTCGGCCATCCTCGGGGCCGTCGATCCTTCCCGCTCAGGCATCGCCTCCGCAGTGAACAACGCCGTGAGCCGCATCGCGGGCCTCATCACGGTCGCGCTGCTGGGCACGATCGTCGGCGGCATGCTCGACCTGGACGGATTCCACCGAGCGACCGCCGTGACCGCCGCGCTGCTCGCCGCCGGCGGCATCGTCAGCTGGATCGGCATCCGCAACCCCGCACGCGAGCCGGACGTACCATCGAGTGAGTCCCTCACCGATTGAGACGGAGCGACGCATGAACTACACCCCGCACCCGGTCCTCCCGCCGAAGAGCACGGGCGTGACCTATCTGCTGTGGTTCTTCTTCGGACTCTTGGGAGTGCACCAGTTCTACATGGGCAAGATCGGCCGCGGCATCCTCTACCTGCTCACCGGTGGCGTGTTCGGGATCATGTGGCTCATCGACCTGTTCACGATCCCTGGCCAGCTCCGCAACGTGAACGCCCAGCGCGCCGTCGGCATCAGCTGAGCCACGGGCGGCACCTCACGAGTCAGTCGACGTCCTCGTCGACCCAGTCGAGCGTGCGCGCGACGGCCTTGCGCCAGTTGCGATACAGCCTGTCCGCCTCGCCCCGACGCATCTGCGGCTCCCAGCGCCGATCCTCCTGCCAGTTGTCCCGCAGCTCGTCCAGGTCGTGCCAATAGCCCACCGCGAGTCCGGCGGCGTAAGCGGCGCCGAGCGCGGTGGTCTCGGCCACGACGGGTCGCACCACGTCGATCCCGAGCACGTCAGCCTGGAACTGCATGAGCAGCTCGTTGACCGTCATCCCGCCGTCCACCGCGAGGGTGTTGACGCGTCGTCCCATGTCCGCCTCGACAGCCTCGATCACGTCGCGCGTCTGATACGCCGTCGCCTCAAGCACCGCCCGCGCGAGATGGCCGCGCGTCACGTAGGAGGTGAGGCCCACGATGGCACCCCGCGCGTCGGGCCTCCAATAGGGGGCGAAGAGCCCGGAGAAGGCGGGCACGAAGTAGGCCCCGCCGTTGTCCGGCACGGACGCGGCGTGTTCCTCGATCTCCGCAGCGGTGGAGATCATGCCGAGGTTGTCGCGCACCCACTGCACGAGCGAACCGGTAACAGCGATCGAGCCCTCCAAGGCGTACCGCGGCGCTTCCTCGCCCAGCCGGAACGCGACAGTCGTGAGCAGCCCGTGCTCGCTCAGCACCTTCTCCTCACCGGTGCCGACGATGATGAAATTGCCCGTCCCGTACGTGTTCTTGGACTCGCCCGGCTCGAACGCCGCCTGCCCGAACGTCGCCGCCTGCTGGTCGCCGAGGATGCCAGCGATGGGCACCTCGCGCAGCAGCGAGTGCCCGCCCACATGGCCGTAGACCTCCGACGAGGAGCGGATCTCCGGCAGCATCTCGAGCGGCACATCGAACGCGGCCGCAAGCTCGGGCGACCAGTCGAGCGTGTCCAGATCCATCAGGAGCGTCCGGCTCGCGTTCGTCACGTCGGTCACGTGAATGCCGCCGTTGACTCCCCCGGTGAGGTTCCACACCAGCCACGAGTCCGTCGTCCCGAACTTGAGATGACCCGCCTCGGCCTTCTCGCGTGCACCCGGCACGTGATCCAGGATCCACGCGATCTTGGTCGCCGAGAAATACGTAGCGAGCGGCAGCCCGGTGATCTCGCGGAAGCGGTCGGCACCGAGCTCGGACTCCGCCGCGAGCGCGTCGATCATCGGCTGCGTGCGCGTGTCCTGCCACACGATCGCGGGATGGACCGGCTCCCCCGTGCGGGCGTCCCACACGACCGTCGTCTCGCGCTGGTTGGTGATGCCCACCGCGATCAGGTCCAGGCGGGTGATGTCAGCCTTCGCGAGGGCCTCCGCGACGACGCGCCTGGTGTTGGCCCAGATCTCCAGCGGGTCGTGCTCCACCCACCCTGGTCGCGGCATGTGCTGGCGATGCTCCAACTGACCCGACGTGACGGGCCGCCCGGCATGGTCGAACACGATGGCGCGCGTGGAGGTGGTGCCCTGATCGATCGCGATCACATAGCTGCCGCCGGGCATCCTCGCCCCCTTCGACTCGTCGGCCGTCACCTCACCCTAGCGAGGCACCGAGTGCCTGCGCCTGAGATCCACTCCATGTGCCTCGCGCAGTCGGTTCACCAGCAGCTCCACCTCGTCACGGCGGCGTCGGCGCGACCAGTGCAGGGCGTCTCCGACGATGTCCGCGAGCTCGTCGACCGACTCCTCCGTGAGCAGTCCCTCGAACGCGAGCGTGGTGCGCCTCAGCGCCACATCGGCGAGCCGCACGACGCACTCGGTGCGCGCTACATGCGACAGCTCGCCCACCGAGTATGCGGGCAGCGTGCGAAGGCGGCGCGCCGTCGCCTTCGTGGCGACCTCGGCTCCGGCGACGCCGATCGCGTCGGCGCCGTAGCGCGCCAGCAGCTCGCGCCCCCGTGCCTGCCCGACGCCGGGGAGCCGCGCGCGCACCCACGCGTCTTGGTCGTCGGGCCGGGGAAGGCCGCGCGAGGCGCCGACCGTGAGCGCATCGGTCGCGACGAACCTGTCGAGTCCCAGCAGCGCGAGCACGCGGTCGCCCACCTGCTCGCCCAGCGCGCGGTGCGTGGTCCACTTGCCGCCCACGACGGAGAGCACGGGCAGTGCCGTGCCCGGCAGCGTCCCCGGCTCCACGCGGTAGTCGCGGCTGATACGCCCGGGCTCCGTGGCATCGGCCGCGGGCAGGGGCCTGATGCCGGCGTAGCGGAACACGATCTGGGCGCGCGTCACCGGGATGCCAGGGAAGACGTGCGCGGCGAGCTCGAGGAAGTAGTCGACCTCCTCCTCGGTGCACACGACCGGGTCCGACGCGTCGGCCGGGATGTCGGTCGTGCCCACGATCACGCGCCCGTGCATCGGGTAGACGAGCACGATGCGGCCGTCCGCGTTCTCGAAGAAGATCTCGCGTCCGCGGCACGCGGCCAGCAACTCGGCATTGTCCACGACGATGTGCGAGCCCTTGGTGCCGCCCATGTACGCGGTGCGCTCACCCAGGGCCCCGTTGGTGAGGTCAGTGAACGGGCCCGACGCATTCACGACCACGTCCGCAAGCACGCCCCACTCGTGACCCGTGAGCTCGTCACGCAGCGTCACGGCCTCGCCCTCGTGACCCACCGCCTCCACGTAGGTGGCCAGACGCAGGCCCCCGGTGCGCGCCGCGTCGGACGCGAGATCCCATGCGTACCGCTCCGGCCGGGAGACCATCGCGTCGAAGTACGTCGCCGTGAAGCGCGTCGCCGGGTGCAGGTCGGGCAGTTCCTCGAAAGTGCGGGCACGCCCCACGAAGCGGTGGCGCGGCACGCTCGTGCCGTCCGCCGCACGGCCCGCATTCGAATACGCGTCGTACAGCCACAGGCCCGTCTTGATCAGCAACGCGCCGCGCGGCCTCTGACGCCGCGGCTGGCGTCCCAGCAGGAATCGCAGCGGCGCATTGGCAACGCCTCCGAAGATGTTCCGAATGGGGATCGTCGTGGGCAGCGGCTTCACGTGATGCGGCGCGTTCGCCAGCAGCCGGTTGCGCTCCTCCACCGACTCCCGTACCAGCCGGAACTCGCCGTTCTCGAGATACCTCACGCCCCCGTGCACCATGCGCGACGAGGCCGCCGAGGTCTCCGCGGCGACGTCGCCGCGATCCACCAGCACCACGTCCACACCGTTGAGTGCGAGGTCGCGCGCGATCGCGACGCCGTTGATGCCCGCGCCGATCACCAGCACATCGGCGCGCGGCCGGTCGACGAGGGCGCGGACCTCAGGGCGGAGACGACGGGACGCTCGGGGAGTCATACGCCATGGTGCTCACAGGAGAGTCAGCGGCGCAACGGTTCGGGGCGACTCGCCGCCGCACGGGGTCAACCGCGCATGCGGGCCTGCCCGCGAATGCGCGGGCCGGTGCTCCAGTACAGGTCGTTCTGGTCGTCGCCACCGATCCAGCCGGGGCCGTCATCGAAGGACATCGACGCGTCGGGCGCGAAGGATCCGGCGGGCACCGGTGCGAACGTGGCCTGCGCGGCAGGCGCACCGGGGAACGCGGGTGACGGCGCGGGAGCAGGAACGGGCACGCCCGACGCTGCGGGCGGCTGGGGAGCGAAGGTCGCCTGAGCCGGGGGCTGAGTCGGGGCCGCCGGTGCGGCGGCCTGCGGCGCGAACGCCGCTGCCGGCTGTGCCACGGGCGGGACGGGGACGCCCCGCGGCGGCGTGGCGGCGCCGGGCACGTGCGACACGGGCGCGGCGTACGGATCTCCACCCTGGGCGCGGAAGCCCGCCGAGAGGTATGAGGCCTCCTCGTCCACCGGCTCGGGCTGGAACGCGGCGGCCGGCGCGAAGGTCTGCGCAGGCGGCTGCGGGGCAGGCGCCTGCACGGCGTGCGGCTGCGGCGCCATCGGCTGCGCGGCGTGAGCCGGCGCGGGCGCGGCGGGCACCGGCGCCGGGGCTGTAGGCACCCCGTAGCGCGACCACAGCTCGCCGGGGATGCGAGACAGCAGGATCGTGAGCAGGTCGAGCCGGTTCTGCGTGTCCGCGAGGACCGCGTCGTCCAGGTCGCGCCACAGGTACACGAGAGGGCCGTCGAAGGTGATCGCGGCACCGCGTGCGGCCTCGTGCATGAGGACCTCGCGCGCGGGAGACGCGGCGAGCTCGGCGACGAGCCTCATGTCGGAGGCGACCACGTGCCAGCGCATGTCGAACTCGATGTCGCTGACGCCGGAGGGCCTGGCCTCGGAGACTTCGAGCGCGGGCCGGTCGGCGGGCACGAGCATGAGCGTGGGGAGGGACACCGGGAGCTCGAGGGCCTCGAGAACGTAGTCGCCCACCACCAGGCGGTGCGCACGGTGCCCGCGCCACGTGCCAGTCATGGCGAGTCGCGTGCCGCGCGCGGCGTGGCGCGCGATGGGGTCGAGGCGCAAGGGCGCGGGGAGGCGAAGGTCACGCTTGTCGGCGTAGTCGAGGCCGAGGCGGCTGGCGAGAGCCTTGGTGGCCCTCGCCGACTTCACGGACGCGTCCCTCACGATCTCCCCCTTCTGGCCTAGCGATCGGTTCCGTCGCATGATGAGAGGGACGAAGGCGCGGACGATGACGCGGATTCCGCAAGTCCGTCACGAACTGTCGATTTCGCGGCATGGCTTGCACTCGCATACCCCTAGGGGTATATTGATCGGGTCAGCACGACGACAACACGTACACCGACGAAAGGAACACGCCCATGTGCTCCCCCGCCACCTGCCCCCGCTGCGGCAAGACCACCTGGACCGGCTGCGGCAACCACATCGAGCAGGCCCTCGCCGGCGTCCCCGCCGCGCAGCGCTGCTCGTGCGACTCCGCGGCCGCCGGCAACGGCGCCTCGGCGAACGGCATTCTCGGCCGCATGTTCGGCCGCTGATCCACCGCTGAACTTCGCACGAAGGCCCGGTCCGCATGGACCGGGCCTTCGTCGTCTCACCCCTCGGGGTCGGCGCTAGCCAGCAGGCGGCGCGATCGTCCCACCGCGATGCACCGGCAGCGGCAGCTCCTCGACCGCGGGCATCGGCTCGATCTCGAGGCCGTCACGCTCGGCGAGCTCGCGGTCCAGCATCGCGAGCATGCGGCGCGCCACGATCTCTCCCTTGGCGCGTCCGTTCTGCTCGACGGTCGCGAGCTCCAGGTCGCCCAGGCCCGCCAGCGGCACGGCGTCGAAGCCGGTCAGGCTCAGATCCCGCGGCACGCTCAGCCCACGCTCGCGCGCCACATCGACGATGCCGGCCGCGTGGATGTCCGCCGTCGTCAGGATCGCCGTCGGCGGCTGAGGAAGGTCCAGGAGCGCTCGCGCCGCGTGCTGACCGCTCTCTCGCGTCACGGCGCCGCAGCGGTAGACCGCCACCGGCTCGACCCCGGCACGCAGGAAGCCCTCGATGCGGCGCGCCACGTTCGCGGGCGCCTCTGCAAGCAGCAGCTCCAAAGGGACGATGCTGTCGGCATCTTCGTGGGTCGCGAACGTGTAGCCCGCGATGGCGATCCGCGTGTGACCCGCCTCGAGCACGAGTCGCGCAAGCCTCTCCGTGGCCGCCGCGTCATCCATCGCCACCGCAGATTCCTCGGTCATCGCGCCGTCGAGCGCGATCCAAGGCACGTGCCGGGACGCGAGGTACGCGTCGGTCTCCTCGAAGCCCACGAGGCGGCGCACCGAGACGACGCCGTCGAACAGCACCGAATGCGCGAGCGTGCGCGACGCCTCATCCGTGATCGGGGGCAGCAGGACCGTGCCGTATCCGGCATGCGCGAACTCGCGCTGCAGCCCGTCGAGCACGCCGAGCGACAGCGGATCAGTGTCCGGATCCTCGAGCACCGCGTACGTCATCACGGCCACCAGATGCGTGCGCCCGGAGGCGAGCGCGCGACCCAACGCCGAAGGTCCGTCGTAGCCGAGCGCTGCCGCGGCGCGCCGCACGCGGTCAGCGGTCTCCGGAGCGACCGCGCGCTTGCCCGTGAACACATGAGACGCCGTGGACTTGGCCACGCCTGCGGCCGCGGCGACCGCCGCGAGCGTCACGTTGCGGTGCTCGGCCACCGTCACCCGCCTTCCTGACCGATCCCGCGCGTCGGGCATCGGTCGCATTCCCCCTGGGTGTGAACGGTGCCAGCCTACGGCGTCGCATGCCCGATGCTAGGTTCGAGGCGAAGGAGGTCGCCTTGCCAGATCCGCTCGCGACGTCCGAGGAGGTCATCACTCCTCTGGGCGTGCACTCCGAGGTGGGGCGCCTCAACACGGTCCTCACCTGCGCCCCCGGGCTCGCGCATCACCGCCTCACGCCCTCGAACGCCGCGGACCTCCTGTTCGACGACGTGATGTGGGTAGACAACGCGATCCGCGACCACGCCGAGTTCGTCGAGCTCATGCGCGAGCGCGACATCGAGGTGCTCGACCTGCACACGCTGCTCGCCGAAACCCTCGGCCTCGAGCACGCGCGCGCGTGGCTGACCGAGCGCAAGCTCGCGCCGCACGAGATGGGCGTGGGATTCACGGGCGACGTGCGAGCCTTCCTGGACACGCTCGATCCGTTCTCGCTGGCGCAGTACATGCTCGGCGGACTCGCGGTCGCCGACCTCCCGCGCGACTTCGCCGCCCCCGCAGTGCAACTGGTGCGCGAGGAGTCCGGCATGCGCGACTACCTCATCCCGCCGCTGCCCAACACGCTCTTCACGCGCGACACGACCAGCTGGATCTATGAGGGCGTCACTCTCAACCCGCTGTACTACCCGGCGCGCCACGCCGAGACGCTCGTGATGAAGGCGATCTACGACTTCCACCCGCGCTTCGCGGGCCAGGTCAAGGTGTGGTGGGGGGACCCCGAACGCGATCACGGTCTCGCCTCGCTCGAAGGCGGCGACGTCATGCCCATCGGCAACGGCGCAGTCTTGATCGGCATGTCGGAGCGCTCCAGCCGTCAGGCGATCACGCAGGTCGCAGCGGAGCTGTTCGCCGCCGACGCCGCGGATCGCGTGATCGTCGCGAAGATGCCGCGGCTGCGTGCGGCGATGCACCTGGACACCGTGTTCACGCTCGCCGACCGCGATGTCGCCACCGCCTTCCCTGGGATCGTGGACGACATCGAGACCTTCTCGCTCTACCCGGCTGAGCCGCCGACGCTGCTGGACGTGGTCCGCGAGCGCGAGCCGTTCGTCGACGTCGTTGCGCACGCGCTCGGGCTCGGCCGGCTCAATGTCATCGAGACCGGCGGTGACCGCTACGCGGCGGAGCGTCAGCAGTGGGACTCGGGCAACAACGTGGTCGCGCTCGAGCCAGGTGTGGTCGTCGCGTACGACCGCAACACTCACACCAACGACCGCCTGCGCGCCGCAGGCATCGAGGTCGTCGAGATCGTGGGCGCCGAGCTCGGGCGCGGGCGCGGCGGCGGACACTGCATGACCTGCCCCCTGTCCAGGGACTCTGTGCCGTTCTAGCCGGCCTCAGCGTCGGGCATGGGCCCGACGCGGCACCACCGGGCCTGCACCGCGCGGGCTATCGTCGAGCCAGGAAGGGGTGACGCATGAGCGGAAGGCTGCGCCTGCCCGACGCGCGCAAGGGCTGGGCAGGCAGGCGCCCGCCCGGCATCCTGGAGCCGAACTTCTCCGGCGTCGGACTGGTGGTCGGCGCGTTCTTCGTCGCCGTCTCCCTGGGGCCCTCCCTGTTGCCGCGCGTGGCCTGGGTGCAGGGCATCGCATCGGGCGTGTCGTTCATGGTGGGCTACGCGCTCGGCGCGAGCGGGCACTCGGTATGGAACTACCTGCAGATCCCGAACATCAGGGGGCGCGCACGGTTCATCGTGGGAGGCTCGCTGCTCGCGATCATCGGGGTGACGCTGGGGCTCGCGATCTGGAGATGGGTGGGCTGGCAGAACGAGATCCGCCACACCTTCGACATGCCCGATGTGAGCCCCACCGCGTGGCCCATCGTCATCGGCGTGGGCGTGATGATCGCGGCGATCGTGCTGATCGTCTCGCGCTTCATGCGCAAGCTGTTCCGCGTCGCGAACCACCTGCTTGACCGATGGTTTCCCCGTCGTCTGTCGATCGCCTTGGGCGTGACGTTGGCGTCCGTGACGCTGTGGCTCGTCCTCTCGGGTCTGCTGGTGCAGGGCTTCTTCGCCGCCTCCAATGCACTGTTCTCCGTGCGTGACCGCGCCGACAAGCCCGGCGTGGAGCAGCCGACGAGTGCGCTGCGCTCGGGCGGCGAGGGCTCGCTCGTCGCGTGGGAGGACCTCGGCAGGCAGGGCCGATCGTTCGTGTCCTCGGGCCCCACCGTCGAGGATCTGGACGGCTACTGGGGCTCGGGCTCCATGGAGCCGATCCGCGTGTACGTCGGGCTGCGCTCGGCTGACACGCTCGAGGAGCGCGCCGACCTGCTGCTCGACGAACTGATACGGACGGACGCGTTCGAGCGCGAGGCGCTCGTGCTCGGCACCGTCACCGGCACTGGCTACCTCGACCCGGCGGGCGTCGACCCGCTCGAGTACCTGCTTCGCGGCGACGTGGCGATCGCGGGCGTGCAGTACTCGTACCTGCCCAGCTGGATCTCGCTGCTCGCCGACCAGCAGGTCACGCGCGACACCTCGCTCAGGACGTTCCGCACCGTCTATGACTACTGGGCCACACTGCCCGAGGACGAGCGCCCCGAGCTGTACCTGTACGGACTCTCGCTCGGCTCGTTCGGCGTCGAGGCCGTGCTCGGCTCGATCGACATCCTCAACGAGCAGATCGACGGCGCGCTCATGGCGGGACCGCCATTCGTGAACCCCCTCCACACCGAACTCACCGACGCTCGCGCGGCCGGCAGCTCCGCCTGGTTGCCCGTCGTCGGAGAAGGCCGCACCGTGCGGTTCACGGGCGAGGAGGACTCGCTCGACCTGCCCGCCGGAGTGTGGGGCGACACGCGCGTCGTGTACCTGCAGCACGGCTCAGACCCGGTGGTGTTCTTCTCGCCCGAGCTCGCGTTCCGCGAGCCCGACTGGCTCAAAGGGTCAGAGCGCGCACCCGACGTCTCGAACCAGATGAGCTGGTTCCCGGTCGTCACCATGTGGCAGGTGCTGCTCGACATGCCTGCGGCAGGATCCATCCCCGACGGCTACGGGCACCTGTACTCGTACACCGCGAACCTCCAGGCGTGGGTCGGCGTCACCGACCCCGGCGGCTGGACGTTCGTCGACACGCGCAACCTCGCCGCACACCTCGAGGACTACGCCGCCGCGCGTGAGGACTACCTCGACAACCTCAACGACTGACGGCGAGGCGCGCTAGGCCGCCCAGTCGCCGAGCGCACCCTCGAGTGACCCCAAGGCGGCGTCGACCAGCGCCCACCGATCATCTGCAGGACACCCTCGATCGACCCAGCGCAGGCAGGCGGCATCGAGGAAGCCGAAGTAGCCCCACAGGGCGAAGTCATGGCGGGCGCTCCTGTTCGGGGCCAGCAGCGTCGCGAGGAGCTCGACGTAATCCCGACGCGCCTGGAGCCGGATCTCGATCGCCTCGGCAGGCTCGCTGCCTGGGTGGCGCATCGGCAGCGCCCACGAGTCGGGGTGCGAGGCCACATGATCGAGGTAGACCGTGATCGACTCCCGCACCCGGTCTCGAGCCGAGACCCCTGGCGCGAGTCGCTCCTGAGCGGCCGCGTGGGCGGAGCCGAGCGTGGCCACCGCCTCGCGCACCACCGCCGTGTAGAGGCCCTCCTTGCCGTCGAAGTACCTGTACACGAGCGGAACGGAGGCCTCCGCCGACGCGGCGATCGACGCGAGCGTGACGTCGCCGTACGGCCGGTCGGAGAAGGCCTCGGTCGCCGCGGAGAGGATCGCGGCGCGGCGCGATTCGGGGTCCAGGCGGCGACGAGGTGTGCGATCGGTGCGCGGCATGTTGGTCATCCTACCGTTAGTGAACTATGCTCACTAAATGCCTAGTGAACAGACTTCAATAGAACTCTCGAGGGTCAGCCACGCGGACGCGATCTGGTGGCATGTCTACCCCCTCGGCTTCTGCGGCGCCCCCATCCGCGACCCCCACGGAGAGCCTCGGCCCCGCCTGCGCAAGCTCATCGACTGGCTCGACTACGCCTCTGAACTGGGCGTCACCGGCCTGCTGCTCGGACCGATCTTCGCGTCCGAGACGCACGGCTACGACACGGTCGACCACCATCGCATCGACCCGCGCCTGGGAACCGAGGCGGACTTCGAGGCACTGGCACGCGCATGCCACGATCGAGGCCTCTCCCTCGTGCTCGACGGCGTCTTCAGCCACGTCTCGTCGACTCACCCCTTGGTGCGGCGCGCCCTCTCCGAGGACCCCGCAGCCGACCTCATCGACATCGACTGGAACGCGCAGGACGGACCCGCACCGCGCGTCTTCGAGGGACACGACTCGCTCGTCCGTCTCAACCACGCGCAGCCCTCTACCGCCGACTTCGTCACCGACATCATGCGCCACTGGCTGGAACGCGGCGCCGACGGCTGGCGCCTCGACGCGGCGTACTCAGTGCCGACCGAGTTCTGGGCCAAGGTGCTCACGCGCGCCCGACACGACCACCCCCGGGCATGGTTCCTCGGCGAGGTCATCCATGGCGACTACGCGGGCTTCGTGGATCACTCGACCGTGGACACCGTGACTCAGTACGAGCTGTGGAAGGCGATCTGGTCGAGTATCCAGGACCGCAACATGTTCGAACTCGACTGGGCGCTCCAGCGGCACGACCAGTTCCTGCGCACGTTCACGCCCCAGACCTTCGTCGGCAACCATGACGTCACGAGAATCGCCTCGAGGGTGGGACCCGAGGGGGCCCTCGTCGCGCTCGCCGTGCTGCTCACCGTGGGAGGCACGCCATCGGTGTACTACGGCGATGAACACGCCTTCACAGGGCTCAAAGAGGAACGCCTCGGCGGCGACGACGCCGTGCGCCCTGCCTTCCCCGACTCTCCCGACCTGCTCGCTCCATGGGGCGCGCACGTCCACCGCGCCCACCAGGAACTCGTGGCGCTGCGCAAGGACCGCCCGTGGCTCACCACCGCCAGCACCGAGGCGCTCGCGCTCGAGAATGCGCGGTACAGCTACCGAGTCACCGCCAGGGACGGCAGCGCCTTCCTCGACGTGCATCTCGATCTCTCCGACGCCCCCACCGCAGTGGTCGAGGACTCGCACGGCAGCGAGCTGTGGCGCACGCACGCCACCGCGCGCCCCTAGAGCGCCATCCGCGGCGAGCGCACGGGGTCCCCATCGGCCCAGGTAGAATCGTGAGATGTTGCACCACGCGCCCCTCCTGCTGACCATCGCCGCAGGTCTCGTGGGCGCCTTCGCCCTCGGATTCGCCGCGCAGAAGCTACGCCTCTCACCCATCGTCGGCTACCTCGCTGCGGGCCTCCTCATCGGTGAGCACACCCCCGGCTTCCGTGCCGACCTCGAGCTCGCACAGCAGCTGTCCGAGATCGGCGTGATCCTGCTGATGTTCGGCGTGGGACTGCACTTCTCTCTCAAGGACCTGCTGAGCGTCAAGAAGGTCGCCATCCCTGGCGCCGTGGTCCAGATGACGCTCGCCACCGTGCTCGGCACCCTGCTCGGCCACTGGCTCGGATGGGGCTGGGGGCCGTCGCTGCTGTTCGGCCTCGCCCTCTCCGTCGCATCCACTGTCGTCATGCTGCGCGCGCTCGAGGACCGCGGCCTGCTGGACACCCGCGCGGGCCACATCGCCATCGGATGGCTGATCGTCGAAGACCTCGCGATGGTCGCGGCGCTCGTCATCATCCCCGTCGTGGGAGAAGGTGCGGCCTCCCCCGCCGAACTCGCCGGAGAACTCGGGCTCGCCGCCCTCAAGGTGGGCGCATTCGTCGCGGTCATGGTGCTGTTCGGCCGACGCGCGATCCCGTGGATCCTCGCGCGCGTCGCCGACACCGGATCACGCGAGCTGTTCACCGTCGGGGTTCTCGCGCTTAGCCTGGGCGTCGCCGTCGGCGCCGCCGTGCTGTTCGAAGTCTCCCTCGCGCTCGGCGCCTTCTTCGCCGGCACCATCCTCAAGGACTCCCACCTCGCACATCGCGCCGCCGAGGACTCCCAGCCACTGCGCGACACGTTCGCGGTGCTGTTCTTCGTCGCCGTCGGCATGCTCGTGGATCCGGCGATCGTGTGGGAGCGCCCGCTCGCGCTGCTCGCGACCCTCCTCGCGATCGTGGTCGGAAAGTTCATCGGCGCCTACGCGCTCGTCAGGGTCCTCAAGTACTCGAAGTCGATGAGCCTCGTCATCGCCGCGTCGCTCGCGCAGATCGGCGAGTTCTCCTTCATCCTCGTCACACTCGGCGGCCAGTACGAGATCCTCCCCACCGACGCACAGGACCTCGTCCTCGCGGGCGCGATCCTGTCGATCGTGGTCAACCCCGCGCTGTTCGCCTGGGCGTCGCGCTCCTACGTCGCCAAAGTAACCGACGACCAGGCCAGCGGTGAGACCGGGCCCGTCGCCTACGTCGGCGAGGGCCACACGATCGTCGTCACGTTCGGCCGCGTCGGGCGCCGCATCGCCGAAGGGCTATGGTCGCGCGGCATGCCCGCCGTCGTCGTCTCCGACGACGAGGACCACGTCAAGGAGATCCGCGACGCCGGCCACGAGGCGATCCTCGGCAACGCCGTCCGCTCCAAGGTGCTGCGCGCCGCAGCCCTCGAGAAGGCACACACCGTGCTCGTCGGCATCCCCGACCCGATCCAGGCGGGTGCCGTCGTCGCGAAGATCCGCCGGCTCTCGCCCGACGTGACGATCGTCGCCCGCGGCCAAAGTGAAGTGGACCACGACTACCTGACGGAGCTGGGCGCGAACCGCGTCATCATCGGCGTCTACGAAGTCGCCGATCTCATGGTCGCCTCCGCAGCGGATCCCGAGGAGCCGGGAGTCTAGGCGCGCGGAGGGCGACAGCGGATCGCCTCGAAGTCACCGCCTGCTGCGACACTCCACGCGCCGCTCGCGTGGGCCGTCAGCGCCGTCGTGCCGCGCTCCAGACGGAGCACTTCGCCGGACTCGGCGGTGGCCATCGCCTCGCCGTCGACGCACACGACGACCGAGAACCCCTCATCCCACGGCGTCGACCCCCGCAGGCGCTCGGCGCGGAAGAAGTCCGACGCGGGCGCGAGCAAATCTCCGACGTCGCCAGCGGTGGCCGTCACGAGCGAGGAGAGCTCCGCGCGCGTCCGCCCTCGGCGGTCGACTGCCGCGAGCGCAGTCTCGAATCCCAGCCCGAGGTGCCCATGGGACTCGCCATCGATCGCGAAGCCCCGCCATTCCATGAGGATCGACAGATCAGTCGGCTCTTGGAGCTCGACCAGCAGTGCTCCCTCGCCGATCGCGTGCGGCATACCCGCCGGCACGAACACGACGTCGCCGGATGTCACGCGCAAGGTGTGCATCGCGCCGAGCATGTCCTCCACGCGCTGGCGCTCGACCCACTCCGCCAGCTCCTCGACACCTACGTCGCGAGAGAAGCCGAGCGATACCTCGGCGCCCTCGAGGAAGATCCACGCCTCTGTCTTGCCATGCACGAGTCCCAGGTGACGGCGTGCGAACGGCACGTCGGGGTGTGCGTGCACCGGTAACCGCTCGCCCGCGTCCAACAGCTTCACGAGCAGGGCGGTGTCGGTACCGAAACGCGAGACGTGCGCGGCGCCGAGCCAACCAACAGGGTCCGCCGCCACAGCATCGGCGAGGAGATCGCCGTCGCTGAGCACAGTGCGTCCGAGGTGAACCTCGCCGAACAGCGGCGTGACGGAGCCCACCCAATCCTCCGGAGTGCGGGACGCTGCCGTGCCGCTGCGTCGGAAGGCTGCGATGCGTTCGCCTCCGCGATAGAAGCGGTCCGCTGGCTGATTCGCGCCGAGCACCTGACTCTTCGCGCTCACGCTCGCCTCGCCTGCTGGACGAGGGCCGCGACCACGCCGCCCACGAACGTGTCCCCGAGTCCGATCGTCGTGGGGCTGTCCGTGTCGAGAACGTAGGTCGGCATGCATGCGACCCGATCGCCGAGCAGCCGCTCGATCTCGGTCGCGAACTGGACGCCCTCGGGCCGCATCGGCAATGCTCGCGTGCGCGCCACCGCCGATGCATCGAGCGCATCGCCCACCAGGTAGCGCGTGCCTGCGAGCGCGATGCCTCCTTCGAGCGCGCCGCGGTAGCGCGCCGCCTCATTTCCGTACGCGAGCGCCCACTGAGCGGTATGGACCATGAGGGTGGGGCTCGGGATGGCGCTCGCGACCTGCGCAAGCGCCTCCGCGATCACCACCGGGTCGTCGAGATCGAGGTCCCGACCGACACGCGCCTGCAACTCATCCTCGTTCATCCCGTAAAGGTCCACGCTGGACGCGAACTCCTCGATGAGCACTTCGCTCAGCGCAGGCAGGTGGTAGCCGGCGTCCTCGAAGATCACGACCGCGTCCGCCGGGAGGCGTGTGATCGCGGCCTTCATCGCGGAGATCCGCTCACGCAGCTCCGACTCGGAGACCATGGCGTTGAATCCCGAGACCAAGAACACGCGCGCGCTCTCGAGCAGATCGCCCAGCGTGGGATCCACGACCATCCGGGCATTCGGCTCGTCGCACACGTAGATCAGACGGTTCGCGCGTGGCGCGACGATCACCTCATCCCCCAGCCTGACCTGCGCCCCCTCAGGGAACTGCACGATCAGGTGGGGGTTGAGGCTGTCGCCGTCGCCTGAGCAGACGTAGGCGACGTCCGGAGGGAGGAGGCTCCGGAAGACGTCCTCGACGCTCACGAGATGCAGGGTGCTGGGAATGCCGATCCTGCTCATCGCGATGGCGGCACGAACGTTGGTGCCGCCCACCGCGATCCGCCGCGAGAAGTGGCCCGACACCTCCTCGATGGTGTCGAGGGAGGAGACTGCCCGCTCTCCCCCGACACCATCCCGGAGGAACGCGAGCATGGAGCAGATCAGCTCGCGCGCTGAGCGGATGACGTCACCTCGCTCGAGGTCCCCGGCCGCGACACCATGTTCGGCCGCGAGCGCCTCGAGCGCGGTCGAGTCCCAGGTGATCTCGTAGTCGAGGCAGCCGCCCATCCCCAGCACCGCAGCCCCCGCCGCGATCTCTGGGGACGGAGCCTCTGCCTGACGCCCTGGGCGAGCATCGCCCGCCCGGCGCCCAGCAGCCACCTCAGCCCAACCGTCCATCCCGGAACTCACGTCACCCGCCCTCCGTCTCGTCAGAACAGCGAGGCCTTGCCAGCCGCGCCGAACAGGTCGATCTTGTGGGCAGCCTCGGCCTTCATCGCTTCGATCGCGGGCGGCTGGATCGTGTTGGGCTCCCGCAGCGACTCGTCCGCCAGGATCTCGCGCATCCGACGGTGGTACGCGACCTTGATGTCGGACGAGATGTTGATCTTGTTGATGCCGAGCGTCGCCGACTGGCCGATCTCAGCGTCGGGATTGTTGGAGCCGCCGTGCAGGACGAGCGGAATGTCGACCGCCTTCTTGATCTCGCGGAGCAGATCGAGCTTCAGCTCCGGCTTCATCCACGACGGGTAGATGCCGTGCGAGGTGCCGATCGCGACCGCGAGCGAGTCGACGCCCGTGAGCTCGACGAACCTCACAGCGTCCTCCGGGACCGTGTAGATGATCTCGGCGGCGCCGTCCTCGGCCTCCGCATCGGTCTTGCCGATCGTGCCCAACTCGCCCTCGACCGACACGCCCACGGCGTGCGCGACGTCCACGGCCGCCTTGGTGAGCGCCACGTTCTCGTCGAACGGCAGCATCGAGCCGTCGAGCATCACCGAGGTGAAGCCGGCCTGCACCGCCCACACCATCTGGTCCACGGTGGCACCGTGATCGAAGTGGATGGCCACCGGGACCGATGCACGGTGAGCCAGCTCTCGGATCGCGGGCATCAGCGCGTCCGTGGTGTGGCTCAGCTCGTCGGGGTGGATGGCGATCAGCAGCGGAGCGTTCTTCTCCTCGCTGATCTCGACGATGCCGCGGCACATGTTCCAGTCCGAGATGTTGAAGGCCGGGACTGCGAACGAGTGCTGGTGAGCCACCTGGAGGATGGCGTCGCCGGAGGTGAGCATGAGAGTTCCTTTCGGGTTGGGTGGGGCCTTGCGTCCAGCGCTCAGCTACGCCTTGACGGCGCCAGCGGCCATGCCGCCGATGAAATATCGCTGGAAGAAGAGGAAGAGGACGAGCACGGGGATGGATCCGAGCACGCTCATCGCCATCATCTGGTTCCACTCATAGGCGTGTTGGCCCATGAGCAGCTGGATGCCGATGGGCACCGTGCGCATGTCGTTGGTGCGCGTCAACGTGAGCGCGAACAGGTACTCGTTCCACGCGATCATGAAGGTGTACACGCCCACCGAGACCATGCCGGGGACGGAGACAGGGACGAGCACCCTCCACAGCGCCGTGAACGGGCGGCCGCCGTCGACCTTCACGGCCTCGTCCAGCTCCTTGGGAAGCGTGTTGAAGTAGCCGGTCATCATGATGATCGCGTACGGAAGGGTGAAGACCATGTACGTGAGAATCAGGCCCGGATAGGTGTTGTACAGGCCGAGCGCCACCACGAGCCCGAAGTACGGGATGAGCAGCGTGATCGGCGGCACCGCCTGCACCGAGATCACCATCACGTTGATGATCCGCTTGCCGGGGAACTGGAACCTGCTGAAGGCGTACGCGGCGAGCACCGCGACGATCAGCGTCAGCACCGTCACGGACCCGGCGATGAAGTAGCTGTTGAAGAAGAACCGCAGCTTCTCCGGGTCGGTGAGGATTGCCTGGTAGGCGTCGAACGAGAAGTTCTCCGTGATGATCCGGGGCGGATACTCGAAGATCTCACCGTTCGTCTTGAAGGAGCTCGAGAGCATCCACAGGATCGGCAGCGCAGGGAAGCCTGCGCCGAGGACGAGGGCGACGATCAGGGCGATCTTCTTGAGGCGCTGCCGACGGACGATGTCAGCGCGAGTGGGTGCGGCGACGGGTGCGCCAGCGGACAAGGCAGTCATGTCAATCCCTCGACTTCTGGTGACGGACGTAGAAGAAGGCGAGCACCATGGACAGCACGAGCACGATCACCGCGGCCGCAGAAGCGACGGAGAAGTCGTAGGTGGCGAACGCCAGCTTGTACGTGTACGTGCTGACCATCTCGGTGCGGTTGATCGGACCGCCGCCAGTCGTCATCCAGATCAACGCGAACTGCTGCGTGGTCCAGATGAAGTCCAACAGGGCCATGGAGATCACGATCGGCTTGAGCTGCGGGAGCGTCACGTGCAGGAACTGCTTGATCGGGCCCGCCCTGTCGATGCGCGCCGCCTCGTACAGGTCGCGAGGGATCCCTTGGAGACCGGCGAGAAGACTGATCATGAAGAACGGGTAGCCGGACCAGATATTGATGAACGTCACTGCGTGGAGCGCAAGGTTCGGGTCTGAGAGCCATTCGACGCTGCTCTCCGTGAAGCCGAAGGTAGTCACCAGGTAGTTCACGATGCCGTTGGGGCTCAACAGCATGCGCCACAGCACTGCCACGATCGCGATCGTGAACAGCCAAGGCAGGATGTAGATCGTGCGGAAGACGGCCTTGAGCCGGTGGCTCAGGATGGGTGAGTTCAGCATCAGCGCGAAGCCCATGCCGAGCACGAAGTGGGCGACGACGCTGACGCCGGCGAAGTAGATCGTGTTCTTCACGGCCGTCGCGAAGACTGGATCGGTGAGGACCTCGACATAGTTCTCGAAACCGACGAAGTTCGACTCCGGCGCGGTGATCACGCGGTCCATCAGCGAGTAGCCGACGACCATGGCGATCGGCGTGACCATGAGGATGATCAGCAGGATGAGGGTCGGCGACAGGAACCCGAAGGGGGTGAGCCTGTCCCACAGCCGCCGCAGTCGCACGCGCGACGACGGGGGCGTCGGCTGGCGATCGGCGGCCTCCACCTCGGGGGTGAGGGTGGCAGTCATGTCTGGATGCTCCTTGGGGGTGAGGTCCGCGCCGGGCGCCGAGCGCCCGGCGCGGACCTGAGGACGGTTCTGTCAGGGGGGTTAGAACTCGTCCGTCCAGGCGGCCTGAGCGTTCTCGAGCGCCTCGTCGACGCTGATCTCTCCGGCGAGCACACGCTGAAGCTGCTCGGAGAAGTCGCGCATCAGCTGCTCGGCGACCGGTAGTCCGACGAACTCGTTCGCCGGGTAGCCGGCCTGCCAGACGTCGAAGGCCTCCTGGAAGATCGGGTCGTTGTCCACGAACTCCGGCCGGGCGGTCGTGTTGCCGGGGAACGCGTTGGCAGCATCGGCGAGCTGCGCATTCGAGGATTCGCTCATGAGGAAGTCGATGAGCTTCCACGCCTCAGCCTTGTGCTCCGAGTTCTCAGCCACGCCGATTCCCCACGAGGCGTAGGGCGTGCCGCGCTCACCGCTGTAGCCGTCCGCTGCAGGAAGCGCGGAGATCGTGAACTCGAGATCAGGGTTCGACTCGCGGATCGTGTTGATGTGGGCGAGCGACGAGATCATCATTCCCACACGGCCGTTGGTGAACTCCTCAACCTTGTCCTGCTCCTTGAGGGTCGCGGCGCCGGGCGCGATCACGCCCGCGGAGTCGAGGTCGACGATGAACTCGACGGCGGACTTCACATCGTCGTTGGTCACGTCCGGCTGCCCGTTGTCCAGCATCGAGCCGCCCGAAGCCCACACCCACGACATGACGTCGTTCTGGATGCCGTTGGGCGCCTCGAGCGAAAGCGGCAGGATCCACCCGGTGGTGTTGCCACTCGTGAGGGCCGCCGCGGCGTCAGCGAACTCCGACCGGGTCGACGGAACGTCGACGCCTGCATCGGCGAGCATCGCATCGTTGCTGAACAGCATGTATGCGAAGTTGACGACGGGGACCATGTAGGTGCTGCCGTCGAGCTGGACTTGGCTCGCCAGCTGGGTCTGGTCGTAGCCGGCATCGTCCATGAGCGCAGACAGGTCAGCGATCGCGCCCTGCTGGACGAAGTCTGAGACCCACGCGCCGTCGAGGCCGACGACGTCGGACATCGTGCCCGAGGCTGCGCCTGCGACGACCTGCTCCTTGGTGGAGGCGTACGGTCCTGAGAGGAGTTCGACAGTGATGCCGGGGTTCTCGGCTTCGAACTCGTCCATGAGTCCGCGCAGGACACCATCGGGGAGCTCCGGCTCCCACCACTGCGCGAACTCGAGAACGACGTCTCCATCGGAGCCGCCGTCGCCGGTTCCAGTGTCGGGGGATGCGGTGGTGCCACCTGAGCTGCAGGCCGCCGTGAGGGCGACCACAGCGATGCTGGCGGAGAACGCCAACCACCTGTTGGGGTTACGAGCGCCATTGCTCATCTGAGACTCTCCTTCGAGTTCTGCCGCTTTCTGCGCCTGGATGCGGGGTTATGCGGCTTCCTGCACGTTAGAACACGCATTCATGCAATGTCAAGCGGGTTCACGGCATTATCATGCATTAAAACGGCATCGAAGCGGTTCGCTTGCCGGATGAGACCGCTCCCACTGCCGTTTGTTGCTGTTTCATGCTAGAAACGTAGTCGTGACTCAGCAATCGACGCGGCCTGCACGCAACGACGCCCAGAAGCCGCGCCTGCCCGCGGGCCGCAAGGCACGCCTTGCTGCCGCCGTGGCCGAGGCTGGCCAGGTGACCGTCGCCGAACTCGCCGAACGCTTCCAAGTGTCAGTGGACACGATCCGTCGCGACCTCGACCGGCTGGACGCGGACGGCGTCGTCATCCGCACCCACGGCGGCGCAGTCAGCCCCGACGCGCTCCCCAAGCCAGAGTCCGGCCTCGACATCCGCCGACGCGTCCAGACCAGCGCGAAGGACACGATCGGCCGGCTCGCAGCGCGGCTGGTGGAGGACGACTCATCTCTGCTGATCAACGGCGGCACCACCACGCTCGCCGTCGCCAGGAGCCTTCGCGAGCACCACGACCTCACGATCGCCACGAACAACCTCCTGTTCGCCAGCGAGATCTCACCCTCGTCCTACCGCAACCTCTACGTGTTCGGCGGGATGGTGCGCGACAGCTCGCAGGCGACGGTCGGGAAAGTCTCGTTCGGGGGCGCTGGCGAGCACGCCGTGGACGTGCATGCCGACCTCGCACTCATCGCAGTCGGCGGCGCGACGATCGAGGGCGGCTTCGCTACCTCGAACCTCGCCGAGGCAGGCGTGATGCGCGACATGATGGACCACGCCGACAAGGTCGGCATCCTGATCGACTCGACGAAGTTCCATCGCAAACTCTTCGCCACCTTCGCCGCACTGGGTGATGTCGACTACGTGATCACTGAGACGGAACCTCCGGAGGACTTCACCCGCGCATTCGCAGAGGCTGGGGTCGAGGTCATCTTCGCCTGACTCCCCTGGCGCCGAGACGCGCAGCGCGCGCAGATCGGCACCGAACTTGCGCGCAAGTCGGCCGGAGGCGCGGCGAGATCCCCGTTCGCCGCACCCCCGGCCGACATTCCAGACGGACTAGTGGTGCTTGCGCGCGAGCCGCCACATCGTCCAGTTGATGCGCATGAAGCGCGTGAACTGCAGGACCGGGTTGCGGCGACGACGCAGCTCTCCCCCGGTGGGCAACGGCGCAGCCGCGATCCTCTCGTCGGTCGTGTCCATGACGCCTCCTCCTTACTCCGGGATCCAGGTCCAGCCGGGCTTGACCTTGGCCTTGTAGATGAACAGGGTGTGGAGCATCCGCTTGACCCAGTGGCCCGCGAGCCCGATCTCGCCGAAGGTCTCCTTGAGGTTGCGGCCCGTCTCCGGGTACTTCTCCCAGTCGGGCACCACGGGACTCATCGTCATGGCCGCGGCCGTGCCGGTGCGCATGCCGTGACCGGCCGATGCGACGCACGCGGCAGCCATCTCCGCCATCGACGCTGAGTGCGTGGGCTCGGTCGCGCCCTTGAGGATCATGTCGGCGATGGTGTGCGCCACGACTTTGCCCATGGTCCCTGACGGCATGCCGGTGCGGGGCGGGCTGGGTGCCACCGCGACGCCATCAGGCGTGGCCCGCGGCCTGGAGATCTGATGGGGCGGCGCGAACGCGATGCCGACGGCGAACGCGTTGCGGTACGTCGGGTTCTGGTAGGTGCGCGGCCAGTCCTTGGCGCTCCACTCCTCGTACGCCTTCTTCGAGTAGTCCGCATCGACCTTCATGAAGCCCGACGGCGCGAACACGGTGTCCGTGATGTCGGCTCCCGCAGCGTCGTACGCCTTCCAATCACTGCCCTTGAACGGCGGCAGCAGCATCGCGAAGTCGAACTCGAGGTCGTTGTGAGAGCCGTCGAGCTGGTCGTAGTGAATGACCCCGGGCTCGATGCTCGTGACCGCGGCGCCGGTGATGGCCTTCACGCCACGCTCACGGTACAGCGACTCGGTCCACAGCTGGCTGGTGGTGCGGTAGCCGTTCTGATCGAACTGCATGCCGCCCACGCCGAAGTCACCCAGCTCGTTCTCGTTGGTCAAGTAGACGAGTTCCACCTGGTCGCGCACTCCGGCTTCGCGCAGCTCGTGCTCCACGTTGAACGTGTACTCGAAGGCCGCACCCTCGCATGTGCACGTGCCGTGGCCGACGCCTATCACGACGCGCCTCTTCGCCCCGTCCTTGCACGCATCGATGAGCTCGTCGAGCTTCCCGTGCGCCTGGCTCGCGTGACTGGGCGTGCACACCGAGAGCGTGTAGCCGGACTCCGGGCCGAGGCCGGGAGTTGCCCCGAAGTTGAGCTTGGGGCCGGTCGCATTGACGACGTAGTCGTAGCGCAGTCGCTCGACCTCGCCTACACGCTCGGGGCTCGTGTGCTCCACGTCGACTGCGGGCTGCGCTGAGCCGTGTTCGCCGGCCACGACAGACTTCGTCTTGGTAGCGTCGGCACTCACGCCGTATGCCTGTGCGCCGGGCGAGTCGGGTTCCACGTGCGCGTCACCCTCAGGCCATAGCGCCACGGCCTTCGCCTGGACGAACGTGATGCCCTTCTTCGCGTAGATCGGCGCGAGCGGGAAGACCACGTCATCGGTGGACATCTTGCCGGTGCCCACCCAGATGTTGGACGGGATCCAGTTGTACTGGGAGTTGGGCGACACGACGACGACCTCGTGCTCACGCGGAAGGCGCTTGCGCAGGTAGAGGGCGGCGGTGTGTCCGGAGACTCCTGCTCCGAGGACGACCACGCGGGCCATGGGGATCACCTCAATCGGATAGCGGTCGCTCCGTTGCGACCGTCTCCCGAAACTATACCCCCAGGGGCATAGGTCCTAGGACCTACGTCCCGTGTCGACGCCACCGGGAGACGCGCCGTCGAGGGGCGCATCGGTCACCGGGGACATGCCCGACGCAGTACTTGCCTGTCACTTGTCCTTGCGGTTGTCCGCAGCCTCCTTGAGAAGGAACAGCGGGAGGAGCCAGGTCGCGAGCGCGGTGATCAGCCACACGATCACGACCGCGGCCAGCCAGGTGCTGATGCCGGTGATGCTGAAGTCGGCCACCAGGATGTCGGTCAGGAGCAGTGCAACGAAGGTCGATACCAGACCCACCCCACCAGTGAGCGCGGACGCGTACTTGTGCGTCATCTTGAAGATGAACGGACCCAGGATCATCTGGAACAGGGCGAACAGCACCGTGCCCAGCAGGAGCGCCGCAATCGGCAGCTTGAAGTCGTCGCCGAGGATCAGCGACGTGACGAACAGGCCGATTGCTGCCGACCCGAGATAGATGACCGCATTCAGAATCAATCGCACCATGTTTCGGACATTACCCCTGGTGAAGCCCTCGCGCGCGGCGAGCGGCACCCCTGCGGCGACGACGCAGGAATCCTCCGCCACCGCGTCGGGCCGGCACGACCTACTCCGAGCCGCGCGTCACTCTGTTCCATGCGTTGGTGACGGCGATCACTTCGATGAGCGCACCGACTGCGCGAGCGGAGAGGTGCTCACGCACCTCGTCACGAGCCTCAATCTCGAGCCCGCGCGGATAGTCGGTGAGGACTTCCGCGAAGCGGAGCGCCGCTGCCTGCCCAGGGGTGACGAGGTCCGCACGCATGAGCTTCACGGGGCGACCGAGCGCGGCGATGAGATCGGGACGCGCACCGAGGCGCGCCAGCTCCTCCGAGTGCATCCGTACCGAGTACGCATCGCCGTTGATGTGGCTGCACCTCAGCCGCACCATGGCGCGCAGTCCCGGCTTGAGCGCGCGTCCTACCTCACCGTCGAAGTCCTCGAGCGCCTTGAGGAATTCGGGCCTGAGCCTCGCATCTGCCACTGCGGCACCCTAGCAAGAGCGTCCGACTTGCGTGCTATGTCAGCCTTGGCCGACGATGCAGTTGTTGTTGAGGTCGCAGTCGACGAGGCGGCTCCGCGGGTCGTGCACCTCGACCGTCACGGGGCCGCTGTGAGTCGCGAGGGTGCCATCGATGGCGATCCACGGACCGCCGTTGACCGAGTAGTCGCCGCTCCACGTCGTCTCCAGCGCCACAACGACCTCGCCCTCGAAGTGCAGGTACGTGTGCGACACCGAGTAGTCCGGGTACGGACTGCCGGCATCTGCGGTGTCCGTCTCCGACCCATCTCCCCACGACCAGGTGAACTGCGACGGCGTCGCACGAATCCTCACCGGCACACCTAGCAGCGTCGCCTGATGGATCAGCGGAGTGTCATCTGTGAAAGCAATCGTCGGCACCGTCGCATACACCCAGCCGGTGTTCGGCTGCAGATTCAACGGAGTCGGGGTCGGAGCAAGACTGGTCCACTCGTCGAGCACCAGCGCGCGGATATCCGCCTCGTCGGGACACGTGTACCACTCCACCAGCGACCAGGGCTCGGCTACGCCCGTCGCCTCGTCAACCCACCGCCCATAGATCGGGATGCTCGAGGGGAAGCCACTCGGGCAGACCACGATGATCGCCCAGCCCACGGGGCAGGCCGGTCGATCTGCGCCCATCGAAGCCTCCTCGAGACAGTCGTGGCGCATGTACTCGTAGTGACTTCCGGGGCGGGTGCTACCCGCGGAGTCCGACGTCGAGGTCTGAGTCCCCGGCGACCCGGCGGAAGCGCCCTGATCGAACGCCGTGCCCTCGTCATTGATGGACCCGCCCTGATCGAGCCAGCCCCCGGGCACATCCTCGTCGCTCGGGGGTGCATCCGCGTATGCCGTCGGACCTGCCATCACGGTGGACCACAGCAACAGAGCCCACAGGACTGCCGACTTACGCTCAGGGCGCCACAACTTCGACACCCGCGATCTTCCAGGCTGGGTCCACGAATCGAAGTTCGACGTACATCAGGAAATCCGCACCGTTGGTCGTGCGTTGCTCGACACCGCCCGAGTCCACGTAGCGGAAGTCGGACTGCCGGACCGGGAACACCACCCGTGCGTGGCCCTCGCTCTCGAGGAACCCGTCGAGCCCCAAGAAGTCCGGAGTCATCGAGCCCTCGTCGAGGCGCAGCCCTGCACCGTCCACTTGAACCACGTCGTCGACAAGGCCGGCACAGAACCTGCACTCCGGGAGCGACAGGGCTTCGAGCGCCCGTGAGTCAACTTCCCTGAGCGCGCGCGGGTACTCGTCGAGCAGGAACAGAACCGTGCTGACGGCGCCCTCCCACGTGGGGTCGCCGGCACCTTCGGGCATCAGCACCAGGAGCTCCTCGTCGGTCAACTCTCCGCCACCGCTCGGCGTCGGCGACGGCGTCGTGCCCGGCTCCTCAGAGCCCGCCACCACCGTGGGCGTCGGAGTTGTCGTCACGATCCCGTCGTCCCCAGTGCAGCCCGCGAGCAGCGCGACAAGAACAAGCGCACCCGCAGCGCGCACAGCAGTAGTCATTGCCCCCATGCCGGGGAGCGTATCGGGCATATCACCCAGGAGTCATCCCCACACCTGGGGGCTGTGGACAACGACCCAGCAGACGCGTCGGCGGCATCCCCGAGCGCACGCAACCAGCACCGATACTCCCGAGGACCCCCGTGCAGGTTCGCTCGCGCGCGACCCTCTGGAAGAATGGCCCGCATGACGTCGCGCATCCCTGACAAGGCCACTGTCGACGGGCTCGAGGACCGCTGGAACGGCGCCTGGGAGAACCAGGGCACGTACCGCTTCGATCCCTCGAAGACCCGCGAGGAGATCTACTCGATCGACACCCCGCCCCCCACTGTCTCGGGCTCCCTCCACGTCGGCCATGTGTTCAGCTACACGCACACCGACACGGTCGCGCGCTACCAGCGCATGCGCGGCAAGGAAGTCTTCTACCCGATGGGCTGGGACGACAACGGCCTGCCCACCGAGCGCCGCGTGCAGAACTACTACGGCGTCCGATGCGACCCGACGCTGCCCTACGACGCCGACTTCGTCCCGCCGCACATCGGCGGCGAAGGCAAGTCGATCAAAGCCGCGGACCAGGTGCCGATCTCGCGCAAGAACTTCGTCGAACTCTGCGAGCGTCTGACCGAGGAGGACGAGAAGCAGTTCGAGTCGCTGTGGCGCCACCTGGGCCTCTCGGTCGACTGGTCGCGCACCTACCAGACGATCTCTCCGTCCTCCATCGCGGTGGCGCAGCAGGCGTTCCTGCGCTCGCTCGCACGCGGCGAGGCCTACCAGTCCGAAGCGCCGACGCTGTGGGACGTGACCTTCCGCACCGCCGTCGCGCAGGCCGAGCTTGAGGACCGCGAGCGCCCAGGCGCGTACCACCGTCTCGCGTTCGAGCCCGCGGCCGACCTCGAGGAGGCCACCGGCTCGTACGGGTCGGTCTACATCGAGACGACTCGCCCCGAGCTGCTCCCCGCGTGCGTCGCACTGGTCGCGCACCCCGATGACGAGCGCTACCAGCCTCTGTTCGGCAAGCACGTCCGCACTCCGCTGTTCGGCGTTGAGGTGCCTGTGGTCCCCCACCGCCTCGCGCAGCCCGACAAGGGCTCCGGCATCGCGATGATCTGCACCTTCGGTGACGTCACCGACGTGGTGTGGTGGCGCGAGCTGCAGCTCCCGACCCGCGCATGCATCGGCTGGGACGGTCGCTTCCTGTCCGAGCCGCCCGCTGCGATCGACTCGCCCGAGGGAATCGCGGCCTACGCCGAGCTCGCTGGCAAGACGGTGTTCTCCGCGCAGGCCCGCATCGTCGAGATGCTGCGCGAAGCCGGGATCATGGAGGGCGAGCCGAAGCCCATCACCCACCCGGTGAAGTTCTTCGAGAAGGGCGACAAGCCGCTCGAGATCGTCACGTCCCGCCAGTGGTACATCGCCAACGGCGGCAAGGACGAGAAGTTGCGCAGCGAGCTCATCGCGCGCGGCGAAGAGCTGAACTTCGTTCCCTCGCACATGGGGAAGCGCTACGAGAACTGGGTCAATGGGCTCACGGGCGACTGGCTCATCTCTCGCCAGCGCTTCTTCGGTGTTCCGATCCCGGTCTGGTACCCGCTCAACGATGCAGGCGAGCCGGTGTGGGACTCCCCCATCGCGCCGTCCGAGGACCAGCTGCCCGTGGACCCGTCGTCCGAGCCTGCTCCTGGCTACGACGAGTCGCAGCGCGGCGAGCCCGGCGGCTTCATGGGCGAGAAGGACGTGATGGACACGTGGGCCACCTCTTCCCTCACGCCACAGATCGTGGGCGGATGGCGCGACGACCCTGAACTGTTCGCCAAGGTCTTCCCGATGGACCTGCGCCCGCAGGGCCAGGACATCATCCGCACCTGGCTGTTCTCGACCGTCGTGCGCGCGCACCTCGAGAGCGACGTGCTCCCGTGGAAGCACGCGGCCATCTCCGGCTGGATCCTCGACCCCGACCGCAAGAAGATGTCCAAGTCGAAGGGCAACGTCGTCACGCCCATGGGTCTGCTCGAGCAGCACGGTTCGGACGCTGTGCGCTACTGGGCCGCATCCGCTCGCCTCGGCACGGACGCCGCGTTCGACGAGGGCCAGATGAAGATCGGCCGTCGCCTCGCGATGAAGGTCCTCAACGCCTCGAAGTTCGTGCTCGGAGCCACCGGCATCGCGACCGCTGCGAACGACTCGCTGGCCGCCGGCGTCACCGCATCGGACGCCGTCATGGCCAAGCCCGTCACCGAGCCCCTTGACAAGGCGATGCTCGCGGCGCTGGCCGACGTCGTCGACCAGGCGACCGCCGCATACGAGAAGTACGACCACACGAAGGCTCTCGAGGTCACTGAGACCCTGTTCTGGACCTTCTGCGACGACTACCTCGAGCTCGTGAAGGCTCGCGCGTACGACGGTGCGGCGCCCGGCGAGGCGATCGACCCGTCGGCGCCGTGCTCGCCCGAGGCCGCTTCGGCACGCGCCGCGCTCACTCTCGCACTCGAGTCATTCCTGCGCCTGTTCGCTCCCGTGCTCCCGTTCGCGACGGAGGAGGTGTGGTCGTGGTTCCGCGAGGGATCGGTGCACCGCGCCGCGTGGCCGGATTCGGCTCCTCTGCGCGCTGCCGCAGGCGACGGGGCCGCCGAGATGCTCCCTGCGGCAGGCGTTGCGCTCTCCGCGCTGCGCAAGGTCAAGTCCGAGGCGAAGGTCGCACAGCGCACCGAGATCGTGTCCGTGGACCTGCTCGTGCCGGAGTCGCAGGTGGAGCTGGTGCGCGCCGCATCGGCCGACCTCATGGCGTGCGCGAAGGTGCAGTCGATGCAGATCGTGGACGCCGTGGCGGCGCTCGAGCCGGGCGTCGACGGCCTGTCGCCCGAGGACGGCGAAGCGGACGAGATCGCGGACACGACTGTGGTGCGCACGGAGAACGCAGTCCTCGCCGACTCCTGAGGCTGAGCGGAGCGGGGCTCGGCGCATCGCGTCGGGCCCCGCTCGCATCTCCCGAGTGGACGCTCAGTGACGGAATCCGCGCCCGCGTGCACCCCAGTGGACACTCATGTACCAGGGGCCGTGACCACACGTAGCCGCAGCACCAGCGACGCCATCGCCCGACACCACGAAGGCCGATCGACAATGTCGCGATAAGTGAAGCGGAGCGTCTGCACGCCGATTGTCGCGAGCATCACGTCGCGCTCCACGTCACTCTGACGGGCAGCCGGCGATGAGTGATGAGCCGCTCCATCGACCTCGATGCAGGTACGTGTCGCCGGGTCGTACATGTCCAGTACGCACTTGCGGCCCTCGACCACCACGGTGTGCTGGCGCAACAGCCGCTCGAACATCCCTCCGAAGAACACGTGGTGCAACGCGACGCTCTCGAGGTAGCTGTGCGCTCCCGCAGTCACGTCGTCGACGAGACTCTGTATCTCGCGTCGACGCGCGACTCGCGGCAGAATGCGTAGAGCCTCGTCGAGTGCACGTGGTGTGACCTTCCTCCGTTGCACCGCCTCGTAGACCACGCCTTGCGCCTCACCGTCCGAGAGTTCCTCGAAGGAACGCACCAGAGCCACGGCGAGCGGCACGACCGCGTAGCCGCCTTGCGTGGTCGTCTCGACCTCGTGGCGCGAGCGCGTGACACGCACCCACTCGGGCGGTCGCGGACGCCGCTCGGCGGTGACGAGGACGCGGATCTGGCGAGGCGCTCGCGTCAGCACGCCCCAGGCGAAGAGCGCGGCGCACCCGGTGAGAGCCGCCCCGTCTCCCAACCATTGCAGCACCGCGCCGGCGCGCGCAGTGAACGACTCCGCGTGCCACACGCCCACGTAGCAGTTCGGCAGGAGTCGCACCGCGTGCCCGCTCTCGATCGCAGTCCTTGCCGCACGGTGCGACGACAGCGCGACGAGCTCCTCGAAGGTGAAGCACTGGGGCGAGGCCGCGAGCAGCGCGGACATGGGTTTGCCGCTCGCAGGCATGGCTCGCAGGGGTCGCACGCGCCAAGTTCACCTCCGCGCTTGACCCCAGGCGCGCTCGAGGTCTGCGGCGGTGGACTGAACTCGAGCGGCACGAGGCTGGGGACGACGCTAGCGGGCAGCCTGATGGCACAGGATGGTCCACTGTGATGCAGTCGGAGCGGAAGAACGTCACTGAGCGTCCACAACGCGGCGCGGTTCGCGTGGGGGGTCGCGGCGGCGCGGTTCGCGTGGGGGTCGCGGCGGCGGGGTGCGAGTGGGGCTTGGCGACGGGACGCGGTGCAGGCACGGCCCCGCTGCGCGCGTGGGGGGCGCAACAGGGCGACCCAGCGGGGTGGGCATGGCGCACATGGGCCACGCGCGGCGGTGAGGCGTGAAGGCTGCGCCTAGGCCGCGCCCTCGTGCTCGTCCTCGGCGGGGCGCGCGAGGAAGGCCGGCGCGACGCGATCCATGACGACCTCGCGGGTCACGACGACGCGTCCCACGTCCTCGCGGCCGGGGACCTCGAACATGGTCTCCTGAAGCACTTCCTCCATGATCGCGCGCAGACCGCGAGCGCCGGTGCCCCGCTCGAGCGCCTGCTCGGCGATCGCGCGGATCGCGTCGTCCTCGAACTCGAGATCCACCTCGTCGATCTCGAACATCCGCTGGTACTGCTTCACGAGGGCGTTCTTGGGCTCGGTGAGGATGCGCACCATGGCGTCCACGTCCAGGGGGGACACGGTCGCGATGACGGGCATGCGTCCGATGAACTCGGGGATGAGACCGAACTTGTGCAGGTCGGCAGGTGTGACGGCCGAGAAGAGGTCCGAGTTGTCGGCCTCCTTGAGCGTCGCTCCGAACCCGATGCCCTTGCGGCCCACACGAGAGGAGATGATCTCCTCGAGGCCCGCGAAGGCGCCGCCGAGGATGAACAGCACGTTCGTCGTGTCGATCTGGATGAACTCCTGGTGCGGGTGCTTGCGTCCGCCCTGCGGGGGCACGGACGCCACGGACCCTTCGAGGATCTTGAGCAGCGCCTGCTGCACGCCCTCTCCCGAGACGTCGCGCGTGATCGAGGGGTTCTCCGCCTTGCGAGCGACCTTGTCGATCTCGTCGATGTAGATGATGCCGTGCTGCGCCTTGTCCACGTCGTAGTCAGCGGCCTGGAGCAGCTTGAGCAGGATGTTCTCGACGTCCTCGCCCACGTAGCCGGCCTCGGTGAGCGCGGTCGCGTCTGCGATGGCGAACGGCACGTTGAGCATGCGCGCGAGCGTCTGCGCGAGATAGGTCTTTCCGGTGCCGGTGGGGCCGATGAAGAGCACGTTGGACTTGGCGATGTCCACCGAGTCCTCGCCCTTGACGATCGTCTCCGCGGCGCGCACACGCTTGTAGTGGTTGTAGACCGCGACGGAGAGCGCGCGCTTGGCCTGCGTCTGCCCGACGATGTACTGCTCGAGGAAGTCGTAGATCTCGCGCGGCTTGGGGAGGTCCGTGAGCTCCGCCTCGACCTGCTCGGCGAACTCCTCCTCGAGGATCTCGTTGCACAGGCCGATGCACTCGTCGCAGATGTAGACGGAGGGTCCCGCGATCAGCTTGCGCACCTGCTTCTGCGTCTTGCCGCAGAACGTGCACTTCAGCAGATCACCGGTGTCCGTGGGGCGGGACATGCGGTCTCCTTCCAACCGTGCCATCGTTGTCCAGGTTACCGACGCCCTCTGACACGGGGGCGGCGGACGCGCCGCCATCGTGACCGTATCGATGCATACGCCCGACGCGGCGGACAGCTCGCCGCGCACGCTCAGGAGCGCTCGTCGCACCCGCGAAGGGCCTCCGGAGACGCCGAAGGGCCCGGCCAGACGGCCGGGCCCCAGGCGCACGCGCCGAACCGCGAGGGGTGTCTTACTTGCTGCCGATGAGCGCCGCGTGCTTGCGCGACTCGAGGACCTCGTCCACGAGTCCGTACTCCTTGGCCTCGGCGGCCGAGAGGAACGTGTCGCGCTCGATGTCCTCGCGGACCTTCTCCGGCGTCTGGCCCGAGTGCAGCGCGAGCGTCTGCTCGAGCCACTCGCGCATGCGCAGGATCTCCTCGGCGTAGATCTCGATGTCCGAGGCCTGCGCGCGGGAGCCGCCCTCGATGCGCGGCTGGTGGATCATGACGCGCGCGTTCGGGAGCGCGAGGCGCTTGCCTGGCTCTCCCGCGGCAAGCAGCACGGCGGCAGCCGAGGCGGCCTGGCCCAGGCACACCGTCTGCACCTCGGGCTTGATGTACTGCATGGTGTCGTAGATCGCGGTGAGCGCGGTCTGCGAGCCACCGGGGCTGTTGATGTAGATCTTAATGTCGCGCTCGGGGTCCTGGGACTCGAGCACGAGCAGCTGCGCCATCACGTCGTCCGCCGAGGCGTCGTCGATCTGCACGCCGAGGAACACGATGCGGTCCTCGAACAGCTTTGCGTACGGGTCCTGACGCTTGAAGCCGTAGGCGGTGCGCTCCTCGAACGACGGCAGGATGTAGCGCGACGAGGGGCCGGTCGGAGCCGCTCCCCCGAAGCCTGCGGCGCCGCCGAGCGAGCCTGCGGTGCGTGCGGCTGCCTGGATGGCCTGGTACTCGTTGCTCACGCCTTGCCTCCCTGGGACTTGTCGCCGGCTTCGGCCGCGTGCTTGATGACCTTGTCGACGAAGCCGTACTCCAGAGCCTCGTCGGCGGTGAACCAGCGGTCGCGGTCCGCGTCCTTGTTGATCTGCTCGAGCGTCTTGCCGGTCTGCTCCGCCGTCAGCGAGGCGAGCGTCTTCTTCATGTGCATGATCAGCTCCGCGTTGATGCGGATGTCCGTCGCGGTGCCGTAGATGCCGCCCGAGGGCTGATGCATCATGACGCGCGCATGCGGGGTCGCGAAGCGCTTGCCGGGGGCGCCGGACGAGAGCAGGAACTGCCCCATCGACGCCGCCATGCCCATGGCCACCGTCGCCACGTCGGGCTTGATGTACTGCATGGTGTCGTAGATCGCCATGCCCGCGGTGATCGAGCCGCCGGGGCTGTTGATGTACAGGTAGATGTCCTTGTCCGGGTCCTCTGCCGCGAGCAGCATCATCTGCGCGCAGATGGCGTTGGCGTTGTCGTCGCGCACCTCGTCGCCCAGCCAGATGATCCGCTCTCGCAGCAGGCGGTTGAAGATGGAGTCGTTGAGCGCCATCCCCATGCCTTCGGAGCGTGCCGTGATCTCGTTCACGCCGGTCCTTCCTTCTCGGGTCCTGCGACAAACCTAACCGCGCGCATTGACGGTCCATGCCGAAAACTCGCCCTTTTCGCTACGGGGTGAACACGCCCGACGCGGCGGCTAGGGTGGTCAGGGACGGCGCAGGGGGTGCCGGGTCAGGGTGAACCGTGGAGTTCGATGCAGTGAGGTTCGATCAGAACAAGCGCGGCCCGCTGGGGATGGGACCGTGGCAGGCGGGCGAACGCCCCGCCGAGGCCGGTCCCGTGCGCCGCGATGCGAGCTGGATGAACCTGACCGCGTTCTGGCTCGCGCTCGGGTCGCTGCTGCTGCCCTACGTCTCGATCGTGGGTCACATTGCGGCCGTCGTCCTGGGGTTGCTCGGCACGCGCGCTGCGGCGCGGGGGAACGCGTCGCAGCGGTGGGCGGGCATCGCCGGCCTCGTGATCGCCGTGATCGGCATGGCGCTCTACGTCCCGGCGACGCTGTTCCTGCTGCGCACCTGACGGCACCACGGCGACGGGCAAGGATCGGCCCGGCATGGCGAGACTGATCGCTGCGTCGGGCATGTGCTCCGCACGAACGCCGAGGGCCCCGGTCCCTGCAGGCGAACCTGCGGGACCGGGGCCCTCGTGCGTGACGCGTGGACTACTTGGCGTCGGACTCGCCGGCGGCCTCGGCGACCATCGCGGCGGCGGCCTCGGCGTTAATCTCCGAGTCGTCCTTGTTCTCGTCCTCGATCGAGCCGATCACCGGGGACAGGTCCACGGAGGCACCGGCGGTGTCGACGACGGTGGCGCGGCGCAGCGCGAACGCGGTGGCCTTGGAGCGTGCGACCTCGGCGACGATCGCGGGGATCTGACCGGCCTGCTCGACCTGCTGGATGAACTGGCCCGGGTCCATGCCGTACTGGCGCGACGCGTTGAGCAGGTAGTCGAGGAGCTCCTGCTGCTCGACCTGGATGTCCAGGTCGTCGGCGAGCTGGTCGAGCAGGATCTGCGTGCGCAGCGCCTTGTTCGCCTCCTCGGTGACCTCGGCGCGGTGCTCGTCGTCTTCGAGGCGGTTCTCGTTCTCGAGGTGCTGGTGCACCTCGGCCTCGACGACCTTCTGCGGAACGGAGAAGTCGCCGACGGCCTCGGTGAGCGCCTCGAGCAGCTTCTCGCGGGCCTCCATGGCCTGGTTGTTGGTCTTGATGCGCTTGGCCTGCTCGGTGAGGTCCTCGCGGAGCTCCTCGATCGTGTCGAACTCCGAGGCGAGCTGCGCGAAGTCGTCGTCGGCCTCGGGGAGCTCGCGCTCCTTGACGGCAGTGACCTTGACGGTGATGGTGGCGGTCTCTCCGGCGTGGTCGCCGGCGGCGAGCGGACCCTCGTAGGTGGTCTCCTCGTCGGCGGACAGGCCGGTGACGGCCTCGTCGAGGCCCTCGAGCATGTTGCCGGCGCCGATCTGGTACGACGTGCCCTGCACGGAGTCGACGTCGTTGCCGTCGACGACGGCGGAGAGGTCGAGCGTGACGAAGTCACCCTCGGCCGCGGGGCGGTCGACGGTCTTGAGCGAGCCGAAGCGCTCGCGCAGCGTGTCGAGGCGCTCGGCGACGTCCTCGTCCGAGACCTCGATGGGCTCGACGGTCACGGTGAGCGCGTCGGCCGCAGGCAGCTCGACGGTGGGGCGCACCTCGACGGTGGCGGTGAACTCGAGTCCCTCGTCGCCCTCGACAGAGCCGGGGATCTTGGTGACCTCGACCTCAGGCTGGCCGAACGGGCGGATGCCCTGCTCCTGGACGGCGTCCGAGTACCAGCCGGGCAGGCCCTCGTTGACCGCGTGCTCGATGACCGCGCCCTTGCCGACGCGCTGCTCGAGGATGCGCGGGGGCACCTTGCCCTTGCGGAAGCCGGGGATCTGCACCTGCTCGCCGATGTGCTCGTAGGCGTGGGCGAGGGCGGGCTTGAGGTCCTCCTCGGTGAGGGTGACCGTCAGCTTGACGGTGGTGTCGTCGATCTTCTCAAGGGCGCTGGTCACTGAAAAACTCCTGGGTGGCTGGGATGTGGCCCGGGTACCGGGGCGGGCCCGTATACGGGCAACCCGCCAATCCTATAAGGGATGTGCTCGCGACCCCAATCGGGAGCGCTCAGGCCTCGGCGTACTTGGCTTCGAGACGCTCCTTCGTGGCGGCCCGCCACACCTTGAGACCCGCGTCGGCGTTGAGCGCGGCGATGCCGACGCCGACGATGATGTCCGGCCAGCCCGAGACCCACGCGAGCGCCACCATGCCCGTGCCGAGGATCGCCACATTCGCGAGCGCGTCGTTGCGCGCGGACAGCCACGCGGCGCGCGCGAGCGAGCCCGCGTGGTGGCGGTGGCGCGACAAGATCGCGGCCGCGGTGAGGTTCGCGGCGAGCGCGCCGAGAGCCGTGACCGTCAGCGGGATCGTCTCTGGACGCGTGGGGTCGAGGATCTTGAGGATCGCGGTGATGAGGGTCGCGGCGGCGGGCACGAGGATGACGATCGCGAGCGCATGCCCGACGCGGGCGCGCCGGTGCAGCGGCCACGCGGCGGCGAAGAAGATGAGCAGGTTGAGCACGCCGTCCTCGAGGAAGTCGATCGAGTCGGCGACGAGCGCGACGGAACCGATGAGGCGCGACACCGTGAACTCAACGATCGCGTACGCCAGGTTGATGAGCGCGACCGCGAGCACGGCGCGGCGGAGCGCGGTGGGGGCCATGCCCCTATCGTGGCAGTCAGCGGCGCCGTCAGGGCGCCCCGACAAGGAGTCCTGATGACCGTCTTCGCCCTGGTCGCCGCAAGCCTCGCGGCGCTCGTGCACGTGTACATCTTCTGGCTCGAGTCGGTCGCGTGGGACACGCCGCGAGCCCGCGCCACGTTCGGCGTGCACTCCGAGGAGCAGGCGGATCACACGCGAGCGCTCGCGTACAACCAGGGCTTCTACAACCTGTTCCTCGCCGTGGTGACCATCGTGGGAGTGGTGCTCATCGCGTCGGGCATGTCCGACGCGGGGGCGGCCCTGGTCTTCGCCGGCGCCGGTTCGATGCTCGCCGCTGCCGTCGTACTCGTGACCAAGTCGCGTGCGTTCGCGCGGCCCGCGGCCCTGCAGGGCACGCTGCCACTGGTCGCAGTGCTCGCGTTGGCGGCTTCGCTGCTCCTCTAGCGGTGGGCTGCGTCTGGGACCTGTGGGTCGCGCCCGACGCGTCGCGCGCCGTAGAGTGATTGTCGAACGTTCACATCGGGCGTCCGCATCGCGGCGGGCGACGAGACAAGGGAGTTGAGAACCGATGGCGGAGCACACCACCGACGCGGCTGCGGCGATCGCAGCCGGCACCACCTCGCTCGGCATCGAGCTGGGGTCCACGAACATCAAGGCCGTGCTGATCGGACCGGATCATGCGGTGCTCGCGACCGGGTCGCACGCGTGGGAGAACCAGTTCGTGGACCGTCTGTGGACGTACTCCGAGGAGGCGATCTGGGAGGGCGTGCGCGGCGCCGTCGCGGCGCTGCTGAAGAACGTGGAGGCCACCTACGGCGCGCCGCTGCCGGGCGTGGGGGCGCTCGGGTTCTCGGCGATGATGCACGGCTACCTCCCGTTCGACGCGGACGACCAGCTGCTCGTGCCGTTCCGCACGTGGCGCAACACCAACACCGGGCCGGCCGCGGCGGAGCTGACCGAGCATCTGGGCTTCAACTTCCCGCTGCGCTGGTCCGCCTCGCACCTGTACCAGGCGCTCATGGACGACGAGCCGCACGTCGCGGACCTCGCGTTCTTCACGACGCTGGCCGGCTACGTGCACTGGAAGCTCACCGGCCGCAAGGTGCTGGGGGTCGGCGATGCCTCTGGCATGTTCCCCATCGACCCCGCGACGCACGACTACGACGCCCCGATGCTGGCGCGCTTCGACGAGCTGGTCGCGGCGCGCAGGCCTGGCCTCGCAGCGTCGGCCCTGCTGCCGCAGGTGCTCGTCGCAGGCGAGGACGCGGGCGCGCTGACCGCCGAGGGCGCCGCACTGCTCGATCCGACCGGCGCGATCAAGGCCGGCACTCCCCTGTGCGCGCCGGAGGGCGACGCGGGCACCGGAATGGTCGCGACCAACGCCGTCGCGCCCCGCACGGGCAACATCTCCGCTGGCACCTCGATCTTCGCGATGGTCGTGCTCGAGCAGCCGCTCGAGTCGGTGCACGAGGAGCTGGACATCGTCACCACTCCCGGCGGCGACCTGGTCGCGATGGTGCACTGCAACAACGGCGCGAGCGAGCTGGGCACCTGGGCGAACGTGTTCGGAGAGTTCGCGAGCGCGATGGGCTTCGAGGGCGGCTCGGACGCCGTGTTCGGCACGCTGTTCTCCGCTGCGCTCGAGGGAGACGCGGACGGCGGTGGACTGCTCGCCTACAACTACCTGTCCGGTGAGCCGATCACCGGCCTCGAGGAGGGCCGCCCTCTGTTCGTGCGCACGCCCGGCAGCCGCCTCACGCTCGCCAACTTCATGCGCACCCAGCTGTACGGCGCCTTCGGCACCCTGAGCCTGGGCATGCGTGTGCTGCACGACGAGGGTGTGAAGCTCGACTCGATGTTCGCGCACGGTGGCATGTTCCGCACCGCGGGCGTGGCGCAGCGCCTGCTCGCGGCGGCGATCGACGCCCCCGTGACCGTGGGAGACACGGCCAGCGAGGGCGGGCCGTGGGGCATGGCGGTGCTCGCCGAGTACCTGCGCAAGGGCGCCGAGGGATCACTCGGCGACTACCTGTCGCAGTCGGTGTTCGCCGACGCGGACGTGCAGGTCGCCGACCCCGTGCCCGACGACGTGGCCGGGTATGCGGCCTGGCTCGCCCAGTACCGCGCCGGGCTCGCGATCGAGCGTGCGGCGACGGAGGCGATCAGCTAGCCGTCGCGTCGGACGGGCGGCCCGAAGCGCCCCGCAACCGGGACCGACGCCCCTGATCAGCCGCCGCTTCGTCGGCTAGACCTGGAGTCAGGACCGACGACGGGGACGGTGACGCGATGGGGCGACGCAGCATGCTGGAGCGATGGTGGCGCGCGGCCGTCGTGACAGTCGTGCCGCTCGCGATCCTCGCGGTGCCAGCCGTCGCCGGGCTCGATACCGTGCAGCACCGCCTGCTCGCGATCTTCGCGTTCGCGGTCCTGGGATGGGTGCTCGAGCCGTTCCCGATCTACGCGACCTCGATCGTGGTGATCGCGGCGCAGCTGATGCTCATCTCGGACGAGGTGCCGCGCTGGTGGGCGCCGCTGGACGGCACGACGCTCAGCCATGTGGACATCCTCGCGGGGTTCTCGGACCCGGTCA
Source organism: Demequina sp. NBRC 110052 (assembly GCF_002090075.1). Lineage (GTDB taxonomy): Bacteria > Actinomycetota > Actinomycetes > Actinomycetales > Demequinaceae > Demequina. Next base: position 45,233 of record NZ_BBRI01000003.1, read on the forward strand.
TCATCCTGTTCCTGGGCGGGTTCTTCCTGGCCGCCGCCGCGACTAAGCACCAACTGGATCGCAACTTGGCGCGACTCATCCTGCGTCCGTTCGGCACGCGGACCCCCATGGTGGTGCTCGCGCTCATGGCGATCACCGCGGTGTTCTCGATGTTCATGTCCAACACCGCCACCGCAGCGATGATGCTCGCCGTCGCGGCGCCCGTGATCGCGAGTCTCGAGCCCGGGGATCGCGCGCGCAGAGCGCTCGTGCTCGCGATCCCCATCGGCGCCAACGTCGGCGGCATCGGCACCCCCATCGGCACCCCGCCCAACGCGCTGGCGATCAACTACGTGGGGCCAGGCAACCGCGTGGGGGTCGAGCCGATCACGTTCGCCGAGTGGATGCTGTTCGCCGTGCCGTTCGTGATCGTCATGCTCGCGGTGGCGTGGGCGATCCTGGGGTGGCGCTTCCGCTCGGGCACGCGACACGTCGCGATGACGATCGATTCGACGTGGGACGGCAGCCCGCGCGCGATCATCGTGTACGCGACCTTCGCGGCGACCGTGCTGCTGTGGCTCACGAGCAGTTGGCATGGCGTCCCTGCGGCAGTGATCGCGATCCTGCCGATCGCCGTGCTGCTCGTCACCGGCGTCATGACGGCGCTCGATCTGCGCAACCTGAACTGGGAGGTGCTGTGGCTGGTCGCGGGAGGCGTCATTCTGGGCAACGCGATGTTCGACACGGGGCTGAGCGCCGCACTCGTCGCGCTGGTGCCCTTCGAGTCGATGTCCGGCTGGGTGGTCGTGGCGACCGTGGGGGTCCTCGCGCTGGTGATGAGCACCGTCATCTCGAACACGGCGACCGCAGCCCTGCTCCTGCCGCTCGTCGCCGCGCTCGGCGCCTCCTCCCCCGCGCTGCAGTCGATCGGCGGCGCGCTGCCCGCGCTGATCATGACCACCTTCGCGTGCTCGCTCGCGATGGCGCTGCCCGTCTCCACTCCCCCGAACTCACTTGCGTACTCGACGGGCAAGGTCACCACACGCGACATGGTGCGCACGGGGCTGCCGATCGGCGTGCTCGGCCTCGCGGCGACGGCGGTGCTCGTGACGTTCCTCGCGTGACGCACGCCCGACGCCCGTGCCGGTTCACGGAGTGGCGACCGCCGCGTCGGGCATAGGTTGGGAGCCATGAAGACCTTCACGATGCCAGGCACGGAGATCGAGGCGCCCCAGGTGGTCCTGGGCCTGATGAGAATCCAGGACAAGACCGACGACGAGGTGCGCACGCTCGTCAGCACCGCGCTCGACGCGGGTATCGACTTCATGGATCACGCGGACCTGTACGGGTCGTCGTATCACGGCTGCGAGCGCCGGTTCGCGGAGGCGCTGCAGCTGACCTCGTCGGAGCGTGATGCGATGACCATCCAGACCAAGGCCGGCATCGTCAAGGAGGGTCCGTACTTCGACTTCTCGTACGAGCACATCGTCCAGCGGGTCGAGGGATCGCTCGAAGCGCTCGGCACCGACTACCTGGACATCCTCCTGCTGCACAGGCCCGATGCGCTGGTCGAGCCCGACGAGGTGGCAAGGGCCTTCGACGACCTCCACCACGCGGGCAAGGTGCTGCACTTCGGCGTCTCCAACCACACGCCCGGCCAGATCGAGCTGCTGCGCCGCTCGGTGAAGCAGCCGCTGGTTGCCAACCAGATCCAGATGTCGGTCACGCACGCGCCCGCGATCGCTGCCGGGGTCGCGGCCAACATGGGCGACCTGGACCAGTCCGTGGACCGTGACAACGGCGTCGTCGACTACTGCCGACTGCACGACATCACGCTGCAGGCGTGGTCGCCGTTCCAGTCGCGGTTCTTCGACGGACCGTTCCTCGGCAACCCGAGCTACCCCGAGCTGAATAAGGTGATCGACCGGCTCGCCTGGAAGTACGAGGTTCCCGTCGAGGCGATCGCCGTAGCCTGGCTCACGCGCCACCCGGCGCGCATGCAGGTGGTGCTGGGCACCACCACACCGGAGCGAGTGACCGCAGCCGCGAAGGGCGCGGACGTCCACCTGTCCCGCGCGGAGTGGTACGAGATGTTCCGCGCGGCGGGCTACACCGTTCCCTGACCGGCAGGTTCGTCGTCCTCCTCGCGCCGGCGCGTGGCGTCGGGCAGGGCGAACGTGGCAGCGAGGCCGACGAGGATCACCCCGGTCGCGATGCCGGTGGTGATGCGTGAGGCGGTGATCATCGCCTCGGCGGCCGCGTCTCCCGCCACCGCCGTCGCCTGGTCTGCCTGCAGCGACGGGATCACCGCGCCGGCCGAGTGCCGCACGGTCTCGACGATGGCGGGCCGCGCGTCGGCCGGGACTCCGGCGTCGGCGAGGTGCGCGTCGGTCGACTTGCCGAGCGAGACGAACAGGAGCGTGCCGAGGATCGCGACCCCGAGCGCGGAGCCGAGCTGGCGGAACGTGCTCTGCAGGCCCGAGGCCTGCCCGGACTCCGCGACGGGCACCTCGACCAGGATCACGTTCGTGAGCTGCGCGGTCGCCATGCCCACGCCCGCGCCATAGACGAACAGCCAGGCGGCGATCGCCGCGCCCGAGATGTCTGCGGACAGCGTCAGCGCCAGACCGCCGACCGCGATCGCCTCGAGCGCCAGTCCGATGCGCACCACAGCACGGGCGCCCATCCGCGCCGTCAGCTGCGGCGTCGCACCCGAGATGAGGAACGTCCCGATCGCGAGGAACAGCACCAGCCAGCCGGTGCCGAGCGCCGAGTATCCGAGCGCGTTCTGCAGCAGCAGGGGCAGCGTGAAGAGAAGGCCGAACTCGCCGAGCGCGACCAGCCGAGGCACCTCCACTACCGTGGGGGCGGGCCAGATCGGATCGCCGAAGTTGACGTCGATGCCGATGGTGACGCGAGAGCGCCCGAGGTGTCCGACGAGTCGAACCCGGACCCCCGCATACTCTTCCTCGTCGCGGATCGCGGCAGAAACCACGCTGGCGGTATCGAAGATGACACCGTCCGCCATGTCGATCGATGCGATCGCCCGGACTCGCTCTGCGACGTCGTCCGCATCGTTCGCGAGACCCGTGGCTTGCAGATCGATGTCCTTCGTGGGCCGCCTGAGCGCGAACGCAGCGAGCAGCACGCCTCCCTTGAGCACGAAGTCGTCATGATGCTCACTCGCAGCGATCCGGGAAAGGAACGCCTCCAGGACATACAGAGTGTGGAGCTCCTGGACGTCCCCGCCGGTCGCTCGCGCAAGGCTACGGATGGCGAGAAGTGCGTCCCCGTCGGGTGTGCCGCGTTGAGGGTTCGGACTCACAGCAGAATCTCCAAAGCGTTCCGGATCGCGGGCTGCGCCTTGGGGAAAGATGCGGCCATGGTGAGCAGCGCACCGGCGCTACCCCGGTGGAGGCGAAGCCACCGCTTCAACGCCCCGGTAGCGAGATCGCTCCCCCACTCATGGCGCAACCGGTACACGTCGATGATCGTCCGCTCAGCGGAGTACAGGCCGATGGACAAACCGCCGGGAAGACGGTGCTCGCGACGCCCGATGCCAAACGTCGCCGCATCGAAACGGTGCCATGTGATCGGAGCCGTAGGCGACTCGATCGGTCCCATCCCGCGCGGGATCGCAATGTGGGAGCGAGCAGGAATCTCGTCCGTCAGGTCATGCAAGGCGAGAGCTGAGAGCAGGCAGAGCGTAGCCTCGGGGCGCCTGACAGCGGTCGCCATCCACGCCGCAGTCGTGTCATCTGCCGCACCCGCACGGAGGAAGAGTCCCGGCGCGATGCGCTCATACGCCCCCGCGCTGATCAGACGGTCCAGTCGGTGCCGCGTCAGCCCGTGATCCGCGAGCGACTCATACGCGAGCAGCACGGGCGCCGCCGATCGAGCCATGACCGAACCCTTCCTACCAGTCCGACAGAAACATTAACAGATGCAGTCTATCTGTGATCATTTCCGTTGGCCAGACCCGGACCGCGAGGGGACGCGCGGGTCCGCATCAGGCCCGGTGCGCCAGTTCATGTCGCGAGACAGCACACCCACGAAGCACGAAAGCCCCTCCCGAAGGAGGGGCCCTCATGCGCACGATATCTCGACACACCCGTGAAGGATGTCCCGACACATCACACCGTCGGGGTGACAGGATTTGAACCTGCGACCCTCTGCTCCCAAAGCAGATGCGCTACCAAGCTGCGCTACACCCCGGTTACCCGACTGTCGCCAGGCTCCGCTACTCTAGTACGGCTGACGCAAGGGCCGGACCGGTCTCGGCGGCACAGCGCGGGTGTAGCTCAATGGTAGAGCCTCAGTCTTCCAAACTGATGGTGCGGGTTCGATTCCCGTCACCCGCTCCACGCAAAGCCCCTGGCAGGCGGCCTCTCGGCCCGCCCCCAGGGGCTTCGTCGTTCTCTTGGCCAGCCCGTGCTTACTGCCCCTCGCCCATCGTCGCGAGCGCGTCGGTCGCGACGTCGGCGTACTGCGGGCACTGGAGGTGCGCGAGCATCGCGCCGAGCAATGCGGCGGTGGCGGCACGCTCGGCCTCCGCGGTGGCGGACTCGTCCGTCTCGAACGCGGCGCTGAACGTGAGCCCGAGGGCCTCGACGAAGCGGGTGCCGAACGCTTCGGCGTAGTCCATGCCGCCCTCGACGTCGGTGCAGATGCCCCACCCGTACTCGAGCATCGCGGCCGCGTCGTCGGCGGTGAAGACGTCGCCGTTCTCGAGCGTCTCGCCCGAGTCAAGCAGCATCGACACGAGGATCGCGTCGCGACCCACCCTCGGAATCGCGCCCGCGATGTCGGCGAGCGCGGCGAACGCGAGCGCCGTCTGCTCGTCGTCGGTGCCGGCGCCTAGGAGGTCCACGTCGGTGAACGCCGAGGGGTCCTCTCCGGCGAGCTCCATGACGAGCTCTTCGCGCTCCTCGGCCGTCATCGTGAGGGCCGGCGACTCGGCGGGTGCCCAGTCCTCGTCGGGCCACTGCGCGGCGATCTCTTCCGCCAGCGTCGGCTCCGCGGTCTCGGTGGGCGCGGGCTCGGCCTGCTCGGTCTCCGTCGCGGTGAGCGTCGCCTCGGGAGTCTCTTGGGCGTCGGGCGCGGAGCAGGCTGCCAGGGCAAGGGCTGCGCACGTGACGGCGGCTGCGATTCGGACGTTCATGTTCCCCTCTCTGCGGCATGCCCCCTCGGCACGGCGCGCCCCCACCGTAGTGGGACGAACACGCCCCCGAGCCCCGCTCAAGGTCCCGGCTGCCTGCGAGCGGCATTCGCCACACCCGTCAGGAGTCGCCGCAGCACATGGATGACGGCGTCGATCCCGAGTACGACTGGTACCGGGACGGCGGCGACGGGATCGTCTGCGAGTAGCAGCCGCGTCGGCACGTGCCCGACGCCACGGCCAGGCTGAGCGTCCGCCGTCAGTCGGTCTGGGCCACGGGTTCGCCCGCGTCACGCGCGCCGATCCTGCGCGAGCCCGCCCATGCCGCGATGAAGACGCCGGCGGCGATGAGCACGTCGCCCACGGAGAAGGTGTTGGCGAGCGGCAGCGGCTCGGGCCACGCGAACACGTCACCGAGCCACGGCAGCACGGGGTTCTCGACCACCGCCGAGTTGGCGAACGAACCGTCGTGGTCCAGGCCCGCAGCCTCGACGGCGCCTGCGCGGGCCGGCAGGGTGCCGCCATTGAGCGCGATTGTCACGCCATTCGACAGGGCACCCGCGCCGACCACGAGCGCCCCGGGAACCTCGCGGTTGAGCCACAGGAACGCTCCCGCGGCCACGTAGGTGGCGATGTGCAGCACCGGAGCGAGCACCGGGGCGACGTCGAACTGGATGATCAGGACTTGAAGCAGGAGCGACGCCCACACGAGCCACGCCCAGCGCCACTTGTGGAGCAGCAGCCCCGCGGGCCACCGGCCCGCGACAAGGGGCGACAGCACGGCGATCAGACACACCGCGAGCAGAAGCATGTCAGGCGTTCCGCGAGCTCGACGCGGTGGCGGCCTCGGCGGCCAACCGCACGTCGATCTCGTCCGGCGTCGTGGGCCGCCCCAGGTGGTAGCCCTGGCCGATGACTCCGCCGAGGCCCGCGAGGACGGTCACCGTGGGCTCATCCTCGATGCCCTCGGCGACGACCCTCAGCCCGAGCGCGAGCGCGAGCTCGATGGTGGAGCGCACAATCACCTGATCGTGCTCGTCCTGGAGCATGTTTCCCACGAAGGAACGGTCCACCTTGAGCTCGTCCACCTCGAGGCGCTTGAGGTAGCTGAGCGAGGCGTTGCCGGTGCCGTAGTCGTCGATCGCGATCTCGACGCCGACCTCCCGCAGCGCGTGAATGACCATGTCGGCGCGCACCGCGTCGGAGAGGATGCCAGTCTCCGTCACCTCAAGCACCAGCGAGCTGGCCGGCACGTCATGGCGATCGAGCGCCGCCAGCACCTGCCCCGGCAGGGCCAGATCCGCGAGGTGGCGTGCCGACAGGTTGACTGCCATGCGAACGTCGTGCCCCTGAGCAGTCCACCGCGCGAGTTCAGCGAGCGCGTCATCGAGCACGAACGTGGTCAAGGGGAAGATCAGACCCGAGTTCTCGGCCAGAGGGATGAACTCGTCGGGGCCGATCATGCCGTGTTCGGGGTGCTGCCAGCGCACCAGGGCCTCAACAGCGACGGTGCGCCCCGTAGCGAGGTCGACCTGCGGCTGGAACACCAGATGCAGCTCGCGCCTGTCGAGCGCGGTGCGCAGGTCCGCGAGCAACTTGAGACGCTCGACGGTGTTGATGTCGTACTCGTCGGAGTAGACGCTGATCCGATCGCGCTCGAGCTTGGCGTGATACAGCGCGATGTCCGCGTTCTTCATGAGTGTCTCGGCGTCCTGGCCGTGCGCGGGCGCGGCGGCGATGCCCGCACTTGCACGCACCAGCAGCTCGAGGTCGCCAACCTCCAGCGGGTGGTCGAGCGAACCGAGCAGCTCCAGCGTCGTCACGCGGGCCTCGTCGGCGTCGGCGTCGATGACGACCGCGAACTCGTCGCCGCCGAGCCGGTGGACCGACGCCTCCGGCGGCGTTGTCTTCGCCAGCTTGTTCGCGACCTCCTGGAGGATTCGATCGCCTACCGGGTGCCCGAGCGTGTCGTTGAAGTCCTTGAAATGGTCTAGGTCGATAAGAACCAGGGTCGGCCCGACGTCGCCGCCCTGCCCGAGAAGGCGCGAGAGCGCATGCTCCATCTGACTCCGGTTCGCCAGGCCTGTCAGGGTGTCGTGAGTCGCCTCGTGAGCATTGCGCGCTGCAGCGGCCGAGAACATGTGGGCCGCCACGGTGGGGGCGGCAAGGAGAGCGAGTGCGCCGACACCATCGTCGGCGACGAGCGCCGCGATGCCGCCGACGCTCAGCAGCACCAAGTGCGTGAAGAACGAGTGCTTCGCATCGGAACGCAGGACGACCGCCAGTGGAACGCGCATCGCGAGAGACACCACTGTCGCGACGAGCACCCAGTTGACGGCGACCATCGCCACGCCCGCCGCGAGAAGCGCGGGCAGGTGTGCGACGTCGAATGCAATCGGTCCCGCGAGCATCCGCTCGCCGGACAACGCCGTGAACACCAGGCCAGCCGTGAGCACGCTCACGGCGTACTGACTCGTGTTGAAGATCGACTTGCGGAGTTCGCGACGGTGCAGTGCGTCATCCGCGATGCTTGCGACGATCTGCACCAGGACGGCGACAGTGATCCCCGCGATGGGGATCAGCGCAAGCACGAAGGGCGCCGATGTCGACAGACGCCTCGTCTCCGCCCCCGCGAGCACGAGCTTGATGGGGCGAAGCTCACCAGCGATCGCTGCGGCGCCCATGACCACCACGGGCCACCACGGGATCGCGGAGAGGGTGTCTGCCCAGGGCGTTCGCACCGTGACGGCGACCACACCTCCGATGCCGGCGACCCCGACGAGTAACAGGTAGAGCGCAAGATGTGAGGGCGGCGCCGGAGACTTCTCCGGGGCGCCGCCCTCACGATCCGGGGTGGTCAGACCCACTTCCATCCGGCGCCGACGATCGCGGCGACCGCCACGATCGTGCCCGCGCTCGCGGTGGCCCGGACGACCTTGCTGTTGTTGAAGATGCTCCACTTGTTCATCGTTCACTCCTTGTGCTGAGGAACGGTGGTTCCGCGCCGATGCGATGCGGTGGTCGCCTGCCCCACCGCGCTGAGGGTGCTCCGGAACGTTGCCATCGTCCATACCTTTCAGCCGCACTGCGCGACTTCGTCAATAGTCCCGCATTTGCGGCCTCATGGCCAGCACAGAGTGCGGTTTTCCGCACGTTCCCACGCCGGAGAATGCATGCGAAGCAGGCATTCCGCGCGCTAGCGAGTCACATGAATAGGCCGAGTACAAGTCCGGCGATGCCGAGCGCGAGCGTGTCGTGCGCCGAATCGATGAGTGTCACGCCCGAGTGCCTCTGCGCGAATCCGTTGTGCACGAGGTGCGCGCCTGCGCGGAACAGCAGGCCGACCACCAGGCCGAGCACGAGCCCCTCGAGCGCGCCGCTCACGCCGAGCGCCGCCATGAGCCATGCGACCCCGAGGATCCCCATGGCATTGCCGACGATCATCTGCCCGAACACCGCTCCCATGTTGGCGTTCTTCAGTTTCTCCTCGTCGAGCTCGCCCCATTTGCTCCAGACGGGGAAGAGGGCGAAAGGCGAGTACCACAGCCAGCCGAACACGAACGATGCGACGAAGGCGAGCAGCACGCCGAGCCAGTCGACGCCTGCGAACGAGAGCCACTCCATGGCGATCCCTCTCTGGGCTGCAGCCGGGGTGCTGCGCGCCTGGCCTCAGTATGGCCGCGGCACGCCTCGCGCGCTGGGCGGCGAGCCTAGATATCGAACGAGGTGGTCGCGCGCCGCTCGTCGAAGTACGCGCTCAGTTCTTCGCACTGACGGTGCAGGCTCTCGTTCGCGTCCTTGACCCGGGAGAGGTGCTGGCGCTTGACGGCCCACCGCTGCAGTGCGCCGAGCTGAGCCTCGAGGCGGGACACTGCGATGACCTTGCAGCCGCCGTCGGCGTCCTCGAGCGTCCACTCCCACTGCGACGTCACGCGCGGGTTCATCGCGGAGCGCGCGAGCAGCCGGGGACGCTCGGCGGCCGTCGTCTCCTCGGTCAGCATCAACTCCGTGCGGCCCACCTTCAGCATGGTGCGCGTACGCCCGCCGACCTCACCCATCTCGCCGTCGAGCAGCTCGATCGACGTGATCTCCGACCTCGCCTCCGCGAGGGCTTCGGGGTCCGTCAGCAGGTCCCACAGCTCGAGCGCGGTCGCGCGCACGAAGCCCTCGACGGTGTGCTCCTCGATGTAAGGCACTGCTCCCACGGATCCTCCTTCGGCCGGGACGGTCGGCACCCAGCCTACGGGCGACACGGACATGCCCGACGCGGCGGCGGGGGCCGTACGAGGCGTGGTCACCGCGTCGGGCGGGCGACGAGGCTTGCCGGTGCGTGCGCGAGAGGGCTACCCTGGCCAGGTCCGCACACGAAAGGCACGCGAGATGAGCATCGAGAGCCGCGTCATCACGACGCCTGCTCCTGCCCTCGCGATGTGTGCTGCCCCGTGCATGCCCTGCATGCGCGCCGCCTGCTGCTGTCTGTAGAGCGCTGGCGACCACACCTCACGGTGAGGGAGACCACGGCCGCCCGCCGCCAGCGCTCGCCCCGGCATCCTGATCACCAGGAATGTCGCACGCGCACCACTGCGTTACCCACCCCGGAAATCACTGACAGGTAAGGACAACCACTCACCATGGCACGCATCTACGACGACGCGACGAAGCTCATCGGCAACACCCCCCTCGTCCGCATCAACGCTCTCGCCGAAGGCGTCGACGCGACGATCCTCGGCAAGCTTGAGTTCTACAACCCCGCCAATTCCGTCAAGGACCGCCTGGGCGTGGCGATCGTGGACGCCGCCGAGGCGTCCGGCGACCTGCAGCCCGGAGGCACCATCGTCGAGGCCACGTCCGGTAACACCGGCATCGCGCTCGCCATGGTCGGCGCCGCGCGCGGCTACAACATCGTGCTGACGATGCCGGAGACGATGTCCAAGGAGCGCCGTGCCCTGCTGCGCGCGTTCGGCGCCGAGCTGATCCTGACGCCGGGGCCCGAGGGCATGCGCGGCGCGGTACAGGCCGCAGAGAAGTTGGTCGAGGAGCGCCCCGGCGCGATCCTCGCGAAGCAGTTCGCCAACGAGGCGAACCCCGAGATCCACCGCAAGACCACCGCGCTCGAGATCTGGAACGACACGGACGGCGAGGTCGACATCGTGATCGCCGGCATCGGCACCGGCGGCACGATCACCGGCGTGGGCGAGGTCCTCAAGGAGAAGAAGCCCGGCGTGCAGATCATCGGAGTCGAGCCCGCGGAGTCGCCCATCCTCAACGGCGGCCAGCCCGGCCCCCACAAGATCCAGGGCATCGGCGCCAACTTCGTGCCTGAGATCCTCAACACCGAGATCTACGACGAGATCTTCGACGTGGACGCCGAGACCGCCGTCGCCACCGCTCGCGCGGCAGCCCGCAAGGAAGGCCTGCTCGTGGGCATCTCCTCGGGAGCCGCACTGCACGCCGCCATCGAGGTCGCGAAGCGCCCCGAGAACGCCGGCAAGACCATCGTCGCGATCATCCCGTCGTTCGGTGAGCGCTACCTCTCGTCGGTCCTCTACTCGGACCTGATGGACTGACATCACCACCGCACGATCCTTACCCGGAGAGGAGACCCAGATGACTGACAGGCCGCGCGGACTCGCGCTGATGGCGGAGGACGTCGCTGCCGCGCGTCACCGCGATCCTGCCGCGCCCTCGTCGTTCGTCATCTGGGTCTCCTACCAGGGCGTCCACGCCGTCTGGTATCACCGGGTGGCGCACTGGCTGTGGATGCGGGGGCGCCGCTCTCTCGGCCGCCTCGTGTCGCAGTTCGCGCGCCGCCGCACGGGCATCGAGATCCACCCGGGCGCGCAGCTGGGCAGGCGCGTCTTCATCGACCATGGCATGGGAGTCGTCATCGGCGAGACGGCCGTCGTGGGCGACGACGTGCTGATGTTCAACAACATCAACCTCGGCGGCACGTCCATGAGCCCGGGCAAGAGACACCCCACGATCGGTGACCGCGTCGTCATCGGCGCGGGGGCACGCATCCTGGGCCCGGTGTACGTGGGCTCCGACGCCCGCATCGGCGCCAACGCCGTGGTGGTCAAGGACGTCCCGAACGGCGCCACCGCCGTCGGAATCCCGGCGAAGGTGCGCGAGCACCCGAAGCCCGCGGAGGCCCACACTGCGGCCTCGTGCGTGGACGAGGGCGACTCCCACGTGCACGCCGACGACGTGGGCCACGAGCCCGCGATGTACTACATCTAGACGACTCGCAGGACGGCCCCGCACACGGATGCGGAATTCCTCACACCGGCCTGACGCGGGCCGAGCCACCGACCTAGACTGTCCGTATTGTCGGTCCCGGAACAGGGGGCGGGCCGAAGGGGGCGATCCCAGGATCGCCGGTGCCGCCTCGAGCCTGGGACTCGGCCGCTAGACCTGGCGCGAACCCCTCAGCCGCGCTCAGGAGAACGGGCCCCCGCCGTGAGGCGGGGGCCCGTTTCTTATGCCCTGCTTCCGCTCCCCTGCGCGGGGTCGCGGGTCAGGCCGCGAACGACCGCAGCATCCACGCCGCCTGCTCGTGGGCGGCGAGACGCGCGTTGAGCAGGTCAGCCGTAGCGCCGTCGCCTGCCTCCTCCGCCACGTCCACCAGCGGACGCACGAGGCGCGCGATGGTCGCGTGGTCGTCGGCGAGCGTGGTCACCATCGTCATCGCGTCGGTCTGGGGCTGGTTGTCCTTGACTGACGCGTGCTCGAGGAACTCGGCGAACGAACCGGGCGCGCCGGAGCCCAGCGCACGCATGCGCTCAGCGATCTCGTCAGCCGCGTCGCGGAGCTCGACGTACTGCTCCTCGAACATGAGGTGGAGCGAACGGAAGTGCGGGCCCGTCACATTCCAGTGGTAGCCCTGCGTCTTGACGTACAGGGTGAAGGTGTCGGAGAGCACCTGCGCGAGGCCCTGGTTGATGGCTCGCAGATCCTCTGCCTTGATGCCGATCATGGGGGCGTCCTCGGCGGTCTGCACGGGCTTGTTCGACGCCATGTCAATCCTCCTTCGTCTCGGGTGGGGGCTGGTCGCCCCTCATGGGTGGGCAACAGGTGCGGCCCGGTCCGCATTCCACGCCGTCCGTCCGCGCCCGCGTCCTCCTCCAGTGTCCGTCCGCAGGCCTTGGCACGCGCGCTGAGGGCACCCGGAGCGGACCTCGATTCGGTGCTGCGCCGCGACCGTGGTCGAATGGGCTGCAGGAATGTCCGTCCGCGCGAAGGGGTTGCGATCCGTATGACGATCGATGCAGAGCTCGCCTGTCCGATGCCCTCGTCGTCCGACGCTCCGGACGACGGCGTTCTCGTGGACCTGCTCGCGCGGGCCCGTACTGTCGCGGTCGTGGGCGCATCGCCGCGCGCGGACCGCACGAGCCACCAGATCGCCCTGTGGCTCATGGACCACACCGACTACGAGGTGTACCTCGTCAACCCCGCCGCGGGCGACACGGAGATCCGCGGGCACGCGTTCTACGACTCGCTCGCGGACCTTCCGGTCGAGCCCGACATCGTGGACATCTTCCGTCGATCCGAGCACGTCCCGCCGGTGGTCGACGAAGCCATCGACGTGGGCGCTCCGATCGTGTGGATGCAGCTCGGCATCCGTCATGCGGCGGCGGCCGCCGCCGCCTCGACGGCAGGCGCGACGGTGGTGCAGAACCGCTGCCTCAAGGTCGAGTACGCGCGCCTCGCGGACCGCATCGCGGCGGCGCGTCGCTGAGCCCTCCCCGCCGCGCCTCAGTCGCACGGCCGGGAGCCGCGTCGGACGTATTCCGAGGCGTGACCATATCCACAGGAATGGAAAAGAACAGCAAAGTTCGAAAAGGTGGAGTCATGAAGAAGGCAGCCGGCTACCAGTCCATCTCCGTCCCCGAGGAACGCCTCGACGAGTTCTTCCAGGTGGTCCAGTGGGCCTTCGTGGGTGAATGGCTCCTCGAGGATCGCCAGGATTACGTGGACGCCCTGCCGGTGGAGCGCGCGCGTGGCCTGCAGGTCACCGACGAGCGCCGCGGCGAGTTCGGAGAGATCGCTGCCGTGCACGCGAGCTTCGGCACCGAGATGATCGTGCCAGACGCGCGGCGGGTCAGCACCGCAGGCCTGTCCTGGCTGGGCGTCCACCCCGCGCACCGCCGCCGGGGCCTCATGACCGCGATGATGCACGACCACTTCTCCCGCAGCATCGCGCGAGGCGAGGCCGTGAGCGCGCTGTACGCCATGGAGGCCGCGATCTACTCGCGCTTCGGCTACGGCATGGGCGCACAGACGGTGAAGGCGGAGATCCCGCGCGGCTCCAAGATGTGGCCGGTCGAGGGCGCCGACGATCTCACGGTGAGGCTCGAGCGCGCCGACTTCGACCAGCACGACCAGCTCGTCTCCGACCTCCAGGCGCGGCTCACGCGCCCCGGCACCATCCTGAATCCGGTCGGCTCGGGCCGCAACGCGCGCTTCACGGACCCCGTCGGCAACCGCAAGGGCATGGAGAAGTGGCGCCTCGCGATCGTCGAGGACAGGGGCGAGCCCGTCGCCTACGCGTTCTTCCGCCGCCGCGCGGACTCGTCGATCGGCATCCACGACGGCGTGTGTCAGGTGAGGGAGTTCGGCGCGCTCACCCCCGCCGCGTCCCAGCGCCTGTGGCAGACGCTCACGGACTTCGATCTCGTCGAGACGACGTACACCGAGAACCTCGCCACCGACGACCCGCTGCTGCACCAGCTCAAGGACGCACGCGGCGCGCGCTCGAAGGTGATCGACAACCTGTGGATCCGCCTGCTCGACGTGCCGGCGGCGCTGCAGGCGCGCGAGTACTTCCACGACTGCGACGTGACCGTGGCGCTCACCGACAAGCACGTGCCTGACAACGCCGGGACGTGGCGCCTGCGCATCGACGGTGGCGAGGCCGAGGTCACGCGCACCGACGCGCCTGCGGACCTGTCTATGGACGTGCGCCATCTGTCCACGGTGTACCTGGGCGGCACGTCCGTCGAGTCGCTCTCCGCGGCCGGCCTCGTACGCGAGCACACGGCGGGCCAGGCGCGCGAGCTGGCGGTGGCGATGATGTCCCCCGTCGCACCTCTGGCGAACTGGGACTTCTGAAGGGGTCGCCCTGGCACCGGCGGCGAGACCGCGCCGCCGGTGGTCCACGGGTGACGATGCGCGACGCGACCCCGGGGCGCATGCCCGACGCTGGGGAGACGACGCCGCCGCGGTGGACGGCGGAGCGGCTCTAGCGACCGGCCTCGTAGTCGAGCATCAGATCGATCCGGCGCTGGTGGCGCTCGTCGCCGCTGAACGGCTCGGAGACGAACGCTTCCGCGATCGCCGTGGCGTCCTCGAGCGAGTGCATGCGCGCGCCGATCGAACCCACCTGCGCGTCGTTGTGCTGGCGAGCGAGCTTCGCAGTCTCGACCGACCAGATCAGCGCCGCCCTGATGCCCGCGACCCGGTTGGCGGCGAGCTGCTCGCCATTGCCCGAGCCGCCGATGACGATGCCCAGATCCCCGGGCGTCTCCTTCACGGCCTCAGCCGCCGAGATGCAGAACGATGGATAGTCGTCGAGCGCGTCGTACTCGTACGCGCCATGGTCGACGACCTCGACCCCGGCGGCAGAGAAGTGCTCGATGAGGTGCTGCTTCAGCTCGAAGCCTGCATGGTCCGCGGCGATGTGGAGACGCATGGGGACATCATGCCAGCGTCGTCGGGCGTCTGTCGCACCCTGGTGGTTCACTGTCGTCATGGACTTCGACTCGACCTACCGCATCGTCACGCCCTCGGAAGACCGGCGCCGCGACGTCAACGAGCTGCTGGCGATGGGCTTCGCCGAGGGCGTCGCCGCAGGCGACGAGCCGATCGCCGACGCGCACGTGCCGTGGCGCTTCACGCGCGTGGCGGAGGAGATCGCGACGGGCCGCTATCGCGGCGACTATGGCGCGTTCGAGATGCCGACGATCGTGCCGGGAGGCGCGCGCGTGCCGAACCTGGGGCTCACGATCGTGTCAGTGCACCCCGGGCACCGGCGCCGCGGCATCCTCTCGCGCCTCATCCGCGACCACTTCGCGGTCGCCAAGCGCGACGGCGCGATCATGTCGACGTTGTGGGCGGCCGAGCAGGCCATCTATGGGCGGTTCGGCTACGGGATGATCGGCGAGTGCCTGGAGCTGAGCGTGGGCCGCGGGGTCACGCTCGCACCCGTCGAGGGTGCGGATGCGCTCTCCGTCGAGATCGAGACGCTGGAGCCGGACACCCACGGACCGATCCTGTCCCACCTCGCGGCCTCCATGGACCGCCCGGGCAGTGCGGCCATGGACGCGGAGGTGCTCGGCTGGTACACGATCGAGCTGCCACACGCCCGTGGTGAGAAGGAGCCGCGCCGCGTGGTCGTGGTGCGGGATGGGGACGAGCCTGTCGCGGTCGCGACGTTCCGCCGCGAGAGCAAGTGGGAGGGAGGCGTGCCCGGCGACGTGGTGCGTGTGGGCTTCCACGCCGCGATCACGCCGGCGGCCGAGCGCCGGCTCTGGGAGGTGCTGACCACGATCGACCTGAGCGGCAAGGTCGAGACCGACATGTTCACGCCCGACCATCCGCTGCTGCGCCTCATCGGCCCGCACCGCGGCGTCGTCAAGCACGTCTACGACGGCATCTGGGCGCGCCTGCTGGACGTCGAGGCCTGCATGGCCGCACGCGCCTACGGCGCCGACGCCTCCGTGACGTTCTCGCTCGAGGACGAGGTGCTGCCGGAGAACGCCGGCGTGTGGCGGCTCACGTGCGACGCGGGCGAGGGCGGCCGGATCCAGCGAGTCGACATCCCAGACACCGAGGCCGATCTCGCGCTGACGATCCAGCAGCTGTCCAGCGTGTACTGGGGCGGGGTCACGGTGCGGTCGCTGCACCAGGCAGGGCAGATCGACGAGCGGCGCGCGGGCGCGGCCGCCGAGCTGTCGCGAGCGCTTCAGGGGGATGTGATGCCGGGCGCGAACTTCCACTTCTAGGCCGACAGCGAAACCTCGCCGTGGGTGTTCGCGCGCCCGCCTAGGGTGGACGCATGACGCATACCGGCATCGACACCTCCGAGCTCTCGACCACCGTCCGCCCCGGCGATGACTTCTTCAGCTACGTCAGCGGCGACTGGGTCGCGAACCACGTCATCCCTGCGGATCGCGCGGCCGACGGCTCTTTCTACACGCTCCGCGACGAGGCGGAGAAGCACACGCGCCAGATCATCGAGGCGGCCGACGCTCACGACCTGATCGGCGCGCTCTACACGTCCTTCATGGACGTCGAGCGTCTGGACACGCTCGGCACCGAGCCGCTCGACGCCGACCTCCAGCTCGTCGAGGACGCCGCTGACAAGGACGCGCTCGCCGCCGCCCTGGGCGTGCTCCAGCGCGCGGGCGTCACGGGCACCGTGGGCTACTACGTGTTCGCCGACAAGTTCGACCCGGACCGCAACGTCGTCTACCTGTCGCAGTCCGGCCTGGGCCTGCCCGACGAGGCGTACTACCGAGAGGACGCGCACGCCGCGACGCGCGGCAAGTACGTCGCCCATCTGGACCGCATGGCCGACCTCACGGGCATCGAGTTCACCGGCGAGTCCGTCATGGCGCTCGAGACGGCGCTCGCGAAGCACCACTGGGACGTCGTGAAGACCCGCGAGGCGGAACTCACGCACAACCCCACCACGCTCGCAGGCCTCGCCGACGAGGCGCCCGGCTTCCCGTGGCGCGCATGGGCGGAGGCAATCCTGCTGCCCGAGGCCGCGCACGACCTGCTGATCGCGAGCGAGCCCAGTTACCTCGAGGCCTTCGCGGCGCTGTGGGAGGAGATCGACCTCGAGACGTGGAAGACGTACCTGCGGTGGCGCATCGTCAACTCGCGCGCCCCCTACCTGACGCAGGAGATCTCGAAGGCGAACTTCGAGTTCTACGGCACCGTGCTGTCCGGCGCGACCGAGCAGCGGGCCCGCTGGAAGCGCGGCGTGGGCTTCGTGGAGGCCGTCGCGGGCGAGCTCGTGGGCCAGGAGTACGTGAAGGAGCACTTCCCGCCGGACCACAAGCAGCACATGGACCGCCTCGTGGCGAACCTCATCGAGGCGTACCGCACGTCCATCGAGAGCCTGCCGTGGATGACGCCGCAGACTCGCGAGCGCGCGCTGGCCAAGCTCGCGCAGTTCACCCCGAAGATCGGCTATCCCGAGAAGTGGCGCGACTACACGGGCCTCGCCGTGAGCTCGGAGGACCTGCTCGGGAACGTGCGTTCAGCGTCGGCGTTCGAGGAGGACTGGGAGTGGTCCAAGATCGGCAAGCCCGTGGATCACACCGAGTGGCTCATGACGCCGCAGACGGTCAACGCGTACTACCTGCCGATGGCCAACGAGATCGTGTTCCCCGCCGCGATCCTGCAGCCCCCGTTCTTCCACCCCGAGGCGGACGACGCCGTGAACTACGGCGGAATCGGCTCCGTGATCGGCCACGAGATCGGCCACGGCTTCGACGACCAGGGCTCCAAGTACGACGGCACCGGCAAGCTCGACGACTGGTGGACCGAGGCGGACCGCGAGGCATTCATGGAGCGCGCCAAGGCCCTCATCGCGCAGTACGACGGCTACTCCCCCGCGCAGCTGTCCGACGAGCACAAGGTCAACGGCGCACTCACGGTCGGCGAGAACATCGGCGATCTCGCGGGCGTCGAGATCGCGCTCAAGGCGTACGAGATCGCGCTGGGTCACCCCATTGCAGAGGCCCCCGAGGTCGGCGGACTGACCGCCGCGCAGCGGTTCTTCATCGGATACGCGCTGACCGAGCGCATGGTCACGCGCGACGAGGCGCTCATCACGCGACTCAACACCGACCCGCACTCGCCGAGCGAGTTCCGCGTCAACGGCATCGTGCGCAACGTCGCCGCCTGGTACGAGGCGTTCGGCGTGACCGAGGGTGACGACCTGTGGCTCGATCCCGAGGAGCGCGTCAGCATCTGGTGACGTCCACACGTGCGCGCCGGGGCGTTCCGCGCGGCGCGCACGTGACGTACAGTGTCGCTACGGACCTGTACCGGTCCGCCCCGAGAGATTGGAGCACCCTATGGCAGACGTGAAGAGCATCGACCTGATCGACATCAAGGCCGAGACGCCCGCTGCCGAGCAGTCCTCGGGCGGATGCGCCTGTGGAGGCTGCGGCTGCGGCCAGTGAGTCGACCCTAGAACTTCAAGACCGGAAGCGGGATCGAGCCTGAGGGCTCGGTCCCGCTTTCGGCGTTCCGGGGCGCTCACGCCTCCTCACACCCCGTGCGGCCTCAGCCAGGGCGCTCACGCCTCCTGCAGGAGGACGCGCACCTCCCACGGCGCCAGCGCGACCGAGCCGGCCCCCGCGTCGGGCAGGCGATCCGCCTGGGCGACGTTCGCGAGGACCTCCTCGCCCTCGAGCGCGATCGGCGCGGTCACCTGCTCTCCGGAGAGGTTCGCGACCACCGTCAGCTCAGCGCCGCCCAGCGTGCGTCGATACGCGAACACCTGCGGATCGTCAGGCACGAGCATCGTGAAGTCTCCGTCTGCGACCACGGGCTCGCGATGGCGCAGCGCGATGAGGTCGCGGTGGAAGGTCCACACCGAGTCCGGGTCGCCCACCTGAGATTCGGCATTGAGCCACGTGTGGTTCGCCGTGACCTTCAGCCACGGCTCCCCCGTCGTGAAGCCCGCATGGCGCGACGAGTCCCACTGCACCGGCGTGCGCGCATTGTCGCGGCTCTGCGCGCGCAGGCCCGCGAGGATGCGGCCCGCCTCCCATCCGTGGGAGGTCAGCTCGTCGTACGCGTTGAGCGACTCGACGTCGCGATAGTCCTCGATCGAGCCGAACCCCGCGTTCGTCATGCCGAGTTCCTCGCCCTGATAGACGTATGGCGTGCCGCGCATGAGATGCAGCACGGCCGAGAGCGCCTTCGCCGAGCGCGCCCAGTGCTCGCCGTCGTCGCCGTAGCGCGACACGATGCGCGGCTGGTCGTGGTTGTCCCAGTACAGGCTGTTCCAGCCGCGCTCTCCCAGCTCTGTCTGCCATCGGCCCAGGATCGCCTTGAGGCGCGCGAGATCGAGTGGGCGGGGATCGAACTTGCCGCCGGGCCCGTGGTCCACGCCCACATGGTCGAACTGGAAGACCATGTCGAGCTCGCGCCTGTCGGGGTCGGTGACGAGCAGTGCGTCCTCGAGGGTCACGCCTGGCATCTCGCCGACGGTGAGCAGCTGCGCCTCGCGCTCCGCGAAGACCTCCCGGTGCATCTCCTGGAGGAACTCGTGCATCCGCGGCCCCGAGGTGTACTGAGCCGAGCCATCCGCGTGGCCGACCGCGCCGGGCTCGCCATCCGCGAGCGGCAGCACCTTGGAGATGAGATTGATGACGTCCATCCGGAAGCCGTCGACGCCCTTGTCGAGCCACCAGCGCATCATGTCGTACACCGCCTCGCGCACCTCCGGGTTCTCCCAGTTGAGGTCCGGCTGTTTGGTGTGGAACAGGTGCAGGTAGTACTCCTGCGTGTCGTCGTCGCCCTCCCATACGGGGCCGGAGAAGAAGCTGCGCCAGTTCGTGGGCTCAGCGCCAGGGTCGCCGTACTCGCGCCCCTCGCGCGGTGGGCGCCACCAGTACCAGTCGCGCTTCGCGCTGTGCCTGGAGGCGCGCGACTCGAGGAACCACGGGTGCTCGTCCGAGGTGTGGTTGACGACGAGGTCCATGACGATCCTGATGCCACGTGCGTGCGCGTCCGCGAGCAGCGCGTCGAAGTCCGCCATGGTGCCGAACGCTGGATCGATCGCGCGGTAATCGGAGATGTCGTAGCCGTTGTCCGCGTGCGGGGAGGCGTAGATGGGCGAGAGCCACAGCACGTCGATGCCGAGCGCCTCCAGGTAGGGAAGGCGACGACGAATGCCGGGAAGGTCGCCGATCCCGTCCCCGTTCGAGTCCTGGAAGCTGCGCGGATAGATCTGATAGACCACCGCAGACCTGAACCAGTCGGCACCCATGGCGGTTCCCTTCGTCGACGACGTCGTCGCCTCTCAGCCTAGGACGGCCGCTCGGCCGCGCTGCCCTCTAGTGACTCTGACCGGCGGCGAGCGTCGCGTACAGGCCCCCGCGCTCGACCAGCTCCGCGTGGCTGCCTGACTCGACGATGCGGCCGCGCTCGACGACGTGGATCACGTCGGCGCCGGCCACGGTCGAGAGCCGATGCGCGACGACGAGCGTAGTCCTGCCGCGCGCGGCCGCGTCGAGCGCCTCCTGGACCACGCGCTCGCTCACGGTGTCGAGAGCGCTCGTGGCCTCGTCGAGAAGGAGCACCGGCGGGTCCTTGAGGAGCACGCGCGCGATCGCGATGCGCTGCTTCTCGCCTCCCGAGAGTCTGTAGCCGCGCTCGCCCACCACGGTCTCGTAGCCCTCGGCGAAGCCCTCGATGGTGGTGTGGATGTTCGCCGCGCGGCACGCGGCCTCGAGCTCGGCGTCCGTCGCGTCTGGTTTCGCGTATCGCAGGTTCGCGGCGATCGTGTCATGGAAGAGGTAGGTCTCCTGCGTGACGACCCCGATGCGGTCCACCACGGACTCCTGCGTCAGATTGCGCACGTCCTCGCCTGCGAACAGCACCGCACCCTCCGACGCCTCGTGGAGACGAGCGGCCAGGTACACGACGGTGGTCTTGCCGGCCCCCGAGGGGCCCACGAACGCGTGCGTCTCGCCCGGGCGCGCCACGAAGGACACGTCGGCGAGAGTCGGCGGCGCGTCCTCGCGCGCGCCGGGATACGTGAACCCGACGCCGCGGAACTCGACCTGCCCCATGGGGCCTGGCGCATCGTCGGCGGCCACCGCGTCGGGCGCGTCCGCGATCTGCGGCTCCAGGTCCAGGTACTCGAAGATGCGCGCGAACAGCGCGCGCGAGGTCTGCACCTCGAGCGCGACGCGCATGAGCGCCATCAGCGGGAACAGCAGCCGCGCCTGAAGAGTGGTGAACGCGACGATGGTTCCCGCCGTGAGAGTGGTGCCGGCCGCATCGCCAGAGCCGCGCGCGATGAGCCAGCCGGCGGCGAGGTAGACCACGGCGGGGACAGACGACATGACCACGTTGACCAGACCGAAGAACCACTGCCCACTCATGGCCTGGCTGACCTGGAGGCGGATCTGGTTCGAGTTCTCGTCGGAGTAGCGCGCGGTCTCGAACCGCTGCCTGTTGTACGTCTTCGACAGCAGGATGCCGCTGACCGACAGCGTCTCCTGCGTGATCGCCGTCATCTCGGACAGGCTCTCCTGCGTGCGCGCGGCGATGCGCTGGCGCACGCGGCCCACGCGGCGCTGCACCACGACGAGCGCGGGCATGAGGATCACCGCGAGCACCGTGAGCCGCCAGTCGAGCAGCAGCATCGCCACGAGGCTCGCGACGACCGTGACGACATTGCCGACGATCGACTGCACGAACGTGGTCAGCACGCCCGCGACCCCGCCCACATCGTTCTGGAGGCGCGACTGGATCACTCCGGTCTTGGTGCGCGTGAAGAAGGCGAGCTCCATCGACTGCAGGCGCGTGAACAGGCGCACGCGGAGGTCGCCGGTGACGCGATTGCCGACGGTGGAGGTGACGTACGTCTGCCAGACGCCGAGCATCGCGGCCGCGATGAAGATCGCGATCATGATGCCGACCAGCTCGGCGAGCAGGCCCAGATCCGGCGTGCCGGTGCCACCGAGCGAATCAGCCGGGAACAGCGCCTCGTCGAAGATGCGCTCCACGATCAGGGGCGGCACCACGGTCGCACCGGAGGCCGCGATCACGAGAGCCGCCGTCAGCACCAGGTGCCCGCGGTAGGGCGCGAACAGACGCCCGATGCGGCTCCACAGGTGCGGGATCGCGGGCGCCTCCGCGATGAGGCGGCGCGCCTCGTCCTCGTTCCGGACCATTCCCCTGCCGCCTGGTGCCACCGTGCCTCGCGTTCGTCGTGCGGCGGCTGACGCGCCGCCGTGTGCATGCCAGCGTACGGCCAGCCTCCGGCATTCCCTCCCGGCTAGAGCCCGAGCTCGAGCAGCTCGTCCGGGGCGGCCTCGCCTGCGGCGGCGGCGAACAGCTCCATGCCGCGGCGCACGGCCTCGCGATCGTCTGCGCTCATCGTCGCGAGGGTGCCGGCGATTTCCTCCCTGCGGCGACGGGTGACCTGGGCGACGAGGTCGCGCGCGCGCGGCGTGAGGTCCACGCGGACCTCGCGGCGGTTGCCCTCGACCGAGGTACGGGTGACCCAGCCGCCCGCCTCGAGCCTCTCGATGGTGCGCGTGAGGGTGGAGGGATGCACCCCCAGGCGGGCCGCCACGTCGGACATGCGCGCACCCTCGTGCCCGTCGAGCACGACGAGCGCGCGGAACTGGACCAGCGTGAGCTCCTCGAGCGCGGGGGCGAGCGAGCGCACCACGTAGCCCAGGAGCGAGCGGGAGGCGAGGATCGTGGCGCTCGCGGTGTCGTCGAGCGGTGAGGTGGGCCGTGCCATCCGTCCAGGCTAGCCGGACTCGCGTGCTACCGTGCAACAGTTGCATGTCTACACGTGAGGAATCACCCGTGCCGCCCGCCCCCGTATCCCTGCCGCAGCGCGCCCTCGCCTGGGTCCGCCGCTCCGAGAACTCGGCGCTCATCGCGCTCTCGCTCGTCGTCGGCGCCGCCGCCGGGCTCGGCGCGATCGCGTTCCGCTGGTTGATCGAGTCCGCCACGCTGTTCTTCTCGGGCCACGCTGACTACTCGGCTGTCACGGACCACGCGCCGCACCCGTGGGTGCCGTGGCTCGGCGGCCTCTTCGTGGTGCTCGCTCCCGCCGTAGGCGGCCTCATCTACGGCCCGATCATCCACCGCTGGGCACGCGAGGCGCGTGGCCACGGCGTGCCCGAGGTCATGTACGCGATCTCCAAGCGCGGCGGGCGCATCCCGGTGAAGGTCGCGTTCGTCAAGGCGTTCGCCTCGGCCATCACGATCGGTTCGGGCGGCTCGGTGGGGCGCGAGGGCCCGATCGTGCAGATCGGCTCCGCGCTGGGCTCGAGCCTCGCCCGCGCCGTGAGGCTCAACGAGTCGCAGGTCCGGCTGCTCGTCGCCTGCGGCGCTGCGGGCGGCATCGCGGCCACCTTCAACGCCCCCATCGCGGGCGTGTTCTTCGCGATGGAGCTGCTCCTGGTGAGCTTCGCGGCGCGCACGTTCGCCGCGGTCGTCCTGTCCTCCGTGACCGCGTCGGTGATCGCGCGCGCGGTCCTGGGCGACGAGGCGTTCCTTGTGCTGCCCGAGTTCCACGTCGCGCACGTGTGGGAGTACGGCATGTATGCGCTGTTGGGCCTGGTCGCTGCGCTCGTCGCCGTCGGGTTCACGAAGGCGCTGTACTGGTTCGAGGACGCTGCGGACAGGATCTGGAAGGGGCCCGAGTGGCTGCGGCCCGGCGTCGGAGGCCTGTTGCTGGGCCTGTTGCTGCTCGCGATCCCGCAGATGTACGGGGTGGGCTACCCCGTGCTCGAGAACGCCGTCATGGGCGGTTACGTCATCGGCTTCCTGGTGCTCCTGCTGCTCGCGAAGATCGTCGCGACGTCGCTGACGATCGCGATCGGCGGCTCGGGCGGCGTCTTCGCCCCCTCGCTCTTCCTAGGCGCGATGCTGGGCGCGGCGTTCGGCCAGTCGCTCGATGCGATCCTGCCCGACGCGGGGCTCACCCCTGGCGCGTACGCCCTCGTGGGAATGGCGGCCGTCTTCGCGGGCGCCTCGCGGGCACCCATCACCGCGGTCATCATCCTGTTCGAGCTCACGGGCGAGTACACGATCATCCTGCCGCTGCTGCTGGCCGTGGTCGTCTCCACCATGCTGTCCTCGCACGTGTCGAAGGACTCGATCTACACGGCGAAGCTGCGTCGCCGCGGCGTCGACCTGACGCGCCGGCCGGGCGCCGCCGCGCTCGCCGGCGTCTCGGTCGAGTCCCTCATGCGCACGGCGCCGCGCACCGTGTCCACGCGCATGTCGGCCACCGAGGCCGTCGACAGGCTGCTCAAGTCCGGTCGCAAGTCGTTGCCCGTCGTCACAGAGCACGGCGAGTACGTGGGCGTGGTCACGTTGGCCGCCGCAGCGTCGGCCATCACTGAGGATGAGGACGCGCGCGAAGTCACGGTCTCCCAGCTGATCGAATGGCGCGACTACGTCGCTCCCGAGGCGCCCGTCGAGGAGGTGCTGGACCGCCTGCTCGAGGGCGAGTCCAACGATGGCCTCCCGGTGCTGGATGCCGAAGGCGCGCTCGTCGGGTGGCTGCGCGCCGAGGCGGTGCTGCGGCGCATGTCAGCCAGGGCGTGACCCGGCGCGTGGGAGACTTGCGGCCATGAACGCGCTGCCCGCCATCGCCTTCTTCGAGCCGCGGATCCCGAACAACACCGGGAACGCGATCCGCACGTCGGCCGTCACGGGCTCGCCGCTGAGGCTGATCGAGCCGCTCGGCTTCGACCTGTCCGAGCCGAAGCTGCGCCGCGCCGGCCTCGACTACCACGACCTCGCGACGGTCACGGTGCACCCGAGCCTGGACGCGATGCTCGAGGAGTTCCCCGAGGCGCGCGTGTTCGCCTTCACCGGCCGCGGCGAGACGCGCTACACGGACGTGACCTACGAGCCGACGGACATCCTGCTGTTCGGGCCCGAGCCCACGGGCCTGCCCGACGCGGTGCTCGCCCACCCTCGCATCACGGCCTGGGTGCGCATCCCGATGCTGCCGGGGCGCCGTTCGCTCAACCTGTCCAACTCGGCGGCGATCGCCGCGTACGAAGCCGCGCGACAGGCAGGCTTCGACGGTCACGTCTGACCCGGCCCGAGCGTCGGGCGGGCGCTAGCGGCGGCAGTAGTGGATCTGGACGTAGCCGTCGCCGTACTTGCGCACGTCGGCGACGGCGAGATCCGTGCGCGGCAGCGGTGACTCGAAGAGCCTCACCCCGTCGCCGAGGACCGTGGGCAGCACCGTCACGATGAGTTCGTCCAGCAGGCCCGCGACGAGTGCCTGCCGCACGAGCGAGCCGCCGTCGACGTAGACATGCGCACTGCCGGCGACCGCCTGCGCCTGCTCCACGAGCTCGACGATGTCGCCCGAGCAGGACGTCACGGAGCCGGGGGCCTGCGACAGGTCGCGGTGCGTCGCGACGAGCACCGGGGTCTCGCCGTAGGGCCATGTGCCGAAATCGCACGCGATGTCGAACGTGCGGCGCCCCATCAGCAGGCAGCCCACGCCTTCGATGAACTCCTCGAACTGCAGCCCGTCGGACTCGCGCTCGGCCCACGCGCCCACCGCCATGGGGACGCCCGAGTTGCGAGGCTCCTGGAGCCAGCCGACCGCGTCGTCGGGGCCCGCGATGCATCCGTCGGCGGAGGTGGCGAGGTACGCGACGAGACGGCCGGGGGGTGCGGTCATGCCCCTACGGTACCGGCGAGTTGTGTCCGGTCTGTTGCATGGTGCACCTTCCCCGTCGCGAGAATGGCGCGCGGCGCATTGCCTGACATATGTCAGACTCTCTTCGTGACGGCAGAGACGGAGACCACCCCTTCCCTCTGGCGCAATCGCAGCTTCACCACCCTGATCACCGGCGAGGCGATCTCGCACGCCGGCGTGCAGGTGGCGCGACTCGCACTGCCGATCACCGCCGTCAACTACCTGGGCGCGGACGAGCGCCAGTCCGGTCTCATCATGGCGGCGTCGACCGCGGCGTTCCTGTTCATCGGGCTGCCGGCCGGCGCCTGGGTGGACCGCCTTCCCAAGCGGCGCGTCATGATTGCGGCCAACCTCGCGCGCGCCGGACTCATGGCCACGATCCCCGTCATGCACCTCACCGGCCACCTCACGATCGAGTGGCTCATCGGAATCGCGCTCGCGCTCGGTTTCGCCACCGTGTTCTTCGACGTGGCGTACCTGTCCGTGGTGCCTTCACTCGTGCGCAAGGAGCATCTGGGCCAGGCGAACGCGAACCTCGAGACCGTCGGGATCGTGGCGCAGGTCGCCGGCCCCGGCGCTGCGGGACTGCTCACCAAGGTCATGGCGGCGCCCAACCTGCTGGGCGCCGGAGCCGTCGGCTATCTCGCGAGCGCGTTCGCCGTCTCGCGCATCCGCGGAGAAGAGGCGCGGGGCGAGCGCTCCGCGGCCGGGCTGTGGGGAGAGGTCCGCGAGGGCGCATCGTTCGTGTTCCGCCACCCGCTGCTGTCCCGCACCACGGCCTCGGCCGCGGTCGTGGGCCTGTTCGACAACCTGGCGCGCGCCCTCCTGGCGATCCTGATCCTGCGCGAGATGGGCATCTCCGAGACGGCCTATGGACTGCTGTTCACGCTCGCGGCGTTCGCGTCGCTCGGCGGGGCCCGGCTCGCGCCATGGCTGCAACGCCGGTTCGGCACGGGCCGCACGCTCGTATGGGGCTTCGGACTCTCCGTCGCCGGCACCGCCGCCTACCCGATCGCGCTGGTCGTCTCGCCCGCGGCGGGATACACCGTCATCCTCGTGTCGATGCTGCTCGGCTTCGGCGGCATCACGGTGTTCAACATCTCCCACGTCACCATGCGTCAGCAGCTGTGCCCGCCTCGCATGCTGGGCCGCATGACCGCGACGATGCGCTTCGCGATGTGGGGCGTCATGCCCATCGGCGCGCTCGTCGGCGGAGAGCTCGGCGCGCGCCTGGGGCTGGGCCCCACGTTCGTGATCGCGCTCGTCGGGTCGGTGATCGGCTGGCTCATCGTGGCCCTGTCCCCCGTGATCCGCGTGCGCTCCGCCGAGGACTGGCTCGCACGCCAGGACCACCCGGCGACGTGGCGGAGGGACCGGTCGGCGGGATCGCGCATCAAGGATGTCAAGCCCGGCGAACCGTGGGAGACGAAGGCCGCGTCCGACCTGGACGACACGCTCCCCGAGTA
The DNA here is from genome assembly GCF_002090075.1 of Demequina sp. NBRC 110052. Taxonomy (GTDB): domain Bacteria; phylum Actinomycetota; class Actinomycetes; order Actinomycetales; family Demequinaceae; genus Demequina. Next base: position 72,285 of record NZ_BBRI01000003.1, read on the forward strand.
GCAGCCGCGCGACCGCCAGTCCCAATCATTGTGCACATCGTCCAGCCAAGTGGACGTTGTGCACCCTCGTGCGCGACGATCGGGGCATGTCCCCGGAACCCGCCGCCTCCCCCGTCGGCGACAGGCCAGAGCTGCGGGACACCCTGCGCTCGCTGCGCCTCGCATCCTCGAGCTTCCTCGACGCATCGCTCGAAGCTCCGTGGCGGTATCGTCGCGAGGAGGAACCCGGGAGCTTCCGGCTCTACGTCGTGACGGAGGGCGAGTGCGTCGTCGCTCCGATCGAGGGCATGGAAGTGACGCTCGGCCCGGGCGAGCTCGCGCTCGTGCCCGGCACCATGCCGCACGACGTGGCCTCGTCGGTCGACGCCCCGCGCAGCACCAGCGAACCGCTGCGCCACCCCGTCACCGACACGTTCGCCGCGGTGGCCGAGCGCGGCGAGGGGCCCCGCTGCCGCCTGCTCATGGGCACGCTCGAGATCGCTCCCGGGCCTGGCCTGCGGGTCCTCCGCCAGCTGCCGCCGGTCATCAAGGTGTTCCCCAAGGACGAGCTCGCCTCCCTGTGGGTGCCCGCCACCGTGCGGATGATCGTGCGCGAGGCCGTCGACCGGCGCACCGCCTCTGATGAGGTCATGACCCGCCTCGCTGACCTGCTCGTGCTCTTCATGACACGCACCTGGCTCGAGCAGGCCGACTACGACGGTGGGGCGCCTCGCGCGTGGACCGATGAGCGCATCGGCGCAGTCGTCGCGCGCATCCACGCCATGCCGGCCGAGCCATGGACCGTCGCCGACATGGCCGCAAGCGCGGGGATGTCGCGCTCGGCTTTCGCCGCTCGGTTCGCCGAGGTCACCGACACCACCCCGCTTCGCCTCGTCGCCGAGCGGCGACTCGCACTCGCCTCCCACATGCTTCGTACGAGCGACGACACCGTCGCCGCAATCGCCGCCCGCTGCGGATACGGATCCGGGGCTGGCTTCGGCCGCGCCTTCCGGCGCGCGCACAGCACGTCCCCGGCGGCCTACCGGCGCGCCGCACGCACCGAAGGGAGCTCCGAGTGAGCCACGGATCCGACGACACCCCCGCCCCCGAGCACGTCGCGTCCACACGTCCCGCGCCTCTCAGCGGCGACGACCTCGACGACGGCGCCGTCACGATCGACCCGCGCCCCGGCGAGGCCGAGCCTGCCGAGGTGGTGACCGACGCGTCGGACCTGAGCGAGACCGAGCAGGCGCCGTCGCTGTGGCGCAACCGCCCGTACATGGCGCTGCTGACCGGCGAGACGGTCGGCAATGTCGCGGTGGAGATCGCGCAGGTCGCATGGCCCATCATCGCGATCACCTACCTCACGGCGACCGAGCTCGAAATCGGCATCCTGGGGATGGCGGAAGGGATCGCGTTCCTGGTCCTCAGCCTTCCGGTGGGCGCCTGGGTGGATCGCGTCTCGCGCCGCGCCGTCATGGTCGCTGCGAACGTCGTACGCGCGCTCACTATGGCGGCCATCCCGACGCTGTGGCTCCTGGGCGTGCTCGAGGTCCACTGGCTCATGCTCATCGCCCTCGTCATGTCGGGAGCGCAGGTCTTCTTTGACATGGCCTACATGTCGATCGTTCCGTCTCTCGTGCCCGAGCATCAGCTCAATGAGGCCAACTCGCGGCTGCAGATGACGAACGAGGTGGCGCGCGCCGCAGGGCCAGGGCTCGGCGGCGTGCTCGCGAAGGCGCTCACCGCTCCCCTGCTGCCTATCTTCGCGACCGTCGGCTACCTCGTGTCTGCCTTCGCCATCTGGCGCATCCCGGCCGACGAGCCGCCTCCCCGCGTGCACGACACGACGCTGCGCCGCGAGATCGCCGACGGCCTGGGTTTCGTGTTCCACCACCCGTTCATCAGGCCAGTCGTGATCGCGACCGCGGTGTCCAACCTGTTCTCCTCCGTCGCGTTCACGATGTTCCCCGTGCTCGTGCTGCGCCACTTCGAGGTGGGTCCCATCGGCTGGGGCCTACTGCTCACGGCGGGTTCGATAGGCGGCATCCTCGGCGCGCTCGCCGCACCGTGGTTCGCTCGCCGCTTCGGCGCAGGTCACGCGATCCCCGTCACCTACGTCGTCAACGCCGTGTCGTTCGTGATGCCGATCCTCACGTTCCACCTGCCTCGCACCGTGGCGCTCGCGGTGCTGACCCTCAGCATGGTCGTGGGCCTGTTCTCCATCGTGTCGTTCAACGTGGTCCAGGTGACCATGCGACAGAAGCAGTGCCCGCCGCGCATGATCGGCCGCATGACGGCGTCGATCCGCGTCGTGATCTGGGGCATCGGCCCCCTCGGCGCGCTCCTGTCCGGCGTGGTGGCCGAGCACTGGGGGCTCGAGCCTGCGTTCTGGATCGGCGGGATCGGCAACGCACTGGGCCTGCTCATCCTCATGGCGTCGCCCCTGTGGCGCATGGGTGACGTACCCGTCGTGCCTTCCGGACGACCGCCCCGCGCATAGGACGCGCCTGACACGCGGCCCAGGTACGGCAGCGGGGTGCGGAAGGGCTTATCCTGACGCGGTCGGCGTCACCGTCGACGCCTCCCTCGACTCGCCGCACCGCAGCGGCCACCCTCTCCAAGGAATCGCCCGATGCGCTCCCGCACGTCCGTCGCCATCGCCCTCGCCCTGCTGGGCGCCGCAGCGCTGTCCGCCTGCTCGCCCGCCGAGGCAGAGGCTCCGGAGCCGACGGCCACGGGTTACGTGGTCGAGGACGCGGCCGCGCAGGCGACGCGCGAAGCGGAGGCGGTCGCACCCGAGCTGCCCGATCCTTGCACCCTGCTGAGCGCGAGAGACATCGCCGACGCGGTGGGCCTCGAGTTCGGCGCCGGGCTCTACAACGGCTTCCTCTCGAGCGAGACCGAGACGATCTGCGAGTGGAACGCGAGCGGCGAGGCCTACGCGTCCGTGCAGCTCACGCTGCGCGCGACGGACCGCGACCTGGCAGCGGAGCGCGCGTGGGCCGAGGAGTACTACGGCCCCACGGTGGACGTCTCCGTTGCGGGCGTCGATGGCGCGTTCTCCGCACAGGATGGCACGGTCGTGGGCCTGCTCGAGGACGGCATGGCCGTCTACGTGCTGCACTACACCGACGCGTGGGAGGACCTCACGGCCCAGACCTCCGCGATCGCCGCGCTGGTCGCCGCCGCTCTCTGAGCCCACGCCACAGCCCGACGCTCGGGCTGAGGCACCCTACGGCCGCGGCTCGCGCGCGTCGTAGTCGAGGAAGCGCCGCAGGTCGGGCTTCCAGCGCACGCGCACGAGCACCGCGGTAGCGGCCACGATCACCAAGCCGCCGAGCAGCGGCGGGAACCACAGCGCCACGGCCGTGGCGAGCACCCCTGCGTACATGTCGCCCAGGCGCGGACCGCCGGTGACGACCACGATGAACACGCCCTGCATGCGGCCTCGCATCTGATCGGGCGCCGCCTGGATCATCATCGTCTGACGGAAGATCGCAGAGACCTCGTCCGAGGCGCCCATGCCCGCCATCGCGAGACACAGGGCGATGAGCGTGGGCCAATGGACACCTCCCCAGCCCTCCACGGGCTCGTGCTCGAGCCGCGTCGCGACGAGCACGATCACGCCGAACGCCACGGCGAACAGACCGAACACTGTGTTCGCGCGCCAGATCGCCACACCGTGCCGGTGCACGCGCGCGACCGGGCCGGAGAAAAGCGACGTGAGCATGGTCCCCACCGCGCCCGCGGCGGTCAGGGCACCCACGGCGAGCGCCCCGCCGCCCACGAGGGTCGCACCCAGCGCCGGAAACAGCACGTACGGGCGGAAGAACGTCATCGCGATGATGTCCACGAGGAAGTTCATGCGCAGGTTCGGCGCGTGGCGCAGGAAGCGCAGGCCTTCCATGAGCATCGCCCAGCCCGCGTCGGCCTTCTCGCCGAGTCGCGGAAGCGCCGGCAGCATCCACACGCCCAGGAATCCGGCCGTGAACAGCAGAGCGTCGATCGCGAAGGTCCAGACGAATCCGGAGGTCGCGACCAGCACGCCCGCGAGTGCAGGGCCCACGGTCAGCGCGATGCCGATCGAGATACCGTTCAGCGCGCTCGCCCGCGAGACGAGCTCGTGCGGGAGGATGCGCCCCACGAGGGCTGATCGCGTCGCGCCCGAGATGGTGGCGGCGACCGCGTTGACGGTGGTGACGACGAGGAATGGCCACGCCTCAGCGCGACCCCCTGCGGCGATCGCGGCGACATCCCACAGCGCGAGGGCGACCAGGCCCAGCGTGGAGGCCCACGAGACCAGCGACGAGACGATCAGCAGGCGACGGCGGTCGAAGACGTCGGCCAGCATCCCGCCCCAGAGCCCGGCGATGATCATGGGGATCAGCGAGGCCCCGCCCACGAGCCCGACCATGAACGTCGACTCGGTGATGTCGTAGATCTGCAGGCCGACCGCGACGATCGACATCTGCGCACCGATGCTCGCGATCGCGCCGCCGATCCACAGCCGCGCGAAGGCCGGGCTCGCCTTGAGCGGGGCGAGGTCGACGAGTCTGCGTCCCTTGCCTGCGGGCGCTGCGCCGGAGTCGGCGGGCCGCTGCGCGGGGGTGTCGTCGGTCTCGGTCACCGGAAGAGTCTAGATCGCACGCGGGACGCCGAGCGGCCGTCGACTGCGAGGCGCTGCGGCAACTACGAAGCCTCGGGAGGCTCCGCGTCTCCCTCGCGCTCGCCGTCGTCGTCCGCGGTGTCAGGTGGCTGGGGCAGCTCGCCGTGGAACATCCGGGAGACGGAGGCGCGCGCGTCGGGCTGGTTCTCGTTGCGACCGCTGATGCTGCCCGACTTCGTCGAGTAGCGCCCGCGCGGCTGGTCGTCGCCGGTGAGGCTCGAGACCGTGTACGCGACAGTCTGGTCGGGACGGTAGCGGGCCGCCCGGTTGCGGTAGCGCGCCTGGATCCACATGTACACGCCCACGCCGGAGGCTGGCCCGACCGCGAGGAGAAGCAGGCCGATGAGGCCGGAGTCCGAGTCGCCGCTCATCACGAGGCCGCCAGAATCATGAAGCCGATGGGCCACGTCACGAGGGACACGGCGATGCCGGTGCCCCACGCGGCCATGGCGGCCTTCTTGCGGTTGATCGGGACGGATCCCATCGTGGAGCCAGTCCTTCCGTTGACGGCGATGTAGTGGGTGATCTCCTCGCCTCTCTTCGTCTTCTCGACGTACCCGTACAGCCACACGGGCAGCAGCGCGGAGGTCCAGCGCGCGCCGTCGATGCGCACCTGCTCGGCGTCCCAGCGCACGCCTCGCCGGTAGCGGCTGACGGACTGCGTCGCGGCCCCGCGGGCGACGGTGAGGAAGTGTCCCCCTGCGATCGACTCGGCTTCGTCGATGTCCATGTCGCGGCGCTCCGAGGTGTAGTCGTCGCCCAGGAAGTGCGCGTCGAAGCGCACCAGGTTCTTGACGTCGAACGGCAGGATCGCGTTGATGATGTTGTTGGTGCTCATCGCGGAGTGGATGTTCGCCTTGTCGAACGAGGACTCGACGATGAGGTCGTCGATCTCGATGTCCAGCTCGCGCGTCACGGCGTAGCGGTCCACGTGATACGTCGTGCCGCGCTCCTTGGAGTGCGTGGTGTGCCGCAGGATCTCCCCCATGCCATCCAGCCGCGCACTGATGTTGCCATCCACCGTCATGTAGGGCAGGTACACGCCCATGACATTCTCGGGTGTGAAGGTGTCCGCGAACGCGGGCAGCGCGAACGCTTTGCGCTCCTGCACGAACGCGGCGATGTTCGCCATCGCCTGCTCGCGCGTGATCGCGAACGGCAGGATGCCGTCCGGCACCGCGCCGTTGGGCACCTTGTTGTTGAGCGACAGGGTGTGCTTGCACCAGTGGCACCGCGACTTCAAAGTGCGGGAGGTGTCGATGATGACGTCCGCCCCGCACCCGTCGCACTTGAGGGTGATGAGGGTGTCGTCGGAGGCGATGTCGGCGGCGGCGGTGGAGCGGTGCGTGCCGCGCAGGTCCGCGATGCCCTCGGACAGCCCCATGGCCTCGTCGATGCGCGTGAAACCCCACCGGTGGCGGCAGAACTCGCACATGAACTCGCCGCGGCCCTCGAGCTCCACTACGTCGCTCGCCCCGCACTTGGGGCACCGGTTGATGCCGTCGCGGCTTCCGTCAGGCGTCGCGATGACGTTGTCGCCGCCCGACGCGGCGGCCACCTGGTCCTCGTCGGCGCGGGCTTCGGCAGGCTCTCCTGCGGCCATCCGTCCGGGCTCCGCGGTCGAACCCGCGGCGCCGAGTCCGGGCACGATGCCGTGCGGAAGGAAGTCGGGCAGGTCGTCGTCTCGATTCACGGTGAGAGGCGTCTTCCGGGGCTAGAGGCCGAGGGCCTTCTTCTTGAGCGCGTCGTAGTCGTCCTGCGTGATGAGCCCGTCGTCGAGCATCTTCTTCGCGGAGGCGAGCTGCGCGTGCGGGTCCGGCGCGGCGGGAGCGGCAGGCTCCTGCGAGGCCGCGGCTGCTGCCATTCCTGCGGGCGCGCCGGGAGTCTGGGGAACCATGCCGCCGATCGCTCCCATGCCCATGCCCATCATGGCCAGGCCCGTGCCGCCGCCGGTCTCGCCTGCGGACTCCACGCCGCGCGCGACCGACTGCTTGAGGAACGTGTCCGCGCGCCCGCCGCTGAGCGCGTCGGCCTTGCGCACGTCGGACAGCAGCGCCTGCGTGTCGGCGTCGTACTCGATCGCGACGAGCGTGGCCGAGCTGATCTCCAGGCCACGTTCGGTGGTCCACTGGTAGTTCTTCTCGACCTCTTCTGACAGCGACTTCGCGAAGCCGACCGAGTCGCCCTGGATGGCGGTGATGCGGTGACCCTTGTCGGGGTCGTTGACGTAGCGCGAGAACGCGCCGGCGAGCGAGCCGACGACCTCGCTGAACAGCTGCTCGGACACAGGGTTGTCGGTCTGCGTGATGTCGAACGGACGCGCGCCCGCGGACAGGTAGCTCGCGGGCACCAGCGTCTTGACGAACAGGATCGGGTCGGCGATCTCCAGCACGTAGGTGCCGCGCGTGATCGCTCCCGCCTGGGTGTTGAGGTAGCGGTCGTCCCAGTAGATGGGGCTCTGCGTGCCGAACTTGTTGTTCGGGATCTCCTTGAGGTTCACGTAGAACGCGAGCTGCTGCCCCATGGGGCGCCCGCCGAACTTGAAGCGCTCCCACGAGGTCGTGAAGGTCGAGTTCAGCAGGCCGCCGCCGGAGAACACCGACTTGGAGTCCTGGGAGTCCGAGTCCCAGCGGTACGCGCCCGCCTCGGCGACCACAGAGGTGACCGCGCCGTCCTGGAACGTGAGCAGGCCGTAGCCCTCAGGCACCACGATCACGGAGCCGTTGGTGATGATGTTGTCCGAGCCGCGCGTGTTCTGGCCGCGTCCGGCGTTGGTCCCCTGGGTCACGGCGGGGAACAGCACGTCGGTGTCGCCGATGTTCGCGGGCGGCACGAGGAAGTCGAGGAACTGGTCCCCGAAGGACGACTTCAGCGCGTCCCATCCCGCTCCGAGCGCGATCTGAATGAATCCCACGGTCGACTCCCGTCGTCTCGCGCGGGCGGATGCGTTCCGCCCGCTCCCCTCCGAGCCCTGCCGGACCCGCTCAGCGAATCTATCCAAGCGCCCTGACGGTGACAACCGGTGACGCGCCGGTCGACCTCAACCCTCGGACGGCGTCGCACACGTGGCTCGCCGCCGTGTCGGTGCCACAGGCAATACTGTGGCCATGCCCGACGCCCGGTCCCCCTTGCGCGCGCTCGTCACGGGCCGCGTGGCGGAGCGGCTGACGGACGAGCTCGCGATGATGGGCATCCCGCTCGTCGCGACGGTGACTCTCGCGGCCTCTCCTCTGTGGATCGGCACGATCAATGCGGCGCTGTTCGTCGCGCCGCTGCTCGTGGCGCTGCCCGCGGGCCTGTGGGCGGATCGCACCTCGCCGCGGCGGCTGATGGCCGCTGGCGCCGCCCTCCGCGGCATCGCGCTCGCACTGATCGCGGTCGCGTGGGGCGTCGGGTGGCTCACGGAGCCCTGGCTGCTCGGGCTCGCCTTCGTGGCGGGGCTCGCGTCCACGACGTACGTGGTGGTGGCGCAATCCGCCGTGCCGGCCATGGTCCCGGCCGGCACCCTCGGCGCGGCGAACGCGCGCATCGAGACCGGCGCCCACGTGTCGTCGACCGTCGGACCGCTGGCGGGCGGCGCGCTCGGGAGGTTCCTGGCCGCTCCCCTGCTACCGCTCGTGGCGGCCCTGGCGACCGTGGTGACCGCGGCGTCGGCACTGCGCCTGCCCGAGCCGCGCCGCCACGTCCACGCCTCGCCGCCGCGCATCCGCGACGGGCTGCGGTACGTGCTGTCGCATCCGCTGCAGCACCGCATCCTGCTGCGCAGCGCGACCGCGATGATCGGGATGATGGCGATCGTCACGATGATGCCGGTGGCGGTCGTGCGGACCATGGGCTACGACGCACTCGCGCTCGGCCTGGTGCTCGGCGTCTCGGGCGTCGGCGGCATTCTGGGCGCCGCGGCAAGCCCCGCACTCGCCCGACGCTTCGGCGATGGTGGCGTCGTGGTGGTCGCCTCGGTGGTGGGAGGGCTCTCAGCGCTGCTCTATCCCATGTCGCTCGCGCTGCCGCGCGGCTGGGACATCGCCACGCTGCTGCTGGCGGAGACCCTGAGCCTGGGAGCCGTGACGGTGTACTCGGTCACGGGCCGCACGCTCCGGCAGGAGCTGTGCCCACCCGAGCTGCAGGGGCGCATGAACGCGTCGATGAGCTTCGCGGTCCAGGGCTCGGGCCCGCTGGGAGCGCTGCTGGGAGGCGCCGTCGCCTCGTGGGCAGGAGTCCCGGCGGCCTTCTGGCTAGGCGCGGCGATCATCCTCGGCTCGGTACCGATCGTGCTGCTCTCGCCGCTGCGCGGCATGCGGGAGATCCCCGTGGAGCGCTGACGCGCTCGGCGGCAGCTCAGCTCAGCGTGAGCCACTCCGACGCCGCGGTCGCCGACGCGGGCGCAATCTCACCGTCCCGGATGAAGTCGCCCCACGCCTGCCGCAACGCGGCGCCGATCTTCCTCAGCCTGTCTGGGGTCTCCTTCTTCAACGCCTCGGCGTGCACCCACGCCTCGGGCTCGCCCAGCAGCACGGGGATGTCCATGCCATGGCCGTCCGCGATGCGGGAGCCGGTGGCGCGCCAGCCGAGCACGTAGTGCACCGCGCGACCGCCTGCCTCCCGATGGGATGCGACGAGCCGCGCGGCCGACCGCTCGTACACGGCCTCCTGCAGTCGGCCCGCAGTGGCCCTGCGCACCGTCCCGCCGACGACCGGCGCCCTGAACGCTCGCCCCAGCGCGGGGATGGCCGCGCCTGCAAGCACACCTTCGTCGCTCATGTGGCCCACCATCAGGTCGACGTCGCGGGCCTCCTCGAGGGCGGCCGTCCGCTCGCGCTCAAGCGGAAGCGGGTAGTGGCCCCACTGCGGACCGAGCGGCATGAGCCCCTTGAGCCCATGCCGTCGCGCGACCGCATAGGTGCGCTCGTGGGCCTCGTGAAGACGGTCGATGTCGAGGTCGCCGTCACGCTCGGGGCGGTCGACGGCCCTGAGAATCGTGCGGTACATCGCGTCGCGTCGGCCTCCGATGCCGAGCGGCGCGGACTGGAGGATCGCGCGCCGGAAGAGCCCGCGCGCCTCCGGAACGGTCAGCAGCGCGGCGATCGCGTCCGCACCCGCCGACTGGCCCATCGCGGTGATGCGGGTCGGGTCGCCCCCGAAGCTCATCGCGCACGCCCGCACCCACCGCAGCGCCTCGAGGATGTCGAGCAGACCGAGATTCGCGGGGACATCGCCGCCGCCGACCCAACCCAGCAGCCCCAGCCGGTACGTGACGCTCACCACGATGACGCGCTGCTCACGCGCGAGCAGCGCCGGGTCGAAGCCGTCGAGATCGCCGCCGCCGGTGAGATAGCTGCCGCCGTGGACCCACACGACGACCGGGAGGCCCCGCGCGGAGCCGTCCCCCGCGTCGGGCGCGGGCTCGGCGGGCCATGTGACGGTGACGCGCTGGCACTGCTCGTCCATGCCGAGCCGCTCAAGGTAGTCGGGGCTGACGGAGGCCATGAGCCCGTCCGGATGCTGCGGACTGACGGACGCGCGCCTGGAGGCGTCGAACGGCTCGGACCAAGGGGTGGCAGGCGAGGGCCGCGCGTAGCGCTCCGCCGTCGCGTAAGGGATGCCGCGAGCGCGCCACAGATCGCCGTCCCGATGCGCCACGACCGGTCCGAGCGCCGTCTCGACCACCGTCGTGTCTTCACTGGACATGGCTCGTTCTCCCTGCATTTTCTGCCCTCACCGCCCCCTCCTCGACTCTACGCCCGGAAGATGACTGGGCATCGTTCACCTGTGGGCGAACTCGGCCACCGCGACGTCACCCGGGCGTGACAGAATCCATCCATGCCAGGTACCAACCTCACACGCGCCGAGGCCGAGGCCCGCGCCAGCGTCGTCACCGTCGACGCCTACGACATCGAGCTCGATCTCACCACCTCTGAGAAGACGTTCCGCTCGACCTCCACCGTCCGCTTCTCCGCCACCCCCGGGGAGTCGACGTTCATCGACCTCATCGCGCCCGCCGTGCTGAGCATCACCCTCAATGGCGAGGAGCTGGACGCCGCTGAGCACTTCGCTGACAGCCGCATCGCGCTGCCGAACCTCAAGGTGGAGAACGAGCTGACGGTCGTCGCCGACTGCGCCTTCATGAACACCGGCGAGGGCCTGCACCGCTTCGTCGACCCCGAGGACGACGAGGTCTACCTCTACTCGCAGTTCGAGGTCGCCGACACTCGCCGCGTGTACGCGGTGTTCGAGCAGCCCGACCTCAAGGCGAGCTTCACGTTCCACGTCACTGCGCCGGCGCACTGGCACGTGCTGTCCAACTCGCCCTCCACCCGCACCGAGGTCGAGGGCACGGTCATCAACGCGGGCCAGCAGCGTGGCATCGCGCGCTGGGACTTCTCCCCCACGACTCGCATCCCCTGCTACGTCACCGCGATCGTCGCGGGCCCGTACCACGAGGTGCCCGGCACCGTGGAGTCGCGCAAGGGCACGCTGAGCGCCAACGTGTACTGCCGCAAGGCTCTGGCCGAGTTCCTCGACGCCGACGTCATCCTCGACGACACCCAGAAGGGCTTCTCTTTCTACGAGGAGAAGTTCCAGATGGACTACCCGTTCGAGAAGTACGACCAGATCTTCGTGCCCGAGTTCAATGCGGGCGCCATGGAGAACGCGGGCTGCGTCACGTTCCTCGAGGACTACGTGTTCCGCTCCAAGACCGCGCAGGCGCGCATCGAGCGCCGCACCGTGACCGTGCTTCACGAGCTCGCGCACATGTGGTTCGGCGACCTGGTCACCATGAAGTGGTGGAACGACCTGTGGCTCAACGAGTCGTTCGCCGAGTTCGCCTCGACGCTCGCCACCGCGGAGACCACCAAGTACGCCGACGCGTGGGTCACGTTCAACTCGCTCGAGAAGTCGTGGGCGTACCGCCAGGACCAGCTGCCGTCGACGCACCCGATCATGGCCGACATCAAGGACCTCGAGGACGTCGAGGTGAACTTCGACGGCATCACGTACGCCAAGGGCGCGTCCGTGCTACGCCAGCTCGTCGCCTACGTGGGCCAGGACGAGTTCTTCGCGGGCGTCGCGGAGTACTTCCGCAAGCACCACCACGCGAACGCGACGCTCAAGGACCTGCTGGTCGAGCTCGAGGCCGCTTCCGGCCGTGACCTCGCGTCGTGGTCCGACGTGTGGCTGCAGAAGGCGGGCGTCACGACGCTGCGACCCGTCATCGAGGAGGACAGCAACGGCGACATCGCCGCGTTCTCGGTGGTGCAGGAGGTGCCCGAGGAGTGGCCGACGCAGCGTCCCCACCGCATCGGCATCGGAGGCTACGACGTCGTCACCGACGACGCCGGCGAGCACGTGCTCAAGCAGACGCTGTTCGTCGAGGTGGACATCGCGGGCGAGCGCACCGAGATCCCCGAGCTCGTCGGCATCGCCCGGCCCGCGCTGATCCTCGTCAACGACGGGGACCTGGCCTACGCGAAGGTGCGCCTCGACGAGGTGTCGCTCGCGACGGCCGTCGAGCACGTGGGCGGCTTCACCGAAGCGCTGCCGCGCTCCATGGTGCTCGCGGCGGCCTGGGACATGACGCGCGACGGCGAGATGCCCGCGCGTCAGTACATCGCGCTGGTGCTCGGCTGCATCGCCGCCGAGGACCAGTCGACCGTGACCATGATGCTGCTGCGCCAGCTGCAGACGGCACTGTCGCTGTACGTCGCGCCCGCCAAGGCGGACGAGGTGTCGGAGGATGCGGCCGATGCACTGTGGTCGCTCGCACTCGGCGCGGAGGCCGGCTCGGACAACCAGTTGCAGTTCCTCAAGGCTTTCGCGGCGCTCGCCTCGTCGGGCTCGCAGCTCGACACCGTGCAGGCGATCCTCGACGACAAGATCCACCTCGAGGGCCTTCCCATCGACACGGATCTCGCGTGGGATCTGCTGACCGCGCTCGTCGCGGGCGGCCGTGCCGGAGAGGTCGCGATCGAGCTGCAGCTGTCCAAGGACGCCACCGCGTCGGGCCAGCGCCGCGCCGCGCACGCCCGCGCCGCACTGCCCACGCCCGAGGGCAAGCAGGCCGCGTGGGACGCGCTCGTGAACGCCCCCGAGGGCGAGGATCTGCCCAACGCACTGCAGTTCGCTGCCACCGCGGGCTTCAACCACGTGCATGACGTGCACGTGCTCGAGCCCTTCGTCGACCAGTACTTCTCGATGCTGCGCCGCATCTACAAGGACAAGACGAACGAGATGGCGACCAACCTGATCGAGGGGCTCTACCCGACCCTCCTCGCGGGCCGCGTGCCGGACCTGCAGGACCGCGCTTTCGCGTGGCTCGAGGCGAACGCCGACGCGCACGACGCGCTCAAGCGTCTGGTGATCGAGGGCAAGGACGGCGTGCGCCGGTCGCTCGTGAACCAGGCCGCGGACGCGGCGTACGAGGCGTAGCCGCTGCGCGACGCACACGCGCGACGAGGCCCGGGATCTGGCAGTGGTCCCGGGCCTCGTGCTTCCTCAGCACTGCCTCAGCGGAGCTCAGCTCCCCGCGTCAGCAGGAGTTCTTCTCTCACTCACCCGCCGGCGACGTCGTCGTCGGCCGTGATGGTCGTGGTCTCGTTGCAGTACGTGACCGCGTTGTTGTAGTCGTCCGCGGGACGGACGATCTTCCAGTACCACGTGCCCGGCGCGCTCACAGAGATGCCCGTGCTGGTCGCGGCGGTCTCGTCAGCGTTGAGCGTCACGGTCTCAGTGCCCACGGGCGTGCCGGTGCAGTCCGCGGTGGTGTAGAGCCCGAACGTGACCTGAGTCGGCGCGTCGGACGCGCCCGCCCTGACGCCGGTGAACGTCACCGCGTCGTGCAGCACCCAGGACTGGGTCGTGCTCGCCGTCGGCGAGGCAGGCGTGTCGGCGTTCGTGATGTAGCACTCGGCCGTTCCTCCTGCGGGCACCACGACGCTGGCACAGCTGGCGACCGGCCCGTTCCCGTCATCGTAGGAGTAGGTCGGGCTCGTGGAGTAGCCGTCTGGGAAGTCGTACGGACTGTCATCCGCAAGGTCCTCGGTCACAGCGTATGCGCCTGCAGGCACCGTGTACTCGAGGTACCCGGTCAGCGGGTCAGCGTCGCTCGGAGTCTCGTCGCCGAACACCTGGTTGAGCATCGAGTACGAGTTCGGCCCCGTGATGTCCACGCGGAACGCGGACGCCGTCGCTGTCAGGCCGTCGTCGTTGACCACGGTCTTGTAGACCTTGAGGGTTCCGATCTGCTCCTTGTTGGTGATGACGCACGAGGTGGTCTGGCCTGCGACCACGGGGAACGTCGTCGAGATGGTCGCCGTAGAGCCAGGAGTGTTGTCGACGAGCGTGTACGCCGTGCCGGCGCCGTCGTTCGTGGTGCACACGAGGCTCACGAGTTCAGTCGACACGGTGCCATCGGTTCCGGCCTCGATGAGCTCGGCGAGCGTGTAGTCGGTGCCGGCCTTGAGCTTGGTCTCCACCACGGCCGTCCCGGGGACTCCGCTCGCACCTGGGACGACGTAACCCGTGTCTACGTTGGCGGGGTTCTCCGTGGTCACGTCGTCCGCGTAACGCATGGTGCCGCCGGTGCGGTCGAGCGTGTACTTGTATAGGTCGTCGTACGAGTTGGTCGTATTGAGGATCTTCGTGATCTTCACCGAGCCGCACGACTGCAACGTGATGTAGTCGGTGATGTCGACGAGCGCCACGTCCTTGTAGTCGGCCTCATCGGAGTTGCCGGTCAGGGTGCTCGGGATGATGTTTCCGATGGTCAGACACTTGTCCTGCGCTCCTCCGTACACGGCCTGCGTGATGTTGACGGCCATCTCGACCCATCCCGAGCCGCCATCGACGGAGCCGATGCCGTACTCCTCGGTGATGTCGAAGAGCGGACCGAGCCTGAGCGCGCCCTCGGGCCCGTCGGGATCGTCCTCCCAGACGCGGTAGCCGAGCTCAACCCCGTTGCCCTGGTAGTCCGCGACGAGGATGAAATCGCCGGCCTGGCGGTGGAGCCACGGGTTGCAGTTGGCCTTGAGGTAGTCGTCACTCTGCTCGTAGTCGCACTCGGGCGGCGCTGGATCCTGCATGAACTCCCACGCCGACTGGCCTGTGCTGAACTTCTCGATGTTGAACGCGAAGTAGCCCCACAGGTCGGAGCCGTCGGTGGCGAAGTCCATGAGAACCCGGGTGAAGTCGGTGCCAGGGTTCGGGTTGGAGGTGTCGAGCACTGGGAGCGGTGCGAGGTTGATCGGGGCGACCTTGGTCGCGGCGCCGTTCTTGGGGCCGAGCTCCTTGTCGTTGCCCGAGCCCTCGTCGGGATACCCGAGATCGACGGTCACGCCGTCACTGAGCTCCGACGAGGGATCTGCATCCGTCGGGTCCCACGTGAAGGCTGCGGGCAACGCGGCATTGGCTGGCAGCGCCGTCAGCACGGCGATGACGAGTGCCGCCACCGCGAGCAGTGCGAGGCGCGCTCGCATGGGGACTGTGATATTCACTTCTCTCTCCTCAGACTGGATCGCATGAATGCGGTTGGCACCAGTCGAGGCGCCGGACCGTCGTCGGCCTGTGAATCCCCTTCGAGGACAGGCGGCGTCCGTGTGCCTTGGAGCGTCGGCGGTGTGGACATGCGACGTCTTTGTGACATATCTCACATTTCGCGCGACACCTCATCGTCATCCCGCTCGCCTCATGTCGCAAGTCGAGCCGTGGGAGACTCGTAGCCGTGCCTGGGATGAACCTCACCAAGTCCGAGGCCGCGGAGCGCGCGGCCGTCATCTCCGACGTGGCCTACGAGGTCGCGCTGGACTTCACGCTGCCGGGCGACGCGTTCGCCTCGCGCACGCGGCTCACGTTCACCGCGCCCGACGCCGCAGACACCTTCCTGGACGTCGTCGCCGAGGACGTCACGCGCGTCGCCGTCGACGGCGTCGAGCGCGATCCCGCGGCGGTCGTCAGCGACGGCAGACTCACCCTCACCGGACTGACGGGAAGGACGACAGTCGAGGTCGAGGCGACGTTCGCGTACCGCACCGATGGCCAGGGCGTGCACCGCTTCGTGGACCCCGAGACGGGCGAGACGTACCTCTACACGCAGTTCGCCGCCAACGATGCCCGGCGCGCGTTCGCCTGCTTCGACCAGCCCGACATCAAGGGCACGTTCGCGTTCACGGTCGACGCGCCCGCGCACTGGGTCGTCGTCTCTAACTCCCCGACCCCCGACCCTGCGGTAGTGCCGGGAGCGACCACCCCGGTCGCCGCGTCGGGCATGACCGGCGTGAACCGCTGGACCTTCGCTCCCACGGTGCCGCTGCCCTGCTACGTGGCCGCGGTCATCGCCGGTCCGTACGCCTCCGCCGGCGGCACGCTTGCGACCGCCAAGGGGGAGATCGGCGCGCGCGTCTACGGGCGCGCGCAGCTCGCCGATCACCTCGACGCCGATGAGCTGCTCGGCACGGTGCAGGCCGGCCTGGAGCTGTACGAGCGCGTGTTCGGCACGCCGTACCCGTACGAGAAGTACGACCAGATCTTCGTGCCCGAGTACAACCTTGGCGCGATGGAGAACGTGGGCGCCGTCACCATCTCGGAGGACCGCCTGCTGTTCCGTTCGAGGCCGTCCGAGGGCGAGCGCGAGATGCGGCTCAACGTCGTGCTGCACGAGCTCGCGCACATGTGGTTCGGCAACCTCGTGACGATGCGCTGGTGGGACGACCTGTGGCTCAACGAGTCGTTCGCCGAGTGGGTGGGCACGTGGGCCACGGAGCAGGTCACGGAGTTCTCCGACGCGTGGGTGACCTTCGGCGCGAGCCGCAAGTCCGTCGCGTACGTGCAGGACCAGCTGCCGACGACGCACGCGATCGTGACCGAGGTGCCCGATACGGAGGCGACCGTCTCGGCCTTCGACATGATCACGTACGCCAAGGGGGCGTCCGCCCTCAAGCAGCTCGCGGCCTACGTCGGGGAGGAAGCGTTCTTCGGTGGCGTCGCGTCGTACCTGCGCCGCTACGCGTTCGGGAACGCGACGCTCGCGGAGTTCCTCGCCGAGGTCGAGGCGTCCGCTGGCCGCCCGCTCGACGCGTGGGCCCACGCGTGGCTCGAGACCCCCGGGGTGCCGACGCTGCGCGCCGAGGTACGGGAGGCGCCCGATGGGTCGATCGCCTCGCTCACGGTCGTCGAGGACGCGGCGGACGCCTTCCCCGTCGCGCACCCCCACCGGATCACGGTCGCGGGCTACGGCTTCGCCGACGGCGCGTTCACGCGCGCTTGGGCTCAGGACATCTCGGTGGAGGACGGCTCGGCGGACGTGCCCGACGCGCAGGGCAGGTCGCTGCCCGACCTCCTGCTCGTCAACGACGCCGACCTCACCTACGCCAAGCTGCGCTTGACCGAGCGCTCGCTCGAGACCGCCGCCGCGCACCTCGGCGACCTCACCGAGGCGAAGCCGCAGGCGATCGTGCTGGACGCGCTGTGGCACATGTGCCGCGACGCGCAGCTGCCCGCCGAGCGCTACATCGACGCCGTCCTCACGGCGCTGCCCGTCATGGCGAACTCGACGGCCGCGGAGTCTCACGCGCGCACTCTCGTGACCGCGCTCACGCGCTACACAGACCCAAGCCGCGTCACGACGGTCGGCACCGCAGCCGGCGAGCGCCTGTGGAGCTCTCTCGCAGACGCGACGCCCGGATCCGACACGCAGCTCCAGCTGCTCAAGGCGTACGCCCAGGTGGCCCGCACGCCCGAGCAGTCCGCGCGGGTCCGCGAGATCCTGGACGGCGCGGTCGTGCTCGCCGAGCTCACGATCGACACAGACCTGGGCTGGCTGCTCGTGCAGTCGCTCGCCGCCACGAACGCGATCGACGCCGCGGGCATCGACGCCCACCTGTGCACGGACGACACGGCCGCGGGCCGGCGCCGTGCGGCGGGAGCTAAGGCAGCGATCGGCACCCTCGAGGCGAAGCGCGACGCCTGGCGTTCACTCGCCCACCCCGAGGGAGCGGCACTCAACAACGCCACGCAGTACGAAGTCGCGCTCGGACTCGCTCGCGCCAATGACCCGGCGCTCCTCGCGCCGCTCGTGGACGACCTGCTGGACGACCTGCTCGCGTACTACCTCGCCAACGAGGGCTTCGTCGGCGCGCGCGTCGCGCGCTACGTCTTCCCCGTGGCGCTCGCCGGCCGGGTCGACGGACTGGAGGACAGGCTCGACGCGTGGCTGCTCGAGCACGCGGAGGCCCCCTCCGTGCTGCGCAAGGTCGTCATCGAGGGCCGCGACGAGGTGCATCGGGCGCTGGCGGCGCAGCGCGCCTGAACGCGCGCGAACGCCCCATGCGGGACGTGACGACTGCCTCACATCCCTCTCGCTTGCCATTGGCAAACGCCGCGCCGCCTGGCACTCTGGCGAAGCGTAGTTCGACGGCGTCGCGGCTGTACCGTTCCGGCGGTCGCACCCTCAGGACGCTGCGCTGCGCGGCGCGCCGGGCGGACCGAAGGGGGGACTGCCCGGCGCGTCTCCCGCGTGCGCACCTCACGGTCGAGGGCGCGGTGGGGATCAGGACCGCGCCGCGCGCAGCCTCTCCACAAGGCGTCGCATTCGCGGGTGCTCGAACAGGTCGTCGAGCAGCACAGGAACACCATTCGAGTCGGTGAGCGGGATGCGCCAGTTGGGGTATTCGAGGAACGTGCCGGGCTGATTCTGCGTCCGGGTCTCCCCCACCGCGTCCGCGAGCGAGACCGCCGTGAGCAACGCAGGAGAGGACAGCACGAGCGAGTGCATCGCGCCGAGCACATCCTCGTCCTCGTGCTCCACCGGGAGCAGGCCGCGCTCGTCGAGGAACTCCGTGAGCGCCTCGACCTGACGCCGGCCCTCGGCCCGCATCTCGTCCACGTCCCCGACGAGGAGCCCCAGCTCCTCCGGAAGGTCGAGGTCCGTGCCCGCGAGGTACGCGGCCGTGGGCGGGTGGTCGTGCGTCGTGATCGCGACGAGCACATCGGACCTGTAGTCCTCTGGCGCGAGCGGCCTGCCGTCGCGCCACTCGAACCGCTGCACCACGGTGCCGAGCAGCCCGCGCGCGTTGAGATACTCCATCACCCACGGCTCGACCGTGCCGAGATCCTCGCCGATGACGATCGCACCCTCACGGTGCGCCTCGAGAGCGACGATGCCGATCAGAGCCTCGTGGTCCACCTGCACGTACGCGCCGTCCACGGGGCTGTGCCCTTGGGGCACCCACCACTGCCGGAACAAGCCCAGCACATGGTCGATGCGCAGCGCGCCGGAGTGCCGCACCGCGGCGCGCACCAGATCGCGGAACGGCATGTAGGCGACCGCCTCGAGCGCACGCGGGTTCCACGGCGGAAGGGACCAGTCCTGACCCTTCTGATTGAACGCATCGGGCGGGGCGCCGATGCCGACGCCGCGCGCGAGCACGCCCTGCAGGGACCACGAGTCGGCACCCTCGGGGTGCACGCCCACGGCCAGATCCATCATGATGCCCAGTCGCATGCCCGACTCGAGCGCGCGATCCTGCGCTCGCGCGAGCTGCTCCTCGGCGACCCACTGCAACCACGCGTAGTAGAGGATGCGGTCCGCATGCTCGTCCCGCCACGCCGACACCGCAGGCGAGTTCGGCCGCGACATCTCGTCGGGCCACGGCACGCCGCGATGTGCCTCCGCGAGCGCGCACCATGTCGCGAAATCCTCGAGCGCCCGGCCCTCGCGCAGGCAGAATGCCTCGAACTGCGCGTCGCGCCCGGGGGTGCGCGGAGCGAGGAAGACCTGCTCGAGCGCCGCGGACTTGGCGCGCCACGCGCCGTCGCGATCCAGCAGGTCGGCGGTGTCGTTCACGGCACGCGGCCGCTCCGACTCCCACTCGAGCAGCGCCCGCTGCTGACTCGGCAAATACGCGACCTCGGGGATGTCCTCGACGCGGATGTAGGTGGGGTTGAGGAAGCGCCGCGACGATGGGCTGTACGGCGAGTTCGAGAGCGGCGGCACGGGCTCGGGCGCATGCAACGGGTTCACGAGCACGAAGTCGGCGCCAGCGCGCACCTTCGCGAGCGCGCACAGGTCGCCCAGGTCGGCGAAGTCGCCCAGACCCCACGAGCGTGAGGACCGTACCGAGTACAGCTGCGTGTGGAAGCCGTAGGGTCGCGCCTCGCGGATCTCGCGCGGCACCTCGAGGCGCGCGGGGGTCACGATCACCCACCCGCGACCGCGCATGCCGGTCGTGGTGCCCTCGAGACGGTGATAGCCGAGCGGCAGGTCCGCAGGCAACCGGAACGTCGCGCGACCCACCTCGCGGCCGCCGACGGTGCGCGGCGGCACATACACGTCGAGCTGTTCGAGCTCGCGCTCCTCGCCGGTCTCGAGGCGCACGCGCGCCGTGGCCGGCGAGCCATGCGGCACGTGCACGGGAAGGTCACGTGGCTCGCCCTGGGTCGCCACCGTCACGGCAGGCACGATGCGCTCCCACCGGGCGTCCTCGAGACGCACCAGGGACTCGGCGCACGCCTCGTCGTCGTGCGCGTCGACGCCCTGGGCACGCAGCACCGCGCGGATCGCCTCGGCCGTGCATCGAGTGCGTTCGCCGGACGCCGCCGTGTACTCGAGCGAGACCCTGCAGGCCCGCGCGAGCTCCTCGAGCGCGGGCGACGGGAGGGCCTCCAAGGCGTCGGGTTCTGTCACCTCCACCATCCTGCCAGAGCAGGCACGTCGCCGACAGGGCCGCAGCGAGGGTTTGCCGTGTCGGGAGGCCTGGATACCCTGGTCGGGTGCTCTCGAATCTGATCCCCACCGCCCTGCTGCCACTGTCGACCACGGATCCCTCGGCGGAACCGTCGGCGGGTCCCGCGCTTCAGCAGACCGGTGAGACGATCGAGGACGCCCAGAAGTGGTTCCAGGACCTCTTCGGCGACGGCGTGGGCAACCTCGCCTTCATCGGCGCGATCATCCTCGTCGGCGTCATCGTGCTCGCGCTGGGCCGCTGGTTCATCAAGATCTTCACGCGGTCGATCGAAGAGGGCCTTCCGGTCACGGAGCGCAAGGCGCGTGCGGCGCTCAAGAAGGCACGGATCGCGCTGCCCGAGGTCGACACCCTCGACGCGCGGCTCGAGCGTGAGCGGCGAAAGCAGCGCGCACGCACCATCCGGGTGGTCCTGAACTCGGTGCTCGCCGTCGTCGTCGTGACCACCGTGACGCTCATCGTGCTCGACATGATCGGCATCTCGATCGCCCCGCTGCTCGCGTCCGCGGGAATCATCGGCGTCGCGCTGGGATTCGGCGCCCAGTCGCTCGTGAAGGACCTGCTCTCCGGGCTGTTCATGCTGGTCGAGGACCAGTACGGCGTGGGCGACATCATCGACGTGGGAGAGGCCTCCGGCGTGGTCGAGGAGATCGGCCTGCGGTCAGTGCGACTCCGCTCGATCGACGGCACCATGTGGTACGTCCCCAACGGCAACATCGTCCGCGTGGGCAACATGACACGCCTGTGGTCGCGCGCGCTGATCGAGGTGCGCCTGAGCTACGACACGGACCTCGAGGAGGCCCGCCAGGCCATGCTCGACGCGGTGCAGGCCGCGCGCGAGGCCGACGAGGGCATCGACCAGTCGATTCTGTCCGAACCAGAGGTGCCCGGCATCGAGTCCTTCGACTACGACGCCGTGACGGTGCGACTGCTGATCCAGGTGCAGCCCGTGTCGCAGTGGGACGTCATGCGCACCGTGCGCCGCGAGATGCGCCGCATCTTCGACGAGCGCGGCATCCGCATGGCGATCCCCCACCAGGCGTTCAAGCTCGACACGCCGCCCGCCGCACCGGCCGGAGGCGACCGCCGCCCGAAGTCGAAGTCGACCGAGGCGCCGACCGACACCGCCGCCCACCAGGGCATCGGAGAGACCACACGCGGCGGGCACGTCGTGCGTGGCGACGTCGCTCCCGAGGGAGACGAGTGAGCGCGACCGAGCCCGCTCCCGGCATGACCGTCGGATCAGGAGCGCCCCAGGAACCCGGAGAGAGCTTCTTCGACGCGGTCGGCGGACACGAGACCTTCGAGGGCATCGTCCGACGCTTCTACGAGGGCGTCCAGGCGGACGACGTGCTCGCACCGATGTACCCCGCGCACGACTGGGAGGGCGCGATCTGGCGCCTCACGGCCTTCCTGGAGCAGTACTGGGGCGGTCCGACGACGTACTCGGAGCAGCGCGGGCACCCACGGCTGCGCATGCGCCACCAGCCCTTCCACGTGAACCCCGAAGCGCGCGACCGCTGGATCGGCCACATGCGCGCGGCCGTCGCGGGAGCGAATCTGGCCCCGCTGCACGCCGTCACCCTGATGGACTACCTCGAGCGCGCCGCGCACTCGATGATCAACACCTTCGAGGACACCCCGCGCGCGGCCGCGGGCGAGGAGAAGTGATGGTCGAGCACCGCGAGGACACCTGGGCGGACAGCGCCGTCGCGTCGGGCCTGTCCGCTCTCGAGTTGGAGCGCACGGGCGACACGAGCTTCACCGGCATCTCGCTGCCGATGCCGGGAGGCAGGGTCTTCGGCGGGCAGGTGCTCGCGCAGGCGATCGTCGCCGCAGGCCTCACGGTCGACGAGGCGCGCCAGGTGCATTCGATGCACGGCTACTTCCTGCGGCCAGGCGACACAGGCAAGGAGATCGACTTCGAGGTCGAGGTGCTGCGAGACGGAAGGTCGTTCTCCGCGCGGCGCACGCACGCGCTCCAGGACGGAAAGCCGATCCTGTCGATGATCGCGTCGTTCCAGGAGGAGCAGACGGGGCCCGAGCACGCGGTCGCGATGCCCGAGGTGCCCGGCCCCGACGAGCTGCCCTCCGGCGTGGACATCTTCGCGCCGTTCGCCGGACACCCGCAGGCCGACTTCTGGCTCGAGCGCGCGCCGTTCGACGTGCGTCAGGTCGAGGGTTCGATCTTCCTCAAGCCGGATCCGCAGCCGCGCCAGTACCAGTCCGCCTGGGTGCGCGCACGTCGGCCCGTTGACGTCCCCCAGCTGAAGCATCGGGCGCTGCTCGCCTTCGCCTCCGACCAGATCATCCTGGAGCCCGTGCTGCGCCGCCACGGCCTGTCGTGGGCCACGCGGGACATCTCGTTCGCGAGCCTTGACCACGCGATGTGGTGGCACCGCCCCGCGCGCGCCGACGAGTGGCTGCTCTACGTGCAGGACGCCCCGACAGCGCAGGGCGGGCGGGGCCTCGCCGGCGCCTGGGTCTTCGCCGAGGACGGCAGTCTCGTGGCCTCCGTCGCGCAGGAGGGCATGTTCCGCGTCTCGAAGCCGTCTGCCTGAGAACCGCCGAGCCAGGGACCTCACGATGATCGAGCTCGCGCACTGCTCCTGGACCGACGTCGAGTCCCACGTGGCGCGCGGCGGAACACTGGCGATCCTGCCGTTCGGCGCTCTCGAACAGCACGGCCCGCACCTGCCCCTGTCGACGGATACGCTCCAGGCGGAGGCCATCGCCCGGCGGGTCGCGCAGGAGTTCAATGCTCTTCTGCTCCCTGCAGTGCCGTACGGACAGACGTGGGACAACGCTGGCTTCCCCGGAACGCTCTCCCTCTCGCCCGCGACGACCACGGCCGTGTGCCTCGACATCGTGCGAGCCGCGCACGGATTCGGGGTGACGACGGTGGTCATCGTCAACGGCGACTACGGCAACCGCCTGCCTCTTCACACCGCGGCACACCAGCTCGTCACGGAGGGCCTCGACGCCATCGTGCTCGACTATCCAGGTCTGACGGACATCGGCGACGAGGTCAAGGACACGCCGTGGGCCGCTCCCGGCCTGTGCCACGCCGACGAGATCGAGACCTCGATGGTGATGGCGCTGCGCCCCGAGCTGGTGCAGGGCGACCGCATGGTCGAGTGCTATCCGGAGATGCCCGAGGACTTCGGGATGCGCCCCCTCCGTTTCGACGCGCTGTCGCCTTCAGGCGTGTTCGGCGACCCGCGCTCCGCCACGGCGGGCAAGGGAGAACGGATCCTCGAGGGCGTCACCGCGCGCTCGATCGCGGCAGTGCAGGCGCACCTGGCGGCGATGGCACGCTCATCGGCGTCGGATCCGGGCCAGCGCTGACAGCGCTGATCCTCGACGTCACGCGCGCATGGGCGCGAGGCGAGCACGCACGAGTGCGCGCGAGGACAGTACGAGCACCACGAGCGTGACGACATAGGGAAGGGTCGTGTACACCTCGCTCGGCAGTCCCAGCCCCAGCCCCTGACCAAGCAACGCGAAGCTCTGGAACAGCGCGAACAGCAGGGAGCCTCCCGTGACACCGAGCGGCGAGAGCCTCCCCATGATCACCACGGCGAGCACGATGTAGCCCCTGCCTGCGGTGATGTCCGGTGTGAAGGAGCCGATGGAGCCGGCCGTGATGACTCCGCCGGCGAGTCCCGCCATCGCGCCGCCAGCGAGCAGGGTCCCCCGGCCCACGCGCTCGACGCGCACCCCGCGCAGCCGCGCCGACTCGGGGTCCGTGCCGACCGCGTGAATGCGCAGCCCCACCGTGGTGTGGCGCATCAGGGCCCAGAAGCCGAGGACTAGAGGCACGAGCAGGTACACCATGATGTCGTGCTGGAAGAGCACAGGGCCGAGGACGGGGACATCGGCGAGAGGGCCCAGGGAGACCGTCGGGAGGGTCTCCACGGATCGGTTGACCTCGCCCGCAGGGATCCACATCAGGTACAGGTACGTGCTCAGGCCGAGGCCCAGGATGGTCATCGCGAGGCCGACGACCACCTCGTTCGCGCCGAATCGGTAGACGGCGAGGTTCATCGCCGCGGCCATGACCACGCCTGCAGCGAGAGCAGCGAGCAGCCCCATCCATGGGCCGACCGCGCTCGCGGCCCAGATGCCGACGAACGCACCCATGGCCATCATGCCTTCGATGCCGAGGTTGAGGCGCCCCGCACGCTCCACCAGAGTCTCGCCGAGCCCGGCGATGATCAGCGGGGTCGCGAGCGCGATCGCGCCGGCGGCGATCGCGATCCAGAGTGCGGAGTTCATGACGTTCCCCTCTCACCGAGCTGGCCGATGGCGGCGTTCTCCCCGGCCGACGCGTCGGGTCTTCCGTCGGGCGGTTCCGGGTCCTCTCGCGGCAGTTGGGCGGCGCGTCGTGCCTCGCGGCGCGACGTCGCGCCCATGGCGCCGGCGATGCCGAGCAGGATCACCGCCTTGATCACGTCCGCGATGGACGACGGGATCGAGCCCGTCGCGGATTGGATGCCGGCGGCGCCGACCGTCAGCGCGGAGAACAGCAACGCGGAGACGACGATGCCTGCCGGCAGCAGCGCGCCGAGCAGTGCCACGGCGATTCCGCTGAAGCCGACGCCACCGGTCACCGACGTGTAGAGGCGGGAGTTGAGTCCCGCCAGCTGCAGATAGCCGACGAGCCCGGCTCCGAGCCCGGAGACGAGCATGGTGCGGTAGATGGTGCGTGCGCGGGACACTCCCAGGCGCCTCGCGAACGCGGGGCGCTCGGCGAAGACGGCGATGCGCGTCGCGGACGCGGTGCGACGCCACCACGCGAACGCGACGGCGATCACGATGACCAGCAGGACACCCACATGCGCACGGGTCTGGGGGATGAGCGCGGGGAGCTCAGCGGATTCGGGAAGTGGGTCGCTCTGCGGGGTCGCGACGTTCTCCTCCGTGCCGAGGTAGGTGCGCAGGGAGAAGGCGAGGAATCCTGCGGCGATGTAGTTCAGCAGCAGGGTCGAGAGGATCTCGTTGACGCCCCAGCGCTCCAGCAGGAACGCCGGCAGGAGCGCGCAGATCGCGCCACCGAGCGCGCCCGCGAGCGCGCCGAGCAACCAGTGCACGGGAGCGGGGACGCCGTCGCCGAGTGAGAGCATCACCGCGCCCGAGGCGAGGGCGCCGATGGCGACCTGCCCCTCGGCACCGATCGAGAAGATCCCGGCCCTCAGCGCGGGGATCAGCGTGAGCGCGACGATGCCGATGGGCACCGCTCCCACGAGCAGCTCGCCGAAGCGGTACGGCGATGCGACGATTCCCTCGACGAAGCCTTGCAGTCCGACCAGGGGGTTGGCCCCGCTGA
This sequence comes from Demequina sp. NBRC 110052, assembly GCF_002090075.1. Lineage (GTDB taxonomy): Bacteria > Actinomycetota > Actinomycetes > Actinomycetales > Demequinaceae > Demequina. The sequence goes on from NZ_BBRI01000003.1 coordinate 97,996, forward strand.
GAGCGATGAGCGCGCCGGCCGCGACGAATGATCCGAGGACGACGGCGATGATGGTGGTCAGACGGCGCAGCGTGGCGGCGCTCATGAGTTCGCTCCTGCCCGCGCCAGCCCCGACATGGCGCGGCCGATGCGCGCCGCGGTGGCCTCGTCGGCGGGGATGTCGTCGGCGATGCGGCCGCCGACCAGCACGACGACGCGGTCGGCGATGTCGAGCAGCTCATCGAGGTCGTGGGACGCGACGAGCACGCCGGCGCCGCGCTCCGCCGCGGTGACGAGTCGCGCGCGGATCGCCTGGGAGGCGCGCAGATCCATGCCCTGCGTGGGTCCGTTGGCGACGACGAGGGATGCCGGCGACTCGGCGCTCCACGCGGCGTCGAGCTCGCGCGCGACCAGCAGCTTCTGCTGGTTGCCGCCCGAGAGGTTGCCTGCCGCCAATGTCGGATCGTGGGGACGCACGTCATACTCGGTGAGCACCGCGGCCTGGGCAGCGACGGCCTGCGCGCGGCGTCCGGAGAAGCGCGTACGGACGCGCGCACGCGGAGCCGGGTCCACCGAGGCGGCGTAGACAGTGAGATTCTCGCCGACGCTCATGCCGGGCACGACGGCGTCGGCGCGATGGTCCGGGATCCAGGCGACGCCCGCGGCGAGCGCTCCGGAAGCATCCGACGCCGTGGAGCCTGCCCGCACGACCTCGCCTGCCTGCGTCGGCGCAATCCCGACCGCCACTTCGGCGAGCAGGTTCTGGCCTGAGCCTGCGACGCCCGCGACTCCCACGATCTCGCCGCGGCGCACCTCCAGGCTCACCTGCTGCAGATCGGAATCCACGTCGGAGACCGCATCGACCTCGGTGAGGGTGAGCACGGCATCACCGCGCTCGCGGGGCGCGCGTGCGATCGCTTCCGGGAGTTCGCCCACCATGAGGTGAGCGATGCGGTTGGCGTCGAGCCCCTCCGTGGGACCGGTGAAGACCTGGTGTCCGTGGGAGAGCACGGTGACGTCGTCCGCGACGGTCAGCACCTCGTCCACGCGGTGCGTGATCAGCAGAATCGCGGTGCCCTGGGCGCACAGCGCGCGCAGGTGCGCGAAGAGGCCTCCCACCTCATGCGGCCCCAGGCTGGCGGTGGGCTCGTCGAGGATCAGCAGGCGTGCGCCCTCCGCGAGCGCCACCACGATCTCGCCCAGCTGCCGGTGAGCAAGCCCGAGCCTTCCGGTGGGCGCATCGATGTCCACCTGGACCCCCGCGGAGTCGAGCGTGCGCGAGAGGGCGGCGCGCGCGTCGGACCTGCGGGCGCGAAGGCGCGGCGAGGCGAGCAGCAGGTTGTCCACGAGCGAGAGGTCATGCACGAGGCTGAGCTGCTGGGGAACCATGTTGATGCCGAGGCTCTTCGCGTGAGCGCGCCCGCTGATCTCGACCTCGCGGTCGTTGAGCAGCAGCTGCCCCGAGTCCGCGGGCTGAATGCCCGCGAGAATCTTGGCGAGCGTCGACTTGCCCGCGCCGTTCTCGCCGACGAGCGCGTGCACGCGGCCCGGCTGAACATCGATCCCCACCTTGGTAAGAGCCTGAACGGCTCCGAAGGACTTGGAGACGGACCACGCCGCGAGCGCGACGTGGTCCGTCTCCTGGTGCGATGCGACCATCAGCCGTCGATCGTGATCGAGCCGTCCTGCAGACCCGCGATGAGGTCTTCCACCGCGGCCGCGATCTCGGCATCCGCGATCTCGGTGGCGACGAGCCCGCCGTTGGCGATCGTCGACGTGACTCCGCGACCTCCGAAGTCGCCCGCGGCGACCTCCTCGATCCAGGTGCGGAAGATCGGGGTCATGTCGAGGTTCACCGTCGCGATGTTGACCGCCTGGGCCGCCTCGCCGGCAGCCTCGGAGACGCCGACCGTGGCGACGCCCGCGTCGGACGCTGCAGACCCCACACCGGTGGCGATGCCGTCACCGGTGGTGAAGATGAGCTCGGCGCCCTGCGCGATGAGGCCGGACGTGGCAGACGCAGCCGCCTCGGCGTCGTCGAAGCTGCCCGTGTAGATGACGTCCAGCGCGGTGGCGTCAGGGTTCGCGTCGGCGAGCCCCTCCATGAACGCCACGTCGGTGGCGACGACGAAGTCGAGCTCGAGGCTCTCGACACGACCGACGGGGCTGAGGCCCGACGCGCCGGCGATGTAGCCGGACAGGTAGCCCTGGTCCGCGGACGAGTAGGTCCACGTCTCCACGTTATCCGTGTGCTTGTCGAGGATGTCCATGCCGCCCGACGCGGTGAACATGACGTCCGGGAAGTCCTCGGCGACAGCGAAGACTGCGTCGCCGAGCTCGATGCCGTGACCGATGATCAGGTCGTAGCCCTGGCTCGCGTAGTCGGCCATGATGGGCTCCGCGGTCGCGGAGTCGGAGACCTCGTCACGGATCTCGAACTCGATGAGACCCTCGCTCTCGAGAGCCGTAAGCGCCTCGAGCACGACCTGGTTGAAGCCGCCGTCGGTGGTGGTGCCCGGGGTGAGCGCTGCGACCTTGAGGACCTCGGCACCCTCCCCCGCCTCTGCGGCGGGAGTGGCACCCTCCGTCTCGGTGGCGCAGGCGGAGAGCGCGAGCGCCGAAGCTGCGGCGAAGCCAGCGCCGAGTGCGGCGCGTCGGTGGGTGTTGAACATGGGGAGTGTTCCTTTCGGGTTCGGGGCGAGCAGTCAGGAGGAGGACGGCACGCCTGCGAGGAGGCGCACAGCGGGCTGCGAGCTCTCATCGATCGTGGTCGCGCTCATGGTCGCGCCCACGAAGGCGGCGACCTGAGGCGAGTAGTGGCCGAGCACCGCGCCGGTAGTGACGGAGAAGCACGGCTCGAGGTCGAGAGTGGCGGGGGCATCGGGGTGGAGAGCCGCGTCGGTGACGCACACGACGTCATGGGAGCCGAGCGTGCGCAGGGTTCCGGTCGCGGGGAGCCGCCCCTGCTGCTGCGCGGACACGATCAGCGCCGTGGACAGGAAGCCCCGCAGAGTGCGCGCGTCGTCGCAGTCGCTCGCCGTGCAGCCCTGGCCCCAGACGATGGCGCCGTCTGCGCTCACCTGGACCTGCGCATGCGAGGTGCCTCCCGCGCCGGTCCCCTGTGCTGTCATCACGATCTCGAGGGCGAAGTCATCGCCGTCGCGGGTGCTGGTGATGTGCTCCACGTACGTGGGCTCGGACTTGGTCGCGGTGACCGTGTAGGCGTGGGGCCACTGCGCGACGATGCCGGCAAGATCCACCGTGTCACCGTCTGCGGCTCCCGCTGCGGCAGGCGTCAGAAGCAGAGGCAGTCCGACGCCCACCGCAGCGATGCCGATCAGGAGCAGGCGCACGCCGCCGACGCGGGGCAGGGAGGCCCCCTGCGTTGCGGCGGTGATGGAGCTCATGCGCCCTCTCCAGACTCGGGTGCGCCACCGTCAGGGGTGTGGCGGCATTGCGATCACCGTACGCAACTTGTTGACAAGTACGTGACGATTGGCCCAGGAATTTACATGGAAGTAACGTCACATGGCTCTCCAAGCACGGAACTGAGCCCGCCCGCGCCGCCCGGGAAACTGCTTGTTAACATGTCGGCAATGTGATGCGTGCGGCGGCCGCGCTTCACGCCCACCACAACCCTGCCCTTCACGCCCCCTTCACGTCACGAAGAGCACACGAGGGGCACGCCTCGGAGGTGCACCGATCGGCGGGAGGTCCCCAGGCACCTCATCGCCCACGAGATTGGCCCCATAGCAGGCGCGATGACTCGATCGACATATGGACCTCGAATGTCACAATTTGGTCAAGGAATTGCATTGCCTGTTTTGCAGTTGTTACCTTCGACAAGGATCCGTGCCAGGACTGCACCTCGCCGTGCAGGTCGCGCGGGTCAATGAAACCCAGGTCCGCGGGCCTCGCTCTCTGAGGCGAGGCGCGTATGGCCACCCGCGTTGGTGCCGCTATCCGGCGGCGCAGCGAGGGATCGTGCGGGCGCTTCGCGTCCCGATCTCCGCGCGGGGCCCGGACCGCGACTGAAGTTTCGTGCAGACATGCGCGAAAGCTGAGGACGAATCTGTGAGCGACAGCATCGCTTTGCGTGCGGAAGGCCTGTTCAAGGTATTCGGCAAGCACGCTGACCAGGCCGTGAACCGTCTGCGCGAGGGCACCCCTCGCGACCAGCTCGGCTCCGGCACCACCGCCGCCGTGATCGACGCCTCCTTCGAGGTGCAGCGCGGCGAGATCTTCGTCGTGATGGGCCTGTCCGGCTCGGGCAAGTCGACGCTCATCCGCATGCTCAACGGCCTGCACGACGTGACCGCGGGCACCGTCACCATCGCCGACGACACCATCACCGACATCCCGGCCGCGAAGCTGCGCGAGATCCGCCGCAAGCGCGTGTCCATGGTGTTCCAGCACTTCGCGCTCCTGCCCCACCGCACCGTGCTCGACAACGTCGCCTACGGACTCGAGATCCAGGGCATGCCGAGGGCCGAGCGCGAAGCGAAGGCCCGCGAGGTCACCCAGATCGTCGGCCTCGCCGGCTGGGAGGACAAGGTCCCCAGCCAGCTCTCCGGCGGCATGCAGCAGCGCGTCGGCCTCGCCCGCGCACTCGCCGCTGACACCGAGGTGCTCCTCATGGACGAGGCGTTCTCCGCGCTCGACCCGCTGATCCGACGCGAGATGCAGGAGCAGCTGCTCGAGCTCCAGAGCACGCTCGGCAAGACCATCATCTTCATCACGCACGACCTGAACGAGGCCATGTTCCTGGGTGACCGCATCGCCGTCATGCGCGACGGCCGCATCGTCCAGATCGGCTCGCCGGAGGACATCCTCACGGACCCGGCGAACGAGTACGTCGAGCAGTTCGTGGCCGACGTGGACCGCACCCGCGTGCTGACCGCTGAGTCGGTCATGCGCAAGCCGCGCGCCGTCGTGCACCCCTCCGCAGGACCGCACGGCGCCCTCAAGATCATGCGCGACGAGCAGCTCAGCGCGGTGTACGTCACCAAGCGCGACCGCAGCCTCGTCGGCTGGGTCAGCGACCGCGACGCACTCGAGCTGGTACGCAAGGGCGAGCGCGACCTCACCAGCATCGTGCGCGAGGACCACGGCGCCGTACCCGCCGACACCTCGCTGTCCGACTTGTTCATCCCCGCGCTCGAGTCGCAGCTGCCGCTCGGCGTGCAGGACGACAAGGGCCGCCTCGTGGGAGTCATCCCGCGCGTCACGCTCCTCGCGACGCTGGGTGGCGAGCCAGACGCGGCGGCGCAGGCGGCCGCGCGCCCTGACCCGCTTCCCACCGACGTGGTCGACAAGGCCCTGGAGGCCGCCGTCGACTCAGGTTCGATCGACACCAAGGAGGTGCAGTGATGGAATTCCGCATCCCCTTCGGCACGTGGATCGAGACCGGCAAGGACTGGATCGAGAACAACCTCGACTGGCTGCTGAGCTTCCTCGGCGACCTGTGGACCGGCATGTACGACGCGGTCAACTGGGTCTTCGCGACGCCCCCCGCGATCGCGATCATCATCGTGCTTGCCATCGCGGCACTCTTCGCCCGCGGCTGGAAGTTCGCGCTCGGGACCGTGGCCGGCCTGGTGTTCATCATCGGCGTCGACCAGTGGGAGAACTCCATGGACTCGCTGTCCCTGGTGCTCGTCTCCGCAGTGCTCGCACTGCTCCTGGGCATCCCGCTCGGCATCTGGGCGGCGCGCAACCAGCATGTGTCCAACATCGTGAAGCCCGTCATGGACTTCCTGCAGACCATGCCCGCGTTCGTCTACCTGATCCCCGCGATCGCCTTCTTCGGCGTGGGCGTGGCCCCGGGAATCTTCGCCACCGTGCTGTTCGCGATCGCTCCCGGCGTGCGCCTGACCGAGCTCGGCATCCGCAACGTGGACAAGGAGGTAGTCGAGGCCGGCCAGGCCTTCGGCGCCTCGCCTCGACGCATCCTGCGCCAGATCCAGCTGCCCCTGGCGATGCCGTCCATCATGGCCGGCGTCAACCAGGTCATCATGCTGTCGCTGTCGATGGTCGTCATCGCCGGAATGGTCGGCGCCGGCGGACTCGGTGGCCAGGTCACCCGCGCCGTCTCGGGCCTCGACATCGCCATCGGGGCCGAGGCAGGCATCTCCGTGGTGATCCTCGCGATCATCCTGGACCGCTTCACCGGCGCGTTCGGGCAGAAGCGCGGCCTGCACCTCATCCGCAGGATCCGCGGCACCGTGCTCAAGGACTCCCCCATCAAGGAGACCGAGGGCAAGGACACCGAGCGCATCCTCGCGGAGAACTCGGGCAACCGCCGCAACCCCGGCCGCTGACCCCCATCCCCTGACCGCACACCACTAGACCTCGCGATTCGTGTCGGATCGCGCGCACCCCGCCCCGACCGATGGGCGGAACCGGTGCTCACGACGTGGGGAGACTCCCCTCGTTGGGAAAGGACACTCATCATGAAGATGCGCTCTTTCGCGCCTCTCGCCCTCACCGCCGCCGCGGGCCTCGTGCTCGCGGGCTGCTCCTCGACCGGGGACGACGCCGAGCCCACTGACTCGGCCACCTCGACCGAGGACACCGCCGGCGGCGAGATCACCTTCGGCGTGTTCAACGGCTGGGACGAGTCGGTTGCCTCGTCGCTGCTGTGGGAGGCCATCCTCGAGGACAAGGGCTACGACGTCACCCTCGAGTACGCGGACCCCGCCGTGACCTTCCAGGCCCTCGCCGACGGCGACTACGACCTGGTCACCGACGTGTGGCTGCCCGCGACGCACGCCTCATACCTCGAGGAGTTCGGCGACGACATCACCGAGGTGGGAGCCTGGTTCGACAGCGCCGCCCTGACGGTCGCCGTGAACGCCGACGCCCCGATCGACTCGCTCGCCGAGCTCGCAGACAACGCGGACGCGTTCGGCAACCGCATCGTCGGCATCGAGCCCGGCGCCGGCCTCACCGCCGCCGTCGAGGGTGCGATCCCGGTCTACGGCCTTGAGGGCATGGACTTCATCACCTCGTCGACCCCGGCCATGCTCGCCGAGCTCGACTCGGCCATGGCGGATGGCGAGAACATCGCCGTCACGCTGTGGGAGCCGCACTGGGCCTACGGCGCCTACGACCTCAAGAACCTTGAGGACCCGGAGGGCACCCTGGGTGACGCCGAGTCGATCTACACCTACTCCCGCAACGGCTTCGGTGACGACTTCGCCGAGGTCGAGGGCTGGCTCGCCGGCTTCACCATGGAGTCCGACCTGCTGTACGACCTCGAGAACCGCCTCAACGCGGCCTCGGGTGAGTCGGAGTACCCCGAGATCGTCGCCGGCTTCATCGCCGACAACCAGGAGTGGGTCGACTCGCTCACCGCGTAAGTCTCACTCGCGGCGCTGACGCGTCGGAACACGAAGGCCCCGGGGCGCATGCCCCGGGGCCTTCGTCGTGCATACGGGCAGTCGCGCGGTACAGAACTGTCCACTGCGATGCACGGCGGGCTCCGGAGCGTCACTGGCGGTCCACTTCCCTGCACCCGTGCCCCTGTGGACGCTCAGTGACGTTCCCGCCGCCAGCGCGCGCGGCAGTGGACGCTCAGTGACGTTCCCGCCGCCAGCGCGCGCGGCAGTGGACGCTCAGTGACCGGCGAGTCTGTGCGACACGCGCACTGGACATGCGAACGCCCCCACCACAGAGGCGGGGGCGTTCGGCGGAGCGCTATCAGTCGCGTGTGAGCTTGCGGTAGGTCACGCGGTGCGGGCGCGCGGCCTCGGCGCCGAGGCGCTCGACCTTGTTCTTCTCGTACGCCTCGAAGTTGCCCTCGAACCAGAACCAGTTCGCGGGGTCCTCGTCGGTGCCCTCGTACGCGAGGATGTGCGTCGCGACGCGGTCCAGGAACCAGCGGTCGTGGCTGACGACGACTGCGCAGCCGGGGAACTCGAGCAGCGCGTTCTCGAGCGAGCCGAGCGTCTCGACGTCGAGGTCGTTGGTCGGCTCGTCGAGCAGCAGCACGTTGCCGCCCTCCTTGAGCGTGAGCGCGAGGTTGAGGCGGTTGCGCTCACCACCGGACAGCACGCCTGCGGGCTTCTGCTGGTCCGGGCCCTTGAATCCGAACGCGCTCACGTATGCGCGCGAGGGCATCTCGACCTTGCCGACCTGGATGTAGTCGAGCCCGTCGGAGACCACCTCCCACAGCGACTTGTTCGGGTCGATGCCTCCGCGGCTCTGGTCGACGTACGAGATGCTGACTGTCTCGCCGACCTTGAGGTCTCCCCCGTCGAGCGGCTCGAGACCCACGATGGTCTTGAACAGCGTGGTCTTGCCGACGCCGTTGGGGCCGATGACGCCGACGATGCCATTGCGCGGCAGCGTGAACGACAGTCCGTCGATGAGCTTGCGATCGCCGAAGCCCTTCTGGAGGTTCTTCGCCTCGAGCACGATGTTGCCCAGTCGGGGGCCCGGCGGGATCTGGATCTCCTCGAAGTCGAGCTTCTTGGTGCGCTCTGCCTCGGCGGCCATCTCCTCGTAGCGGTTGAGTCGCGCCTTGGACTTGGTCTGACGGCCCTTGGCGTTCTGACGCACCCACTCGAGCTCGTCCTTGAGTCGCTTGGCGAGCTTGGCGTCCTTCTTGCCCTGCACCTGCAGGCGCTCCTGCTTCTTCTCGAGGTAGGTCGAGTAGTTGCCCTCGTACGGGTACAGGCGACCGCGGTCGACCTCACAGATCCACTCTGCGACGTGGTCGAGGAAGTAGCGGTCGTGCGTGACGGCAAGCACGGCGCCGGGGTACTTGGCTAGGTGCTGCTCGAGCCACTGCACGGACTCGGCGTCCAGGTGGTTGGTGGGCTCGTCGAGCAACAGCAGGTCGGGCTTCTCGAGCAGCAGCTTGCACAGCGCGACGCGGCGGCGCTCACCGCCGGACAGCACCTTCACATCGGCGTCCCCTGGCGGGCACTGGAGCGCGTCCATGGCCTGCTCGATCTGGGAGTCGAGGTCCCACGCGTTCGCGTTGTCGAGGTCCTCCTGCAGCGCGCCCATCTCGGCGAGCAGGGTGTCGTAGTCGGCGTCGGGGTTCGCCATCTCCTCGGAGATCGCGTTGAAGCGCTCAAGCTTGCCGTACAGCTCGCCCATGCCCTCCCGCACGTTGCCGATGACGTCCTTCTCCTCGTTCAGCGGCGGCTCCTGCAGCAGGATGCCGACGCTGTAGCCCGGCGTGAGGCGCGCCTCTCCGTTGGACGGCTGCTCGAGCCCCGCCATGATCTTGAGGATCGTGGACTTTCCTGCGCCGTTGGGTCCGACGACGCCGATCTTGGCGCCGGGGTAGAAGGCCATGGTGACGTCATCGAGGATGACCTTGTCGCCGTGCGCCTTGCGCGCCTTCTGCATGGTGTAGATGAACTCAGCCACTGAAGCTCCGTGTGGGATGGGGTGGGAGGGCCTCTGCGGCCCGCGTTCGACGCCCCTAGCCTACGCGGCACCGGGGACGACGGGCCATCGGCCCGCCGCCCTGGGATCAGCGCGCGGCCGCAGGCTCGAGGTCGTCGTCCTCGACCGCGTCACCGGTCTGCTCGTCCTCGAGATCGAGGTCCGCGTAGCCGTCGTCCTGCTGCTCGCCGTCGGGCACCTCGAGCGCGTCGGTCGGGGCCTCGTCGACGGAACGCACGCTTGCCGCGCCCTCGTCCGCCGCGCCGTCTGCGTCTGCTGGCGCGCCCGGTGTGGCCGGCTCGGCGTCGAGCGTGGCGTCCCCCGTGGCTCGCGTGAACGTGGCGATGCCCTTGGTGAGGTCGTGGCCCACCGCGTGCGCGTCGATCACGAGGTCGGTGCGCGGGCCTGACTGCGACTCCCACACGTTCGTCCGCAGCCGCCCGGTGACGACGACCGGCTGGCCCTTGAACAGCGACTTCTCGACCGTGATCGCGTTGCCGCGGAAGACCCTGACGTTGAACCACTCCGTCTTGCTGTCCACCCACTGCTTCCGATCGCGATCGAAATATCGCGCGGTGGAAGCGATGCGGAACGTGGTCATGGTGGTGCCGCCGGCACCGATGCGCAGCGTGGGGTCGGTGGCGACCCACCCGCTCACTGCGATGGTCAGTTCATTCATGCGCCCCTCCTGGGATCCGTGCGCCGCACGGTGCGGCCAGGTCCAGGGTGAGGCGACGCTCCCGCCAGCCCGACGCGTCGCGCCGGATCCGTGGAGAGGCGGGGGTGCGCGCGGGGCTGGGGACGACGTTCGGTGCGGGGCCCCGGCGAACACGTAGGACCCCGCACCGTCGCTGAGCGCTAGAGACTCACGAGAGCCGCGCCTTCTGCGAGCGTCGCAGCCCGTACAGGGCCAATCCACCTGCTCCGATCAGCACACCCGAGATCAGCAGCGTGGCCCACACGGTGTCGTCCACTCCCGTGCGCGGGAGGTCTCCGCCCACGGCGCCGTCTGCGCCGCCGCCATCGGGACCGTCGCCGGCACTGCCGCCTCCGGAACCGCCATCGCCGCCTCCACCAGGTTCGCCGCCGCCCGTTCCTGGCTCAGACGGCGCCGCGATGCTGAAGACGAGGGACCCCGGCGCTCCGTCGCGCGTACCGATGCTCTGTACGAGGTTGAGCAGATGCGCACCGGAGCCGGCCACGGGGGTCGCGAGCGACATGGACCACGTGCCGTTCGGAGCAACCGTCGCGGTGCCGAGCACCGTGCCGACGGTGGGCGCGGTGAGGATGCCTGCTCCGGCGCCCACAGCATCGGTCACCTCGACACGCACAGCCGCACCCGGGTAGCCGGTGCCGGACAGCTGCGCGATCTCGGTGCCGGCGGGAAGCTCGCCCGAGGGCGCGTCGTCGACCGAGAAGTGCTCGCCCGTCGCGTCGAGGTCGGCGCGGGCCGTCAGGAACTCGTCCGCCGTCAGCGCATGATCGACGATGCGCGTCTCGCCGACGCATCCGAACCAGCCGTGATCAGGCTCGGTGTTCCACGTGGACGTGCCGATGACCCAGGGCATGTAGTCGGCCGCCATCATGCCGGCCACGTTCGAGGCGTTGCGCAGCACGGGCACGCCGTCGACGTACATGATCGCGGTGCGGTCCACGGGATCGTTGACGATCGCCACGTGGTGCCACGCGGTGGGCATGATCTCGCCCGACCACAGGGTGTACGAGTTGCCGGAGGTGCTGTCGCCTGCGGAGAACTGGTACTCGCGCAGACTCGAGATGCCGAGCCACGAGGCGCCCGCGCCGGGGTCTGCCGAGTCGTTGATGCCGATCCATGATCGAGCTCCGCCGCGGGTGAGCGCCGCGCCCCACCGGTTGTCGCCCTCGGCCCAGTCGGCGTCGAGCTTGAGGAACGTCTCGATCGTGTATCCGGACCCGGCGTCGAGTTCGGCGAAGGTGGCCGGCGCGCCGAACTCGGTGGAGACGTAGGCGAGTCGCTCCCCTCCCTGCGCGTTGCGGGAGACGTTGTCGAAGCAGATGGCGCCAGCGTCGGAGGAGTAGAACGGGACGTCGTCGTGGGTGATCGTCACGTCCTCCACCTCGTCGGGAGCGTCGGTGGCGTCGATCGGGCTGCGGCGCATCGGCGAGGCGCCTGCGACGTCGGGGATCTCCACGCTCTCGTCCACGACACCCTCCGCGAGGCCTCCGAAGCGCCAGTGCGCGATGGTGCCGTCGACCTGGATGTAGTCCTCACGCGCGCCTGCGGCCTCGATGGCGCTGCCGGAGCCCTCGCCGTCCCAGCCTGCGGAGACGAGCGTCTTCGCCAGCTCGGAGAGGTCAGGGCCGTCGGCAACAGCCTGATCGGACCAACCGAAGCGCGCACCGAAGTCCATGTCGACTGAGAAGGACTGCCAGGTGCCGTCAAGCACGGGCGTGTCGCTCGATGCGCGCGCCTCGGGCTTCTTGACCGTCACCCACGGCGAGATGGTCTCGACGTCGATGCGGTCGTGGGTGAGGTCGAACTCGAGCATCGTCATGATGCCGTTGCCCCCGTCAGCGGCCATCTGCGCGTCGGTGAGGATCTGGTAGACGGGGTTGCCGGCATCGTTGGTGCGTTGCTGCATCGTGGAGCCGTGGAAGTGCCCGTTGAGGGTCACGATGATCTGGTCGTTGCCGCGGATGAGGTTCTCCCACAGGTTGTCGCCCCACCACCAGTACGCAGGCGATACCTGATCCTCGGCGATGTTGATGATGGCGTGGGAGGACAGCACGACGGGCGTGTTCGGGTGCGCGTCCAGGATGCCCTGAGCCCACGCGAAGGTGTCGTCGGACGCGTTCCAGGCGATCGCGAGCGAGATCCACTCGTGACCCTCGGCCTCGAACAGGTAGGCGGACGAGAGCCCCTCCTGGAAGGTACCGAGCAGCGCATCGCCGCCCTGCGCCTGCAGCTGGCTCGCACCGAAGCGCTGCAGGTACTGCCACGAGTTGCCGACGGATGAGCGGGCCCCCATGTCCGCGACGTCGTGGTTGCCCGGGAGCACCGAGTAGGTGAGTCCGCCGTCGGTCAGGATGTTCATGGCCTTGACTGCGGCGTCCCACTCGCCGCCGACCCATTCCTGGTCGACGACGTCGCCAACGTGCACGACGAAGGGGATGTCGAGCTCGTCCTGGTGGTCGACGAGCCACTGGGTCTGCACCTCGAACGGGTTGGTGCCGTACTGCGGGTAGAACTGCGACGCGCTGTAGCGCGAGTAGAACTGGGTGTCCGGCAGCACGGGCAGCGTGAAGCTCGACGTGGCGGCCGGCTCCTCGGGCGCCGCGGGGGCGGACGCGGTGGCAGCGCTGGTCGCGGAGGCGGCGGTCGGCGCGAGCACCACGGCGCCCGCGAGCAACGCCGCGGCGGCCGCGGCGGATCTGGTGAAGCGCGAAGTCATCAGGGGTCTCTCTCGTAGGTGACGGAGCCGGGTCAACGGGCCTGGGCGGATCGCGGACCGAGGATCTCGATCTCGCTGAGGCCCATCCACGTGTCGTTCGACTTGTTCCAGAAGCGGACGCGCACGGCGGTCGCGACGACGGGCTCAGCGGCCTCGACCTCGAGCGAGAGCCCCGCGCCCTCGTTGGCGAGGGGCCAGGCGCCGTCGGCGATCGGCAGGTCGTACCAGCCGCCGATGAGGTCGCGGTACTGCACGGTCACGGCGCCGACGTTGCGGTTCTGGGGGTCATCGACGAGGGCGTAGACGCCCGCGCCGGTGATCTGCTGCGGGACGTCCAGGTAGAACGTGACGAGGTTGGGGTTCGCACGGTTGCCCGCGCCTCCGCTTCGCCAGTCGTACAGTCCTCCCGAGGTGCGGCTGCCGTCCGTGAGGCCGCCGACGCCGCTGCCGACCTCCGCGATCGCGTGGAAGGCCACACCGGAGCGCAGCAGGTTGACCGGCTCGGCCTCGGCCACGGTGACCACGAGGGTGGCGGCGAAGCCAGTGCCCTCGACGGCGGGGATCCGCACCTCGCCGACGGACGAGAAGTCGGCATCGGACACGCTCGCCCAATCCCAGGTGACGTCTGCGGTCACCGTGAGCGTCGAGCCCGAGATGGGCCGCTCGACGGTGCGCGGCGCCGCCATCCTCAGCTGGCTCACGGTCACTCCGACGTACGTGTCGAGTGTGCTGTCGACCGCGTCGCCCACGGTGCCGACCCGGTAGGAGGCCTCGACCGTGACGGTCTCGCCGAAGGCACCGGGCGCGGTGCCCGTGAACTCGACCACGCCGTCCGCGTCCCATACCGTCGCTTCGGGCATTGTCCAGTCGATGCCGACAAGCTCGGTAGTCATCCCCCAGCTGTAGGTGGCTGTCGCTGTGGTCGGGACGTCCGGGACGGTACCGGGCTCGACGAGGGAACCGACGGTGTCGGTCTGCGCGTCGAAGCTGTGCACGGTCCATGACTGCACTGCCGCACCGCTGTCGTCCCACGTATTGACGTCAGCGTTCTCGCTGGTATCCCAGTCGTAGAGGTCGAGCGCTTGGATGATGCCGTCGAACGGTGCGACGTTGAGGAACTTGGCCGACGAGCCGTTGGCCCCCTGGATCCAGGTGGACAGGCCGGATTCGGCGGCCTCGTCGCCGGTGATGTCGAGCAGCTCGACCATGCGTGAGCCGTCCTGGCGGCTGAGGACCTCGCCGTCGCCGGCCGCGAGCACGAAGGTGTCGTCAGCACCGACGACGGGGTACATCCATACGGTCTGCGCGAGCACGCCAGCGGCGTCGTCCGCGATCGTGCGGCTCTCGACGGGCGCCGCGTCCCCGATGATCGTTGCCACCTTTCCCGTGGCATATGCGCTCTCCAGCAGCACCGGCGTCGGTGCGCCGATGAGCTCGCCAGTGAGCTGCTCGCCCTGCGGCAGCAGTCCGCCTGCTCCGGCGGCGTGCACCATCGCGCCGACTCCCGCTGTGAGCGCCATCGCGGTCAGCGCAGCGGCGGCGCCTGCCCTGAGACCAGGTCTCTTCCAAGCCATCGTTTCCGTCCCTTTCCGCCGCCCCGGGGGAAGGGGCGCGCCACTGCGAAGGGGCGCGAGAGATCAGATGTCTCTCCAAGACATTGCCGCCCCCACGCAGACGCGGTGACTCTAGGTCGCGCAGGTGACGGCACGGTGCTGGTCAGATGTCTAGCGGGTGACGGTCCGGTGGCCAGTGGGAACGTTGTCGCGTCCGCCGCACGAACTGTCGGGCGAGGAGGCTCAGTCGAGTTCGGTGAGCTCGTCGAGGTTGCGGTAGGCCTGGTGGATCATCAGCGTCGGGTCGTGCAGTGAGCGGCGCACCACGCGCGCGACCGCCTCGCGGCCAATCGCCGCGACCGCCTTCGACTCGGCGCCTCCGCGCAGTCCACGGCTCAGGCGCGCACGCCAGCCAGAGGGAGCGGTCACCTCGGGCCACTCGATCGCCGCGAGCTCCTCGTTGAGGGATGCGGTGAGCTCCTCGCCGGTCGCGATGGTGTCAGTCAGGACGCGACGCCACGTGAGCGGCAGCCCGTCCGTGGCGGCGTCGACCCAGTCGAGCCGCTCGCGCTCGACTGACGCGAGCGAGATCGGCTCGAGCGAGGGGATGGCGTGGGCGCGCCCCGCAGCGACAGCGGCGGCCGCCTCGGCGCGCGCGTCGATGCCGGCAAGGCGCGCGAGCGACCCGACGATCTCGGCCGGGTCGGGCATCGTGGGCTCGGCGTCCTTCGCGAGCGCACGAGCCAGAGCCTTGCCTGCGGATACCAGGTCGGCGCGCACGGCCTCCGACGCGACGGTGCGGGACTCGACGGCGCCTGCGAGCTCGGCGCGCAGGTTGTCGAGCCCGCGTCCCGTGCGTGCGCTGACGGGGATCACAGGCACCTCCACGAGGCCGTCCTCGCCGAGCAGGCGCTGCAGGTCCTGGACGATCGCCATCGTGTCCTCGTCGGAGAGGCGGTCCGTGTGGTTGAGCGCCACGAGCGACGGCTGCCCGTGCACGGAAGCCACCTGCAGGTACGCGGAGTGCAGCGCGTGGTCGGCGTACTTCTGCGGGTCGACGACCCACACGAGCAGGTCCGCGAGCGGCACGATGCGGTCGGCGACGTCGCGGTTGGCGACGTTGATCGAGTCGTGGTCGGGCAGGTCGATGAGGACCAAGCCCGCGAGCGCCTCGGGCGCGTGCGGCACTTCGAAGCGGTGCTCATCCTGCACCCCCAGCCAGTCGAGCAGCCCGCCGGAGCCGCGCGACCACGAGGCCGACGACGCGTGGGACGTCGTGGGTCGCGTCACGCCCGGCACGGCAAAATCGGAGCCGGTGATGGCGTTGAACAGGCTGGACTTCCCCGAGCCGGTGCCGCCCGCGAGCGCGACGATGGTCCAGTCGACCCCCAGAGAGAGTCGCTCGTCGCAGCGGCCGATGGTCTCGCGCACTTCGGCGCGCACGTCGCGCGGGATCGCGTCGGACGCCCACTCCATGGAGGCGCGCAGGCGGTCGAGCCGCTCGCGCAGCCGCGTCGTCTCGGTGCGGGGCTCCAGCTCGCGGAAGGTGGGGCTCACAGCAGGCCTCTGAGCTCGGCGCGTCGCAGGCGCACCTTGGCGGAGGCCTCGGGAAGCAGGGACGTGACGTCGGTGGGCTTCATCATGTCGAGCGCCTCCCGGTTGATCACGTATCTGCGCGCGGAGGTGAGCTCGGCGCGTGCCTCGGTCGCCGCGTCGGACACGGAACCAGAGACGACCACGGTCAGGAACGTGCGCGCAGGCTCGATGCCGAGCGCCACCGAGGCGAGGCACGTGGAGACCCCCTGCGAGCCGAGCAGCTCGGCGGCGCGCTCGGCTCCGGGAAGGGAGGCGGCGAGCTCGTCGACGCGCGCGAGCCAGCTGCGCACCGCGTCGGCCGCGTTGCGTTCGCGCACCTCGCGTGCGGTGCGGGGGTCGCGCTGCGCGGCGAGCCACGGGCCGGGACCGCTGCCGGCCTCGGTGAGGGCGTTCACCATCGCGTCGGACGCGTCCGACGCGGCGAGGACCAGGTGCGCCTCGACGGCCTCGACGATCTCCTTGCGGACGGCGTCGAGCACCTCCTCGCGCTCCTCGCGCGCGAGCCGGCGCTTGGTCCACATGGAGCGGCGCAGGCGGAACAGCGGGCCACCCTCGCTGGCAGCGCGCTGCCATCGCGCCTGCAGCGACGACGTGGGCACTCCGAGGTACCACTCGTCGCCGCCGCGCGCCTCGGCCTGGGCAGCGCAGCGGCGCACCTCGGCTCGGACGTCCTTCGCGGCGGCGGACTGGTCGTCCATGATCTCGGCGAGCCGCTCGAGCCACTCCTTGAGGGACTCTGCGGCGCCGTGCAGCGTTCGCTCCACGATGGACTCGGCCGAGGCGGCGGCGACGGACTCGAGCCAGCGCGCGAGCGAGCCGACCACATCACGCGGCACCGAGCCGCGGCCGTCCGGGTCCTCGGGGATGACGAACAGCGGGAGCCCCTCGAGCCCCTCGGCCTGGAGCCTGTCCACGAGATCGCGGCGCACCTGCGCGGCCACATCCGCGGTGACACGGTTGAGCACGACCGCGATCGACGCGCCGCGCTCTGCTCCCCTGCGCAGCGCCTCCCACGGCACGGCGTCACCGTAGCGCGCGGCAGTAGTGACGAAGAGCCACAGGTCTGCCGTCTCGAGCAGCTCGTGCGCGACGTCGCGGTTCTCGCCGGACACGGAGTCGATGTCGGGGCTGTCGACGATCGCGAGACCGCGCGGCACCTCCTCGGTCGAGATCACCTTCGCGCGGCGCTCCACCTCGGTGAGCAGCTGAGTGTCGAGGGGGTGGTGGAACAGGTGCGGCACCTTCGTCGTGGGACGCAGCACGCCCGACGCGGTGAGCTCGGCTCCCATGAGGGCGTTCACCACGGTCGACTTGCCGGCCCCGGTAGAGCCGGCCACGACCACGATCGCGGGCGACGCCTCTTCGCGCACGCGCGGGATCAGATGGTGGTCCAGCTGGTCGAGCATGTGCTCCATGAGCTCGCCCGACTCGCCCGCGTGACCGGTCGGCAAAGGCAGCTCCGTCGTCGCCACGACCCTGCGCGTGTCGACGAGAGCGTCCAGGAGCGCACCGGGGTACGACCACGTCTTGATCGGCCGGATGCTCATGCCTGGTATCCCCGCCTAAGCATCATGGTCCCAGGCTACCGTCCCGTGGACTCCCTCACGATGAGGCTGGTCGGCAGCGGCGTCTCCACGGTTGACTGCTCGCCCTCCTCCAGATCGACGAGCGCCTTCTGCACGATGCTGCGGCCCAACGCCGCGAAGTCCTGCCTCACGGTCGTCAGCGGCGGATACAGGAAGCCCGCCTCGGGGATGTCATCGAAGCCGACGATGGACACGTCGTCAGGGACGCGCAGTCCGCGCTGGCGCAGCGCTGACAGCAGGCCGATCGCCATGTGGTCGTTGCCCACGAAGACGGCCGTGCCCGGCGTGATCTCGAGCTCCCCGCCGATGCGGTGACCGCTCGCGGCGGACCAGTCGCCGTGCGTCGGCTCGATCACCTCGAGCCTGCGAGCGCCGAGCTCGTCGCGCCATCCGCGCACCCTCTCCGACGCGTCGGGCGCATGCTCGGGCCCGGCGAGGTGGAGGATGCGCTCGTATCCCAGCTCGGCGAGATGCGTGACCGCGCTGCGCGCGCCGCGGTACTGATCGATCGCGACCAGGCGCGGCCCGCGCCGTGGCGCGGAGGCGGAGGCGACGAGGGGGATCGAGACGTCGATCGAGTTGACCACCTCGAGCGCGGCATCGTGCGCCACGACGACCACGACGGCGTCGACCCGCTGCCGCAGGAGCGCCTCGATGCTCGCGCGCACCGCGGGCCCGTCGTCGCTCGCGACGGACACCGCATCCACGCTGTAGCGAGCCTCGCGCGCCGCGATGTTGACCTGCATCGCGATGGACGCCGGCCCGTAGTCGACGTTGTTGGGCATGATGAGGCCGATCGTGCGCGTGCGGCGGGTCACGAGCGCGCGGGCAGCCGGCGACGGACTGTAGTCGAGCTGCGCGATCGCCTTCTCGACGCGCTCCTTGGTGGCGGGGCGCACGTTCGGCAGGCCGTTCAGGACGCGCGACACGGTCTGGTGGGACACGCCCGCGAGGCGCGCCACATCGAAGATGTTCGCGGCCTTGCCGTTGCGCTCCTCCGCCACGCGCCTACTCCCCTTCGTCCTCGGGCTGCGCGACCAGGGCGAGCAGCGCGTCGGCCGTGAGCTCGCCGGAGGCGAGGGTGTCGACGATGCGCCCGTCACGCAGCACCGCCACCCGATCCCCGACCCGCATGACCTCTTCGAGCTCGGCGGAGATGAACACGACGGAGACGCCGTTGTCAGCGAGCTCGCCCACGAGGTTCTGCACCTCGACCTTCGCCCCCACATCGATGCCGCGGGTGGGCTCGTCGAGCACGAGCAGCCGCGGCGACAGCGCGAGCAGACGCGCCAGGAGCACCTTCTGCTGATTGCCGCCCGACAGCAGCCCCGCAGGCCGGTCAAGGTCGGCGGGTCGAATGTCCAGCGCATCGACCCAGCTCTGCGCGAGCTCGCGACGCCTGTCCATCGGAATGGGTTTGAGCGCACCGCGCTCGGCCTGCAGCGCGAGCGTGATGTTCTCGAGCACCGAGAGCTCGGCGACGATGCCGTCCCGCAGTCGGTTCTCCGACGAGTACACGACGCCGAGAGTGATCGCGCGCCGAGGCGAGTCGAGATCGACCGCATGCTCCTCGATGCGGATGATCCCCGCGTCGGCCCTTGCGACGCCCGTGAGCGCCCGCGCGAGCGACGTCCGGCCCGAGCCCAGCAGGCCGGCGACCCCCAGCACCTCCCCTTTGCCGAGATCGACGTCCGCGGCCTCGAGCGACTGCCCGACGCGCAGCCCCCTGGCGCTCAGCAGAACCTCGCCTTCGGGCCTGTCCGCGCTCGGATTCTCGCGCTCGCGGTGCGCGGTGGCGTCGTGACCGAGCATCTTGTGCACCAGATCGATGCGGAGCAGCTCGCGCGTGAGGTACTCCCCCACGAGCACGCCGTCGCGGAGCACCGTGATGCGGTCGCAGATCTCGTAGACCTGCTCGATGAAGTGCGACACGAACAGGATCGCGACGCCGCGGGACTGCAGCTCGCGGATCACGCGGAACAGCTCGGCGACCTCATCGACGTCGAGGCTCGAGGTCGGCTCGTCGAGCACCAGCACCCTCACGTCCGCCGTGACGGCGCGCGCGATGGCGACGAGCTGCTGCACAGCGACCGAGTGCGAGCCGAGGAGCGCGCGCGGATCGACGTCGGTGAGACCGAGCCCGCCCAGCACCTCGCGCGCCCGCGCGACCATCTCGCCGCGGCTCACGAGGCCCGAGCGACCCACGTCGCGGCCGATGAAGATGTTCTCTGCGACCGAGAGGTTCGGCAGGAGCTCGATCTCCTGATACACCGTGCTGATGCCGGCGCGCTGCGCCTCGTGCGGCGTCGCAAACTCCACGCGCTCGCCGTCGAGCCGCAGCTCGCCCTCATCCATCCGCAGCGCGCCCGTGACGGCCTTGATCAGCGTCGACTTGCCCGCGCCGTTCTCACCCATGAGCGAGTGGACCTCACCGGGAAAGAGCCTGAGGCTGACATCCCGCAGCGCCGCGTCCGCGCCGAAGCGCACCGTCGCACCGGTGAGCTCGAGAAGCGGATGTGCCTGGTCCACGCCCCCATTATCGGGGGGAGGACCAGGCACACCCGTGACCGACGCGGCGGTCAGCCTCGACCCTCCGAGCGTGCGACGATCGCGCGCTGCACCACGATGAACAGCAGTAGCAGCGCTCCGACGATGATCTGCATCCACGACTGCTCGGCGCCCATGAACGTGATGATCGTCTTGATCGTGCCGTAGACGAACACGCCGATCATCGAGCCGATCACGTAGCCGCGACCTCCCGTGAGGAGTGTGCCGCCGATCACGACGGCGGCGATCGCGTCGAGCTCCGTGCCGATGCCGTTGCGGGGATAGCCCGCACCCGAGTATGCGGTGAGCACCAGGCCCGCGAGTCCGGCGCAGAAGCCCGAGATGACGTAGACCATCACCTTGGTGCGCGCGACCTTGAGACCCATGAGCCGGGCGGAGCTCTCGGAGCCACCGATCGCATACACGGTGCGACCCATGCGGGTCAGGTGCATGACGAAGGCAGCGACCGCCACGGCGAGCAGCGCGATGATGCCCGTGGGCGTGATGTACCAGCCGCCCACGCTGAAACGCGTGGACTGCAGCCACAGGATCGCCGGCTCCTCGACCTTGATCGACGACAGGCTCACCACGAACGCGAGGCCGCGGGCGAGGAACAGTCCCGCGAGAGAGGCGATGAACGGCTGCACGTTGAAGTACTGGACGAGCACGCCGATGATCAGACCGATCACCGCGCCGCCCGCGAGGATCACCGGGATCGCGATCGCGACGGGCATTCCCTCCGCAAGCAGCTTGGCGCCGAGGATTCCTGTGAAGGCCATCACCGAGCCCACCGAGAGGTCGATGCCTCCGGTGACGATCACGAACGTCATGCCGACCGCGAGGATCAGCAAATACGCGTTGTCGAGCAGCAGTGCCGAGATGTTGCGCGGCGTGATGAAGTCGCCCCTGAGGAACGCCTCCGCGCCGGCGAACAGCAGCAGGAGGATCGCGAGTGCGGCGAACGTGGGCATCAGCGCGGAGTGCCGCGTGAAGAATCCCTGGACGGACACGGAGGCGCCGGTGCGCTTCTCGCTGCGACCCTCGCTGCGGGTCATCGTCGCGGTCATCGCGCCACCTCCACCTTCTCGTCGTCGCGCTCGGGCGCGTCCTGCTTCCTGAATGCGTCACCGACTCGCGCGATCGCCCCTCGCATGCGCTGCGACTGTGCGACCACGACCACCACCACGACCACCGCGAAGAACACGGGGCTCTGCGCGGACGGCACTCCGAGGAAGAGGATCGTCGACTCGAGCGTCTGGATGATGAACACGCCGATCACGGTGCCGGCGATGGAGAACTTCCCTCCAGCGAGCGACGTGCCACCGAGCACGACCGCGAGGATCGCGTACAGCTCGATGAACAGTCCCGCCGCGTTCGCGTCAGCCGCCTTGATGTTGGACGCGTAGATGACTCCGGCCGCGCCCGCGAGCGTGCCCGAGACCATGTAGGCCCCCCAGATGATGCCGCGCGAGCGCACGCCCGCGAGCCTGCTCGCCTCGGGATTGATGCCGACCGACTCGGTGAGCACGCCCAGCGCCGTGCGTCGCTCCACAAGGGCGACGGCGGCGATCGCCGCGATCGAGATGAAGAAGGCGACGGGAAGCAGCAGCACGTATCCGCTCGCGATGAACGCGAACGGCTCCGAGTTCACGGTGGTGATGAAGCCGCCGGTGATGAGCAGCGCGACGCCGCGGCCCGCGAGCATCAGCACCAGGGTCGCGATGATCGGTTGGATCTTGAGCACGGAAACCAGGAACCCGTTCCATGCTCCGAGCACGAGCGACACGAGGATCGCGACGATCACTGCCACGAACACGGTCCCGACGGCGCCAGGGGACCCAGACCTGTCGATGATCGTGAGCGCGACCGCGCCGGAGACGGCCATCACGGCGCCGACGGAGAGGTCGATGCCGCGGGTAGCGATGACGATGGTCATGCCCAGCGCGACCAGCATCAGCGGAGCGCTGTTGCGCAGGATGTCGATCAACGCACCGTACAGACGGCCGTCCTGCAGCGTGATCTCGATGAACTGGGGGCGCGCGATCGTGTTGACCACGATGAGCACCAGGAGCGAGAGCACCGGCCAGAAGAGCCGATGCTTGTAGATGCGGTTCATGCTGCGCTCCCCTCGCCCTCGTTGGCGATGTAGTCGATGAGGCCGTCGATGTCGACGTCGGCGGACTCGAGCTCCCCGATCTTGCGACGGTCGCGCATCACGGCGATCCTCTGTGCCAATCGAAGCACTTCCTCGAGCTCGGAGGAGATGAACACGACGGCGAGTCCGTCGGCGGACAGCTCGGACACCTTGCGCTGGATGTCGGCCTTCGCGCCGACGTCGATGCCGCGAGTGGGCTCGTCGAGCACGAGGAGTTCGGGTGCGGTGGCAAGCCAGCGTGCGAGCAGCACCTTCTGCTGGTTGCCCCCGGACAGGTTGCCGACGAGCGCGTGCGGGTTCGCGGGGCGGACGCCGAGCGCCTCGATCCATCCGTGGACGACCGCATCGGACTCTGCCTTGCCCAGGCGCCGCACCCACCCCTGGCGGGCCTGCATGCCGAGCACGATGTTCTCTGCGACGGTCAGGTCGGGGACGAGGCCCTCCTCGCGTCGGTTCTCAGACGAGAAGGCGATCCGGTGGTCGATGGCGTGGCGCGGGGAGTGCACCTTCGCGTGCTGCCCGTGGATCTCCATCGAGCCCTCGTCGGCCCGATCGGCACCATAGAGCAGGCGGACCAACTCGGTCCGTCCTGACCCGAGGAGGCCGGCGAGGCCGACGACCTCGCCCGGGTACACCTCGAGGTCAGCGGGCTCGAGGATCCCTCGCTTGCCCAGGCCGCTCGCCTTGACGACGGGCGTGCCGGTGCGGTCGATGTCGCGGTGCGCCGAGCTCGACAGCGTCGCGAGGTCGTCGAGCTCGCGGCCGATCATCTTGGTCACCAGGGCGTCGCGCGGGAGCTCCGCGATGGGATGCTCACCGACGAGCGCGCCGTTGCGCAGCACGGTGATGCGGTCGGAGATCTCGTACACCTGCTCCAGGAAGTGGGAGACGAAGAGAATGGCGACGCCCTTGTCCCGCAGGCCGCGGATGACGTCGAAGAGTCGCTCGACCTCGCCGCGGTCCAGGCTGGAGGTGGGCTCGTCGAGCACGAGCACCTTGGACTCGAGCACCATCGCGCGGCTGATCGCGACGAGTTGCTGGATGGCGATCGAGTGGCTCGAGAGGCGCGAGCGCGGATCGATGCGCAGTCCAAGGCTGTCGAGGTGGTGGGTCGCGGCCTCGTGGGTCGCGCGCCAGTCGATCACGCCGCCGACGCGCGGCTCGTGACCGAGCATGACGTTCTCGCCCACGGTGAGGTTCTCGCAGAGATTGACCTCCTGGTACACCGTGGAGATGCCGGCCTCCTGCGCGTCCGCGGCCGTCGCGAATGCGCGACGCTCACCGCCGACCACGATGGTGCCGGAGTCGATGGAGTAGACGCCGGTGAGCGCCTTGATCAGCGTGGACTTGCCGGCTCCGTTCTCGCCCATGAGCGAGTGCACCTCGCCGGGTCGGAGCGTGAAGTCGACGCCGTCGAGCGCGAGGACGCCTGGGAACCGGATGGTGATTCCCCGCATCTCGACGATCGGGGGGACGTCATTGTCCGCGGTCATGTGATGTGCAGCTTTCTGGTCGAGTGGGCCGGCCCGCCGGGGACCTGGAGAGGTGAGTCCCCGGCGGGCCAGCGCCGTCACTGGCTGTCTCTGGAGGAGATCAGTACTTGCGGTCCGGCAGGGCTGCCTCAGCAGCGGCCTGGTCGAACGCCTGGTCCTCGACGATGGTGCGCTTGTCGACGTCGTCGCCAGCAAGCACGGCCTTCACCAGCTCGGCCGCCTTCTCGCCCAGGAGCGGGTTGCACTCGACGATGTAGTTGATCTTGCCGTCGGCAAGAGCCTGCATGCCGTCACGCACGGCGTCGATCGACACGATCTTGATGTCGACGCCCGGCTCAGCACCGGCAGCCTCGATCGCCTCGATGGCGCCGAGCGCCATGTCGTCGTTGTGCGCGTAGACCAGGTCGATCTCGTCGACGCCGTACTTCTGCAGGAAGCCCTCCATCACCGTCTTGCCGCCGTCGCGGGTGAAGTCACCCGTCTGCGAGTCGAGCTTGGTGATGGACGAGCCTGCGATGGCGTTGTCGAAGCCGGTGGCACGGTCGTTCGCAGGAGCCGAGCCCGTGGTGCCCTCGAGGACGACCATGTTGGTCGGCTCCGTGAACTCCGCCGCGGCCCACTCGCCGGCCTTCTGGCCCTCGAGCTCGAAGTCGAGGCCGACCCACGAGGCGTAGAGGTCGTCACTGGCGGTGACGGTACGGTCCTCGAGGATGACGGGGATGCCCGCGTCCTTGGCCTCCTGCAGCACGTCGTCCCAGCCGTCCTCGACGATGGGAGCGATGACGATGGCGTCGACGCCCTGGTTGATGAAGCTACGGACTGCCTGGATCTGTGCGGCGGGGTCGTTGTCCGCAGCGTTGAAGACCAGGTCGAAGCCGTTCTCTGCGGAGAACGCCGTCTTCATGGACTCGGTGTTGGCCGAGCGCCAGCCGCTCTCCGAGCCGGTCTGGGCGAAGCCGACGGTGATGACGTCGCCGCTGGAGCCTCCGTCGGAGCCTCCGTCGGTGCCTGCGTCGGTGCCGCCGTCAGAGCCGCTCGAGCAAGCGGCAAGTGCGAGCGCTGCCGTGGCAGTGAACGCGAGGGTGGACAGGAAACGCTTCTTCATGCTCAGAACCTCCTTGTTCCGTTCCGGCGACGTTGCCGGATCGAGAGCGATGATCCACGGCGTCGTCGATGACACCGTGTACTCGCATATTAGCGCTCACAATGTGAGCGCTATCAACTGCTCACAGGTCACGTTTCTGTAACGGCACACGCACACGCGGGCGTCGAACCGGTATCCGCCCACGTCGCAAATGTGAGTGCTCACAATTTTCCGGCCACGCGCACCCAAGCGCCCTCCTCCCGCGCGCGACGACTCTCACACGCGCGGGAGGCGCCTGAGCGCCCCGCGCACTTGGATACGCTGGTGCCGCGCACGAGCGCGCCCGCCCCCGTAGCTCAGCTGGATAGAGCGTCGGACTTCTAATCCGTTGGTCGCAGGTTCGAATCCTGCCGGGGGCGCCACCTCTTGCCGAGCCGCGCCGGCCGTACGACGATCGTGCCGTGGACCGGCCCGCCCCGGAGCCGGCCGCTCGAGGAGGCGTCATGGCTCACGGCGACATCACCCACATCGACATCCCCGTCGCGGACATCGACGCGGCGAAGGAGTTCTACGCCGCGCTGTTCGGCTGGCAGATCGCGGCGCCGCCCGGCTTCGAGGGCTACCCCATGTGGCAGGCGCCGAACGAGATCAGCGGCGGCGGGCTCGCTCCTCGGTCCGAGGGCTTCTCGCAGCCGCGCAGCTACGTGGAGGTCGACTCCATAGACGCCACGCTCGCGGCCGCGGTCGAGCGCGGGGTGATCGTGCTGATCCCGAAGGACCCGATCTCCGACACGAGCTGGTGGGCGGCGTTCGCCGACCCCGACGGCAACGTCATCGGCCTGTACGAGGGCACCACCGACGTCGGCGAGGCCTGAATGCAGCTGGCCGCAGCGTCGGGCAATCGCGGTGACGACGTGCACACCGGGCCTTAGGTACCACGTCGGGGACCTGTCCACTTGGATAGGGTGCGAGCGACGGAAGTCCACAGACGGCCCGCGCTCCCCCGGCGCGACGGCCGCCCGACTCAGCAAGGTCGCCCCGGACCCGCGTGCCGCCGCACGGCGGTCCGCCTGGGGCGGCGGACAAGGACCGCGCATGAGAATCGGTGTCCCTCGGGAGACCCGCGCCGGAGAGCGGCTGGTCGCCGCGAGCCCGGCGTCAGTCGAGAAGCTCATCAAGCTGGGCTACGAGGTCGCCGTCGAGGCGGGCGCAGGCACGCAGGCGAGCTTCCTCGACGAGCAGTACCAGGCCGCTGGCGCGACGCTGGTCGACGCGGCCGATGCGTGGGGCGCTGACATCGTCACGTGCGTCAACGCGCCCAAGCCCGCGCAGATCAAGCTGCTGCGCGAGGGAGCGACCCTCGTCGCCACGATGGCGCCGCAGTCCAACGAGAAGCTGGTCGGGACGCTCGCGAAGAAGGGCGTCACGGCCCTCGCGCTCGACGCAGTGCCGCGCATCTCCCGCGCACAGTCGATCGACGTGCTGTCCACCATGTCCAACGTCGCGGGCTACCGCGCGGTGATCGAGGCGGCCGAGGTCTACGGCGGCATGTTCACGGGCCAAGTGACGGCGGCGGGCAAGACCGCGCCGGCCAAGGTGTTCGTCATCGGCGCTGGCGTCGCGGGCCTTGCGGCGATCGGCGCGGCGGCCTCGCTCGGCGCCCAGGTGCGCGCGTTCGATGTCCGGCCTGAGGTTGCGGAGCAGATCGGCTCGATGGGCGGCGAGTTCGTCGTCGCCCCCGAGGCGCAGCAGGAGATCAGCGCCGACGGCTACGCGAAGCCCCTCACCGCAGAGCAGCAGGCGGCGGCGATGGACGTGTACGCCAAGGAGGCCGCGAACGCCGACGTGGTGATCACCACCGCGCTCGTGCGCGGCTCTGCTCCCACCACCATCACCGCCGCGATGGTCGCGTCGATGCGGCCCGGCTCTGTGGTGGTGGACCTCGCGGCCTCGGGCGGCGGCAACTGCGAGCTCACCGTGCCTGGCAAGACCGTCACCTCCGACAACGAGGTCACGATCGTCGGCTACACCGACCTCACGAGCCGCATGCCGCGCCACACGTCCACGCTGCTGGGCACCAACATCGTGCACCTCATGGAGCTGCTCACCCCAGGCAAGGACGGTGAGCTCACGCTCGACCTCGAGGACGTGGTGCAGCGCGGCATGACCGTCGCACATGCCGGCGAGATCCTGTGGCCGCCGCCGCCCGTCTCGGTCTCCGCCGCTCCCCCGGCGCCCGCGGGGCCCTCCGACGAGGAGCTCGCGGCGAAGGCCGCTGCCGCAGCCGAGGAGGCGGATCGCAAGTCCAAGCGGCGCAACATCCTGTACGGGCTCGGCGCCGTCGCCTCGCTCCTGCTGCTGTCGTTCGCCGACTCCGCGACGGTGCAGCACCTCACGGTGTTCGCCCTCGCCGTGATCGTCGGCTTCTACGTCATCAGCAACGTCAAGCACTCGCTGCACACGCCGCTCATGAGCCAGACCAACGCGATCTCCGGCATCATCCTGGTCGGCGCGCTCCTGCAGATCGGCTCGTCCGACGCGCTGGTGTCCACGCTCGCGTTCGTCGCCGCGGCGGTCGCCAGCATCAACATCTTCGGAGGCTTCCTGGTGACGTACCGGATGCTCGGCATGTTCAGGAAGGACGCGTGATGACCCTCACCTCGCTCGCCCAGGCCACCTACGTCGTGGCAGCCGTCCTCTTCGTCCTGTCCCTCGCGGGCCTGTCCAAGCAGGAGACTGCCCGACGCGGCAACATGCTCGGCATGGTCGGGATGGGTCTCGCGCTGGCCGCCACGGTCATCCTCTCCCTCGACGTGTCGGAGCGCTCCGTGCTGGTCACGGCGCTGTTGATCGCGTGCGTGTTCGCCATCGGCGCAGGCGTGGGCATCTGGCGGGCACGCACCGTCGAGATGACGCAGATGCCCGAACTCATCGCCATGCTCCACAGCTTCGTGGGCGCGGCCGCGGTGCTGGTGGGCTTCAACTCGCACCTCACCGCCACCCACGCCGACGCGATCCACCAGATCGAGGTCTTCCTCGGCATCTTCATCGGCGCCGTCACCCTCACCGGATCGATCGTCGCGTTCCTCAAGCTCTCCGCGCGCATGAAGTCCAGCCCGCTGACCCTGCCTGGCCGCAACTGGCTGAACCTCGGCGCGATCGTCGTCAGCGTCGGACTCATGTTCGTCTACATGGCGACCGACAGCATCGTGCCGGTGCTGATCATGACTGCGATCGCGCTGCTGCTCGGCTTCCACCTCGTCGCCGCGATCGGCGGCGGCGACATGCCCGTGGTCGTGTCCATGCTGAACTCGTACTCCGGCTGGGCCGCCGCCGCGGCAGGCCTGATGCTCAGCAACGACCTGCTCATCGTCACCGGCGCGCTCGTCGGATCCTCGGGTGCGATCCTGTCCTACCTCATGTGCAAGGCCATGAACCGCGCGTTCATCTCGGTCATCCTGGGCGGATTCGGGACCGAGAGCGGCACGTCCTCCGGCGACGCCGAGCAGGGTGAGCACACCGAGGTGCAGGTGCCCGAGGTGGCCCAGCTGCTCACCGAGGCGAAGTCCGTGATCATCGTTCCCGGCTACGGCATGGCGGTGGCCAAGGCGCAGTACCCCGTCGCGGACCTCGTGGCGAACCTGCGTGCGCACGGCGTCGAGGTGAGGTTCGGCGTGCACCCCGTCGCGGGGCGCCTGCCCGGACACATGAACGTGCTGCTCGCCGAGGCGAAGGTGCCGTACGACATCGTGCTCGAGATGGACGAGATCAACGATGACTTCCCCGAGACGGACGTGGTGCTCGTGATCGGAGCGAACGACGTCGTCAACCCGTCCGCGCTCGAGGACCCGGGCTCGCCGCTCGCCGGCATGCCCGTGCTCGAGGTGTGGAAGGCCAAGCAGTGCATCGTCTTCAAGCGCTCCATGGCCACTGGCTACGCAGGAGTGCAGAACCCGCTGTTCTTCCGCGAGAACTCGGCGATGCTGTTCGGTGACGCAAAGACCAAGGTCGAGGAGATCCTCACCGAGGTGCGTTCCGCCGAGGGCGCGCACGCCTAAGAATGCCGGAGCGCCGCTAGGGTGTGCACATGAGCGATGATCCGCGCTTCGTGCGCAGCTCCGAGGCGTTGCGAGCGGCCGTGCTCGCGCTCGCTGCCGAGCGGCCCGTGGAGTCGCTCGCGGTGGCTGACATCGCGCGCGCGGCGGGCGTCACGCGCGCCACGTTCTACAACCACGCCGACTCCCCCGAGCAGTTGCTTGCGCGCGCCGTCGAGACCGGCCTCGACCAGGTGCGCCGCGAGTTCCTCGAGGCCGTGAGCGACACCACCGATCTGATGGCATCGTGGCGAGCCTCCGAGCACGCGCTGATCTCGCACGTGCTCACGCACGAACGGGTCTACCGCACCGGTCTCACGCCCACTCCCGAGGGTCACGGCACCGCGCTCGCGTCGATTCTGTCGCGCCACTTCGAGGCGACGCTGCTCGCGTTCGCGGCGGGCGTGCGCCCCCTCGATGAGCTCAGCACGGACGACCGCACGAGGCTCGCCATGGAGGCCGCGTTCACCAGTCATGGCCTCGTCGGCGCGCTGCGGGCCTGGCTCCTCTCCCCGGAGCCGCGCGACGCCTCCTTCGCGGTCGAGGCGATCATCGAGGCCACCCCGCGCTACTGGTTCACGCTCGCGGACAGCATCGGCGCCTGAGCAGGGCCGACGCGGCGGGCACCCCTGCCCTCGCCGGTCACCGGAGGACGAGGGTTCGCACCGCTTCAGATCTGCGCAAAGATGTCCCCATGACCTCTGTGCTGTTCTCGCCGCTGTCCATCCGCTCGACTGAGTTCCGCAATCGGCTCTGGGTGAGCCCGATGTGCCAGTACTCGTGCGAGGACAGGGACGGCGTGGTCGGCGATTGGCACCTTGCGACGCTCGGCTCGTTCGCGCAGGGCGGCGCGGGGCTCGTGATGGCGGAGGCCACGGCAGTGGTGCCGGAGGGTCGGATCAGCCCGTGGTGCCCCGGCATCTGGGAAGACGACCAGCAGGAGGCGTGGAAGAGGGTCGTGGACTTCATCCACTCGCAGGGCGCAAAGGCGGGCATCCAGCTCGCGCACGCGGGCCGCAAGGCCTCGACGTATCGCGACTGGAGTGGACACGGCAGCGTGCCGGTCGAGGACGGGGGCTGGACGACGGTCGCGCCGTCGCCCATCGCCTTCCCCGGCTACGCCGAGCCCAACGGCCTGTCGACGGACGAGATCAACGACGTCGTGTACGCCTTCGGCCAGTCGGCCGCCCGAGCGCTCGCTGCCGGCTTCGACGTACTCGAGGTGCACGCGGCGCACGGGTACCTAATCCACCAGTTCCTGTCGCCTCTGTCGAACGACCGCACCGACGACTACGGGGGCTCGATCGTCAACCGCGCGCGACTGCTGTTGAACGTGGTGCGTGAGGTGCGCGCGATCGCCGGACCGGACGTGCCTCTGTTCGTGCGCGTGTCCGCGACCGACTGGCTCGAGCCCGAGGGCTGGACCCTCGAGGACACCGTCACGCTCGCGGCCTGGCTGCGCGAGGCGGGCGCCGATCTGATCGACACGTCGTCGGGCGGGCTGCTTCCGGGCGCCTCGATCCCCGTCGGCCCCGGCTACCAGGTTCCCCACGCCGCCGCCGTGCACGAGCGCTCCGGCATCATGACGGCCGCGGTCGGCCAGATCGTCGACGGCCCTCAGGCCGAGGAGATCGTCGCGAGCGGCAAGGCCACGGCGGTGTTCGCCGGCCGTGAGTTCCTGCGCGATCCGCGCTTCGCGCTGCGCGCGGCTCACGAGCTGGGCGTCGAGGTGGACTACTGGCCGGCGCCGTTCCGTCGCGGGACGTTCGACTCGCGCCCCGCGACGGTGGCGTCTGAGGACTGATCAGGACCTGACGGGCGACCTGCGCAGCAGCACGTAGCCGGCGAGAGCGGCGAGCGCAGTCACAGGCAGGGTCCAGCTCACGAGTGCCACGACGGACGTCGTGGACAGGAACTCCCACACCGTGGGCCACGCCTCGAGCACCGTCGCTCCCCACAGCGCGACGATGCCGACCACGGTGAGGATGCCGAACATCCAGTACAGTCCCGGCGCGCCCCAGCGCACCCACACCGCAGCCGAGGCGGCGCCGACGCCGAAGGCGAGGAGCATGGCGGCGAAGCTCGTGTAGGCCACGGAGGCCACGGGCGCAGTCGTCAGGCCGAGTGGAGCGAAGAAGGACCCGCCGAGCCACCAGCCATCCGTGGCCCTCTCGAGGAGCACGAGCGCGGTGAGGCCCACCGTGTAGTACGCGGCGAGCGTGATGAAGTAGAGCAGAGTGCCCGCGTAGTAGTCGCGGCGCGTGACGGAGAAGCCCAGCGCGAAGCGGAAGGTGAAGTGCATCGCCTGCACAGCCACGATCAGCATGTACACGTAGATCCACGTGATGCCGCCGTTGGACTGAAACGCCGAGGTCTCGACGTTGTCGGAGCCGCCGGCGGAGTACGTGATCATGCCCCAGATCGCGGCGTTGCCACCGAAGATCAGCAGCGTGATGATCCACGGCAGGATCAGCGTCTGCCAAGGGTTGGCGATGTGGATGCGCAGCACGGCACGCATACGGTGCACGACCGGCGCGGCGGTCGGGCCCGACGCGGGGGCGGGCTGAGTCTCGGTGTAGACGGTCATGAGGCCACCTCCTGGGTGAACGGCGCGCCGGTGCGGCGCACGATGAGCTGCTGAAGCGAGACGGGCGCGAGCTCGAGCCCCGCCGCGACGGCGGCGGCCCGCAGCTCGCCGTTCGCGCCGTCGATGGTGATGGCGGCGGTGCCGCCGAGCGCTTCGCGGTGAAGGATCTGGTGCCCGCGGACCACGGCCTCGACCGCGTCGACGGGGCCGACGATCCGCAGCGCCGTGCCACGAAGCGCGTCGGCGTCCTCGTCGATCACGAGGCGGCCGTCGTCGATCACCAGCACCCTCTGGAAGAGATCCGCGGCCTCGTCGATCAGGTGGGTCGACATCAGGACCGTGCGGGGGTGCTCGGCGAAGTCCGAGAGCAGCCGGTCGTAGAAGAGCTGGCGCGCGACGGCATCCAGCCCTGCGTACGGCTCGTCGAGAAGAGTCACCTCGGCGCGGGAGGCGAGGGCGACGATCGCACCGATGGACGAGCGCTGACCGCGCGACAGCTTCTTCATGTAGCGGTCGAGCGGCGCATGGAAGTCCTCGACGAGGCGGGAGGCGAAGTCGTCGTCCCAGTGCGGGAAGATCCACGACGCGGCCTTGAGGACGTGCCTGCCCTTGTACCCCTCGGGGTAGACCTGGGACTCCTTGATGAGCGCGACCTCGCCGATCGCACGCGGGTTCTCCACGGGGCTCTCGCCACGCACTCGCGCCGAGCCCGCCGTCGCGAAGTCCTGACCCGTGAGCAGGTTCATCAGGGTCGACTTGCCTGCGCCATTGCGCCCCAGCAGACCGTGGATGCCCACCTCGTCGATGCGGAACGACACGTCGTCGACGGCCTTGACCGGCCCGAAGTGCCGCGAGAGGCCCTGAGCCTCGAGGATTGCTGTCATCGCTCCATCTCCTTCACGATCAGTGCCGACACCTCTGCGGCGGTGAGGCCGAGTGCGCGGGCCTGCGCCACGACGGGCGCCACGTGGCGCTCGACGAAGTCGGCCCTTCTGGCGGCGAGCAGCTGCGCCCTCGCCCCCTCGGATACGAACATTCCGATCCCCCTTCTCTTGTGGAGGATCCCTGCGTCGACGAGCAGCGTCACGCCCTTGAGCGCGGTCGCCGGATTCACGCGATGGAATGCGGCGAGCTCGTTGATCGACGGCACCTGGGACCCTTCGGGCATGGAGCCGTCCAGCACCGCGCCCTCGAGGGCCTCGGCGATCTGCTGGAACAGCGGTCTGGAGTCGTCCACGACAACCTCCGTATTGGTTAGTTACTCAACTAACTAACCACATGACCTGAGGAATGTCAACTGCGAGCCCGCGAGCACCCCCTAGAGTGGCTCCATGGCCTCTGATCATCTGGTGTGGATCGACTGCGAGATGACCGGGCTCGACCTCGAGAACGACGCGCTCGTCGAGGTCGCCTGCCTGGTCACGGACGCCGAGCTCAACGTGCTCGGCGAGGGAGTCTCGGTGGTGATCAAGCCCTCCCCCGCGGCCGTCGCGCAGATGAACGACTTCGTGCGCGACATGCACGTGACGTCCGGCCTGCTGCCCGAGCTCGAGCACGGCATGACGATGGAGGAGGCCGAGCGACTCGTGTGCGAGTACGTCGACGCGCACGTCCCTGCCGGCGCACGCGCGCCGCTCGCGGGCAACACCGTCGGCATGGACAAGGCGTTCCTCGAGCGCGACATGCCGAACCTCATGGGACGCCTGCACTACCGCGTGGTCGACGTCAGCTCGCTCAAGGAACTTGTGCGCCGCTGGTATCCCCGCGTGTTCTTCAACGCACCGGAGAAGACTGGCGGGCATCGTGCTCTCGGCGACATCCAGGACTCCATCCGCGAGCTCCGCTACTACCGCGAGACCGTGCTCGTTCCACTGCCCGGACCTGACTCCGACGCAGCGAAGGCCGCAGCCACCTCCGTCTCGCCCGACGCGTCGGCGCCCTGAGCGTCGCCGCCACCTGCCGCGGCACGGTACACTTTTCGCTGGCTCTCCTTGAGAGCCGATGGTGGCTGTAGCTCAGCAGGTAGAGCATCGCGTTGTGGTCGCGAGGGCCGCGGGTTCAA
Source organism: Demequina sp. NBRC 110052 (assembly GCF_002090075.1). Lineage (GTDB taxonomy): Bacteria > Actinomycetota > Actinomycetes > Actinomycetales > Demequinaceae > Demequina. The sequence continues at coordinate 131,565 of NZ_BBRI01000003.1, forward strand.
GTCCCGTCAGCCACCCCACTGTCGAAGGGCCCCTCTCCGGAGGGGCCCTTCGTGTTGGTGCCGCATGCGCCGCCTGGCTCGCGGGAGTGGGAAGATAGCCGGGAAGTCATCTCCCCGCCCGGGGACAAGGGAGGTCCTCCATGATCGCAGCGCTGACCGGCGCCGGGCTCTCCGCTGCGGCGGGTCTGAACGCGTTCATCCCGCTCGTGATCGTGGGCCTGTTCGCCCGCTTCACGGACGTGATCACGCTGCCCGCCGAGCTGATGTGGCTGCAGTCATGGCCCACGCTCATCATCGCGCTGCTGCTGCTCGCCGCTGATGTGGTGCTGGACAAGATCCCCGGCGTGGACCACGTGAACGACCTCATCCAGACTGCCGTGCGACCCCTGGTCGGCGGCGTGATCTTCGCCGCGACCTCGGCCGCCGCGGAGCTGGACGGCGCGAGCTTCTGGTCCGACAACCCGCTGATCGCCGGCGTCGTCGGCGCGATCATCACCGCGATCGTGCACACCGCCAAGGCCGCCTCGCGCCCCGCCGTGAACGCCGCCACGGGCGGCACGGGTGCACCGCTCGCGTCCTTCGCGGAGGATGCCGTGTCCGTCGCGCTGTCGTTCCTCGCGATCTTCATCCCCTTCCTCGTGGTGCTGGTCTTCATCGCGATGGGCATCGCGGTGTACCGCATCGTCACGACGGGACGGCGCAGGCGACGGCACAAGGAACTGCTCCAGACCGAGCGCCGGCAGGCGCGCGAGGCCGACGAGGCGGAGCGGGAGGCCACCGGCGGGTCGCGACGCGAACGCTGGCGGGCGTGGACGCGAGAGTATCGCGAGCGCATCGGAGGCCGTTCGGGCGACAACGGCGATCACGGCGGCAACGAGGCGGCCGCGCTGGAGGAGGCACTCGACACGTCACGCCAGGACGCGGCGTCGGCACCTCCCGCAGGCGAGAGTCACCGTCCCGAGGCCTGACGCCTCCGCGGCTCAGGACGCCTTCGGCTCCACGTCGAAGTCCGCGAGGAAGTCCTCGACGAAGTCGTTCGCGGGCGCGCCCGTGACCTCGTCAGGGGTGCCGAGCTGCTCGAGCACTCCCCCGCGCGACAGCACGGCGATGCGGTCCGCCAGCAGCACAGCCTCACGGATGTCGTGCGTCACCATCATCACGGTGGTGCCCAGGTCGCGTTGGATCGCCTGGAACTCGCGCTGCAGGCGTCGGCGACCCTGGGGGTCCACGGCGCCGAAGGGCTCGTCCATGAGCAGCACCGAAGGCCTGGCCGCGAGGGCGCGTGCCACGCCGACGCGCTGACGCTCGCCCCCGGACAGCTCGTGCGGGTAGCGCGCGCCGTACGTCTCACGGGGAAGCCCCACCATGGCGAGCAGTTCGTCGACTCGCGCGGCGGTGCGGGCCTTGTCCCAGCCGAGTAGCCCCGGCACTGTCGCGACGTTCTGCGCGACGGTGCGGTGCGGGAACAGCCCCACGTGCTGGATGACGTAGCCGATGCTGCGGCGCAGCTGCACCGCGTCGGCGGCCATGACGTCCTCGCCGCCCACCTCGATCGTGCCCGACGTGGGCTCGACGAGCCGGTTGACCATGCGCAGCGTCGTCGACTTGCCGCAGCCCGACGGCCCCACGAGCGCGAGCACCTCGCCCTGGCGCGCCTCGAGCGAGAGCGACCCGACCGCGACGGTGCCGTCGGGGTAGGTCTTGGTGACGTCGGTCAGGACGATGCCGGTGGTGGCCATCCGGCCACGCTAGCGCCTGTAGGGCAGCGAGCGCACCTGGCCCGCGCGTCGGGCGAGCCGCCCCACGCGCGCTGGACCCGACGTCGGGGATGGCCGCTACAGTGGCCGGATGGACGAGGTCCCCAATCCCTGGCTGTCGTGGGACTACGTCGAGCGCAACAGCGAGGAAGTGATCCGTCAGCTGACGATTCACACGACGCTGACGCTCCAGGCGATCGCGATCGCACTGCTGATTGCCATCCCGCTCGCGGTGCTCGCGCATCGGGTGCCTCGCCTGGCCGGCTCCATCCTGGGCACGAGCGCCGTGCTGTACACGATCCCCTCGTTCGCCCTGTTCGCGCTCCTGGCGCCGTTCACGGGGATCGGGCGCACCACCGTGCTGATCGGCCTCGTCGTGTACGCGCTCCTGGTGCTGGTGCGCAACATCGTCGTGGGGCTGCAGGGCGTGGACCCTGACGTCGTGGACGCCGCGCGCGGCCTGGGCTACACCCCTACGAGGCTGCTCGTGTCAGTCGAGCTGCCCAACGCGCTGCCGGCGATCCTCGCGGGACTGCGCATCGCCACGGTCTCCACGGTCGCGCTCGTCACGGTGGGCGTCGTCGTGGGCTACGGAGGGCTCGGGCAGCTGATGTTCCGCGGCTTCCAGTCGGACTACCGCGCACAGATCGCCACGAGCGCGCTCCTGTGCCTGCTGCTCGCGCTGGTGCTGGATCTGCTGCTGGTGCTCGCGGGCCGCCTCGCGATGCCGTGGACGCGCAGGAGGGCCGCATGAGCACCCTCGGCGACGCGTGGGCCTACCTCACGGATCCGCACAGCTGGCTCGGCGACTACGGCGTGCTGCGCGAGGTCTCCCCCGGCGAGTGGGTGCTGCCCCGCGACTCGATCCTCGCGCTCACGATCGAGCACCTCGGCATGTCCGCAGGGGCCGTGCTGGCGGCGGCCGCTCTCGCGCTGCCGCTCGGCGTGCTGCTGGGCCATGTCCGACGCGGCGGTGCGGCTACCGTCATCGTCTCCAACGTCTCGCGCGCCATGCCGACGCTGGCCCTCCTCACGTTGTTCGCCGCGTCCGCCATCGGGTTCGGCAATCGCGCCGTGGTGCTCGCCGCCGCCATCTTCGCGTTCCCGCCGATCCTCACGAACGCGTACACCGGCATGGCGGATGTGGACCCGGACCTGCGCGAGGCCGCGCTCGGTCAAGGCCTCACGCGTTTCCAGGTCGCCACGAGGGTCGAGCTGCCGCTCGCGTGGCCGCTCATCGCCGCCGGCCTGCGCACCGCGACCACCCAGACCGTCGCGACCGTGCCGCTCGCGGCGCTCGTGGCCGGCGGAGGACTGGGCGTGATCATCAACACGGGGCTCGCGACCCAGCGCTACGGGCAGGTGCTCGCGGGCGGCCTCATCGTCGCGGTCGTGTGCCTGGGCGTCGACGCGCTCATGGGGCTCCTGCAGCGGCGCCTCACCCCCGCGGCCCTGCGCCACCGCACGCTCATCGCGTCCTAGGCCCCCAACGACGGCCAGTCGAGCGCGCGCCGGACCACAGCGTCGGGTGTTTCGCCTGCACGCCAAGGCAATCCGCGATTGACTGGAACCGACCGGCACCCATCCGTGCGGCCCCTGGCAACGAACCTCGCCGGGCCTGATCGGCGGGCCCGGGCGGGAACAACCTGGGTCGTCGCCGGGTTGTCCCCGACGACCGACACTCTCGACGAGGAGCACCCATGCACACCCGTTCCGGCATTCTTGCGGCAGCGGCGATCTCCGTGATCGCCCTCGCCGGCTGCACCAGCTACGAGGAGGGCGAGTCAAGCGGCTCCGCCACTCCTTCCGATTCCATGTCCGAGACCGCCATGGCCCAGGAGTGCACGCCCGTCGCGGGCGACACGATCGTGGTGCTCGAGGACGACCTTCAGCTCCAGCTGTCCGACAACGTCGTGCCCGCCGTCAACGCGGACTCGGCGACCGAGCCCGTCCTCAGCGCCCTCGCGGTCGTCTCCGACTCGCTCGATACGCCCACGCTCATCCAGCTGAACAAGTCCGTGGACATCGACCGCCAGACCTCGGGCGACGTGGCCGCGCAGTTCGTCGCCGACAACGGCCTGACGGCACCCTCCACCGGCGAGGGCAGCCTCGTGATCGGCACGGCGAACTTCAGCGAGGCGATCACTGTCGGCGAGATCTACGCAGAGGTGCTGCGCACCGCCGGGTACACCGTCGAGGTGCGCACCATCGGCACGCGCGAGACGTACATGCCCGCGCTGCAGTCGGGTGAGGTGGACATCGTCCCCGAGTACGCCGCGACCGCGACCGAGTACCTGAACAAGTCGATCAACGGCGCCGAGGCTGCCACGGTCGCCAGCGGCGACGTCGAGGAGACCCTCGCAGCCGCCGCACCGCTCGCGGAGCAGGCTGGCATCGTGTTCGGCGAGCCCTCGGCCGCGCAGGATCAGAACGCCTTCGCGACCACGCAGGGGTTCATCGACGCCTACGGCGTGACGACGCTCTCCGAGCTCGCAGAGACCTGCGGCCCGATCGTCCTCGGCGGCCCCGCCGAGTGCCCCGAGCGCGACTTCTGCCAGGTGGGCCTCGAGAACACCTACGGGATCGAGATCGACTCGTTCCTGTCGCTCGACCCGGGCGGCCCGCTCACCAAGACCGCCATCACTGACGGGCAGGTCGCCATCGGCCTCGTGTTCTCGTCCGACGCGGCGCTCGGCTGACGCTCACCTCCTCCGCACGCGGGGCCGGTTCCTTCGGGGACCGGCCCCGCGTCGCATCTGGACGCCCCGGCATTGCCGCGCCGCCCGCGTGATCGGTGACGCGCGTGCGCGCGACCAGTACACGCTCGATGTCGCGGACGGCTTCGACCCGGCCATCGCACTCGCCATCGCGTGGTCCATCGACCGCTGGGTCGAGCTCGACTGAGAGTTCTCACTCCCCGGAGGAACGACGAAGGCCCGGTCCATTCGGACCGGGCCTTCGCTGTTCGTACGCCCCCGGGGACTTGAACCCCGAACCCACTGATTAAGAGTCAGTTGCTCTGCCAATTGAGCTAGAGGCGCTCGTGCTGCGCTCGTGCGCGAGAGTCAACTTTAGCAGGCCTCGCGCGATGTGTGAAATCGGCTGTGCGGGGGTGCCGGACGCGCGGTACAACAGCGTCCATTGCGGTGCACGGGGCGCTCAGAACCGTCACTGAGCGTCCACGGGGAGAGCCCCCGCGGCGAGCTCCGCACCAGGCGCAAGTGGACAGTCAGTGACGCTTTCGCGACTCGCATGGGCCCCAGTGGACGGCGGCGTACCGGACCGTCGCGTCGGCTGGAATCAGCACGGCTCCGCTAGCGTTGGCGGCATCATGAGCGAGAACCGACTGAGCAAGGGCGACGCCGCCCCCGACTTCACCGCCGCCACCGACGAGGGCTCCTTCACCCTGTCGGACCACCAGGGCAAGAAGGTCATCCTGTACTTCTACCCGGCGGCCATGACCCCGGGCTGCACCACCCAGGCGTGCGACTTCCGCGACTCCCTCGATGCGCTGAACGCCGCCGGCTACACGGTCGTGGGCATCTCGAAGGATTCGCCCGCGAAGCTCGCGGAGTTCCGCGAGAAGGAGGGCCTGACCTTCACGCTGGTGTCAGACGAGGACCGTGCCGTGCAGGACGCGTACGGCGCGTGGGGCCTCAAGAAGCTGTACGGCAAGGAGGTCGAGGGGTCGATCCGCTCGACCGTCGTCGTGAACGAGGACGGCACCGTCGCGCTGGCGCAGTACAACGTGAAGGCGACCGGCCACGTGGCCAAGCTGCGCCGCGACCTGGGGATCGACTGACGCTCGGGCGCAGACGCCTGCTGCGGGGCCTCACTCCCCCAGTGCGAGCCTGCCGAGCGCTGCCGGATCGGCGTCGGGCCACGGCGGCGCGGGAGGGCTGAGCGCGTAGCCCTGCGCGTGGCGCACGCCGAGCGAGCGCAGGGCGAGCGCATCCTCGAGCCGCTCCACCCCCACGCCGACCAGACCCGCGTCGACGCGCGCGGCGAACTGCTGCACCACGCCCAGGACGGCGACGCGCGACGGGTCGCTGGCGATGCCGTCGATCACGTCGCGATGCACCTTCACGTACACGGGCGCGAGCCTCTCGAGGTGAGCGAGGCCTTCGGCGCCGGTGCCCGCATCGTCCATGCCGAACGAGGCGCCGCGGGTGCGCAGCTCAGCGATCGTGGGGGCCATCTGCTCCCAGTGCCAGACGGCGTGCTCGTTGAGCTCTATCGCGACGCGGGAGAGGTCGCCGTGGTCAAGGAGCGCGGCGCGCACGGCGGGGTGCGGGATGGCGTCGGGCTCGACGTTGATCGCGATGAACCGATCGGACGCGAGGCTGCCCGTGAGCGCGAGCGCCTTGACGGCCGCGGCTGCCTGGAGCTCCGCAAGCAGCTCGTGCTCGCGCGCCCGCTGGAACCACACATCCGGGCCCACTCCCTCGGCGTCCTCATGCTCGAAACGCGCGAGCGCCTCGTATCCGTCCGTGCGGCCCGCGACGATGTCGACGATCGGCTGGACCTCGATGTCCACCCCGTCGCCGGTGAGCGCGTCGTCGAGCAGCGCGAGCCAGCGGGCGTCGTGCCCTGCGCGGCGGCCCCTCATGGCGCAACCCCATTTCTCCCCAGCGCTCTCAGACTAGGCGCGCCTCGCGTCGGGCGCATGGAGGGCCGCGGCGCGTGTCCGTTGCCGCGTAGACTGCCGCTCGCGCGCGAGTGGCGGAATTGGCAGACGCGCTGGATTTAGGTTCCAGTGCCTTCGGGCGTGGGGGTTCAAGTCCCCCCTCGCGCACCTGAGACGACGACGCGGGGGCCGGCATGGTGCCGACCCCCGCGTGGAGTCTGTGCCGGGCGCTCCGCCCGGGGCCGATCAGCCCTGCTGCTCGGCGATCTTCTCGCGGACCTCGTCCATGTCGAGGCCCTCGACCGCGTCCACGAGCTGCTTGAGCGCGGGACCGGGGAGCGCGCCGGCCTGGTTGAAGACCATGATGCCGTCGCGGAACGCCATGAGAGTGGGGATCGCGGTGATCCCGTACTTGATGCTCAGCTCCTGGTGGGCCTCGGTGTCGACCTTGCCGTGGACGATGTCCGCATGCTCGTTCGACGAGTCCTCGTAGATGGGCGCGAAGCGCTTGCAGGGGCCGCACCAGTCGGCCCAGAAGTCGACGAGGACGATGCCGTCCTTGGAGACGGTGTCCTCGAAGTTGTCAGTGGTCAGCTCGACAGTAGCCATGTGTTCCTCTCGTCGAATGAATACCCTAGGGGGTATTCTAACGTCTCTTTCGACGTTGCTATTCCGTATTCACCATGTCACTCACCGGCGCGCATCGCGAGGCTTACGCACCGGCGTTGTAGAAAAGACTCATGACGGACATGGCCGAACTTCCGCCGGAGCCGCAGGGCTGGCTACCCGACCGTGAACTCGCCCACGTGCGCGGGAACCTCCCCATGCTGTACGTGAACGCAGTTCCGGTCCGAATCAATCCCCGCGGCGAAGTCACGCACGTCGGACTGCTGCTGCGAGCCGACGAAGGCATGATCACGCGCGCCATCGTCGCGGGCCGCGTGATGTATCACGAGACGGTCCGCGACGCACTGATCCGCAATCTCGAGAAGGACCTGGGCCAGATCGCGCTGCCACAGGTGCCGCTGTCTCCCACGCCGTTCACGATCGCCGAGTACTTCCCCACGCGCGGCGTCACGGCGTTCCACGATTCGCGCCAGCACGCCGTCGCGCTCGCCTACGTGGTGCCTGTCGAGGGCACGTGCGAGCCCAGCCAGAACGCCCTCGACATCGTGTGGCTCACCCCCGAGGAGGCCGCCTCCGACGACGTCGCCCAGGAGATGTCCGGCGGCCAGCACCTCGTGGTACGCCAGGCGCTCGCACACGTCGGCGCGCTGCCCGCCTAGTCCCCGAGGACCTGCGCGACGATCGGTGCAAGCGCCCGGAACGCCTTCCCGCGGTGCGAGATCTCGTTCTTGCGTTCGGCGCTGATCTGGGCATTCGACACGGACTCGCCGTGGGCCTGGAAGATCGGGTCGTAGCCGAAGCCGCCCTCGCCCGCCGGCGCACGCAGCAGCTCTCCCCTGAGGTTCGCCACCTGCGTGAACTCACGTCCGTCGGGCGTCACGAGCACCGCCGCGCACACGAACTCGGCGGAGCGGTGCTCGTCGGGGATGTCAGCCATCTGCGCGAGCAGCAGCTCGAGGTTCTCGCGGTCGGCGCCGTGACGCCCCGACCACAGCGCCGAGAAGATGCCGGGGGCGCCACCCATGACGTCCACCGCGATGCCGGAGTCGTCGGCGATCGCCGGCAGCCCCGTCGACGCCGCGAGCGCACGCGCCTTGATCAGCGCGTTGCCGGCGAAGCTCACACCGTCCTCGACGGGCGAGGGTGCGTCGAGCTCCTTGGCGGACGCCACGTCCTCACGCGTCAGACCCGGCACGAGCGGAGCGAGGATCGCCCAGATCTCGTCGACCTTGTGCGCGTTGTGGGTCGCGATCGCGAGGCGTGCCACGTCAGCCCTCGAGCGCCGCGGCCTGCAGCTGCGCGAGCTCCGCATTGCCCGCAGTCGCGAGCGCGAGCAGCGCGTCGAGCTCGGCCTTGCTGAACGGCGCGCCCTCAGCGGTGCCCTGCACCTCCACGAAGCCGCCCACGCCGGTCATCACGACGTTCATGTCGGTCTCGGCGCGCACGTCCTCCACGTAGGGGAGGTCCAGCATGGGTGTGCCGTCGATGATCCCCACCGAGATCGCGGACACGGAACCGGTGAGCGGCTTCGCGCCCGACGCGATGGCTCCCTTCGCGCGTCCCCACGCGATCGCATCGGCGAGCGCCACGTACGCGCCGGTGATGGCCGCGGTGCGCGTGCCGCCGTCGGCGTCGATCACGTCGCAGTCCAGCACGATCGTGTTCTCGCCGAGCGCCTTCACGTCCACGACGGCGCGCAGCGAGCGGCCGATGAGGCGCGAGATCTCCATGGTGCGTCCGCCGATCTTGCCGCGCACGCTCTCTCGGTCGTTGCGCGTGTTCGTGGCGCGCGGAAGCATCGCGTACTCGGCGGTCACCCAACCCTCGCCCGAGCCCTTCTTCCAGCGCGGCACGCCCTCCGTGAACGAGGCGGAGCACAGCACTCGCGTGCCTCCGAACGTCACGAGGCACGAGCCCTCGGCATTGGCCTGGAAGCCACGTTGAAGCGTCACGGGTCGGAGCTGGTCGGGAAGTCGTCCATCGGCACGAGTCGTCATGCGCACGAGCCTACCGGCGAGCGCTGACGCCCCGGCCGCCGAGACGCCCCGCACCGCGCGTCGGACGGGCGAGCGCTACAGGCTCCTGCGAAGCCCTGGGTGCGCCGCCTGCAGAGGGCCCGTGAACTGCTCGGCGGCCTCGGCGACGATCGCGTTCGGATCGGTCCAGGGCGGCACGTGCGTGAGCAGCAGACGCCCGACGCTCGCCTCCTGGGCGACGGCACCGGCACGCGCACCGGTCAGGTGCAGCCCGCGCGGCCCGTCCTCCTCCTCGAGGAAGGACGCCTCACACAGGAACAGGTCGGCTCCCCACGCGAGCTCCGCGAGGCCGTCGCACACATCGGTGTCCCCGGAGTAGACGAGCGTCGCCTCTCCCCCGCTCTCGGACGGCCCGGTGAGGCGCATCGCGTAGGCGGGCACGGGATGGGCGACCGCCGCGCACGTCACCGTGAGCGGGCCCACTGTCACGGGTGCTCCCGGCTGCCAGGCCGTCACCGGGAGCGCCGCGGTCGTCTCGGCGACGCCGCGCAGCTCCGCGATCCGCCCGCCGAGCCCGAAGGGACCATGCACGGGCACGCTCGCCTCACCGTCGGGGTGGTACTTGAGGTAGACGTCCATGACGGCGAGGTCCGCGCAGTGGTCTGCGTGCGAATGCGAGATGAGGATCGCGTCGAGCAAGCGCGGATCCGCGTAGCGCTGCAGAGGCCCGAGGGCGCCCGAGCCCAGGTCGAGCGCCACGCGCCACGTGCGCCCGTCGGCGTCATCCGCCTCGACGAGGTAGCACGAGGCCGGAGACGCCGCTCCCGGCGCGGAGCCGGAGCAGCCGACCACGGTCAGCCTCATCCGAGCGGCTCCACCGCACCCACCACGGGGCCCAGGAACCGCTGTGCGAGCGCCTCGAAGCGCTCCGACTCCCCAGTCGCGAAGAAGCGGTGACGCGGCGGCTCACCGTCCACGGGGCGCTCGAGCCCCGCCTTGGTCAGCGCGCGGTACACATCGATCGCAGTCTCCGTCGCGGAGTCGACGAGCGTGACGTCGGGTCCCATCACGTAGCCGATCGCGCCGGCGAGCATCGGATAGTGCGTGCAGCCCAGGATCACGGTGTCCACCTGCGCGTCCTTGAGGGGCGCCAGGTACTCCTCGGCGACCTCGATCACCTCGGGTCCGCTCGTGATGCCCGCCTCGACGAGCTCGACGAAACGCGGGCACGCCTGGCTCGTGATCGCGACGCCCGGCGCCGCCGCGAGCGCGTCGTCGTACGCGCCCGACGTGATGGTCGCCTTGGTGCCGATCACACCCACGCGCCCGGACCGGGTCAGCGTCGCGGCGCGGCGCACGGCCGGCACGATCACCTCCACGACGGGCACTCCGCGTTCGCGAGAGAACCGCTCGCGCGCGTCTCTCAGCACCGCGGCCGACGCGGTGTTGCATGCGATCACCAGGAGCTTCACGCCGTCGTCCACGAGCGCGTCCATGATCGACAGCGCATGCTCGCGCACCTCGCGGATGGGCAACGGGCCGTACGGGCCGTACTTCGTGTCGCCCACGTAGTGGATCGACTCGTGCGGGAGCATGTCCATGATGGCGCGCGCGACGGTGAGGCCGCCCACGCCTGAATCGAACACCCCGATGGGCGCGTCAGACATCGTCCTCCCCTAGGTCCTGTGAGCGGGCGGCGTCGGGCTCGTCGCCGTCCATGAGGCAGCGCACGAGCGACTCCTGGAGCCACGTGAGCGCCTCGTACAGCATGCCGAGCCACACGCGCTCGTGGTCGACGCCGGTCGCGTCCTCATCCTCGTCGAGCGTGCGCACAGCCAGGTCGATCTCGGCGTGCAGCGCATCGACCTCCAGATCGGTGCTGAGGCCCAGGCGCGTGGCGAGCACCAGGCGCACGTCGGTGAGCGCCGCGGCCGTCGCATCGGCCTCGACCCGCTCGACGCGCCACTGCTCGCCGTCCTCGCTGAGCTGGCGCCACATGCGGCGCAGCCTGTCCACCTTGAGGCCCCTGAGGTCGGCCTCGGTGAGCCGCCGGAACTCGTCCGCCACCTCGCGGTCCTCGGGGGACGCGTTGGGCAGCAGCCGCAGGATGGCGGGGTCGTCTGGCTCGGCGAGGGCCTCCTCGAGTCCCTGCAATGCCGCGAACAGCGCGCGTTCGGAGTCGATCGGCTCGGGCTCGCCCTCGCCCTCAAGGCCGAACCGTTCGCCGCCCAGCAGCAGGCCCACGTCAGCGACGATGCGTGCGAGCACCGTGCGCTCCTCGTCGTCCAGCTCGGCCACCATGGCGGCGTCGCGCGGCTCGAAGCCCCTCACTCGCCGCTCCGCTGCAGCGTGGCCCACAGGCCGTACCCGTGCATCGCCTGCACGTCGACCTCCATCTTCTCGCGCGAGCCGGTGCTCACCGCGGATCGGCCGTTCTCATGCACCTCGCGCATACGCTGCTCGGCCTCGGCCTGCGAGAAGCCGAAGTAGGTCTGGAACACGTAGGTCACGTAGCTCATGAGGTTGACGGGGTCGTTCCACACGAGGGTGACCCACGCGTCGTCCGGGCGCGTGGCGACCCCGCCCTCGGGCTCGAGCTCCTCTTGGAAGGCCACGGTCCCAGCCTAGGTCAGCGTCCGCTCGCCGCCATGGAAGCGGTCAGGACTCGCCGTCGCCGTCCTCGGGGCCGAACCGGCCGTCGAGGATCTCCTTGCACGCCGGGCACACCGGGAAGCGCTGCGGGTCACGTCCGGGGATCCACACCTTTCCGCACAGCGCGATCACGGGGTCGCCCGTCATCGCCGACTCGAGGATCTTCTCCTTGCGCACGTAGTGCGAGAACCGCTCGGCGTCGCCGGGCTCGACGACCTGACGCGTGTCCGTGCGCTCGATGGTGGCGGTGCCGCCCTGCGGCTGCTCGACGGGAGAGTTCGGCTCGCTCATGCGGCCCATCGTAGTCGCGCGGCGCGTGCGATTCAGGCGACGGCGCCCAGCAGGCGGCCGCTGCGCGAGTCGTAGAGCGTGCCGGAGACGCGCACCGCGAGCACCACCGCCGCGACGCCCAGCACGGGGCCGGTGACGGCGCTCACGCCGGCCCATGCGGGACGCACGATCACGCCGAGCACGAACGGCACCGTCACGAGAGGTGCGATCGCCGCCGACGCGAACGAGGACACGACCTGCGCGGCGAGGCCCGCGCCGAGCGACCCGACCTCCGCCGTGAACGGATTTGACCCTGGCTGCGGAGCGCGATAGGGCATGGCGACCGCCATCACGGCGGAGACGCCGACGGTCGCGCCCAGCGCACCGATCGCGGCGCCGACGAGCCCCGGCGCGAGGGCCCACTCGCCGGTCGCGAGCACCGCGAGCACGCATGCGGCGAGCACAGCCGGAACTGCCCACGCGAGCGTCGCCTCGACCCTCCCGCGCATGACGGCGTGGCCGCGACGCCCGCTGACGAGGTCGAGCCACATCGCCGTCGAGTCGTACGCGACGTCGTTGTGCCTGCCCCAGCCGATCGAGGCGGCGAGCAGCAGCGGGACCGCATACGCCCACCAGGTCGCGAGCCCCAGCGAGGGCATCACGACAGCGAAGAACAGCAGCGGGAACACCATCGCGCCCACTCCCGCGGAGAGATACCGGGGGTCCGACGCCCAGGCACGCAACGCGCGGCTGCGGACCGCTCGTGCTGCGGGTGGCGCTGCCGCCCTCGCGCGCACGCGTCGAGCCGCGACCCCGAGCGGCCCCGGGACGCGTGCGAGCGTCGCATCCCAGCGTTCGGATCGCGCCTGCGTGGCGAGGATGCGGTCGTCGCGGCGGCGCTCTCCCCCACCGCGCTGGCGTGGATGCACGAGCGCATGGGCGACCGACGCACGCCACGCGCCGTGCAGCAGCACCACCCAGGCCGCCGGCAGGGCAAGGCGCCACGCGACGCCGAGGAGGTCACCGTCGGCCGCGGCGTGCGGCGCGGCCATGCCCGAGGCGATCGGTGTGGCTCCGAGCGAGGAGATCAGCACCGGCACGTCGTAGTCGAGCACGAGCTCGAGCCCGTCGCGGAACAGCAGGACTGCCGCTGGCGCGAGGGCCGCGATGATGACGGCGCCCGCAGCGAGCGCGACCAGGCGCGCGCGACGCGATCCGAGCACGCGCGTGCCCCAGCCGACGGCGACCCGGGCGCTCATCACCATGACGGCGACGGTGAGCCCGGCTCCCGCGAGCGCGACGGGCAGCGCGGGCCACGGCTCGGGCTCCCACGCGAGGGCGAGCACCAGCATGGCCGCGAGGAAGAACAGCGCGGGCACGGTCAGGAAGGCGGCGACGGTCATCCCCGGCATGAGACGCCGGGCGGAGACGCCGAGCGAGGCGAAGCGCGTCGGCTCGAGCGTGTCGTCGAGTCCGGTGAGCAGCAGCGGCACCACGCACCAGCCCAGCACGAGGACGGACGCTGTCGCGACGAGCGCATCGGTCTTGAGATCGGGGTGCTGGTATGACAGCACGCGCTGCGCGAACCATACGGACGGCACGAGCGTGATCGACCAGATGACGCCGGAGACGAGCACGAGGACGCGCCACCAGTCGCGGCGCATCGAGTGCAGCGTCGAGCGCCACTTGAGACTCAGGACCGGCGCAACCACGTCAGGTCCCGCTGATCGGCGACGTCTCCCACGAGCGCGACGAACCTCTCCTCGAGGTCGGCACCGGCCCGCACCTCGTCGAGCGTGCCGTGGGCGAGCACCCGCCCGGACCCGACGATCGCGACGCGGTCGCACAGCCGCTCCACGAGCGCCATGACGTGCGACGACATCACGACCGTGCCGCCGCCCTCGACGAATGACGCGAGGATGCGCCGGATCGCGCCGGCGCTGACCGGGTCGACCGCCTCGAAGGGCTCGTCAAGCACCAGCACGCGGGGCGCGTGCACCAGCGCGCACGCGAGCGCGACCTTCTTGGTCATGCCAGCCGAGTAGTCCGAGACGAGCGTGCGGCCCGCGGAGTCGAGGTCGAGCGCCGCAAGCAGATCGTCTCGCCGCTGCTCCACCACGTCTCGGTGCATGCCGCGCAGGAGGCCTGCGTAGCTGATGAGCTCGGAGCCGGTGAGGCGATCGAACGAGTGCAGACCGTCCGGCAGCACGCCCAGCAGCGGCTTGGCGGCCTCCGGGTCGCGCCACAGGTCGACGCCGTGCACGTGGACGGTGCCGGCGTCCGGCACGAGCAGTCCGGTGGCCATGGACAGCGTGGTGGTCTTGCCGGCGCCGTTGGGACCCACGACTCCGTAGAAGGAGCCTTGCGGGATCTCCAGGTCGACGCGGTCGACCGCGACGGTGGCGCCGAACACCTTGCGCAGGCCTGCGAGGGTCAGGGCGGGAGTCACCGCCACAGGCTAACGCCCGCACGCCTCCTCACGGGGGTGTCTGTGAGACACCCCATCCTGCATTCAGCCTGCGGTGGCGAGCAGGAAGCCCGTGTACCCGAGCCAGACGGCGAGCAGCACCGCACCCTCGACCCGATTGATGCGGCCGCGCCCATCGCGTCGGCCGGGGATGCCCACTGCGAACAGCAGGAGCAGCACCGTGAGCGAAAGCAGCACCGGCAGGTCGCGGGTGAGAATCTCCGAGCCGACGACCGTGGGGGCGATGAGCCCGGCGAGGCCGAGCACGCCGAGCGTATTGAAGAGGTTTGACCCGATGACGTTGCCCAGCGCGAGGTCGTTCTCGCCCTTGCGGACGGCCGCGAGCGCCGACGCCAGTTCCGGCGCCGAGGTCCCGACGGCGACGACGGTGAGACCGATGATCAGGTCGGACCAGCCCAGCCGCTCCGCGATCCCGACCGCTCCCCACACGAGCACCCGGGACGAGATCACGAGCGCGACGAGGCCCACCAGCATCGTGGTCCACGCCGCGCGGCGAGACATCCCCGAGGCGGCGACCGCGACCTCGCGCGCGAGCTCGTCTCGGGATGCCCGCCGTGCCACGATGAGCGACCACGCGAGGTAGAGCACGAGCGTGCCCGCGAGCACGGCCGCGTCGGCGCGGGACAGCGCGCCGTCAGCCAGCAGGAGGCCCGCGATGATCGTGGCGACGAGCAGGATCGGCAGCTCACGGCGCAGCACGCCGCGGTGCACCGCGATGGGCACGATGATGGCTGTGGTGCCCAGGATGAGCCCGATGTTGGCGACGTTGGAGCCGAACGCGTTTCCCAGCGCGATACCGGGGTTTCCCTGCGCGGCGGCGATGCCTGAGATCACGAGCTCCGGGGCAGACGTGCCGAAGCCGATGACGAGCATGCCGATCAGCAGGGGCGCGAGGCCCAGGTAGCGTGCGACGGCGGCTGCGCCAGCGACGAAGCGGTCCGCGCTGAATGCGAGGGCCGCGAGGCCGACGACGGTGGCGACGACTGCGAGGGCCATGGACTGGAGCCTACCGGCGCGTGCATGCCCGACGCGGCGGCCGGGTGGATGCGCGGGTGGCGGTGGCTACGCCTCGTCCGTCGCGCAGGCCTCGCCGCCGATGCGGTCGTGGCGCAGCAGGGTCGCGAGGATGCGGGCGAGGTGGTCGCGGTCGGCGTCGTCGAGCGCGTCGAGTACGACGCGTCGGATGCCCGCGGTGTGGATCGGAAGCGAGACCTCGAGCTTCTCGAGCCCGGCGTCGGTGAGGACCGCGAACACGGAGCGGCGGTCCGTGGGGCAGGCCGTGCGCTCGATGAGCCCGCGCTCCTCGAGTCGTGCGGCGGCGTGCGAGAGCCTTGAGGCGGAGACGTGCGTGGATTCCGCGACGCGTGACATGGTCTCGGTACGTTCCGGGGAGCGCGCGAGCAGCGCGAGCACGGAGAACTCGAACAGGCTCAGTCCGGCGTCGCGCCGCAGCTCCTCCTCGATCGCGGCGGGCATGAGCGTGCTGAACGCCATGAGGTCCTGCCACAGGGAGGCCTCACGCGTGTCGAGCTGCTCGGTGGTCATGTGACGATCATACGCGCATTAGTTGACAGTTCAAGTGTTGCCGCCTAGAGTGCCGAGACGCGGATTATTTCAACTTTCAAGTAAGAAGGCGAACATGCCCCTCTCGCGCCCCCACGAAGACGCGCTCGCAGCAGGGACGCGCATGGGACCAGTCGAGTTGCACGTCGAGCACTTCGACGCGATGCTCGCGTACTACCGCGACGTCCTCGCGCTCGACCACCTCGCCGAGATCGACGGCGCCCACCTGCTCGGCCGCCACGGCGTCGCGACAGTCAGCCTCCGGCACACGCCCGGACTGCCCCGTTTCGCACGCTCGGGCGCGGGACTGTTCCACACCGCCGTGCTGTTCGACACTCGCGAGGCGCTCGCGGCCGCGGTCGCCCGCGTCGCGCAGTCCGGACTCGGCCGCTACACCGGCTCCGCCGACCACCTGGTCTCGGAAGCCTTCTACTTCGACGACCCCGAAGGCAACGGGGTCGAGCTCTACTTCGATCGCCCGCGTGAGTCCTGGCAGCGGGACGCGACAGGTCGTCCGCTGATGGACTCCCTCTTCCTGGACGCGAACCAGTACCTCACCACCCACCTGTCCGAGACCGAGGCGAGCGCGCCGACCGGTGTCGCCCGCGTCGGGCACGTGCATCTGCAGGTCGGCGACATCCCCACAGCGAAGGACTTCTACGTGAACGCCGTCGGCTTCGACGAGGTGATGGACATGGGTTCCGCACTGTTCGTGAGCGCGGGCGGCTATCACCACCACGTGGGGCTCAACACGTGGAACTCGCGAGGAGCCGGCCCGCGCGCCGCCTCGCTCGGCCTGGGCCGCATGGACATCGTCCTGCCCACGCCCGACGCGCTGGGCGCCTTGCACGACCGTCTCGCCTCCCGGGGCGTCGCGGTGGTCGACGACGGCCTCGCCGCCACCTTCGCCGACCCCTGGGGCTCGCGCATCCGTGTCACCGTCGACGCGTGACAAGGCGCGCGTGCACCACAGGCAACTGACCCTCCGTGCAATCTCCACGAGGTCGGTGACATCGAACCTACGGTGACGTAGGGTGAGGGGAACCGAGCGCGGCGAAAGCCCCGCGCGAGGCATTCGGCTGAGAAGTCGACGTTCCCCCGACCCGACCTCTGGAGCCGCACGTGACCTCCACGCACCCTCTGCCGCCCGTCAACCACGTCACCCGCTCGTTCACCGAACTCGCCGCCACGGTCCGCGACACCGGGCTCCTGCGCCGCGCGCCGGTGTTCTACGCCCTCTACGGCGCCGCCCTCGCGCTGGCCCTGGGCGGAGTCATCACCGGCTTCATCCTGCTGGGGGACTCGTGGTTCCAGCTGCTGATGGCTGCTGCGCTCGGCATCGTGCTCACCCAGGTCGCCTTCGTCGGCCACGAGGCCTCGCATCGCGCGGTCCTCTCGACCGGTCCCGCGAACGACAGGCTTGGACGCTTCCTCAGCACGGTCGTGGTGGGCATCAGCCACCAGTGGTGGATGAACAAGCATTCGCGTCATCACGCGAACCCCAACAAGCGCGGCGCCGATCCCGACATCGAGAAGGACACCATCTCGTTCGTCGAGGAGGACGCCGCCGCCGCGCGCGGGCCGATCCGCTGGATCACGCAGCGGCAGGGCTGGCTGTTCTTCCCACTGCTCACGCTCGAGGGACTCAACCTCCACTACCGTTCCGTCGCCTCGCTGATCATGCACGGCAGCCGCCGCCAGAAGTGGACTGAGCTGCCGTCGATCGCCCTGCACTTCGGCCTGTACCTGGTGCCCGTGTTCCTGTTCCTGCCGCTCGGACTCGCCTTTGCCTTCGTCGGCGTCCAGATGGCGGTCTTCGGCGTCTACATGGGCGCGTCGTTCGCCCCCAATCACAAGGGCATGGCCCTCGTGCCCGCCGATGCGCGCCTCGACTTCCTCTCCAAGCAGGTGCTCACCAGCCGCAACATCCGCGGCGGCTGGTTCATGAACATCTTCATGGGCGGCCTCAACTACCAGATCGAGCACCACCTGTTCCCCAACATGGCGCGCCCGCACCTCGCACGCGCCCGCGAGATCGTGCGCGAGCACTGCGCCTCGATCGACATGCCCTACACCGAGACCAGGCTCGTCGAGTCGTACGGCATCGTCATCGCCTACCTCAACCGCGTCGGCCTCGCGGCGCGCGACCCGTTCGACTGCCCCGAGCGCGTCGCCATGGGCCGCTGACAGGACCGCCGGGCCGCGCGTCGGGCATACGCAAGGCCCCCGCCCTCACCAGGAGGACGGGGGCCTTGCGCTGTGCGGCGTCGGCTACGCGACCGACGCGGGGACCACGAGGCCGTTGTAGGTCTCAAGGATCCACGCCTGCGTCTCCTCCGAGGTCAGCGCGTCGTAGAACGCGGCGACGCGGGCGTCGTCTGCCAGCTCGGCGCGGGTCGCGAGGATGTTGAAGTAGATCGACTCCTCGCCCTCGGACAGGAGCTGCAGGTCGCTCGACAGGCCCGCGGCGGAGGCGAACGAGAAGTTCACGATCGCAGCATCCTGGTCGTCGAGCGCGGCCGGAAGGCTCGCCGCGTCGACCTCGAGGAACTCGAAGCCGTTCGGGTTCGCGGTGATGTCGTTGACGGTCGAGGGGGCGTCCGTCACCTCGATGAGGCCAGCGGCGGCCAGCAGCAGCAGCGCACGCGACTCGTTGGACGCGTCGTTCGGGAGCGCGATGGTCGCGCCCTCCGGCAGGTCCTCAAGCGACTCGACGGTCTTCGAGTAGAGCGCGAGCGGCGGGAGGTAGACCTCGCCGACGTTCACGAGGTCATCGCCCGCGTTCTCGTTGTAGAGGTCCAGGAACGGGCCGTGCTGGAACAGGTTGACGTCCACCGCACCCTCGGACAGCGCCGGGTTGGGCGTGTTGTAGTCCGAGAACTCGGTGACCTGGATGTCGAGACCGGCGGCCTCGGCCTGGCCCGAGTCGATGACGTACTGGACGAGCTCGCCCGCCGGCACCGCGGTGGCGCCGACCAGCAGCGTCTGGAGCTCGGCGCCGGACTCGCCCGTGGCGGTCGAGTCCGCATCGGCCGAGCCGGAGCAGGCCGCGAGCGTGAGGGCCGCGGTCGCGGCGAGGGCGGTGAGGGGCAGGAAGTTCTTGCGCATGATGAGGTATCGCTTTCGTGTCGGTGAAGAGGGCCGACGCGCGTCCGAGGACGTGCGCAGGCCCGAGGGTTCTGCGGGGGAGGGTGCAGGGCGGGGCCCAGCACCCTAGGCGGGCGGCACCTCGGCGGCAGAGCGCGCGGAAGGGGTGCCACCCCGACGCATTCGGTTCGACATCCAGCCGCCGAGGGCCTGGATACAGGCGACGATGGCGACGAGCACGATGATGACGACGACGATGTACTCGGTGGAGTAGCGCTGGTAGCCGTAGCGCATGGCCACGTCGCCGAGTCCGCCTCCGCCGATGGTGCCGACGATCGCGGAGAAGTTGACCACGGACACTGCGGTCGTGGTGAAGCCGAGGATGAGCCCGGGAAGCGCCTCAGGCAGCAGCACCTTGGAGACGAGCTGCCAGCGCGTCGCACCCAGCGAGCTGCCGGCCTCGAGCAGACCCGGCGCGACCTCTCTCAGCGACATCTCGACGATGCGCGCGAAGAATGGCACGGCGGCCACCGTGAGCGGCACGATCGCGGCGGTCACACCGAACGCCGTGCCGAGGATCAGCCGCGTGAACGGGATCAGCGCGATCATCAGGATGATGAACGGGATCGAGCGGCCCAGATTGACGATGAGCTGAAGCACCACGTTGATGGTCCGGCCCAGTGCGCGCGAGCCCAGGGGCCGCTCGAGCATGCCGCCCTTGTCCGTCACGACGAGGAGCGTGCCGACGATCACGCCGAGGATTGCGGTCAGCAGGAGGGTCCACCCCACCTGGTAGAGGGTCTCCCCTGTGGCCTTCCACACGGTCGCGAACAGGTCGGGCCAGAAGTCCGGATCGCTGCTGTCGATCATGCGGCCTCCCTCACCCGGTTCACGGTGAGGCCCTGACCCTGCAGGTCCGCGACGGCGGCGTCGATCTGTGCCGCGCTGCCGGAGAGCTCGAGGCGCGTGCGGCCGGTCTGGCGGCCGTGAATGGTCTCGATCGCGGCGCCCAGCAGGCTCACGTCGAGCTCGTGCGTGCGGGCGAGGCGCGAGATGACCGGCTCCTCGGAGGCGAGGCCCACGAACGTGATCTCGATGATCGCGGTACCGCGCGGCTCGGGCAGCTCGCCCAGCGGGAAGAGGTCCCGCGACATCACCGAGTCCGTGCGCAGCACGATGTCGTCGAGGCGGCCGTGCTCCACGATCCGTCCGTCGCGCATGAGCGCAGCCGAGTCGCATAGGGTCTTGACCACGTCCATCTCATGGGTGATGAGCAGGATCGTGAGGCCGAGCTCGCGGTTGAGCTCGCGCAGCAGGCCCAGGATCGAGGCCGTGGTCTCGGGGTCGAGCGCGCTGGTCGCCTCATCGGAGAGCAGCACCTTGGGGTCCGCCGCGAGCGCACGGGCGATGCCGACGCGCTGCTTCTGGCCGCCAGAGAGCTCAAACACGCGCGCATGGGCGCGGTCTGTGAGCCCGACGAGCTCGAGAATCTCCCCGCTGCGGGCGCGCCGCGCGGCGCGATCCACGCCTGCGATCTCGAGGGCGAGCTCGACGTTGCCGCGCACGGTGCGCGACTCGAGCAGGTTGAACTGCTGGAAGATCATGCCGATGCCCTGGCGCGCGCGACGCAGCTCGGCGGCGCCCAGGCCAGTCAGGTCCACGCCGTCCACGGTGACCGTGCCCGAGTCGGGACGCTCGAGCATGTTGACAGTGCGGATGAGGGTGGACTTGCCGGCGCCGGAGCGACCGATCACACCGTAGATCTCGCCCTGCTGCACCTCGAGGCTGACCTGGTCGAGCGCGCGCACAGGCCCGGAACGGGCGGCGAAGGTCTTGGAGACCTGCTCGAGCGTGATCATTGCTTCCTCAAGGATGTACGGCGCGGAGGCGCACACCGTTGAGCGCAAGGGAACCGCCCAAGAGTACCGACAGTCGAGACACGTTGTCCAAATCGTGGCTGCCGCAACGGCGCGTGGCGCGCAGAAGGCCGCCCACCCGGACCGGGTGCGGCGGCCTTCTGCCTACAACAGGGATGAGTGGAGATGGCGGGAATCGAACCCGCGTCCGCATGTTCAAACCCAGGTCTTCTCCGGGCGCAGCCTGAGAGATGTTTCTCGGCCCCTCACCCGCATCAGGCGAGCAAGTGAGATAGGCCCAGTCGTCTAAGAGTCCCGCACCTCCCGACGACGAGGAGGTGCAGCCAGTTCCCTAGATGACGCCAGGGTCCAGGTCGGGATCTAGCCTGGGCTGACGGACTTCGAAGCTCGCTTAGGCAGCGAGGGCGAAGTCGGTGCGCTTGGAATCGGCACCTATGGTTTGCAGAGGGCGTTAACGAGATAACTCTGCATTCTCGGCCCGCTTCCCCTAGGAAGTAAACACACGTCGAAACCGATCATCCCCTGTGGAGTTGTCCCACCATTGTACGTGGCCAGTCGCGCCCTGGGAAGCGCCTGGGGACAGGCCCGACGCGGGGGCGGGCCACGTACGCACCTCACCCCAGCGTCGGGCCGGCGCCCTACAGCTCAAGCGCTACTGCCGTCTCGAGGGCCGCCTCGATGGACGCCATCCAGCCCTCCTTGAGACGCGCGTTCTTGTCGCCGTACACGCTGTCACCCGTGACGAGGTTGGACGAGCACGCGCACACCATGCCCGCTCGGAGGCCGCGCAGCCGCGCGACGATATACATCGCAGAGCTCTCCATCTCGACGTTGAGGATGCCCAGCTTCGCGAGCTCGGCGATCCACTCGGGCCCCTCGGCGTAGAAGGCGTCGTCCGTCGCGTTGATTCCGGAGAACACGGTGCGCTCCTTGCCCTCCATCACCGCGGCCGCGGTGGCCTTGAGCGACTGCGCGATCGCGAGGTCAGGCACCGCCGGATAGCCAGGGTGCGCGTACGCGGCGGTGGTGCCGTCGTTGCGCAGAGAGCCCTCTGAGACGAGCAGGTCGCCGGGCTCGATTCCAGGCTGGAGCGCGGCGGAGGAGCCGACGCGGATGAAGCTCGTGACGCCCACGCGCGCGAGCTCCTCGACCGCGATGGCCGTCGACGGGCAGCCCATGCCCGTCGAGGTCGCGGTGATGAGGCGACCCTTGTAGTAGCCGGTCATGGTGCGATGCTCCCGCTTGTGCGCGACGTCCTTCACGTCGGTGAGAAACTCCGCGACGAAGGGCACGCGGAACGGGTCGCCTGGCAGCAGCGCGACCGTCCCCACCTCCCCCGGCGCGACGTCGATGTGGTACTGGCGGGCATCGAGTCCGACTGCGGACTTGTCGACGATGTCGGTCATGGTCGTGGGGACCTTCCGTCGCAGGACCCGAGGGGCGGGGCCCGCCCCTAGCGGAGGGCCTGCGTGATCGCGATGCTACGACTGCGGTGTTTCGGCGACGTTGCGCGGATCGAGCGCACGCCCCGGGCTGAACAGCACGCTCCACGCCCAGCCCGCGGCCTCCGCCGCCGGCGGAAGAGGATCGCGCGCGAGCCACGCGGTGATGACGCCGAGCACCGAGCCCGCGAGCCCCGCGGAGACGACGTCCAGCGGCACGCCCTGGATGTGCCCGTCAGGATCCGGCACGGCGCTGACCTGGACCATCTCGGCGACGCGCGCCCTCAGCCTCACGATCACCGCCCCACTGGCGGCGCCGGACAGCGTCTGACGGTAGATCTCCGCGTTCTCCGCGATGTGCGCGAGGAAGTCGATGAGCAGCTGCGGAGGCGTGTGCGGATCGAGGTCCACATGCATGAGCTGCGCGCCCGCGGCGGCTGCCGCCTCGTCGAGGGCGTCGGCGAGGAGCGTGTCGCGATCCGCATAGTGCTGGTAGAACGTGCTGCGGTTGACCTCGGCGCGCTCCGCGATGTCGCTGACCGAGATCTCGCTCGGCGGACGCTCGCGCGCGAGCGCGAGCAACGCCTGCTGCAGGCGACGGCGGGTCCTCACGACGCGGGCGTCCATGGCCCCATGGTGCCAGGTCGGGTGTGCGCTTGCCACCAAAAACCGACAGGTGTTGGGCAACGTGCGGAACCGGGTTACAGTGGGGTCAGGCATCGTCGCCATCTCCCCACCCCTCGTCTGAGAAAGGCTTTGACGTGGCCAATTTCCTTTACCGCCTGGGACATTCGTCGTCCCGGCACCCGTTCGTCGTCATCGGCGCGTGGCTCGCGACGCTCCTGATCGCGGGCGCCGCGTTCCTCGGCTTCGGAGGCACCCTCACCGACAGTTTCTCGATCCCCGGGCTCGAGACCGAGCGGGTCACCGACCAGCTCGCGGAGGAGATCCCCGACCTCGTCGGAGGCTCGTCGCGCGCCGTGTTCGCCACCGAGGACGGCTCACCCTTCACAGGCACGCAGAAGGAGCAGGTCAGCGCCGCGCTCGAGGCCGCCACCGAGGTCTCCTCGGTCACCGGGGTGATCGACCCGTTCGCCACGCAGGCCCAGCTCGAGGAGCAGATGGCCCAGCTCGAGGGCGCGCCACAGCAGATCGCCGACGCGCAGGCCCAGCTCGATGACGGCCAGGCTCAGCTCGACGCCGCGCAGGAGCAGCTGAACGCCGGCCAGGAGCAGCTCGACGCTGCACGCGCCCAGCTCGAGGCGGGCCAGCAGCAGCTCGACGCCGCGATCGCCGAGGCGCAGGCCAACGGCACCTACGACTTCGCCGCTGACCAGTTCGCGCAGCAGCAGGCCGAGATCGACGCCGGGCTCGCACAGCTCGACTCCCAGCAGCAGCAGATCGACGCCAACCAGGCGACCATCGATGAGCAGCAGGCACAGCTCGATGACGGCGCCGCCGAGCTCGCCGCACAGACCGAGCAGCTCGAGTTCTCGACGAGCCTTGCCGAGGCGGCCTCCGGCATCAGCACGGTGTCCGAGGACGGCTCCGCCGCACTCGGCATCATCCAGTTCGGAACCAACGTGTACGAGGTGGTCCAGGAGGACAAGGACGCCGTCCTCGAGGCCATCTCGTCGGCGCCGCTCGACGGCGTCACGGTCAACTTCTCCGCCGACATCGCCACGGACGTCTCGGGCGTGCTGGGCATCGGCGAGGTCGTGGGAGTTCTCCTCGCGTTCGCCGTGCTGCTCGTCATGATGCGCGCGATCCTGCCGGCCGCGCAGCCGATCCTCACCTCTGTGATCGGCGTCGGAGTCGGCGTCGCTACGGCGCTCGCGTTCTCCGACGTCGTCGAGATGTCGTCTGTCACCCCCGTGCTGGGCGTCATGCTGGCGCTCGCCGTCGGCATCGACTACTCCTTGTTCATCGTCAACCGCCACCGCAAGCAGGTGCGCACCGGCATGGACGTGCACGAGTCCGCGGGCCTCGCCAACGGCACCTCGGGCAATGCAGTGGTCTTCGCGGGCGCTACCGTCATCGTCGCGCTGCTCGCGCTCAACATCACCGCCATCCCCTTCCTGGGCATCATGGGCACGGTCGCCGCGTTCAGCGTCGGCATCGCGGTCCTCACCGCCGTCACCCTCACGCCCGCGCTGCTCGGCCTCATGGGCACGCGCGTGCTGTCCAAGAAGGACCGCGCCAGCATCGGCTCGGCGGAGCACCACGAGGAGCCCGCCAAGGCGATGAGCACCGGTCGCGCGGTCGTGTCGTTCGTCGCCGCAGTGGCCGCGCTGCTCGTCATCGCGATCCCCGCGCTGTCCATGCGCCTGGGCCTGCCCGACGGCAGCCAGGAGCCCACCGACTCCACGCAGTACATCGCCTACAAGACCGTCGGCGAGAAGTTCGGCGAAGGCGTCAACGGCACGCTGCTGGTGACGGCCGACCTCCCGGAGGCAGTGACCGACGACGATCTTCTTGCCACGCAGGTCGAGCTCATCGACGCGCTCATGGAGAACGAGGACATCGCCGCGGTCGCGCCCGCGGGCGTCTCGGAGGACAACGACTTCCTCGCATTCCAGGTGATTCCCGTGGAGGGACCGTCGAGCGAGTCCACCGTGCAGCTCGTGCACGACCTACGCGCGCAGTCGCCGCTCGACGACGGCACCGAGATCGGCGTCGCGGGCGAGGCATCGGGCAACATCGACGTGTCCGAGAAGCTCGACTCGGTGCTCCCGCTCTACCTCGCCATCGTCGTGGGGCTCTCGCTCATCATCCTGATCATCGTGTTCCGCTCGCTGCTGGTCCCCGTGATCGCGACGCTCGGCTTCGTGCTGTCGCTCTTCGCCGCGTTCGGGGCGCTCACCGCCGTGTACCAGTGGGGCTGGCTCGGCTCACTGTTCGGCGTGCACGACCCGGGCCCGATCCTCAGCTTCCTGCCCATCCTGCTGACCGGAATCCTCTTCGGCCTCGCGATGGACTACCAGCTGTTCCTCACCACCGGCATGCGCGAGGCCTATGTGCACGGCACGCCGGCACGGGAAGCCGTCGTGGCGGGACTCAACCACGGGCGCGCGGTCGTCACGGCTGCCGCGATCATCATGGCGTCCGTCTTCGGCGGGTTCATGTTCTCCCACATCGCACTGATCCGCCCCATGGGCTTCGGCCTCGCGATCGGAGTGCTCTTCGACGCGTTCGTGGTGCGCATGCTCATCATGCCGTCGCTCATGCACCTCGCAGGCGACAAGGCCTGGTGGCTGCCGAAGTGGCTCGACCGCATCGTCCCGGATGTGGACGTCGAGGGCGCCGCGCTCGAGCGCTCGCACCCGGTGACGCACCACTACGACGATGAGGACTCGTCCGACGCCCCGGTCACCGCGCCTGCTGACCCCGCCCCGGCGTCGGGCACGCCCGAGGATGACGCCAAGTCCTGACCCGACCCGGCCAGCGCGAGGGGCCGCGAACCGTGAGGTTCGCGGCCCCTCGCGCATCCGCAGCACATGACCATTCGCGCCTGTGCCCTGTGAGGCAACCAGTGCTCTCTGCGGCCGCGCCAGAGCACTCAGTGCCTCACAGGAGCCAGTCGCGACTCACCAGCCTCCGCCACCGCCGCCGAAGCTGCCGCCGCCGCTGAAACCGCCGCCTGACGAGAAGCCTGAGCCGCCGCTCGATCCAGGCGTCGGCGCGGAGATCGCCGTGTCCACCGTGTGCGTGAAGTCCTGCATCTGCGACCCGAACGAGTGCGCCGAGGTCCAGAACAGCGCAGGCGCGTACATCCCTCCGTACCACGAGGGCGCTGGCACGTCGTGGCCCTCGCGCGCGAGCTGCTCGAACACCTTGGACCACTTGTCCGCCACCCCGAACGCGATCGCGAACGGCAGGTAGCGACTGAAGATGTCCTGGCCCTCCTCGAACCGCAGCTGGTTCGCGTCAGCCGTGGTCAGGTAGAGCCGGAATCCCTCGGTCTGGTGCAGGATGCGCGTGCCCTCGGCGGTGCGCGCGGGAGCGACAGGGCTCATGCACAGCGCCACGATGGCGACGACGACGAGCGCCACGCCCAGCAGCGCCGCGCTCGTGGAGACGGCGAGGAACACCGTCGCGAGCACTCCCGCGACGAGCCCGGCGACGCTGGCTCCTGCCCACGTGAGCCGCGCGGTGTTGGGGTTGCGACGGAACCAGCCGCGATCGGTCACGTCGCGGTACATCTCGGCCTGCACCTTGGCGAGATCCGCAGCGAACGTCGTCTTCAGTTCGCTGAGCAGCACCTCGTCGCGCCCGTCGAAGAGCGCGTCGAACAACGTGCGCCCGTACGCCGGCATGGTGTCGTCCGCATCGCGCAGGCGCACCAGCCGGTAGTCGTCCGGCTTCTCCGCGTCGCCGACGGGGTCGATGCGCAGGAATCCACGTACCGCCTGATCCACCATCGTGGCGGTGACGTCGCGCACGTCGGCCTTCTCGTCGATGAGCGTGCCGAGCTGCCCGGGCCGCAGCCCCTCGGGCGGCTCGAACTGCACGGTCACCGCGCGCTTGCGGCGGCGCCTCGTCGCGCCCGATGCCCCCGGCGCCGGCGCGAGACCCGGCACCTCGTCGGCGTACTCGACGTCGAACGCGGTGCGGCGCAGCTGCCGCACGAGCAGCGCGATGCCGCCGCCCAGCAGGAGGATCGCGCCGCCGACCGTCCACGGCGTGAGCGCGAACGCGCGCTGGAAGTCGTCGGCCACACGCACCTTCGCCGTCGTGTCGAACGTCCCCTCGGGGTAGAGCACCGCCACCGTGGCGGGCTCGTGCGGGTCGAGCGCATCGATCGTGAACTCCGCGGTCGAGCCGTCGACGCCGAGCGACGCGCACGGCTCGCTCGAGCCCTCGTAGCCAGCGAAGCACGCGGCGTCGAGCACGTCCGGCTCCGCGGTCACGACCACGTGGATGTCGCTGATCGGGGTGTCCCATGCAGAGCCGATGACGTTCCAGTAGAACTCGTCACCCGCGACGCCCGCATCGGTCTCGTCAGCGGTGGTGGCGTTCATGACGTGCGCGACGGCGTACTCGATCACGTAGGTCTGCACGCCAGAGACATCCCCGATGCCAGGGTCGCCGATGCGGATCGACAGCCATCCATCGGCCTCCTGGGTGTCGACCAGATCGGGCGCGCCGGTGGGGCTGTACACCCACGGTCCCGTGATGTCCCACACGCGCTCCAGCTCGTCGTCCACCGGCTGCGTGGTCGGCAGGTTCAGGTAGATGCCGTGTCCGGGCTCGCCTGCGAAGTCGAAGTCGATCTCGACGTGCGCGTACACGCTCCCGTCGTCGGTGAGCTCGTAGGTCGCATCCCACCGGTCCACGTGGCGGAAGTCCGGGTGGTCGGTGTCCGCGGCCGCGGACGTGGCTGCGAATCCAGCAGCGGCCATGGCGAGAGCGAACGGAAGGGCGGTCAGTCGAAGCAGACGCGTCATGCCACCCATCATGCCTCTATCAGGCAGTACGGCCAGGACCTCTGGTCCCGCCGGCCCGACGCGGCACGTCAGTCGCGCTGGCGGCGCAGGCTCATCGCACGCTCGGCCTCGCGACGGTCCTGCTTCTCACGCAGCGTCTGGCGCTTGTCGTGCAGCTTCTTGCCTCGCGCGAGCCCGATCTCGAGCTTCACGCGGCCGTCCTTGAAGTACAGGCGCAACGGGACGATCGTGAAGCCCTTCTCGCTCGTCTTGCGGGCGAGGTCCTCGATCTCGTGCGCGTGCAGCAGCAGCTTGCGCTTGCGTCGCACCGAGTGGTTGGTCCAGGTCCCCTGCACGTACTCGGGGATGTGCAGGTTCTCCGCCCACACCTCGCCGCGATCCACGTAGACGTAGCCCTCGCCGATCGTCGCGCGCCCCATGCGCAGCGACTTCACCTCGGTGCCCATGAGCACCAGCCCTGCCTCGAAGACGTCGTCGATGAAGTAGTCGTGACGCGCGGCCCTGTTGGTCGCGATCACCTTCACGCCGTCCGCCATGACTCACCTCCTCGGATCCGGCCCGTGCGGGCGTATGCGCCTCCAGCCGTGGAGACGCGAGGAACGAGTCTACGCCACCTGCCCCGCACCCAGGTGGGACGTGTCGCCCTCCCCCGCCTCAGCGTCGGGCATATGCCCGACGCGGCGGCTGGGACTCGCGTCGACGGATCAGGGAACCGGGCCCAGGATGCTCATCGGGTCCACGGTCGAGCCATTGACGTACACCTCGAAGTGCAGGTGGCATGCGGTGGACGTGCCCGTGGTGCCCGAGTAGCCCACCAGGTCGCCCTTCAGCACGTACTGGCCGGTGCTGACGGCGAACCGGCTCAGGTGGTTGTAGCTGGAAGCGACCGAGTCGCCGTTGTAGCGCCCGTGGTTGAGCATCACCTGCTGGCCGAACCCGCCTACGGTCTTCGCCCACAGCACCTCGCCGTCCGCGGCGGCGTAGATCGGCGTGCCGCAGTACGCGCGGAAGTCGGTGCCCGCGTGCAGGCGGTAGTAGCCGTACACCGGGTGCAGGCGCCAGCCGTAGCTCGACGTGACGTAGGGAACCTTCGTCGGGAAGTTCATGATGCCCTTGCCGACCGGCGTGGACGTGCTCTGCTCTGCCTCCTCGGCCGCCTTCTTGGCGAGGAGGTCACGCAGCTCGTTGCGCACCGCCTCCTGCTGCGCCTCGAGCTCAGCCTGCTTCGCGAGGTACTCCTGGCGCTTGGACTCGAGGTAGTCGCGCAGGTCCTGGGCCTCGTCGAGCAGCTTCTCGACCTCGGCCTTCTTCTCCTCGGCCGCGACCCGCGCGGTCTCGGTCTCGACGACCAGCGCGTCGGCCTGTCGCTTGAGCTCCTCGATCACCTCGCGCACCGCCTCCTGGCGAGCGGCGCGGTTCACGTTCACCGCGGCGATCTGCTCCATCTCCGCGAGCGCGTTGGCCTGCACGCGCTCTGCGGAGCTGCGCGCCGCGAAGTCATCCACGAACTCCTGCGCGGACTGCGCGCCGAACACGACGCCCAGGCTCGAGATGTCGGTTCCCACGTAGCTCTCACGCGCGAGGACCGCGATCGCCTGACGGATGAGCTCGATCCGCTCCTCGTCCTTGGCGATCTGCGCGGTCAGGGCCTCGTCCTGCGCCTGCGCGGCCGCGAGCTTGTCCGCGACGATCTTCTGCTCCAGCACCGCGGAGTCGTAGCGCTCCTGCGCGAGCTCGAGCTCGGCCTGCACGACCGGCAGCCTGCCCTCAAGCTCCTTGAGCTGACGGTTCGCCTCCACGATCGCCGCATCGGTGTTCTCGAGCGCGCTCTCCAAGTCATCGAGCTTCTGCTCGTTCGACTGCTGCTCCTTCTTGGCGTCGGCGATTTCGTCGTCGTACGACGACGCCGTCGGCGTGCGCGTGCCCTGCGCTGACGCCGCACCCACGAGCAGGCCGCCCGCGACGGCGGTGGCGAGGATGAGTGCGATGAGCGTGGTGATGCGGCGCGAGATCGTCATGCGCGCGTGTACCTCCCAAGTGTCAGCAGGGACGCGAAGGCCGCGAGCCCCACGGCGATGAGCAGCAGCCACGGGGCGATCGTGAGCACATCGTCGCCCGTGACGTAGTCGACCCAGCCCACGGACGAGCCCAGCCAGTCCTGAACGAGATATCGGACGGAAAGCCACAGACCTGTAATCGCGAGCACGGCACCGGCGGTAGCCGCGACGGCGCCCTCGAGCATGAACGGCAGCTGGATCAGCGTGCGAGACGAGCCGACCATGCGCATGATCGTCGTCTCGCGCTTGCGGCTGAGCGCACTGAGGCGCACGGTCGTGGTGATCAGCAGCACGGCAGTCAGCAGCATCACGGCGGCGAGCCCGGCGGCCACGAGCGTCGCTGCATTGAGCACCGCGAACAGGTCGTCGAAGATCTCGCGCTGGTCCTTCACGTACTCGACTCCCACGAGGCCCGCGGTCGCGTCCGCGACCACCTGGAACTGCTCGGGGTCGGTGAGCTTGACGCGGAAGCTCGCCTGCATGTCGTCTGCGGTGAGGAAGTCGGTGACGGACGAGTCGCCGCGGTCCACGAGGTTCTCGTACGCCTCCTCCTTGGACTCGTACTCGACGGTCTCCACGAGGTCAGCGACCGCGCCGTTCTCGAGCACGTCGAGGATCGCGGCCTCCTGCGCCGGCGTGGCCTCGCCCTGCGCGCACTGCTCCTGCAGCGAGTTCGTGGGGCACAGGAAGATCGACACCTCGACGCGCCCGTACCAGTCGTCCTTGAGCTGCCCGATCTGCGCCTGGATCAGCGAGGCCGCGCCCACGAACGTGAGCGACACGAATGTGACCAGCACCACTGACAGCGCCATCGTCGAGTTCCGGCGAAGACCGTTGATCACCTCGCCGAAGATGAACCGCAGCCTCATGCGCGCTCCAGCCCGTACACGCCGCGATCCTGATCGCGCACCAGGTGGCCGCCCTTGAGCTCGATGACGCGCTTGCGCATCTGGTCCACGATCTCGTCGTCGTGCGTGGCCATGAGCACAGTCGTGCCTGTGCGGTTGATGCGGTCCAGCAGACGCATGATGCCCACCGAGGTGCCGGGGTCGAGGTTTCCCGTCGGCTCGTCGCACAGCAGGATCGGCGGGCGGTTGACGAACGCACGCGCGATCGCGACTCGCTGCTGCTCACCGCCGGAGAGCTCATGCGGGAAGCGGCGCTCCTTGCCCGCCAACCCGACGAGCTCGAGCATCTCCGGCACGGTCGCGTCGATCTCACGGCGTCCCTTGCCGATCACCTGCAGCGCGAAGGCCACGTTCTGATACACGGTCTTGTTCGGCAGCAGCCGGAAGTCCTGGAACACCGCGCCGATCTCGCGCCGCAGGTGCGGCACGCGCCACGCGGAGAGCCGGTTCAGGTGGCGACCCGCCACGTAGACGTCGCCGCCCGTGGGACGCTCCTCACGCAGGATCAGCTTGAGGAAGGTCGACTTGCCGGAGCCGGAGGAGCCCACGAGGAACACGAAGTCCCCGCGCTCGACCTCGACATCCACAGCGTCAAGCGCCGGTCGAGCTCCACGCGAGTAGACCTTGGTCACGTTCTCTAGACGAATCACAGCCATCCGGGCACGGGGGGACGGACCCATGCCTCCTGCGTGCATGGTAAGCAGGCGCCGGGCGCGAACCTGTCAGGGCGCGCCGCCGAAGGTGCGCGGTGTCCGAAGTGTCACACTGCGCGCGGGCGATCCGCGGTACACCGATGTCCACTGGGACGCATGAACGGCATGAGAACGTCACTGGGCGTCCACTCCTGGCGCGCAGCCCGCGTCGCCATGTGGACGCTCAATGCCGTTCTCGGTCATGCACCGCTTCGCAGTGGACGTTCCTGTACCGCAGCGGCGCGCGTCAGTCCTGCTGAGTCTGCTGCGCGCGGCGCCAGCGAATTCCCGCGTCGATGAAGCCGTCCAGGTCGCCGTCGAACACGACCTGCGGGTTGCCCACCTCGTAGCCCGTGCGCAGATCCTTGACGAGCTGCTGGCCGTACAGGAAGTACGAGCGCATCTGGTCGCCCCAGGACGCCTTGATGTCGCCCGCGAGCTCCTTCTTCTGCGCGGCCTCCTCCTCCTTCTTGAGGAGCAGCAGTCGCGACTGGAGGACGCGCATCGCGGCGGCCCGGTTCTGGATCTGACTCTTCTCGTCCTGCATCGAGACGACGATGCCGGTGGGCAGGTGCGTCAGGCGCACGGCCGAGTCAGTCGTGTTGACCGACTGGCCGCCAGGACCGGAGGAGCGGAACACGTCCACCTTGATGTCCGCCTCGGCGACCTCGATGTGGTCGGTCGACTCGATCTGGGGGATCACCTCGACTGCCGCGAACGACGTCTGACGCTTGTCGGCGGAGCCGAACGGGCTGATGCGCGCGAGGCGATGCGTTCCTGCCTCGACGGACAGCGTGCCGAACGCGTACGGCGCGTTGACCTCGAACGTCGCCGACTTGATGCCCGCACCCTCCGCGTACGACGTGTCCAGCACCTTCGTGCCGTAGCCGTGGCGCTCGGCCCACCGCAGGTACATGCGCAGCAGCATCTCGGCGAAGTCGGTCGCGTCGTCGCCGCCCGCGCCCGAGCGGATCGTGACGACGGCGTTGCGCTCGTCCCACTCCCCCGACATGAGGGTGCGCACCTCCATCGCGGAGAGGTCCTTGCGGAGCTTCTCGAGCTCGGCGTCCGCTTCGGCGAGCGTGTCCTCGTCGTCCATCTCCTCTGCCATCTCGACGAGCACCTCGAGGTCGTCGATGCGACGTCCGAACCCGGTGATGCGCGCGAGCTCGGCGTTCGCGGAGCTCAGGGCGCTGGTGACGGCCTGCGCGTTGTCCTGGTCGTCCCACAGGTCCGGCGCAGAGGCCTGACGCTCCAGGTCGGCGATGCGCTCCTTGAGCTTGGTCGGCTCGAGCACCGCCTCGATCTGCTCGAAGGTGCCGCGCAGCGCGGCGATCTCGGTCGGGAAGTCGGTAGCCACGGTGCTCCAGTCTAGTCGCGGGCCCACGAGGCCATCCACGCATACGTCGCGCCCGCCCGACGCTGCGGCGAGGGCGGTCCTCACGTCGCGGCCGCGTCGGGCGGGCGCGACGAAGCCCCGGTCCTTCGGAGGTCAGGACCAGGGCTTCGTCGGTGTCGCCGGCGTGTCCAGAGCCGGCGAGGCTCAGCTGCCGTGCGAGGCGGCCGCCGCTACTTCTTGGCGGACTTCTTCGCGGGAGCCTTGGCGGCGGCCTTGGCGGGCGCGGCCTCCTGCTTGCGGTTGGCCTTCACCTCGTCCCAGGTGGTGCCGTAGTACGCGGCCTCCATCATGATCTTCATGTCCTCGAGGATCGGCAGACGCGGGTTGGCCGGCGCGCACTGGTCGGCGTAAGCGTTCATCGCGAGCGTGTCGAGCGAGGACATGAACTCGGCCTCGTCGACGCCGACCTCCTTGAAGGAACCCTCGACGCCGATCGATGCGCGCAGCTCCTCGACGGCCTTCGCGTAGGACTCGACGCCCTCCTCGGGGGTCGAGGCCGGCAGGCCGAGGTGCTTCGCGATCTCCTGGTAGCGCTCGGGCGCCACGTAGGACTCGGCCTTGGGCCACGAGGTGGGCTTGGTCGGGACCTTGCCGTTGTAGCGGATCACGTGGGGCAGGTAGATCGAGTTGGTGCGGCCGTGCGCGATGTGGAACGTCGAGCCGGTCACGTGGCTCATGGCGTGCACCAGTCCCAGGAAGGCGTTGGCGAAGGCCATGCCAGCGATCGTCGCGGCGTTGTGCATCTTCTCGCGGGCCTTGACCGCCGAGCCGCCGGTGTTGACCGACTCGCCGATGTTCTCGAAGACCATCTTGATGGCCTGCAGCGCGAGGCCGTCGGTGTAGTCGTTCGCGTAGACCGACACGTACGCCTCGGTGGCGTGCGTGAGGGCGTCCAGGCCGGAGTCAGCGGCCACGCGGGCCGGGAGGTTCGCGGTCAGGACCGGGTCCACGATCGCGACGGTCGGGGTCAGCGCGTAGTCGGCGAGCGGGTACTTGCGACCGTTCTCCGGGTCGGAGATCACCGCGAACGGCGTCACCTCGGAGCCGGTGCCCGACGTGGTCGGGATGCAGACCAGCTTGGCCAGCTCGCCCAGCTTGGGGAACTGGAAGGCACGCTTGCGGACGTCGAAGAACTTCTCCTTCAGGTCGGCGAAGTCGATGTCCGGGTGCTCGTAGAGCAGCCACATGACCTTCGCGGCGTCCATGGGCGAGCCACCGCCGACGGCGATGATCGTGTCGGGCTGGAAGGCGCGCATGGTCTCGGTGCCCTTGCGGACGGTCGCGACGCTCGGCTCGGGCTCGACGTTGTCGATGATCTGCACGGAGACCGGGTTGTCGCGGCGCTGGAGCATGTCCAGGACCTTGTCGACGATGCCGATCTGCGTCATGGTCGCGTCGGTGACGATGGTGACGCGGTTCACGCCGTTCATGTCCATCAGGTACTGGATGGCGTTCGGCTCGAAGTAGGTCTTCGCCGGCACCTTGAACCACTGCATGTTGTTGTTCCTCCGGCCGATGCGCTTGACGTTGATCAGGTTCACCGCGGTGACGTTGTTCGACACCGAGTTGTGGCCGTAGGAGCCGCAGCCCAGGGTGAGCGAGGGCAGGAAGGCGTTGTAGATGTCGCCGATGCCGCCGTGCGAGGACGGGGAGTTGACGATGATGCGGATCGCCTTGCAGCGCTTGCCGAACTCCTTGATGAGCTCCTCGTCGGTCGCGTGGATCGCGGCCGAGTGGCCCAGGCCGTGGAACTCGACCATGCGCTGGGCGTAGTCGAGGCCCTGCTCGGTGGTCTCAGCCTTGAGCACGGCCAGCACGGGGGCCAGCTTCTCGCGGGTGAGCGGCTCGCTCTCGCCGACGGTGGAGACCTCGGCGAGGATGATCGAGGTCTCCTCGGGGACCTCGAAGCCCGCCTGCTCGGCGATCCACTGCGGCGACTTGCCCACGACGTTCGGGTTGAGCTTGGCTCCGGCGCAGTTCTCGCCATTGGCCTGGACGCCGAAGATGAACTCCTCCAGCTTGGCCTTCTCGGCGGGGGTGGCCTTGTAGGCGTGCAGGCGCTCGAACAGCTCGAGTCCACGGTCGTAGACCTCGGCGTCGAGGATGACGGCCTGCTCGGAGGCGCACACCATGCCGTTGTCGAACGCCTTCGAGATCACGAGGTCGTTGATGGCGCGGTCCAGGTTGGCGGACTTGTGCACGTAGGACGGCACGTTGCCGGCGCCGACGCCGAGGGCCGGCTTGCCGCAGCTGTAGGCCGCCTTCACCATGGCGTTGCCGCCGGTGGCGAGGATCAGGGCCACGCCGTCGTGATTCATGAGCGCGCCGGTCGCCTCGAGCGACGGGGTCTCGACCCACTGGATGCAGTGCTCGGGGGCGCCCGCGGCGATCGCGGCGTCGCGCACGATCTTGGCAGCCGCGACGGACGACTTCTGAGCGCTCGGGTGGAACGCGAAGATGATGGGGTTGCGGGTCTTCAGTGCGATGAGCGACTTGAAGATCGCAGTCGAGGTGGGGTTCGTGACGGGGGTCACGCCGGCGACGACGCCGACGGGCTCCGCGATCTCGATGATGCCCTTGATCGGGTCCTCGTTGATGATGCCCACGGTCTTCATGGGGCCCATCGAGTGGGTCACGTGCTCGCAAGCGAAGATGTTCTTGACGGCCTTGTCCTCGAACACGCCTCGACCGGTCTCCTCGACCGCGAGGACGGCGAGCTCGCCGTGCTGGTTGAGCGCCGCGACGGAAGCCTTCTTGACGAGCAGGTTCACGTCGTCCTGAGTGAAGGTGCTGTAGGCGTCGAGCGCGCGCTGCGCGTTCGCGACGAGCTGGTCGATGGCGGCGGCGACGTCCACCTGGGCGTCTGCCTTGCTCTCGGGGGCTGTGGTGGTCATCTCTACTCTCTCCTCCTACGGTTCCCGGTTCGGGTCCCGACACTCTCGAATGTAGGTCGGGTTCACGCGGTTCTCGCGTGGCCTAGGTCCCGGGGACCATGGGCCTATTACCAGGGACTTCATACCCCTAGGGGCATCATCACCAGGAGGGATGCCGACCGCCCCGCACCCGCGTCGGGCATGGAAAAGGGCGCGCATCCGACTGGATGCGCGCCCTTTCAGCGCTCGCGGGCTGGCCTCAGCCGGTGAACAGCGCCGCGGTCTTGATCGCCGTCATGGCGACGCCGTAGGCGAGGCCCGACGCGACGAGGACCCACAGCACCACCGCAAGGGGATTGCCAGTCGAGGCCTTCTTCTCAGTCTCCATCTCAGGACTCCTTCCCGGCGGCCACGAGGCCGTCGTCCTCGATCTGATCGACGGCTTCGTCGATCTCGGGCGCCTCGTGCCACCGGCTGTGCACCGGACGCACCAGGAGGTTCGCGATGAATCCGATCGCGAGCACGCCGACCATGACAAGCATCGACGGACGGTACAGGTCGGCCCCGCTCAGGCCGCGCGACTCGAGCAGGTCCAGCACGCTGTTGATGATGAGCGGGCCTGCGATGCCCGCCGCCGACCACGCGGTCAGGAGGCGACCATGGATCGCGCCCACCTCGAGCTCGCCGAACACGTCCTTCAGATAGGCCGGAATCGTCGCGAAGCCGCCGCCGTAGAACGTGATGATCAGGAACACCAGCATCACGAACAGCACCAGGTTCGCGGGGCCGAACAGCGCCACCGACGTGTACGCGAGCGCGCCCACACCCAGGTACATGATGTACGTCGCCTTGCGTCCGATGACGTCGGAGAAGCTCGACCAGCCGATGCGTCCGCCCATGTTCGCGAGCGAGAGCAGACCCACGAACCCAGCGGCGGCAGCAGCCGTCACGGTCGGGAAGTAGTCCTCGATCATCGGCTTCGCGTTCTCGAGGATGCCGATGCCTGCGGTCACATTCGTGAACAGCACGAGCCAGAGCATCCAGAAGGGGAACGTGCGAATCGCGTTGCGCGCAGTGACCTGCCCGCCGCTGGACACCTTGGACACATGCTCGGTAGGAACCCAACCCTCCGGGACATAGCCCTTGGGGGGAACGCGGACGACCGCGGCGCCCAGCAGCATCAGCGTGGTGTAGATCGCGCCGAGCGTGAGGTAGGTCGGCACCAGGGACTCGACCTCGGTGGCCCCGTAGTGGCCCAGCAGATACTGCGTGAGCGGAGCCGCGAGCATCGCACCGCCACCGAAGCCCATGATCGCGAGACCGGTGGCGAGGCCGGGCCGGTCAGGGAACCACTTGATGAGCGTGGACACCGGCGAGATGTAGCCGAGCCCCAGACCGATGCCGCCGATGACGCCATAGCCGAGGTACACGATCCACAACTGCCCGATGGACACACCCGCAGCCGCGATCGCGAAGCCGCTGCCCCACGCCGCCGCGGCGATCACCATCGTCTTGCGCGGCCCGTGCCGCTCCATCCAGCGTCCGCCGAAGGCGGCGGAGAGACCGAGCATGACGATGGAGATCGAGAAGACGACGCCGATCTGGGTGTGGGACGCGTCGAAGCGCTCGAGCAGCGCGTCCTTGAGGACTGAGTAGGCGTAGACCTGGCCGATGCTCAGGTGCACGGCGAGCGCGGCGGGAGGGACCAGCCAACGGTTGTACCCCGGTGGGGCCACCGTGCGTTCGCGATCGAGGATGGACATCGTTGTTCTCCTTCCGGGAGCGGCGACACTGCCGTTCGAGGAATCCGCGTGACGGACCTTGTGGAGAATGGTCCCCTCTTTCGGAGCCGATCATGAAGGACCTAGGTCCGTCACTCGGTGGCACATGGTGCAAGGGCCCGAGATCCCGTCGTATGGCCGAGGCGCGCGCCTCGGCCATACGACCCCTACCGACGCACCGCCACGGCCCTCCGCCGCAGCGCGAGACCAGCCGATGCCGCCACCAGCGCCGCCAGCGCGGCGAACGCGAGCGTCGGACCCGGTCCGGTCACCGGCAGCCCGCCCGCTCCCGCTGCCAGCGTCGTGAAGGAGACCGGAGCCGACGCCGCCGATCGACCAGCCTCGTTCAGCGCGGTGACCCGGACCTCGTAGGTCGTCTCAGGCGTCAGTCCCAGGATCGTGGCCTCGGTGTCCGCGACAGCCGCGAGCGCCACCGGCGCGCTCACGACCCCGCCGGCGCCCGCTCCCCCGCCCGGCACGAACGGCATCCAGGATCCGCCTGGCAACCGGTACTCGATGAGATACCCCGTGATCGCACTGCCACCGTCGCTCGGCTCGACCCAGCGCACCTGCACCCGATCTGCGCCCGGGGTCACGTCCAGGCCCGTCGGCGCATCGGGCGTCGTCCTCGGA
Organism: Demequina sp. NBRC 110052; assembly: GCF_002090075.1. GTDB lineage: Bacteria > Actinomycetota > Actinomycetes > Actinomycetales > Demequinaceae > Demequina. The sequence goes on from NZ_BBRI01000003.1 coordinate 169,721, forward strand.
GCGGCGGCCACCACCTCGATCGCGGGGCCCACGCCGACGCTGTTGCGGGCGCTCACCCGCACCTCGTAGAACGTGCCGTTGACGAGCCCGCCAAGCTCATACGCGGTGCCGTCGTCGGCGGCGGTCTCGATGCCCTCCCAGACACCGCCCTCGACCCGATGCTCGATGAGATAGTGCGACACGGCCCTGCCGCCGTCGTCGGCGGGCGCCTGCCACGCCAGGCTCAGCGCACCGTCCGCAGGCGTGACCTCGAGAGCCAGAGGCGCGGACGGCAGGGCCTCGGGAGTGGCCGACGCCTCCGCCGAGAGCCCGGGCCCGGCGGCGTTGACCGCGCTGACGCGCACTTCATACGTGATGCCGTTCGTCAGGCCCGTGACAGTCGCCGCGGTGCTCGCGGACTCTCCGTCGTCGACGGTCTCCCAGGCATCGCCCGCCTCGCGGAGTTCGATCACGTAGTCAGAGACGGCATCGCCGCCATCGTCGCCCGGCGCGTTCCAGGTCAACGCGATCTCACCGTCACCACCCGTCGCGACCAGCGCCGTGGGTGCATCGGGGCTCGTCCGGGGCGTCGCCAAGACCGCGTCGATGAGGCCGTCGCCCACCGCGTTGACGGCCCACACGCGGAACTCGTACTCCTCACCGTTCGCGAGCCCCGCCAGCGTGGCGCGGCGGGAGCTCAGAGGCTGGGCCGTGCTCCAGGTGCCACCGGCGATGCGCCACTGCACGCGATAGCCCGTCACCGCCTCGCCACCGTCGTCCTCGGAGGCATCCCACGCAAGCGCGATCTCGCCATTGCCGGGCGTCGCGATGAGGTTCTCGACGGCGCCAGGCGCCGTCGCGGGAACCCCGCTCGCCACGCCGGACGCCGCACCCTTGCCTGCGCCGTTGACCGCGCTCACGCGCACCTCGTAAGCCGTGCCGTTGGTCAGCCCCGTGAGGGTCGCGGACGTCGTAGCGGACTCGTCGTCATCGACGCTCCCCCACGTGCCGCCTGCCTCGCGGATCTCGATCACGTAGTCGAAGACGTCGTCTCCACCGTCGTCGATGGACGCCGTCCAGCTCAACGACAGTTGCCCGTTGCCGCGCGCGGCGACCAGGCCGGTCGGGGCACCAGGGACAGTGCGCGGCGTCGCCTCCACGGTCGCGGCGGCGGAGTCGCCGACGGCGTTGATGGCGATCACGGACAGCTCGTACGCGGCGCCGTTGACGAGGCCTGACATCGTGGCCGTCATCTCGGTGGGAGTTGAGGTGGCGAGCACCGTGTCGTCGCCCACCTCCCGCAGCTCCACGCGGTACCCGGTGACAGGCTCGCCGCCGTCGCTCACCGGCGCCTCCCACGTCACCGTCAGCGCCTGGTCCCGCGCGGTCGCCTCGAGCTCAGTCACTGCGCCCGGCACGGCCGCCGGCGTGGCAGTGGCGACCTCGGACGCACGACCGGTGCCGGCGCCGTTGACCGCGCTGACGCGGAAGCCGTGCAGTTCACCGTTCGCGAGCCCGGAGACCGTGGCCGACGTCGCAGAGGAGCGCGAGCGGCTCAGCACCTGCCACTGCTCGGTCGAGTCCGCGTACTCCACGACGTAATCGAGGACCGCACCGCCACCGTCATCCGCCGGCGCGGTCCAGGCCAGGGACACCTCGCCATCTCCGCGCGTCGCCGTGAGGCCGGAGGGTGCGCCCGGCATGGCCGCCTCCACGAGCTCCGCAACACCCTGATCGACGAGAGAGACATAGAGCGCACCCGATGCGGACGAGACGTGAATCGCCTCGGGTGTTCCCGGCGTGGGGATACGGTCGACGATCTCATACGTCCCGAGGTCCACGACGGCGGTCTCGCCGCCGCCCGAGAGGAGAGACACATAGGCGACGGTGCTGTCAGGACTGGTCGCCACGCCCTGCGGGACGCCTCCCAGCGGGATGACCACCGGGTCGGCGGAGCCTCGCAGATCGAACACCGTCAGCACGTTCTCGCTCTCCGAGATGACCACGAGTCGGCTGCCGTCGGGCGTGACGTCGAGGTCCACGGGTCCGCCGGCCACCTCGATCTCCGCTACGAGCGTGAGTGCCTGCGCGTCGTAGACCGCGACAGACCTCACCGACGGCGAGCTGGAGCCGACGTAGACCCTGGCGCCATCCGCTGAGAAGGCCGCACCGGAGGCACGGTACGGCGCGGACACCTCAGCGATGCCCTCCAGTGTGACGGCATCGAGCACCTCGAGGCCATCGTCGAAGTTGTTGACCACCCACAGTCGAGACCCATCGGGAGCGAGCGCACCCGACGTCGGGAGCCCACTCAGCTTCGCTCGGGCGCGCAGCTCGCCCGTCGCCAGATCGAGGTGCGTCACGCTGGCACCGGAGAAGTCGAGCGTGTACACGGTGCGCCCGTCGGGACTGACGATCGCGGTCGCAGGCTCGACTCCAGCGCCCGGGATCGGGAAGGTGGTCAGACGCTCGACCAGCGATCCGGTCGCCGTGTCAATCACGTGGACCTCGTCGTCCAAGTAGTGCGGAAGCAGCAACCGCTCGCCGTCGGGCGTGGACATGAAGCCGAACATGCGGGGGAATCCTCCCGCAAGGACGCGCGCCATGGCATTGGGGCGGTCGCTGGCGACGGGAGTCACCTCGACGGGCGCCGAGGCAGCCGAGTCTCCGTACGGCGTGACGGCCGTGACCGTCACCGAGTAGGTTGCGTCATTCTCGAGCGCCTCGAGCGTGAGGCCGCGGAGGTGCGGGGCGATCGAGTACTCGGCCACCACCGTGCCGCCTTGGCGCACTGTCACGTTGAAGGCCTCCACGATCGAGTTCGGGGCAGCGTCCCATGTGACCCACGACGAGGAGTCGCCCGGCCGCGCGGTGACCGCCGTCGGCGCCGCGGGGATCACGAAGGGCGTCGCAGAGATCGACTCTGAAGGCTCACTCGCACCGGCGAGATTGATTGACGACACGCGGAACTCGTACTCGGTCCCGTTGGTGAGGCCGTGGACGACACGTCGCGGGGCGTTGCCGCCCGGCGTCGTCGAGCCAACCCGCCAGTCGCCGCCTCCGGCGCGGTACTCGATCCGGTAGTCGGTCACAGCGGATCCGCCGTCGTCGGTGGAGTTCGCCCAGGTCAGCTCGACCTGACCGTCTCCTGGCTGGGCCTGAAGGTCGCTGGGCACCCCGGGCGGCGCCGATGCGGCGCCATACAGGAGCGGCGACTCGGCCCCTTCGCCCCTCTCGTTGGCGGCGCGCACCCGGAACTGCATGACCTCGCCACGGGTCAGCCCGTCGAGAGTGAAGGACCGCACCGCGGGACCCAGTGCGACCGCGTTGAAACTCACCTCGCCTGTCGCGCGATAGCTCACGGTGTATCCCGTGACGTCCGCGCCACCGTCATACACCGGAGGCTCCCAGGTGAGGGTCAGCGACGTCTCCGTGGCGCTCAGCGCAGTGCTGGTTGGTGCCAACGGCGCCGTCAGCAGCTCGAAGACGCCCACCTCACCGGTGCCGAAGACTCCGACATACGCCTCCTCACCTTCGGGGTCCAGCACGATGGAACGCGGGTTCGGGTTGGCGCCGCCGGTCACCCTGACCACCTGCAGCACGGAGCCTGTCTCCACACTGACCACGGTGAGCGTGCCCCGGGTGGCTGTGTGCGGAGTGACGACGTACGCGACGTCGCCGCGCGGCGCCACCTCGACGGCGACAGGACCACCAGGAACGTGGATCGTTCGCTCCACGGAGCCATCCTCGGCGTCGATGACGGTGAGCGTGTCCTCACCAGGTTCGACCACGAAGACGCGATCTCCGGTGGGGCCGAAGGAGACCCCGGACGTGTACGCGAAGGAGGAGTCACGGTGCGTCACTTCGAGAGTCTCCTCGTCGACGAGGATCAGTCCCGAGGCTCCGATCAGGGCCAGCATCGACCCGTCGGGCGAGAGAGCCAGGTCGTAGAGCGCTCGGTCGAGGGCGACGCCACCCGTGCGCTCATACGAGGTCGTGTCGACTCGCCAGAGAGATCCCGCGCCGCCGTTCGCGATGTACAGAGACCCGGACTCCTCATTGAGCTCGATGCCTGCACTGGTGTCGCCGGTGGCGATCATCCCGAGCTGCTCACCGGTGAAATCGTCGTGGTACGAGACTCCGCCCCAACCGCCGGACTCGTACCGGGCGACGTAGAGAAGGCCTGCGGCATTGTCGAGCTCGAGATCCGCGACGTTGAAGTCGATCTCGAAGCGCTCCACGATGGTGCGGTCCGCCGCTCTGAGCACCGCGATCTCGTGATTGTCCTTGCCGAACCAGCCACCCGCGGCATAGACGTACCTGCCGTCGCCAGTGACCTCGAGCGCATCGATCGTCGTTCCCGCTTGCACCAAAGCCACGCGGTCGACGCCGCTCGCGGGAGCTGCCACGAGCAGGCTGGCGAAGACAGCCGCCAACACCGTGAGCACACCCGCTGCGCGAGGGCCGGAGCGGGCTGGCTCCGCGACAGGGCGAGAGGGGCGTGGGGCAGCGTCAGACATCTCCGGGGTGCGCATGTAGTGGATACTAGTCGGTATGTAATTGCCGAGCAAGTGTCGATGTTGCCTGCTAGAGAGCCGACCTCTCAGTGAACGCAAGAAAGAAGGAGGGGGCCGGGCTGCGATCAGCCCAGCCCCCTGTCGGGAAGCGCCTCAGCCCGCGACAACCTCGCCGGACCATGCACCGATGCCGCCCTCGAGGCCGAGCATCGACTCGAATCCGGCAGACGCCATCTGCGCCATGGCAGCGCGCGAGCGATTGCCCGAGCGGCAGTACACGGCGTAATCCGCCGCCGGGTCCAGGGCGGCGATCTCATCGGCGAAGGCGGGCGAGTTGACGTCGATATTGACAGCTCCAGGCAGGTGCCCCTCGGCGAACTCGGCCGCGGTGCGCACGTCGACGACGGTGACACCCTCCACCTCAGTGGCGGCAGCGAAGGTCGAGTACCCGACGTGGGAACCATCGAAGACGACGTCGGCCGGCGAGGCGACCTCTACAGGCTCCGACGAGCAGGCAGCGAGGGCGGGTGCGGACAGGACGAGAAGGGCGCCGGCGAGGGCGCCGCGTACAAGATGCTTCTTCATGCGCGCAACTATACCCCAGGGGGTATAAAAGTACGCAAGCCCCGCTCCCCCGACGACCCGCGCGTCGGGCACGCGCGCATCCGGTGTGCCGGCCCGCGGCGCATTCGGTGCACGCCGGCGCGCGTCACATGACGTTGATGCCGCACTGGGCGAACTGCTGCTTGACTCTCTCGATGAGCTCCTTGGACGGCGGCTGCGCGTCCTCGAGAAGGTACGGCTCCCCCGACAGCTCCCACTTCTCACGGCCGAGCTGGTGGAACGGCAGCACCTCGAGGCGCTCGACGTTGCCCAACCCGGCGACGAAGTCCGCGACCGCGTCGACGTTCTCGACCGCGTCGGTCAGTCCAGGCACCAGCACGAAGCGGACCCACACCTTCTTCCCCAGCGCATCCAGGCGATGCGCGAAGTCGAGCGTGGGCTGCAGCGGGCGACCAGTCACGCGTTGGTACGTCTCCGGCAGCCCCGACTTGATGTCGAGCAGCACGAGGTCGACGTAGTTGAGGTCGTCGTCCGTCAGACGCGATCCGAGCAGGCCAGCGGTGTCCAGCGCAGTGTGGATGTCGAGGTCCTTGCAGCGACGGAAGATGCTCATCACGAACTTGGACTGCAGCAGCGGCTCGCCACCCGAAATCGTGAGGCCGCCACCCGTGACCTTCATGACGGTCGCGTAGCGAGTCACGCGCTCCATCACCTCGTCGACGGTGTGCCGCACGCCGTCCTTCATGCGCCACGTGTCCGGGTTCTGGCAGTACTGACAGCGCATGCCGCAGCCCGCGGTGAACAGCGTCATGCGAGTTCCGGGACCGTCGGCGCCTGTCACGAGGTCCCACGAGTGGACCGAACCGCTGGTGTTGGACTTGAGCTTCTCGCTGTCCGCGAGCTCCTGGTCGGCGATCTCCATCGGAGGAGAGGTGAGCAGGGTCACGGGAGTGGGCTCGTCAGGCATGGTGGGGATCTCCTTGCCGAAAGTGAGGAAAGGACGCGGAGCCCCGCCCTGATCAGGGCGGGGCTCCGTCCTTGGACTTCTAGTGTGTCAGGCCGTCTCTCACAGGCCCGCGTGGAACGTGCGGGACAGCACGTCGAGCTGCTGCTCGCGCGTGAGGCGGACGAAGTTCACGGCGTAGCCCGAGACACGGATCGTGAGCTGCGGGTACTTCTCCGGGTTCTCCATCGCGTCCTCGAGCGTCTCGCGGTTGAGCACGTTGACGTTCATGTGGAAGCCAGAGCTGACCGTGTAGGCGTCGAGCACACCGACCAGGTTCTTCACCTGCTCGGCACGGTCGCGGCCGAGACCCGTGGGCACGACAGTCGTGGTGAGCGAGATGCCGTCCTCAGCGTCCTCGTACGGCAGCTTCGCCACCGAGAGGGCCGAGGCCACGATGCCGTGGTTGTCACGGCCATTCATGGGGTTCGCACCCGGAGCGAACGGCTCGCCCTTGCGTCGACCGTCAGGCGTGTTGCCCGTCGCCTTGCCGTAGACCACGTTCGACGTGATCGTCAGGACCGACTGGGTGTGCTTCGCGTTGCGGTACGTGGGCTGCTTGCGCACCTTCTCCATGAAGCGGTGCACCAGGTCCACCGCGATGTTGTCGGCGCGGTCGTCGTCGTTGCCGTACGTGGGGTACTCGCCCTCGGTCGTGTAGTCGACCACGAGCCCGGTCTCGTCGCGGATCGGCGTGACCTTCGCGTACTTGATCGCCGACAGCGAGTCCGTGGCGACGGAGAGTCCCGCGATGCCGCAGGCCATGGTGCGCAGGATCTCACGGTCGTGCAGCGCCATCTCGATGCGCTCGTACGCGTACTTGTCGTGCATGTAGTGGATGCAGTTCAGCGCGTCGACGTAGGTCTCGGCCAGCCAGTCGAGCAGGCCGTCGAACTTCTCCATCACGTCGTCGAAGTCGAGCACGTCGCCCTCGACCGGCGCGGACACCGGCGAGACCTGCTTGCCCGAGACCTCGTCGCGTCCGCCGTTGATCGCGTACAGCATCGCCTTGGCGAGGTTCACGCGAGCGCCGAAGAACTGCATCTGCTTGCCGACCTCCATGCCGGACACGCAGCAGGCGATCGCCGCGTCGTCACCGCACTGGCCACGCAGCAGGTCGTCGGACTCGTACTGGATGGACGAGGTGTCGATCGAGACCTTCGCGCAGAACTCCTTGAAGCCCTGCGGCAGCTTGTCGCTCCACAGCACCGTGAGGTTCGGCTCGGGGGCCGGGCCGAGGTTGTACAGCGTCTGCAGGAAGCGGAACGAGGTGCGCGTCACGAGCGAGCGTCCGTCGGTGCCGATGCCGCCGATCGACTCGGTGACCCAGGTCGGGTCGCCGGAGAAGAGTGCGTCGTACTCGGGGGTGCGCAGGAAGCGGACGATGCGCAGCTTGATCACGAAGTCGTCGATGATCTCCTGCGCGGTCTCCTCGGTGAGGGTGCCGTCAGCGATGTCGCGCTCGATGAAGATGTCAAGGAAGGTCGAGGTGCGACCCAGCGACATCGCGGCGCCGTTCTGCTCCTTGACCGCGGCGAGGTAGCCGAAGTACAGCCACTGCACCGCCTCCTGCGCCGTCTTCGCGGGCCCTGCGATGTCGTAGCCGTACGAGGCCGCCATCTGCTTGAGCTCGTTCAGCGCCTTGATCTGCTCCGAGTTCTCCTCGCGGTCGCGAATGATGTCCTCGGTGGAGCGCTCCATGTCGAGCTGCATGCGCTCGACCTTCTTGCCCTCGATCAGAGCGTCGACGCCGTACAGTGCCACGCGACGGTAGTCGCCGATGATGCGGCCACGGCCATACGCATCGGGCAGGCCGGTGACGATGTGCGAGCTGCGCGCCGCACGGACGTTCGGCGGATAGGCGTCGAACACGCCGTCGTTGTGGGTCTTGCGGTACTTGGAGAAGGTCTCCTCGAGCTCCGGCAGCACGGGGTAGCCGTAGGTCTCGAGCTCCTTGACGACCATGCGCCAGCCGCCGAACGGCATGATCGCGCGCTTCAGCGGCGCATCGGTCTGGAGGCCGACGATGACCTCGGCGTCCTTGTCGATGTAGCCGGGCGCGTGCGCCGTGATCGTCGCGGGCGTCTTGTAGTCGACGTCGTAGACGCCCTTCTCCCGCTCCTCCGGGAACATCGCGGACAGCTTGTCCCAGACGCCCTTGGTGCGGGCGGTGGGGCCGGCGAGGAACGAGTCGTCGCCTTCATACGGCACGTAGTTCTGCTGGATGAAGTCGCGGACGTCGATTCCGTCGCGCCAGGGTCCCGAGGTGAAGCCGCGCCAGGCCTGCTCGCGGAGGGCGTCGAGGTCGGGGCCGCTGCTCGCGTTGCGGTCCGGGGAAGTGATTGTCATAGCGTGCTCCTCATCTCTCGGCCCTGTGGGGCCTCGTGCCTCAGCGGTTCTGGACCCCGCCGGGGCTGCGATCACGCGGCCCTGTAGGCCGTATGTCCACTCCTCACGTTAGGACTGCGGTGTGCGGATTGCTCGGGACTTTTGACCCCAGTTCCCGCACGGAGACGCCGAGGACGGGGCTGGAGACGCGAGCGCCACGGCTACAGTTGGGGATGCGTCCGGGCCGGACGCAGGGAGTACACGAGGAGCATGCCGATGAGCTGGACGACGAAGGTGGCGGCGGGAGCCGTCGTGGCGGCGACGCTGCTCGTGAGCGGATGCGCCGAGCCCGACGTCGACACCGCCCCCTCGCCGACCCCGACCGTCGACCCCGACGTGACCCTCACCGTCTCCTTCGTGGGCGACATCGGACTCGAGCCGCTCGCGCAGAAGTACATGGACGAGCACGACAACGTCACGATCGAGCTCGCATCCACCTCGTATGCGTCGCTGCACGATTCTCTCCAGCAGTCGCTCGTCGCGGGCGAGGGCGCACCCACCATCGCGGTCGTCGACGAGGCGTACATGCCGGGCTTCGTGGGCCAGTCCGACGGCTTCGTCAACCTCCTGGACCTGGGTGCCGCCGAGTACGAGTCGCAGGTGCTGCCATGGGCGTGGGGCGAGGCCACCAACGCGAACGGCTCCGCCACTATCGGCCTGCCCGCCACCGTCTCGGGCCTCGCGCTGTGCTACCGCCGCGACCTCGTCGAGGACGCGGGCCTGCCGGGCGACCGCGAGGAGCTCTCGACCCTCATGGGCGACTCGTGGGAGGGTCTGATCGAGGTCGGCCAGCAGTACGTCGCCGCGAGCGGCCGCCACTTCCTCGACAACGCGTCGAGCGTGCTCAACCCGATCCTCATGCAGCAGGGCGTCAGCTACTTCGACGCCGACAACGCGCTCGCGATGGGACCCGTGGAGGCGCCGTACGCGACCGCGACGGCTGTCGCCGGCGCGGGCATCTCCGCGAACATCGCGCAGTGGTCCGCCGAGTGGGACGCGGCGCTCAGCGACGGCACCTTCGCCGCGGTGCTGTGCCCCTCGTGGATGACCTCCTACATCGAGACCACTGTCGGCGACGACTTCGAGGGCCAGTGGGACGTCATGGACATCCCGGGCGAGGGCGGCAACTGGGCCGGCAACTTCTACACGATCCCCGCGCAGGGCGATGAGGCGACCACGCAGGCGGCATACGAGTTCATCCAGTGGCTCATGGAGGACGCGCAGCAGCTGGCGATGTTCCAGTCCGTCGGCACGTTCCCGTCGCGCCCGGCGCTGTACGAGGACTCCGGGGTTCAGGCCTACGCCAACGAGTTCTTCAACGGCGCACCTGTGGGCGCGATCTTCACGAAGACCGCAGCCGACCTGACGCCTTCCGTGTACTACGCGATGGACAACCTCACCGTGCGCACCGCCGTCGAGCTGGTGCTCGCGCAGACCGCGGTGGGTTCAGTCTCGGTCGAGGACTCGTGGGCCAAAGCGGTCGAGGCGGCAGAGGCGGCCGGCGCTTCGTAGAGCTCGCTCCTAGCGGGACCTACGACCGACAAGGGGAGGCTGGGTTCGCTACGAGTTCAACCAGATTCCTTCGTCGAACCGCCTGGAGCCCGAGTCACGGCGGTCTCAAGTGCAAGGACAGCGCACCGTCGGCAGTGGCGACTCGCAGTAGTTCCTTCGAGATTGGGGACGCACTTGTCGCCCGGCGGAAGCACGCTGGCCGTTGTCGACGCCCGCTCGCGAGCGGGCGAAGCGGCGCGCGCCCCACGGACCGCAGGCAGGTGAACCACGTGATGCCGCCTCCACGGCCAGTCGAGCCTTGGGCCAGACCGACACAACTGTCGCCGACTGCGCCCATTGGACGCGACGACCAAGAACAGACTCCCCCTTCAGCGGTTCAAGCGCTTGTCCCAGAGAAACACCCTCGGGAGTCGCTTGCGCCGACATCGGCAAAGGCGAGTGCGAGTGCGGGTACCGGGCGTGGGCACCTCACGGGGGGGAGCCTGCGTCGCCATTCTGGGCGCAATAGGATGCGTGCATGACTGTGAACGTCAACAATGGAAGCTCGAAGAAACCAGTCGCAACTCAGCGACTCGTCGACGAACTGCTTGCCATCGAAGAACTTGAGGGCGAACTCTTCACGGGCTTCCCGATCTTGCCAGGGATAGGCGACATCGACGTTGCAGACGCGCTACTAGTCTCCCCGACATACGGTGCGATCGTGTTCGACATCGTCGAAGGCACAACTCTTGGCGAGTTCAAGACGCGCCAGGACGACCTTGCGCGAATGGTCAGCATGCGCTTGCTCGAAGCGAAAGGCCTTGCGAAGCGGGGTCGCCTGACTGTCGACGTGCATACGGTCACGTACGCACCGGCCATCTCGCCAGCAAGAGACAACGGCGACGATGACTATCCCCTCGCGAACCGGGGCGAACTGTTCAAGACCATCGTGACGCTCGAGCCAATGCTCCCGCAGCAGGATACATACGAGCCACTGCTTTCTTCGATACACAACCTCGCGACAATGAAACGATCGCGAACAGACCGGAACAATGTCACTGAGGGTTCCCGAGGCGCGCGACTGAAGCAGCTTGAGGACTCAATTGCGACGCTCGATCACCTGCAGAGTCGGGCCGTAATAGAGAGCGTCGACGGAGTTCAGCGACTGCGCGGCCTCGCTGGAAGTGGCAAGACCGTGGTCCTGGCGTTGAAGGCGGCTTACCTCCACGCGCTTCACCCCGAATGGAGAATTGCCGTCACATTCAATACACGGTCGCTCAAGGAGCAGTTTCGGCGACTGATCAACGACTTCACAATCTCGCAAACGAGAGCAGAGCCCGACTGGACCCGCTTGAGGATTCTCCAGGCATGGGGGAGCCCCGGAAGCGGCGACCGTGCGGGCGTTTACAGCATCTTCTGTGAGGCTGCGGGAACCCAGTACTTCAACTTCCGAAGCGCGGCCGCCTTCGCAGGAGCAAATGGCCTCGCCTTCGACTGGGCCTGCGAGACAGCGCTGAACGCAGCAGGTGCAAGTGAGCGCGCCCTCTTCGACGCGATCCTCGTGGATGAAGCACAGGACCTGCCACCGGAGTTCCTTCGAATGTGCTACCTGATGCTTGACGAGAACAAGCGGCTCGTCTACGCCTATGACGAGCTTCAGAGCCTCGAGGGCCGCGGGGTACCCTCTCCCGACGAGATTTTCGGGTCTGATCGCGACGGAACACCGCTTGTTGACTTGGTCGACAGTGCCGAGACGACTTCGAACCGCGACATCGTCCTCCAGAAGTGCTACAGGAACTCGCGCCCGATCCTCGTGGCAGCGCACGCCGTGGGTTTCGGCGTGTACCGACAGCCGCCAGCAGGCCGCACTACCGGGCTCGTCCAGATGTTTGGAAACGAGCAACTCTGGACTGACATCGGATACGAGGTGAAAGCTGGCTTCCTCAGGGAAGACTCTGACGTCACTCTAGCCAGGACTGAGGAATCAAGCCCGGCATTCTTGGAACAGCACTCGAAGACTGATGATCTCGTCGTCTTCAGGTCCTTCACTACCGCTGAGGAGCAGAACAGTTGGGTTGCGGAACAGATCCGGCGCAACCTGGACGACGATGAACTCCGTCATGACGATATCGTCGTCATCAACCCCAACGGAATTACAGCGCGGAATAACCTTGCGCCACTGCGCTCGCAACTGCTCGACGCGGGTATCGCGAATCATCTCGCGGGGGTCGACACCTCCGCGGATGTGTTCTTCGACCGCGATTCAGAGTCAGTCACCTTCACTGGCATCCACCGGGCGAAGGGCAATGAGGCCGGAATGGTTTACATAGTCAACGCGCAAGAAGGACTGGACGCCTTGACCAATCAGGCGGCTGTACGAAACCGACTCTTCACAGCGATTACACGGAGCAAAGCCTGGGTGAGAATCGTCGGAGTTGGACCGAATATGGACGCATTGGTTAAGGAGCTGGAGGAGACTCGGCGCCGCGAGTTTGTTCTGCAGTTCCACTACCCCACTGAGGCCGAGCGTGCGAGAATCAATCTCGTTCACCGTGAGATATCGCCCGAACAAGAGCGAAAGATCACTGAGGGGCGCAACTCCGCACGTCAACTGCTCGACAACCTAGAGAATGCTCAGTTCTTCGCCGACGACCTCGACCCAGAAGTCCGCGAAAGACTCCGATCTCTACTTGGCGAGGACGATGGGTAGCACACAAGCGAAGGCCACGCTGAAGGCGATCACCGCGATTACTACTCAGCTGGTGCGAAGCGGCATCGTCGACGACCAAGAGTGGCCGAAGCTCTCGAGTGTCGGCTCGGTCGAACGTGTGGACGTCCCAAAGCCTGTCAACGCCGAGGTCCTGAAGAGCGTCTCGTACGAAGACCTATATCAGTCGATTCTCGACAGGCGGTCGTTCAACTTTGTGATGCTCGATCGGGCGCTCGTTCAGATGAGCTATGAGTATGAGGGCAGTGCATTGGTGCGGCATCGACTGGCCTTCCTCCCCTCACCGAACCTGGATCGTTTCCAGGACGAACCCGACTTGTACTTCGCTGAAGTACCTTGGGTCGAAGTCGTTGGCTCCCAGTCAACTGCGGTGCCACTCCGTTTTGACTTCGACGCCAGGCCGGATGTGCCGGATGGTCCCGATCATCCACCAGCGCACTTCACGATAGGCCAGTACCGTCACTGCAGGGTCCCAGTAAGCGGACCCCTGACCCCGGATGTCTTCGTCGATTTCGTCATTCGACATTTTTACAGAGCACCGGGAGTAGTACCTGCGGTCGTGGAGGTGGACCTTGACCGCGTCTTCGATCCCACAGAGCCCCAGATAGGCCTGGACGTATTGCACATTAGGGCTCCGAGGCGTGTGTGAAGCGAAGAGGATAGGCGCCCCGAAGCAGCGGCCGCCCAAAGGCTGTCCGCGCGAAGCAACATCCAAGAGCTGCATCCGCGACAGGTAACCGAAGCCAGGTGCTGATCGGCGGGACGCTCGAGGTGCTGAGAGCTTCTACTTGGACCTTCCCTGCAGTTCCGAGCAAGGCCGCTGCGCCAACAGTTCACTGCTGCCAGCAACGGGGTCCGTTCTAGGCGTAGTGCTCATCATGTGCGAAACGATCGAGTCGCCACATCAGTGTTGAGTACCGCTCAGGTGACGATCCCATTAGTCGCGCTCCATACTCGTCAACTACGAGCATTGTGACAACTGCGGCGGCGACATGACCAAGATGAACATCCAGGTCGAAGACTCTCGCCTCGCCCGGCGTCAGGACGCTACCGTCGCTTGACCTATCAACGTAGAATCCCCGCTGCTTCGCGTCGTTCGCGCGCTTGGCTGCAAGCTCGAGGATCTCCGGAGGCACAAAGACCATCCCGGGATAGCGCTCGCAAAGCGGATCGCCCGCAGGTGGACGTGGGTACTCATCATTGACTACCCAAATCGGAAAGCGCGGGAGGACGTCACTAAACGAATAGGCACTCAAGAACTTCGCCGAGTGGCGCCTTGCGCCAGCTCCGAGCGATGGCACAGCCACCGGTTCGCCTGCGCCCTCCTGCCAAGCCGTCTCAAACGCGTCGTATACCCATACTGCCTTGCCCAGCTCTTCGTAGGCGAGCACAAGCAACGACTGCGCGCGGGCCGGTGAGGATGGCGCGAGCGTAGCGGCATCCTCGATAAGTGCTGTCGCGTTCTCAACAAGCGCCATCCAGTACTCGCGCGCCTCGTCCGGACACATGTTGATCACACTGAGAGACTACGAGAGATAACCGAACACTGGCCGACGGGCGCAAAGCGCTGAACTGTCGCGCTACGGCTCGAGGCTGGGATACGTCCTCCGAATCGAAGGCCCATCAGACGATACAAGATCCGGACGCTCCACAAGGCGACCTCCATCTCGGACTCTGATCTGGGCGTCGTAGACAATTGCGTCGAGTACGTCGCCCTCAAACTGTGAAGTGCATGTCGCCTCGACGTGCACGGGGACACGCACATCAGGTTTGCTAGCGTCGATCAGCACCTTCAGCTCCGTGGAGAAGCCCGCTGTGTGAGGAGTGAGGTACGCGTAGGTTCGCCCTGTGCGCCTCACATGGGACGACGTAGCCGCGTCGCCCCTTAGTTCAACTCGCGCGTGCCCCTGTCCGACGTTCACAAACTCAAACCTGAGCGTGACTTCGATGTGTGGAGTACTCATCGCCTGCGGGAACGCAGACTCTCCGAACTTCACTCCCCGAGCGCTGCGGTCACCTTCGAACCAAACGACACGCGGAACAGTCACGAGAGTGGCAATCAATGGGGACCTTGCGTCGACACGCGTCTTCGCTGCTTCCAGTACCGAGCGCCGGGCGAGTTCGGCCTGCACTCTGCCCTCACTCGCGAGGTCCGCGGCCGCGGACGCGGAGTCCTCAGCGGCGAACCCAGTTACGAGGGTTGAGATCGCCAGCAGAGACGTCCCGATGGCAGTGCCGAGTTGCGCGAAGAGCATCCACCGATCAACAGGTTCGTCCGGGACACGAGACACGACCCCCCAAGCCACCATCGCCGCGAGGCCGCTGGCGAGCGCCACGAGTGCAAATGCGAGCATGCCACGCACGAGCGACGTTCGGTTCCGGACCAGCACCTTCACGCCGTGCCCTCACTCGATATCAAGAGTCCTCCAGGAGTTCGTGACTGGGAGCCTGGACTGGCTCTCCCTAGACAGCGTACGCGGACAGCTCATCCCTTTCCCGAAGGCGTCCCCACGTCTCGGTGTCGAACTACGCACCCTCCGCCACCCCTGCAGATTGCACAGGTTAGCCCCTGGGGATCGGCAAGTCGGCACACAAGACGTGCCTGGTGCGGTACCGGATAGCCGCGGTCGCACGCCGCAGCAGACGCGAGCGTGCGGTGCCGGACGCTCTCGTGCGAGCCGATTCGCGCCGATAGTCTCGACGATACGGGTCGCGCCCGCGGGGTGCGCCGACTGCACACCGGGGGTCCCACTATGGCTGCAAGCAGGCTCACCAAGGCTCAGCTGGAAGAGCGCCTCGCGGCGCTCGAAGCCGAGAACGCCCGACTTCGCGACGACCTCGCCGCCGCGCCCTCCCCCGAGCCCGCCCGCGCGTCGGGCACTCCCGGCGCTGCACTCGCCGACGCCCCACGCCACCGGGGCCGCGCATTCCTGGGCGCGACGCTCATCGTCATCGCCGCGATCCTCGCCCCGCTGAGCACCGTCGCGAGCTACGCGGCGAGCCAGATCAGCGACACGGGCCGCTTCGTCGCCACGCTCGCTCCCCTCGCGGAGGACCCTGCGATCCAGTCGCTCGTCGTGGACCAGGCGGCGGTCGCGATCGACGACGCCCTCGACACGGACGCGCTCGTGGCCGACCTGCTGGACGGCGTCTTCGACGAGGACTCGACGCCGCGCCTGGCCGCCGCCGCGGACCTGCTGGGGCCCCTGCTCGCAGACCAGACGCGCACCGCGGTGCGCTCGGCCCTGACGGCGGTCGTCGAATCCGAGCAGTTCGCGACAGTGTGGACCGAGACGCTCACGCTCACGCACAGCCAGGTGGTCGCCGTGCTCGAGGGCGATGGCGACGGCGCGCTCGCGATCGACGACTCCGGCGCCGTCGTCATCCAGCTCCAGCCGATCCTCGACTCCCTCAAGCCCTACCTCGTGGAGCAGGGCTTCACGCTCGCCGCGAGCATCCCCGCGGTGGACGTCGCGATCACCATCACCGAGGTGCCGCAGATCGCCACCGCCCGGCTCGGCTATGCGGTGCTCACCACCGTCGGCGACGTGCTGCCGTGGACGGTGCTCGGGCTGCTCGTGATCGGCGTGGTCGTGCATCCGCGCCGTCCGCGCGCCGTGGTGCTCGCGGGCTCGCTCATGCTCGTGGTCGGGCTCGTCGTCGCGAGCGTGCTCGCCGCCGTGGGCGCGATTGCGGCCGCCACGCTCGCCACCGATATCCCGACTGCCGCGACGCGCGCGCTGTACGACGGGCTCACCGGCTCGGTCACTGCGGCCGCGCTCGCCTTCGCGCTCGCCGGCGCGGTCGCGCTCGTCGCCGGGCTCGTCGCGGGAACCTCCGCTGCCGCGGCATCCGCCCGACGCGCGGGCGCGGGCGTCGGCGACCGCCTCGGGGCGTGGCTGGATGCCAGGGGATGGCGCTCATCCGACCTGGCACGCGCGCTCGCGTCGCACCGCTGGCTGCTGTGGACGGCGCTCGTTGCGGTGCTCGCGCTGTGCTTCGCGCTGCTCAAGCCGCTCACGCCATGGGACGTGGCCCTCACAGGAGTGCTGCTCGCACTCGTCGCGGGCGCGTACGGCGTGCTGAGCGCGGGCTCGTCGCCCGAGCCCGCAAGTGATCCGGCGGTGGACCCGGTCTGAGCCGACCGCCGCGTCGGGCGTAGGCCGCTCCGCCCCGCGCCGAAGTGACGGCCAGCAAGGCGCGCGCGGGCGTGTATCGGCACACGATGCGCGAGCAGCCGTCACTTCGGGAGGAGCCGGGGGTCCAGGGACGCGCTCACCGAGGCGCGGGAAGCCCGGGATGCGATCGGCCCCGCGCGTCAGAGGCGCGAGGCACACTGGGGGCATGTGCGGCCGCTACGCGAACTTCCTCACCGAGCAGGACCTCATCGACGCGTTCGAGGTCGCCGTCATCGCGGACGACGCGCGGCTGCTGCCTCCGTCGTGGAACATCGCGCCCACGCAGAAGGTGCCGATCGTGCTGCCTGATCGCATCGAACAGCCCGTCGGTGGGCGTCGCGTGGAGGTGGCGCGCTGGGGCCTCGTGCCGTCGTGGGCCAAGGACCCCTCGATCGGCTCCAAGATGTTCAACGCGCGCTCCGAGACGATGGCAGAGAAGCCCTCGTTCCGCGCCGCCTTCACCAAGCGACGCTGCATCGTCCCGGCTTCCGGCTACTACGAGTGGAAGGCCGGCGCCGAGGGCAAGACGCCGTACTACATCCACCCGGCCGACGACTCTCCCCTGGCCTTCGCGGGGCTGTACGAGTTCTGGCGCGACAAGACGCTGGTCGACTCGGGGCATGGTGACGAGGCTCCGTGGATGGCAAGCTGCTCGATCGTGACGGTCGCGTCGCGCGACGAGATGCAGGAGATCCACGACCGCCAGCCCGCGATGCTCGCGCGGGACGCGCTCGAGGCCTGGCTCGACCCGACGTCCGAGCCCTCCGCTCTGCACGACGCGATCGCCGCGCCCGCGCCTGAGCTCGCATGGCATGCCGTGGACCGCGCGGTCGGCTCAGTGCGCCACAACTCAGCCGAGCTGATCGAGCCCGCGTAGCGAGCCGGCGCCCCGGGGCGCTCGACGAGGGTGTCGCACCACGCCGCCGTCGATAGACTGAAGGACACGCGTCCACCAGCGGCGCCCGAGCGACGAGAGGCGAGGAACGCAGTGATCCGCATCGGCATCGTCGAGGACGACGAGTACGCGCGCGACGCGCTGCTCGCTCACCTGCGCCGGTACCAGGAGGAGAACTCCGTGGTCTTCGACGTGCGCACGTTCGCCGACGGCGCCGAACTCGTCGACACGTTCGCCTCCGACTTCGACATCCTGTTCCTCGACATCGAGATGCCGCAGGTCGGCGGGCTCGAGGCCGCGCGCCACGTGCGGCAGGTCGACACCGACGTCATCATCGTGTTCGTCACCAACATGGCGCAGTACGCGATCAAGGGCTACGAGGTCGACGCGCTGAGCTATCTGCTCAAGCCAGTCCCCTACTTCTCGCTCTCGCAGGAGCTCACGCGGTCCCTGTCGCGGCTGAACGCGCGCGACGAGGCCAGCATCGTGCTGAACGTCGGCGGGAGCATGACGCGCGTGGACCTGCCGGACATCGTGTACATCGAGTCCATCCGGCACCGCATCATCGTCCACACCAGGGACCAGGGCGAGCTCACCTTCACCGGCACGCTCAAGGCCTTCGAGGCCGAGCTGGACGGCAAGGGCTTCTACCGGTCGAACAACTGCTACCTGGTGAACCTGCAGCACGTGCGCGCCGTGCAGCAGAGCAGCTGCACCATGCTCGGCGGCGACGAGCTGCAGGTCAGCCGACCGCGCAAGAAGGGCTTCCTCGAGGCGCTCACCGACTACGTGGGCGGCAAGCCCTCGTGACGCCGGAGCTCATCCCCGACATCCCCCGCTGGATCACCGCACTCGCCGAATGGTCGGCATGCGTCGTCTACATCCTGCTGATGCGCAAGCGCATCCCCACGGCGCCCCTCATCGCGACGCTGCTCTCGGGCCTCGTCATCATCTGGGGCGTCCAGGAGATCGCAGGCTCGCTGCCGCTCGGCCTGTGGACCGCAGGCATGCTCATGGCGGTCGTGTCCATGTACGCCCTGATCTTCGCGTGTGCGCAGGTGACGGCGCGCGAGGCGGGCGACCTCGTCGCGCGCGCGTTCGTGCTCGCGGAGCTCGTCGCATCGCTCCAATGGCAGCTCCACGTGTTCTTCCGGGGCGACGCGAGCTTCGGCGCCAGCAGCATCATCGTCCTTCTGGTCGTCTTCGCCGGCGGCTTCGGCGGCGCATATCTGTTCGAGCGCCGGCAGTTCCCTCGCGACGTGCACCTGGTGATCGACAACCGCGCGCTGGTCACGTCGATGGCGATCGCGGCGGCCACGTTCTTCGTCTCCAACCTCAGCTTCCTCACGGATTCGACGCCCTTCAGCGGGCGCTTGGGGCCTGAGGTGATGTACATCCGCACCCTCGTGGACCTTGCGGGCTTCGTGGTGCTGTACGCGCAGCGCGGCCAGCGCCTTGAGGTTCAGCGCGCGATCGAGGTGCAGTCCATGAACACCCTGCTCAAGTCGCAGCACGACCGCTATCTGCAGTCGCGCGAGCTGATGGACGAGGTGAACTCGCGCTATCACGACCTCAAGCAGTACATGCAGGCGATCCGCTCGGAGCCCGACAGCGAGGTGCGCGCGGCCGTCGTGGACCGCCTCGAGCAGCAGATCAAGGGCTACGAGGCGGTCTCTCTCGACACGGGCAACACTGTCGTGGACACGATGCTCACCACCAAGACGACGCAGGCGGCGCAGCAGGGCATCACCGTCACGAGCGTCGTGGACGGCGCGGCGCTCGACTTCATGGACGTGATCGACATCGTCACGGTGTTCGGCAATGCGCTCGACAACGCGATCGAGGCGACGCAGCACGTGCCCGAGGAGGACCGCCGACTGGTGCGGGTCGCGGTCAGCCGTCAGGGCGCGTTCGCGATGCTGAGGTTCGAGAACTACTTCGCGGGCTCGGTCGAGCTCGTCAACGGCCTGCCCCCCACCACGAAGGACGACGCGCACCACCACGGCTACGGACTCAAGAACATCCGCAACGTCGCCGAGGCGTACGGGGGCTCGCTCACGATCGCGTCCGAGGACGGCTGGTTCGTGCTGCGGATGCTCCTGCCCGTGCCCGACGCTGGCGCCGGCTCACGCCGTCAGGGCTAGTTGAAGCCCACGGCCTTCTGCGCGGCCTTGTAGGCCAGCACCGTCACCTGGCGGCCGGGACGCCCGGGCAGGTTCATCACGAGGTTGAGCATGCGCCGACGCAGGCGCCAGTACAGCTCGGGGTCCCACTCGCGAATGTCGTCCCACAGCGCGTCCTTGCGGTCCAGCGCGGCGGGCGTGCCCGCGCGCACCGAGAGCGTCGAGGACACGGCACAGATGATCTCGAAGTAGTGGCTCATGTAGCGCTGCAGGCCGGCGGGCAGGGTGCCGCGGCGCGGCAGATGGCGCATCATCATGCGATTCACGCGCAGCTGCTGGTCGAGGCGCGAGATCATCACGTCCTCGTTGACCGACTGGCCCTCGCGGCCGATGAAGTACCGGTACATGTCCACGTCCAGGTAGAACATGCGGCGCACGTGCGGAAGTGGCTCGAACGCGTACAGGTTGTCCACGTAGAACGTGTGCTCCGGCAGGCGCAGGCCGGCCTCGCGCAGCAGCGCGGTGCGGTACACGAGCGCGTGCATCATCATGTACTGGCGCTTGCCGAAGCGGCCCACCTCGTCCCAACCGAACACACGCCCCTCGGGCAGCACGTCGCGGAAGCGCACTGCGGTCTTGTTGCGCTTGCCGACCTTCTCGTACACGAAGTTCGAGACGACCATGTCGATCACGGTGCGCTCGGCGATGAATGTGCGCAGCTGCGCGAGGAGCGCGGCGAACGCGCTCTCGTCCACCCAGTCGTCGGAGTCGACGATCTTGAGGAACTCGCCCTCGGCGACCGCGAGGCCCGCGTTGATCGCCGAGCCGTGGCCGCCATTGGGCTTGTGGATCGCGCGCACGCGTCCCGGGTGCCTCTGCTCGTATTCGTCGGCGATGTCAGAGGTCGCGTCGCGCGACCCGTCGTCGACGATGAGGATCTCGACGTCGTCCCCGCCGGTCAGCAGGGTGTCGAGGCAGTGGCGCATGTAGTCGGCCGAGTTGTAGCACGGCACGACGACCGAGAGCGTGGTCATGGTTCCAGGGACCTTTCAGGGGGCGCGGACGCCCGAGTTGCCATCAGCGTTCGCGGCGCCCTCCTGCCCCTGCGCCGTGGAGAGGTCCTGGGGGGAACCCGTGGCGGGAGCCGTGACGGCGTCTGCGTCCTCCTCCGCTTCCTCAGGCACCTGCTTGAAGATGACCTTGAAGATCGGGAAGAACACCCAGAACGCGATCGCACTGTTGATGATCATTGTAATGACATCGGCGATGGTCTCGCCGGTGGACCCCATGCCCCAGGTATCGATGAAGAGGTTGTAGATCGGAACCTTGTAGAAGCCCTGGGCGGCCGCGGCGAAGATCGTGATGAGGACGTAGGCGATGAAGTACCACATCGCCGCCTTCCACACGGAGTTGTTCGCGCGGAACGTGATCGACCGCTGCGCGAAGAAGTTGATGACCTGCGCGATGGCGATCGTGATCTGCACGGCAAGGAAGTACGCGAGCCCGCCGCCGGTGCCGTCGGCCTGCACCTCGCCGGCCGGGTAGTCGAAGATGAAGTACTGGGTGCCGTCCAGGTTCGAGCCGATCGGCCAGATCTGGAAGGGAACGTCTACCAGGGCAGTCTGGTTGAACGCGGCCTTGAACATCGGCATGAGGATGAGCTGCAGGACGGTGACGCCGTTGCTCAGGAGGAAGAACATGAGGAACTGCGCGAGCCCCGGCCGCTTCTCGTAGAAGCGGTTCCACATGCGTGTGATCGGCTTGAACATCGTCGTTCCCCTCAGGTTCAGCGGTGGGCGGCCTGGGCCGCGCCCTCAGTCAGTCGCGCGCGCAGCGCCTTGGTCTCGCGGGCGTTCCGGAAGAAGCCGCCGACGGTGCCGCCGACGCCCCGGAAGAAGTGCCCGTTCACGATGGATGTGATTGATGTCACCATCTCCGTGCTGACCATGCCGTTGGTCATCTTCGCGATGGCGCGGAACGGCATGTTGTACAGGAAGTACAGGTTCAGATCGGGCTTGCCCTTGGCCTCCGAGCGCGCGATCAGCGACCGCAGGACGCGCGCCACGAGACGCGCGAGCGGGCTCTTTGCCTGGTGCATCGCGAGCAGCGGGTCGTTGATCCCCAGGTCACGGCGCTCCCCCGACTCGGTCGGTACGTCGCTGCCGAGCAGCGCGGCGAAGTCGGCGTCAGAGACGTCGGTGACGGCTCCCGTCCGGTAGGT
The DNA here is from genome assembly GCF_002090075.1 of Demequina sp. NBRC 110052. Taxonomy (GTDB): domain Bacteria; phylum Actinomycetota; class Actinomycetes; order Actinomycetales; family Demequinaceae; genus Demequina. The sequence goes on from NZ_BBRI01000003.1 coordinate 191,808, forward strand.
CCCGGGCACGGCCGCCGCCACGGGGTCCACGCCCTTGACGTTGCGCTTGCCGTCGAGGCGGATGTCCTCGACCGAGGCGCCCACGAGCACGCGGTACTCGCCGGTCTCCACGACCCACGCGTCGGCCTCCACGTCGTACGCGCGGAACGTGCGCTCGTCGAACGGGATGGTCACCCGCGCCTTCTCGCCCGGGGCGAGCTGCACCTTCTGGAAGCCCTTGAGCTCGCGGGCGGGCCGCGGGAGTCCCTCGGCGGTGGCGCGCGAGATGTACAGCTGCGCGACCTCCGCTCCGTGCAGGTCGCCGGTGTTAGTGACCGTGAACGAGGCACCCGTGGTGGTGATCTTGAGGTCGCTGTACTCGAACGTGGTGTAGCTCAGCCCGTACCCGAACGGGAACCGGACGGCCACGTCGGCCGTCGTGTAGTACCGGTAGCCCACGAACAGGCCCTCGCGGTACTGCGCGTACTGGCCGCGCCCCGGGAAGTAGGCGTGGCTGGGGTTGTCCTCGAGCGCAACCGGGTAGGTCTCGGCGAGCCGGCCCGACGGGTTGACCTCGCCGGTCAGCACGCTCACCACCGCCTCGGCACCGGCCTGGCCTCCCAGGTAGCCGTGCAGCAGCGCGGCGCAGCTGTCGAGCCACGGGGTCTCGACCACCGAGCCGGCGGCGAGGACCACGACGACGCGACGGCCGGCAGCGGCGAGGCTCGTGAGCAGCTCGACCTGGTTGGCGGCGACCGTGAGGTCCTCGCGGTCCTTGCCCTCGGACTCGCGCGTCTCGTCCAGTCCCATGTAGAACAGCACGACGTCTGCGTCGGCAGAGACGGTCAGCGCCGCCTCGGCGAGCGCAGCGTCGGGCGTGCCGTCGCGTCGGAAGCCTTGCGCGTAGGCCACGACGTCGAGCTCCGAGGAGCCGAGCGCCTCGAGTGGCGTCGTGAGGCGCGTGGGGTTCACCAGCGACGAGCCCGCGCCCTGGTAGCGCGGGGTCTCGGCGAAGTCTCCGACCACCGCGACGCGCGTGCCCGCGGCCAGCGGGAGCACAGCGTCCTCGTTGCGCAGCAGGACGGCCGACTGCTCGGCGACCTGGCGCGCGAGCGCGTGGTGCGCGTCGGCATCCACCGGCTCGGCGGTGCCGCCCTCGATCCACTCGGTCAGGGCGAGCATCTCGGCGGCGCGCACGTCGAGCTCTGACTCAGTGAGCTCGCCCGCGTCGAGCGCGGCCATGATCTCGCGCACCGACCCATAGCCGGGCGAGGGCATCTCGAGCGTGCCGCCGGCCTTGATGGCCTCCACTGCGTCGTTGCTGCCGCCCCAGTCGGAGACGACCGCGCCGTCGAAGCCCCACTCGTCGCGCAGGATCTCGGTCAGCAGGTGTCGGTTCTCGTGCGCGTAGGCGCCGTTGACCTTGTTGTACGAGGACATGAGCGAGCGCGGCGAGGACTCGCGCACGACCGTCTCGAATGCGGCCAGATACATCTCGCGCAGCGTCCGCTCGTCGACGATCGAGTCGGAGGACATGCGGCGGTGCTCCTGCGAGTTCACCGCGAAGTGCTTGGGGCACGCGGCCGTGCCCTGGGACTGGATGCCGCGCACGTAGCCGGCCGCGAGGACGCCGGTGAGCAGCGGGTCCTCGGAGAAGTACTCGAAGTTGCGTCCGCACAGCGGGCTGCGCTTGATGTTGAGCCCCGGGCCCAGCAGCACGTCGACTCCGAGTCCGGCGGCCTCCGAGCCCAGCGCCCGGCCCACGCGCTCGGCGAGGGCGGGGTCCCAGCTGTTGGCGACGGTGGCGGACGTGGGGAAGCACGTGGCCTGCGCAGACGCGTTGATGCCGAGGTGGTCGCCCTCTCCCAGCTGGCGACGCACGCCGTGGGGGCCGTCGGCGAGCACGAGGGACCGCAGGCCCACCCGCGGCAGGGGCCGCGAGTCCCACACGGTCTCGCCGCTCAGCAGCGCGGCCTTCTCAAGCGTGGTCAGCTCGTCGACGGACTTCACGATTCTTCACTCCAAGATGACTGTCGGGTCGGTGCCGGGCCGGATCTACCGACCCGGCACCTCCCCTGTCAGGGTTGCGCGACGGTCTCCCGCCACGCGTGGTCAGGCGTCAGGACTCCGAGGAGGCCTTCGGCGCACGGTGGGTGGACACGCGACGCCACACCATCACGACGCCGCCGAGGACCAGCAGCCCGATGACGGAGGTCGCGATGATCTGGATGTAGACCCACATCGGCGGGGTGTACGAGACCGTCGCACCCGGCGCGAGGCCGTCCATCGCGTTCGAGTTCGCGACCGTGTACAGGATGTTGTGGGTCGCCTCACGGATGTCCGTGACCGCCTTCGCCGACGACGTGTCGCCGAACGACTTGGACGGCTGGAACGTCAGCGTCAGGTCCGTGCCCGCGTGGATGCCCTGGTTCGGGTTCATGTACGGGTACAGGTTGAAGTCCGAGATCACGAAGCCCTCGAAGCCCCACTCGCCGCGCGGCACCGCGGTCATCAGCGCCTCCGAGCCTCCGGCCCAGGTCGCGCCGACACGGTTGAACGAGCTCATCAGGCCGCCGAGGCCGACCGTGGTCTCCGCGATGGTGCCCTGGTCGTCGGCGATGTACTTCACGTCCATCGTGACGCCCTTGACTGCCATCTCGAACGGCTTGAGGTACACCTCACGGATGGTCTGCTCGGTCGCGAAGGTCGCGATGCCGTTGTTGACGCGGTTGGTCTCCTGCTCGTTCAGCGCATAGTGCTTGAGCATCGTGTAGACGCCCTTGGTGCCGATGCCGTTGATCACCGAGGTGGCCATCTGACCGGACAGGACCGGGTCCTCCGAGTAGTACTCGAAGTTGCGGCCGCCGAACGGCGAGCGGTGCAGGTTGACCGCAGGTGCATACCAGCCGTTGAGGTCCTTCTGCAGGGCCTCCTCGCCGAGCATGACGCCCATCGCGGTGCCCAGGTCCACATCCCAGGTCTGCGCGATGAGAACCTCGGACGGGTAGGCCGTGCCGTTGATCGACGAGTTGATGAACGACGAGAAGCCGGCCGGGCCGTCGGGCTCGACGGTCGCAGGCTTGGCGATCGAGCCGATCGCCTCGGTCTGGTAGGCGCCGTTGAGCAGCATGCTCGTCATGTCGCCCAGCGAGATCGAGTCAAGCAGCTCGTCCCACTTCGGGTCGTCCTTGGCGAGTCCGCGCAACTCGATGAGGGCAAGGCCCGAGCTCTCGCCCGTGGTCGGCATCTCGCCCTCGAAGCCTGCGGCGGCCTCGTCGTAGTCCCAGGCCTCGAAGCCTGCGACGGTGGCGTCCGAGGCGGTGTAGATCTCCTCGGTCGGGGCGGTCGGGAAGGTGCCTGCGAAGTCCGCACGCGAGAACGCCTGGATGTCGCCGCCCATGGTCGAGAACTCCGCGGAGACGTCGTCGAACTGGTTGGTGACCTCGCCGACGTCGGACGCGCGGTGGTCGTCACCCGCGTACACGACGGTCTCGTCGACGGTGTAGACGAAGGGCTCGGTGCCCCCGGCGACGTCGTGCGAGTTCGTCTGGACGGTGATGTCGTAGTCGCCTGCCTCGAGGACGTACGCCGCCTCGCCGAGGTAGTCGTAGGACGCCATGTCCTCGACCGCGATCTCGAGCTGGACCGTCTCGGACGCGCCAGGCGCGATCACGTCGGTCTTGGCGAAGTCGCCCAGGACGACCTCGGACTTCTCGATGCCGCCCGGCGTGTAGGGCGCCGAGTAGTAGAGCTCGACGACGTCGCGACCGGCGACATCGCCAGTGTTGGTGACCTCGACGGTGACGACGATGCTGCCGTCGACCTCGCCGGCGTCGGTGGCGAGCACGTTCCACGCGAAGTCGGTGTACGACAGGCCATACCCGAACGGGTACACGACGGCCTCGTCGTAGTCGATGAAGCCCTCGTAGGCAGCGGTCTCGTAGTACCGGTAGCCGAAGTAGATGCCCTCGGCGTAGTTCACGAACGGAGCGTCAGGGGTGACGGTGGCGTTCGACGTGGCCGACTCGGTGGCCGAGACGGGGTACGAGGCCTCGATGTTGTTGTAGATGAAGTCGCCGAAGTTGTTCCACGTCGGGTCGGCAGTGAAGTCCGCCGCCCACGTGTCCACGGTGCGACCCGAGGGGTTCACGTCGCCATTGAGGATCGAGCCCAGGGCGTTGAAGCCTGTCGCGCCAGGCGATCCCGCAAGCAGGATCGCGTCGACTCCCGCGTCGTCCTGGAGGTCGCCCAGCTCCATCGTGGTGGAGGCGTTGACGACGACCACGACGGTGTCGAACTCCGCCTTGGCCAGGGCGATCAGGTCCTTCTCGTCCTGGTTGAGCTCGAGCTGGTGCTCGCCCTCGGCGGCTGCCGGGTCGATGTTGTCGGGGTTCGCGATGTCCTGCATGTCCTGCGTCAGGTCGCCGCCCTCACCGCCGGGGCGGCCGATGAACACCACGGCCGCGTCGTCGTAGGACGCGAACGAGCCGGAGACGGCCTCGTAGTCGGACACGGGAAGCTCGCCGACGGTGTAGGTCGACTTCTCCGGCACGTCCATCTCGATGTGGCCGCGCTTGGTCTCGGCGGTGTACGCCTCGATAGCGTTGTAGACGTCCTCGTTGATGCTGAAGCCGGCGTTCTCGAGGCCCACGCGGGGCGTGACGGCCGTGTTCGTGTCGACCGAGCCCGAACCGGAGCCGCCGAACACGGGGTCCGTCACGGAGCGGCCGAGCATGGTCACCGCGGCGCCCGAGTCGAGCGGCAGCGCGCCGTTCTCGTTCTTCGCGAGCACGATGCCGCCGGCGGCGATCTCCTCGACGAGGTCGCGTGCCGCCGCATCGACGGCGTCGATGTCAGCGAAGTCCGACTCGTAGTAGGAGGTGTCCCAGCCAGCCGACTCCTCAGAGTTCGTGAAGGTGTAGGTGCCGTTGCCGAACTGCGAGCCGACCCAGCCGCCGGCCACGATCAGCGCCATGTTCGCCACGACGGCGATCGCGGTCACGAGTGCGAGCACAGGGATCCAGATCGACAGGTACTTCTTGTTGGACATCGGGGCCTTGGCCGCCTTGTCCTTCTTCGGACTCGCGCTCACGGTGCTTCTCCTTGGCTACGCGGGTGGATGGGAGGTGGGTGCCGAGCGGCTCCGGGGGCCGCTCGAGGCAGTGAAGTCTGGGTTGCGGCGGACCAGGGGCCCGCCCGCCCCGCTGAGGGGCGGGCAGGCTCCCCCGGTCGACACCGGTGGGGCCTCAGGGGCCGAACTACTCGGCGGCGGCCTCGGTGATGGCGCCGTCCTGGTCGATCTGGCAGAGCACGCCGTCGGCGCCCTCGGCCTCGATCACGTAGTTGCCACCGTCGATGTTGACGGTGCCGGTCACGCGCTCGGCGGCGTCCGTCTTGACGAACGGCATCACCATGAGGCCGTACTTGACGGTCGGCTCGCTGACGTCGGACGCGAGCATGACCTGCGCCCAGTCATCGTCGGCGAGAGCGTCGTCGACGGCAGTCTTCGCGGTCTCCAGGTCGGTCGTGAGCGCCTCGCAGGCGGCCGATGCGGCGCCGCCGTCCTCGCCACCGGTCGAGCCGGTGTCGCTCGAGCAGGCGGCGAGTCCGAACGCACCCATCGCGGCGATCAGCAGAGCAGCACCCGTGGTCTGCACCTTCTTGATGTTCATGATTGCTCCTCTAGGGGATCGAGCCGCGAGGGGGTCTCACGGTCCATGTCTATGGTCTATGCGGTTGTATGGCCGAGCGAACTTGCGTTCGTTCGGCCCGGGCGGTGTGGCCGGCGACCGGAGCCGCCGGCCACACCCGGGAGTGCTAGTCGGCGATGACGCCGGACCAGTTGAGGCCGAAGCCGAAGTCGTAGGCGTTGCCTGCGGCGTCGGTGTAAGGCGTCATGTCCTTCGCGACGTCCTCGAGCTGGGCCTCGACCGTGTCCATGTTCGCGGGGAACTGGATCGGCAGGCGGCCCGACGGCTCGTAGGCGCCAGTCGCGACGTCGTACACTGCCTTGTCCGAGGTGCCGAAGCTGACCAGGATCGCGTCAGCGTCGGCCTCGAACTCGGCGGGGATGATCGGGTTCACGGCCTTGAGGACCGCCACCACGGGGATGTCGGAGCCACTGGCCTCGACGGCCGCGACCGCACGCTCGAAGGCGTCCAGGTCGGCCTCGTTCGAGATGCGCGAGGTGTTGCCGAAGTAGGAGCGGTTCTCCTGGGTGCCATCCTCGAGGATGTCGCCAGCGATCGAGACCTTGCGGACGTTGTCGCCATCCGCCGTGTAGGGGCGGTACTGCAGCGAGAACGGGTACCACTCGCCGGTCTCCACGTCGTGACCCGCGCCGGAGAAGTTGTCTCCGTTGTTCGGGCTGTCCATGCCGACCAGGACCAGGTCCACGTCGGTGAGGTCGGGAGCAGTGATCGACGTCGCCACACCCTCATCGTTGAGCACGACCTCGTCGGTCACGACGGTGCCGAAGATCTCGGCGGCCGCGTCGAGGTCCATGGTCGGACCCTGCGAGTAGGTGGCGGGGCCGAAGAGGCTCGCCACACCGTTGTCCTCAGACTGCGGGATGTAGACGGTGAGCTCCGACGGGTCGACGCCCTCGGCGATGACGCCGTCGTTCTTCAGCATGACGATCGACGCGAGCTGCGCGTCGTAGCCTGCCTGGACCTTGTCGTCCGAGGCGAGCACCGAGGCCGACTCCTCAGGGTCGAGGAACGCGGACTCGTACAGTCCGGCGTCGAAGAACATCTTGAGGATGCGGGCACCCGACTCCTGGAAGCGGGTCTCCGCGTCCACGTCGAGCTCGCCGGCCTCGAACTTCTCCTGCCACAGCGCGGCGCCCTCGAGGAGGATCGTCGCGTCGTTGACGCCACCGAACATGTCGTGACCGGTGCCGAGCACCTCGACGTAGCGCTCTGCCGGCGCCAGGTCCTCGGCGCCGTGCGCGGTCGCGATGAACGCGCCCTCGTCGTTCTTGCCGGTCATGACGCCCCAGTCCGTCACGACGACGCCGCCGAAGGCGTTGTCGTCGCGCAGGATCGACATGAGGCCCGTGTCGTACGCGGTGCCCATGCGGTCCTCGAACAGCGGCTGTCCGTCACCGTCCAGCGAGATCGAGTACGAGGTCATGACCGCAGCGGAGTCGAGTGCGGCCTGGAAGACCTTGATGTGCTCGTCGAGGTTGCCGCCCGGGTACACGCCGTACTTGCCGACCTCGGTGTGCGACTCGCGGCCGCCCTCGCCGGGGCCGTCGCCGGGCCAGTGCTTGATCATCGCGTTGACCGACTCGGTTCCCCAGTCAGCGGCGCCGTCGGAGCCCTGGAAGCCAGAGACGTACGCGGCGGTGAGCTCGGCGGCGAGGTCGGAGTCCTCACCGAACGTACCGCCGACGCGGAGCCAGCGGGGCTCCGTGGCGAGGTCGATCTGCGGGCTCAGCGCGGTCGTGATGCCCAGCGCGCGGTACTCCGCGGAGGCCATCTGACCGAACTGCAGCGTGTAGGCCGGGTCGAACGTCGCCGCGAGGCCCAGGTTCGAGGGCCAGCGCGAGATGTCCGCGCCGTCGGCGTTGTAGCCGCCGGAGCCGGCGGTCGAGCGCGGGTCGGAGGCGAAGTTGACGGGCACGTACGGGGTGTCCTCGGTCGCGAGGGTCTCCACGTAGGCCTGCATCGCGTTGACCCACGGGACGGTCGTGCCGGCGTCGGAGCCCGCAGCGTTCAGGACGGCGCGCAGGTTCGACTCGGACAGGTAGGTCTTCTGGGCGTCGGTGAGGCCGTCGCCGGGCGAACGCTCGTGCGAGCTGAACAGCATGAGGCCCGCGATCTGCTCGATCGACATCTGGCCGGCGATGTCCGCCGCGCGCTCGGTCGACGCGAGGCGCCAGTCCTCCCACGTGTCGAGCTCGCCATTGGCGTTCATGTCCTTGAACGCGACCGTGGAGCCGTCGATCTCCTCCTCGAGCAGCGTGACGCCGCTCTCCGAGCCGTACGACAGGTCCGGGTAGTCGCCGGGGTTGTCCACGACGGTGAACGTCGTGTCGCCATCGGACACCTCGCTGGTGGTGTAGCTGCCACCTGCCTCGGTGCTGCCGGGCTCGTCCGTCGAGCATCCGGCCAGGCTGATCGCGAGCGTCAGGCCCGCGAACGCCGCCGCGCCCTTGATGTGCATGGGCTTCATGCTCATGCCTCCTTCGTCATCATTGACTGCATCGTGTTCTCCCCTGTGTCCAGTGGAGCTGGATCGATGACCGCACCCGTTCGCGTGAGCCCGGACGGCTTCCGAGCCGCGATCGCGTGGCGATCGTTCTGACGCGGTGACCAGATGCCCGTGCCGTGGGACTCCGATGTCTGACGGCGGTGTCCTGCGGTGGTGCGTGCTGGTCGGCGCGCTGAAGAAAAGTGAAACAGCGCGGCATCGAACCGGGTTCGCCGGTCGCACAACCTGTCGCCTGCCATGCACAAACTGCGGCCTCGTTACCACCTTGTGACATACGCGTGATGGACGCGTGACAATTTGACGAGGGTCAGCGGGCGCGCCGCACGCGCACGTCGCCGGCGAGCACGGCGGTGATAACGCCCGACGCCGTGGTCACCAGGAGCGCGCCGTCCCCCCCGAGCCCGGTCGCGGTTCCGACCACGGGAGACGGTCCACCGGCGTCCACCGCGACGGGCAGCCCGAGGGTCGCGCACACATCGGTCACCTCGGCACGGATCGCCTCCGGATCCGCGTCCCACAGTCGGCACGCGGCGGCGATCTCGCTCGCCAGCCGGTCGAGCACCGCGACCCGCGTCACCTCCATCCCGAGCGACGCGAGCGACGCGGCGTGGGGCACGGGCAGCTCGTGCGCCCCCTGCGCGACGTTGACGCCCACGCCCGCGACGACGGCACCGTCGACGATCTCGCACAGGATCCCGACGACCTTGCGCCACGTCCCCCACCCGGCGATGTCGTCCGCGCCCGCGACGTCCACGATCACATCGTTCGGCCACTTGAGCGCTGCGTCGACGCCGAGCGCGCGCACGGCGCGGACCGCGGCCAGGCCCACCACGAGCGGCGCCCACGCGAGGTCGGGCCCCGACGCGCGGGGCCGCAGCACGAACGACGCGGTCAGCGCCACCCCACGCGGCGTCTCCCAGACGCGACCGGACCTCCCGCGACCCGCAGTCTGATGGTCCGCCACGTAGGCCGACAGGTGCGGCCACGCGTCGGGGTTCTGGCGCAGCGCCGCCGCGAGCGCAGTATTGGTCGAGGGCTCGTCGGGCACGACGGCCGCGAGCGCGAGCGGGCCGCGCGGGGCGATCAGCGGCTCGACCAGGTCGGGGGTCAGCGGCGCGCGCGGGTCCATGCCGTCAGCGTAGACGGCTCCTCCCGCCGTCTCGCGAGACCCGCGCGCGCCGCTGAGCTAGATGACCTCGCGCAGCGCGGGGCTCGCCTCCGCGAGCACCGCTTCACGGGCGTCATAGGCGGTGCGCGCTGACCGCGCGAGGTGCGCGAGTCGCTGGCACTGCGCGAACGTGTGCTGCGCGAGCGCGAAGCGCACCATGGGGACCTTGCTGGGCGCCATCGACAGGCTGGACACACCGAGCCCCACGAGCACGAGAGCGAGCAGCGGGTCGCCTCCGGACTCTCCGCACACTCCCATCGGCTTGCCGTTGATCGCGGCGCCGTGGCACGCGGTCGCGATCACATCGAGCAGCGCGGGCTGCCACGGGTCGAGCAGATCGGCGAGCTCTCCTTGCATGCGGTCGGCGGCGAGCGTGTACTGCGCGAGGTCGTTCGTGCCGAGCGAGCCGAAGTCGACCTCCTCCATGAGGTGCGCCGAGCGCATCGCCGCGCCCGGCACCTCGATCATCACGCCGACCTTGGGAAGCCCGTTCTCACGGACCCGGCGCGCGAACCATGCCGCCTCCTCGACGATCGCGACCATGGGCGCCATCACCTGCACGTCCGCGCCTGTCTCGGACGCGGCGATGGATAGCGCCTCGAGCTGCGCATCGAGAAGGTCGGGACGCTCGGCAGAGAGGCGCAGTCCGCGTCGGCCGAGCGCGGGGTTCTCCTCCGCGCCCAGGTCAGCGAACGCGAGCGGCTTGTCGGCTCCGGCGTCGAGCGTCCGGACCACCACCTTGCGGCCCTCGAAGGGCGCGAACACCTTGCGGTAGATGTCGGTCTGCTCCTCGACGGTGGGCGCGGTCGAGGCGCTGAGGAACACGAACTCGGTGCGGAACAGTCCCACGCCCTCGAGGTCCTCCCTGCCTGCGGCCTCCGCGTCCTCGACGCCGCCGATGTTGGCGAGCAGTTGCACTCCCCTGCCGTCGCTGGTGCGTCCGGGGCCGGTGGTCGACTCGAGCGCGGCCGCACGGCGCTCGCTGCGCTGCCTGAGCTCGCGAACGAGCTCCGGGGTCGGCTCGACGTGCACCTCGCCCGTGTCCCCGTCGACCAGCACGTGCACGCCGTCCTCGAGGTCGGTCGCGCCGGCGACCTTCACCACTGCGGGGATCGCCATCTGCGCCGCGAGGATCGCGGTGTGGCTCGTACGGCCGCCCTCCTGGGTGACGATGCCGAGCACCTTGGCGCGATCCAGCGTCGCGGTCTCGGCGGGCGCGAGGTCGACGGCGACGAGCACGCACTCCTCGGTCAGCGTCGGCACACCAGGGGCGGGAACCCCGAGCACGTGCGCGATCGCGCGGTCGCCGACGTCCCGCAGGTCGGTGGCGCGCTCGGCGAAGTAGCCGCCGAGCGCGGTGAACTGGTCGATGTAGGACTGCACGGCACGGTCGAGCGCGGTCGCGGGACCGGCGCCGCCCTCGACCTCGGTCGTCGCGGCGGCGAGCAGGCCCGGGTCGCGCGCAAGCATCGCGGTGGCCTGGAGGATGGATGCGGCGGTGTCCAGGGCGGTGAGCGCCCGACGCTCGAGCTCGGTCGCGACCGCTTCGAGCGCGTCTGCCACCTTCTCCGCGCCGTTGTCAGCGGGCGGTTCGTCGGCGGGAGGACGCACGGCTGCACCGACCTTGACGACTGGCCCGAAGGCGGAGCCCGCACTGACTCCGATCCCCTGGACGACGCCCACGGACATCAGGAGCCCTCGGCGTCGAGGTCCTTGGCGAGAAGCTCGACGAGTGAGTCGAGGACGGCATCGGCGCCGTCCGCGTCGGAGGTGAGCTCAACGACGTCGCCGCACTTGGCGCCGAGCGCCATGATGCCGAGCATCGAGTTGGCGGGCACGGGGGTGCCGCCCTCCTTGGCGATGGTGACCGGGATCCCGGCCTCGTTGACGGCCTGCACGAACAGCGCGGCGGGGCGCGCGTGGAGGCCGACGGAAGAGCCGATCGCGACGGTGCGAGTGGTCATGGTGTCATCCTTCGGTGATCGTGGCCGGAGTGGCCGGGTGGTCGGTGAGGGCTGTGTCCGATGCGGGCTCGCGCGGTTCCGTGACGGAGGCGAGAGAGAGGTCGGCAGGCGACGGCACGCGGCTTCCCGGAAGCGCGACCGCTGCCGAACCCCAGCGCACCCCGGTAGTGAGAGCCACGTCCAACGGCGCACCCTCCGCGGTGGCCGCGAGCCAGCCTGCGAGCAGGCAGTCGCCTGCCCCGACGGTGGACAGCGGACGCTCGACGATGCCGCGCACATGGACGGCGCGGGCCGCGTCGACGGCGAGGGCGCCGTCGGAGCCGAGGCTGACGACGACCGCGCCGATGCCGGCCGCCACGAGCGCACGCGCGGCATCGAGGACGTCTCCTACCGTCGGCAGCGCGGCACCCACGAGCTCCTCGAGCTCCTCGTGGTTGGGCTTGATGAGGTCGGGCTGCGCCTCGACCGCCACCGCGAGCGCGGGTCCGGAGGTATCGATCGCCACGCGCACGCCGCGGGAGCGGCCGAGCGCCACGAGGTCCGTATAGAGCGAGGCGTCGAGCCCGGGCGGGAGGCTGCCTGAGCCGACAAGCCACCGTGCGTCGTCGAGTCGACGACTCACCGCGGCCAGCATCGCCTCCGCGTCGGCGGCGCTCGAGCGGCGGCCCTTCTCGTTGATCTTGGTCGTGGTGCCGTCCGACTCGACGAGCGTGATGTTGGTGCGCAACGCGTCGTCGAGCGGCACGAAGTCGTGCTCGACCCCCGCGTCGTCGAGGAGCTCGGCGAACTGCGTGGCCCCGCCGCCCGCGGCGGGGAGCACGGCGGCGGTGCGGCGACCGTTCGCCGCGAGCGCGCGCGAGACGTTGACGCCCTTGCCGCCCGGATCCACACGGATGCCGAGCGCCCGATGCACCTGGCCCACCTCGAGTCGCTCGACCTCGATGGTGCGGTCGAGGCTCGGATTGGGCGTAAGGGTGACGATCATGCGCGCACCACTTCCATGCCGGCGGCGTCGAGGTCCTCGACGGTGTCGTCGTCCAGGTCCTCGTCGGTGATCAGCATCGCCACCTCGGACGCGGCGGCGAACCTGTGGAGGTGCACGTGGCCGGCCTTGGACGCATCGGAGACGGCGATCACGCGGCGGCCCGCGGCCACCATGGCGCGCTTGGCGGCGGCCTCGGCCTGGTCGGGCGTGGTGAGTCCTCGCTCGGGGTCGAAGCCGTTCGTGCCGAGGAACGCGACGTCCACGTAGGTGCCCGCGAGCGCGTCCTGCATCCACGGGCCGACGGCGGCGCCCGTGCGGTGGCGCACGCGCCCCCCGAGCAGCAGCAGGTCCACGCTCGCGTGTTCCGCGAGCTGGGCGCCGATGACCACAGAGTTGGTGATCACGGTGACCTTGAGGTCCTGCGGGATCTGCTCGGCGATGGCGAGCGTCGTGGTGCCCGCGTCGAGGAGCACCGAGCCCCCCTCGGGTATCTCGAGCACCGCGCGGGCGGCGATCCGGCGCTTCTCCTCGGAGTGCTGGGTCTCGCGCGCGGCCAGGTTGGGCTCGAGCGTCAACCGCTCGACGGGGAGCGCTCCGCCATGGACGCGCCGCACGACGCCGAGCCTCTCGAGCGCCGTGAGGTCCCGCCTCACGGTCTCGACCGTGACCCCGAGCGCCTCTGCGAGCGAGCCGACCTCGACCCGTCCCTGTGCGCGTGCCTGGGTCAGGATCTCCTGCTGACGCTCCGCCGCATACAACGCGGTACCTCCTCGTACGTTCATGTCATCGTCCCCGACGTGACCCGTGGGCGCCATCGCGGCGCCCACGGCTCGCGTCACGGCTCGACGGTCACCTTGATGGCGGCGCCGCGCTTGACGATGTCGAAGGCATCCAGCACGTTCTCGAGCGGAATGTGCTCCGTGATCAGGTCCTTCACCGGCACCTTGCCTGACGCAATCATCTCAAGGGCCGCCCTGTTGTGGTGCGGTGCCGAGCCGTTCGCGCCGAAGATGCGCAGCTGCCGGTAGTGCACGAGGTTCGAGTCGCAGGTGATGGTCGGGTTCGTCTTGGGCAGGCCGCCGAAGAACGAGATCTTGCCGTTGCGAGCCGCCATGGAGATGGCCTGCTCCTGCGCGATGTTCGCCGCCGTGGCGGTGATGATCGCGTCCGCGCCCCTGCCGTCGGTGAGCTCCTTGACCTTCTCGACCACGTCGACCGTGGCGCCGTTGATGACCTCGTCGGGGTGGACCGCGTCGGCCGTCATGGCGAGGCGTTCGTCGTTGACGTCGATGAGGAAGATGCGGCCCGCGCCGTTGGCCCTGGCGAGCCGGATGTGCATTGCGCCGATGGGCCCGGCGCCGAACACGACCACGGTGTCGCCCTCCTCGATGCCGAGGATGCGCTGCGCGTTGATCGCGCACGCGAGCGGCTCGGCGGCTGAGGCCTCGTCGAAGCCGACGCCGTCGGGGATGCGGTTGAGCCCGTCGACCTTCATGACCTCGCGGGGCACGATCATGTACTCCGCGAAGCCGCCGTCGTACTGGTAGCCCATCGAGGTCTGGTTCTGGCAGACCTCCATCCAGCCGCGCGAGCACTCGTAGCAGTCTCCGCACGGCACGGCGGCGATCACCTGCACGCGCGCGCCGACCTCCCAGCCCTCGACGCCCTCGCCGATGTCGACGATCTCGCCGGCGATCTCGTGGCCGATGGTGCGCGGCGGAGTGAGGTTCTGGTGACCGTTGTAGAAGATCTTGACGTCGGTGCCGCACGTCGAGCAGTTCCGGACACGGATCTTGACCTCGCCCGGACCGACCTGCGGCTCGGGAACGTCCTCGATGCGGACGTCCTCGGGGGCATAGAACTTGAGCGCCTTCATGGTGGGGTTCCTTCTTCCTGGGGACGCGTGTAGGGGTGGTCGACGCCTAGGCGTCGGTGTCGAGCAGTGCGAGGACCTGGTCGACCGTGGACGCCTCCCTCAAGGCGGCCGCGGACTCCGGATCCATCAGCACGCCCGCAAGCTGCTGGAGGATGCCGACGTGCTCCTCGGACTTGGACGCGATCGCGATGCAGACGCGCACGTCGTTTCCGTCCCAGTCGACTCCGTCGGGGAACTGCAGGTAGGCGATGGCCGCGCGGGCGATGTGCTCGCGGCTCTCGTTGGTGCCGTGGGGGATCGCCACGCCCTCACCGATGTAGGTGGAGACCGACGTCTCGCGCTCGTGCAGCGCATCCGCGTACTCCTGGCTCGCGGCGCCGATCTCGACGAGCGCGGCGCCGCACTGGTTCAGGGCGTCCGTCTTGTCCTTGGCAGTGAGGCCAAGACGGACGCCCTCGGCGGGGAGAATCGCCATGCTCAGGACTCCAGGTCCTGACCGTTCGCGATGGCCTGCTCGACCTTCGCGAACGCCGGGTCGCCCATGAAGATCGCGAACGGCACGACCACTGCATCGGGCGCCGTCGCCTGTGCGCGAGCGGCGAGGCCCTGGTGGCACAGCACGACGGTGCCTGCGTCCTTGGGGATCTCGTTGACCGGGGTGTGGGACACCTCGACGCCGTACTTCTTGAGCTTGCCCTTGAGCGTGCTGGCGACCATCACGCTCGAGCCCATGCCTGCGTCGCAGGCCACGATGACCTTCTTGACGTCGGATCCGTTGATCGAGGGCATCCTTGCCGCTCCTTCCTGGGGGATGGTGGGGGACGGGGGCCGTGGCCGCACGGCTGCGGCCCCCGTCACCTGTGATTGTGCTCGCTTACGCGTTCGCGGGCTCGACGGCGGCCTGCTCGGCCTCCTTCTCCTCGCGGGCCTCCTGGCGCAGCTCCTTGTCGAACTTGAGCAGGAAGAACGCCACGACGAAGGACACCGCGGCGGCGATGAAGACCTGGAGCAGCATGCCCACGTACTCGCCCTTCGGCGTGAAGGTGAAGTAGGCGAAGATGCTTCCCGGAGACGGAGGCGCCACGAGGCCGTTGCCCAGGATGACGCCGGTGAGGACGCCGGACATGCCGCCGAGAATGGCGGCCGCGATCAGCTTCGGCTTCATGAGGATGTACGGGAAGTAGATCTCGTGGATGCCGCCGAAGAAGTGGATGATGATCGCGCCGGGGACGGACGCGCGCAGCATCCGGGGGCCGAAGAACATGAAGGCCACGAGGATGCCCAGGCCGGGTCCGGGGTTGGACTCGATCATGAACAGGATCGACTTGCCGTCCTCGAGCACCTGCTGGCTGCCCAGCGGGGTGAAGACGCCGTGGTTGATCGCGTTGTTGAGGAACAGCACCTTGGCGGGCTCGACGATGATCGAGGCCAGCGGCAGCAGGCTGTTGTTGACGAGGAAGTCCACGCCGTTGCCCGCCCACTCGACGAGCTGGCTCACCACGGGGCCGATGAGCTGCTTGCCGAGCATGGCGAGCAGCATGCCGAGGATGCCGATCGAGAAGTTGTCGATGAGCATCTCGAAGCCGGCCTTGACCTTGCCCTCGATGGCCTTGTCGAACTGCTTGAGCAGCCAGGCCGATGCGGGACCGGCGATCATCGCGCCGAGGAACATCGGCACGTCGGCGCCGGTGATGACCCCCATCGTGACGATGGCGCCGATGACGCCACCGCGGGTGTCGTGGACGAGCTTTCCGCCGGTGTAGCCGATCAGCAGCGGCAGCAGGTAGGTGATCATCGGACCGACCATCTCGGCGAAGCCCGCGTTGGGCACCCATCCGGTCTCGATGAAGAAGGCCGTGATGAGGCCCCACGCGATGAATGCGCCGATGTTGGGCATGATCATGGCGGACAGGAATCGTCCGAACTTCTGGACGGCGGCGCCCATGCCGCCCTCCCGGTTCTTGTTGACCTGAGCATCAGGTAGTGACATGCGTGCCTTCCCTTTCCACGTCCTGTGCCACTCTGCACCGGACAGTTCGCATGCTGGCCCGCGGGCCTGTCTTCGTTGACGCGACCGACGGTAGCGCGCAAACCGGCGCGAGTCAAACTTAAACGGGCATGTTCGGACTCCCTCGCTTCCGCAAACAGGCGCGTCGCGCTCACGGAACCCTGCCGACGCGTCACCAATGCGACGCCCTTCTCGCCCGATTCAGCCCGTTTGAGGCCTG
Source organism: Demequina sp. NBRC 110052 (assembly GCF_002090075.1). Classification (GTDB taxonomy): domain Bacteria; phylum Actinomycetota; class Actinomycetes; order Actinomycetales; family Demequinaceae; genus Demequina. The sequence continues at coordinate 208,225 of NZ_BBRI01000003.1, forward strand.
CTCTCCCGCCCGCCCGACGTCATGGCCGGGTCACGCTCGCACTCCCCCAGCCCCCGCGTCGGGCGGGCCCCGCGCGAGCCTTCCCGGCTAGGCTGTCCCCGTTCAAGTCAAGGGAGAGACGTGTCCAGCACCGAGCCGAGGAAGACCACCGCAGGCGCTGCCGCCGCGCTGCGCAAGCGCCACGACGCCGCGGTGACAGCACCGGAGGAGACCGCCCGCGAGAAGCAGCACGCGCGGGGCAAGAAGACCGCGCGCGAGCGCGTGCTCCAGCTGCTCGATGAGGGCTCGTTCGTCGAGTTCGACCAGTTCGCGCGCCACCGCTCCACCAACTTCGGGCTCGACCGCAACCGCCCGTACGGCGACGGGGTCGTCACCGGCTACGGCACCATCGACGGCCGCCAGGTGGCCGTGTTCAGCCAGGACTTCACCGTGTTCGGCGGCTCGCTCGGCGAGGTGCACGGCAACAAGATCGCCAAGGTGCAGGACTTTGCGCTGCGCACGGGCGTGCCTTTGATCGGCATCTCGGACGGCGGCGGCGCGCGCATCCAGGAGGGTGTCGCCGCGCTCACGCAGTTCGCGGAGATGTTCCGCCGCAATGTGGCCGCCTCGGGCGTGATCCCGCAGATCTCGCTCATCCTCGGGCCGTCCGCGGGCGGCGCCGTGTACTCCCCGGCGCTCACCGACTTCATCGTGATGGCCGACGGCACGTCGCAGATGTTCATCACCGGGCCCGACGTCATCAAGGCGGTCACCGGCGAGCAGGTCACGTTCGAGGAGCTGGGCGGCGGCGAGACGCACAACGCCAAGTCGGGCGTCGCGCACTACCTCGCGTCCGACGAGGACGACGCGATCGAGTACGTGCAGCACCTGCTGCAGTACCTGCCGCAGAACAACCTCACCGACCCGCCCACGTGGGAGCAGCCCGCCGAGCTCGAGCTCACCGAGGAGGACATGGCGCTCGACGCACTCGTCCCCGACAGCGACAACCAGCCGTACGACATGCGCACCCTGCTCGAGACCGTGCTCGACGACGGCGAGCTGCTCGAGGTGCAGCCGCTGTTCGCACCGAACGTCGTCGTGGGCTTCGGCCACGTCGAGGGCCACTCCGTGGGCGTGGTCGCGAACCAGCCGCAGCAGATGGCGGGAACCCTCGACATCGACGCCTCCGAGAAGGCCGCGCGCTTCGTGCGCACGTGCGACGCCTTCAACATCCCGGTGCTCACGTTCGTGGACGTGCCCGGCTTCCTGCCGGGCGTCGCGCAGGAGCATCGCGGCATCATCCGCCGCGGAGCGAAGCTGATCTACGCCTACGCCGAGGCGACCGTGCCGCTCATCACAGTGATCACGCGCAAGGCCTACGGCGGCGCGTACATCGTCATGGCCTCCAAGCAGCTGGGCGCTGACATCAACCTCGCGTGGCCCACCGCCCAGATCGCGGTCATGGGCGCGGCCGGCGCGGTCAACATCCTGTCGCGGCGCACGCTCGCCGACGTGGAGGCGAAGGGCGGGGACGTCGAGGCGGAGCGCCAGGCGCTGATCGACGACTACGAGGACCGCATCGTCAACCCGTACGACGCCGCCGACCGCGGCTACGTCGATGCCGTCATCCAGCCCCACGAGACGCGCGCGCAGATCGTCAAGGGGCTGCGGGCCCTGCGCACCAAGCGCTCGTCGCTGCCGCCCAAGAAGCACGGGAACATCCCGCTGTGAACGGCGAAGACGTCACTGCGGCGGCAGCCTCGCTCCGCGTGGTGCGCGGCACCCCGGACGAGGCGGAGCTCGCGGCCCTGGTCGCGGGCATGGTCGCCGTCGCTTCCGCCGATGCTCCCGCAGACGGCCCCGGCTCGCCTCGCTCCGCGTGGATGGACCGCACGCGCCGCATGCAGGGCCGGCGCATCATGCTCCCGCTGGGGCGTGGAGACGACGCCTGGCGACACTCGCTGAGATGACCGGGTAGCGTGCGAGCATGGCCCTGTTCCGACGCAAGAAGGACCGCACGCCCACGGCCGACCCGGCCTTCCCCTTCCTCACGATGGAGGAGGGCGCCCACCTGCGCGCTCTCGTGACCGCAGCGTTCCGGCAGTCGGGCGTCGACGCCCAGGTGGGGCCCGATGCTGCGCGCACCCCCGACGGCGCGGTGCACCCCTTGCGCAACCTCGCCGCCGTCTTCTCCTCCGCCGCCCCGGACGAGCGCGCGGGAGCGGTGTTCCACCACGTGGGCGCGGTGCTGCGCGCGCAGCAGTCGGCGTCGCCGCTCACGCCGCAGACGGTGCTCGACAGTGCATGCCTGCGACTCATGGATCGCGCGGCGCTGCCCGCCGGCTGGGACGCCGAGCTGGCACCCTACTCGACCACGATCGGCGCGGGCATGCGCGCAGTCCTCGCTGTCGACACGCCCGAGTCCGTCATGACTGTTCCGGCGGGCGTGCTCGCCGACACCGACATGGCTGCCGCCTGGAGCGCGGCGACCGCACGGCTGCGCGCGGTCGAGGTCGAGGAGCGAGACGTGCTCGAATCGCCAGGCGGACCCATCCACCGCCTCGCCGGCGGCTCGTACTTCGTCGCCAGCCGCCTGATGGTGCTCGAAGACGAGATCGAGCGCGTCGGCGACGCGCGGCGCGGGGTGCTCGTCGCGGTGCCTGACCGCCACCGTCTGCTCTTCCACGTGATCGAGGATCTGGGCGCCGTGCAGGCCGTATCCGCGCTCGCCGCCGTCGCGCGCGACGGCTACGCGAGCGCGCCTGGAGCGCTCTCGCCCGAGGTGTTCTGGTGGTATCGCGGCGCGGTGCAGCAGGTGACCGCGACGGAGGCCGACGGCTCCACCAAGGTGCTGGCCACGGGAGCGTTCGCGGAGGCCATGAACGGCCTGCCACCGCACGCGGGCGCGGACGAGGCGACGGAGGGCGACGATGCGTAGGGAACTCGCCTTCGGGTTCGCGGGCGCGGCGATCGCCGCACCGAACCTGGCGATGCGCGCGCTGACTTTCGGCGCCGTGCATCCCGTGGGCTCCCCCGAGCTCGACGCCGCCGACGCCGCGCTCGTGCTCGGCGCGCGCGTGTGGGAGGACGGCCGTCCGAGCAGGTTCCTGCGCGAGCGCGTAGAGACTGCGGCGACGTTGTATCACTCGGGGCTCGTGCCCACGCTGCTGATGTCAGGCGCGGGGAGCAACCGGGAGGGACTCGACGAGACCGCGTCGATGCGCCGCACCGCTCTCGAACTCGGTGTGCCCGAGTCGGCGATCATGCTCGACCCGCACGGAGTCAACACTTTCGCCTCGGCTTCGCACGCGTGCGAGGCCGATCTTGCGAGCGTGATCGTCTGCTCGCAGGAGTTCCACCTGCCGCGCGCGGTGTGGCTGTGCGGCCGCGCCGGGCTCGACGCGCAGGGTGCCTACCCTGCGATCTCGCTCAGGGAGCACACGGCGCTCGGCTACGCGCGTGAGACGGCCGCCTCGTGGAAGGCGCTGCTGGGCGAGGCGGGTGTGCTCGAGCGCTCCTGAGCGGTGTGGAGTGACTCAGGCCCGGTCGAGTCCGCTGTCGAGCACGCGGAGCAGCTCACGGAGCTGCTCGAGTTGGCCGTCGTCGAGCGCCGAGAGCTGCGTGCGCCGTGCCGATCGTGCGATGCCGGCGGCCTCCTCGGCGACCTCGTTTCCCTGATCGGTGAGGTACAGGCGCCGCACGCGGCGGTCGTCGGCGTCGAGTTCGCGGCGCACGAGGTCGCGCGCGACGAGTCGCTGAACCACTCCGGTGGCGACGGACGGCTGCACGCCGATCGCGTCCGCGAAGTCCGAGGTCGTGATGCCCGGCTCGACGTAGACGATAATGATTCCGCGGAACTGGTGGAGCGTGAGCCCCAGGCGTGCGACGGCGCCCACCTGGTTCGGCGACGAGCGGTGAAGGAAGCGCATGAACTCGGCCACCGTGGTGTCGAGCAGACTCTCGCGGTCCGTCATCAGCCTCGCCCTCTCATCGATTGCGCCCACTCTAGCGGCGGGATCGTCAATCTCCGGGTCGAATCGACGCGGCGATGGTCGCGAGCATGTCGGCCAGCTGTGCCAGCTGATCCTCACTCAGCACATCGAGGTGGTCGACGAACTGCTGCTCTGCAGCGCCCGCGACGCTCTCCACGAACGCGGCGCCCTCGGGCGTGAGGGCGAGCCTGCGCACCCGGCCGTCGTGCGCGTCGGGCGTGCGAGCCAGCCATCCGCGCGCGGCGAGCCGCTGGACCACGCCGGTCGCGATGTTGGGCTTCATGCCGACTGCCTCGGCGACCTCCGCGGTGGGGCGACCCGGCACGGCGTGCACGTACAGCAACGTGTGCAGCTGCGCGACGGTAATGCCGCTGCTGAACAGCGACTCCGACTGCGGGCGCATCTGGGACATCACGAGCTCGCGCTGCAGCGCGGTGACGCGTGCGGTGAGCGCAGCCCTGGAGTCGTCCATAGAGCCGTAGCCTCCCATGCCAGCACCGCCTCCGGGTTGTTGATTCGCCTCACACGAATTATATTGGTGCACGCCCCGCAGACGTGGCCACCCCCTTCCCCGACGACCGACCCCGGAGGTCCCATGTCAGCGTCCCCTGCCTCGCCCACTGACGCCACGCCGCGCGATGCCGCGCTCGATGACGCGCTCGCCGAGGGCATCAGCGCCGCCGTCTACCAGCGCCGCTGGGCGATCCTCGCCACCCTGTGCCTGGGACTCATGACCGCGATGATCGCCAACATGAGCCTCAACCTCGCGCTGCCCGAGCTCGCGGTCGAGTTCTTCATGACGCAGCTGCAGCTCACCTGGGTGGTCGAGGCGTTCACCCTGGTCTTCGCCGCGCTGCTGTTCATCTCCGCCTCCATCGCGGACCGCTACGGCCGCAAGCGCGTCATGCTCGTCGGGCTCGTCATCTTTGTGCTCGCGTCGCTGTACGCACCCTTCTTCGCCAGCACCGGCGGCGAGCTCATCGCCTCGCGCGCGCTCATGGGCATCGGCGGCGCGCTCGTGATGCCGACGACGCTGTCACTCGTGAACGTCGTCTTCCCGTCCAAGGAGCGCCCGAAGGCGATCGCCATCTGGGCGGCCGTCTCCGGCGTCGGCATGATGATCGGCTCCGTGCTGACAGGCATCCTGCTGCACTTCTTCGACTGGCACTCGGCCTTCCTGCTAGGCGCCGTCTTCGGCGTGGTCGCGCTCGCCGTGACGTGGCTCATCGTGCCCGAGTCGGTGGATGAGAAGGCCACGCCCGTGGACTGGATCGGCGGACTGTTCATCACGCTCGCGCTGGCCGGCATCGTCTACACGATCATGGAGGCGCCGTCGCACGGCTTCGACGACACCCTCACGATCGTCGCCGCGGCCGTGGGCGCCGTTAGCCTCGCACTGTTCATCTGGTGGGAGCGCCGCGTCGCCGAGCCGATGCTCGACCTCACGCTGTTCGCTCGTTCGCGCTTCTCGCTCTCCGTCATCTCCGTCACGCTCACCTTCTTCGCGATGATGGGCGCCTTCTTCGGCATGACGCAGATCTTCCAGCTCGTCATGGGCTACGACGCGCTCACCACTGCCGTGGCCTTCATCCCGTCGATGCTGCCGATGATGTTCATCGGCCCGCTCATCCCCAAGTACTTGGAGCGCTTCGGCACCCGCTGGACGGTCATCCCCGGCCTGCTCATCATCGCGGGCGGGTTCCTGCTCATGACCACATGGCCCACGATCCCCTCGTACTGGGACTTCCTCCTCGCGATGTCGCTCGTGACGCTGGGCATGGCGATGGTCATGACCCCCGCGACCAACATGCTGATGTCCTCGGTGCCGCGCAACCGCTCCGGCATGGGCTCCGCCATGAATGACACCACCCGCGAATTGGGCGCCTCGCTCGGCATCGCCGTGCTCGGCTCGCTCATCGCCAACCAGTACGCCGACAACATCGCCCCCACCGTCGCCGACCTGCCCGCCGAGGCTGCTGGCGCGGTGCAGGACTCCCTTGCCGGGGCCATCGCGGTCACCGACCAGCTCGCGCTGGCAGGGGGCGAGACGGCCGACGCGGCGGCACAGATCGCCTTCGCCGCTCAGACCGCGTTCATGGACGCCAACCAGCACTCCATGCTGATCTCCGCGATCATCGCCATCGGCACGGCGCTGCTCATGCTCATCGCGCTGCCCCGCGGCGACAAGTCGCTCTCCGCCGAGCCCGGCACCGCGCCGGGCTTGGAGGAGGAACACGACGAGGCTGCCGTCGTCGACTAAGCCGGGCCACGGCGTCGGGCATGTGAGAACCTCGCCAGGCACGGCTAGGCTCGCGGCCATGGCCGTGCCGCTCGTCCTCGCTTCCCAGTCCCCTGCCCGCCTGGCGACGCTCCGCTCCGCCGGAGTTGAGCCCCGCGTGATCGTCTCGCACGTGGATGAGGACGCAGTGCTCGCACGGGTGCGCGCCGACCACGCCGACGCCGGGCTCGGGGACCTCGCATTCGACGCCTCGGTGCTGGCCTTGGCTCGCGCCAAGGCGGAGGAGGTCGCGTCGTCTCACGACACGGGCGCGCTGGTGCTGGGCTGCGACTCGATGCTCGAGATCGACGGGCAGATCCTGGGCAAGCCGGGGGACGCGGCGACCGCACGCGAGCGCTGGCGGGCCATGCGCGGCCGCACCGGCGTGCTGCACACCGGCCACTGGCTCGTCGACGACCGTGAGAGTGGCTCCGGCGCGACGATCGGCGAGACCGCCTCGACTCTGGTGCGCTTCGCAGACCTGGGAGACGACGAGATCGATGCGTACGTGGCCACAGGCGAGCCGCTGAACGTCGCGGGTGCCTTCACCGTGGACTCGCTGGGTGGGCCGTACGTCGAGTCGATCGACGGAGACTTCCACGCCGTCGTGGGTGTGTCCCTGCCGCTGCTGCGTCACCTGCTGACCCCATGCGGCGTGCGCTTCCACGAGCTGTGGGAGCGCGATCAGGGCGCGAGTTTGTAGATCGCCGACAACCTACGGCCCCGTACGGTAAAGGCCAGCCAAAATCGTTGTCGGAATCCCACAACGCGTGGTGAGAGACCTTGGTCCCGCATCCAAACTTGCCCGGGGTACCCGGCACCGGCTAGGACTGCCGAGCCGCCGCACGCTAACGTGACTGCGTGTCTGCCTTCTCCAGCGTCCTGATCGCCAACCGCGGCGAGATCGCGGTCCGCATCGTCCGCGCGTGCGCGGACGCCGGACTGAGGTCCATCGCCGTCTACGCCGACCCCGACCGCGACGCCCCGCACGTGTCCATGGCGGACGACGCGTACGCACTCGGCGGCGCGACCGCACGCCAGACCTATCTGGACATCGCCAAGATCATCGAGGTCGCCCAGCGCTCCGGCGCCGAGGCGGTGCACCCCGGCTACGGCTTCCTCGCAGAGAACTCGGACTTCGCCCGCGCAGTCATCGACGCAGGACTGATCTGGATCGGACCCTCCCCCGACGCGATCGACGCGCTGGGCGACAAGGTCTCGGCCCGCCACATCGCGCAGCGCGCAGGCGCACCGCTCGTGCCCGGCACCCCTGACCCCGTGGAGACGGCCGACGAGGTGGTCGCCTTCGCCGACGCGAATGGACTTCCGGTCGCCATCAAGGCGGCCTTCGGCGGTGGAGGACGCGGACTCAAGGTCGCCCGCACCCGCGAGGAGATCCCCGAACTGTTCGACTCCGCCACGCGCGAGGCCGTCGCAGCCTTCGGCCGCGGCGAGTGCTTCGTGGAACGCTTCCTCGACAAGCCCAGGCACGTCGAGACGCAGTGCCTCGCGGACGCACACGGCAACGTCGTCGTCGTCTCGACGCGCGACTGCTCGCTCCAGCGCCGGCATCAGAAGCTCGTCGAGGAGGCCCCCGCGCCGTTCTTGACCGACGATCAGCGCGCGCGCCTCGTCGAATCGAGCCAGGCGATCCTGCGCGAGGCCAAGTACCTTGGCGCCGGCACGTGCGAGTTCCTCGTGGGCTCTGACGGCACCATCAGCTTCCTCGAGGTCAACACGCGCCTCCAGGTGGAGCACCCGGTGACCGAGGAGGTCACGGGCGTGGACCTGGTGCGCGAGCAGTTCCGCATCGCCGCGGGCGAGCCGATCTCCGTGCTCGAGCCCGAGGTTCGCGGCCACTCGATCGAGTTCCGCATCAATGGCGAGGACCCGGCGGCAAACTTCATGCCCGCCCCCGGTCGGATCCACCGGCTGCACTTCCCCTCGGGCCCCGGCGTCCGCGTGGACGCGGGAGTGCGTCAGGGCGACACCGTCTCCGGCAACTTCGACTCGATGATCGCCAAGGTCATCGTCACCGGCGCCACGCGCGAGCAGGCGCTGCAGCGTGCCCGCCGCGCGCTCGCCGAGATGAACGTCGAGGGCATCCCCACGGTGCTGCCCTTCCACCGCGCAGTGCTCGGCTCCCCCGCCTACACGGCTGAGGACGGCACGTTCGGCGTGTACACGACGTGGATCGAGTCCGAGTTCGCCGAGACCGTCGCCTCGCTCGGCGGCGGCTCTACCGCCGCGAGCGACGAGGACGACGCCGCCACCGAGCGCGTGGTCGTCGAGGTGGGTGGCAAGCGCCTCGAGGTCGTCCTCCCCGCCTCCCTTGCACGGGCAGGCCGGGCTGCCGCGGCGTCGGGCGGGCCAGCCCGACGCTCGAGCCGGCGTGGCAACGGCGGTCCCGTCCGCACCACGAACGGCACCACGCTCACCTCCCCCATGCAGGGCACGATCGTCAAGGTCGCCGTCGAGGACGGCGCGACCGTCGCCGAGGGAGACCTCGTGGTGGTCCTCGAGGCGATGAAGATGGAGCAGCCGCTCATCGCGCACAAGGCAGGCGTCATCACGGGACTCGCCGCCGCCGTCGGTGCGGGCGTCTCGGCGGGCACAGTCATCTGCGACATCGCCGACGCTTCGTAGCCTCCCGACGTGGGTGCTCGGTCGCCGCGGGGTGACGGGGTGGTGTTTGTCACTTCCTGAACCGTCTTCCATTGACGTGGTGAGGTTGCCGGGAATACGTTGCGAGCACATTCGTCGGCTTTGTGCCGAAGAGCCAGTTCGCCGGGGGGCGCGTGGTGGGTGCTTTACAGGGGGTTTCTGCGTCGGTACTGCTGGCGCTGGTTGCGATGTTCGCGACGCCTGTCGCGGCGGCCGCGGCGGGTGAGAGTCCGCAGATCGTGTCGTTCTCGCCTGCGACTGCACCGCACAAGGCGACGTCACTATAGAGCGCGAAACGATGAATCCTACGGGCGGCGACGTGCTCTTCGATTATGCGCTCGACTTCGACATGCCACCCAACGTCTTCAACGAGTCGATCACCTGGCACTCCACTACCGGGGCCGTGCCCGCATACATCGCACACCTCAGCAACAACGGATTCCACTCCGGCGATCCACTGGCACAAGTCGACGACATCGGTGAACCCGTCGAACTCGACACCACCAACGGCCCTGACGACCAAGGCACGATGGCACTGCTCAATCTCGGCGAACTCGCCGTCGGACAATCCGTGGCATTCACGCTCTACATCGGCCTCGCGCCAAACAGTGAGACTGCCGAACTCGCCCTCCACGACATCGAACACGCCATCTCAGCACAAGCCACCAGCGGAGACACCATCGGACTGTTCGCCATCGGAACACCCACCTACCAACCCACACCGTAAAAATGAGAGAGTCACCATGAACACAGTCCAAGTCAGTTCGGCGGGTCACGGCAACTCCCGGTCATCTGGCGAGACGACCACGAAAGACTCAGCGGTTCCTGACATCACAGACAGCCCCCAAACCCCACGCAGGAAGCGCTTTCGCGGCCCAACTCAGACGCTCACCACGACCGCAGTCCTCACCATGCTGCTCAGCGGGTGCGTCTTCGCCATCGATCCGGCACACCCGACCGCCACGTTCGTGAACGATACCGCCGAGTCGCTGACGTTCACGATCGAGTACGACGGCGAAACTCGCGAAGCAGTGCTACTCGTCGTGAGCCCATATTCCGAGCAGTTCACATCGATAGATGACTGCATTGGTGACAGGATCCGGGTCGAGAGCGAGGACGGCAAGGTCGTCGGCACGACAGATGGGCCGGCGTGCGCAGGTTGGCAGTTGACTGTCAGCGAAGACGGAACGCTTACCTACGAGGACAAGAGCTAGGCCCCGTTCATGCGAGGCCACGAATGCGATCAAGCACGTCGACTACCTGGCACTCCACCACCGGAGCCGTGCCCGCATACATCGCACACCTCAGCAACAACGGATTCCACTCCGGCGATCCGCTGGCAGAGGTCGACGACATCGGTGAACCCGTCGAACTCGACACCACTTGCGGCCCTGACGACCAAGGCACGATGGCACGACTCAACCTCGGCTCACTCGCCGTCGGACAATCCGTGGCATTCACGCTCTACATCGGCCTCGCGCCAAACGGTGAGACTGCCGAACTCGCCCTCCACGACATCGAACACGTCGTCTCAGCACAAGCCACCAGCGGCGACACCATCGGACTGTTCGCCATCGGAACACCCACCTACCAGCCCACACCGTCCAACTGAAGGAGGCGGGATGCATCAGCCCGAGCCAGAGATATCGGCCATGCCTGGGACCGGACGTCAGCACAGTGCACTACGAGACCGACCGGCGCGGCCAGACACCGGCGACGCACTGCGCAACACCATGCGAACCACCACGACCCGCCCATCACAGCGCCGGCTCATCCACACACTGACAACCGCAGCGATCACCGCACTCACTCTCACCGGCTGCGTCTTCGCCATCGACCCCCCGCACCCCACTGTCGAATTCTTCAACGATTCCAATCAGACAGTGATCTTCACGGTCGAGTACAACGACGGAGGCCCAGACGCCAAAGCTGTGGTCGTCGAGCCGCACTTGGTGGGCTCCTCCTCGGTAGACGTGTGCACCGGTCAGAGCATCCGCGTGGAAACCGAGACCGGCGAGGTCCTGGGGCGGACAACCGAACCTGCCTGCCCGAACTGGCTACTGACGGTCCACGAAGACGGAACGCTCACGTACGAGGACAAGAGTTAGGTGCCATGCGCGCGAGACCGTGAACACAATCAGTCACGTCGACCAACTGACATGGCCACCATGAACACAGTCCCAGTCAGTTCGGCGGGCAACGGCGCCTCCCGGTCATCTGGTGCGCCGACCACCGCCCGGCATGCCGCGTCGGCACGTCGTGCATCGCCGCACCATTTCCGCATGTGCGCGCTCGCTACCAAAGCAACGATCGACCTGGAGCCCCACATAGACGAAAGGACCAGATCATGACCGCACGATCAGCACGGTCGAACAGCGGAAAGCCGTGGTCGCGAGCGAAGGGAACGAAGGTCAAGAAGGCACTTCCCGCGGCCGCATTCATCGGCACATTGACTGTCGCACTCACGGGCTGCCTGGTCAACTACGACTCCGCCAAACCAGAGATGACGATTTCGAACGAATACAGCGAAGACGTTGTTGTCTGGGTCGGGAACGGTTCGCGAGAGGAGGACACGCCGCTAGAGGCGGGTGATGCCACCGTCATTCTCGTACCGAACTGCGTGGGCAGCGAAATCCGAGTGGAGACCACTTCAGGCGAAGTACTCGACAGACTCGAGGAGCGGGCCTGCCCGAACTGGGTGCTGACGATCACAGAGGCGGGCGAACTCGAATACACCGAACTCGACAACTAGCTAGCGGCGAGGCCACCCGGCCCCACCGTCGGGCCTATCTATTACGCAACAGTCATGTTGCGGAAGTTTGACACGCAACCTCGGACACCCCTACGCTCGCCGCAGTGGGTAAGGCACGCCTTACCATTTTCCGCCGCGCAAGGAGCCGCCTGTGTTCGCCAACTTCCTCATCGGACTGCGTGAGGGCCTCGAGGCCTCGCTGATCGTCGGCATCCTCGTCGCGTATCTGGTGCGGATCGAGCGCCGCGATCTGCTGGTGCAGGTGTGGCTCGGCGTCGGCATTGCGATCGCAGTCTCGCTCGGTTTCGGAGCGCTGCTCACGCTCGGCCCGCAAGGGCTCAGCTTCGAGGCGCAGGAGATCATCGGCGGCTCGCTCAGCATCGTCGCCGTGGGGCTCATCACCTGGATGATCTTCTGGATGGGCAAGACCGCGCGCCACCTGCGCGGGCACCTCGAAGGAAGCATGGACAAGGCCATCGCCGTCGGTAAGGGAGCCGTCATCGCGATGGCGCTGCTCGCCGTGGGCCGCGAAGGACTCGAGACCTCGCTGTTCCTCTGGGCTGGCATCCAGTCCGCGGGCTCGTCTACCGCGCCGATTCTGGGCGCCACGCTCGGCCTCGCCGTAGCGATCGTGCTCGGCTGGGTCGTGTACCGCGGCGCCGCGCGCATCAACCTGCGCGTCTTCTTCCAGTGGACCGGGGTGTTCCTCATCATCGTGGCCGGCGGCGTCCTCGCGTACGGCGTGCACGACCTCCAGGAGGCCGGCGTGCTGCCTGGCCTGAACACCCTCGCCTTCGACGTCAGCGGCACGATCACCTCCGACTCGGTGCTGGGCACCGTGCTCAAGGGCGTCTTCAACTTCTCCCCCGCGACCACCGTGCTCGAGGCCGTGGCGTGGGTCCTCTACGTCGTTCCCGTCATGTGGCTGTTCGTGCGCACCGCCTTCCGCGGCGCTCCGAAGCCCGCCGGCGCCCCGCGCGTCACCGAGACCGCCGCGACCGCGGCCTGATCACCGAAGGACTCCTCTCCGCATGAACGCCCGCTTCGCTCTGCCCTCGCTCGTCCTCACCGGCGCCGTCATCGCCCTCGCTGGCTGCGTGCCCAACACACCGGCCGGCGCGGACGCCGTCGCTGTCACCGCGACCGACGAGGGCTGCACGCTCTCCGCCGTCGAGGCGCCTGCGGGCACCCTGGTGTTCTCGGTGTCCAACGAGGGTTCGTCCGCGACTGAGTTCTACCTGCTCGCCTCGGATGGTTCGTCGATCGTCTCCGAGGTCGAGAACATCGGCCCCGGGCTCACACGCGATCTCACCGTGCAGGTCGCTGCGGGTGACTACTTCACGTCGTGCCGCGAGTCGGATACCGCCGACGCGGTCCCCGCTGCCTTCACCGTCACCGAAGCCACCGGCGAGGTGGAGGTCGACGAGGAGCGCCAGGCGCTGCTCGACCAGGCAGCCGCCACGTACAAGGCGTACGTGCAGCAGGAGGTCGCGGCACTCGTCACCGCCACCGACGAGTTCGTCGCCGCCTTCGTGGCCGGCGACGACGACGCGGCGCGCGACATCTACGCCTCCGCACGCTCCCACTGGGAGGCGATCGAGCCCGTCGCCGAGTCCTTTGGCGACCTCGACCCCTCGATGGACTTGCGCGAGGCCGACCTCGCCGAGGGCGAGGAGTGGACCGGCTGGCACGCCATGGAGAAGGACCTGTGGCAGCCCGCCGACTACACGCCCCTCACCGTCGACGAGCGCACCGCCCTTGCCGAGCGCCTGGTCGCCGACACCGCCGAGCTCTCTACCCGCGTGAACGCGGACGACTTCACCTTCGAGGCCTTCCAGATCGGCAACGGAGCCAAGGAGCTGCTCGACGAGGTCGCGACCGGCAAGATCACCGGCGAGGAGGAGATCTGGTCCGGCACCGACCTGTGGGACTTCCGCGCCAACCTCGACGGCGCCCACGAGGCCTTCATCGTCCTCAAGCCCGCCGCCGACCTCACCGACACAGACCTGAGCACCGAGATCGAGGAGCGTTTCGCCGCGCTCGATGCCGAGCTCGCGCAGTACGGCTCGCTCGAGGCCGGCTTCCTCACCTACTCGGAGCTGACCGAGGACCAGGTGCTCGAACTCTCCCGCCTCGTCGAGGCGCTCAGCGAGTCACTCTCGCAGCTCACCGCCGCCGCAGTCGCCGCCTGAGAGCGACCCTCATGAACGACACCTCCTCGCCCGAGCACGGCGCGACAGCCCCGACGTCCCAGCAGCCCGACGCTGGGGAGACTCGTCGCGGGCCGTCACGGCGCGCCGTGCTCGGCGGGGCGGGCGTCGTCGCCGGAGCGGCGGCGCTCGCAGGCGGCGGGTTCGCTGCCGGGCGCGCGACGGCGTCGCCCATGCAGTTGCGCCAGTACGACTTCTTCGGCGAGCACCAGAGCGGCATCGTCACGCCCGCGCAGGACCGCATGCATTTCGCGGCCTTCGACGTCACCACGTCCGACCGTGACGCGCTGATCGGGCTGCTACGCGCGTGGTCGGAGGCGGCCGCGACGCTGATGTCCGGCTCTGAGCTCGGCACGGGCATTGCCGGCGGCTCCCCCCTCGCCCCGCCCGAGGACACGGGCGATGCCACCGGGCTCCCCGCGTCGGGCCTCACCATCACGTTCGGGTTCGGGCCCGGCTTGTTCGTCAAGGACGGCGTGGACAGGTTCGGCCTCGCCGGCCGCCGGCCAGCCGCGCTGATCGATCTGCCGCACTTCCCCGGCGACACTCTCCAGGACCGCCTCACCGGAGGTGACCTGTGCATCCAGGCGTGCGCCGACGACCCGCAGGTGGCGATGCACGCGATCCGGAACCTCTCGCGTCTCGCCTTCGGCGTCGCGTCGGTGCGGTGGGCGCAGCTCGGCTTCGGCCGCACCTCGTCGACGACGCGCGAGCAGACCACGCCGCGGAACCTCATGGGCTTCAAGGACGGCACCCGCAACCTCAAGGCCGAGGACACGGAGAACGTCCGCGAGTGGCTGTGGGCCGACGCCTCAGACGGCGCCGACTGGATGGCGGGCGGCACGTACCTCGTGGCCCGCAAGCTGCGCATCCTCGCCGAGATCTGGGACCGCGCGTCGCTGTCCGAGCAGGAGGCGCTCGTCGGACGCACCAAGGGATCCGGCGCGCCGCTGTCTGGCGGAAACGAGTTCACCGACCCCGACTTCACGCGACCGGGAGCGGACGGCAGCCCGCTCATCCCCACCGATTCGCACGTGGCGCTCGCGCACCCGAGCGCGAACGGCGGCGCGATGATGCTGAGGCGCGGCTACAACTACACGGACGGCGCCGACGACCTGGGCCGGCTGGACGCGGGCCTCTTCTTCCTGGCCTTCGTGCGCGACCCCGAGACGCAGTTCGTCCCGATGCAGACGGCGATCTCGTCGTCCGACGCGATGACAGTCGAGTACGTGCGTGCAGTGGGTTCGGCGCTCTTCGCGGTGCCACCAGGGGTTCCTGCGGGTGCGACGCTCGACGGTTCCGACGGTGCCTACATCGGACAGGGCTTGTTCACCTGAGACGCGCCATCGGGCGCGGTCGCCGCGCCTCGGCCCCACAGTCGACCATCCGTCGGCGTCGCTCGCGTACGCTCGTGGTGCGGTGACAATGGCCCCTCGCCGGAAGCGTCGGGCGGATCAGGTGTCCCGCTCGCACGATCGTGAGGGAGGCATGCCCCGGTGAGCGACCTCGAAACCCGACCGCAAGAGTCCGTGCTCGAACAAGGTCAACCGTGCGCCGGGGTCGAAGTGCTGGAACCTCGCGAGGTGCCTCTCGGCGGCCCACGCGCCATGACCGTCTACCGGACGCTTCCCCAGAAGCAGCGCTCCCTCGTCGGCGCCTGGTGCTTCCTCGACCACTACGGCCCTGACGACGTCGCCGGGTCCGGCGGCATGGTGGTGCCGCGCCACCCGCATACGGGCCTCGCGACGGTGAGCTGGCTGTTCACCGGCGGGATCGACCACCTCGACTCGGGCGGCAACGCCGCACGCGTGCGGCCAGGCGAGCTCAACCTCATGATCGCGGGCCGCGGCATCACTCACTCCGAGATCAGCACGGCGAGCACAAGCGTGCTGCACGGTGTCCAACTGTGGTTCGCGCTACCTGAGAGCACCCGGTTCAGCGAGAACCAGTTCCTCCACCACGTTCCCGAGCCGGTCACTGCTCCAGGCGTGACCGCCCGAGTCTTCATCGGCGAGCTGCTCGGATCGTCCTCGCCCGTCGAGACGAGGACGCCAGACCTACTCGGAGCTGAACTGCTCGTGGAGCCGGGCGCCACCGCGGTCCTCCCCGTGCGCGCCGACTTCGAGCATGCGCTGCTGGCCGAGAACGCCCACATCGACGTCAACGGCACCGCGGTCGAACACCGCTCGCTGGCCTACGTGCCCACAGGGTCGGACACGATCCACGTCACCGCCGGACCGCGCGGCGCGCGCGTCATCCTCCTGGGCGGCGTCCCGCTGGGCGAGCGCATCGTCATGTGGTGGAACTTCGTGGGACGCGACCACGACGAGATCGTCGAGTTCCGGCGGCGGTATCAGGCCGAGCTCGGCTTCGAGCCGGCGGACCCCGCGGACGAGGGCAAGCCCCCACTGTTCGGGAGTTTCCCGCCGGGCGAGCTTGCGCCTCTGCCCGCGCCGACCCTGCCTCCGCTGCGGCTCCGGCCTCGCGCCTGAACTCGCGACCCGCTAGACGCCCTGAGGATCGCTCTCGCGGATGCCGTGCAGTCGCCGTGCGACCTCGCCCGTGGTGCCGGACAGCGAGGGATACACCGTGAAGGCGTCGGCCACCTGATCCACGGTGAGGTGGTTCGCCACGGCGAGAGAGAGCGCGAAGATGTGCTCGGAGGCCCGCGAGCCGACGATGACGGCGCCCAGCACCAGCCCGGTGACCGTGTGGCCGAAGATCTTGACGAAGCCCTGGTCGATTCCGAGCATCTTGGCGCGCGGGTTGCGCGCGAGATCCAACCGCTCCACGCGATAGAAGATGCCGCGCTCGCGCAGCTCCGCCTCCGACGCGCCCACCGTCGCGATCTCCGGCGCGGTGAACACCGTCGAGGACACCGTCGCAAGCTCCAGCGGGTGCACCGCGTCGCCCAGCACGTGCGCCATCGCGATGCGCCCCTGCGAGGCCGCGACCGACGCGAGCGGCAGGACTCCTGTGCAGTCGCCGGCCGCATAGACGCCGGCCACGCTGGTGCGCGACACCCTGTCGACCTTGATGTAGCCGCGCTCGTCGAGCGCGATGCCCGCCTCTTCGAGCCCCAGACCCTCGGTGTTCGGGATCGAGCCGACTGCCATGAGCACATGGCTGCCCGCCACCTCGCGGCCGTCCTCGAGCGTGACCACCACACCGTCACCTTCGCGACGTGCTGCCGCCGCCCGACCACCGACGAGCGTCATGCCGCGGTCCTTGAACACCTGGGTGAGCATCGCCGACGCCTCGGGGTCCTCACGCGGCAGCACCCGGTCGTGTGACGCGATCAGCGTGACCTCGGAGCCCAGCAGCCGGTACGCGCCCGCGAACTCCGCGCCCGTCACACCCGAACCCACCACGATGAGGTGCTCGGGCAGCTCCTCAAGCGTGTAGAGGTCGTTCCAGCTGAGGATGCGTTCGCCGTCGGGCATGGCTGAATCAAGCACGCGGGGGCGCGCGCCGAGCGCGAGGAGGACAGCGTCGGCCGTGATCTCCTCATCCCCTACCGCCAGGGTGAGCGGCCCCACGAGACGGCCCTCACCACGGACGACGCGCACGCCCTCGCCGGTCACCCGCGCTTCGATGTCGCCGCTCTGGCGCTCCACGAGAGACTTCACGCGCGCGTTGACGGCACCGAGGTCCACGCGAAGGCTCGCCGGCCCCGCGTCGCCGACGATGCCGAGCTCCGGTGCGCGCTCCGCGATGGTGCGCCATTCCGCGGTCGCGATGACCGTCTTGGACGGCACGACGTCCGTCAGCACCGCGTTGCCACCCAGCCCGTGCCGCTCGATCAGCGTCACCTGGGCGCCGGCCTTGCGCGCCACCAGTGCCGCCTCGTAGCCGCCGGGTCCGCCGCCGAGGATCACCACATGGGTCATGCCCGCCATCGTTCCACACGGACGCCACATGCCCGACGCCGTGGCCGGGTTCGCGCCTTGTCCCCGCCGCTGCCGCGCGCGGCGGACCCCGCTTGGCCCGGATAGGCTCGGAGGCATGACTGAAGCCCACGACTTCGCCGCCGAGGCGGCCCGCGTCCTTGCCGAGAAGACCGGCATCGAGCACCACGACATCGCCCTCATCCTGGGCTCCGGCTGGGGAGGCGCCGCCGAGCTGCTCGGCGAGGAGATCGCATCCGTGAACGCCGCTGACATCCCCGGATTCACCGGCCACGCCGTCGCCGGCCACCACGCCGTGCACCGCTCGTTCCGCACCCCGAACGGACGCACCGTGCTCTCGCTCGGCGCTCGCCAGCACTTCTACCAGTCGCGCAACGCGTCGACGGTGGCGCACGCGGTCCGCATGGCCGCCGCTGCCGGCTGCACGCAGCTCGTGGTCACCAACGGCTGCGGCTCCGTGAACCCGGACTTCGTCCCCGGCACTGTCGTGCTGCTCAAGGACCACATCAACTTCACCTCGGCGACCCCGCTCGAGGGCGCGACGTTCGTCGACATGACGCAGACCTACACGCCCCGCCTGCGCGAGCTCGCACGCACGATCGACGACTCGCTGCCCGAGGGCGTCTACATGCAGTTCACCGGCCCCCAGTACGAGACCCCGGCCGAGGTGCGCATGGCGTCGATCCTGGGCGCCGACCTCGTGGGCATGTCCACCGCCCTCGAGTCGCTCGCGGCCCGCGAGGCAGGCATGGAGATCCTGGGGCTGTCGCTCGTGACGAACCTCGCCGCAGGATTCGGCGGCGAGACGCTGGACCACCAGGAGGTGCTCGACGCGGGCGCCGCCGCCGCGCCGCGCATCTCCGCGCTGCTCGCCGAGATCGTGAAGGTGATGTAGATGGACTCCGCACTGCTCGAGACCGCGCGAGCGTGGCTCGCCGATGACCCCGACGCCGTGACCCGCGAGGAGCTCGCCGCGATCATCGAGCGCGCCGAGTCCGGCGACGACTCCGCCCAGGTCGACCTCGCCGACCGCTTCCAGGGGCTGCTGCAGTTCGGCACGGCCGGCCTGCGCGGCGAGATCGGCGCCGGCCCGCACCGCATGAACCGCGCCGTGGTGATCCGCGCGGCCGCGGGCCTCGCGGCGTTCCTCACCGAGTCTCTCGGCGAGAGCCCCGCACGCGTGGCGATCGGCTACGACGCGCGCCACGGCTCGGAGCAGTTCGCGCGTGACACCGCTGCGGTGATGACCGCGGCAGGCCACGAGGCGCTGCTGCTGCCCCGCAGGCTTCCCACCCCCGTGCTCGCCTACGCGACGCGCGCCCTCGACGCCGACGCCGGCGTCATGGTGACCGCCTCACACAACCCGCCGCGCGACAACGGCTACAAGGTCTACCTGGGCGGGCGCGTCGTCACCGGCGCCGGCCAGGGCGCGCAGATCGTGCCGCCCTACGACGCGCAGATCGCCGCGCGCATCGCCGCCGTCGAGTCCGTCGAGTCCGTGCCCCGCGCCGCCGAGGGCTGGACCGTGCTGGGCGAGGACGTCGTGGACGCCTATGTGGCGGCCGCGGCGGCCGTGGTGCCCGCAGCGTCGGGCGCGTTGGCCGAGGCCCGGCGGACCCTGAAGGTGGTCCTCACCCCGCTGCACGGCGTCGGCGCCGAGACCGTAGAGCGCGCACTTCGCGGTGCAGGCTTCGAAGACCTCACGACCGTGCCGCAGCAGGCCGAGCCCGACCCCGACTTCCCGACCGTGTCGTTCCCCAACCCCGAGGAGAAGGGCGCGATCGACCTGTCGCTCTCACTCGCCGAGGAGTTGGGCGCCGACGTGGTGATCGCCAATGATCCAGACACCGACCGTGCGGCCGTCGCGACCATCATCGACGGACGCTGGACGATGCTTCACGGCGACGTGGTCGGATCGCTCCTGGGCGAGCGTGTCGCGTCGCGCGGCGGCCACCCGGAGGGCGCGGTCCTCGCCAACTCCGTCGTCTCGTCGCAGCAGCTCGGAGCGATCGCCAAGGAGCACGGACTGGGCTACCGACACACGCTGACCGGCTTCAAGTGGATCTCCCGCGAGGAAGGCCTCGTCTACGGCTACGAGGAAGCGCTCGGGTACTGCGTCGCACCCGACCTCGTGCGCGACAAGGACGGCATCTCCGCCGCCGTGATGCTCGCCGACTACGTGGCCGAGCTGAAGGCTTCGGGGAGGACACTCGCAGACGCGATCGACGACCTCGCCCGTTCGTACGGCGTGTACCTCACGCGCCAGGTCTCGGCCCGCTTCGCGGACCTGTCCCTCATCGGCGAGACGATGGACCGGCTACTCTCGGCTCCCCCGGCTTCCCTCGGCGGCTCCGACGTGGTCGCGACCGACGACATGGGCGAAGGCTTCCAGGGCCTGCCCCCGACGACGGGCCTGCACCTGGCCACCGCATCGGGCGCGCGCGTGATCATCCGCCCCTCCGGCACGGAGCCCAAGGTCAAGGCCTACCTCGAGGTCATCGAGCCGCTCGGCGACGACGGAGACGTCGCGGCCGCGCGCGCCAGGGCCACCGAGGCGATGGACGCGCTCGACTCGGACGTGCACGCGGCGCTGGGACTGTAGCTCCACCCCGCCGCACCCACCGCACCCACCCGACAGATTGCACTGGGTGTCGATTCTCGGAGGGTGCGGCGCGACACGTTGCACACAGCGTCGGGCAACTATCCCGAGACCCCCGACGGTGCTGCGATAGCGTGACGGGGTGACCCGCCTGCATTCCCGTATGCGCTGGTACATCGCGGCGCTCGTGCTGATCCCGGCGCTCATCGCGGCGCCGTGGCTGTACACGCACCTGACCACCTACGGCGAGATCGAGCAATCGGGGGCGCCTGCCGAGCATGCCGATGCCGCGCTCGTGCTCGGCGCGCGCGTCTATGAGGACGGCACGCCCTCACGCTTCCTGCGCGAACGCATCGAGGTCGGCGTCGCGCTGTACGAAGCGGGCGAGGTCGATCTGCTCATCATGAGCGGCGACGGAGACGACTCGTCAGGTTTCGGCGAACCCACGATCATGCGCGCCGTGGCCGAGTCGATGGGCGTGCCTGCCGAGGCGATCATCGAGGATCCCCTGGGCCTTGACACCTACTCGTCCTGCGCGCGCGCCCACGACGTCTACGGCGCATCGTCCGTGATCGTCGCGACGCAGGAGTTCCACATGGCACGCGCAGTCTGGCTCTGCGGCGAGATGGGGCTCGACGCGCAGGGCCGCTTCCCCGGCATCCGCCTCACGAACTCGACCATCATCGGCAACATCCGCGAGGTCCCCGCCACCGCGAAGGCAGTGCTCGACCACGTGACGGGGCGCGACGCCTCGGTCGAGGCGGCTGGCTAGCCCACGTACTCCTTGAGGTGCTGTGCGGTCAGCGTCTCACCCTGGGACACCAGGTCGGCAGGAATCCCCTCGAACACGACGAGGCCGCCGTCGTGGCCGGCGCCGGGGCCAAGGTCGATGATCCAGTCCGCGTGCGCCATCACCGCCTGGTGGTGCTCGATCACGATCACGGTCTTGCCGCCGTCCACCAGCCGGTCCAGGAGCCCCAGCAGGTTCTCGACGTCCGCGAGGTGCAACCCCGTCGTGGGCTCGTCGAGCACATAGACCCCTCCCTTCTCCCCCATGTGCGTCGCGAGCTTGAGGCGCTGGCGCTCGCCGCCCGAGAGGGTCGTGAGAGGCTGCCCCAGGTTGAGGTAGCCCAGCCCCACGTCCACGAGGTGGCGCAGGATCGTCGCGGCGGCGGGCGTCTTGGCGTCGCCCTCGGACAGGAGCGCGAGCGCGTCGGTCACGGGCATCTCTAGGACGTCCGCAATGGAGGCCCCACCCAGGGTGTACCGCAGCACGTCCTCGTTGAAGCGTCGGCCCTCGCACGCCTCGCACACGCTCGCGACCGTCTCCATGACGCCCAGCTCGGTGTAGATCATGCCGGCCCCGTTGCACACCGGGCACGCGCCCTCGGAGTTGGCGCTGAACAGCGCGGGCTTGACGCCATTGGCCTTCGCGAAGGCCTTGCGAATCGGCTCGAGCGCGCCCGTGTAGGTCGCAGGATTGGACCGCCGCGAGCCCTTGATAGGCCGCTGATCGATGGTGACCACGTCGTCGGCCGGGATCGACCCGTGGATGAGCGAACTCTTGCCCGAACCCGCCACGCCAGTCACCACTGTGAGCACGCCGAGCGGCAGGTCCACGTCCACGTCGCGCAGGTTGTTGGCGCTCGCTCCCCTGATCTCGATCACGCCCGACGCCGTACGCACCTCTGGCTTGAGGCTCGCCTTGTAACCCAGGTGGCGCCCCGTGAGCGTGTCCGAGGCCTTGAGCTCCTCCACGGTGCCCTCGAAGGTGATCTCGCCACCCGCGGAGCCAGCGCCGGGGCCGAGGTCCACGACGTGGTCGGCGATCGCGATCGTCTCGGGCTTGTGCTCCACCACGAGCACCGTATTGCCCTTGTCCCGCAACTGCTCCAGGAGGCGGTTCATGCGCGCGATGTCATGCGGGTGCAGGCCCACGGTGGGCTCGTCGAACACGTACGTGATGTCGGTGAGAGCAGAGCCGAGGTGGCGGATCATCTTGGTGCGCTGCGCCTCGCCACCCGAGAGCGAGCCGGCGGCGCGGTCGAGCGAGAGGTAGCCGAGACCGATCTCGACGAACGAGTCGAGGGTCTCGCGCAGGCCCGCCAGCAGCGGCGCGACCGACGGCTCGTCGAGGTCGCGCATCCACGCGGCGAGGTCGGAGATCTGCATCGCGGCCAGCTCGGCGATGTTCTTGCCCTCGATCCGAGAGGAGCGCGCGAGCTCGCTGAGGCGCGTGCCCTCGCAGTCGGGGCAGGTCTGGAACGTCACCGCGCGGTCCACGAACGCCCTGATGTGTGACTGCATCGCATCCTTGTCCTTGCTCAGCATGGACTTGGTGATCTTGGGGATCAGGCCCTCGTAGGTCATGTTGATGCCGGCCATCTTGACCTTGGTCGGCTCCTTGTAGAGCAGGTCGTCCCGCTCGCGCTTGGAGTAGTCCTTGATGGCCTTATTCGGGTCCAGGAAGCCCGATTCCGTGTAGATCCTGACCGCCCAGCCGTCGGCCGTGTAGCCGGGGATGGTGAGCGCTCCCTCAGCAAGGGACTTCGAGTCGTCGAACACCTGGGCGAGGTCCAGCTCGCTCACCCGTCCAGTGCCCTCGCAGCGCACGCACATGCCGCCCGTGACGGAGTACTCGCGGTGCTCGCGCACCGTGGTCCCGTCCTTGCGCGTCACCGTCGCTGAGCCCGAGCCCGACGAGCTCGCGACGTTGAAACTGAACGCCTGCGGCGGCCCCACCTGCGGCTGACCCAGGCGCGAGAACAGGATGCGCAGCATCGCGTGCACGTCCGTCGCGGTGCCCACGGTGGAGCGCACATTCGCGCCCATCGGCTCCTGGTCCACGATGATCGCTGTCGTGAGGCCCTCCAGCAGGTCCACGTCTGGCCGCTGCTGGCTGGGCATGAAGCCCTGGATGAACGAGCTGTAGGTCTCGTTGATCATGCGCCGCGACTCGGCGGCGATCGTGTCGAATACCAGCGAAGATTTGCCGGAGCCCGAGACACCCGTGAAGACGGTGAGGCGCCGCTTGGGAATGTCGAGCGAGACGTCCTTGAGGTTGTTCTCGCGGGCGCCGCGCACTCGCAGCAGGTCGTGGGCGTCAGCAGGGTGATCGGTCACCGGGCTATCGTCGCATGCCCGATGCCGGAGCTGCCTGACATGCCACGACCCCTCACCCGGACGCGGGGAGGGGTCGTGCGCAGATCGAGCGTGATGGCTCAGTAGCCGCCGTCGCCCTCAGTCTCGGTGACCGCGCCGTCGAGTCCATCGAGCACGGCGGCCGTACCCGACAGGCCCAAGCGAGTGGCGCCCGCGTCGATCATGGCGAGAGCCGCGTCGGCCGTGCGAATGCCGCCCGAGGCCTTGACGCCCAGCCGACCGCCGACCGCGTCGGCCATCAACTTCACCGCGTGCACGGACGCACCGCCAGCGGGGTGGAACCCGGTCGAGGTCTTCACGAAGTCGGCGCCCGCGGCCTCTGCGGCGCGGCAGGCCCCCACGATCGCCTCGTCGCTCAGCGCGGCGGACTCGATGATGACCTTGAGGATCTTGCCCTCGGGCACGGCGCCACGGACTGCGGCGATGTCCGACTGCACGTCGTCGAAGCGTCCCTCGTTCGCAGCGGCGATGTCGATCACCATGTCCACCTCATCGGCACCCTGCTCGATGCTCAGCGCCGCCTCGGCCGCCTTCACGAACGAGTGGTGCTTGCCCGAGGGGAAGCCGCACACGGTCGCGACGGCGACGCCTGCGGGCGTGCTGACGGGGAGCATCGACGGCGAGACGCACACCGAGAAGACGCCGAGCTGGGCGGCCTCCGCGATCAGCGCCTCGACATCGGCGGGAGTCGACTCAGGCTTCAGGAGCGTGTGGTCGACGTACTGGGCGAGCTCTGCACGGGAAAGTGTCATGGGATCAGCCTATTCGTCCATGCCGTAGCCCTCGACGACAAGGTCGGCCAGGTCGGCCCGCTCGTCGTAGGGAAGGAACGCGCCCCAGGCGGCAGCGAGCGTCGCCTCGAACAGGTCCTCCGTGGTCCAGCCTGCGCCCACGAGCTCCTCGAACTCGCTCACCATATCCACACCCGAGACCAGCTTGTCGTCGGTGTTGATCGTGATCGCGAAGCCGAGGTCGCGCAGCTCGTGCATCGGGTGGTTCGCGATCGACTCCGCAGCGCCCGTGTGCACGTTGGACGTGGGGCACATCTCGAGCGGAATCTGCTGGTCCAGCGCGTACTGCGCGATGTGGCCCAGCACCGGGGTCTCGGTGCCGAAGCCCTCGATGTCCTCGTGGATGCGCACGCCATGCCCGATGCGGCGCGCGGCACCGAGGCCAAGCGCCTGCGAGACCGAGCCCGCGCCGTCCGCCTCGCCCGCGTGGATCGTCACGGGGAACAGCTCATCGCGCAGCAGCGCGAACGCGGCCGCGTGCTTGGCGGGCGGGAAGCCCAGTTCGGGACCGGCGATGTCGAAGCCCACGCAGCCCGTGCCACGGTTGGCGAGGGCGAGTTCTGCGACCTCGAGCGACTTGTCGAGGTGACGCATCGCGCACAGCAGCGCGGCGGCGCGGATGCCGAATCCTTCCTCGGCGGCCTCGGCGACGCCCTCCTCGAGCCCTGTCTGCACGGCGTCGACGACGTCCTGCATCGAGAGGCCCTTCTCGCAATGCTGCTCGGGCGCGTAGCGCAGCTCCACGTAGATGACGCCGTCGCGGGCGTGATCCACGACCGCCTCGCGGGCCACGCGGGTGATCTGCGCGGCAGTCTGCATCACGGCAGTGGTGTGCGCGAACGCCTCGAGGTAGCGCACCAGGTCGCCCGAGTTCGCGTTGGCCACGAAGTGCTTGGCCAGCATGTCGGGGTCGGTGTAGGGGAGCTCGTAGCCGATCTCGGCCGCCAGCTCGATGAGGGTCTCGGGGCGCAATCCGCCATCGAGGTGGTCATGCAGCACGACCTTGGGCAGGGCGCGGATCTCGTCAGAGGTGAGGGTCATGACACCAGGCTAGTGCGCCACAGCGCGGAATGGCGCGAGTGGAGAGGTACCCGCTCAGTGGACGGGCGAAGGCAGGACCAGCCACGCGACGCGGCTCCAGTGCCCGAGCGAAGCCCGACGCGGTCCCGGGCCGGTGAACGCGGCGTCGGGCAGGTGCATGAGGGCGCCGCGCGACGGCTCATACGCGAGGAAGCCGTCCTCGACGCGCGCCACGAGCAGAATCACGTGCCTCGGCACCGCGGTGTCGAGGCCCAGCGCCGAGTCCCCTGCCGAGTACAGCGGCACCGGGAGCGAGTCCGCGAGCGCGGCCGACGCGTGGGCCACCCAGGCGGCCGCGGCCTCGGCGGAGCGGTCATCGAGCGACGCGCCGCGGTACCTCACGCCGAACGGACGCACCATCCGCGCGAGGCCCCACGGCGGCGTGCCGAGCGAACCCGGCCACGCGAACGGACCCAGGGCGCCTCGCCTCGCCTCCGCATGCAGCGCGCTGGAGGGCGGCCCACCGCGACTCGAGGGTGCGCGGGCCTGACTTCCAGTCGCCGCCGAGCACGCCAGCGACGGCTGCTGGCCGGTGGTCGGCGAAGATCCGCCCGGTGGCGAGCCACACCGCGACGAACGGGTCGGTCGTGAGCGCGACCATCGCGAGGACTGCGGCGCCGCACGTCGTCTCGTCGATCTGACGCAGCGTCAGCACGCCCACGGCGGCAGGCCCCTCCTCCCGACGACCCGACGGTGAGGCCAGCGGGTCGCGCGCCGCAGCCTTCGCATCGCCCGGCAGGCTCGCCCATGCGGCTGCGAGCGCAGCGACGGCGGCGACGGGAGCCCCCGAGCCGGCGGCTCGCTGGATCACCCGCGCATCAGAGCCGACCTCAGCCGCGGCGGCCTCGAGCGCCTTGCGATCGGCGGGGGACGCCTGTGCGAGGCGCCGCTCCCACGTGCGCTCGGACAGGTCAGGCGCACCGCCCGGCGCAGCCGGAGGATCCGCCGCGAGGGCTCGGGCGTGCGTGACGGCATCCGGCGCCACCCAGCGTCTCCCCCAGCCCAGCGGGCCGAGCACCCGGGCTGCGACGGACGTGAGCGTCCAGCCCATCAGGACGTGACGGTGCCGATCCGGTCCAGCACGATGGCACGCGCGTCTGCGGCGTCGCCGATCTCGATGGCACCCTCGCCGCCGCACGCCTCCTGCAGGGCCTGCAGCCCGCGCGGCATGCGGTCCTCGGTCTCGGTGTGCAGCGTCGCGATGACGTCGCCCGCCTTGACGTGCTCACCGAGCGTGCGATGCAGGTAGATGCCTGCACCGTCCTGGACCGGGTCCTCCTTGCGCGCGCGTCCCGCTCCCAGGCGCCACGAGGCGACGCCCACGCCGAGCGCGTCCATGCGTGTGATCACGCCGTCGCGGTCCGCGCGGACCTCTTCCACATGCTCCGCCACTGCCATGGGCGCAGTCGGATCTCCGTCCTGGGCGCGGATCATCGCGTTCCACGCGTCCATCGCACGGCCATCCTTGAGCGCATCCGCCGGGTCGACGTCAGTGATGCCCGCCTGGGCGATCATCTCGCGCGCCAGAGCAACGGTGAGTTCGACCACGTCGGCAGGTCCCCCACCGGCCAGCACCTCGAGCGACTCCTCCACCTCGAGCGCATTGCCGATGCCCCGGCCCAGCGGCGTCGACATGTCGGTCAGCAGCGCCGAGGTCTTCACGCCCGCATCCGTGCCGAGGTCGACCATGGTGCGCGCCAGCTCACGCGCGGACTCGAGGTCCTTCATGAACGCGCCAGAGCCGACCTTCACGTCCAGCACGAGAACGCCCGTGCCCTCGGCGATCTTCTTGGACATGATCGAGCTCGCGATCAGCGGGATCGCCTCGACCGTGCCGGTGACGTCGCGCAGCGCGTAGAGCTTCTTGTCCGCGGGCGCGAGGCCGGAACCTGCGGCACAGATCACCGCGCCGACCGTCTCGAGCTGCTCGAGCATCTCCTCGTTCGACAGCGCCGCGCGCCAGCCCGGGATCGACTCGAGCTTGTCGAGCGTGCCTCCCGTGTGACCCAGGCCCCGGCCGGACAGCTGCGGGACCGCGACGCCGCACGCCGCGACCAGCGGAGCGAGGGGCAGCGTGATCTTGTCGCCCACCCCTCCCGTCGAGTGCTTGTCCGCCGTGGGGCGGCTGAGCCCGGAGAAGTCCAGGCGCTCGCCGGTGGCGATCATCGCCTGCGTCCAGCGCGCGATCTCCGCGCGCGTCATCCCACGCTGGAGGATCGCCATCGCGAGCGAGCTCATCTGCTCGTCCGCGACCACGCCCCGCGTGTAGGCGTCGACGACCCAGTCGATCTGGTCGTCAGAGAGGGTGCCGCCGTCTCGCTTGGTGACGATGACGTCGACGGCGTCGTGGCGCTCGGCCATGGGGATCAGCTCTCCTCGAGGTGCTGCGGGCCGAAGGCCCAGGGAAGGATGTCGGACATCGTGAGCGTCCCGTCAGGGCCGTCGATGAGCAGCGAATCGCCGCCGAACTCGTATAGCAGCTGACGGCAGCGCCCGCACGGCTGCAGCGGAGCACCCGCCGCGTCCACGCACGCGAACGCGACGAGGCGCTTGCCGAGCGCATCCGTGTGTAGCTTGGACACGAGCGCGCACTCGGCGCACAACGTGAGCCCGTAGCTGGCGTTCTCCACGTTCGCGCCCGTCACGATCGCACCCGTGTCCGTGAGCGCTGCGGCGCCCACCGGGTACTTCGAGTACGGCACGTACGCGCGGGTCGATGCCTCGCGGGCGGCAGCCCGGAGCGCCTCCCAGTCGATCTCTGTCACGGGACCCCTACTTCTTGTACGGGATGTTCTCAGCGGCCGGGGGACGCACGTGGCCCACAAGACCCGCGACCGCGAAGATCGTGGCGAGGTACGGAAGCATCGCCAGGAACTGCGACGGGATCGACGTGCCGATGATGCCGAACTGCTCGCGCAGGGAGTCGGCGAAGCCGAACAGCAGAGCCGCGGCCAGCGCGCCCTTGGGGCTCCAGCGACCGAGGATCATCGCGGCCAGCGCGATGTAGCCCTTGCCGCCCGTCATCTCCTTGTTGAACGCGAGACCGGACGCCACGGTGAAGAACGCACCGCCCAGACCCGCGACGGCGCCACCGAGAATCGTGTTGCGCACGCGCGTCCGGTTGACCTTGATGCCCACCGTGTCCGCCGCCTTGGGGTGCTCGCCGACGGAGCGCACGCGCAGACCCCAGCGGGACTTGAACAGCATGATGTTCAGCACGATCACGATCGCGTACATGAGGTAGACCAGCATGTTCTGGTCGAACAGCACGGGTCCGATCACGGGGATGCGCGACAGCACCGGGATCGGCAGGTCGGGCAGTCCGATCGCCCGGTTGAGCTCGGGGTTCTCGCGCATGAGCGTTCCGAAGAAGAAGCTCGTGAGGCCCACGACGAGCACGTTGAGCACGACGCCGACGACGATCTGGTCCACCCAGTACCGCACGGCGAACAGGCTCAGCGCTGCGCCGACCAGCGCACCGGCGATCGGTGCCGCGACGAGTCCCACATAGGCGCCGAACGAGTCGGAACCGGTGGACGACGAGACGGCGCCAGCGACCAGCGCGGCGAGGAAGGCGCCGGCGAGCAGTTGGCCCTCGATCGCGATGTTGACGATGCCGGAGCGCTCGCACAGCGTGCCGGCGAGCGAGCCGAACACCAGCGGTGTCGCGAGGACGACCGTGCCGATCAGCAGCCCGGTGAGCTGGATCGACGTGGCGGTACGCCCCGCGCCCGCCCACACGAGTACCGCGAGCACGAGGGCGATGCCGTACACGGTGGGCAGCCACATGCCGATCTTGCGGCGGTTCTGCACTCCCCACGCTGAGACGCCGGCGAGGGCGATCGCGATCACCGTGAGCGCGATGGCTGTCGCCTGCGCCGGGACGGTGATCGCGGGAATGGTGAACAGGTCGTTCGGCCGCGACAGGACGAACGTGGTGGTCGCGCCGCCACCCTCGGTCATCAGACCGAAGAGGACGAACGCGATCAGGCCGACGACGCCCAGGATGATGGGCGTGCGCCAACTGCGCGCCACCTCGATGTCGACGGCGGGCTGCGCCTGGGGCGCCTCGGTCAGCGTCGCGGTCATGCCGCCACCACCTTCTCGCGCGACGGCGCGGGCAGTCGGAACAGGAAGCGCACCAGCGGCGGCGCGGCGATGAACAGCACGATCAGCGACTGGATGACCAGCACGATGTCGACCGGCAGTCCCGCCTGCACCTGCAGCGCAGGCCCGGAGGCCTTGAATCCACCGAAGAGGATCGCGGCCATGACCGTGCCGAGCGGGCGCGAGCGCCCGAGCAGTGCGACGGTGATCGCGTCGAACCCGAAACTGCCCGCGACGCCCGCGGTGAGGCCGGAGCTCTCGGTGCCGAGGATCTGCGACGATCCGGCGAAGCCCGAGAGGGCTCCCGCGATAGTCATGACACCGATGATCGACAGCGGCACGTTCATGCCTGCGGTGCGGGCGGCGCGAGCGTTGGCGCCCACGGCGCGGAAGCGGAAGCCCCACGTGGAGCGCTCCATGAGCCACCACACGCCGAACGCGGCGGCGATCGCGAGCAGGAACGACAGGTTGAGACGGAAGGAGTCGCCGAGGATCAGCGGGTACTGCGCGGTCTCGGCGATCGGCGGCGACTTGGGGTTGTCAGAGCCCTCGAGCTGGAACGCGTCGGTGCTGAGCGCGTACGCGATCAGGTTCGCCGCGACGTAGTTCAGCATGATCGTGACGATCACCTCGTGCGCGCCGGCCTTGGCCTTGAGGATGCCGGGGATGAATCCCCACAGCGCGCCTCCAAGCACCGAGGCGATGATCGCGACGATGAGGTGAAGGCCCCACGGGAGGTCCCACGCGAAGCCGACCCAGCCGCCGATCATGGCGCCCATGATGATCTGGCCCTGCGCACCGATGTTGAACAGGCCTGCGCGGAAGCCGATGCCGAGGCCCAGTCCAGCGAAGATCAGCGGCGTGGCCATCGTGAGCGACTCCGTCAGAGGACGGAACTGCTGCACGAACGTGTCGCCGTTGTAGTTCCACACGGAGCCACGGAACATCGCGGTGTAGGCGCCGGTGATCGCCTCCCATGCGGCTGCGAACGTGTCGGCGGGCCGCGAGAAGAAGTAGCCGAGCGCCTCCTCGACCTCGGGCGAGGCGAGCACGACGAGGATCGCGCCGATGACGATGGATGCGACGACGGCCAGCGCGACGACCAGCCCCGAGCTCTCCGCGATCTGCCTCAGGACCGAGCGATCGTCCTGCTCCTCGACCGCCTTCGCGGTCGTCTGCTCGGCGCTCACGCGGCCTCCTCCTGCTTGGCTCCGGCCATCATGAGGCCGAGGGTGTCACGGTCCGTGTCGGGCGGCACGATGCCCACGATCTCGCCGTGGTACATCACGGCGATGCGGTCGGCGAGCGCGACGACCTCGTCGAGCTCGGAGCTCACGATGAGCACCGCGGTGCCGTTGTCGCGCTCCTCGATGATGCGCTTGTGGACGAACTCGATCGAGCCCACGTCCAGTCCGCGCGTGGGGTTCGAGGCGATGAGCAGCTTGAGGGGTCGCGACAGCTCGCGCGCGAGCACGACCTTCTGCTGGTTTCCACCGGACAGCGAGCCGGCCGTCGCCTCGGTCGAGGTCGTGCGGATGTCGAACTGCTCGACGTGCTTGGCAGCCTCCTCGTCGATGACGCTCGGCTTGAGCGCCATGCCCGACGCGTAGGGCGGCTGGTCGTGCAGGTCGAGGATGAGGTTGTTCGCGATGGTCATCGAGGCGACGAGCCCGTCCTCGGTGCGGTCCTCCGGCACGAAGCCCAGGCCCGCCATGAGCACGTCCTTGATGGGCTTGCCCGTGATGAACTCGCCATCGAGCAATGCGTCGCCCGAGGTGACCGGCTGTGAGCCGAGCAGTGCCTCGGTGAGCTCAGTCTGTCCGTTGCCCTGCACGCCGGCGATCGCGAGGATCTCCCCAGCCTTCACGTTGAAGGACACGTGCTTGAGTCGCGGGATGCCAAGCTCGTCGACGACCGAGAGGTCTCGCACGGAGAGCATCACCGCACCAGGCTTGGCGGCGTCCTTGTCGACCGTCATCGAGACGTCGCGGCCGACCATGAGAGAGGCGAGTTCCTCCTGCGAGGCGGTGGGCTCGGCCTGGCCCACGACCTTGCCGCGACGGATCACGGTGATCGTGTCCGCCACTGCCTGCACCTCGCGGAGCTTGTGGGTGATGAGCACGACGGAGGTTCCAGCCTTGCTCAGGTCCTTGACGATGGCGAGCAGTTCGTCGGTCTCCTGCGGCGTGAGCACAGCGGTGGGCTCGTCGAGGATCAGCACCTCGGCGTCGCGGGATAGAGCCTTGATGATCTCGACGCGCTGCTGCGCGCCGACCGGCAGGTCCTCGACGACGGCGTCGGGGTCGACTGCGAAGTTGAATCGCTCGGAGATCTCCTTGACCTTCGCGCGCGCGGCGTCGAGGTCCAGCAGCTTCGCCGGACCTCGCACCTCCTCATGGCCGAGCATGACGTTCTCGGCGACGGTGAACGGGGGCACGAGCATGAAGTGCTGGTGCACCATGCCGATGCCTGCGGCCATCGCGTCTCCGGGGCCTTCGAAGTCGGCCGGCTCTCCATCGAGCAGGACCTCGCCCTCGTCGGCGTCATAGAGGCCGAACAGCACGTTCATCAGCGTGGACTTGCCGGCGCCGTTCTCGCCGAGCAGCGCGTGCACCTGTCCGGGCTCGACGACCAGATCGATGGCGTCGTTCGCGGTGAAGGTGCCGAAGCGCTTGGTGATTCCCCTCAGTTCGAGTCTCACTCATGTGCCTTTCGCGGTTCATCGGGTCCGGCAGTCGTTGCCAGCCCAGCAAATGTCAGTCAAGCACGAGGGGCGCGCCGCGTCCACGCAGCGCGCCCCTCTTCCGGGCGCTTGGCCCGGGCCTGACTTACGGGGTGACGGAGATCGATCCGCCGATGATGCCGTTCTGGATCTCCTCGATCTCGGCGATGACGGCGTCGTCGAGCACGCCATCCGCGATGTCGGAGATGCCGACGCCCTCGTTCTCGAGCGTGCCGAGGTACGGGGTGACGTCGAACTCGGCGTCAACGGAACCGCTGACGACGTCGTAGACGGCCGGTCCCATGTTCTTCATGACCGAGGTCAGGATGATGTCCGAGTAGTCGGGAGCGGTGAGCGTCCAGTCGGAGTCCACACCGATGATCCACACGTTGCCTGCTGCCTGGGCGGCGGCGGCGGCGCCGAGGCCCACGGGGCCCGCGACCGGGAGGATGACGTCCGCACCCTGGTCGATGAAGCCCTGAGCGGTCGACTGACCCTTGGTGGTGTCGGAGAAGTCACCGGTGAACGAACCGGTCTCGCCATCCCAGCCGAGCACGGTGACGGCGGCGCCGTTCTGCTCGTTGTAGTAGTTCACGCCGGCGAGCAGGCCGTCCATGAAGATGGTGACGGACGGAATCTGGATGCCGCCGAAGGTGCCGATG
Source organism: Demequina sp. NBRC 110052 (assembly GCF_002090075.1). Lineage (GTDB taxonomy): Bacteria > Actinomycetota > Actinomycetes > Actinomycetales > Demequinaceae > Demequina. Next base: position 241,131 of record NZ_BBRI01000003.1, read on the forward strand.
ACGCCGGTCTGCGAGGCCGCAGCCGCCGCGTAGCCCGCGAGGAACGCGGCCTCGTCGGTGTCGAACGTGATGGGCTTGATGTTCGGGGCGTCGGTGGTGCCGTCGAAGTCGTTGTCGGCGAGGTCGTCGATGATGGCGAAGCTCGAGTCCGGGTTGGCGAGCGCCGCGTCGACGGTGGCCTGGCTGAGCAGGAAGCCGACCGTGATCGTCAGGTCGCAGCCCTGGTTGATCATCTCGTTGATGTTCGGGGCGAAGTCGGACTCGCCCTCGGACTCGGCGGTGGCGATCTCGATGCCGAGGTCGCTCGAGACGGCCTGGAGGCCCTCGTAGCCGGCCTGGTTGAACGAGGCGTCGTCGAAGCCTCCGGAGTCCGAGACCATGCAGGCCTTGTAGTCGACGGCCTCGGCGGTCTCGGTAGCGGTCTCCGAGGGGGTCTCCTCCGGGGCAGCCGAGCACGCGGCCAGGGCGATCGCGGCGGAGGCCGCGACGGCGCCGATGCGCAGGGTGTTCTTCATGAGTGGTTTCCTCACTGGGTGTCTAGCCTGAATGACGCCAGGCTGGTGCGTCGGCTCCACGATACGCGCTTCGTGTTTCGAGAACACGCCTGGAAGTTGCGCGATTGCAACGAAATGGTCACGATCCGGGCGTGCGCAGCACGCGCCGCATCGCAATTCTCACGGTCAGGATCGCTCTGACGTCACTCGGCTTCGAGCGACGCGGCGGCGTCCTTGACCCGCTGCGACTGGGCGCGGGTCGTCACGAGCAGCGCCTCCTGCGTCTGGACCACCACGGCGTCGTCCACACCGACGATCACGACAGGCCTGTCGCCGCCCACGACGAGCGCCTTCTCGGCGCCCACGAGCCCGACGCCGTGGTCGCGCCCGACGGCGACCACGCCCTGGGCATCGGGCGTCAGCATCGAGGCGAGCGAATCGAAGTCGCCGATGTCGTGCCAGCCGAGGCTCGCCGGCACCACGGCGACACCGCCCGCGGCGGCGACCGGCTCCGCGATGGCGTGGTCGATCGCGATCTTGGTGAGCGTCGGCCACACGCGCGCCAGCACCTCGTCGCGCGCGTCCGTGTCCCAGGCGGCAGCGATCTCGCGGACGCCCGCCTCGAGCGACGGGAGCTGGTGCGCGAGGTGACCCAGGAGCACGTCGGTGCCCACCACGAACATGCCCGCATTCCACACGTAGCCGCCGTCGGCGAGCATGCGCGCGGCTGTCTCCGCGTCGGGCTTCTCGGTGAACTCGGCCACCTCGAACGCACCGTCGACGCCCTCGAGAGCCCCCGCCTGGCGGATGTACCCGAACGCGCTCGAGGGCTCGGTCGGCGTGATGCCGATCGTCACGACCTTGCCCGTCCGCGCCGCCGCGACCGCAGTGCGCACCGCCTCGGCGAATGCCGCCGACTCGGTGATGACGTGATCCGCGGCGAACGAGCCCATGACCGCCGGGCCGCGCCGCTGCTCGATCAGCGCGGCCGCGAGCGCGATCGCCGCCATCGAGTCACGCGGGCTCGGCTCCCCGACGATCCTGTCACCCGGCAACTGCGGCACCTGCCCGGCCACCGCGTCGGCATGGCGCGCGCCGGTGACGATGTAGACGTCGTCTGCGAGCGCCTGGAGGCGCGCGACCGTGTCCTGGATCAGCGTGGACCCCGTGCCAAGCAGATCGAGCAGAAATTTGGGCCTGCTCGGCTGCGACAGTGGCCACAGCCGCGAGCCCACACCGCCCGCGGGGATCACGACGACGAGGTCGTCCAGGGACACGGGCGAGGAGGTCGAGTCGTTCACAGTGACCAGACTAAGATGCAATGCGACAGCCCATCGCCGAAGACGACGAAGGAGTCCTACGTGACGCCCGCACCGACCCTCTACAGGGGACACGAGGGCATGTGGATGTGGCTGGTCCACCGGGCGACCGGCGTGGCCATCTTCTTCTTCCTGCTCATCCACGTGACCGACACCGCGCTCGTGCGCGTGTCCCCCGAGGCATACAACGAGGTCATCGACAGCTATAAGACGCCGATCTACGGGCTGATCGAGGCAGGACTGGTCGCCGCGATCATCCTCCACGCGTTCAACGGGCTGCGCATCATCGCCGTCGACAACTCCACGTGGGCCCTGCGCCACCAGCGCAAGCTGGCGTGGGCCGTGTGGGTCATCTTCGTCGTGCTGATGGCGGGCTTCCTGCCGCGCCACCTCATGCACGTGTTCGGAGGTGCCTGATGACCGCCCCCGAGCTGAGCACCCCCCGCGAGCGCATCCGCTCCGGCCGCATGCGGCGCAACGCCGAGCGCTGGTCCTGGCTGTTCATGCGCTTCTCCGGCGCCCTCCTGCTGGTCCTGATCTTCACCCATCTGTTCGTCAACCTGATGACGGGCGACGGCGTGCAGCAGATCGACTTCGCGTTCGTCGCCGGCAAGTGGGCCTCGCCGCTGTGGAAGGTCTGGGACCTTCTCATGCTGGTGCTGGCGATGATCCACGGCGGCAACGGCATGCGCCTGCTCATCAACGACTACGCCCACCGTCCCCGGGTGCGCACATTCCTGCTGTGGCTGCTCGGTATCGCGGTGGTCGTCGTCATCGTGCTCGGCTCGCTCGTGATCTTCACGTTCGACCCGTGCCCGCTCGACGCCTCTGGCGACCTCCTGTCCGGTGTCCCCGATTTCTGCAAGGACGTTCGATGACCCTCCACGAATACGACGTCGTCATCGTCGGCGCCGGTGGCGCTGGCATGCGCGCAGCCCTCGAGAGCTCGCAGCGGGCCCGCACCGCGTGCCTCACGAAGCTCTACCCGACGCGCTCCCACACCGGCGCGGCCCAGGGCGGCATGGCCGCGGCCCTGAGCAACGTCGAGGACGACAACGCCGAGTGGCACACGTTCGACACGATCAAGGGCGGCGACTACCTGGTCGACCAGGACGCCGCCGAGATCCTGTGCAACGAGGCGATCGACGCCGTGCTTGACCTCGAGAAGATGGGCCTGCCCTTCAACCGCACCGAAGAGGGCAAGGTCGACCAGCGGCGCTTCGGCGGCCACACGCGCAACCACGGCGAGGCCGCCGTGCGCCGCGCGTGCTACTCGGCCGACCGCACCGGCCACATGATCCTGCAGACGCTGTACCAGCAGTGCATCAAGCAGGAGGTGGAGTTCTTCAACGAGTTCTACGTGCTGGACCTGCTGCTCGACAAGGATCCGCAGTCCACGCCCGAGGGCGAGGAGGTCTCCGTCGCCGGAGTCGTCGCGTACGAGCTCGCCACCGGCGAGATCCACACGTTCCGCGCCAAGTCCGTCATCTTCGCGACGGGCGGCGCCGGCAAGGTCTTCAAGACCACCTCGAACGCGCACACCCTCACCGGTGACGGCATGGCGATCGCGTACAACGCGGGGCTGCCTCTCGAGGACATGGAGTTCTTCCAGTTCCACCCGACGGGCCTCGCCGGCCTGGGCATCCTGCTGTCCGAGGCCGCGCGCGGTGAGGGCGGCATCCTGCGCAACTCCGAGGGCGAGCGCTTCATGGAGCGCTACGCGCCCACGATCAAGGACCTTGCGCCGCGCGACATGGTCGCGCGCGCCATGGCCAACGAGGTGCGCGAGGGACGCGGGTGCGGACCCCACAAGGACTACGTGCTGCTGGACCTGACCCACCTGGAGCCCGCGCACATCGACGCGAAGCTGCCGGACATCACCGAGTTCGCTCGCACGTACCTGGGAGTCGAGCCGTACACCGAGCCTGTGCCCGTGTACCCCACGGCGCACTACGCGATGGGCGGCATCCCCACCAACGTCCAGGGCGAGGTGCTGCGCAACAACACGGACAAGGTCAAGGGCCTGTACGCCGCCGGTGAGTGCGCGTGCGTGTCGGTGCACGGAGCCAACCGACTCGGCACCAACTCGCTGCTGGACATCAACGTGTTCGGCCGCCGCGCCGGCATCGCCGCAGCGGAGCACGCCCTCGCGACCGAGGCCGCGGCCGAGCTTCCCGAGGACGCGGAGGGGCGCCTGCGCGCCTGGGTCGAGCGCCTGCGGGACACCGTCGGCACCCCGGGCGCCGAGTCGATCGCCCAGGTGCGTCGCGAGCTGCAGGAGACGATGGACCGGAACGCCCAGGTGTTCCGCGACGAGGCGTCGCTCAGCGCCGCGAAGGCGGACATCGCGGCGCTCAAGGAGCGCTACGAGGCCGTGGGCATTCACGACCGCGGCCAGCGCTACAACACCGACCTGCTCGAAGCGATCGAGTTGGGCTTCCTGCTCGACCTCGCCGAGGTGGTCGTCGAGGGCGCGCTCGCCCGCAAGGAGTCGCGCGGCGGTCACTACCGCGAGGACTTCCCCACGCGCGATGACGAGAACTTCATGCGCCACACGATGGTCTACGGCGGCGAGCAGCTCCGCCTCGACTACAAGCCAGTGGTTGTGACGAAGTATCAGCCCATGGAACGCAAGTACTGACGAGGAGGAACGACATGACAGCCACCGCTGAGGCCCCGGCCGCGGGAGAGGTCGCCTCCTTCGAGGTCACCCTGCGCATCCGCCGAATGAACCCGGAGGGCACCTCCGAGCATGGCGCGGGCGAGGAGTACTGGGAGGAGCACACGATCCAGGCGCACGCCACTGACCGCGTGCTCGATGCCCTGCACAAGATCAAGTGGGACATCGACGGGTCGCTCGCGTTCAGGCGTTCGTGCGCGCACGGCGTGTGCGGCTCGGACGCGATGCGCATCAACGCACGCAACCGTCTTGCGTGCAAGACGCTCCTCAAGGACCTCAACCCTGCGAAGCCCATCATGGTCGAGCCGATCAAGGGCCTGCCCGTGGAGAAGGACCTGATCGTCGACATGGAGCCGTTCTTCGCCTCCTACCGCGAGATCATGCCGTTCCTCATGACGTCGGGTCCCACGCCCGAGCGCGAGCGGCTCCAGACCCCCGAGGAGCGCCAGCGCTTCGACGACACGACCAAGTGCATCCTGTGCGCGGCCTGCACCACCAGCTGCCCCGTGTTCTGGACCGACGGCCAGTACTTCGGCCCGCAGGCGATCGTGGGCGCCCACCGGTTCATCTTCGACTCGCGCGACGAGGGCCAGTGGGACCGCCTCGAGATCCTCAACGACAAGGCCGGCGTGTGGAAGTGCCGCACGGCGTTCAACTGCACGGAGGCCTGCCCGCGCGGCATCGAGGTCACCAAGGCGATCTCCGAGGTCAAGAAGGTGCTCAACACCGGCGAGATCTGAGCCCTGGCCCGGTGCGCGCGTCGCTCAGACGTGCGATTCGCGTACCGGAAGCTTGCCAGGCTTGCGCCTGACGGTGGCGCGCCGCGTCGTGACGAGCGTGCGGCGCCCGCGGCGTCCGTTCACGACGTCCACCCGTGCGACATCCTCGGGCACCGGAGCGAGCGCGAGCCTGCCCACCTCGGGAGGCGTGTGATGCGCGCCGAGCCACGCGGCGCACATCAGAATGATGCGGTTCACGTACTGCACGAACACCATCAGGGTGATGATCGGCACGAACGGCGCGAGCACGGCGTCCGAGGTTGCGCCGCTCACGACGAAGGTCACGCCGAGCCGTAGCACTCCGATCGCCAGCGCGGCGACCAGGATGATCGCGAGCAGTCGCTTGGACCACCGCGTGCCGCCCAGCAACGTCATCGCCATGGCCACGTACAGCATGTCCGCGATCACGCCGGCGCCGATCGCGATCAGCCGCAGCGACCACGCAGGGATCCCGATTCCCAGGGCCTCTCCGATCCACTCCGCGGCTCCGGAGGCGGTCACCTGAACCGCCAGTCCCACGAGCGCGACGATCAGCAGCCCTAGGAGGGCGACCACGTCGCGGAGCTTGCCGAGCACGGGCGAGGCGGCCTCTTCGCCGAGCATGGTGCGCAGGCTCGTGCGCAGTCCGGTGACGAAGCGGGTCGCGGTGTTGATCAAGATGATGAACGAGACGAGTCCGACAATGCCCGCGATCGACGTCGCGCTGCCAGAGCCGAGGTCATCGGGCTGGATGATGCCCGGCGAGTCGCCCGTGGCGATCATCCCCGGCACTGCTTCGGCGAGGTAGTCGACGAGCGAGTTCCGGAGCTCGTCGTTGCCCGCGAGGAACAGGGAAGCGATCGTGGTCGCCACGACCAGGCCGGCGGCGACCGAAGCCAACGAGAAGAAGGCGACGCCCGCTGCCAGCACGTTGCCGTTCTGGAGCGAGAATCGCTTGAGCCCCTTGCCCCACGAGGTCGCGTCCCACCAGGTCTTGAGTCGCTTGCCGCGCTCCGCGGCCTCTTTGGCCTGCGCGACGACCTCATCCTTCGCGATCGCGAGCGAGGTCGTGTCGGTCTCGCGTTCGGATGCCGTCATGACGTCAGCCCCCTTCCGATCGACGCGACGGTTGTCAGCGGTGCAGCACTGGCAGCAGTCCCACTCGATCGTAGATGCGCTCGAGCGTGCCCTGAGCGATCTGCGAGGCCTTCGCGGCGCCGTCTGCCAGCACTGAGTCCAACCGCTCGGGGGACTCGATCCATTCCATCGCGGCGTCGTGCACCGGCGTCAACGCTTCGACGACGATGTCCGCGAGGTCGACCTTGAGGTGGCCGTACATCTTCCCCTCGTACTCGGCGACGATGTCGTCGACGGTGCGACCCGTGAAGGCAGAGTAGATCCGCAGCAGGTTCGAGATGCCGGGCTTGGCGTCCTCGTCGTAGCGGATCACCGTCTCGGTGTCGGTAGTCGCGGACTTGATGTTCTTCGCGATCTTCTTGGGGTCCTCGAGGATCTCGATCAGGCCCTTGGGGCTCGAGGCCGACTTGGACATCTTCTTGGTCGGCTCTTGGAGGTCCTGGATCTTGGCGACCTCCTTGACGATGTGCGGCTCCGGCACGACGACGGTGCCCTCACCGAGGCGCGCGTTGAGGCGCTGCGCGAGGTCCCGTGAGAGCTCGAGGTGCTGGCGCTGGTCCTCGCCCACGGGCACGAGGTTCGTGCCGTACAGCAGGATGTCCGCGGCCATCAGCACGGGGTACGTGAAGAGACCGACGTTGGTGCCCGACTCCCCCACCTTCGCGGACTTGTCCTTGAACTGGGTCATGCGCCCGGCCTCGCCCATGCCGGTGAAGGTGGACAGTATCCACGCGAGCTCCGCGTGCTGCGGCACGTGGGACTGCACGAACAGCAGCGAGCGCTCGGGATCGACGCCCGCCGCGAGGAACTGGGCTGCGGTGCGGCGCGTGCGCTCGCGCAGGACGGCGGGCTCGGGGGCGACGGTCAGCGCGTGCAGGTCCACGACCGAGTAGATCGCGTCGTGCGTGTCCTGCAGCTTCACCCACTGCACCAGCGCGCCCAGGTAGTTGCCGAGCTGGAGGGAGTCTGAGGTCGGCTGCATGGCCGAGAACACGCGCGGATTCATGCCGCCATTGTGTCAGGGGTGCGCCACTCGCCCAAGCCTGGCGACGCGTCGGGCCTGCGTCCGATGCGGGAGCCCTCACAAGCCCGACGCAGCGGCCGGGCACGAGGATTACGTCGCGTCGGGGTCGAAGGGCGCGGTCGCGCCTGGCTCCGGGCCCGAGGATACGCGGGGGCGCGGAGCCGGGGAAGGCTCGTCCTCTTCGGCAAGCGCGTCGCGCACGATGCGGCGGGGGTCGTACTGGCGGGGGTCGTACTGGCGCAGGTCGACATCGGGGCCGACCTCGCGCTTGAGGGCCTCCTTGCCCTGCAGCGCGAGGTCGCGCCCCTGCCGGATGAGCCTGCGCAGCTGGCGCAGGTACTCCGGGAGTCGCTCCGGTCCGATGACCACCACCGCGACCACGATGAGGATCACCAGCTCCGTGCTGTTGATGTCGAACACGGACCTATTGTGTCGTGTTACTCGTCGTCTTCGGAACCAGGCGGGTTGGGACGGCCTCCGCCGGAGCCCGAGCCGTCGTCGTCCGTGGAGCCGTCGTCCGCGAACGTGACGTCGTCCGAGGCGGCGAGTGTCACGACCACATCGCGATCGGTGTCGCCGTCGCTGAGGGTCAGGGTCACGTCGTCGCCTGGCGCGAGCGCACGGATGGCCACCACGAGCTCGTCGACCTGAGTCACGGGTCGGCCGTCGATCGCGGTGATGACGTCGCCGGGCTGGATGCCCGCGAGATCCGCAGGGCCTCCCGCGACGACGCCGGTCTCGTCGTCCGCGACCTTGATGCCCTCGCCGGTGTAGTTGCCGTCGAGCAGCACGCCGATCACGGGGTATGTGGCGACGCCGTTGGCGATGAGCTCCTCCGCGGTGCGGCGGGCCTGGTTCGACGTGATCGCGAAGCCGAGTCCGATGGAACCTGTGCCGCTGGTCGCGCCGGAGAGCGTCGCGATCGCGGAGTTGATGCCGATGACCTCGCCCTGCGCGTTGAGCAGCGGGCCGCCGGAGTTGCCGGGGTTGATAGCCGCGTCGGTCTGGATCGCGTCGATGAACGCGGTGGAGGTCGAATCCGAGGTGGTGACGGGGCGGTGCAGCGCCGAGACGATGCCGGTCGTGACCGTCGACTCGAGCCCCAGCGGGGAACCGACCGCGACCACGCCCTCACCCACGACGACCTCGTCGGAGTCGGCGAGCACCAGCGGGGTCAGGCCGGTGCGGTCGATCTTGACGACCGCGAGGTCGTACTCGACGGACGTGCCGACGACGGTGCCCTCGTACTCCGAGCCGTCGTACATGACGACGTTGACGGTGCCGTCAGAGTCCGCGACGACATGCGCGTTGGTGAGCAGGTAGCCGTCCTCGCGGATGACGAAGCCTGAGCCCGTGGAAGCGACCTGGCCGCCGCTCAGCACCTCGAGCTGCACGACCGAGGGAGTCACGGCCGCGGCGATGTCGACGACGTCGATCGCGCTGCTCGCGTTCGACGACGTGTTCGTGATCGACGACGTGGGCAGGCTCGCAGATGAGCCGCCCTGGTCATCATTGAGGGACGAGTACAGGTAGGCGCCTCCGAAGCCGGCGCCGCCGCCCAGGATGAGCGCGCCGGCGGCGATGAACGCCACCGTGCTCGTACGCACGCGCCCTACGGGCGGCTGCGGGGCGGCCGCCTGTGGCGCGCTCGCGTACTGCTCCGGCGGCGCGGCGTGAGCGACGGGCGGCTCGGCGGACGTGGCCTGGTCGGCGGGAACGCCCGACGCGGGAGCGTCCCACGGCGAGGCGGTGGGCAACGGCTCGGTGTCGTGAGCGACGTCGTGGCCGGCGGAGGGCGCGGGACGGTCGGTCTCCGCCGCGGCGGAGCCGGCGGCGGGCTCGTCCTCGCGACGCTCGACCGCGCCGGCGGTGACGGGGACGGAGCCCGAAGGCGGCGCGAACGGGGCCTGGGCCTCGCCGTCTGCGGGCACGCCGGAGTCAGGGGTGTGGGGGGTGTCGGTCATGGGAGAACGGATCTCTTTCAGTCTGAGCCGATGATCTCATCGACGAGTTGGCCAAGTCCTGCCGAGATGCGGTCGACGACGCCTGGCTCGTCGTCTGCCGGGAACGCCGTGGCCACGTCCACGAGGGTGGACACCTCGCAGTCGCACGACGCGGTGAGCACGAGGTCCCCTGCCTCCCAGACGAGGCTGGTGGGGGTCCCGTGGATCACATGGAACACCTGGTCTCCCTGCTGGACGGTCGGCACATCCCCCCATGCGGAGGCGAGCCGACCGTGCTGCTCGGTGACGAGCACGCGATCGAGTCCGGAGACGAGGGCGAGGAACAGCTGGTCCGTCCCGTTGGGCATCTCCTTGACCTCGGCATAGACCGGATCGAGTCCGGCCTCGTGCCAGTCAGGGCATGACCACGCACTCAGCTGCGCATCGGACGCGACCTCTTGCGATCCGATGTAGGCCACCGCCGCGGCCCCGGGGGTCTCCCCGGATGCGGTCTCGACGGTGACGGTCTGGGGTGCTCCCGCCGCATACGCGACGCCGACTCCGCCTGCGATGGCGACGAGGCTTCCCAGCACGAGATAGACCGGCCTGCGGTCAGGGGGGCGGACCGCACGCGCGTGGTGCGGGTCCTCGTTGGCGGCGATCGTGGCCATCCGCTCGCGGTCGAGCAGCGCCTGCGCGAAGGCCATGTCGATGCCGACGTCCGAGCTGTTGAGTCGCTCGCGCGCGTCGCGCAGTTCGCGGAAGCGCGCGTCGCACTCCTCGCACTCGGCGAGGTGCGCCATCGCCTCGGCGGAGGCGGAGGCGCCGAGGCGGCCGTCCAGCAGATCGTGGACGGAGCGGCCGAGGTGCTTGGACGTCACGCGTCGCCTCGCGCCGGGGCGCGGTGCGCGAGCGACTCGCGCAGCTTGGCGCGGGCGCGGGACAGCCGGGAGCGCACTGTTCCCATCTTGATGCCGAGCGTCGCGGCGATCTCCTCGTAGCTGAGGCCCTCGATGTCGGAGAGCACGACGGCGGCGCGGTACTCGGGCTGCAGTTCGGCCAGCGCCTGCACGATGTCGTCACCCAGGTGCGACATATCGAACGCGTCCTCGGGCTGACCCGAGCGCTCGTGACGGTCGAAGCTGTCCGAGGTCGCAACACCTGCGTCGTCGTCCGCCATGAAGTCGAAGCGGATGCGCTTCTTGCGGCGCATGCGGTCCAGGAACAGGTTGGTGGTGATGCGGTGCAGCCAGCCCTCGAACGTGCCGGGCTTGTACTGCGACAGCGAGTTGAAGACGCGCACGAACACGTCCTGGGTCAAGTCCTCGGCGTCGTGCTGATTGCCCGTGAGGTGGTACGCGAGGCGGTAGACCCGTCCCGAATGCTCCTCGACGATGCGTTCCCAGCTAAGTTCGGGAGGCAGCGCCGTCGGGGCAGGCGTCATCGCGGCAGGTGTCGCGGTGGTGCTCATCGCTCGGCCTCCTTCACGCTCGGTGAACGTCGTGCACTGCATCCATGTTCCCATGGGCCCCAGACGAGCGCCACGGTCCAGGGGCCTCTCTGCGGGAACTCTCAGGTTGCTTGCCGATACGATGCCCCTGAAGAGGAGGTGCCATGGGCAACGAGGCAGCGAACTGGGCGTATGCCGAGGACTTCCTGGTCGAGGACCGGGTGATCCTGTCGGCACGCGACGCCGCCGACGAGCTCGGGTGCGTCCCCGTCCTGCCGGGCGCGGGCCAGGCTTTGCAGGTGCTCGCGCGCGCACTGGATGCGCGCCACGTCGTGGAGATCGGCACGGGAGCCGGCGTGTCCACGACGTATCTGCTGCGCGGCATGAACCCCGCAGGAGTGATCACGACGATCGACCGCGAGGCGGAGCACCACAAGGCGGCGCGCAGGACTCTTGCGGATGCGGGCTTCGCGCCGGAGCGGGCGCGCATGATCACGGGTCGCGCGCTCGAGGTGCTGCCGCGGCTCACCGACGGCGGCTATGACCTGGTGCTGATCGATGCACGCAAGGTCGAGTACCCGATGTACCTGGAGCATGCGCTGCGACTGCTCCGTCCGGGCGGCATGGTCGCGATCGACAACGCGCTGTGGCACGGGCGCGTGCCAGATCCTGCCCAGCGGGACGAGGAGACGACTGCGGTGCGCATGACGCTCAAGGCGATCCGCGAGGACGAGAGCCTGACGACGGTGCTGCTCACCGCCGGCGACGGACTGTGCGTCGCGATGACCGCGCGCTGACGCGCGGCCCAAGGGTCACTGCAGGGCGGAGCTGAGGGCCTCGCCGAGTTCGCGGACCTCGTCGGCGTTGATCTCCACCACAAGGCGGCCGCCACCCTCGAGAGGCATGCGCAGCACGTAGCCGCGTCCCTCCTTCACGACCTCCATCGGGCCGTCTCCGGTGCGAGGCTTCATAGCGGCCATCGTGTGCAACTCCTTGGCAGATGTGCGGCCACGCGGCGCGCGGCACTGGAGACATTCTACGCGGCGCGCACGAGCGGCCCCAAATCTCACACACGCCCGACGCTGGAGCGGGCGACCGCAAGGCTCGCCTCAGTCGATGGCTACCGACAGATCCTCGGTCACGTGCGCGACGGCCTCCTCCTCGGAGTCGGTGACGAACAGCAGGTCGAGGTCGGTCTCGGCGATCTTGCCGTCCGTCGCCATGGTGTCGCGCAGCCAGTCGATCAGCCCGTCCCAGTAGGCGTGGCCCACGAGCGCGATCGGGAAGCGCTGGATGGTGCGGGTCTGCACGAGCGTCAGCGCCTCGAACAGCTCATCCATGGTGCCGAAGCCGCCGGGCAGCGCGATGAAGCCCTGCGCGTACTTGACGAACATCGTCTTGCGCGCGAAGAAGTAGCGGAAGTTGATGCCGAGGTTCACATACTCGTTGACGCCCTGCTCGTGGGGCAGCTCGATGCCGAGCCCCACGGACACGCCTCCTGCATCGGATGCGCCCTTGTTGGCCGCCTCCATGATGCCGGGCCCTCCGCCCGTGAGCACCGCGTAGCCGCGGTCGACGAGCATGCCGCCGATGCGCTCCCCCTGCACGTAGTCGGGCGCGCCCGGCTTGGAGCGCGCCGAGCCGAACACGGTGATCGCGGGACCGATCTCCGCGAGCGCGCCGAAACCCTCGATGAACTCCGACTGGATCCGCAGCACGCGCCACGGATCCTCGTGCAGCCAGTCGGGCGTGTGCTGGTCGCCCAGCAGACGGCCAGAGGTGGACGACTCGGGGACGTTGCGTCCGCGCAGCAGCACGGGACCCTTGCGGTACTCGGACATGGTTCCTCCTCGTGGTGCCGGCCTGGGCCGGTGGTACGTCAGGACGTGAGCCAGGCCTCCAGGCCCGCACGCACGTCGCGGATCTGGCCGACGGGGCAGCGCTCGTCGTCGGCGTGGGCGAGCTCCGGGTCGCCGGGGCCGTAGTTCACGGCGGGGATGCCGAGCGCTCCGAAGCGCGCGACGTCCGTCCAGCCGAGCTTCGCACGCGGCGGCTCCACGCCGGTGGCCTCGACTGCGGCGGCGAACGACTGGGCGAGCGGCGCGTCGAGCCCGGGCCGGCACGCGTGTGCGAGATCCGTCCACTCGATCACGTACCCGGTCGTCGACACCTCAGGCGCCTCGTCGCTCGGCGGCGGCTCCGCGAGCGCCGCGTTCACGAACCGCTCGACGTTGGCCTGTGCCTGCTCGAGCGTCCAGAACGGACTGAAGCGGTAGTTGAGGGTCACGGTCGCGCGGTCAGGGATGACGTTGCCTGCGATGCCGCCCGTGATCCCCACAGCGTTGAGCCCCTCGCGATACTTCAGCCCGTCGACCTCGACGGTCGCCGCCTCGTAGTCCGCGAGCGCCTGCAGCAGTGGCGCGAGACGGTGGATCGCGTCGATGCCCTTCCACGACCGCGCGGAGTGCGCGGCCTTGCCGAGCACTGTCACGTCGACGCGCAGCGTGCCGTTGCATCCGCCCTCGATCACGCCCCCGGTCGGCTCGCCGAGCACCGCGAAGTCGGCCTCGAGCAAGTCCGGGCGCTCGCGCGAGACGAACCCGAGCCCGTTGCGCGTCTCCTCGACTTCCTCCTGGTCGTAGAAGACCCAGGTGACGTCGCGCGTCGGGCGCTCGAGCGAGGCCGCGAGCGAGAGCAGGACGGCGACGCCCGCCTTCATGTCGACTGCTCCCCTGCCCCACAGCGTGGAGCGGCCCTCGTCCCACCAGCCGGGGACGTTGCCGGCGATCGGCACGGTGTCGAGGTGCCCGGCGACGACGACGCGCTCGGCGAGCCCCAGCGTCGTCCGGGCCACGATGTTGTTGCCCAGGCGCGTGACCTCCAGGTGCGCGCACGCTCGCAGCGCAACCTCCACCTGATCCGCGATCTCGCGCTCGTCGCCTGAGACGGACGGGATGTCGATAAGTGCCTTGGCGAGGTCCTCCACGGGGAGGGCGAGGTCGAGGGTCATGCCGCCAGGCTAGCAACGCGCGCCCCGTAGTCTTGTGGCCATGACTCGCACGGCATACGGATACGGACTGGCCACGATCGACTCGGCGGGAACGGTGCTCGACACCTGGTACCCGGCGCCCCTGCTCGGCGACGCGCCGACCGACCTCGCCGCCCCCGCGGACCTCAAGGCTGCGGAGCGTCGCGATACGTTCCGCGGTGTGAGCGTCGAGCTCGTGTTCACCGAGATCGACATCGACGCGGCGCCGGAGAGCGTGCCCGACGCGTACCTTCGCCTTCACCTGCTGTCCCACCGCCTCGTGCAGCCGCACGGCGTGAACCTTGAGGGCCTCTTCGGCGTTCTCACCAATGTGGTGTGGACATCCGAGGGACCATGCGCAGTCGACGACTTCGAGGGCGTGCGTGCGCGCATGCGTGCGACGGGCAAGCACGTCACCGTGTTCGGCGTGGACAAGTTCCCGCGCATGGTCGACTACGTGGTGCCCTCCGGCGTGCGCATCGCCGATGCCGACCGGGTGCGCCTCGGCGCCCACCTGGCGGAGGGGACGACGGTCATGCACGAGGGCTTCGTGAACTTCAATGCGGGCACGCTCGGCGTCAGCATGGTCGAGGGACGCATCTCCGCCGGCGTGGTCGTGGGTGACGGGTCCGACGTGGGCGGCGGCGCCTCCATCATGGGCACCCTCTCCGGCGGCGGCAAGCACGTCATCTCGATCGGGGAGCGTTCGCTGCTCGGCGCGAACTCGGGCCTGGGCATCCCCCTGGGCGACGACTGCATCGTCGAGGCCGGCCTCTACGTCACCGCAGGCTCCAAGGTGCTGCTCGTGGGCCAGACCGACGACGAGGGCAACCCGATCTACGTGAAGGCGCGCGACCTGGCCGGCCAGCACGGCATCCTGTTCCGCCGCAACTCCGTCACGGGCGCGCTCGAGGCCGTCCAGCGTCAGGGCAAGGGCGTGGAGCTCAACGCGGCCCTGCACGCCAACTGATGGCGCGCCGCCGCCGGCGAGGCGGGGGCGTCGCAGCGTTCCTCATCTTCGCAGCGGTGGCGACCGCAGGAGTGATCTGGGGGCCGGAGCTGTGGGAACGGCACGGCGACCGCCTCTCGACTCAGCGGTGCACCGTGAGCTTCGACGGCGAGTCCGACACGCTCACGGCCGAGCAGGCCGACAACGCCGCGCTCATCGCCGCGCGCTCCGCCGCGAGGGGGCTGAGGGCGCGGGCGGCCACGATCGGCATCGCGACCGCCATCCAGGAGTCCGGCCTGCGCAACATCGACTACGGCGACCGCGACTCGCTGGGCCTGTTCCAGCAGCGCCCCTCGCAGGGCTGGGGAACGGTCGAGGAGGTCATGGATCCCTGGCACGCGGCCGACGCGTTCTACGCCGGCCTCGTCAAGGTGAGCGGCTGGGAGGACGCCGAGATCACGGTGGCCGCGCAGGCCGTCCAGCGCAGTGGCTTCCCCGAGGCGTACGCCGACCACGAGCCGGAGGCACGGCTGTGGGCGACGGGCCTGCGCGGGTATGGCGGCCCCGCCGCCGTCACGTGCGACATCTCGACGCCCGACGCCTCGACCCCCGCCGCGTACCTCGCGCGCCTGACCGCGGACTTCGGGGAGGGCATGTACCAGGTGGCCGTCACGGGGATCGGGGACGCGCAGCGGATCGACGTCACCGCGCTCGACGGCACCGAGGTGACCCGAGATCAGTTCGCCGCATGGGCGGTGGCGACAGCGAGCTCCACCGGCGCGATCGCAGTCACGACCTCAGAGAGCACCTGGACTGTCGCGGACGGGATGGTCGCCGAAGGCGTTCCCGAACTCGGCGCAGCTGTGCGCATCGAGATCCGCGCGGCCGAGGCTCCGGCATCGCCTCGCGAGTGACCGCAAGCAGTGACGGGAATCAGCCCTCGCGCGTGGAGATGTCCTCGTAGTCGCGCTCGACGACGCCCGTGTAGATCTGGCGCGGGCGGCCGATCTTGGTCGCCGGGTCCACCATCATCTCGCGGTAGTGCGCGATCCAGCCTGGCATGCGTCCGAGCGCGAACAGCGGCGTGAACATGGTGTGAGGGAAGCCGATCGCCGAGTAGAGCAGGCCCGTGTAGAAGTCGACGTTCGGGTAGAGCTTGCGCTCGATGAAGTACTCGTCGCTGAGCGCGATCTCCTCGAGGCGCTTGGCCATGTCGAAGGTCTCGTTGTCACCGCCGAGCTTCTCGAGCACGCGGTCGGCGACGCCCTTCACGACGGCGCCGCGCGGGTCGTACGACTTGTAGACGCGGTGGCCGAAGCCCATGAGGCGCGCACCCTCGGCCTTGTCCTTGACCTTCGCGACGAACTGCTCGACGGTGTCACCCGTCTCCTTGATCTGATCGAACATGCGCAGCGCGGCCTCGTTGGCACCGCCGTGCAGCGGCCCGGACAGCGCTGTCACACCGGCGGCCACCGAGGCGTAGATGTTGGCCTGGCTCGAGCCGACGATGCGCACCGTGGACGTCGAGCAGTTCTGCTCGTGGTCCGCGTGCAGGATCAGCAGCAGGTCCACGGCACGGCGCACCTCCGGGTCGATGTCGACCTCGCCGGTGCCGTCCGAGAACGCGATGCGCAGGAACTCGCCGACGTAGTCGCCTCCGCGGCGGGGCTCGATGAGATCGCCGCCGCGGCCGCGGCGCTGGAGGTACGCGATGACCGTGGCGGTCTTCGCGAGCAGCTGCACGGTCGCGAGCTCGGTCTCGTACTCGCCGCGCCCCACCGACTCGGGATAGAACGTGCTGAGCGCGCTCAGCGCACCGGACAGCACGGCCATGGGGTGCGCGTCGCGCGGGAAAGCGTTGAGGAACGCCTTCATGCCCTCGTGGAGGTGCATGTGGCGCGAGACTCGGTTGGTCAGCGCTGCGAGCTGGTCCTCTGTGGGCAGGTTCCCATGGATCAGCAGGTGCGCGACCTCGAGGAACGTGGAGTGCTCCGCGAGCTGCTCGATGGGGTAGCCGCGGTAGCGCAGGATGCCCGCGTCGCCGTCGATGTACGTGATGGAGCTGGAGCACGACGCGGTGTTCATGAAGCCGGGGTCGACCGTGACGAGGCCCGTGTCCTTCATCAGGGTGGGGATGGCGATGCCGTCGTTGCCGACGGAGGCGCGCTCGATTCCCAGGTCGCGCGTCACTCCGTCTACCGTCAGCTTCGCTTCCTCGACGTGGACCATGCGGCTCCCTCCCGACGGCGCGGCTGCGCCATCGTCTCGGTGGGGCTGCTCTGCCCCTGGTGTTCGCTTGACGGCCAGTTTACCCACCGTTTGCGAGGCGGTGAACCGCGGCCGCGACCCTCTCGTCGGTCGCAGTCAGCGCGACGCGCACATGACGCCGCGCGGCCTCACCGTAGAACGCCCCCGGCGCCACCACGATGCCCCGCTCAGCGAGGAAGGCCAGGCTATCCCAGCAGTCCTCGTCGCGGGAAGACCACAGGTACAGGCCCGCGTCCGAGGCGTCGATGTGGAAGCCCGCAGCCTCGAGGGCCGGCCGCAACGCATCCCTGCGCGCACGGTAGACCTCCCGCTGGGCGTCCACGTGCGCGTCATCAGCGAGCGCCGCCGCCATCGCCGCCTGCACGGGGCCCGGCATGATCAGTCCCGCGTGCTTGCGCACCTCGACCAGCGGCGCGATCAGCGCGGGATCGCCCGCGACGAACGCTGCCCGGTAGCCGGCGAGGTTCGACTGCTTCGACAGCGAGTAGACCGACAGCAGCCCCTCGTGGCTGCCACCGCACACCTCGGGATCCAGGATCGAGGGCACTCCCGCGCTCGCGTACGGCTCGCTCCACGCGAGCTCCGCGTAGCACTCGTCCGAGGCGACCACGGCGCCGATCGCGCGTGCCGCCTCCACGATCTCGCGCAGCTGCTCGCGCGAGGCCACCGCGCCGGTCGGGTTGGACGGCGAGTTCACCCACACCAGCCGGACCGACGCGTCCCCCTCCCACTCGGCCACGGCGTCGGCCGGGCGCGGGGTCGCCCCTGCGAGGCGGGCGCCGACGTCATACGTGGGGTACGCGGCTGCGGGGTGCACGACGGTGTCGCCCTCGCCCAGCCCCAGAAGGGCGGGCAGCAGCGCGACGAGCTCCTTGGACCCGACGGTCGGTAGGACCGCGGCGGGATCCACGTCAGGCACGCCACGGCGTCGGGCATACCAGGCCGCCACGGCCTCCCTCAGCGAGGCGGGCCCCCAGGTCGTCGGATAGCCGGGCGAGTCCGCAGCGGCGATGAGCGCCTCCCGGACGACCGCGGGCGTGGGATCGACGGGCGTGCCGACCGAGAGGTCAACCACCCCGTCGGGGTGCTCGGCCGCGCGCTCGCGATACGGCACGAGCGAATCCCACGGGAAGTCAGGCAGCGCGCCCGGGAACAGCCCCATCGGTCAGTTCTGCGGCGGCAGCGCCTTGATGATGTCGTGATCGTGAGCGATCTGACCCATCTTCGCGGCGCCTCCCGGCGAGCCGATCTCGGAGAAGAACTCCACGTTCGCGGTGTAGTACTCGGACCACTTGTCGGGGACGTCGTCCTCGTAGTAGATCGCCTCCACCGGGCACACCGGCTCGCAGGCGCCGCAGTCGACGCACTCGTCCGGGTGGATGTACAGCGACCGCTCGCCCTCGTAGATGCAGTCCACGGGACACTCGTCGATGCAGGCCTTGTCCTTGACATCCACACACGGCAAGGCGATGACATACGTCACGGCGAGGCTCCTCCCTAGGGGCTTGAAGGTCACTCGCATCATACCGCCGGGATGGGGCCCGGAAAGCCCTGGTGCCCCCGCCCGTATCAGCGGTCCTGCGGGCTACTCGGGCCTGCCCGACGCTGGTCTCAGCCGTCCTCAGACACGCACTTGATCGCGTTGTCAGCCTTGTACGTCCAGCGGAAGCTCTCATCCTTCACCTGCTCGCCCTCCAGGAACACCTGGCGGTAGTTGGTGATCGTGAAGCCCGGCTGGCCGGGCCCCTTCGCCTCACAGTTCGCGGCCGTCACCTCAGTCACGCCCGGCTGCCGATAGTTCGTCCTGTCCGAGGCCTGGGTCTCGACCGTGTAGTACGGCGTGGACCACAGGTCGACGTGCAGGCGCCCGTTCTCGACGTAGCTGTTGAAGATCACCGCGTACGGAGTGTCGTTCGTGAACTCGACGTTGATCTGGTCCCCGTACAGCGTGGACTCGCGTCCCGCCGGATAGCGAGGGAACCACACGCTGTGGGGACGGAAGCGCTCGATGTCGTAGCCCGCGAAGTACGCCGCGTTGTACGTGGTCGTCGCCATCTGCGACAGGCCACCGCCGATGCCCTGGGTCAGCACGCCGTCCACGATCACATGCGCATCGGCGTAGCCCTCCTCGACCGTGATCGGCGACAGCGTCTTGTAGAGGTCGAACTGACCGCCCGGCGCGAGCACCGTGCCCGCGATGTCCGCGGCCGCGGTCGTGAGGTTGCGCGTGCGGATGTACTCGTTCGTGAGCGGCGTGTCGAACGACGAGATGATCGTGCGGAAGTCTTCGGCGCCAGCCGGCATCACGGGCTCGGCGACCGTGAACGGAATCTCTGCGGAGTGGTCACCCGTCGCGGCATCCGCGACCGCGTCTCCCAGTGCTTCCCCGTCGACCACCGTGCCCGGCTCGCCGTCGTCGATGACGATCTGGTGGGCCGCGTCGAACGACACCGTCCCTGGCTTGGACTCCACGACCAGCTCAGGGTGGTCCGCCATCAACGTCGCGGCGAGCTCCACGCCATCGAGGCTCAGCTCATAGGCCCCGGCGACCACCGACACCGAGGCGGCATCCGCGATCTGCTCCCCGGAGATCTCATACTCGCCGACCTCTGCGGTGACGGTCGTGGAACTCGCGAACGCCCCAGCATTGAGCTCATCCGCGAACGCCTGCGCATCATCCACCGTCAGCTCAGGCGACTCGTGCGAGACCGGCAGGGCGATCTCGCCCGCGGGCCACGCGGCGAGGATGGCGTCACGCGCCGAGGTCGGGTCCACCACCGTGGACATCGCACCCTCATGCGCCACCGCAGCCCCGTCCTTGACGGTCACGCGCGCATCCGTGGCCTCGCGGCTCAGCACCGTCGCGGCGTCGCGCGTCGCCGTGTCGAGCGCGACGTCCGCCACTTCCAGCACCGGCTCGATCTCGTCGATGCCGACGATGTGGTCCCACAGTCGCAGCGGGCTGAGCGTGAAACCGGTGACCTGGGCCACCGTCGCCTCCGCGTCCACCTGCAGACCCAGGTCATCGGGGTACACCACCTGCGAGGCAAGACCTGCGCTCAACGCCACCGCATTCGCGTTCGCGTCGTCCGCCACGGGATCGAGCGCCTCAAGTGCCTCAGATGACGACATGCCTCCCACGGCGACGCCGAGCGCCTCACCGCCGCGCGGCACCAGATCCGCGAGCAGCGATGCCGCCGCCACGTAGGCGAGGCCCAGGATCACGAGCACGAGCACCAGGACCCGGCCGACGCGCGAAGACCTTTCAGGCTCCGGCGCAGGGCGGTTCGTGAGGAACTCGGGCAACGGCTCCTCGTCGGGGCGTCCGAGCTCCGCGTAGCGGCTCTCGGCAGGCTCGGGCTCCGGTTCGGGTTCGGCTTCCGGCTCCGGTTCGGGTTCGGCTTCCGGTTCCGGTTCGGGCTCAGGCTCCGGTTCAGGCTCCGTATCCGGCTCCGCCTCGTCATCGACGCCCTCGACGCCCTCGACGCCCTCGACGTCCTCGACGTCCTCGACGTCCTCGACGTCCTCGACGTCAGGCTCGACGACCGCAACCGCATCCGTCTCGAGCCCTGCGTCGAACGGGACGACGACCGCGCCGTCATCCTCGCGTGCGGCACCGGTGTCAGGCGTCGCCTCGGCGGGGCGTTTCACCGGCGCGACGGGGGGCATCGCCATAGTGCGCGGCGCGCGCCGGGGCCTCGCGACCGGGCTCGAGCCAGCGTCGGGCGTGTCCCCTCCGGACGTTGCGGGAGCGGCCGCGCTGGCCCGCAGCCTGCGATGGGATACGGACCTGCGACGTGCGGCGAGCTCCGCCTGAGCGATCTCGCGCTCGAGCCTGCGCCTACGCGACATCGTGGCTTCCCACGAGGACCTTGGCGGGGATCACCGCCGCGAGCACGACCGCTCCCGCAGCGCCGACCAGATACGTCCAGCCGAGCGCGTCCTCGACGAGCAGCAGCCCGCCGCCCGGCCCCTCCTGGGCGAACACGGATACCGCGATCGCGAGGCCCGCCGTGAAGACCCCCAGGGCCGGCCAGCTGGACCACGCGCGGACGAAGACCGCCGCCACCAGGGTCAGCACCAGGACGGCAACGAGCCCGAACCACGGGTAGGCACGATGCGCCAGCACGCCGACGAGCCCGACCACGCCGCCCAGGGCGAGCACCGCGAGCAGGCCGAGGATGCGCTGAGTCATGGCGTCCACTCTACGGTCGATGCCTGGTGGGTCCGTTCGCCCTGTGGAGCGAGTCGCGAGGCGTCAGGCGTTCTGGCGCTTGGCGCGCGAGGCCTCACGGCCGCGCACCGTCTGGTCCAGGATCACCTTGCGGATGCGGACGTTCTCCGGCGTCACCTCGACGCACTCGTCCTCACGGGCGAACTCGAGGCACTCCTCGAGGGTCAGACGGCGCGGCGGGGCGAGACGCTCGAGCTCCTCACCGGTCGAGGACCGGATGTTGTTGAGCTTCTTCTCCTTGGCGATGTTGACGTCCATGTCCTCGTTGCGGTTGTTCTCGCCGACGACCATGCCCTCGTACGCCTCCTCCGTGGGGCCCACGAAGAAGGTGCCGCGGTCCTGCAGCGCCATGAGCGCGTTCGAGGTGACGGCACCCGAGCGGTCCGCGACGAGCGAGCCGTTGGTGCGGTACTCGATCAGACCGGCCCACGGCTCGTAGCCCGCCGCGATCGATGAGGCGATGCCCGTGCCGCGCGTGTCGGTGAGGAACGTCGAGCGGAAGCCGATGAGGCCGCGCGCGGGAACCATGAACTCCATGCGGACCCAGCCGGTGCCGTGGTTCGACATGGACTCCATGCGGCCCTTGCGCGAGGCCATGAGCTGCGTGACGGCGCCCAGGTGCTCCTCGGGCACGTCGATCGTCATGTGCTCCATGGGCTCGTGGACCTTGCCGTCGATCTCCTTGGTGACGACCTGCGGCTTGCCGACGGTGAGCTCGAAGCCCTCGCGGCGCATCTGCTCGACGAGGATCGCGAGCGCGAGCTCGCCGCGGCCCTGCACCTCCCACGCGTCCGGACGCTCGGTGGGCAGCACGCGGATGGAGACGTTTCCGATGATCTCCTTGTCGAGGCGGTCCTTGACCTGGCGCGCGGTGACCTTGGCGCCTTTGACGCGACCGGCGAGCGGCGAGGTGTTGATTCCGATGGTCATCGAGATCGCCGGGTCGTCCACCGTGATGAGCGGCAGGGGGCGCGGGTCCTCGAGGTCCGTGATCGTCTCGCCGATCGTGATGTCCTCGATGCCCGCGATCGCGACGATGTCGCCCGCGAAGGCCTTCTCGGCGGGGACGCGCTCAAGGCCCTTGGTCTCGAGCAGCTCGGTGATCTTCACCTGCTTGAGGGTGCCGTCCTGGCGGGCCCACGCGACCTGCTGGCCCTTGCGGATCTCACCGTTGTAGACGCGCAGCAGCGCGAGGCGTCCGAGGAAGGGAGAGGCATCCAGGTTGGTGACGTGCGCCTGCAGGGGGGCGCCATCCTCGTAGGACGGCGCGGGGATGCGCTCCATGATGACCTTGAACAGCGGCTCGACCGAGTCGCCCTCGGGGAGCGAGCCGTCGGCGGGCTGCGTCAGCGAGGCGATGCCTGCCTTCGCGGAGGCGAAGACCACGGGGACCTCGAGCAGCGCGTCCACGTCGAGGTCGGGAACCTCGTCCTCGAGGTCGGAGGCGAGGCCCAGCAGCAGGTCGTGGGTCTCCTCGACGACCTCGTCGATGCGGGAGTCGGGGCGGTCGACCTTGTTGACGACGATGATGACCGGAAGCTTCGCGGCGAGCGCCTTGCGCAGCACGAAGCGAGTCTGCGGGAGCGGACCCTCCGAAGCGTCGACGAGGAGCACGACGCCGTCCACCATGGACAGCCCGCGCTCGACCTCGCCGCCGAAGTCCGCGTGACCAGGGGTGTCGATCACGTTGATCGTCGCGCCGCCCTCGGGGGCCGCCTCACCGGTGTAGCGGATGGCGGTGTTCTTCGCGAGGATCGTGATGCCCTTCTCGCGCTCCAGGTCGCCGGAGTCCATGGCGCGGTCCTCGACGTGGGCGTGGTCGCCGTAGGCGCCGCCCTGGACGAGCATGGCGTCCACGAGGGTGGTCTTGCCGTGGTCGACGTGGGCGACGATCGCGACGTTGCGCAGGTCTGAGCGCAGGGGCATGCGAGAACTCGTTTCGTAAGGGAGGGAGCCGGTCCCTCCCTGGGCCGACATTCCATTCTAGCGGCAGGAGAGCCGAACACGCCCGACGCGGTGGCAGGCTGGGTGCATGGACATCATTCACCTTGCGCTCGCATCAGACTGGGACGCGGCGCTTGCCGCCGGGGAGTACCGGATCTCCGGGCGCGGCATGACCCTCGAGTCCGAAGGCTTCATCCACTGCTCCACCTGGATGCAGTTGCCGGGCACTGCGAAGCGCTTCTACTCCGATGTCGCCGAGCCACTCGTGGCGCTCGTGATGGACGAGGACACGGTGCGCGCTGCCGGTACTGAGGTGCGCTACGAGGGCGACGACGAACTCTTCCCTCACATCTACGGACCGATCGACACCGCGTGGGTCACGCCGCGCGCCGCCCGCATCGACAAGGGCTGGCTGACGTTCGGCGAGCCCGACGAGCCACTCGAGGTCTGAACCTTGCCCGCCCGACGCTCTGGCCGGGTCAGGCGCCGATCGTGTGCGGGCTGTCGGTCGTCTGGCCTGCGTCCGTCGCGACGGCCGGGTCGGCTCCGAGCGCCTCGGCGACGAGCTGCTCGCCGACGCTCGGCTCGAGCACCGGCGCCTCGGCCGCGACGGGCGGGACGACGTCGCGCTCGCCGAGCTTGACGACCACGACGCCGGCGAGCACGAGGGCGGCGCCGCCGATCTGCATCGGGCCGGGGGCCTGTCCCAGCAGGAACCATGCGAAGAGGGTCGCGGCGAGCACCTCGCTGAGCGCGATGAAGCTTGCGAGGCGTGCGCCGAGGCGGCGCGTCGCTGCGATGCCGGTCACGTAGCTGACGCCTGCGGTGATGACTCCCAGCGCGGCGAGCACGGCCCACACGGGAGCGTCGAACGGGATGAAGTCGACGGTTCCCATCGCAAGCTCGACCGGGAGCACGCCGGTCGCGGCGGCGATTCCGAGCCCGACGACCGCGACCAGCAGGCCGCCCGCGGCGAGCGTGATCGGGGGCAGCCCGGTGCCGGTGTCTCCGGAGATCACGAAGTACACCGAGGCGCCGATCATCGCGCCGAGCGCCCACGCGATGCCGCTCGCGCTGACGATGCCGCCGCCGAGCACGTCGAGCAGGAGCACGAGTCCCATCGCCGCGAGCGCGGCGCCGGCGACCGTGGCGCGCGCGGGGCGGTGCCCGTGGCGCAGCCACATCCACAGCACCACCGCGACGGGTGCGAGGTACTCGATGAGCAGGGCGACGCTGACGTCGAGCGTGCCGACCGCCATGAAGTAGCACAGCTGAGCTCCGACGACGGCGAAGGCGCCGTAGGCGAGGATCGTCCGCGCACCTCGACGCAGCGCACCCCAGTCGCCGCGCAGCGCGACGATGCCGGGTACGAGCAGCACTGCGGCCGCGATGCTCACGCGCACGAGGGTCGCGGCCCCGGCGGTCCATCCGAGATCCATGAGCCCGCGCGCGAGCGGGCCGGACATCCCGAAGGACCCTGCGGAGACGATCGCGAGGCCCACGCCGGAGGCGACGCGCCCCACCGGCGCGTCATGAGTCAACGTCTGCATGACTCCTGACACTAGACCTTGGATGGTAATGTGTCAAAGTGCCTTTCACTCCTGACACGATCGCGGCCCTCGAGTCCGCCGTGTTCCTCGCGAACTCGTGGCTCGAGCCTGACACGCTGACGACCTTCGACGACCTCGACACGTTCTTCGACGCGCACGAATACACCGGGGATCGCCCCACCGCAGCCGACCTGGAGCAGGTCCGCGAAATCCGCCCCCGCCTGCACGCGCTGTTCAAGGCCACACGGGACGGCGCGGTCCCGCTCGTGAACGGGATCCTCGCCGAGCAGGGCGCCCTCCCCCGGCTCGTACGTCACGGAGATGTCGACTGGCACATCCACGCCACCACGGACGACCGCCCGCTCGCGGAGCGCATCCTCGTGGAGACCGCGATGGCGATGACGGACGTCATCCGCGCGGACGAGATGAGCCGCTTCGACCGCTGCGAGATGGACGACTGTGACGGCGTGGTGCTCGACCTCTCGCGCAACCGCTCCCGCAAGTACTGCTCCACGACCTGCACCAACCGCGCCGCCCAGGCCGCGTTCCGCGCACGCCAGAGCGACTGACGCGCGACCACTGACCCGGCCGCCGCGTCGGGCCGGCGCGACTCAGCCCTCGTCGTCGACGTGGCTGGCGAGGAACTCGTACAGCTCCCGGTCGTCCACTCCCGGATAGGTGCCGTGAGGCAGCGGCGAGAAGGTGTGCGTATGCACCCGGGCGCTCGCCCAGGCCCGCCCCTCCCACCGCGCGGCATGCTCCGCATCGGGCGCGCGGCAGCAGCTGAGCTCAGGGCAGCGCGACACCGCGCGCTCCGAGGTCTCTCGCCCGCGGAACCACCGCGACTCCGCATACGGCACGCCGAGCGTGATCGAGTAGTCGCCGAGCGGGCCCGTGCCGGTCTGCGTCGACTCGAAGAACGTGCCGACCGGGGTGTCCGTGTACTGGTAGTACTCCGTGGTGCGCGTGGTCCGGGCGAATGCACGGCGCGCGCTCCAGTGCCGGCACACGATCTCGCCCTCCGTGGACCCCGTGACGTCCACCGGCAGCGGCAGGTCGTCGTTCTCGTAGACCTTCTCCACGGCGCCGTCGCCCGTGACGCGCACGAAGTGCAGGCGGATGCCGAGGTGCGACGTCGCAAGGTTCGTGAACCGCAGCGCCGCCGCCTCGTGAGTGACGCCGAATGCGTCGCGGAAGTCCTCGATGGCAATGCGCCGCTCCTCCTTGGCGCGCTGCAGGAACTGCACCGACGGCCCGCGCGGCATGAGGCACGCGGCCGCGTAGTAGCTCGCCTCGAGCCGCTGTCGCAGGAAGTCGGCATAGTCGACCGGCGCCCGATGCTCCAGCACCACGTGCGCCATCGCCTGCAGGGCGAGCGACCGCAGGCCGTGCCCGCCGGGAATCGAGGCGGGCGGGATGTAGATGCGGCCCCGGTCGGGATCGAGGACGGCACGCGCCGAGTGCGGCAGATCGTCCACGTGCACGATCTCCAGGCCGAGTCGCTCCGCCATCTCCGCGACCGACCGGTGCGTCAGCGCACCACCAACATGCCCGACGCTGGCCACCGCCTCGTCGGCGATCGCCTCGATCTCGGGCAGGTAGTTGTCGACCTCCCGCATCGCCCGACGCTGGCGCGTGTTGGCACGGCGGGCGGCCTCCGGGGTGGCGATGGCCTGACGCGCGCGGCGGTCCAGCTCGCGATGCAGCCCCACGAGGGTGCGCAGCGTGTCGTCGGGCATCGACTTGGCGGCCCGCAGCGACGGCAGGCCCAGCTCGCGGTACGCGGGGCTCGCCTGCGCACGCTCGAGCTCGATCTCCAGCGCCGAGCGCTCGTCCGGCGGCGACGAGTCCAGCAGATCCGAGACCTCCACACCCAGCCTGCGCGCGATGTCTCCCAGCTGGCTCAGGCGCGGCTCGCGCCTGCCGTTCTCGATGAGGGACAGCTGGCTCGCCGCGAGTCCGACGTCGCCACCCAGCTGGTCGAGAGTGAGCCCGGCCGCGGTGCGATAGTGCCGCACCCGGCGACCGAGGGTTGCAAGATCAGCCATGACTTCACCATACAGAAACTTCACGAGAACTTACGCGCAGAAATCGTCGCCAGATGATCGGAACGATGCCTATCGTCGAACCAGGAAGCAAGAATCGCGCAAAGTACCGAGGGAGTCCCCCATGACCGCCACCGCGCACTCCACCCTCGCCACGGCGAGCGCCCCCCTGCACGCCGACCGTCGCGTCGTCGCGTGGGTCGAGGAGATCGCCGCGCTGACCCGCCCGGATCGCGTCGTCTGGTGCGACGGCTCGCAGGCGGAGCTTCAGGGACTCATGAACCGACTGGTCGCCGACGGCACTGCCATCCGGCTCGACTCGCGCAAGCGCCCCGACAGCTACCTCGTGCGCTCCGACCCCTCTGACGTGGCCCGTGTCGAGTCGCGCACCTTCATCTGCTCCGACCGCGAGGAGGACGCCGGCCCCACGAATAACTGGGCGGAGCCGCGCGAGATGCGCGAGACGCTCACCGCGCTCATGGACGGCGTCATGCGCGGCCGCACCATGTACGTCGTGCCGTTCTCCATGGGCCCCGTCGGCAGCCCGCTCGCGCGCCTGGGTGTGCAGGTCACCGACTCGCCCTACGTGGTCGCGAGCATGCGCACCATGACCCGCATGGGCGACGCGGCGCTCAAGCAGATCGGCCCCGGCACGCACTGGGTCCCGGCCGTGCACTCTGTCGGAGCGCCGCTGTCGCTCGGCCAGAAGGACGTGCCCTGGCCCTGCAACGAGACCAAGTACATCTGCCACTTCCCCGAGACGCGCGAGATCTGGTCCTTCGGATCCGCGTACGGCGGCAACGCGATCCTCGCCAAGAAGGCCTTCGCCCTGCGCATCGCCTCGGTCATCGCCCGCGACGAGGGGTGGCTCGCCGAGCACATGCTGCTGCTCAAGGTCACCGACCCCCAGGGGCGCGTGTTCCACGTCGGCGCGGCCTTCCCCTCCGCATGTGGCAAGACCAACTTCGCGATGCTCGCCCCGACGCTGCCGGACTGGAAGGTCGAGACCATCGGCGACGACATCGCGTGGATCGCACCCGGCCCCGATGGGCGGCTGCGCGCCATCAACCCCGAGGCGGGCTTCTTCGGCGTCGCGCCCGGCACCGGCGAGAGCACCAACCTCACCGCCGTGAAGACGCTGTGGGGCAACACGGTCTTCACCAACGTGGCGCTCACGGACGACCGCGACGTCTGGTGGGAGGGCCTCACCGACGAGGTGCCCGAGCACCTCACCGACTGGACGGGCGAGGACTGGACCCCCGCGTCGGGCAGGCCCGCGGCCCACCCGAACGCGCGCTTCACCGTCGCCGCCGCCCAGTGCCCCACGATCTCCGACGACTGGGAGGACCCGGAAGGCGTGGTGCTCGACGCCATCATCTTCGGAGGACGGCGCGCCACCAACGTGCCGCTCGTGACGGAGGCCCGCGACTGGGAGCACGGCGTGTTCATGGGCGCGACGATCTCTTCCGAGCAGACGGCCGCGGCCGAGGGCACCGTGGGGCAGCTGCGCCGCGACCCCTTCGCGATGCTGCCGTTCTGCGGCTACCACATGGCCGACTACTGGCAGCACTGGCTCGACGTCGGCGCCGCGGTGCGCAAGGCGGGCCAGCGGCCCCCCGCCGTGTTCCAGGTCAATTGGTTCCGCAAGGGCGCCGACGGGAAGTTTCTGTGGCCAGGATTCGGCGACAACATCCGCGTGCTCGCCTGGATACTGGGCCGCCTCAGCGGCGAGGCCGACGGGGTGACCTCCCCCGTCGGCACGCTGCCAGCGCCCGGCGCCATCGACCTCGACGGCGCAGGCGTCTCCGAGTCCCAGTACGCCGAACTCATGCGGGTCGACGCCCGCTCACATCTCACCGAGTCCGAGGACGCCGCGCGCTACCTCGAGACCTTCGGAGAGAAGGTCCCCCACGAGATCCATCGCGAGCTGAACACGCTCAGGGAGCGTCTGCGCGGCTCACTCGCGAACGGGGGCGACGCGGCGTAGCAGTCGGGGGTTCGACCTCCGCCGCGCCATCCGACGCCGGCGTCCTCAGCGGGGCGCCGGCGTCGTCGCAGAATCCCGACGCGCGAAGAAGGGCGGTGGCAAAGCGGCCGACGTCGTACGCACTCACGGCGATCAACTCCACCGTGGAGGCGACGATCGCCGATCTGGCGCGGCGCGCTGTCCGCTGAGCCTGTGCTCTGCCCCTACGACTCCGGGTCGTACTGGAACACGCGCAGCTCCTGATCGCATCGGCACGCGATAGCGATCTGCTGCGCCCAGTGCAGTGCCTCGTCGCGCGTAGCGACCTCGACGATCGTGAAGCCACCCCACAGGTGAGCCGTCTGCGGGTACGCGCCGTCGATGACGATGCCGTCAGCCTGCACCCGCACGGGCGCTGTGCCCTCGTCCAGCCCTCCCCCGAACACGTACGCACCCGCCGCCTTGATGTCGCGGATCACCTGGTGCGCCGCCTCCGCCACCTGTGGCAGGTCCTCCTCGGGGAACACCATCGCCTCGGAGGGGAACGAGATCATGTACTTGGCCATGGCGCCACTGTAGGCATGCTGCCGTGCCTGGACGATGTCAGCCCCGGAAGGCAGTCGCCTCGATCTCGATCCGCAGCGACGGGTCGATGAGACCGCACTGCTGCATGGTGGCCGCCGGCCTCACCTCGCCGAACCAGCGGCGCAGCACCGGCCAACAGGCTTCGAACTCGGCGACCTCCTGCACCAGGTAGCGCACGCGCACCACCTCCGCCATCGTGAAGCCACCTTCCTCGAGCGCCGCCGCGATCCTCGCGAGCGCCGCATCGGCCTGCGCAGCGATTCCATCGCCCGGCGCCGTGGTGCCGGAGACGAACGCCCAGTCGCCCTGGACCACGGCGCGCGAGTACGCGACCTGCTCTTCCCAGGGTCCGCCGGAGGTGATCAGGGTGCGCGCGCTCATGCGCTCACCGTAAGCGCCTCCAGCCATGATGACCAGAGCCTCAGGACCAGCACTGGACCCCGCCGGCGCTAGCGCTTCTGCTTTGGCGGCGGGAGCGCGGCAGCCGTCTCCGCAACGAGGCGCTGCAACGCCTCGGGGTCCTCAAGCAGATCCGCATCGACGATGGGATGCGGCTTCGCACCCGGATACGGTGCGCCCGTCATGAAGCCGTCGGTCGCGGGCGTCGGCTTGAGATAGACAGTGTCGTCGCACACCAGCCCGACGAACACCTCGTCACAGTAGAAGCCGTACTCGCCGAACATGGCCTTCGCGCGCACATCGAGCGGCGCGAGCTGCTCAAGCAGGTGGTCGATCGTCTGCCGCGAGGTGGCCATGAGGCCACTGTAGGACGCGCCACTGACAGCGGCTCCGTACGATGCTCTGCATGCCCCTCGCGCTGTCGGAGACACGTCGCTGATGCCGCCGCGCTCACCGCTGCCGCAGCGCGACGGGATCGACGCCGCGTGGATCCGCACCCCGAACACCGCGCCCGAGCCCGCGCCGTGGGCGACGATGCGCGAGTTCCTGCTCGAGAGGCTCCCCTCTCATGCTGACGTCGAGGCGCGTCTCGCGGCGGGCGAGTTCGTCGATGCCTCCGGAAGCGCGTGGACCGGCGACGAGCCCTACCGCCCCCATGCGTTCGTGTGGTTCCACCGGGCTGTCGCGCCCGAGGTGCCGGTGCCGTTCTCCATCGACGTGATCGATCGGACCGAGAACATCGTTGTGGTCGATAAGCCCCCCTTCATGGCGACCACGCCCCGGGGAGCGCACGTGCGCGAGACGGCTCTCGTCCGCCTGCGGCTCGCCCTGGATCTCCCCGAGCTCGCTCCCGCGCACCGGCTGGACCGGCTCACGGCGGGCGTCCTCATATTCACCACGCGGCGGGAGGTGCGAGGTGCGTACGCCGGGGTGTTCCAGTCTCGCGACGTCACCAAGACCTACGAGGCGATCGCGCGGTTCGACCCGTCGCTCGAGTTTCCGCGCCGGCTCGTGGGACGCATCGTCAAGGAACAAGGTTCGCTTCAGGCGCGACTCGTGGAGGGCGAGGCGAACGCGGAGACGCTCGTCGAACTGCTCGAGGCGCGCGGGCCGTGGGCGCGCTATCGGCTCACGCCGGTGACGGGCAAGACGCATCAGCTCAGGGTGCAGATGGCCGATGCGGGACTTCCGCTCGTCGGCGACCCGCTCTACCCCGAGGTACTGGAGGTCGAGTCGGCCGATTTCTCCGAGCCGCTTCGCCTCGTGGCACGCCGACTGCGCTTCATCGATCCCCTCGACGGCACCACTCGCGACTACACCAGCTCGCGCTCGCTCGCCTGGCCCTGACACGGGTGGCGCGCTGCGTCACGTCACGGCCTGGAGGTCAGTCGTACGGATCCTCGTAGACGAAGCCGGGCACAGCGTCGGGATTGATCACCAGCACCTCGCCGGGCTGGATCGGTTGCCACCCCGCATGACCGTTGAGATGCGGGATCATCCCCCCGTTGAAGATGCACAGCCTCTCGCCGATGACGCCCTCCACGTCGCCGGGCGCAACCGTGTAGGTGGCGATGCGGCCCTCGTCGTCGTAGCCCACCTCGCCCATCGCGAACTCCCTCGGACCCGTGTCCACGAGGTTCTCGGGAAGGAGGATCTCGGTGATCACCTCACCATCGCGCGTACCGATGAACAGATCGGCGGGAGCCTCACAGCCATCGAGGCTGTCGATCGGGACGGCCTGCCCGTAGCCCAGATCGATGTAGCCGTCTGGAACCCACTCAGAGCTCCCGGGGATCGCCTCTGACTGTGAGGGGGACGGAGTCGCCTCAAGCGTCACCACGGTCCCCACCGGCTCGGACGGCCCCCGGTGGATCGTGCAGCCCGCCACCGCAATGCTCAGCGCCACCGCACCCAGGGCACCCCCCACTCGCTTCACGGGCCGCATCACACAGCCCCTAGCGCCCGCTGCCGCTCCGCGCGGCCTTGCGCGTCTCCTCGGCGATCCGTCTTGTCGGCCACACCGCTCCACCGCCTCGGGCGACTCCTCCACGCAGCTGCCGCAGACGCGATGACCGTGAGCCACATGGTGGCCATCAGGGGCGCAGGCACAAGCGTCATCCGATCAGTCCAGAACACCTCACCCGACTCGTCCCTGTAGATGCAGTCGACCCGGGCGAGCACAGAGGTGAGGGACGCATCGAGGTGTCTGAAAGCAGTTTCCGGGTCCAGACCCGCTGCCTCATAGACCGCCATCGACGGCGGGCTCTCAGTACGACCCATCCCGCAGGCGAGCCGCAGGTCTGTCGTGCCTCCGAACGGATAGGTCGCCACCGCAGGCACGATCACCGTCGAACAGAGTGAACCGAACAGAATGGCCATCGACACGAGGAACTTCGCCGTCGACGACCGGCGTGCAGGTACCTGCATGATGTGAGCGTCACTCTCCCCCTGATCGTGATCCCCTCTACCGTACGCGCGCTCGCCACACCCGCGTGCCCCGCTACTCCGCTACTGCCGTCTCGCGACCGTCGCATGGTCGAACGAAGCCCTCAGGGGCGCCGTGTCATAGACGATGTGCAACCTCTCAATGCGGCCATCGACGTCGAGCTCGGCGACATCCACGACCGAGAACGGAGCGGGAGTGCCATCGCGTAGCGTCCAGTCGAAGTCGAACCAGAAAGCGACTCCGCGGTCGCCGTCGCGAAACACCTGGCGAAGCGTGAGGCGCGACTCGGCGGTGTCTGCGAACAGGAGCGGGTAGAACTCCCGCGCGCTCATCGTGCCGTAGAGCGGAGAGTGCACCACGCCCTCGGGGGCGAAGAGCGCGAGAACCGCATCCACGTCCGCGCTCGCCAGTGCTTCGAGGTAGCGCTCAACGATGTCGTGCATGAAGACCTCAGACTTCCTCGACTGTCGCCGTCAGCTCGCCACCCGCGTCGCCGGTGTTCACGACACCTTCGGGCTCGAACAGGAGCGCCTTGACCTCGCCCTCGGCCTTGGGACAGTGCTCGAC
This sequence comes from Demequina sp. NBRC 110052, assembly GCF_002090075.1. Classification (GTDB taxonomy): domain Bacteria; phylum Actinomycetota; class Actinomycetes; order Actinomycetales; family Demequinaceae; genus Demequina. The sequence continues at coordinate 273,917 of NZ_BBRI01000003.1, forward strand.
CCCGCGAGGCACCACGAAGAGCTGTCCCGGCTCAAGAACCACGTCGCGATCACGAAGCTGAATCGTCAGGGTCCCCTCCAGCACAAGAAACAGCTCGTCGGTGTCCTCGTGCGTGTGCCACACGAACTCCCCGAGGATGCGCACGATCTTGATGTCGTAGTCATTGATGCGTGCGACCAGCTTGGGCGACCAGTGCTCAGCGAAGAGGGCGAACTTGTCAGCAAGATCCACAGGTGCGTCGTGAGTCATGTCGCCGACGCTATCACCAGGGATGATGCGTCGAGCCGGGCGTCAAACTCACACGTTGAAGCGGAACTCGACTACGTCGCCGTCGTGCATCACGTAGTCCTTGCCCTCCATGCGGACCCAGCCCTTGGCCTTCGCCTCAGCCATCGATCCAGCCTCGACCAGGTGGTCGAACGAGACGACCTCGGCCTTGATGAAGCCCTTCTCGAAGTCGGTGTGGATGACTCCGGCTGCCTGCGGCGCGGTCCAGCCCTTGCGGATGGTCCACGCACGCGCCTCCTTGGGGCCCGCGGTGAGGTACGTCTGCAGGCCGAGCGTGTCGAAGCCGATGTGTGCGAGCTGGTCCAGCCCCGACTCGGTCTGGCCGGTCGACTCGAGCATCTCGCGGGCCTCGTCCTCATCCAGCTCGATCAGCTCCGACTCGAACTTGGCGTCCATGAAGATCGCCTTCGCGGGAGCGACGAGCGCCTCGAGCTGCGCCTTCTTGTCCTCGTCCAGCAAGCCCGCATCGTCCGTGTTGAACACGTAGATGAACGGCTTGGTGGTGAGGAGGTTGAGCTCCTTGAGGTCGGCGATATCAAGACCGGCGGCCGCGGCGCCGGCGAACAGCGTCTGTCCCGCCTCGAGGATCTCCTTCGCCTGCGTCACCGCAGCGAGGAACTCAGGCGCCGCCTTCTTGGCGCGCACCTCCTTCTCAAGCCTCGGAACCACCTTGTCGATCGTCTGGAGGTCCGCGAGGATCAGCTCGGTCGAGATGGTCTCGAGGTCGCCCGCCTCGTCGACCGACCCCTCGACCCGGGTGACGTCCGCGTCTGCGAAGGCGCGGGTGACCTGGCAGATCGCGTCGGCCTCACGGATGTTCGCGAGGAACGCGTTCCCCAGACCCTCGCCCTCGGAGGCACCCTTGACGATGCCTGCGATATCCACGAAGGACACGGTCGCCGGCAGCTCGCGCTCCGAGTGGAAGATCTCCGCGAGCTTGCGGAGCCGCGCATCGGGCAGCGGCACCACTCCCACGTTGGGTTCGATCGTCGCGAACGGATAGTTCGCCGCGAGCACCTCCGCGCGGGTCAGAGCGTTGAACAGGGTGGACTTGCCCACGTTGGGCAGTCCGACGATTCCGATAGTGAGAGCCACGGGCGAACAGTCTACCGGCGCGCCCGGGCGCGCCGCCCGCCGGAGGTCCGGTGTGCATTCTGTGAGGCCCACAGTGGCGCCATGGTGCGTGTCCGAGCACTGATCGCCTCACACGGCGCACGCCCGACGCTGCAGCTAGCCTTGCGGCATGACGTGGGAGGAAATCTTCGTGCCGGGCATGCAGGCCATGCGCGAGCAGCAGGCACGCGACAGGCTCACGCCACCGTCACTGCCTGCGCCAGCCGACAAGACGCCGAACCCGCCCGAGGGTGTGGTCATCCCTGGGCTGGATGAGCTCGAACCATTCGCCGACGAGTAACCGCGCGCCCTGGTAGTCAATCAGAGTCGGCGAACGGCTTCCGATCAGCCCTGAATGACTACTGGGATGCGGCGGGAGGGTCAGAGACGACGAAGGCGGGGCCCGGTGTGACCCGGACCCCGCCTCTCGACATTGCTGAACTCGCGCGTTAGGCGCCTGCGCCCATCAGACCCCAGCCGCCTCGCGACGACGCGCCTGCTCCGCCGGGTCCGGAACCGGAACCGCGGCGATGAGCTTCTGCGTGTACTCGTGCTGCGGGTTCGAGATGATCTGCCGGGTGGTGCCCTGCTCGACGATCTCGCCGTTGCGCATCACCGCGATGCGGTCCGAGAGCTGCTCCACGACCGCGAGGTCGTGGCTCACGAACAGGCAGCCGAAGCCGTGCTCGGCCTGGAGGTCCGTGAAGATCTCGAGCACGCGCGCCTGCACCGACACATCGAGCGCCGAGGTCGGCTCGTCAGCGATGAGCAGCTTGGGCTCGAGCGCGAGCGCACGCGCGATACCGATGCGCTGACGCTGACCGCCCGAGAGCTCGTGCGGGTAGCGGTTGCGGTACATGCGGGGGATCTCGACCTGGTCGAGCAGCTCGTTGACGCGAGCGGTGACCTTGTCCTTCTTCCAGCCCGCGAGCACCAGCGGCTCACCCACCGACTGCCCGATGGGCCAGCGAGGGTTGAGCGACGAGCCCGGGTCCTGGAAGACGATCGAGAACGACTTGCGCAGGTCCGCCAGGTCACGGTGGGAGATGCCATGCATGTCCTTGCCATTGACCGTGAGGGATCCTTCATGCACGGGCAGCAGACCGACGGCGCAACGGCCTACGGTCGTCTTGCCGGAGCCCGACTCGCCCACGAGCGCGACCATCTCGCCCTTGCGGATCTCGAGGTCGATGCCGTGCACCGCGCGGAAGGCCGGCGTCGAACCGTTCTTGGGGTACTCGATAACGAGCCCCTTTGCCTCGAGCACCTTGTCGGCCGTCTCCGGGATGCGGTTGTCAACCTTGTCCTTGAGCGAGGCACCCAGGTGAGGCACCGCGCTCAGCAGAGCCTTCGTGTACTCGTGCTTCGGGTTGGCGAAGATCTCGGCCGTGAGGCCCTCCTCGACCTGGCGGCCGTCCTTCATGACGAGGATGCGGTCCGCCATGTCCGCCACCACGCCCATGTCGTGCGTGATGAGGACGATGCCCGCGTGGATGCGGTGCTTGAGGTCACGGATGAGTTCGAGGATCTCGGCCTGCACCGTCACGTCGAGCGCCGTGGTGGGCTCGTCCGCGAACAGTAGCGCGGGGTCGCACGCCAGCGCCTGTGCAATCATCGCGCGCTGGCGCTGACCGCCCGAGAGCTGGTGGGGGTACGAGTCGAAGCGGCGCTCCGGCTCGGGGATCTCCACCATGGTGAGCAACTCGATGGCACGCGCCTTGGCGTCCGTCGGGTTCAGGTCGGTGTGCTGACGCAGCGTCTCGACGATCTGGAAGCCCACCGTGTAGACCGGGTTCATCGCGGTCATCGGCTCCTGGAAGATGACGCCGACCTGAGGCCCGCGCACCTTGGACAGCGCACGCTGCGACATCCCCACGAGCTCAGTGCCGTTGAGCTTGGCCGAGCCGTAGTGGCGACCGTTGCGCGGCAGCAGGCCGAGCATCGCCATCGAGGACTGAGTCTTGCCCGAGCCGGACTCGCCGACGATCGCGAGGACCTCGCCCGCCTTGACCTGATAGGTCAGCTCGATCGCGGCCGGGACCCACTCGCCCTCGACGTAGAAGTCGACGTGCAGGTCGTCCACGTCCAGCACCAGGTCACCGGGCTTGACCTTGTGTCCGATGCCCTCGACCGGCAGCTCGTCGGGGTAGTCCGTGGGGGCGTCCGACGCGGTGGTCGGCTCGGTCTCCACAACGGCCTCGTCAGCGGGGGTCACGTCCGATGCCGCCGGCTTCTCGCCGGAATTCCTACGGGGGCTCACGAACCCACCTCCGACTCCTTCTTGGTCGCGGCTCGCTTGGCGAACTCGCGCGCCTTCGGGATGCGCTTCTGGCGCGGGTCGAAGGCGTCGCGCAGTCCATCACCGATCAGGTTGATGGTCAGCGCGAAGGTGATGATGAACAGGCCGGGCCACCAGAACAGCCACGGGCGCACCTGGAACGACGTGCTGTACTCGGAGATGAGCTTTCCGAGCGACACGTTCGGCGCCTGGATTCCGAAACCGAGGAATGACAGTGCGGCCTCAAGGATCGTGGCCGCAGCCATGAGCAGCGTGGCGTTGACGATGATGACGCCCATCGCGTTCGGCAGGATGTGCCGGAACATGATCGAGCGGTCCTCAGCGCCAGCCACCTTCGCCGCGTCCACGAACTCGCGCTCGCGCAAGGACAGGTACTCGGCACGCACCAGACGGGCGAGCCCGGGCCAGAGAAGCAGTCCGAGCACGAGGCCGAACACCCAGGGGTCCTTGGTGGTGATGGAGATGGGCCCGAACACGATGGACTTGTCCGAGAGCATGCGCCCCACGACGGCGGTGACCACCAGCGTCGGGATGGCGATGACGACCTCGGTCATGCGCATGAGCGCGTTGTCGAGCCAGCCTCGGTAGTAACCGGCGTAGGCGCCGATCGCGACGCCGAGCGCGGTGGCGACGACTCCCATGATGACCATCACGAGGACGGACACCTGCGCGCCCTGCATCACGCGGGCGAAGATGTCGCGTCCGATCTCGTCCTGGCCGAACGGGTGGTCGCCGATCTGGAACGAGCCGTCCTGGAAGCCCATCGTGGGCGCACCCTTGGGGTTGACGATGTCCGCGCGGTCGTTCGGGCCCCACTTCCACCAGCCGGGAATGCCCGCCACACCGATCGACGTGAAGACGATCACGACCGTGATCGCGAGCACGACGGCCGAGACCATGGCCGCCTTGTGGCGGATGAAGCGGCCCCAGACGATCTTGCCGATCGAGAGGCCCTCGGTGTCGTCGACCACTGGTGCGGTCGCGGTGTTGTTCGAGTCTGTCATGCGTCCACCCTGATCCGGGGGTCGAGGACCGCGTAGAGGATGTCCGCGATCATATTTCCGATGACGAGCAGCACGCCGGTGACCAGGAAGTAGCCCATGAGCACGTTCGTGTTCGCCTCATGAAGTGCGTTCACGAACAGCTTGCCCATGCCGTTCCAGCCGAACACCGTCTCCGTGATGACCGCGCCGCCGATGAGGCTCGCGAGGTCGACCGGGATGATGGTGGCGAGCGGGATCAGCGCGTTGCGGAACCCGTGACGCATCACGACCGTGCGCTCGGGCAGACCCTTGGCGCGCGCCGTGCGGATGTAGTCGAGGTTCATCACCTCGAGCATCGATCCGCGCATGTAGCGCGTGTAGCCGGCGAGCGAGATCAGGATGATCGCCATGATCGGCAGAATCATGTGCGTGTAGGTGTCGAGCGTGCCCACCCAGTAGTTCGTGTTGCCGGACAGCTGCGGCGTGGAGGAGCCCACCGTGGCGATGGGACGACCGTTGATGGCCGCGGTCTCGTTGTAGGGCAGCCACCAGCTCATCAGGTAGTCGAGCCACAGCAGGCCGTAGACCAGCGCACCGGTGATCGCACCCGCACGAGCCGAGACCTTCTTGTCCGGGCCGCGGAAGAGCAGGCCGACGACGTATCCGGCGGCGATGAACGCGAGCAGTTGGAGGAAGGCGACGAGCCCGTCGGTGTACCCGAATGCGGTCTGCATGGGGAACCACGCGACGCCACCCACGAGGGCCATGACGAGCGTCGTGTAGAGCGCCCTTCGGTTGCCGAGACCAGCCGAAAGGAACGTCACGGCGACAGCGAATCCTGCGCCGAGCGCGAGGATCACGATCGGGCCGAGGCTCGGGTCGGTGAACCATCCGGTCGCGGACATGACGCCCAGCACGATCATCGCGAAGACGCCTGAGGCACCTCCCGCGAGGAGGCGCGTCTTCCATTTGCCTCCCACGGCCGCGCCGACGACGACGGCAAGACCCGCGCCGATGATGAGCAGCGCGAGCGGTGGAATCACTGGGTCGGCGAGGAAGTCGTTGAAGCCGATCGCTCCCCACTGCTTGAGGAGCACCGCGACCCAGAAGGAGGGAAGGGAGTAGAGGAGGAAGTTGACCACGGTCACGCCGTAGTCGAAGCCTGTGTATTGCCTCAGCGCGGAGATCACACCGATCATCACGCCAAGGACGATCGCGGCGACAGAGGAGAAACCGATCAGCTTGAGCGTCTGGCCGGAGGCGGTGGCGATCATGTCGGTCACCTCCTGGCCCGTGCGGTAGTCGGTACCGAGATCGCCGCGGATCGCGTCGCTGGCCCAGTAGAAATACCGAACGGGAACGGCGACGTCGAGGTTGAGCTCCGCGGTGCGAGCTGCGATGAGCTCGTCGCGGTTCTTCTGCTGTGACGCGCGGAGATCATCCAGCGGGTCGCCCGCGTTGGCGGCGAGGAGGAAGAAGAGATACGTGGCGGCTGCGAGCACGCCGAGGGCGATGCCGAGCCGCTTGAAGATGAAGCGGGTCATAGGGGTAATAGAGCTTCCGGTCTGGGACGGCGGATGGGACCGCCGCACGTCAGGGTACAACGTGCGGCGGCCCCATCCCTGGGCCCTGCGTTCGCCGGGGTCCCGGAGAACGCTGGTCGCCGAGGCTTACTCAGCGGCCGGAACGCCCCACTCCCAGTAGTTCCAGAAGATGGTCGGCGACAGCGGGGACGTCGACACACCGGTCATGTCGGCGTCGTACACCGTCACACCCGGGAACTGGAACACGGTGATGCCGTAGGCGTCGTTCCAGAGCTCCGCGTCGATCTGCTGAAGCAGCTCGATCTGGCGGTCCTCATCGAACGTCGTCGACAGCTCGGTGTACGCGGCGTCCACCGCGTCGTTGGCGTAGCCCGTGAAGTTCGAGCCGCCGTCCGAACGGAAGATCGACTCGGCGCCCAGCGGGGACGTCGAGGTCGACTGCCAGCCGAAGAACCACGCGTCGTAGTCCGGGGTGCCCAGGAGGGAGCCCCACGACTCGTTGCCGCCGTCGATCAGGTTGAAGCCGGCCTCAGCGAGCTGAGCCTGGTACAGGGTGAACTCGTTGACGCGACGCGTGTTGTTCGACGCGTACAGCATGTTCACGTCGACAGGCGTCTCGACACCGGCCTGCTCGAGCAGCGCGAGGGCAGCCTCGGCGTCGCCCTGGCCGTAGACCTCGGAGCCGTTGTTGGCGATCGAGTCCTCGTAGCCGGGGGCACCGGGGAGGAAGACCTGCGACTGGTTCCACTTCGCGTCCTCCTGGAGGGGGACGATCAGCTTGTCGAGGACCTCGTTGACGTCGATCGCCGTGATGAAGGCCTGGCGGACCAGCTTCGCGGTCTCGGCGTCGCCACCGTAGGTGGCCGGGTCGAACGGGCCGCCGTTGGCGAAGTTGAGATCGATGTGCTCGTACACGGCCTCCGGCTCGGTGTCGACGACGACCGAGTCGCCCAGGGCCTGCGCAGCCTCGAGGATGTCCGAGGTGGCCTGCGGCTGGGTGATGGAGATCTCACCGTTCTGGATGGCCTGGATGGAGGCCAGCGGGTCGGTGACGTAGCGAACCGTGATGGTCTCGACGGACGGCGCGGGGCCGGCCGTGAAGCCCTCGCGGGCGGACAGGGTGATGTACTCGTCCTGGACGAAGTCCGTGATCTCGTACGGGCCGTTGCCGACCAGCAGGTTGAGGTCCTCCTCGGCGGGCATCTCGACGATGTCGAAGTCGAGGTTCCACACGTTGGCGAGCTTGACCAGCGTCTCGGTGTCCGAGTTCATGATCGCGTCGATGACGGCCTGCTTGGCCTCGTCCGCGTCCTCGATGCCGAGCGCGCGCTGCGCGACCACGTGGGCAGGGACGCCCACGCCGGTCATGTTGAGCTTCCAGTCGATGGAGGGCTCGGTGTAGGTGAGCTCGAACGTGCCGTCCTCAGTGATCTCGGGCAGCTCGGTGTTCGAGATGGCGGTGCCGTACACGACCGAGTCGAACCAGACCTGCGCGTCGTTCGGGACGATGACGCCGGTCTCCTCGTCGTACTCGGGCTCACCCTCGTTGAAGTAACCGGACAGCGCTGCCCAGTTGAGGAGGAGGTCCGCGTTGTCGACGGCGACGCCGTCCGACCAGGTGACGCCGTCGGCGAGGTCGTACGACACCGTCATCGGCTCCTCGGAGACGAGCTCCATGGTGCCGAAGTCCGTGTTGTCGATGAGCTCCTGGTCCGCGTTGTAGTAGTTGAAGCTCTGCTGCGTCATGTAGAGGATGACGGCGTTCGCAGTGGCGTTACCGGACGAGGTGCTCGAGTTAAGCGAGTACAACGGCTGGTTCCAGGCCACCGTGACCGCGGTGTTCTCCACGATCGCAGACTGTGCAGAGCAAGCTGCCAGGGCCAGGGTGGACGCCGCGGCGACCGCCAGACCCTTACTCCATGCGCCGAGCTTCATACTCGACTCCTTTCCATCATCGTGTCGCGGCCCCAGTGTCGCTGATGTGGTTCCCCGCCGGGGCGCGCACGCTTGCCACGGGGTGTCTCCCCGCGTGCCGAACATCGTAGGTAGCCTTCTGTGACGCCTGCGTTACAGATCGCGAAATCACGATGTTTCGTGGCCTAAATGTAACCGAACTGGCACTGAATGCGGGAAATCCTGCGCTATTGGGACCTTTGCGCAGGAATCCTCGGCCTTGAGACGCGGATGTCAGGGACGGATGCCACAGTGGCCGCATGGAGATCGTCATCGGAGCATTCGTCGGCGCCGCGCTGGGCGCGCTCATCGCGGCGCTCGTGGTGGGGGCGCGCGCCTCAGGCGTCCGCGCTCGCCTCGAATCGGAGGTCGCCGCATCCGCCCGACGCGAGACGGACCTTCGCGCCGAGCACGAGAGATACGTGGCTCAGTTGCGAGGGGATCACGAGACGCTGCGCGCGCAGTTCCAGGCGCTGTCCTCGGAGGTGCTGGACCGCAGTCAGCGGACGCTGCTCGCCGCCGCGGAGGAGCGACTGTCGCGGGAGAGGGTTGCGGCGGAGGCCGAATCGGCCAAGCGCGAGCAGGCGGTGCGGCGCCTCGTCGAACCGATGACCAAGGCGCTCGACGAGGTGAGGCGTCAGACCACGGAGGCGGACCGCGCACGTGCCCAGTCCCAGGCGCAGCTGTCGGAGCAGGTGCGGCGCATGCTCGAGAGCTCGGAGCAGCTGGGCAAGCAGACCGAGAGCCTGCGCAGCGCGCTGCGTCGCCCTGAGGTGAGGGGGCGCTGGGGCGAGCTGCATCTCAGGCGCGTCGTCGAGGTGGCCGGCCTCGTCAACGGCGTCGACTTCGACGAGCAGTCGTCGGACACGACCGCGGAGGGCGCACGGCTGCGTCCCGACATGATCGTCACGCTCGCGGGCGGACGCCGGATCGTGGTGGACGCGAAGACGCCGCTGGACGCGCTGCTCGACATGGATGCGGACCCCGACCACGCGCAGGAGCACGCCGAGCGCCACGTGCGGAACGTGAGGCAGCGCGTCAAGGAGCTCAGCTCGAAGGCCTACCGGGAGCAGTTCGGCTCCGCCGTGGACTTCTCCGTGCTCTTCCTTCCCGCGGAGTCCTTCCTGCAGGTCGCCACCGAGCACGACCCGCACCTGATGACGGACGCGTACGACCAGGGAGTGATCATCGCGACACCCACCGTGCTCGTGGCGATGTTGCGCACCGTCGCGCACACGTGGAAGGCGGAGGCGCTCGCACAGAACGCGCAGGAGGTCCTGGACACGGGTCAGGAGCTGTACAAGCGGCTCTCGACCATGGGCGACCACCTTGCGAAGGTCGGCAAGGCGATCGACCAAGCGGGAGAGGCCTACAACCGCACGATCGGGTCGATGGAGCGCAGCGTCCTGCCGCAAGCCCGCAGGTTCGCGTCGCTGCAGCGGCTCGACGACGCCTTCGAGACGCGCGAGGTCGAGGGGACGGTACGGCAGCTCACCGCGCCGGAGCTCGTGGAGGGCGGGACGACTGAGGCGGATCCTGACTCAGACGCGTGACGCACACGCTTCAGGCGCGCGTGGCGGCCTCCTTGGCCTTGAGGTCGGCACGGATCTCGCGTGGCAGCGAGAACATGAGGTCCTCCGTCGCCGTCCGGACCTCCTCGACCGTCTCGTAGCCGCGGGTCGCGAGAGCGTCCAGCACGTCGCGCACCAGGATCTCCGGCACCGAGGCGCCCGAGGTGACGCCTACGGTCGCGACGCCGTCGAACCAGGCGGGGTCGATCTCCGTCGCGCGGTCGATGCGGTGGGAGGCTCCCGCACCCGACTGCAGAGCGACCTCGACGAGGCGGACCGAGTTGGAGGAGTTCGCCGAGCCGACCACGATCACCAGATCGGCCTGGGGCGCGATCTTCTTCACCGCGACCTGGCGGTTCTGCGTGGCGTAGCAGATGTCGTCGCTCGGCGGGTCCTGCAGGTTCGGGAAGCGCTCGCGCAGTCGGCGCACCGTCTCCATGGTCTCGTCGACCGAGAGCGTGGTCTGCGACAGCCACACGACGTTGTCAGGGTCAGGCACCTCGATGAGGTCCGCATCCTCGGGAGAGTTCACGACGATCGTGTGCTCGGGAGCCTCGCCCGCAGTGCCCTCGACCTCCTCGTGACCCGTGTGGCCGATGAGCAGGATGGTCTGATTCGACTTCGCGAAGCGCACGGCCTCCTTGTGCACCTTCGTCACGAGCGGGCAGGTCGCGTCGATCGTCAGCAGGTTGCGCGAATCGGCAGACTCCCGCACCGCAGGCGAGACGCCGTGAGCGGAGAACACGACGCGCGCACCCTCGGGCACCTCGTCCGTCTCCTCGACGAAGATCGCGCCACGCTCGGACAGCGTCTCCACGACGTACTTGTTGTGCACGATCTCCTTGCGCACATAGATGGGCGCTCCGTGGAGCTCGAGAGCCTTCTCGACGGCGATCACGGCGCGGTCCACGCCCGCGCAGTACCCGCGGGGAGCGGCGAGCAGGACCTTCTTCTCGGCGGTGCTGGGCATGGCTGACATCCTACGTGGCAGGCTGGTGGGCGTGAGCGGCGGTGACGGCATCTACGAGGACAACGACCGAGGCGCCGCGTCGCTTCCCGGCCGGGACGCCGCGGACGCCGTCGGTGGCGCAGGCGCACCCGTCACACTTCCCGGCACGGCGGCCGAGACCTCGGCCGATCGCCCGTGGCCGGTGCGGCATCTGAGTCCCAAGATCGGCGAGTACATCGCTCGGATGTCTCCCGTGTGGGTCGAGGGTCAAGTGCTGGGGGTCAAGCGCTGGCGGGACCTGGTGTTCCTCACACTTCGGGACACCGACGAGAACATGTCGCTGGGCGCGACGCTGCCCGCCGCGGCAGTCGACGCGCTGGGCACGCCCCTCGAGGACGGCGCGCGGGTGGTGGTGCACGCCAAGCCGCAGTGGTGGACCAAGTCGGGTTCGCTGCAGATGAAGGGCCGCGAGGTGCGCACGGTGGGCCTGGGAGATCTGCTCGCGCGGATCGAGCTGCTCAAGGCCGCGCTCGCCGACGAGGGACTGTTCGATCCGGCGCGCAAAGTCCCGCTCCCCTTCCTGCCGCGCGTGGTGGGACTCGTGTGCGCGACCCAGGGCGACGCGGAGCACGACGTCGTCGAGAACGCTCAGCGGCGCTGGCCCGCGGTGCGGTTCGAGATCCGTCGCGTGACAGTGCAAGGCCCGCGCGCGGTCCCGGAGGTGCTCGCGGCCGTGCGCGAGCTCGACGCGAAGCCCGAGGTCGAGGTGATCGTCGTCGCCCGCGGCGGCGGCGCGTTCGAGGACCTGCTCGCATTCAGCGATGAGGAGCTGGTGCGCGCCATCGCGGAAGTGGACACGCCTGTGGTCAGCGCGATCGGGCACGAGAGAGACTCCCCGCTGCTGGACCTGGTGGCGGACTACCGCGCCTCCACTCCCACCGACGCAGGCAAGCGCATCGTGCCGGACGTCGCGCAGGAGCGCCGCGAGCTCGAGGGTGCACGCGCGCTCGCCGCAGCGGCGGTCGCGGCCCGCGTGGAGCGCGAGCGCCGAGGCCTCGAGGCATTCCTGACCCGACCTGTGCTCGCGCATCCGCTGCGCATGCTCGATCCGCATCGCGAGCGCCTCACGAGCACGCGGCGCGCCTCAGGCGAGGCGCTCGTGCGGCTCCTCACCGCGGCCGATGCCGCAGTGCGTGAACTCACGGCGAGCCTGCGGGCGCTCAGCCCGCAGGCGACGCTCGACCGCGGCTACGCCGTGATCCGCGACGACGCGGGCGCGGTCGTGCGCGACGCGTCGACCGTCGCGGTGGGCACGCCGCTTCACGTGCGCCTCGCCCGTGGCGAGTTGAAGGCCCAGGTGACCTCGGCGTCAAGCGCGTCGGGCGGGTAGCCGTCTCAGCGTCGGGCGCATGCCCACCCGGCGCTTGAACGCTCAGCCGCCAGTCAGCTTGGCCAGGACGCCCTTGACGCCGCCCTGCCCCGCGTACTGGTGGCGTGCTGCCGCAGCGACGTCGCGGTCGCGGTGCAGTGCGAGGCGTCGCAGCACGGCCGCGGGGATGGCCGTGTTGCCGGCAAGCGCGATGAGCACGTCGACCTGCTTGTCGTGCGCGAGCCGGTCCCAGACATCCTCGGGCACGTCGGCGCGCGCGTTGCTCGCGAGCGCGACGCGCACCGAGGTCGCTTCGTCGTCCGAGAGCTTGAGCAGGCTCAGCAGTGGCGTGCGGGCGTGCCGTGCGGCGACGACGCGCACACGGGCTTCCTCCGAGCGCGACGCCTGCGCCAGCTCATCGACGGTGGCGCTCTCCTCGTCGAGCACGCCTGCGCGCGCCAGGGCCGTGTCTTGCGTGTAGTTATCCGAGAACATCGATCACTCCGTTGTGTCGTCCCCCTCCGCACGCTCGCCATCGAGCACGCGGGGACGGCCCGGGGACTCGAGCCGTCACACCATGAGAGTGCCGACATGGCGAATCATGACGCGATACGGTGGGCGGCGTGTCGAAGCCGATTCCCGAAGACGTGGCCGCGCTCAGCTATGAGGAGGCGCGCGACGAGCTCATCGCCATCGTGGCGCGCCTCGAAGGAGGCAGCGCGACCCTCGACGATTCCCTGGGTCTGTGGGAGCGAGGCGAGGCCCTCGCGGCCCACTGCCAGGCGCTGCTCGACGGCGCCGCGACACGCATCGGCGAGGCACGCGGTGAGGATCCGGCCGATGCGGGCGTGATCGGCGTCGTGCCCGGCGACGAGGATGAGGAGGAGTCATGAGCCACGCGCTCGTCGTCGGCGAGGCGCTCGTCGACATCGTGTATCGCGCCGACGGATCCGAGGATCGCGTCCCTGGCGGATCGCCTGCGAACGTCGCGCTCACGCTCGCGCGGCTCGGCCGGGACGCCGAGCTGCTCACTCACCTGGGCACCGACGAGCCAGGTGCCGCGGTCGCGGCGCATCTCGCCGCGTCGGGCGTCACGCTCGCGCCCGGAAGCACCGACGCGGCGCGCACCTCGGCCGCGACTGCCGTGCTCGACGCGGACGGCGCCGCCACCTACGTGTTCGACCTCGCGTGGCATGTGTCGCCAGCGGCGGCGCCCCGGCCCGCGCCCGCGGTGCTCCACACGGGCTCGATCGCGGCGGTGATCGAGCCCGGCGCGACGGATGTGCGGCGTCTTGCCGCCGAGCTCCGCAGCGAGGCGACGATCACGTACGACCCGAATGCGCGTCCCGCCCTCATGGGGACCGCCGACGAGGCGCGTCCCGTGATCGAGTCGATGGTGGCGCTGTCAGATGTGGTGAAGGTCTCGGACGAAGACCTCGCGTGGCTCGCCGAGGGGCAGACGCCCGAAGAGGTGTGCCAGGCCTGGGTCGCGCTCGGCCCGGCGGTCGTGATCGTCACGCGAGGCGGCGACGGAGCGAGTGCGTTCCTCGCTTCAGGCGAGCGGGTGGACGTGCCCGCCCCCGCGGTCACGGTGGTGGACACCGTCGGCGCCGGCGACTCCTTCATGGGCGGGCTGATCGACGGACTGTGGTCCGCCGGCCTGCTCGGCGCCTCGCACCGAGACGCGCTGCGCTCCCTGTCCCCCGCGACGCTGAAGCCCATCCTTGAGCGGTGCGCGCGCATCGCCGCCGTCACGGTCTCGCGCGCGGGTGCCAACCCACCCACCTCCGCGGAGCTCGGCGAGGCCTGACCCCCGAGGGGCTTCCCGGGAGCTGGGCGCTGGTCGCCACCGTCGGTGCGTCCTGTAAGAATGGCGCCATGACAACGGAGTTCAGGATCGAGCACGACACCATGGGAGAGGTGCGGGTCCCCGCCGACGCCCTCTACCGCGCACAGACCCAGCGGGCCGTCGAGAACTTCCCCATCTCCGGGATGACGCTCGAACGGCGCCACATCGAGGCCCTCGCGCGCGTGAAGAAGGCGGCAGCGCGCGCCAACGCCGAGCTCGGGGTCTTGGACGCGGACATCGCCGACGCGATCGTCGCCGCAGCCGACGAGGTCGCCTCCGGCGAGCACGACGGGCACTTCCCCGTCGACGTGTTCCAAACCGGCTCGGGCACGTCCTCGAACATGAACACCAACGAGGTCATCGCGACGCTGGCGACGCGCCGCCTTGGCCGCGACGTGCACCCGAACGATCACGTCAACTGCTCGCAGTCGTCCAACGACGTCTTCCCCACCTCCGTGCACGTGGCCGCCGCAGCCACGCTCGTCGGTGACCTGGTGCCCGCGCTGGAGCACCTCGCGACGTCGCTCGAGGCCAAGTCGGTGGAGTTCGCCGACGTCGTGAAGTCGGGCCGCACGCACCTCATGGACGCGACCCCCGTGACGCTGGGCCAGGAGTTCGGCGGCTACGCCGCGGCCGTGCGCCTCGGCATCGAGCGCCTGCTCGTCGCCCTCCCCCGCGTTGCCGAAGTTCCCCTCGGCGGCACCGCCGTCGGGACGGGCATCAACACACCCGAGGGCTTCCCGCAGCGCGTCATCGCGCTGCTCGCCGAGGACACGGCGCTGCCGATCACCGAGGCGCGCGACCACTTCGAGGCGCAGTCCGCGCGCGACGCGCTCGTCGAGGTCTCGGGCGCGCTGCGCGTGATCGCCGTCAGCCTCACCAAGATCTGCAACGACCTGCGGTGGATGGGCTCGGGGCCCAACACGGGACTGGGCGAGATCGCGCTCCCGGATCTGCAGCCCGGCTCGTCGATCATGCCCGGCAAGGTCAACCCCGTGGTGCCCGAGGCCGTGCTGATGGTCTGCGCGCGCGTGATCGGCAACGACGCGACGGTCGCGTGGGCCGGCGCCTCCGGCTCGTTCGAGCTCAATGTGCAGATCCCCGTCATCGCTCTCGGAGTGCTCGAGTCGATGCGACTGCTCGCGAACTCCTCTCGGGTGCTCGCGGACCGCACGATCGACGGCATCACCGCCAACGAGGAGCGCGCGCGCTTCCTCGCCGAGGCCAGCCCCAGCATCGTCACCCCGCTCAACCGTGTCATCGGCTACGAGAACGCCGCGGCGATCGCGAAGCACGCCGTCAAGAAGGGCATGACGGTCCGCGAGGCCACGATCGATCTCGGTTTCGTCGAGCGCGGCGAGATCGACGTCGAGCAGCTCGACGCGCTGCTCGACGTGACCACGATGACGGGACGCTGAGCGCGCGAGCGGTGATGCGCACCGGGCGCGGGACCTAGGTCCCGACGCGCCGCGTAGAATTGCGCACATCACCACGCACGGCCGCGGGACGGCTGCGTGGGCGGAACAACCACGGGCAGGTCCCTGGTTGTCATCCGCAGGAGGTTCCCATGTCTCGCACCCGAGTCCTCATCCTGGGCGGCGGCTACGTCGGCCTGTTCACCGCCCTCACCCTCAAGCGCAAGGCGCGCGGCACCGTCGACATCACGCTGCTCGACCGCCGCCCCTACATGACGTACGCGCCGTTCCTGCCGGAGGCGGGCGCGGGCTCCATCGAGCCGCGCCACGCCGTGGTGCCGCTGCGGCGCGAGCTCAAGGGCGTCAAGGTGCTCCAGGGCAAGGTGACCGGGATCCGTCACGCTGACCGCACCGTCACGGCCGCGACCGACATCGGCGACGAACTGAGCCTCGAGTACGACGAACTCGTCATCGCGCTCGGCTCCGTGTCGCGCACGCTCCCGATTCCGGGACTCGCGGACTTCGCCATCGGCTTCAAGTACGTCGAGGAGGCCTCGGCGGTGCGCAACCGCGTGCTGGGCCGCATCGCGCGCGCCGCGACCACCACCGACCCCGACCTTCGCAAGCGCCTGCTGACGTTCGTGTTCGTCGGGGGCGGCTTCGCGGGGGTCGAGGCGTTCGCCGAAACCGAGGACATGGCGCGGGCCGCACTGCGGTACTACCCCGAGCTGTCCGACGAGGATCTCCACTTCGTCATGGTCGAGGCCATGGGCCGCATCCTCCCCGAGATGGGTCCCGACATGGGCGACTACACCGTCAAGGAGCTCGAGAGGCGCGGCATGCGCGTCCTGCTCGAGACACGACTCGAGGGCTGCGAGAACGGCCACGTGAAGCTGTCCAACGGCGAGGAGTTCGAAGCGGACACCGTCGTGTGGACCGCAGGGGTGAGGCCCGCGCCGGTGCTCGCCGAGTCGGACCTGCCGCTCGGCCCCAAGGGACACGTGAGCGCCTCCGCGACCTTGCAGGTCGTCACCGAGGACGGCGAGGTCGTGCCGGGTGTGTGGGCGGCAGGCGACTGCGCTCAGGTCCCCAACCTCGTCGAGGGCGAGGGTGACTGGTGCGCCCCCTCCGCGCAGCACGCGGTGCGTCAGGCGCGTCACCTGGGCGCCAATCTCGCCGCTCACCTCGCGGGACGCGAGCTGAAGCAGTACAAGCACAAGCACCTGGGGCTCGTCGCGTCGCTCGGCCTGAACAAGGGCGTCGCCTCCACGATGGGCATCAAGCTGCGCGGCTGGCCCGCGTGGGTCATGCACCGCACGTACCACCTGCTGCAGATCCCCACCTTCAACCGCAAGGCCCGGGTCGCGCTCGACTGGACGACCGCACTGTTCTTCCGCCGCGACATGGTCTCCATGGGGCGCCTCCAGGAGCCGCGTCGGGCCTTCGAGGAGGCCGCGCGCAGCTGAGCGCCGCAGCGACCGGCGTGAGGACGCTCTCGGCTAGGCCCTGGTCACCCACACGGCGTCGGTGGCGGAACGCCCCAGGGTGATGGCGTGACCGGCGTCGTCGACGAGTTCGACGGCACCGGAGAACGGCGCACCTGGCTTGAGGGACAGCACGGCGCCGATGTGCACGCCCTGATGCGCGAAGAACTTGAGCAGCTCGGGGTCGTCGTCGGAGATGCGCTCGACCCTCACCCGCGCGGGCGGCACGACCTCGGTGAGCAGGTGCGCGTCGGGCGCGTCGAGCACGCCCTCCGCGCTCGGGATCGGGTCGCCGTGCGGGTCGCGTGAGGGGTGGCCCAGGCGCTGGTCGATGCGGTCGACCATGAAGTCGGACACGGCGTGCTCGAGCGTCTCGGCTTCGTCGTGCACCTGATCCCAGCGGTAGCCGAGCATCTCCACGAGGAACGTCTCGATGAGGCGGTGCCTGCGCACCATGGCGACGGCATAGGCGCGACCTCGCGTGGTGAGTTCAACGGAGCCGTACGGAGTGTGCGCGAGCAGGCCCTGCTCAGAGAGCCGCCGCACCGCGTCGGACACGGTGGACTTGCCGACCCCTACCTTCTCCGCGAGCGCGGTCGGCGTCACGGGCGCGTCGGTCCACTCCTGGAGTCCCCACACGGCCTTCAGGTAGTTCTGGGCGCTGGACGACAGCTCGGAGACCGACACGGCGCAAGGCTACCAAGCGGTCGGCGGCAAACCCGGGGCCGCGCACGGCAGCACGGTGCGACGCGTCGGGCGGCGGTTCTGCCCGCCCGACGCGGCGTACGGCTACTGCGACGCGACGGTCGGCTTGGCGGCGCGGCCCAGGCAGCAGTCGGTGGGGCACACGTCCTGCCAGGGCCCGAGCGCGGTGAGCGCGACCCGGTCGCGTGCGGTCCCGCCGGGAGCCACGTGGCGTTCCTCGACCAGGTCGATGAGCCCCGAGACGAACGCGGGGTCCACGCCGACCGTGGGCACGCGCACCATCGTGAGCCCGCGCTCGTCGCACGTCTCCTGCGCCTCGTTGTCCAGGTCCCAGATGACTTCCATGTGGTCCGAGACGAAGCCGAGCGGCGAGACGACGAGGCCGCTGACGGACTCCGGGAGCGCCTCGATCGCGTCGTTGATGTCGGGCTCGAGCCACGGCACGCGCGGGTCGCCCGAGCGGGACTGATACACGAGCGAGTGCGGCACGCCGGGGAACTCGTCGGCGATCCTGTCCATCACGAGCGCGGCGACGGCGCGCTGCTGCTCGGCGTACCACCCGCCGCCGGCGTACCACTCGTTCTCGCCGCCCACCTCGACGGGCGTGCCGTCGGGCAGCGACTCGCGCGGCCCGGAGACCGACGCGGCCGACGTGGGGATCGAGTGCGTCGCGAACATCACGTGCACTTCGCCCCCCTTTCCCTGCGCCGCGAGTTCGCGCAGCCCCGCGCGCACGGCCTCCACGTTCGGCTCGACGAAGCCGGGGTGGTCGAAGTACTGGCGCACCTTGTCCAGCTCGAGCTCGCCCTCGAGCCCCGCCTGCGCGAGCGCCTCTGCGAGGTCCTCGCGGTACGCGCGGCAGCCCGAGTACGACGAGAACGCGGTGGTGACGAGCACGAGCACCTTGCGGTGCCCGTCGGCGTGGAGCTCCTTGAGCGCATCGGAGAAGTACGGCGCCCAGAAGCGATTGCCCCAGTACACGGGCAGATCGAGCCCGCGCGCGGCGATCTCGCCCTCGAGCGCGGCCTTGAGGTCGCGGTTCTGCTGGTTGATGGGGCTGATGCCGCCGAAGTGGCGGTAGTGGTGCGAGACCTCCTCGAGACGCTCGTCCGGGATGCCGCGTCCGCGCGTGACGTTGCGCAGGTACGGGATCACGTCGTCCTGTCCCTCGGGGCCGCCGAAGCCTGCGAGGAGGATGCAGTCGTACGTGGTCGGCTCGACGGTCCGCTCGGACGCGGCGAGCGGGGGCAGGGTCTCGGTCATGAGGCGAGCACCTCGACGGCCTCCGCGGTCGTCACGCGGCGACCGGTGTAGAACGGCAGCTCCTCGCGCACGTGGCGGCGCGCCTCCGTGTAGCGCAGCTCGCGCATCATGTCGACGAGCTCGGTGACGTCGTCGGCCTCCATGGGCAGCAGCCACTCGTAGTCGCCGAGCGCGAAAGCGGCGACGGTGTTGGCGATGACGCCCTTGAACTGCGATCCCTTGATGCCGTGGTCGCGCAGCATCGCCGAGCGCTCCTCCTCCGGCAGCAGGTACCACTCGTACGAGCGCACGAACGGATACACCGTGAGCCAGTCGCGCGCGGGCTCGCCGCGCAGGAAGCCGGGGACGTGGCGCTTGTTGAACTCGGCGTCACGGTGCACTCCTGCGGCCGACCACGTGAGGGTGGTGTCGGCGAGCAGTTCCGTGGCGCGCAGCTCGCGCAGCGCGAGCTGCAGATCCTCGAGCGCAGGTCCGTGCAGCCACAGCATCACGGTGCCGTCGGCGCGCAGGCCGGAGACGTCGTAGATGCCGCGCAGGGTGACGTCGTGCTCGGCGAGCTCGGCGACGGCCGCATCGAAGTGCTCGACGACCTCGGCGAGCTCCTCGTCGGGCGCGTCCAGCAGTCCGTCCAGCACGGAGAACAAGGTGAATCCGTCAGCATGATCGGTCATGCCGTCATCCTCTCTTGTGAATCACTCAAAACGAAATCGGCGGCGACGATCGCGGCGATCCCGCTCAAGCCTGCGGCGGACCCCACGAGCGTGAGGCCAGGCGCGGGCCGCGCGTCGACGTCCCTCAACGGCGACGAGTCCGGCCATGACACCACCGCGATGTCCCGCAGCTGCGGCGGCCCGAGAGGCACGCCGAGCAGCGCCGAGGCATCCGCGAGCGCGGCACCTGCGAGCGAACCGGGCGCCTCCGCGGGAGCGCCCTCGTCGAGCCCCGCGCACGCACTCGCGTCATACGACAGCCGCACCACGTGACGCCCGCCGGTGCGCGCGGCGAGCCACGGCCACTTCGCGGTGGCGTGGGTGAGAGCCTTGGCACGCGCGAGTCCTGGCAGTGCAAGCACGCCGTTGCCGCGCGGCGCGGCGTCGAGCATGGGCGCGTCGAGCACGAGGGTCACGAGCACGGCCCGACCCGTCGACGCACCCGTGGGCGCGAACGCGGGCGCGATGCGCGCGGCAGCGGCCGGCGGCACCGCGATGACGACCTCGTCCACGCGGATGGGTGCGGCATCCACGCCAGTCTCGACCTCCCACACGCCCGACGCGGCGCGCACCTCGGTCACGCGCACCCCGGTGCGCACGGCCACGCCGAGCCGGCGCGCGTCGTCGCCGAGCGCCTCGGCGAGCGTGGCCACTCCTCCCTCGAGGCCGAGCACGGCCGCGCCCGCAGGGGCGGCGGCGCGGCGCGCGGCGGCCAGGGCGAGCAGCCCTCCCCTCGCAACGAGGTCCGATGCGACATCCGGCCCGAGCACGGAGAACGGGAGCGCGTCGAGCGGCTTCGAATAGATGCCCCTCACCACGGGACCGACGAGGCGCGCGGTCGCGCGCCTCCCGAGCCGGCGCCGAAACACGCCGGCGGCCGTCGCGTCGGGCGCGACCACGCGGACGGGCAGCCAGCGGTCCATCGCCAGGCGCAGCGAGCCGAGGCGCCCGATCGCGGCCACGACGTCGGGCGCGAAGGGATCCGTGGGCACGCCCATCCAGCCCGACGCAGGGAGCGCGTGCGCGACGCCGCGCCCCACGACCCAGGCCGGCGTCGGCGAGGGCTCGGCCACCGCGTCGGACAGGCCCAGCTCGGCGAGCAGTCTCTCGACGGAGCCGCCCCGTGTGGCGAAGGACTCCGCGCCCGCGTCCAGCTCCAGTCCGTCGACCTCGATCCTCGACACCCTGCCTCCGAGCGACTCGGTGGCCTCGAGGATCGTCACCACGTCACCGCGAGCCGCGCGACGGCGTGCGGCGAGCAGGCCGGCGACCCCACCGCCGACGACCGCGACGGTCCGGCGCTGTGGAAGCGGGTCAGCCATGCGTGTGCACGTACTCGACGACGCGCGCCACCACCTCGGGGTCAGCGTGGGGAGGCATGCCGTGTCCCAGGTTCACCACGTGCCCCGCTGCGATGCCGCCTCGCGTGATCACGTCCTGCACGTGCGACTCGAGCACCTCCCACGGGGCGCCGAGCAGGGCCGGGTTGATGTTGCCCTGCAGGGGAACGTCGGGCAGGACCGCAGCCGCCTCGTCGAGCGGGGTGCGGTAGTCCACCCCCACGGCCGTCGCGCCGGCCTGCGCGAGCGAGGTCAGCAGGTGGCTCGCGGCGGTGGCGAAGTGGATGCGCGGCACCGGCAGGTCCTCGACAGCGCCGAGCGCCTGCGCCGATCCCCACGCGCAGTGCTCCTGGTAGTCGCGGTCGGACAGCGCCCCCGCCCACGAATCGAACAGCTGCACTGCGGAGGCGCCCGCCATCACCTGGGCCCGCAGGAACCGGCCCGCGAGCGCGGAGACCCACGCGACGAGGCCCTGCCACGCGTCGGGGTCGGCGTACATGAGCTCGCGCGCCGCGAGGTGATCGCGCGACGGTCGCCCCTCGACCATGTAGGCCGCGAGGGTGAAGGGGGCGCCTGCGAAGCCGATCAGGGGCGTCGATCCCAGCTCGGTCGCCGCGAGCCTCACGCCCTGGCGCACGGACTCGAGACCCGCGTCGAGCGTGCCGCCGTCCCCGTCTGCGCCGAGCTCGGGGAGAGCCTCCACGTCGGCGAGCGAGCGGATCGGCTTGGCGAACACCGGGCCCACGCCCGGCGCGATGTCCACATCCACGCCGGCGGCCTTGAGCGGCACCACGATGTCCGAGTAGAAGATTCCGGCGTCGACGCCGTAGCGGCGCACGGGCTGCACCGTGATCTCGGCGGCGAGCTCGGGTGTGAAGCAGGCCTCGAGCATCGTCGTGCCGACGCGCGCGGCACGGTACTCGGGCAGCGAACGGCCCGCCTGGCGCATGAACCACACCGGCCGATGCGCACTGTCGCGGCCCGTGAGCGCGGCGAGGAGGGGCGCGTCCGCCGTCGCGCCGGTGACGAGCGGGTGATCGGCGGGAAGCAGGTGCGCACTCATAGTGTCCGATTCTGCCCCCTTCTGGGCGCGTGTCAGAATGGACGGACCATGTTGATGTCCCTCGTCGCCTCGCACCGCACGCGCGAGCTCGCGATCCTGGAGCAGCTGAGCCTCGGCGCAGACTCGCTCGGATCGGCGGCCGTGGGCGAGGACTCCCCCATCTTGGGCGCCGTCGTCCTGCCCACGTGCAATCGCTTCGAGATCTACCTGGACACCGACGACCCCGAGGCGGCTCGCTCGCACGTGGTCGCCCGCCTCGCCCAGACCTCGGGTCTGCCCCAGTCCGCGGTCGCCGACGCGCTCGTCACCTACGAGGGCGACGACGCCGTCCAGCACCTCATGTCCGTCGCCTCGGGCCTCGAGTCGATGGTCGTGGGCGAGCGCGAGATCTCGGGACAGGTCCGACGCGCGCACCTGGATGCGCAGCAGCGTCACCACATCTCGGCGCGGCTCGACCGCCTCTTCCAGTCGGCCCTGCGCACGTCGCGCGTCGTCGCCTCGACCACGGGCGTGGGCGCCTCGGGCCGGTCCGTCGTCTCCGTCGCCCTGGACATCGCCGACGAGTCGGTCGCCTGGGCTGGAGCCCGCACGCTGATCGTCGGCACCGGCGCACTCGCGGAGAGCGGCGTCGCCACGTTGCGCTCGCGCGGCGCGATCGTCGCGGGCGTGCATTCGCCCTCGGGGCGGGGCGCGCAGTTCGGGGCGCGCCACCGCATCCCGGTCGTGGAGGCTGGTGAGCTGGAACG
Source organism: Demequina sp. NBRC 110052 (assembly GCF_002090075.1). Lineage (GTDB taxonomy): Bacteria > Actinomycetota > Actinomycetes > Actinomycetales > Demequinaceae > Demequina. Next base: position 296,561 of record NZ_BBRI01000003.1, read on the forward strand.
GGCCGTGGGCGCCGCAGATGTCATCTATGCGTGCTCGGGCGGCGAGCAGATCGTGCTCACCACGGCACTCGTCGCGGGTGCGCGCACCGGTGCCGAGCATCCCCTCACCGTCGTCGACCTCGCCCTGCATCGCGATGTCGCTCCCGGCGTGGAGGAACTGAGCGGCGTGCGCGTCATCAACCTGGAGGACGTGGGCCGGCGCGCGCCAGGCGAGTCGGTGGAGTCGCTCGAGGCGGCTCGCGCGATCGTCGCTCACGCAGTCGCGCGCCTGGGCGACGGTGAGTCCGAGCGGACGCTCGACCCGGCCATCGTCGCGCTGCGCGAGCACGTCTTCGGGCTGCTCGAGCGCGAGCTCGCGAGGGTGCAGCCCTCGGCCGACGCCGATGCGGCCGCGCAGGCAGCGGCGCAGCAGACGGAACAGGCGCTGCGACGCTTCGCGAAGACGCTGCTGCACACCCCCACGATCCGGGCGCGCGAGCATGCCCGGGCTGGCGAGGCCGACCGCTACCTGGGCGCGATCCGCGCGCTGTACGGGATCGACGTGGACGTGCCTGTGGACGCGTGTCCTGCCCCGACGTTCGACTACGACGAGCCGGGACCCGCCGTCGACGGCTCGCACGCGCACCCCGCGGGTTAGCAGGAGCGGCGCCGTTCAGGGCGCCGGCATTTTGCAAACGCTCTCGTTGCGTTAATGCCTTCGGATGGGCTAGGTTAGGCAGGCCTCACCGCGCGCGCCGCGCGCAGTCCAGCGCCCCCGAAGGAGCCTCATGCGCACGCGTGCCCTGATCGCGATCGCCGCCGCGATCGTGCTCGTCGCCGCGGTCGCGCTGTCGCTCGCCATCGGCTCGCGCGCGATCGACCTCGGCACCGTGTGGCAGGCTCTGACGAACCTCGACCCCGAGGACCCTGAGCAGCTCATCGTCGCCGACCTGCGAGTCTCGCGCACCCTGGTCGGCGTGGTCGCCGGCTCCGCGCTGGGCGTCGCGGGAGCGCTCATGCAGTCCCTCACGCGCAACCCGTTCGCCGATCCGGGACTGCTCGGCATCAACGCCGGAGCCTCTCTCGCCGTCGTGATCGCCCTGTCCACGGGCATCGCCACCACGTTCGGGACGCAGGTGTGGGTCGCGTTCCTCGGCGCAGGCATCGCCGCCGTCATCGTGTACTCGATCGGAGCCCTCGGAGCCGCCGCGGGCGCACCGGTGCGGCTCGCCCTCGCCGGCGTCGCCTTCACGGCACTCGTCACCTCGATCACGAACGCGGTGCTGCTGCTCAACGACGAGACTCTCGACCAGTTCCGCCTGTGGGTCGCCGGCTCGCTCACGGGACGCCAGAACTACGACCTCACTGCCCTCGGCTTCATCGTCGGCATGGCAGTCCTCGTGGGGCTGCTGGCCTCGCGCCAGCTGCAGGCCATCGCGCTCGGCGAGGACGCCGCCCGCGCGCTCGGCGTCCGCATCGGCGGGACGCGCGCGCTCATCATCGTGGTCGTGACGCTGCTCGCGGGCGCTGCGACGGCCGCCGCAGGCCCCATCGTCTTCGTCGGCCTCGCGGTTCCCCATCTCGCGCGCGCGCTCGTCGGCGCCTCGCTGCCGTGGCTGATCGTCGTCAGCGCCTTCGGCGGCGCCGCGCTGGTGCTCGTGTGCGACGTCATCGGCCGTGTGATCGCGTACCCGTCCGAGATCGGCGTCGGCATCACGACTGCTTTCCTCGGAGGCATCATCTTCGCGCTCATGGCCCGGCGCATGAAGGTGGTGGAGCTGTGAGGATCCTCCGCCTCGGGCCGCTGGGCATCACGACCCACCGCCGCACCTTCGCCGTCGGCCTCGCGCTGCTCGCACTCGTGCTGGGCCTGTTCGTGCTCGCGCTCATGATCGGTCGCGCCGACATCACCGTGCTCGACGCGCTCAAAGCCGCCGTCGGCATCCCCGTCGGGTCGCCCACCGACTTCATCGTCGGCCAGGTGCGGGCGCCTCGCGCGCTGACCGCGATCCTCGTCGGCGCGATGCTCGGCCTCGCGGGCGCGATCATGCAGTCGCTCACCCGCAACCCTCTCGCGTCACCAGACTTCATCGGCATCTCCGCAGGGGCCGGCACGGGCGCGGTACTCACCATCTGGCTCGTCAGCGCGAGCTCGCTGTGGGTCATCGCAGGCGGCGCCATCGCCGGCGCCCTGATTGTGTCAGGTCTGATCCTGCTGCTGTCGTGGCGCCGCGGCATCGTGCCGCTGCGACTCATCCTCGCGGGAATCGGCATGGGTTTCGTGGCGCAGTCCACGACCCAGTACCTGCTCACGCGCATGGATGTGCACGACGCGGGCAACGCCCTGGGATGGCTCGTCGGCTCAGTCACCGGACGCACGTGGACCCACGTGACCGTCGCGGTCGTCGTGCTGGCAGCGCTCGCCCCGATCGTGCTGTGGCACGCCCGCGCCCTGCGCACGCTCGAGATGGGCGACGACACGGCCACAGCGCTCGGCATTCACGTGGCACGCTCGCGAGCCGTGCTCGCGGTGTGCTCCGTACTGCTCGCCGCCGCCGCAGTCGCCGTCACCGGACCCATCGGCTTCATTGCCCTCGTCGCCCCCGCGCTCGCGCTGCGCGTCACCCGCAGCGCCGGCGTGACGCTCATCCCGTCCGCGCTCATGGGCGCGGCCCTGCTGCTCGCCGCAGATCAGCTCGCGCAGCAGATGCCCGCCACGCTCCAGCTTCCCGTCGGCATCTTCACCGCCGCCGTCGGCGCGCCCTACCTGCTGTGGTTGGTGTGGCGCGCCTCCCGAGGAGGACCGTCATGACCAGGCTCGTCACCCAGCACGCCGTCGTCGGCTACGGCGGAGCACCGATCGTCAAGGGAGTCGACGTCGACATCCCCGACGGCGCGATCACCGCGATCGTCGGCCCCAACGGCTGCGGCAAGTCCACGCTGCTGCGCGCGCTCGCGCGCCTCCTGTCCCCCAGCGAGGGTTCCGTGCTGCTCGACGGCGAGGACATCCAGCGCATCCCCACACGCGAGGTCGCCCGCCGCGTCGGCCTGCTCCCGCAGTCACCCATCGCCCCCGCAGGGATCACCGTGCGCGAGCTCGTGGCCCGCGGTCGCACGCCGCACCAGAAGGTGCTGCGCCCGTGGAGCGCCGAGGACGAGACGTCGGTCATGTCCGCACTGCACTCGACCGGACTGACCGCGATCGCGGACGAGGCCGTCGACGAGCTCTCCGGGGGCCAGCGCCAGCGCGCGTGGATCGCCATGGCGCTCGCGCAGGACACCCCGATCATGCTGCTCGACGAGCCCACCACCTTCCTCGACATCGCGCACCAGTACGAGGTGCTGGACCTGCTGCACCGCCTGCACCACCGCCAAGGCCGCACGATCGTGATGGTGGTGCACGACCTGCACCAGGCCGCGCGTTACGCCTCCCACGTGATCGCCATGTCGGGCGGCGAAGTCGCAGCCAGCGGCGCGCCCTCCGAGGTACTCACGGAGCAGCTCGTCGGCGACGTGTTCGGGCTCGACGTACGCGTGCTGCCCGATCCCGTCACCGGCACCCCCGTCATCGTCCCCGCGCACGCCCCCGGCGGCCACGACCCCCAGCCCGGCCCCAGCGTCGGGCCTGGCGACTGAACGTCACCTCACCCTCAGCCACACCCCACGAAAGGAAAGCCATGCACACCACCACTCGCCGCTTCAGCGCGGCAGCGATCGCGGCAGCGGCCGCGATCGTCCTGGCAGCATGCTCCACCTCGGAGCCCGAGTCGTCCCCCACCGCCACCGAAACGTCGCCCGAGGAGACTGCGTCGGCGGCCTTCCCCGTGACTCTCGACACCGTCATGGGCGAGGTCACCATCGACTCCGAGCCCACGCGCGTCGTCACCCTCGGCTCGCACGAGCACGAGTACCTGTACGCGCTGGGCGTCGCGCCGGTCGCCGTGCCCGTGAGCTGGCAGGGCTACGACAACGGCACCGGCCCCTGGGCCGACGCCGACCGCATCGCCGCCGGCGCCGAGCCCGAGCTCTTCGAGCCGGGCTCCACCGTGTACGACGCCGAGCTCATCGCAAGCTTCGAGCCCGACCTCATCGTCGCAACGTACCCGAACCACACCATGACGCAGGAGGAGTACGACCTGCTCTCCGCCATCGCACCCGTGGTGACCCGCCCCGCGACCGACTCGGACGGCAACGAGACCCACGAGTGGGGCGTCAGCCTCGCCGACGAGCTCACGCTGCTCGCGCAGGCCACCGGCACCTCCGAGGTGGCCGAAGAGGTCCTCGCGGAGATCGACGCCGCCTTCGCCGCGGTGCGCGACGCGCACCCCGAGTGGGACGGCCTCACCTCGCAGGTGGGCGGATACTACGAGGGTCAGGCCTTCGTCTACGCCGCGGGTGACACCCGCAACCAGTTCCTCGCGAACGTCGGCCTGGACGTGGCCTCGATCGAGGGCACCGAGGCCGCGTGGATGCAGATCAGCGCCGAACAGCTCGACACCGTGCTGGGCGACCTGGACTCGATCGTGTGGCAGGTGGCCACCACCCCCGAGGCTCGCGACGCGCTCGTGGGGCTGCCGCTGTTCGACTCGCTGAACACCACCCAGGTGGGCGGCAACCTGTGGCTCACCGACCCGATCCTCGAGGGCGCCTTCTTCGCCAACTCGCCCTCGTCGATCCTGTACTCGATCGACGCGTTCGTGCCGATGCTCGAGCAGATCCTGGACGGCGACCCCGCCACGGAGCTCGAGGAGTTCACGGCCTCCGACGCCGCGTAAGACGCGCCATAAGAGCCCCCGTCGCCCCGCGCTGAGCAGGGGCGGCGGGGGCTCTCGCCGTGCTGGCACGGTTCGCCGGGCGCGTGCCCGGCTCGTGGCTACAGGTCGAGCCGCTCGAGCATGTCGGTCACCAGCGCCGCCACCGCCGACCGCTCCGAGCGCTCGAGCGTGACGTGCGCGAACAGCGGGTGGCCCTTGAGCGCCTCGATGACTGCCGCGATGCCGTCGTGGCGACCCACGCGCAGGTTGTCCCGCTGCGCGACGTCATGAGTGAGGACCACGCGCGAGTCCTGCCCGATGCGGCTCAGCATGGTCAGCAGGACGTTGCGCTCGAGCGACTGCGCCTCGTCCACGATCACGAACGCATCGTGCAGGGAGCGCCCGCGGATGTGGGTCAAGGGCAGCACCTCGAGCATGCCGCGCGCCATGACCTCCTCGACCACCTCAGAGCTGACCATCGCGCCGAGGGTGTCGAACACCGCCTGAGCCCACGGGTTCATCTTCTCGCCGGCGTCTCCGGGCAGGTAGCCGAGGTCCTGACCTCCCACCGCGTACAGCGGGCGGAACACCATGATCTTCTTGTGCTGACGGCGCTCCATGACCGCCTCGAGGCCCGCGCACAGCGCGAGCGCGCTCTTGCCCGTGCCCGCACGGCCGCCCATCGACACGATGCCGACCGAGTCGTCCAGGAGCAGGTCGATCGCGATGCGCTGCTCGGCGCTTCGTCCGTGGACGCCGAAGACCTCCTGGTCGCCGCGCACGAGCTTGACCGCGCCTTCATCGGTGACGCGGCCGAGCGCCGACCCGCGCGGCGAGTGGATCACGAGGCCCGTGTGCACCGGCAGGCTCGCCACGTCCTCGCCGCACAGCGCCGGGTCAGGGGCGTCCAGGTGCTCGGTCTCGTACAGTGCGCCCATCTGCTCGTCGCTGAGCTGGAGCTCTCGCATGCCGGTCCAGCCGGACTCGACCGCAAGCTCCGCGCGATACTCCTCGGCCTCGATGCCCAGCGCCGACGCCTTGACGCGCATCGGCAGGTCCTTCGAGACGACCACCACCGCCTCGCCCTCGGCGCGCAGGTTCGCGGCCACAGCCAGAATCCGGGTGTCGTTGTCGCCCAGGCGGAAGCCGCTCGGCAGCACCTCCTGGTCCGTGTGGTTCAGCTCGACGCGCAAGGTGCCCGCCGCGGAGTTGATCGGCACGGGCTGATCGAGCGTGCCGTGCGCGATGCGCAGCTCGTCGAGCATGCGCAGCGCCGAGCGCGCGAAGTAGCCGAGCTCAGGGTGATGCCGCTTGGCCTCCAGCTCGGTGATCACCACCACGGGGAGCACGACCGCATGCTCAGCGAAGCGCTTCATGGCCCTCGGATCCGACAGCAGCACCGACGTGTCCAGCACATAGGTGCGCAGTGTCGTCTCGGCGTAGACGTCGACCTGAGGGGCGGTGCTCGGGGTGGTGGTCACAGGGGCTCCCAGCGTATTTGGCCGCAGGGCGCCAGCCGCCCTACGGCGGTCGGTCAGGTCGGTGACGGTGTCACACGACGGTGGAGTGCTACCACGCCTTCGAAACTACGCCGCTGTCATACGGCCCCCGGTCGCCGACACGCCGCTGGACATCTGCCCGTAACCTCCGCGCCGGTCCGACGCGGTGGCGGGCCTCAGCGGCCGAGGCGCCGCTCGCGCAGCGCGAAGTCTCGCAGGGCGCGCAGGAAGTCGACCTTGCGGAACGCGGGCCAGTAGGCCTCGCAGAAGTAGAACTCGGTGTGCGCGCTCTGCCACATGAGGAAGCCCGAGAGCCGCTGCTCGCCCGACGTGCGGATCACGAGGTCCGGGTCCGGCTGGCCCTTGGTGTAGAGGTGGTCGGCGATGTGCTCGACCGAGATGGTGTCCGCGACCTCCTCGAGGGAGTGGCCGGCGTCGATGCCCGAGCGCAGGAAGGAGCGCACCGCGTCCGCGATCTCGTGGCGACCGCCGTAGCCCACCGCGACGTTGACGTGCATGCCTGTCGCGTCAGACGTCCTGTCGACGGCCTCTGCGAGCCTCGCCGCCGCGTCGGACGGCAGCAGCGTCGCGTCGCCCACGTGACGCAGCCGCCACCGGCCGTCGTCTGCGAGGTGCTCGACCGCGCCGCAGATGATCTCCAGGAGCGGCGCGAGCTCGTCGGGCGAACGGTCCAGGTTGTCGGTGGACAGGAGCCACAGCGTCACGACCTCGACGCCGGCCTCCTGGGACCACTCGAGCACCTCGGTGATCTTGTCGGCGCCCTTCTGATGCCCGTGCGAGGCGGGCGCGCCGATGGTCTTCGCCCAGCGCCGGTTGCCGTCGAGGATGACGCCGATGTGCCGGGGGCTGGCCGCGCCCTGCAGGGTCGCCGCGAGCTGGCGCTCATATACGCCGTACAGCACGCTGCGCAGGCCCATCGACGTCCTTCCGGGTTCGGGAGTGCGCCTCAGGCGCGAAACCAGACTAACCCGCACCGCTAACCTACGGTACCGTAGGGTCATGGATGAGAACCTCCCTACGATCGGCAAGCCCATGCTGCGCGGTTGGCTGCACCTGGGCGCGGCACCCCTGGTACTCATCGCTGGCATGGTGCTGGTGGTCTTCGCTCCCACGCTCGAGGGCCGCATCTCGTCGGCGATCTTCACGCTCACTGCGGTGATGCTCTTCGGCACGTCCGCCGTCTATCACCGCGGCAACTGGTCGCCGAAGGCGCAGGCCGTCCTGCGGCGCATGGACCACGCCAACATCTTCCTCATCATCGCCGGCACGTACACGCCGCTGACCGTGATGCTGCTCGACGGCAGGACGCGCGTCGTGGTGCTCGTCGTCGTGTGGGCGGGCGCGCTGCTGGGACTGCTCTCACGCATCCTGTGGCTCACCGCGCCCAGATGGGTGTACGTACCGATCTACGTCGCGCTCGGATGGGTCGCGATCGGCTTCATCGGCCCGTTCTATGAGGCGGGCGGCGCCGCAGTCGTCACGCTGATCATCGCCGGTGGCCTGTGCTACACGGTGGGCGCAGTGATCTACGGCTTCAAGTGGCCCGGCAAGTCGGCCCGGTACTTCGGGTTCCACGAGATCTTCCACGCGCTCACGATCGCCGGCTTCACGTGCCACTACATCGCGGCTTCGATGGCGATCTACGCCGCCAACTAGCCGCGCACTCTCGCGCCGACCGCTACGCGCCTGCCCGACGGGGGGTCAGGCCTTCGGGTCGCCGTCGTCGGCGCCCGGCTCATCCCCTGACTGCCCGGTGGCGTCCGCATCCGACCCGACCACAGCGTCGGACCCCTTCGCCGCGCGCGCAGACTCCTCGGCCTGGCGACGCTCGTCCGCCTTCACCTTGCGGATGTGCTTCGTCAGCGAACGCGACAGCAGCACCGCCGCGAGCGCGAGCGCGAAGGTGAACACGAATGCGAGGAAGCCGGGTCCACCGGTGAAGTCCGTCACGACAGGTCCTTTCGTCCAGCGACTATCCTGCCTCATGTGAGCAGCGCACCCGACCCCTCGTCCACGCACGACGACGCGCGCATGCGCGAGGCTGACGGCCCGCTGGAGTCCGAGCGCTCAGGGGCGCTGCCGCAGTTGAGCCGCAAGGGCTGGGCGTGGACCATCGCGGGCCTCGTCGCGCTCGTGGGCGCAGTCGCGACATACGCGTTCGCCGCGGCTCAGGCCGAGTCCGTGCGCTGGCGCGAGGTCGGGTTCGACGTGATCGACGACTCGCAGATCGAGGCGACGTTCGACGCCTTCCTGTACACGGACGCCGACGCGGAATGCCTCGTGCGAGCCCTCAACGAGAGCTACACCGAGGTGGGCGTCGTGACCGTGCACGTGGCCCGTGCCGATGGCGCGGAGCAGCGGATCGAGACCCTCATCGCCACGACTGAGCGCGCGACCACGGCCACTGTCGTCGGCTGCACGGCGCTCGAAGACTGACCGCTCTCCCTGGCCACGCTCAGCGGAAGCCCACCACGCGCTTTCACTTCTGGGGTGCGTCTTGCTACCCTGGCTGATCTTGTCCACAAGGAGGAGCACCGTGACCGAGACGACCGGAACCTGGCTGACCCAGGAGGCCTACGACCGCCTGCAGGCCGAGTACGACCACCTCGTCAACGTGGGCCGCGTCGAGATCGCCAAGGAGATCGACGAGCGCCGCCAGGAGGGCGACCTCAAGGAGAACGGCGGCTACCACGCGGCACGCGAGGAGCAGGCGAAGCAGGAGGCGCGCATCGAGCAGCTGCGCGTGCTGCTCCGTGACGCCACCGTGGGCGAGGCCTCGCACGACGCCGGCATCGCGTCCGGCACCGTCGTGGTCGCCGAGGTCGCCGGACGCGAGATGCGCTTCCTGGTCGGCTCGCGCGAGGTTGCGGGCGGCACCGACATCGACGTGTTCTCAGCGCAGTCGCCGCTCGGCGCGGCGCTGCTCGGCAAGCACCCCGGCGACGAGACCACCTACACCGCGCCCAACGGCAAGGACATCCCCGTGAAGGTCATCTCCTCGGAGCCTTTCGCCGGCTGACGCGGTCGCGTCACGCGCGCCGCAGCAGCACCGCGACCTCGTAGTGCGAGGTGTGCGGGAACATGTCCAGCAGTCGCGCCTCGACGGGTCGTAGCGACGGCATGAGCGCGAGGTCGCGCGCAAGCGACTCCGCGTGGCAGCTCGAGTAGATCACCGTCGGGATCTCCGACCGCTCGAGCCGCGTCGCGAGCTCGGGCCCGATGCCACGGCGTGGCGGGTTCACGATTGCCAGGTCCGGCTCGGATCGCCACAGCGACGGGTGCGCGGTGGCGTCGCCGACCTCGAAGCGCACGCCCCCGGCGCCCGCGACTCCCGCGTCCGCCATCTCTCTCACGGTCGCCTGGGCGGACGTGATCGCCTGCGGTGCCACCTCGATGCCGAGCACGTCCCTGCCGGGCGCGACAGCCTGCAGCGCGAAGCCCCCCACGCCGCAGTAGAGATCCCACACGCTGCGAGGGCTCTCCGCGTCGATCCACTCGCGAGCCTGCAGGTAGAGCTTCTGGGCCACCTCGGTGTTGGTCTGGAAGAAGCTCTGCGGGCGCAGGTGCAGCGTCGTGCCTGCGATGCGCATCGGGAGCGACTCCTCGGGCGTGAGCGGGATCTCCCGCTCCCCCTCCATCACTGCGGCATGCTCGGGGAGCACGTTCAACGAGGCGACCCGCAGCGCGGGCACGCGCTCGCGCAGCCACGGGAGGTGCTTGCGCAGCCGCGCCAGCGCCTCGGTCGAGCGCATGACGAAGCGCACCATCAGCTCGGAATCGGGCGAGACCGTCACGATCACCTGCTTGAGTTCGCCTCGGCGCGCGGGCACGTCGTACGGCTCGAGCCGCGCGCGGGTGATGAACTCTGCGAGCGGCGCGAACGCCGCGCTCAGCTCAGGGGGATACAGCGAGCAGCCCTGGAGATCCACGCCCGCGCCTGCGCCGTCGAGGATCCCGAGCGTCGGCGCGTCGACGGTGCCCGCGACCACCATCTTGGCCTTGGTGCGGAAGCCCTGCTCTGCGCTCGCCACCGGCGGGAGCCAGCGCGCGTCGCCCGCCACGTGCGCGAGCACCTCGCGCACGTGGTCCTCCTTGTCGGCGAGCTGGCGCGCGTAGGGCGTCTCGAGCAACGCGCACGAGCGGCACACGCCCGCGTCGAAGTAGTCGCACTGCATGGCTAGTCGCGCGGCTCATCCTCACGCGGTCGCCGCACGCGGATGGTGCCCTCGGTCGGCTCAGGTCCCGCGGAATCCTCGGCGCCTCGCGCAGGCGCATCGTCCGCGCTGCCCTGCGCCGACCCGCGGCCGCGCACGCGGATCTGCGACGTGTGCGTCATGCGATCCTTCGCGCGCAGCAGGGCATCCTTGGAACGCTGCGCGATGACGGGCAGCTGACCAGTGGTCAGCGGCGGCGGCTCGCTCAGCTCGGCGTGCAGACCGCGGCCGAACGCGACGAAGAACGAGACGATCGGCACCGCGATTACCGCGCCCACGAGGCCCAGCGTGATCGTGCCCACCGACACCGTGATGAGGATCACGAGCGGGTGCAGCGACGCCACCTTGCCGAACAGCCACGGGTAAAGGACGTTTCCCTCGATCTGCTGCACGAGCAGGACGATGCCGACCATCCACAGCGCCGTGACCGTGCCCCCGTCCACGAGTGCGACGAGCACCGCGATGATGCCCGAGATCGTCGCACCGAACAGCGGAATGAACGAGAACAGGAAGACCAGGATGCCGATCGGCAGCGCGAGCGGCACTCCCAGGATCCACGCGCCCAGCCCGATGCCCACGGCGTCGACGAAGGCCACGAACACCGTCGTCTGGGTGTAGCGCCGCAGCGTCAGCCATGCGCCCCTGCCCGCACGGTCCACGCTGTCAACGTTGCGGTCAGGGAGCAGCCCCACCGCCCACCGCCACATGCCCTCGCCGTCGCGCAGGAAGAAGAACAGCGTCAGCAGGGCGATCGCGATGCCAGCGATCAGGCCCGTGACCGTGCCCGTGATCGACAGCGCCCCCGACGCGAGTCCCGCAGCGTTGCCCTGGAGGTAGTCCATGACCGTCTGGCGGGCATTCTCGAGCTGGTCGGCGCTCACGTGCAGCGGCCCCTCCGCGAGCCACGTGACAAGCTCGTTGAAGCCCTGCAGCGCCGCGACCCTCAGGTCATCGAAGCCGGCGGCGATCTCCGCTCCGGCGAGAGTCATGAGCCCCGCCACGACGATGATCAGCAGGAGGATCGCGACCAGCGCGCCCAGGCCCCGCGGCAGGTGCCAACGCTCGAGCCGGTCCACGAGCGTCCCAAGCGGCGCCGTGATGAACAGCGCGATGATCACGGGGATGAACAGCGACGACACCTGCATGAAGAGCGACCCGAGGGCCGCGACGATGATGCCGACGACGATCAGGCGCCATGCCCACGCCGCCGAGAGCCGCAGCCACGTGGGGACGTCCTCCACCACGTCGTGTCCGCGCGTGTAGTGCACGTGCGAGCGGGGCGCCTCGGTCTCCTGGTCAGCCATGGGTCGAGCCTAGCGCCGGGCACCGACGCGGCCACGGAACCCGCATGCGGTAGCGTCGCACCGCTGCGGAACAGACCGCGCCCGGGGGGCGTTGTGCCAGCGGAGAGGAGCACCATCGATGTTCGGACTGTCGAAGACGACCATGATCGCCGCGGACGAGGCCATGCCCGGCCGCGACGTCGAGATGCAGATCGCGGAGCGCCACGTCGTGCTCGGCACGCCGCTCAAGGGCCCCTGGCCCGAGGGCCATGAGGTGCTGTACGTCGGGATGGGCTGCTTCTGGGGATCCGAGCGGATCTTCTGGCAGACCGACGGCGTCTACTCGACCGCCGTCGGCTACATGGGAGGCTGGACCCGCAACCCCACGTATCAGGAGACGTGCACCGCGCAGACGGGCCACGCGGAGACTGTGCAGGTGGTTTACGACCCCGCGAAGGTGAGCCTGGACGACCTGTTCGCGGCGTTCTGGGAGAACCACGACCCGACGACGCCCAACCGTCAGGGCGGCGACATCGGCACGCAGTACCGCTCGGCGATCTTCGCCACGACGCCGGAGCAGCTCGCAGCGGCGGAAGCCTCGCGCGACCGCTACCAGGCGCTCCTCACGGACAAGGGGTTCGGGCCGATCAGCACGCAGATCACGCTCGCCTCCGAGGCGGGCGACGGCGTCTTCTACTACGCCGAGGACTATCACCAGGGATACCTGCACAAGAACCCGGGCGGGTACTGCAACCACGGCTTCTGCCAGGTCTCGTACGCCTGAGGCTGACGCGGGCCCCGCTGCGACATGACGAAGCCCCCGGCGCCGCGAGGCGCCGGGGGCTTCGTCGTCAGCGGCTCAGCGCTGGTTGAAGATCGCGATCAGACGCAGGAACTCGGTGTACAGCCACACAAGTGTCACGAGGAGGCCGAACGCACCCTTCCACTCGAGGTGGTCGGGAGCCTGTGCCTTGACGCCGCGCTCGATGAAGTCGAAGTCAGCGATGAGCGACATGGTCGCGAGCACCACGGCGAAGATGCCGACGAGGATGCCGAGCGGGATGCCGAACAGCTCGACGTCGCTGCGCAGGCCCCACGCGCCGCCTCCGCTCGTGAAGAGCATGACGCCCACGTTCACGAGCGAGAACACCAGGTACGAGACCAGGCCGATCATGAGGAACTTCTGGAACTTGGGCGTGTAACGAACCTTGCCGGAGCGGTACAGCCACAGCGCGACGCCGAACGTCACGCCCGTGGCGAGCAGCGCCTGCAGGCCCGCGCCGGGAACGTCGAGCGCGACCTCGACCCAGTGCGTGAAGCCTCCGAGGAACACTCCCTCGAGCGCCGCGTACAGCAGCGTCAGCGGGGCCGAGCCCTTGTGACGGAATGCCGCGATCATCGCCACGACGAAGCCGGCGATCGCGGCCCCGATCATCAGCAGCGTGTTCGGGAACATCCAACCGACCGCGGCGGCGAGACCCAGCAGGATCAACGCGCCGAAGGTCTTGGCAGTGGTGCCCTCGTACGTCATGCGGCCGATCTGCTGCGGCTGCGCGGCTGGCAGGTCGAACGTCGCCTCCATCGACGCGGCATCGGCCGCGCCCTGGCGCTGCAGCGCCTCGGGCGTGAACTCCTTGGACTGCGTGAAGAACGGGTTGGCCACGAAGATCCTCCTGGCTCAGTGGGGTGTGCGAAGAGTGTACGCACGAAGGCGCACCTGAGGGGATCGTCCGCGAGAAGGATAGGGGGCGTGTAGTACTCCGCGCCCCCGTCGATGTGGACCCGTCGAGCGGTTCACCAACAAACCTGACACAAACAGACTTATCCAGACCTTTGTTTGAGTTGCTTTGCGCCCGTTTCCGTGATTCGATGCGACTATCAGAGTCGATCGACACCACGAGAGGACAACGCCGTCCATGTACGCAACGGCGCGACAGCAGCGCATCCTCGACGAGACGCGCCGGGAGGGCTACGTCGACGAGTCCGCGCTGCCAAGACTCCTGGGATTTGCTTCGGAAGCGGTGCGCCGCGATCTCACCGCGCTTGAAAACCGTGGCGCCGAGTGCCGGGCCCAGGTGATGAAAGCATGATCGTGACCCTGACTCCCAACCCGAGCGTGGACCACGCAGTTGTGCTCGACTCATTCAAGCGCGGAGGGGTGTTGCGCGCAATCGACGCACGACTCGACGCCGGAGGCAAAGGGGTGAACGTCTCGCGCGCGCTCGCCGCCAACGATGCCGAGACGGTCGCCGTCGTCCCCGTCGGTGGGCACCAGGGGCACCTGCTTGCGGACCTGCTCGGAGAGACCGGGGTCAACCATCGCGACGTGCCGATCTCCGGCGCGATCCGCATGAACGTGTCTGTGCTCGAGCCCTGCGGCACCACCACCAAGCTCAACGAGCCCGGACCTGTGCTGTCCACGTCAGAGGCACAGGCGATGGTCGATGCGACCCTCACCGCCGCGAACGGCGCCGCCTGGGTCGCCGTGTGCGGAAGCCTGCCCCCCGGAGTTTCGACCGACATCTACGCGGCCCTCGCCGATCGAGTGCGCGCCCGCGGCGCGCGCTTCGCAGTCGACTCGTCGGGGCTCCCGTTGCGCGCCGCGGTCGAGACGAGACCGAACCTCATCAAGCCCAACCACGAGGAGCTCGCGGAACTCGTCGGACACCAGCTTCCGACCTTGAGCGACGTACTCGCCGCCGCACGCGAGCTCGTGTCGTCCGGCATCCAGATCGTCGCAGTCAGCCTCGGATCTGACGGAGCCCTCCTCGCCACCAAGGACGAAGCTGTGCACGCTCGCGCCACGATTACCACTCCTGTCTCCACCGTCGGGGCCGGCGACTGCATGCTCGCTGGCCTCCTGCACGGCCTCGCATCGGACCTGCCGATCAGTGAGGCTCTCGTCGGAGGTGTCGCCTGGGGATCCGCCGCTGTGGCGCTCCCGGGCAGCTCCGTCCCCACGCCGGACGATGTCCGCCGTGTCGCCCCCACCCTCTCACCCGAGCTCCCGCTCTCTCTTGAGCTGGGGCACTGACGCACCCGGAAGGCACTCCACACCATGTTTCTGATCACCACCTCACAGGTCGTGCTCGACCTGAAGGCCGCAGACCGCGCCGAGGCGACGCGCGCGCTCGCCCAGACGCTGGTCGACACCGGCCGCTGCACCGATCTCGACGCCTTTCTGAAGGACGTCACCACCCGCGAGGAGACGATGGCGACCGGCCTCCCTGGCGGGATCGCCATCCCTCACGCGCGCTCGGCGGGCATCGCGCAGCCGTCGCTCGCGTTCGGCCGCGTCGCCGACGGCATCGACTGGGGCGCTCCCGACGGCCCGGCGAAGCTCGTGTTCCTCATCGCGGCGCCCGAAGGCGGCGGCGACGCGCACATGCAGGTGCTGCCCGCACTCGCTCGCGCGCTCATGAAGCCAGAGTTCACGGAAGGCCTCGCCGCCGCCAAGACCCCTGAAGAGGTGGTGGCGCTCGTCGAGGCGGAGATCGGCGACGTCGTCCCGGCCGCCGCTCCCGACGCTGCGGCCGAGGCCACGGTCGAGCAGGTCGCGCCCGCAGCCTCCCTCAAGCTCGTTGGGGTCACCTCATGCCCCACGGGAATCGCGCACACCTACATGGCCGCTGAGGCGCTCGAGCGCGCCGCGGCCGACGCAGGGCACACCATCGCAGTCGAGACCCAGGGGTCGGTGGGAGCCAAGGGCCTCTCCGCCCAACAGATCGCTGAGGCGGACGCGGTGATCTTCGCCCACGACGTGGAGGTCAAGGGCCGCGACCGCTTCGCAGGCAAGCCGACCGTCGACGTCGGCGTGAAGAAGGCGATCTCCGACGGCCCCGCTCTCGTGGAGCAGGCCGTCTCCATGGCTGCCGAGTGGAAGGCCGATCCCTCCAAGGCAGCAGCAGCGGCACCCGCGGCAAGCTCGGGCGGCCTTACCTCCAAGGTTGACGACACCGCAGGCATCGGCACGCGTATCCGCCAGTGGCTCATGACCGGCGTCTCCTACATGATCCCGTTCGTTGCGGCCGGCGGAATCCTCATCGCCCTCTCGTTCATGCTCGCGCAGGTGTCGCTGGGTGAGAACGGCGCAATCGAGATCGTGAACTACAACCTCACGTCCGGCGACGAGTACAACATCGCACAGAACTTCGACGTCACCTCGCTCACCGCGTGGGCGGCACTGCTGTTCGTCATCGGAGGCGCATCCTTCGGCTTCCTCGTGCCGATCCTGTCGGGCTTCATCGCCTTCGCGATCGCCGATCGTCCCGGCCTGGTGCCCGGCATCGTCGGCGGCTCCGTCGCCGCGACCATGGGCGCAGGCTTCCTCGGTGGTATCGTCACCGGCCTCCTGGGCGGCATCACCGCCAGGTGGATCGCCTCCTGGCCGGTCGCCAAGGGCGTGCGAGGCATCATGCCCGTCGTCGTCATCCCGATGCTGTCCTCGTTCATCACGGTAGGCCTGTTCATCACCGTCCTCGGCCGCCCGATCCAGGTCGCCTTCGACGGCCTCAATGACTGGCTCACCAGCCTGTCCGGCGGCTCGGCGTTCGCCCTGGGCGCCATTCTCGGCGCAATGATGGGCTTCGATCTGGGCGGCCCCGTGAACAAGGTCGCCTACACCTTCGCGACGACCGGACTCGCCGCAGCAGGCGCGGTCACCGACGCACCCCAGCTGAAGATCATGGCCGCCGTCATGGCTGCCGGAATGGTCGCCCCGCTCGCGATGGCCCTCGCGACCGCACTCCGCCCCAGGCTCTTCTCGGAGCCCGAGCGCGAGAACGGCAAGGCAGCCTGGCTGCTCGGAGCGTCCTTCATCTCCGAAGGCGCGATCCCCTTTGCCGCCGCAGATCCCTTCCGAGTGATCGCCTCCTCCGTGGTCGGTTCCGCCGTCACAGGTGGACTCGCCATGGTCTTCGGCACCACGCTCCGTGCGCCCCACGGAGGGATCTGGGTGCTGCCGCTCATCGGCAACTTCCTACTGTTCCTGCTCGCGCTGGCGATCGGTGTGGCCATCACGGCCAGCATCGTGCTGCTGCTGAAGTCGCGCGACACCAAGCTCGCCACGGTCGACGCCGTGGCCACGACTGCCTGACACTCTCTGGAAAGGAGACGCACCATGCCTGCACGCACCGTTGCGATCGGCTCGTCCGTCGGACTCCACGCCCGCCCCGCACAACTGTTCGTCAGCAAGGTTCAGGCCGCCGGAATGCCTGTCACCATCGGGCGACCCGGATCGCCCGCCGTGGATGCGGGCAGCATCCTCGGCGTGATGGCGCTCGGCGCCAAGCACGGCGAGGAGGTCGAGCTGACCGCTGACGGTGACGGCGCAGACACCGTCCTCGACGAACTCGTGGCATTGCTCGAGCGCGACCTCGACGCGCAGTAGCCGCCATGTCCGAGCATGAGACCCGACATGGCATCGGCGTGAGCGGCGGTTCGGCCTCCGGACCCGTGGTCCAGGTCGCACCTCCGGTCCAGCCGCCTATGGACGAGCCCACGCCGGCTGACGTCGACGCCGCGCTCCAGCATGTGCTCGAGTCGTTCGAGGCGGTGGCGGTCGAGCTGGAGTCTCGCGCCGCCACCGCGGACGAGCACGCCGTCCCCATCCTCACCGCGACCGCGATGATGGCGCGCAACGCTGGCCTTCACCAGGGGGCGGGCAACCGGCTCAAGGCAGGAGACGGCCCCGCGACCGCCATCGCGGCGGCCGTCGAGGAGTACACCGCGCAGTTCGAGGCGCTCGGTGGCTACTTCGCCGAGCGCGTCGCCGACCTGCGGGACGTCGGCGCCCGAGCAGTCGCCGCCGCTCTAGGACTCCCCGCACCCGGAGTGCCTCCCCTGACCGAGCCGAGCGTGATCGTCGCACTCGACCTCGCCCCCGCCGATACCGCCACGCTCGACCGCGACCTCGCGGTCGCGATCGTCACTCAAGCAGGTGGCCGCACCAGTCACACCGCGATCCTCGCCGCCCAGCGGGGCATCCCCGCAGTCGTGCAGGTGCACGGCGCCACGGACATCCCCACAGGCACGCTCGTCGCAGTCGATGGGGACGCAGGCGAGGTCGCGATCGACCCGGACCCCGAGCTGCTCGAACAGCAGCGGGTGCGCCGCGAGAAGCGAGCCACCGCTCTCGCCGCTTCGTCGGGACCTGGCGTCACCGCGGACGGCCACCACGTACCGCTGCTCGCCAACATCGGCGGGGTCCAGGACGCCGAGGAAGCAGGCCCGCAGGACCTCGAGGGAGTCGGGCTGTTCCGGACCGAGTTCGTGTTCCTGTCCGCCACCGCCGCGCCGACGCTCGAGGAGCAGACGGACATCTACACCAAGGTGTTCGCCCCCTTCGAAGGCCGACGCGTGGTGGTCCGCACCCTCGACGCCGGTGCCGACAAGCCGCTCGCCTTCGCCGACCTCGGCGAGGAGGAGAACCCCGCACTCGGGCGCCGCGGCTTGCGGCTCTCGCAGGCACTCCCTCAGCTGCTCGACACACAGCTCAAGGCGATCGCAGCAGCAGCCGAGGCGACCGGGGCCGACGCACGCGTGATGGCGCCCATGGTCTCCACTGCCGAGGAGGCCGCGTGGTTCGCGGGGCGCGCGCGTGCCGCCGGTCTCAAGAAGGCTGGCGTGATGATCGAGGTGCCCGCTGCGGCGCTGCGGTCCGAGCACGTGCTCTCCGAGGTGGACTTCGCGTCGATCGGCACGAACGATCTCGCCCAGTACACGATGGCCACCGACCGCATGGCGGGCGAACTGTCAGACCTGCTCGACCCGTGGCAGCCCGCCGTCATCGACGTCGTCGCCGCCGCGTGCAGTGGCGGTGCCGCGCACGACACCCCGGTCGGCGTGTGCGGCGAGAGCGCCGGCGACCCGCTCCTTTCCCTCGTGCTCGTCGGCCTGGGCGTCGCCAGCCTGTCCATGGCACCGTCGAAGGTGCCTGCGGTGCGGCTCGCACTGTCACTCCACTCCGTGGAGCAGTGCAAGGAGTTGGCAGCGATCGCACGGTCGGCACGCTCAGCCGCCGATGCGCGCTCGGCAGTCCGCGCCGCCGCCAACCCTGCGCTCAGGGAGCTGCTTTAGCGCGACGGCGGGGGAACCATTGTCCGTGGCGGTTCGTGCACGAACCGCCACGGACCGCCTTACGATCCGGCACGTCCTGCGGATCGCGAGCGTGCCCCCGCCGCGCGGCAAGGTGCCCCCGGCGGGGTTCGAACCCGCACTGGGCCGGGTTTAAGCCGGCTGCCTCTGCCAGTTGGGCTACGGGGGCCGCGCGCCCCTATAACCGCTCGGCTGCCGAGAAGGCGATGCCATCGAGGATGTCGTGCTCGCTGGTCACGACGTGTGGGAGCTCGCCGCCCGCCGCATGCACGGCCTCGCGCACGCGCCCCATGAGGGTGCGCCACACCAAGGCGCCGGCGCCGATCACGTCTACGCGCCCAGGGTGCATGAAGCCCATCGCCGCACGTGAGTCGCGGGAGGAGTGCAGCAGCTCGTCGCACGCCTGGATCGCCAGGTCGATCGGCAGCACCGCGCCGTTGATGCGGTCCCTGTCGTACGCGTGAAGCCCGAGCGCATGCGCCGTGACGGTCGTGATCGAGCCCGCGAGCCCCACAAGGGTGCGCGTGCGCTCGATCGGCACGCCCTCGAACGCGACGTCGATCGCCTCGTGGATGTCCGCGGTCGCGGCGGCGATCTCATCCGGCTCCGGCGGGTCTGACACGAGGTGACGCTCGGTCATGCGCACGCATCCCACGTCCATGGAGTGCGCGGCGTCGGGCTCGGCCGTGCCCAGCACGACCTCGGTGGAGCCGCCCCCCAGGTCGACCACGAGGTAGGGCGCGTCGTGGCTCGCATCCAGCACCGAGGTCGCTCCGCGGAAGCTCAGGCGCGCCTCCTCGTCTCCCGTGATGACTTCGGGCGTGACTCCCAGGCGCTCGCGCACACCGTCGAGGAACACGTCGCGGTTGCGGGCGTCACGCGTCGCGGAGGTGGCCACGAAGCGGATCGCCTGGACACCGGCCTCGCGGCACTGAGCCGCATAGTCGTCGGTCGCGGCGAACGTGCGCTCGAGCGCCTCGGCCGCGAACTCGCCGGTGCGATCCACGCCCTGCCCCAGCCGCACGACCGTCATCTGGCGGGTCACGTCAGTGAGCGTTCCCGCCTCGAGGTCCACGTCCGCGATGAGCAGACGGATGGAGTTCGTTCCGCAGTCGATGCCAGCCACACGCGTCATGTGCCCAGCGTAGCCGCGGGTCACGGCTGCGGCGCCCGGCCCCGGTCTCAGCGTGCGTCCGCGTCCTCGTCGGCGATCGCGGTGGATGGCGCATCGATGCAGTCGAGCCAGTCACCCGCGATCGTCACTCGCACGTCCAGCGCGCGGCACGCCTCCACCAGAGGCTCGATCGACAGCGTGCGCGAGTCGAGCGGCATGGAGAACTCGAGCGTGCGACCCTCGCAATGCCACGCATGCCTGCGCACCGGATAGATGCCGTGCGGCCGGGCCTGCGCGTCGAGCTCGAGAAGCCCTCCCGCAGGGACCTCCAGGCGCCACGTCGCGCCCACCAGGCGCGCATCGGACTCCTGATGCGGCGGCAGCGACAGGACGATGCGGTCGGGACGGCGCTCCAGCTCGACGGGCCCCGGAACGGGCTCATGTCCGCGACGCGCGATGAGGACCGCTGCGGTGCCGGCGGCGACCAGCCCCGCGAGGCATCCGCCGATGATGAGCATGTAGTTGCCGTTCGCACCCTCGGCTGCGATCGCGCGCCAGAGCCCGTAGACGGGCAGGACCGCGAGCACGAGACCGATGACGAGACCGGTGAGCACGGCAAGCGGCCGCGCGTGGCGCGCGGCATGCATCACGGTCGCGCGTGGCGTCGCCATGCGAGCTCCTCTTCGATCAGCCCAGGCGAGATACTACGGCTCTCAGATGTCCGCCATGTGACATCTCCACACCGCCCCCGGCATTGAGGACAACGCTCGACTCGCGCGCGAGGCTCCCGCGCCCCCCGAGAGGTGATCCGGCTCACTCCTCGATGGCCGCGCACGTGCAGCGGTCCGGCCTCCACGACTCGGCGATGAGCGCGAGGGCCTCGTCGCCCAAGGGATTCACGCCTGGGCCGGCGGCGAGCGCGTGGCCGACGAGCACATGGAGGCACTTGACGCGGTCGGGCATGCCACCCGCAGAGATCCCGGAGATCTCTGGCACGTCCTCGATCGCGACGCGCTCCTCGAGATAGCGCTCGTGCGCCGCGCGGTAGGCGGCGGCAAGTGCGGGATCCTCCCCGAGCCGCGCCTGCATCTCGCGCATCGTGCCCACGGCCTCGAGTGTCGACACGGCACCGACGGCACCGGGGTGCGTCAAGTAGTAGAGCGTGGGGAATGGCGTGCCGTCGGGCAGGCGTGGCGAGGTCTTGACGACCGTCGGGTTGCCGCACGCGCAGCGCGCGGCGATCGCGACGAGCCCGCGCGGCTCGCGGCCCAGCTGCGCGCGCAGCACGGCGATGTCGGATGCGGAGACCTCGGGATTCACCCGCCCAAGTCTACGGTCGTCGAAGGGCCGTCGTCCTCGATGGGCGCGGACTCCTCGGTCTGCACCGGCACGGGGATGTCCTCGCCGTTGCCCGCCTCGTCGATCGAGGCCCACAGCTGGTCGTACCACGCGCCCGCCTCCTGGTTCTGGGGCAGACGCGCGGCCGCGGGCGAACCCTCCGCGTGGGTGGCGCCGAGCTCGGGGTCGATCACCGTATACGCCGTCTCGCCGGGAAACACCAGTTGGAAGCGCTCGCGCGCCTGCGCGATGACGAACGCGGGATCGTTCCACCGCTCCACGTCGGCAGTGAGATCGTCGACCTCGGCCTGCGCCGCGTCCCGATCCTGGCGCAGCTCGGCGAGGGTCTGCTGCTGCGCGATGTAGACGCGCACGCTGGGCACGACGACGGCGATCGCCAAGGCGATCACGATCGCGAGCACGCCCGTGCGCCATGTGAACATGCCTGCGAGCGACCCGCGACGCCCCGAGCCCTCGATGCGCCGGGGGGCGCGCGTCGGGCGGGCGGGCGACGGACCACCGGGCCTCGTGCTGCCTGCTCGCACAGTCCGATGCGCTCCCGAGGACGGGCCCTGGCGCGACGCCGATGCAGGGGCCGGCCCCGCCGGGCGGGACACGGGCTTCGCGCCAGCGCGTGGCGCGGCGGGGCGGGGCGTGCCCGAGGCGGCGCCCCGGTCGGGGGTGGCACGGCCCGAGCGTCGCGACGCCGAGCCCGCAGAGCGCCGCACCGGCGGACCGGATCGCGGCGCACCGGGGCGGGAGGGCGCACTCATGCCGTCCATTGTCAGGCCCCGAGGCCCACGGGTGACGCGGGCGACGGGGCGCGTCGCGGGATTCGCCGCGGCTGGACGGCACGAAGGGCGCACCCCCCTGAGGGGATGCGCCCTTCGTGTGCTCACCCGGCGTCTGCCGGGCGGCGGGCCTTACGCGTTGCCGTAGCGGCGCGGGAAGGCGGACTTGCCGGCGTACACCGCGGCGTCGTCCAGCTCCTCCTCGATGCGCAGCAGCTGGTTGTACTTGTTGATGCGCTCGCCGCGGGCGGGGGCACCGGTCTTGATCTGGCCTGCGTTGTACGCGACGGACAGGTCGGCGATGGTGACGTCCTCGGTCTCACCCGAACGGTGCGACACCATGGCCGCGAAGCCCGCGCGCTGCGCCATCTGCACAGCGTCCGAGGTCTCGGACAGGGTGCCGATCTGGTTCAGCTTGACGAGCAGCGCGTTCGCGGCTGCCTCCTCGATGCCCCTCTTGAGGCGCACCGGGTTGGTGACGAACAGGTCGTCGCCGACGATCTGGGTCTTGTCGCCGACCTTCGCGACGAGGTCGCTCCAGGACTCCCACTCGTCCTCGGACAGCGGGTCCTCGATGGACACCAGCGGGTAGTCGTTGACCAGGCCCTCGTAGAACTCGATCATCTCGGCGGGGGTCTTCTGACCGCCCTCCCACTGGTACGCGCCGTCCTTGAAGAACTCGGTGGCCGCGACGTCGAGCGCAAGCGCCACGTCGTCGCCGGGCACGTAGCCGGCCTTCTCGATCGCGACGAGGATCAGGTCGAGCGCCTCACGGTTCGAGCCGAGGTTCGGGGCGAAGCCGCCCTCGTCGCCCAGGCCCGTGGCAAGGCCGCGCTCCTTGAGCACGGACTTGAGGGAGTGGTAGACCTCGGCACCCATGCGCAGCGCCTCACGGAACGTGGGGGCGCCGACGGGAGCGATCATGAACTCCTGGATGTCAACGTTCGAGTCGGCGTGCGAGCCGCCGTTGAGGATGTTCATCATCGGCACGGGCAGGACGTGCGCGTTCGGGCCGCCCACGTACTTGAACAGGGCGAGGTCGGCCGAGTCGGCCGCAGCCTTGGCGACCGCGAGCGAGACGCCGAGGATGGCGTTCGCGCCGAGCTTGCCCTTGTTGTCGGTGCCGTCCAGGTCGAGCATGACCTGGTCGATCAGACGCTGGTCCGTGGCCTCGAGGCCGACGACCTCGGGGGCGATGACGTCGATGACCGCGTCCACGGCCTGCTCGACGCCCTTGCCCAGGTAACGGCCCTTGTCGCCGTCACGGCGCTCGACGGCCTCGAACGCGCCGGTGGACGCGCCGGACGGGACGGCGGCACGAGCGAACGTGCCGTCCTCGAGTGCGACCTCGACCTCGACGGTCGGGTTGCCGCGCGAATCCAGAATCTCGCGGGCGCCTACGGCCTCAATGCTGGCCATGTTGCTCCTTCTCTCCGCCGCGTGAGCGGCCGTTGGATGTGGTCCTCGAACGAGTCTAGCGACGTGAGCCGTGGCGCACGCGCGGTCCTAGGTCCTACGGGATGAACGTCGGGTGACGTCGCTCTCGGCTCCTCGCACGTCGGCCTCGACGGCCCTGACGGCGTCGCGCAGCGCGGCCTCTGCGTCGATCCCCTCGGCGCGTGCACGCGCGACGAGCGCCAACAGCTCCCCACCGATGCCGTCGACGGACGCATGCGCCACGCCCGCGCGCTCCGCTCGCCCGAGCACTTTCTGCGCGCGCTGCAGCGCAGGCAGCGCGACCGGGACTCCATCGAGCACAGAGGCTCGGCTCATGGTGCGAGCCTTCACCGCCTCGTACCGCGCCCGCACCTCGTCGGCATCGGCGACGGTCGCGTCGCCGAAGACATGGGGATTGCGCTCGATCAGCTTGTCCGCGCTGGCGCGGGCCACGTCCTCGAGCCCGAACGGCGCATCGGCGTCCTCCTGCGCGAGGCGGGAATGGAGCACGACCTGCAGCAGCACATCACCCAGCTCGCCGAGCATCTCGGGGCCGTCGCCGGCCTCGATCGCCTCGACGAGCTCATGCGCCTCCTCGATCACGTACGGCGCGAGACTGACGTGAGTCTGCTCGTGGTACCACGGGCACCCGCTCGCCGAGCGGAGGGTGTCGATGACCTCGACCAGCCGCTTGAGCTCGCTCCCCTGCACGCGTGTGGCCCGGAGACCTATTCGGTCACCGACGCGTCGGGCTCGGAGCCATCGGCCGGGGCAGGTCCGGCGTTCGGCGCGCCGAACCACGCGGGCGCCGTCGTGAGGTCGTAGCCCGAGACGGCGACGAACACCACGTACACCGACGAGCCGATCGAGTTCACGTTCTCCTCGGCGGTCTGCGCGGCAGAGGTCACGGAGTCGAGGAACAGCTGCGCGCTGAAGTCGCCGTAGCGCGGCGAGGTGTCCAGGTCGGTCTCGAGCTCCGCGGCGAGCTCGGCGATGAAGGCCGAGCCGTCCTCGGTCGAGGCGAGGTAGCCGAGCGACTTCGCGGTGCGGATCGCGTCGAACACCGCCTCATCGGGCACCGCGGGCTCGTAACCGATCGCGGAGAACCAGCCCGCGACATCCTCGGCGAGCTCGTCATCGCTCCACGCGTACCCCGCGTCGGACGCCTCGGTCACAACCGCGTCCTCGATGACCGCGAGCGTCAGCGCCCACCCCTGATCCGCGACGACGGCGAGGCCGTCGAGGCCGTCGGAGAAGTGGGAGACATCTGCGGTGGTGACGCTCACGCCAGCACCCTGGGCCACGACCCCGTTCCCGGGCGCGCACGCACTGAGCGCGAGGGAGGCGGCGACGGCGACGGCGGCGATGAGACGGCGCTTCACGGAGACCATGGGCCTCATCCTAACGGCGCTCGCCGACGGCCCCGACAGGGCCGAACGAGGCCAGAACCTCGCGCACCCAGTCGAGCACAGGCAGCCCTTCGAGGGGCCGACCTCCGACGCGCGCGGTCGTCGGCGTCGGGACGAGGACCTGTCGCACGGCGGGCTTGATCATGGTGCCCGGGTACAGGCGCGTGAGCCTCATCGCGGCCGAGTCGGGCAGCTCGACGGGCGAGAACCTCACGAATCTCCCCTGATTCACCACATCGGCCACGCCCCGCTCGCGCAGCGTGAGGCGCAGGCGCGCCACCGCCATGAGGTTCGCGACAGGCTCCGGCACGGTGCCATAGCGATCGTCGAGTTCCTCCTCGATCTCGGCGAGGGTCGCCTCGTCGGAGGCGTCGGCGATCTTGCGGTACGCCTCGAGGCGCAGCCGCTCGTGCTCGATGTAGGCCGTAGGGATGTGCGCGTCGATCGGCAGCTCGATCGTGACGGGCGGCTTCTCCTCCGCCTCCCCACGGAAGCCCGCGACCGCCTCGCCGACCATGCGGATATACAGGTCGAAGCCCACGCCCTCGATGTGGCCCGACTGCTCGCCGCCCAGCAGGTTGCCCGCGCCGCGAATCTCGAGGTCCTTGAGCGCGACGGCCATGCCGGAGCCGAGGTCGGTGTTGGCGGCGATCGTCTGCAGCCGATCGTGCGCGGTCTCCGTGAGCGCCTTGGACGGCGGATAGAGGAAATACGCGTAGGCGCGCTCTCGCGCACGCCCCACGCGGCCGCGCAATTGGTGCAGCTGGGACAGCCCGAACGCATCGGCACGCTCGACGATGAGCGTGTTCGCATTGGAGATGTCCAGGCCGGTCTCGACGATCGTGGTGCACACCAGCACGTCGTACTTCTTGTCGTAGTAGTCGACGATCACCTGCTCGAGCTGCTTCTCGCTCATCTGCCCGTGTGCGACGGCGATGCGCGCCTCAGGCACCAGGTCACCGAGCTTGCGCGCGGCCGCGTCGATCGACTTCACCGCGTTGTGGATGTAGAACACCTGGCCGTCGCGCAGCAGCTCACGCCGGATCGCAGCGATCACCTGCGCGTCCTCGTGGGGCCCGACGTACGTGAGGATCGGGTGACGCTCCTCCGGCGGCGTGGCGAGCGTGGACATCTCACGGATGCCCGTCACCGCCATCTCGAGCGTGCGCGGAATCGGCGTCGCCGACATCGCGAGCACGTCCACGTCGGTGCGCATGGCCTTGAGCGTCTCCTTGTGCTCCACGCCGAAGCGCTGCTCCTCGTCGATGATCAGCAGCCCGAGGTCCTTGAAGCGCACCGTGCCGGTGATGAGGCGGTGCGTGCCGATCACCATGTCGATCGTCCCGTCGGCCAACCCCTCGAGGATCTCCTTGGCCTCCTTGTCCGTCTGGAAGCGCGACAGCGCCGCGACCTTGACCGGGAACTGCGCGAACCGCTCCGTGAACGTGTCGAGGTGCTGCTTGACGAGCAGCGTCGTGGGGCACAGGAGTGCCACCTGGGCGCCGTCCTGGATCGCCTTGAAGGCCGCACGCACCGCGACCTCGGTCTTGCCGAAGCCGACATCGCCGCACACGAGCCGGTCCATCGGCACGGACCGCTCCATGTCAGCCTTGACCTCGTCGATCGTGGTGAGCTGATCCGGGGTCTCCACGAACGGGAAGGACTCCTCGAGCTCGCGCTGCCACGGAGTGTCATCGCCGTACTCGCGCCCCTGCGACGCCATGCGCGCGCTGTACAGACGGATGAGTTCGGCCGCGATCTCCTTGACGGCCTTGCGCGCCCTGCCCTTGGTCTTCGCCCAGTCCGCGCCGCCCATCCGGTTCACGCTGGGGGTCTCGCCGCCCACGTACTTGGTGACCTGGTCCAGCTGGTCCGTGGGCACTGACAGCCGGTCCCCCGGCCCGCCCTTCTTCGAGGGCGCGTACTCGATGACCAGGTATTCGCGCTCGACGCCCCGCACGGTCCGCTTGGCGAGCTCCACGAAGCGCCCGACGCCGTGGGCCTCGTGGACGACGAAGTCGCCTGGGCGCAGCTGCAGCGGGTCCACCTGGGCGCGCCTGCGGCTCGCGACCTTCACCTTGGGGCCGGCCGCCGTCGCGGCGCGACCGGTGAGGTCCGACTCGTGCAGCAGCACGAACCGCGCGTCCGCCACCTCGTAGCCGCGCCCGGTGATGCCGGGCACGACGGCGACCACGGCGTCGGGCGCATCGCCGAGCGACGCGACCACGCGGGCCGGAACCTCGGCCTCCGCGAGCTGCTCCGCGATGCGGTGCGCCGAGCCGGTCGACGCCGCGGCGAGCACCACGCGCCAGCTGTCGTGCACCCGACCGCGCAGCCACGACAGGCCCTCGGAGAGGCGTCCGCGGAACTCCTCGGCCGGGCCGATGCCGGTCTCCGCAGCGCCGTGCGCGCCGAACGGACCCAGCGTGGACCACGCGAGGCCCCGCGACTCGACGCCCTCCTCGAGCTCCTCGAGCGTGAGGAACGCAGCGTCGGCCTCCACGGGCGCGTCGGCGCCCGCACCCGCCGACACCCAGGCCGCCGCCAAGAACTCCTGCGCGGTGCGCTGCAGATCCTCCGCGCGGCGCGCGAGACGCTCAGGCTCCACCGCAAGCACGCGAGTGCCGCGCGGAAGGACGTCCGTGAGCGGCTCGAGCCGGTCCAGCAGCACCGGGATGAGCGACTCCATGCCCTCGACGGCGTGGCCGTCAGCGAGCCGCGCGAGCATGTCAGAGGCCGCCGGGTAGTCGTCGATGAGCGAGGCCGCACGGCGCTTCACGTCCTCCGTGAGCAGCAGCTCCCGGCACGGCGGCGCCCACAGCAGCGGCACGTCCTCGAGCGAGCGCTGGTCGGCGACGGAGAAAGATCGCAGCGAATCGATCTCGTCGCCGAAGAACTCGATGCGCACCGGGTGAGGGTCGGTGGGCGCGAACACGTCGACGATGCCGCCGCGCACCGCGAACTCCCCGCGCCGCTCCACCATGTCCACGCGCGTGTACGCAGCGCCCGCGAGCGCCTCCACCAGATCCGTGAGATCGAGCCGGTCGCCCACGTGCACGCGCACCGGAGTGAGGTCCGCCAAGTGCGGCACGAGCGGCTGCAGGACGGCGCGCAGCGGCGCGACCACTACGGCGAGGCGTGGCAGCCCCGTCTCGCTCGCCACCTCCTCGGGGTGCACCAGCCGGCGCAGCGTCGCGAGCCTGCGCGCGACGGTGTCGGAGCGTGGGCTCAACCGCTCATGCGGGAGCGTCTCCCACGACGGCAGCAGACCCACCGTGGCCGGATCGATGTACGCCCCCAGGGCCGCGGCCAGATGCTCGGCATCACCGCCGGTCGCCGTGACCACCAGCACGGGGCTCACGTCGTCGCCCGACGCCGCCTGGGCGACGATGGCGGGCGCCGCCGCCGCGGGCCCCAGCAGGTGGCCACCGGCCGACAGGTCCACGACGGGGAGCGACGGCAGCGCGCTCGCGAGGGCGGGCACGGACACGGGGTGAGTCGACAAGCGAGGCCTCCAGGGCACGACGAAGCGCCGGAATCCTGCACTCCGGTGCCCCACCATCGTAGGCGCGACGCGTACGGTGGTCCGGTACGTCCCCAGCCAGACCCCAGGAGGCCCCGTGCGTCACGCCGCCCTCGCCGCCACCCTCGCGGCGGCGCTCGCCCTCACTGCCTGCTCAAGCGATGGCGACCCGGTCACGCCCGACGAGGGTGAGACTTCCGCGCCGGCCCCCACCGAGTCGGGCACGGCACCGCAGGGAGACCAGCCGACGGCTGAGGGCGAGAGCGACGACGTCACTCTCGCCGACCTGACGATCTCCACGCACGGCATCGGGCCGTTCGAGGTGGGCATGAGCGTCGCCGCACTGTCCGAGCTGACCGCGATCGACTACAGCACGATGGTGGACGGCACCGCCGCGTGCGTCGAGTTCCCGCTCTCGTACGCCGACCCGCTGTCCTCCATGGCGGCGCTCGCCGAGAGCGGCGGCCTCGACGGCACCGTGGACACGTTCGCCGTGTTCGACTGGCAGTCCGACGGACTCCCGACGCCGCGCACCGACGGCGGCCTGGGGCTCGGCTCGAGCCTCGCCGAGATCGCGGCGGTCTACGGAGATGCCCTCCAGACCGAGCCATGGACGCTCGACGACGACGTCACGCGCGCGTGGGCCGTGGACGACGACGGCTACGGCATCCAATTCCTCGTGGACGCCGAGAGCGGCGCGCTCGAGATCGTCGTGGGGCGAGCCCCGCAAGTCACCTACGAGGCCGGCTGCCCCTGACGCGTCACCGCGCAGCCCGTGGGCTGCGCGTCAGTCGACCAGCTGATCCTCGTCCGAGTCCTCGGACGGGTCCAGGTGGTCAGCGCTCTCCGCGACGGTCGCGGGCAGCGACGTCGTCACCACCGTGCCGTCCGCACGCACGGTGCCGTGGAACGCCGCAGGGTCCGGCGACCCGTCCAGGCGCGGACCCTGATCCGCCAGCTCGACGACTGTGGGGCGCGATGGCGTGACCAGATGAGGAACGCCGCGCACCGTCACCGACACCGCGGGGCCGGTCTCGATCGCGAACTCGACGGCCTCGGCACGCACGGTGACCCTCAGTCGCGTCGCACGATGCGTGATCCGGTACGTGAGCGCCTCCCACGACTCGGGCAGCCGCGGATCGAAGTTGAGGCCGTCACCGTAGTCGCGGAAGCCTCCGAAGCCGTGCACGAGCGCCGACCACACGCCGCCCGTCGAGGCGATGTGCATGCCGTCAGCGGTGTTCTCATGCAGATCAGCGAGATCCACGAACAGCGAGTCCCAGAAGTAGCGCAGCGCGAGCTGGTGGTAGCCCACCTCGGCCGCCACGATCGACTGGACCACGCCGGACAGCGTCGAGTCGCCCGTGGTGATCGGGTCGTAGTACTCGAAGTCGGCGCGCTTCTCCGCCGGCGTGAAGTGCTCGCTCTGCAGGAACAGCGCCAGCACCACGTCCGCCTGCTTGAGCACCTGGAAGCGGTAGATCACCAGCGGGTGGAAGTGCAGCAGCAGCGGGCGCTTCTCCGGCGGCGTGTTCTCGAGGTCCCACAGCTCGCGCTCGTTGAACAGCGCGTCCTGCGGGTGGATGCCGAGCTGCTCGTCCCACAGGATCGCCATGCCCTCGGCCGCGCGCTCCCACTCGTCGATCTCCTCGTCGCGCAGCTCGAGCCGGTGCACCATCGCGGCGTACTGCTCGGGCCACGTGGCCGCCAGCTTGCGCACCGATTCCGCGGCGCAGCGCAGATTGAAGCGCGCCATGACGTTCGTGTACAGGTTGTCGTTCACGACCGTCGTGTACTCGTCGGGCCCTGTCACGCCGTGGATGCGGAACGTCTCAGAGCCGTCTCGTGTGCGCCGCCAGAAGCCCAGATCGGCCCACATGCGGGCAGTCTGGACGAGGATATCGATCCCCTCGCGGGCCAGGAACTCGTCGTCGCCCGTCGCGCGCACATACTTGTTCACCGCATAGGAGATGTCGGCGTCGATGTGATACTGCGCGGTCCCAGCCGCGTAGTACGCCGAGGCTTCCTCGCCATTGATGGTGCGCCACGGGAACAGCGCGCCATTCTGCGCGAGCTCGGAGGCCCGGCGCTCCGCTGCGGGCAGCAGCCGGTAGCGGTAACGCAGCGCGTTGCGGGCGATCTGTGGGGACGTGTACACGAAGAACGGCACCGCATAGATCTCGGTGTCCCAGAAGTAGTGGCCGCCGTACCCCGAGCCCGTCACGCCCTTCGCGGGCACGCCCAGCCCGTCGCCGCGCGCGGCCGCCTGCGCCAGGTGGAACAGGTTGAAGCGGATGGCCTGCTGCAGCGCGTCCTGACCCTCGACCTCCACGTCCGAGCGCTCCCAGAAGTCCGCGAGCCACCGCCGCTGGTCCGCGAGCTGCTGCGCGGGCGTCTCCTGGCGCACACGGTCGAGCGTGCGGTGGCAGCGATCCGCGAGCTCGCGCGGCGGCACCATGCGCGACGAGTGGAAGCTCACGACCTTGGTGAGCGCGAACGTCTGACCCGGCTGAAGCCGTGCCCTGAACACGTGCTTCGCGAGGTCGGGCGTGACCTCGGTGAACTGCTCGTACTCGACGTCCGTCTCGACGTGGTGTTCCATGCCCACCGCGATCGTCATGCCCGAGCGCAGTGTCTGATAGCCGAGCATCACGCGATCGTTGGAGCCGTGATGCAGCCGCGGCTCGAGCACGCGCTCGTCGAGCGCCTCCGCCTTGCGCGGGTCGAACCCGCCGGTGGCCTTCGCGCCGTGGCGGTACTCGTCAGCGCCTCCCGAGCGATTCAGCAGTTGAGAGGAGATCGCGATCGGCGCCTCCTTGTCCAGGAGCGTCACCTCGAACTGCATGAGCGCGAGGTGGCGCTGCGCGAACGACACCATGCGCCGCGAGCGCACCCGCACGCGGTTGCCCGCAGGGGTGCGCCACAGGAGGTCGCGTGTGAGGACGCCGTCGCGCATGTCGAGCGTGCGCGAGTAGTCGATGAGATCTGCCACTGACAGCAGCAGCGGCTCATCGTCCACATACAGCCGGATGACCTTCGGATCAGGGACGTTGACGATCGTCTGGCCGGTGCGCGCGAAGCCGTAGGCCTCCTCGGCGTGCCTGATGTCCCATGTCTCGTGAAAGCCGTTGATGAACGTGCCGAACGCGTGGCCGTCATGGCCCTCCTCGACATTGCCGCGCAGGCCCAGATACCCGTTGCCCACGGAGAACAGCGTCTCCGTGGTGCCCAGGTCGGAGGCGTCGAAGTGCGTCTCGACGAGGCGCCAGGGGTCGACTGGGAAGCGCAGGCGGTCCAGGTGCTCAGGGACTGTCGTGTCGCCAAGGGGACGTCGGGCGGCCTTCATCGTGCGATGGTCTCCTTCAGGTCCTTAACGACCACGTCGGCTCCCGCGATCTGGAGCGCCTCGACGCCCACGCCGCGATCCACTCCCAGCACCAGCCCGAAGCTGCCCGCGTGGCCGGCGGCGACGCCGGACAGGGCGTCCTCGACGACCACCGCGTCGGACGCGTCCACTCCCAGCAGCTCAGCGCCGTACAGGTACGTGTCAGGCGCGGGCTTGCCTGCGAGCGCACGCTCGGCGGCGACGGCGCCCGAGACCACGTGCTCGAAGCGGTCCGCGAGACCCGCCGCGCGCAACACCTCGGGGGCGTTGCGCGACGACGACACCACGGCCATCGCGACGCCCTGCGACTCGAGGTGATCGAGCAGAGCCACGGAGCCCGGATACGGCGTCACGCCCTCGTCTCGGAGCACCTCAAGGAACGCGTCGTTCTTCGCGTTGCCCAGGCCGCACACGGTCTCCGTGCCGGCCGCGTCGCTCGGATCACCCCACGGGATCTCGACGCCGCGCGAGGCGAGGCATGACGCGACGCCGTCGTAACGGGGCTTGCCGTCGACGTAGGCGAAGTAGTCGTCATCCGTGTACGCAGGGACGATGCCGTGAGACTCGAAGTAGCGGGTGAACATGCGGCTCCACGCCGCCATGTGTACCTCCGCCGTGGGTGTCAGCACCCCGTCGAGGTCGAACAGCGCGGCCTCGAACGAGGCGCCCGGCTGCTGGGGGATGAGCCACGGCATGGTTGCTCCCTGTCGTCTGGGGGACGTACGACGCGCGACGTGACCGGGGCCCGCCGACGGTTCGATAGTAGCCACCCGCCGGTGGGGCCTGTCCAGCCCGGGCCAGGCCTACGAGGGGCTGTGGACCCGCTGCTGCGCGGCCTCGAGCCCGCGCTCCACGATCAGCTCCACCGCGTCGGCCGCGTCCGAGACCAGGAGAGGCAGCTCCTTGCGCTCCGCCGCCGAGAACGGCTTGAGCACGAAGGCCGCCGCGTCCATGCGGCCGGGCGGGCGGCCGATGCCGACGCGCACCCTCACGTAGTCCGGTGTCCCCAGCGCCTTCGTGACGTCCTTGAGCCCGTTGTGCCCACCCGAGCCGCCACCACGCTTGAGCCTCACCGTGCCGAACGGAAGATCCAGTTCGTCGTGCACGACGATCACGCTCTCCGGCTCGGCCGAGACGTACTTGGCGAGCGAACTCACGGGCCCACCGGAGACGTTCATGTAGGACATGGGCACCCCGAGGTGCACCGCCTCGCCCACGAGCCGCGCGGACGAGTATCGCGTCCGCGTCTTCTTGTGCACGGCCAGGGAGGCGGACGCACGCGACGCGAGCTCCTCGAGCACCATCGTCCCGACGTTGTGTCGGGTCGCGGCGTACTCCTCGCCCGGGTTGCCCAGGCCGATGACGAGTGCGGTCATGGTGGTGGCTCCTGCATCGGTCGCGGATCGAGGGGGCGCGGGTGACCGACGCCCCGAAAACGGGAAGCGCCCGGCCCGCCACGCGGCGGACCGGGCGCTGACGAGTGTCGAGACTACTCGGCGGACTCCTCGGCAGGAGCCTCGGCCGACTCCTCGGCCGCAGCCTCGGTCTCCTCCGGCTCCGCAGCGGTGCGCGGGGTGCTGATGTGCACCGCGAGCAGCTCGCCATCGGTGATGAGCTCGGAGCCCTTCGGCAGCGCGATCTCGCCAGCGGTGATCTTGGCGCCGTCCTCGAGGCCCTCGACCGAGACCTCGATGACCTCGGGCAGGTGCGTCGCCTCGGCGGCGATCTGCAGCGAGTTCAGCTCCTGGACGTGGATGGTGCCCGCGAAGGACTCACCCGTGACGTGCAGCGGCACGTCGACGGTGATCTTCTCGCCCTTCTTCACGAGCAGCAGGTCGACGTGCTCGATGTTGCGGCGCACGGCGTCGCGCTGCACGTCCTTGGCGATCGCGAGCTCGGAGTTCTTGTCCCACTCGATCGTGAGCAGCGCGTTCGAGTGCTTGAGCGCGAGCATCGTCTCGTGGCCCGGCAGGAGCACGTGGACGGGGTCGGTGCCGTGGCCGTAGAGGACGGCGGGGATCTTGCCGGCGGCACGGGCGCGGCGGGCGAAGCCCTTGCCGAACTCGGTGCGCAGCTCGGCGGCCAGCTTGAGCTGATCAGACATCAGGGGTTCTCCTCGTGAGAAAGGCGGTCAGATAGCGGTTGCACGGCAAGGCAGAGCCGTTGCGCTTCTGCCGCGTCGATCACGCCGGGCCCTGCGCGGGCTCAGCCTCGCCGAGGAACTGGAACAGTCTACCCGAGTCCACGAGGTGATGCACACCGCCGAGGCACCGGGACTGCAGGGCGCATCACGTGCGTTGAGGCAGTCATGACGACATCGACGAGAGGACCCGCGTCGCGACTCTGGGAGACCTCCGCGCGCACGGGATTCGCCGTCTCGGGGCTGCTGCACCTCGCGCTCGGCTGGCTCATCGTGCGCATCGGCCTGGGCTCCGGCAACGAGGCCGACCAGACCGCCGCGCTCGCCCGGATCTCCGAGGCGCCGCTAGGCACTTTCCTGCTGTGGTTCTCCGTGGCGGCGCTGGCGGCGCTCGCGACATGGCAGCTCGCGCAGACGCTCTCCGGCGGCGCCCGGGACCGAGCGAAGGCCGCAGGCAAGGGCGTGCTGTACCTTGCTCTCGGAGCGACCGCCGCCTCCGTCGCCCTTGGCTCCACCGGAGGTGGGGACAGTGCGTCGGGCCTCGCGGGGACTCTCATGGAGGCGCCCGCCGGCAGGCTCCTCGTCGGAGCGGTCGGTCTCGGGGTCCTCGCCGGCGCCGTGTACCACGTCCACAAAGGCTGGACGCAAGGCTTCGTCGACGACCTGGCGAACCTTCCCACCGGGCCTGCGGGGAGGACGGTGCGTGTCGCGGGCAGCGTCGGCTATGTGGCGAAGGGGGTCGCGCTCGGCGCCGTGGGCGCCCTCTTCGTCATCGCAGCGTGGAGGGCAGATCCCGCACGCGCACAGGGCACCGACGGCGCGATCGACTGGCTGCTGGGACTCCCCGCCGGTGCTGCCGTGGTGACGGGCGTCGGCGTCGGCTTCGCACTGTACGGGCTGTACTCGTTCGCCCGCGCCCGCTACGCGAGGATGTAGCGGGGTTCCACGTCACACGTTGCCGTTGAACAGGCTCGTGACAGAGCCGTCCTCGAACACCTCGTGGATCGCGCGAGCGATGAGCGGGGCGATCGACAGCACGGTCAGACCGTCCCAGCGCTTCTCGTCGGGGATCGGCAGCGTGTCCGTGACGACCACCTCGGAGATGCCCGAATCGCGCAGGCGCTCCACGGCAGGACCGGACAGGAGCCCGTGAGTCGAGGCGACGATGACGTTCGCGGCGCCGTTCTCGAACAGCGCCTCCGCAGCCTGAACGATCGTGCCGCCCGTGTCGATCATGTCGTCCACGAGCACGCACGTGCGGCCCTTGACGTCACCGACGAGCTCGTGAACCTTCACCTGGTTCGGCACCGAGGGGTCGCGGCGCTTGTGGATGATCGCCAGCGGCGCGCCGAGGTGGTCCGACCACTGGTCGGCCAGGCGCACGCGGCCAGCATCGGGCGACACGATCGTCAGGTTGTCAGGCGCCACGCGCGAGCGCACGTACTGCGCGAGCAGCGGCATCGCCCACAGGTGGTCCACGGGGCCGTCGAAGAAGCCCTGGATCTGCGACGTGTGGAGGTCCACGGACATGATGCGGTCGGCGCCTGCGGTCTTGAACAGATCCGCCATGAGGCGCGCGGAGATCGGCTCGCGGCCCTTGTGCTTCTTGTCCTGGCGCGCGTAGCCGTAGCACGGCATGATCACGGTCACGCGCTTCGCGGAGGCACGCTTCATGGCGTCCACCATGATGAGCTGCTCCATGATCGCCTCGTTGATGGGCGCCGCGTGGGACTGGATGATGAAGGCATCGGCGCCGCGCACCGACTCGCCGAACCGCACATACAGCTCGCCATTCGCGAAGGTGTACGCGGTGGTGGGCAGGAGCTCGATCCCCATGTCCGTGGCGACCGCCTCAGCGAGCTCGGGGTGCGCACGGCCGCCGGCGAGCACCATGCGCCGCTCCGACGGGTTCGAGATGATCGAGCTCATGACTCTCCTTCTTCAGTGACGGGCGCGGCGTCCCCTGCGCCCGACGATAGTGTCTCGCGATCGGCCCGCGCGCGCTGAGCGCGCTCCGCCGCCTCGGCCGACGGCGTGCCTGGCCGACGCGTCTCGACCCAGCCCTCGACGGTCTGCTGGGGCGAAGAATTGATGGCGAGCGCACCCGGCGGCACGTCGTGCCGGATCGTGGTGCCCGCGCCCGAATAGGCGCCGTCCCCCACCTGCAGCGGCGCGATCAGAGTGTTGTCCGAGCCGATGCGCACGTGCTCGCCGACGACCGTGCGGTGCTTGTGCACGCCGTCGTAGTTCACGAAGATCGTGCCGGCGCCGATGTTGGTGCCCTCCCCGATCTCCGCGTCCCCCACGTAGCTCAGGTGAGGCACCTTCGCGCCGTCTCCGAGCCTCGCGTTCTTCGTCTCGACGAAGGCGCCCGCCTTGCCCTTGACGCCGATCACGGTGCCTGGCCTCAGGTACGTGAACGGGCCGATGCTGGCGCGGTCTCCGATGACGGCACCGGAGCCGTGCACGCGGGTCACGTGCGCGCCTTCACCCACGGTCACGTCGGTGAGCGTCGTGTCCGGCCCCACGACCGCGCCGGTCGCGATCGCCGTCGCGCCATGCAGCTGCGTGCCCGGCAGGAGCGTCACGTCCTCGGAGAGCTCGACGCCCGCGTCGATCCACGTGGTCGCAGGGTCCACGACCGTCACCCCGGCCCGCATCCAGCGCTCGACGATCCTGCGGTTGAGCGCCGTCCCAGCCGCTGCGAGCTGGACCCGGTCGTTGACGCCCTCGACGGCCCCCGCGTCGGGCGCGACGAAGGCGCCCACCCGGCCACCCGCCTCTCGCGCGAGCGCCAGCACGTCGGTGAGGTACATCTCACCCTGCGCGTTGTCCGTCGTGAGGGACGCGAGCGCCTCGCGCAGCGTCGCGGCCTCGAACACGTAGATGCCCGCGTTGACCTCGTCGATCGCGAGCTGCGGCTCCGAGGCGTCCTTGTGCTCGACGATGCCCAGCACCGTGCCATCGGCATCGCGCAGGATGCGGCCGTAGCCCGTGGGGTCGCCCACGCGCGCCGTCATCACCGTCACCGCGTCGCCCGAAGCTTCGTGCGCGTCGACCAGTTCCGCCAGCAGATCGCCGTCCACGAGCGGCACATCACCCGAGGTCACCACGACCGCACCTTCGAGCTGCAGGCCGAGCACCGAGCGGTCGCCCACTTTGCCCTCGGCCACCGCCGCCGCGACGGTCGTCGCATCCAGCGCAGACATGCCGCACCACACCGCGCGACCCGTCCCGGGGACGTCGTCCTGATCGGCGAGCAGCGCGTCGGGCGCCACCTCGCGCACGTGCTCGGCAACCGCCGCGCGCTCGTGTCGCACCACGACCACGGTGCGCGCCGGGTCGAGAGCCGCGGCTGCGTCGAGCGCATGGTTGAGGAGGCTGCGACCGGCGATGCGGTGAAGGACCTTGGGAGTGGCCGACCTCATACGAGTGCCTGCGCCTGCCGCGAGGATCATCACGGCCGCGGGACGGGTGCGGCTCACCACTCCCCCTTCGCTGTTCTCAGGCGCTCGGGTCACGTGGGACCACTCTACCTGGCGCGGCGGGCCGCCACGGGCCCCACAGATGCGCTCCGCCCACAGGATTCGAACCTGTACCGCAAGGCTCCAAAGGCCTGCGTGCTGCCGTTACACCAGGGCGGAACGGGGCATAGAGCCCCATGGGTCCACCAGTCTGCCAGCAGACACGGCACACTAGAACCGTGATCGAAGAGCCCAGGAAGGTGCCGCGTGCCCGGATGACGGCGCGCGAGAGGCGCGAGCAGCTGCTCTCCGTGGGCCGCGCCCTGTTCGCCGAGAAGGGCTTCGAGGGAACCTCGGTCGAGGAGATCGCGGCCCGCGCCGACGTCTCCAAACCCGTCGTGTACGAGCACTTCGGCGGCAAGGAGGGCATGTACGCCGTCATCGTGGACCGCGAGGTGCAGGCACTGCTCGGCGCCCTCAGCGGCGCCCTCGAGCAACGTGCGCACCCCCGGCAGCTCGTGGAGCGTGCGGCGCTCGCGCTGCTCGGCTACATCGAGGACTCCCCTGACGGATTCCGCATCCTGGCGCGCGACTCGCCCGTCGCACAGTCCACCGGCACGTTCTCGTCGCTGCTGGGCGACGTCGCCAACCAGGTCGAGGGACTCCTGGTGGGACAGTTCGCCAAGCGCGGTCTCGACACCACCGTGGTGCCGTTCTACTCGCAGATGCTCGTGGGCATGGTCGCCCTCACCGGCCAGCACTGGGCCGAGGTGCGCGAGCCCGAGAAGCAGGTGGTCGCCGCGCACCTGGTGAACCTCGCATGGAACGGCCTGCACATGCTGGACCGCCGTCCTACGCTCCCGGACGAGTAGGCCCCACAGGCGCGCTGTGAGTGCATCAGTGCTCCGCGAGCGCCATGGTGAGCACTCAGTGCCTCACAGCGCGCGCGGCCGAGGAGTGTGGGGCCGGAACGGGCCCGCTCCGCGCGGGCCCACGACTTGGCGCTAGATTCCCTGAGCAGGGGCGATGCACGCCCCGCGCGGCTGCGTCCGCGAGTCTCAGGAGGGAATCCGACATGATCAAGGGCTTCAAGGACTTCATCACTCGCGGCAACGTCGTGGACCTCGCCGTCGCCGTCGTCATCGGCGCCGCGTTCACGGCGATCGTCACCTCGCTCGTGAACAACATCATCAACCCACTGATCGCTGCCGTGTTCGGCAAGCCGGATCTGAGCCAGGTGTGGATGTGGACCCTCAACGACGCGGGAACGCCGGACCCTG
This sequence comes from Demequina sp. NBRC 110052, assembly GCF_002090075.1. Taxonomy (GTDB): domain Bacteria; phylum Actinomycetota; class Actinomycetes; order Actinomycetales; family Demequinaceae; genus Demequina. Next base: position 335,287 of record NZ_BBRI01000003.1, read on the forward strand.
CCGACGACGCGGTCCTCGCGATCGGCGCGTTCCTCACCTCGATCCTCAACTTCCTGATCATCGCGGCGGCGATCTACTTCGCGATCGTGCTTCCGCTCAACCGGCTCGCGGAGCGCAAGAAGAAGGAGGAGCCGGCCGTCGATGAGCCTGCCGGCCCTACGGAGATCGAGCTGCTCACCGAGATCAGGGACGCGCTCAGGAAGTAGCCGCGGCGCCTCTCACGAGGCGACGACGGTGGCACCCGCGGCGGGCCCGCTGACGCACAGCACCGCGTCGGCGGTGCCCGCCGCTGTCACGTGCGCGGCGATCGCGAGCGCGTGCTGACGCGAGCGGGCGAGCGCCGCGACGGTCGGCCCGGAGCCCGAGACGATCGCGGCCAGCGCGTCGGCGTCGAGCGCAGAGTCGAGCGTCTCCCGCAGGCGCGGCATGAGGGCGAGCGCGGGAGCCTGAAGGTCGTTCACGAGCGCCTCGCCCACGGCATGCGGGTCGCCCGCAATGAGCGCCGCCATGAGGGTCTGGCTCAGGACGGGGTCCGGGATCTCCCTGCCGTCCTCCTCAGCCGAGCGGTCGAGCTCGGCGAACACCTCGGGCGTGGAGAGCCCCGCGCGCTGCGTGCACATCACCCAGTGCAGCTCCCCGTGCGTCATCGCGGGTGAGAGCTCGTCTCCGCGGCCCACGCCCACGGCAGTGTGGCCGTGGAGCGAGAACGGCACATCTGAGCCCAGCGAGGCGCACAGGTCGTGGAGCTCGCGGCGCGTCGCCCCGACCTCCCAGGCCTCGGCGCACGCGACCACGGCGGCTGCCGCGTCGGCGCTGCCACCCGCCATGCCGCCCGCCACGGGTACTCCCTTGACGATCTCGAGCCGCACCCCGTCGTCGATCCCGTACGCCTGAGCGACTGCGCGCGCGGCACGCACCGCGAGGTTCCTCTCGTCGAGGGGCACGCTCGCGGGGTCGAACGCGAGCGTCGGCTGGGCGCGCACGGCCACGGTCACGTCGCCCCCGAGCACCGGCGTCGCGGTGACGGTCTCGTACAGCTCGACCGCCTGGAAGACGGTCGCCAGCGGGTGATAGCCGTCCTCGCGACGGGGCCCCACCGAGAGCTGCAGGTTGACCTTGCCGGGGGCGCGGACGGTCACGGAGCGAGGCATGCGCCCATCGTGGCATGAAGCGCACGCGACCGGGAGCGGTCCCGGACGGGAAGAGACGTCAGGCGCGTGCGGCCGCGAGAGCCTCGGCGATGCGCGCGAAGTCCTCGATGCGCAGCTGCTCGCCGCGCGTGAGCGGGTCGATGCCCGCGGCACGCAGCGCTGCCTCGGACGCGGCGCCCGACCCAGCGATCCCGCTCAGCGCCCCGCGGAGCGCCTTGCGCCGCTGTGCGAAGGCCGCGTCGACGACGGCGAAGACCTCCTCACGGCTCGCCGTGGTGGAGGGCTGCTCGCGCCGCTCCATGAGCACCAGCGCGGAGTCGACGCGCGGCACGGGCCAGAAGACGGCGCGGCCCACGTCGCCGGCGCGGCGCACGTCGCAGTACCACGCGGCCTTGGCGCTCGGGATGCCGTACGTCCGGGAGCCGGGCGGGGCCGCGAGTCGATCGGCGACCTCGGACTGCACCATCACCAGGACGCGCGCGAGGCTCGGGAAGGTCTCAAGGAAGTGCAGGATGACCGGCACCGAGACGTTGTAGGGCAGGTTCGCCACGAGCGCGACGGGCGCGCCTGCGTCGGGTCCGGCGCCGGGGAGCGCCTCCACCTTCAGTGCGTCCTGCCCGATCACCGCGAGGCGGTCCGCCGCCTCGGGGGCGCGGTCGGCGACGGTCTGCGGGAGGGCAGCTGCGAGCCGCGAATCGATCTCGACCGCCGTGACCCACGCGTCGGCCTCGAGCAGCGCGAGCGTGAGGGAGCCGAGGCCCGGCCCCACCTCGACGACGTGGTCACCGGTGCTCACGCCCGCGATCCGCACGATGCGGCGCACCGTCCCGGAGTCGACGACGAAGTTCTGGCCCCACTTCTTGGTGGGGGCGGCGCCGAGGGACTCGGCGAGGGTGCGGATGTCCGACGGACCGAGCAGATCGGCCACGTGCGTCAGTACCAGTTCTTGGTGAGGAAGTGGCTCCAGGCGCCGCACGGGGTGCCGTAGCGTCCGCCGACGTACGCGAGTCCCCACTCGATCTGCGTGGCGGGGTTCGTGCGCCAGTCGTCGCCGTAGACGGCCATCTTGGAGCCGGGCAGGGCCTGCGGGATGCCGTAGGCGCCCGACGAGCGGTTCTCCGCCGTGTGGCTCCAGCCGGACTCGCGGGCCCACAGGTTGTCCAGGCACGCCCACTGGTCGCCGGTCCAGCCGCGGGCCGCCGCCATCTGCTGGCCCAGGGCGCGGTTGGTGCCCTTCTGCGCCTCGGTGGTGGGCGGGATCACGAGCGAGCCGACCTTGGTGACCTTGTCGACCGGCTGGTCGACCACTACGGACACGGTCTCGACGCGGCTGACCTCGACGCCGTCGACGTAAGTCACCTCGTAGCTCACGAGCGCCTTGCCCGGTGCGCCCTCGGTGACGACGACGGTGCTGCCCGTCAGCGCGCCCGGATCGGAGGTGGTGACCTCGCCGTGCGGGAGCGTCACTTCCTCGGTCTCGGTGACGATCTGCGTCTCGGGTGCCGCAGCGCCCACCGGCGCGACGACCTCTGACGCGACAGTGCGCGCGTCGAGGGTCGCAGCCTGGAACGAGTCGGCCGCGGCGGACGAGAACGAGCCGAAGGCGAAAGCCACGATGGCCGCAGAGACGCCGAGCTGCCGCGTCATGCGGGTGCGCGAGCCGGAGCGGAGCCGACGGTCGCGGCGTCCGCCCGGGGCGGGCGTCGTGCGCAGGTAGCTCACGGTCTCCTCTCGGCGGCTGGGACGGCGCGCGAATGTTCTCATGGACGGCCCGAAATGGCGTCCGACTAGCCGCCTTTATCTCATATCGGTAACGGTTCGCGCCAACTCAAGTGACGCATCGCACGTTCTACCAGGACCCATAGATTCGCTCCGTCGTCGCAGAGACGACCTCGCACGCGTGGTCCAGGGCGACGCCCGCGACCCGCGCGATCTCACGCATCGTGAGCGCCGCGAGCGCGGGCGAGTTGGGGGCGCCGCGGTGTGGATGGGGCGTCAGATAGGGGGCATCCGTCTCGACCATGACGCGCTCGAGCGGGGTCACCGCGAGCGCTCCCCGCAGGTCATGCGCGTTCTTGAACGTGACCGTTCCGGCGAAGCTCAGGTAGTAGCCGCGGTCCACGCACAGGCGCGCCATCGCGGCGTCTCCGGAGAAGCAGTGGAACACGGTCGTCGTGGGTGCGCCGTCGCGCGCGAGCACGTCGAGCACGTCGGCGTGAGCGTCGCGATCGTGGATCTGCAGCGGCAGGTCCAGCTCCTTCGCGAGCGCGATGTGGTCGCGGAACGCGGCGATCTGGGCGTCCCGGCCCGTCTCATCCGTGCGGAAGTAGTCGAGCCCCGTCTCGCCGATCGCACGGATTCGGGGGGCGCGCGCCAGCGCGGCGATCTCAGCGAACGCCTCGTCGTAGCCCAGGCCCGACGCGTGGGTTCCGGCCGCGTGCACCGGCGCCTCATTCGGGTGTAGGGCGACCGCCCCCAGCAACTCGGGATGCCGCGTCACGGCCTCGGCGGTCCAGCGGGCGGACTCGATGTCGCAGCCCACCTGGACCATGCGATCGATGCCGGCGGCCACGGCGTCGGCGATGCGGCGCTCGACGGACCGCGGCTCGTCGCCCGCGTCGGACTCGAGGTGCGTGTGGTTGTCGGGGACGGGGACGGGAAGCGGCGCTGGCTCGGGCGGCCAGGCTCCGGGCCGGGCCACCTAGTCGTCGCCTCGCATGCGCTCGAGCTCGGCTTCGACAATCTCGTCGTCGAGCTTGGTGAACACAGGTGAGGGTGCCGGCACGGGCGTGCCAGCGGTCACGTCGCGGCGGCCCCACGTGCCCTGCATGCCCGTGTAGTCGCCCTGGATGACGGGGTACTCGCGATCGGGCAGGTCGAGGTCCGTGACCTCGTTCATCTGCGGCATCGGGGCGAACGTGCCGGTGCCCCCGAGCGCCTCGTGGACCTTCTGCGCGGAGTGCGGCAGGAACGGCGCGAGCATGGTGTTGGCGTCCGTCACGAGCTGCGCGGCGACGCCGAGCACGGTGCGCATGCGCTCCGGGTCCTCGTTCTTGAGCTTCCAGGGCGCGGTGTCCGCGAGATACCGGTTGGCATCGCCGACCACGCGCATCGCCTCGTTGATCGCGGCGCGCTGGCGGTGGTGGCGGACGAGGTCGCCGACCTGCGCGAACGCCGCGCGGGAGCCGTCGAGCGCGGCGCGGTCCACGTCGGTGAGTGCGCCGAGCGCGGGGATCTCCCCCACGTTCTTGTGCAGCAGCGACGCAGTGCGGTTGACGAGGTTGCCCCAGCCGGCCACCAGCTCGTCGTTGGTGCGGCGCTTGAACTCGGACCAGGTGAAGTCCGCGTCCGACGTCTCCGGGCCGGCCGTCGCGATGAAGTAGCGCAGCGCGTCGGGCTGGTAGCGGGCGAGCATGTCGCGCACGTAGATGACGTGGCCGCGCGACGAGGAGAACTTGGCGGACTCCATCGTGAGGAACTCGCTCGAGACGACCTCGGTGGGCAGCTGCAGGTCGCCGAAGGAGCTCAGCTCGCCGCCCTTGGCGCCACGGCCGTTCGCGGCGAGCAGCTCGCCCGGCCAGATCTGCGAGTGGAAGGTGATGTTGTCCTTGCCCATGAAGTAGTAGGACAGTGTCTCGGGGTCGTTCCAGAACTTTCGCCAGGCCTCCGGGTCTCCCGAGCGTCGGGCCCATTCGATCGAGGCGCTGAGGTAGCCGATGACCGCGTCGAACCACACGTACAGGCGCTTGTTCGGGTTGGTCTCCCAGCCCTCGAGCGGCACGGGGATGCCCCAGTCGATGTCGCGCGTCATGGCGCGCGGCCGCACGTCGTGCAGGAGGTTGAGCGAGAAGTTGAGCACGTTGGGGCGCCAGCCCTTGCGCGCGCCGAGCCACGTGGACAGCGCGTCGGTGAGCGCGGGCAGGTCCAGGAAGAAGTGCTCGGTCTCGATGAACTTGGGCGTCTCGCCGTTGATGCGGCTCACGGGGTTGATCAGGTCGATCGCGTCGAGCTGGTTGCCGCATGCGTCGCACTGGTCGCCGCGCGCCCCGTCGGTGCCGCAGATCGGGCAGGTGCCCTCGATGTAGCGGTCCGGAAGGGTGCGACCGGTCGACGGCGAGATCGCGCCGCGCGTGGTCTGCTCGACCATGTAACCGTTGCGGTGCACCGCCTTGAACAGCTCCTGCGCCACCTTGTAGTGGTTGCCCGTCGTGGTGCGCGTGAACAGGTCGTAGCTGAGCCCGAGCGATGTGAGGTCCTCGACGATGACCCTGTTGTAGCGGTCTGCGAGCTCCTGCGGGCTCACGCCCTCGCCCTCGGCCTGCACCAGGATGGGCGTGCCGTGCTCGTCGGTGCCCGAGACCATCAGCACGTCGTTACCCGCCATGCGCATGTAGCGGCTGAACACGTCGGAGGGGACGCCGAATCCGGCCACGTGGCCGATGTGACGGGGCCCGTTGGCGTACGGCCAGGCGACAGCGGAGAGGATGCGAGACATGGCGACCATCCTAGTGACGGCTGCGCGCGCTCCTCACGCGAGACCGGTCAGGGATAGTCCGGGGCTGCGGGCAGCGAGAACGCCTCCTCGAGCGTCGCGACGTCGTGCTCACGCATCCACGTCGCGAGCTCGGTGCCGACGTACCGCACGTGCCAGGGCTCGTAGCGGTATCCGGTGATTTCCTGCTTCCCCTCGGGGTAGCGCAGAATGAAGCCGTACTCCCACGCGTGCGCGGCCACCCATCGGCCCGCCGCCTCGTCCGCGAAGCACGCCTTGACCTTGCACGCGTTCGACTCGTACACGTCGGCCGCCCAGCCGGTCTGGTGCTCCGAGTGGCCTGCGCGCGCGGAGAAAGTCTCGGCCCGCGCGGTTCCCCAGTCGCGCTGGTACGCGGCGAACAGGCTCTCCTGGAAGCCGTAGGACCTGTACGCGGTGGAGATGCGGAAGCTCGCGCCCGCGTCGCTCGCCGCCGCCATCATCGCCTCCATCGCGTCGGCGGCCTCGGCACGCAGCTGCTGCGACGTACCGGCGACGTCACGCAGGTCGGAGGGCACGTAGTCCTGCGGGTCGAGCGGCCGGAGCTTGTTGACGATCACCCACGGCGACACGGCCGGCTCGAGCGACCACGTGCGCGGGGGATCATCCTGCCCGCCCGACGCCGGGGTCGCCGCGCGCGGCAGCGTGTCCTCGATCTCGACGGACTCGGGCGCCGACAGCACCACGGGCGTGGGCGTCACCCTCGGCGCAGGGTCGCCCAGTGCACGCCCGACGCCGGGCTCCGAGTCGCCGCGCATCGCCAGCAGCACCGCCGCAACGACGGCGACAGCGCCGAGCAGCGTGAGCGCCGCGATGAGCACATGCGGCGCGGGCCCACGCGCGTGCTCAGGTGGACGCACTGCCGTTCCTGGCCTCGAGCACTGCGGCGTACAGCTCGCGGCGCGGCAGGCCGGCGGTGGCAGCGAGGTCCGCGACGGCGTCCTTCGCGCGCTCGCCCGCCGCGACGCGCGCAAGCGCCTCGGCGACGACGGCGTCCATCCCCGCGGCCTGCGCGGGCCGACCGCCCACGGTGATGACGATCTCCCCGCGTGGCGACTCGGCCTCGGCCCACGCGGCGAGCGTGGCAAGCGGGCCGCGTCGGGTCTCCTCGTAGGTCTTCGTCAGCTCGCGCGACACCGCGGCGGGGCGGTCGCCTCCCCAGGCCTCAGCCATCGCCGCGAGCGTCGCGGCCAGCCGATGCGGCGCCTCGAAGAACACCATCGTGCGAGGCTCGGCCGCGAGCGCGGCGAAGGCGCTCGCCCGCTCGCCCGCCTTGCGCGGCGGGAAGCCCTCGAAGCAGAAGCGGTCGGTCGGCAGCCCGGACAGCGCGAGCGCCGTGAGGGCCGCGCTCGGGCCTGGCAGCACCGTGACGGGCACGCCCGCGGCCGCCGCGGCCTCGACGATGCGAAACCCGGGGTCGGAGACCGTCGGCATGCCAGCGTCGGACACGACCAGCACGGTGGCGCCCTCGGACGCGGCGGCGATCAGCGCGTCGGCCCTGTCCGCCTCGTTGTGATCGTGCACGGCGACGAGCCGTCCAGTGACCTCGACGCCGAGCCGCGACGCGAGGTCGCGCAGCCGACGCGTGTCCTCCGCCGCGACCACCTCAGCGCCCGCGAGAGCCTCACGCAGCCGCGCCGACGCGTCGCCGACGTTGCCGATCGGAGTCGCCGCCAGCACGATGCCGGGCTCGAGGTCTCCTGTCATGGCACCAGCGTGTCACAGGCCATCGCCGCAACCGGCGCGCGCGACTAGGCTTCGCATGTGTTCTGGCTCTGGGCGTACCGCTGGCGCGCCACGCTCATGGCGATCGGCGTCGGCGTGCTCGCCGCGCTCATGCGCCTGACCACGCTCGGCTCCCCCACGACGCTCGTGTTCGACGAGGTGTTCTACGCGCGCGGCGCCTACTCGCTCGTGTCGCAGGGCTACGAAGGCGACTGGACCGGCGAGGACCAGCTGTTCGCCTCAGGGGACTACTCGGGCCTGCAGACCAAGGGCGACTACGTGGTGCACCCCATGGTGGGCAAGCTGCTCATCGCAGCGGGAATCAAGGCCTTCGGGCCCACGCCGTTCGGGTGGCGCATCAGCGCGGCCGTGTTCGGGATCGCGACCGTGGTGCTCGTCGCTCTCATTGCACGATCGCTGTTGGGCTCGACGCTGTGGGGAGGCGTCGCGGGACTGCTGCTCGCGGTCGACGGACTTCACATCACGATGTCCCGCACCGCGCTGCTCGACGGCTTCCTCGCGTTCTTCGTGGTCGCCGGCTTCGGGCTGCTCGTACTCGACCGGGCGCGCTTCAGGCGCCGGCTCGCGGCGGCCATGGCTTCCGCGGGGCCGGACGGCGCGCGCGGAGGCGGGCCCGTCGTGGGAGTGCGATGGTGGCGACTGCTCGCGATCGTGGCGTTCGCGCTCGCCGCATCCACGAAGTGGTCGGGCCTGTACTTCGCGGCCGTGTTCCTCGTCCTGTCCGTCGTGTGGGACATGGTGGACCGCCGCGCAGCGGGAATCGAGGGATGGCTCGTCGGCTCTGCGGTGCGGGCGGTCCCCACGTTCCTCGCGACGATCGTGCTGATCCCCACCGTGTACGTGGCGACGTGGTGGAACTGGTTCGTCACGGACGGCTCGTATGCGCGGCAGTGGGCGGAGAAGCACCCCGGCGAGGGCGTCACCTGGCTCCCGGAGTCGCTGCGCTCGCTCGTGGACTACCACCGGCAGATGTGGGACTTCCACACGCACCTCACGTCACCGCACAGCTACGAGTCGCACCCCAACGGCTGGATCCTGCAGGTGCGCCCCACAGCGTTCTACTTCGAGGACGTGCCTGACATCGCCGGCGACGAACGCTGGGTGTCCGCGATCACGTCGCTCGGCAACCCCCTGATCTGGTGGGCCGGATTCGCGGCGCTGCTGTTCGCGGTGTGGAGGCTGCTGATCCACCGCGACACCATGGGCCTGGTGCTGTCGCTGGGCATCCTCGCGGGCTGGCTGCCGTGGGTGCCGTACGCGCATCGGACGATCTTCACGTTCTATGCGGTCGCGTTCGTGCCGTTCGTGGTGATGCTCGTCGCGTGGGCGCTGCAGCGGATCGCGCAGCCCGACGGCCCGCGCACCTGGTCGCGCGGCGGCTGGATCGCGGTCGGGGTCTTCATCGGGGTCGTGCTGATCGTCTCGGGCTACTACCTGCCTCTGTGGCGCGGCGACCCGATCCCGTACGACCTGTGGCGCCTCCACATGTGGCTGCCGACCTGGATCTGACGCGGCTCGGGCGCGACGCTACTCGCGGCGCGACAGCAGCTGCGACAGCACGATCGCCGAGCGAGTCGAGTCGACCTGCGGCGCGAGTCGCACCTTCTCGAGCGCGTCCTCGAGAGCGGGCATGCTGGTCGCGCGCAGGCGCACGAGCGCGTCGGCCTCGCCAGTGACGGTCTGAGCCTCGATCACGTCGGGGATGCCGCTGAGGATGCGACGCAGCTCGTCGGGCCCGACGGTGCCGCGGCAGAACACCTCGACGAACGCCTCGGTCTCGCGCCCGTCGAGCGCGGGGTCGATGAGCACCGTGTAGCCGCGGATCGCACCCGTCTCGTGCATGCGGTCCATCCGCCGCTTCACGGCAGTGGGCGACAGCCCGATGCGCTCGCCCAGCTCGTGGTAGCTCACGCGTCCGTCGACCTTGAGCTCCTCGAGGATGCGGCGGTCGAGGTCGTCGAGAGCCATGCGGCGCTCCTTCCGGGTAGGTTGCCGTTTTCCATCGTAGGGGCACCGGAGATCGCAGGATTACATCGTTACCAACCTGAAATCATCGGGGAATCTCTGTCACGCTGAAGGGGTCAAAGGAGGTCCCCGCGTTGACCATCACCGCACCCGCGAGCGAGCGCACCGAGCGCACCGCGCAGCCCCTCACGGCGCTCATGTGCCGCCCCACGCACTTCACGGTCTCGTACCGGATCAACCCGTGGATGCACCCCGACGAGGCGACCGACACCGCGCGCGCCGTCTCGCAGTGGGAGGAGCTGCGGCGCGCCTTCGTGCGCCTCGGCTTCGCGGTCCACGAGATCGACCCGGCGCCAGGGCTTCCCGACATGGTGTTCGCCGCCAACGGCGGACTCGTCGTCGATGGCATCGCATACACCGCGAGCTTCACCCACCCCGAGCGGCAGCCCGAGGGGGCGCTCTACGCGGACTGGTTCCGCGCGTCGGGCCTGAACGTCGTCGAGGCGAGGCACATCAACGAGGGCGAGGGCGACCTCCTCACCGTGGGCGACGTGATCCTCGCCGGCACCGGCTTCCGCACCTCGCTCGACAGCCATCGCGAGATCGCCGAGGTGTTCGGCCGCGAGGTCGTGTCGCTGCGGCTCGTGCGCGACGACTTCTACCACCTCGACACGGCGCTCGCCGTGCTCGACGACCGCGCCGGGCAGGAGCACATCGCGTACCTCCCCAGCGCGTTCGACGACGCCAGCCGTGCGGAGCTCGAGCGCCGCTACCCCGACGCGATCCTCGTCGACGAGCACGACGCGGCAGTGTTCGGGCTGAACGCCGTCTCCGACGGCCTGCACGTCGTCACGGCGGCCCGCGCCACCACGTTCCAGCACCAGCTGCGCGAGGCCGGCTACGAGCCCATCGGCGTGGACCTCACCGAGCTGCTCCTCGCCGGCGGCGGCGCCAAGTGCTGCACCCTCGCCCTGCGAGCCGACACCCTCAACCCCCGGGAGGCATGATGGTCCAGTTCGTTGACGTCGACGCGATGCGTCGCTGGATCTCGCACGAAGGCGTCGAGCCCCTGCTCGAGGACCTCGTCGCCTATCTCGAAGACGATTACCGCCGCTGGGAGCAGTTCGACAAGACGCCGCGCGTGCCGGCCCACTCCGAGCACGGCGTGATCGAGCTCATGCCCACCGCGGACGCGGAGCTGTACGGCTTCAAGTACGTCAACGGCCACCCGATCAACCCCTCGCGGGGGCTGCAGACAGTGACCGCGTTCGGCGTGCTGTCCGACGTGGCCACCGGCTACCCGCTGCTGCTCACCGAGATGTCGCTCCTGACCGCGCTGCGCACGGCGGCGGTCTCGGCGATGGCGGCGCGTCGGCTCGCACGCCCAGACGCCCGCGTGCACGCGCTCATCGGCACCGGCTCGCAGTCAGAGTTCCAGGCGCTCGCGATGCGCCGGCTCCTGGGGCTGAACGAGGTGCGCGCGTGGGACGTGGACCCCGCAGCGCTCGACAAGTTCGTGCGCAACGCCACGGCGCTGGGCTTCACCGTGCATCGCGCCACGAGTGGCGCCGACGCGGTGGACGGGGCCGATGTGGTGACCACGTGCACCGCCGACAAGGTCAACGCGACGGTCCTCACCGACGCGATGGTCCAGCCCGGCATGCACCTCAACGCCATCGGCGGCGACAGCCCGGGCAAGACCGAGCTCGAGCCAGCGATCCTGCGCCGCTCGGAGGTCTTCGTCGAGTACCACCCGCAGACCCTCGTCGAGGGCGAGATCCAGAGCGTCGGGGCCGACTTCCCCACCGTGGACCTGTGGCGAGTGATCGACGGCCAGCGGCCCGGGCGCACCTCCGACGACCAGGTCACCCTGTTCGACTCGGTGGGCTTCGCCATCAACGACTTCTCGGCCCTGCGGTTCCTGCGCGACCGCGTCTCCGGCACTCCGTACGCCACGGAGATCGACCTCATCGCAGAGCCGACCGACCCCAAGGACCTGTTCTCCCTGGTCTCCCTGGCGCCGGCCGTCTCGCACCGGTAGGTTCGAGCGCAGGTGGGAGAAGGGCTCTCCCACCTGCGCGAGGAGGCTCCGATGAACGACGGACCCGACGAGACGCCCAGCCAGCGTCGGATGTTCATGGCGGTCGCGATGCCGCTCGAGGACTCGCCGCCGCCGCCCGCGCTCGTGCGCGCCATGAGCTGGATCATCGGCCTCGCCGCCGGCTTCTCGTTCGCGCTCGGCTTCGTGCTGCTGGTGTGGCCCGCCGCGACGCTCAAGGTCGGTGCCGCCTTGATCGCGATCAACTTCCTGCTGTCCGGCGTGCTCCGCATCGTCATCTCGATCATGCGTTCCGGGTACTCCGGCGCGATGCGGGCCGTCGGCCTCATCTTCGGAGTGCTGCTGCTCATCGGAGGCGTCGTCATGCTGCGCAACCTCGCCGCGAGCGCGACCGTGCTGATCCTCATCACCACGATCGTGGTCGGGCTCGGCTGGATCATCGAGGGCATCATCTCGCTCGTGGACTCGCACTCGGCGCGCTCGCGCGGGTGGGCGATCGCGCTCGGCGCGCTGTCGATCGTGGCGGGGCTCGTGGTCGTCGCGATCCCCGGCTGGTCCGCCGCGATCTTCCTATGGTTCGCCGCGATCATGCTCATGGTGCTGGGCGTGCTGGGCCTCGTGAGGGCCTTCTCGCTGCGACGGTCACTCAAGGACGCGTGACGTGACCGAGGAGACGCGCGAGCCTCCCGTCGAGGTCGTCGAGGCCGCCCGCGCCGAGTACGCGTCACGCGACAAGGGCGACCCGCACCCCGTCTCCGACCGCTTCGTGTGGTCGGTGCTGTGGAAGATCGTCGCCGTCGGCGTGCTCGTCGCGATCGGCGTCTACGTGTTCGGACAGCTGTCCCACCTGCTGGGCCTGCTGTTCATCTCGCTGTTCTTCGCGCTCGCCATGATCCCGGGCGTGGAGGCGCTGACCACCCGTTTCGGCATGCGACGCGGCGCCGCGGTCGGCATCATCTACCTCGCCGCCGTCGCGGTGGTCACGCTGCTCATCGCCGTGCTCATCCCGGGCGTCGTGCGATTCGCGCAGGAGGTCGGCGCCGCCGCCGCTGACTGGTTCGCGGCGTTCGACGACTGGTGGGAGGGCATCTTCGGCCAGCCGCTGCTCGACGAGACTGCGGCCACCGACGGCACCGACTACATCGCGCAGGTGCTCCAGCAGTGGGCCTCGGGCGCGCTCGGCGCGCTGTCCTCCGGGCTCGGCATCGTGTTCGATCTCATGACGGTCGCGCTCTTCGCCTTCTACTTCGCCGCAGACTGGCCGAGGGTGATGCGTGCGCTCATGTCTCGCATGCCGCCCGAGCGTCAGCGCGTGTTCAAGTGGGTGGCCACCACGTCGATCGAGCAGACCGGAGGCTACTTCTACTCGCGTCTGCTGCTCGCCTCGGTCAGTGGAGGGCTCGGATTCTTCGTCATGCTCGTCATAGGCCTCGACCTGGTCTACGCCGCACCGCTCGCGATGTTCATGGGGTTCGTGTCCACCTTCATCCCCTTCATCGGCACCTATCTGGGTGCCGCGCTGCCCATCGTCATCACACTGGCGGTCGAGGGTCTTCCCAACGCGATCGCGCTGCTCGTGTGGGTGCTCGTCTACCAGCAGATCGAGAACTACGCGCTGAGCCCCAAGATCTCGTCGAAGACGATGGAGCTCAACGGTGCGGTGGCATTCGGCGGCGCGATCGCCGGCGGGGCGATCGCAGGGCCGATGGGCGCTTTCATGGCGCTGCCGATCGCGGCGCTCATCACCGCAGTGGTGAAGAACACCGGCCGCACGTACGCGATCATCGACGAGCTGCCTGAGCCCGAGGCGGGCGAGCCCGACGCGGAGGGCGAGATCCTCGAGCCTTCACGACCCTCGCTGGGGCGTCGCCTCCAGTTCTGGCGTCGCTAGCGTCGGGCGTGCCCGACGCGGCGGCCAGGTCCGTGCGGCGGCTATGGCTCGCGGTGCACGACCTGGGCGGACACCTGCGCGCGCGGCATGATCAGCATCGAGTCGATGTTCACATGCGCCGGGCGTGAGGCGACCCACGCGATGGCCTCCGCGATGTCCTGTGCCACCAGCGGCGTCATGCCCTCGTAGACCTTGTCCGCGCGCTCCTGGTCGCCCGAGAAGCGAACCACCGAGAACTCGGTCTCGACGAGACCGGGATCGATCTCGGACACGCGCACCGGCTTGCCCTTCATCTCAAGCCGCAGCACGCGCGTGAGGGCCTTCACCGCGTGCTTCGCGGCGTTGTAGCCGGCGCCACCCGGGTAGGGCTCGAGCGCCGCGATCGAGCCGAGCGTCACCACCTGGCCGTCGCCCGAGGCGATGAGCTTGGGCAACAGCGCGCGCACCGTGCGCAGCGTTCCCATGACGTTGACGTCGTACATGCGCAGCCACTCGTCGTCGCTCGCCTCGGCGACCGACGTGGTGCCGAATGCGCCGCCTGCGTTGGCGACGAGCAGACTCACCTCGGGCACGGCGTCGCAGAAGGCTTCCACGGAGGCCTGGTCGGTCACGTCGAGCGCGAGGGCGGTGCCGCCGATCTCAGCCGCGAGCGCCTCGAGCCGGTCGACGCGTCGGGCTCCGACGACGACATGCCAGCCGTCCGCGGCGAGCTGACGGGCGGTGGCCTCGCCGATGCCGCTCGAGGCGCCGGTGACAACGGCGGTGCGGCGCGCGGGTGAGGTGGGCTCGGTCATGGGGTGCTCCTGTTCGGGTGGCGGATCTGGTGACATCGCGGGGGCGTCAGACGGTGGCCGCGTCGGCGACGGCGAGCGCCTCGTCGAGGATCGCGAGGCCTTCGCGAGCTTCGTCCTCGGTGATGACGCACGGCGGCACGACGTGGATGCGGTGATAGTTCATGAACAGCAGCGCGCCTGCCTGGCGCGCGGCGGCGACCACGCCCGCCACGGGCGCCGACGTGCCGCCGTAGGGGGCGAGCGGCTCACGCGTCTCGCGGTCCTTGACGAGATCGAGCGCCCAGAAGACGCCGACGCCTCGCGCCTCGCCGATGCTCGGGTGGCGCTCCTGCAGCTCCCTCAGCCCGGGCTCCAGAACCTCGGCCCCGATGCGGGCGGCGTTCTCGACGATGCGCTCGTCGCGCATTGCGTCGATGGTCGCGACCGCCGCGGCCGTGGCGAGCGGGTGGCCCGAGTACGTGAGCCCACCGGGGTAGGGGCGCTCGTCGAAGTCCGCGGCGATCGCGTCGGAGATGATGACGCCGCCGAGCGGCACGTATCCGGAGTTGACGCCCTTGGCGAAGGTGATCAGGTCCGGCACGACGCCGTGCTGCTCGAACGCGAACCACGAACCTGTGCGGCCGAAGCCCGCCATCACCTCGTCGAGGATCATGACGATGCCGTGCCTGTCGCACAGCGCGCGCACGCCCGCGAGATACCCCGGCGGGGGCGGCATGATGCCTGCAGTTCCCGGCACGGTCTCGAGGATGATGGCGGCGATCGTCCCCGGGCCTTCGAAGGCGATCAGCTCCTCGAGGTGCGCGAGCGCGCGCTCGCACTCCTGCTCGGGAGTGCTCGCGTGGAAGTGCGAGCGGTACAGGAACGGCCCGAAGAAGTGCACGACGCCCGCCGGCGCGAACTCGTTGGCCCACCGACGCGTGTCGCCCGTGAGCTGAATCGCCGTCGGGGTGGCACCGTGATACGAGCGGTACTGCGACATGACCTTGGTGCGGCCCGTGTGCAGGCGCGCCATCCGCACGGCGTTCTCCACGGCCTCGGCGCCCCCGTTCGTGAAGAACACCTTCTCCATGCCTGCGGGCGCGAGCCCCGCGATACGGGCGGCCGCCTGCGCGCGTGGCGCGCTGCCGAACGCCGGAGAGATGGTGCACAGCGCCTCGGCCTGCTCACGGATCGCGGCGACGACGCGCGGGTGCTGATGCCCGATGTTCGTGTTCACGAGCTGCGAGGACAGGTCGAGGTAGCGCCTCCCGTCCTCGTCCCACACGTGGCTGCCGAGCCCGCCCGCCATCATGATCGGGTCCACCGACGCCTGCGCGGACCACGAGTGGAAGACGTGGGCGCGCTCCAACTCGTAGGCTTCGCGGGCGGCGGGATCGGCGGGTGCTGGCATGGCGGCTCCTCTGGCTCGGCGCTCACCATCCTGGCGCATGGGGCATGTCGTCAGGAAGTGCCACGCGCCGGCACGCTGGCCGCACCGCGTAGTCGGCGCCCGTGCTACGTGTCGCGCGGGGCGCGCGCGGCCTGTCGCACGGCCGCAATGAGGGCCTCAGTCCCCAACCCCAGCTCGCGCGCGCGAGCGACGAGCGCGCCTGCGTCTGCCGCGAGCTCGGCCACTGCCGCGGACATGGGCGCAATGACCGCGCCGCGCCCACGGCGCATCTCGACGAGGCCCTCCTCACGCAGCGCCTGGTACGCCTTGAGGACCGTGTGGAGATTCACGTCGAGCGCCTGGGCGACCTCGCGGGCGGACGGGAGGCGGTCACCCGCGACGAGCCGCGCGGCGGCGACATCCTCGCGCACGGAGTCGGCGATCTGCTCGTACAGGTCAGTCTCCGCGGTGGGATCAATCCTGATCAGCATCGCGCGCACCCCCGGCCTGGCTCGCGCGCACCGCGCCCAGCACCGCGGCAACCGTCGCGGCATCGTCGAGCGTGAGGACGAAGCGCCGCCCGGAGCCGCGCGTGACCTCGAGCGCGGTCCCGTTGCGCAGGATCACCCCAGTCGCTCCGGGGATGACGCGCACGCCCCAGCCTCCGAAGTGCGCCAGTCCCGCGACGTCGATCACCCCGACCGAGGCGATGTCCGCCGCGGGGATCGTGAAGCGCGGGAACCCGACGGCACTCCGCACTGTCAGGCCCGTACGGTCGGCGCGCACGTGGAAGACCGTCATCGCGGCAGCCAGGAGCGCGACGAGGATCGCGACGCCCGTCGTGATCGCGGCCGCAACGACGTCGGCGAGCGCCCAGGTCCACACGGCGAGCCCCGCCAGGAGCACGCATGCGGAGACGAGCGCGGCACCGGCGCCCTTGCCGAGTTCGGCGCGCCCAATCCACGCGAGGCGCTCGTGCGGGCCCGCACCCAGCGCATCGACGGGCAGCGCCGCCGGCACGATGACGTCCTGCGAGGGCTGCGCCGCCCACGCGACCCACCCCACGACGCCAGCGGCGCCGAAGGCGAGCGCGAGGACCCACCCCACGCCCGCATCGAACGACGGGCCCACCTGGGTGAGGACCATGCCGGTCGCGAGCGCGGAGAACAGCGTGGCCAGTGACGCCGCGAGCGCGGGCATGAGCCGCAGCATCGGGCTTCGCTCCCCGCGCGCGAGCGGCCTCATGGCCGAGCCTGCGAGCAGGCTGGGGAGCACGAGTCCTCCGAGCAACGTCATCACGGGATAGACCCACGCCGGCCCGTACCCGTCGGGACCCTCCGGGCCCCAGTGCGTCACGAGCTGCTGGGCGAGGTCGTCGATGGCGACCAGCTGCAGCGCGATCGCGGCGCCAGTGAGGAGCGCGGGCACGAGCAGCCCGACGTCGACGGCGCGCCGTAGGACTCGATCGGCGGGGTTCCGGTGGGTGTCACTCATCGCTGCATCTCCTATCTGTTATATAACAACTATAACAGTATTGGCGTGATAGCGCGCGCCAGGGAGACGAGGTCAGCGAGTGTCGGAGGCGGTCGCGCCAGGCGTGCCGCGGTGCACGAGGGACTCGTCCACGAGTGTGAGCCGGAACACCTGCGGCGCGGAGAGGAACAGCACGACCACCAGGTACCAGCCGCCCTCGACGAGCATCCGCGACTCGGTGAGCGATTGCAGCAGGATCGCCACGGTGAGCAGCGTCCACCCCAGCGGGATGTACGTGTCGCCCCGATCGGCGCGCTCGACGAGGCGCCAGGAGGAGCCGAACAGCAGGACCATGATCGCGACCAGCAGCGCGAGCCCCACGAGCCCCAGCTGGAGCCACGCGTCCAGGAAGGCGTTGTGCGCGTGCGTTGCGAGGACGCCCGCGCGCTCGGCGATGCCTCGATACGGCTCCTCCCAGACGGGCCAGTAGCCGACGAAGCCCCAGCCCTCGGGCCGCTGCTCCGCCGTGGCCAGCACCTGCTTCCAGATCTCCGTGCGGTTGGTGAGATCCGAACCGCGGTCGAACATGCCGAAGATCTCATCCCGGTACTTGATCGTGAGCACCGCGGCCCCCGCGGTCACGCCCAGGACGACGCGCGACAGCGCCTTCTTCCCCCCGGGCGGCAGCCGGCGGATCCAGAAGGCCGCGAGCGTGATGCCGGCCAAGTACAGCGCCGTCACGGACACGGTCGCGGACATCGTCAGCAGGTGGACGCCGCCCGCCGCGGCGAGCGTGAGGATCCCGTCGACGCGACGCACGCTGCGCTCGAGCAGCACGATCACGGCAGTGATCGCCGCGAGCAGCGCGACCAGGCCGAAGGGATTGCGGTTGCCGACCCAGCCCTGCAGCGGACCGCCCTGGAACAGCAGGCCGTCAGACCACATGATGTCGTTGCCGGAGACGTCCTTGCCGTCGGTCAGCGAAGTGAGATCCGACATCGGCGGAGCGATCGGCCCCCGGACGATCACCGCCGCCACCAGTTCCAGGCCGATGCCGAGAAGCAGCGAGATCTGGAAGCCCCGGTACAGCAGCACCATGAAGCGGCGGGTGCCGGTGCCGCGGACCGTGACCGCAGCGACGAACGTCGTGGCGAGCATCACGATCACCGCGAGCGCGGTGATGCCGCGCGTCGCCGACCACAGCACGCTCGCCGACGCGAGCGACACGAACGCGCCGAGCGGCAACGGCAGCCGAAGCATCGCGAGCGTGGGCCGGAAGCTCACCGCGATCGCGGCGACGGTCAGCACGCACACGGCGGCGTAGACCGGCAGACCCAGCAGATAGCGGAACCCCTGGCCGGAGGTGAGCAGCACAATGATCCACACGGTCAGACCATCGCGCACCGGAGCGCTGCTCCACCTCTCACGCCAGCCCATGCACCGATCCCCTGTCCTGTTGAGTGGCCGCTGCCGGCCCTGCCCCCGCACACAGTGTGCCCCGACATCCCGTGCGGCCTCACCTTCTCCAGCGACGTGCGGGCCCGTCGTATCCGAACCGTGACCCGTCCCAGCGCGGCAGCGGGTTCAGCGGGCGTCGTGCCAGGCGAAGAACTCCTCGGCGTCGATCACGGGCTTTCCCCACTCCGCGGCTCTCTTCGCCTTCCCCGACTGCGTGCCGCGCTGAGCCACCACGAGCACGTCGGTGCGGGTCTTCGTGACGCTCGCGACGGGCACGAGTCCCTTCGCCGCGGCGAGCCTCATCATCTCCTCGCGCTCCACTACGCCACGGGTGGCGTGCAGGACGGTGCCGGTGAAGCACACGCGAGCGCCCTCGACCAGCACCTCCGCTGGTCGCAGGGGCGCCTCAAGCACGAAGTCGGGGGGAAGGATCTCCACGCCGTAGTGCCGCTCGGCCTCGCGAAGCCGCTCGACCACGTCCGCATCCCGATCGACGACGCGGCTCCACGCCCGCGCAAGCAGATCGCCGAGCACCGCCGCCGGGTCGTCCTGAGCGGACAGGTTCCCACCCACCACGAAGCCCGACGCAGTCGCCGCCGACCCCGTCGCTCGCGGCTGCAGGTAGCCGCGCCCACGCGGCCACGCGGCGAACGGCTCCCCGGCGCTCACGGGAGCCCGCCCGACGCGGGAGACCCATCGCTCTCCCGCGTCACGGAGCGCTCGGGCACGGGTGAGCGCCTCGGGCGCTTGCAGCGCCTTCCGTTCGTTCGCGTCCACCTCCGTGGCCGGCAGCTCGACGCCGAGCGCCATCGGCTCCACGACACCGCAGCGCTTGAGCTCGAAGTCGATCCAGCTGAGCGTCTGATCGATCCCCACGCCGATCGGCACGCGCCCCGCCAGCAGCGGCGAGAGGCACGCCCACGCCTCCGCGAGCACAGGGGCGAGCTGAACGTCGCGAGTCGTGAGCCCGAACTCGGTCTGCGCCCCGTACAGGTCGCTCGTAGGGTTCACCACGGTCGTCGCCTCGTCGCCGTCGTCCGTGACGACGGCGATCTCGACGGGCCGAGGTCGGTACCTGTCGCCCACGGTGCCCACCGTGGAGGCGGACAGGTACACGCGCCCGGCCACCGCGTCGGGCGCGTGCGACGAGCTGAGGAAGCGTCGGATGCGGCCATCAGTCTTGAGGTCACGCGGAAGCACGTCGCGCTTGAGCACCAGTCCCTCGAGGCTCGTGCAACGGCTCAACGCCACGTACAGCTGTCCGTTCGCGAACGTGCCGCCGGTGAGATCCACGACCACGCGGTGCAGGGTCTGGCCCTGCGACTTGTGAATGGTGATCGCCCACGCGAGCTTCATGGGCAGCTGCGTGAACGTGCCCACCACGCGCCGCTCGAGCGAGCCGCCGCTCATCACTGGCCGGGTGATCTCCCACGTGTGGGGGCGGACGTGCACACTGACGCCCTCGCGGAGGCCCACCGTCACGACAGGGCCATCCCTGTCACGCCCCAGTTCGACCACACGTCCGAGCGTGCCGTTCGCCCATCGGTCCCCTGGGTCGTTGTTGAGCAGCATCACTTGGGCTCCGACCGCGAGGTCCAGGTGCTGCTCGGCGGGGAGCTCGAAGCCGTCGGTGTCGCCGGCGAGTTCCGCGGGATAGGTGCGCACGGGCGCCGGAAGGCGCTCGAGCTGATGTCGGTTGCGCGCGCCGACGATGCGGTTGGTGGTGGCGAGGGTCAGCCAGAACTCGTCCTCGGGCGGCTCGAACCCAGGGTCCGTCCTGGTGTTGAGCACGGCGCGCGCGTCGTCGAGCAGGGCGCCCTCGCGCACGGCGTTGAGGATGTCCACGAGCCCGGTGTCGCCGATCTGCCGGAACACCGTGGTCAGCTCCACCATCGCGAACCGCTCCGGATCGAAGTGCCGGGCCGAGAAGAAGTAGGGAGTGCCATAGCGCTCGTCGAAGTAGTCCACTTCGTCGTCGCGCACGACGGGCGGCAACTGGTGCAGGTCGCCCACGAGCACCACCTGGACCCCGCCGAACGGGACGCCGTGCTGGGGTCCGAAGCGCTCGAGCGCGGCTGCAAGCGCGTCGAAGAGGTCGGCCCTCACCATCGACGCCTCGTCCACGATCAGGGTGTCGAGGTTCGCGAGGGTCTCGGCGAAGCGGCGCGGGAAGTAGCCGGGACCCCGCACGGTCTCCTCAGTGACGCCCATCGGGAAGGAGAAGAGGCGGTGGATCGTGTAGCCGTCCACGTTGAGCGCGGCGATGCCGGTGGGCGCCACCGTGATGGCGCGCCGCCCCGTAGTCGCGAGGAAGTGGCGGATCAGCGTGGACTTTCCCGTGCCTGCCCGGCCGGTGAGGAACATGTTCGCGCCCTCGTCGAGCAGAGTGAGGGCGCGCTCGAAGTCCTCGGTGAAGGTGAGCTCTGAGGTGGCGGTCATGCCACCCACCCGCCGTGTTCGATGCGCACAGACTGGACGATAGCGTCCGCCACCCACGTGGAGCCGATTCGAGGCCCGGCATCGCCGCGCTCCCAGGAGTAGAGTGCGGCTCCTATGAGTGGGAAGAGGGCGCCGCGCCCGGAGATCGCGCGCAGCATCCGGCAGCTTCTCGACGCCGCCGAGCGCCTCTTCGAGCTCCAGGGCCTCGAGTTCTCGCTCAACGAGCTCGCGCACGAGGCCGGGCTCGGGGTTGCCACCTGCTATCGCCGCTTCCAGTCGCACGACGACGTTGTGCGCGCGCTGCACGGCCGGGCGCACGAGGCGTTCACCGCAATCTTCGACGAGCTCGACGCCGAGGTGGCCGACGGCGCTGACGGCTGGAGCACGATCACCGGATATCTGGAGCGCGCCGTCGCCACCAACAACGCACACCCGATCTTCGCGGCGACCGCCCGCCGCATGGCGCGCATCGAGCCGGGCTCGACCGCGGGCGAGGACCTGGTGCTGCGGCTCGCCGCGCACGTCGCGCGCGCGCAGGCCGAGGGCTCGCTGAGGACGGACGTCACGGCGATCGACCTCATGACACTCATGACGGAGCTCGGCGTCCTCACGGTGTTCCCCGAGCCGGCCCGCAGCGCCATGTCAGTGCGCCAGCTGCAGATCATGCTCGCTGGACTGCGTGCGGAGTCGCAGCGGTTCGGCGACCTGGGCCGCGACCCGGTGGAAGGGATCGCGCACCTCAGGGCCCTCGCGACGGCGCTGCCCTCGGTCGGCCGGTCCGACTCGGGCGCCTAGCGGGGCGGCCGCTTCGCGACCAGGCCGTGACTCACCTGGCCAGTCAAGAAGAAAAGGACCCCGCCTGGCGGCGAGGTCCTTCGTGTGGTGGAGCTGAGGGGAATCGAACCCCTGACCTTCTCATTGCGAACGAGACGCGCTACCAACTGCGCCACAGCCCCTTCGCCCCTTAGCGAGGCGGGTAACAGGATAGCACCGCCCGCGCGTGCAAGTCACACCGCTCTCGCGTGCGCGCCCGGCACAGCGAAGGCCCGCCAGGGCGTGCCTGGCGGGCCTTCGCACGAGCCGCGCTGCGGCTGAGTGCTACTGCGCGGCGAGGATGTCCACCACGAACACGAGCGTGGACCCTGCGGGGATGGTGCCGCTGTCCGCGTCGCCGTAGCCGAGCTCCGGCGGAACCACGAGAAGGACCTGCGACCCGACAGTCTTGCCGACGAGCCCCTGGACCCATCCGTCGATGAGCGATCCGGTCGCGAGCGTGAAGGTGGAGCCTGCGCCCCGCTCCCACGACGAGTCGAAGACGTCGCCGTCCCACAGCCAGCCGGTGTAGTGCACGGTCACCTGGTCGCCCTCAGCGACCACGGCGCCGTCGCCGGTGATGAGGTCCTGCGCGACGAGCTCGGTGGGCTTGTCGCCTGCGGCGTCGAACGACACCGTCGGCTCGCCGGTCGCGTCGTCGAGCGTCACTGCGGGCAGCCCCTCGACGGGGTCGACGGCGGTGCCCTCGGCGCGGTCGAGCACCTCGGTCACGGCCTCGACGGTGACGGCCATGATGAGCGCGCTGCCGTCAGAGGTGTCGAACGTGCCGTAGAGCAGCTGCGCACCCTCGTGCACCCCGAGGAGCGTCGAGTACAGGTTCGGGTCGACGGCGCCCTCGGTCATCGTGATGCCCTCGGTGTAGCCGTCGTCGTAGGACGAGTAGTACACGGAGCCGTCGGTGCCCGAGTAGATGATGTACGAGACGGTCACGACGGTGCCCTCGGTGGCCTCGGCCCCGTCGCCGTCCGCGACGAGCACGGCGCCCGTGTCGGCGAACGTCACACCGGGCTCGAACTCAAGCTCCGCGATGCCGTCCTTGCCCTCGTTCCAGGCGACGGACTGCAGGAACTCGACCGTGGCGGCCGACTCCTCGGACGTGGTGGACGTAGGCGAGGCCGTGGGCTCGGCGTCGGACGTCTGGCTGCAGGCGCTGAGGCCGAGCGCGAGCGCTGTGGCCGCGGCGACGGCTGCGGTGATGCGGGTCTTCACGTGATCTTCTCCGTGGTCGGTTGCGAGTGCGGGCCTGTCACTGCGGCGCAACGCGCTCCAGACCGGAATCCAGGGTACGCGCCCGCCGCCCGGGTGCGTGACGGCCGTCCCCCACACAACCCTTGGGGAGTGCCGAAGGTTCCCCAGAATGTGTTTCATTTCCGTCACGGCGTGGAAACCTCCCGTCAATGCGGTCCCTTTACCGTGTCTTTGACAGAAGCGGGATCGCCGACCCCGCTCGAAGCCGCCGGAAGGAGGTGGCCTGTTGTTGGAGCACGTGGACCCGTTCAACGGGACAGAGGTCACCGACCTGCCCGCACCCAGCCGCCTGGCGGCCACCTGGTGGTGGCCCAAGCCGCAGGTCGGCAACACGCATCCCGGCGCATGTCACCCGCTCGGCATGGTGAGCGCGTGCGCATACTCCGGCGCCTACCCCACCGGCTACGGGCTGTACGACCTCAGCACTGAGGGCGTGCCCGAGCGGATCCACGACAGCTACGTCGCCTCGGGCTTCACGCACTTCCAGCAGTCCGGCACGGGCGCGATCCGCAAGTACTACAACTACTTCCGCGTCACCCCGATGCTCGAGCCGCTCGACGGCCTCGGCAAGGACTTCGCGCTCACTGAGGAGGAGGCCTCACCCGGCTACTACGCGGCGACGCTCGACAACGGCGTGCGGGCCGAGCTGACGGTGGGACCCAAGTCGGCCGTGCATCGCTACACGTTCCCGCAGCACAAGGACGCGCGCGTCGTCGTCGACCTCTCGATGGGCGGACTGTCGATCCCCTACTCGGCCACGACACCCCTGCGCGCCTACCTCGAGACGATCGCGCCGGGCAAGGCGCAGGGCACGATCGTGGTGGAGGGTGCACCACTGTCGATCTACCTCGAGTGCGACGCACCGTCATGGCGTCAGATGCTCTGGTACGACCGTCGGCTCATGCCCGCCGGCGCGCGGCTCGACCTGGACCATATCCGGCCGACGACGCTGCGTCCCTTCGGCCTCATGTGGGCTGGGCCCTCGCTCGCCGGGCAGACGGTGGAGCTTCGCATGGGCTTCTCACTCCGAGGCGTCGAGCAGGCGCGCGAGAACCTGCGCCGCGACGTCGGCACCGGGACCGCGCGCTTCGACAAGCGGCTCGCCTCGACCCGGTCGTCGTGGACCGACCTCATGGACTCGATCAAGGTCGAGTGCGACGACCCCGCGCGGCTCGAGGTGTTCTACACGGCGCTGTACCACTCGCTCATCAAGCCATGCTTCGCGCGAGACGAGTCTCCGTTCTGGCCCGCGGACGGCCCCTTCGTGTTCGACATCTCGACCATGTGGGACATCTACCGCACGCAGCTGCCACTGCTCACCGCACTGCAGCCAGGCAAGGCCATCGACCTCGCCAACGCGCTGCTGGCCATCTGCGAGCAGGAGGGCAACCTGCCCATCGGCTACCGCATGGCGCGCGGCTCAGACCGCTTCTCTCGCCAGGCCTCCGCGCTCGCCCACACGCTTCTCTCCGACCTGTGCCAGCTGGACATCCCCGGCATCGACTGGGACTGGGCGCTCGTCAACATGCAGGCCGACCTGCGCCGCACCTACGGCGAGGACTACCTGCTGACCGGCGTCGCGCACCCCATCTCGCACACCCTGGACCTCGCGTTCGGGTACTGGTGCACCGCGAAGGTCGCCGACCGTGTCGAGGACTCCGCGCTGGTCCACGAGCTCGCCCCACTCGCCGAGGGATGGCGGAACGCGTTCGGAGACGACGGACTGCTACTCGACTCCAGCTACTACGAGGGCACGAAGCACAACTACTCGTTCCGCCTGGTGCACGACATGGCCGAGCGCATCGCCCTCGCGGGCGGCGACGACGCCTTCGTGGCGCTCCTCGACGCCTTCTTCGGCATTCACGCGCCTGCAGTCACGCAGCCCGGCGTGCGCCCGAGCAAGGCCGAGATGGACGAGGGCTACTCGCTCGGACGCTTCGAGGGCCTCAACAACGAGCCGGACATGGAGGCCCCCTGGGCCTACCACTACGCCGGCCGCCCCGACCGCACGGCCGAGGTGGTGCACGACATCGTGCACCAGCAGTTCGGCCGCGGCCGCGGCGGCCTGCCTGGCAACGACGACTCCGGGGGCCTCAGCTCCTGGTTCGTGTGGACCTGCCTGGGACTGTTCCCTGTCGCCGGCCAGAACCTGTTCCTTCTGCACCCGCCGGCCTTCGCGTCGGCATCGATCGCGATGTCGCGCGGCACGCTCGTCATCGAGACCGAGGGCTTCGTCGAGCCTGTGCCCGGCGGCCCAGTGCAGTACGTCCAGTCCGCGACGTTCGACGGGGAGCCCGTCACGTCGTACCTCTCGGGCTCCAGGGTGCACGCGGGCGGCACCCTGAGGCTCGTCCTCGGCGCCGAACCCGGCACCTGGGGCACCGAGACCCGCCCGCCGTCCCTTCCCGATCCCCTCACCCAGGTCCACTGAGACCCTGCCCACCCCCACCCAAGGAGGCAGCCATGAACGTCGAGATCAACCGACGCCTCGTCATCGTCGTCCGCGCGGATCCGGTGATCTGCGGTCATAGCGGCGAGGCCCGCAATCTCGCGGAGGTCGCGCTCACGCGGGGATTCGATGAGGTGCGCATCGTGACGTGGCCGCTGGATCGGCTCGAGGAATCGGGGCTCCCGCTCAAGCCCATGGAGACTGTGCTTCCGTACTCCCCCGGCATCACGGTCGAGCGTCCAGGCCCGGTGGGCGGCTACAAGATCCCCGACGGCCGCTACCTCGCCGGCATGGTGGGTCGCCTCGTCGAGCTCTTCACGGACGGCGTGCCGACCGTGTGCATGTCCCTGTATCTGCACCCGCACACGACGGCCGTGAGCGAGGCGCTGCGCGTGGCGCGCGCCACCGGCAAGCCTGTCAACGTCACGACGATCGCCGAGGCGGTCGGCTCCGACGTCACCGACGTGGTCCGGTCGGCGGTCGAGCACGGCGAGTTCGGTGCCGCCGCCGCAGTGCTCGCCAACTACCTCGAATCCGACCTGTGCGTGGCGGTCTCCGACTACACCAAGGAGGTCATCGTCGCCTCCGCGGCCGAGCTCGACGCGGTGTACGGCACGGCGTTCGCCGCGCGCTGCCAGGAGCGCGTCCAGATCTCGTACCCCGCGATCGACACCTCGGCATATGTGGGCCTCGATGCGCGCGACGGCGACCGCTACCTCGCGGAGCGCGGTCTCGCGCGCGGCAAGTACGTGCTGTACCTCTCGCGACTGCAGAAGGCCAAGGGGGTCGACGACCTGATCCGTGGGTTCGCCGCCGCAGAGGGCTGCCGCGACCAGACCCTCGTCATCGCAGGACGCGGGCCTGACCTCGAGCACTTCCAGTCGGTCGCCGAGCGCAGCTCCGCGAGCGGCAGGATCGTCTTCCTCACGGACGTGGGCGACGACGAGAAGCCCCATCTCATGGCGGGCTGCTCTGCCTACTGCCTGCCCTCGAAGCCGGCACCGGAGTTCACGGAGACCTTCGGCATCGCGCTCGTCGAGAAGATGCTCGCCGGCGGCGGCCCCGTCATCACGTGCGACACGGGCGGCATCCTCGAAGCCGTGGGCGACACCGCCGTCGTGGTGCCCTCAGGCGATGCTTCGGCGATCACGGTGGCGCTCAACGCGTGCCTGGGCGGCATGGACGAGGACGACCGCGAGTGGTGGACGGGCCGCGCGCTCGAGCACGCGATGCAGTTCGATCGCGTCAACGTCTTCGACCGACTGTTCGGAAGGCTCGCTGCGGCGCCCCCCGCGCTCATCGCGAACGCGCACCGCATCGCGGTCTGACCTCGACGGCGGCAGGTGCACTGTCTGCACTCCCCGAAGTGACGGCCAGGCGAGGCATGTGTGGCTGCGACACGCAGCAACAGGCGCCTTAGCCGTCACTTCGGGGAGTGGTGGCGCCACAGAGGCAATGGGGCAGGGCGCGGGGCGGCGAGCTCAGGCGCTGGCCTGGCGGCGACGCGCCAGGATCGCATCGAGCGTGCCCGACGCGGCGGCCGGCTTGGCCTCCTCGCGCGGCTGGCGCTCGTCGACGCGGTGCTTGCTATCCACCCAGCGCTCTGCGACAGCTGCGGAGCGCGAGTAGTCCTCGTCGTCGATCGGGCGCGCGGGACGCTGACGCACGGTCGGCTTGAGCGTGTATGCCGGCGCGGGCATCTCCTGCGGGCTCCAGCCGCCGTCGTCCTCGGCGAACGCGTCGCCGTCGACGATGCCGCCGCGCGAGATCGAGCCGGTCTCCACCGTCTCGTGGGCGTCCGTGCGCACGCCGGGCAGCTCGGGCTTGGGAAGCGGCGCGGGAGCCGACAGGGGCGCGAGGTTCTCGGCAGTGACGACCTTGATGGCCTGGGTCTCGAGATCGCTCGGCTCGGCCTCGTGGCCCTGGGCGCGCTCGCGGCTCACGCGGCGCAGGGCCTGCGTGGCGGTCGCGGCGGCCTCGACTTCACGTGCCACGGCGAGCACGTGCGAATCGGCGACGCGCTGCGCGTGGGCGGCGCGGGCACCGGCCACCGTGATGCCTGCGAAGGCAGCGGTGGCGATGGCGGCGACGAGCGCCGGGAAGGCTGTGGCCGCGACGAGGATCCAGGAGACGGCCGCGAGCGTTGCGGCGCCCAGTGCGACGCGGGCGCGACGACGGGCCTGCGCCTTGCGCTCGGCCAGCAGCGCGGAGCGGTCACGGCGCAGCGCCAGGCGCTCGCGCTGTGCGAGGGTCGCGGCGCGGTCGAGCGGCGTCGCGGGACGCGACAGGTGGCTCGCGCCCAGTCCGGCGACGGAGGCGCGGGCGGCGCCGGTGACGAGCAGCGGAACCTCCCCCGAGGTGGACTCACGGCGCGCAGCACGGTCCGCCTCGACGCGACGTGCGGTGGTCTTCACCACGCGCATGTCGGCGGAGTAGCGGTCCTCGGTGCGCACGAGCGCGTACTCGGCGCGCTCGCGCATCCGCTGCGGCAGGACGTACGCGAGCACCATGCCGAGGGCGATGATCGCGAGCAGTCCGACGGGGGGCATGACACGACGGTAGGGCCAGCGGGGCATGCGCTCCGGGAGGGTTATCGGCGTGTCAGGACGATGACCGCTCCCACGTGTTCCAGCGACGCGGTTCGTGGGCCGTCAGCGCGAAGACGCGGTGGTCTCGCCAGCGTCCGTCGATGTACAGATATGAGCGTCGCAGGCCTTCCTCGCGGAAGCCGACCTTGCGCGCCACGCGGATGCTCGCGACGTTCTCGGGACGCATCGCGATCTCGAGCCGGTGCAGTCCCTGCGCGAATGCGTAGTCCGCGGCGAGTGCCACCGCGCGCGGCGCGATGCCTTCGCCCGCCCGATGCTGGGCGACCCAGTAGCCGATGCTCCCCCCGCATTCGGGTCCCCACGTCAGGCCGGTGACGCTGACGCGCCCCACGAGCCGTCCGTCGATCTCGATCGCCATCGGGAACGACGTGCGGCGGCGCCACTCGCGCCGCTCCTGGCGCACGAGCTCGCCGAACGTAATGGCGCGGGAGATCTGCCCTGGCGGGGCCGTCGCCTCCCACGGCCGCAGCCACTCGCGATTGGCGTCGCGCAGCGCGAGCCACTCGGACTCGTCGCGGCGTCGCAGGCGGCGCAGCACGAGGCCGTCGCGGAACAGCCTCAGCTCGGTGGCCACGTCAGTCCTCCCACGCGAGGCATGCGACGGTCGAGCCGGGGGCCACACGCGTCTCCTCTGGCGCGACGAGCAGCAGCGCATCGGACGCGGCGAGGTCCGCGAGCGTGGGCCGCTCGAGGTCGCCCACCGGTGTGGCCGCTCGGCCGTCCTTGCCGTAGGGCGCCAATGCGACAGGCACGGCGTGGGCCACGCCCGACGGTGAGGTCACCGCGGTCGTCATCCTCGCCTTCACGGGCGTCCTCTCGGTACGCGTCTCACCGTTCATGGCGCGCAGCGCGGGCCGCACGTAGGTCTCGAAAGCGACGGCTGCGGACACAGGAGGCCCCGGAAGGGCGATCACCGGCACGCGCCTGTCGCCCCCGACGTCGATCGCGCCGATGCCGTGCCGCCCTCCCGGCCGCAGGTCGACGTCGTCCACCTCGAACTCGCCGAGCTGTGCCAGCACCTCGGGCAGCGTCTCCTCTCGTCCGCCCGAGAGGCCCCCGGTGGTGAGGAGGACGTCGGCGCGCACGAGCTGATCCTCGATCGCCGAGCCGAGCGCGAGCCGCTCGTCCGGGACCGCCCCCACGCGGTAGGCGTGCGCGCCAGCCTCGCGCACCATGGCGGCGAGCATGTGCGCGTTGGATTCGGGGATGCCGCCGCCAGTGCGGGACGTGCCCGGCTCCACGAGCTCGCCGCCGACGGCGATCACGACCACGCGGGGCGTCGGGCTCACGCGAAGGCGCGGACGGCCGAGCGCCGCGGCGACGGCGAGCTGGCGTGCGCCGAGCCGCGTCCCCTGAGGCACGAGCACCTCTCCTGCCTGCGCGTCGGAGCCTGCAGGGCGCACGTGGTCGCCCTCCCGGGCCGCAAGCGAGACGGCGACGCGCGCCACTCCCGCGTCGGTCATCGCGGTCGGCACCACGGCGTCGGCACCCGTCGGCAGCGGCGCGCCGGACGCGATCCGCGCCGCCGTGCGCGGCACGTGCCGCCGCGGCACCCCGCCGGCCGTGCGCACGTCGTGCGACACCACAAGCGTCACGGGAGCCGCGACCGTCGCGTCCGCCACGTCCTGCGCCCGCACCGCGTAGCCATCGCATGCCGCCACGGGCAGTGGCGGTGCGGGCTCCTCGGCGATCAGGCCCTCTGCGAGGGTCGCACCCGCCGCTGCCTCGAGCATGACCTCGAGCGGCGGGATGCGCTGCAGCGCCTCGTGGACGCGGCGGCGATGCTCCTCGAGGGTCCGGGCCATGCGGGCATTGTCTCGGGCCTGCGCACAGGGGTGCAAGCACGCCGCGCCCGCCGAGAGTGACGAACCGTACTCACAGGCGTAACGAGCCGTTCACGATGCTGTGTCACGATGTGGTCATGACGCCGATGTCCTCCTCCCCGTCGAGCGCGCCCGAACCCGAGGACGCCAAGATCGCGCTGAGGACGAGCCTGCGGAAGGCTCGGCTGCACCGCTCCGAGCGGCGCATCGCCGAGCACGCAGAGTCGTTCAGGGATCGCGTGCTCGCGATTCCCACCGTCGGCGGCGCCTCGTGCGTCTCCGTCTATGCGTCGCGTCCGCACGAGCCCGGTACCGGCCCCCTGATCTCCGCCCTGCACGACCGCGGAGTCGAGGTGCTGATCCCCGTCCTGGGCGATGGACTGCAGCGCGGCTGGGGCCACTATCACGGCATCGACGACCTCATCGAGCGCTCCCCGGGGCGCCCGCCCGAGCCCTCGGGGCCGTTCCTTCCGTTCGAGGAGCTGGGCCGTGCCGACGTGGTGGTCGTGCCCGCACTCGCCGTCGACACCTCGGGCACCCGCCTGGGGCAGGGCGGCGGTTGGTACGACCGGGCGCTGCCGCTCGCGAAGGCCGGCGCGGCCTTCATCGCGCTCGTCTACGACTCCGAACTGTTCGACGCCTCCGAGCAGCCGCTGCCACGCGAGGCGCACGATGTGGGCGTCCACGCCGTCGTCACGCCCGGCGCCGTCACCCACCTGCGCAGCTCGGTCTCGTAGACGCTGCGACCAGGGGCGACCGACGCCGCCCGCGCGCCCGGTTAGAATCTGCGCCATGCCCACGTACAGCTACGCCTGCACGGTGTGCGGCCACCGCTTCGACGCCGTCCAGTCGATCCACGCTGCCGCGCTCACCGAGTGCCCCGAGTGCAAGGCCGAATTGCGCCGCGTCTTCGGCAACGTCGGCGTGACGTTCAAGGGCTCGGGCTTCTACCGGACCGACTCGCGCGCGTCGAAGTCCTCCTCCGACTGACGCCCTACGCGCGGGTCACCCCTGCACGGTTCGTGCACCCCGCCCTGATCACCAGTGTGGCGGGCGGTCGCCCTTGATCTCGTCGTCACGGCTGCGCGTGTCGCGGCCGCCCCAGCCTGCGTCCTCGTCCTCCCACGCGCGCGTGGGGATCAGCGGCCGCTCCGGTCCGGCGGTGCGCGGAGCGACCTTGGGCGCGGGCAGCGCGCCCGACGCCGAAGCGTCGGCGTCGTCGTCTGACTCGAGCTCGCCGGCGTCCTGGTCCGCCTCGGCCTCCACGGCGTCCTCGTCGGCAGCGTCATCGTCGGCCACGTGCGCGTCGGCGGCGTCGTCCTCGACCGGGGCGGATCGCGGGGCGAGCTTGGGCACGCCGAAGCCGAGCTTCATCACAGGACGGGGTGCCGGCTCAGGCTCCTCCGCCTCGTCGTCAGGCTCGTCCTCGTCGGCAACGTCACCCTCACCGACATCGGCATCATCCGCGTCGGGCTCGTCCTCGTCCTCATCGAGCGCGAGCGTCTCCTGCGTCTCGGTCGCGTCGTGCGCGGCCTCCAGGTCCGCCGCAAGTTCGGCGCCTCCGCCGTCATCCACGATGCCGTCGCCCGGCGTCTCAGGGACCTCGTAGGGCGACGCGGCGTCGCTCTCGTCCCCCACTTGTGGGAGCACGATGCCAAGCGTCGGGTCTGCCTCAGCGATCGCGTCGGACTCAGGCTCCGCCTCGGGCTCCGGCTCTTCGACGCGCAGCGCCGCGACCACGCCAGTGGCCGCCTCGTCCTCGAGCGACGAGGGCTCGTCCGGCAGCGCCGGGACTGCGTGCTCGACCTCGAAGTCGAACACGTCCTGCCCTGGCACCTCGAACACCGGCATCTCGCCCGTGTCGGACGGCACCGCGGCGCTCTCGTACGGCGACACCGGCGCGGGCGCGGCATGCGGGAGCGAGATCGAGGCCGTGACCGTAGGCGCCTCCGCGTGCGACAGGGCGTCGAGCACCTGGCGCGTGGCCGCCTCGGGGTCCATGAACACGTCGAGCGTCCACAGGGGCAGCACCGTCCACCCGAGCGCCTCGAGCCGGGCGTGCTGCCAGCGCACGCGATCGCGCAGGCTCGCGCTGCCGGCCGCGGAGGCCTCGTCGGTCACGACCGCGAGTCGGAAGCCCGACTCGCCCTGCCCGCCGACGACCATCGGGATGGCGTCCGACCCGGAACCGTAGCGCAGGCGCACGGCGCAGCCCGCGCTGCGGAGCCGGTGCGCGATGTCGCCCAGCAGCCAGTCGGAAGGCGCCGGATGGGGACGCTCGGGGGCGACAGCGGCGCGTGCCGCGGCATCGAGCAGGTCCTGCAGCATCTCCACGCCGTGACCCTCGTCCGAGCGCTCCGCGATCGCGCCGAGCGCGTCGACCCCGATCGCTCCGAACACCCATGTGCGTTCGCGACCGGCCACGAGCGCCTGGGTGAGGGCGTGAGTGCCCCACTCCTCGCTCAGCACGCCGAGCCTGCGGGGGTAGGCGCCGTCCTCGTCGCGCGCGTAGCCCCACGTGAGGATCACGTCATCGGCGCTGAGGCCCGCTGCCTCGCCCAGCGACACGATCGGGACGCGAGAGACCAGGCGCGAGTCGCGCTCGGCGAGAGCGGTGCTGATCCTGCCTGCGTGCAGCGGGTTGCCCGCGACGACCACCACTGACCGTCGCGGGATCGCGTCCACGGTCCGCGCGAGGTGCTCGACCACGAGGGCCACCTCGGCTGCGGTCGACTCCACCTCGGGAAGCCCCGGCACGGGAGTGCCGTGCGCGTCGATGATCTGCACCGCGAGCGACTCGGGCTCACCTGCCGCGGGAAGCGAGGAGAGCGTGCGCCCGTACACCGCGTCCTGAAGCACCGCCGTCACCCGCGGGTCGCGCGGCTGCGGCAGCGCGGGCAGCGTGACGTGGGGCAGCAGTGCCGCGAGCGCAGCGACGGCGGATCGCGTCGCGCTGTGCGCATCGGCGAGCACGACCACCTGCTTCGCGCGCGCCAAGGCAGGCACGAGCTCGGCGAGCGCGAGCGACTCGGCGGCCACCACGACCAGCACGTCGATCACGCGCGACGGCGGCATCATGTGCGGCACCTGCTCGGCGCGCACCAGGCTCACTGGCCGCAGTGCTGCCACGAGCGGGGAGTAGTCGCGCCACAGGTCGCGGTAGGTCGCGTCGGCGCCCTCGACGAGCGTCGCGAACAGATCGCGCGCGAGCTCCGGGTGCCGCGCGATGGCGCCGCGGCGGCGCTCGCCTGCGGCACGCATGAGCGGCTGCACGCGGGACGCCCCGAATGCGAGGTCGCGGGCTCGGAACTCCGTGACCGCCTCGCCGAGCGCGCCGTGCTGAGCCAGGCGCGGGTCGGCTCCGATGATCGAGTCGAACGCAGCGGCCCACCATGCGAACTCGAGGTCCGCGCGGACCTGGCGCGAGTCGGCGTCGCGCGCCTTGAGGTCGGCGACGAGCTCGGCGAAGCCCGCCTCCTCGACATCGACGCCCAGCGGCTGCGACGGCACCTGCTCGATCGCGGCAGTGAGCCCTCCGGTGAGGTGCTCGAGCGTGCCCACGAGCCGCTCCCACGGCTGCGACGGCAGGTCCTCCTGGCCGCTCACCTGCTCGACGGCCTTGCCGATCACGAGCCACGCGTCGCCGGCTTCGTCCAGCCGGTGACCGAACAGGTCGTAGTCGTCGGGCACGACGGGCCAGCCGCCACCTGAGCAGTGCGAGCGCCAACGGATCGCGACGTCGTGCGCCTCGAGCAGCTGCTCGTGCAGGCGTTCCTTGCCCCGGCCCGGCCGCAACAGCTCGATCGCGCGCCGCAGGAGCGCCTTGCGCTCGCGGCGCGGCAGCTTCACATACTTCGACGAGGTCTCTGGCGCGGTGGCGGCGACCAGGTCGTGCAGCGAGCGGTGGAACACAGCGGGCGAGAAGACCTCAAGGGTCTCGCGGACGTCCTCGAAGAGTCGCACCTGGTCGGCCCAGGTGGTGAGATCCGTGGCCTCGTCGACCCCGGTCTCGTGGGCCGCCGCGGCCGCCTCGTGACGCATCTTGGGGAGGTGTCGCGTGAGCAGCGCGCCGAGGGCCTCGTCGAAGCGGCGACCCTCCTCGGCGTCCTCGGCGACGTCGCGCCACCAGGCGTCGCGCGGGCCGTCGGCGATGGGCGTCGGCGCCGTGACCGGCGCCTCCTCCTCGCCGGTGACGCGCTGCGCGATGGCCTGTGAGACTGCGGCGAAGCCATGCTCCGTGACGAGCAGCCCCGCGTCGGCACCGAGGCGGACCCCGGTGCGCGGCTCAGTGTCGCCGGTCGTGACGCGCACCAACGCCTGGACGCATTCGAATGCGCTGACGCCCCAGGGGCGGTGCGTGCGGTGGAGTGCGTCGAACCGTGAGTGCAGACGGTAGCGCGCGGTCAGCAGTTCCTCGCCCTGGCGTCGCAGCGTCTCGTCGTCCACCGTGGGTGCCCCGAGGGTGACCGCCTCGAGCAGCCGCTGACGCGCGTCGGCGTTCCAGGCCTCGACTGCGGCATTGACGGCGAGGTCTCCTGCGCCCAGCGCGACCATGCGATCATGCACGTCCCGGAGCACGCCCTCGGTACCGGAGACGACGGCGACGGTGCGACCGGACGCCGCGCCATCGGCGGCGATCGCCGCGGACATGCCCACCACGTCGGACCCCGGGGGAGACTGCAGGAATGCGTGCCTGCCGGTAGCGATGAGGTCGAGCGCCGCGAACTGCGCATCGTCGAGATCCCCCATGCCGCGCTCCGCGAACGGGTCGCGGTCGCCCACGGGGAACGCGGGCAGCGGCATCGCGAGCGCGCCGGTGGCGTCCTGGTCTCCCGACGCGGCGACGAGCACGTCGCTCGCCGCGATGACGGAGTCGAGGTCGTCCAGGTCGCTCAGCAGGCGCTGCTCCGGGTCGTCGAAGACGCCGAGCACGAGCCGCTCGGGCGCCTCGAGAGAGTCGCCGAACAGATCGGTGCGGTCGCGCACGGCCTCCCACAAGGGCCTGGGGTCGAAGTCGGCACCGGCGCCGACGCGCGGCAGGGCCTCCGTGAGCGTCTCCTCGTCGCCCCGTGCGCGCAGCTCGGAGGCGAAGACCGGGTTGACTCGCACCTCGTCGCGCAGGGTGATCATCACGTCCCGGTCGCGGCCCGCCTCGAGTCCGACCGGGCGCAGCAGCAGCGGCAGCTCGCGGCGGTGGCCGTCCTCATCCCACGCCACGGTGCCGACCACGAGGGCCGCCGTCCACGCACCGGTGGCCGCGTGGATCCTCGTCGCCTCGTCGAGAATGTGCCGGGCGCGCACGAGTGCCTGCTCACGGGCCTCTCCCTCGCGGATCAGCTGCGTCATCGCCGTCGCTCGCCCCGCGAACAAGGGGGCGAGACCGCCAGGGTGAGCCCCGCGCAGGTCCACGATCTGCGCCTGCGAGGGCGCGAGGTCGCGCAACGGCGAGACGGCGGCGTGCTGGCGCAACTGGGAGCGCCACTCTCGGAGGGCATCGGCCACGAGGGAACGCCCGATGTAGTCGGTCACTCCCCTAGCCTAGGAAGGCCCGGGCGCGCACGCGGCGTGCCACGCCGCGAGGGGCCTCTCAGCAGGAGCGATCCGGACATCTCGGGCCTCACGGGCACAGAAGGACGGTGCGCGCCGACTTGTTCAGCCGACGCGCACCGTCGAGGGAATTGTGGGGCTGGGCGACCCCCGCGTCAATTCGCGAGCTCGTCCAGCGCTGAGAGCGTGTCAGTCGAGGAACGACTCGATGAACGCGAGGTCGTCCGGCTGGTCGATGCGGTAGCCGCCGCCCGTCCCCGAGCAGGTGGTGTTGAGGCCGTAGGACGTCACCGCCGCGATGGTGGTGGTGCCCGTCACGAAGATCGGTCCGCCCGAGTCTCCCGAGCACGTTCCGCCGGTGGAGGCGTTGTTGGTGAAGAGCACCGAGTTGCCAGCCTTCTTCTCGCCGAATGCGGAGTCCGCGTTGATAATCTTGACCTCGGCGGTCATGCGCACGCGAGCCGCTTCCGTGAGCCCGGTCTGGTCAGGAAGCGAGCGCTGCAGGCCGTAGCCGACGGGCGTGAACGTGGTGTTCTTCTTGCCTCCCGGCGCGAGCAGGTCGTCGAAGTAGCCCTGGTACGGCAACGTCCCGTACTCGCTGACGTACACGGGCTCATCGAGCACCACGACGCCCACGTCGTACAGGTAGAACGCTGACTCGACGTAGTCGGGATGGGTGTAGGCGGTGCCGTCGACGGAGAAGTCGGAGCCCGCAGGAAGGACCTCGTCGCCGTACGGGTATCCGTACGCCGCAGCGTCCGTGAGGTCGCCCTGGAACCAGATCGTCACCGCCTCGGCGCCGTACGTGCAGTGCCCGGCGGTGAGGTACACCGTCGGCGAGATGAGGGTGCCGGAGCAGCGCCACGCAGGGAGGACCGCGTCCTCCTCGGGGATGTAAGCGTCGGCGATCATGAGCCCGACGTAGGGGTGCTCGCCGTTGTCGGGTTCACCGTTCTTGATCGCGGCCGCGGGCAACGCGATGGTGGCGGTGAGGCCGGCCGCGGCGAGAACGGACAGGGCTGCTTTCAGGGTCGTGCGCATATTCCCTCCCAGGAATCGTGTGGTGACACGGACACTGGGCGGCCGATGCTCGACGAGTCGTGCCCCCTTGTCAGAATTGCTCCTGACGCCACGACCCCCCAGACGAGTCTGGGGCCTCAGACCAGCATCATCCCTGTTCCGGCGGCATATCCAGGCTCGTGTCGTGGATGCTAGCACCGCACATATCGGATATGTCGGGTGTCCGGACTGCGTCGCAGGATTCCGTCGCGGCACGCACGTTCTGGAACCAGGACCCGCGGGCGCCGGGAGAAACGTGCGCCGTCACCGGACGCACTGATGCCGGGCGCGGGCCAACCGGAAGGAGAGTGCGCGGCCCGCGCCCGGACGTCTCAGAGCGCGAAGGCCGCCTCGAAGCCGGCGTTGATCGCGTCGCCCACCTTGGCAGGCTGCACGCAGTCGCCGATGGCGATCGCGCCACGGTCGGCCAGCGCGTCCACGAGCGAGGTCGCGGGACGCACGCCGAACGCGGAGACGACGGTGTCGGCGGCGATCTGCACGGGACCGTCAGGGCCGTCGACCTTCACGCCCGCCTCGTTGACCTCGACGACCCGATGTCCGGTGAGCAGGGTGACGCCCTGCTCGGCGAGGTCGCGCAGCAGCGTGATGCGGTTGATCATCAGCAGGTCGGGGGCGATGCCGTCCGCCATCTCGACCACGGTGACGTCGTGGCCCTTCTCCTGCATCTCGAGCGCGAAGTCGGCGCCTGACAGGCCGCCTCCGCACACGACGATCCGGTGGCCGAGCTCGGCGCCCAGGTGGGCGTCGATGACCTCGACGACGTTGTCGCCGTCGAGTCCAGGAATCGGGGGTGCCACGGGCGTGGTGCCCACCGCGAGGATGATCGCGTCGGCGTCCTCGAGCTCAGGCGAGTCGGCGGCGATCTCCGTGCCGAGGTGCACCGTCACGGGCAGATCGGCCAGCTGCCGCTCCCACCAGAAGATCATGGAGCGCAGCTCCTTCTTGAACTCCGGCGTCGCGGCGGGCCACAGCACGCCGCCCAGCTGGTCGGCGCGGTCGTATACGTCGACGGTGTGGCCGCGCAGCGCGGCGACGCGGGCGGCCTCGAGGCCGGCTGGGCCGGCGCCGACGACGACCACGCGCTGGGGCGAGTCGGTCGGCGTGATGATGCGCTCCCGCTCGAAGCCGACGGCGGGGTTGACCGCGCAGCCGAGCGGCTGTCCGACGAACGCGTTGCCCACGCACAGCTGGTTGCAACGGATGCAGGGGCGGATGTCCTCGCGGCGCCCCTCGGCGAGCTTGAGCGCCCACTCGGGGTCGGCGATGAGCGCGCGACCGATGCCCGCGAAGTCCATCTCGCCGGTCGCGATGGCCTGCTCGGCGCGCTCGGCGGTGAGGTTGCCGCACCCGAGCACGGGGATCGACAGCGCCTCCTTGAACAGACGGACCGAGCCCATCATGCAGTTGTCGCCCAGGTAGTAGGGCGGGAAGACGTAGTCCATGGCCTCGTAGGAGCCCTCGTCGACCATGAGCAGGTCGAGTCCCGCCGCCTCGAGCTGCGTGGCGATCTCGAGCGACTCCTCGACGCCGCGGCCGCCCTCGAAGTGGTGATCCACCGAGAGGCGGAAGCTGACGGGCAGGCCCGGCGCGCCCTCCTTCACGGCCGCGATGACCTCGGCTGCGAAGCGGCAGCGGTTCTCGACGGAGCCGCCGTACTCGTCCGTGCGGCGGTTCCATACGGGCGACATGAACTGGTCGATGAGGTACCCGGTGTGGCCGTGGATGTCGATCGCGTCGATGCCGGCTTCGAGGCATCGCGCTGCGGCCTCCTTGAAGCGCTGGACGATGACCTTGATCTCCTCGGTCTCGAGGGGACGGCACTTCACGCTCGGGTCGAGCCAGTGGGAGTTGTCCGAGGCGGAGATGGGCAGTCGCTCGGGGTCGATGCTGTTGATGTTGCGTCCGAGGCCCGCGGTGAGCTGCACGGACACGGCGCCGCCGCGGGCGTGGAATGCCTCGGCGAGCTTCGTGAGGCCGGGCGTCGCGGCGTCGGTGTCGACGCGACCGAGGCCCTCGTTGATGACCTCGTAGTCGTCCGTGACGGCGTTGATGCCGGTGCACACGAGCCCGGCTCCAGCGGCGCGCTCGGCGTAGTACGCGATCTCGCGGTCGGTGAGGTGGCCGTCGTGGTCGCCCATCTCAGTGCCCATCGGCACCATCACGACGCGATTTCGCAGCCGTAGGCTTCCGAGCGTCGTCGGCTCGAGGACGTGGGAGAAGGTGGTCGTCATGGTGTGCCTCCTGGGCGTGGTGCGGGGCCGTGCTCCTTCTCTTGAACATATGTCTATTTGCAGCGTCACTGATGGGACGACAGTCCCGACGCGCCCGCCCGACGCAGGCGTGCGGGGGCCTCAGAGCCTCCGGCCGCGCCGGATCTGCTCGCGCAGTGGGGGCACGCGCACACCCTCGGCCGCCATCGCGGCCCTCGTGAGCCTGCGATTGCGCACGATGCCCACCACGCCGACCGTCCACGGCACCAGCAGCGCGGCGAAGGCGAGCCGATACTGGTCGAGCGTGTACACGGAGGCACCCGCTGGCGAGGCGAGC
Organism: Demequina sp. NBRC 110052; assembly: GCF_002090075.1. Classification (GTDB taxonomy): domain Bacteria; phylum Actinomycetota; class Actinomycetes; order Actinomycetales; family Demequinaceae; genus Demequina. The sequence continues at coordinate 374,300 of NZ_BBRI01000003.1, forward strand.
TGAAGCACGAGGCCCACAAGAAGCACCGAGACGATGGTCGCGATGAACCCGCCCATGTTGACGAAGCCCGTCGCAGTTCCCAGCCGCTCGCGCGGCGCGAAGGTGCGCGCATAGTCCATGCCGATGAGCGACACCGGGCCGCCCGCACCCACGACCGCCATGAACACCACGAGCTGCCACATCGGCCGCGGAGTCGAGGGGACAAGGATCGCCGCCCACGCCACGAACGTCGCGGTCGCCGAACCGAGCACCATCCAGCTGCGCCGCAGCGGGTGGCGCGCGGTGAACGCGCCCGCGAGGGGACCCGCCGCCATCTTCGCAAGGGTGACGACAGTCAGCAGTACCGACGCCTGGGTGCGCGTGAGGCCCTGCGCCGTCACGAAGAACGGCACGCCCCACAGCAACGCGAGCGTATTCGCGGAGAACAGGCTCGTGAAATGCGTCCAGAACCCCAGGCGCGTCCCCGCCGGGCTCATCGCGAGCCGCACCTGCGACGCGAAGCGCTCTCGGGCGGGCCCGGCGACGGCCGCCTCGGAACCCGGACCCTCGGCGACCTCGAGCGTGCGTCCGGCCCCCGCGTCGGGCATCTCCCCCGGCACAGGGCGGGGATCTCGCACGCCGAACAGCGCGAGGCCCGCCACCGCGACGCCAGCGATCGCGAGCGCGAAGAACGTGTCGGTCCAGCCGCGCGCACTCAGCATCCATGCGACGGGGATGGCCGTCGCCAGTTGACCCATCTGTCCCACGAAGCCCGTCACCTGCACCATGAACGGGGCCCGCGAGGGCGGGAACCAGTGCGCGACGAGTCGGCAGGCGGCGATGAAGATCGGGGCATCGCCTGCGCCGAGCAGCACGCGCGCCGCGATCGCGGCGGGGAGGTCGTCAGCGACGGCGAGCAGCGCCTGACCGCCAGCCATGATGAGCGACCCGGCGACCACCATGACCTTGGGGCCGAACCTGTCGATCAGCGCGCCCGCCGGCAGCTGCAGCGCGGCGTAGGTGGCGATCTGGGCGACCGAGAGCATCGCAAGCCCGGTCGCTTGGACGTCGAAGCGCTCGAACGCCTCCACGCCCGCCACGCCCAGGGCGGTGCGATGCACCACGGCGAGGAAGTACGCCGCGATCGCCGTGGCCATGACGAACCAGGCGGCGCGCGGAGTGCGCACGATGGCGTCGGTCATGGGCGGTCCTCGCATCGCGGGAGGGAAGGTCCGGGGCTACCTGACGGGCGCCCTCACTGTAACCGAGCCCCGCGCCGCCGACACCCACCCAGGAGTCCCGATTCGGCGACCCCCCGACATGCGGCGGCGCCCCCCGGAGAGCATCCGAGGGGCGCCGGGCCGGCTCAGCGGGGTCGCATCTCTGCGAGCCCGGGTCCGGCGGGGACGGCGAGGGTCAGGGGCGCCTCTCGGCGGGCCCTTCCTCGTGAGCGAGCGCGGCGACTGCGGCGGGCTCCGCCGCAGCGTCGGGCACGGGGGCGACCGCAGCGTCGGGCATGTGCCGCGCAGCCGGGCCGACGTTGATGAGAGTGGCGGCCACGACCAGGCCGAGCAGCACAGCGCCGACCGAGATCCACATGGCCGTCGTGAAGCCGTAGACCGCGGCCTCGGCGCCTGCCGCGTCGGTCAGCGCGCCGTGGGAGGCGATCCAGCTGGACGTCGCGGAGGCCGCCACCGTGTTCAGCAACGCAATGCCGATGGACCCTCCCACCTGCTGGGTGGTGTTCAGGGTCGCCGACACGACTCCCGCGTCGGTGCCCCGCACGCCGCCCGTCGCGGTCGCCATGGACGGCATGAAGGTCATGCCCATACCCAGTCCCAGGAACAGCAGGCCAGGCAGCACGTGCACGGCGTAAGACGAGCCGACGTCGATCTGCGTGAGGAACGCGAGCGCCGCGGCCGCGATCGCGAGTCCGGGCACCATGAGCCGGCGCGGCCCCACGCGCGGCAGCAGTCGCGCCGAGATGCCGACCGAGCCGGTCATCATCCCGACCACCATCGGCAGGAACGCGAAGCCGGTCTCGAGCGGGGAGAAGCCCTGGATGCCCTGCATGTAGTACGTGAGGAACAGGAACACCCCGAACATGCCGACCTGCGTGAGCCCCACCGTCACCAGGGCGCCGACCCGATTCCGATCGCGGAGCAGGTGAAGCGGGAGCAGGGCGTGAGGCGTCCTGCGCTCGACGAGCACGAAGACGGCCAGCAGCAGCGCGCCGACGGCGAGCGAGCCGAGCACGATCGCGGAACTCCATCCGTCGCTCTCGGCCTCGCTGAGGCCGTACACGAGGGCGAGCAGACCCCCCGTGGCCAGCAGCGCGCCGGGGATGTCGAGCCGCGCGTGCACGCCGTTGCGGCCAGGGTCGCGCAGGAACATCACGGCGCCGATCACGGCCACGGCCGCGATGGGGACGTTGACCATGAGCGTCCAGCGCCAGTCGAGGTACTGGGTGAGGGTACCGCCGAGGATCAGGCCCAGCGCGGCGCCACCACCCGCGATCGCGCCGTAGACGCCGAGCGCCCTGGCGCGCTCGCGCGGCTCGGTGAACGTGACATTGAGCATCGACAGCGCGGCAGGGGCGAGCAGCGCGGCGAACACTCCCTGGAGGGCGCGCGCAATTAACAGCATCGTGAGGCTCTGGGCGACGCCGCCGAACGCGGAGGCGGCGGCGAAGCCGATGAGCCCGACGATGAGCGTGTTCCTGCGCCCGAACACGTCGCCGAGCCGCCCACCGAGCAGCAGCAAGCCGCCGAAGGCGAGGGTGTAGGCGGTGATGACCCACTGGCGGTCGGCGTCGGAGATGCCGAGGTCCGCCTGCGCGGTGGGGAGCGCGATGTTGACGATGGTCATGTCGAGCACGACCATGAGCTGCGCCAGCCCGATCGCGGCGAGACCCCACCAGCGGCGGGGATCGGGGGTGGTGTCCATGGGGGACCTCTCGTGTGAGGGCGCTCGAGGTCGCGTCGCTTGCTCGAGGGCGTCGTCGTCCGGGTGGCCCAGTGCGGGCCGGTCGCCGGGCACTCGCATGCCCGACGCTGGGGACGGCCGGTGGATCGGCGAGGCGTCGGCCTCGGGGAACTTCCTAGCCGTCCGGTAAGTTCACTCGGTGATACTATGCACGTAACTAACCGGTCGTCAAGTCAATTCCCAAGAACTGGGACGACCCGGGAAAGGAAGCAATGGCCGAGACCGACACCCGCCGACGCGGCGACACCCGCGCGCGCATCCAGAGCATCGCGCTCGAGCGGTTCACGGACAACGGCTACGACCAGACGTCGCTGCGCGAGATCGCCGAAGACCTGGGCGTCACCAAGGCGGCGCTCTACTACCACTTCAAGTCCAAGGAGGAGATCCTCGACTCCCTCCTGGGCCAGGCCTCGACCGAGCTCGAAGCCCTCGTGACCTGGATGGCCTCCGAACCCTCCACCCGCGAGCGTCGGCTTGAGATGCTCCGCAGACTCGGCATGATCGCGCGCGGCGTCCCCGGCGACGTCATCCGATGCGTGCAGCAGAACGAGGTCGCGCTGCAGAACCTCGGCGCCACGACTCAGCTCGTGCACGGACTCAAGGCCCGCCTGAGCGCCGCCGCGCAGCCCGACGACGCGGGCGTCGAGGACCGCCTCCGCGTGCGCCTGGCGATCATGGCTGTGCTCGTCGCGAACAAGACCGGTGCAGACCTGGGCGGCACTGCAGACGAGCGCGCACAGGCCGCGCAATCCGTCGCCGCAGACCTCATGCCCTGACGGACTGCCACGGGCCGTAAGAAGTGCGCCTGGACAGATTCGAACTGTCGACACCCGCTTTAGGAGAGCGGTGCTCTATCCCCTGAGCTACAGGCGCGGGGCGATACCAGGGTACCGAACGCGTCCGCGCTCCTCGCACCCGTCACCAGCGCGAGTGGACGTGCTCCCTGATCTCGCTGTTGTAGATCCCCGCCAGCGACGCCATGGTCGCATCGTCGATCTGGGGCAGCTCGCCCACCGCGGAGTTGCCACGCGCCTGCTCGGGCGTGCGCGCCCCGGGAATGACCGTGGTGGCGCCGATCTGCGTGACCCAGCGCAATGCGAGCTGCGCCGTGGTCCACCCGGGAGGCGTGAGCGCAGCGACATCCTGGGCGGCGCGCACGCCCACCTCGAAGGGCACGCCTGAGAACGTCTCGCCGACGTCGAACGCCGACCCGTCGCGGTTGTACGTGCGGTGGTCGTTCGCCGCGAAGGTCGTGTGCTCGTCGTACTTCCCACTGAGCAGGCCCGAGGCGAGCGGCACGCGCGCGATGATCGCGACGCCGCGCTCGTGCGCCTCGCGCAGCAGGTGCTCCGTGGGCTTGCGGCGGAACACGTTGAGGATCACCTGAATCGAGGCGAGATCGTCCTCGCCGAGCACGTGCAGTCCGTCCTCGACCAGCTCGATCGAGACGCCGAAGTGCTTGATGCGACCCTCGTCGACGAGCACGCGCAGGTTCTCGAAGGTCCGCGGGTCGTGCATGACCTCCGACGGCGGGCAGTGCAGCTGGACCAGGTCGAGCGTCTCGACGCCCAAGTTCTCGCGCGACCTGTCGGTCCACGCGCGGAAGTTGTCGAGCGTGTAGCCCTCAGCGACGTGCGGGTCCAGACGCCGGCCCATCTTCGTGGCCACGAAGATCTCCGAGGCGTTGTCGCGATCGCGCAGGAAGCGCCCGATCGCGCGCTCCGAGAGGCCGTCGCCGTAGACATCGGCCGTGTCGAAGAAGGTGGTGCCCGCATCGGCCGCGGCATGCAGGATCTCCTGCGACCGATCGTCGTCCGTGTCACCCCAGTCGCCGCCCAGCTGCCAGCATCCGAGGCCGATCTCAGACACCGCCACGCCGAGCCTGTTCGCCATCTCGTATCTCATGTTCCCACCGTAGCGAATGACTCCGACAAGCCCCGGTGACAGGCTCGCCTAGGCGCAGGAACGACGAAGGCCGCCCCCCGGCGAGGGAGGCGGCCTTCGGAACGGATGCGATCAGCCCGTGACGCGCACGAAGATCGGGTTGCTCTGCCAGATGGACCGGAACTGCACGGTCTTGCCAGGGCGCGGAGCGTCGATCTGGAGGTTCGGGCCAGCGTAGATGCCGACGTGGCCGGGGCTGACGATGATGTCGCCCGGCTGCGGGTCGGAGACGCGCACGCCCACGCTGTAGTACGCACCGGAACTGCGCGGCAGGGAGATGCCGAGCTGGCCGTACACGTAGGACGTGAAACCCGAGCAGTCGAAGCCCGTCTCGGGCGAGGATCCTCCGGAGACGTAGGGCGTGCCCACGTACTTCGCCGCTTCAGCGATGACGGCGGATCCGGAGATCGCGGCCACCACGGCGCTGGAGTTCGACACCGGGGAGGCGCCGCCCGAACTCGACGAGGAGGTCGAGCGCCTCGTCGTGGTCGCAACCGGCTCGGGGTCGGCCTTGACATCCACTTCGGCGCTGTCGAACAGCGTGTCGGCGTCGCCCGAGGCGACGACCACGTTGGAGGAGTCAGCGATGCCCTCGGCGAGATTCGCCTGAAGCTCCGCGACGACCGCCGCGTCGGGGGTGACGGGGGCCTCCTCGGACGGAGTCGCCAGCGCGACGGCGGCGACCCCGGTCAGTGGCGCGATGACGAGCGCCCCGCCGGCCGAAACCGCGATGGCGCGCGTCCGAGCGCGCATGTATCCGTACCTCAAATTCTCAATTCCTTCCGCGCCCCGTGGCGCGTCGGCGATGTTGCCCCAACGCTCGGTGCCTGCCGAGCGTTCCATCTTTCAGGGGGCGTACAACGTCTTCTCACTGTCATTGAACTGAGTCCACTGTAACCGCGGAATCGGGATCTGGCACATCGGCGAGCACGAACACGTGACGTGCGCTCGCCCTCTCGAGCACCGCCGAGCCCTGCGCCGTCTGCACCTCGACATCCTCACCGCTCCTGCCGATCTGAACCGAAGCGCCTGCTACCAAACCGATCGCGACCGCATCGTCAAGGAATCCAGGGTGCGCCTGCGGGTTCTCGCCGATGCGCACGACTATGGCGCGAGTCACATTCTCCGCAACGGCGTGCGTGAGAGGCATCTCGGCGGGTCGCGACGTGTCAACGGCGCCTCCCTTCCCCTCGAGACCCAGCTCGGCCAGACCAGGGATCGGGTTCCCGTACGGCGACACCGCGGGACCCTCGAGCATCGATACGAGCCGTCGCTCCACCCGGTCGCTCATCACGTGCTCCCAGCGGCAGGCCTCCTCGTGCACGTGCGCGAGGTCCAAGCCGATGACGTCGGTGAGCAGCCGCTCGGCGAGCCGATGCTTCCGCATCACGCGCGTCGCGATGGCCTCGCCCTCAGGCGTGAGCTCGAGCGTGCGATCCGGGGCGACGATCACGAGCCCGTCGCGCTCCATCCGCGCCACCGTCTGCGAGACGGTCGGCCCCGAGTGGCCCAGCTGCTCCGCGATCCTCGCGCGCATCGGCACCACGCCGTCCTCGATCAGTTCATAGATCGTGCGGAGATACATCTCCGTGGTGTCGATGAGGTCACTCACGCGAAGCGACCCATGCCGTGGTAGTCCCAGCCCGCTGCCTGCCAGTCCTCGACCGGGAGGCAGTTGCGTCCGTCGATCACCCGCGCATGCGCGACCTCGCCGGCCAGCGCCGCAGGATCCGCCTCGCGGAACTGACGCCACTCGGTGCCGATCACGACCAGGTCCGCGTCAGCGCACGCGGCGGCCACGGAGTCGTGGAACTCAAGCGTGGGCCACACGGCGGCGGCGTTCGCGTTCGCCTCCGGGTCGTGGACCTTCACCTTCGCGCCGCGCAGGTGCAGTGCGCCCGCGACGTCCAGCGCCGGCGAGTCCCGCACGTCGTCGCTGTTGGGTTTGAAGGCCGCACCGAGCACCGCGACGCGCGCGCCGTCGAGGCTTCCGCCCACGAGGCGCGTCGCCAGGTCGACCACGTGCTGGCGGCGCCGCAGATTGACGGCGTCGACCTCGCGCAGGAACGTGAGCGCCTGGTCGACGCCGAGCTCGCCCGCGCGCGCCATGAAGGCGCGGATGTCCTTCGGCAGGCAGCCGCCGCCGAACCCGAGGCCCGCACCCAGGAACTTGCGCCCGATGCGGTCGTCGTAGCCGATCGCATCGGCCAGCTCGGTGACGTCGGCGCCCGTGACCTCGCACACCTCGGCGATCGCGTTGATGAATGAGATCTTGGTCGCGAGGAACGCGTTCGCGCTCACCTTCACGAGCTCCGCGGTCGCGAGATCGGTGACCAGGAAAGGCGTATCGCGCTCGAGGATCTCGGCATACACCTCGCGCGCCACCTCCTCGATGCGACCGGGGCGGTCCTTGTCCACGCCCAGCACGAGGCGGTCCGGGCGGAGCGTGTCCTCGACAGCGAAGCCCTCGCGCAAGAACTCAGGGTTCCAACCGAGCTCCGCTGCATCGCCCACGGGCGCGAGCTCGCGCACGCGCTGCGCCAGCCGCGCTGCGGTGCCGACCGGCACCGTCGACTTGCCGAGGATCACAGCGGGACGCGTCAGCAGCGGGGCCAGGGTCTCGATGACCGCATCCACGTAGGTCATGTCGGCCGCGTACTCGCCCTTGCGCTGCGGGGTACCGACGCCGATGAAGTGCACGTCGGCCTCCGCCGCGGCGAGCGTGGCGTCGGTGGTGAACGTGAGTCGACCGGACTCGACGTGCTTGCGCAGCAGCTCAGGGAGCCCGGGCTCGTAGAACGGCACCTCGCCGCGCGACAGACGCGCGATCTTCGCCTCGTCGACGTCGACGCCGATGACGCGGTGTCCAAGCTCGGCCATGCCGGCCGCGTGAGTGGCCCCGAGGTACCCGGTGCCAAAGACGGAGATGGTGAGTGGCATGCCCTTCAGCCTAGTGGGAGCGCGCGACACGCGGCGCAGGACCTCGGGTCTTCTCAGACTTCAGGAGTCGGCACCCAAGCGAGCGTGGCCAGGCCGCGGACCGTGACCGCAAGCGGTCCGTCGCTCGCCGGCACGAAGGCAGCCTCGCCAGTGCGGAGGGTGCGGCTCTCGCCGCCCGCCACCAGAGTCGCTTCGCCATCGATGGCGAGGACCATGCGAGGCCCACGGGGAAGCGCCGTATCGCCGTCGGAGACCACCGCGAGCGCGAACTCATCTGCGGGCACGCGAAGGGTCCGCACCGGCCCCTCGGTCGACTCGCGCGGCACCTCGGGCGGCTCCGGCTCGGCGTTCGCGAGATAGAGCAGCCGGCCCACGTCGATCGGCTTCGAGGTGAGCCCCGCGCGAATCACGTTGTCGGAGTTGGCCATGATCTCTACGCCCACGCCCGACTGATACGAGTGCACCACGCCGTCGGCGGTGAAGACGGCGTCGCCCGGCTCGAGCGTGACGACGTTCATCGCGAGAACCACGAGCGCTCCCGGATCGCCCGGGTGCGCGTCGAGCGCGTTCGCCGCGGCGTGCATCGCGTCGGACCCGCGGCCCGCGGCGACGGCCGCCTTGAGCGAAGTGAGCACAGGCATCGTGACGATGCCGCGCAGGCATGCGTCGATGTACTCCGAGATCGCATCCGCCTCGTCGTCGGCGTCACCGAGCACGCCCTCGAGCACACGCGCGCCGTCGGCGTCCATGAGCGCGAGGTCAGCGACGAGTTCGGCGACCGGGCGAAAGCCAGAGAGCACCGTCATCGGCGTGACCGCGAGGATCATCTCGGGCTTGTGGTTCGGGTCGCGGTAGGTCCGCGCGGGATCGTCGATCGGCAGGCCCAGCCGCTCGTCCTCGTCGAAGCCGCGCCGCGCCTGATCCTCGCTCGGGTGCACCTGGAGCGACAGAGGCTTCGCGATCGCGAGGACCTTGAGGAGATACGGCAGGCGCCCGTCGAAGCGCTCCGCCACGTCGGCGCCGAGCGCGCCCACCGGATCCTTCGCGATGAGGGCGTCCAAGGGCAGCGAGGCCCCGTCGCGCGCCGTCGCCACGGCCGGCGCCGCCGGATGCGCACCCCACCAGGCCTCGGCGACCGGACCCCCGGGAGGCTCCGTGCCCAGCAGGCGCGGAATCGCGGTCGCATCGCCCCAGTCATACGTCTGGAGGGCGGGGGTCAGCGCATACACGCGGGATATCCTGCCATGCCGCCGGACAGTACGCTGTGGCCATGCACGCTGCCATCTCGATCCCCTCCGAACTGCTGCCCCATGACGGGCGCTTCGGCTCCGGCCCGTCCAAGGTCTCGGAGCGTCAGCTCGAGGCGCTGCGTGCCGCGCAGCCAGGCATTCTCGGCACCTCGCACCGCCAGGCGCCGGTCAAGGATCTGGTCGGTGACATCCGTGCGATGCTCACCGACTTCTTCTCGCTTCCCGAGGGGTACGAGGTCGTGCTCGGCAACGGCGGATCGAGCCTCTTCTGGGACGCCGCGGCGTACTCGCTCGTCGAGCGCAGGGCCCAGCACTGCGTCCACGGCGAGTTCGGCTCGAAGTTCGCGGCCGCGACCCTGGGAGCACCCCACCTCGAGAGCTCGTCGGTGCGCCAGGCCGATGCGGGATCGATCGCCCTTCCCGAAGCCGAGGATGGCGTCGACGTGTACGCGTGGGCGCACAACGAGACCTCAACCGGCGCGCTCGCGCCCGTGAGCCGCGTGCGGGGCGCTGGCGACGCACTGATGGTGGTCGACGGCACGTCCGCCGCGGGCGGGACGCACCTCGACGCGAGCCAGGTTGACGCGTACTACTTCGCGCCTCAGAAGAGCTTCGCCTCGGACGGCGGGCTGTGGTTCGCGCTCATGTCGCCCGCGGCCGTCACCCGCGTCGACCGGATCGCGGCGGGCAGCCGCTACATCCCCGCGATCCTGTCGCTCCAGGACGCCATCGTGAACTCCCGCCAGAACCAGACGGTGAACACACCCGCGCTCGCGACGCTCGTGATGATGCGCGCGCAGCTCGCGTGGCTGCTCGACAACGGCGGCATGGCCTTCGCGGCCTCGCGCACCGCCGACTCCGCCGCGCGGCTGTACGGATGGGCGGAGGCCTCGTCGTACGCCGAGCCGTTCGTCTCCAACACGACGTACCGCTCACCCGTCGTCGGCACGGTGGATCTGGCCGCGCACGTGGACTCCTCCGCCGTGCGCGAGGTCCTGCGTGCGCACGGCGTCGTGGACGTCGATCCGTACCGCAAGCTCGGACGCAATCAGCTGCGGGTCGGGATGTTCCCGTCCGTCGAGCCGGAGGACGTCTCGCGCCTCACGAGTGCAATAGATCACATCGTGCGCGAAATGAGTACGCGCGCTTAACGCGCGGAAATCTCGCAAGCGCGAGCGGTTTCACGCAATCTACCAGGGAGTCTCCTGGTTTCCACGCCGCTGTAGCGCGCCCGGAAAGTACCCCTCTCGGCTGATTTCATCCGTTTCTGGCCCCTCTGAGACGTTCCTCACATTCCCTTCCTGGCCCCGTTTTCGCATTTCTAGCATCGGTGACATCGCAGGAGCGGTCTGGGCCACGAGCCCACGACGCACACCTCCTGTCCCCATGTTCGAGGAACGCGTGAAGGAACGGATCATGACCGAGCTGCTCGAGAGGACGCCCGCCGGCGAGATCGTCGACGACGGCGTCGTCAGCCCTCGCCGCCACCGCCGCCGCTGGTACTGGGCGGCGCTCGCGGCGACGCTGCCCGTCGCCGTCGCCGGCACGTCGATCGCGGCCGGCGCCTCATGGCTCCCCGAGACCTCCGTCGCGATCCCGCAGACCGAGAACGCATCGGCGGCCGACGTCGCGACAGTCACCGCGCCCGGCGCGGCCTCCGACGTGGACGTGAAGGCCGACATCCCACAGATCTCCGTGAGCCACTCGCCCGAGCCCGAGCCCGTCTACGCGCCGGTGTACTCGTCGCGCAGCTCCTCCTCGTCGAAGAGCTCGTCCTCCAAGAGCTCGTCGTCCTCCAGCTCGTCCGGCTCCACGAGCTCGTCGAGCGGCTCGTCGGTCTCGTACACGTCGTACTGCGCCGCCCCGGCCTCCCCCTACTCCGCCGGATCGGGCGCGAAGTCCCTTCTGACCGCCGTGAACAAGGAGCGCGCGCGCATCGGCCTGCACTCCCTGGGATGGTCCAGTTCGCTCGCGTCCTCGGCGCAGTCGTGGTCCGAGAACATGGCCGCGTCGTGGAACCTGGCGCACTCGGGCCGCGGCGCCGAGAACGTCGGCTACACACGGAACAGCGCGGGCCTCAGCCTCGACAGCGGCATCAGCATCATCCACAAGGCGTGGATGCGCTCGAACGGCCACTGCCTCAACGTCATGTACCCGGGCTACTCCGTCATGGGTGCGGGCGCTGCGCGCACGTCCGACGGCACGGCCGTCTACGCCACCGAGAACTTCGGCTGACCTCTCCTCACGCGGTCGGGCGCGGGTCGGACGCACCCGTCAGCCTCCACGGCGGGATCCAGCGGGCCATCGCTCCCGCGGTCGCCACTCCCATGCCGCCAATGAGGTGGAAGCCCACCGGGAAGCTGATCGCAGCGCCTGCCGACACCACAGCGGGGCCCAGCAGCCCGCCAGCATCCTGAAGCGCCATCCACACGCCGATGAACTCGGCCCGGCCCTCCGCCGGGGCGGCGTCACCGCCCAGAGTCATCAGCACGCCTGAGCCCCACCCGTTGCCGAGGCCCAGCACCACGCCTGCGATCGCGAGCGTCAGCGGCGAGCCGGTGAACGGAAGCATGCTCGTGCCCACGGCCAGCAGCAGTGCCGAGGGCACCGCGGTCCAGCGCCGTCCCCAGCGGTCCATCACATAGCCCGCCGGCACGAACAGCAGCATGTCCACCGCGGCCGAGAGTCCGAAGATGTACGAGATCGTGTGGTCGTCGAGCCCGAGGTGCGAACCCCATAGAGGGATCACGACGTTCCGCGCGGCACGCAAGGCACCCGTGAGCACCACGGCGACGCCCAGCGTGCGCAGCGTCGGCAGGGTGTGCGCGATGACGGAGCGCAGGGGCACATGCCGCGAAGCACTCAGGCTGTGCCGCGTGCGCCACGCAGGCGCGAACACGAGTGCGACCATGCCCGCCACGATCGTGCCTGCAGCCATCGCATAGCCCGCCTCGAGCCCCCAGACGGCGATCACCGCACCCCCGGCGAGCGGTCCGAGGAAATTCGCGACCCGCCACAGTCCCGCGAGCGTCGTCAGCGCGCGCGCACGCTGGTGCGAGGCGACGAGATCGTCGATGCGCGCCTGACGCGACACGTGCAGCGCCGCGTGTCCCGCGCCGATCAGCGCGGCAGCGGCAAGGAACGCCCACAGGCCGGGCGCGGCGGCCGCGAGACCCGCACCGGCCGCAAGCACCACGAGCGAGGCCATCGACGCGCGCATCGGGCCCAATCTCGATACGGCCGACCCCACGAAGGCCGATGTGAGAAGACGACCGGCCGAATAGACGCCGATGCCGAGCGACGCCACCGCCACCGGCACGTCGTAGGCGAGGACAGAGAGGGTCAGCAGGGGCAGCATGGCGCCCACGCCGATCTCGGCGAGGAAGGTGGGGATATAGGCAGAGGTGGCGAGCGCGCGAACCAGGTCGGCGCGCCGCCGGTCGGGGCGCGGCTCGCGCCTACTCAGCGGTGCGCTCCCCGTCGGACTCGCTGTCTGACGCTGGCTCGTCGCTCGCGTCGACGCCGGCGGCCTCGACGGCTTCGGCGTCCGCGTCGACGTCGGTCTCTGCAGAGACGTCAGGCGCGGGCGCGTCCGACGCGTCGGGAGTCTCCACCGCGTCACTGGCGTCGGCGTCGGGCACCGATGCCGCGTGCGCCTCGGTGACCACGGCGTCGGGCGTTTCGCTCGCCTCCGCCTCCTGCGCCTCAGCCGCGGGCTCGGGCTCGGGCTCGGGCTCGGGCTCGGGCTCGGGCTCGGGCTCGGGCTCGGGCTCGGGCTCGGGCTCGGGCTCGGGAGGCACTGTCAGGTCGAATGGCTCGGAGACGTCGTCCACATAGACGGGGTCGTCCGCGGGCCACTGCGTCGCCTGGCGCTCCACGTCGGTCTCCGAGTGCGCACCGCAGCCGTGATCCACCGATACGACCTTGCCGTCGGACGACGACCACTCGTTCGCACACGCACCGAAGGTGGTGCGGAAGGATCCGGTGAGCGGCACGAAGAACGCGCACGTCGAGCACGGCGAGGTCGACGCGATCGCCGAGGCGGCCGTCGGGCCGTGCGACCCGCGGTACCAGCGATCCGCGGCGAGGTCGCGGCCCTGCGGCCCGAGTACACGCTCGCGCCCCAGTCCGAGCTCCCAGATCGCGAGTTCGTCGACCACGTCCTCGCCGGTCGTCTCGTAGCCGGCCACGATGCGGGGATCCTGTTCGATGCGAGGGAGCACCATGCTCGCCTCGAGATCCCCTGGCTGGATGCGCTCGGCCCACGGCACCCATGCCGGGGCGAGCAGCGCGTCGTCCGCCGGGATCAGGTGCGCCTCGCACACCTGCGCGACCTTGGTGCGCGGCGCGCGGGACAGCGTGACGGACCAGACCCAGCCGCGATAGCCGGGCAGGGTGCATGCGAACAGGTGCGTGACGAGCTTGTCGTCCTCGGCGTGCGCCGAGAGGTGGGCCCCGACGGCGGCCTCGTCCTCGGCGACGTCCACGGCGGCGTCACGCGCCACGTCCACGGCGGCCTTGAGCACGGAGTCGACGGCCATCAGGCGTCCAGCTGCTCCGCGACCGCGCGCAGCACAGCAGCCACCTGCGCGCCCTTGGCGGGCTCGGGATAGCGGCCCTTGCGCAGCGTGGTGGATACGCCGTCGAGCATCTTGATGAGGTCCTCGACGATCACGGTCATCTGCTCGGGCTTCTTGCGCAGGTTCTGAGTGACCGACTTGACGGGCTCCAGGATCACCACGGACAGCGCGGACGGGCCGCGGCGGCCGTCGGCGACCGAGTACTCGACCTTGGTGCCAGGCTTCGGCGAGCCCGTGCCTTCGGGCAGAGCCGAGGCGTGCAGGAACACCTCGTCGCCCTCATCGCTCGCGATGAAGCCGAACCCCTTGTCGGAGTCGAACCACTTCACTTTCCCGGTGGGCACATCAACCTCGCGTCTATCCGTTCGCGCCGCGGGTGCGGCGCCAGATCAGTCTACCGTCCCTGGTGCGGGCGCGAACGGCCCCGTGAGGTTCGCTCCGCACCAAGGATGTGACCGGTCGGGCTCACGGGGCGCACGGGCCGTACGCTCGGGGCATGACCGTCCTCATCGATCCCCCACTGTGGCCGCGCCACGGGCGGGTCTGGGGCCATATGGTCTCCGACACTTCTCTCGACGAGCTGCACAGACTGGCGCGCGCGGCGGGGATCCCCGAGCGGGGCTTCGACCGGGATCACTACGACGTGCCGCTCGAGATGCACCCGCAGCTCATCGCCCTGGGCGCGGAGCTCGTGGACGGACGCGAGCTGATCCGGCGGTTGCGCGCGTCCGGGCTCCGAGTGACGTCGGCGCGGCGCCACGGTCGCGGCTGAGGGTTCGGCGTCCCCGACGCTCCCTGCGCCGCGTGAGGCACTCAGTGCTCAGAATCCCGCGCCGTGAGCACTCATGTCCTCACAGGGCGCACGCCGAACACGACGAAGGCCCCCGGGATGTCCCGGGGGCCTTCGTACGAGCTGTCGCGTCGACCGGCGAGGGCTTAGAAGCCCATGCCGCCCATGTCTCCCGCGCCACCTGCCGGCATGGCCGGCTCCGGCTCGGGCTTGTCGGCGACGACGGCCTCGGTCGTGAGGAACAGGCCCGCGATCGACGCGGCGTTCTGCAGCGCCGAACGGGTCACCTTGACCGGGTCGTTGACGCCCGCGGCGAGCAGGTCCTCGTAGACGCCGGTCGCGGCGTTGAGGCCGTGGCCGATCTCGAGTCCCTTGACCTTCTCGACGACGACGCCGCCCTCGAGGCCAGCGTTGATCGCGATCTGACGCAGCGGAGCGGAGACAGCGGCCTCCACGATCGCGGCGCCGGTCGCCTCGTCGCCCTCGAGCTCGAGGCCGTCGAACGCGAGCTTGCCCGCCTGGATGAGGGCGACGCCACCACCGGCGACGATGCCCTCCTCGACGGCGGCCTTCGCGTTGCGAACGGCGTCCTCGATCCGGTGCTTGCGCTCCTTGAGCTCGACCTCGGTGGCCGCGCCCGCCTTGATGACGGCGACGCCGCCGGCGAGCTTGGCGAGGCGCTCCTGGAGCTTCTCGCGGTCGTAGTCCGAGTCGGAGTTGTCGATCTCGGCGCGGATCTGACGCACGCGGCCCTCGAGCTGCTCGGCGGAGCCGGCACCCTCGACGATGGTGGTCTCGTCCTTGGTCACGACGACCTTGCGGGCCTGGCCCAGGAGGTCGAGCGTGGCGTTGTCGAGCGACAGGCCCACGGACTCCGAGATGACGGTTCCGCCGGTGAGGATCGCCATGTCCTGCAGCATCGCCTTGCGGCGGTCGCCGAAGCCAGGCGCCTTGACGGCGACGGCCTTGAAGGTACCGCGGATCTTGTTGACGACCAGGGTCGCAAGAGCCTCGGACTCGACGTCCTCGGCGATGATCATGAGCGGCTTGCCCGTCTGCATGACCTTCTCGAGCACCGGCACGAGGTCCTTGACATTGTTGATCTTGGACTCGACGAGCAGCACGTAGGCGTCCTCGAGGACGGCCTCCTGGCGCTCGGCGTCGGTCACGAAGTACGCGGACAGGAAGCCCTTGTCGAAGCGCATGCCCTCGGTGAGCTCGAGCTCGAGGCCCAGAGCGTTGGACTCCTCGACCGTGATGACGCCTTCCTTGCCGACCTTGTCCATCGCCTCGGCGATGAGCTCACCGATCGTGGGGTCGCCAGCGGAGATGCCGGCGGTCGCGGCGATCTGGTCCTTGGTCTCGACCTCGCGAGCGGCCTTGAGCAGCTCGGCGGTGACGGCCTCGACGGCCTTCTCGATGCCCTTCTTGAGGGCGATCGGGTTGGCGCCTGCCGCGACGTTGCGCAGACCCTGCTGCACGAGCGCCTGGGCGAGCACGGTGGCGGTGGTGGTGCCGTCGCCAGCGACGTCGTCGGTCTTCTTGGCGACCTCCTTGACGAGCTCCGCGCCGATCTTCTCGAACGGCTCGTCGAGCTCGATCTCCTTGGCGATGGAGACACCGTCGTTGGTGATGGTCGGCGCGCCCCACTTCTTCTCGAGCACGACGTTGCGGCCCTTGGGGCCGAGGGTGACCTTGACGGCGTCGGCGAGGGCGTTCATGCCCCGCTCCATGCCGCGGCGGGCCTCCTCATCGAAGGCAATGATCTTTGCCATGAGCGTGTTCCTCTTCCGATGGGTGGTGGCTCCGGCGTCGCCCGCGACGGACGATGCCCGCCCCGGCGTTCACGTCACGCGCGTGGAGGGCATCTCGACGATGGAGCCGAGGTCTCGTTAGCACTCACCCTAGGCGAGTGCTAACGCCGATTCTGGCACTCTCCCCCGTCGAGTGCAAATGGCGCGCGGCGCGTCACGGGCGGGCTCGCGCGTGCCCGACGCTGGGGCCGGGAAATGCGGGATGGGGCTGGGCTCAGGCGGCGGGATCGGAGGCGAGCAGCACTTCGATCTCGGCGCCGCCGGGGGTGTCGCCGAGCTGGACTGACTCGATGCCGAGCACCTCGGCCACGCGGGCGGCGGTGTCGGCGAGACGCTCCTCGGTGTACATCACGACGTTCGCGTCGCCCGGGATCAGGGAGCCGTCGATGTTGTTGGCCTCGAGGTTGGTGAACCCGTCTGCCTCGAGCAGCGCCTGGTTCTCGCCCGCGAGCCCGGAGACGCGCGCACCGTTGCGGACGTGGATCTGCGCGTCGTACAGGATGACCGGCTCGGGCTCCGCGGTCTCGGAGGGCGTCGGTGTGGGAGTCGGGGTCGACGTGGCCGTGGGGGTGGGCTCGGCCGTCTCGGTCGGCTCGGCGGTGTCCGTCGGGTCCGCGGTGACGGTTTCCGTGGGCGTCGCGATCTCGAGGTTCCAGTTGTACTGCGCGTACAGGAATGCGGCGCCGCCTGCGACGAGGAACACGATCAGGGGCACGATGAGGTACGACCACCAGCGGCGCGGGGCGCGATGGACTCCGACGGGCCCGCTCTCCTTCGCGAGCGCGTCGAACTCGTCCTTCTCGTACTCAGCCACGTGAGGATGCTACCGGGTGGTCATTCGCCTGCGGCACGACCGCGTCCGCGGTGACGCGTGGCGCGCATGCGGCGCAGTCGCTTGACGAGCATCGGGTCGTGGGCGAGCGCGTCCGGGCTGTCGATGAGCGCGTTGAGCACCTGGTAGTACTCGGTGCTGGTGAGCGAGAAGAGCTGGCGGATGGCCTCCTCCTTCGCGCCGGCGTAGCGCCACCACTGGCGCTCGAACGCGAGGACCTCGATGTCGCGCGACGTGAGCGTGCCGCCGTGCTCGATCTCGATCGCCGGTTCCGCCATGTCGCCTCCCTCCTGCGCTCGCCCGCGCGTGCGGACGCCCTCAGGCTATCTGCGAAGCACAGGGCTGTCATTCACCGTCGCCCCGCGCGCCGCTAGCCTGGCGCCATGCCGACGAACTGGCGCCAGCAGGTCGCGCCCGACTGGACCCCGACCCTCGAGCGCGTGGAGCCGACGCTCGCACGCCTGGGTACCTTCCTGCGCGAGGAGATCGCTGCTGGCCATGGGTACCTGCCCGCGTCAGACGCGATCCTGCGCGCGTTCGAGACGCCCCTGGCCGACGTGCGTGTGCTGATCGTGGGCCAGGATCCGTATCCGACGCCAGGCGATCCCGTGGGGCTGTCCTTCTCCGTGCCGCCCGGGCATCCCATGCCGCGCTCGCTGCGCAACATCGCCGCCGAGCTCGCGGATGACACGGGCGAGGCCCTCACGGCCGGCGATCTGAGCCACTGGCAGGCGCAGGGCGTGATGCTGCTGAACAGGGTCCTGACGGTGCGTCCGGGGCTGCCTGGCTCACACCGCGGCCAGGGCTGGGAGGAGATCACCGAGGCGGCGATCCGCGCGCTGGCGGCACGGGGCGGCCCGCTCGTCGCGGTGCTGTGGGGTCGTGACGCACAGTCTGCGGGCTCACTGCTGGGAGAGACGAAGCGCCTGCAGTCGGCGCACCCGAGCCCGCTGAGCGCGTCGCGCGGCTTCTTCGGGTCGCGCCCGTTCTCGCGCGTCAACGAGATGCTCGCCGAGCAGGGCGCCACGCCGATCGCCTGGGGCACGCCGCAGGCGTAGGCCCGACGCGGGGTCACCCGTGGCGGACGGGTCCCACCTTCTCGATGTAGCACCGGCCGCACAGCGACTCGTACTCGGCCTGCTGGCCGTCGATCGCCACCTGTGCTCCGTGGCTCACGAACTCACCGTCGATGCGGCGTCCGTTGAACACTGCCTTGGAGCCGCAGCGGCAGATGGTCTTGAGCTCCTCGATCGCGTGAGCGATCTCGAGCAGACGCTGCGATCCCGGGAAGGACCGCGTCATGAAGTCTCCGCGAAGTCCGTAGCAGAGCACGGGAACACCATGCATGACGGCGATCTCGTAGGCCTCGTCCACCTGAGACGGGGTGAGGAACTGGGCCTCGTCGACGAACACGGCGTCGATGCGGTCGAGGCCGCGGTAGGCGATGAGCTTGTCGATCAGTGATTCGTCGGCCCCCAGCAGCACGTCGACGGAGCGCTCGACGCCGATGCGCGACGACACCGATTCTCCCGCCTTGGTGTCGATGCCTGGCTTGACGATGACGGGGTGCTGGTCGCGCTCCTCGTAGTTGTACGCGGCGGTCAGCAGCAGCGCGGACTTGCTCGAGTTCATCGCGCCGTAGCGGAAGTACAGCTTGGCCATCGTCGTCCTCCCCTGACACGCACGCCGGTCGCTCCCGGCATCCGCAGCGAGAGCTGGCAGCGGGACTCGAACCCGCAACCCCCGTATTACAAGTACGGTGCGCTACCAATTGCGCCATGCCAGCCGCGCCCCGCGAAAGGGGCCGGGCCAGGATACCGGGCCGATGCGTCGGGCATGGAATGCAATGACGCCGCGCCCCTCAGGTCGAGGGACGCGGCGTCGTCAGCGAGTGAGCGCGGATCAGCCCTGGGCGGCGACCTGCTCGAGGTAGGCGCGCACAGTGCCGTCGCCGAAGTACGGCACGGTCTCCTGCGGGATGATCTCGCCGTTCACGGCCATCGTCGGGGTGCCCTGCATCCCGTCGATCGAGGCCTGCTCGGTCGCAGAGGCGACCCACGCGCGGAACTCGAGGTCCTCGAACTTGCCCGCGGTGTCCGCGGACACGCCCACGCCGACGGCGAGCGCGGCGAGCTCGTCGTC
Source organism: Demequina sp. NBRC 110052 (assembly GCF_002090075.1). Taxonomy (GTDB): domain Bacteria; phylum Actinomycetota; class Actinomycetes; order Actinomycetales; family Demequinaceae; genus Demequina. The sequence continues at coordinate 393,556 of NZ_BBRI01000003.1, forward strand.
GGAGAGACCGTCGGCGCCCTCGGCGGGCTGGTTCGCATAGAGCACGGCGAGGTAGTCGAGGAAGTACTCGGGCTCGTAGTTAGCGACCGTCGCGAGCGCGTTGGCCGATCGCGTCGAGTACGCGGTGCCGTTGGAGTAGCGGTCGAGGATCGAGATCACGTGGTAGTTGACCTGGATGGTGCCCGCCTCGCGCAGCTCGTCGAGGTCGGCACCGTTGGTCTGCTCGAACACGTTGCAGTAGGGGCACAGCAGGTCGAGATACACGTCGACCTGGACCGCGTCGTCGTTCGTGGTGCCTGCGACGCCGCTCTCGGCGACAGGGATCGCGCCGTTCGCGAGCGAGCCGGCGGGTGAGCCTTCAGCGCCGAGGTCGCCGTCGAGCGAGGTCTGGTTCTGGCTGATGATGTAGTAGACCAGGCCACCGAAGACGAGGACCGCGGCGACGATGCCTGCGACGATCATCATGGTGGTGCGGCGCTCCTGCGCCTTCACCTGGGACTGGGCCTTCGCGCGCGCGGCGGCGGCCTTGGAGCTGGATGCCATGGGGGAACTTCCTCTCAGGTCTGCAGGTCAGTCTAGGCCGGGGCCTGCTCGGGCTTGGCCGCCATCCAGCGGTCCAGGGAGAAGGGTGTCTTGGGGAAGACCGCGAGCCACACGCCGAGGATCACGAAGCCCGCGCGCTCGGCCATATGCGCCCAGTAGTTCGCAGTCTCGCCTTCGGCGAGGTCGCCGCCGCCGCCGAAGCAGCCGCAGTCGATCTGATAGCCCTTGGCCCATGCCCACGCGACGCCGAACACGAAGGCGCCCATCATGAGCAGCCACACGTAGGAAGCCCACCGCGTGAAGAGTCCGAGCAGCAGGAACAGCGCGAGCATCAGCTCGAAGACAGGGAGCATGGTGCCCACGAACGGCACCACGGCCTCCGGCAGCAGCCGATAGGCGCGTACCGCGCGGATGCTCTCGTCGATGTGCGTGAGCTTGGGGATCGCGGCTGCGATGAGGATGCCGGCCATGCCGAGCCTCACGAGCAACGAGATCCACGGCTGCACCGTGCTGAATCGGCCTTCGGAAGCCATCACCCCTCCTTGGCGGTGCGCCTCATGCACACCGTCCGGTTGCCTGAACGTTCAATATTCCTGCGCGGTTCCCGGGGACGGCTCCACGAAGATCACTATTCGATCACGGATTCGGGCAGGGGCCACCATCGCGGGTCGACCTGGGCCCACACGGCCACCACGACGACGCCGATGATCGTCACCGCGACGATGACCCACGCCGCCGCGACGCCCTTGGTCGGGGCGAGACCGAGCGCGAACCTGCGCGCGCCGTCGCGCGTGGCCTCCGCGAACGGGCCCCACCACATGCCCGCGGCGGTGACGAGACCCGCGAGCACGAGCGCACCGGCCCTGCCCCACGCAAGTCCTGCGGGCGTCTCCGGCACCAGCAGCCCCACGCTCACCATCCACCACACGAGCGCGCCGACTCCGACGCCCAGCACGGCGGCCACGATCACGGCGGGGAGCGCCTCAGCCGCGCCGCGAAGCAAGTGCCACGGCATCCCGATGGTCTGCACCACCGCGTCCCCGCGACGCTCGCCCCGCCTCGCACGCGAGGCCGCGAGCGCCGCGGCCCTCCGATGCACGGCGCGCGAGACGATCGCCCCGAGCGTCATCGCGACGAGCGCGACCACCGGTGCGAGCGCCGCAGCCCCCGCGACCGCGAGATGCCACGACAGCACCATGAGGTTCCTGCCCTCGCGCGGAGGCGGGAGCGCGTCAGGGTCGTCCTCCCAGTCCTCCTCCGTCCACTCCTCGTCGGCCCAGTCGTCGTCGGACTGACCGTCGTGAGCGACGCCCTCGTCGGTGTGGGCGTCCTCGCCTGCCCACGCCTCGGGCTCGCCCACGCCGTCGGGGAGCATGCCCTGCGGCATGACCGCCGTGCCAGCGGCCACGAGCGTCGGATCCGGTGCGGCGCCCAGCACCTCGGTCGCGCCACGCAGCGCGGCGACCACGTCGCGCATGCCGGGCCGCGCCGAGATCTCCCTGCTGAGCGCCGCGCCCAGCGCGTCGGCCCCCGGCACGTCGGGCAGCTCCACCCTGGCCTCGAGCGTGCGGGAGATGGCCCCCGTGCCGGAGCCGAACGGCGCGGTCCCCGTCATGGCGTAGGCCACAGTGGAAGCCCACGACCAGCGGTCGGCGATCGGACCGGGCTCCGCTCCGTCGATCACCTCAGGCGCGACGTAGCCCGCCGTGCCGCTCACCAGCCCGTCGCGCGTGAGGCGTTCGTCGTACGTCCGATGCGCGAGGCCGAAGTCGATCAGCACCGGCCCACGCGGCCCCATCATGACGTTCGATGGGGTGACGTCGCGGTGCACCACTCCCGCGGCGTGCGCGGCCTCGAGCGCGGAGGCGATGCGCTCGGCGAGATTCGCGAGCTCCTCCCCCACGAGCGCGCCGTGGTCCTGCACGTACTGCCACAGGGAGTCGCCAGGGATGTACTCGAACACCACGAACGTGTCATCGCCGTCGAGCTCCGCATCCAGGATCCGAGGCACCGCCTCATGCCGCAGCGACTGCAGCGCATGCACCTCACGCGCGAGCCGCTGCGCGGCCACGGGATCCGAGGCGGCATCCACGAGCTTGAGCGCTGCCACATCGCCGCCCTCGTCACGCACCTGATAGACCGCGCCAGAACCCCCGCGCCCCAGCGTCGCCAGCACGGTGTAGCCGCCGATCACGTCACCGATCTCGCGCCGCACGTCCGCCATGGGGTTCAACCTACCCGGCGCCCCACGCAGGGGGAACGTCCATGTGACCGGTTCGCACGTCGGGCATAGGACCCAGGGCCGCTGTACCCGTGCTCCCACGTGTGGCAGGATGGGCACGTCCCGGCGCTGTTGCCGGGACAAGTGTCAATGTGGACACCACAGCGGCACTCTTCACAACGGATCGTCCGGCACGTACCTGCCGGTGAAGGGAACCACTCATGGCAACTGTGACCTACGACAGTGCGTCACGCATCTACCCCGGGACCGAGCGCCCCGCGGTCGACTCGCTGGACCTCGACATCGCTGACGGCGAGTTCCTCGTCCTCGTCGGCCCGTCGGGCTGCGGAAAGTCGACCTCGCTGCGCATGCTCGCGGGACTCGAGGACATCGACAAGGGCTCCATCTGGGTCGGCGACCGCGATGTCACGCACGTGCAGCCCAAGGACCGCGACATCGCGATGGTGTTCCAGTCCTACGCGCTGTACCCGCACATGACGGTGGCGGACAACATGGGCTTCGCGCTCAAGATCGCCAAGGTCGACAAGTCGGAGATCCGCAAGCGTGTCGAGGAGGCCGCCAAGATCCTCGACCTCACCGAGTACCTGGACCGCAAGCCCAAGGCTCTCTCCGGTGGTCAGCGTCAGCGTGTGGCCATGGGCCGCGCGATCGTGCGCCAGCCGCAGGTGTTCCTCATGGACGAGCCGCTGTCCAACCTTGACGCCAAGCTCCGCGTCCAGACCCGTACGCAGATCGCGGCGCTCCAGCGCCGCCTCGGCACCACGACCGTCTACGTGACGCACGACCAGGTCGAGGCGCTCACGATGGGTGACCGCATCGCTGTCCTCAAGGACGGCGTCCTGCAGCAGGTCGGCACCCCGCGCGAGATGTACGACACCCCGGCGAACGTGTTCGTCGCGGGCTTCATCGGCTCGCCCGCCATGAACATCTCGACGTTCAAGGTGGAGAACGGCTACGCCCTCGTCGGCAACTCGAAGGTGCAGCTGCAGCGCGAGACCGTCGCGCACATGTCCGAGGCGGACCACGGCGAGGCCGTGCTCGGCTTCCGTCCCGAGTCGCTTGACCGCGTGGCGCCGAACACCGAGGGCGCGCTGCCCGTCGACGTGGTCGTCGTCGAGGAGCTCGGCTCCGACGCGTTCGTCTACGGCCAGCTCCCGCAGCCGCTCGTCAAGCAGGGCGACGTCAAGTTCGGCGGCTCGGGCGAGGTCATCGTCCGCGTCGACCCGCGCGACGTCCCCAAGAAGGGCGACAGCATCTGGGTCAAGATCCGCGAGGGCGAGCAGCACGTGTTCTCCGCGGCCACGGGCGAGCGCATCAGCCCGACCGCGGTGTCGACGGCCGCCACGCCCAAGGCGTAGCAGCACACGTTCCACGTCAGGGGCGGTCCGGGTTCTCCCGGGCCGCCCCTGACGTTTTCCCGGCACTGCGCATGCCCGACGCCGCGGCGGGCCCCGCACGAAAGTCACCCCGGCGTCGGGCACGCCCCCTAGGCTGGGCCCATGCCTCTGCTGATCACGGGCGCCGCGGATGCGGGCCTCATGGAGCTCCCGTGGGAGATGCCGCTGAGCACGTGGCCCGAAGAACGCATTGCGGCCCTGCCGCGAGGTCTGTCGCGGCATGTGGTGCGCTTCGTGCGGCACGGCGACGGCGTGCTGGCCGTCAAGGAGACCAACCCCGAGATCGCGCACCGCGAGTTCCAGATGCTGCGCGAGCTCGAACGTCTCGACGCACCGTGCGTGAAGGCCATCGCCGTGGTCACCGGGCGCCAGACGGCTGCCGGAGAGCCGCTCTCGGCGGCGCTCGTGACCGAGCATCTTGCGTTCTCCCTCCCCTACCGCGCACTGTTCTCGACGGCGCTGCGCAAGGGGACGCTCACGCGCCTCATCGACGCGCTCTCCGTGCTCGTGGTGCGCCTGCACCTCGCAGGCTTCTACTGGGGCGACGTGTCGCTGTCCAACGCGCTCTTCCGACGCGACGCCTCCGAGTTCTCCGCGTACCTCGTGGACGCGGAGACCGGCGATATGCACGAGCGACTCACGCCGGGCCAGCGCTCCTACGACCTCGAGATCGCGACGACCAACATCATCGGCGAGCTGCTGGACCTCCAGGAGTCCGAGGACCTCGACGAGGGCATCGATCCGATCGACATCGGCACGCGCCTCGAGGCGCGCTACGACGAGCTGTGGGCGGCGCTCACCTTCTCCGAGACGATCACCAAGAACGTGCCGTTCCACGTCGCCGAACGCGTGCGCAAGCTCAACGAGCTGGGCTTCGACCTGGGCGAGATCGACATGCAGCAAACCTCGGACGGTACGGCGATCATGCTGCGACCCAAGGTCGTGGACGCCGGATTCCACTCGCGGCGTCTCATGCGCCTGACCGGCCTGGACGTCCAGGAGAACCAGGCGCGCCGCCTGCTCAACGACCTCGACGAGTACCGCGCGGTGCACACCGAGGGCGACGACGAGACGTTCGCGGCGCACGAGTGGCTCACGCATATCTTCGAGCCCACCATCCGCGCCGTGCCGCGCGACCTGCGCGGCAAGCTCGAGCCCGCCCAGGTGTTCCACGAGGTGCTCGACCACCGCTGGTACCTGGCCGAGGCATCGGGCGCAGACGTGCCGATGCCCGTCGCCACCGCGTCGTACGTGAAGAACGTGCTCCCCACGAAGGCCGACGAGAAGGCCGTGCTGGGCCGCTCGATCGCCGAGATGACGGCCGAGCTGCCCGCGCTTACCAAGGAACACGGCACGCGCTACGAGGCGCGGGATCCTTACGCGAACGACAACACGCACGGCTGGGGCGGCGTGCCCGAGCCGGAGCCGAGCGAGCCGCCGCAGGTGCAGCGACGCTCCACCCGGATTCCGGTGTCGGACAGGCCGCAGGCGCGCGTGCGCGACCGCGCAGCCGAAGCCGCCGATGAAGAGCTGGGGACGCTCGACTCGCCCGACGAGTAGACCGCGTCAGGCGATCGCGCGTGCCGCCTCGTACAGCGCGATCGAGGTCGCGACGGACGCGTTGAGGCTCTCCGTGGACGCAGCGATGGGGATCGACACGATTTGATCGCACGTCTCTGCGACCAGGCGCGACAGCCCGTCGCCCTCGGAGCCCACCACGATCGCGAGCGGGCCGTCCAGCAGGTTCGACTCGTGCAACTGGACGTCGCCCCCGCCGTCCAGCCCGATGGCGAACACGCCGGCCTTCTTGTAGTCCTCCAGCGTGCGCGCGATGTTCGTGGCGCGCGCCACGGGGATGCGGGCTGCGGCTCCCGCGGAGACCTTCCAGGCTGCCACGGTCACGCCCGCCGCGCGGCGCTCGGGCACGACGATTCCGGAGGCCCCGAACGCGGCGGCCGAGCGCATGATCGCGCCCAGGTTCCGCGGGTCCTGGATGTGGTCAAGCACGACGAGGCGCACGGGCGCGGGCGCCTCCAGCAGGTCCTGCGGGTCGGCATACTCGTACGGCGGCACCTCAAGCGCGACGCCCTGGTGGGGGCTGCCGTCGGAGAGCCCGTCGAGCACGGCCTTGGTGACCTCGCGCACCTCGATGCCCGCCTCGACGGCGAGCGACACGATCTCGGTGACGCGGTCGTCGGCCTCGATGCGGTTGAACACGAAGAGCACGTTCGCGGGGATGCCCATGCGCAGTGCCTCGAGCACGCTGTTGCGGCCGATCGCGAGCTCGTCCGACCGTGACGTGCGGTGGCGGGGAGTCGCCTTGCCGCGCGCCGCCGGCTGCTTGGCGGCCTCACGCTCGGCGCGCTGCTTCGCCTTGTAGGCCTTGTGATAGGGACGCTCGTCCGCCTTGGGCGTGGGGCCCTTGCCCTCGAGCGCCTTGCGGCCGTGGCCGCCTGTGCCGACGGTCGCGCCCTTCTTGGAGCCTGCATTGCGCGTGGCGCCGCGGCGCTTCGAGTTACCTGCCATGGCACCAGGGTACCGAGCGCATGCCCGACGCTGTGGCCGGGTCCCGCGTCAGGCGTCGGCGGCGAGGCTCCAGCGGGCGCCGTCGGCGGCGTCCTCGATGACGATGCCAGCGGCCTGCAGCCGATCGCGGATCTCGTCCGCGGTGGCCCAGTCCTTCTCGGCGCGCGCCTCGGCGCGGGCCTCGAGGGTCGCCTTGACGAGCACGTCGAGCGCCGTGAGGGCGGGCTCGGAGGCGCGTGACGCGTCGGCCCACTGCGGCGAGGCGGGGTCGAGGCCGAGCGCGTCGAGCATGGCGCGCACGCTCAGCAGCGCGTCAGCGACAGCCGCGTCGTCGCTCGCCGTGAGCGCGGCGTTGCCCGCGCGGACCGTCTCGTGCACGTGCGCGAGGGCTCGGGGCACGCCCAGGTCGTCATCCATCGCCTCGACGAACGGCTCGGGCAGCTGCGCGGCCCGCACCTCGTCGACACCGACCCCGCCCACGCGCTCGCTCGCGCGCGTCACGAAGCCCTGCAGGCGCGCCCACGTGGCCTCGGCGTCCTCCATGGTCTGGGGCGAGTACTCGAGCATCGAGCGGTAATGCACGCCCGCGAGCGCGAGCCTCAGCGCTGCGGGGCTGTGCTTCTCCAGCACCTCGGACACGAGCAGCCCGTTGCCGAGCGACTTGGACATCTTCGCGCCCGACTGCGTCACCCACGCCGAGTGCAGCCACATCTGCGCGAAGCCGTAGCCGGCAGCCCGCGACTGCGCCTGCTCGTTCTCGTGGTGCGGGAAGCGCAGGTCGAGGCCGCCGCCGTGGATGTCGAACGCGTCGCCCAGATAGCGCCTCGCCATCGCCGAGCACTCGATGTGCCAACCCGGGCGGCCAGGGCCCCATGGCGAGTCCCACGAGGCCGTGGCCGGCTCGTCGGGCTTGCTGGCCTTCCACAGCGCGAAGTCGCGCGGGTCGCGCTTGGGGTCCACCGGCGCGTCGGGCGCGGGCGTGAGGTCGTCGAGAGCCTGGCGCGTGAGCGAGCCGTAGTCCGCGTAGGAACGCACGTCGAAGTACACGGAGCCGTCCAGCTCATAGGCGTGGCCCTGGGCGATCAGGCGCGCCACCAGCGCGATGATCTCCGGCATGTGACCGGTCGCGCGCGGCTCGGCCGCCGGCGGGAGGACGCCCACCGCGGCGTAGGCCGCCTGGAACTCGCGCTCGTAGCGCATGGCCCATGCCCACCACTCGACGCCCGCGTCCTTCGCTTTGGCGAGGGTCTTGTCGTCGATGTCGGTGACATTGCGCACCATGGTCACCTCGTGACCTGTGCGCTCGAGCCAGCGCTGCAGCACGTCGAATGCGACGGCGCTGCGCAGGTGACCCACGTGCGGGCTGGACTGCACGGTCGGCCCGCACAGGTAGATGCCCACCTTGCCCGGGGTCAGGGGCGCGAGGTCGCGCTCCTCGCGGGTAGCGGTGTCGAACAGGCGCAGAGTCACGTCCACCAGGCTACCGGCCAGGTGGCAGGCACGACGCGCGGGGGTGCGTCAGGCGTCGGGCGCCCCGGCCGTCAGGCCTCGATGGTGCTGACGAGGGCCGTCGCGATCGCGGCGATGCCCTCGCCGCGCCCGGTGAAACCCAGGCCGTCCGTGGTGGTCGCGGAGACGGTCACGGGGGCGCCGATCGCCTGTGACATCGCCGCCTGCGCCTCGTCGCGGCGCGGGCCGATCTTGGGCCGGTTGCCGATCACCTGCACTGCCGCGTTGCCGATCTCGAAGCCTGCCTCCCGCACGCGCCGCGCGGTCTCGCTCAGCAGAGCCGCTCCCGACGCCCCGGCCCACTCGGGGCGGTCCGTCCCGAAGTTGCTCCCCAGGTCCCCCAGGCCCGACGCGCTGAGCAGGGCGTCGCACACCGCGTGGGCGGCGACGTCGCCGTCGCTGTGGCCCGCCAGCGCACGCTCGTCCGGGAAGCTCAGGCACGCGAGGGCGAGGCCGGTGCCGTCGCCGAAGGCATGGGTGTCGGTGCCGATGCCGGTGCGGATCATGCCGTCGCCATCCGGTGCTCGAAGTGGTCGAGATCCTCGGGATAGGTGATCTTGCGCCCCTGCGGATCGCCCTCGCACGTCGCCAGCGTGTAGCCGCACGCCACCAGCAGGGAGCCGTCATCGGTGCCTTCGAGCCCCTCGGCCGCCGCACGCGCGTGCGCGTCCCGCAGTGCCTCGGCGCGGAACGCCTGCGGCGTCTGCACCGCACCCAAGGCGGAGCGATCCAGGTAGACGACTCCAGCGTCGGACGTGCTGACGACGGTGTCCACGACCGGAAGGACGGGGATGACGCCGTCAGCCTGCTCGAGCGCGGCGAGCGCGCGGCCCGCGACTGCGATCGGCATGAAGGCGCGCGCGGCGTCGTGCACGAGGATCTCGTCTGCGGTGTCGCTCACGGCCGCGAGGCCCAGCGCCACGGACTGCTGGCGGGTGTCGCCACCGGCCACGACCGTGACATCGGCGGCGATGTGCGCGACGGCCTCACGGAACGCGTCCAGATGCTCGGCGGGAGCAGTGACGACAACCTGCTCGCACACAGAGGCGAGGCTCGACGCGGCCCACGCCACGAGGGGCGTGCCAGCGACGGGCACCAAGGCCTTGGGAAGGTCTCGGCCCAGGCGGGTCCCGGACCCAGCGGCCGTCACGACGGCCGCGACGGTCACGACGCGAGAACCTCGTCGAGACGGACCTCGGCAGTCTCCTCGTCGCACTTCTCGGCGAGAGCGAGCTCGCTGACGAGGATCTGGCGAGCCTTGTGGAGCATGCGCTTCTCGCCTGCGCTCAGGCCCTTGTCGGTGTCGCGGCGGCTCAGGTCACGCACGACCTCTGCCACGCGGATCACATCGCCCGAGGCGAGCTTCTCACCGTTGGCCTTGAAGCGGCGCGACCAGTTGGTCGGCTCCTCCACGTAAGGCTCGCGCAGCACGGCGAACACCTTCTCCAGGCCCTTCTCGTCCACGACGTCGCGGACTCCCACCAGGTCGACGTTCTCCGCCGGCACCTTGATGGTCAGGTCCCCCTGAGCCACGCGGAGCTCGAGGTACATCTTGTCGACGCCCGCGACCTTCCTCGTGAACACGTCCTGGATGGTCGCCGCACCGTGGTGCGGATAGACGACGGTCTCGCCGACTGCAAAGTTCATTGTGGAAGTTGCCCCTTCGTCAGGACAGCCAGTCTATCATTCCGCCCCGGGCCCATAACAGAGCCGACCTGGGACCTCTGGCATCGACACGCCGAGCGAGGTCCCGGGTGGAGCCACGAAGCGCCGCATCGCGCCTCGCACCCACTATCCTGGGACCGGCACGTCCCCCTCGAAAGGTTCCCGCCGTGAAGCTCGCCGTCCCCGCACGCATCGTCGCGTCCGCCGTCCTCGCCCTCGCCCTCACGGGCTGCTCGTTCGCCGCGGACATCACCACGTCCGACCCCTATGCCGCGTCCGACGGTATCCAGGTGGACCTGGACGGCGTGAAGGCCGAGAACCTGCTGGTCATCAGCTCCGCCGAGGGAGAGCCCGCCGCGCTCATCGGCTCGTTCATCAACACCTCGTCCGAGGACGCGACGCTCACCGTCACGCTCGGCTCTGACCAGACCGCGTTCGAGGTCGCCGCCGGCGAGGTCGTGGCGCTCGGCACCGGCGAGGGCCAGACCGAGGTCGTCGGCACGTCGCCTGCGGCACCCGGCCTCATCGCGCAGATCACGATCGACGCTCCCCGCACCGGCGCGCAGTCCGTGGATGTGCCCGTCATGGACGGCACCCTCGAGGAGTACGCGCCGATCCTCGACAGCCTCGGCTGACGCGGGTCCGCTCTCCCCGCTCATCTCCCCCGCCCCCCTCCGACACTCCGCACGGATTCTCAGGCGACACGCCGCTGAAGCGCGCTGTGACGGCCACTCGACCGGGATGTCGCACCAGAATCCGTGCTGACTGCCGTGGGTGCGGAGCGCATGGTGCGGAGCGAATCGTGTTGCAGACGACGAGGGCCCCTGGCGATCGCCAGGGGCCCTCGTGCATCCGGGTTCGGGCCCGGGTCAGCGTTCGCGGATCAACCGAAGCGGCCCGAGATGTAGTCCTCCGTCGCCTTCTCCGACGGCGCCGAGAAGATCGTGGTGGTGTCATCCATCTCGATCAGCTTGCCAGGCTTGCCGGTGCCCGCGATGTTGAAGAACGCCGTGCGCTCGGACACACGCGCGGCCTGCTGCATGTTGTGGGTCACGATGACGATCGTGTACTGGTCCTTGAGCTCCTGGATGAGGTCCTCGATCGCGAGCGTCGAGATGGGGTCCAGGGCCGAGCAGGGCTCGTCCATGAGGAGCACGTCAGGCTTGATCGCGATCGCGCGGGCGATGCATAGGCGCTGCTGCTGACCGCCGGAGAGCGAGGAGCCCGGCTTGTCGAGGCGGTCCTTGACCTCCTCCCACAGGTTCGCGCCGCGCAGCGAGGACTCCACGAGATCCTCCGCGTCGGACTTCGAGATCCGCTTGTTGTTCAGCTGCACGCCCGCGAGCACGTTCTCCGAGATGGACATCGTGGGGAACGGGTTGGGACGCTGGAACACCATGCCGACGTGGCGGCGCACCGCGACCGGGTCCACGTCCGAGCCGTACAGGTTGACGCCGTCCATGAGGACCTCGCCCTCGACGCGCGCGCCAGGGATGACCTCGTGCATGCGGTTGAGCGTCCTGAGGAACGTGGACTTGCCGCAGCCGGAGGGGCCGATGAACGCGGTCACGGACTTCGCCTCGATGGCGAGGGAGACATCCTCCACGGCGAGGAACGAGCCGTAGTAGACGTTGAGGTTGTTGACGTCGATGCGCTTGGACATGAAGGGGGTCCTTACCGGCCGGTCTTGGGGCTGAAGTAGCGGGAGATGAGGCGCGCGATGAGGTTGAGCGCCATGACGATGAGGATGAGCACCAGCGCTGCGGCCCACGCGCGGTACTCGGTGATCTCGGGCACGCACGGGATCGAGGGGTCGTTGCAGGGCTGCGCGCCCTTGCGCCACTCGGACACGATGTACACGGGCAGCGCCATCATGCGGCCGTCGAAGAGGTTGAAGTTCATGGAGTCAGCGACGCCGACTGCGACGAGCAGCGGCGCCGTCTCGCCGATGACGCGCGCGATCGCGAGCGTGACACCGGTCGCGATACCGGCGATCGCGGTGCGCACGACGACCTTGACGATCGTGAGCCACTTGGGCACGCCGAGCGCATACGAGGCCTCGCGCAGCTCGTTGGGCACGAGCCGCAGCATCTCCTCGGAGGAGCGCACGACGACGGGGATCATGAGCACCGAGAGGGCGACGGCTCCGACGAAGCCTGTCTTAGTCCCTGGCCCCACGATGATGGCGAACAGCGCGTACGCGAACAGACCGGCGACGATGGACGGGATGCCAGTCATGACGTCCACGAAGAAGGTGACGGCCTTCTTGAGGGTGCCGCTGCCGTACTCGACGATGTAGATCGCGGTGAGCAGGCCGATCGGCACCGAGATGACGGTCGCGGCGAGCGTGATGAGCACCGTGCCCCAGATCGCGTGCAGGATGCCGCCCTCCGGCATGCCGCCGAATACGCCGCGCATGGACTGCTGCAGGAAGTCGAGGTTGAAGTTCGCGTCGCCGTTGGAATCGACCATGAAGCGGTCGACGCCGCGCTCGATGACCGTGATGGAGAGCCACACGAGCGGGATGAGAGCGACGAGGAACGCGCCGAAGATGACGACGGTCATGCCGTTGTTGGCGAACTTGCGCCGGAAGCTCATCTTTTCCAGCACGTCGGACTGCGGGCGCAGGGGCGTCGTGGTCATCAGTTGGCTCCCGAGAACTCGGCGCGGCGCGAGACGATCCAGCGCGCCAGCATGTTGACCAGCAGCGTGATGACGAACAGCGCTAGGCCGAGCGCGATGAGCGCGCTCACTCCCTGCGAGTTCGCCTCGGGGAACTGGCTCGCGATGTACGAGGCGATCGTGTTGTGGTTCGCGGCGTTGAGGATCTGCAGCGAGTACGTCAGGCCGGACGACAGGATCATGAACACGGCCATGGTCTCGCCGAGCGCGCGCCCTAGGCCGAGCATCGTCGCGCCGATCATGCCGGAGCGCCCGAAGGGGAACACGGCCATGCGGACCATCTCCCAGCGGGTCGCGCCCATCGCGAGCGCGGCCTCCTCATGCAGCTTGGGGGTCTGCAGGAACACCTCGCGCGTGACGGCGGTGATGATCGGGATGACCATGATGGCGAGCACGATCGAGGCGGACAGCGCGACGCGCCCGGTCGCGGACACGGTGCCGTCCTCCGCCGGGGCGAACAGCGGGATCCATCCCAGGTAGTCGGCGAGCCACTGGTAGAAGGGCTGCAGCACGGGGATGAGCACGATCGCGCCCCACAGGCCGTACACGACGGACGGGATCGCGGCGAGCAGGTCGATGAGGTAGCCCAGCCCGGACGCGAGTCGACGGGGGGCATAGTGCGAGATGAACAACGCGATGCCGATCGACAGCGGCGTGGCGATCAGGAGCGCCATCGCGGAGATCAGCACGGTGCCATAGATGAGGAAGCCCGCGATCTGGATGAGGCTCTCGCCGTCGTCGGGCTTGATCCAGGAGACCTTCGCGGCGAGCTCCCCCGAGGCGTCGGTGAGGGCCGGCCACGCCTCGGCGAGGAGGAACGTGGCGACGGCCGCGAGGGTGATGAGGATGAGCAGCGCCGCCGTGGTCGACAGGCCCCTGAAGATCGTGTTCGCGGCCTGCTCCTGGCGGGCCGTGAGGTCGGTGCTTCCCGCCGATGCGGGGGCGTCCTGGGTGGTGGTCAACGCGCTATCTCCATGCAGAGGGCGGACAGGCTGGTGGTGGACTCATCCTCCCGGACGAGCCCACCACCAGTCCAGTCGAGTGCTTAGGCCGCAGCGATCTCGTCGAGGATCGCGGTGATCTGCGAGGACAGGCCCGCGGAGATCGGCGACGAACCGGCGGCGGAGGCCGCCTGCTCCTGGCCCTCGGCCGAGGCGACGTACTTCAGGAACGAGGTGACCAGGTCACGCTCGGCCTCGTCGTCGTACTGCTGGCAGAGGATGTGGTACGAGACCAGCACCAGCGGGTACGCGCCCGACGCGGTGGTCGTGCGGTCCAGCTCGTAGGCCAGGTCGTTCTCGCCGTTGGCGCCCTCCGCGAGCGGGGAGGCGTCGACGACCGCGGCAGCGGCCTCGGCGGAGAACGGCACGTACTCCTCGCCGACCTTCAGGGCGACGGTGCCGAGGTCACCGGCGCGCGACGCGTCGGCGTAGCCGATGGCGCCGTCGGTGTCCTGGACGATCTGCACGAGGGCGGAGGTGCCGTTGCCGGACTCGCCCGCAGCGCCGGCCCAGTCACCCGAGGCGTCGTGGCCCCAGTTGCTCGAGGCCTTGGCCAGGTAGTCGGTGAAGTTCTTGGTGGTACCCGACTCGTCGGCGCGGTGCACGATCGTGATCGCGGTCGACGGGAGCGAGACGCCCTCGTTCTGCGAGGCGATCGCGGCGTCGTCCCACGAGGTGATCTCGCCGTTGAAGATGGCGGCGATCGTGTCGGCGTCCATGTTGATGGAGTCGACGCCCTCGAGGTTGAAGATCACCGCGATGGGCGAGATGTACATGGGGAGGTGGACCGCGCCCGAGTCGCCGTCGCAGCGTGCGACTGCGAGCTCGTACTCCTCGGCGTCCATGAGCGAGTCCGAGCCGGCGAACGAGGTCGCGCCGTCGAGGAACTGGGTGCGACCGCCGCCGGAACCGACCGGGTCGTAGTTCACGGTGACGTCGGCGTAGGTCGACTGGAAGCCGGCGCGCCATGCTTCCATAGCGGACTCCTGCGACGAGGCGCCGGCGCCGTTCAGCGTGCCGGACAGCTCCATGGCGTCCTCGGTGGGCGTCTCGGACGAGGTGTCCGACGGCGTCGGGTCCTCGTTGGAGGCCGAGCAGGCGGCCAGGGCGATCGACAGCACGGCCGCCGCAGCGACGGCACCAGTGCGGGTGGCAATCTTCACGTTCGTGTTCCTCACATGCAGATGTTGAGATGACCCGGCTTCCTGCCGGATGACCCCCACGCTAGGCACGCAAGGTGACGCCTCGAAGGGGGAAATCTGAACTGTGGGTGAACGTTGGGTGAACTGCCTCGCAGGAGGTCACGAAATGGTCACGCCCGACGCCGGGGCGAGCGTGCGCGTCGGGCTCACCCGAGCGTCGGGCAGGCCCGTGGCGGGTGCGTCAGGCCGGCGGCTCGAGCGTGTAGCCGACTCCGCGCACCGTCTGGATGAGCACGGGTTGGTGCGGATCGGCCTCGATGCGGCTGCGCAGGCGCTTGATGTGGACGTCGAGGGTCTTGGTGTCGCCGAAGTAGTCGGCGCCCCACACGCGGTCGATGATGACCTGACGAGGCAGCACACGGCCGGCGTTCTCGGCGAGCAGGTGCAGCAGCGCGAACTCCTTGGGCGGCAGCGACACCGTCTCGCCGTCGCGCGTGAGAGTGAGGCGCTCGGGGTCGATGGTCATGCCGGCGACGTTCACGCGCACGGGCTCGTCGATCACGGCGGCGTAGCCCGCCGCGGCGCGGCGCAGCAGGCCGCGCACGCGCGCGACGAGCTCGCGCCCCGAGTACGGCTTGGTGACGTAGTCGTCGGCACCGAGCTCGAGCCCGATGATCTTGTCCACCTGGTCGTCCTTGGCGGTGACCATGATGATCGGCACATCCGAGCGTTCGCGCACCGCACGGAACACGTCGGTGCCCGACATGCCGGGCAGCATGAGATCCAGCAGGATGAGGTCGGCGCCGTCGCGCTCGAACATCTCGAGCCCCCGTGTGCCCGTCTCGGCGAGTGCCACCGAGAAGCCCTCACGGTTCAGGAGGAACTTGAGTGAGTCGCGGTACGACTCCTCGTCCTCGACGACCAGGATGCGACCTTCGCTCATTGCTCCCCTGTGCCTTCCTCCTGCGACTCGAAGCGCAGGGTGAACGTGGAGCCGACTCCACGCTGCGACCACAGCTCCACCGCGCCACCGTGGCGCTGTGCGATGTGCTTGACGATGCTGAGCCCCAGCCCCGTGCCGCCTGTCTGGCGAGAGCGGGCGGGGTCGGTGCGGAAGAAACGTTCGAAAATGCGCTCCTGGTCCGCGGGGTCGATGCCGATGCCGCGATCGATCACCGCGACCGACGCGACGCCATCGTGGTCGCCGACCGTCACCGTGACCTTGGCGCCAGGGTCGGAGTACGAGATCGCGTTGTCCACAAGATTGCGCACCGCCATCACGAGCAGGTCGTGGTCGCCCATCACGGTGGGATGCGCGCGGAGGTCCGCGATGAGCTCGATGCCGCGCTGCTCCGCCGCGAGGCCCGCGCCGTCGATGGCCTCCGTGGCGACCTCGTCGAGCCGCACCGGCTCGTGGTCACGCACGCCCTCACCGCCCTGCAGCCGCGAGATCTCGATGATCTCCTGGATCAGCTTCGAGAGCCTGCGGGACTCCTTGCGCATGCGCTTGGCGAAGTGCCGCACCGTCTCCGGGTCGTCGGCGCCCTCCTCGATGGTCTCCGCGAGCAGCGACAGCGCACCGACCGGCGTCTTGAGCTCGTGGCTGACGTTCGTGGCGAACTCGCGGCGGGTCTGCTCCGCGGCGCGCAGCTCGGTGTTGTCGTTCACGACGGCGAGCGCAAGCTCGTCCCCGAGCGGCGTCACGCGCGCATGGATCAGCGTCGGGGTGGAGAGCACGCCGCGCTTGATCTCGAGCTCCTGCTCCACCGGCTCCTCACGGCGCCACGCCTCCTCGGCCAGGTCCGCGATCGCGGGGTGGAGCGCGCCGTCCAGGCGCGCGACGGACAGCGCCGCCGCACGGCTATTGGCGAACGCGGAGCGCCTGTCCCGGCGCACGATGACCGCACCGGACTGCATCGCGTTGATCACCTCACGCGTCCGATGCGGCACGAGCGTGCGCGCCACCACCTCCCTGCGGTGCCGCGAGCGCACCAGCAGCGCGCCGAACCCGAAGCCGAGAGCGAGCGCAAGGGCGAGCCACAGCACGTCGAGGGCGGTCATGCGCTCACCGTACCCAGCGTCGGCGCAGTTCACCCAATGTTCAGAGAGGTCACCGATTGTTCACCCGTGAGCATGCAAGAGCCCTGGGTGAGGTGGGAGACTGGGTCGGCAACGAGTCACTGTAGGAGAGACATGCGAACGCTGTTCACCGCCGAGATGTCCGAGCTGGCCGACGACCTCGTCACCATGGCCAAGCACGTGTCGTCCGCCATCGACCGCGCGTCCGAGGCGCTGCTGACGCAGAACGTCGAGCTGGCCCAGGCGGTCATCGCCGACGACGCGAAGCTGGACGACCTCGAGGAGACCGTCGACGAGCGCTGCGTGCTGCTGATCGCGCAGCAGCAGCCCGTCAGCCTGGACCTGCGCACCATCATCGCGAGCCTGCGCATCTCCGCGTCGCTCGAGCGCATGGGCGACCTCGCGCAGCACGTCGCCGAGGCGGCGCGCCGCGCGTACCCGGACGGCGCGATTCCCGCGTCTCACCGCGACACGTTCGAGGCGATGGCCGAGGCTGCGAGCCAGGCCGCCACCGAGATCATCGGCCTGCTCGAGACGCGCGACCTCAACGTGGCCGCCGCGATCGTCTCCGACGACGACAAGCTCGACGAGCTGCACGACGCCGCGTACTCGGGTCTGCTCGCGGACGGCTACGAGGGCACTACGCAGGAGACGCTCGACGTCTCGCTGCTGTCGCGCTACTACGAGCGCTTCGGCGACCACGCCGTCGGCGTCTCGCGCCGCATCGTGTACCTCGTCACGGGGGACACGAAGGGCGAGCGCGCGCGCATCTGACGCTCACGCGGACACCCGCGGCTGCTCGCACCCGCCGCACTGCTCAGCACGACGAAGGGCCCCGACCTCACGGTCGGGGCCCTTCGTGTGCCGGCCAGGCGATGAGAGGCTGACCGAACGTCTGATCTCAGACTACTCCTGCTACTTCTTCTTGCCCTGGTTCGCGACGGCCTGGATCGCGGCGGCCGCGGCCTCCGCGTCGAGGTACGTGCCGCGCGGGTTGGTCGGCTTCAGTGTCTCCTCGTCCAGGTGGTAGACGAGCGGGATGCCCGTGGGGATGTTGACCCCCACGATCTCGTCGTCCGCGATGTCGTCGAGGTGCTTGACGATGGCGCGCAGCGAGTTGCCGTGCGCGGCCACCATGACGGTCTTCCCGGCCTTGAGGTCGGGGACCACCTGCTCCTCCCAGTACGGCAGCGCACGCTCGAGGACGTCCTTGAGGCACTCGGTCTTGGGGATCGGCTCGCCGTCGTAGCGGGGGTCGCCCTCCTGCGTGTACGGGTTGTCGGCCGAGATCGCGGGCGGCGGCACGTCGTAGGAGCGGCGCCAGATCATGAACTTCTCCTCGCCGAACTGCTCGAGGGTCTCAGCCTTGTTCTTGCCCTGCAGGTCGCCGTAGTGGCGCTCGTTGAGGCGCCAGTGGCGCTTCACGGGGATCCAGTGGCGGTCGGCGGCGTCGAGCGCGAGGTTCGCGGTCATGATGGCGCGACGCAGGAGCGACGTGTGCAGCACGTCGGGCAGGATGCCCTCCTCCTTGAGCAGCTCGCCGCCGCGCTTGGCCTCGCCCCAGCCCTTCTCGTTGAGGGGGACGTCGACCCAGCCGGTGAACAGGTTCTTCTCGTTCCACTCGCTCTCACCGTGGCGGAGCAGGATCAGTGTGTAGGTCATGTCCCCCAGCCTAGCCCCGCGACCGCCCGACGCTTCCGGGACCGAGTGCCCCCGTCACCCAAGGTTCACGCGGCCCACGCCCGACGCCGGGGCCGGGTCAGGCGCGGGCGACGCACGCGGGGCTCGTGACCTCGTAGCTCTCGTGCGGCAGGGCCGCGACGGCGCCCGCCTCGTGCTCGGGCAGCAGCGTGACCACGTCGGACAGCGCGTACGACCGGACCGCATGCCCGCGCTCCTCGGTGACGAGCAGGCGCGCACCGTCGGCGGCGGACCCGTCGACCATGAAGTAGCGGGGCCAGTGCCCGGCGTCAAAGCTCGCGCGGTAGCGCGGCCAGCCCTCGGGGCTGAGGTCGAAGACCGCGATCACGTCGGCCCCTCGTGCGCCCACGAGCAGGACCGGCTCCGAGTAGGGCGTCGCGTCCACGCGCAGGATGTGAGAGCCGTCGACTTCGGCGGAGCGCGGGCCGACGGTAGTGATCGGAGTCTCGCCGACCACTTCAGCGGTCGCACTCACCGGGTCCCAGCGCAGCGTGCGCAGGGTGACGTCAAGTTCGCACACGAGGTGGATGAGCTCGCCGTCGATGACCATGTGACGCGGACCCGACCCGGGCGGCAGGGTCGCGGCGATGCCATCCTCCTCGAGGATGCCGCCTGGCACTCCCGCGTAGCGGCGCAGCTGATCGGTCCCGAGGTCGGCGACGAGCACGTGACGCCCGCCCGGCGCGTAGGCCGCCGAATGCGCGTGCGGGCCCTCCTGCCGTGCCGCATTCGGGCCCGAGCCCTCGTGCGGCAGCAACTGCATCGGTTCGTGCGAAGCGGGCAACCCGTCCGTCTCGAGCGGAACCACCGCGAGGTCGCCCGTGCCGTAATGGCTGACGTAAATCGCGACCTCGCCCTGAGCCATCAGCAGGTGGCACGCGAACGCGCCTCCGGTGGGCACGGTCGCGGCCACGCGCGGCGCTGCGGGGTCGGAGACGTCGATCGCGTGCAGTGCCGATCGCGCCGTCTCGGATACCGCGTACAGCACCGGCAGCGACGGGTGGGCGAGCACGAACGACGGTGCGGGCAGCTCGAGCACCTGGGCGACGCCAGAGGCGTCATGCCGCCAGAGGCCCTCGCCCTGTCCCGTCGGTGTGCCGAGCCCCGCGGTGGGGTACGTGCCCCACCACAGTGCGGTGGCGGGCTCGTGTGGGGGCGTCAACGGGTCAGTGGGCGGCGTCGTAGGCGTCGCGCAACTCCTGCGACACCCGGCCGCGCTCCGGCACGTCCATGCCCTTGGCACGCGCCCACTCGCGGATCTTCGCCGCGTCAGAGGACTTCTTCGAGCCAGCGGAGCGGCGGGTTCCCACCTTCGCGGCGGACACACGGCGCGCCTTGGAGATCCATTCGGCCATGTCGGCCCGGAGCCGCTCGGCGTTCGCCGTGGTGAGGTCGATCTCGTAGCGCGCGCCGTCCAGCGCGAACGTCACCGTCTCGTCGGCTGAGCCGCCGTCGATGTCGTCGATCAGCACAACCTGAACCTTCTGGGCCATGGGGCTTCCTCTCACCGGGAGATTTCCCGTAATCCGCTGTGAATGCACGACGCCGGTGGGGCGTCGTTTCCCCTCATAAGCCACACCCTAGGCGGTGCAGACGAAAACTCCTACATCGCGCACGACAAATGTGGAGAACCGCACCCGAAATCGAAAAGTCGCTTCGAGAGCCGAAAAACGTCTACGCGTCACCCACGCCGCGCGAATCGGCGTCATCGGAATGTCCTGGATCCGCGTCGGGCGCGTCGCGCACCACGGCCTCGGCCTCGTCGATCGCGGCCTCCTGCGCGGCGATGGCCGCACGCTCGCGCCGATCGGCACGGATCACCGCACGCATGACGAACCAGAACAGCAGCGCGACGCCGATGCTCGGGATGACCCCGACCGCGACGGCCTGCCAGGTGCTCACGCCTCGGCCGGCTTCACGAGCGGGAACGTGATCGTCTCGCGGATGCCCAGTCCCGTCAGCGCCATCAGCAGACGGTCCACGCCCATGCCCATGCCGCCCGACGGGGGCATCGCGTGCTCCATCGCCGTGAGGAAGTCCTCGTCCAGGCTCATCGCCTCGTCGTCGCCCTGCGCGGCGAGGCGCGCCTGCTGCGCGAAGCGTTCGCGCTGGATGACGGGGTCCACGAGCTCGGAGTACGCCGTCGCGAGCTCGAAGCCGCGCACGTACAGGTCCCACTTCTCGACGATGCCGGGGATGGAGCGGTGATCGCGCGTGAGCGGCGAGGTCTCGACCGGGAAGTCGCGGACGAACGTGGGCGCCGTGAGCGCGTCGCCCACGTGGTGCTCCCACAGCTCCTCGACGAGCTTGCCGTGGCTGACCTTCTTCGGATCCACCGATAGCTCCACCGCGTCGCACAGGGCCGTCAGGTGCGCCACGGACGTCTGCGGCGTGATCTCCTCGCCCAGGGCCTCGGAGAGCGAGCCGTACATCGTCATGGTGTCCCAGTCGCCCGAGAGGTCGTACTCGGAGCCGTCTGCGAGCGTCACGACGCGCGTGCCGAACAGATCGTCCGCGGCGCCCTGCACAAGCGAGCGCGTGAGCTCAGCCATCGTGTCGTAATCGCCGTAGGCCTCATAGGCCTCGAGCATCGCGAATTCCGGGGAATGCGAAGAATCCGCACCCTCATTCCTAAAATTGCGGTTGATCTCGAAGACCTTCTCGATTCCTCCCACGACGGCCTTCTTGAGGAACAGCTCCGGCGCGATGCGCAGATACAGGTCGATGTCGTACGCATTCATATGCGTGACGAAAGGACGCGCGGCAGCGCCGCCCGCCTGCGTCTGCAGCATCGGCGTCTCGATCTCCATGAACCCGCGCGCATGCAGCGACTCGCGCAGCGACCGCATCATGGCGCTGCGGTGACGCACCGTGTCTCGCGCAAGGGGACGCGCGATGAGGTCCACGTAGCGCTGGCGCACGCGGGTGTCCTCGGCGAGGTCCTTGTGCAGCACCGGCAGCGGGCGCAGCGCCTTGGATGCGATCGCCCACTCCGTCGCGAACACGCTGACCTCGCCGCGGCGCGACTTGATGGCACGACCCTTCGCGAACAGGTGATCGCCCAGGTCGACGTCCGCCTTGAAGGCCGCGAGCGACTCCTCGCCCACCTCGCCGAGCGACAGCATGATCTGCAGGCGCTCACCCGCGCCGTCCTGAATCGCGGCGAAGCACAGCTTCCCCGTGTTGCGGATGAAGACCACGCGGCCCGCTACGCCCACGACGTCGTCGGTCTCCTCGCCGTCCTCGAGGCCCGCGTACGTCGCCTTCACGTCGGCGATCTCGTGGGTGCGATCGACGGACACCGGGTACGCCTCGCCGCCGTCGGCGATCAGCCGGTCGCGCTTGGCGCGCCGGATGCGCATCTGCTCGGGGACGTCGTCTGCAGCGGGAGTGGTCTCGTCAGTCACGTGCTCAAGGTTACCGGCGGTGCCGCGCCCCCTTCACTCCGCACGGATTCTCCGGCGACGCGCCGTCCAACCCGCCTCGCGCGGCCTCCTGTCCGGCGCGTCGGATCAGAATCCGTGCGGACTGTTGACGGGGTGAGGTCAAGGGGCGAGGTCGAGCGCGAGGTCCAGGATGGGCGAGCTGTGCGTCAGCGCGCCCACGGACATGAAGTCCACGCCGGTCGCAGCGACGTCCGCGGCGTTGTCGAGCGTGAGACCGCCCGTGGCCTCGAGCCACACCTTGCCGGTCTTCTTCTCGCCCTGCCTGACGCGCGCGACGAGCTCGGCCATCGCGTCGGGCGCCATGTTGTCGAGCATGAGGAAGCGCGCGCCGGCGCCGATCGCCTCGGTCGCCTGCGCGTGCGACTCGACCTCGACCTGCACAGGCACGTCGGGGTAGGCCTCGCCGATCGCCTCGATCGCGCCCGCGAGGGAACCCGCGGCCACGATGTGGTTGTCCTTGATCATCGCGCAGTCGAACAGGCCGAAGCGCTTGTTCACGCCCCCGCCGCAGCGCACCGCGAGCCGCTCGAGCTCGCGCAGCCCTGGAGTGGTCTTGCGCGTGTCCAGCACGCGCGCCCCGGTGCCTGCGAGCGCATCGGCCCACTGCCGGGTGTGGGTGGCCACGCCCGACGCGCGGGAGACGAGGTTGAGGATCGTGCGTTCGGCGACGAGCAGCACCTGCGCGGCGCCGTTCACCTCGGCGATGACCGTGCCGGGCGCGAGCGCATCGCCATCCGCGACCTTCAGCTCGACCACCGGACGGCGCAGACCCAGGCGGATCGCGGTCTGGTTCAGCGCCTCCTCGATCACGGCCACGCCTGCGATGATGCCTGCCTCGCGCGCCACGATCACGCCCGACGCTGCGGCGTCCTCGGTCAGCGTCGCCTGCGTGGTCACGTCGCGGCCCGGGTAGCCGCCGAGGTCCTCGCTGAGCGCGAGTCGCACCGTGTCACGCAGCCAGGTGGTGTTCAGTGGACGCTCCTGATCGAGCTCCTCGGGGTACGTCATGGCACCATCGTGGCAGACCTTCGCGGCGTTCTACCCCCTTTGGTACGGGGAGGGGTATCCTGGGACGTCATCACGCCTGAAGGAGGCACCCATGGCCGAGGTTCACCTCACGTCCGACGAGCTCGAGCCCGTCGTCAAGCGCCTCAAGCGCGCCCACGGTCAGCTCGCCGGGGTGCTGCGCATGGTCGAGGAGGGACGCGAGTGCGGCGACGTCGTCACGCAGCTCGCCGCCGTCTCCAAGGCCATCGACCGCGCCGGCTTCGCGATGATCGCGAGCGGCCTGGAGCAGTGCGTGCGCGAGGGCGAGAGCGGCGCGGCCGCCAAGGAGCGCCTCGAGAAGATGTTCATGTCGCTGTCGTAGACGCTGTACTCAGCTGCGCGCGCAGCTCTTCACGCAGCCGCGCGGCGTCGGCCGGGTCCGGCGCGGTGATCGCGTCGGCGAGGTCAGCGAGCCGGGCGTCGAGTGCGATCTGGCTGAGGGTCGCGGGATACCCATATGCGCGGGCGATCGCGCCGAGCCGCTTGCGCTGCTGCCTCCACGAGGTGGTCGGCGACTCCAGATAGACGCCAGGGATGAGCCCGCTCTCCACGTCGGGCGCGAGCACGGCGCGCTGCCAGGCCCGCTCGTCCCGGCGCGCGACCTGCAGCAGCCACAGCGCGAGCACGGGCAGCACCACGGCGCCCGCGAGCCGCGGCAGGATCTCCGTCAGCAGCGGAGAGTTCCACAGGAGGTGCGCCCCGTAGGAGAAGGCGAGCGCGCCGAGGCCCTTGCCCCAGCGTCGGGCGGGCGCGCCGGACGCGGGCCACAGCCATGCGAGCCCCATGCCGGCGATCGCGGTGAGCAGCATGTGGCTGAAGCCCAGCAGCAGCACCTCCCGCAGCAGCACGATCGTCGTCGCGGTCTGCACGGGGTTCTCGCCGAAGGTCATGACGTCGGCGTTGCCGGCGTACACGACGAGCTCGGTCGCCTCGAAGCCCAGCCCCACGAGCGCGCCGAGCACCGCGCCCTCGACCGGGTGCCGGAGGCGGTGCCGTGCGGCCAGCAGGATCGCGACGATGCCGAGCAGTTTCGCGAGCTCCTCGGTCAGCGGTGCGATGACCGCCGCACCCCACTCGGCCACGAAGTCCACGGGCAGCGTCTGTGCGAGGAGGCCGAACAGCGCGCCGTTGGCGGGCAACGCATACAGACCCGTCGCGGCGAGGCCTCCCCACACGATCGACGCGAGCACGCCCGACGCTGCGGGGCGCGTGGTCATCGGCAGGCGCGCCAGCACGCGGGTCCAGGCGGCGACGAGGACTGCTGCGCCGAGCGCGCCGATGACTGCGGCCACCGGCATCTGCTCGGCCAGGGTGAACGCCACCGGTACGAGCAGTGCGGCGCCGACGACGCCCGTCGTGACGAACACCAGCCAGCCGATGCTGCGCACATCCGTGCGCCGCATGCGCGCCCAGCGGCGCTGCGGGGCGCGCGGCTCGGTGCGGGCCGCAGGCGCACGAGTCATCGCAGGCCCCCCTGACCCGCCTCGTCGAGGCCGAGGCCGGGTTCGAACAGCGCGACGCCCTTGAGGATGGCCTCCACCGCGGCCTGCAGCTGCTCCTCGGGCACGTCGGCATCGCCCTGCGCAGACGAGGCGACGAGGACCACGGAGGCGCTCTGGCGCACCAGCGCGACGGCGACCGGCGGGCCGTCCGCGACCGAGGTCTCGGCGCGCCACAGCGCGCGCGGAGAGTCGAGCATGTCGTCCAACGCGCCCACGCCGTCGGGCTCCCACGCGAGGGGCTCTCCGCCCAGGTAGAGGTCCTCGAGCCGCTCCAGCAGGGCGCCGGTCATGCCCTGCCACGAGCCTGAGACGACATCCACCGCGATCCCATCACGTGCGAGGGCCACCTCGACGGGCCCGATGCTCGCAGGGTCGACGCTCCAGCCTGCGGGCACCGTCAGGTCGGCGGAGGCCAATGGCAGGAGGGTGTCCTGCTCGAGCGTCCGCTCGGCGTGCAGCGCGTCGGCGAGCGTGGGGAGCAGCCAGGCCATGATGACGGCGAGCGCGAGCACTGCCACGACCCACCCTGCGGAGGCCAGCCGGACGGGTGGCTCCTCGATCGTCGAGGCGGCCCGAGCGTCGGGCAGGCCGGACGTCTTCGCGACTGCCGCGTCGGGCGACTT
The DNA here is from genome assembly GCF_002090075.1 of Demequina sp. NBRC 110052. GTDB lineage: Bacteria > Actinomycetota > Actinomycetes > Actinomycetales > Demequinaceae > Demequina. The sequence continues at coordinate 418,661 of NZ_BBRI01000003.1, forward strand.
GCTCGGTTGGCCGTGCCGGGGCCCGTGGTCAGGCGTAGCGTGGTTCTCGACGCTCATGATGTGCCGTCACCTCGCCTTCCCCCGGTCGGTCGCCCCAGCCTATCGAGGACCGGGCCGGGCCCTGAGGCTCCGCGCTCGAGGCACTTTGGGACTCTCGTCCTGAATACCCCGGGGGGTATGTGTTACAGTCGTGGGCAGCACCTATCCCAGCTGTACCTCCCGGAAGAAGGAACCCATGCGCATCGTCGTCATCGGAGGCGTCGCCGGCGGAATGTCCGCCGCGGCCCGCGCGCGTCGACTCGACGAGTCGGCCGAGATCATCGTCCTCGAGAAGGGCCCCGACGTCTCGTTCGCCAACTGCGGCCTGCCGTACCACGTAGGCGGCCAGATCGAGTCCCGCGACGCCCTCCTGCTGCACACCCCCACCACGCTCGGCGCGTCGCTCGGACTCGACGTCCGCGTCAACACCGAGGCCATCGCGATCGACCGCGACGCCAAGACCGTCACCGCCTCAGGCCCCGACGGCCTCATCACGCTCGACTACGACGCGCTCGTGCTCTCCCCCGGCGCCACCGCGTTCACGCCGCCCATCCCCGGCATGGACCTCCCCGAGGTCACGCACCTGCGCACCGTCGACGACGCCACCGCGCTCGCCGACCGGGTCGGAACCGCGCAGCGCGCCGCCGTGCTCGGCGCCGGGTTCATCGGCCTCGAGACCGCCGAGGCGCTGCGCGAGCGCGGCCTCGACGTCGCGCTGATCGAGATGGCACCGCAGGTGCTTCCGCCCCTCGCCCCCGAGATGGCGCGCCTCGTCGAGCTCGAGCTGCTCGCCAACGGCGTGGACGTCGTCACGGGCCTGGCAGCCGCCGCTGTCGCACCCGCCGCGTCCGGGTCGGGCGTCACGGTGACGCTCACCAACGGTGCCGCTGCCGACGTGGACCTCGTCGTCGTGTCCGTGGGCGTGCGCCCCAACTCGGCGCTCGCCTCCGACGCGGGGCTCGGGATCGACGAGCGTGGCGCCATCCTCGTCGACGACGAGCAGCGCACCAACGACCCGCACATCTGGGCCGTGGGCGACGCGATCGCCGTGAAGAACCAGGTCACCGGCGCCGTCGGCCCCGTCCCGCTCGCTGGCCCCGCCAACCGCCAGGGCCGCCGCGCCGCCGAGTCGATCTTCGGCGTGGCCAAGCCCGCCAAGCCCGTGCTCGGCACCGCCATCGTCAAGGTGTTCGGCCTCACCGCCGCCATCACCGGCGCCTCGCCGCGCATGCTCAACCAGGCGGGCATCGAGCACGTCGTGCACCACACCCACCACCTCAACCACGCGGGCTATTACCCCGGCGCCGACCAGGTGCACCTCATGGCCGCGTTCGCACCCGACGGCACCCTGCTCGGTGCGCAGGGCGTGGGACGTTCGGGCGTCGACAAGCGCATCGATGTGCTCGCCACCTCGCTGCGCGCCGGGTTCGGCGCCGACGACCTCGCCGAGCTCGAGCTCGCCTACGCGCCGCCGTTCGGCTCAGCGAAGGACCCGGTCAACATGCTGGGCTTCATGATGCAGAACACGCTCATGGGCACCCTCAAGCTCTGGCACGCAGAGGACGTCGAGTGGGCGCGCGAGAACGCACTCATCCTGGACGTGCGCTCCGCCGGCGAGTTCACCCGCGGGCACCTGCCCGAGGCCGTCAACATCCCGCACGACCAGATCCGCGAGAACCTCGACCGCATCCGCTCGCTCGCGGCCGGGCGACCGGTGCGCGTGCACTGCGCCTCGGGCTTCCGCTCGTACCTCGCGCACCGCATCCTCGACCAGGAGGGGTTCGACTCCGCGAACTTCGACGGCGGCATGCTCACCATGCAGACCGCACTGCCCGAGCTCGAGCTCGTCAACGGCGCAGCCGAGACCGCCGGAGTCTGACCCCCAGCGTCGGACTCGTCCGACACCGCGCCGGCATCGCCCGGCACCCAGACCTCCGCGCGGAGGGCGCCCGATTCCGGGGTGGCGCTCTCCGCGCGGTGCTGTGTCCGGGCTCTTCACGCCCCCGCCCCCGCGACAGTGCGAACCAAGCCGCGCTCGACACGCCGCGACGATCGCGCCTCGCTTGCTGAACCTGCGGCGCGTCGGAGAAGAAGTGGTTCGTTCTGATCAGAGCAGGCCGCGCGCCGGGCGACGGGTGACTCAGGGAGGCGTGCGGTCAGCCGATCTCGAGCGGCGTGTGCATCACCTGCAGCGCGCCGTCAGGATCCAGCATCGCGGCCTGACGTCGCTCCCACGCACTGTCGCGCGAAGGGAAGTCAGTGCGCAGATGGCCGCCGCGGGTCTCCTCGCGCAGCAGCGCCGTGCGCGTGAGCACCGAGGCAGCCTGCAGCACGTTGGTCGTCTCCCACTCGGCCACCTGAGGCTCGGGCCCTTCGGCCTCAGTGTGGAAGCGGTGCCGCAGGCGCTCCAGCTTGACCTCGGCACGCGCGAGCCCCTCAGCATCACGCACCGCGCCTGCACCCTGGTGAGTGACCGACTGGATGCGCCCCCGCTGAGTCGCGGGCACGAGCGACGCAGGCCCCGACCGGTCCGCAGGCTCGTGCTGCGCGACCACGCCGTCCGCGACGACCGTCGCCGCGTCCTTCGCGGCGCGCGTGGCGAACACCAGCCCCTCGAGCAGCGAGTTGGAGGCGAGGCGGTTGGCGCCGTGCACGCCCGAGCACGCTGCCTCGCCCACCGCGTACAGGCCGGGGCGCGTCGAGCGTCCACGCAGGTCGGTGAGGATGCCACCCGAGTGGAAGTGCTGCGCTGGCGCGACGGGGATGAGGTCCTCACCCATGTCGATGCCACGCTCGGCGAGGCGCGCGTGGATGGTGGGGAATCGCTCGCGCAGGAAGTCGCCGCCCAGGTGGCGGCAGTCGAGGAAGACGTTCTCCGACTCCTCCTCGGCCATCATCGCGACGATGCCCTTGGACACGACGTCGCGCGGCGCGAGCTCCGCGAGCTCGTGTCGGCCCACCATGAAGCGCTCGCCCTCGGCGTTCAGCAGGTAGGCGCCCTCGCCGCGCACGGCCTCAGAGATCAGCGGCAGCTGACCCAGCGCGGACGACCCCTCCCACAGCACGGTCGGGTGGAACTGCACGAACTCCATGTCCGCCACCGCGGCACCCGCGCGCAGCGCGGCGGTAAGCCCGTCGGCGGTCGCCGACGCCGGGTTGGTCGAGGAGCGGAACAGCTGGCCGATGCCGCCGGTGGCGACGACCACCGCCTTGGACAGCGCGGCCCCGACGCCGTCGCGCGAGCCCTCGCCGATGACGTGCAGCGTGACGCCGCAGATGGGGCCGGGGCGTCCGTCGGCATCGGGCGCCGCGGTCAGCAGGTCGACGACCATCGCATGCTCGATGACCTCGATGCCAGGGTCGTTGCGCACTGCCTCGAGCTGCGCGATGAGCGCCCGCGAGATCTCGGCGCCCGTGGCGTCACCGCCGGCGTGCGCGATGCGATCGCGGTGGTGTCCGCCCTCGCGCGTCAGCGTGATCGAGCCGTCCGCGCCCGTGTCGAAGTTGGCGCCGCGCCCCACGAGCTCGCGCACACGATCGGGGCCCTCGGTGACGAGCGCGCGCACCGCCTCCTCGGAGCACGTGCCTGCGCCCGCGACGAGCGTGTCCTGCAGGTGTTCCTCGGGCGTGTCCTCGGGGTCGAGCGCCGCCGCGATGCCGCCCTGGGCCCACACCGTCGAGCCCGAGCTGAGCACGCCCTTGGTGACCACGAGCACGCGGTCCACCTTCTGGCGCAGCTCGAGCGCCGCGGTGAGCCCGGCGATGCCGGATCCGACGACCACCACGTCGGCCTCGACGGTCCAGCCGGGCGCGGGCGCGCGCAGCCGTTGCACGAATCGGGTCATGCGCTCACTCTAGGACCGGTCGCGGCACATGCCCGACGCGGCGGCCGGGCACCGCGCCCGGGCGACCCGAGCGTCGGGCTGGCTCAGGCTCCGGGCGTGCCGTGGTGGTAGGCGTCCCAGCCCTCGGAGCGGAACTGGTGCACGGGCAGACCCGAGCGCTCAAGCCCGGTGCCCTCGGGCACCTGGCCCGGCTCGTCGGAGCACTCGACCACCCTGTTGTCGCCGTCGACGAATACGACGTGCGGCTCGAAGGTGCGCGCCTCCTCGTCGGCGAGCATGCCGTAGCCGATCACGATCACCAGGTCGCCGGGGTGCACGAGGTGCGCCGCCGCGCCGTTGATGCAGATCTGGCCCGAGCCCGCGTCACCCGGGATGGCGTACGTGGTGAGGCGCGCCCCGTTGGTGACGTCGACGACGTCCACCTGCTGGCCCGGCAGCAGGTCGGCCGCCTCCATCAGGTCTGCGTCGATCGTGATCGAGCCGACGTAGTGCAGGTCGGCCTGCGTGACGGTCGCGCGATGGATCTTGGAGATCATCATCGGGCGCTGCAGCGAGGTCATGGTGTCCTTCCAGTCGTGGGCGCGGCGATCAGCCGATGCGCACCGGCACGTTGTCGATCAGGCGCGTCGCACCCACGCGGGCCGCGACGGCGATCACCGCATCTCCACGGTATCCCGCCGGGAGCGGCTGCGCGTCCGCGGGGTTCATCGCCTCGAGATAGTCGACCTGCACACCCTCGGTCGCGTCGAGCACGCGGCGCCCGTCCGTGAGTGCGTCCGCGAGTGGCTCGCCGAGCTCAAGCGCTGCCGTGACTGCCTCGAGCGATCGCGACAGCGACAGCGCGCTCGCGCGCTCGCTGGCGCTGAGGTGCACGTTGCGCGAGGACAGCGCGAGCCCGTCGGGGTCGCGCTGTGTGGGCACGCCGATCACGTCGACGGGCACGTTGAGGTCGCGCACCATGGCGCGGATGGCGAGGAGCTGCTGGGCGTCCTTCTGACCGAAGTACGCACGGTCGGGGCGCGTGAGGTTTAGCAGCTTGAGCACGACCGTGAGCACGCCATCGAAGTGGCCGGGCCGATGCGCACCCTCGAGGACGTCGCCGAGCGTGCCCGCGCTCACGCGCACCACGGGATCGCCGCCCGGGTAGACGGTCTCCACGTTGGGCGCGAACAGCACGTCGACGCCCGCGTCCTCAAGCAGCTGCGCGTCCGCCTCGAGCGTGCGCGGGTAGCGCTGCAGGTCGTTCGCGTCGTCGAACTGGAGGGGGTTGACGAAGATCGTGGCGACGACCTGATCGTTCGCCTCGCGGGCGGCGCGCACGAGTGCGAGGTGGCCCTCGTGCAGGGCGCCCATGGTCATGACGACGGCGCGACTGCCTGCCGAGCCGTCGGCCGAGAACGGCGCGAGCGCGTCGAGCTCGGCGGGGGTGGTGACGAACCTCATCGATCCTCCTGCGGGGCCGCGCTCTCGGACAGGCTGAGTGCGGCGATCACGCTCGCATAGCCATCGGCAGCGAGCCGCCCGCCAGCGTAGGCCAGATCTGCGGTGGCCTGCGCCATGGCGCGGTAGGCGGCGAGCGCCTCCGGCATGCCTGCGAGCGATGCGAGGTGCGCGGCGACGGTGCCGGAGTCGCCTCGCACCACCGGACCCGTCAGGGTGGAGACCGCACCCGGCGCATCGCCGAGCGCGCCGTCGATCGAGGCGCGCGTGAGCGGGCCGAGCACGCGGGCCGGCTCCTCGACCCCGATGCGCGCGAGCATCGCGCTCGCCTGCGCCACGGCGGTGACCACGTGGTTCCCGCCGTGCACGAGAGCCGCGTGATAGGCGACCCGATCCTCCTCGGCGATCACCACCGGCTCGCCGCCGATCTCGACCGCGAGCGCCTGCGCGATCGGCAGGACGGGCGCGGCGGCCGTGACGGCGAAGGCGGCGTCGCGCAGGCGAGCGAGGTCAAGGCTGGTGCCGGTGAAGGTCATGGCGGGGTGGATCGCGAGCGGGATCGCGCCTGCCGCACGCGCCTCCGCGAGGATGCCGACGCCGTGGCGGCCTGCGCAGTGCGCCGCCAGCTGGCCCGCACGCCACGCGCCGACGGTGGCCAGCCCGGCGACGAGCGGCTCGAGGGCGTCGTCCGGCACGGTCAGGAGCACCAGTTCGGCTCGGCGGACCACCTCGTCGGGGTCGAGCCGGGGCACTCCCGGCAGGAGCGTCTCAATGCGCGAGACGGACTCGGCAGACGAGCCCGACGCCCCGACCACCTCGTGGCCCGCCTCCCGCAGCGCGGCACCGAGCACGGCGCCGACGCGACCCGCACCCACGATGCCGACGGCGAGCCTCCCGGGGCGCTGAGCGGGATCGGCTGGCTGCGCGCTCATGCCTGCTCCGCGCCTGGCACCACGGGCGTCTCGGTGGTCAGGGCGTCGGGCGCGACCGTGAGGTCGTCAGCGGCGAGCACGTCGTCGAGGCTGGGCGCGACCGTGGCCATCCACTGCTCCGAACTCTGCGTGCGTCGGCTCCTGCGCGCCCGCGCCGCCTGCTCCTCCACGAGGGCGAACGCGTCCCGCAGCGCGAGGTGGTGCGCCACGGGCGTGACGGGTCCGGGCGTCGAGTGGAGCTCGACGTTCGCGAGCCCTGCGGCGCGCTGCAGCGGACCCTGCGACAGCCCGATGGACTGGGTCCTCTCGTGCGGCACGACCATCAGCTCGCGCACAAACAGGCCGCGGCGGATGAGCAGCGCCGTCTCGGTCGCGCGCACCCCGCGGTGCTTCCACTGCCACGGATCGAACCAGCGCGACTCGCGCGGCGAGGCGACGAAGCCTCCGTCAGTGCCGACGCCGGACATCGCTCGCGACACCGTGCCCTCCGGGTCGGGGTCGCCCAGGTCGGGCAGCACGAGCCACAGCGCCGTCAACGCATCGGCGCGCGTGCCCACCGGCAGCAACGTCGAGACGGAGGCCGTCTGATCCACCTGGTAACCCGCCACATTCACGGTGAGTCGCCACCAGTCCTTGCGCCGCCACAGCAGCGTCTGGCGCAGGCGCACCGCCTGCACGCGACCCGGCGGCACCGTCTGACGGCGCGTCTCCAGCAGTCCGTGGCGCAGGCGCACGCCGTCCGCGGAGATGCCCGCGACGAAGCCGAAGCCCGTGCTCAGTCGGCCCCAGATCACGCCCACGAAGGCGAACAGCAGCGGCAGCGCCGCCGCCACGGAGCCGCCCACGAAGGCGATCAGGATCTCCTGCACGTCCCGACCGAACGCGAGCACGGCGATCAGCCACGCGATCGGCACCACGGCCAGCGCGAGCACGGGACCGCTCAGCACGATCGACGCGATCAGGCGCCCCAGCGGCACCTGAAGCACATCGCGCTCGGCCGCCGCCGCGAACTGCGGCACCCCGACGTCCTGGCCGGGGATGACGTCCCGCAGGCTGGGCGCGGGGGCGAGCGCCGGTTCTGACCCGGCCGCCGCGTCGGGCGTGGGCCGCTCCGCACGCAGGCCCGCGGCCAGCACGAGGATCTCGTTGCGCAGGGCCTCCGCGTCGGCGAGGCGCAGGTACTCGAGCGCCACCGTCGACCCCTCGCCGCCCGCGACCTCGACCCGCAGCGCCGCGAAGCCGAAGATCCGCGCCACGAGTGGCTGCACCACGTCGACCGCCTGCAGGCGGTCAAGTCGCGCCTGCATGAACTGGCGGAACAGGATGCCCTTGCGCAGCTCGACCGCCGCATCAGTGATGCGGTACGTCCGCATGCGCCACGACAGGAAGCCACCGCCGATCACGAACAGCGCACCCACCACGGCGACAGCCGCGAGCACGATGATGCCCGGGTGGAAGGTCCCGTCGTCGTCGCCCATGCCGCCCGCCCACGCAGGGGCGTTGTTGATGAACCAGTACGCACCGACCGCCGCGATCACCGACCAGCCGCCCAGGAACGGCGAGACGGGATGCAGGCGAGTCCAGTCGCGAGGCGCGGCGTGGACCGTGGGTGCCGTGGAGGTCACAGCCCCGCCAGCTTCGCCTCGCCCTGCGACGTCAGGCGGTCGCGCAGGCGCGCGGCCTCGTCCGTCGGCACTCCCGAGAGCGACGCATCCGTGCCGGGCGACGCCGTGTGCAGCTGCACGCGCGCGATGCCGAGCGACCGCGCGATCGGGCCCGCCTGCACCTCCACGTACTGCATGCGACCGTACGGCACCACGGTGACGGTCTTGAACAGGCGTCCGCGCTTGACGATCAGGTCATCCTCACGCTCCGACCACGCATGCGCGCCCACCTGGCGGACCAGCACGTACGCCGTCCACGCGACGCCGATCACCACCACAACCAGGGGCGTCCATGCCCAGCCGCCCACCAGCAGTCCCAGCACAGTCGCGCCGGCGATCAGCACCAGAGCGGGCAGCGCCAAGGAGCCCAGCCGGGCGGGGATCAGGCGTCGGTCAGCGTAAGTCCACGTCGCACCTTCAGGTTCGAACCACATGGCTCCAGTCTGCCAAATCCGCACGCGCCGCCCCTCCTTCCGCAGAACGAACCAGCACGAGTGCGACACCCCGATGCAGATGCGGGCAGCGCGCGTTGCAGACGGCGTGTCGGGCCCAGAACGGTTCGCACTGCCCGGGGCGGGGCGATCGGGCGAGTATCGGAAGACGAGGCCTGCTCAGACCGTCGCGCCCGACGCGGGACCGTCCAGGTCGTCGTCGTCATGGTCCTCGGTGCGGCACCAGCGCTCGGCGACCGCGCCCGCGGCCAGCAGGGCGAGCGCCGCTACCGCGGACACGAGCGCCTCGACCGCGATCGACCTGCGCGGACCGTGACCCCAGTCCGGCACCAGCGCGAGCGCATAGCCGACCAGACCACCCGCGAGCACGGCACCCGCATACGCGCACGCCTGCGCATACGCCGCAGTCGCCACCGCGCGCCCCGCATCCAGATGCGGACGGTCGCCCTTCTTGTAGGCGCGCACCGTCCAGCCGAGCGCGAGCGACACGGCGCCGCCCACCAGGCACACCACCGTCATCGTGAACGGGACCGCGACAGGCACACGCCCTGCATTCAGCGCCAGCATGGACACCAGCCAGCCGACCGCCGTCGCCCCGCCCCCGAGCGCGGCCAGCCGCGTCCAGGTCAGGTGCTTCACGGGCCGTACGGGGACGGGTCGTTCTCGTCGCTGTCACCCTCGGCGGGCTCGCCGGCGTCCTCGACGGGCTCGGGCGCGAAGTCGCCCCCGGCATCGGGCACGACGAAGTCCTCGTCGGCGGCATCATGCGTCGGCTCCGAGCCCCCGGCGACCGCCGCGTCGGAGTCGGCGCCCGGTGCCGCACCCGCGTCGGACGCCTGCGGCTGCGCGACCACCTGCACCCCGCTGAGGTCCACGCGCTGCACCAGGTCGCCTACGCGACCTCCGTGCGACCCCGGGAGCACCGCGTCGGCATCGAGCGCCGCCCACGGCGACAGGACGAAGCCACGCTCGTGCGCACGGGGATGCGGCAGCGTGAGATCGGCCGTCTCGCCCACCAGGTCCCCGAACGCGATGATGTCGATGTCCAGCGTGCGCGGACCGTTCTCCACCGTGCGCTCACGCCCGTAGACCATCTCGATCCCCTGGCACGCCTGCAGCAGCTCGCGCGGCGACAGCGACGTGCTCACGTTGATGACCGCGTTGAAATAGTCGGGCTGCGGCGGGCCGCCGACGGGCGTGGTTTGCACGAGCGGCGATGCGCCCGTCACCTGGATGCCCGTGATGCGGTGCAGGTCGGCCAGCGCGGAGCTCAGCGTCTGCGCCATGTCGCCCAGGTTCGCCCCCAGCGCGAGCACGGCCTTCACGGGCTGATCCGGCCGCGCATCGAACTCATCCGTGCTCGGCGCGGGACTGCCGAGCGCCAACGGGTCGTCCGGCATGCCTGCGGACGAGCCGATGCGCTTGTCCGACCACAGCCCACCCGTGCGCAGATCGCGCCGGATGCGCACCGTCACATCCTTGAACTCCACATGCAGCGGCGCCTGCGGCTTGTGGACGATCACATCCACGCACTGCACGCCCTCCATCTCGAGGATCGCGAGCGCGATGTGCTCCGCGACGGTCTCGAGCAGATTGGACGGATCGCCCGCGAGGATCCCGGCCGCCTTGTCGGCGATATCCGAGTAGTTGAGAGTGCGCGTCAGATCGTCCGAGCTGGCCGCGGCGCGAGTCGAGACATGCGCGACCACATCGGCGAAGAACAGCTGACCGGTCTCGCGCTCAGAGCTGTAGACGCCGTGCGAACCCTTCACGCGGATGCCATGCACCGCGATCTGGTCCAGCTCGATGCCGTCCTTGACGTACGGGGTCGCGTAGATGCCCATGTCCCTCATCGTGCCCTGTGTGAGGTGTTTGTCAACGCGGACACGACGGCGATCGCATCGCGCGCGGCCGCCGCATCGTGCACGCGCACGCCCCACACGCCTCGCAACGCCGACGCGGTGGTCACCGCCGTCGTCGCATGCTCCCTCGCACTCGGGTCGGCGCCGTCGCCGCCCACCGCCGCGATCGCGGCGCCCAGGAAACGCTTGCGGCTCGCACCGATGAGGACGCGGTGCCCACGGGCCCAGTCCAGGTCGGCGAGCAGCGGCCAGTTCGAGTCCGTGACCTTCGCGAAGCCCAGACCGGGGTCGAGGATGACCCGGCTCTCGTCGACTCCCGCGCGCGTCAGCGCGTCCACGCGCGCCGCGAGCTCGTCGCCCACCTCGCGCACGATGTCCTCATAGACGTCCGCCGCGTCCATCTCGTGAGAGTGCGCACGCCAGTGCATCGCGACGTAATCGCACCCGAGCTCCGCCACCGCAGGCGCCATGCGCGCGTCCGCAAGGCCTCCGCTGACGTCGTTGACGACGCTCGCGCCAGCGCTCACCGCAGCCACCGCCGTGTCCGCGTGCATGGTGTCGATGCTCGTCGCGACGCCCGCTTCCGTCAGCGCCTCGATCACTGGGATCACACGCTCGCGCTCCTCGCTGGGCGCCACTCGCGCGGCGCCGGGCCTGGTCGACTCCCCGCCCACGTCCACGAGCGCCGCCCCGTCGGCAGCCAGGCGGAGTCCCTGCGCGACCGCAGCGTCCACATCCGTCCACCGGCCGCCATCCGAGAACGAGTCAGGGGTGACGTTGAGGATGCCCATCACCAGCGTCGGGCGTGTGGTCTGGCCCCCCATGGCGCTACTTCCCGACGATGAGGCTCATCGCCTCCGCACGCGTCGCACTGTTGCGCATCACGCCGCGCACCGAGGACGTCACCGTGCGCGAACCGGGCTTGCGGATGCCTCGCATCGACATGCACAGATGCTCCGCCTCGACCACCACGATCACGCCGCGAGCGCCCAGATGCTCCACGAGCGCGTCCGCGACCTGCGTCGTGAGACGTTCCTGCACCTGCGGGCGCCGTGCGTACAGCTCCACCAGGCGCGCGAGCTTCGACAGCCCCGTGATGCGGCCGTCCGGACCGGGGATGTAGCCCACGTGCGCGACGCCGTGGAACGGCACCAGGTGGTGCTCGCACATCGAGTACAGCTCGATGTCCTTCACGAGGATCATCTCCTCGTGGCCCAGCTCGAACACGGCGCTGAGCACCTCGGCGGGGTCCTTGTCGAGCCCCGCGAAGAACTCCTCATACGCGCGCGCCACGCGGGCAGGCGTCTCGACCAGACCGTCGCGGTCCGGGTCCTCGCCCACGGCCGCGAGAATCTCGCGCACCGCCGCCTCGATGCGGGGCTTGTCGACAGCCATCGACTACTCCTTGGGGTCCTGCTCGGACGTGCCCGACGCGTCGGCCGGGTTCGGCTCGGGTGCCGCGCCTGCGTCGGGCGTGGCCGCCTCGGTGACCGCTGCGTCGGACGTGGAGACCTGCGCCGCCTCCGCGGGGAGGGTCGCTCCCGTGCCGGGCTCGACCAGCGCGTCGGGCTGTGCCGTGTCCTCCTCGGCCGCGGGGGCCTGGGGCAGCTCGGGAGGCGTCGGGGCCTCCGTCGGGGCCCACTCGCCCGAGATCCAGTGGGTGCGCCGCGGGGCCTTCACCACGTCCTTGAAGATGTCGGCCAGCTCGATCTCGTTCAGCGTCTCCTTCTCGAGGAGCTCGTGCGCGAGCCGATCCAGGATCCCGCGGTTGGCCTGCAGCGCGGCCGTGGCCTCCGCCATCGCGCCATCCATCAGCAGACGCACCTCGTCGTCCACCACTGCGGCCACACGCTCCGAGAAGTCGCGTCCGTGGCCCATGTCGCGGCCCAGGAACACCTCACCCGAGCTGCCGGCCAGGCGCACCGCACCCACCTGCGTGGACATGCCGTACTCCGTGACCATCTGCTTCGCGGTCTCCGTGGCCTGCGAGATGTCGTTGCTCGCGCCGGTGCTCGGGTCGCCGAACACGAGCTCCTCCGCGATGCGGCCGCCCATGGCGTACGCGAGCGAATCGAGCAGCTGGTTGCGCGTCTTCGAGTAACGGTCCTCCTGCGGCATCACCATCGTGTAGCCCAGGGCGCGGCCGCGCGGCAGGATCGTCACCTTCGTGACAGGGTCCGTGTGGTTCATGGCGGCCGCCACGAGCGCGTGACCGCCCTCGTGATACGCCGTGACGGCCTTGTCGTGGTCGTTCATGACACGCGTGCGCTTCTGCGGGCCCGCGATGACGCGGTCGATCGCCTCATCCATCTCGGTGGGCCCGATGCGCTTCTCATCGCGCCGCGCCGTCAGCAGGGCGGCCTCGTTGAGGACGTTCGCGAGGTCCGCGCCGGTGAAGCCCGGGGTGCGGCGCGCCACCGCCTCGAGGTCCACCTCGGGTGCGATCGGCTTGCCCTTCGCGTGCACCTCGAGCACCTTGAGACGGCCCTTGAGGTCCGGCCCGTCCACGCCCACCTGACGGTCGAAGCGGCCGGGGCGCAGCAGCGCGGGGTCCAGGATGTCGGGGCGGTTGGTCGCCGCGATCATGATGACGTTCGTCGTGGCGTCGAAGCCGTCCATCTCGACCAGCATCTGGTTGAGGGTCTGCTCGCGCTCGTCATGACCGCCGCCCATGCCGGCGCCGCGGTGGCGACCGACCGCATCGATCTCGTCGACGAAGATGATCGCCGGGCTGTTCTTCTTGGCCTGCTCGAACAGGTCGCGCACGCGGCTCGCGCCGACGCCCACGAACATCTCCACGAAGTCGGAGCCGGAGATCGAGAAGAACGGCACGCCCGCCTCGCCTGCGACCGCGCGGGCGAGCAGCGTCTTGCCCGTTCCCGGGGGGCCGTACAGCAGGACGCCCTTGGGGATCTTCGCGCCGACCGCCTGGAACTTGGAGGGGTTCTCGAGGAACTCCTCGATCTCGCGCAGCTCGTCGACCGCCTCGTCCACGCCCGCGACGTCCTCGAAACGCACCTTCGGGGTGTCTGGGCTCACGAGCGACGCCTTCGACTTGCCGAACTGCATGAGGCGACCGCCGCCGCCCTGCATGCTCGACATCAGGAAGATCAGCACACCCACGATCAGCAGCACCGGCAGGAAGGTGATGAGCAGCGTGGTCCAGATGCTCGCCTGCGCGAGCTCCGCGACGTACTCGATCCCCGCGCCGTTCACCGCCTCGATCACGGCCTCACCCTGAGGCTCGGCGTAGGTGAAGTACACGGAGCCGGGCAGCTCGGTCCAGGCCTCCGGGCTGTCGCTCGGGAGCTCCTCGACGAGGGTCAGCTCGACGCGCTGATCGCCGTCGATGACCTTCGCCTGCTCGACGACGCCTGCCTCGAGCAGGGCGAAGCCCTCCGAGGTGTCGACGCGCTCAGGACCGGAGCTGAACAGGCCGGAGACCAGCCATGCGACGAGCACGGCGGCCGAGACCATGAGGATGATGCGGGGAATGAAGTTCTTCATCGTGGTTCGACTCTACGCGAGCGGCCTCGGGGCCTGAAGACGGTTTCGCCCCCGGCAGATCGCCTCTGCCACCCCTCATCCCCGGCACCACCCCCGGACAGCGCGAACCAATCTCGCGAGCGCCACGCCGTCAGCGCCACCAATCGCGGTGCGACACGCGGGCAGCGGCATCGATTCTGGTTCGCACTGAATCGGTCAATCGGCGCTGACGCCAGAGCAGCGCCGTCACGTCGGCGACCATCTGATCGGCGTGATGCAGCACATCGGCCTGCGTGTACCGCAGTACCTGAAACCCGAGCACATGAAGCCGCCGGTCGCGGTCACGGTCCGCGGCGAATGCCCGACGATCAGAGTGATACGCGTATCCGTCGGTCTCGACGACAACCGAGCCCTCGACCAGGAGGTCCACGGATCCGACATCACTGATCAGCGCTTGTGGCTGCACGAGGAACCCAGCCTCGCGGAGCTCCACGCGCGCCACCGTCTCCTGCATGGAGCCAGCGCGCAGATCCACATGGTGACGCACCCACGAGCGCCGCCATGTGGAGCCATGCTGCAAACGCTCAAGTTCGGGCGGTGTGATGAGGCCTCGCCGCAATGCCTCATCAAGCAGAGCGACCTGCTGAACGGGCGACGTGCACTGCGCCGCGATGTCCAGATGCTCGAGTGCGAGCATCCAGTCATAAGAGCCGTGGCGATGCAGCACGACCTCGGAGGTGGGGCGACTCCGCGCCTCGCCCAGCCCACGCGACTGCGGCACACCGAGGTGCGCGAGCGTCGGCTTCTGTTCCATCTGAAGACCGACGGACTCGCACCAGGTGACGCACGTCGGTTGGGCGCGGAAGATCGTCGCGAGCACGGCCGCCCGCTTCGCGTTGGGCAGCGCGAAGCAACCACGGTGCGGTCGGACGACGGTTCCCCTGTGTGAGGCAGAGAGCAGTGCGCCACGGCGCACGCCTGCACGCTCAAGCTCGGTCCAGCGCGCGACTCCACCGAAGCGTCTCAGTGCATCGATCGGGTCCATGGCTCGGACCCTGCACGAGCGAGCGCGGCGACGCGAGGCATGGGTGACCGACTGGTGAGGAGCACTACCAGCCCCGAGCCTGGGGACGACTGAGCGCTCCGAGCACAGCACCTGCGACGCACGCGAGCGCTCGTGAACGGTGGTGGCCTACACCACAGGATTCTCAGTGCGAACCAGAACGGCCCGCGACACGCCACGTATTTACGCAATCGACCGCTCAAGACCCGCGTGTCGGACTCAGATTGGTTCAAACTGTCTGAGGCACGGGGCCCCGGGAGGGGGCTACTCGCCCGCGTAGACCTTCGGGTCGAGGATCGCCACGAACGGCAGCGTGCGGTACTTCTCCGCGTAGTCCAGGCCGTAGCCCACGACGAACTCGTTGGGGATGTCGAAGCCGATGTACTTCACGGGCACCTCGACCTGCACGGCGTCAGGCTTGCGCAGCAGCGCCGCGATCTCCACGGACTCGGCGCCGCGCGAGCGCAGGTTGCCCAGCAGCCACGACAGCGTGAGCCCGGAGTCGATGATGTCCTCGACGATGAGCACATGCTTGCCGGTGAGGTCGGCATCGAGGTCCTTGAGGATGCGCACCACGCCCGACGACTTGGTGCCCGAGCCATACGACGAGATCGCCATCCAGTCCATCTGCACCGTGGGAGGCATGCGCCGCGCGAGGTCGGCCATCACCATCACGGCGCCCTTGAGCACGCCGATCAGCAGCAGGTCCTTGCCCTCGTAGTCCTCGCGGATGCGCACCGCGATCTCGTCGAGCTTCCGGCCGATGTCGTTCTCGCTGACGATGATCTTGGTGAAGTCGTTCATGTCGAACGTCTGGTCCACGGGGGGCTCCTGGGAGGTCATGCCCGCCGGGCGGGCCACATGCCCGACGCGCGGGCCGGGTGGGTCACTGCGCGGGCCTGTCGAGGGGGTGCGTGATGACAAGCCTGCCATATTCGCGGCGCGCCTCGTAGCCGCCGGGGAGGTGCACGGCGCCCTGTCCCTTGTACTTGGATACGAGCGAGTCGAGCGCGGCGACGTGGGTGTTGGTGAGCGGTCCGGCGCCGCGTGCCTCGGCGAGCATCTTGAGCATGCGGGAGCGGATCGCGTCGGGCAGTGCGGCGAGCATGTCGCAGCGCCATTCGTCGGTGCGCACGGTGGAGGCCGAGGCCTGCATGGCGGTGCGGGCCTGACGTTCGAGCTCGTCGGCGTCGGCCTGCAGCAGCGCGGCGGAGCGCGCGAGCCCTGAGACGACGCCGGGGCCGAGCACGTCCACGAGCGCGGGCATGACCGCGGCGCGCAACGCTGAGCGGCGCGGACCGTCGGGGTCGAGGTTGGTGGGGTCGTGCCACGGGTCGAGCCCGAGGGCCTCGCACGTGGCGACCGTGTCCTTGCGCCGCACCGAGAGGAAGGGCCTGACGATGCGACCGCGCCGGGCGGGGATCCCTGACAGTGCTCGGGCTCCGGAGCCGCGTGCGAGCGCGAGGAGCACGGTCTCAGCCTGGTCGTCCATGGTGTGCCCGGTGAGCACCACGGGGTTGAGCCCGCCCTCGGCGTCCACGCGTGCTTCGATCGCCTCGTACCTCGCGCGCCGGGCGGCGGCTTCGAGCCCTCCGTCACGCCCGACGGTGACCTTTTCGACGTGCACTGTGTAGAGGCCTGCGCGCCGCGCCTGCTGGGCGGCGTGCTCGGCGACCTCGGCTGAGCCGTCCTGGAGCCCGTGGTCGACGATGATCGCGCCTGTGAGGTAGCCCTCCTTGCGCCCCACGTACGCGGTGGCGGCCGCGAGCGCGAGCGAATCCGGCCCGCCGGACAGGGCGACCCACACGCGGGTGCCGATGTCGCACACGTCGAGCGCCTGGCGCACTGCGGAGCGGCACTGGGCGACGGCGGGGTGCGGCTGGCTCACGCGCCTATCCTCTCGCACGCGTGTGACGCGCACCTTGCCTCAGCCCTCACACCCACATCCTGCCAAAGCGGCCACGAACTCGTCGATGGCTGCGCGCGGGTCGGCCTGGCCGTAGGGCATGCCGTCGAGCAGCGTCGCGTAGACGAGCCAGCGTCCGTCGGCGGTCTCCGCCAGGCCTGCCATCGATGTGACGCCGGTGAGGGAGCCCGTCTTGGCGAGGGCACGTCCGACCACGTCGGGGCTCGCGGCGCGGGACGTGGTGGTGCCGCTGACGCCGACGATCGCGAGCTCGTCCAGGATCGACGACAGCGACGGGTCGAGCGCGGCAGTGCGCAGCGTGCTCACGAGCGTGCGGGGAGAGATCTGGTTCTTCGTCGAGAAGCCCGCGCCGTCGTAGAGCTGCAGTCCGGCGGTGTCGATCCCGATCTCGGTGAGGGTATTGGTGATGGCGGCGGCGCCGGCCTCTGCGGTGCCCGCGCCTCCGCGGGCGACGGAGGTGAGTCGCGCGAGGGTCTCGGCGATCGTGTTGTCGGAGTCGCGGCTCACGTACTGGGAAATCACCGACAGAGGCGCGGATTCGACGCTGGCGATGGTCGTGCCCGACGCTGCGGCCCTGGTCACATGCCCGACGCTGATGCCCCGCTCCTCGAGGAGCGTCACGAAGGTCTCGGCCGCGTCGAGCGCCGGGTCGGTGGAGCGCTGGGAGTACACGTCGTCGGTCTCGCGCCCCTCGTCGATCGCGATCGCCGCGACGCGGCCCGCGTACCCGAGCTGGAGGGCGTAGCTGGGGAACTCGACGGGGTAGAGCGGACCGGAGATCAGCGTGTCGTCGAGAGCGAGCGTGTCGACCGGGGCGCCCGTGGGGAGCGCGGCGACGACGGCGTCGGCCAGGTCCGCGAGCCCCGCCCAGCCGCGCGCCGGGTGGACGCCGCCGAACTCGTGGATCTGCTCTTCGGTGGCGTCAAGCGAGCCTCCGTGGCCGTACCCGTCCGTGAGCAGCGCGTCGCCGCCGCCCACGAGCGTGAGCGTCGTCCCGTCCCAGGTGACGGACGTGGTGAACGTCGCATCGGGACCCATCTGCGCGACCGCCGCGACGGTCGTGAGCACCTTGGTGGTCGACGCGGGCACCTGCGGGTCAGCCGCATCGAGGTCAGCGAGGGTCTCGCCCGTGAGCAGATCCACGACGGAGACATTGGTCGACGTGCCGGTGCGGGAGTCGTCGCGCAGTGCCTGCGCATACCCCTGCACCACCGGTGCCGCAGGAAGCGGGGTGTCCTCGCCCAGCCCCGTCGTGGCGTCGGGCGTCAGCACCTCGATAGGCGCGGCGGTCACGAACGGGGCGGGCGCGACCCATTCGCCCTGCGCGGTGAGAAATCCCGGAACCACGTCGGCGATGTCCAAAGCCACGTACCCTGTGAGCACGACCAGGGGGGTCGCCACCGCAGTGACCACACGTGCTCTCACCGGCTACCTCCCCTTGGATGCGTCACACTAGTATCCAGTCATCTGTCAGCGCGGTCCGATCGGCCGCGTCCCCGACCGTAAGGACCGCCATGGAGTTCGACGTCACCATCGAGATCCCCAAGGGCTCGCGCAACAAGTACGAGGTGGACCACGAGACCGGCCGCATCAAGCTGGACCGCATGCTGTTCACCTCGACCCGCTACCCGGACGACTACGGTTTCATCGACGGAACCCTGGGCGAGGACGGCGACCCGCTGGACGCGCTGGTCCTGCTCGAGGAGCCCACGTTCCCCGGCTGCCAGATCCGTTGCCGCGCGCTCGGCATGTTCCGCATGCGCGACGAGGCCGGCGGCGATGACAAGGTGCTGTGCGTTCCGGTCGGCGACCAGCGTCAGACGTGGCGCCAGGAGCTGACCGACGTCTCCGACTTCCACCGACTCGAGGTGCAGCACTTCTTCGAGGTCTACAAGGACCTCGAGCCCGGCAAGTCCGTCGAGGGCGCGACGTGGGTCAGCCGCTCCGAGGCCGAGGTCGAGATCCAGCGTTCGTTCGACCGCGCGGCGGGCACCCCGTTCGCGCACATGAACCCGCTCAACCCGCAGCACTGATCCGCGACTCACGAGGGGCCCGGACCGCACGGCCCGGGCCTTTCGCGTGTCCGCGGCGCGTTCGCTCCGCACCAACGCCCGCTGACACCCCGCACGGATTCTGGTGCGACACGCCGGGCTTCCGCATGCCCGACGCAGTGGTCACCGGGGTGTCGCGCGCGCATCCGTGCGGGCTGCCACGAGACGCGGGGCGCGTGAAGCGCTGACGGTGCGGTCAGGGGCGGGCGACGTACGGCATGAGGTTCTCGATGCCCCAGTCGTCGTAGTACCTGGTGCTCGCAGGCACGCCAGGCTTGCGGGCCTCCATGACCTTGCCATTGCCGATGTAGATCGCGACGTGATAGATCTCCGACGCGATCTGGTTGTCGCCCCAGAACAGCAGGTCACCGACGCGCAGGTTCGAGAACGACACACGTGTCATCCCTGCGTACTGCGTGCGCGACGTGCGCGGGATGTTGTAGCCCGCGGCGCGCCAACTGGCCTGCGTGAGGCCGGAGCAGTCGTACGAGTCGGGTCCGCTGCCGCCGAGAAGGTAGGGCAGGCCCTGAAGGGTCAGCGAGTAGTCGGCGGCGGCGACGCCGTCCGCGGCGGACGACTTCCAGCCCGATGTCGCGCCGCCGGGCAGCGGTGTCGTGTCGTCCTCGGTGGGCTCGGGGTCGGGGGTCGAGCCGGACCCGCCGGTCGAGCCACCCGTCGACCCACCGGTCCCACCGGTCGTCCCACCAGAGCCCCCGGACCCACCGGTCCCGCCCGAGCCGCCCGACCCACTGGACTGCGCCTGCTCGCGGTCGGCGGCGGCCTGCTCGGCCGCCGCCGCGTCGCGTGCGGCGGCGAGCCCGTCCTGACGCTCCTGCTCGAGCTCGATCGCGACGCCGCGCAGCGCGGCGAGCTGCGTGACCGCCATCTCCTGCACGGCGCGCGCCTCGTCGATGGCGGCGACCGCGTCCGCCTGTGCCTGCTTGGCGTCGTCGAGCGCGGTGCGGGCGGTCTGCTCGGCGGCGAGGGCATCCTCGGCAGCGGAGTCGGCGTAGGTCTGCATCGTCTCGGCGACGAGCGCGGCGGCGCGCACCTGCTGGAGCTGGACGTCGGCGTTGCTCGAGGCGCGGCCGAGCGCGTCGTACCGCGCGATGACGTCCTCGAAGCCGTCGGCCTTGAGGATGGCCTCGAGCGCGTCGAGGTCGCCGCCGTTGCGGTAGGTGGCCTGTGCGACGGCGGCGAGTCCCGCGCGCGCGGTCTCGAGCGCGTCTGCGGCCTCGTCGGCCCGTGCGTTGGCGCTGAACAGTGCGCGCTGCGCATCGATGTTGGCCTGCTGGGCGTCGGCGTAGTCCTCGCCTGCGACGAGCGCGGCGACGTCGGCGTCCTCAGCGGCACGCTCGAGCGCGGCGATGGCGGCGTCGAGCTCTTCGACGGAGGCGGCCTGGTTCGCGATGGCTTCCTTGGCGGCCTCGATCTCGTCCGCTCCGGGGTAGGCGGAGGCGGCGGGAGCGTGGATCACGGCGAGCACGGTGGCAACGAGAGCAAGCACGACGGCCACCGCCGTGCGCCTGCCGGCGTCCACGGCCCATGCCCTGCGTGTGGTCTCCACGTTGCTCCTCGCCGCCGCTCACGCGGCGCACTCGCCTCAGCACCCTCCGCGCCCATGCCCGACGCGTGGGCAGGCTTCGATCGTAGGTCGCATTCGGGCACGCGTCGCGCGCGCGTGAGAATGCTCTCTTCGTTATCGGCAGGTGCGCAGAGTTCTTGAGCCTGCCTCACGCGTGGGCAGCGTCCCGTTCGGCGCGGGCGCAGCGTCGGGCTTGCCCTAGCCTGGTGGCCTATGGACGACGACGGCATCGAGACCGACGCCTGGGCCGCCGATCAGGGGCCAGGGGCGGGGGCTCCCATCCCCGCGTCGGCCGCGTGGCGTGAGGGCGACCACCCGGGCCGCCGCCAGTTCTTCGCGTTGGGCGACCTGCCGCTCGAGGCGGACCCGAGCGGGAGCCTGCCGGGCGCGACGCTCGCGTATGAGACGTGGGGCGAGCTGAACGCCGCGAAGGACAATGCGGTGTACATCGCGCATGCGCTGACGGGCGACAGTCATGTTTTCGGCCCGAGCGAGCCCGGTCATCACACAGGCGGCTGGTGGAACGCGATGGTCGGCCCAGGCCGGCCGATCGACCCGAGCCGTCACTTCATCGTGTCGGCGAACGTGATCGGCGGCTGCCAGGGAAGCACCGGCCCGGCGAGCGCGCATCCGGAGGACGGCCGGCCGTGGGGCGGCCGCTTCCCGTACGTGACGATGCGCGATATGGCGCGTGCCGAGATCGCTCTCACGGACTACCTGGACATCCCGCGCTGGCGACTCATGACGGGGCCGAGCATGGGTGGGATGCGCACGCTCGAATGGGCGGCGATGGAGCCGGATCGCGTCGGCGCGATCGCCCCAGTGGGGTCGACGGGCGCGACGACGGCGGATCAGATCGCCTGGTCCACGTCGCAGATCGCGGCCATCAAGGCCGACCCGAAGTTCCGGGGAGGCGACTACTACGACGCCGCGGACGGGGACGGCCCTCACACAGGCATCGGGATCGCGCGCATGATCGCGCACACCACGTACCGCAGCGCGGGCGAGCTGAACTCCCGGTTCGACCGCAACTACCAGGGCGAGAGCGACCCGTTGGGCAAGGGCGGCCTGTTCGCGGTGCAGTCCTACCTGGAGCATCATGCGCGCAAGCTCGCGCGACGCTTCGACGCGAACACGTACGTGAGGCTCGCGCAGGCGATCCAGTCGCATGACGTGGGGCGGGGTCGCGGCGGCGTGGAGACGGCGCTCGCGCGCTACACGAACCCGGCCCTGGTCATCGCGATCGACAGCGACAGGCTCTACCCGATGCAGAACTCGCAGCGGCTCGACGCGGCGCTGTCCGGCTCAAACGGCATCAAGGTGGTGCACTCCCCCGTGGGGCACGACGGGTTCCTGGTGGAGGCGGCGCAGATGATCGCCTTCATGGACGAGTTCGAGCGGTCACTCTAGGCACGCGCCCGACGCTGGGGCCGGGCCCGCACGTGCCTCACGGGCGACGTCGGAACAGCTTCTTGAGGTTGCGGCTGATCGTCTCGCCCAGTGAGTAGTACCTGATCTGAGCTTCGAGGTGGTCGGTGCGCCGCGCGAGTTCGTGCTCCAGATTGTCGATGCGTGTGCGCAGCTCGTGCTCGGTCTGGTGGGCGCGCTCGTCGATGTACTTGCTGAGGTACAGCAGGTCGCCGCCGCCGGTGCGCTCAAGGTGCTCGCGGATCTTGCGGTCTCGGACGATGCGATCGAACAGATAGTGGCTGTCTGCCTCGGCGAACATGGAGTTGGCGTCCGCACCCTCTGCCCTGAGTCGCTGGTGCCAGAACGCGAGCGGCTCGCCGGGGAGGTAGTCGATCTGGCCAGCGGTGGCCAGGCGGATGTTGAAGTCCCAGTCACCGGTGGCAACGATGGACGGGTCGAAGCGGCCCACCTGCTCCCATGCGGAGCGCCGGAACAGGAAGGCGATCGGCACCCACCTGTTGATGAGCAGCAGGTCGAACAGGGTGACGACGTCGCGCGGAGGGCCGAAGGGGGCGCGTCCGGTCTCGCGGTATCCGTCGCCGTCTCGCTCCTCGTAGATGATGTCGGTCGCAGTCGCGACGCCGAGCGCGTCGGGGTGCTCGTCGAGGTGGGCGACAGTGGTGCTGAGGAAGGTGGGCGCCCACGTGTCGTCGTCGTCGTGGAGCACGACGTACTCGTCGTCGCGGACCTCGACAGCGCGGTTCCCAGCGCCCTGACGGCCCTGACGTTCGGCGGGATCCACGAGGGTGATCCGGCCCGCGAGTCGCTCCTCGTACGGCGAGAGCGTCTCCTTCACGCCTGCAATGTCGTCGCCGTCGTTCAGCACGACCATGTGCCAGGCCTCATAGTCCTGAGCGAGCACATCCTCGAGCGCGCGTCGCAGGAACCCCGGTCGATTCATCGTGCGCACGGCCACGGTGACGCGCGCGTGTGTGTCCGCCATCGGCCACCTCACCCCTCAACAGTCCCCGTGAGCGTATCGGGCGCCGCGACCCTGTTCCAAACCGCCGGGAGCGCCCGTGCCGAGCGCGGATGTCGTCGACCGTGGCGGCGCATCACGGCAGCGCGTAGCCGAGCGCCTGCAACGCGCTCACAGTGGAATTGGCGAGCGCGCGGTGCCCCTCTTCATTGGGGTGGGTGCCGTCCGCCTGGATGAGGTCGGAACGGCCTGCAAGTACGTGGCCTGTCTCGACATAGGTTCCGTCCACGGCAGCGACTTCGGCCGCGACGAGTACGGACATGCGTGCGAGGTGATCGGGATACGGACTCGCATCCCATGCGGGTTCGATGGCGACGATCGACGCCTCGGGGAACGTGGCGCGCAGCGTGGCGAAGAAGTCCGGGACGCCGGGGACGTAGTCGCCGGGGTCGTCGTTGCGGCCACCGCTGACAACCACGAGGTCGAAGCCTCCCGACGCGGAAACCGCCTGCTCGGGGTACGAGCCGTAGCCGAGCGGCGTGTCAGTCGCGTAGCCCGCGCCGCCGATCGCCACGTTCGTCGCCGTCCAGCCGAGGGCGCTTGCGACGAGCCACGGCCATGCATCGACCCTGTCCGTCAGTCCGTCGCCTGCGGCGTAGGAGTCCCCAATGAAGAGGACGGCCGTTGCGCCGTCGGAGTCCGGTTCGGACTCCGCGGCGGTGGGAACCGCGGTCGAGCCGCCGCCCGCGAGGTCCGACCCGACGCGGGGGCCCGCCGCGCACGTCGCGAGCAGCGCCGCGAGTCCCAGCGTGACGACGATCGACGCTGCAACGGTGATCCTGCGGCCACCCAGAGTCATGGCGGCCATGCTAATCGTGCGGGTCAGCGACCGTCCCAGTTGCCGACGATCGCGCCGTCGGTGGACCGGCCGATGCAGCGCACCTCGCCCCAGCTGTTGGTGTACGCGTCGTCGCGGAAGAAGTACCAGCAGCCGTTGCGCGAGGTGATCGTATCGATGCCGTCGCCGTCCCAGTCACCCACGACCGCACCGTCGGTGGACCGGCCGATGCCGACCACCTTTTCCCACGAGTTCGAGTAGGGCGTGTTGCGGAAGAAGTAGTGGTTGCCGTTACGCGAGGCGATGGTGTCGATGCCGTCGCCGTCCCAGTCACCCACGACCGCACCGTCGGTGGACCGGCCGATGCAGCGCACCTTGTCCCACGAGTTCGTGTAGGGAGTGTTGCGGAAGAAGTACCAGCAGCCGTTGCGGGAGGCGATGGTGTCGATGCCGTCACCGTCCCAGTCGCCCACGACCGCGCCGTCGGTGGCCTTGCCGATCGCCGCGACGTAATCCACCTTGTTGGAGCCCGGCGTGTTGTGGAAGTAATACATGTTGCCGTTGCGCGAAGCGATGGTGTCGATGCCGTCACCGTCCCAGTCGCCCACGAGGGTGCCGTCGGTGGACTTGCCGATCATGGAGACGTAGTCCCAGCTGTTCGTGTACGAGCCGTTGCGGAAGAAGTAGTGGCTGCCGTTGCGCGAGGTGATCGTGTCGGTGCCGTTCCGCGCACCGCCGTCGCCCTTGGCGCCGGAGTCGCCGGTGGACTCGGAGCCGCTGCCTGAGGGCTCCTCGGGGGTCGTCGTCGTGTCCTCGCTGGAACCGCCGGTCGTCACTCCCGCGTCAGGGTCGACGTCGGTGTACTTCGCGAACACCTGCACTCCCCACGAGACGTTGTATTGGTCGGTGTAGAAGCCGACGCCCATGTGGGTGTACTTGGTGCTCGCGAGGTTGTCGTGGTGACCGGAGGAGTTGACCCACTGCTTCACCATCTGCGTCACGGGGTCGGGGTAGCCGGAGTTCCAGGCCACGTTCTCCCCCGCGGCCTTCCAGCCGGTGGGGATCTGGTCCGCGAAGCTCGGATTGTGCTTGAGGAAGTCCCTGGGCGAGGTGGAGGGGTTCACAGACTTCGCGGCCGCATAGTCGGAGGCGAGTTTCTCCGCCCAGGCCTGTGCGACGGCGTCCATGGCGACCGAGCGTGTGAGGCCGCCGAGACCGTCGTGGGAGGCGCGGTGCGCGTTGGTCTGCTTGATGATCTCGCCTGCGGGGTCGTCGTAACTGACCGCCTGCGCGGCGGGGGCCGCCACGAAGGTCACGGCGGTGACGAGAAGTGCCACGAGTGCGGCGGTGATCGATCGCTGGCGCGCGTACATCTGTGCGTTCCCTCAGTCGCGCCGGTCCGGGCGCTTGCGGGCCGGCGGCCATCTCGCCGACGCCGCCATGGTGGCAAGCGGCCGCAAGGAGCCTCAAGAGAATGTGAATCTTCCCACTTAAGGAGGATTCGTCCCATTCGGGGGCTCAAGTCTGAGCGCGCCTGCCCGACGCTGGGGTGGGGTCGGGCAGCGAGGTCAGGCTGGCGGCCAGGTCTCCGGGAAGGGGACGGTGGGCCTCGTCGCGTTGGGGTGGTCGCTGCGGAGCACGTCGGCGTCGCGGGCGTCCGAAGAGGTGTCGCCGCCGGCATGCGTCGCGTTCGCGGTGACGGAGACGAGCCCGGTGGGCTGCGACGGGGATTCGACCCACACGTTGTAGAACTGCACCGATTCGCCTGCGGGGATGGACCCGACATAGGTCGCGGTCACGGTGCAGGTGGTGAGTGCGGCGTCGAAGCTCGGGGTGCCGATGGTCAGGGCAGCGATGTCGGGGCCGTGCTCGTAGACACCGATGCCGACTCGAGGCTCGCGCCCTTCGAAGTCGCCTGCGATGGGGATGACGAAGGTGGCGGTGAGGACTTCGATGGCGGGCACGCCGCTTGAGGCGCCTCCGTCGAAGTTCAGGAACCCACCGCCGCATACGACCGCTGGCACGTTGGCCTGCGAGTCCTGGCTCCAGGTGGTGTACCAGCTGCCGTAGAGGGAGGAGGCGCGCACGCCGTACTCGTCGGGCACGATCGAGGCGGCTCGCGCGGGCACGGCGGTCGCGAGCACGATAGCGGGCGCCGTCCATGCAACGGCACCGAGAATGGTGCGTCGCCTCAGCGGGAGCGTTCGACCGCGAGGGGTCTCCGCCTCGCCGACGGTGGCATCAGAGCTGCTCAACGTCCGCTCCCTCCGACGTGTCGGCCACGTGTGGACCAGTGCGTCCACCGTATGCCAGTACCACTCACGTGGCGGGATCCTCTCGCGTTGTAACTGATTTACCAGGCATGTTGCGCAATGAGGCATCGTGCCCTAGCGTTCCAGCCATGTTCCGTCGAATGTGTCGCTGACCCGAGCGCACGTTTGGCGTGCGCCCGTATGGGCGCCGCTCGCCCGGTCCGATGAGGGACCGGAGGAGCGAGACAGCCCCTGACGGGCTCACTTCCTGAACGCCGCGCAACCGCACCCCTGGAGTCGCGGACGGTCGGCGCGCTTGCACGCCCGGTCGGACGGCGACGCAAGGCCTGGGGATGCGGATCAATCCCCCGATCAGATCCCACCCTTCCCCGCAGGAGCCACAGACATGACGAACCCCAACTGGGCCTTCGAGACCACGCAGATCCACGCCGGCCAGACGCCGGACTCCGAGACGGGCGCCCGCGCGCTCCCCATCTATCAGACGACGAGCTTCGTGTTCGAGGACACGAACCAGGCCGCGGCCCGCTTCGCGCTGGCCGAGCTGGGTCCGATCTACACGCGCATCGGCAACCCGACGCAGGCGGCGGTCGAGGACCGCGTCGCGGCGCTCGAGGGCGGCGTGGCCGGACTCCTCGTGGCATCCGGCTCGGCGGCGAACACGCTGGCGATCCAGAACATCGCTGAGGCCGGCGACCACATCGTCTCCTCCCCCAGCCTGTATGGCGGCACGTACAACCTGTTCCACTACACGCTGCCCAAGTTCGGCATCGAGGTCACGTTCGTCGACAACCCCGACGACCCTGAGGAGTGGCGCAAGGCGGCCCGCCCCAACACGAAGCTGTTCTTCGGCGAGTCCATCTCCAACCCCAAGCAGGACCTGCTGGACATCGAGGCCGTCGCGGCGGTCGCGCACGAGATCGGCGTGCCGCTGATCGTGGACAACACTGTCGCGTCGCCGTACCTGGTGCAGCCGCTCAAGTGGGGCGCCGACATCGTCACGCACTCGGCCACCAAGTACCTGGGCGGGCACGGCACGGCGATCGGCGGCGTCATCGTGGACGGTGGCTCGTTCGACTACGCCCAGTACCCCGACCGCTTCCCGAACTACAACACCCCCGACCCGAGCTACCACGGCCTCGTCTACGCCCGCGACCTTGGCGTCGGCTCGGCGTTCGGCGCGAACCTGGCGTTCATCCTCAAGGCGCGCGTCACGCTGCTGCGCGACACGGGCGCTGCGGTGAGCCCGTTCAACGCGTTCCTCATCGCGCAGGGCATCGAGACGCTGTCGCTGCGCGTCGAGCGGCACGTGGAGAACGCGAAGGAGGTCGCGGAGTTCCTTGAGAACCGCGACGACGTCCTCAGCGTCAACTACTCGGGCCTGCCGAGCTCGCCGTGGCACCACTTGCAGCTCAAGTACGCACCCAAGGGCGGCGGCTCGGTGCTGGCGTTCGAGATCGAGGGCGGCAAGGAGGCGGGCCAGGCGTTCGTCGACGCGCTTGAGCTGCACTCGCTCGTGGCCAACATCGGCGACGTGCGCTCGCTCGCGATCCACCCCGCCACCACGACGCACTCGCAGCTCACGGCCGACGAGCAGGCGACCGCGGGCGTCACGCCCGGCCTGGTGCGCCTCGCGGTGGGCATCGAGAACATCGCGGACATCCTGGCGGACCTGGAGATCGGGTTCGCCGCCGCCGCCAAGGTGCGGGACGCGTCGGGCTCGTCCGACGCTGTGGCTGGTGTCGCGACGGAGACCGCGGGCGTCTGATGGATGACGACTACTCGTCGTGGGTGCCGGACGCCGACGCGCCGCACGGGGGCGACCCCGTGCCCACGTCGGCGGCCTGGCGGCCGGGTGATGAGCCCGGCCGCCGCCGGTTCCTGAAGATCGACCGTCTGCCGCTCGAGGCCGATCCGCTGCAGTGGATCGACGTGACGCTCGCCTACGAGACGTGGGGCGAGCTGAACGAGGCCGGCGACAACGCGATCTACGTGGCGCACGCGTTCACG
Source organism: Demequina sp. NBRC 110052 (assembly GCF_002090075.1). Classification (GTDB taxonomy): domain Bacteria; phylum Actinomycetota; class Actinomycetes; order Actinomycetales; family Demequinaceae; genus Demequina. The sequence goes on from NZ_BBRI01000003.1 coordinate 446,514, forward strand.
GGCGATGCCCACGTGACGGGCGCCGCGGGCGAGGGTCATCTCACGGGAGGCTGGTGGAACGGCCTGGTCGGCGAGGGCAAGCCGATCGACCCCGCGAAGTACTTCATCGTGTCCGCGAACGTGGTGGGTGGGTGTCAGGGTTCCACCGGCCCTGCGCACCCGCACCCGGTGGACGGGCGTCCGTGGGGTTCGCGCTTCCCGTGGCTGACGCTGCGCGACATGGTGCAGGCGGAGGCGCTGCTGGCGGACCACCTGGGCGTGGACTCGTGGGCACTCGTCATCGGGCCGTCCATGGGCGGCATGCGCGCGATCGAGTGGGCGGCGACGTTCCCCGAGCGCGTGCGCGCGATCGGCGCGGTCGGCACCACGGCGGCCACCACCGCCGAGCAGATCGCGTGGGGCGCGGCGCAGGCGGCGGCGATCCGCCTGGACCCGGCGTTCAGGGGCGGCGACTACTACGACGCGCCCGATGGCGCCGGCCCGTTCCTGGGGCTCGGGCTCGCGCGCGCGATCGCTCACACGACGTACCGCTCGGAGCCGGAGTTGGACGAGAGGTTCGGGCGTCGTGTGCAGGACGGCGACGTGCTGTCACCGGAGGGCATCTTCGCGGTCGAGTCCTACCTGGATCACCATGCGGAGAAGCTCGCCCGACGCTTCGACGCCAACAGCTATCTGCGCATGATCCACGCGGTCAACACGCACGATGTGGGGCGCGGCCGCGGCGGCATCGATGAGGCACTCGCCGGCTACGAGGGCGAGGCGCTGATCTTGGCGATCGACAGCGACCGGCTGTACCCGCTGAGCAACTCGGAGCGCCTCGCGGCCGCGATCCCGCAGGCGCAGCTCACGGTGCTTCACAGTGACATCGGACACGACGGTTTCCTCGTGGACTCCACGGGGCTCAACGACGCGGTCGCGGGGCTGCTGGCGAAGGTGGGCGCGGGGGTCTAGTTGACGTCGGTGGACGGCTGGCCCCCGCCCACCGGAACACCACGCCCGCCCACTGGCACAGCACGACGACCCCGCCCACGCGAGCCCGCCTCTCGGGCCCCTGTGCCGGGGTTGTCGTCTGCTTCAGGCCGCAGCGGCGCTGGGTTGCTCTTGCCGTCGCAGGGCTGGTCGCAGTTGGCGGGCAGGGTCGATCGTCGCGGGCGGCCGCAGGTAGATCGCCCCGTTGCGCGGGACGATGTCCCAGGTCTCGTCGTGCACCCGATGGTGGCAGTTCGTGCACAGGAGCACACCGTTCGAGAGGTCGGTCGGACCGCCTCGCGACCACCAGGCGATGTGGTGTGTCGAGCACCAACTCGGAGGGGCTCCGCACATGACGCAGCCACCGTCCCTCTCCCCGATGGCGATGCGCTGCGCCCGGGTGAACAGCCGCTTGCGCCGCCCGAGATCCAGCACCTGGCCTTCGGTTCCGAGGACCGCAGGGATCACTGCGGCGTCGACTGCGAGTCGACGCAGCGACGCGATGCTGACAGGGGCCATGAGAGCGTCACAGTCGGCGAGCCCCAACCCAGATTCGAGTTCGGACTGCGGCACGCGCACGACGACCTCCGTGGTCACGTTGCTCACCTGCGACTCGCAGCCGAGCCCGTGGCGCGCGAGGTCCAGCAATGCGTCGAGCCGCATGGCGCCGGGGCTGCGGTCGTCCACGCCCGCAGGGAGCCCTCGCCGGCTCTGCATTCCCACAGTGACGTGCTTGTCGACGAAGGCGATCAGGGGTGCTGCGGAGGCGGCATCCATGCGGGCGTGCAGGGTGACGGCACCGTCTTCCTCGGACTTGACCATGAGGTAACGGTCGCGCCGGTGCGTGCGCTCACGCGCTTCCCACGCGACGGGGTCGGCGGCGGCGCGGGCGTGCAGGCACTGCTTGCGCAGTTCTGCGATGGGGCTGGTGGTCGCGATGCGGACGAGCCTCGCCTCGAGTGCGTCAGGTTCCGTCCAGGGTGCTGACTCGTGCGTTGGCGCACCCGGCCCGCCCTGCGCACGTGCCCGGGAGAGGTCGGCCCTGAGGCCGCGTACCGCGTCCAACGTACGCGTCACCAGGCTGGCCTGCTCCACGCTGATCGATCCGGCGGACGTCGCTAGGGCCACACGCCGGTACACGCCTTGCGCGGCGCCCCGGACTGGTGCGGGCCGAGAAAGCTGCGGCCCGCCGCCGGCGCCAGCACCACCAGGCTTCTCGTCGTCAGGCGGTGGATCGTCTCGAGGGGGCGTGTCGTCAGGATCTGGACTGCCTGAAGGCTGCCCGCCGCCCTGGGACGGCCCTGCCCCAGCGTCGGGCGTGTGGGCCTCTGAGGCCGCACGAGCCGCGGCGGCGAGCATGCGGCCCACCTCGATGACCTTCAGCGCTGCCCCGGCGGTGAGCCCGGTGAGCCGCGCGATGAGGTGAACGGCGTTGCGTTGCCCATGTCGTCGTGCGAATCCTTGCGTGCCGAGCCCGGGGTCGGATCTCACGTCCGCCTCGTGCGCACCCACGGCGAGCTGCATCTCCCCCAGGCAGTTCACGAGCGAGCCGGCCTGGACGAGCTCGATCACCTCCGAGTCCCGCAGACTCGCGGACTCGCGCCCGTCGAGCCGCTCGAGCACACGCAGCGCCCGGGCGAGATCGGCGGTCCTGAGATCCATCCCTCAAGTCAACATCAAACCACTGACATTCACCTCAAATCATCTCAAACTGTCCACAAGGAAGCCCTGTGCCGCCGAGCGCGCCAAGCAACGAGCCCCGCCGCCCGGGGGAGGGCGAGCGGGGCTCGGGCGCCGCGAGCGGCGGGGCCGCTCAGCTCAGCGCGGTGCGCATCGGCGCGAACGCGGTGGAAGAGCCTCAGCGAATGTCGCAGACCGAAGTGGCCTCCATCGCCGAGAGGGCCTCGTTGCGGATGGACGCGGGCAGGTGGCCGAAGTCATTGGCGGCGGGACGCCGGGAGAAGAAGATGGTGATCTTCAGAGCGGTGGTCATCGCGGCTCTCCTCATACCGGCTGTCGTGGCCGGGAGAGGAACGTGGGTTCCGGCCTCCCAGTGGCCCCACGTTGGGACAATGGAGAGCCCCACCCTGGCCGGATGTCTTCATTGCCATGAGCGGGATGCTGTTTTCCAGCGTAGGTGCCCGACGCGCGGGCTACCCGGGGTAGCGCACGTCCAGTCGCATCGGGCGTACGGATTGCGGGCCCTACTGCCCTCGCGCGGCGTAGAAGGCCTCGGTTGCGTCCTTCGCGGGCGCCCACCAGTCCTCGTTCTCGCGGTACCAGGCGATGGTTGCCGCCAGGCCCGCCTCGAAGTCGCGGTGCACGGGTTCCCAGCCGAGCTCGGTGCGCAGTTTGGTGGAGTCGATCGCGTACCGGGCGTCGTGTCCGGGGCGGTCCGCGACGTGGTCGAACGCATCCTGCGGCTGACCCATGAGTTCGAGGATGAGCTTCACCACCTCGAGGTTGCTGCGCTCGCCGTTGGCACCGATCAGGTAGGTCTCGCCGGGTGTGCCGCGCTCAAGGATGGCGAGCACGGCGGAGGAGTGGTCCTCGGCGTGGATCCAGTCCCGCACCTGCTCGCCGCTGCCGTAGACGCGGGGACGGTCCCCGCGCAGCACCTGTGTGATCTGGCGCGGAATGAACTTCTCGACGTGCTGGTAGGGGCCATAGCTGTTGGAGCAGTGCGACACGGTGGCCCGCAGCCCGTACGAGCGGACCCAGGCGTGCACGAGCAGGTCGGCTCCGGCTTTGGTGGCGGAGTAGGGCGATGAGGGTGAGAAGGCATCGCCCTCGTGGAACCGGTCTGGCGAATCGAGCGCGAGGTCGCCGTAGACCTCGTCGGTAGAAACCTGGTGGAAGCGCACTCCGTGCGCTCGCACGGCCTCAAGCAGTGTGAAGGTGCCGACGAGGTTCGCGCGCACGAAGGGCGCGGGCTCGGCGAGCGCGTGGTCGTTGTGGGTCTCGGCGGCGAAGTGGACCACCGCGTCGGCGTCCTGCACGAGGGCGTCGACGAGGAGCGCGTCGACGATGTCGCCCTCGACGAAGGTCAGGCGAGACTCAGGCAGCCCCTCCAGGGACACGCGGTTGCCCGAGTAGGTGAGTTTGTCCAGCACGGTGATGCGGTGATCCGTGACAGCCAGGACGTGGCGCACGAAGTTGACGCCGAGGAAGCCCGCTCCCCCGGTGACGAGCAGTCGCGCCATGGTCGTGCCCCTCCTGTACCGGTGGGGCCATCATCCCTGCTGGGCACGGGCGCCGCCAACTCACATGCCCGACGCTGGGGCCGGGCGGGCGCCGACGCTAGGCGGCGACGGTGGCCGAGTCGACGCGGGTGGAGGTGGCGCCGTTGCGGTACGTGGCGTTGATGGTCACCTCGATGCGTTCGTTTGCGGTGGACCCCTGGGACTCGATCCAGAGGTTCGAGAGCGAGACGCCGCCCCAAGCCCCCATGCCAGGGCCGGTGTAGACCAGGACGAGCGTGGCATGTGTGCTCGTCGTCGAGAATGAGGCGAGTGTCCAGGGCATGCCGGAGGGGATTCCTTGCTCTCCGCCGAAGCCCCAGCGGTGGTTGCTTCCACCCCGGATCGGCACCACGAGCGTGAGCGTCATGGTCGCGGAGGCGGGCACACCCTGGTTCGGGTCGAGGTTCTGGATGTACATGCCCGCGACGACGGCCTTGACCTTGCCGCCTGCCGACTCGACCCAGTGGTCCTTCGTGTACTGGGCTGTGTTGAAGGTGGGCGTGAGTCCCTGACCTTGCGGCAGGGCCCCGGCCGGCGCTACGCCGGATCCCGCAACGGCTGGCACGGCACGCGCCACGACGATCGCGGGAGCTGCCCAGGCGAAGCCCTGGAGGGTATGGCGGCGGGTCAGCAACGGACCCCCGTCGGAGATGGGCAGTTCTTCCTGGACCGCAGGCGCGGTCATATCGTCGTACATCGCTCTCGCTCCTCAGCAACGCTGGAGCGCCCCTCAGCCGGACGCGTCACTGCCCCCCATTATGGGGGCATTTGGCACTATGTGACGCAATGTGACAGAACTCACATCATTCCCGATGTTGGGAACAGCGATGCCTCACTCGCGGCTCAGCGAGACCCCAGGCAGCTCTACGCCGCCAGCACCGGCGGTTCCCACCAGCGTCACCGAGTCGATCGACTCGTAACGCGACAGCGACCATGCGAGCGTGATCGCGTCGCTGCCGCTGAGCGAGTAGCCGCCGGACGTGGGGACGATCACCATGGTGCCCGCCAGGTTGCCCGGCACCGGGAACGTGCTCGCGTCGGCGTCGACCTCCCAGCCGGCGGTGCTGATGCCGCCCTGAGTGCCCTGGTTCTGCTGCGTCGACGTGAAGGCGATCGTGATGGACGTGATCACGAAGGGGATCGTCGAGCCAGTGTCCTGTCGGGTCACGACGAGCGACCCGGCCTTCTGTGTGGCGCCCGGGTTCTTCAGGTCCGCGGTGAACGTGCCCGACGCGACGGGCGTCGAGGTCGACGCGTCGCCAGAGCCGACGGCGAAGGCGGGAGCAGCGGTGGCAAGCACGATCGCAGGCGCGGCCCACGCGGCGCCCTGCAGGATGCGGCGGCGGGAAAGGCCATCGTGGGCGCGCTCGGGCGCAGGGACAGTAGCAGTCATGGCAGTGGACCCCTCAGTCAGCGCCGCCCGGGGGTAGGCGGCGTTCCATCGAGCAAGACCATAGCGGTGTGACGGACATCACGTCTACTAGCAGGAACGATGCAAATGTTGCGAAACTGGACAAACTGGCACGGCGCCGTGTGAATTCTGGGTTTCGCGGCGCGGCTTGGGTCAGCGCAGCTCGAGGACGCCCCGAGCCGCGAGCTCGATCACCAAGTCGCGCACCATCGCTTCAGGATCCGCGCCCTCGGGCGCGCCGAAAGTACTCATGAGGTGAGCCACTGTCTCGGCAAGAGTCGCACCATGACGCGCGGACCACACCAGCTCTGAGGCGAGCGGCGACAGCAGCACGACTTCGTCGCCAGCGAGTACCAGCAACTCTCCGTCGCGCGCGAGCGCGTCGTCGTAGCAGGTCGAGATGATGGTCGTCGAGAGGAGGTCGCTCGCGCGCGGGTCGGTCATCGCTCCCCCAGCAGTTCCGGCATGAGGGGCAGCACGGTCGCGGCCTCGCGGTACACGAGGCGGGTGAGACCGCCGACCATCTCGACGGTGTCGGACAGGGTGTGGAGCTTCCGCGCCAGGCGCGGCAGGTAGGAGGTCTGCTCGGCCAGCTCCGCGATGCCTCGCAGGTGTGGCAGCTCCTCGAGGTACGGCTCGTCGGGGCCGTCGGGCCGCCGGTCGAGCAGCACGAGCCGCGCGAGCCGCAGATCGCGGCCGGGCAGCGCGAGGTCGAGCGAGTCGGGACTCCACTGGAGCTTGATGCCGTGGTGCGACTCGGTGATCACGGACAGCGGCTTGGGGTACGGCACCACGCGGTCCCCCGCGATCGCGAGCGTCTCGTCCGTGACATATCCGTAGTGCGCGCCCAGGATGCGCGAGAGCGTCGTCTTGCCCGTGCCTGAGGGGGCGACGAAGCCCACCACATCGCCCTCGCGAGACGCCACCGCACTCGCGTGCAACATCAGGAGCCGCCCCGCGCGCGCATCGATCGCGCGCACCGTCACTGCGGACGACAGGTAATGCAGCGCCTGCTCCACGTCCGGGTAGGCGAGCGCTCCACGAGAACGCGCTGTGGCGAGCACGGTCGGGCTGGGGTCTACGCACAGCTCGATCACGTCTTCGTGCTGAGTCTCGGTCGAGGCGGGCATCAGGCATCGACTCCACGCCCGGCGGGTTGCTGCACTCAGAGCACGCGCCCCGCTTCCCGTGCAGTTCACTTCCATGCGCACCCCGAAGGCATCCAGCAAGAAGTGCTCGCCGACGGGCCGCGCTTCGGCGGCGTGCGCGGGCTGAGGTAGCAGCGCGCTCCACAGGTCCGCAGCCCAGGCGGCCGTCTCGGAGATGCGCTCGGCAATGACGTCGCGCCGAGCGTCGGCGTCCTCGATCGACGGCAGGTCCCAGTTCTCCGCGATCGTGCGGCCGCGGCGCATCCGGTCGAGGATGAGCGGGTGCTCGTGGAGAGGGGCTGCAATCTCGATCGCACCCTGATAGAGCTCGGCGAGCTCGGACATGCTGAAGGCGCGTCGTGCGGTGCGTGGGAAACGGCGAACGAGCTCGTCGCGGATCTGGGAGGTGCCGGTCAGGAACACATCGGTGGTGGCGACGATCTCGGGACTGAGGGATCTGGCGATGAACCCGTCGGCGTTGCCGCCGTGCGCGACGATGAGGCGGGCCGCCTCGGGGTGGAGCTTCGCGCCGTCCCGTGCGTCGAGGCCGGCGCTGGTGACGCGAATGGCCGACGCGGGGATGGCGTTGGCGCCCAGGCTGCGGCGCAGCAGGCGCTCGCCGATGGGCCCACGGCCGATGTTGAGGTCGTCGACGATGAGCACGCGGAAGGCAACGCCGGCTCCGGTCGGCATGCGAACCTCTACGCGTCCTTCGCAGCCTTGCGGGCAGCCGCCTTGGCGGCGCGCGCCTCCGCGCGGGTGAGCTTGCCGGGCGTGTACTCGTAGCCGTAGCCGTAGAGCTGCGAGTCCGGGCCCTTGCGGCTGACGCCGTCGAGGATCACCCCGAGCGCACGTCCCTTCACGCGGTCGAGGTTCGCGAGCGCGCGGTCCAGGAGGTCGATCGTCGTCTTGCCGGCGCGCGCCACGACGAGCGCACCGTCGGTGCGGGCGGTGAGGATCGCGGCGTCGGTGACGGGGATGAGCGGCGGAGAGTCGACGAGCACGATCGCGTCCTCGTGGAACGAGTACAGCAGCGAGTGCATGGCCTGGGAGCCGAGCAGCTCCGAAGGATTTGGCGGGATGGCCCCTGCGCCGAGGACGTGGAGAAGGCCCGTGCGCCCATAGGACTGAATCACGTCAGCGGACTGCGCGCGGCCCACGAGCACGTCGGTGAGCCCGACGCCCTCCACCAGCCCCAACGCCTTGGCGATGGTGGGGCGGCGCAGGTCCGCATCGATCAGGACGACGTTGCGGCCGGAGTCCGCGATCGCCTCGGCGAGCTTGATGGAGGTGGTGGACTTACCGTCGCCGGGCAGCGACGAGGTGATGACGATGACGCGCGGCGGGTTGTCCACGTCCATGAACTCAAGGTTGGTGCGCACCTGGCGGATCGCCTCGACCATCGCGTTGTCGGTGACGGCCTTGCCTGCGCCCTTCCTGGCGATCGAGTCGTCGTACGGAAGCGCTCCCAGCACTGCGAGCTCGAACTCCCGCTCGACGTCCGCCGGGGTCCGCAGGCGTCGGTCGAGCGCAGCCTTGATGAGCGCGTACGCGATGCCGAGCGCGAGGCCCAGCAGCACGCCCAACGCGACATACAGCTTGGTGTTCGGCGACGACGGAGCGCCCGGCAGAGACGCAGTGTCGAGCGTCTGGAGCGCGACGATCGTGTCGGAGCCGTCAGAGGTCTCGATACCCGCGACCACCTCTGTCATGCCGAAGATCCACGCCTCGGTCAGCGCCTGCGCCTCCTCGGGCGCGGACCCGGTCGCGCTCACCCGCAGCACCGCGGTGTCAGTCGGGTTGGAGACGGACACCCGCCCGACGAGCGAGTCGGGCGAGGCGGTCAGGCCGAGTTGCTCCGCGGCGATCTCTGCGACCTGCCGTGACTTCGCGATGTCCAGATAGGACTTCACGCGAGACTTCGCATAGTTGTCGCCGACGAGGGCGTCACCCAACGAGCTCGACCCACCCGTCGTGACGATCGCCGAGCCGGACGAGGTGTACACCTTGGGCTGGATCGACGCGTAGCCGAAGGCCGCCCCGGCGCCGAGCGCGGTCAGGAGCAGGATGGCAACCCAATGCGCACGAACGATGCGCAGGTAGTCCTCGAGCTCCATTCAGCCCGCCTCCCTCACAGCGACTCGGCCAGAATTCGTGCCGTCAGTCTATGTGCGGCGCGGCCTCGCCCTCGCCATCGGACTCGTCGTCGTCCACGATCAGCCCCAGACGCAGCAGCTCGGCAAGGAACTCGTGGACGTCGTGCGCGATCTGCTCGCGCGGAGCGCCATACGCCTCGACCAGCTCGTCGACGATGTGCTCCTCGGTGCGCGTGCCGTCGATGCGGGTCCAGATCTCGAAGGAGGGGCCTTCGAAGACGTAGGGGGACTGCTGCTCCTCGATGCACGGAAGATTCAGCAGGACGACCGACGCGGGGCGTTCAAGTCTTGCCAGACCGCTAGCTTGCCTCACCACGTTCTCCCGCCCTCAACACACCTCGCTCGTGCCCCTGCCGGGCACGGATCGTGTCCGCCGAGCGCTGCCGCCTTGCTTTGCGGCCTCCGGTCGTGACGCCCCGTACGAGCCTCATTAGCCTGTACCCCGCCAAGGTCCCAGTTCCTCGCGCATTCGGGGGTAGCGCCCCGCGAATGTCATCCGCCGAAGGCCACACCGCGCGCGCCAGCAGTAAGACGCCCCGCCGCGGCCCCGTGAGCGCGATCCGCTCGAGCGCAACTCCGAGCAGTCGCCCGCCCAGGGCCACACGAACTCGCCACAAGAAGAGTCGCGTCCGCGGCACCTCAAGGTGGGGAGCAGCGACACCCTCCGCCAACTGAGCAAGGAATCTCCCCGCTGAGCCCAATGCCCTAAGTCGCGCCGCAGACGCAATTACCTCGTCGGTGGTGGCCGCGCAGGAACCACTTGACACGCGTGATGCGAGGTCCCGTAGAGAATCGGAAGCCAACCGATGAGTAACGGGAGTCCTGAGGTCGTGGAGTGCCATGAGGATCACTGAGTCAGAAGGCGACGGCACGCTACACGACACTCCCGCGACCTCAACGAACACCCGGTCGCGCCAAAGACTGTCGAACCACTCAGCCTGGTCTCCCAGGAGGCCGGGAAAGTCGTAGTGCGCATCTACTGACAATGGGAACGCAGCACTAGCGAGGCCAACCGAGTGGGATGCAAGGTCGTGCCAGATGTCGTCGGAGTCGGTGTTGTGGAACCCTGCCTTCCGCATAGCCACAAGGAAGTCGCTGAGCTCATCTCTCGGCACAAGAACGTCAAGGTCATAGCTCTGCCGCTCGCTGCGCAGGCCGAACTCCGAAAGCACCGGACCCTTGAGAATGAGAGCGCGCACACCCGCCGTTTCCGCGACGTGTGCCGCGACTGCGCTCAGCAGGAGCCAAGCATCGTCGGGCGAAATGGCACTGCCCGGGCTCACAGTCTCCATGCGCACGGCGCACACCACCACTCGCCCAGTTGGCGGTCGCCGACCTCACCTCCGCCAGACAAGGGTACGCGCAGGGCCCACTTCGACCGACCGAGGATCGCATTCGACCGACGCCTACACGTGTCCTCGGCCACATCCCCGCATGTAGGGTCTGCCTAGACTGTTCTCGGCTGGAGGGGTCCAGTCGCAGAGAGGGCAACACCATATGACCGAACCACGTCAGAGTCTGCTCGCCTTTGGGGACTCGATCTGCGAAGGACTTGGAGTCGGATCCCTTCGCTACAGCGCGCTGGCCGCGAACGCGCTCGGTCTGAAACTCGAGGACTTCAGCCACACGGGCTGGACTTGCAGGCAGTCCCTCGAGGCCTTTCGAGCCAATCCTGTCAATGGGGAGGTCGCGGTCATCGCACACGGCGTCACCGAGCCGATACTGCGTCCCGACCCGTCCACTCTCCGGTTCCTGCCGCGCCGTTGGCGCAGAGTTGGGTGGATGGACCCACGGCCCTACTATTCCCGCAGGTTACCGAAACGCGCCCTAGAGCATCTCGAGTCAATGGTCCGCTGGCGGATCAAGAATCTTGCACTCCGCATTAGCGACTATCAGTTCATGGACCGCGATACCTACGTACAGTCGATGGCCGAGTTGATCGAGAACGTCAGCAAACACGTCGATGTGGTGCTGATTGTCGAGCCCTCCGCTATCGACGAGCGCTACTTTCCGGGAAGCCGACGGGCACAGGCCGCGTACTGGCGCGCCCTTGCCGCCAGCGGCACGGACGCCCGCACGGTGGCGGTCGACCTCGAAGAGTGGGATGACTTCTTCGCGGACCACTTCCACCCCAACGCGTCGGGGCACTCAAAGATCGCGCGCTCGCTCATCGAAGCGGTCCGTAGCGAACGACTAGCCGCGGACCGGCCAGACCATTGAGTGCTGCAAGCAATGCAAGAGCGGCACGGAAGCAACCACCCAAGCGCTCGCTTCCTCCGCCTGGACAACGGCTTGGCAGCTGGTTTGCACTCGCGTACGTGCACGTCTGGGTTCTTGAAGGCGCGTTCCGCAAGTGGATGCCCACCACTGCTCAGCCGCTCTACTTCTTTCGTGACGCCTTGATCGTTGGCGGCTTCGCTCTAGCAGTTCTTGTAGCCGCACCGAGGCTGCGGCGCTCACCGCCGCTCACGGGCGTCACGTGGGCTCTGGCGATCTTCCTCGTGGTGCAAGCGATAGCCGGCGTGACGGGTCCCGCACTCTTCGTTGCTGGTGCGCGAAGCTACCTGGCCCCGCTACTGTTCGCGCTCTTCGCCTTGACATACGCCGATGGGGAGTTCATTCGGCGCGCCAGCCGAACGCTCATTCTCTACTCACTTCTAGAAGTACCACTCGCGCTCGTCCAGGCGCAGAGCCCAGGAAGCGCACTGGTGAATCAGCAAGTCGGTGGCGAGGACGCCTATTTCGTCAACTTCGGCGTGGTGCGCGCATCCGGAACTTTCAGTGCCCCTCTCGGGTTCGTGATGTTCTTGTCGCTTGCTGCTGCCGCGGCCGGGTATCTCCTGCTCGCCAGCAACGTCAGAGCGGAACGCAGATTCGCGGGCATCGGACTTGGCCTAGCAATCGCCGGCGGCGCCCTCTCGGGATCCCGAAGCGCCCTGATCTATCTCGCGATTCTGGTTGCCGCAGTAGTCTGGCGCGCTGTCCTCGTCGGCGGGCGACGTGAGCGACGGGCGCTCGGAGTCCTCATGGCAGGAGCGCTTCTCGCAGTAGCAACAGTGCTCACCGTCGCCCGGCCCGTACTTGACTCGTTTGCGATGAGAGTTGACGACGCAAGCCGGTCCGAGGACGTGGCTGGCCGGCTGGTCCGCCAGGGCACATCCTTCGCGTCGTCAGTCGAATCTGTGCTCGGAGACGGCGCGGGCACTCACTCCCAAGTGGGGATCGCGCTCGGCTCAGTCCATGAATGGACGGAGATTGAGACGCAGAAGTGGGCCCTTGAGCTCGGCGCACTAGGTTGGCTCGCGGCGCTCATCGTGTTTGCCGGATCTCTCGCTCTACTCTCCACTTGGTTCATGCGCGCGCGCACGATCCCCGCCGCCGCATACTCGTACGGCGCTGTCCTGTTTCCGACCCTCATCGTGGGTCAGATTACCCAGAATCCAAGCACGCAGGGCTTCATCGGCATTGCTGCGGCAGTCCTCCTCATCGATCTTCGGGACAACCGCGACCGAGGAGAGCACGTTGTAGAAGGCACCGGCGCCGGAACCGCCCCTGTCACGCGAGGCAGACGGTGACCCGCCCTGTGGTTGAGCGGCTCCAAGGCCCGGCCGGGCGATATGTAGCCGCACAAACCTTGACACAGGGCGTCGGAGTTGCGACCGGAATAGTCGTGGTGCGCTCGCTCGAGAAGTCCGACTACGCACACTACGCACTTGCCGCGGCCATGATCTCCGCATCCGTCCTGATCGCAGACTCCGGGTTGCAGGCGACGCTTCTCCCTCAAGGGGCGAAGCGGCTCGAAGCCAAGGCTCCGCTTCGCCCCATATTCGCGGCTGCGTTCCGGCAACGTGCGGTGTGGGGAACCCTAGTGAGCGTCGTCGCCGCGTTCGTGCTCGCGAGTCAACTGCACGCCGCTGGGGCCTCCGTCTCTACGACCACTTGGCTGACCGCGCTCATGGTGGCAACACTGGCCACGCAACTTGTGGCGAACGTGTACGTCAACTTCTTCAGGATCACACTCCGAACGGAAGTGCTCCGGCGGGTACAACTCTCGGCGGCGCTAGCGCGACTTGCCTCGATCGCGCTGGTCGCGTACTCCTTCTCGAGGACGCCTGCGGCGCTCACGGCTGTCACAGCGGTGACAGCTCTGGGCGCGATGCTGACGTTCCGCGTGCTGTCTAGCGCAGACGCGCGGTGGGGCCCACGAGGCGAGACAGCGCCGACGCGCCCGCTGTGGCGGAACCTTAGAGCCGTTCTACCCGCAGTTCTCACGCTGATTGCCGGCGAGCAGATCTTCTTGATCTTGCTGTCATACAGGTCTACGCCCGACGTGATCGCGGAGATCTCCGCTTTCTCGCGTTTCGGCGTGGTCTTCGTGATCGTGAACTCCCTCGCGAATGACGTACTCGGCCCACGGCTCGCACGACGCACGGCAGACTCCAAAGAGGTGGGACTCGCGATTGCCCGAGGCATCGCTGTCTATGTCGCCTTCTCTGCACTCGTCATCGTGAGCGTGATCGTCGCTAGCCCAGCGATCCTATGGATTCTGGGGGACGAGTATCGTGGACTCGAACTCGAACTCGTGCTGGTCGCGAGCGGCTATGCGGCGATCAACCTCGGTCACACACTGAACGCATACACCCAGGCTCGGGCCTGGGTATGGGGCTGGTGGATATACGCTCCACTCGTTGCCGCTTGGGCGATCACGGGCCTGAGTCTCAACCTGCAGTTGACTTCCAATGCCGCTCTCTTCTTCGGCGCGCAGGCGCTGCCCTACGTAGCGCTGCAGATCTACCGCACCGTCAGAGGACTCAGGCGCATGCGTTCCGGAGAGGTGAGTCCATGAGAGGAGCCCCCACTGCCGGCGTCGCCACACGGGTCCACCACTACGACCATGTCGTCAGAGCGCTGGAGACTGTGGCTTCCGAGGTGACCCTCCTCAGGCGCTTCGAGGTCACGAGCCTCCAGGTCGCACGTGCCTCGCGCCTGCCAGTCCTGCGCCGCGCAGCGCCGATCATGGCCCGGCGATCCCGCAGCAAGCTCGAATTCCGCGGACAAGCCCGCGTGTTCGGGCTCGCCCAGTTGATACCTCCGATCGCGATGCGCATAGGTGTGCCCCGATCGCCCGCCATGGTGCGACTCCTCAATGCGTCGGCCGCACGCAGAACCGCACACCTGCTCAGGCACTCCCAGATCGTGCATTTCGAGGAGGGGCTCGGTCATGCACTGCTCTCACGCAACCCGGGAGTCGCTGGCGTCATGGAACGCCGGAATCTACACCACGCCGATTTCGAACGCCCGCTTGAGCCCATCTCAGACTTTCCCTACCGAGTATTCCGCGACCCACTGCGCGAGGTATACAACTATGAATACGAGCAGTCGAGTGCGGTTCTTGCGTACTCACAAGTCCAGCTAGAGAGCCTCGTGCGCAATGGCGTCGATCGCGAGAAGGTCTCGGTTGTGCCTATCCCGATTGCCGCAACCCACAGGTCCGAGGGGATGGTGCGAGAGCGAGGCGTCGCGCTCTATGTGGGAAGGGTGACGGCGGACAAGGGAATCGACGTCGCAGTCGCTGCAGCGCGCCGATCGGCATCAGTTGAGAGGCTCGTCGTAGCAGGCCCGATACCAAACCCCTCCGTCGGCGCCTGGCTACGCGCACAGCCCAAAGTCGACTACGTCGGTGTCGCGGGCCGCGCGGAGTTGGAGCACCTGTTCGCAACCTCAACATTCATGCTGGCGCCGTCGATGGAGTCGTTCGGCCTCGCCGTGTTGGAAGCTGCATCCCACGGACTGCACGTGCTCGCACGCGAAACCACCGGGGCCGCCGAGTATCTTCCGCGCCAAGCACGAACCGTCGTCGCAGGCCGCAACCCGGTGGAGTGGGCCGATGCCATCGACCGCTGGACCGCGGACGGCGCCGACCTCGCATCTTCCCCTCGTCTCGACGCAGACCACGAGAGCGCATTGAGGATGCTGAGCGCTGGCCAAGTCGAAGCGGCTCTCGCCGCCGTGTACTCAAGAGTCCTGGAACGATGTGAGGGATCGCGCTAGCGGTACGCGCCGCCTCGCACAAAGTCTGTCTCAGGGTCGGCTCCGATGACCACCCGCCATCGTCCTGCAACGACATCCCACGAGTAGGCCCGCACAGCCAACTCGCGGAGATCCGCAGGCACCTTCGCGTCCCTGTACATGTCGGCAAGTACCTGGACTTCATCGGCAATCGACACAGGCGTGGGCTGCGCGACGACCCTATTCGCGGCGTGCGCGACGAACCCAGCGGCGTCGACTCCATCGCTGCTGACAGTGGGCACGCCCGCCACCAGGGCTTCGGCGACCGAGATGCCGAAGTTCTCGTCCTCGCTAGGCGCAAGGAACACGTCTGCGGATGCAAGCAGAGCAGCCTTCTCGGAACCCGAAACGTGGCCTACGAAGGCTACGTGAGACGACACGCCCAGGACGCTTGCGAGTTCCTGCAGTTCGGACATCATCTCAGGGCTGCCAGTCCCGGCGACAGTGAGGGTCGCGGACTCGCCTCGCGCTCGCAACTCGGCGAGGGCACCGACTGCGAGATCGATGCGTTTCTTGGGGGCAATCCGGGACAACGCGAGCAAGCGTATGGGCTCCCCGATCGATTTGGGGGGCCTAGGAGCACCCCCGGCGTCCGCCCCCACTCCGACTACCGCTACGGGCGGGATCCTGGCAAGAACCCTCAACTGGTCCGCCTCGTGGTTCGAAGCAACTGCCAAGCCCTTCACCGCGTGGAACACAAATCGTCCAAGCACGCTGTTCCAGACCTTCTTCCGTGCAACGCCGCGCCGAAGTTCGTACAAATTGAGCGCCCCGTGCGGCATGAGCACGGCTGGCACCCCTGCTGCCCTTGCGACGGCAACCACAAGAGGGACCCACCAGAGGAAGTAGCCGTGAACAATCACCGCATCAGAGCCCCGGATGCTCGCAATGAGACCTGGAATCGACCGCGCACGAACTCTGACTGGATCGGGCGCACCGGTAGCACCAACCGATTGCTCAACTGTCGTCACGAGTTCCGGAGCGCGGCTCCTCGTGAAGTGGAACAGCGAAACCTCGAGCCCACTCCGATTGAGCGCTCTGTTCAGTAGCCATGCGTGATGTGCCGGACCGCCATCCGCACGGTCCAGGGTGTTGACAATCTGTGTCACGCGGAAGTTGGATTCCTCAGCGCGCAGTTGGATCACCCCTCGAGCCTGGCGAGTCGATCGATCTCGCGCCGCTTGAGACCGATTTGCCAATAGTAGGCGGCCAGCGCAAAGGCATAGTCAAATCCAGCGCGGCCGTCCAGGAAGCCAAGCCGCACAACGTAGCTGTAGATGAAGAAGGCGACAGGCTTGAAAGGCGCGCGCGCAAAGGCGCGGCCTTGCGCAGACCGATTGGAGTAGACAGCGTCGCTCCGTCTCGCGCGCGCACCGACATGCGCCTCCCAGTCGGAGTACCGGTTGTGTCGTGCGAACCACGTAGAGACCGGGTCGACATCTTCGTGCCGGAGCCGGCCACCAAGCCGCGCGACCGGCCCATCGCACTTGGGCTGATAGTGGCCCTCAAGCTCGCCCATCCCGGGCACGTCAAGGTCGTCAACCGGCTCGAACCATGCATGCCCTCGGCGCAAGAGAATTGTCTTGGACACTCGGTGCCCAAAGCGAAGCATGCGTCCGGCGAAGTAGTAGTCGAGCTCCACGCTTGCAGCAGCGAATGAACCGGACTTCTCGACGAACACGCGAATATCTTCGACCAATCTCTCGCTTGGGAACTCATCAGAATCGATGAATAGGATCCAGTCGTTCCGGGTCCGCACATTCTCGAGCTGCCACTGCTTCTTCTTCGGGTACTGCCCATCCCAAGTAAAGTTGACGACAGTTGCGCCGCATCCACGTGCAATCTCTTTCGTGGCATCGGTGCTGTCTGAGTCGACGACGATCACTTGGTCGAAGTCCTCAAGACCTTCGAGACACAAGCGGATCGCGTTCTCCTCGTTCTTCGTCTGCACAAGGACAGTGACGGGAATCAGATCACGCGCCATTGTGACCAGCACCTCCCCGGTCGACGCGGTCGGCAATCGGTCGGGCCGGATTGCCAGCAACGACACGTCCAGGCTCGACTGAGTTCCTTGCGACCGAACCGGGCGACATCAGGCTCGACCGCCCAACCATGACCCCACCGGTAACTATGCACCGCGCTGTGATCCACGCACCGGGCTCGATTACGACCGGGCGTGTGACAAGCGCCATGTCGCGCCGATGCGCGTGGCTGCCGGTAGTGATGAAGGTCTCCTGGGAGATCACGACATCGTGCCCGATCGTCACCTGGTCCTGATTGTGGATCCAGACGCCCTCGCCGATCCAGCAGTCATCGCCGATCTCGAGCTTCCACGGGAACTTGACTCGGGTGCGCGGCCGGTAGATCACACCGCTGCCGATCTTGGCGCCGAAGGCACGGAGCGCCGCGACCCGTACACGCGACGACACTTGCAGTGCGTTCGTGACAAGAAGCCACTCGACGAGCCCCCAGAAGTACACGACGATTGCTGGCCGACCCCAGGCCACGCGCTCCCCTGGCGCATCCTTGAGAGGAATGACGGGAATGTCCGCCCCCTTGTTCTCACCCTCACTCATGGGCTCGAAGTCTATCGGTCACACCTTGTCTATCCTCATCGTGTGACCCAGCCGACTCGCGTGACATTCCTTGGCCTGAACTTCGCTCCCGAGACGACCGGAATTGCACCGTATACGTCCGCTGCCGCGCGCCACCTCGTCCAAGCCGGGCACAGCGTCCATGCCGTGACGGGCTTCCCCCACTATCCCCAGTGGCGCCGCGACCCCGCATTCCCCGGCTGGCGCGCGTCATCGGAGGACGCTGGCGTGGCAGTGACGAGGGTGACCCACTGGGTGCCCAACCCCCCGCGAGGTCTCAAGCGCCTGATCTCTGAGATCACATTCGGCCTGCACCAGACCGCGACTACGTGGCGGGGGCCCGCGATCACCGTGTTCGTGACGCCGGCCCTGTTCTCCAGCGCCATGTGCATGGCGCGGTCCCGGGCCTTCTCACGTTCCAAGCGAGTGGTGTGGGTCCAGGACCTGTACTCACAGGGCATGAGCGAGACCGACGAGGGTGGCGGTCTCGCGGTGCGGATCGCCGCCGCAGTGGAGCGGTGGACTCTTCGCTCGGCCGATGCGGTGGTCGCCATCCACCCGGCGATGGCGGACCGCATGGTTCAGGACCTAGGAGTCGAGCGTTCCAGGATCACCGTGATCCCCAACTGGTCGCACATCACCGTCGCGGAGACTGACCGCGAGGAGACCCGGAGACGGCTCGGCTGGTCAGAGTCCGACTACGTCGTCCTGCACGCAGGCAACATGGGCAAGAAGCAGGGACTCAGCAACGTGGTGGCAGCCGCCCAGGTCGCCGAGGCGGCGAACTCGCCGGTGAAGTTCGTCATGCTCGGCGACGGCGCCGAGCGGGAACATCTCCAGGCCAGCGCCGCAGGGTGCGGGAACATCGAGTTCGTGGACCCGCTGCCGGACGAGGAGTTCACTGCAACCCTCCAGGCCGCCGATGCGCTCCTGATCAACGAGCTGCCCGGAGTGCGAGAGATGGCAGTGCCGAGCAAGCTCACGAGCTACTTCGCGACACGCAGGCCCGTGATTGCAGCCACGGATCCCGAGGGCATCGTCGCCTCGATCATGAATGCCGCAGGGGCTGGCCCGGTGGTGCGCAGTGGCGACCCGGAAGGCCTGGTTCAGGCAGCCGAGATGCTGCGCGACGACCCTGAGATGACGACCCGTGCCGCCGAAGGCGGCTTCCGCTACTTCGAGGAGCGTCTCAGCGCTGACGGCGCATTCGCCGCGTGGGACACAGTGATTGCGTCACTGGATGCCCGCTGACGGACCCTGCCGTCAGTACGCGCCGCGCCCGAACAGCACGGCGCCGATAGTGCGCAGGATGATCACGAAGTCCCCCGCGAGCGACCAGTTCTCCGTGTAGTACAGATCGAGCCGGACTGCCTCATCCCACGAGAGGTCCGAACGGCCACTGACCTGCCACAGGCCAGTGAGCCCCGGCTTCACGAGCTGACGGCGCGACACGCGCTCGTCCCATTGCTCAACCTCCGACGCCAACGGCGGTCGTGGCCCCACGAGAGACATCTCACCCTTCAGCACATTGATGAGCTGGGGAAGCTCATCCAGCGAGAAGCGCCGAAGGAACGCACCAATGGGTGTGACCCGGGGATCAGACTTCATCTTGAAGTGCACGCCGTTGCCCTCGTTCTGCGAGAGCAGCGCGGCCTTCCTCGCCTCCGCGTCGATGTACATCGAGCGGAATTTGTAGATGGTAAACGGTTCGTGATCTCGGCCGACTCGCTCCTGGCGGAAGAGAGCTGGACCCGGGCTTGTCGCGCGAATGGCGAATGCGATCAGAAGCATGGGGACGAGGCCCACGAGCAGGATGAGGCCGGCAGTGGCCCGGTCGAAGGCACCCTTGACCAGCGCCTTGGCGCCCTTGAACTCCGGCGCTTCCACATGAAGAAGCGGCAACCCCTCGACAGGGCTCATCAGAACGCGCGGGCCAGCCACATCCACCATCGCGGGCGCGACGATCAGACCGATGCCCGTACCCTCGAGCTGCCACCCCAGTTGGCGAGCCTCCCGGAGAGACATCGCATCGGTGCCGGACAGAAGCACGTACTCCGCGTCGAGTTCCTCGGCGAGACGTGCAGCCTCGTCGATGGTGCCGACCACTTGAACGTCGTCGACGTCGTCCGCCAGTTCGCCGCGGCTTGTCGACGGGAGACACACGCCAATGACGTTGTAGCCCGCCTGGCGGGACGACCTCAGCCTGCGAACCATCTGCTCGCTGGTGCGCAGGGGCCCGACCACAAGAACTTGGGCCTGGAGCCAACCGCGCTCCCGCTGGCTATGGATCCACAAGCGCCATACGCCGCGGTACGAGAGCAGCGCCACGGTTCCTACCGGAATCGCGAAGATCAGATACCCGCGGCTGATATGCCACTGCGTGAGGAACCCGACGATCGCTATCCACGCGAAGGTGCGCCAACTGGCGGAGAGCACTCGCTGGAACTCCTGCGGCCCATGGCCGAGGATGCGCGGCTCGGTACTACGCGCCCATCCGAGCTGCAGGAGCCAGAGGATCACCACGGCGACCGTGACCTGCCAGTACGCCGGGCTCGACGCGCCGGCGACGGGAGTGAAGGGGTCCCAGCCGAAGCGAACTGCGTGGGCGCCCACCATGACGACGGCCAGCACGAACAGATCCGTGACGAAGAGCCGGACGCGATACTTGCGGGCCCACCCCTGAGGACCGTGCATCCTCTCGGTCGACGCGCCTCCGCGCGTCGACGCCCCCTCTAACGTCATGCGGAAAGCGTACCCAAGCGATGTGACAGACACGTGTCACCGCCCGGCAGGGTCCGCGTGGCAGGATGGTCCACGACCGCCATGGCCATTCACGAGGGGAACGCGTGGAACTTCAGGACTATCTGCGGATCCTCCGTAAGAACTGGTGGATCATCCTGATCCTCACCATCCTCGGCACCGGCCTGGGGGTCGGCTACTCGCTGCTTGCGACGCCGATGTACACCGCCTCTGCCAAGGTCTTCGTCTCGACCACGGGCGCCTCGAGCGCCGCCGAGCTTCAGCAGGGCAGCTCCTTCACGCTTCAGCGAGTGCAGACGTACCGCGACCTCGTCACGACGTCGGCCGTGCTCCAGCCCACGATCGACTCGCTCGGACTCGACATGTCCGTAAGCGAACTGCGCGGACAGGTCACCGCCTCGTCGCCCACCAACTCCGCGACGATGAACATCACCGTCACCGACTCGGACCGCGTCTTCGCGGCGGCGCTCGCCACCGAGGCCTCACGGCAACTCATCGAGGTCGTGGAGGACATCGAGACGACCGACGCGATGGAGGCCTCGCCCGTCTCGCTCACGATCGTCCAGGAAGCCGAGGTGCCGGCGGCTCCCTCGAGCCCGAACCTCAACCTCAACGCCGCGCTCGGGCTGTTGCTCGGTCTCGCTGCAGGCATGGCGTTCGCCCTCGTGCGCGAGACTCTGGACTCGCGGATCCGCAACGAACGCGACGTCGAGCGCGTCACGGACACACCGGTGCTCGGTGGCATCGTCTTTGACCCGAAGGCCAAGGACCGGCCGCTCATCGTGCACGCAGAGTCGCACAGCCCGCGCAGCGAGTCCTTCCGCACGCTGCGCACGAACCTGCAGTTCCTCGATCTGGGCCGCGAGAACCGTTCGTTCGTCATCACGTCATCGATGCCGAGCGAGGGTAAGTCCACGACCGCGGCGAACCTTGCGATCGCACTCGCACATTCGGGCGCCCGCGTCCTTCTCGTGGGTGCCGACCTTCGCAAGCCGAAGATGGCCGAGTACATGTCGGTCGAAGGCGGTGTGGGGCTTACCGACGTACTGATCGGCAAGGTGACGCTCGACCAGGCGATCCAGAGGTGGGGGCGCACCGAGCTCCATCTGCTCCCCGCAGGCCAGATCCCGCCGAACCCCTCCGAGCTGCTCGGCAGCTCCCTGATGGAGACGCTGATCGGCGAGGTCGACGCCCGCTTCGACGTGGTGCTCTACGACGCTCCTCCGCTGCTGCCCGTCACGGACGCTGCTGTGCTCGCGCGACTGGTCGGTGGCGCGCTGGTGATCTGCGCGGCAGGCAAGACTCACGTGCCCCAGTTGGACAGCGCGCTCGCCGCTCTCGAGAACGTGGGAGCGCCCGTCTCCGGGATCGTGCTCACGATGCTTCCGACGCGCGGACCCGATGCGTACGGCTACGGACGTTACGGCTACACCTACGCGGAGTACGCCAACTAGGCAGTCCCTGGGCGCAGACGAAGAAGCCCCGAGCCAGCGGCTCGGGGCTTCTCGTGTGATGCGTGTGTGAGAGCTACGCGTTGCGACGGCGGCGAGCGGCGAACGCGACAGCGGCCGCTCCACCCACGAGCAGGGCGCCCGCGCCGATGGCGAGACCCGCGTTCTCGAATCCCGTGCGCGGAAGGCTGTCGCCATCGGCGACGACCGCGATAGCAACAGCGTTGGTCGCCTGGCCGTCAACGGTCGCGGTGACGGAGATCGTGCCGAGCTCGTTCGGAGCGGTCACGAGGAACTCTGCGTCGGTCCCGGTGATCGGACCGGACACCGTGGTGGAGCCGGCGACGTACTCCGCGGTGGGGGTACCCGTCGGGTGGCTGAAGGTCACCTCAGCGAGCGCACCGTCGGGACCATAAACGTAGCAGGTGGCGCTCTCACCGGGTGCGAGCTCCAGGTCCTCGCACATGAGCGCCTCGCTCACAGGCGGGTACGTGTCCGCGAAGGCGATCGCAGGTGTCAGGACAAGCGCGCCCGCGGCACCAACCGCAGCGATCGTGCGACGAATCATTGTTTCCTCCTCATCGGCGCGACCCCTCAGCAGCGCCACGTTTTCCGAGTTCACCTTAACAGCCGTCAATGGGCTGGTCGATCACCGATTTGTAAACTTCCGATGAACTGCCGGGCGTTGCCACCACTTCTGGGGGCAGGACATTTCGCCCAATGGCATTCACAGTGAATACCAGCGTGGTCGAGTCTCCAGGCTCGAGCTCCACCCATGCTTCGACGGCAGTGCGTCCGCCCTGTTCCGCCGCTGCAAGTGGCCCACGCTCGCCGTCCCGGGTCAGGTGCGACACATTGAAGCCATCCGCGGGGTAGATCATCACATTTGCGTGGAAATGACCCGCGGGCACGTACACGTCTCCACCGGAGATATACCAGGGCAACGCCTCGGGGTTTCCCGCGAACGTATGCACGAGTGTGAGCTCGATCGTTTGGCCCGAGACGGAGCCGTCTGAGCACACGAGATTCGTCACCGTGACGTCCTCGTCGATGTAGTAGCCGATCTTCGAGCCCGAGCCATCGTTGAGGAAGACCCCTAGGCGCTCTCCATGTTCCAGGAAGGCGCCACCCACGGGCGTGGTCGCGATGAGCTCCTGTTCTGCGGCATCCGCAGACCAGACCAGGAAGCGGCCATCCTCGATCGCTCGTTCCACGCCAGCCACCGGACTCGCTCCTCCACCGAGGATCTGCGCGAAGAGCACTGCGGCCGCCTGAGCGAAGAACGCGTCCTGCTCCGCTGGGTCCTCGATGCGCAGGTACGCCTCGTTGAGCATGACGTCTGCGAGAGTGTCGGACGTGATCTGAAACCCCTGGATCTCCACGGCCGGGGAGCCCTCGAGCATGTAGCCGAGCGCCACGGGGTCCACCGAAACGACCGCGTCGGGCGTCTCGCCGTGCGAGTCCTGCCAGAAGGCACTCACAATCTCGCCGGTACGGGGGAACTCGGGGGTGAGGTTCGCGTCCTGCGGGTAGATCACCGGACGCCGAGTGAAGATGTTCTCCTCCTCGTCCGTCAGCTCCAGCACCCCGTCGTGGTTGACCATCGAGGCGGCAGAGGCGTACTCGCCCATACGCATCACTCCGTCGACTACGACGACCTCGATGAACGCCCCCGGGATGCCACCGGTCGTGCGCGGCTCGGCATTGTTCTGCACCACCACCAGGTAGTGACGTTCGCCCTCGCCGCCGAGCATGCCAGGCAGGACCTCAGCCGCGACGTGCGCGCCCTGGACGAGCTCAGCGAGGTCGTCCAATTGGCTCTCGAGCGTGAGGTACTGCTCCCGGATGAAGCCCACGGTTCCGCCAAGACTGACCTCAGCCAGAGCGTCGGACTGCTCGGCGAGGGTGGTCGCCGCGAGCGCGAGGGTCTCGCGGTACGGCTCGAGCACGTAGGGGTCGATGCGACCATCGACCACGGCTGGCGCCTCAAGCGCGCTGAGGTCGTCCAGCGCGGCCAGCGGCGCGAGCGCACCCTCGGCCATCGCCTCCACCGAGTCGCCCGCCTGCATCAGCGGCACGGCCTGGCTCTTGACCCACGGAATCTGAGACGCGAGCCACCAGTGCGGGCCACTCGTCGCGGACGCAAAAGTGTCGGCAGCCGCCTGGACCTCGACAACCTCGGCCGTCAGCGCATCGGCGTCACGTGCGGAGACCGCCGCCTGCGCCGCGGCGGCGTGAGACTTGAGGTCGTCCGCGGCGCCCAAGAGCCTCCAGCCGTCGTACGCGAACAGCCCCGCGAGCACCAGCAGCACCAGGCCCGACGCGCCCGCCACCCAGGGCCAGACGCGCCTTCTCTGCACGGAAGCGTGCTGGTACGTTGTCATGCGTTGCCGTCCCCCGGGCCTCAAGTTCGTGGACTGCGCACCCGGCATTGACGTCTAGGGGGAGACGATGACCACGCTGCTGACTGTCTGCACCGGCAACATCTGCCGCTCCCCCGCCGGAGCGCTGCTGCTCGAAGAATACCTGGGAGACATCGCCAGTTCCGTCAGCGCGGGCGCGCACGCGATGGTGGACCACGGCATCCCCAGCGAGATGCTCACCGAGCTCGGTGCGGACGGCATCGACGGCTCGCGCCACCGCGCGCGCCAGCTCGATGCCCACCTCATGAAGTCCGCAGACCTGGTGCTGTGCATGACGCGCGACCACCGCACGCTTGCCGCCCAGACGGACCCCGCGTCGCTGCGCAAGGTGTTCACGCTCATGGAGGTCGCAGAGACTGCCCGGCGCGGCGCGAAGCTTGAGGGCTCGACGCCAGCCGAGCGACTGAGCGATGTCCCGCTCGCTGTCGCCGCCTTCCGGCCCGAGCTCGCGGGCGCCGACATCCCCGACGTGCCGGACCCCTACAAGAGGGACCTGGGCGCGTATCACGAGAGCTACGCCATGATTCGGGCTGCCGTGCGAGACATCGCGGCGTGGGTGCGCGGCTGAGGCATTCCTCACGCCGTGACCCGCATTCCGCGTCGCCGCAACTTTGTTGTCACATGTGGCACATATAGTGACGGCGATACCGACGCGCACCATGAGGGGGCGTGCGATCGGCGGCTATCCGCAACCGTGAGATGACCGCCCCGGCAACCGAGGGGTTCTTGTGAACGCTGCAGAGCACGGCACCACCGCGACCACACAGACCGCGGAGGACGGCGTCGAGTACACGCCGGGGCCGCTGGACCGCGCCGCGCCGTTCTACGTCGCGGGCCACCGGGGACTCGTCGGTTCCGCGATCTGGCGCCGGCTCGAGGCGGGCGGCTTCACGAACCTGATCGGCCGCACTCACGCCGAGCTCGAGCTCACCGACCGCGACGCCGTGTTCGCCCACTTCGCCGAAACCAAGCCGAAGTACGTGGTGCTCGCCGCCGCCAAGGTCGGCGGAATCATGGCGAACAAGACCTACCCCGTCGACTTCCTCTCCGACAACGTGCGAGTCCAGGCCAACGTGATCGACGCAGCGATCGAGCACGGCGTGGAGCGGTTCCTGTTCCTCGGCTCCAGCTGCATCTACCCCAAGTACGCGGAGCAGCCGCTGCGCGAGGACTCGCTGCTCACCGGCTACCTCGAGCCCACCAACGACGCCTACGCCATCGCCAAGATCGCCGGCATCCTGCACATCCAGGCCGCACGCCGCCAGTATGGCCTCCCCTGGATCTCCGCCATGCCGACCAACCTGTACGGGCCCAACGACAACTTCCACCCCACCAGGTCCCACGTGCTCCCCGCACTGATCCGTCGCTACGACGAGGCCGTCAAGGCCGGTGCGGAGACGGTCACCAACTGGGGCACCGGCAGCCCGCGCCGCGAGTTCCTCCACTCCGACGACATGGCCGACGCGTGCCTGCACCTCATGGAGCACTACGACGGCCCCTCACAGGTCAACGTGGGCTCGGGCTCCGACGTCACGATCAAGGAGATCGCCGAGACCATCGCCAAGGTCGTCGGCTACGAGGGCGAGACCGAGTGGGACACCACCAAGCCCGACGGAACCCCTCAGAAGCTGCTCGACGTCTCCAAGCTCGCCGATGCCGGCTGGACCAGCCAGATCTCTCTCGAAGAGGGCATGCAGCGCACCGTCGCCTGGTACCGCGAGAACGCCGAGACGCTGCGGGGCTGAACCCGCCCCAGCGTCGGGCATGCAGCCGACCTACTCCGGCACCGGCGCGACGCCCTCGAACAGTTGCGAGCAGGTAGGGCCTTGGTCTGACGGCACGCACGCGACGCCGCTGACCTCCCAGCCCGGGTTCACGAGGTTCTGATAGTGGCTCGCAGAGTTGACCCAGCGGTCGAAGAGACCAGCGGGATTGCGCTCGTCGCGCACCAGGTTCTCGCCAATCATGTTGCCCTCGGTGCAGGAGGGAGTCATCGGCTCATGCTCCAGGTACTCGAGCGTGCTGGCCGTCTGCGCGCGGGGCTCCGCCATCTGCGCGAGGCAGTCGTTCCACTCGAGGGTTCCGAGACCCTCGTCCACGCGCAGCTCGTTCGTGAGGTCGAAGAGCTCCCGGGCGTACCCGTCGTAGTCGACGGGCTCGTCGATCGAGTAGTCGGGCGCACAGGCCGCGAGCAACAGCGCCGACGCCGCCACGACCAGCGCGGCATGCACGGGGAGGCGCCTCATGCGGCCAGAGTAGTAGCACCCCGGACATGACAAACCCCGCCGAGAGTCATCCTCGACGGGGTCGATGTGCAGCGGACCTTGCAGTGGTCCCGTGCGCCCGGCGTGCGGCCCTGAAGGCTCGCGTGCCGGACGCTCCTCTCGCGTCAGCCCCGTGCGGGCTGCGCGCGGTGACCGATCAGCGGATGTCGGTGCGGGAGGTGGCCTCCATGGCGGCAAGAACCTCGTCGCGGATGGGGGCGGGCAGGTTCGCGTAGCTGGTGCTGGCGGACTTGCGGTAGAAGATCGAGAAGACGTTCGATCCGATCATTGTCGTGCTCCTTCATATGGTGTTCTGTGAAGCACCGGGAGCCTCGACGTGAAGGCCGGGAATCCCGGTGGCCCCACGTTGGGACAAAGAAAAACTCGCCCTTGCCGCTGTCTGCCGACATTGCCAAGTGCGAGTTGCTGGTTCCAACGGTAGCACGGGCACGAGTATTCCGAAACCCACAGTCCACGGATTTACCAGGGGTTTACCCTGCGCGCTCGGGCCTTTGCCTCCGAAACGATTCGGTGCGGGAAAAGCGGCGGCGACCCCGGCGTCGGGCGTTTACCGAGCGATCTCGGAGACCCCCGCGTCGGTCAGACCCGAACCGTCGCCGCAGCCGCCCTTGAGCCACACCTTCACGAACGCCCCCGACTGGTAGGCGAACATGTACGCCCAGTAGTACGGCTCGAGCTCCTGCTCGGAGTCCACCATCGCCACCTCGCCATCGAAGCACTGCTCCGTGATCGCGCGAGCGCGCGTGAGGTGCGGGGTGAAGGTGATCACGGCGGCACTGTCCCAGCCGCGCGCCTCGGACTCGGTGCGCAGCCAGCGCGCCTCACCCTGCGTGGTGAACGGCTCGGGCCTCGCGCACAGCACCGTGACGCCCTCCACGCCGAAGGTGCAGACCGCCTGCGCCTTCTCATACGCCGTCGCCTCGGGGTCCAGGGAGATCATCAGGGTGTCGGCAGTGCCTTGGTGGAGCAGCTCGAGCGCCTTGTCGACGCGGGCGTCCGCCGGCGGGCCGATCACAAAGACCACATCGGCCCGCTCGATGTCCTGCGGCGCCGTGGCGGCCGGGAAGACGAATGCAGGGACCGCGACCGCCAGGTAAGCGAACGCGAGCGCGAGCAGAACCGCGCCGGTCACCTTGAGCCCTCGGCGCGTGCGCTGCATGAGCGCGAGGGTAGCGGGCGCGGGTTGCGGGGAAGTTGCGGGGCCTGGACGTACGGAGGGCAGTGCCGCATCGGGAGTCATTCGTGTGCTTTGAGGCAGTTTGGGGTGAATGTCAGTGGCTTGCTATTGACTTGAGGCATGGACATCGGGACTGCTGAGCTCATCGCCGCGGCGCGCGAGCTACAGCGGTTCGACGGCCGCGACACCGGTTCCCTGAGCGACCAGGAGCTCGTCGAGTATGTGCGTGCCGGAGACCGCGTGGCGCATCTCGGCGGGACGCACCGGGCGGTGGGCTCGCACGAGGTGGAGGTGCGGTCCGACTCCTCGCTGGGCGAGCGCTCCTTCGCGCGCCGGCATGGGCAGCGCACAGCCCAGCACCTGATTGCGCGACTCACTGGGATGAGCGCCGGGGCGGCCGCCAGGGTGCTCGAGGTGGGGCGAATGCTCGCCGGGGCAGCGGCAGCGTTCAGTCTCGACGGGCAGGACGCGCGCGACGACGCTTCGAGCCCGACGCAGGGTGGCGCGGCGGGTGACCGGAATACGCCCGACGGTCGGGCTGGGTGCTCGCCCACGCTCGACGGCGGCGAGGAGACAGACGACGATCCGGGGCTGGGTCCTGCGCCTGGGCCGGGACCCGGGCCAGCGCCGATGCCATCACCGACGCCGACGCCGACGCCGATAGTGCGCGGCGCTGCGGACGGCGTGTATCGGCGGGTCGCTGAGGCCACCGCGCGCGGCGCGATCAGCGGCGAGCTGTCACACCTCATCACGCGCACTCTCAACGAGGTCCGGGCCCTGCGGGCGGCGCTCGAGGAGGCTCGGGCCGTGGGCGGTCCCGGGGCGCCGACGCATCAGTCGGCGGCGTGGACCGAGCCCGACGCTCTGGAGGCGCTGCTCGTGCGCCTCGCCATCGAGAGCACCCCCACGGACCTGCGCCGCAAGTGCCTCACGGCGCGAGCCGCGGCGGACCCCGTCGCATGGGAGGCCCGCGAGCGCAGGCACCGTGAGGAGCGGTTCCTCATCGTGAACGCGGAAGAGGACGGGACCGTGACGTTGCGGGGCCGACTCGACGCGACCTCCGCGGCACCCCTCGTCACCTTCCTCGACGAACAGGTGCGCGCCGCGATGCAGAAGCGCCGCGGACTCCCCCGCAGCGCCGACCCGCGCGGCGCTGGCGCGATGCGACTCGACGCACTCGTGGACCTCGCGAGGCACGGACTCGGATGCTCCGAGCAGGCCACCGGCGTCACGACCACCGTCATGGTTCGCGTGGCGAAGGCGGAGCTCGACTCAGACGTCGGCCTCGCCGACTGCGACGGCCTCCTCGCACCCGTCAGCATCGGATCGCTGCGGCGCATGGCCGTCGACCTCGCCGTGCTGCCCGCCGTGCTCGGCTCCACGGGGCAAGTGCTCGACCTCGGGCGGACCGAGCGACTCTTCACCCCGGCACAGAGGCTCGCCATCGGCGAGCGCGACGGCGGCTGCGCCATGTGCGGAGCACCGCCCAGCTGGTGCGCGACACACCACATCGACTGGTGGGCGCGCGGCGGCCGGACGGACATCTCCAACGGGGTGCTCCTCTGCACCAACTGCCACCATCGAGTCCACGACAAGACCTGGGACATCGTGCCCCGCGACGGGGAGATCTACATCCGACCCCCTGCATCCATCGACCCTGCGCGCAGGTTGCGGCCCGCGGTGCGCAGGCGAGTCGAGCAACCCGGCGCCACTGCGGCATGAAGCAGACGACCACCCCGGCACGGGGCCTGCGAGACGGGCCTGCGTGGACGGGGCGGTCGTGTTGCGTGCGCTAGGACTTGGCGGCGTGCGCTAGGACTTGGCGGCGTGCGCTAGGACTTGGCGGCGCGCGCGAGCAGCTCCGCGAGATGCAGACCGTCGACCCCGGCGACGTGATCGGCCTGTGTGCGGCACGAGACACCGTCCGCCATGTAGACCGCCCCTGAACCGCTCACGCCCTCCGTGCCAGGCACCACTGTGCCGCCCTTGGACAGCCCCGCCTTCTCGAGCGCCGGCACGAGCGAGGTCTTCGCGATGTCCACCGACAGGTCGTAGTGCCCCTTCTCGTAACCCCAGTTGCCTGCCAGACCGCAGCAGCCCGAAGCCTCCGTCACCGTCGCACCCGCACGAGCGAGCAGATCGCGGTCCGCGACGTAGCCCATCACCGAGTACTGGTGGCAGTGCGGCTGCACCACGACGTCCACCCCTTCGAGGCTCGGCACCTCCCACTCGGGGCTCGGCTTCACCGGGGCGCGACCCGTGAGCACCTCGGCGAGCGTGAACGTATTGACCGCGACCGAGCGGGCGCGAGGGTCGTCGGGAAGGATCTCCGTGAGGTCACCCCGCAGCACCGCAGTGCAGGAGGGCTCGACCCCGACGATCGGGATCCCGTTGACCGCATACGGACCCAGCACAGTGAGCAGGTGCTCAAGGTGCTTGCGCGCTCCATCCAGCTGACCCGTCGAGATCCACGTGACGCCGCAGCAGGCATCGCCCGCGACGACGATGACCTCGAAGCCTGCGCTCTCGAGCACCTCGACGATCGCTGTCGGGATCTCCGGGTCCAGCCCATCGGTGAACGAGTCCGCCCACAGCACCACCCGGTTGTCGCTGCGCGCCGCGCCGTTGCCAGCCCCGCCGTTGCCAGCCGCGCCAGCGAGCCCGGCGAGCCCGTCGGCGGCCCTGGCCCCTGCGTCGGCGCTTGCCCGCGAGATGTCCGTGGCGCCGGACGGGCGATGCGACTTCGCGACCGCCGATCTGCTGAACGGCTTGGAGGCGAACTTCGGTAGCGAGCGTCGGCCGTCCAGGCCCGCGATGGGAAGCACAAGGCGGCGGATCCAGCCCACCCCGAGCACCCCATTGACGAGCCACGGCACCCAGCCGATCAGCTTCATCCACCTCGGCAGCCACCCGATCGAATAGTGCGCCATAGGGCGGAGCTTGCCCTGGTAGGACCGGTGGAGCACTTCGGACTTGTAGGCCGCCATGTCGATTCCGCTCGGGCAGTCCGAGGAGCACGCCTTGCAGCTGAGGCACAGGTCGAGGCTCTGACGCACCTCGGGAGCGGTGAGCCCTCCGATGAGCGAGCCATTGATCGCGTCCTGCAGCACGCGGGCGCGGCCGCGCGTCACGTCCTTCTCATCCTTGGTCGCCGCGTACGAGGGGCACATGAAGCCCGTGCCCGTGCCGGGCAGGTCCGCGCGGCACTTGCCCACGCCCGTGCAGCGGTGCACCGCCTCGGTGAGGTCGCCGTGGTCGTGCCCGAAGGCGAGACCGCCCTTCGAGGGTTCCGTCCTGGGGGCCGCGGGACGGCGGAGGTCAGCGTCCAGCGGCGCCGGATCCACGACGATGCCGGGATTCAGCAGGTGGTGCGGGTCGAACAGCGCCTTCACGCGCGAGAACAGCTCGACCGACTCGGGCGAGTACATGGTCGCGAGCAGCTCCGAGCGGGCACGGCCGTCGCCGTGCTCACCGCTGAGGGAGCCGCCGTGCGAGACGACGAGGGCAGCCGCGTCCTCCATGAAGGCACGCAGCGGGGCCCCGTCCTCCTGCAGCGGGATGTCCAGGCGCACGTGGATGCAGCCATCGCCGAAGTGCCCGAACGGTTGACCCTCCACACCGTGACGCTCCATGAGGGCGTCGAAGTCGCGCAGGTACGCTCCGAGCTTCTCCGGCGGCACCGCCGCGTCCTCCCAGCCCGGCCAGCACTCCTTATTGGTGACGGTGCGGCCCGCGAGCCCCGCGCCGTCGGCACGGATGGCCCACAGCTTCGCCGACTCCCCCGCGTCACGCACCACGCGATACGTGTCGGTGCCCGCGTCGGCAGCGAGCGCCGCCATCTTCGTCTCGGCCTCCTCGGCAGTGTCGGCACCGACCTCGACCAGCAGCCAGCCAGCCCCCGCAGGGAAGTCAGGCACGCCGTCCGCGCCCTTGGCGGCCCGCACCCTGGCGACGAGGCGGGCGTCCAGGCCCTCCACCGCGTCGGGCTTGTGCGGGAGCATCCCGACCACGGCGTCGGCTGCGGCGGGCATGTCCGGGTAGGCGAAGACGCCCGTGAGCCGCACCGGCGGGATCGGCACCAGGCGCAGCGTCGCCTCGAGGGTGGTCGCGAGCGTGCCCTCCGAGCCCACGAGGAACCGCGCGAGGTCGCTGCCGAGCTCGGGCAGCAGATGCTCCATCGAATAGCCCGAGACCTGGCGCGTAAAGCGCCCGAACTCGGTGCGGATCAGGGCGAGGTTGCCCTCGACGAGCTCGGCAAGACCAGGGACGACGCTCGGCCCGGCCGTGCCCGACGCGCTCGTCGGGGCACCCGCCGCACGCACCCCGCTCGCCTTGCCGGCACCGCTGTTGCCCTGGGCCTTCGCCCTCCCGTGCGACGCTGCGGGGGCGGCCGTGAAGCGCCTCCCGAGGCCATCGACCGCATCGAGACGCAGCACGTTGTCCGCCGTGCGGCCGAATGCGAGCGCATGCGGGCCGCACGCGTTGTTGCCGATCATTCCGCCCAGCGTCGCCCGGGTCCAGGTCGACGGGTCAGGGCCGAAGCGCAGCCCGTGCGGCGCGACCGCGCGCTGCAGGTCGCCCATGATGACGCCCGGCTGCACGCGAGCCGTGCGGTTCTCCACGTCGATCTCGAGGATCTGGTTCATGTGGCGCGACGTGTCGATGACGATGCCCGTGCCGATTGCGTTGCCCGCGACCGAGGTGCCCGCCCCGCGCATGGTGATCGGCGTGCGCGTCTCGCGCGAGATGCGGTGGACGGTGAGGACGTCGTCCGCGTCGAGCGGGAAGACGACCACCTGGGGCACAACCCGATAGTTGGAGGCGTCCGTCGAGAACTCGGCACGGCGTCGGGCGCTGTCATCGACCTCGCCACGCACACTCTTGCGCAGACGCTCGACGAGGTCGGTCGTGGCTGGTGCGGTCGCGGGAGTCGGTGCCGTGGTCGTCACGTTCGCCATTGTGGCACTGCGCGCGCCGCGTGAGCCCGGGGACGAGGACCTATGCGCGCGCGGCGCGCGGCCTGGCCTGCCCGGCGGTGGGTCCCCGCTAGACCGTCGCGGACTCCCTGGCGGCCACCTCGAGGCCGAGCTCCCCGAGCAGGCCGAGGACCCGCGCCTCGATCTGGTCGCGAGCGTTCCGCGCCCCAGCCGCGCCGCTGAGGTCGCCCTCGAACGTCCAGTCGAGGTAGCGCTTTCCCGGGTAGACGGGGCAGGCGTCACCGCAGCCCATGGTGACGATGACATCGGCCGCGCGCAGGGTCTCCTCGGTCCAAGGCTTGGGGAACTCGCCCGTGATGTCGATGCCGATCTCAGCCATGGCCGCCACGGCATCGGGGTTGATCTCGGCGCCAGGCTCGGAGCCGCCCGACCAGGCGAGCGCGCGCCCTGCCGCATACTTCTCGAACAGTCCCAGCGCCATCTGCGACTTGCCCGCGTTATGCACGCACAGGAACAGCACGGCCGTTCGCTCGTCCCCGGTGCGACGGTGGCTCGAGGCCTGCATGCGCTGGCGCGCGAACTTCTCGGCGAGGAGGGGCACGAACTGCGGCACGCGGGCGCGCGCCGAGAGCGTCGCATACGAGTGGTCGAGCAGCTGGCGCACCGTCTCGCGACCGAAGGTGCCGGCGAACTCCTCGATGAGACGCTCGTGCGCCCTGTCGAGCGAGTATTGAACATCGAGCGGGATGGGGTCGTGCGTCTCGGTCTGGTCGTGCTCGGGGGTGATCATGGTGTCCTCTCGGGGAGCCTGCGTGGGGGGTGACGGTGGGTGTGGGTCCTGGCGCGGGGTCAGGCGAGGGAGTCTGCGAGGCGCCCGACGCGGCGCTCGAGGCTCTCGAACGACGAGGCGAATGCGTCGGGGTCGGGGCTTGCCGCAGGGTCGGGGACGGACCAGTGCAGCAGGTCCATCTCGTCGTCGAGCTCTTCGTAGGCGTTGTCGCACACCGCGATGACGAGGTCGCCGGGCCGGAGTGCGCTCTCGAGCGTGGCGGGGCGCGCGCTGACGGGCGCGAGGCCGTGCGCGTCGATCTGCGCGAGCGCGCGGGGATGGATCGCCTCGCCTGGGTGAGTGCCGGCCGAACCGACCTGGACCGTGCCGCGCGACGCGAGCAGCGCGGCAGCCATCTGGCTGCGCGCCGAGTTCTCGGTGCACACGAACACGACGCGGGTCGCGTCGAGGTGACGCGAGGCGGCTGCAGTAGCGGCGACCACGGCGTCGTCCCAGCGCAGGCTCACGTAGTTGCGGCGCCCATCCCCGTCGGAGCGGCGGCGGCGCACGATGCGCGCCGCCTCGAGCGTCTTGAGGTGGTGGGCGAGCAGGCTGGAACTGAGTCCGAGCAGGTCGCCGAGTTCTCCCGGTGCGAGGTCGCGGGTCGCGAGCGAGTCCACGATCCTGAGCCGCTGGGGGTCTGCGAGGGCGCCGTGAATGGTCGCGCGGCGCGCGAGTCGCTCGTTGTCGCCTGAGATTGCCTCAACCATGATTGAGATATTAGACGCTGTCGGCGCGCGAAGCAACGGCACCCCCTTCCCCTCGTGGATGGGCTGCGGCAGAGTGTCGCTATGACCGATTCCCCGATCGGCCGCGTGGTCGCCGTCTCCACCGGAACCGTGCGCGTGCGACCCCAGAACATCGCCGGCGACTGGCGCCCGATGCTGTGGTGGACCGCGACCTCCCGCACCTGGTCGGAGCCCATGCCGATCTGGACCTTCGCGATTGAGCACCCCCGCGGACTCGTCCTGTTCGACCTGGGCCAGTCCCCCGCATCGGCCGAGCCCGGCTACTACCCGGGCGGCTTCCTCGGCTGGGCATTCGCGCGCCAGGCCTCGTTCGTCGTCGAGCGCAGCCTGCCCGACGCCCTGGCTGGCGAAGGCATCGGCCTGCCCGACGCGTCGATCGCCGTGGTCTCGCACCTCCACCAGGATCATGCGGGCAACATCGCGCTTCTCGAGCCCGGCGTGCCCGTGCTCGTGAGCGCGCAGGAGCATGGCCTGCTGGACGCGAAGACGCCCGAGATGCACGGCGTGATGCCCCGACACGTCTCCCCGAAGGGCGCGAACCTGCTGCCCGTGCCTCTCGACAATTTCGCCGATAACTCCCCGGCCACCACCGTGGAGCCACCGGCGGCGCTGCTCGCCCTCGGGGGCGGCCCATGCGACGACCCGGAGCTCTCCGGCTTCCCCGGCGCCTGGGATCTGTATGGCGACGGCTCGCTCGTCCTGCTATCCACGCCCGGGCACACACCCGGGTCCGCGAGCCTGCTGATCAAGCGCGGGAGCCGGTCGCCCCTGCTGCTCGTCGGCGACGTCACCTACGATCCGACTCTCATGCCCCAGGGAATCGTCCCTGGTACAGGTGCCGAAGGGCTGCAGCGCACCACCACAGCGGAGATCGTCGCGCTCGCCGAGCGACTGCCAGGTCTCGTGGTCCTCGCGGCGCACGACCCCGCCGTGCCACATCTGCTCTCGACCGCGCACTGACCAGGCGCAGAGCCACAGAGAACAGAGCCGCCGCATCGGACGTTGCCCCAGGCGCCCGCCTACAGCATCGGGCAGGTGCCCCGACCCGGCCCATCGCACCCCGCGGAAGGGACCGCGAACCGGTCTCGAATGTGTCGGATTCCACAGAATCACGCCTCGGATGTTGCGTACGTCACACTTTGGCGCTTTGATTGCCCACGAGGTTCCTCGGGAGCGGAGGGAGTTCCCGGCCTCGACATGGGGGGAAACCACCGATGAAACTACGCGACAAGATCGCGGCGGTGATCAGCGCCAGCATGCTGGCTGTCACCGCCTGGGCCATCCCGGCCTACGCCGGCGGGTCGGATGACCCGACACCGTACACCGTCGACGAGGACGGCATCACGCTCGCACCGGGCGACGTGTTCGAGGACAACGGGCACGTCAACATTGAGGTGGACGTGGCAGGAGAGCTGAAGAAGCTCAACCTGCACTTCGAGTCGCTGAACCAGGCGCCCGACAGCCCCAAGAGCTACTACATTGGCAAGTCGTTCCTGCCGTGGTCCGCCTTCGGCCTCGAGGGCGATTTCTGCGTCACCTGGGTGCAGATCTCGCTGTACAACGAGCACTTCGGCGAAGGATCGCAGGAGAGCATGTGCATCGGCCTCGAGGGCCAGTGCCCGTCCGGCTACGACAAGCCCGCATCCGGCTGGGACAACACGTCGCTGTCGTGGACCGCCGACAAGGCGTACAAGGCAGTCATCCTCGTGGGCGGTCCGCCGAACTCGAACAACGACGACCCCGACGGCCGCTTCAAGTACTTCTACGACGTCGAGCAGGGCGAGACCATCACGCGCGTCGCGCACGCCATCAGCCACCTGTGTGTCATTCCCTCCACGCCGCCGGACGGCGAAGAGCCCCCGGGCGGGGACGACCTCTTCATCTGCGTCTGGAACTCCGAGACCGAGACCTCCGAGAAGACCCCGGTGGAGGCGATCGGCGAGGACGACATCGAGTGGACCGAGGAGGGATGCGAGCCCGACGGCGGCGTCTCCGACAACCCGCCCAACGGGGAGACACCGGTGTTCATCTGCGAATGGGACGCCGAGCAGGAGAAGTCCGTGAAGGTCCGCGTCGACGAACTCGGCGAGAACGACATCGAGTGGACCAACGAGGGCTGCGCGCCCATCGTGGAGACCGAGGTCCTCTCCTCCGGTCCGCCGATCGCCACGCCCACCTACACGGGCTAGCACCCACTGTCGCCAGCGCGGCGGTCGGTCACCGTCCGCCGCGCTGGCCCAGACCAGCCGCTCGCGCCACGGTCCCCCTCCGTTCCTGAGCGCCACCGGCGGCGAAGGCTGAAGGCCGGGTCATGCGTCCCCCGAGGCGCGTGGCCCGGCCTTCGGCGTCTCGCGGGCCCGAGCAAGGCGCTAGCGGCCGCGTCTCGCGCTGCCGGGCGAGTGCTGCGGAGCCGCTGCTCCACCATGGCCAAATTGTGTGAGGTCTGCCACACTGTGAGCACGAGAGTTGCCGCCGTGGGCGCCCGATCAGCGCCTAGGAGAGCTCCTGAAGATGGCACTGCGAGCCACCAATTGGGACGAAGCGCTCAAGTCTCGAGCCACTTACACCGATAACCGCGTTCTTGGCAATATTCGTGTTGCATATCTCACACTCGCGGACGTACCGTGAAGCGTCGAGGCTCCACATGGGGGTGGAGGGATCCCCAGGCCTCGCAGCTGAGGTGAGTGCAATGAAACTCCGAGGAAAGATCGCGGCGATCTCAAGCGCCGCAGCGCTGGCGGTGTCCGCATGGGCCATCCCGGCGTACGCGACTCCGCCAGGTGAGTCGCCCACCACCGAGAACCCGAACCACCCCGACTACTGGGAGGTCGAGTACCCGGGTGCGACCTGTTACAAGGACGACAGCACCTACGGCGACGTCAAGACCGACGGCGACGGCAAGACCTACGTCGAACTCAAGGGCGACTACGACTACGTCTCGTTGATCGTCAAGGGCGGCAGCTCCGGCGGTGACGGCAACGGCAACGCCATCTTCGACGACCCCGTGGTCGGCGAGGCGTACTACCCGCCGCTCAACAACGGCGACCAGCAGGCCGGCGTCTCCCACTGGATCGTCTGCATCGGCGACGGTGACGAGGAGCCCGAGTACGTCTGCGGCTGGGTCGAAGGCGAGCCCACCATGCTGCTCAAGGAGGACTACCCGAACCTTCCGCCGTGGCAGGAGGATGGGGACTACAACGGTTGCGGTGAGCCCGAGGAGCAGGAGTACAACTACTGCGACGCCACCGAGCGCCCTGCGGGCATGTCGATCGCCGAATGGCTCGCCGAAGGCGAGTTCAACGGAGCCGACTGCTTCGAGTTCACGCCGGCGCTCCAGTGCGGCTCGTTCGACTGGACCATCGACGAGTCCCCCGAAGGCATCGGACCCTACGAGGTCAGATACCTCGAAGGTGCGGGCATGACCACCGATGCCGTCAACGGCATGATGATGCCGGCCACGTTCCCTGAGGACTACAACGGCGGTTCCGTGGTCATCACAGTGTGGCTGCAGGGCCCCGAGAAGGACTACCTGGTCGGCACTGGCCTGCCGAACTACTGGGACAACAACGGCCGCAACGTCACCATCGACACCGACTGCCTGCCCCCCTCGGGTGGCGAGCTTCCGGTGACGATGGACGCTGAGCTCACGGGCGTCTGCATCGGCGACACCCCGTGGATCCAGTACGACATCGAGGTCAACGACCCCGGCGAGCAGCTGCCCGTCGGCGCCAAGGCGACGATCTCGCTGAAGGACCCGAACTACCCCGGCATGCCCACTCCGTGGGAGGTCGACTTCGGCATGGGCTACCTGCTGTGGCCCGGGGCTGAGATCGCACCGGCTGAGGGACTGACCGAAGGTGACATCGATCCGACGGATCCGAGCACCTACGTGATCCTCAACTGGCCCGGCTGGGAGAAGGTCGGCGACGCATGGGCGCAGGTCTCCCCCGAGAACTACGGGTGGTCTGCCACCGCAGCGGGAGTGCCGTACGAGATCTCGGTGAACCCGACCACGATGGGAACGCTGTTCTACCCGCCGGCCGGTGACTCCGACTCGACGAACTGCCTGCCGCCGGACGTCGACACCACGGTGCTGTCCTCTGGACCGCCTACCGCAACGCCTAGCTACACCGGCTAGACATCAACGAATCGGGCCGGCGAATGCCGGCCCGATTCGTTTTCCCGGGCTGATCTCATGGCCCCTCAGAGAGACGCCAGCTGCGCATTCGCAGCGGCGCCCGTGAGATCAAGCCCCCGAGCCGGCATCGGAACTGCGCCCCCCCTTAGCGGTTTCGATGTCGGCTCGGCCCTGTCTGGCCTCGCCCATCGGGCCTGCCGCTGCTCCCCGCTGCTGCTGCGCCCCCGCTGCCCGCCGCTAGGCCCCCGCTGCTGCGCCCCCGGATCCGAAGTGACGGCTGAGGCGCGACTGTGAGCATCGTCGAGCGCGAGTTGCCCATCTGACCGTCACTTCGGCAGACAAGCGGGCAGCGTGGGCGCGGGTGGCGCGGGTGGCGTGGGCGTGGGCGTGGGTGGCGCGAGCGCGGGGTCAGCCCGAGATCGTCACCGGGGTGCCGAGCGGCGGGTTGATCTCCAGCACCAGCTTCGTGATCTGGTCATTGGGAAGCCGGATGCATCCGCTCGAGACGTCCTTGCCGAACGAGTCCGCGTTGTTCGTGCCGTGGATGCCGATGATCGGCTGGCCACCGTTGAAGGAGTCGAGCACAGGCTGATAGCCCGAGAGCCCGTATGCGTAGGGGCCGTACACCGTGTTGGGGTCCGGGAGTTGAAGGACCTCGCGCAGGTAGTAGCCGCCGCCCGGGGTCGGCCGGTCCGCGCGGCCCACACCCACCGTGGTCTCCATCACGAGAGTCGCGCCCTTCCACACCTTGAGGTTGTACTCGCTGAGCGAGATCTCGATCCAGTAGTCGGTGTAGCTGAGCGTCACGTCCGAGGCCCGGATCCACCCCGTGGAGCCGTTGGGCTGAATGGGGAGGTCCACCAGCAGCCAGTCGCCGTCGTTCTCCTGCACATGGAACACGAACGGCGTCTGGTCAGGCACCGTGAGCAGATCGCGGGCATTGAGCGTGCGCGTCACAGTGCCGCCCGCGGCGTCGTACACGTCGATCGTCATCCCGCCGACCGTCGCGATGGTGCTGATGTGGTCGTCCACGTTGACGCTGTGCGTCACGTCCGGCATCGCGGAGCCCTCACCGGTGACCTCGCCGACAGAGGTCGCTGTCGGGTCGACCTCGATGGGGGTGTCCGGCGCGCACGCCGTCAACGCCAGCGCGACGAGCACGGCGGCGGCCACACGTTGCAGTCGACGCATCGACCCTCCCTCAGCGGCGCGGGGAAACCGGCGAGCATGCAGACGCGCCGGATCGCGCACCTCGCAATTCTACGTGTGACACGCGTCACGTCCAGGCGTCGGTCGTACGATGTGGGCACGCGCGGAAGTGGACCGCGCACGCGGGTGGAGGCGGACATGAAGCCAGGCGATTCCAGCGACGATGCCACGCCGGAGACGGGGGCGACCCCTGCGTCGGGCGCTGACGCGAACCCGCCCACAGGCGCCATCCCGAGCCTGCGCTCGGACGCCCCCACCGTCGGCGCCAGCGCACTCGACCTCGCGCGAGCGCTCGCCAACCCCGTGGCGCTGCGCGGCATCGGCTCGCTGCTCGCCGGGTCCGCGGTGCTGCTCATGCCGACCCTCACCGTGGGACTTCTGCAGCTGCTCGTGGTGCTCACGCTGCTGGGCTCGACCGCGCTCGACTTCGTCTTCGCGCTCACGGGCCGCAGCCGCTTCGGCGCGCGCAAGCGTCGGTCGCTCGTCCTGCTGCGCGGACTCGTGAGCCTCGCCTTCCTGATGTTCATGGTGGCCGAGATCACCGTGCTGCGCGACGGCGGCCGCCTGAGCGTCGAACTGTTGATCGGGCTGGCCGGCGTCTATGTGGCCGTGCGTGCAGCGATCACGCTCGCCGTCACGCTGGTGCGCTGGAAGGACACCTCGCACCGCGCCGTCCGCATCGCGGGCGCGGTCGTCGCCGCCGCGCTGGGCGTGCTCGCCGCCGTGACCACCGCCGCGCTGATCGACGCGGTGATCGTCGGCGCGGCCGTGGTGGCGATGCTCCTGGGCGTGATCCTCATCGCGTGGTCCATCCGACGCGCGGACGGCGGGGACACCGCCGTCGAGCCCGTCGACGCGACGGTCGTCGCGATCGTGTGGGACTGGATTCGCGGCTCCGACATCGGCCGCACCGACCGGGCCGACGCGGCCGAGGGCCTCTACTTCGAGGAGCCGGATCGGTACGGGAAGCTCGGCGCGTGGTGGGTGATGCTGGTGCTGTCGGTGGGCATCGCCACCTACGCGGTGCTCGCCGACTCGACCGCCGTGGTCA
This sequence comes from Demequina sp. NBRC 110052, assembly GCF_002090075.1. Lineage (GTDB taxonomy): Bacteria > Actinomycetota > Actinomycetes > Actinomycetales > Demequinaceae > Demequina. The sequence continues at coordinate 487,112 of NZ_BBRI01000003.1, forward strand.
TCGGCGCCATGCTGGTGGCGCCGCTCATGATCCCGATCCTGGGTCTCGCGGGCGCGCTCGTGAACGGCTGGAGCCGGCGCGCCGCGCACTCGACGCTGACGGTCGCGCTGGGCGTGGCGGTCGCGGTGCTGCTCAGCTACGGGCTCGCCGCGTGGGCGCCGGTCGCGGTCGCGATGGACTCGAACTCGCAGATCGTGTCGCGCATCAGCCCGAACACAGTGGACATGCTGATCGCCGTCGCGGCGGGAGCCGCGGGAGCATTCGCGACGGTCGACAAGCGCGTGTCGTCGAGCATCGCCGGCGTCGCGATCGCGGTCGCGTTGGTGCCGCCCCTCGCAGTCGTAGGCGTCTCGCTCGCGAACGACAGGCCCGATGCGGCCTGGGGGGCGTTCCTGCTGTTCCTCACGAACTTCGTCGCGATCGTGCTCTCGGCAGCGGCAGTGTTCGTCCTCACCGGCTTCGCGCGGCAGAAGGTGCTGCGCCGCAACCCGTGGGGAGTGATCGGCACGATCGCGCCGTACGCCGCGCTCGGCGCGGTCATCCTCGTGCCGTTGATGTTCACGTCGCAGGGCCTGGTCGCGAGGTCGTCCGACCAGCGCGATGCTCAGATCGTCGTCGACGACTGGCTGGGAGAGGACACCGACCTGCTGCTGCAGGCCGTCACCGTCGGCGACGGCGAGGTCACGGTGCTCCTCATCGGCTCCGACCAGGTCCCCGCGGCCGCCGAGCTGCAGACCGCGCTCCAGACGGAACTGCGGCGCAACGTGTCGGTGCGGATCGTCGTCACGCCGGTCGAGGTGATCGAGATTCCTGCGTCCGGTTCCTGACCCTGCATGGCTCTACCAGGAGGAGTAGCGTCGGAACCGGGGTAGAACCTCCTGGGGAGAGGACCGATCATGACCGTGCCGCCACCTGACCACCCATACGCGGACCACCCCGAGCCGGGCCGGAAGCCACTCAAGAGCCGCGGCCCAGGGATCGCGATCTTCATCAGCGTGCTCGCACTGATCGGCGTGGTCATCATCATCTGGATGATGCTGCAGGACCGCGACGAGGCGACCGACCCCTCCGTCTCGGCCACGCCCTCGGCGACTCCCAGCGAGACCGCGACCGAGACGGCCGAACCCGAACCCACGGAGACGGCCGCCACCGGCGGCACCGGCACCCCCGACGATCCCTATTGGCTCGACCAGGAGTTCATCTACGACTCCGCGATCGAATCCGATCAGTCCACGTCCGCGGGCGTGTGGGACATCACGGTCACCGATGTGGTGCCCGTGGACCTCACCGACACCGCCTTCGAGGACCTGGGCTGCTACGCCGTCACGGGCACGATGACGCCCACCGCCTGGACCGACGGCGAGGACGGCCCGCTCGCGACCGACATGCCGATCGTCTCTCTGGAGACCGAGGGAAGCGCTCGCGCCGTGCCCGACGACGAGGGGCTGTGCGATCTCAGCGGTTTCGATGACTACACGCCGTACACCGTCCCGCTGGCGGACGGCTGGTCGCAGGGTGCGCTCATGTTCGTGGCGCCGCTCGTGTATGTGACCTCGGTGGACAACGACGTGTTCGCCGTCGTGCTCGGCGAGGATGACTTCACCTTGGGCGAGGGGATCTACGTCTCCCCCACTGCGCGCTTCGAGTAGCGGGCGAGACTCGCAGCGCCGTCTCGCGGGCGCGCCCGGAGGTGGCACCATGGGCCGGTGACCACCCGCGCCGACCTCCTCGACGGCGTCTCGTTCGAGATCACCTCGCGCGACGCCGACGCCCTGGCGGGTTCCGCGACCCTCATGGCGCCCGGCACTCGCATCCACCTCACGGCGTTGAACGGCGAGGACCCTACGGCGCGTCTCGCGACCGCCGCCACGGCCCTGCGCGCGGGCCTGACCCCGGTGGCGCACCTCGCGGCACGCAGGCTCACGGGCGAGCAGGAGCTGCGCTCGACGCTTCAGGCTCTGGCCGATCAGGGCGCCGCGACGCACCTGGTCGCCGTCGGGGGCGACCCTCGTACGCCCGCGGGGCCCTACGCGTCGGCACTGGACCTCATCCGTACCGGCCTGTTGCACGAGCACGGTGCGCAGGACGTCGCGCTCGGCGGCTACCCCGACGGCCACCCGGACATCGCCACCTCGACGCTGTGGCAGGCCCTCGTCGACAAGGTCGCCGCGCTCTCGGAGCAGGGCATCGAGGCGACGGTGCTCACGCAGTTCTCGTTCGACGCCGACGCGGTGATCGACTGGATCGCCGCACTGCGCGACCGTGGCGTCACCGCGCCCGTGCGTGTGGGCGTTCCGGGACCCACCAACGCGAAGCGACTCCTGGCGTTCGCCAAGCGCTGCGGCGTCGCCACCGGCGCGGGGGTGATCCGCAAGTACGGGCTGTCGCTGGGCAACCTGCTCGCCACGGCCGGCCCCGACGCCTTCGTCGACGAGCTCGGCGCCCGGCTCGACCCATCCGCGCACGGCGACGTTCACCTGCACGTGTTCGCGTTCGGCGGGCCCGAGGGCTCTGCGCGATGGGCGCAGGAGTACGCCGCGCACTGAACCCGCACGCGCGCACGCCACCCTCCAGATCGCTCAACGTTGACTGAGTTATCTCGGTGCGGAAGGATGCGAGCGTGACTCACCACGTGCCGGACCCCGCCGCCCCCGCGACCGCCGCTGCCGGCCAGACCCCAGAGGCCCCCACCCTGTGGCGCCGCGCGCTCGCGGAGGGACTCGGCACTGCGCTGCTCGTGGCGATCGTCGTGGGCTCGGGCATCATGGCGCAGCAGCTGAGCGACGACGTGGGCCTCCAGCTGCTCGAGAACTCGCTCGCCACGACGCTCGGCCTCGCGGTGCTGATCCTCATGTTCCAGCAGGTCAGCGGCTCGCACTTCAACCCCGTGGTCACGCTCGTCGAGAGGGTCGTGGGCGGCATGGATCGCACGGCCGACGCGGCGGTCTACGTCGGCGCTCAGCTCCTGGGCGGGCTCGCAGGCGCGGCGCTTGCGAACGCGATGTTCGCAACGCCCACCGCATGGTCCACGACCGAGCGCGCCACGCCCGCGCATCTGCTTGCGGAGGTCGTGGCGACCGCGGGCCTGGTGCTGGTGATCCTGTCGCTGGTGCGCACGGGACGCGCCGCGATCGTGGGCCCCGCCGTGGGCGCGTACATCGGCGCCGCCTACTGGTTCACGTCTTCGACGTCATTCGCCAACCCCGCGGTGACCGTGGGACGCATGATCACCGACACGTTCGCAGGCATCGCACCCGCGTCGGCGCTGCCGTTCATCGCCGCACAGCTCGTCGGCGGCGCCATCGCGGTCGCGCTCGCGCACGCGCTGTTCCCTCGCCGCCCCTGACCCGCCCGGCGTACCGTGGAGGTATGCGCACAGGTCGCCTCGTGGCGGCCGCGGCCCTCGCGACCGCGACCCTGGCCGCCGCATGCTCCCCCAGCCCCGTCGCCTCCCCGAGCCCCTCCGCAAGCACGACCGCCTCGTCGACGCCACAGACCACCGCGCCGGGCATCCCGTCGCCCACGCCGACCGGCGGGCCGAACTCCCCGGAGCCGACCGCGTCGGGCACATGCGAAGCCTTTGGCACGACCACCGCAACCACCTCTTCCAGCGAGTGGGCCGCGCACCTGAGCTCAGACCTATGGGGCGCTGACATGCGCGTGGGGCGCCACGACTGCTACGACCGCTGGGTGTTCGAGTTCGCGGGCGACGGTGGCGAGCCCGGCTGGTCCGTCACGCCGCACGACGCAAGCGCGTTCGTGGTCGACCCGAGCGGCGAGATGCTCGCTCCGGTGCTGTTCGGAACGGCCTCGCTCGAGGTGAGCTTCGGCGCCTGGTACGACGGCACGCCGCTCGGCGAGGACCCGTACCTGGGTGTGAGCGGCACGGGCCTCCTGGGCGGTGGGATCACCGAGGCGCGCATCCTGAGCGGCTTCGAGGGGATCACACAGGTGGGCATCGGGCTGGATGAGGTGCGGCCCTACCGGGTGTTCTGGCTCGACGATCCGGGCCGGCTCGTCATCGACGTGTTCACCGGGTGAGCACACGCCCGACGCGGGGCTCGAGGCGCGCGTCACTCCCGCCGGGGGTCAGCGCGGCCTGCGCCGCCCGAACAGCACGTGCATCAGGGGAAATCCCGAGCCGATCATCATGACGAGCCCGATCACGCGGTCCTCCGCGTGGATGCGTGAGCCCGCGACGAGCAGCGCCGCGAAGATGAGCGCGGAGACGACGCGCCGGCCCGTGGACTCGACGCGCGACAGCATCTGCTCCATCTTGGGCACCTGCACGGCGACACCGCCCGACTCCAGCTGGCCGAGCACTGCGTCGAGCCGCTGCGGCATGCGCCACGCGATGCGCGCCGACTCCCATGCCTGGCTCGCGAGGTCCCCCGCAATTCCCATGCCCTCGCCGCGCAGCACCTGCTCGGCGTACGGCTCCACGGAGTCCCACAGGTTGTAGTCGCGGTCGAGCGAGCTGCACAGGCCCGAGGTGAGCGAGACGGCTCTGATGATGAGCAGGAAGTCCTCGGGCATCTGGAACGGCATCTCGATCATGAGATCGGAGAACTCGAGCGCGAAGTCGCGGAACTGGCGCGGGTCCACCTGACGCAGCTCCGCGAAGCCCATGCCGCCGAACCGCGCGAACACCTGGGACACGACGCGCTCGAGCTCGAACTGGTCGGCCGAAGGCAGCAGCACGCCGGCGTCGTTCATGGCCTTGACCATGCCGCGGCCGTCGCGCGCCGCAGCGGCGATGACCAGCTGGCGCGCGGCCTCCCGCAGCCGCGGGTGGACCTCGCCCATCATGCCGAAGTCCACGAAGGTGAGCGCGAACGCGGGGCCGGCCCCGCCGTCGGGCCTGGGCGTGACGAAGATGTTGCCGGGGTGGGGGTCGGCGTGGAAGTAGCTGTGACGGAAGAACTGGTCGAGCATCACCTCGGCGAACACCGACGCGACCCTGGCAGGGTCGATGCCTGCGGCGCGCAGGCCGTGGATGTCGGTGATCTTGATCGCCGTGACGTCCTGCAGTGTGAGGACGCGGCGCGTGGTGCGCTCCCACACGACCAGCGGTGCGCCCACGCGGGGGTCCTCGGCGAAGGCCGCGGCGAAACGCTCGGCGTTGGCGCCTTCGTGGAGGTAGTCGATCTCCTCGTTGCTCGCCTCAGCGAATTCCTCGATCAGGCCCGGCACGTCGACGCGCGTGTAGACCACGCGCAGCCGGTCCAGCCAGCGCCCGATGCGGCGCAGCGCGGCCAGGTCCACCGCGACGATGTCGCCGATGCCGGGGCGCTGCACCTTGATGACGACCTCGTCGAAGCCGACCTCGCCCGCGTCGAGCTCCGCGAGGCGCGCCCGGTATGCCTGCCCGAGCGACGCGGCGGCCACCGGCTCCTCGTCGACCCACGCGAACGCCCGCTCGAACGGCACCCCGAGCTCGGCCTCCGCGAGCGCCCTGATGTCAGCGAACGGCGCGGCGGGCACCTCGTCCTGGAGCCCCTCGAGCTCCTTGGTGATGTCCGGCGGAAGCACGTCCAGGCGCGTGGACATGAACTGGCCGAGCTTGATCATGAGCCCGCCGAGGTCCACCGCGAGCGCACGGAAGCGGCGCGCGAGGGTGCGCATGCGGGTCGCGCGCGTGCGCTCGGCCACGCCGCCCATCCCCACGCGCGGCAGGATCAGCTCGTACCACCAGAAACTCACGAGGTGGCGTGCGGCGAAGCGCAGGATGCGGCGGTACCGCGCTCGATCGAGCCGGGCGTCCGACATCGCGCCTCCTCGTCCTCGCCTGCCCGACGGGTGGGTCGCCGGGCTTGTCACGCCCCCGCTTCTCGGGTGACGTCAGTCCTGATCGGGAACGCCTGGGAGGCGCAGATCAGTCCTGAGCGAGGATCGAGTAAATCCTACGTCGCGCCGTCGTGAGGACCTCGACCACCTGCTCCTGCTGGGCGCTCGAGCCGGAGCGCGCAGCCTCCGCCGCTGCCTGGGCGAGATCGAAGCCTGCCTTTGCGAGCGGACCGTACGGGCGAGGCTCGCCTGCGGGAGTGTCCTGCCACGGCGCCGAGGCGACGTCGGCAGCCTCCTTGCCTTCGGCGGTGAGGGAGTAGATCTTGCGGTCCTCGTCGGTGGCGACGGTGACGAGGCCTTCGTCGGCGAGCATCTGCAGCGTCGGGTAGACGGAGCCGGCGGAGGGCTTCCACCTGCCGTCGGTGCGCACCTCGATCTCGCGGATCAGCTGGTAGCCGTGTCGCGGCTGCTCGGCGAGCAGGACGAGGATCGCGGAGCGCACGTCTCCGCGGCCCATGCGCGTGCCGACCTCCTTCTTGATGCCCGAGCGCACCTGCTCGAACGCCTCCCACATCGCGTCCACCGTGGCGGACGGGTCGAAGCCCTTGCGGCTCTCGCCGCTGTGCGTGGTGCCCATGACTGCCTCCTTCAGCGATCTATCGAACGACACCGAACGATATATCGCTAGTGTCACTCTGATGTGGCGCATGCGCAACCCCTGTGGTGGAGCGCGCCGGCATGGGCCCCAGGTCCGGTGCACGAAGCGCCGGGACCGACCTACACTCACGCCATGACGCATGGTCCGGCACGCCCCCGCCTCGCGCAGACGCGCGCGGCCGTGCTGTCCGTGCTACTCGCGCTCGGCGCGGCGCTCGTCCTCACCGGATCGCCCGCCGCCGCGACGCCCGCGGCCATGCCCGACGCGTCGATCGCCACCGCGCACGACATCACTGCCGCGGATCACACGGCCCACGCCCCCACCATGCACGCCGCGGTCCGCGAGGCCGCGTCGACCGCGACCCCCCAGCCGCTGACCTGCGCGACGTGCGGCACCGAGCAGCACGAGGCGATGGCCGCGTGCTCGCTGATGCTGTTCGCGGTCGCACTGCTGGCGCTGCCGTTCGTGACCCGCCGCCGCTGGAACCTGCCGCTACTCCGCGAGGCCCACCGCAGCGTCGGGCGTCTGACCTGGACGCCCCGCACCCCCGACCTCACCGCTCTGTGCGTGCTGAGGACGTAAACCTTCCGAAAGTCCGAGAGCGCCCCTGGCGCGCCACCATTCATCTCACTTTCGAAGGAACACCCATGTCACACCGCATCACCCGCCGCGCCCGCGCGGCCATCATCGCCGCTGCCGTCACCACCGCGGCCCTGACCCTCGGCGCATGCTCGGCACCCGCGTCGGACGTGCCCGAGACCACCGGAGCCACCGCGTCGGACGAACCCGGCGACCCGGCCCTCGCCGCCCTCGGCCTCGAGGACGCCGACGCGCGTACGCTCATCGACACGCTCGACGCGCTGCCCCTCGACGAGCGCCCGACCGATCTGATGGCATCGATCCGGCCCGATGAGGTGCTCGTCACCACCGAGTCCGGCGAGACATCGATCCCGATGCCCGAGGACGCGTTCTACGTCTCGTTCGCGCCCTACGTCGACAGCACGCACGACTGCTACTTCCACTCGCTGACCACGTGCACCGGCGAACTCGGCGACGAGGAGGTTCAGGTGCTCGTCACCGACGCCGCCACCGGCGAGGTGCTGATCGACGAGACCCGCACCACGTTCGCCAACGGCTTCGTGGGCCTGTGGCTGCCGCGCGACATCCAGGCGACGCTCACGGTCACCTACGACGGTCTCACCGCCACGCAGGAGCTCTCGACCGCGAACGCCGACGACGCCACGTGCGTCACCACCATGCAGCTCGCCTGAGGCGATACCGCTGCGCCCGACGCGGGGGCCGGGTTTCGGCCCGGCCTCCGCGTCGTGCCTACCCGCGTGAGCCCAACGCGATCAACCCCTCCAGGTCGCCGTGCACCTCAAGGCCCGCGGCCTCGCCGGTGTCCGAGAACAGGACCCTCCCGTCGGGCGCGACAAGCTCCACACGCACCCGCGCGTCGAGCGTCTCCTCGACACGGCGATGCATCTGCGTGCGCACAGGCGCATGCAGCAGCCCGCCTCGGCGCCGCTCGGCGACGAGCCTCAGCTCCTCCCCGGAGCGCGCCCGCATCGTCCACCGCACTTCGTCGTCATCGATATCGAGAGCGGTCGTGCGCGCGCCGGTGTACGTCGCGAACTTGTGCAGGCCGCTCGTCCCGGCCGCGGCACCCGACTCAACCCCAGCGTCGGGCAGGCGAAGCCCCACGATGAAGCCCTGGAAGCTCGTGCGCCCCCACGGGATCGTCGCGATGGACGCCGAAAGGCTCGCCCCTGGCGTCCGGAAATGGTTGGTCTGCATCCACACATACCCCTGCGGAAACGCGCGACCCCAGTCCTTCTCGAGATAGCCGCGCCCGCCCGTGAAGTCGAGCTCGCGCCCGCCGAGCGTGAGCGTGCCCTCGAGCCCATGCCCAAACGAGACGAGCCCGTGGTAGCACTCCATGACCGGCACCCACGCGTAGCGGCCCATCACCCCGGGCTCGGTCAAGGTGACCGGCCACGGGTCCAGGGGGTCGGTGAAGCGCACGGCTCCGCGGAGGCCCGACGCAGGGAGGTCCACCTCGAGGCCGCCCTCACCGAAGCGGTTGCCTCCCACGCGCACATCGAACCTGCGTGCGTCGCCAGCGAACTCCGACGCGGGAAAGACTTCGTACCAAGACTCCCCCGTGACGCCGTCGAGCACCTGCACGAACGCCTCGTCCTCGCCGTCGCGACCGCCCTTGAAGATGCCAGGGATCACCGCGACTCGGGCGCTACGGTCGGCCGAGACGAGCTTGACGTACCAGCCCTCGAAGAAGCCCACGTCGCCCTGGTAGTCGCCGTGATAGCCGGCGGGGCGCATCGTGGACGTGAACGCGCGGAACGTGCGCCTCAGCACCTGCGACGCAGGGACGAGCGGGGACACCGTTGCCATGCTTCACCGTAGCCCGCGCGAGCCGGACGTGCGGGGTGCTACTCGGATGCGCCCGGGTGACGGACCTCGTACACGACCCCCTCGGGGACCCGCTCACGGAGTCGGCGCACGATCTTCTGACCTCCGCGCCACGACTTGGGCTCGACGACGAACCCCGCGCCGTGCACATCCGTCAGGTCCCAGTGCCCGCAGTGCTTGCATACGCCGGCGAGAGCGAGGCTCGCCCAGTCGAGCTCAACGAGCCCCGCGTCCCCCGCGATCAGGAGGATGCGATCGGGGTCGATGACGACCGTGACAGCGACGCGCGCGCTGCACATCATGCCTCCCCCGGGGCGGGATGCTTGCCAACGTGATCGTTCTGAAAACTCAGTGCGGCTCGCGCTCCGGTCAAGTGCAAGAGCATCGCTCGCGACCCCGACGCTGTGGAGCCCCCCAGCTACGATGCACGCATGGCTACTTCGGCACCGATTGACGACGTCCCTGCGGGCGGGGGCATCATCCGCCTTGGCCAGTTCCTCCAGCTCGCAGGCCTGGTCGACTCGGGCGGCGAAGCCAAGGAGGCGATCCGTTCCGGCGACGTGACCGTCAACGGCGACGTCGATCTGCGCCGCGGTCGCCAGCTCCAGGTCGGCGATGTCGTGGAGTTCGCCGGACGCCGGGCCCGCGTCAGTCACTAGGAGCCACGCCCCCACTCCACCCTCTCCCCCGAGCACGCGCACCCTGTGAGGCACTCAGTGCTCAGAACCGCATCCGGAGAGCACTGAACGCCTCCCAAGGCGCGGGACCAGAAGCGCAGGGTCACATCGCGGAGGACTGTGCGCAGCAGAAAGGCCCGGCACCCGCCACACTGTGCGGGAACCGGGCCTTCCGATCGATGGAGCCGCCTAAGGGAATCGAACCCTTGACCTATTCATTACGAGTGAATCGCTCTGCCGACTGAGCTAAGGCGGCGTGCGCCCGAGGGCGCGAGTAGACATATTAGCGCGTCAGCACACCAAACCCGAATCGGGCACCGCACCGTCCACGAAGTACGCGTCCACGGAGTCGATGATGCACTGATTCGAGCGGCCATACGCCGTGTGGCCGTCGCCGTCGTAGGTGACGAGGACGGCGTTGCCGAGGCGCTCCGTCAGCGACTCCGCCCACCCGTAGGGCGTGGCGGGGTCGCGCGTGGTCCCGATGACGACGATCGTGCTCGCGTCGTCGGGATAGTCGAGCGACTCGACCTTCTCGTCCGCCGTCCAGGGCCAGCCGGCACAGCCGCCACCGCTCGCGAACCACCAGCCGAAGGTGGGCGAGGCCTCCTCCATCGCGGCGGCGAACTCCTGCTGGTCGGCGAGGGTCCACTCCTCGTCGTCGCCATCCAAGCAGCTGATCGCGGTGAACGCGACCGTGGAGTTCGTGAGGTACTCCCCCGAGGCGCTGTCGCGGTCGAGGTAGAAGTTCGCGAGCTCCATGAACACGGCTGCGGTGCCACTGTCGAGCACCTCCTGCAGCGCGTACTCGAGGTAGGGCCAGCTCTCCTCGGAGTAGAGCGTGACGACGATGCCGTAGACCATGAGGTTGCCGTTGACCTCGCCGCCGTTGCCGGTCGGGTACGGGTCCTCGAGCGCCGTGCGCGCGATGGTCCCGATCTGACCGCGTGCGCGGTCGATGTCGCTCGACAGCGGGCACGTACCTTGGTCACCGCACCACTCGAGGAATGCGGTCAGCGCCTGTTCGAACCCGGCGGCCTGGCCTTCGGCCTGCTCGATGTCCGGGAGCAGGAAGTCCACGGCACCGTCCAGCACCATGCGGCCGACCGTCTCGGGGTACAGCGACGCGTAGGTGGCGCCGAGCTGCGTCCCGTAGCTGAAGCCCAGGTAGTTGAGCTGCTCGTCGCCCACGAGCGCGCGAATCACGTCCATGTCCCGCGCCGCTGAGACGGTGTCCACGTTCTCGACGATGGCGCCCGACGCGTCGGCGCAGCCCTGCGCGAACGTCGCCGTGCGCTCGACCCAGGCGTCGAGGTCCTCCTGGGTCTCGGACGGGAAGTCGGTCACGTAGTACGCGTCCAGAGTCGAACCATCACCACACTCGACGGGCGTCGACGATCCGACGCCGCGTGGGTCGAAGCCGACGATGTCGTACGCCGCCGCCATCGCGTCGCCATACGTCACGGTGAAGTACTCCGTGAAGTCGAGCCCCGATCCGCCGGGCCCGCCCGGGTTGATCAGAATCGATCCCTGCCGGGAGCCCGGATCCGTGGCCTGCGCCCGGTTCAGCGCGAGGTCGATCGTCTCGCCGTTCGGGTCCGACCAGTCGAGCGGTACCTGGATGGTCGCGCATTCGAGCTCACCGCAGCGCTCCCACGTGAGCTCCTGGTCGTACACGACGGAGTCGCGCGGCTCCACAGGGTCGGCCGGAGCGGCCGTGGAGGTCTCCGTCGGTGTGGGCGACGGCTCCTCGTCAGTGGGCGAGCACGCGGCGAGCGCGAGGACGGCGAGCGCAGCGCCGGCGGCTGCGAGACGGCGGATCATGCGACAAACCTACGCGAACACCCTGACGTCGCACATGCCCGACGCTGTGGCGAGTCGCGCCGTCACCAGGCCCGACACTGGTCGCAGCCCGGCACCGACCTCCCGCGCCTGCCGGGGCTCAGTCGCGCACGCGGGGGCGCAGCGCGATCAGCATCGCCTCGATCGCGAGCAGCGGCGCCACGTTGCCAGCCAAGCGCTCTCGAGCGAGCGCGAGCGCATCGAGCACGCGCACCGTATCGCTCATGTCGCCGCGACGGGCCACCTGCTCGATGTGGCCGCGGTGGGACGCGTTCACCAACGGCACGTCCGCGCCGGTCTGCACGATCGCGACGTCGCGGTAGAAGCTCATGAGATCGACGATGGCCCGGTCGAGCACGTCCCGCTTGTGACGGGTGGCGCGCCGCTTCTGGTCATCCTCCAGCTGCTTCACCTGCGCGCGCAGCGCGGGTGGGAGGCGGCCCCCGTCGTCGGCGCCGAGAGTGCGCAGCAGCTCGTTGCGCTCCTCGGCGTCGCGCTCCGCCGTGGCAGCCGCGGCGTCCTCCTCCGAGACCTTGACGAGATCGGCAGCGGCGAGCACGGCGTCGCCGACTCCTCTGATCTCGGTCGCGAGCGCGAGCACCTGGTCCCTGCGCTTGCGGGCGCCCGGATCACGGGCGAGCCTCCTGGCGATGCCGATGTGGCTCTGCGCGGCGTGCGCGCACTCGAGCGCGAGCTCGGGGTCGATGCCGTCCCGCTCGGTGAGCAGCCGCGCCACCACCTCAGGATCCGGCACGCGCAGATGCGCGATGCGACACCGAGAACGGATCGTCACCGCCACGTCCTCAGCCGAGGGCGCGCACAGCAGCCAGACGGTGCGCGGTGGCGGCTCCTCGATGGACTTGAGCAGCACGTTGGACGTGCGCTCCGTCATGCGGTCCGCGTCCTCGATGATGATGACCCGCCAACGCCCCTGGCTCGGCGAGGTCTGCGCCACAGAGATGAGGCCTCGCACCTCGTCGATCGAGATCGTCACCTTCTCGGTGGCCACGACCGTCACGTCAGCATGTGCACCGCTCAGCGCCGTGGTGCACTCGCGGCACTCGCCGCATCCGCCACGCGCGCACTGCAGTGCCGCCGCGAAGGCGCGTGCCGCCTGGGAACGGCCAGAGCCGGGAGGCCCCGTGATGAGCCATGCGTGCGTCATCGCCGAGGCGTGGGCTGCGGCGGCGCGCAGCGGCGCGGTTGCTGCCTCCTGTCCCACGACCTCGGCCCAGACTCCGGTCATCGGCGGCGCCGACGCGGGATCCGTGATCGCGTTGCCGAGATCCTGATCGGGCCCGCCCGCATCGGGCTCATCCGCGGAGACGGCGCCGTGCGAGCCCTCCTCGAGGATCGGAAGCGGCTCGGTGCTCACTCGACACCGCCGCTCATGCGGACACCTCGGTCATGACGCGCGCTCCTTGGCACGGGTCATGGCCACCCGGGTCGCCTTGAACACGTCGGAGAACACCTGACCGGGCTCACGTGCGGCGTCGACGATCGCGTAGCGCTCGGGGTCGCGCGCGGCGAGCCCCAGGAAGCCCTGGCGGATCATCTCGGCGTGCGCGGCAGTTTCGCGCTCGACGCGATCGAGGTCGCGCGACATGCGCTCAGGGTCGGGCTCCATGTCGAGCACCACCGTGAGATCGGGGAGCAGCCCGTCGGTGGCCCAGCGCGAGATGCGCTCCACCTCGCCCCCGAGCCCTCGCGCGCCACCCTGATACACGATCGACGAGTCCACATAGCGGTCCTGGACCACGACCGCTCCGGCCGCCAGCGCGGGCCGCACGACCGTCGCGACATGGTGAGCCCGATCTGCGGCATACAGCAGCGCCTCCGCCCGCGGGTCCACATGGTCACCGTGCATGATCGCCTGGCGCAGCTCGACGCCCAGGGCGGTGCCGCCCGGCTCACGCGTCACGACCACCTTGCGTCCCGCCGTCCCGAGCGCGTCCGCGAGCATCCTCAGCTGCGTCGACTTCCCGACGCCGTCGCCACCTTCGAACACCACGAACAGGCCCGCACTCATGGGGACCAAACTACCGGGCAGGTGCGACGCCGCGGCACCCCTGTGGAGCGTCGGGCTTCTCCCGCGATAGCGCGGGCAAGGTCAGACGAGGGGGTCCCCCGGCCCGGGGTGCTCGTTCGGGTAGATGAGTCCGATCTGGTTGCGCACCTCGTCCATGATCCGCATGATCTCGAGCGACTGCTCGAGCGTGTGAACCGGCGACTCGGCCAGCCCGGCATCCACGCATCGGGCGACCTCGGCGGCCTCGAACTGGAAGCCGTTGGGCACCGTGCCGTCGTACGTCCACGACGTGCCGTCGTCGCGAGTGACGGTGAACGTCGTCGGGTTGTAGAAAGTGCGGTCCACGGTGACGAAGCCCTCGGTACCGCCGATGAGCGCCACGCACGGCGTGCGCGCCTCCATCGTGGTCGTGAGCGAGGCCTGCGCGCCCAGACTCGCGTAATCGAACACCATCGAGACCGCGCCGTCCACACCGGTCTCGCGGAGTCGACCCACCGACGTGATCGAGTCCGGCACGCCCAGCAGGTCGTGCGCGAACGCGATCGGGTACACGCCCAGGTCCAGGAGCGCGCCGCCCGCGAGCGCGGGGTTCCACATGCGCTCCACGTGAGACAGCGCCTGGCCGTGGTCGGCCTGGACCGAGACGATCTCGCCGATCTCGCCCCTCGCGATGAGCTCCCGCAGCGCGTACTGGTGCGGCAGGTGACGGGCCCACATGGCCTCCATCACGAACACGCCCTTGGCGCGAGCCGCGTCGACGACCAGCTGCGCCTGCTTCTCGTTCTGCGTGAACGCCTTCTCCACCAGCACATGCTTGCCCGCCTCGATCGCCAGCAGCGCGGGCCCGTGGTGGTTGTTGTGCGTGGTCGCCACGTAGACCAGGTCCACGTGAGGGTCGGCCAGCAGCTGCTCGTAGCTGCCGTACGCCTTGGGCACGCCCATCTCGTCGGCGAACGCCTGCGCGCGCTCCACGCCCGACGCGGCGGCTACCGCCACCACCTCCGACGCGGTGTGCTGGGTCACGGCATCCGTGAACTTGCGCGCGATTCCGCCCGCACCGAGGATTCCCCAACGGAAGGCGGGCGCGGACATGGGCAGCGGTGCACTCATGCAGATCACCCTAGCGCCGCGCCCCAGGGAGCGCGTCACTGCGAGGCGGAGCCCAGATAGATCCAGGTCTGCAATCCGGTGTCGTCGACGAGGGGATCGACATCGAACAACCCCGACGCGCCGAGCGGCTCAAGGTCCGCGTACGAGACGCCGTCGACCACCAAGAACACCGCGCCGTCGCCCTGGATCGCGTCGGGCGTCTCGCAGCCCTCGGCAAGCAGCGGATCCGGTGCGCCATCACCTCCGAGCTGCAGCTCGGCACGCCCGTCGCCGTTCTCGATCCAGTGCAGCGGGATCGACTGCGCGCCCTCGCCAGAGTCGATCACGATCCAGGCGTTCTGCTGCTCGATCCAATCCGGGAGCGGTCCCCGGGCGATCGTCGAGCCGCCGAGCACCTGGCTGAACGGCAGCACCGCATCGCCGAGGTTGGTGAGGCTCACGTAGTCACCCTGCGCCGGGGACCCCGACGCCCGCATGTCGCCGAGCGCATCGCAGGCAGCTTCGGGACGCGGCAGCACGAACTCCTGGAACACCCCTCCCGAGGGCTCCGTCAGGTCCTCGGCCCCGGGAATCGCGGTGGGGACCCGCGGATCCACCACGATGGTCGCGAGCAGCCGCCCGCCCTCCATCGCCTGCGCGACGAGCACAGGCACCATGCCCGGCTCCGCCGCTGGAGCGAGCTCGGGATACTCCGGGAATGAGGGCTCGTCGCCGCTGCCGCACTGCTCGGGCGACAGTGCGGCCATGGTGGTCCCGCCCCACATCATCCCCGCATCCGCGACGTTGACCACCGTCCTGATCCCGTTCACCGCCGCGACGACCGTGTCGCCGTCAAGCAGATACGAGCCCACTTGCCAGTCGAGCCCCAGCCCGCCCCACATGGCCGTCCACATCTCCACCGACGCGTAATCGAAGCCACCACCCTGCGACACCTCCCGCTCGCCGAGCAGGGCCTTGAGCTCGATCGCGCCCTCGAAGGCCGCCTCGTCGTGCACCGTGACGCCCGGGGTGAGAGAGACCGTGTCACCGCACTGCAGCTCCGTCGCGTCGTCCCCGTCCACCAGCACCGTCGGCTCGGTGACCGGGAAATCCGCATCGCTCGCGAGGACGTACACATATGACGAGTCCCGGCCATCCGCCGGCTGCCACGCCCGCGGCTCGCCCGGCAGCGCAGCCCACAGCCCCACGCCGAGGACCGCGACGCCCGCGACCACGCCCGCGCCGCCCATCGCGCGGCGACGACGCCCGGTGCGCACGCGGGCGACCAGCGCGTCGGACGTCTGCTGCGAGGCGAGGCGCGTCTGCGACCCGGCCACAGCGTCGGACCCGTGCCGTGCGAGACGCTCGTGAAGGTCGCTCATGATCGCCTCCTCGGGCCGACGGGCGCGCGTTCGACGGTGAGCTCCAGCGCCTCCGCCTGCTCGCCCAGTTTGGTGAGTGCGTTCGAGAGGTAGCGCTTGACGGTGCCGTCGGCGAGCTTCATGTGCGCCGCGACATCGGTCACGGTCAGGTCGTCGAAGTACCGCAGGACGATCGCGGTGCGCTCCTGGCCGCTGAGCGTGGCGAGGGCCCTGCCCATGGCATCGGTGTCAGCCACCGCGTCGGCGTGATCCGGTCGCTCTTGCTGCGCGACCTGACCGGGAGCGACCTTGCGCCACCGCGCCTCGCGGCGCATCGCGTCCAAATGGATCGTCCGCATCGCGGCGCGCACGTAGGCCTCCGCGGCTTGGACGTTCGGGATGCGGCGGCGACGCACGAACACCTTGACGATCGCGTCCTGCACCAGGTCCTCGCCAGCGTGCTGCGAGCCCGTGAGCAGGTAGCCGTAGGCGGCCAGGCGCGAGGCAGCCACGTGCAGCAGCTCGCCCATCATCGCGTCCACGTCGTCGATCCCCCTTGTCCTCGACACATGAACGCTCTGCCCGCGCCGAGGGTTGTAGCGAGGCTACTCCGGGCACGCGCAGCGCCCCACCGACCGTCGCCGCGGCTCCCACACGCGACTTGCCGCGCGAGAGGCGCGTCGGGCTCTCCGCTGACACCGACACACCGGGGACACGCGTACATGCGTGCGGGAACCGCGGCAGACCTGATCAGGCGCTCGTCTGCTCACGGGCCACGACGGCCCGAACATCGCGCGCCACTGCACGCGGATCATCGAATACCTCCCGCGCCGAATAGCGGAACACGGTGAGGCCCATCAGCCTGAGCGCTCGATCCCTCCTCCTGTCGCGCTCGAACGCCTGCGGATCCGAGTGGTACTCCCGCCCGTCGATCTCGACGACGACGCCACGCACCTGCAAGTCCACTCTGCCGATGCCTTCGTAGAAGACCTGACTTCGCACTGCCAGCCCCGATCGCAGGAGTGCCACCCTCGCGAGGGACTCGCCAGGCGACTCGGCATCCGGGTCAAGCAACGCCCTCAGGCCTACACGCGAGACCTCCGTACCGCGCCATTGCTTGACGGCGCTCGCCATCGAGATCACGCCACGGTGCAGAGCTGCATCGACAGGCACAATCCACTCCTCGAGAGGGAGACACTGCGACGCGCATCTCAGCGCCGACTTGATCGCTGCTGGCCCGTGGCGAGGCGCACCGTCATCGATCCGGTGCAGCACGACGCCGTTCAGCGGCCTCACGTCGGTAGCGCTACGGCCACGGTTGCCCGGCACCGCGAGGTGAACGGACGCGGGGCGGTGCACGAGAGGAAGTCCGGCACGGGCCAGGGACGTCACGCAGGTGGGTACCGCGCGAAACAAGGCTGCGGCTACTGCGGCGCGTGACGCCCCAGGCAACGCATACACACCGCGATGCGGACGAGCCACCTTCCGCGCCCCGCAGGCAATTCGCAGGGACCACTCAGTGACGCCTTCCGCCAGCAGGGACTCGCGGCGCGCTGCCCCACCGTGCCTGCGTAGCACTTCAATCAGATCCATGTGAGGACCGTGCATCGATACAGACCGCGCGGCGCAGAAAGCACATCAGATGTGGAGACCGGTGTGGGTGCGACACCCTTGTGGACGACGCTCCATCGCCGGCGCAACCGAAGCGCCGACGCTAGTCCGCACCGGCCTCAGCTCTCGCCGCCGCGGCTCGCGCACGCAGACTGCTCTGACGTCGGCGCGTCCGCACGTCATGACCAAGCGACACGCCCGATGCAGCGCAAGTCCAGTGTGGGAGCCGCGGCGATGGCGGGGGAAGTGACGGGGAGCGGGCGGAACCGGACCGGGGCGGAACCGGACCGGGCGCGTGCGACAGCGTGCGGTCGGGGCTTCAGCGCTCCGCGTCGCGCTTGGTCGAGAAGATCGCCCACATCGCCGCGACCGCCAGCAGCAGCGTGAGCACGATGGTGGTCGCGCTTCCCGAGATGGCGCCCATGTCACACGCGTCGGTGTACGCGTCGGGCCCATCACTGACCGACGCGCACGAGCCGGAGTCGAACGCCCAGACGACCACGATGCCGATGAGCGCAGATACCCCCACGGCCCAGCGAAGCCAGAACCTCATACCTGGAAAGTAGCGCTCACCAGGCGCGATGTCGAGGTGTGGAACGCGCTCCTCAGTTCTTCTTGAGCGCCTGGATCGCCGCGACGATCGCGATCACGGACAGCCAGAATGTCGCGAGCACCGCGCCCGGCACCCCGAGCGCAGGTCCGTCCTTGCAGACCGTCACACCGGCGGAGTTGGTGTCGCACACCGTCGAGCCGATGAGCCACGGCAGCGTGGCGGCCGCCGCGGCGAGCACGGCCACGAGGGCCCATCCTGTCCGCGACATCGCTACTTCTTCTTGGGCGCGGCCTTGCGGGTGGTCTTCTTGGCCGCGGGCTTGCGCGTGGTCTTCTTCTTGGCGGGAGCCTTCTCGCGCTTCTCCTGCAGGAGCTCGACGGCGCGCTCGTGCGTGAGCTCCTCCACCGTCGTGCCGCGTGGAATCGTGATGTTGGTGACGCCGTCGGTGATGTACTCGCCGAAGCGACCCTCCTTGACCACGATCGGCTTCTCCGACACGGGGTCCACACCCAGCTCCTTGAGCGGCGGCTTGGCGGTGCGTCCGCGTCCGCGCTTGGGCTGCGCGTAGATCGCGAGCGCCTCCTCGAGCGAGATCGAGAGCAGCTGCTCCTCGGACTCGATGGTGCGCGAGTCGGTGCCCTTCTTGAGGTACGGACCATAGCGGCCGTTCTGCGCGGTGATCTCCTCGTCGGTGGCCGGGTCCACGCCCACGACTCGGGGCAGCTCCATGAGCTTGACCGCGTCCTCGAGCGTGATCGTCGCGAGGTCCATCGACTTGAACAGCGAGGCCGTCTTGGGCTTGCCCTTGGCGCCCTCGGGCAGCACCTCGGTCACATACGGGCCGAAGCGTCCGGCCTTCGCGACGATCTCAGTCCCGAGCTCCGGGTGAGTGCCGAGCGAGCGCTCATCCCCGCCCTGGTGCTCGAACAGCTCAAGGGCCTTCGCCACCGTCAGCTCGTCGGGTGCGAGTTCCTCGGGCACGGATGCGGTGTCCATCTCGCCCTCGGTGCCGTCCGCCTTGGGGCGCTCGATGTACGGACCGTAGCGGCCCACGCGCAGCGAGATGCCGTCGCCGATCTCGAACGTCGAGTTGGCGCGCGCGTCGATCTCGCCGAGGTTCTCCACGAGGTTCTTGAGCCCCTCGGCGCGACCGTCGGCCTCGCCGGAGCCGAAGTAGAACTCGCGCAGCCAGTCCACGCGGTGCATGCCGCCGGACGCGATGCGGTCGAGGTCCTCCTCCATGTCCGCCGTGAAGTCGTAGTCGACGAGCCAGCTGAAGTGCTCCTCGAGCAGGCGGATGATGGCGAACGCGAGCCACGTGGGCACGAGCGCCTGCTTGTCGACGCGCACGTAGCCGCGGGCGATGATGAGGTCCACCATCGACGCGTAGGTGGAGGGGCGGCCGAACTTGCGGTCCTCGAGCTCCTTGATCATGGACCCCTGCGTGAAACGCGGGGGCGGCGTGGTGGAGTGCGTGAGCGGCTCGAGGTCGGCGACGTCCACGCCGTCTCCCTCGGACAGGCGCGGCAGCCGGTCGTCGTCGCCCTTGGCGCCCGACGCGGGGGCCTCGTCCTCCTCGTAGCGCGACTTTTCGCGTGACTCCTCGTAGACGGCCATGAAGCCGGGCTGCGTGATGATCGTGCCGGACTTGGAGAACTCGACGGCGTGGTGCTCGGCGGTAGTGGCGCCGAGGCGCACAGTGGAGGTGGTGCCGACCGCGTCGGCCATCTGGGAGGCGATGGTGCGCTTCCAGATCATCTCGTACATGCGGAACTCGTCGCCGCGCAGCTCGGCGCGCAGCTGCTCGGGCGAGCGGAACGTGTCACCCGCGGGACGGATCGCCTCGTGCGCCTCCTGCGCGTTGGTGTCCTTGGAGGCGTACACGCGGGCGGTGGGCGAGACGTTGTCCGCGCCGTACAACTCGAGCGCCTGGGCGCGGGCGGCGCGGGTCGCCTCGCCAGAGAGCCCCGGTGAGTCGGAACGCATATAGGTGATGTAGCCGCGCTCGTACAGGCCCTGCGCCACGCGCATCGCGTCGCGGGCGCCGAGACGCAGCTTGCGGCTCGCCTCCTGGATCAGCGTGGACGTGATGAACGGCGCGGCCGGCCGACGCTTGTACGGCTTGGAGTCGACGCCGACCACGGTGAAGGTCGCGTGGGCGAGGCCAGCGGCCAGCGCGCCCGCGGTCGCCGCCGTGACATGCACCGCCTTGGCGTTGGACAACGCGCCGCGGTCATCGAAGTCCTTGCCGGTCGCGACCCGCTTGCCGTCGAGGGTGGTGAGCCGCGCCACGAAGCTGCGCCCCGCGTCGGGCCCCTCCTGTGCGGTGAACGTCGCCTGCAGGTCCCAGTACTCGGCCGAGCGGAACGCCATGCGCTCGCGCTCGCGGTCCACGACCAGGCGCAGCGCGATCGACTGCACGCGGCCGGCCGAGAGTCCGCCCTGGATCTTGCGCCACAGCACCGGCGACACGGAGTAGCCGTACAGGCGGTCGAGGATGCGGCGCGCCTCCTGCGCCTCCACGAGCTCCATGTCCACCTCACGAGGCGATTGGAGCGCGCGCTGGATACCCTCGCGGGTGATCTCGTGGAACGCGAGGCGCTTGACGGGGACCTTGGGCTTGAGCACCTCGAGCAGGTGCCACGCGATGGCCTCCCCCTCGCGGTCCTCATCAGTCGCGAGGTAGAGCTCGTCGGCCTCCTTGAGCCGACGCTTCATGTCCGCCACGACCTTCTTCTTGCCCGGGTCCACGCGGTAGAAGGGCACGAAGCCGCCGTCGATGTCGATCGAGAACTCGCCCGCGGGCGACTTCTTCACCTCGTCGGGCAGCTCGGACTTCTCCGCGAGGTCGCGGATGTGTCCGACCGACGAGACGACGTCGTAGTCGTCCCCCAAGTAGCCGCCGATGGTGCGCGACTTGGTGGGCGACTCGACGATGACGAGCTTGCGGGGCATCGGACCTGCCTTGCGTTGCGGGGGTGAGGCGTGTGCTGCGACCCCTTGGGCGGGGCCGATTCGCCCTCAATATACATAGGGACGCTGACGCTGCAACGGGACTGTGGACGCGACCCCGTAGGGGTCGGCACGCCCGACGCGGCCGCGAGGCGCCCCTTCTCGCCCGCCCGACGCTGGGGCCAGAGACCCGGTCGGGTCGCCTCGCGGGCATGACACCATGGGAGCGTGAGCCTTCCCCATGACACCATCACGCCCGAGCTGTCCGAGGCGGTGCTGACCGCGATGCGCGAGGCCGCCGAGGCGGAGATCATGCCGCGCTGGCGCTCGCTGTCCGACGACGAGGTGCGCACCAAGTCCTCGGAGTGGGACCTCGTGACGGACGCCGACGAGCAGGCCGAGATCCGCCTCACCGCCGCCCTGAAGGAGCTGGTGGACATCCCCGTGGTGGGCGAGGAGGCGACCGCGCAGGACGCGTCGCTGCTGGACCTGGTGGACGGCGAGGGAGCGGTGTGGGTCGTGGACCCCGTGGACGGCACCCGCAACTTCGTCGAGGGCAGCGAGGCGTTCGGCTGCATGGTCGCGTTGATCGACGACGGCCGCACCGTCGCGTCGTGGATCACCTATCCCGCGGTGGGTCGCGAGATCCATGCCGCCAAGGGCGTCGGCACGTTCCTGGACGGCGAGCGTCTGCTCGCGCCGACCCCGGCCGATGCGGGGGCGCTGCGGGGCGCGCTGGGTGCCAAGTTCTTCTCAGGCGACGGGCAGGCGCTGATGGATCGCGCCTCGACGCTCGGGCCCGCGCAGCCCATCCGGTTCTGCGCCGCGTGGGACTACCTTGACGTGGTCACGGGCGTGACGGACTACGTGAGCTTCACGCGCACCCTGCCGTGGGATCACGCGCCGGGCGCGCTGATCTGCCAGGAGGCGGGACTCATGTCCGCGCGCCCCACGGGCGACGAGTACCTGCCGGGCGGGGACGTGCACGGCGGCATCCTCACCGCGCACCCGAGCGTGTGGCAGCGCGTCGCGGGAGTCATCGCACAGTTATAGCGGGGCCGGACCTCGGGCCAGTGCGCCCAGCGCCTCGCGGCGATGAACACGCCACCCACGCTGAGCAAAGCGGCCATCCCCCTCAATGGCCTGATGGCGGTACGGCTGTGCATGGATCCCCACGTGTGTGCGACCCCTCCGGGATGAGGCACCAAGGAGCGAACGTATGCACCGGGACGTGTGCGGGCCAGGGGTGCGCGCATGCTCAGACGTCCCTCAGCAGACCCCTGCCTGGCCGTCAGAGTTCCACCCTGTCCGGGGGCAGACGAAAGGGCCCCCGGTGAACCGGGGGCCCTTTCTTGGGGGGAGGGAGGTGACGGTTAGGCGTTCACCGGCTCGTCGATCGTCTCGGCCGCAGGAGCGCCCTTGAGCGCCGCCTTCTTGATGTCAGAGGCGAACCACACCGTCACCGCGCCGAGGGCGATGAACACGAGGCCCAGGCCGCCGATGAAGGCCGCGATGCCGGTGCCGAGCTGGAGGGTGGACGCGGTGACCGAGCCGACGCCGAGCTCACCGAACAGCGCGTGGGCGGTGGGGTTCCAGGCCTGCGAGCGGGCGGGGCCGTCGAGCGGGTGCATGCGGTCGAAGTCGGCCCAGTAGCGACCATCGGTCTCGACCTCGTAGGTGCCGGCCTCGAAGGTCTCACCGTTGTACTCGACCGCCTCGTCG
This sequence comes from Demequina sp. NBRC 110052, assembly GCF_002090075.1. Classification (GTDB taxonomy): domain Bacteria; phylum Actinomycetota; class Actinomycetes; order Actinomycetales; family Demequinaceae; genus Demequina. Next base: position 509,823 of record NZ_BBRI01000003.1, read on the forward strand.
AGCACGACCGTGGAGGTGCCGTGGAGGGTGTGGTAGCCGACGAGGGCCATCTGGTACATGTACTCGGTGCCGGTGTTGACCAGCGGGTCGTTGGGGTCGAGCTCCGCGTAGTTGACGTTGTAGCCCCAGTCGTTCTCGAGCAGGTCCAGGATGCCCTGGGCGCCCTCGACGGTGCCGCGGTCGACGAGCACGCCGTCCTCGTTGTACGTCAGCATGACGTTCTGGGCCTCCGAGAACTTCTGGAGGGAGTTGGCGCCGGCGGCGACCTGCGAGTAGGCGAAGATGCCTGCCGCGAGGAATGCGGCTCCGACGAGAGCGAGGAACGCTCCGACCAGCTGCAGCTTCTTGACCATGGGGATCACTTTCCTTCCGGGGTGGTGATGCATTTGTTGTTGATGCGTCCACGTTCCCGTAGGTCTGGGGGCTGACACCGGGACCTCCATCCCGATTGCCGGGCCGGTTCCCGGGACCTTGTACCCGTCTTTCCACCCGCCTTGGGACTCACGTCCCACGCTTGGACCGACCCTGACATCGAGTGCCACCCATCCGCCGGATACCTCGGACGACGCCTGCGCATCGCCGGCGCGCACACTCCTCGGCAGGGCATGACGGAGCCCCCGCTCCCTCAGCGAAAGGAACGGGGGCTCGAGGTGCCGGCGGCGGTGGCAGCGCCAAGCCGGGCCGGGTGGCGCCTCCGCGTCGCCGAGTCCCTGCGGCGTCAGCGGAGGCGCACCCGAAGTGTCAGCGCCGGGCGAGATCCGGCAGGTCGTCAGGGAGCAGCACGTCACCCAGGCGACGCCCCGCGAGCTCCGCCGCATACGACGGGTTGGTGCCGTGCGGGCGCACCTCCTGCAGCACGGGTGCGCGTCCACTGACGCGCACGATCTCGCGCACCGTGTCGAGCACGTCCGCGCGCGTATGCGTCACCGGGTCCACAGTCAGGCGCACCTCGTACGGCACGCCCGCATCGCGCACCACCTCGAGGGACGACCACGCGCGCCGCCCGGCCATGCCGGTGCGCACTACGTCGGTGTAGCCCTCGGGAGTCGCCTTGATGTCGAGCCCGACCCAGTCGCAGTGCTCGAGCGCGAGCTCGAGTCGCGCGGGGAACGCGCCCGCCGTGAGCAGGCCGACCTCGTAGCCCATCGACCGCACGATCCGCATCGCCTCGGGCAGCGCGCCCTGACGCGTCGGCTCGCCGCCCGTGAAGACGACCGCACCCACGCGGCCTCGACGCGCCTCGAGCTCGACGACCACGTCGTCCCACGGCACAGTGCCGCCCACCCGCGGGCTCTGCAGATCCGTGCTCGAGCAGTAGGTGCACCGCCACGGGCAGCCCTGCAGGACCACCGACATCGCCACGCGTCCCGGCCAATCCTCGACACCCGGGGGGCGGACCGCGGCGATCGCGAGGTAGCGCGGGTCGAAGCCCTTGCCGAACCCGGGGCGGTCGAGCGTCTCAGCTGCGAGCGTGGACAGCGCGCCCATGTGGTCGGCGCGCGCACCCCAGGAGGAGGCCGCGAGGCCCTCTTCCCGCGCCTTGCCGCAGACCTCCTCGACCTCGAGCTCGCCTGTGGGCAACGGAGAGTGCAGCGTCTCGCCGGTGAAGGTGGGTCGCTGCACCGGGCGCTCTCGGGACTCCTGGCCGCCGCCCTCGCACGCCCCGTCGGCGCCGCAACGGCACTCGTGGTCGCGTGCCTCGGGTGCGTGCACGTCCTGAAGGGGGAGAAGATCGGGCGCCATGAGGGACTCCTGAGACTGTGCGCCGCGCCGGGCGCGAGTGGGACGTCCCGCGACGCGGGACCCGTCGGGCCGGTGCCCGACTCCCCCATTGTCAATCGCTCACAGCGCCCGTCTCTGGGCAATCGGACCTAGATGACAGGACACGGATCGGGGCCCGTCAGGGCCGACTTCAGGACTGGACCGGGACCAGGAAGCCGTCCTCGACGAGGCCCCGGATCGCACGCGCCAGACCCGTCGCCATGTCCGCGGTGGAGACGTCGAGCAGTGCCGCGAGCGCGCCCGAGATCTGCCCCGCGGCGAGCTCTCCGTCGCATGTGGACACGAAGCCCGCAAGGGCAGTGTCCGCGCGCACGGACCGCTGCAGTCCCCTGCCCTGACGGATCAGGATGTGCTCGGGCTCGTGCTCCGTGGCACGCCCGTAGGTCTCCTTCGTGACATCGTCCGCGACCATGAAGGTCGTAGCCAGCAGTTCCTGGTCGTCGCGCGAGGCGACCCAGTCATGCGCGACGAGCGCATCGGCGAGCGTCGCACCAAGCGGCCCCACGATCGGGCCCTCATGCTCCTCGAGCCGTCGAAGCGTGGGCGGCCCGAGCGTCGGGCGTCTGAGCGTCACGACGCCGAAGCCGATCGCCTCGACGCCGCGGGCGTCGAAGTCCGCAAGGTACGCCTCGTAGGCGGCGCGGAAGCCCTCGCGGTCGCGCTCGGGGGTGACCCCTGCGTCGCGCAGCCACGTCTCCGCGTACTCCGCGGCGTCGAGCAGATCGCGCTGGATCACCCAGGCGTCAAGCGGCACCTCGGAGGAGCCGAGCCACGCGCCGAGTCGGTCCGACCAGGCCTCACCCCGGCGCACCTCCCAGTTGCCGAGGTGCTGTGCGACGCCTCCCGGCGCGAGCACCGTGCCCACCGTGCGCACGAGCGACGCGACGATGCCGTCGCCGCCCAGTCCGCCGTCGCGGTACTCGAAGCTCGGAGCGCCAGGCGGAGTGATGACGAACGGCGGGTTCGACACGACCAGGTCGAACTCCTCGCCCACCACCGGCTCGAGCATGCTGCCCAGACGCAGATCCCACTCAGCCGGCGGCGCGTTGAGCGCGCGGTTGAACGCGGCGAAGCTCAGCGCACGCCTGCTGATGTCGGTGGCCGTGACGTGCTGCGCGTGGGTCGAGGCGTGCAGCGCCTGAATGCCGCACCCGGTGCCGAGGTCGAGGACGCGACCCGTCGGTGTGCGCATGGTCGCACCCGCGAGGGTCGTGGAGGCGCCGCCGATCCCCAGCACGTGATCGTCCGCGAGCCGCGACCCCGTGACCGCCTCACCCCTGTCAGAGGCGACCCACCAGTGCGCGGCTGTCGCACCGTCCGCGCCCACGGCCGCGGTAGGACGCAGGTCGACGCGGGCGCGCACCTCGCCACCGCTCGCCCCGGCCGATTCCACCAAACCCGCGGCCGTGGCCCCGTCGACGCCGAAGGCGCCTAGCGCGTCGGCCGCGTCCGCGTGCTGCACCGCGTCGCCCAGCATGAACAGGCGCGTGAGGGTCGAGACGGTGCTCGGCGAGCGCCGCGCCTCGAGCAGCGCGGGCACCGTCTGCTCGCGCGCGAGGGCACGCGTGGCCCGCTCGCCCAGCAGCTCCTCGACGGCGTCCACTGTCCACGGAGCGAGAGCCTTGCGCAGCGCGCCGGCGGCCTCGGGCGCGAGCGACACGGGGTGCGCGCGGTCTGCGGGTCCAGTGCTGCTGCTCACGCGAGCGAGCCTACCGAGCCGTCCCACGTTCGCTCCGCCGCCACCCGATCTGACAGTCCGAACCAATCCCAAGTGCGACACCCCGATGAAGATCGGAGTGGAGGGACATCCCACAGCGTGTCGTGCGGAGATTGGTTCGCACTGTCGAAGAGGGGCGTGCGGAGCGACAGTGCCTTCCGTGCGGAGCGAACGGGGCGGGTCAGAGACCCTGCAGGAGGGCCCTGTAGAAGACCACACCCTGACCCAACGACGCGACCTCGACCTTCTCATTCGGCCCGTGCACCGCGGCGCGCTGCTGCGAATCCATGCGCAGCGGCGCGAAGCGGTAGGCGGGGCCCAGATGCGCGAGGTGACGCGCGTCGGAGGCGGCGAGCATCACGTACGGCACGGTCAGCGCCTCCGGATACGACGACGCGATGGCCTCGTTCAGCAGCGCCCACCGCGGGTCGTCGCCCCGCGGTGACACGGGCGAGGGCTCGCTCGCCTCGACCAAGGCGAAGCCCACGCGCGGATCGCCGACGACGCGACGGATGTGCTCCACCGCCTCGTCCACCGAGGACCCGGCTGCCACGCGGATGTTGAGCATCGCGGTCGCGCGCGTGGCGAGCACGTTGTGACCCACCGAGCCGCTGAGCTGGGTGATCGCAGTGGTGGTGCGCACCATCGCGGCCATCTCGGGGCTCAGCCGCGGCATGGCGCGCGCGAGCACCGGCCGCAGCGCGCGCGCTCGCCGGAGCACCGCACCCATCGCTCCCGTGATACGCGGTCCCGCAGCCTCGAGCATCTCGATGGTCACGTCGTTGACGGACGCGGGATGCGGATGCGTCTCGATGCGGCGCAGCGCTCGCGCGAGGATGCCCGGCGCGGACTCGCGCGGCGGGGTCGAGGCGTGGCCGCCGAGCGCGTCGACGGTGAGCGTCACGGAGGCGATGCCCTTCTCGGAGACGCCGATCACGGCCGCCTCTCCCTCGAGCCCTGCGATCGCGCCGAGAGTCACGGCGCCGCCCTCGTCGAGGATCATCCACGGCTCGACTCCGCGCTCGGCGAGGAGCGCGGCCGCCTGCACGGCGCAGTCGCCGTAGGACTCCTCGTCGGCGCCCATGAGCACCCACACGTCCTGTGGCGGCGCCCAGCCCTCGGTCAGAAGCGACTCGAGCGCGTCCATCATGACCACGAGCGCGCCCTTGTCGTCGAGCGTGCCGCGGCCGAACACCCATCCGTCCTGGATCACGCCCGCGAATGGCTCGTGCTCCCACCCCTCGCCGGCCCAGTCCTCGGGCACCGGCACCACGTCCTGGTGCGCCATGAGCACCACCGGCCGCTCGGCTGAGGCGCCGGGGATCCGGAGCAGCAGGCCTGCGCGCCCCACCTGCTCCGGCTCGTGCGCCATGACGCGCGGATACAGGATGTCGAGCGCCGCGCGCTGGGCACCGAAGGTGGCGGCCACCTCGGGCGGGTGCGGCCCCGGCGGCGGGGTCACGGTGGGGATGCGCACGAGTGCAGCCAGACGCTCAGCGACGTCGGCGGCGGCGGGCTCCCCCGGGCCGACGCGCGGGACGCCGCCCATGCCCGACGCGTCGCTCACCGGGGTCATCGCGCCTCACCTTCGCCGTCGGTCGTGTTCGCCTGCCCGACGCCGGGGTCGCCGTGGACGTCCTGTCCGGCGACGGCGTCGGGCCGGGCATGGGTCTGGGAGACCACCACGTCGGGCCCCACGGACTCCAGCGCGAGCGCGTCGGAGGTGCCGCCGAGGCCCTGCGCGTCGGGGTCCGCGGAGGTGAAGGCGACCTTGGGCACCGTGAGCAGCGCTGCCACCGCCGCGATGGCGGTGAGGCCGCAGATGGCCCATACCGTCTGGTAGCCGGTGAGCGAGGCCGCGGTGGTCTCCTCGGAGTCGATGCCGGAGGCGAGAGCGATCGCGAAGATCGCGGACGCGAGCGCGCCGCCGAGCGTCTTGGTGGTGTTCGTGAGCCCGGTCGCGACGCCCGTCTGATGGGGCGGCGCGGCCGCAGCCGCGGTCGCGGGCAGCGCAGCGACGAGCGCACCCGAGCCCAGTCCGGCGACGATCATCATCGCCGAGACCACCATCACGCCCGAGTGGAAGGGCACGAGCATGAGGTAGCCGAACGCGACCATGAGCGACGCGGCGATCAGCACGGGGCGTGGCTTGAAGGCGCGCGAGATGCGCGCGTACAGACCCGCGCCGATCAGCAGCGACAGCACGTACGCGCCGATCAGATACGAGCGGTTCGCCGAGTCGAGGCCCAGCCCGTATCCGACCTCGGTCGGGTCGGTGCCCGCGAACGTGGACAGCGGACCCTGCGCGCCGAGGACCGACACCCCGAACAGGGCGGAGGTGAGGATCACGGGCCACAGCGTCGGGCGTGCGATGAGACGCATGTCGATGAGGGGATCGTCGCGCCGCAACTCGAGGCGCACGAACCACCACAGCAGAGCCAGGCCGAACGCGATCATGGCCCACACCCACACGGTGAAGCCGTTCACGCGGGTCAGGGACAGGCCACCGGTGATGGCGAGCAGCGAGAGGCTCAGCAGCACCGTGCCGCTCGAGTCGATCTTGCCGCCGGCCCGCGCGCCCGGATCCTCGACCTTGAAGATCACCACGATCAGCGCGATGGTCACGAGCAGCGCCGGGACCGAGAGCGTCATCCACAACGGCAGCAGACCGCCCAGCTGGCCAGCGACGAGCGCGCCGCCGATCGCTCCGGCCTCGAGCGCGACGACGATGAGGCCCGCGCCCTTCGCGGTGAGCTCCGCGGTGTTCTCATGCTTGCGGGCGCGCGCATGGATGATCGACACGTTCATGGGCAGCCACACCACATAGAAGCCCTGGATGGCCCACATGATCGTGAACAGCACGAAGTTGCCGGAGAACGCGACGCCCCAGCTCGCGAGCGCAGTGACGACGAGCGACCCGATCAGCACCTTGCGGTGGCCGATCATGTCGCCCAGTCGCGCGAGCACCGGCACCACGATCGCTGACAGCAGCAGCTGCGCGGCCTCGAACCAGTTGATGTGCGCGTCGTTGATGTCGAGGTTGCGGGCCACGTCGGTCAGCAGCGGCGTGTAGAAGCCCTGGAGGACTCCGGAGGTCGCCTCGACGACCACGAGGGCGCCGACGACTCCGGCCAGGGGTGCACGGGACTTGATCATGTTCTGCATCCTTGCACCGCTGGGTTTCGGTCATATGACCGGGACTGAGAATGGGCGTTCCGCGTCACTCCGTGATGGCCGACGCAGGGGTGTGATGCTCCGACTCGGCTGCCTTGTCGCCCTCGTGCTCCAGATCGCCCTGGTGGGCGCGGCGCTCAGCCGCCACCACCGCAGCAACGGCCAATGCGGCCGCGATCAGCGCGATCCCCCACCTCAGCCACGGGTTCGCCCCGTCGCCGAAGCTCAGCGCCACCACCGCGGGGGCGATGAGCAGCGCGACGAGGTTCATGACCTTGATGAGCGGGTTGATCGCGGGGCCGGCGGTGTCCTTGAAGGGGTCGCCGATCGTGTCACCGATGATCGTCGCCTCATGTGCGGGCGAGTATTTGCCGCCGTGGTGGCCGTCCTCGACGATCTTCTTGGCGTTGTCCCACGAGCCGCCCGAGTTCGCGAGGAACACGGCCATGAGCACTCCGGTGCCGATCGCGCCCGCGAGGAAGCCTGCGAGAGCACCGACGCCCAGGCCGAAGCCGACGAAGATGGGCGCCATCGCCGCGAGCAGGCCGGGGGTGGCGAGCTCTCGCAGCGAGTCACGCGTGCAGATGTCCACCACGCGCCCGTACTCGGGGCGCTGCTCGCCCGTCATGATGCCGGGCATCTCGCGGAACTGACGGCGCACCTCGAGCACGATTGCACCGGCGGCACGCGTGACGGCATCGATGGCGAGGCCGGAGAAGAGGAACACGGTCGCGCCGCCGACGATCACGCCGACGAGCGTCATCGGGTTGATGATCTCGTAGCTGACCTCGCCGAGCGCCGCGCCCGCCGACGCGAGGGCCGTCTCCACGGCGTCGGAGTAGGAACCGAACAGCGCCGTCGCCGCGAGAACCGCGGTCGCGATCGCGATGCCCTTGGTGATGGCCTTGGTGGTGTTGCCGACGGCGTCGAGGTCGGTGAGCGTCTGCGCGGCCTCCTCGTCCACGTCGCCAGACATCTCGGCGATTCCCTGCGCGTTGTCGCTCACAGGCCCGAACGTGTCCATCGCGACGATCACGCCGACGGTGGTCAGAAGACCGCAGCCCGCGAGCGCCACCAGGAACAGGGCGAGCGGAAGGGACCCGCCGGAGACGACGAAGAGGATGACGACGGCGCCGGCGATCACGGTCGCCGTGTAGACGGCCGACGCGAGGCCCACCCCGACGCCCGAGAGCACCACGGTCGCCGCACCCGTGAGCGACGTCTTCGCGACGCGCTTGGTGGGACCGGCGGCGGTGTCAGTGAAGTAGCCGGTGAGCTTGAGGATGAGCCCCGCGAGGCCGATCCCGACGAAGACCGCGATCGTCGCCATGACGCGTGGGTCGCCGTCGAGGTCGCTCAGGCGCGATCCCGTGAACTCGGAGAACGAGCCCGGCAGGTACACGAACGCCGCGACCGCCGACAGCACCGCGCCCACGAGCGCCGAGAGGTAGAAGCCGCGGTTGATGGCCTTGAGACCCGACTCGCCCTGACGCACGCGCGTGATGAGGACTCCGATCGCGGCGACCAGCGCGCCGACCGCGGTGACGATGAGCGGGAAGATCAGGCCGTCCTCGCCGAACGCGACCTTGCCCAGGATGAGCGCGGCCACCAGGGTCACGGCGTAGGACTCGAACAGGTCCGCCGCCATGCCGGCGCAGTCGCCCACGTTGTCGCCCACGTTGTCGGCGATCGTCGCGGCGTTGCGCGGGTCGTCCTCCGGGATGTGGTTCTCGACCTTGCCCACCAGGTCGGCGCCGACGTCAGCCGCCTTGGTGAAGATGCCGCCGCCGACGCGCATGAACATCGCCAGCAGCGCGGCGCCGAAGCCGAAGCCCTCGAGCACCGCGGGGGCGTTCTCGCGGAAGAGAAACACCACCGCGGCAGCACCCGCGAGGCCCTGCCCCACGACGCCCATACCCACTGCACCACCGGTGCGGAACGCAAGGCGGGCGCCCTCAGCACGCCCGCCCGGTTCCCGCGCGGCCGCGGCCACGCGCACGTTCGCGCGCACCGCGAGCCACATGCCCATGTAGCCGATCGTCGCCGAGCAGCCAGCACCCAGCAGGAAGAACATCGAGCGCCCGATGCGCACGCCCGTGTCGCCGGGCAGCAGGAACAGCAGCGCGAACACCACTGCCGCGAACACCGCGAGCGTGCGGAGCTGGCGGTTGAGGTACGCGCTCGCACCCTCTTGGACCGCACCCGCGATCTCCTGCATCTTGTCCGTGCCCTCGCGCGCCTTGAGCACCTGCTGACGCAGCATCCACGACATCAGCAGCGCGGCCGCGGCGACGACGCCGATGACCACGACGATGACGAGCGACGAGCCCCCCAGCTCCACCGCCTCCATGACAGAACTTCGCACCGCAGCCTCCCAAGCGTCCTCGTTGACGTCCCGCAGCTGCGCCGTTGCACCCGCGGGGCCGGGTATGCCGGTCACTCTAGGGGAGGATGGGTGCGGGCGCACTCGTGGACGCGCGCACCCAACCTTTTCCTCGCCGCGCACGTCGACATTGCGAGAGCGCCTCGTGAACCGACCCTGGGAGACCTGCATGACGGACTGGCGGCAGACCATGGAGCAGCTCGTGCGCACCCGCGAACGGGCACTGCTGGGCTACGCCTACCTCGTGTGCAGCGACCCCATCCAGGCTCAGGACCTCGTGCAGGACGCCTTGGTGCGCACCTTCTCGAAGCCCAGGCCCGGCCTCACTCCGGAGAAGGCCGAGGGTTACGTCCGACGGGCGATCACGTCCGTCTACGTCGACCAGTACCGCCGCAACCAGCGGTGGCAGAAGGTCAGGCACCTGTTCACGCCTCAGGAGATCGGGGACGACGAGTTCGCCCCCGTCGACGCGAGTGCCGAGGTCTCACAGGCGCTGGCGACGCTTCCCCCGCGGGTGCGGGCGTGCGTCGTGCTGCGCTACTTCGACGACCTCACGGTGGCCGACGTGGCCTCCGAGCTCGGCATCGCCGAGGGCACCGTGAAGCGCTATCTGAGCGATGGAGTCCACCACCTCGAGCACGTGCTCGGTGAGGTGGAGGACTCCGAGACCGGGGCGGAGACGGCAGTGCTCGTCGGCCGCCGCGAGGGAAGGAACTGACATGTCCAAGATCTCTGATGCCCTGCACGGCGCCGCTGACGACGCGCCCGTGGATGGCGTGCAGCTGTCCGCGGTGAAGGCCGCGGGCCGCGTCTCACGCCGCCGGGCGATGCGCACCGGAGTGCCCGGGGTGGTGGGCGCCGGCGCGATCGCGCTGCTCGCGTTCGGCGTGGTGATCCCCAACCTGGGCAGCCCCGGCCGCAGTGGCGGCGACTCGGCGACGATGGGCCTGCCCGAGACCGCTGGCGACGGGTTCGCTGCCGACAGCTCGAACCTCGCGTTCGGGCTGTGCGGCTCCACTCTCGAGGGCGGCGCCTACGGCGAGCCTGCGGCCACGCTCGACGTGGCCTTGCTGGGAGACGGCGAGGACCTGCAGCCGGGCGGCACGCTCGGCTACCGCACGACCCTCGCCGGCACCGCCGACGGCACCTTCACCACGTTCGGTGCCGACGCGTTCGTCCTGTGGGACGGCATCGTGGTGGGTACCGCCGCATTCGGCAGCGACACGGTGTCCGAGCTGACGCAGGTCACTCTCTCAGGCGACGCCGTCGTGGACGTGGAGAGCGAGCTCGCGCTCATCAACTGCTGGGACGGCGAGCCCCTGCCCGCCGGCAAGTACGAGCTGGTCGCCAGTCAGGAGTTCTGGGCCGACGCCGTCATCGACAAGCCGACGCTCGACCCGGGCGAGCCCACCGGGTCGCCTGAAGAGCCCACCACCGAGCCGGGCCAGTCCACGGAGCCCGTCGAGCCGACGGTCGCCCCGACCGAGGAGAGCGCCTCCTCGGGCCCGGCCGACGCGAACGACAGCGTGAGCACGACGAACGATGGCGCGGGCGTCGCCGGATCGTCCGGACCCGCGTCGGGCGCCGCATCGTTCCGGATCGTCTCCGAGCCTGCGCTGCTGGTGATCGCCGGCGAGCCCGTGGACGACCCGTTCGCGGCGTACCTGCTCTCGCCCGAGCCGGCACCGATCGAGACTCCCGACGACCTGCTCACGCCCGACGCGGCGCGCAGCCTGTACGACGGCGCCGTCGCCGGTCCGTGGGACATGGCTGCCGGAACCCAGCGCGTGACGCTCATGGGCGACTCGCGAGACGCCGAGGGCACCCTGTGGGAGCAGCGCTACTACGGCTGCTCGTGGGACGGTGCGACTCAGCGGGCCTTCCCTGAGTCCGCCGACGTCGCGCTGCTCGACGTGACCGCCGACGCTCCGTCGTCCTTGTCCGTGAGCTATGGCTGGGTCATCGACGGCAACCCCGTCGTCACCGCATCGGTCGCCAACGCCTCCAAATGGACGCTCCCGTACTGGGGCGGCGCCCAGCCGACGCTGTACCTGGTGCGCGATGGCGTCGTCGTCGCCGAGGGGTACCTCACGAGCACGTCGCGTGATGGCGACATGTGGATCGCTGAGGACGCGGCCTCCAGCTCGCTCACGATCGCACAGCCCGGCTACCTGGCGCCGGGCGACGGCTACAGCGGCGAGTACCTGTGGCGCGACGTGAGCGGATGCTGGACCGATTCCGGCCAGGCCGAGATCACGTCCGGCACGTACACGCTGCTCGCGGCGCATGCGATGCACGTGGACAACGGCACCGTGTACTACGGCTACGACGACGCGGCCGAGGCCGATGAGGCCTTCGCCAGGGAGCAGGACGGCGCAGCGACCGGCGGCTCCGACCCCATCGCAGAGCCAGCCCCCGCTCCTGATCAGATGGGCGACTATGACTGGGTCGAGCTGCAGGTGTGGACCTCGCTCGGCACGGTCCGCGTGACGGCCAACTGACGCCCACCTGCGGGCCTCGCACGGCTCGGGGCACCTGGAGCGATCCGGGGCCCCGAGCCGTCGTCGCGCACGGTGACGACGAGGCCGCGCTCAGTCGCGGGGTGAGGCCTCGGGCGAGGCCGGCTCGCGAGCGTCGAGGTACGACGCGTCGCGCTCGTCCATCGCCTCCAGTTCGCCGTCGCCCACGAGCATCTCCGGCGCGCGCGCCACGATCAGCCACACGGGCAGGAGCGCGATGGTCAGCACCGAGAGCGACGCGATCGACCCCCCGAAGATCGCGGCCATGAACAGCGCGAGCCAGCCGTTGCGGCCGATCGCGAGCACCGCGCCGAGCACACCTGCGGCGACGGCGAGGGCGAGCGGCATCGAGGGGAACAGGGCGGCGCCGAACAGTCCCGCCGCCGCGCCGATGAAGACCGCAGGGAAGATGCGACCGCCACGGAAGCCCGCTGCGGCAGCCACCACGAGTGCGGCCGTCTTGACCAGGGCGAGGCCGAGCAGCTGCCACCGACCGTAGGACTCGAAGTCGGCGACGAGCTCTCCGGTCTCCGTAGCGCCCTTGAAGAGGGTGAGCGGGCCTCCGATGAATCCGAGCACGCCGAGCAAGAGCCCTCCTGCTGTCACGTACAGCAACGGGTGCCGCAGGCGGCGGAACAGTGCGTGCAAAGGAGGCAGCGCCACCGAAGCGCCCAGCCCGAGTGCGGCGGCGATGAGCGCCACCGCCGAGGCCGTCCCCAGATCGACGAGCGCCGGATCCGTATACTCCGGCAGCGCGAGTGCGAAGGACTGCGCGTGGAGCAGTTGCATGGTGATCGTCGCGGCGCCCGCGGAGATCAGCGGGCCGAACAGGCGATCCCACAGGAGGCCGCCACGCTTGGCTGCCGCCACGAGCTCCGTCATGAGCAGCGCGGCGGCGACGGGGGTGCCGAACATCGCGCCGAGCATGCCCGCGGCGGCGAGCATGAAGGCACCCTGCGCGCCGATGTCAGGGGCGATCTTCCCGAGCAGCCACACTGTCAGCGCGACGTCGATGGCGATGATGGGGCTCTCGGGGCCGAGGCTCACACCGCCGGCGAGACCGAGAATGAGCACCAGCGCCACTCCGGGGAGCGCGCTGAGTCGCAACACAGGCGCGAACAGTTCGACTGTCGCGGAGTCGTGCCCTCCGTGCCCGGGAACCTTCCACAGCGCGAGCCCCACGAGCGCGCCGATCGCGGTCATGATCAGGATGGGCCACCAGCGGGGCGCGTCCTCGAAGCCGAGCGTGTGGGGCAGCCACTCCCAGAGGCCGTGCTCGAGGCCCTCGGCGACGACGTCGATTCCAGCGAGCAGCAGGCCCGAGAGCACTCCCACGGCCAGCGCAGGGAGCGAGACGCGCAGCAGCTCACGCGGGCTCGGATGCCGTGCGTTGCTCACGTCCGCGAGCCTAGAGCACAGCCCTGAGGGGCACCAGGGCGTCTGCGGATGCGCCGAGGCACCGCGATGCGTCACGGAGCGAATGACGGACCCGCACGCGCACTCGCCACCACGGGGCCAAGCGCCGAGCCGTTGCGCAGCACTACGGTGATGTCACCGTCCACGGACACGAGGCAGCTCGCGAGCTCGACCCGGTTGAGGTCCGCTGCCTCGCGGGCCCGCACGCATCCCGTGCCGGGGTCGAGGCGCTCTCCGATGGCACCCGCGAGCGCGGCGAGATCGGCGGCGCCCTGCGTCCGGGCGCGCGGAGATCGCGCCGCTGCCTGCCGCGATCGCGAGCGCGCACGCGACCGCCACGGCCATCAGCGCGACGACCAGCGGCATCGCTGAGCCTCGATCCCGGGACCGGCCCGCGCCGCACGGCAGCGAGGCCTTCACGGCTGCTCCGGCAGGCGCATGGTTGCCGCGACGGGTGGCAAGAGTCCTCGCCCCGGGAGCGACACGGTCGCGGTGACTGTTCCCGCGACACTGGCCACGTCCACGTGCGCGCCGGGCACGATCGCTTGTCCGGCGGCCCGCGCGGATGCGAGGTCCCCCACCAGCGCCGCGCGCGCGGTCGCCGCCGCAGCGTGCTCGACGAGGATGGCGCGCTGCCCCCACGCCGCGGCGCCCGCGATGAAGCCGAGCACGAGCACGATCGCGGGCATCGCCATCGCGAGCTCCACGGTCGCGGAGCCGCAGTCGCGGCGGGACCGACGCCAGCCCGGCCGCGTGTTCATCCGCCGAAGGCGCCGCGGAGGACTCCCGCGAGGAGCTCGCGCACCTCGTCGGAGCGGATCAGCGCGACGAGCACTCCCGCGAAGGCCGCGGCGGCCACCGTTCCCCTCTAGTTGGTTACTCGGTGCTCCCTCCGTTCAGGTTCGAACTGGAGGAGCGACTCGCTGCCTGAAGCCCGCCGACACACGCCTGCGGGAACACCAACTGGAAGGCAAGACAATGACCAACAACGACTACCCGGAGCTGTTCAAGAAGTACCTCAGCTCAGCCCAGTCGGCGGTCTCTTTCGCGGACCCCAACTGGACGCATTCGGCTATCACCCGCGAGCGCAAGAAGCGACTCGATGACGCACGGAAGGTGCTGAAGGACGCACAGTTCGCTCCGGACTCCCTTGTGGAGTCTGCGGCGAACGCTCGACTGGAGGCACTCGACTCGCTCACCCCGAGGACGACGACGAGATCGCGGTCGCGACCCACGCGTGGGGCGAGGTTGAGAAGTTGATGCAGTCGGGGCGCGACATCGGCGTCCTGATCGGCTCGGGCGACCGGGCGACGCTCGCCGCAGTGCTCGACCAGTTCCCGGTCGTGGCGGCAGAGCGCTCGCCGCAGCCGGAGGCAGCCATCTCCGAGGTCCAGGAGCTCGTTCTGCGACGTCTCGCGGCCTTGGGGGACCCGAAGGGCGTGGAGGCGCTCTCCATGTCACAGGAGGCCCGTAGGGCGCAGGCGTGGGACCGGGTGTTCTCCGAGTCCCTGGCACGCGGCGAGGCCTCGACGGACGCGTGGAGCGCAGTCCACTCCGCAGCTCCGGGCGACTTCGACCCCGAGTTCGTGGCCAGCCTGTACAAGCAGGTCAGTCACCTCGACTCGATCGGAGGGTGACATGCAGATCGCAGAACACACCCGCGAGCGCGTCGTCGAGTTGCTTCACGAGGGCCACGGACGCAACGAGATCGCCCGTCGCGTCGGCATCTCCGGCACGTCGGTCGGCAAGATCGCCCGCGAGCAGGAAGTCTCGTTCGACCGAAGCAAGACCGCCGAGGCCAACCGCATCACTGCCGTTGACGCAAGGTACAAGCGGCTGGCACTGGCTGACAACCTGCTCAACGACATCGAGGGCGCTCGCGCTCGTCTCGCTCAATGCGAGGGCGCAGCCCAGTTCCGGTGGGTCGCGCAGGCGATTGACGCGCTCACCCGGTCGTACGTGACCATCCAGCGGATGGATGGCGACGATGGTGGCGCGGACGAAGCTCGCGGCATCCTCACGGCGTTCATGACGCAGGTGCATCTAGTGACTGGGCATCCAATGCCCGGTTCCGGCTCCACGGACTGACGCACCTGACTCGGGGCGCGGCGGCTTCCACTCCAGGGCCGTCGCGCCCCACCTGTGCCAGGGTGGTGGTCGTGATCAACAACTGGTGGGTGAGCGACCCGGGCGAGCAGTACTGGATGGAAATCACCGTTCGCGACGATCTCGGCGGTCCTTTGCGGGCCCCGAAGGCAGACGGCAGTGGCCACGAGTCGTGGTCGTACGCGCTGACCTCGTACGTCCAGCCAGGCGACATCGTCTTCCACTGGCACAAGGACCATGCGGGCGAGCCCGCCATCGTGGCGTGGTCCGAGGCCATCGGCCCACTTGAGACAATCACGTGGGCGTGGCAGGCACGTGGCACGCGTGGCAGGGCACGCGGCAAGCCGACAGTCGGTCCCACTTGGCAGATGCCCATCGCCAACACGACGTACCTCGACGTACCTCGACGTGCCAGTGACGCGCACGATGCTGAATGCGCGATACGGCGAGCTCGTTGGCCTGCTCGACGAGATCAAGGACGACATCGAGGGCACGCCGTACCTGCCGTTCCAGAACTACGGCGGTCGCGAGCTCCGAGCACAGCAGGGCTACCTTGCCAAGTTCCCCACGCGACTAGTTGCGGCATTGTTTGACTTGCCGACTGTCGAAGCAAGGCCGACCGGCGCAGGAGCGGCATCGACCCCGGCTGCCAATGCGAGCCCCAGGAAGTCGAAGGGCCAGGGGTACATGGCGGACGCTCAGGTACGGACTGCGCTGGAGGCTCACGCCGTTGCCATGGCGAAGGAGTACTACCTCGCGGCGGGCGCGACGAAGATCGAGGAGCTCGGCAAGCCGTACGACCTGCGCGTCATGATTGACGGGGTTGAGCGCCACGTCGAGGTGAAGGGGTCGAGCGGCGAGGACATCGAGTCTGTGCAGCTGACCCAGGGCGAGGTTGATCACGCAGCTGACTGGCAGCCGACCGATATGCTTGTTGTTGACGCGATCTCGGCGGCACGGGACGAGGCAGGAAACGTGACGACGAGTGGCGGCACGGTGCGGTTGTGGTCCGAATGGGAGCCTGCGCCTTCGGCCCTCCGACCCACCCACCTCCGGTATTCACTTCCCGATTCGATACCTTCAGGGGTCTAGGGTGCCGATTTGCCAGCGCCTGCCGACTCCGGCGGCCCGTCGCGATACTCAAGTTCCGCTGCCATCGTGTCCTCAAGGACCTGGATTGGGTGTGGCTCGTCAGACGGCCTCTTGCCCAATTCGACGATGGACCAGACGCAGGCGTGCAAGTACGTGGACACCGCGTCAATGTCGTTTCGAATCGAGTCGCTTGCCACGAGTCGCGCGAGAGCAACGTTCTCGTTGAAATCGCCCGTGATCAGCTCCCAAACGTGGTCGTAGTTCTCGACCCCTGGGTAGGTCGGCTGGCCGAAGTTGAACTGCTCCTCGTTGAAGTGACGGCGGATCTTGGCGTCGGCCCGCTGCGCGGAGAGGAGGAGTCCCGCATACGCGCTCCGGCGTTCGTCTCGCTTGCGGTCGGCAACCAGCGCGGCGCGCGCGCGTTCGTCTCGCTTGGCCTGAGCGCGGTTCTGCCACACGACTGCACCCCACGAGATCAGGCCCGCCACGACAGCACCGATGACGGCCCATGCACCGGAGGGAAGTTCGTTCAGCCAATCCATGACGGAACTCTATTGGCGTTGGCGAGACGGTGCCGTGGTTTCTCCGGGGCACCAGCGCCCCCCATCGAACTCACTACCAGCGCTTGTGGCGCTCAAGCCGCGCCCTTAGGCCATCGAGAGCAGTCGGGATGTCATCGCCGATCGCGCTCTCCCAGTCTTTACGGAAGCGCTCGAAGTTCAAGTTGTCGACGAAGCGTTGTTCGGCATGTGGTCGGCCATCCTCGTCCCACTGGAACTCACCGCAGAACTCGCCTGAGTGGGGTCCATACACGAACGCCTTGCCGCGAGGAGCGACGTGCTGAAGGAGGGCGACTCGATACTCAGCGTCATCAAAGGCTTCACGCGCTCGCGAGATAGGGACGAAGTCAAGGACGACCGTTTGCATCATGTCCCGCGCGCGGTGGCTGCCCGGGTATATCCACCCGCCGGCACCCTTGGCCCTCGCGACGGAGTTGATCACGTCGGCGTTGAGGACTGCCTCCACGTGGGTCACGAAGACGCCCGGAACGCGCTCGCGCTCACCCAGCGTGCGCAGCGCCCGCGACTCCAGGGACGCCTTAATGAGGGTTGAGTCGCGATGCGTCTCAGCCCCTACGACTGCGTATGTGTAGGTTGCAAGCAGCGCGGGCAGCCGAACAAGGTCGCGAATCACGTCACCGGGGACTCGCGTGGCAGGCAATGGTGGCCCATCGAGTAGCCGCTGAACCACGCGAGTCCAGAGAGCGTCATGGCTTCCGTCGTCGTGAAAGACGCCATGTCCCAAGACTCTCAGCAAGGGCTGGGTCGAAGCCGCGAGTTCGTCGGCCGCGTCCTCCACTTCTTGGTAGTCGTGTGAACCTTGTGCGAACCTGTCGAACATTGACGCGATCGCCTCGATGACAGCATCGACCTCGCTCATGACGAGGTCATGGAGGTCGACACGCCTCACCGGGTCCGCAACGTAGCGCTTCGCTCTGGCGATCATCAGGTCAAGAGAGAGTGGAGACACCGCGATGCGCTCGAGCGCCTCAACGTTCTCTTTGAGGGAAGTGAACAACGCGTCTGCCGTGTCCGCTTGCAGCACCCGACCATCGCGAACGCTCAGAATCCGTTGGGCATTCTCACCCTTACTCGATCGCGCGTCCCAGTAAAGCGAATAGCGGCGGCTAGACGCATCCTCGATAGCACGAACCAAGGCCGTGTCCCAGTCCGCCGACCATCCGGAGACAACCAGACCATAGTCCTCGACCACCTGCCGAAGGAGGTCTACCCATGGCTGCGGATACTCGCCGAGTTCCGTCTCGGTGTTGAGCGAGTCGACTTCTCGGTAGTCCCCGTGCAGCTTCACGAGCGTCACCGCCGCGTGCACGAGCGGGGTCATGCCCTTGACCGCCTCGGGGCGCGACACGATCTGTGGCTCGACCCCGATCTCCGCCAGCGCCTGCTCCATCAACCGGTCGAAGTTCGTGGTGACGATCACTTTGATATAGCCACGCTGAGCAAGGGATGCAATCGCTCGATGCGCGGACGAGGGCACGCCAGTAGCCTC
Source organism: Demequina sp. NBRC 110052 (assembly GCF_002090075.1). Taxonomy (GTDB): domain Bacteria; phylum Actinomycetota; class Actinomycetes; order Actinomycetales; family Demequinaceae; genus Demequina. The sequence continues at coordinate 528,082 of NZ_BBRI01000003.1, forward strand.
ATCGTCGCCCGCCGGAGGTTCGAAGAAGCCTTTCAGAAGGCCTTGGCGCTCGCTCGGCGTGTCGGCGAGCTTCTCGAGCAGTGACGAATACCCCAGCGGTCCGTCGAACTTGTCACGCCACCACGCCTCTGGGTCTTCGCGTGCCCGCTCGGAACTCTCGGCGTTACCGCGATCCACCAGCGCGGCAACCCGCGCCGTGAGGTCTTGGACGACGCCCCAGCCGGTTGGTACGCCAGCCCCGCGTGAAACTCCAGAGCCAAGTAGGACGGCATACACGCCAGGTTGCGCGTGGACAGAGGTGGCAAGCACGATGTCGTTCGAGAGGGATGCGGCCATAGAGCTAGTGTGGCGTTCCTTGTGCACACGCAGAAGACCCAGGCGACTGAAGTCGGTTGGGACTGCTGAAGGTTGAGGTGACTAGAGTTACCAGAATCTTCAGCAGTCCCGCCCCGGGCCATGTGATGCAGATCGGCTGGGGTTCTCCTAGGGGCACGCACCCACTCCTGGCCGCCCTAGAGGGACTCCCACAATGCGACGGATGGCGCGGTATCGAGGTCATCGTCGAACGTTTGCTCGAACGGGTCACCCTGAGCAACCACTGCCTCGTCGTCCGCGATCGGCTTACCAGCCTGAGGGTCAATGCGGAGGGTCTCAACCTTGGTCTCCCACTTCGGCGAAGCGAGGAGTGTCCCGAAGGTACCAGTTCCGCCGGTGTTGACCTTTCTGGTTCGGAACGTGCGAGCGAGTGTGAGACGTGGAGCAACATCGATTGCGCGAACAAGTGCCTTGACCCGGCGGACGCCCCCGAGGTTCTCCCCTGTGTCCGGGTCCGCGACGTCAACTGTGTTCGCGTCGAAGATGTAGAAGGTAGCGCCGACTTCGACGCCATCGTCTAGACCCCGGTTCAGGATTACTTCTCGGTCCGAGACGATCCTCGCAACCTTGCCCTTGACTCCATCGTCACTCATCGGAAGCCCCTTCGTCTCTGGACATCTCTGCGAGCAGTTCGTGACCCGCGCGGTTCTGTACTCGAGCCAACTCGACCGCCTTGGGTTCGACTTCCTGCCACGGTCCGACCGACTGCGCGACGAGTTTATTGGCCTTCTGGAGGTTGGTCTGCACAAAGGCCAACCCGCTGTCAATGTGCTCTGGAACACCATCGACCTCATTGAGGCGTGCGCGCACAGTGCCAATGTTCCCCACTTCTTCAGTGATGGCGGCACTCGCGTTGTACGCGTTCGCGAGTGCCGAAGCAGCCTGATTCCCGAAGTTTGGCGGCTTGGGCGAGGTCTGAAGCGAAAGACCCATCAGCAGCGTGATTGCTGGGACGCCTGCGGCAGTCACCCAGTCAGGCCAGTCGTGGTCCGAAGCAACCTGCGCCAACACGATCGCTGCGGCCAAGAGACCGAGAAAGACGATTGCGCGAATCCATGTGACCGGCAAGAGCCGTCCGCGGACTTCAAGCACCACGGCGTGCTCCTGCTCCTGACCTCGCGTCATACACGGCATGGTAGCGATGTGCATCGGTCGTGGTGGGAAAACGACGTCGCCCTCCGGACCACGCTAACGTCACACCATGGACACTGCGACCTGGGTGAACATCGGGCTCTTCCTGCTCACCGGAGTGAGCGTGTTTGTTGCGGCACGATCCCTGAACTCCGAGCGTCGTGCCCAGAAAGATGCCGGTCGGCTACGAGCCGAGTTGGTGGCCGCCAACGAACGCGTGGCACAGGCGCTCGAAAGATCTCGGGAACTCGCCGAAGGCGCCACACCAGTACACCCGATCGAGTTCCGCCAAGTTGCGCGGCACGAGTGGCGGCTCTATAACCAGGGTCGGGAGCGGATGATCGAAGTCACGTTGTCGACGCCGGCCGCGCCGGGCGAGCTGATGTTCCCAGGCGGTCAACCTCCAATCTCGTGCCTGGAGCCGGGCGACTTCATAAGGGTGCTTCACGAGCCGTCGCTAGCGACTCCTTCGCACCTCCAGGCCGAGATCGCTTGGCGCGACACCGCTGGGCGAGAGCATCGCGTCACCCGCACGCTCTAGTGCGATCCAGACAGACGCTTTGACTCGCGGACGTGGCTGTGCTGGATCCGCTACGGCAGAGTCGTCTTGACCGTCACGCGCGTACCAGCCTCGGGGTCGTCCCAGGCGATCGCAAGCGTCAGGTCAGTCGCCATTCCCATGTGCCGAAAGATCCTGAACGTTCCCGAGAGTCCTTCTTCGAGTTCGTCCTTTGGGAACGTCTCGCTGTGTACCAGTCCGGGGTCCGCTTCGAGCACCTTGAGTTCCACGTTACTCACAGAGCCTGGCCCTTGGTTGGTCAGTCGCCAGGCATCCTTGTCTTCGACACTCAGACCCCACCGGGTCTTCTTCTGCGAGGAGCGTGCGAGCTCGTTCGACTCTTCGAGGGCCGTGGCCACGCGCTTCTGCGCCGCCGCCGACTCTCGGGCGGACTCCAGTGCGGCTCGCTCGTGGCCGCTGGCCTGACTCGCCGAGGTACGAGCGGACCTGGCCTGATTCGCCGCTACGACCACGCCAATCGCCGTGAGGAGCATGATGCCCAAGTTGATCCAGTTCGAAGCGTTCATGAAGACAGGGTAGCGAGGAGCACCCACGCGGATACTTGCGCGAGGAACCACTCATGCACTCTCACGAAACATCCCTGGAAAACCAGAAACTCATGCCGTGCGGTGGGCGCGGCGAGACCAAGCCCCGCGACGCATTCGCGTTTCGCAATGGGCGGCGCAGATGGCGGCAGTCGTGGTGCCGTGCATGCATGACCACCTACCAGCGCACTCGGGGCGCATCATGACGCGCGCCGCGATCTACACCCGCGTCTCGACCACAGACCAGGTCGAGAACACTTCATTGCCCGAGCAGCGCCGCCAGCGCGGGGCCGAAGTCGAGCGACGAGGTTGGCGGTTAGCGAGCGCATACGAGGACGCCGGGGTAGGAGGCGCCCGTGCGGACAGCCAGCCTGCAACCGGATGCTGGCAGACGGAAGCGATGGCGAGTTCGATGCTCTCATCGTCCCCAACATCTCCCGGTCTTCACGACGTACTTCTCACGCGTTCACCCAGGTCGAGCGCCTCGAGGATGCTGGCGTCGCGCTCGTCTCTGTTCAGGAGAACTTCGATCTGACAAGACCCGCAGGCGAGGCGGTGTTCGGTATGGCGGCGGTACTCGCCCAGTTGGACCGTGAACAGCTCCTCGCAAGGACCGTAGCCGGACAGCGCGCCAAGAACCGCAATGACTAGTGGCTCCGGGGCAAACCACCCTTCAGTTTGCGACTCGAGGGATACAAGCGAACCGCCGCACCCGTCCACGACGGCTGCGAGCGGCCCGAGGTGGTGCCGCCCGTCACCTCGAGAAAGACGGGCCCGCACGGGCGCTCGCCACCACAGGGCCCAGCACCGAGCCGTCGCGCAGCACCACGGTGATGTCACCGTCGCTCGACGCGAGGCAGTTCGCGAGTTCGACGCCGTTGAGCCCCGCCGCTTCGCGAGCCCGGGTGCACCCTGTACCGGGGTGGAGCCTCTCGCCGACGGCGCCCGCGAGGGCCGCGAGATCGGCGGCTCCTTGGGTGCGGGCGCGGGCGGAGATCGCGCCGCTGCCTGTCGCGATCGCCACAGCGCAGGCGACCGCCACAGCCATCAGCGCGACGACCAGCGGCATCGCTGAGCCTCGATCCCGACACCAGTCGGTGCCGCCTGCGAGCCGCGCCTTCACGGCTGCTCCGGCAGATGCAGCGTCGCCTCAACGGGTGGGAGCAGCCCTCGTCCCGGCATCGACACTGTCGCGGCGACCGCGCCGGGGACCCGCGCCACATCCACGCGCGCGCCGGGCGCGACCGACTGGCCGGCAGCACGCGCGGCTGCGAGGTCCTCCACCAGCGCGGTGCGTGCCGCCGCGGCGGCAGCGTGCTCCACGAGGATGGCCCGCTGCCCCCATGCCGCCGTACCCGCGATGAGGCCAAGCATGAGCACGAGGGCGGGCAGCGCCATCGCGAGCTCCACAGTCGCGGAGCCACGATCGCTGGGGAGCCGCCGCAGGCGCGGCCGCGTGTTCATCCGCCGAAGGCGCCGCGGAGGACTCCCGCGAGGAGCTCGCGCACCTCGTCGGAGCGGATCAGCGCGACGAGCACTCCCGCGAAGGCGGCGGCAGCGACCGTGACCATGGCGTACTCGACCGTCGCCATCCCACGATCGTCGAGCCTCGCCGCTCGCCGCTCCATGACCGTCTTCGCCCGCATCGACCACGACTTCATGACCACTCTCCTTCCGTGAGCGGACGCCCCCATGGCGTCCGTGCGATCCAGCGTGCGCGGCGGCGCTCGTGGCGTCGGAGCGACAGCGCGGATCTGTGGACAGGCGCACCCCACCGGGTGACCGGGGACGACGACTTCCTCATGGAAGGAGCCCGCCCGAGCGAGCGACGGCGATCAGCATCGGGACCACGCCCACGAGCACGAACGACGGCAGGAGGCACAGCGACAGCGGCAGCGCGGCGCGGACGCTGAGCTGTGAGACGGCGAGCTCACGCGCCGCCGCCGACCGTCGTACCTCGGAGCGCCGGGCGGCCGCGAGCGCGGGTCCGGGCGCCGCCCCGGAGCGCCAGGCCCAGCGCAGAGCCTCCTCGACAGGGGCAAGCGACGGCGACTCGTGAGCCCCGCGCGCCCACGCCTCCTCCCACCGGGACCCGGCTCGCAGCGCAGTTCCGGCTCGCGTGAGCCCCGAGCCCGCGAGCGGGGTCTCTGGGACCAGCGCCGCGCCGACGGAGGCGAGCGCACCGGCGAGGTCGGCCCCACTTGCGACGCTCGCCTCGAGGAGCGCGAGCGCGAGACCGACCGCCTCTTCCTCGACCGGTGGTGGCGCCGTGGCGCGCGCGGTCATGCGGGTCAGCCAGCGGCGTCCAGCGAGGGCGAGCAGCACGGCGACGGCCACGAGTGCCACTCCCCACGGCTCGCGGACGATGCTCAGGGACGCCGGGTCGATCGCCGCCGAGAAGGCGATGCCAACAGCAGGCAGCCATCCGAGGATCCGGGCGCTCAGCCGTGCGCCGCCCATCCCCGCCTCCGCACGGGCACCGGCGTCAGCGCGCGCCTCCAGCTGCGCGACGACTGCCTCGACGAGCGGCACGAGCGGGCTGCCAGTGGTGCGCGCGAGCCGCGCGGACGCGCGAATGCCCGCGGGCGCACCTGCGGGGGCGCCATCCGGATCGACCTCAGTGAACCCCGAAGCGAGCCACGCGGCCTCCGGCGGAGCGCCCGCGCGCAGCAGACCCACCGCTGCGGCGACACCACCGGGATCGTCGGGCGAGGCACGCGGCGCGCGCTGAGCGCGCGTGAGGAGCCGCCTCACGCGGCACTCGCGAGCTCCGCCAGTGCTGGCCAGCCCTGACCTGGGACGGCGGTGCCGTCGGCGGCGACCGCGACGGCGGTGCGCACTCCCAGGCCCGGGTCCTCGCGCACGAGGTGCGCGATCTCCCGCACCCTCCTCATCCCGTCACGGCCGCGCTGGAGGTGGATCACGGCGTCGAAGCCCGCGGCCGCGTGAAGCGCGACAGCGTCGGCCGTCATGCCCGCGAGGGCGCCGAGAGCGACGAGGCGCGCGGGAACGTCGGCCGCGGAGTTCGCGTGCAGCGTCGCCATGCCTCCTCGATGTCCGGTGTTGAGCACGAGCAGCACCTCGCGAAGCTCCGCGCCGCGGCACTCTCCCAGAACGATCCGGTCAGGCCTCATGCGCAGCGCTTCGCGGACGAGCGCGGCGAGCGTGACGGCCCCCGCGCCGTCGACGTTCGGCCGGCGTTCCACGAGCCTCACGACGTGCGGGTGCGTCGGGCGCGCCTCGCCCGCCTCCTCGATGAGCACGATGCGCTCCTCGGGAGGGACCTCGGTGAGCAGCGAGGCGAGCAGTGTCGTCTTCCCTGCGCCGGTGGCGCCCGTCACGAGCACAGAGGCCCGAGCGTGCACGAGCGCCCGGAGCACTGCGGCGACCTGAGGAGCGAGCGAGCCGGAGCGCTCGAGCTGCTCGAGCGTCGGCGCGGCCCGCGGGACGAGGCGCACTGAGACGGCCGCGCAGCCGTCCGCGACCGGGGGCAGCACGGCGTGGAGCCGTGCCCCGTTGGGGAGGCGCGCATCCACGCACGGTGCCGCGTCGTCGAGCCTTCGCCCGGCGAGCGCGGCGAGCCGCACCGCGAGCGCCCGCAGCTCCCCCGGCGAGCCGATCGCGAGGTCCACGCGCTCGAGGCCTCCGCCGCGGTCGAGCCAGGCCTCGCCGGGGGCATGCACGAGTACGTCGGTCACGCCGGGCAGCATGAGCAGCTCGGCCAGCGGCCCGGCCCAACCGAACTCGGCAGGCGGTGCACCGGCGCGCATCGGGGTCGTCGAGGGGCCTGTCATGCGGCGAGCCTTGTGCGCGCCGCCGTGGCACCAGTGCCGGTTGGGTCCGTACTGTGGATACCGGGCCCGTCCGGAGGGATGTGGACACTCCGCCGGGCGGGCCCGCCTTCCCGGCACCGGTCGCATCGGCCCGTTTCCGACGCGCCGGTCACCGGTACCGCGTCGGCCCTCCCAGGTACGCTGAGAGCGGGAAGGAGCAGGGATGTCGCAGACCTCGATGCGCGCCGCCTCACGCGCTGCCTCGCGCCGCCTGCCGCGCCGTGCCCACCCGACTGCGGCGTTCTTCGACCTCGACAAGACGATCATCGCCACGAGCTCGTCCTCGGCGTTCGGCCGGTCATTCCTCGACGAGGGTCTGCTCACCCGCGCCGACGCGCTACGCGCCGCCTACGCGCAGTTCCTGTTCCAGGTGGGAGGCGCGGACGAGCGCCAGACGAGCCGCCTGCGCGACGCGCTCAGCGAACTCATCGAGGGCTGGGACGTCGCGACGGTGCGGCGCATCGTCGCCGAGACCCTGCACGAGCACATCGACCCCGTCGTCTACGCGGAGGCGCTCGAGCTGATCCGCCGCCACCAGGACAACGGGCGCGACGTCATCATCGTCTCGGCCTCGGTGGTCGACGTCGTGCAACCCATCGCCGACCTGCTCGGCGCCGACGGCATCATCGCGTCCGAGCTGGAGACCGACGGTGGCCGCTACACAGGAAACGTCACGCGCTACGTGTTCGGCCAGGCCAAGGCCGACGCGATCGCCGAGCTCGCGGACGAACGCGGCTACGACCTGCGGCACAGCTACGCGTACTCGGACTCGATCACCGACGCGCCCATGCTCTCGGTGGTAGGCCATGGCTTTGCCGTCAACCCTGACCGCTTGATGCGGCGCGCGGCGATCGAGCACGGCTGGGGCATGCTGCGCTTCAGAAAGCCCGTCTCGCTCGGATCACCGGTCACGCCCAAGGAGGCCACGATCATCGCGCTGTCGATCGGACTGGGCCTGGCGTTCGGCTGGTGGCTGTTCCGCACGCTCACGCGCTACGCGGGCGACCGGCCGACCTGAGCGCCCCAGCGCGACAGGAGACGCCAGTGCGGGCGTGTGAACCCTCGGTTCTGCCCGTGCGTCGCCGCAGAGACGGCTTGGCAACGTGCCCATACCCCTTGCCGGGTGATCCGAGCTCACGTGAACTGCGCTGCAGTGTCCGCTGCGATGAGAGTTGCCTCGGCTTCGACCATGAGTTAGGCTAACTCTTGAAATTAGGGTCATCGAGACCTCAGCATCCACGGGCTCACCGTCGAGTCCTGCCAAGGAAGCGGAGGTGCTGCCGCCCCGATTTCGCCCTGCTCCGCAGGCACATCACCGGACCGACCCGCTCGGGCCGCACCGAAGGAAGGTATTCAATGAAGAAGCATCTCCGAACCGCAGCGGGATGGACCACGCTCGCGGGCCTGACACTCCTCGCCGCCGGTTGCTCGGACGCTGGCGGCGCAGAACCCACCGAGGACGGCACCACCCCCGCCGTCGCCGACGGAGGATCGCTCACCGTCTGGGTCATGGGCGACTCCAGCGCGAACTTCGAGCAGCTCGTCGCCCCCTTCGCCGCCGACACCGGCACTGAGGTGGAGGTCGTGGCAATCCCCTGGGATGCCATTGACGAGCGCATCACGACCGCAGTCGGATCGGGCGATGGCCCCGACCTGCTCCAGATCGGACTCTCGAAGCTGCGCACCTTCGCCGACGCGGGGGTCCTCATGGATCTCAGCGACGCGACCGGCGACCACCCCGCGATCGATCCGTCCAACTTCCCTTCCGGCGCAGCGAGCGCCGTGGGGGAAGAACTCGTCAGCGTGCCGTGGGTCTCGGACACACGCGTGCTCTTCACCCGCGACGACATCCTGTCGGAGGCCGGCATCGACGCGCCACCGAGCACATGGGAGGAGTTGCTCGACGCGGCGTCAACGCTCGCCGCCCGCGGTGGCGATCAGTACGGCTACTACATCCCCCAATGGGACAGCCCGCTGCCGCTCGAGATGACCTGGAGCTACGGCGGCGACGTCGTCACCGACGGCGCGATCGACTTCGACACCCCCGAGTTCCATGCCGCTGTGGACACCTACCTGCAGCTCTACTCGGACGGCTCGGTGCCCGTCAACGGGGACTTCGACCAGACCCAGGGCTTCGTCTCTGGCATCGCGCCGATGCTGATCTCCGGCCCGTACCTCGCGTCCTCGATCTCGAGCGCGGCGCCGGAGCTCGACGGCTCCTGGTCCGTATCCCTGATCCCCGGTGGCGACGGCCACGATCCTGTGTCGCTGTTCGCCGGCTCGAACCTCGGAGTCTGGGGCTCGACCGATAACCCCGACGGAGCCCTGGCGCTGCTCGAGTATCTCTCCGAGCCCGCTACACAGCTCGAGTGGTACTCGATCCAGGGCGAGCTCCCGGCGGCATCGGCTGCACTGTCCGACGCCTCGCTGGCGGCGGATCCGATGGTCGCCGTCTACACCGAGCAGCTCGCTTCGTCCAACGCCGTGCCGCTCGTGCCCGACTGGGACGGCGACACCGGGGCGGCACTGCTGGAGGCCCTGAACTCCATCGCCCTCCAGGGAGCAGACCGCGACTCGACGCTCCAGGCACTGTTCGACGCGACCACCGGCACGCCGACCAGCTGACCGCACCCCGGGGGCGGGCCCGCCGGCCCGCCCCCGGCACTCAACCCGAGAGGGGAACCATGCGCACGCGCGCACTGCCGTACCTGTTCGTGGGGCCAGCGCTCACCTTGCTTCTGCTGTTCGGCGTGCTGCCGGTGCTCGTCGCGCTCGGCGTGAGTCTCACGGACATGGACATCGCGGGCCTCGCCGACGCGAGCAACATCCAGTTCATCGGCCTCGACAACTACCAGGCGCTGTTCGCCGACGGCGACTTCTGGGAGGCACTCGGGGTCACAGGCACGTTCGTCATCGTGGGCGTGCCTGCGATCGTGGTGATCTCCCTTGCAATCGCGATCGCGCTGGACTACGCGGCACCCCGTTTCGTGGCGATCCTCCGTACCGCGTTCTTCGTCCCCGCCATCACCGGCATCGTCGCCGTCTCACTGGTCTGGGGCTACCTGTACAACTTCCAGTTCGGACTGTTCAACTGGATTCTGACCAGCGTGGGCGCTGAGCCTGTGCAGTGGCTGTCGGATCCCACGATGGCCAAGGTCTCAGTGGGAATGGTCGCCGTGTGGCGAGGGATCGGCCTCAACACGATCATCCTGCTCGCCGCCCTCCAGAGCATCCCGCACGAGTATCGCGAAGCGGCATCGCTGGACGGTGCAGGTCAATGGCGCACGACGTTCTCGATCGTGCTGCCCCTGCTGCGGTTCGCGCTCTTCTTCGTGACCGTCACGACGACCATCGCGTGGCTCCAGTTCTTCGACGAACCGTTCGTGCTGACAGATGGAGGCCCGCTCGGCGCGACGACATCGATCTCGCTCTTCCTCTACAAGGAAGGCTTCCGGCTCAAGGAGTTCGGGTACGCCAGCGCGGGGTCGGTGATCCTCTTCATCGTCATCGCCGCCGTCACGATCGTTCAACTGCGCCTGAGGAGGGCCGACCATGTCTCTTGATCAGCTCGAACAGCGCCCCACCGTCGTGACCGCTGACGCGAAGTCCCCACACGTCCGTCGCCGGTCTCGCGGCATGCGGACGCGCCATGGCGCGACGCGCAGGCTCACCATCACCCTCACCCTGGCTCTCGTCATCGGCGGTCTGCTCACCGCCTTTCCGCTCATCTGGATGCTCACCGGCAGCTTCAAGCCTCAACGCGAGGCGCTCGACTATCCGCCAAGCCTGCTGCCACACGAGCCGACCATCGCGAACTACATGCGACTGTTCACCGAGATGGACTTCGGCCGCTATCTGGTCAACACCATCGCGCTGGTAGGCATCAGCGCGATCGGCCTGATCTTCATGGCAATGGCTGGCTACGCGTTCGCGAAGTTCACGTTCCGCGGCAAGGAGGCCATGTTCTTTCTGGTGCTCGCGACGCTGATGGTTCCCGTGCAGGTCACGATGATCCCCACGTACCTGATCCTCGCGAAGTCGTCCCTCACCAACACCCTCATCGGAATGGCGCTGCCCACGCTCGTCAGCGGCTTCGGCATCTTCCTGTTCCGGCAGTTCATGTCGACCATCCCCGACGAGTTGCTCGAAGCCGCCCGCTTGGACGGCGCCAGCGAGTACCGCATCTTCTGGCGCATCGTCATGCCGATGTCGGGCCCCATCCTCGCCGTACAAGCGGTGCTCGTGTTCATCGCCTCGTGGAACTCGTTCCTGTGGCCGCTCATCATCGCGAGCGACCAGAACCTCTACACGCTGTCCGTGGGGATCGCACTGCTCAACCAACAGATCGCCGTCGATCCTGCGCTGCAGATGGCGGGCGCGAGCCTGATGGTCGTGCCGGTTCTGATCGTCTTCCTGTTCTTCCAGCGCTACGTGGTGCAGGGCTTCACGATGTCGGGGCTGAAGTGACCGCCGCAGCGCACACGGGCGCACCCGTCCAGGCACCGCCGCAGGGGTTCCTCCGTGCAGAGGGCACGCATCTCGTCGACGATGCGGGGCTGCGACTGCCCCGTGGCGTGGGGCTCGGCAACTGGCTGCTTCCCGAGGGCTATATGTGGCTGTTCGGCGACGATGCCGCCTCTCCGCGCGCGATCGAGGCCCTGTTCGCGCGCCTGGCTGGCGACGACTACGCCTCGCACTTCTGGGACGAGTACAGGCGTCGCTACATCACCGAGGCGGACATCTCACGCATAGCAGCGCTCGGCTTCGACCATGTGCGCGTACCGATCAACGCGCGCGTCATCCAGGGAGCGGACGGCGACCCCCTGTCGGCCGGGTATGCCTTGCTCGACGACGTGGTCCGCTGGTCAGAGCGGCACGGGATACGCGTGCTTCTCGACCTGCATGGCGCGCCCGGCGGCCAGACGGGCACCAACATCGACGACTCGGCGCGCGGCAGGCCCGATCTCTTCCTCGACCCACACAACCTCGAGTTGACTGAGCGTCTGTGGTCGGACCTCGCCACGCACTTCGCCGGCAACCACACGGTCATGGGGTACGACCTGCTGAACGAGCCTCTGCCCGAGGGCTGGCGCAGCCTCACGCCGGACCTGGTCGCTCTGTACCGGCGGCTGACGTCCGCGATCCGCGCCGTCGACGACGATCACCTGATCATGTACGAGGGAACGCACTGGGCCACTGACTTCTCGGCCTTCGACGAGAGATGGGATGACAACCAGGCGCTGCAGTTCCACCGGTACTGGTCACGGCCCGACCGCGAGGGCATCGCAGCCCACCTCGCCCTGCGCGATGACCTCCAGGTCCCGCTGTACATGGGCGAGGGCGGCGAGAACACCCCCGAGTGGATCTACACGTCGATGCGCCTGTACGAAGCAGAGGGGATCGGATGGAACCTGTGGCCCTGGAAGAAGCTCGCGACTCGCACCTCGCCTGTCTCGATCGCTCCGCCTGAGGGCTGGGAGCTCATCCGAACGGCAGCGCAAGGCGGGCCTCATCCGCCACGCGACGAGGCGCAGGCGATCCTCGACGGCCTCCTCGACGCGGTCGCCCTCGAGTCGGCGCACGAGGTGCCCGAGGTGATCGATGCGGCGCTGGGCGCTTCGCCGAGCACCGTGCCCGCGTGGGGCTTCGGCTTCCACGGGGAAGGATCCTCCTACGGCGCCGCCGGGACCTCCCGGATCACCACCTTCCGCGAGGGTGACGCCGTGGCGGTGGTGCACGCTCAACGAGGCGCGCAGGTGCCGAACCCCTTCCAGCAGACGGACGGTCGCCACTATCGACCCGACGAGGTGCTGGTGGTCGAGCTGCCGCCAGGCGGGTGGCTTGAGTACGAGTTCACCGACCCTGAGGCACGCGCCGCCGAATGGACCGCGGTCGACGAGGAGCAGCGCCCCGTGTCCGTGGACGTCACTCCGTCCGCACGGGGCATCCGCGTCGAAGCGACTGGGTCGGGTGCACGCTTCGCCGCCCTCGTGCGCCACGGCGGCGCTGTTCAGACCAGAATGGAGGCGTGATGCCGGATCCGAAGACGCTGCGCCGCACGAACACCAAGTCCGCGACCACGGCAACGCTTCGGCAGCGGCACCGAGCGCAGGTGCTCACGGAGATCCTGCTCGCACAACGCACCACTCGCGCGGAGCTCGCTGAGCAGACGGGCCTCTCGGTCGCCTCGATCACCAGCCTCGTCGCTGGCCTGATCGCGGACGGCGTGGTCGCCGAAGTCGGTTCGCTTGCCTCCCGAGGCGGCCGGCCGGTGACGCTGCTCGCGCCTGACCCGGATGGAGCCTATGCGCTGGGCGCAGACGTCGGCGAACGAGGTGTCGCCGTCGAGCTGTTCGACCTGAGCATGGAGGTGCTCGACCGCGAGGAGGTCGAGGCGGATGAGAGCGAACCCGTGAACCGCATCGTCGACGACATCGATACCGCGGTGTCAGCGTTGCGATCGCGCCATGCCTCCCGCTGGGAGCGGGTCACGGGACTCGGCCTGGCACTGCCCGGCCCGGTCGAGATCAGCGAGGACGGGAGCCAGACCCTGTATGCCCAGAGCCTCGGCTGGGATCCGGTCCCCGTCGGCTCGCTCGCGAGCACGGACCTGCGAGTCTTCGCCGACAACGGCGCGAAGGCTCAGGCACGTGCGGAGATGTGGTTCGGTTCGGCTCGAGGCGCGGAGCACGCCATCGTCGCACTGCTCGGGCGCGGCGTAGGTCTCGGGGTGATCGTGGAGGGGCAGATTCACCGCGGTACGCACTCGAGCGCTGGCGAATGGGGCCACACCACCATCCGGCCGGGCGGACGTCGGTGCCGTTGTGGAAACCTGGGATGCCTCGAGGCGTACGCCGGAGCAGATGCGATCCTGCAGGCTTGGGTCGACGTCGGCGGCGTCCCGTCGGGCTCAGGCTGGGAGGCCATCACCGCACTGCTCGATGCAGCGGATGCCGGCGATGCCGCTGCGCGGAGCGTGGTCGACGATGTCCTGCTGGTGGTCGGCGCATCGCTGGGCGGTCTGGTGAACCTGCTCAACCCAGAGAAGGTCGTCCTGGGAGGCTGGGTGGGCATGCTGCTCATGTCGCGATACGAGGAACGGATCCGGGAAGCGCTAGACGCCCATTCGCTCGCACGCCCCGCAGGGCAGGCCGTCCTCGCACAGAGCACCTTCCAAGGAGATGCCGTCGCGCTCGGAGCGGCCATCCTCGCGCTGGAGCCGCTGCTCGACGGGACCTTCGCGCAGCCGCGACACTCCGTTTAGCCCGATCTAGCAGGGCACTTAACAAACTCTGGAAGAAACCTTGCCTAACGCCTACCCTGGCGCAATGGTCAACGACGCCCATGAGTCCCCGTCCCCTGTCCCCACGATCCTCCAGGGCGAGCAGCCCACCGAGGCCGGCCCGCCCGTCGGGCATGCGCACGAAGGCGAGCGCCCGCACGACCCGCGCCACCACGTGACGCTGGAGAACCTCCACACCGAGCGCCGCAGTTTCGCGCCGCTCGCCTCCTTCGCCGCACACTCCAACGCGACGGCATTCGAGTACAAGAAGGCCGAGGCCGATCCGCTCGAGTACTGGAAGGAGGCCGCGCGTCGGCTCGCGTGGAAGGAGGAGTTCACCGAGATCCTCGACTGGTCCGACGCTCCGGTGGCCCGCTGGTTCCACGACGGCGTACTCAACGCGTGCGACAACGCGGTGGACCGGCACGTGCGCGAGGGCCGCGGCGACCGTGTCGCGTTCCACTTCGTCGGCGAGCCCGGCGACACGCAGACGATCACGTACGCCGACATGCACGAGCGCGTGCAGAAGGCCGCGAACGGACTGTTGAGCCTGGGCATCGGCAAGGGCGACCGCGTCGCGATCTACCTTCCGCAGATCCCCGAAGCCGTGGTGGCGATGCTGGCGTGCGCGCGCATCGGCGCCATCCACTCCGTGGTGTTCGGCGGCTTCAGCGCGGCGAGCCTGCGCCAGCGCATCGACGACGCCGAGGCGAAGCTGGTCATCACGGCCGACGGTGGGAACAGGCGCGGCGCGCACCTCGCGCTCAAGCCCCTCGTGGACGAGGCCCTCGCGCCGTCGGACGCGCACCCGGGCGACGCGCGCACGGTGGAGCACGTGCTCGTCGTGAAGCGCACGGGCCAGGACACGGCGTGGACCGAGGGCCGAGACGTCTGGTGGCACGACACGGTGGACCCGCAGCTCGCCGAGCACGAGCCCGAGTGGGTCGACGCCGAGCACCCGCTGTTCATCCTCTACACCTCGGGCACCACGGGCGCCCCGAAGGGTCTGTGGCACTCGACGGGCGGCTACCTCACGGGGGCCGCGCACACGCATCGGATCGTGTTCGACCTCAAGCCCGAGACGGACGTGTACTGGTGCTCGGCGGATGTCGGCTGGATCACCGGCCACACCTACATCGTGTACGGACCCATGACGAACGGCGCGACGCAGGTGCTCTACGAGGGCACCCCCGACACCCCCCATCAGGGGCGCTGGTGGGAGATCATCCAGGAGTACGGCGTCACGATCTTCTACACCGCACCCACCGCGATCCGCACCTTCATGAAGTGGGGCGAGTCCATCCCGGACAGCTTCGACCTCACGTCACTGCGCCTGCTCGGCAGCGTCGGGGAACCCATCAACCCCGAGGCATGGATGTGGTACCGCCGCGTGATCGGCGGCGAGCGCTGCCCCATTGTCGACACCTGGTGGCAGACCGAGACGGGCTCGATCATGATCTCCCCGCTTCCCGGCGTGACCTCCACGAAGCCCGGTTCAGCCATGACGGCCATGCCAGGCATCGCGGCGGACGTGGTGGACGACGAGGGCAGGCCCGTACGCGGCGGCGAGGGCGGCTACCTGGTCATCAAGGAGCCGTGGCCCAGCATGCTGCGCGGAATCTGGGGCGACCGCGCCCGCTTCGCGCGCACCTACTGGAACCGCTTCGACGGCATGTACTTCGCGGGCGACGGCGCCAAGAAGGACATCGACGGCGACCTGTGGCTGCTGGGCCGCGTGGACGACGTCATGAACGTCTCCGGCCACCGCCTCACCACGACGGAGATCGAGCATGCGCTCGTCGCGCATCCGTGGGTCGCGGAGGCGGCGGTCGTCGGCGCGACCGACGCGATCACCGGTCAGGCGGTGGTCGCCTTCGTCATCGTGCGCGGCGACGCCAAGGGCGTGCCCGACGACGGGGCTGAGATCGCGGACGCCTTGCGTACGCACGTGCGCAAGGAGATCGGGCCGCTCGCCAAGCCGCGCGACATCCTCGTCGTGTCCGAGGTGCCGAAGACTCGCTCGGGCAAGATCATGCGCCGCCTGCTGCGCGACGTCGCCGAGAACCGCGACGTGGGCGACGTCACCACGCTCGCCGACTCTTCAGTGATGGACGCGATCAAGGACGGCCTCGCGCAGGGCAAGTCGGACTGACGCGCGCTGGGAGTGCATGAGTGCTCGACTCGCGCCGTTTCTCGGCACTCATGTACTCCCAGGACGCCCGACGCCGGGGTCGGGTCAGGCCAGGCGGCTCGACTCGCGCAGATCCAGCCAGCGGTCGACCGTCACCACGGCGCCGAGCGCGATGACGCCCAGGCATGCGCCGGCCGCCACATCCGTGAGGAAGTGGTAGCCGAGATACAGGCGCGAGCCGCCGACGAGCAGCACGACCAGCGCCGAGACACTGAGCCACACGAGGAATGACCGACGGCTCCAGCGCCGGCGCAACAGCAGGTAGCCGAGCACGAGCACCAACGTCGCCGCACCTGTCGTGTGACCGGAGGGGAACGAGAACGACGTCTCGAGACCGGGGATCACCTGGAGCGACTCGTCCGGCCGGGGCCGCTCGATGATCGCCTTCACGATGACGGCGATGAGCGTGGACAGCGCCATCGCGCCGACCAGCAGCGCGGGTTCGCGCCAGCGGCGAGTACGCCACCACCAGATCAGGCAGCCGAGACCCACCAGGATCGGCAGGATCACCGGACCGAAGGCGTTCGTGACTGCCGTGAGGAGCGCGGTGAGCCAGGGGACCCGATGAGCCACGAGCCAGTCGACCAGCGGCTGGTCTGCGACGTACAGGTCCTCTTGCTCGAGCAAACCCTCGAGCAGCTCGGCGAACGCCCACACCCCGAGCGCAGCAAGCGCGACACCCGGCAGCAGCGCCCAGAAGATCTCGCGCCGGCTCACTCGCCTACCCGAGGATCTCCGGCCGCGACGGCATCTGGTGCCGCACGTGCTGGTCGAGGAAGGCGAACACGGTCTCGTACCAGACGACCGCGTGCTGAGGCTTCAGGATCCAGTGGTTCTCGTCCGGGAAGTACAGGAAGCGGTGCGGCATCGTGCCGTCCTCGCCCATGAACCGCTCGGACAGCTCGGCCCACAGGCGCAGACCCTCGCCGATTGGCACGCGGTAGTCCTTGTCGCCGTGGATGACGAGCATCGGGGTGACGATGTCGTCGACGAACCGATGCGGCGAGCACTCGAGCGCCGCCTCGGGCGTGAAGATCGTCTGCCAGTACTCGGCGTGGTCCGTGGTGGGCCCGAACTGGTCCATCGCCCACAGGCTCGCGTGCGTGACGATCGCCTTGAACCGGTCGGTGTGGCCCGCGACCCAGTTGGCCATGTAGCCGCCGAACGAGCCTCCCATCGCGGCCGTGCGGGACTCGTCGATGTCGTCCCGGGCGACGGCCGCGTCGGTGATGGACATGAGGTCCGTGAACGGCTTGTCTCCCCACGCGTTCCACCCGCGAGCGATGAAGTCGAGCCCATACCCGGTGGACAGCGCAGGGTCGGGCAGCAGGACCGCGTAGCCGCGAGACGCCGCCAGCAGCGGGTTCCAGCGCCACGACCAGGCGTTCCACGAGCCGAGCGGCCCCCCATGGATCCACAGCAGCAGCGGCGCAGGGCTGTCGGCGGACGCTCCCTCGGGCAGCACCAGCCACGCGCGTACGGGCGACCCGTCCTCGGCGGCCGTCGAGATCTCGTTGAGCGTCCCGGGCACGGCCGGCGCGGGGGCGGGCGTCGCGAGCTCGGTGATCTCTGCGTCGGGCGCGACGCGCACGGGGTGCGCCGGGGCGAGGTACGAGGACCGCAGCGCCACGAGGTCTCCCGAGGTGCGGTCCACCGCGACCGCGGAGTACGCGAAGTCGTCGCTCGTGAGCGCGACCACGCCGGAGTCGTCGAGCGGGATGCGGAACACAGGTGCGCGGCCGTCGGAGTCGGTCGCGGTGATGAGCGCGGTGCCGTCGGGCGTGAATGCGAGTTCGCCGGGCCAGCGGTCCCAGTCCTGGGCGATACGGCGCGCGCCCGAGCCGTCGAGCGCGGAGATCCAGATCTCCTGCTGAGTGGGGCCGGTCGGGTCAGCCTTGGGCATGCGCAGATGTGCGAGCACGCTGCCGTCGGCGCTGATCGCGGGCACCACGTGGTCCACGCGCGGCTCGTCGAACAGCACCGTGTGCGCGCCGGTCGCGACGTCGATGGATACGAGGCGGTGGCGCGAGCCCCGCCCCTCGCTGGTCTGCATCGAGGCGATCAGGGTCGTACCGCCGGGCGTGATCGCGGCGCCGTCGAGGTCCGCGGCGCGGCCCGGGGAGGGCGTGAGGTCCACGGGGCGTGGCAGCCACGTCGGGTAGGGCGCGGGGCCGTCCTTGGGCGCGTCCGAGGCGCGGTCGCCGCCAGGGGTCTCGGCGGGCAGCGCGCCCAGGTCGAGGGCGAGCAGGTGCGGCTCGTCGGGACCGAGGTCGTGATCCCAGTGACGCACGGGGTACGCCTCGTGGAGGATCGCCGCGACCTTGCGCTTCTTGCGATCGGCGCGGATGCGGGCATCGTCCTCGAGCGTGTTCGCGGAGCGCATCAGCGATGCCGAGATGACAACCGTCGGCGCGTCGGTCGCGACCGCGACGATGCCGCCCACTCCCCCGGGCAGCGCCGTCACCGGCCTCGCCTCGCCTCCGGCCGCGGGCAGCACCCACAGCTGTGCCGTCTCGTCGTCGCCGGCGCCGGGGCGGGCGGAGACGAACAGAAGCGACCCGTCGGGGAGGTAGGCCGCGCCGGACTCGCCCTTGGCGGAGCGCGTCATCCGACGCGGCGTCCCAGTCCCGTCGGAAGGCACCTCCCACACCGCACGCTCGTACGAGGTCTTCTCCGCGTCGAGCGTCGCGACCGTGAGAGCGGCGCGGGTGCCGTCGGGCGAGAGCGCAAGGCCCTCCACCCGGGGAATCGCGATGTAGTCGTCAAGGGAATCGAAGGGCGTCGTCGGCATGCCGCCCACGCTACCCCGCGCCCCTGACGCCGCCCACCGCGCAACGCATCCGCGCGTTCAGCCGTTGACCCCTCGAGGGACAACGCCGGCAGGCATGGATACAAGGGGAGGCACCATGAACGCAACGCACCGCATGTCCGTCGTCCAGCGCACCACGATGAGGGCGGTCGCCCTCGGCGCCGCCGCGGGCCTCGCACTCGGAGGCTGCTCGTCCGAGGCGGGCACGCCGCTCGACTCCGAGGTGGGTACCGACACCGAGGAGACGACCACGGTCGACGGCGACGAGGAGGTCATGACGATGCCCGTCACGGGCTTCGAGTTCGGCTACGACTTGGGCTCGACCGAGATCGCTGCCGGCACCTATACGTTCGACTTCTCCAACGTCGGCTCCATGCAGCACGACCTGCGCATCGAGGGCGAGGGCCTTGACGACGGCACCGCCGTGATCGGACCGGGCGAGACCGATTCGGTGACGGTCACTCTCGAGCCGGGCACCTACACGATCTACTGCTCGGTGGGCAACCACCGCGCGCAGGGCATGGAGGTCGAGATCACCGTCTCGTAGCGTTCACGCGCCCGACGCCGGGGTCGGGTCTCGCTACGGACGAGCGACGCTGCGGCCCCGCGGGGATCAGCCCTCGGCGGGCTCCTCGGTCGCCTCTGCCTCGGTGGTGGGCTCGGCCGACGGGTCGGCGGACGGGTCGACCGCGGGCGCGTCCGTGGAGAAGCCCTCGGGCATCACGAAGTCTGCGGGAAGGGTCGGCACCGGGTCGGGCTGGTAGGGGTCGGGCGCGGTCGCCACGTCCCACACTGCTGCTCCGGCCCAGATCACGCCGAGCACGGCCGCGAGCGCGGCGAAGACAAGGATCAGCAGGACCAGGACCTTCTCGGCCCCCGAGAACTTGTTCACAGCGGTGCTCCTTCGAATTCTGCGCCCACCCTAACGGCGCGCGGGACGCGCCGTCACCCTCACGGGACTTTTCTCACAGAAGGGATATCGGTCAGCCCTTGAGGTCGCGTGAGCGGTGGAGCATCACGCCGACCGCGCCGAGCACGAGCGTCGCCGTGGCGAGCACGCCGACGTTCGCCCACGAGAGGCCGTGCTCGAGCGGAGTGGGCGTCGCATAGTAGTGGAACGCGGAGAGCTTGGCCCACGTCTCCAGCGCCGTGGCGAAGCCCGCGTACGACGCGACGGCCCACCCGACGATCGCGTAGCCGATCGCGGCGCCCTGGGCGACGGCGGGACTGCCCGTCGCCGCGCCCGCCGCGAACGCGACCGCGCCGAGCGTCGTGCCGAGCAGCGTGAGCAGCAGCGAGGCGCCCGCGATGTTGCCCCAGTCCATGCCGAGCCCGCCGAGCAGATTGCCGAGCGCCATGCCGCCGAAGGCGAGCACGCCGACTGCCGCCGACATCACCAGCATCGCGGCGAACTTGCGCCATGCGACGCTCGAACGCGAGACCGGATTCGCGAACAGGACGGACGCGCGGCGCGTGCGCTCCTCGACGGCGAGACTGGCGCCCATAGTGATGGTCACGACCGCGATCGCGACTGGAGCGACGATGCTGAGCGCCTCGCCGGTGTACCAGCCCTCGGGCGTCGTGTAGTCGGCGTAGCCGACCATCGCCATGATCGAGTCGGGGAACACGTCCACGAACTCGCCGACGAAGTCGTTGATGGCGTTGAAGAGCACGCCGAGGAACAGCAGCATCATGAACAGGCCGCCGCCGGCGACCGTCAGCACGGCGCGGCCGTCGCTGAGCGAGATGCCGAGGATGCCCCGCGCGCTCGAACGGCCGCGCAGCAGCGCGGTCGCCTTGCTCACGCGTGGGTCCGCAACGAGCCGCTCGAGAAGCGGCAGACGCCCCTCGCCCGACTTGAGGTCACGCGCGTCGAGCAGCGCGAACGAGGCTCCGATCATGGCGACCGCGATCGCGAGGATTACGAGCACTGGCCCCCACTGCACGCCGTTCGCAAGCGGCTCGCCGTCGTTGATGTAGTACCAGGGCGAGATCTTCGCCCAGTCCTGCCAGCCGTCGATCAGCGGCACGATGCCGGAGATCAGGAACGAGAGGATCAGCAGTCCCGTGGCGGCGCCGGAGGCGAGCGCCTGCTGGCCCGTGGCTGCGCTCAGGAGCAGCGCGAGCGCTCCGAACAGCAGCGCGACGGCGAGCACGTGCACGGAAGCGGCGGCGATGTTCACCGAGGAGAGGTCCTCGCCGAACACGACCACGGAGAACGCGTACGCAGCCCAGCTCAGCACCGCGACGCCGACCATGATGCTCAGCAGCGCCGCAGTCTTGGACCACAGCACGCGGCGGCGAGAGCGCGGCACGGTCGCGAGGATGTTGACGGTGCCGGTGCGCTCCTCGCCCGCGATGGCGGCGGCGCCGATGGAGACGGCGATGCCTGCGATGACGAACGGGCCCAGGAAGTTGAGCATCATTGACAGCATCAGCGAGGCGACCCCGCCGTCGGAGCTGAGCCCCAGCGCGGTGGTGTAGAACTCGGGCATCTGGTCGAAGAACTGGACGACCTCGTCGCCGATGCCCGAGTACGCCCACATGCTCAGCAGCGCCACCGCGGCGAGCGACGCGGAGCCGATGAGCGCGCCCAGCCAGCGGTCGCGGACCGACTTGAGGTAGAGGGTGGCGAGCATCAGGCCTGGACCTCGTCGCGGTAGAACTCGAGGAACATCTCATCGAGGTCGATCGACCCGGACTCGACGGAGATGACGTCGCGCTCGGTCGCGGCGCGCAGCAGCGGTGCCATGGATCCCTCGTACTGGACGGTGAGGGTCGCGCCGTCGGCCGTGGCCTCGTGCACGCCCTCCACAGCGAGGAACGCCTCGGCCTCGACGGGCGCCGCGAACTCGAGCCGCAGTCGGCGCACCGCCTTGTCCCGCAGGTCGTCCATGCTTTCGACCGCGACGAGGCGGCCGCGGCGGATGAACGCGACGCGGTCCGTGACGCGCTCCACCTCGGACAGCGTGTGCGAGGAGAGGAACACCGTGTTCCCCTCGGCTGCATGCTCGCGCAGCAGACCGTGGAACTCGAGCTGCACGAGGGGGTCGAGACCCGTGATGGGCTCGTCGAGCACGACCACCTCGGGCCTGTTCATGAACGCCTGGATGATGCCGACCTTCTGCCGGTTTCCTGAGGAGTACTCGGCGACGCGACGCGTGAGGTCCGCGTCCAGCCGGTCGGCGAGCGCGTCGACCCACGTCCAGTCCACGCCTCCGCGCAGGTGCGCGAGGAACTCGAGGGTCTGGCGGCCCGTGAGGTTGGGGTACAGCGCGAGGTCCGAGGGGAGGAAGCCCAGGTGACGGCGAATCTCGACGGCATCCTTGCGCGAGTCGAGGCCGAGCACGCGACACGAGCCCGAGGTGGGACGGATGAGGTCCAGCAGGCAGCGGATCGTCGTCGACTTGCCGGCTCCGTTGGGCCCGAGGAACCCGAAGATCTCCCCCCGCTCGATCTCGAAGGTCACGTCGTCCACGGCGACCACGTCCCCGAAGCGCTTGGTCAGTGAGTCGATCTCGATCGGTGCGGGCGCCATCGCCACTCCTTCGTCATGCAGCCGGTGCTGCTTCTCCCTCCTTTCTAGTCCTGCTCCGCATGGCGGTGCATCGTTCGCGGGGATGAGAAGCCAGCCCGACGCTGCGGCGAGGCACGCACCCGGCTCGCCCCGGCGTCGGGCATGGACAAGCCGCGCCGCCGGTGACGGGCAGGTAAACCGTGCACACGGGGGTCGCCTCGCGGGGCCCGGCGTGCCACGATGGGGACCATGCCGGACAGCATCGATGTGACCGAGGCTGCACCGCAGCCCGCGCCCGACCCCCAGTCGCCGCCGCCCGTCGTCTCCGACGAGACGATGGCGGTGCCCACGGTCGAGCTCGATCATGCCTCGGACCTGCCCGACGACCGCTTCCTGGACCGCGAGCTCAGCTGGCTCGCGTTCAACCAGCGCGTGCTGCAGCTCGCCGAGGATCCGGCCACGCCGCTGCTCGAGCGAGCGCGCTTCCTCGCGATCTTCGCCTCGAACCTGGACGAGTTCTTCATGGTTCGCGTCGCGGGCCTCAAGCGCCGCATCGCGGCCGGGTTCGCGGTGCCGTCCGCCACCGGCATGAGCCCCACGCGCCTGGTGGAGCAGCTGACCGACCGTGCGCACCAGCTCATGGACGAGCACGCCGAGGTCTTCGAGGAGATCGTGCGCCCCGAGCTCGCGCGCGAGGGCATCCACCTGGTGCGCTACGACGAGCTGGGCGACGCCGAGCAGAACCGCCTGCGCAAGCTCTACAGGTCCGACATCTTCCCCGTGCTCACCCCGCTCGCGGTGGACCCCGCGCACCCGTTCCCGTACATCTCCGGCCTGTCGCTCAACCTCGCCGTGCAGATCAAGGATCCCGACACGGGCAAGGACTACTTCGCGCGAGTCAAGGTGCCGGAGACGTTGCCGCGCTTCCTGTCCGTGGACGTCGAGGGCCGCGCCTCCCAGGTGACCGACGCCTCGAGCCTGGACGACGAGCCGCGCAGCTTCGTGCCGCTCGAGGACGTCATCGCCGCGCACCTCGACTACCTGTTCCCCGGCATGGAGATCGCGAACCACTACACGTTCCGCGTCACCCGCAACGAGGACGTCGAGGTCGAGGAGGACGACGCCGAGAACCTCCTCAAGGCCATGGAGCGCGAGCTGCTGCGCCGCCGCTTCGGACCCGCCGTGAGGCTCGAGGTCGCCGACAACCTGCCCCCGGGCATCCGCGAGCTCCTGGTCCGCGAGCTGGGCATCACCGAGGCGGACGTGTTCCACCTGCCCGCGCCGCTGGACCTCACGGGTCTCAACGTCATCGCTGACCTCGACCGCCCCAAGCTGCAGTTCCCCGCCTTCCGGCCCACCACGCACCACAAGCTCGCACCCGTCGAGACCGCGGAGGAGCAGAACACGTTCGCGGCGATCAGCCGCTCGGACGTGCTGCTGCACCACCCGTACGACTCGTTCTCGACGTCGGTGCAGGCCTTCCTCGCGCAGGCCGCGATGGATCCCAAGGTGCTCGCGATCAAGCAGACGCTGTACCGCACCTCGGGCGACAGCCCCATCGTCGACGCCCTGATCGAGGCCGCGCGCAACGGCAAGCAGGTGCTCGCGCTCGTGGAGATCAAGGCGCGCTTCGACGAACAGCGCAACATCTCATGGGCCCGCAAGCTCGAGGAGGCCGGCGTGCACGTCGTGTACGGACTCGTGGGCCTCAAGACGCACTGCAAGCTGTCCCTCGTGGTGCGCCAGGAGGACGACGGCCTGCACCGCTACTGCCACATCGGCACGGGCAACTATCACCCCAAGACCGCGCGCCTGTACGAGGACTACGGGCTGCTCACCAAGGACCCCGACGTGGGCGCGGACCTCACCAAGCTGTTCAACCAGCTCTCCGGCTACGCCCCCAAGGCCAAGTTCCGCCGCCTCATCGTCGCGCCCACGGGCGTGCGCGCGGGGCTGATCGAGCGCATCGAGGCCGAGGCGGAGCGCGCCCGCAACGGCGAGGAGGCCTGGGTCAAGATCAAGGTCAACTCGATCGTCGACGAGCAGACCATCGACGCGCTGTACCGCGCCTCGCGCGCGGGCGTGAAGGTGGACCTCGTGGTGCGCGGCATCTGCGCGCTGCGCCCCGGGGTCGAGGGACTGAGCGAGAACATCCGCGTGCGGTCCATCCTGGGACGCTTCCTCGAGCACTCGCGCATCTACGCCTTCGCCGGCGGCGGAGAGCCCGAGGTGTTCATCGGCTCGGCCGACCTCATGCACCGCAACCTCGACCGGCGGATCGAGGCGCTCGTGAAGATCACGGAGGAGCAGCAGGTCGCGAACCTCGTCGAGAACATCGACCTCGCGATGGCGGACGAGACCGCCGCATGGGAGCTCGGCGACGACGGCGCGTGGCGCGCCCTGCGCGTCGACGCCGATGGCGCCGCGCTCACGGACCTGCAGGCCACCTACATCGAGCGCCAGCCGAAGCGGCGCCAGCGCGGCAAGTGAAGCGGTACCCGCCGGGCACCGTCGTCGCCGCCGGTGCGCTCGTGTGGCGCGAGCGCGACGGCGCGCTGCAGGTGCTCGCCGTGCACCGCCCCCGCTACGACGATTGGTCGTGGCCCAAGGGCAAGCTCGACCCCGGTGAGACGCTGCCGCACTGCGCGATCCGCGAGGTCGCGGAGGAGACGCGCAAGCAGGTGATCCTGGGGCAGCCCCTCCCCACGCTCAGGTACCCGATCGCGGGCGACAAGACGAAGGTCGTCAAGTACTGGGCGGCCCAGGTGGCTCCCGTGAAGTCGCGCGCGGTCGCGGCGCGCCCCGAGGTGAAGCCCGCCGCGAAGCACGAGATCGACCGCATGGAGTGGCTCACCGTAGAGCAGGCCCGTGCACGGATCACGTTCCGTGACGACCTTCGCCCTCTCGAGGTGCTGGTGGACGCGTACGAGAACGGCCGGCTCGACACGCACGCGTTCGTGCTCGCGCGGCATGCGCGCGCCCGTCGGCGCAAGGCGTGGAAGCGCTCGGATCTGAAGCGACCCATCACCAAGCAGGGGATGGAGCGCGCGCAGCAGCTCGTGCCGCTCTTCGCAGCCTTCGGCGTCACGCGCATCACGTCCTCGCCCGCCGAGCGATGCCTCGCCACGGTGAGGCCCTTCGCCGAGGCCTCAGGCATCCCCATCAAGACGTACGACGAGCTCACGGAGCCCGGTCATGCCGAGCACCCCTTGCGCACCGCACGCAGGCTGGAGAAGCTGCTGCACTCCGAACGGGCACGACTCGTGTGCGTGCACCGCCCCACGCTGCCGACCATCATCGAGATGGTGCGGGCCGCGATCCGCAGCTACACGCGCGGTGCACTGCCCCGCTCGAACCCGTACCTGCCCGCGGGTGGCGTGCTGGTCGCGCACGTGCTGTCGACGGAGTCGGGCCCGCGGGTGGTCGCGATCGAGTCGCACGGGCTTCAGGTTCCCCTCTAGCGCGCCCGACGCCGGGCTTCAGTTCACGAGGAGCGACACCGGACCGGGAGCGCCAGTCGGCGCGAAGGCCGCTCGAGGCGGCTGGATTTGGAGCCCGGGGCTACCGCGGTCCGGCGTCCTCTCCAGGGTAACCGCGATGCGCTGGAGTGGCGACATCGTTCCGCGATCTGCGAACGACGACCTCCTGTGGCAGCCAAGCCACGCCTCTTACACTGACGTGATGACCGGAACACGTCGACCCCGCAAGGACGCCGTCGCCAATCACGAGCGCCTGATCGTCGCGGCCTTCGAGCTACTCGGCAGTCGCGACGCCCAGATCTCCGTGAACGACCTCGCCGCAGCCGCCGGCGTCGGCGCAGGCACCGCCTACCGTCACTTCCCCACGCGCGAGCACCTGATCCGCGCGCTCTACGACCGCGCGGTCGCGGATCTCTCAGCCCGGATCATCGATCCTCCCGAGGCGGCGACAGCGTGGGAGCGCCTCGAAGCGTTCGTGGTCGAGTCGATGTTCGCCGTCGCGGACACGCCGGGGCTGCGCGCCGTGATGCGGCACATGTATGACATCGATCCGGAGTACGCGCCCGCGCGTCCCATGCTCGCCCAGCTCGAGGCGATCCTCGCCGAGGCGAAGGAGTCGGGAGTCCTGCGCGAGGACGTGGTTCCGGGTGACGTCGCGCTCGCAGTCTTCACGACGGGCAGCCTCGTCGATCGGCCCGTGGGCGTGGAGCGCGAATCGCTGCTGCGGCTCACGCTGCTGACGCTCGACGGCATGCGAGCCGACGGCAAGCGCTCCGAGCTTCCGACGGGCGTCAGCGACCCCGTGACGTTCCACTCATTCGTGCACCGGTCACACGCGCGCCCCCACACGGAGGCGTAGCGGGCCCGTGGCTGTCTAGTCGAGCCGACCCTCGCGCCACATGGGCGCGCACCGCTCGAGGTCCTCGCCCGTGCGTAGCAGCTGGGCGGCACGCAGCGTGGTCTGGTGGGCTCGCGCATCGGCGTGGCCCGCGTCGGACTCGGCCTCGAACGCGGTGCCGGTGGCCACCACGCGACAGAAGGCGCCCGCGCGCTCGAGCGCGACGGCCAGGTCGCCCGCGTAGACGCCGCTGAGGATCGCATCGGCGAGGCGCCTCACCTCTTCAGGTCCGGGAGGGTCCTCGACGCCGGCGATGGCGTGCCGCACGTGCGCCGCGTGGACGCCCTGGTGATACGACCGGGCCACCGCGTCGGCGTCGTGCTTGACCCACTCGCGCAGCATGTAGAGGCGCCAGAGCGCGCCGGGCAGCGTGTGCGGCTCGGCCTTGGACCAGAGCATCGCGACGGTGTCGATGCCCTCCTCGTCCACGAGACGCACGAGGCGCGCGACGAGCTCCGGGTCCTTCGCCTCGCGCGCCTGGGCGACCATCGCGGCCGCGGTCTCGTGCGCGATGAGTGCGCGATCGGCGGGATCGATGTCCCCCTCGATCTGCTCGGCCTCCTCCATGTCGAGCATGGCGGGACGCCTGAAGCGCGGCTCAGCCACTCAGAGATCCCCGTCCGAGGATCCGAACTCGGCGGACTCGCCGGGTGCGGGGTCCTCGGTGAAGTCCAGGCTCACGGAGTTGATGCAGTAGCGGTCGCCGGTGGGGGTCTGCGGCGCGTCGGGGAAGACGTGCCCCAGGTGCGAGTCGCACGCCGCGCAGCGCACCTCGGTGCGGATCATGCCGTGGGTGGTGTCCTCGTGAAGCGTGACGGCGTCGGACTCGGCCGGGTCGAAGAAGGATGGCCAGCCGCAGTGCGAGTCGAACTTGGTGTCCGAACGGAACAGGGTCGCGCCGCAGGCCTTGCAGCTGAACGTGCCGGGGCGCTTCTCCTCGAGCAGCTCGCCGGTCCAGGGCCGTTCGGTTGCCGCCTCACGGAGCACTTGGAACTCGATGTCGCTGAGCTTGGCGCGCCACTCGGCATCGGTCTTGATGATCTTGTTCGGGGTCATGGCCCCTCCTTCCGGCTCCCAGGGTACGCGGGATGCGTCAACGCCCCGACGGCGGTTTGGCTTCCCGCTGGTGGGTGGGCATTCGGTGCGGGAGTGCGTCGGGTTGGCCGCCGCGTCGGCCGGGAAGGTGGTCGGCGCGGCGGCCCCGCCGAAGCGGCCGCTCGGACGGACCCACCGTCGAGGGGGGGGTGACGGCGCGCGCCTGTGCTGCGACGTGGTCCGCTGCGTCTGCCGTTCGCGAACTCCGAGGGGGTGGAGGAGCCCGATCGTCGGCGACGACCGACGTCCCACGCGGCCCGTGCCGAGCGGTACACCCAGTACGACGAAAGGTGCACCGAGTTTGTTCCCCGGTGCTCCTGAGAGTTCGTGCAGATGGGGTGCACCCGTCCGACGCTGTGGTCATGCATGCATCTGACCAGGGGTTTTGACTTTACGCAACTAACATGTAGCGTAATTCTGGGCCCACAGGTAAGGCATCCCTTACCTCGACGACGTCGCTTCCCGTTCCGAGAGCTACCAAGGAGAACCATGCACGCCACCCGACCCGTGCTCGCAGCCGCCGCTGCGACCGTGGCCGCCGTGACCCTCGCCGCCTGCTCGGCAGGCGAGGCCGGCGAGACATCCCCGACCGCCGACGCGACCACCGAGACTGCCTCGGAGGTGCCCGCGGAGGTCACCGTCGAGACCGCGCTGGGCGAGGTCTCGGTCGCCACCGAGCCGCAGACCGTCGTCGTCTTCGAGCACGGCATCCTCGACACGATCGACACGCTCGGCTTCGGGGACTCCGTCTCCGTCATCCCGCATCACGCCCTGCCCTCATACCTCACGGACTACACGGAGACCACCGTCAACGGCGGCACGCTGTTCGAGCCCGATTACGAGGCGATCAACGCCGCCGAGCCCGACCTGATCATCATCGGTGGCCGCTCCGCCTCCACCTACGACCAGATGGCCGAGATCGCGCCGACGATCGACCTCAGCTACGACTGGGGCTCGGAAGGCTACCTCGAGACGCTCGAGCGCAACGCTCTCGCGATCGGCGAGATCTTCGGCGCCGCAGACGAGGCTCAGGTGGCGCTCGACGCGCTCAGCGCCCAGGCCGACGAGATCGCCGCGGCCGCGCCCGACGCAGGGGCCGGCCTGGTCGTGCTCACCACCGGTGGCCACGTCAACGCCTTCGGCCCCTCAGACGAGGGACGGTTCGACTTCGCGTACGGCGTGCTCGGACTCGGGGCGGCGACCGACCAGGGCACGATCGACGAGCACGGCGACTCGATCAGCTACGAGTTCCTCGCCGAGCTCGACCCGTCGTGGCTCATCGTCATCGACCGAGACGCGGCGATCGGCGAAGAGGGTGAGAGCGCGCAGCAGCTCCTCGACAACGACCTCGTGAACGGCACCAGCGCCGCGACCGACGGCCGCATCGCGTATGTCACGCCGGAGAACTGGTACCTGTCGATGGGCGGACTCACCGCGATGAGCACCGTCTACGACGAGATCGCGGCACTGGTGGGTTGATCCTGTCCAGCCCCACACGCACCACGGCCGCGACGGTCGCCCCCTGGGTGGCCGTCGCGGCCGTCGTGGTGCTCGCCGCGCTCTCGCTTGCCGTGGGAGTCGCGGACGTGTCGCTCGCGCAGCTCTTCACCGATCCCGACGGACAGACGCTGCTGCTGCTGTCCCGCTGGCCACGCACCGCGGCTCTCGTGCTCGCCGGCGCGGCCCTCGCCATCTCCGGCCTGATCATGCAGCAGCTCACCCGCAACCGCTTCGTGGCGCCCTCCACCGCGGGGACCGTGGACGCCGCCACGCTCGGCGTGCTCGTCTCGCTGATCCTGTTCGCGAGCGCACCCGTCATGGGCAAGGTGCTCATCTCCACTGCGTTCGCACTCGCGGGCACCGCGGTGTTCGTGATCCTGATTCAGCGTGTGCAGTTCAAGGATGTGGTCTTCGTTCCCCTCATGGGCCTCCTGCTCGGCGGCGTCTACCGCGCGATTGCCGAGTTCTTCGCATACCGGGAGAACCTGACCCAGAGCCTCGGCACGTGGATGAACGGAGATTTCTCCGGTGTGATCCAGGGGCGCTACGAGACCCTGTGGCTTGCTGGCGCTGCAGCCGTCGTCGCGTACGCCTTCGCGCACCAGTTCGCGGCCGCCGGCATGGGCCGCGACTTCGCCACCGGCATCGGGGTGAATGTGCGCCGCGTCACGGCGATCGGGCTGTCGATCGCGTCCTTCACCACCGCCGTCGTGGTGGTGACCGTGGGAGCGATCCCATTCCTCGGGCTGATCGTCCCCAACCTCGTGACCATGGCAATCGGCGACAACCTGCGCCGCGCCCTCCCGGTCACCGCCCTCGCCGGCGCAGCGCTCACCCTTGGGTGCGACACGCTCGCGCGCGTGCTGATCCTCCCCTACGAGATCCCGGTCGGCTCGATCGTGGGCGTGCTCGGCGCAGTCGT
The DNA here is from genome assembly GCF_002090075.1 of Demequina sp. NBRC 110052. GTDB lineage: Bacteria > Actinomycetota > Actinomycetes > Actinomycetales > Demequinaceae > Demequina. The sequence goes on from NZ_BBRI01000003.1 coordinate 558,218, forward strand.
CTTCGCGGCGCTGGTACTGAGGAAGGGCAACCGCTATGTCACCGCATGAGCTGACCCTGGAGGGCACCGAGGCCGGCAAGGCGCCGACACGCCCCGGCCGCAGCGTCGGGCTCGTGCGCCGCGCGCTGCCGTCCACACGCACCGCCCGGGTCATCGCCAGTCTGAGCGTGCTCGTGGTCGCCTCCCTCACGGTATTCCTCACGTGGGGGGTCGACGGCCACTGGGACTACGCGCTGCCGCGACGCGCCGAGCAGGCCATCGCGCTCATCGTCGTGGGCGCCGCGATCGCCGTCTCCACCGTGGTGTTCCAGACGCTCACGCACAATCGCATCCTGACGCCCTCCATCATGGGCTTCGACGCGCTGTACACGCTGTTCGCCACCACGCTCGTGTTCTTCCTCGGTGCGAACTCGGTGGAGACGATGGACCCGTGGATCATGTTCAGCTCCACGACGGTGCTGCTGCTCGCAGGGGCCACCACGCTGTACCGGTGGATGATCGGCGACGGCTCGCGCGGGCTGTACACGCTCGTGCTCATGGGAGTGATCGCGGGCACGCTGTTCGGCTCGATCCAGTCGTTCATGGTGCGCATCATGGACCCCAACGAGTACGACTCGCTTCTGGACCAGCTGCTGCCCAGCTTCGGCGCGCTCGAGACGGACGTGCTCGCGCTCGCAGCCGTGGTCATGATCGCCGGCGTCGCCGTCGCGTTCCGCTTCGCGCGCACCCTCGACGTGCTGGGGCTGGGCCGCGAGCGCGCCATCACCCTGGGCGTCGACTATCGGCGCGCTGTCACGTGGCTGTTGATGCTCGTCGCGGTGCTCGTCGCCGTCGCGACCGCGCTCGTGGGACCAGTGACGTTCCTCGGGCTGCTGGTCGCGAACCTCGCCTACCAGGTCACCCGCATGCACCGACACGTCATCACGCTGACCGCCTCGATCCTCGTAGCCGCCGTCGCGCTCGTCCTGGGCCAGGCGCTGCTACAGCACGTGCTGCACTTCAACGCCACCCTCGGCTCGATCATCAACCTCGTGGGCGGCGTCTACTTCATCGTCCTCATCCTCAAGGAGTCCCGCGCATGATCGCCGTCGACGGCCTCACCAAGTCCTACGGAACCGCCACGGTGGTGGACGGCGTCTCGCTGACACTGCCCGACGCCGGGGTCACCTCGATCATCGGTCCCAACGGCGCGGGCAAGTCCACGCTGCTGTCGATGGTCTCGCGCATCCTGGGGCCCGACGCCGGCACCGCCTCGGTGGACGGCGTGGACGTGTTCTCCGCGTCGGGTCGCGAGGTGGCGAAGCGGCTCTCAGTGCTGCGCCAGGACACCCACATGACGGCGCGCATCACGGTGCGCGAGCTCGTGGAGTTCGGGCGGTTTCCCCACTCCGGGGGGAGACTCACCCCCGACTGCCGGGCCTCCGTCACCTCCGCGCTGTCGTACTGCGACCTCGATCACCTCGCCCACCGCGGCCTGCACGAGCTCAGCGGCGGTCAGCGCCAACGCGCCTTCGTGGCGATGGTGCTGGCGCAGGACACGCGCTACGTGCTGCTCGACGAGCCGCTGAACAACCTGGACATGGCGCACGCCACCGGCGTGATGCGCCTGCTACGCCGCCTCGCCGACGAGCGCGACAAATCCATCGTGCTGGTGCTGCACGACATCAACTACGCCTCGGCCCACTCCGACCGCATCATCGCGATGCGCGACGGCGCCGTCGTCGCCGACGGCGCCCCTGCCGAGGTCATCACGCCCGAAGCCCTCGAGGACGTCTACGGCATGCCGTTCACCGTTCACCGCCTGGGCGACGACCTCGTCGCGTCCTACTTCCGCTGAGGCTGCCGCCTCCGCCGAGCCCACGCTCCACGACCAACCCCACCGACCATCCGCTCGACCCCAGGAGTCACCATGACCGCCACCATCACCGGACGCGCCGCCACCGACCGCGCCGCCCGCTACGCCAAGCAGCTCGTCAGCCACCTGGGCCGCAAGATCGAGGCCGACTTCGATCCCGAGTCGGGCGTCGGCACCGTACGCCGAGACGACAACGTCTGCGTTCTCACCGCCACCGAGTCCACGCTCGAGTTCGCCATCACCGCCGCGGAGCGTGACCAGCTGTTCGGCCTCATGGCCGTGGTGCAGAACCACCTCGAGCGGTTCGGCGAGAAGGACGAGCTCGCGTGCGTGTGGGACGACGACTCAATTCTCGCCGTCTACGGGGAGCGGCGTGCGGAGATGGCCGTGAAGCGCGCAGCCGAGCGCGCGGCGCGGGAGACCGAGGAGTCCCCCGCGGCCCGCGACGCCGAGTAAGCATCTGCCGGGGCGCTCACGCCTCCTCCCGCCGCGTCCCACCGCCAACCAGGCGCCTCAGGACTCCGGCACCGACCCAGGCCCAGCGTCGGGCATACACACCAGCGCCAGTTGGCGCAGACCCGGCTCCGTGGCCGCATGACACACTGACGCGGTGACCGCGTCTCCATCGCCAGCCCCGCGCCGTGCCGTGCTCGGCATCGGACCGCGGCAGTGGTCCGACGCGTGGGCCGGACTCAAGGCGATCGGTCCTTTGATGCCGGGCTCGGTGCTGTTCGGGCTCGCGTTCGGCGCACTCGTGCGGGTGGCAGGGATCGATCCGTTCACGGGTTCCTTCGCGTCCATCTCCGTGGTGGCGGGCGCGAGCCAAATCGCGATCGTGGAAGCGATCCGGACGGATGCTCCCGCCGTGATCGCCGTCATCACCGCCCTCGTCATCAATGCGCGCTTCGCGCTGTACTCGGCGGCGCTCGCCCCCGTGTTCGCGGCCTTTCCGCGCCGCTGGAAGCTGGGGCTCGCGCACCTGATGACCGACCAGGCTGCGGTGGTGTCGCTTCAGCACGCGGACCGGTATCCCGATCCTGTGCGCCGACGCTGGTTCATCGTGGGCGGCGCGCTCCCGTTCGTCGCGGTGTGGGTCGCAGGCTCCGTCGCCGGCATCGCGCTCGGGCCCGTCATCCCCGACGCGTGGCAGATCGGTTTCATCGTGCCGCTGATGTTCCTCGCGGTGATGGTGCCGGGCCTGCGCGATGCGCCGGGTGTCACGGCGGTGGCGGTGTCGGTGCTCGTCGTGGTTCTCGCCAAGGACCTGCCGTGGGGGCTGAACGTGCTCGCGGGCGCGCTGGCCGGGATCGCGGTGGGCTCGTTCGTGCCGGCCCGGAAGCCACGGGGCGAGGTCCCGGACGACGGGCTCGCGCACGACGCGGGAGGTGGCGAGTGAAGACGTTCCTCATCTTCCTGTTCGCCGCGATCGGCACGTACCTGATCCGCATCAGCGGCATCGTCATCTTCGGCAAGGACCGGCAGCTGCCGCCGCGCGTGGCTCGGGCCCTGCAGCTCGTGGGCCCTGCGGCGATGGCCGCGATCATCGCCAACTCGCTGCTGCTCGACGAAGGGTCGTGGCGCGCATTCGGCGCCTGGCACCTGGCGGCGTTGGTCGCGGTGGGCGTGGCGCTGTGGAAGCGGTCCTCCGGCTGGACCATGGCGTCAGGTGCGGTCGCATTCGCGGCGCTGCTGCTCGCGGGACTCTGACGCGGGAGGCATCAGCCCCCTGGATGCGCCTCTGCAACCCGCGCATGGAGGCGTGAGGGCCCTGGTTGCGGACGGGCGGGGCTTTGCGGCAAGGGCTGGGGACGCGCGGGGTCAGTGGAGCGCCGCGTCGGGCTCGCCCAGGCCGAACGATAGGAAATGCACCACAAGCCCGGCCCGCGACGGGGCGCAAAGGTAGGGCCCCACGCTGACCACCGCGTCGGGCGCGAGCGGGGCGACCCGCACCAGGCGCCACGGCTCGGCGTCCACGCGAGCGCGCACCGTCACGGCATCCCCATCGCGAGAGGCCCGGATCGTGACCTGCTGACCGACCCACGCAGGCACCGGCGCCACCGACCAGTCCGAGACGCCGTGCGTCACGACGGCACCCACCTGCGGCGCGCCGTCCGAGACCTCGACGCCGCACTTGATCCACGTCTCGGCATCCGCGCGGAGCATGATGCCGGCCTGGTCGAACTGCTCCGCGTAGTCGAGCACGAAGCGCACCTCGGCCGCCTCACGAGCGCCCATCGGCACCAGCAGCGCATGAGCGTCATCGTGGATGAACCCGTAGCTGGTGGTGCGCCACGCGTCAGATCCCTCGCGCGCCTCCACCTCGAGCGCGCCGTCCACGACGGCTGCCGCGACCGGCTCGGTCGTCCATCGTCCCTGATCCAGCAGCGTCGCCCACTCCATGCCCTCACCCTGCCGCATGCGCCGCCCCACTGCTAGCGTCGAGCCGTGAGAGTCGCCTGGTACCTGGTCCGCATCGTCGCCGCGTTCACCATCTTCACGGCCGTGGCGGCGACGTTCCACGCGGTGCTGACCGCCGGCGACCTGGTGTTCTGGAATTTCTTCGGCTTCTTCACCATCCAGTCGAACATCATCGCGATGGTCGTGCTGATCCTCACGGCGCTGCACACCGACCAGCCGCGCTGGGGCTGGCTCACCTACGCCCGCGCGGCCGCGACCACGTATCTGATCATCGTCACCGCCGTGTACTGGACGCTGCTCGTGAACGTGGACGTCCAGACGCCGCAGGTGTGGACGAACACGATCCTGCACGCCGTCTCGGGCGCGATCATGCTCGCGGACTGGCTGCTCGAGGGCCCGCGCCGGCCGCTCGACTGGCGCATGTCGTGGACGGTGCTGATCTACCCGGTGGCGTGGCTGACGGTGATCCTGATCCGCGGCGCGACCGACGGCTGGGTCCCGTACCCGTTCCTCAATCCCGCGAACGGCTACCTGTCCGTGGCGCTGGTGAGCGCCGGGATCGTGGCTCTCGGCTGGGTCGTCGGACTGGGCGTGTTCCAGCTCACGCGCTGGCGCCTGATCACCCCGGACGACAACCACCGCCACATGCCCGACGCCGCTGTTGCGTCCCCCGACGACGAGCCCGACGCGCGGCTCGCCCTGGAGTCGGATCCCGCGTGAGCTTCGACACGGTCCCACCGCCGGCCCATCCCTCGATCTCTCCGGACACCGTGTCAAGCCTGATCGCGGATCAGCACCCCGAGTATGCGGACCTCCCGCTCGGCCCGCGCTTCGATGGCTGGGACTGCGCCGTATTCAGACTCGGCGAGGACCTCGCGGCTCGCATCCCCCGCACCGACGACGCCGTGGTGTGCCTGCAGACGGAGATGCACTGGCTTCCCAGGCTCAGCGGCGGATGGGAGTTCGCGCACCCGACGTTCATGGCGCACGGCCAGCCAGGCCACGGCTATCCGTGGCCGTGGGCGGTCATCACGTGGATCCCGGGCGACACCGCCGACGAGGTGCCCCTCAATGCCGACGCGGGGGCCGCTGTGGGGCGCGCGCTCGCCCAGGTGCATACGCCCTCGCCGGAGGACGCGCCGTTCAACATCGAGCAGTCGATCCCGATGTCGGACCGCGACCCGAAGACGACCGAGCGCATCCATCGTGCACACGCGGACGGCGGACCGCACGGCGAGCTGCTCGACCTGGATGCGGCGCTCGCCCTGTGGTCTGAGGCCCTCGCAGCCGCGCCGAACTCCGAGTGGGTGTGGTCGCATGCCGATCTGCACGGAGCGAACGTGCTGAGCCACGGCGGCGAGTTCGGCGGGATCTTCGACTGGGGCTCGATGGCAATGTGCGACCCGGCGGTGGATGTGGGTTTCACTCATGCGCTGATGCCGCGCGCCGGAGTGGACGCTCTCCTCGAGGCCTACGACCGTGAGACGGGGCGCGTGGACGACGCGTTCGTGGCTCGGGCGCGCGGCATCGGCCTGGCGAAGGCCGTGGGGATGGCGCTGTCGCCGCGCGAGGTGACGCGCGCGATGGCGTGGCGGTCGCTCGAGGCGCTGGGGCTGGTGCACTAGCTATTGTGCCCAGGCAGGTCGTTCAATCTGCTGGTGGGTGGGACCTTGCCGATGGCTGCGTGTCGCCGGCGCCTACGAGCGCGCCAGCTCGCTGACGAAGCTCTGCATGATTGGGCTTCGGCACGGTTCGGACTCCTCACATTGGAGCCTGAACGACACGCTTCCAAAGGTAGCCAAACCCTGGGGCGGGTCGGTCAACGACGGATCGCGGCCACTTCGATGGTCAGAAGCTCGCCCGTTGTCTCCGTGTAGTGCTTGAGGAGGACTTCTGCGAGACATGGTGCTCTTTGCTCTGCCTGGTCGACGGCCCAGGTAATGACCTCTAGCGCACTCGACTGCTCAAGGTCGTATGCGTAGCAGGCTCCACGGTCAACCTCGGGAGGATCAATCCAGAGGTGGACTCGATAGTCCTGCGGGCCGCGCGACTCAAGAGTCGCGTCACGTTCGTCAACAACGCGAACCTCCATCAGGAATGGATGTCCTTGTAAATAGTGACGCGCTCAGTGTCGATGGTCCCGATTCCCGGGGAGACAATCTGCATTGACGATAGAGCCGTCCAGTAGCCCTTGCCAGTGCCGCCATGGCCGACCGTCTCTCGCGGGCAGTAGAAAATCCTCGACCCCCCGACCGCAACGGTCTGTGCGTAGACGTCAGACGCTCGCAAGGTGCCGTAGTAGCCATCGCTAAGCGAGAAGTACAGGCCACAAACCACTCTCACGGAAACGGATGAGTATCCAGACCCAGAGCACGTGACGGTGAGCTTGTAGATAGCCCCGCCTGCTCCTCCCGAGTAATGCGGGTAGTGGGTGGTCCCTGAGCACACAATGACCCCCGGCTGGCCTGTCGAGAAGCCAAGCGGACTGACCGCGGGAGAGCCTGAGACATCGTCGGTGACAGTCAGCGTCGAAGTCAGGATGACGTCCGCTGACGAGTCATTCGACTCGGCCCCAGCGGGTGCGCTCACGAGCAATGCGCTGAGTAGCCCGACGAGTGCGGCTGCAGCCAGCGGTCGTCGCCAATATGAAAATGTTCCCACCATGACTCCCCCTTTGCCGCGATCACCAGGTGCAACACCCGCATCCAAGTCCTAGCACTGGCGTCCTCGTGACACAAGGGCCACGGGCCTGAAGATTGAGGGCGTTGTTCCGCGGCGGCGAGACGGGTGCTCCGTCGCCGCGTTGACGCTCCCATAGGTGTCAATTCGCAATCTCGGCGACCTCGAGGCACGCGGACCTCTCCGGCGGCGACGCGAGCCGGCAAGCCCGCTGAATCGACTGTACGCCTGGGAGTGCCTGGCCTTGGGCCGACTAGGGCGTGTGTGGGCAGCCCGCCCCGAGCGTGCCTCGCACGTTTGCTGGCCTCCGACGTCCCGTAGTGCCATTGTCAGGATCGTTTCGTCCAGGTGTGGAGCCAAGGCCGTCACGTCCCTCAACTAAGGCCGCCTACCTCTGCGCCCCACACCGATCACTGAGGTAGCCGAAACCCAGGCTCTCACCGCCGCGCGGCCGGTCTCATCGCACCACGTCCACGGCTCAGCCCGAGTGGTTCATCCCTGGCCCGCGCTGCTGCTTCTGGACGGTGGACGGCGGCGGGGCGTGGGCGTCGGCGTTCTGCTCGCCCTCCATCTCCGTGCGGCCCTGGTGCTTGCTGTGCACACCGCCCTCGGGCGGCCGGTGCGAGGCGGCGTTGTCGAGCGGGATCGGGCGGTCCTGGTCGCGGTGCTTCGTGTCGGTCATCACTGCTCCCTTCATCGCATCCCCTCCCCTCCATGAGAACGCGACTCGACGCGCGGCGCATCTTCTCGCGCCCTCCTCGGCTCGCGAGCCCGCCCGACGCTGTGGCCGGAACACCTGGACGCACGCCGATACGATGGGCGAGCGGGCCTCTAGCTCAGTTGGTAGAGCAGCGGACTTTTAATCCGTAGGTCGTGGGTTCGAGCCCCACGGGGCCCACTCTTGGTCGCCCTCAGACCTCGCCGTCCGCGAGATCGCGTGCGATGCGCGCCCACCGCACCAGGAACCTGGGCTCGTCGAGCCGGCGGCGTCGCATCCACGACGTCACCTCGTCGTTGCACTTGCTGGCGTTGCAGGATCTGCAGGCGGGCACCACGTTGTCGAGCGTGTAGCGACCTCCGCGCGAGATGGGCAGCACGCAGTCCTTCTGGAGTGCGGACACCGCGTCACCGCAGTAGGCGCAGCATCCCCACGCGTCGAGGATGCGCTGCCACTCGCCTGCGGTGAGGTCGCTTCCCGAGGCGGCCACCCGTCGGGCTCTGCGGCGCGCGGCACGAGCCTTGCGGGTGCGTGCGACTGCCATGACTCGCACCCTAGTTCCGGTCGCGAGCGTACGGGCGCGGCCGCGCCGCGAGAGCAGCGGTCACGGCGATTCCGCAGCTCGGACGCAGCCCGCTCGGACGCGGGACGCACGTCAAGGCCGATGTGGAATCCGCCACAAACCGGCGCGAACCCGTCACCACCTGCACGAAACGGACGGTGACCTGGACGTGAAGACCTCACCGAGCAATGGAGCGAACATGTCTCAGTCCCACACCGCATCCGCAGGCGTCTCACGCCTCCGCCAGCGCGCACTGATCGCCGCGAGCGTGGCAGGAATCGCCGCCCTCGCCGTCGGCGGAGCAGCCGCCGCCGACGAGGCCAAGCCGGGCGACGCCCTCTACGAGATCGACCGCGCGCTCGAGGCCGCCGAGGAGGCGCTCGAGGACATGGATGAGCTCGAGGGCGACGAGGCGGAGGAGCTCAGCGGCCTTCTGAACGCCGCTCAGTCCGTTCTGAGCAACGGCTCCGAGCAGTCGCTCGAGCGCCGCACCCAGGTGGCGGAGATGCTCGTCTTCATGGCCACCACGGACCTGAAGGGCAAGGAGTTCGGTCAGGCCGTCTCGCAGCACGCGCGCGGCATCTGGGTGGACCCGGAGACCGTCGACGAGGAGACCACGGAGGACGAGACCGTCGCCGAGGGCGACGAGGTGACCGGCGAGGACGAGATCGTCGACGAGGAGCTGACGCTCGACGACGAGAAGGCTGCCGCCAAGGCTGAGAAGGCCGCCGAGAAGGCTGAGGCCAAGGCGGCCAAGGCTGCCGAGAAGGCCGCGAAGAAGGCGGAGAAGTCCGCAGGCAAGGTGAACAAGGGCAAGAAGAACTAATCCCCCTGCAGTCCGGCCCGGTCGCCCGTCAGCTCAGGCTGACACGGCGGCCGGGCCGGACTGCGTTTGCGCCACCGAGGGGCCCGATGGACCCTGGCGCGGGGCGTAGCCTGGGGTGACCTCCGCCAGCGTGCCGGGGACACCCCTGCCCGATCCAGCCCGAGGAAGCCCGTGACCACCGCCCGCAGCCCCCGTCTGGCCTGGACGATCTTCGCCGTCGCGGCTGCCGCGTACTTCATCGCGGTCATGCATCGCACGGCGCTCGGCGTCGCGGGCGTCGAGGCCATCGACCGCTTCGGGGTACAGGCCACGGCGCTGTCGATGCTCGCGGTGGTGCAGATCGCGGCCTACGCCGCCATGCAGGTGCCCGCCGGCGTACTGCTCGACCGCTTCGGCCCCGCCACGGTGATGGTGGGTGGCTCTTTGGTCATGGCGGCCGGCCAGGCGCTCATGGCGTTCGCACCTGAGTACGGCTGGGCGGTCGCAGCACGAGTGCTGATCGGCGTGGGCGACGCCCCGATCTTCATCGCGGCCACCAAGGTGGTGGCGCTGTACTTCCCGCCCAAGCGCGTGCCGGTGATGGTGCAGATGACGGGCCTGCTGGGGCAGACGGGCCAGCTCGCCACGGCCGTGCCGGTCGCCTTCGCGCTGCACCACGCCGGCTGGACGCCCACGTTCGCGGGACTCGCCGTCGTCGGCGTGCTCGCCGCGCTCGGCATCTGGTGGGTGATGCTCCGCCCGGGCCACGGCAAGCCCACGGAGCGACCCGCACGGTTCTCGGTGGCGGAGGCGCTGCGGACGCATTGGCGCACGCCCGGCGTCAGGCTCGGCTTCTGGTCGCACTTCCTGGGCCCGTTCACCATCAACACGATCGCGCTGCTGTGGGGCGTGCCGTTCTTCACGCAGGGCCAGGGCTTCTCGACGGCGCAGGCCAGCGCGCTGCTCACTGTCGCGGTGCTGACGAACATCGCCGTGGGCCCCGTCATCGGGGCGCTCACTGCGCGCTATCCCGGGCGTCGCTCGTGGCTCGTGCTCGGCGGTGCGAGCCTCACCGCGCTCGCGTGGGTGGCGATCCTCGTGCCGTCCACGCCTCGCCCGTTCTGGCAGATGGTGCTGTTCGTGGTCGTGGTCGCAGCCGGAGGGCCGATGTCGCTGGTGGGCATGGACTTCGCGCGTTCCTTCGCGGCGCAGCACCGTGTGGGCAGCGCGACCGGCTTCGTCAACATGGGCGGCTTCGTGGCGAGCATCATCGCGATCCTCATCGTCGGCGTCGCGCTCCAGGTCGCGTCTCCCGCTGGCGCCACGACGTACACGCTCGATGAGTACCGCATCGCGTTCGCGACCCTGCTGGTCCCGTGGCTCATGGGCGTGATCGGCGTGGTGACAAGCCGCCGCGAGACCCGCGCCGCCATGGCCGCCGACGGCGTCCATGTACCCACCGTGCGTGAGGTGTGGCGCCGCTTCCGCGAGCGCTGACGCCCGCGTCGGGCGTGCCCGACGCGGGGCCTACCCTGCTGCCGAAGCTCAAGTGCGCGGCGGGTTGCCCAGGAGGTCGTCGGTCCTGCCCGACGCGACGGGGCCCGTCCACTCGATGCTCGCCTCGCCGGTGGCGAGGTCCACGACGAGCGTGGCCGACGCGTCGGGCACTGCCTCTCCCCGCCGCACCATGGTGAGCGTCGTGCCTTCGGTGCTGACCTCGCACACGCCATCGAACGCGGGGTGCGCGCTGCGGAAGGCGCACAGCGCCATCAGCGAGCGCACCACCTTGCGGCCCAGCGCCTCGACGAGCGAGTCGACGTCGTAATACGGGCGGTTGATGTCGCGGCCGACGGCCGTCTCGCGCAGCAGCGCGACGTCGTTGCGCGCCGCGAGCGCGCCGGCGTAGTACACCTGCGGAATGCCGGGCGTGAAGAACTGGATGGCGCGGGCGGCGAGATACCGCGCATCGTCAGCGCCGAGCGCGTCGTAGAACGTGCAATTGACCTGGTAGAGGTCAAGGTTCGAGGCTGCGGCTCCGGTGGCCTCGCGCGACGTGCCGCCCGAGTGCTCGTGGATGCCCTCGACGAGCTCGTCGATCTGCTGCGGGTCGAGCAGTCCGGGCTCGTCGGGGCCGGCCGGACCCGCGTCGATGACGCCGATGCCGTCGTGCGTGTCCAGCACCGTGACGGCGTTGGTGGGGCGGATCTCGAGCCAGTGCGCGAGCACCTGGGCCTCGCCCGTGTAGAGCGCATGCAGCACCAGCGGGGGCAGCGCGAAGTCGTACACGAGATCCACCGACGCGGCGATCTCCATCTGCCGCTTGTAATACGAGTGCACCTCGACCAGCACGTCGACGCCACGCGCGCGGGCCTGCTCCGTGAAGGAGGCGATGAACTCGAAGCTCTCCGGCACCATGAACGACGACGAGCCCGGCACCTTGACCGCGTAGCCGACGGCGTCGAGGCGCACCAGGGTGACGCCCGCGTCGGCGACGGCGTCGAGTATCGAGGCGAGGTAGGCGCGGCCCGGCTCGGAGTGGATGTCGATGTCGATCTGCTGCGACGTGAACGTGGTCCAGACGAGCCGCAGCTCGCCTCCCAGCTTGATCGGCGTGAACGGCAGGCCAGGTCGTGGGCGGTAGATCGCGGTGAGCTGCTCCTCGGTGGCTCCGTGGGGGAAGACCGTGCTGAACGTCAGGAACATCGGCGCGAACTCGGAGTCGCGGCCCCTCTCCACGACGTCTTGGAACGCGGCTGAGCCGGCGGAGACGTGGTTGACGATGAGATCCACCATGGTGGTGTGCATGCCGGAGAGCTCGCGCACGTCGTCCCAGGTGCCCAGGCGGGGATCCACCTGCGTGTGATCCTCGGGATCGAAGCCCGCGTCCGCGCCGTCGAACGGCGTGAAGAACGGCAGGATGTGCACACCCTTGAAAGCCGAGGCGAACGGCTCGCTGCGCAGAAGCCGCGTCAGCGTCGGGATGTCGCCTGCCAGCCGATCGGCATAGGTGATGAGCTGTACGGGACCGTGGGCTTCCATGGCGTCCTCCTTGAGTCCTGCCGACGTCGTCGTCCACTGCCAGCATGCTGGAGGCGGCGCTCGAGCGCGAGGCGAGACGTCCGTTTCTGACTCGCAGCCACCTCGCAGGCCAGTCCCAGGCACCTCTGAGAATGGCGGCGTGGACTGAGAGCATGAAAGGACGACACCGCACCCTCGCCGCATTCGCGGCCACGTCCGTCGGCGTGCTCGCGCTCGCCGGCTGCGCGACGGCCATGGACCACGACTCCGCGTCCGCCTCCGGAGCGACGAACGTCGCACTCACCTCTGATGACGACGCTCCACGCGCGCCGCGCGCCGAGCCCACCGGAACGTCGACGAGTGTCGCCGTGCTGGATCTCTCGCTCAACTTCGAGGCCGCGAACGCAGTCAACGGCAACGCCCACGCGGGCGACGCCACCGCGGATGACGGCGCACGCGACGCCACCACCCTGACGCTCCCGGCCGGGGTGAGGCTCGCGGCCTGACGCGCCCCACGGACGCTCTCTGACACGCGCACGCGTGCAGTCGCGGCGTGTCGCGAGCAACACGCCGCGCGAGCCACCCTCGTGAGTCTCGAAGTGATCGCTCCGAGGCCGTGCGCGCTCGGCGCCGCTAGCATCGGCGCATGGCCGACGCTGAAGTCACCCGCCGCGAGGACGACCTGGTCGATTCGCACGGCATCCGCATCCACTACACCGTGTGGTCACCGCGCGAGCCACGCGCCGTGGTGCATCTGCTGCACGGGGTGGGCGAGCATGCCGGGCGCTACTCGCATGTGGGAGCGGCGTTCGCGAGGGCGGGCTACGAGGTGTGGGCCGATGACCACCGGGGGCATGGCCGGACCGGCGTGGAGCAGCACGAGGGGCATCCGGACCGTCTGGGGCGGCTCGGTCCCGGCGGTCACCGCGCTGCAGTGGAGGCGGTGCGGCTGATCTCCGCCGGGGCGCGCCAGGCGCATCCCGAGCTGCCGCTCGTGCTGTTCGGCCACTCGTGGGGCTCGCTCATGGCGCAGATCATCCTGAACACGCACTCGGACGACTACGACGCCGCAATCCTCATGGGCACGGCGCACCGCACCGTGCGCCACATGAACGGCGGGAACCTCAACGCACGCTTCCGTCACCTCGGCGACACGGGACTCGAATGGCTGAGCCGTGACCCGGCGGTCGCGCACGCCTTCAAGGCGGACCTGCTGACCACGGACGTGCCGCTGCTGAAGCTGTTCGGCGTGCGCGACACGCTGCGCCTCCTGGGACGCCCCTCGCGTGACGTGAACGACCTTCCGCTGCTGATCACGGTGGGCGATGACGACCCGCTGGGCGGCGCCGAGTCCGCGCACCACCTCGCGCACGACTATGAGGACCGCTCCGGTCTCACGGATGTCACCGTGAAGGTCTACGAGGGCGCCCGGCACGAGCTCGTGAACGAGACCAACCAGGACGAGGTCATCGGCGACCTCATCGCGTGGCTCGACCAGCGCGTCGGGCTTGCGACGCCGCCCGGGACCTGACGTAGCCTCGCAGAATGAGCAACCCCAGCAACCCCAGCAACCCCAGCAACTCCAGCAACTCCAGCAACTCCAGCATCCCCACCCTGACCCTGAACGACGGCCACGCCCTCCCGGCAGTCGGCTTCGGCACGTATCCCCTGCAGGGCGACGCCGGATACCGCGCCGTGCGCCAGGCGCTGGACGCCGGCTACCGCCTCATCGACTCCGCAGTGAACTACGAGAACGAGGGCGTCGTTGGCAAGGCGATCCGCGACTTCGTGACTGAATCCGGCGTGGACCGCGACGAGATCACGGTGCAGACCAAGCTGCCCGGCCGCCACCACGGCGCCGACCGCGCGCCGGCCTCGATCGAGGAGTCGCTCGCGCGCCTGGGTCTGGAACGCATCGACATGATGCTCATCCACTGGCCCAACCCGATCACGGGCAGGTATCGCGAGGCGTGGGCCGCGCTCGTCGACGCTCGTGAGCGCGGCCTGGTCCGCTCCGTGGGCGTCAGCAACTTCACGGCGGCACACCTGAGCGACATCATCGCGGACACGGACGTGACGCCCGCGGTGAACCAGATCGAGCTTCACCCGTGCTTCTCGCAGAGCGAGATGCGACGCGCTCACGCCCGCCACGGCATCGTCACGGAGGCGTGGAGCCCCCTCGGCAAGCGCGAGGCGCCGTTCGATCAGGAGAGCGTCGCCTCAGCCGCCGAGGTCCACGGCGTGAGCCCGGCGCAGGTCATTCTGCGGTGGCACGTGCAGCTCGGCTCCGTGCCGCTGCCCAAGTCGGCCACGCCCGAACGTCAGGTCGCGAACCTCGACGTGTTCGGCTTCGCGCTGAGCGACGACGAGATGGCGGCAATCTCGGCTCTGACCAGGCCCGACGGCCGCCTCTTCGACGGCGACCCCGACACCCACGAGGAGATGTGACGCCTCCGCGCGGCGGCGGGTCCGAACCAGCACCCTGAGCGCGACCCAGCGACCGCGTCGGGCAGGCGAGGAACGACCTTCGCGCGTCGATAGTCTGGGGACAGGACCCCGCACCGATGCGCGAAGGAAAGCCATGACCAGCCACCTCACCCGTGCCCGCGAGATCGTCTCGACGCTCACCGTAGACGAGAAGGTGCGGCTGCTGTCCGGCGCGGACCAATGGAACACCGAGGCGGTCCCTGCACGAAGCATCCCGGCGACCTCGGTCTCCGACGGCCCGCACGGACTGAGGCACCAAGCCCCCGACGAGGACCACGTCGGCCTCGACTCCTCGGATCCCGCCACCTGCTTCCCCACCGCCTCCGCTCTGGGCGCCACCTGGGACCCCGCGCTCATTTCCGAGGTGGGCGCCGCTCTCGCCCGCGAGGCGCGATCGCTCGACATCGACGTCATCCTGGGACCGGGCCTCAACATCAAGCGCCACCCGGCGGGCGGCCGCAGCTTCGAGTACCTCTCGGAGGATCCGATCCTGGCGGGACGCATGGCCGCAGCGATGGTGAACGGCATCCAGTCCCAGGGCATCGGGGCTTGCCTCAAGCACTTCGCCGCGAACAGTCAGGAGCGCGACCGCCTGCGCAGCGACTCGGTGGTCGACGAGCGCACGCTGCGCGAGATCTACCTCACCGGGTTCGAGATCGCGGTGAAGGAGTCACGGCCCTGGACCGTGATGTGCTCGTACAACAAGGTCAACGGCACGCACGCCAGCCAGCACCGCAGGCTTCTCACCGGCATCTTGCGCGACGAATGGGGCTTCGAGGGGCTCGTGATGTCCGACTGGTACGCGGTCGCGGACCGCGCCAAGGGAGTCGCAGCCGGGCTCGACCTCGAGATGCCTGGCTCGAGCGGCATGTACGACCACGAGGTCAAGGCAGCCCTCGCCTCGGGCGCGCTCGATCAAGCCGACCTCGACACCGCAGCGGCACGCGTCATCGCGCTCGCGTTGCGCGCCGCCGCCGAGCGGGAGGCCCACGCGGACGACGCCCCCGCCGACCCTGACGCCCATCACGCTCTCGCACGCCGCGCCGCGGCTGCGGGTTCCGTCCTCCTCAGCAACGACGGCGCACTTCCCCTGGCGCCGGAGACCGACGTCGCGCTGATCGGCGCCTTCGCAGAAACACCCCGCTTCCAGGGCGCTGGCTCGTCGCAGGTGAACCCGACGCGGCTCGACACCGCCCTCGGCGCGCTCGAGGAGCGGCTCGGCGGTCGACTCACCTACGCGCCCGGCTACGACGCGGCGACGGGAGAGACGACCGACGCGCTCGTCGCCCAGGCGCGCCGCGCGGCTGCGGACGCCGACACCGCAGTCCTCATGCTCGGACTGCCGGGCTCGTACGAGGCAGAGGGCTATGACCGCGACCACCTGCGCCTGCCGCACGGCCACACACGGCTGCTCGAGGAGGTGATCGACGCGAACCCGAACACGGTCGTCGTGCTGTGCGGAGGCGCCCCCATGGAGCTGCCGTGGGCCCACCACGCACGGGCGATCCTGCTCGCCTACCTGGGGGGTCAGGCCGGAGGATCGGCCGTCGCGGACATGCTGCTGGGCGATGTCGAGCCCGGGGGGCGCCTCGCCGAGTCGTTCCCCGTGCTCGCGGCCGAGCTGCCGTCTCATGACAACTTCGCGACGCACCCCACGCAGGCCCTGTATCGCGAGGGGCTGTACGTGGGCTACCGCTTCCACGACACCTGGGACGTGCCCGCGCGCTTCCCGTTCGGCCACGGACTCGGCTACACGACGTTCGCGCTGGACGCACCACGCGTGAGCGGCCGCGGCACCTCGCGCACCGTAAGCGTCGAGGTGACGAACTCCGGAGACCGGGCGGGCACGACCGTCGTGCAGGTATACGCGCACGACAAGGCCTCGACCCTGCACCGTCCCGTGCAGGAGCTCGCCGGGTGGGCCAAGGTCGCGCTCGAGGCCGGCGCGTCCACCACCGTCAAGATCGCCGTCGACGAGAGGGCGCTCGCCGTCTACGACGTCGAGTCCGCGTCGTTCGTCGTCGAGCCGGGCGAGTTCGAACTGCGCGTGGGCCTCTCCTCGACCGACATCCGTGGCACTGTCACGGTGCGTGTCTCCGGCGGAGCGACGCCCGCCGAGGTTCCCGCGCCAGCTGGCCCTGTCGCAGACGATGCGGAGTTCGCCGCGCTGCTCGGATACCCCGTGCCCTCACCGGCACCCACGCTCCCGTTCAATCGAGAGACGACCCTGCGGGAACTCAAGCTTTCCGCGCTCGGACTCGGCACGCACGCCGTCATCAGGAGGATGGCAGGCAAGCAGATGGGCCTCGCAGATGAGTCCGATGCCGTCGGTGTCGCGATGCTCGAAGCGATGCCGCTGAGGGCACTGGCCATGGCATCGGACGGCATGGTCTCTCCGGCCCGACTCGACGCGTTCATCCGCGTGCTCAACACGTCGACAGGCAAGGCGCGCCGGGCGCGGAGGTCTCAACGGGAGGGCTGACGTGACCTGCGGCTGTCGGCGCTGTCACCAGGACAGAGTCGGACCGCCAGCCCTAGGCTGACCGCATGGCTCCCGACTCCCCCACCGTGTCCGTGACGGGCCGAGGGTCCGCGACGGCAGCGCCCGATCGCGGCACGATCCGACTCGAATGCAGGGCCGAGCGCGCGACGGTCGCCGATGCGATGGCGGACGCCAATGCGGCGGTGCGCATGGTGCGAGCCGCCGTCGCCGAACACGGCATCGACGCCGCAGCGGTGCCGACCGTGGGCGCCACCGTCCGCGCGGTCGAGCGAGGCATGCGCGGTGAGCCGCAGGGAGCGACCGAGTACGTGGCGAGCCACCGGCTGCAGATCGGTGTCGAGGATGTCGCCCGGCTGGGCGAGGTGCTCGCCACGGCCATCGCGGCTGCAGGCGACGCCGCACGCCTCGAGGGCGTCGAGGTGGGGGTCGCTGACGGGCAGGCGCTGCATGCCGAGGCACGCGAGGCCGCCTGGGCCGACGCCGTGGCCGCCGCTGCGAGGCTCGCCGAGCTCGCGGGACGGAGGCTAGGGTCCGTGCGGAGCGTGACCGAAGGAGCGGAGGCAGTGGTCGCGCCGCAGCGCATGGCGGCGACGGTTCCAGTGGAGCCCGCCGGGGTCGAGGCCCAGGCCGTGTTGCGGGTGGTGTGGGAGCTCGCCTGAGCTGGAGCCCAGTGCCGCTCACGGCCGTGGTGCGCGCTGTGAGGCACTCAGTGCTCAGTTCAGCCGAGCGTGAGCACTCAGTGCCTCACAGGGCGCGAGAGTCGGCGATGGCGAACCGCACGCGCGACCCCGGCGCCGCCTGAGACGCTCGCGCCACTCCCTCGTGCGTGACGACCCCCACGACGGGATACCCGCCCGTCGTCGGATGGTCAGCGAGGAACACCACGGGCAGCCCGGAGGGCGGCACCTGCACCGCGCCGAGCACCATGCCCTCGCTCGGCAGCTCGCCCGCGCGTGCCCAGTGCAGCGGCAACCCGTCGAGCCGGAGCCCCACGCGGTTCGACTCGGACGTCACGACGTACTCCGCCCCGTCAAGTGCCGCGAGCGCGCGCGCAGTGAACCAGTCCGCGCGCGGCCCCAGGACCAGCGGCAGCTCCACCGCCGGCGCGTGATGCGCAACACTCATCTCGGTCACCGCCGCGCCGCTCAGCCCCACCGCGCCGCCGTCGGTGACACTACTGCGGAGTGCACCCATCGTCGCGAAGGCCGGCTCGCCGTCGGCCTCGGAGCCGACCGCGAGCGTGGCGCCCACCCGCAGCGGCGCGGGACCCAGGCCTGAGAGCAGGTCGGTGGATCGGCTTCCCAGGACGACGCCCGCGTTGACCCCGCCGCGCACGGCCACATAGCTGCGCAGTCCGTCGACGGCGGCACCCACCTCGAGCACCTGTCCCGCGCGCAGGCGCACTGGCGCGCCCCACGGCGCAGGCACGTCTCCGACGCTGACGCGGCAGCGCGCGCCTTCGACCGCGACGACGGCCTCGCCGCGGACGCGCAGCGCGCACCCCGTCGCGGTCGTCTCGAGCGTCGCGGCTCCCGGGGCGTTGCCGACGAGCGCGTTGGCCCGCAGATGCGCGTCCACGTCCGCAGCGCCTGAACGCGGCACGCCCAGGTGCGCGAGCCCCAGACGTCCCAGGTCCTGCACCGTCGTCAACGCTCCCGCGCGCACGACCTCAAGCGCGGTGTCGGCGCCGGCGCTCATGCGCAATGCCCCGCCTCGACGAACCGGACCCGCGTTCCTGGCGCGAGCAGCGCCGGCTCGGCGCGCGTCGCGTCCCACAGCACAGCGTCCACCGCCGTCCCGATGATCCGCCATCCGCCAGGCGACTCGCGCGGGTAGACGCCCGCGAACTCGCCTGCGAGACCCACCGCGCCCGCGGGGACGCGCGTGCGTGGAGTCTCGAGCCGCGGCACTGTGCGCCCCATACCCGTGAGATACGCGAAGCCCGGCGCGAATCCGCAGAACGCGACAGTCAACTCCGCGCCGCATACGAGGCCCGGCACGGCGTCCACCGGCACTTGCCAGAGTTCGGCCACGGACCGCAGGTCAGGACCGTCGAACGTCACGCCGATCTCGACGAGAGGGCCCCCTGTCGCCTCCTCAGCGCGCGGGTCCCATGCCGCCACCTCGGCGGCCAGGTCGTCGCGCGCCTGCGGTCCTCCGACCCCATCAAGCAGCACGGTGCGCGCGCCCGGGACAATGTCCGTCACATGGAGTGCGCCGTCGTCGTGCAGAGCGCGCGCGTGCGCCGCCCACGGCGCGATCGCCGCGCCGCTGTCTGCCTCGATGAGCAGCGCGTCGTCGCCCACCGGCGCTATGCGCACCTCGCGAGTGCTCACGCTCCGCCGCCCGCGAAGGCGCGCAGCTGCACCCCATCCCGTTCGAGCGCGGCGCGCACCCGTGCCGCGAGCGCAGCCGCGCCCGGAGTGTCGCCGTGGACGCAGAGCGAGCGTGCGGAGACCAGCAACGGTGCGCCGCCCGCGTCGGTGATCGGCTCGTGACGCGCGATCGCGACCGACCGGGCGACCACCGCGTCGGGCTCGTGGAGGACCGAGCCCGACTCGGAGCGTGGCTGGAGCGAGCCGTCGGCCTGGTAGGCACGGTCGGCGAACGCCTCGGTGAATGACGGAACCCCGGCGGCGTCGGCCTCGCTCAGGAGGGCGGAGCCCGGGAGGCACAGCACTGCGAGCGCCACCCCCGAGGCCCGGGATGCGACCTGCACGCCCTCGATGACCGCTGCGGCCTGCTCGGCGTCGCGCACCACGCGGTTGTACAGCGCGCCGTGCGGCTTGACGTAGGCGACGGCGCCTCCCGCGGCCCGCGCGAACACGTCGAGCGCGCCCACCTGGTACGCCACCTCCGCGGCGAGCTCGTCGCGCGGCACGTCCATGGGGCGCCGCCCGAAGCCCGCCAGATCCAGGTACGACACCTGCGCGCCGATCGTCACTCCCCGCTCGACCGCCCGCTCGCAGACGCGTCGCATCGTCGGGGCGTCGCCCGCATGGAAGCCGCACGCGACGTTGGCCGACGTCACAGAGTCGAGCAGGGCGTCATCGTCGGTGAGGCGCCAGCGCCCGAAGCCTTCGCCGAGGTCGGCATTGAGATCGATCAGGGGCGCGGTCACGTCACCAACCTAGCGGCGACGGCAAGGATGCGGCCGATGCGCGGGCGGCCGCGCCGTCGTCAGCGGTACTCGGGATTCGGGTGTCCGTAGCGCTCGCCCGCGTTCCAGCCCTCCCGTGAGTTGCCGCCCGCCGGGAAGCCTCCGCCGGCCTTGAGCCACGCGGCAGTGTGCAGCAGGTTCCACGTCATGAACGTGAGGTTGCGCTGGGTGAAGTCCGTCTCGGGGCCACCGCTGCCCTCGTCCAGGTACGACGGTCCGGGGCCGATCCCTCCGATCCAGCCCGCGTCAGCATTGGGCGGGATCGTGTATCCAAGGTGCTGAAGCGAGTACAGGACGTTCATCGCGACGTGCTTGACGCCATCCTCATTACCGGTGACGACCACGCCTGCGGTACGTCCGTAGTAGAGGTACTGGCCGCGATCGTTGAGGTCACCCGAGAGCCCGTAGAGGCGCTCGATCACCCTGGTGGCGATGGAGCTCTTGTCTCCCAGCCAGATCGGCGTGCCTACCACCAGGATGTCCGCAGCCAAGATCCGTGCGGCCAGCTCGGGCCAGTCGTCGCGCTCCTGATTGCCGCCCGGCACGTCCTCGCGCATGTCCGGGTACACGCCCGGCGGGATCACATGGTCCGCGGCGCGGATCACGTCCACCTCGACGCCCTGGTCGCGCATGAGCGTGATCGAGTCGTCCATGAGGCCTTGCGTGTGACTGAGCGCGGGGCTCGGCTTGAGCGTGCAGTTGACGAAGACGGCCTTCAGCCCTTCGAAGGTCGCGGGGGCGGTGTCAGACATGCTGCTCCATCCCGACGCACGGGCCGACTCCGGCTCTCGGGCGGCCGCGGCGCCTCGTGAGCGGCAACGCCCGACGCGGGGGCAGGCATTCCCCGCCGTCACCTGGGAGCGTGGGTGGAGGCCCGGCGCGTGCGTGTCTGCGCGACGCTACGCCTCCGCGCCGCTCCCGTCGAACGACCCTCGTCCCAGACCGGCCTCCCAGCGTGCCTTCTCGCGCGCCACGAGCGTGAACAGGATGCCGAACACTCCGACGTCGTCGACGACGCCGATGGGCCCGAAGAACAGCTCAGGGATGATGTCGATAGGCGAGATCGCATAGATCACCGCGCCCACGGCGGTGATCCACGTCATCGGCGCGAGCCGGTGCTCGCCGGTGCGGATCGCCTCGAAGAACCTCCACCACATGGCGCGCTCCTACTCGACCTCGCGCAGCTGACCGGTGTGGACATCGAAGACGAAGCCACGCACCTGCGTCGAGTCGACCAGGAACGGGCTGCGGCGCAGCCGTTCCATGGACTGGCGGAGGTCGGCGTCGAGGTCCTTGAAGCTCTCGGGAGTCCACGTGGGCTTGAGCCCGGTCTCCTCGAGCAGCTGGTTGCGCAGCTCGTCATCGGTGAAGGTGAGCGCGCCGCAGTCGGTGTGGTGGATGAGGATGATCTCGCGCGTCCCGAGCTTGCGCTGCGAGATGGTGAGCGACCGGATCATGTCGTCAGTGACCACGCCGCCCGCGTTTCGCATGATGTGCGCGTCGCCGATCTCGAGTCCGAGCAGCGCGAAGATGTCCAGGCGCGAGTCCATGCAGGACACGACGGCGAGCTGGCGAGCCGGCGCCAACGGACGATCGGGCGTGTACTGCTCCGCGTACGCCTTGTTGTTCTCCAGCAGCTCGTCGGTGATTCCCATCCGGCCCTCCAGTGTCCGCGCGTCCGGCCCCGGGTGGTCCGGCGCGTGTCTATGGCTTCACAGCGTAGGCGAGGTCGCCTGCATTCCCGCGACGAGTGGGACGGCGGGCACGACGAAGGGGCCCCGCCGTGCGGCGGGGCCCCTTCGTCAGCGCGTACCGGTCAGCGACCGCCGGCGCGGCGCTTGTTGTACACGTCGAAGGCGACGGCCAGCAGCAGCACCAGGCCCTTGACGATGTTCTGCACGGACTGCTCGTAGCCGAGCAGCTGCATGCCGTTGGTCATGGTGGCCATGATCAGACCACCGACGATGGCGCCGGTGACGCGACCGACACCACCGGTGACCGCGGCACCACCGATGAACGACGCGGCGATGGCGTCGAGCTCGAACATGTTTCCAGCAGCGGGCTGTGCGCCGTTGGAGCGGGCTCCGAAGAGCACGCCTGCGATACCGGCGAGGAAGCCCATGTTGAGCATGATGCCGAAGTTGACCCACTTGACCTTGACGCCGGACAGCGTCGCGGCGGTGAGGTTGCCACCGATCGCGTAGACGTGGCGACCGAACACCGTGCGGGTGGTGACAAGCGTGTAGATGATCACGAGCACCGCGAGGATGATCAGCACGTTGGGCAGACCACGGTCGTTGGCGAGCAGCCACGAGAACGCCATCACCACTGCCGCGACCGCGACGAGCTTGACGATGAACAGCGGCATCGCCGTGACGTGCTGGTTGTACTTCACCGCGGCCGCACGCTGACGGAACTGCGTGAAGATGTATCCGGCCACGGCGACCGCGAACACGACCAGCGTGAACACGTCATAGCCGTTGCCGCCGAACAGTCCGTTCTGGAAGCCGATGCCGATGCGGGTGTACTCGGCCGGGAACGGCGAGAGCGAGATGTTCTCGAGCGTCAGGTACGTGGCACCTCGGAAGATGAGCATGCCCGCCAGGGTCGTGATGAAGGCCGGGATGCCGACGAACGCGACCCAGAAGCCCTGCCACGCTCCGACGAGGAGGCCAACGGCGATGGCGGCGAGCACGCCGACCCACCAGGGCTGACCGCCCTTGATGACCACGACAGCCGAGACGGCTCCGGAGAACGCCACCACGGATCCGACCGAGAGGTCGATGTGTCCGCCGATGATGACGATCACCATGCCGATGGCGAGCACCAGGATGTACGAGTACTGCAGGACGATGTTCGTGACGTTCTGACCGGACAGCAGGGTGCCATCGGTCAGGAACGCGAACAGGACGATGATCGCGATGAACGCGATGAAGATGCCGGACTGGCGGATGTTCGAGGTGAACGTCTCCTTGATCGACTGAGCGATCGAGTTGACGTTGGTCTCGGCGCCGTCGTTCTGGGCGGTTGCAGGAGTTGACATATCAGTGGCTCTCTCCAGCAGAAGCCGCAGCCGGCTTCGCGGTTCGTTCTTGGGTCATCAATTTCATGAGTGCCTCGGGGGTGGCCTCATCGACGGGCATCTGGCCCGTCACGCGGCCGAAGGCGATGGTGAAGATGCGGTCGCAGGTGCCGAGCAGCTCGGGCAGCTCCGACGAGATGATCACCACGGCCTTGCCCTCAGCGGCGAGCTTGTTGATGATCGTGTAGATCTCGTACTTGGCGCCCACGTCGATACCGCGCGTGGGCTCATCGAGGATCACCACGTCAGCGTCGGTGTACATCCACTTCGAGAGCACGACCTTCTGCTGGTTTCCTCCGGAGAGGTTGCCCGCCTTCTGCAGCACGGACGGCGTCTTGATGTTCATCGCGACGCGGTAGTCCTGCGCGACCTTGAGCTCCTCGTTGGTGTTGATCCACCCGTTGGACGTGAGCTTCTTGAGGCCGGCAGCCGAGATGTTGTGGCGGATGTCTGCGATGAGGTTCAGGCCGTAGCGCTTGCGGTCCTCGGTCGCATAGGCGATGCCGTTGTCGATGCACTCGGACACGGTGTGCGTGTTGATCTTCTCGCCACGCTTGTACACCTCGCCGCTGATGCCGCGACCGTAGGTGCGTCCGAAGATGCTCATCGCCAGCTCGGTGCGCCCTGCGCCCATGAGGCCCGCGATGCCGACGACCTCGCCGGCCTTCACGTCAAAGGCGGCGTTGTCGATGACGACGCGGCCGGGCTGCGTGGGGTGGTGCACGGTCCAGTTCTCGACTCGGAATGCCTCGTCGCCGATCTGCCGGCCGGTCTTCGGGGGATACCGGTTCTCGAGCTCGCGACCCACCATGCCGCGGATGATGCGGTCCTGGGTCGACTCGGGGAGCGACATGTCGAGAGTCTCGATGGTCTGCCCATCACGGATGATCGTCGTGGTGTCCGCGACGTACTCGATCTCGTTGAGCTTGTGCGAGATCATGATCGACGTGATGCCCTGCTCGTCGCGCAGACGCTTGAGCAGGTCGAGCAGGTGCTGCGAGTCGGAGTCGTTGAGCGCGGCGGTCGGCTCGTCGAGGATCAGCAGCGACACCTTCTTGGAGAGCGCCTTCGCGATCTCGATGAGCTGCTGCTTGCCGACGCCCAGCTGGCCGACGGGCGTGGTCGGGTTCTCGTCCAGGCCGACCTGATGCATCAGGTCGGTCGCGCGGTGGTTGGCCTCGTTCCAGTCGATGAGGCCGAGCGCATTGCGCACCTCGTTGCCGAGGAAGATGTTCTCCGCGACCGTGAGGTGCGGGACCAGCGCGAGCTCCTGGTGGATGATGACGACGCCGGCGTCCTCCGACTCGTTGATCGAGTGGTAGCGCGCCTCTTCGCCCTTGAAGACGATCTGGCCGTCGTAGGTGCCATACGGGTACACACCCGAGAGCACCTTCATGAGCGTGGACTTGCCGGCGCCGTTCTCGCCGCAGATCGCGTGGATCTCGCCCTCCGCCACCCGCAGCTCGACGTCCTCCAACGCCTTCACTCCGGGGAACGTCTTGGTGATGGAGTGCATCTCGAGGATGTTGTTAGCCATCGTTCCTCTCCATTGACATGATGACTGCGCCCTGGCCCGTGGCGCCGGCTCCGGAGGGAACCGGCGCCACGGGTGGATCAGGGTGTTGCGTGTGAGTTCGCCTTACTCGGCAACGCCGGAGGCGACCTCCTCGGCGGTCCAGTAGCCGCTGTCGACCAGCAGCGACTGGATGTTGGACGCGTACACGATGTCCGACTCGAGCAGGTACGACGGCACGACCTTCACGCCGTTGTCGTAGGTCTCGGTGTCGTTCGCCGTGGGCTCGCCGCCCGCAAGGATCTCCTCCGCAGCGGTCACGGCCTGGGTCGCGAGCTTGCGGGTGTCCTTGAAGATGGTCGAGAACTGGACGCCGTCGGCGATCAGCTTGACCGAGGCGATCTCAGCGTCCTGACCGGTGACGATCGGGAAGCCGTCCGCGGTGGTGCCGGAGTAGCCGGCGTTCTGCAGCGCGGTGATGATGCCTCGCGACAGACCGTCGTACGGCGACAGCACGCCCTGGACCTTCGCGCCGCTCGAGTACGTCGAGGTGAGCAGGTCCTCCATGCGCTTCTGCGCGGTCTCCTGCTGCCAGCGCAGGATGGCCACCGTGTCGAAGTCGGTCTGACCCGAGGTCACCACGAGGGTGCCGTCGTCGATCAGCGGCTGCAGCACGGACATGGCGCCGTTGAAGAAGAACCCGGCGTTGTTGTCGTCAGGCGAGCCCGCGAAGAGCTCGATGTTGAACGGACCGGTCGCGTCGCCCTCGGAGCCGTCCTCGTTGAGGAGGCCGAGGCCCACCAGCAGCGAGGTCGCCTGCTGGACGCCCACCTGGTAGTTGTCGAAGGTCACGTAGAAGTCCACGTTCTCCGAGTCACGGATGAGGCGGTCGTACGCGATGGTCGCGATGCCGTTGTCGGCAGCCGTCTGGAGCTGGCCCGCGAGAGCCGTGCCGTCGATGGCCGCAACGATGAGCAGGTCCGCACCGTTCGTGATCATCTGGTCGATCTGCTGCGACTGCGTCGGGATGTCGTCGTTGCCGAACTGCAGGTCGACCTCGTAGCCGAGCTCCTCGAGCTGGGACTTGACGGCGTCGCCGTCAGCGATCCAGCGCTCAGAGGTCTGCGTGGGCATGGCCACGCCGACGCGGAAGGTCTCGCCGCTGTCGCCACCAGCAGTGTTGGTGGCGTCGTCGGTCGTCTCTCCTGCACCGGAGCCGCCGCATGCCGCGAGGGTCAGCGCCATCGCGGTACCGGCTGCCGCAGCGATGAGCTGCTTTGCCTTCATATCTCCTCCTTGAGATCCACCCTGCGCCACCTTGCGCAGGTACGGTGGTATGGCAATTGTGTTCACGTTCACATTGGTGAGTCAAGCCGCTCAGGTCACGATCACGTAACCATCGGGAAACCGATTCGAGACTTTGACAAACCTGATGTTTACGTGGGGTTTTAATGACCGAACACCTTGGCGTTGAGCGCGAGGTCGCGGACGAATCCGTCGATCGTCGTCTCGGCCGTGATGGTAGCCAGCTCCACGCCCGTCATGCGGGCGAAGTCCTTCCAGGTGGCAAGCGACGTCTGGGTCGACATCGCCGTGTGGTGCGCCGCTCCAGCCTCGAGCCAGCACGTGGTCGCGGTCGCGAAGTCGGGACGCGAACGCCACACCGCGCGCCCCACGGGCAGGTGCGGCATCGGCTCCGGCAGCTCGACGTTGTCGACCTCGGCCGCCACCAGGCGGAACCGATCGCGCACGTCGGACATCGCCACCACCACGGCGGGGCCGGGGTCCGCGGTGAACACCAGGCGCACCGGGTCCTCCTTGCCGCCGATGCCCAGCGGGTGCACCTCGAGCGACGCCTTCGCGGACGACAGCGAGGGGCTCACCTCGAGCATGTGCGCACCGAGAGACAGCTCCTCTCCCGCGACCAGGTGGTACGTGTAGTCCTCCATGAGGCTCGCGCCGCCCGGACGGCCGGCGCCCATGACGGCGGCGATGCGCACGAGCATCGCGGTCTTCCAGTCGCCCTCCGCGCCGAAGCCGTAGCCCTCTGCCATGAGGCGCTGCACCGCGAGGCCAGGCAGCTGGCGAAGTCCACCGAGGTCCTCGAACGAATCGGTGAAGGCGTGGAATCCGCCCTCCTCGAGGAACGCGCGCAGGCCGATCTCGACCGCGGCGCCGTAGCGCAGCGACTCGTGCTTCTCGCCACCGGGCTTGAGCTCGTCGGCGACCTCGTACAGGTCCAGGTACTCGGCGACGAGCGCGTCGACCTGCTCGTCCGTCGCCGCGTCCACGCGCTCGACGAGCTCGTTGACGCCCCACGTGTTGATCTGCGCGCCGAACACGGCCTCCGCCTCGGTCTTGTCGCCCTCGGTGACCGCGACGTAGCGCATGTTGTCACCGAAGCGCGCGACCTTCATGTCGAACGCGGCGAGGCGTCCGGCCGCGGCGCGGGTCCACTCGCCGATGCGGGTCGAGACCTCAGGGTTCGAGGCGTGACCCACGACGGTGGTGCGCGGGATCGCGAGACGCGACTCGATGTAGCCGAACTCGCGGTCGCCGTGCGCGGCCTGGTTGAGGTTCATGAAGTCGAAGTCGATGGTGGACCACGGGAGCTCGACGTTCGCCTGCGTGTGGAGGTGAAGCATCGGCTTCTGGAGCGCGTTGAGTCCGGAGATCCACATCTTGGCCGGCGAGAACGTGTGCATCCACGTGATCAGGCCGATCACCTTGGGGTCCGCGTTGGCGGCCCTGATGGTGTCGAGGATCTCGTCGCGGCTCTTGACGACCGGCTTCCACACGAGCGTGACGGGGATGTCCCCCGACGCCTTGAGGAGGTCGACGACG
Organism: Demequina sp. NBRC 110052; assembly: GCF_002090075.1. Taxonomy (GTDB): domain Bacteria; phylum Actinomycetota; class Actinomycetes; order Actinomycetales; family Demequinaceae; genus Demequina. The sequence continues at coordinate 585,862 of NZ_BBRI01000003.1, forward strand.
CCCTGCGACTGCTCGGCGACCTGCGCGAGCACCTCGGGGCCATAGAGGGTCTGCGACCCCGTGAGGAACCAGACCTCGTACTCGGCGAGGTTCGGGACGATCCCGGTCATGCCATGCCTCCCTGCGGCTTCTGTCCGTAGACGTTCTGATAGCGGTCGAACAGCGCGTCAATCTTGTCCTGAGGGATCGGGACCAGGTCGCCGAGCTGCATTGCGATGTGGGTGGTGCGTGCGACGTCCTCGCACATCACCGCGGCCTTCACTGCGTCCTTGGCGTCCTTGCCGATGGTGAAGGGCCCGTGGTTGGCCATGAGCACCGCACGCGAGCGGTGGCCCGAGAGGGTCTCGACGATGCCGCGGCCGATCGAGTCGTCGCCGATGATCGCGAACGGTCCCACGGGAATCTCGCCGCCGAACTCGTCGGACATGCCGGTGATCGTGCACGGGATCGGCTCGTTGCGGGCCGCGAAGGCGGTCGCGTAGGTCGAGTGCGTGTGGACCACGCCGCCAACGTGGGGCATGTGGCGGTAGACGTACGCGTGGGCGGCGGTGTCGGAGGAGGGCGAGCGGTCCGAGCCGAGCGTGCCCGGGATGACGTTGCCGTCCAGGTCGCACACGACCATGTTCTCGGGCGCGAGCTCGTCGTAGCTCACGCCTGACGGCTTGATGACGAACAAGTCGTGGCCGGGCACGCGGCCGGACACGTTTCCGCCAGTCCAGATGACGAGCTGGTAGCGGGTGAGCTCGCTGTGCAGGTCGCTGACCTGCTTCCTGAGATCGACCACGGCCGCCTCGATGGCGGCGACGTCGTACTCGGTCATTGAGGGCCTCCTTGCCTTCGCCGTGTAGATGATAACGCTAACATCGGTGGGGTGCGAACGGGACCGAGGTCCCATGCCCGACGCGCTGGCCGGGGTATCCGCGCGTGCCCGGCCGCCGCGTCGGGCGTCCTCACCTCGCCGCAGCCCCGACGGGCGCCACCGACGACCTGAGGACCAGCTCGGGCTCGAGCGGCTCGGTCGAGGGGGGCTCGGTTCCCGCGAGCGTCGCCTCGAGCAGGGCCACCGCGAGCATCCCGACGGCGCGGAAGTCCTGCTTGACGGTCGTGAGCGGCGGGAGCATGTGCGCGGATTCGGGGATGTCGTCGAATCCGACCACGCTGAGGTCCTCCGGCACCTTCATCCCCGCATCGGACGCCGCGTGGATCAGGCCCATCGCCATCTGATCGTTGGCGCAGAACACTGCCGTCGCGGTGGGGTCGATGCGGCGATACGCCTCGAAGCCCGACTGCGGGCTCCAGTCGCCCTCGGCCATCCTGAGCCTCGCGAGGCCATGACGCGCCATGAAGCGCGTGTACGCATCGGCGCGCAGCTGCGCCTCGATCGAGTCGAGCGGACCCCGCACGTGCTGAATGCGGCGGTGGCCCTGCGCGTACAGATGCTCAAGCACTAGGTCTGCGCCACCCTGCTGGTCGACGGAGACGGACCAGCGGCCGCGCTCCTCTCCGGTGAGCAGATACGCCGTGGGAACCTCCGCGCCCATCGAGTCGTGGACCTCGAGCACCTTGCGCGACGGCGCCATGATGACGAGCGCCTCGACCGAACGTCCATGGAGGAACTCGAGCGCCGCCTCGATCGAGCTGCGGCGGGACGCGGTCGCCGTGATGAGCGGCTGCAGTCCCGCGTCGCGCAGCGCATGCTCCACTGCGTACAGGCTGGACGTCGCTCCGAACGTGGGGTTATCCGGCGCGATCACACCCACGACGCCCGTGCGGCCCGTCGCGAGCGAGCGAGCGGCAAGGTTGCGGCGGTACCCGAGCTCATCGATCGCGTCGAGCACGCGCTGGCGGGTGTCCGGTCGGATGCCCTCGAAGCCGTTGAGCACGCGTGACACCGTCTGATGCGAGACGTGGGCAAGCGCCGCCACGTCGTGCATGCTGGGACCTCGGGCGCCTCGGCCCATGCGCCACCTCCTTGGGACGTCATGCGACCGCGGCTCGCGGTCGTCTGTCCTGGTCTGATCCATCCCGCACCCGTTCGCGCTGCGTTGCGCGGCCGGGACCTCTCGCCCTGGAGACGGGGACGGAGCTCAAGGACGATGTTCACGGTAACATTCCTTGCACGGCACCGCGTACCCCCATCGCCCTGCCGTGACCCAAACGATACCGATGCGAGGACCGATTTCCATGAGCAACGATGCTCCCGCGACGCTCGGCGCCGCATCCGACCTCGCCGGGGCAGCCGCCTCGGCGCTCACGTCGCTCACGGGCGCGCAGCCCGATGGCGTGTGGTCGGCGCCCGGCCGCGTCAACCTGATCGGCGAGCACACCGACTACAACGACGGACTCGTCCTCCCGTTCGCGATCGAACGTCGCACGTGGTGCGCGCTGCGCACCCGCGACGACCGCACGGTTCGCGTGTACTCGACCTTCTCCGACGAGGTGCACGAGCTGTCGCTCGACGCGATCGAGCAGGCCGAGTTCGCCGGCTGGAGCGCCTACGTCTTCGGCGTCATCTGGGCGCTCCACGAGCGCGGCGTCGACCTTGCCGGGAGGCTCGGCGTAGACCTCGCCATCGCGTCGGACGTGCCCACCGGCGCCGGGCTGTCGTCCTCCGCCGCGATCGAGTGCGCGGTCGCCACCGCGCTCAACGAGACGTGGCAGCTCGGCCTCGACTCCGGCGCACTCGCGCTCGCGTGCCAGCGCGCCGAGAACGTCGCCGTCGGCGCCCCCACCGGGATCATGGACCAGACGGCATCCCTGCGCGGTGCCGAGGGCCACGCCGTGCTCCTCGACTGCCAGAGCCTCGTGTCCGAGCTCGTGCCGCTGCCGCTCGCACGTGAGGGGCTGACCCTGCTGGTCATCGACACGCACGTGACCCACGCCCACGCGACGGGCGGCTACGGCGCACGCCGCCGCTCATGCGAGGCGGGCGCCGAGGCGATGGGAGTGCCGTCGCTGCGCGCGCTCACCGAGGACGACCTGCCCGCCGCGCAGGACGCCCTCGACGACGAGACATTCAGGCGCGTGCGCCACGTCATCACCGAGAACGCCCGCGTGATCGAGACCGCCGAGGTGCTCCGCGAGCACGGCCCGCGCGCCATCGGAGACCTGCTGCTCGCCTCGCACGCCTCGATGCGCGACGACTTCGAGATCTCCGTGCCCGAGCTCGACCTCGCCGTCGAGACCGCCATGGCCCACGGCGCGATCGGTGCCCGCATGACGGGCGGCGGGTTCGGCGGCTCGGCCATCGCCCTCATACCCGTCGAGCGCCTCGCGGAGGCGTCCGACGCAGTGGTCGCCGCATTCTCCGAGGCCGGCTTCACGGCTCCGACCACCTTCACGGTCACGCCGTCGGCGGGACCGCGCCGCGACAGCTGAGCCACGCGTCTAGGCTTGCGTGGGACGGTCGCGCGACCGGACCTGAACGAGGAGGACACGCATGAGCTGGCTCGTCACCGGAGGCGCCGGGTACATCGGAGCGCACGTCGTGCGCGCACTCGTCGACGCACGCATCGACCCCGTCGTGCTCGACGACCTGTCGTCGGGCCTCGAGAGCTTCGTGCCCGCGGACGTGCCCTTCGTGCGCGCCTCGATCCTGGACCGCGACGCGGTGCTCGGCGCGCTGCGCGACCACGGTGTCACCGGCGTGATCCACTGCGCCGGCTACAAGTACGCGGGCGAGTCCGTGAAGCACCCGCTGCACACCTACGAGCAGAACGTCGACGGCACACGCGTGCTCCTGTCCGCGATGGCCGAGGCCGAGGTCACCGGGCTCGTGTTCTCTTCGTCCGCGGGCGTGTACGGGACGCCGTCCACCGCCGTCGTCGACGAGCAGACCGGCACGTTCCCCGAGTCGCCCTACGGCGAGTCGAAGCTCATCGGCGAGTGGCTCATCCGCGACCAGGAGCGCGCCACCGCAGGCTCCGAGGCGCCCCTGAAGGCCACGAGCCTGCGCTACTTCAACGTCGTCGGCTCGTCTTACGAGGACATCTGGGACGCGTCGCCGCACAACCTGCTTCCCAAGGTGTTCGACCGCATCGTCGCGGGTCACTCGCCCGTCATCGCGGGCACCGACTACGACACGCCTGACGGCACGTGCGTGCGCGACTACGTGCACGTAGGCGACCTCGCGATCTCGCACGTCGCCGCAGCGCGCGCCCTCGACGCGGGCGTCGGTCTCGAGAAGGTCTACAACCTCGGCTCCGGCGCCGGCAGTTCCGTACGCCAGATCATGGAGGCCATCGTGGCCGCCACCGGGACCGACCTCCCCATCGAGGAGGGTCCGCGGCGGCCCGGCGACCCCGCGAGCATCGTCGCCAAGGGCGAGCTCGCGACGCGCGACCTCGACTGGGAGATGCGCCACACTATCGAGGAGATGGTTGCGAGCGCCTGGGCCTCGCACCCCAAGGCCTGATCCGCACCCACCTGTCCAACGCGTCGGGCATGCCAGCCTGACCCGGCCCCCGCGTCGGGCATCGCGCCCCAGCGTCGGGCGCAACACCGGGACCCTCTCCCCATGCGCGTACCGCCGCATCCCGCTAGATTGCGGCCAGCCGCACACGCGGCGGGGGACGGCAAGGGAGCTGGAATGAGCATGTTCACGTGGACGCTGCACGGTGAGGGGCGCACAGTCTCCTCCACAGGGGCGGTCGCGCCCGACGAGAGACTCACCTATCCACGCACCATCGGCATCGGTGCGCAGCACGTGCTCGCCATGATGGGCGCCACGCTGCTGGTGCCCGCGCTCACGGGCATGCCCGCGTCGACCACGATGTTCTTCTCAGCGATCGGCACCGCGCTGTTCCTCACGATCACGCGCAACCGCGTCCCGAGCTACCTGGGCTCGAGCTTCGCATTCCTCGCCCCGCTCGGGGCCGCAGGGGTCACGAGCGCCAACGCACCGCTCGACGCGGAGACGATCGGGCGCGGCCTCGGCGGCGTACTCCTCGCGGGCATCCTGCTCACCGTGGTCGGACTCGTCGTCCACCTCCTGGGGGCCCACTGGATCGAGCGGCTCATGCCGCCGGTCGTCACCGGCGCGATCGTCGGACTGATCGGTCTCAACCTCGCAGGCGCCGCGCGCGGCCAGTGGGAGGCGAGCCCCTGGACGGCACTCGTGACGCTCGCCGCCGTGCTCATCGCCATGGTCGCGTTCCGAGGGTTCCTGGGGCGCATCGCGATCCTGGTCGGCGCGGTCATCGGCGCAGTGTTCTCCGCGCTGCGCGGCGAGTGGACCACCGCGTCGGACTCGCTGGGCGGGCTGTCGCCAGTGGACTACATCGCCCAGGCCTCGTGGTTCGGGCTGCCGGAGTTCCACACCCCCACGTTCGAGCCGAGCGTGCTCGTCGCGTTCGTGCCCGTCGTGCTGATCCTCATGGCCGAGAACATCGGCCACCTCAAGTCCGTCACCGCCATGACCGGCCGCAACCTCGACCCCGAGACCGGTCGCGCTCTCATGGCGGACGGCCTCGCCACGACCGTCGCCGGACTCGGCGGCGGTTCCGGAACCACCACCTACGCCGAGAACATCGGCGTCATGGCCGCCACGCGCGTGTACTCGACGCTCGCGTACTGGGCCGCCGCCGCGTTCGCTCTGCTGCTGAGCCTCGTGCCGAAGTTCGGCGCGATGGTCGCCGTCATACCCGCCGGCATCCTCGGAGGCCTCTCCACGCTGCTGTTCGGCCTCATCGCGATCCTCGGCGCGCGCATCTGGATCGAGAACCGCGTCGACTTCACCAAGCCCGTCAACCTCGTCACCGCCGGCGTGGCGCTCATCGTGGGCACCGCTGACTACACCGCAGTCGCCGGCTCCATGGTGTTCAACGGCATCGCGCTCGGCTCGGTCGCGGCGCTCGCGATCTATCACGGGCTCGGCTGGGTCGCCCGTGTGCGCGGTCTCGACACGGAGGAGACGCACGGCACGGTCGCCGACGCGCCGGCCGGGATGGTCGCCGACGACTGACCTGCGCCCTGTGAGGCACTGGGTGCTCTCAGCGATCCCCGCCTAGCGCTGAGTGCCTCACAGGAGGCGTCGCGGGGGCGTCAGGACCAGCCGAGCCGGTGCAGGCGCTCGTCGTCGATGCCGAAGTGGTGCGCGATCTCATGCACCACCGTGATCGCGACCTCCTCACGCACGTGGTCCGCGTCCTCGCAGACCCGCAGCGTCGGGTTCTTGAAGATCAGGATTCGATCCGGGAGTTCGCCGAAGCCGGTGTCCCCGCGATCCGTGAGCGCGATCCCGTCGTACAGACCCAGCAACTCGGGATCGTCGCCCTCGGGCTCGTCCTCGATGAGGATCACCACGTTGTCGAGCATGTCGAGTAGCTCGCCCGGGACAGCCTCGAGGGCGTCGTCCACTGCGGCCTCGAACTCCTCGTCAGACATCACGACCATGTGCCCATCGTCGCACGGGGCGCGACCGCGGCCCCGCTCGCCGGTATGATGGTCCACGGTCTCGGGGCCGCAGTGAGGGCCCCGAAGCGATGCCCTCATCGTCTAGCGGCCTAGGACACCGCCCTTTCACGGCGGCAGCACGGGTTCGAATCCCGTTGGGGGTACTTTGCACCGGCGCGGATGGTCTACACTGGTCTCCGCGCCTGTTGCGGGTGCGATGCAAGGCCCTGTAGCGCAGTTGGTTAGCGCGCCGCCCTGTCACGGCGGAGGTCGCGGGTTCAAGTCCCGTCAGGGTCGCGGAAGCGACAGCCCCTTCTCGTAAGGGGTTTTCGTCCATCGGGGGTCATCCCCCACGGCTCTGTAGCTCAGTTGGTAGAGCGTTCGACTGAAAATCGAAAGGTCACCGGATCGACGCCGGTCGGAGCCACGAAACCCCTGCTACGGCGGGGGTTTTTCGTTTCTACCTGTGATCACTCTCGCATTGGTTCCGCACTCTCAGATCACCCCACCCAGCAGCACCGCCATCTTCTTCGCCGCCTCAACAGAGCCCTCCGCGCGCTCCATATGCACGTTCATCGTCATCGCGGGGTTCTCGTGGCCCAGGTTGTCCGCGATCTCAGTCGCTGACAGTCACCTATGGTCGAGCGTGCTCGCGACCGTCTTGCGGAAGGGGTGCGTCGACAGTCGGGGAGACTCGAGCGCGTCGCGGCGATCACCGATCCCCCTCTGCGTGTTCGACGGGTCGCGCAGTCGCATGAGCGGCGCACGGAACACCAGGTCGGAGAACTCGCCGAGTCGATCGATGCGACGACGCAGCAACGCCTCCGTCGCAGGCGGCAGCGGCGTCGTTCTCGCCGACTACTCCGTTTTCGCAAGGGGCTGGCGAATCGCGCCTCGGCTGTTGACGCGTACCGCCATCGCCTCGACCGTCGCGGTGCCTGCATCGAAGTCGACGGACGAGGCTTCGAGCCCACAGACCTCCGCGACTTGCCGCCCGGAGGCGAGCATGAAATCAATCAGCTCGCCCGTGTCCCAGCGTTTGAGAACGTCGTCGTCACGAACAGCCTCAAGGAACCCTCGCAGCTCGCCGAGAGAAGTCGCCACCGCACCCCTAGCACCCTTGGACCTCTCGATGCGCTCGACACCATGGCCGGGATTCCTTGCGATCGCGCCATTGCTGACAGCGAGCTGCAGCAGTCCACTCGAAGTCGACCGGCAGTTCTTCGTGGCGCCGGCGTCAGTCTCGTTCTTGTCCCGGTTGATGAGCGACTGAAGGCGACCAATAGCTGAATCGGCCTGAGTTTCGTTCCGCTCAGTTTCTTTGTCCGACAGACGCCACTGGGGCGGCTGCGAGGTCAGCGTAGTACTCGGCTTCGACCTCTTCGGGTGTTCTCATGCCGAGCTCGCCGTGCAGGCGCTGGTGGTTCCACCACCAGACGTATTCGAGGGTCGCGAGCTCGACCTGCTCGACGGTCCGCCACGGGCCACGCTGACGGATCAGCTCGGTCTTGTAGAGGTTGTTGATCGCCTCAGCCAGCGCATTGTCATACGAATCGCCGACGGTTCCGGTCGACGGTTTCGCGCCGAGCTCAACGACGCGGTCGGTGTAGACCATCGAGTGATAGTTCGACCCGTGATCGGCGTGATGGATCAATCCGGCCAGGTCGCCTCCGGCGTCCCAGGCAGCCATATCGAGCGCCTGAAGTGGCAAGATCTCGGCCTTGAGCGTCGACGCGACGTTCCAGCCCACGATCCTTCGCGAGAACACGTCAGTCACGAACGCGACGTAAGCGAAGCCGGACCACGTGGCGACGTACGTGATGTCGGCCACCCACAACCGCCGAGGACCGGGCGCTCGGAAGTTGCGCTTCACGAGATCCTTCGGCATCGCCGTTTTCGGGTCCGACTTCGTGGTGAAGACGCGCTTGGACTTCTTCACCCCGCGAACACCGGCGAGCCGCATGAGCCGTTCGGTCTGATCACGGCCGATCTCCCAGCCCTGACGCCGCATCAACGCATGCATCTTCCGCCGTCCGTAAACGCCGTAGTTCTCCGCATGCAGGCGAGCGACCTCGGGAACAAGCAGGTCATCGCGCAGAGCGCGGGCCGACGGCGTCCTGGTCTTCGCGGCGCGATAGCCACGAGAGGTGAGGAATCCCTGGACCGCCGGACGCAACACCCGGCAGATGGGCTCGACCCCGAACTGATCCTTGTGCTCATCGATGAAGCGGATCATCTCGGTCAGGGCCGGTCGAGCTCCTTGGCGAAAAACACGCTCGCAGCCTTGAGGATCTCGTTGGCCTTACGTAGCTCGGCGACCTCGCGCTTGAGACGCTTGATCTCTGCCGCCGCGTCCGCGACGTTCGCGACCTTGCCGCCCGCGTTGGCTTCCATCTGGCGTTGCCACAGCCGTAGCGTCTCCGGGCTCATCCCGAGCATCCCCGCCACGTGCCGCGTCGCAGAAGTCAAGTTCGGGTGATCCGGCAGCGCCTCGGCGAGCATCCGCAGGGCGCGCCCACGCATCTCCGGCGTGTATCGAGTCATGCGTTCCATCCATGTCGATCACACGGAACGAAACCCAGGCCGATTCACCGCTTGCAGGGACTTGACCCATGCCTCGCGAAAAGGAAGTTTGGGTTGCCGCGTCGCGAACGTCATGAGCCAGAACAACTAGACAGCCTCACTCTGCCCGGAGGTTCTCCCACTCGCTCGGAACTCAATCGATGTCCCTGGGCACTACACTTCAGCGGACCCCACCTGGTCGAGCAGTTCAGCTGCGTGTTTGCCCACGGCCCCACCGGGGTGCGAGTGCAAGACCTGCTCCCATTTGTAACCACGACGCGTCATCAGCGTGATCGCGAGAGCATCACCCCACGCAGCGGTCGCCAACGTGCTGCCCATGGCGATGATGCCGCCGGGGTCAGCATTGGGACTGTCCACCACGACCACCGAGTCTGCCGCCCGAGCCAGCGGACTGTCAGCCGTTGCGGTCAGGGCTACCGTGGTGGCGCCGCGCTCCTTGACCAGACCAAGCAGATCGGTGATCTCGCCCGAGTCACCGCCCTTCGAGATCGCGATCAACATGTCGCCAGGCATCGCGACCCCAGAACTGCCGTGGAGCGCGTCAGTCGGGTTCTGGTAGAACGCAGGGGTCCCAGACACAGTGAGAAGATGCGCAAGGCGGCGCGCGATGGTGCCCGACGTGCCGGCGCCCGACACAATCACCTTGCCCCTCACCTTCATCATGGCGTCGGCGACCTCGACAAACGAGGTGTCCAGCTGACGAGCCACTCGAGAGACGGCGGCTCCCTCGCTCTCGATGAAGGCACGGGCGCGATCGAGTTCGTTGTGGTGCATTAGGCGGGCTCCTTCTCCCTTACAACTGACGGTGCTGGCTGAGGTGCGCCTGGCTCAGGTGGCGCGGTGCGCCTCCTTGCGAGCCGTTGCAGTAGGCGCTGGCGCTCGAAGGTGACGACGAAGACACCAGCAAGGATCGCGCCTTGAACGATCTGGTAGATGTACGCGCTCACGTCGACCATGTTCAGCCCCGACGAGATCAGCTGGAGGACGACAGCGGCGAGCGCCGCCCCCGTGATCGCCACCCGACCGCCGAACGGGTTCGCGCCGCCAAGAACCGCGATGGTGATAGCAAGCATGAGATAGGACGAGCCGTAGCCGGCCGATGCTGAGGCCGTGCGGGACACCATCACGAGTCCCGCCAACGCCGAGATCACGCCCGTGAGAACGTAGGCTCGGACGATGACGCCGGAGTACGAGTAGCCGGTGAACTCCGAGACGACCTTGCTGGCGCCGGTCAGTGTGGCCTTCAGACCGAACGTGGTCTTTGTCATGATCGCCCAGACCACGACAACCACGAGGACAAAGAACCAGAACACGTACGGCACTCCGAGCAGGTCTCCCATGCCGAACTCCGACAGCGGAGCGGTGACGCCGTAGGCAGCCTCTCCCCTCGTGAGGGCGATGGCCAGACCTGTATAGATCTGCATCGTGGCGAGCGTTGCCAGAATGGGCGCCACCTTCAGCCTCGAAATGACGAACCCGTTGACGGCGCCGGCCACGGCGCCGATCACGAGCGCGCCGGCGACTGCAATCAGCGTGCTCACGATCGGTCCCTGACCCGCCGCCTCGCCCACGGCGGAGTACCACGCAATGAACAACGCCGACAGGTTCGCGACCGCGACGGTCGACAGATCGATACCTGCCACCGTCATCGCGATCGAGATGGCGAGTGCCATGAGGCCGACCTCAGGGACGGAGAACGCGATCGACTCGACGTTCAGCTGCGAGGCGTACACGGAGGGGTTGATCAGCGTGAATACGACTGCGACGACGAGCGCAAGCGCCAGCAGCCCCAGATCGTAGGCATGGTGGCGCGTCGCACCTTGCCAAAGGCTCGTCGCGCGCGCCCTGAGTCCCGCCGTACTCGAAGTCTTCATGTCGGTCATGCTGCGGTCTCCAGTCGCTCGAGGATGCGAGTCCGGCGGTGCGTGGCAGCGGCCGAGCGCGCTTGGATCGCGACGCCGGCAAGAACCACGAGTCCGACAACGAACACGTGCCAGTAGCTCGATACGCCGAGCCGGATGAGGGAGTTCTGAACGAGGCTGATCAGCACTACACCGAGGATCGTGCCGCGCACCGAACCGCGCCCGCCGGAGTCCAGCGCCCCACCGATCACGACTGCGGCGATCACGTTCAGCTCTGTGCCGACGATTTCGAACGGCGATGCGTGGCGGGACAGGACAACGTGAACCATGCCTCCGAATCCAGCCAACGCGCCTGCCACCAGGTAGATCGCGACTTGAACCTTCTTGACGGAGATTCCGACGCGCTTCGCAGACTCCTTGTCACCGCCGATCGCGTAGATCGAGCGCCCGAACATCGTCCTCCGCAGGACCCACGCCAGGGCACCCGCCAGGACAAGCACGGGGATGACAAGAACGTTCACCTGTGTGCCACCCAGCTGCATGATGGACGTCGCGCCAACAGCGTCGAGCTGAGCGGGCAGCACGGAGATGTAGACCGAGCCGATGAAGGCGATCAGAACACCACGGATGATCACCTGGGTGCCAAGAGTGGCGATCAGGGTCTCCATTTTGTAACGAGCCACGAGCACCGCGTTCAACGATCCCAGCAGCAGTCCCATCGCCACAGCGACGACGAACGGCCACACGGCTCCATCGACACCAAGGCTCTGCATCAGAGTGATCGTCGCGTAGCCCGCGAAGATCGCGATCGCGGGGAAGGAGACGTCCATGCCGCCGGAGATGATGATCATCAGCAGCCCCAGCGCCAAGGCGAGTGTCACGATGCCCGACCGGATGATGTCCCCGAAGAAGCCCAAGGTGATCGCCGAAGGCTCGACGATCGCCATGACACCCACGAGCGCCAGGATGAGGAGCAGGAGCGTCGTCTCGTTGTTCTCGCCTCGATACCGCCGCCACAGCGCGGACATCCGGTCGCGCACCGTGCTCGAATCAGCCACAGCCGTGCTCATCGCACCAACCTCTCTCTGATCGCCGGCTCGGCGACCTCGTCGTGGGCGAGCTCGCCTGCGAGCCGCCCCCTCCTCACGAACAGCACGCGGTGACAGACGCTCACGAGCTCGGGAACGTCGTCGGAGATGAGTAGGACTCCCATGCCTGAGCGCGCCGCGTCACGCAGGATCTCCAGGATGGTGGCCTTGGAACCGGCGTCGACACCGACCGTGGGACCGTTGAGGATCAGCACCTTGGGATCCGTCAGCATCCACTTGCCGAGCACCACTCGCTGCTGGTTGCCGCCCGACAGCGACGAGACGGGCAGTGCAGCGTTGTCCGTCTTGATCTGCAGCTCCGCGACGCTCGCGCGAGAGGTCTCAGCAAGGAGCCGCTCCTTGAGCACGCCCGCACTGCTCGAGACCTTGCCAAGGGCCGCGGACACCAAGTTGCGTTCGATGCTCTGCCCGAGAACAACTCCCTGCGTCAGGCGGTCCTCGGGCACGTAGCCGATGCCTGCCGTGATCGCGTCGGCAACAGATCGGATGGTCTTGGTCTCGCCACCCACGGCGATAGTCCCCGTGTCGATCGGGAGCTTGCCGAAGATCGCCTCGGCGATCTCGGATCTTCCTGATCCGAGGAGGCCTGTGAGCCCGACGATCTCGCCTCGCCCGACCGCGAACGAAACGTCCGCGAACAGCGACTCGACACCGATGCCCTCGACCGACAGTGCGGGAGGCTCCTCTCCGGTGTCGGAGATCTCGACCCGGCGCTGGTCTTCGGGGAGATAGCCGACGAGGGCTTCGACCAGGGAGTTCTCAGTGAAGTCCGCTGTAGCGCCGGTGCGCACGACGACGCCATTGCGTAGAACGACGATGCGGTCGGACATCGCGAAGACTTCTTCGGTCTTGTGCGAGACGAATACGATGCCGACCTGCTCCTTCTTGAGCTGTTCGACGACTTGGCGTAGCGACTCGATCTCGTGCCACGTGAGCGCGGTTGTCGGCTCATCCATGAAGAGGACTTTGACGTCGAGCGCAAGCGCGCGACAGATTGCCACGAGTTGTCGGTCGGCCACGCTGATGTTCTCGACGCGGGCTTCGAGGTCGAGGTCGATTCCCAAGCGCTCGATGACCGACTTGGCGAGCGAGCGAGCGCGCTTGCCTGAGATGACCTTCACGCCGTCCTTCACGCGCTCAGACATCGCGATGTTCTCGGCGACCGTGAGATTCGGGAACAATGACATGTCCTGGAAGATCACCTGGACGCCGCGCTGAACGGCGGCTGCCACCGAGGAGGTGACGATCTCCTCGCCGTCGATCTCGATCGTGCCGGAGTCCGGAGTCTCGACGCCGGAGATGATCTTGATCAGCGTGGACTTGCCGGAACCGTTGGCGCCGGCGAGGCACAGGACCTCTCCTGGCACCACATCCAGGTCGACGTCTGTCAGCGCCTTGACGCCGCCGAACGACTTGCTGATGCCTCGTGCTCTCAGTGCGAACGACACTGGGCTCTACCTTCCCTTGTGGCTTGCGTGCGGGATTCGCACCATCGCGCGAATCCCGCACGCAAGAGTGAACTGCGTGGTTAGAACGGGTAGTCGGCCACGTTCTCCGAGGTGATCTGGATCCACGCTGCTCCGAAGAAGTTGTTCGGAATGGCGGAGTCCTGGGTAATCGACTCGTAACCGGGGATCCCGAGATCCATGCCGTCGACGATCTCACCGCCGTCGAGCACGATCTTGGACGCGGCGAGCATCGCCTCACCCGCTAGCGCGGGGTCCCATCCGGTGATCACATCGACGGAACCGTCCTCGAGCAGAGCGCCCGCGGTCGACGGCGTAGACGTGCCGACGACGCAGATGTCGTCCTGCATGCCGGCCTCCTGCACCGCGCGGCCGATGCCCGCGATGTCCGTCGACGCCGCGCCGATGAAGCCTGAGATGTCGGGGTAGGTAGCCAGCAGCTCCCGGGCTCGCTGGTAGGCGGTCTCCTGGTCTTCGTCGGACGAGATCGCATCGGTCACACGCTCGATCCCGGGGTATGCGGCCTCTGCCTGTGCGAGCGCGCCGTCGGCCCACACGTTGTGGCTCGCGACAGTGAGCGAACCCACCATGTGCGCGTACTGGCCCTCTTCTCCCATGCACTGGGCGAGCAGGTCCATCTGGAAGCCACCGTAGGCGGCGTTGTCGAACGCCTCGATGTTCGCAACCGCGTTCTCGATGCCGGGCGCCTCATGGGTAATCACGACAATGCCAGCCTCCTGAGCACGCGAAAGCACGTTCTCAAGCGACTCTGGCGAGTTGGGGACGACCGTGAGAGCTGCGGGCTGCTGCGGAAGCAGGTCGTTGATAATGGCGATCTGCTTCTCCTCGGAGGCATCGTCGCCAGCTGTCTGTGTGACGACGTAACCGGGGTTGGCGGCAGCCCACTCCTGGTTGCCAACCTCCATGCGGTTGAACCAGTCACCGCCGGAGAGCTTGACGACGTTCACGATCTGAACCTCAGAGGAGTCTGATCCTCCGTCGCTCACGTCGTCGCCCGAGCCACCGGAGCACGCCGTGAGCAGCAGACCCCCGGCGACGATCGTCGCTACGAGGCTGACACTGCGCTGTGTAGACATCACTTGCTTGTTCTCCCTTTTCCTATTTCTCTTGCTGGTTGGAGTCGGCGATGTTGCGCAGCCCGTGCATGACTGCACGGTCCTGCTCACCGAACTGGTGGTACAGATGCGCGTAGATGCGGTAGATCTCGTCGAACCGGCGCTTGCGGTCCGGATCCGGGCGATACGTAGCCGACACTGGACTGGCGATCGCCGCGGCCGAGGCCAGGTCTCCAAAGCCGCCGGCGTCCGCGCCCGCGGCAACCGCGGCGTGCAGCGCGGCTCCGAGCGCAGGAGTGTTCGCGGATGCGCTGACCTCAATCTCCATGTCGAGCACATCGGCGAGTGTCTGCATGAGCAGCGGGGCGCGGCTCGGCAGGCCTCCGCATGCGACGACCCGGCGCACCGGGACGCCCGCTTCCTGGAACGCCTCGAAGATCGCGCGCTGTCCAAATGCCGCGCTCTCGATCAGGGCCCGGTAGAGCTCCTCGGCACGCGTGCGGAGAGTCATGCCCACGAAGAGTCCACTGAGACGTTGGTCCATGAGCGTCGAACGGTTTCCGTTGAACCAGTCGAGCGCGACTATGCCTTGGCCCCCCGGAGGCATGGCGGCTGCGGCGCGCTCCAGGATCTCGAAGACTGATACGCCTTCCTCGTCGGCGATCTCGAAATACCGCGGCGGCACCATGTTCTTCACGAACCACCCGAAGGTGTCGCCCACGCCTGCCTGCCCTGCCTCGTAGGCCCACGAACCTGCATCGAGTCCGCCTTGCACGAGGCCCGCCATTCCGGGGACTGCAGCGTCCTCGCGTGCAGGCATGAGGTTGCACACCGAGGTGCCCATCACGAGCAGCATCTCTCCGGGCTGCATGACCCCGGCGCCTACCGCGGCTACTTGCGCATCCAAGTGGCCCGCGGCCACTGCGATGCCGGGACGCAGCCCGAATGCCTCAGCCCACTCGGCAGTCAGCACTCCCGCCTTCTCCCCCGGAGCGAGCAGGTCCTGGCCGAGCTTCGACACTACCGCCGAGAACCCAGGTGCCAGCGCGTCCAGATAGTCGGCCTGCGGGTATCCACCCAGATGTGGCTGATGCGCCGCCTTGAATCCAGCAACGGCAAGGGCCCGCGCCTCGTGCCCGACAAGCAGCGTGGTGATCCAGTCGCCGCACTCGTAGACCTTTTCTGCTGCCTCGAATACATCTGGAGCCTCCTCGTAGAGCTTGAGGAGCTTGGGAAGGACCCACTCGGAAGAGATCTTGCCGCTGTAGTAGTCGATGAACGATTCGCCCCGCTCAACGGCCAGCGCGGACACGCGCTGCGCCTGAGACTCCGATGAGTGGTCCTTCCACAGCTTGGCGTACGCGAAGGGCTCGGCACGGAAGCGATCGGTGCTCGCTAGCGGGGTCGCGTCCGCCTTTGTCGGGATCAGCGTGCATGCCGTGGTGTCCACGCCGACGCCGATGACCTCGTCAGACGTGATGTCGGCCGCTTCAAGGGCGCCGCGGACCGCAATCTTCATCGACTCGAGATAGTCGTCTGGCGACTGGAGCGCCCAGTTCAGAGGCAACTCGGCACCCGTTGCAGGGAAGACGCTGTCGATCACGCCGTGCCGATACGCGTTCACCTGCACTGCCAGTTCGGCACCGTCAGCGAGGTCGACCACGATGGCACGGCAAGACTCGGTGCCGAAATCGATACCTAACGAGACTCGCCTCACCTCGTCCACCTCTCCTTCGAGCGTCTTGCCGACTGCACCGCTGCCGCCGCGCAGTGATAGTAGGTCTGTTGACGCGCCCGACTCAACGCTAAGGTGCTCATATGAGCGACGAATCGCAGCTCGGCCTCGACGCTGAGCATCCCGGTGATCTCCACCAGCACGACGACCTGCTCATCGAGGTCGCCCGTAGGTACCACTTCCAAGAGCAGTCGAAGATCGATATCGCCCGCGATCTCGGCATCTCCCGATTCAAGACGGCGCGATTGCTCACCGAGGCGCGCGACCGAGGCGCCGTGCGGATCACGCTCCACCGCCCGCGTGAGCGATGGACCGGACTCGCAATGCGGCTCAAGCAGGCCTACGGACTCCAGCACGTCGTCGCCGTCAACATGCACGGCGCCTCGATGAAGCAGCTGCGCGCAGGACTCGGTCGCGAGGGCGCGTTGCTGCTCCAGCAGTACCTGACGAATGAGGATGTACTCGGCGTCGGATGGGGCCGCACCGTTAAGGCGATCGCTGATCAGGTCAGCACGCTCCCGAAGTGCAACGTGGTCCAGCTCGGAGGCATTGCTGGGGATCCTGGGGAAAACTCAATCGAGCTCGTACGGATTCTCTCGTCTCACAGCGGCGGGAGGGCGTTTCCGCTGTATGCGCCGCTCGTCGTCCCCAACGAGGACACTGCGAAGAGCCTGAAGGGGTCTCCGGAAATCTCATCCACTCTTGACCGCTTCCGAGATGTGTCAGTCGCCGTTGTCGCCGTAGGCAGTTGGGAGCCGCCGAACTCGCAGTTGCGAATGTTCTGTACACGAGACGATCGCGCCGCTATGACCGCCGCCGGAGTGAAGGCAGAGATCTGCGGCGTCCTCCTGGATGAGGACGGCAACGAAGTCGAGACGCCGTTATCACCTCGAATACTCGCGATGACATCCTCTCAACTGCGGCGTGTGCCGACCGTGATCGCCGTCGCCGGCCACACATCGAAGACCGAGGCGATTCATGCGGTTCTCAGGGGCGGGTTCGCGAACATGCTTGTCACTGACACGCAGGTAGCACGGGAACTTCTCGCCATGCACGAGCGAACCGCGACAGAGTAGGGGGTCTCCAGACGATCGACTTAACCAAGTCGCTCATATGAGCACACACTCGGATGCGATGGAACGTAGTCGACGTTAGGGTCTGGACAACCAAGGATCACCGTCGCCGTGTCACACGGGTCGACGAAGACGCATGAGAAGGGGGCACCGTGAACCTCGGATACCCGCAACTATTCGTCGACTCGGCGGATCAGCGCGCAGCTGAGGAGCTCTTCTCAAGCGGCATCTTCCACGGGCTGACGACCAACCCGACGATCCTCCACAGGGCCTCGGCGACTGCAGCTGATCTCCCTCGCATCCACGGTTGGGCTACGGCGGCGGGTGCTCGGGAGATCTGCTTCCAAACATGGGGCCGTTCGCTCGAGGACATGCGCGCCAATGCCGCAAGGATCTTGGACATCGCGCCGTCTATCGTCGTGAAGACCCCTGCCACGCGAGACGGATACGCGCTTGCACGCGAGCTGCGCGAATCGGGTGCACGCGTCCTTATCACCGCGGTCTACTCGGCTACACAGATGATGGCCGCACAGAGCCTTGGCGCCGAGTACATCGCACCCTATGCGGGCCGCATGCGCGATGCCGGAGTCGACGAGCGCGCAGAGATCGCCACCATGGTGTCGATCGCAATGCGTGCCGAGAGGCCGACGACCGTGCTCGCAGCGAGCCTCCGTAGCGTAGATGACGTCACCGCATTGCTCAAGGTCGGCGTCCCTGCCTTCACCGTCTCAGCCGAACTTGGCCGGCGACTCGTGGAAGATCCGCGTACCGCCGAAGCGACCGAGACGTTCGAGAGCACGATCGAGGCCTGGTCGCAGCCCGCCTAGGGCGTGTGTGGCAATCGGTCGGGGGTCTGTCTGCCACGTTGGTTGGCGTGTCTCGCTTCCACTGGTTGCTCTCTGATGCCCAGTGGTCGTTGATCGAGCCGATGTTGCCCAAGCGGACCGGTCGGCGTGGTCGTCCGTTCTCGGATGCCCGCACGATGGTCGCAGCGATCATCTGCCGCCATTGCGCCGGGATAGCGTGGCGGGATCTTCCTGAGGTGTTCGGCTCGTGGCAGACGGTGTGGACGTGACACCACCGGGTGGCGTCCGAGGGTACGTGGGACAGGGCAATGGCGAAGCTGGCCGCTGACGCGGACGCGCGTGGACTGGTCGGTGTCGGTGGACTCCACGATCGCGAATGGACGCTGCCGGATTGCCGTTGGTCACTGTCGTCACCGCCGGGCAGGCATCGGACTCACGACACATGCTGCCGCTGCTGGCCGAGGTCAAGGTCGGCCGGCCTCTCGGGCGACCCCGTACGCGGCCCGGCGCCGTGCGCGCGGTCAAGTTCGTCTCGCGCGATCCGTAGCCACCTGCGCGAACGCGGCATCACCGCCGTTATCCCGAGCCTGACGATCAGAACGGCCATCGCAAGCGTCGCGACTCACGCGCAGGCCGCCCCGTCAGCTTCGACGAGATCGACTGCAAGGGACGCAACGTCATCGAACGTCACTTCGCCCACCTCAAACAGTGCCGCGCACGGGCGACCCGATACGACGAACACGCGATCGTCTACCGCGCAGCCGTCGTCCTCCACGCGGTCATCGCCTGAGCACAACGATTGCCAGACAGGTCCCCGCCCCTCAGAGCCGGGCGCCCTTGATCGAAAGGTCACCGGATCGACGCCGGTCGGAGCCACCAGCACGAAGGCCCGCTCCCTCGAGGGAGCGGGCCTTCGTCATATGCGCGGGCGGGCGCCGAGCGCTCACGCGCTTGCGATTCGGTGCCGATAGAGGATGTACTAGGAGCATCTGCTACCAGGGGAGCCCGTGATGTCAACGTTCGCCAAGTCCGCCGCCACCGCACTGTTCTCGGGGGTCGTCGGCCGCTACCAGGCGATGCTCAAGATCGAGTTCGAGCGCGCCAAGGCGGAGGTGTCCGCCAAGCTCGGCAAGATCGGCGTCGGCAGCGCACTCATCGGCGCCGCTGCGGTGCTCGGCTCGCTGGCGCTCACGCTGCTCGTCGTGGCGGCGGTCGCAGGGCTCTCGACCGTGTGGCCCGTGTGGCTGTCCGCGCTCGTGATCGCGGGCGGCATCATCCTGCTCGTCGCGATCCTCGCCGGCATCGGCGTCTCGCTCATCAAGAAGAACTCGGATCTCGCTCCCACGGAGTCGATCAACAACGTCAAGGCGATGTTCAACTGGGAGTGAGCCCCAGCGCCTGACGGAGCCGCTACGCGGCCGCCTCGGCCTCCGTCGCCACCTCAGGCCTGCGCGTCGGCGTGCGGCCCGCGAGCCATACACCGAGCAGCACGATGACGGCTCCCACGACCTCGTACCAGTGCAGGCGCTCGCCCAGGACGAGCACGCCGAGCGTCGTCGCCACGACAGGCACCAGGTACGTGACCGAGGTGGCCGTCGTCGCCCCCGCAAGTCGGACCACGCGCCAGAACAGCACGTAAGCGAAAGACGTGCCCGCGACGCCGAGACCGATCAGACCCCACAGCGGCACGGAGTCCAGCGCGAACGTGCCGGGCTCCGGCGCACCCGACGCGAGCGCGAAGGGCGCAAGCATTACCGCGCTCGCGGCGATCTGCGTCGCCGACAGCACGGTGTTGGACTCCTCGATCCGCGCGAGCAGACGCCGCGACAGCGTCGATCCGATGCCGTAGCAGGCGGTCGCGGCGAGCATCAGAGCGACACCGCCCAGCGGGAAGTCGGACACGTTCCACGCCCCCACCAGCACCGCGATGCCTGCGGCTCCCACGAGCAGGCCCCCGAGCTGCGCGCGCGTCGTCCGCTCAGCGGGAATGAGCACCGCCACCCAGAAGGCGGCCCAGAGCGGCGTCGTCGCGTTGAGGAGGCTTGCGAGGATGGAGGTGAGGTGCTGCTGAGCCATCGGGATCAGGATCAGCGGGATGCCGGACATGAACACGCCGACCACAGCCACGGACAGGACGTCTCGAGCTGTGAGAGCGGGGCGCCTGCGCCCCCACGCCACCAGGGCCCACAGCACGAGCGCCCCGACCGCGAGGCGTCCGAAGCCGACCTGCGACGGCGTGAAGGCATCCAGCGCGAGCTCGATGAAGAGGAAGGACGAGCCCCATCCGAGGGCCGTCAGGATCAGGGCGGGCAGCCACGCGCGCGCGGGTGCGGCCGTCACGCGGTCACCGCCGTGGGCGCTCGGTCATCCTCATGCGCCTGGGTCAGCGCGAGCGCGACCTTGCCCAGTCCGCCACCCGCCTCGTGGGTCAGCATCGCGGCCTTGATCCCCACGCCGCCGAACCCGTACGAGCCGAGCCTGCCGTGCGCGCGGATGACGCGATGGCACGGCACGAAGATCCCCACGGCGTTGCGCGCGCACGCGGTGCCCACGGCCCGCATCGCGCGCGGGCTTCCCGCGGCGGCAGCGAGCTCCTGGTAGGACATCGGCTCGCCCGGCGGGATGCGCCTCATCGCGCTCCAGACCCGCTGCGCGAACGGCCCACCCTGCTGCGCCACCGCGACCTCGCCGATGGGCGCGAAGTCGCCGTCGTTCCACGCCTCGACGGCGCTCACCGCGTCGGGCAGTGAGCCCTCCACCATGCCGCGCGCCGCGAGCGAGGCCTCAAGCCTCAGCTCGAGCTCATGCGGCGTCGCGCGACCTGCGGCGCGCACCACGCCATCCTCGGGCGTGGCCGCGATCCACATCTCGCCCACGAGCGAGTCCACGCGTGCGCACACGAGCGGTTCTGTCATGCGAGCAAGGCTACGGCGCTGCAGTGCGCCGCGGCGACGGCCACCTGGGGGTCAGGTGGCACCGTCACGCAGGTGTCAGTTGCCCTGCTCGCGCGCGGCGGCGAGGAGCGCCTGCACCTCGGCCTCGCGGAAACGGCGGTGTCCGCCCAGCGTGCGGATCGAGGAGAGCTTGCCGACCTTCGCCCATCGGGTCACGGTCTTGGGGTCCACGCGGAAGATCGCGGCGACCTCACTCGGGGTGAGCAGCTTCTCCGGCTCCTGAATCGTCTCTGCCATCATTTCCAATTCCCTCAGCTGTTGTCGACGCCCTCGGGAGGGGACGTTCTGCACAATGAGAGCGACCGACACCCCCACTATGACGCGAAAATCCGGACAATGTGCGGAAATGGCTGAGATTTCGGGGCGCTCCGCCCCGGACCGGCTCGACACATGCGCAGCACACGGCACGACGACACCATCTCGGGAGAGGGGTGTTCGCGCGCCACCTCGCGCGCGTTGTAAAGTATGGCGAGGACTCGACACGCAGGCCCGCCGCGAGGCGGCCATGACGTTGGAAGGGGCGGCGACATGGGGCGCGGCCGTCAGAAGGCTAAGGACGCGAAGATCGCGCGTCAGCTGAAGTACACCAGCCACACCGCAGATCTGCGCGACCTGGAGCGTGAGGTCATCTCGACGACCCCTGCCTCGAAGTCGGACGACTCCGACGACTACACGGACCGCTGGGCGGACGACGAGGACTGACCTCGCCGCGCTGCCCCCGCCGTCGGCTCAGGCCCGGTAGAAACCGCTGAGCACCACGGCGCCGCCGTGCACGCCCTTGGCGCCCCGGATCACGTCCGGCGATGCGATGCGACCGTCGTCCTCGACGACGTCGCCCAGCACCCACGCGTCCACGCCCGACGCGGCACAGGACCCGATCACGGCGTCGGCATCCTCGGCGGCCACCAGGGCGACCATCCCGACGCCCATGTTGAGCGTCGACTCGAGGTCGTTCCACGGCACCGATCCTGCGGCCTGCACGGTGGAGAACACCGGCGGGAGCTCCCACGAGCCACGGTCCACTCGGGCGGCAAGGCCCGCGGGCATCACGCGTGCCACGTTGGCAGCGAGCCCGCCGCCGGTGACGTGCGAGAAGGCGTGCAGCCCAGCGATATCCTCGGCCAGAGCGACGCACAGCGACGCATAGATGCGGGTGGGCACGAGCAGCTCCTCGCCCACCGCGCGGCCCAGCTCGGGCACCACGGTGTCGAGCTTCCATCCGGCGTGCTCCACGACGCGACGCACGAGCGAGTAGCCGTTCGAGTGCAGCCCGGACGAGGCCATCGCGACGACCACGTCCCCCGAGCGCACGCGGTCGGGACCGAGCAGTGCGTCGGCCTCGACCACGCCGATCGCGGCGCCAGCGACGTCGTAGTCGTCGGGGTCCATCACGCCGGGGTGTTCGGCAGTCTCCCCGCCCACGAGCGCCGTGCCGGCCATCTCGCAACCCTCGGCGATGCCACGCACGATGTCGGCGATGCGTTCGGGCACGACCTTGCCGCACGCGATGTAGTCCGTCATGACGAGCGGCTTGGCGCCGCACACGACGATGTCGTCGACGACCATCGCGACGAGGTCCTGGCCGATGGTGTCGTGCACGTCCATCTGGCGGGCGATCACGATCTTCGTGCCCACGCCGTCGGTCGACGAGGCGAGCAGCGGCCGCTGGTAGTCCTTGAGCGCGGAGGCATCGAACAGTCCGGCAAAGGCGCCGATGCCGCCCAGTACCTCGGGGCCGTGCGTGCGCCCGACGGCCTCCTTCATGAGCTCGACGGCCTTGTCGCCGGCCTCGGTGTCCACGCCGGCGCCTGCGTAGGTGATGGGCTCGGTCATCCGGCGACCTCCTCGGTCTGCAGCGTCAGCAGGTGGCGCGCATCCACGGGGGGCGCGATCGGGTACTCGCCCGTGAAGCATGCGGTGCACAGGCGGTCCTCGGCCTGCTGCGTCGCGGTGACCATGCCGTCGAGCGAGATGTAGCCGAGCGAGTCCGCGCCGAGCTGGTCGCGGATGTCCTCGACGCTGTGGCCGACGGCGGCCAGCTCGGTGCGCGTGGGGAAGTCGATGCCGTAGAAGCACGGCCACTGCACGGGAGGCGAGGAGATGCGCACGTGCACCTCGGCCGCGCCCGCGTCGCGCAGCATCTGCACGATGGCCCGCTGGGTGTTGCCGCGCACGATCGAGTCGTCCACGACCACGAGTCGCTTGCCCTCGATGACCTCACGCAGGGGGTTGAGCTTGAGTCTGATGCCAAGCTGACGCAGGGTCTGCGACGGCTGGATGAAGGTGCGGCCGACGTAAGAGTTCTTGACCAAGCCCTGGCCGAACTTGATGCCGGACTCCTGCGCGTAGCCGACGGCCGCTGGAGTGCCCGACTCGGGCGTCGGAATCACGAGGTCCGCCTCGACGGGGTGCTCGCGTGCGAGCTGGCGTCCCATCTCGAGACGGGCGGCCTGCACCGAGCGGCCTGCGATGGTGGTGTCCGGGCGTGCGAGGTACACGTATTCGAAGACGCAGCCCTTGGGCACGGCCTCGGCGAAGCGCTGCGAGTGCACGCCGTCCGCGTCGATCGTGAGGAACTCGCCCGGCTCCACCTCGCGCACGAAGCGCGCGCCTACGATGTCGAGCGCCGCGGTCTCCGACGCGACGACCCAGCCACCCGACGCCAGCTCGCCCAGCACGAGCGGGCGCACGCCCTGAGGGTCGCGCGCGGCGTACAGGGTCGTCTCGTCCATGAACACGAACGAGTACGCGCCTTCGAGGTGCGGCAGCAGCTCGAGGGCGACCTCCGCGAGCGAGTCGCCGTCGCCGCCCAGCAGCGCGGTCACGATCTGCGTGTCAGTGCACTTGCCGCCCTTGAGGTCGAGCCGCTTGGGGTAGCCCTCGCGCTCGATCAGCAGGTCGATCAGCTGCTGCGTGTTGGTGAGGTTGCCGTTGTGCCCGAGCGCGACGGTCCCGGCCGAGGTCGGCCCGAGCGTGGGCTGGGCGTTCGCCCATACCGATGCGCCGGTGGTCGAGTAGCGCGCGTGGCCCACGGCGATGTGCCCCGTGAGCGCCTCGAGGGCGGCCTCGTCGAACACCTGCGAGACGAGTCCCATGTCCTTGAACACGAGGATCTTCTCGCCGTCCGAGGTGGCGATCCCGGCCGACTCCTGACCGCGGTGCTGGAGCGCGTAGAGGCCGAAGTAGCTGAGCTTCGCGACCTCCTCGCCCGGCGCGTACACGCCGAACACGCCGCACGCATCCTGCGGGCCCTGGTCCTGCGGGTCGAGCTCCTGCGTGAGCCGTCCGTCTCCGCGCCTCATCGGCCCTCCTCGTTCTCGAGCCACTCGAGCGTGCGCGCGCGGCTCTCGTCCGCGCGGCGGCTGGCCACCGCGTCGGCCCTGGTCGCGATCGCGCCAGCGATGACCGCCCCGATCGTGCCGAAGCCCAGCCCGATCAGAAGCCCACTGAGGAAGCGGCCCGCGGTCTCACCGTTCGGCAGCAGCGCGCCGAGCAGGAAGCCGATCGCGAACATCGGCACGGCGCCGGTCGCGACCATCCGCGCGAAGCGGGGGGCACGGCGCACGACCGCGGGGATGGCCGCGGCGAGTTCTTCTTCGGTGGGCTCGGGAGCGTCCTGGGACATGCCCGACGCGGGGGAGGGTACGGCCGTCTCCGGCGCCTCGGGTGCTGGCGCGTCGGGCTCGGGCTGCGAGTCCTCGGGGCGGGGGGCGTCGCTCACGGTGCCAGTCTAGGCGGTGACGCACGGCGGCCCCGCCCGGTGAGGGACGGGGCCGCCGTGGTCGAGTCCGTCAGCCCTTCGTGGAGCCCGCGAGCAGGCCGCGCACGAAGTAGCGCTGCAGCGAGAAGAACACGATGAGCGGGATGACCATCGAGATGAACGCCGCAGGCGGCACGAGGTATGCCGTGGCGCCATAGTCGCCTGCGAGGTTCGAGATCGGGTAGGTGAGCGGGTACGTCTTGATGCCACCGAACACGGCGGAGACGAGCAGGTCGTTCCACACCCACAGGAACTGGAAGATCGCCAGGGAGGCGATCGCCGGCAGCGACAGCGGGATGATCACGCGGAAGAAGATCTGCGTGTGGCTCGCGCCGTCGACGCGTGCGGCCTCGATGATGTCGCTGGGTATCTGCGCGATGAAGTTATGCAGCAGGAACACTGCCAACGGCATCGCGAAGATCGTGTGGGCCACCCAGACGCCGGGGAACTGACCGGCGATGCCGATCCCCTCCGGGCCGAGCAGCTTGAGCAGCGGGATCAGAGCGAGCTGGAGCGGCACCACCTGGAGCGCGAAGATGAACACGAACAGGAAGTTCGAGCCCCTGAAGGGGATCCACGCGAACGCGTAGGCCGCCATGAGCCCGATCACCAGCGGGAACACCACCGTGGGCACCGTGACCACGATCGAGTTGATCAGGTTGCCCAGCAGCGGCGGCGCGTTCGAGCTGTCACCGAACGAGTCGAACAGCACCTGTCCGAAGTTCTCGAAGGTCAGGTCGCCGTTGAACGTGACGTTCCACCACGACTCGGTCCGGTACTGCTCGCCCGGGACGAGCGAGGTCATGAACAGGCCGATGGTGGGAATCGTCCACAGCGCAGCGATGATGATGGCGGCGCCCGTCGCCCAGGGCGACGTAAGGTTCTCCTTGGCCTTCTGCGCCTTCGTCTTCTTGGGGGATGCGGTCTCGTCGGGGATCGCGGGAGCAGGCGTGGTCATCAGCGGGTCTCCTTCACCTTCTGGAGCGATCGGACGTTGTAGACCACGATCGGGATGACGAACACGAACAGGATCACGGCGAGCGCGGCGCCGAGCGGCTCACGCTGCTCGACGAAACCGAGCACGTACATCTTGTTCGCCACGACATCCGTGTTGTAGCGGCCCTGGGTCAGCGTGCGCACGATGTCGTACACCTTGAGGGTCGCGATCGTGATGGTGGTCATGACGACCACGAGCGTGCCGCGGATCGAGGGGATCGTGATGTGCCAGAAGCGCTCCCACGCGTTCGCACCGTCGAGCGAGGCCGCCTCGTTGATCTCGGGCGGCACTCCCTTGATCGCCGCAGAGATGATCACCATGGCGAATCCCGTCTGGATCCACGCGAGGATGACGATGAGGAACAGCGTGTTCCACGGCTCGGCCGCCAGGAAGTTGATCGGGTCGATGCCAAGCGTGCCGAGGAACGCGTTGAGCATGCCCGTCTGCTCGCCGGTCTCGTTGAAGTCGTACATGATCGAGCCCCAGATGACCGAGGCACCGACGAACGAGATCGCCATCGGCATGAACACGAGCGACTTCAGCGCCTTCTCACCCTTGGCGCGGTCGATGAACACCGCGTAGGCGAGGCCGACGGCGGTGGACAGGAGCGGCACCATGACGATCCACACGAGCGTGTTGAGGATGGTCCTCAGCATCGTCG
This sequence comes from Demequina sp. NBRC 110052, assembly GCF_002090075.1. Lineage (GTDB taxonomy): Bacteria > Actinomycetota > Actinomycetes > Actinomycetales > Demequinaceae > Demequina. Next base: position 612,337 of record NZ_BBRI01000003.1, read on the forward strand.
GGTCGGTGAACGCGTACGTGTAGTTCGCCAGCCCCACGAAGTTGACGCTCTCCGTGTTGATGCCTGTGACCGGGTCGGGCTCCTTCACGATCTCCGTGAACGACAGCCAGACGGTGTCGAGCGCGGGATAGACGAGGCCGACGCCGAGCAGCACGAGCACCGGCGTGATGAGCACGACGAGCTGAACCTTGTCGCGCGCCTTGCCGCGGACGAGGTCCGCGCCGAACATGACGAGAGCGACCACCGCGATGAACGCGATGATCGCGACTGCCGCAAGGGTCAGATTGCTCCCCTGCGTGGACCAGAACTCAGCATCGAGTCCTGACTGCGGTAGGGGGAGCCTGCCCCCGTGGAACCCGGCCATCGATGTGCCTCTTCTCCCTCGAACGGACGTCTGAGCGGTGGGGCCAGCCGGGCCCCGCGCGATGCGGGGCCCGGCCGGTCACCTATGGCCCGGTCTTACGGCCAGGCGGACTCGATGTCCGCGAGGACCGTGTTGAGGTCCTTGCCCTGGACGTAGTTGACCATCTCGGTCCAGAACGCCGAGGCGCCCACGGCCGACGGCATGAGGTCGGAGCCGTCGAAGCGGAACACGGTGTTGTCGTCCTGCAGGATCTCGATGGCCTGCTTGGCGATCTCCGAGGAGGCCAGCGAGGAGTCGAGGCCCTTGTTCGCGGAGATCACGCCGCCGAGCTCGACGCGGATGTTCGCCCAGAGGTCGGACGACATGTAGTTCTGCACCGCCTCGACCTCGGGGGTGTCGTTGAACGACGCGACGAACTCGCCACCACCCGTGACGGCGGCCGGGTCGCCCTCGGCCATCGGCGGGGTGAGGAAGGCCCAGATGTCACCATCGGGAGCCACGGTCACGTCGCCCTCGCCGAGCCACTGAGCCTCGTAGAACGAGGCCTGGTGGTGGAGCGAGCACGAACCGTCGAGGATCGGCAGGCCGCCCTCCTGGAAGGCGGTGTCGACGATCGACTGGGTGCCGCCGAGTCCACCGTTGATGTAGTCGGTGTTGAGCGCGATGGCGCCGAACTTCTCGAAGGCCGAGGTGATCTCGGGCGACGTGAAGTCGAGGTCGCCCACGACCCACTGGTCGTACGCGTCGGTGCCGGACTCACGCAGGACGATGTCCTCGATCCAGTCCGTGCCGGGCCAGCCCGTCGCGGTGCCCGACTCGAAGCCGATGCACCATGGCTTGTAGTTCGGGCCGGTGCCGCCGGTCTCCGCCATGGTCTGGGTGAGGGTCATCATCTCGTCCCAGGTCGCGGGGATCTCGTACCCGTTGGCCTCGAAGTCGGACGGCGAGTACCAGACCCAGCCCTTGACCGACGCCATGAGCGGCGCGGCGTAGAAGGTCTGGCCCACGGTGCCGTAGTTCTTCCAGTCCGCAGACCAGAACTCGTCCACGTTCGCCTCGACCGAGGCTGGCGCGGGCTTCACGGCGCCGGTGCCGACGAGGGTCTGCAGCAGACCGGGCTGCGGGATGATCGCGAGGTCGGGCGGGTTGCCACCCTCGACGCGAATGTTGATCTCCGTCTCGAACTCGTCCGAGCCGACGACGTTCACGGTCAGTCCGGTGCACTCCTGGAAGTCCGTGAAGGTGTCCTCGAGCTGAGTGAGCTCGACACCAGAGATGGTCGTGTAGACCTCGACCTCGCCGCCGTCGAACGTGCCGAAGTCGGCGTAGTCCTCACAGCCCTCCATCATGTCGCCGCCGCCGGTGTCGGTGGCGGAGTCCGTGGGGTCCGCGTCACCGCCGGAGCAGCCGGCGAGGACGAGCCCCGAGGCGGCGACCGCCGCGATCGAGGCGAAATACCGTCGCTTGGTAGACACTGCGTCTCCTCTTCGTTGAGTAGCGTGTCGGCCCGTCCCCCTGACAAGGACGGGTCGAGCGCATGCGACGGCGGAGAAGCCTCTCGCGTCACCGTCGACGCAAACGCTTACATTCAACGTAGGCGCACGCGCCCACCATGGCAACCTCTATCGCGAAAAAGGTCGCGAATCGTGACGCAAGCGTGACACAAGATGTGATCGCGCACATCGGCCGATGAGCCATCTAGGAGGGACTATGTGCGCTCGAGACAGCCTTGCTCGCCCTTCGTGCCGCCGAGGCCGCACCACGGGTGCCCAGACTTGCGGTCACAGTAAACATTTGTTTACACTGGCCGAGTGAGCCCCTCGACCTCCTCCAACCCTCCCCTGATCCGCGACGCGGCACTGCGCCTCTTCGCGGAACCGGGCGGTGCTCGCGCCTCCGTGCGCGACATCGCCACGGCCGCGGGAGTCTCCCCCGCGCTCATCATCAGACACTTCGGCTCCATGGAGGGACTGCGCGAGGCCGTGGACGCACACGTCGCGACCCAGATCGGCGCGCTCCTGGAGCACATCGCCTCCGACCCCGCCGGAGCGATCGATCCCCACAGCTCGGCGAGCTTCGCGGACGCCGCCACGCGGCTGTTCGGCGACGACTCCCCACTGCCGCGCTATCTGCTGCGAAGCCTCGTCGACGGTGGCGACCGCGGCGCCGCCCTCGTCGAGCTCGTCACTCGCTCCAGCGTCGAGGCATGGCAGAGCATGATCGACGCCGGCGCCGTCTCCCCCGGCCCCGACCCGCGCGCACGGGCCGCGCTCGTCGCGATGATCGACCTCGCCGCCCTCGCACTGAGGGAGCCGCTCGGGTCGCTGCTCGGCGCGGATCCTCTCACCGGCGAAGGCGCCGAACGCTGGACCGCAGAAGTCGCGCGCATGCTCGCCCGCACCTCACCGCACGGCGCCTCAGCAGGCTCCGAACACGAAGGGAACCCCCATGACTGACACCTCCCGCGTACCGAAGCTCACCGCCGCCGCGATCCACGGCGCCGGACTCGCGCTCGGCCTCGTGTACCTCGCCGGGGCTCTCGACCCGCTGCTCGGCTCGTACGCCCCCGTCGCCTCGCCCGGCCGACGCTGGCTGCTGGCTGCGGCAGGAACCGTGTACTTCGCGCGCTTTCTCGTCACACAGTTCGTCATGGTGACGCGCCCCTTCCCCTGGTCAGAGGCCTGGGCGGTGGGTCCGTGGGCCGCGATCCTGCAGATCGGGCTCATCGGACTCGGCGGCCAGGCGGGTGCGAGCCTCGGGTGGCTGAGCGCCTTCGCCGTAGTGCTCTACGTCGTCGGGTCGTACCTCAACACCGGTTCCGAATGGCAGCGACGCGAATGGAAGAAGGACCCCGCGCATCGGGGTCGCCTCTACACCGAGGGCCTCTTCTCACGGTCGATGCACGTCAACTACCTGGGCGACTGCCTGCTGTTCACGGGCTTCGCAATGCTCGCCCACTCGTGGTGGGCGGCGATCTTCCCCGTGCTGATGACGGCGAGTTTCATCTGGGTGCACATCCCGCGCCTCGATGCGCATCTCGCCGAGCACTACGGCGCGCAGTACGACGACTACGCGAGCCGCACCAAGAAGCTCGTGCCGTACGTGTACTGACCCGTCACTGGGCGGCGTTCCGGGCGAGTTCCAACGCGATCTCCTCCCACCACGCGCCCGCGGCCGGCCCGCCGTTGCAGGTGCCGTCGGACTCGCCGGGCACCTTGGTCCATACGCGGGCGACCATGCCCGCGGCCTTCCCGGTCAACCCCGGGTTCTCTCCGAGCGCGCGCCCACGCGGGTTGCACCACTCGCCGTTCGAGCCGTTGCCATTGCGCGAGGTGTCGACCACGAACGGCAGCCCGACCTTCGCCGCCACCTGATCGCCCCACGCCTGCTCATCAGCCGTCGCGTTGTAGTTCGAGGTGTTGGTCGCGAAACCCGCCAGATGCTCGGTCCCCACACGCCGGATCCGGTCCGCGATCTCGTCTGGCGACTGCCATCCGGAGTGCCCGACGTCGAGGAACACTCGGGCCCCCGCCGCATCGAGGATCGCGGCCGCGCCCGCAAGGAACCCCACGCGGTCGCCCTGGCCATCGCAGTCGCCGAGGCTCGCGAGCCCGTCGGGCTCAAGGACGACCCACGCGGTCCCGCCCTCCGCAAGTGCCTCCGCGACCCTCTCGACCCAGGCCAAGTACTCGCTCTCCTCAGCACCTCCCGCGCTGTACAGACCGCAGTCGCGACCCGGGATGTTGTAGACGACGAACAGTGCGATCTGGCCAGAAGCCGTCGCCGCCTGAGACACAGCGGCGGCCTCGGCGATCGCCGCGTCCCCACCGTTGAGCCACACCGCGATCGGCTGCGAAGCGATGCGCTCAATCAGCGCCGCGTCGTCGTCACGACCCTCGTCGCGCGCGCGCTGAAGTGCGGCATCCACGCTGGTCGGCGCGCGGTAGAAGGACGAGGCGGCTGCGGAATCCTGAGAAGTGGCGTCATCGCTCATGCCCCCATCCTGGCGACCCGAGACCGAGGACGCGGGATCCGGAGAGGACGAAGCGGTTTCCTCGCCGGGCGTGGACGACGCGGTGGTGTCGCCGTTCCCTGGCATGGCCGAGGGGACCGACCCGCCGCATCCCGCCAGCGCAAGAGCGGTCACCGCCGTCGCGAGCACCGCCGCGATCCGTCGCCACGCGATCCGCATCATTCACCCCCTCGCGCAGCCGCCCCCGGCCGCGTCCGCACCATGGTGGCACAGCCGACGACGACACTCTCTGACACGGCCCCACCCTCGCGCTCGGGGTGTCGGACCCGACACCTCGTGGACATGCGCCGGGATGGGTCAAGAGGTGTTCGGAGCGTGGCGCCATTCCGGCTCCGCCTCCCACCCGCAGGCTCGCCACCCACGCGCGCGGCTCCCGCACGCGCGACGTCATGCGCACGGCGTGTCGCCGACTCACGTCAGTACGAATCGCCGCATGCAGTACAAACCGCGTGCGTGAGCCGCGGTGGGGGGTGCGTGGTGGGGGTGAGCCGCGGTGGGGCTGCGTGGTGGGGGTGAGCCGCGGCGGGGAGTGTGGCGAGCGCGGAAGCTCAGGTCAGCGGCAGGAGCGCCGCGAGGTCCGTGCGCTCGCCCGAGGCCTGGACGGCGCCCGACGCGACGGCGTCCTCCCACGCCAGCGTGCCCGTGGCGAGCGCGAGCCACGTCGCGGCGTCGGTCTCGATCACCGCCGGCGGCGTCCCGCGGCGGTGCGTGGTGCCCTCGATGCACTGCACGGCGCCGAAGGGTGGCACGCGCACCTCGACCGAGCGGCCAGGGGCACGCAGCCCCAGCTCCTCAAGCGTGTAGCGCACTGCCGTCGCGGTCATAGCCCGGTCCGGAGCGGGCGACGCGTCGCGAGCCGTCGCCGCGTCGGGCGCATGCAACGAGGGACCTGCTGCGCGCACCCACGCCTCCACCGCCGCCCGACCGGCAGCCACGTCGATGCGACGGCGCGCTGCCATCAGGCGAAGCGCTCGGGGAGCGTCGCCTTCCAGGACTCCTCGAGCTCCGAGAGGGGCAGCGTGAACAGCCCCTGTACCTCGAGAGCCGCTTCCGAGCTGGCCTCGTAGTCGTACGTGACGCCCACGCGCAGGTTCGGGACGCCGCGCGCGTCGAGCATCGCGGTCCAGCGCGACTCCTCGGAGCGCGGCACAGCGACGAGCACGCGGCCTTGAGACTCGGACAGGAGCGCCTGCGCGGCGCTCACGCCGTCGCGCCTGCAGATCTCGTCCACCACGATGCGGGCACCCACGCCGTAGCGCAGCGCGCCCAGCGCGGCGGCGGCGATGATGCCTCCCTCGCCGATCTCGCGTGCCGCGTCGATCAGGCCGTCTCGCGACGCAGAGACCATCACCTCGGCGAGCACCTTCTCGGCCTCGAAGTCGACCACGGGCGGCAGACCGCCGAGGTGGCCCTGGAGCCCTGCGAACTGGGATCCGTCGAGCTCGTCGCGCGTGGTGCCGAGCACGTACAGCACCTGCCCGCCCTCGCGCCAGCCCGAGGGCGTGGCACGCGTGACGTCGTCGAACACGCCGAGCACGCCGACGATGGCCGTGGGGTTGATCGACGAGTCGATGCGCCCGGGCTCGCCGGTGCCGTTGTACAGCGAGACGTTGCCTCCCGTGACGGGGACGCCGAGCGTCTGGCACGCGTCGGCGAGTCCACGGATGGCCTCCGCGAACTGCCACATCGAGTCCGGGTCCTCGGGCGAGCCGAAGTTGAGACCGTCGGTGACGGCGACGGGCGTCGCGCCGGCGATCGCCACCGTGCGGTATGCCGCCGCGAGCGACTGGCCCGCGCCCGCATACGGGTCGAGCTTCGTGTAGCGGTCGTTCGAGCGCGTGGCGATCGCGACGCCGCGGCCCGTGGTCTCGTCCACGCGGATCACGCCGACGGTGTCCGGGCGCGCCATAGCGGTGTTGCCCTGCACGTAGCGGTCGTACTGGCTCGTGATCCACGAACGGTCAGCGAGGTTGGGCGACGACAGCAGTTCGACAGCGGCGGCGCGCAGCTCCTCGGGGTCCTCGGGGAGCGACGGGGCGTGGTCGGCCTGCAGACCGTCCATCCACTCGGGGCGCGCGTAGGGGCGCTGGTACACGGGACCGTCGTGTGCGACGGTGCGCGGGTCGACGTCCACGATGCGCTGACCGTGGTGGTCGATCGTGAGACGGCCCGAGTCGTTGACCTCGCCCACCACGGCGGTCTCGATGTCCCACTTGGCGGTGATCGCCAGGAACTCGTCGAGCTTGTCCGGCGTGACGACCGCCATCATGCGCTCCTGCGACTCGGACATGAGGATCTCGCCCGCGTTCAGCGTGGGGTCGCGCAGCAGCACGTCGTCGAGCCACACGTGCATGCCGCCCGAGCCGTTGGACGCAAGCTCCGAGGTCGCGCACGAGATACCGGCGGCGCCGAGGTCCTGGATGCCCTTGACCACGTCGGCCGCGAACAGCTCGAGGCAGCACTCGATGAGCACCTTCTCCATGAACGGGTCGCCCACCTGCACGGAGGGGCGCTTGGCGGGCACGCCGTCCTCGAACGTCTCCGACGCGAGGATCGAGGCTCCGCCGATGCCGTCGCCGCCGGTGCGGGCGCCGAACAGCACGACCTTGTTGCCCACGCCCTCGGCGGAGGCCAGGTGGATGTCCTCGTGCTTCATCACGCCCACGCACAGCGCGTTGACGAGCGGGTTGCCTTGGTAGCAGGAGTCGAACACGACGCCGCCGCCCACGTTGGGCAGGCCGAGCGAGTTGCCGTAGCCCCCGACGCCACTGACGACGCCGTGCACCACCCGGTCCGTGTCAGGGTGGTCGATGTCCCCGAAGCGCAGCTCGTCCATGACGGCCACGGGACGCGCGCCCATCGCCAGGATGTCGCGCACGATGCCGCCCACGCCCGTCGCGGCGCCCTGGTACGGCTCCACATAAGACGGGTGGTTGTGCGACTCGACCTTGAAGGTCACGGCCCAGCCGTCGCCGATGTCGACGACGCCCGCGTTCTCGCCGATGCCGACCATGAGGTGCTTCCTCATGTCCTCGGTGGTCTTGTCGCCGAACTGGCGCAGGTGCACCTTGGACGACTTGTACGAGCAGTGCTCCGACCACATCACGGAGTACATCGCGAGCTCGGCTGCGGTGGGGCGGCGATCGAGGAGCGACACGATGCGCTCGTACTCGTCCGCCTTGAGGCCCAGCTCGGCCCAGGGCATCTCCTGCTCGGGCGTCGCGGCGGCGTTCTCGACGGTGTCGGGCACGTGCGCGGGCGCGGCAGGGGTGGTGGTCTCGGTCATGGGGGTCCTCACGGGAAGAGTGTCCGGCGATGGATTACCGAACCAGCGTACCCGCGTGCCCATAGGACCCCGCGCGTGCGCGCATCACCCCTGGTCCATGCCCGACGCTGCCGCCGGGTCGGCCGCTCACGCCCCGGACAGGCTCGCCACGGCGTCACGCGCGACGCGCAGCACCTCTTCCCACGTGCGGTCGGGCGCTTCGAGGTGGAGCAGGTCGGAGCCCTCCCATGTGTAGTCGCTCGAGCCGACGCGATCGGCGATGGCCTGACCGAGCTCCGCGAATACGCGGGAGCCGAGCACCGTCGGGGCGTCCTCCGCGATCCACAGCACATGCGTCGCGCCGTCCAGCCGCGAGGTGCCGCAGTCGACGATCAGCGCCCGAGCTCCGGTGACGGGCCGGGTGCGGGAGGCGAGCGCCTCGCCAGGGTGGCGGCCGGGAAGAGAACGTACGGGCGGAGCGTCGGGCGCGGCGGGCGACCAGTTCTCCTCGGTGTCTAGCGCGCCCGCGAGCGCGTCGAGCAGCGCGTCGTCATCGGGGGCCATGAGTGTTCCTTCGGCGGATTCCGGTCTTTCCATAAGAACGTATGAACGTCCGATTTGCACCCTGAGACAGGATCGAGCCCTCTGAGGAGCCCTGCCGCCTACAGTGGGCGCATGATCTGGCTCGCGTTCGGCATCGCCGTGGCGGCTCTCGCGCTGGCCGGATGGCTGGGGCTGCGACTGCGCGTGGAGCGGCGGCGCGCGGCCGCCCTTGAGGCCAATTCCGCCCTCGCCGCGAACGCGGCGCGCGAGCTCGCGACCTCCAATGAGAGGGCCCGCATCGCACGCGAGATGCATGACGTGGTCGCGCACACGCTTTCCGTGGTGGTGGCACAGGCCGACGGGGGTCGCTTCGCCGGGCGCACGGACAGCGAGGCGGCGCTGCGGAGCCTGGAGACCATCGCCGACGTGAGCCGGTCCGCGTTGACGGAGATGCGCGCGCTGCTGGGCGTGCTGCGCGAGGGCGACGGAGAGGCCGCGCTCGGCCCGCAGCCGTCGCTCGCGGACATCCCGGCGCTCGTGGCGACGACGCGCGAGGGCGGGCTGGACGTCAGCTTCGTCACGACGGGCACGCCCCGTCCGCTGCCGATCGGCGCGGGACTGGCCGCCTATCGCATCGTGCAGGAGGCGCTCACGAACGTGCTGAAGCACGCGGGGCCCTCGCCGCATGCCTTCGTCCAGTTGCAGTGGGAGGCGGATGCGCTCTCTCTCGTCATTTCCGATGACGGGCGCGGCGCGGCCGCCCGACGCGATGGTTCAGGCTCGGGCATCGCCGGCATGGTCGAGCGAGCCACGGTATTCGGCGGTTCGCTCACGGCTGGGCCGCGCGCGGGCGGCGGATTCATCGTCAAGGCACGGCTCCCGCTCACCTCGCAGGGCGGTAGCCTCGCCTCAGCGTCGGCCGCCGGGGCCGACCCGGACGCGGGAGCAGATGCATGAGCGACGAGCGCGAGGTGCTCACCTGGCAGGGCTTCGGAGACGCGACGCGCGAGCTCGCGCAGACGGTCGTGGACGACGGCTTCGAGCCCGACCTCGTCGTCGCGGTCGCGCGCGGCGGACTGCCGATCGGCGGCGCGATCTCGTATGCGCTGGGCACCAAGGGCGTCGGCACGTTGAACGTCGAGTTCTACACCGGCATCGACGAGCGCCTGCCCGCCCCCGTGGTCCTGCCGCCGCTTCTTGACACCGAGTCGATGCGCGGCATGAAGGTGCTGGTCGCCGATGACGTCGCGGACACTGGCGAGACGCTCGCGCTGGTGAAGTCGCTCATGGAGCAGTACGCCGCCGAGGTGCGCACCGTCGTGCTGTACGCGAAGTCCCGCTCGATCATCGACCCCGACTACGTGTGGAAGCGCACCGACATGTGGATCACGTTCCCGTGGTCGGCGCTTCCTCCGGTCACCCCGGGCAAGCCGCACCCCGAGCAAGGTTGACACCATGACCATCCGCGTGGCGCTCGTCGACGATCAGCAGCTGATCCGTGCCGGCTTCCGGATGGTCGTCGACTCGCAGCCCGACATGGAGGTCGTCGCCGAGGCCGGCGATGGCGCCGACGCGGTGGCCTCGCTCGCGCAAGCCGCACCCGACGTGGTGCTCATGGACATCCGCATGCCCGGCATGGACGGCATCGCCGCGTGCGAGGCCCTCACGGCAACCTCCGAGGCGAGAGTAGTCATCCTCACGACCTTCGACCTCGACGAGTACGTGCTGGCCGCGATCCGGGCCGGCGCGTCGGGCTTTCTGCTCAAGGACGCCCCTCCCGAGGACCTGCTCGCCGCAATCCGCACCGTGCACGCAGGCGACGCTGTGATCGCCCCCTCCTCGACGCGTCGGCTACTGGATCGGGTCGCCTCCCTCCCGGACCCCGTCCCCACGGATGCTGATGCGCGCCTCGCCGACCTCACCGACCGCGAGCGCGAGGTTCTGAAGCTCATGGCGCAGGGGCTGAGCAACCACGAGATCTGTACGGAGCTCGTGCTCGCGGAGCCGACCGTGAAAACGCACGTGGGCCGCGTGCTCGCGAAGCTCGGCGCGCGCGACCGCGTGCAGGCCGTGATCGTCGCCTACGAGACGGGGCTCGTGGCGCCGCACGCGTGACTGGCGCTCCCACAGATTCGCGCGTCATACCTCGGTATCACCCCAAGTCCATCCCCTGGGCCGACGCGGCTGCACCCCAGGCGCGGATAGCGTCGGTCTCGACAAGGGGGCTTCATGACGCACATGGCTGTGGGGGAAGAAGCGGCGTACGCACTGAGGTCGCGGGGGCTGACCAAGGCGTACGGCGCGGGGGACGCCGCCGTCACCGCGGTGGACCACGTGGATCTGGACATCCCAGAAGGCGTGCTCACCGCGGTGATGGGGCCGTCGGGCTCAGGCAAGACCACGCTCGTGCACCTGCTCGCAGGGCTCGACAAGCCCGACGCCGGGCAGGTCTGGGTGGGCGACGACGAGATCACCGCCATGAGGGACAAGCAACTCGCCAAGGTGCGCGGCCGCATCGTCGGCTTCGTGTTCCAGGGCTTCAATCTGCTGCAGACCATGAGCGCGCGCGACAACATCGTGCTGCCGCTGCGTCTCAACGGTCTGTCGCAGGACCCTTCCTGGTTCGACGCTCTTGTGGACATGCTGGGCATCGGGCGCGAGCTGGAGCGCAAGCCCTATGAGATGTCGGGTGGTCAGCAGCAGCGGGTAGCCATCGCCCGCGCGCTGATCACCCGGCCGCGCGTGGTGCTCGCCGACGAGCCCACCGGCAACCTGGACACCCACGCGAGCGCCGAGGTGCTCTCGCACCTGCGCGTCTCGTGCCGCGAGCTCGGGCAGTCCGTCGTCATGGTCACCCACGACCCGACGGCTGCCTCCTATGCGGGCCAGGTGCTGCTCTTCGCCGACGGCAAGGTCGCCGGCCATGTCACGGATCCCACGCCCGACGCGGTGCTCGCCGGCCTCGACGCCCTCGCGGGGGTCGAGCGATGAGGTGGGTGCCTGCAGGACTGTTCGGAGTGGCAGCGTTCCTCGGGGGTCTCGCGTTCGGCGCGGTTCCGTTGGAGAGCCTGGGCCGCGACGAACTCGCGTCGATGACCGCGTACACAGTGCTGCTCGCCGCGTATGGCGGCGTGCTCGTGCTGCTGCCGGCGTCGGCGCTCGCCTGGGTGTTCCACTGGATCGGCCTGCGCGCCACGGCCGCAGAGTGGCACGCCATGATCGCCCTCGGCGCGGACCGCCGCACGATCGTGCGCGAGGCGAGCCGCGACGGTCTGCGCCGCGCGGCCATCTGGGCTGGCGTGGGCGCGATCGCGGGATTCACTCTCGGGCTGGTGCTGCCGTACTACCGGCCAGCCGGCGTCTCCCTGGGACTCGAGCCAAGCCTCTATGCGCTCGCCGGGCTGCTGCTCACGTACCTCGTCACGGTCACGGCGGCGTGGATCGTGGCGTGGCTTGCCGCCCGCTCGCTCACCGGTGCGCGCGCTGCCGGTTCGAGCTGGGACGACGCTGGGGCCGGAACGCCTCGCGAACCAGGCCGCGGCGTCGGGCGTGTTCTCGCCTTCCAGTTCGTCGTCGTCGGCCTCAGCGGCGGGATCATGGTGGCCGACAGGCTGTTCGGCATCGGACCCGAGACCGTCTACAGCGCTGGCGATGTCTGGATCATCAACTCGCTTGCGGTGACGGGCTTCATCTGCATCATCAGCGGATTGGCCCTTGCCGCTCGCGCCATCGCCGCGCTCACACGCGCGCTCGCACTCAGACTCGCGCGAGGCCTCGAGCGGGGCGCGACCAAGGGTGGTCGGGCGATCGCCACCTCTGCGCAGATCGCCGCCGACGGTCTCGCGCACCGCTCCGGCGCGCGGTCGCTCGCCATCGGCGCCATGGGTGCCGTGATGGTGATCACCGCGCTGAGCTCCACCACGTCGTCACTCGATGACGCCCGTGGCGAGATCTCGGGGCGCCTCGCGCTGGAGTACACCGTCGCCTCCACTGACTGGTGGGACGACATGACCGCGCCTTCGGGGGCCGTGAACGAGCCCCTAGATACCGCCGTGGTCGAGGCACTCCTGTCTGATCCGCGCGTCACCGCCGTGCCCTACGGCGTCATCCGCGATGACTCGTGGCAGTGGACGGAGGAACTCCCGGACAGCTCAGTGACGGAGCACACGACGCGCAGCACCGTGCTGGTCGTCGACCCCTCCGACCTCGAGGTTCGCTCCTCCGGAGGAGCGCGGCCCCTGGGACTCCAGGACGGCACGGCGACCTCCACCCCTGCCGCCCTCACCTGGGAGAGCGGCACCTTCGGCGGCGGTCGCGACGACCTGTACGTGCTTCCCAACTCGAACACCACGCCCATGGTGACGCGCACGTGGGCCGAAGCCGCGTACGGAACCGTCCCCCTCGTCGGGGTCATGCTGTGGCCCGCCGACTCCGGCGACATCGCCGGAGCCCCGCAGGCGGGGCTGAACTCGGGGGTGATCGAGATAGCCGTCACCGACGACGAGATCGCTCTGCTGGACGAAGTGGTCGCCGACGCTGGAGCCGCAGGCCTGCCTGCGATGTCGGTCTCCACCAATGAGATCTACGGGTTCCTCACCTACGGGTCGGCGTTCGTGGGGCTCCTCACCGTGCTCGCGATGCCGCTCGCAGTGACGGGACTGATCCTCACCGTCACGCTCGCTGTCGCGTCGGTGAAGGATCGGCGCCGCGACTACGCCACGCTGGCAGCCCTCGGCGCGGCACCCCGTGCTCTGCGACTCGCGCCCGCGCTCGAGTCCGGACTCACCGTGATCGCCGCCACCGTGGTCGGAGTTCCTCTCGGCACGGCACTCGGCCTGGCGGTCAGCCATCCGACGCTGCTCGCCGAGGGAGCGCCGCTCGACCCGGTCGAGACGACGTGGGGATTCATATGGGAGCTGGCTCACGCCTCGTGGGCGCTCCCCGCGCTCGTAGCCGGTCTCGCGCTGCTCGCATCCGTCGCGGCCGCCGCGGTCCTCGGAATGTTCATGTCGCGAGGCACGCCCGTCGAAGAACTCCGCACCGCCGAAAAGGAGGGCGTGCGATGAAGCGGATACCGGTCGTCCTGTTCACGTTCTCCGGTGTCCTCGCCGGGATCGCTACCGGGCTCGTGCTCACCTCCGCCGAGGTCGCCTTTCCCGCGCCGGCCTCGATCGAGTTCGGCTACAGCGACACGGCCTTCGTCGCCGTGCTCATCGCGGGACTTTTCGCCGCGTTCGTGGCCGGGGTACTCGGCTACGCCCTCAGGGTCGTCGGACTGCGCCACGAGGCCGCACAGTGGCGCGTCGAGATGTCGCTCGGCGCCGTGCGCGAGGACCTCGTGCACGCGCAGACGTGGCAGGGTGCGCGTCACGGCGCCCTCGCAGGCGCGGGGGGCGTGACCGTCGGCCTTGCAGGCGTGCTGATGCTGCCGGCCTCCAGCGTGCCGTCCGAGAATCCGTTCGGCGCCTGGATGCTCGCGCTCGTGCATGGCTTCACGCTCGTCGCCATCACCGCGGTCGCGGGCAGCCTCGCCTATCAGGCCGCCGCCCAGCGTCTGACGGCCCCGGGGCGCGCTTCGGCACCCACGCTGCTCGAGCCGCCCGAGGAGGACTCACCGCAGTCTCCGAGGGTCACGCTGATCCTGGCAATGATGGGAGCCGCAGGCCTGGGGGTGTTGAGCTTCCACCGACTCGCACCGCTCACCGCGCCTGAGGACCCGTCCTCGGGCGCGGGGCTCGTGGTCGCCGTGGCCGGCGGGCTGGCCCTGGTCGCCGCATACTCGCTTCTCCCCCGGCCTCTGGGATACGGGGTCCAGCGCGCGGCCGCGAGCGCGGCCCTGGGTGTCGCCGCACTGCTCGAGCGCGCAGGCAGCCGGCCGAGCTCGGGCCTCCGGCTCGGGGCCCAGGCACTGTCGCGTCGCTCGCGCCTGCGCACCCTTGCGGCAGCCCTCACCACGCTCGTGATCGCCGTGGTCGCCTTCGCGAGCACCACGTCTGCGCTGAGTGACGCGCGTCAGCGGGCAGAATCGCCGTACTGGACCTACGGCGTGCTCTCCACGGTCCGATGGGACGAGGCGCTCGACCCCGGCGTGGTCGCCTCGCGCCTGCCCGACGCGGTGGTTCAGGCCATCGTCGACGACCCCCGGGTCATCGCCGCACCCGCGGGCCTCATCGTCACGTCCGAGGACGACGGACCCATCGACGGCACGGTCACCGTGACCTCGGCTGGTGAGGCGATGCTCGTCGTTGCGCCCGAAGACCTGGCCGGAGTCGGCGACACGGGCCTGCGCCCGCTCGGGTTCCAGGACGGCACGGTGACCTCGCGCGGAGAAGGCGCCACGCGCGTCGGCGAGGCGGACCTGTACCGCCTGCGCAGCGTCGGGCTGGCGCCCCTGGTGACGCGCACCTGGGCCGAAGCGGCATACGGTGACGTGCCCGTCTCGAGCGTGATCGTGTGGGCAGCCGAACCCGGGCAGTCCGCCGAGGCGACCTTCGCAATGTTCGACGACGTGTTCGCCGACGCGGGAGCCAGCCTGGACTTCCACGTGCTCGGCAGCACTGGCGGCGCCTCATCCGGTGAGGCCGGCATCGTGGGATGGCTGTTCGGGTCCCCGTTCATCATGCTGGGCGTGGGACTGGTCATCGCGCTCGCCGCCTCGTCGGCGCGCGAGCTGCGCCGCGAGATGGCCACCCTCGCCGCGCTTGGCGCCTCACCGCGAGCGCTGCGCGCGGTGCCCATGGTCGAGGCAGGCTTCGGCATTGCCGCGGCGACGCTCGTGGGCACTGTGTCAGGAGCCTTCATCGCCACCCTGGCCTCGCACCCGACGCTGCTGAAGCCGGGGGCGCCGCTCGATCTCGGCGAGACGCTGTGGGGCTGGGCGTGGCAGTGGCAACACGTCGCATGGGGCGCGCCGCTCGGGATCGGGGCGGTCTCGCTCGCGCTCGCGCTGCTCGTCACCGCCGCATTCGGCAGCTCGATGGCGCGCGGCACCCCCGCACAGGAGATCCGCCTGGCAGACAAGGAGGGGGTCCGATGATCCGCCAGCTCATGCGCGAGCAATTGCGCTCGCACCGCACCTACGTGATCTGGACGACCGCGCTGCTCACCCTGGCAGTAGCGATGGCCTCCTACGCCGCGTTCAGCGGAGCGCAGGGGGCTGCCGTGTCGCAGCACGCCGCCGAAGCGTACGGGATGGACGGCGACTGGATCGGCTTCGCGCAGCTGTACGACAACGGCTACACCGACCCGGGTGTCGCGGTCACGACTGCCCAGGAGCTGTCGGCGACGATCAGCGCGGCCAACCAGCAGGGCGCGGGCGCCGCCGCCAGGATGGACTTCGGACTGGACCTCTCGACGCCCCTGGCGCAGTCTGACGGGAGCACCATTCCCACGCTGTGGCCGACGACGAGCGCCGAGGCCGTCACCGGCGACCTCGATTGGGACGCGCTGCTCGCGTCTGGGAGCGCGCCGGGCGACGGCGAGATCGCGGTGAGCGCCTCACAGGCAGCGCTCGCGCAGGCTCAGATCGGCGACACGGTGTCCGTGAGCACCTGGGTGTGGGCCAACCCCGAGGACGAAGACGTCGAGGTCGACCTCGGCACACTCACCATCAGCGGACTGCTCCGCGATCCCCTCCCGGGTGATTATCACGTCGACACGCCCACCGGTCTCGTCACGTTCGAGACCGCTTCAGACCTCGACGCGCGCCTCTACAGCGCCGGCGTGGAGGTCTGGGACGGCGCGCTCCTCAGCTACGCGACCATCACCGCAGAGGAGCCGACCGACGCACTGGCCGCCTACTGGGACCCCGGCGTCTGGATGGGTTCGTTCATCGTGCTCCTGCCGGCGACGCCCGTCGTGCTCGCCGTCGGCGCCGGCGTGCTCCTCGTGGGACTCATCGGAATGGCGTTCACGGTCGGACGAGCCCAGGCGCAGGCGCGCACCGGCTGGATCGCGACGGCCCGCGTGCTCGGAGCAACACGCGGCACGATTGCTACGGCGACCGCGCTCGAGGTGCTCGTGATCGGGTTCGTCGCAGGCCTCGGGGGCTCCGCGCTCGGGTATGCCGCGGTCGCCATGAACTGGATCGCCCAGCTCGCCGAAGCCCCCGACGCCCTCGCTCCCCCGTCCATGCAGGCCCCCCTGTGGCTCTGGGCGGCGATGACCGGAGTCGGAGTCGTGATCGCGGCGATCATCGGCGCCATCCCCGCCTTCTGGGCCGCGCGGGTCGCGCCCGCGGCAGCGCTCAAGCCGGTCACGCCCGCGACGCAGGCCGAGATCTCTCGCAAGGCGCCGATCTGGCCCGTGCTCGCACTGTGGGCGCTGTTCACCGTGCCGTTGCTGATCGGGCTCCATGTCACGGACTCGCGCCAGCCCCTCATGCATGTGCTGAGCCTCGCCGCGCCGCTCCTCGGCTTCGGCGCGCTCGTCACCAGCGTGCCCCTCATGATCGAGCTCACGAGGCGCTCGGTCGCCCGAGTGAGCCACCGCATCGCACTCGGAAGCCGACCCTGGGCGATCGCGGCCGGAGGCGCGTTGACCGGCAGGCTTCGCCAAGCATCGGGCCCTGCCTCCGTGATCGCGCTCGCCGCGAGCGTCGCGTTCGGCATCACCACGTGGACTGCGCTCGCCCGATGGGCCGACGACGCTCCGGTCATGTACTGGGGCACCTCGCACGCGCCGAGCCCCCTCGATCAGATGCTCGTCGGCACGGGATACGACGACTTCGGCGCAACCCTCATGGGCGTCATCGCCATCGGCATGCTGACTCTCGTCGCCGTCGCGCTCGGCGCGTTCATGTCGCTGCGCCAGGCAACCGCCGCCGAGGCCGACGCCACCGCAGCGCTGGGGCTGGATGCCCGCGGAGCCCGCATGGCGTCGGGCGTGCAGTTCGCCTCACCGATGCTCACGGGCCTCGCCCTCGGCGCGCTCGTCGGGATCGCCGGCGCCGTGAGCATGTTCTCGTATCAGGCGTGGGAGCCGATCGCTGAGACAGCCGACGGCGCTGCCTACTCCGACAGCTACCAGGTCGGCCCGATCTGGGCGGTCACGCACCTGAGCCACGCCGTGGTGCCGCTCCTGCTGGTGCTCGCCATCTCACTGATCTGCGTCGGGCTGGGAGCCGCGATCGTCGCCGCCACCACGCGCACGTCGTCCCGCCCACTGGATCGCACGCGCGCCTGACCCAACCTCCCGGCGCCCGGGAGCGTTGTACAGATGTCGGGCCCGACCGCAACGAACGCCATCTCGTACGCGGTCGGGCCCGCTACCTTCTCGCCGTGGGCACGGCGAGGACGGCGCGACCCGGCGTCCGCATCGGGCGGGCCCGACCCTCCTAGACTGGGCGACGACGCAGACGCACCGACGCCGCACGAAGGAGCACGCCATGACCGGTTACGCAGGGGACGTCACGCCGCAGGAGGCGTGGGACATGGTCGCGGACGGCGCGATCCTCGTGGACGTGCGCACGGCCGCGGAGTGGCAGTGGGTCGGCCGTCCGGACCTCAGCTCCGCCGGTGCGGAGCCGGTGTTCATCGAGTGGGTCACGTGGCCCGGCGGCGCGCCCAACGCGAACTTCTCGCAGCAGCTGCTCGACGCGGGCCTCACTCCCGGCGAGGAGCGTCCCGTGGTGTTCCTGTGCCGCTCAGGCCAGCGAAGCATCGGCGCGGCCACGGCGGCCACCGCGATGGGCATCGGGCCTGCGTACAACATCCTCGAGGGATTCGAGGGAGCGCCCGACGCGTCGGGTCACCGAGGCGTGGACGCCGGCTGGAAGGCTGCGGGCCTGCCCTGGCAGCAGGGCTGAGCCCCGCTGCCCTGACCTCGGCCACCGTGCGTGTGTGTCACAGGAGCGCGCCGGTCATTCGCGACGCATGAATGTCACGAATAGGTCACAGACGCACCGATCGGTTGCATTGTTGACGCTCGCAACCTAACGTCGTGATCACGCGGAGCGTATCGAAGCGCTTCGACATTCGACCGGACGACGGAGTCAGGACATGGCGACAGCGAGCGACGTGGCGAAGGCCGCAGGCGTCTCCATCAGCACCGTGTCCTACGCGCTGTCCGGCAAGCGGAGCATCTCGGCCACGACGCGCGACAAGGTCCTGAAGACCGCTGAGGAGCTCGGCTACCTCCCCCACGCCAGCGCACGAATGCTCGCCGCCAAGCGATCCCAGATCATCGCGGTCACCGCACCACTGCACCAGGACACCGATCACACCGTGCACATGCAGTTCGCCATGGAGGTCACCAAGTCCGCGCGCGAGTGCGACTACGACACCCTCCTCCTGGTGCACGACGACGCCATGGAAGGCATGCGCCGCTCCGCGGGCACCGCGCTCGCAGACGGCATCGCGGTCTTGGACGTCGACGCCGACGACCCGCGCGCCGACCTCGCCCGCGGGCTCGACTACCCGGTGGTGTTCATCGGAATCCCGCACGACACTACGGGCCTGATCTGCGTCGACCTGGACTTCGAGGCAGCCGCGGCACTCGCGGTGGATCGCCTGGCCGACGCGGGTCATGCCTCGATCGGCCTCGTCTCGCACCCGCGGATCACCATGGACCGCGGTTCGAACTTCCCCCTGCGCTTCCTCGAAGGCTTCGAGCGGCGCTGCCGTGAGCGCGGCATCGCGTTCGCCGTCGCGTACCCCGAGGCCACGTCTGCGCGGCGCGCGATCAACGAACTGCTGACGGCGCTGCCAGGCATGTCCGGACTGATCCTCAACACCGGTTCGGAGGTCGCGGCCGACGCGGTCCCCGCCCTCGGGGCGCGCGGTCGCAGCGTTCCCGACGACGTGTCGGTGATCGCCGCAGGCGCCGCCTACTCGACGGAGCGGTTCGCCGTGCCGCTCGACACCATCCCGCTCGACGCCCACGCGTCGTGCGCAGCCGCGGTGGACCTGCTGGTCGCCGCGATCGATCGGGGTGAGCGCGAGCCGCGCACCGTCCTGATCGCGCCCGAGTACCGAGACTTCGACTCCGTCCGCCGTGCGGGCGTGGCCGAGGACGTGAGCCAGGCGTCGGCATGACCCCCATCCGCCGCTGCGTGCGCACGCCCATCGTCGAAGCGCTTCGACAGCGTTCGACACAGCACTGAACCCTGTCCCCCAGGGACCCACTACAAGGAAGTAGGAGAGTCATGAAGCACCGCACCGGATACGCCGCGGCGGCACTCGCCGTCGGCGCCCTGACACTGACGGCGTGCTCGTCGGGCGGGGACGACACCCCCGCACCGACCGGCGCCGATGGCAGCACCGACTGGTCGGGCCAGACCCTGACCGTCATGCACTACGAAGGCGACGACTCAGCGATGGGCATCGCCTGGAACCGCGCCATCGATATCTTCGAGGAGGAGACCGGCGCGACCGTCGACCTGCAGACGACCGCATTCGAGGACCTCAACGCCTCGGCCGAACAGCTCTTCGACTCCTCCGACGCGCCTGACGTTTCGGAGTACAACAAGGGCAACGGCACCGCTGGCCAGCTCGCCGCGATCGGCGTCATCCAGAACCTTGACGACGCGTACGCCGAGTACGGCTGGGCTGACAAGCTCGGTGCCGGCGTGGACACGATCGCCAAGTACAACGAGGACGGCGTGATGGGCTCCGGCTCGTTCTACGGCGTGCCGAACTATGGCGAGTTCGTCTTCCTCTACTACAACGAGGACCTGCTCGCCGAGTACGGCCTCGACGTGCCCACCTCGATGGACGACCTCGAGTCCGCGTTCGCGACCTTCGCCGACGCGGGCATCACTCCGCTGACCACCTCGGCACAGGAGTACCCGATGGGCCAGCTCTGGTACCAGCTCGCGCTGAGCCAGGCCGACCGCAGCTTCGTGGACTCCTACCAGCTGTACACGGACGTCGTGGACTGGTCCGGTCCCGAGATCTCGTACGCCACCGAGACACTCGCCGACTGGGTCGACGCCGGCTACATCTCCACCAGCGTCACCGGCATGACCGCCGAGGACGCGGGCCTGCAGTTCATCAACGGCGAGGTGCCCTTCTTCTACTCGGGCTCGTGGTGGTACGGCCGCATGCTGTCCGACATCACGTCGTTCGACTTCGGCATCACCAACTGGCCTGACACGACCCTCACCCCCGGTTCGGGCGGCAACATCTGGGTGATCCCCGTGGAGTCGAAGCAGCCCGAGCTCGCGCAGATCTTCATCGACATCACCATGCGTCCCGAGGTTCAGGCGCTGCTGGGCGAGTCCGGCGGCCTGCCGGTCGCTGCAGACACGTCGGACATCGAGAACCCCGATGCGCAGGCGCTGATCGAGATCTTCAACGAGGTCAACGACCGCGACGGCCTGTCCTTCTACCCCGACTGGCCCACGCCTGACTTCTACGGCGACCTCAACTCCGTGATGCAGGGCCTCGTGAACGGCGACTTCGACCCCGCCGGCGCCCAGGCCCAGCTCGAGGAGTACTACGAGAGCTACGTCTCAACCGTCCGCTGACCCCCACCCCCTGAAGGCGGGGCCCGAGTCCCTCAGCTCGGGCCCCGCCAGAGACGGACCCCTCATGGCTTCCCTCCCCCTGGTGCGCGAGAAGCGCCGCACCCGACGCCCGCAGGATCCCGCGCGGATCCCGGAGCGCGGCGGCAGCAGGCTCGGCTACTGGCTGTACTTCATCCCTGGCGCGATCCTCGTGGGCGCCATCATCTTCTACCCGCTGCTGCGCAACCTGCGCCTGAGCTTCTTCCACTGGCGCGGCGGCCGCGCAGAGGAGGAGTTCGCGGGTCTCGACAACTGGATCGCCCTGTTCTCGGACACGGAGTTTCTGCAGTCGTTCAAGAACATCTTCCTGGTCATCCTTGCGATGGTCATCATCCCGACGCTGGTGGGGCTCGTCGTCTCGGCCCTCCTGTTCGACGTGGTGGGGCGGCGCTTCAGCGGCAAGCTCTCGAGCTTCCTGCGCGCCACCTACTACCTGCCGCAGATCCTGCCGATCGCGGTGGCCGGTGTGATGTTCAGCTGGATCCTCAAGCCCAACGATCAGGGCGTGCTCAACCAGTTCCTCAGCGCGATCACCGGAACCGACGTGGCGATCAACTGGCTCGGCGGCTCCTACGGGACCGCGATGGGCTCCGTCATGGTGCTCATGGTGTGGATCCAGATCGGCTACCCCGTGGTGATCTTCATGGCGGCGCTCCAGCGAGTGGAACCGCAGTTGTACGAGGCGGCGGAGCTCGACGGCGCCAACTGGTTCCAGCGCTTCCGCGCGATCACGCTGCCCATGATCCGGCCCGAGGTGTTCGTGGTGAGCCTCACCACCACCATCGCAGCGCTGAAGGTCTTCGCGCCCGTCTTCATCCTCACGGCAGGCGGACCCAACAAGTCGACGTATGTGCCGTCGTTCTACGCCTACAACGAGTTCATCAACGGCACCGACAAGGGCTATGCCGCCGCCATCGCGTCGGCCATCACCATCGTCGTGTTCGTGGTCGCGGTGATCTTCATCCGCGTGCAGAACGCCGCAGAGCGAAAGGACGCGTGACATGACCACGCTCACGACCTCCCCGGCCACCGCGTCGGGCACGCCCAAGCCCGACCACAACAAGACCCGGCCCCGCACGCCGTCCGAATGGATCCTCATGATCCTCGCGGTGCTCGGCGCGCTGCTGGTGGTCTTCCCGATGCTCCTGCTGCTGCTCAACGCGTTCAAGTCGCCTGCTGACTACGCGAACTCGAGCCCGCTGGACTTCCCCGAGGCGCTCGACTTCACGGGCATCCAGACCTTCTGGGAGACGCAGAACTTCCCGCGTGCGCTGTGGAACTCGATCTTCATCTCCGGCATGGTCGCGATCCTCGCGGTCATCCTCTCAGTCCTGAACTCATTCGCGATCGGCATCGGCAGGGTCAAGGGCCGCACCTGGATCGTGCTGGTGTTCCTCATGGCGAACCTGATCCCGCAGGAGATGCTGTTCGACCCGCTGTTCCGGCTGTACGACGACCTGGGGCTGCTGTCCAACCCGTGGTCCGTCATCATCACCTTCACGGTCATCCAGTCCGCGTTCGGCACCTATCTGCTGGCGAGCCTGCTCGGCACGTTCCCCAAGGAGATCCTCGAGGCGGCGGCCGTGGACGGCGCGAGCCGCTGGCGCATCCTGCGATCGGTCATCGTGCCGATCGTGCGTCCCACGCTGTCCGTGCTGATGGTGTTCTTCTTCATCTGGACGTGGAACGAGTTCCTGCTGCCGCTGGCGTTCCTCAACAGCTCCGACTCGCTGACGGTGCCGCTGCTGCTCGAGCAGCTCAACGGCGAGCGTCAGACGGACACGACCACCCTGATCGCGGGCACGCTCATCAGCATCATCCCCACGATCATCTTCTTCCTCATCTTCCAGCGCACCCTCACGCGCGGCATCACGGCAGGAGCAGTCAAGTGAAGTTCACCGACGGGTTCTGGATGCGCCGACCCGGCGTCACCGCCCACTACGGCCAGGAGGCCTACGACGTGTGGGCCGAGGGCGACACCCTCACCGCCTATGCGCCGACCAAGCAGATCCTCAAGCGCGGCGACGTGCTCAACCTGCCGATGCTCACGGTCACCCTCTCCTCGCCGCTCGAGGGAGTGGTGCGGGTGCGCATCGACCACCACCAGGGCGCGCACCGCTCCCCCGGTTTCGCGCTCCCGGGCGCTACCGAGGGAGCCGGAACCGCGGCGACGGATGCGACCGGGGGCACCCTCGCGTCGGGCCCGTTGACCGCGCGCGTCACGAAGGGCGCCCCCTGGTGCCTGGATTTCGAGGTGGACGGCGAGCGGGTCACCGGTTCCGGCCACAAGTCGCTCGGTTACATCGAGCTGGGCAAGGAGTCCACCGTGACTGCCGAGCCCGCCGGCGTCACCGGGTACTCGACGGACGGCATGGCGCCCTCGCGCACCTACGTGCACGAGCAGCTGGAGCTGGGCGTGGGCGAGACGATCTACGGACTCGGCGAGCGCTTCGGCGCCTTCGTCAAGAACGGCCAGAGCGTGGACACCTGGAACGCCGACGGCGGGACCAGCTCCGAGCAGTCCTACAAGAACATCCCGTTCTACCTCTCGTCGAAGGGCTACGGCGTCTTCGTCAACCATCCCGAGCACGTGAGCTTCGAGGTCGGCTCGGAGGCGGTGGAGCGAGTCCAGTTCTCGACGGCGGGCGAATCGCTCGAGTACTTCGTCATCGCCGGCCCGACGCCCGCCGACGTGGTCCGCCGCTACACCGAGCTCACCGGTCGCCCGCCGCGCGTGCCGGCGTGGTCGTTCGGACTGTGGCTCACAACCTCGTTCACCACCGAGTACGACGAGGCCACGGTCACGTCGTTCGTGGACGGCATGGCCGAGCGGGACATCCCGCTGTCCGTGTTCCACTACGACTGCTTCTGGATGCGGGAGTTCAACTGGACCGACGGCGTGTGGGACGAGCGCGTCTTCCCCGATCCCGATCTCATGCTCAAGCGCATGCACGAGGACAAGGGCCTGCAGGTGTCCGCGTGGATCAACCCGTACATCGCTCAGCGCGGCCGCATGTTCCGCGAGGGCGTCGAGGGCGGCTACCTGGTCAAGCGGCCCGACGGGTCCGTCTGGCAGTGGGACCAGTGGCAGGCCGGCATGGCCCTGGTGGACTTCACCAACCCCGACGCGAGGGCTTGGTTCCAGGACTTCGTCCGCACGCTCGTGCGGCAGGGGGTCGACGCCATCAAGACCGACTTCGGGGAGCGCATCCCCACCGACGTCGTCTGGCACGACGGCACCGACCCGCTGACGATGCACAACCTGTACACGCAGCTGTACAACGAAGCCGTCTACGAAGTGCTGGTCGAGGAGAAGGGCGAGGGCGAGGCGGTGCTGTTCGCGCGCTCCGCCACCGCCGGTGGGCAGACGATGCCCGTGCACTGGGGCGGCGACAACTCGTCGTCGTTCGTGTCCATGGCCGAGTCGCTGCGCGGCGGCCTGTCGCTCCTGTCGTCCGGCTTCGGCTACTGGAGCCACGACATCGGCGGCTTCGAGGGCACTCCAGACGCGGCCGTCTTCAAGCGCTGGCTCGCCTTCGGCCTCATGTCCTCGCACTCGCGGCTGCACGGCTCGTCGAGCTACCGCGTCCCGTGGGCGTTCGACGACGAGGCGGTGGACGTCGCTCGCACCTTCACCAAGCTCAAGCTCACCCTCGCGCCGTACCTGTACGCCGCATCGGTGCAGACCTCCGAGACGGGGCTGCCGATGATGAGGCCGATGTTCATGGCCTTCCCCGGGGACCCTGCCACGCAGCATCTGGACCGCCAGTACATGCTCGGTGATGACTTGCTCGTCGCGCCGGTGTTCACCGAGGCGGGCGACGTGTCGTTCTACCTGCCGGACGGCACGTGGACGTCGCTGCTCACCGGGGAGCGCGTCGAGGGCGGTCGTTGGGTGCAGGAGGTCCACGGCTTCGACTCGCTGCCGCTGTACGTGCGCGAGGGCGCCGTGATCCCCCGCGGCACCCGCGACGACCGGCCCGACTACGACTTCCTCACCGAGGTCGAGCTCCACGTCTACCCCGGCGCGGAAGGCTCCCGGGAGATCACGCTGCACGCCTCGAACGGCGAGAGTGACACCGTCACCGTGACCGTGGACGGCGCCGAAGCGAAGGCGACCGGAGCGTCGGGCAGGCAGTACCCGGTCGTAGTCGCCTGACCACGTTCGCTCCGCACCAAGGACGTGACTCTTGTGGCGGGCGGGGGCGATGTGATGATCACATTGCCCCCGCCCTCACCACCCGTCACAAGGGTGGTGCGGAGCGATCACGTCGGCGGGCCGGGAGCCCTCCGACGCGCGCCGCTACGCTGGCCCCATGAACGACGCCGACGTCCCCGCGTTTCGTCCCGATACCCTCGCCGTGCGCGCGGGCCAGCACCGCACGCCCTTCGACGAGATGGCTGAGCCGATCTTCGTCACTCAGGGCTACGTCTACCCCACGGCCGCCGAAGCCGAGGCCGCGTTCGCCGGCGAGATCGAGCGCTACCAGTACTCGCGATACGGCAACCCCACGGTGACGATGTTCGAGGAGCGGCTCGCCGCGATCGAGGGTGCGGAGGACTGCTTCGCGACCGCGACCGGCATGGCCGCCGTGTTCGTGTCGATGGCGTCGATCCTCGAGTCGGGCTCCCGCCTCGTGGCAGCGCGCGCGCTGTTCGGCTCATCGATCACTGTGTTCAACGAGTACTTCGCCAAGTGGGGGATCGTCGTCGACTACGTGGACGCTCACGACAACGCCGACTGGGAGCGCGTGCTTGCGACCCCCGCCGACGCCGTGTACGTCGAGTCGCCCACCAACCCGATGCAGGACGTCGTGGACATCCCCCACGTCGCCTCGCTCGCCAAGGCCGCGGGCGCGCTGCTGATCGTGGACAACGTGTTCGCGACGCCCCTGGGCCAGAAGCCGCTCGAGCTCGGCGCCGACGCGGTCGTGTACTCCGCAACCAAGCACATCGACGGCCAGGGCCGCGTGCTGGGCGGCGCGGTGCTGGGCGGCCGCGAGTACGTGGACAAGGTCCGCACGATGGTCCGCACGATGGGTGCGACGCTCTCGCCGTTCAACGCCTGGGTGCTCGGCAAGTCCCTCGAGACGCTCGCGGTGCGCGTGAAGGCGCAGTCCGCGTCGGCGCTCGCGCTCGCGACGTGGCTCGACGCGCACCCCAAGGTCGCGGTGGCGCGCTATCCGCTGCTGCCGTCGCACCCGCAGTACGAACTCGCGCGCCGTCAGATGACGCTCGGCGGGACGCTCGTGACGATCGACATCGCGCTGCCCGACGGGGTCGATCCGCACGGACCCGAGGCGAAGGCCGCGACGTTCCGCTTCATGGATGCGCTGCGCGTCATCGACATCTCCAACAATCTGGGCGACGCGAAGTCGATCGCGACGCACCCGGCGACCACGACGCACCGCAAGCTCGGCGCCGAGGGGCGCGCGGCGGTCGGGATGTGCGAGGCGACGGTACGCCTGAGCATCGGGCTCGAAGACGTCGAGGACCTGCGCGAAGACCTCGAGCGGGCGCTCGAGGCGTTCTGATGCTGGCGCCGTCTCGCGAGGGTGCCGCATGAGCGGCGCGACGGAAGCGACGGCGCACGTGCGCGAGCGCGCCCTCACGGCGCCCGCGCGCGACTACGGCGCACCCGAGCAGGCCGAGGCCTGGCTCGCGGGTATGGACGTCGCTTTCCCCGATGTGGTGATCACCATCCTGAGCGGGTGGGACGGCACGACGTCGCTGCTCATGAGCACCGGCGGCGGACTCGTGGGCGCGGGCGAGCACGACCACGTGGCGCATGCGTCACGCATGCTGGTGGCCGAGGCCGGTGCGTGGGCAGACGAGATGCTTCCCCTGCCGGACCTGTCCTATCCCACGGAGGGGCGCGTGCGCTTCTTCGTCCGCCGCGGTGACCGCTGCATGGTCGCGGAGGCGTCCGAGGGCGACCTGGTCGACGGGATGCACGAGCTCTCGGGCCTGTACACGCTCGCCCAGACCGTCGTCACTCAGGTGCGTCGCGCCACCATGTGAGAGGTCAGGCGCGCGGCGCGCGGTAGCCCGCGAAGCGGCGCAGGCGCAACGAGTTCCCCACGACGAACAGGCTCGATCCGCCCATGGCAGCCGCCGCGATCATGGGGTTGAGGATGCCCAGCGCCGCGAGCGGGATGGCTGCGGTGTTGTAGGCGAATGCCCAGAACAGGTTGCCGCGGATCGTGCTGAGCGTGCGGCGCGACAGGGCGATCGCGTCGGCGGCGGCGCGCAGGTCACCGGAGACGATGGTGAGATCAGACGCCTCGCGCGCCACGTCCGTGCCGGTGCCGACGGCGAGACCGAGGTCGGCCTGTGCGAGTGCAGGGGCGTCGTTGATGCCGTCGCCGACCATCGCGACTCGTGCGCCCTCCGCCTGGAGCTCGCGGATCACCTCGGCCTTGTCGCCCGGCAGCACCTCGGCGATCACACGCTCGATGCCCACCTCCTCGGCGACCGTCTGCGCCGCGCGCGCGTTGTCTCCTGTGAGCAGCACGACGTCGAGCCCGAGCTCGCGGAACGCGGCGACCGCCTCGCGGGACGTGGGCTTCACGGCGTCGCTGACGACGAGGACCGCCTCGGCGACGAGCGCGGGCCGTGCCTTCAACACGTCCGTACCGAGGCCGCCCGTGGCCGGCGTGCGGCCCGCGAGCACGGCCGTGCGCCCCTCGCGCTCGGCCTCGACAGCAAGCGCCTCGATCGCGTCGGGGATCTCGTCGAACAGGCGGCGTGCGCCCACGGTGACGTCCGCGTTCCCGCCGTCGACCGCAGCGCCCTTGACCGTCGCGACCACGCCGGAGCCGGCGAGCGCACGGAAGCCCTTCACGGGGATGCGCGCGGGCCGCGCGGCGGCGATCGCCTGCGCGATCGGGTGCTCGGACCGCGCCTCGACCGAGGCGACCGCATCCAGGAACGCGTCGGCCTGGTCCTTGTCCTCGCCCGACGCGGTGGCGGAGACGAGCGTCATCCGCCCCTCGGTCACGGTGCCGGTCTTGTCGAGCACGATCGTGGTGACGTCGCGCGTGTCCTCGAGCGCCTCGGGGCCCTTGACGAGCACGCCGAGCTGCGCGCCGCGTCCGGTGCCGACCATGATCGCCAGCGGCGTGGCGAGCCCGAGCGCGCACGGGCAGCTGATGATGAGAACGGCGACGGCGGCCGTGAAGGCCGCCCCGGCGTCGCCTGTCACGAGCAGCCACGCGACGAGCGTGAAGGCGCTGACGGCGATGACTGCGGGGACGAAGATGCGGGCGACGCGGTCCGCGAGCCGCTGCACGCGCGCACGGCCGGTCTGCGCCTCGTCGACCATGCGCGCGATCTGCGCGAGCATCGTCTCGGAGCCGACGCGAGTGGCCTCGACGGTCAGAGTGCCGTCTGTGGCGACTGTGCCGCCGACGACCTCGCCACCCTCGACCACGCGCACCGGCACCGACTCGCCGGTGACGAGGCTCGCGTCCACTGCGGCCTCGCCGTCGACGACCACGCCGTCGGTGGCAATGATCTCGCCGGGTCTCGTGATGAAGCGCATCCCGAGCTCGAGGGCGCTGCGCTCGATCACGGTGCCGTCCTCGAGCGTCGCGGTGGAGGCCTGGCGCGAGCTGAGGGCGCGGATCGCGTCGCCCGCACGCGCGGACGAGCGCACCTCCATCCACTTGCCCAGCAGGATCAGCGTGACGATGACGGCGCCGGTCTCGAAGTACACGTGCGCATGGCCGAGTGCGCCCCAGGCGTGCCCGAGGAGCACCACGGTGGACCAGGACCACGCCGCCACGGTGCCGATCGTGACCAGCGTGTCCATGGTGGTCGCGCGGTGACGCGCAGCGCCGATCGTGGCGCGGTGGAAGGGCCACGCGGACCAGCCGACGACGGGCGTGGCGAGCGCGAGTGCGACCCACTCCCAGCCGGAGAACTGCCACGCGGGCACCATCGAGATGAGCATGAGCGGCACGGTGAGCACGGCCGCGACGAGGAACCGGCGACGGTAGTCCGCGATGCGCGCCGTGTCAGCGGCGGCATGCTGTGCGTGCTCCTCCTCCAGCGTCGGGCCGTCGGAGCCCGCAGACTGCGGAACCTGGTAGCCGAGCTCGGCGATGGTGGTGCGCATCATCTCCGCGAGCGCGTCGGGATCGATCGTGCCGTCCGTTCGCACGGTGGCGCGACGCGTCGCGAAGTTGACCGTCGCATCGGCGACGCCGTCGAGCTTGGACAGTCCACCCTGAATGGTGGCGGCGCAGCTCGAGCACGTCATGCCCTCGACGGGCAGCGTGAGCGGTGCGGCGCCGGTCTCAGGCGCGGTGTCGGGTGCGGCGGTCATGATTCTCCAGGCTTGCGTGCGTTCGGGTGGTGCGGCGCGTGGAGGGCAGGATCCTCTACGCACGTGCGGGGCGGTGTCGCCCGGGCGGGTCAGACGACGGTGTATCCGACGCCCGTGACTGCCTCGTCGATCGCGAACTCGAGATCCGCGGCGGGCACGGTGCCGTCGGTGAGGACCTTGACCGCTCCCGTGGGGACGTCGATCTCCACGTCGGAGATGCCGTCGGTCGCGGTCAGTGCGTTGCGGACCTTGTTGGCGCAGCCGCCGCAGGTCATGCCCTGGACGGTGATGTCGATCGCGGGGGTGGTGCTCACGTGGTGCTCCTTCGGTCTCCGGGCGGCCCCTCTGGCTCACCCGCTGACACGAAGGTAGACCTTCCAGTGCAGGGAAAGGTCAAGCCCTGGGTCCCGACGCCCCGTCCACGCGGTATCCGAGGCCGGAGATCGCGGCGGCAGCGAGCATCTCAAGGTCCTCGGGATCCATGGAGCCGTCCGGCCTCAGCACGGCCCTGTGCGTCACGGGGCTCACCCCAGCGGACGCGACGCCGGGCAGTTGGAGCAGCCCGTCACGGATGGTGGTCGCGCATCCCGCGCAAGTCATGCCGCCGATGCGCAGCTCCAGGTCGCCCTCTCCGACAGAGGCGTCCCCCGCGTCGACGCCTTCGACCTCGGGAGCGGTCTCAGCGGCTGCACGACGACGGGCGAACAGCCTCACGCTCCCGCCCTCACCGGGATCGCCGAGCCGAGGTGCGCGCGACGCGGGGGCTCGTGCGTGCCCTGCCCCTCTGCACGTCCCGCCTCGATCACCTGGCAGCGGTCCGGGTCGGTGCACTCGACAGGGTCGAGGGCCTCTGCCCGCGCGGACATGGCGAGCAGCTCCGCCTTCGCGGCGAGCAGACTGTCAATCTGCCGGTCGATGTCTGCCAGCCGGTGGTCCAGCAGCTCACGGGTGTGATGACAGGTGGACTCGCCTGCGCGCTTCATCGCCAGGATCTCGCCCGTCTCCGCGAGCGTGAGACCCGCCGCCTGCGAGTCCCGGATGAACCGCAGCTGAGTGAGCGCGTCCTGGCCATAGTCGCGATAGCCGTTGGCATGACGCGGAGCGTCCTCGATCAGCCCGATCGACTCGTAGTAGCGGATGGTCTTGGAAGTCACTCCCGCCTTCTCGGCGAGCTCTCCGATGCGCATACCTTCCATCGTACGTCAAGGTTTTGGACGCCACCAGACCCCCCTGTGACCGACTCCGCACCCCCGATGGTTGTGTCGTTCTCAACGCCAGAACTAGGCTCGGGCCATGCGCACGGAACCGCGACGTCTCGGCCTCCTTGGCGGAATCACCTGGCACAGCACCCTCGTCTACGAGCGCCTGCTGCATCAGGGGGTCGCCGCCGCGATCCCGGGCCGCACCGCCGACCTCGTCATCCGCCATTACGACTTCGGCACGGTGGGGCAGGCGCAGAACACCGGCGAGTGGGTGCGGCTCGCGCGCCAGTTCGCCGCCGATGCGAAGTGGCTCGTCGACGGCGGCGCCGAGGCGATCATGATCTGCGCCAACACCATGCACGTCGCGGCCGCCTCCGTGCAGGCCGCCGTCGACGTCCCCGTGATCCACTCCATCGACGTCACCGCCAAGGCCGCGAAGGACGCCGGCCTCGACACCGTCGCACTGCTCGGCACCGGCTTCACCATGCGCATGCCGTTCTACCGCGAGCGCATGGCCTCGCACGGCGTGAAGCTGCTCGTGCCGCAGGAAGACGCCCTCCAGGCGATCCACGAGCAGATCAACGGCCCGCTCGGCGAGGGCGTCGTCACTGACGCGGCCCGCACGCTCGTGCACGACGCCGCCGCAGAGATGGTCGGCCGCGGAGCGCAGGGCATCATCGCCGGCTGCAACGAGATCCCGCTCGTGCTCGGAGCCGACGACCTCGACGTGCCTTTCCTCGACTCGATCGCGCTGCACGCGCAGGCCGGGCTCGAGTTCTCGCTCGCCGACTGAGCGGCACGCCCGCGTACTCTCACGCTGCCACCCGGCTCGACCGCGGCAGGATGCGGCATGTGCACTGAATGCCCTGATATGCGCCCGGAAACTGCTGTGACCTACTTCACATTCTCGTGCGTGGGCCCCCCAATCCGGCGTTAGCCTTGATCGAAGTCTCGACCGCTGCTGGGGGAGGTCACGGGACATGTCACTGCCGGCGCGCATGCCTGCGTGGGCCTGGCGGACGCCCGAATGGGGCGCCCGCGGCTCCGTCGCGGCCACGCACCTCGGCTACGACTCCGTGCCACGAACCCCACGCGAGCGCGCGGCCATGCTCCAGCGCATCGGCATCTCTCGCGTCGTGTGGGACTGGCGCGAGGACAGCGTGGGCGCGCTCGCTTCGCAGATGGACGCGTTCCGCGCTGCCGGCATCGCACTCGAGGGCCTGTGGGCACCGGTCCCGCTGCCCGAGCCCGCCGCGCCTGACTACGACTCCCGCTTCGGCGAGGTTCCCCCTCTCACCCTCGCACTGATGCGCGAGGCGGCGCTGCGCGGATTGTCCCCCGATCTTTGGACGCCTCTCGCCTACGGACCGCCGGGGCCGCCGCCCGAGATCTCCGATCGCGAGCACGCGGTGGAGGTCACCCGCGCCGCCGACCACCTCGCACCTCTCGCGACCGCGGCGCAGGACTTCGGCATGGGCCTCGTACTCGCGAACCACGGAGGCTGGGGCGGCGAGCCGCGCACCATGGTGGACGTCGTCACCGCGCTCGGCGCGCGCGGCCTGCGCAACGTGGGCGTCGCATTGCAGCTCCAGCACGGCCATCACCTCGTCCCCGAGCTCGACCGGCACCTGGCGACGCTCGGCGACAACGTCGTCGCGGTCGTGCTCAGCGGCGTCGACGCTGGCGCACAGCTGTCGGGACGCCTGGTGCTGCCATTCGGCGCCGGCAGCAGGGACCGCTGGACCCTGCATGCCCTGCTGGACTCGGCGTGGTCGGGCCGCGTGCTCGTGCACGCCATGGGCGACGACGATGCCGAGGCGCGGCTGCTCGACAGCGTCGAAGGGCTCGAGTGGATGCTGGGTCGCATGGCGGGCGGACGCGATCCGCGCCCGGTCCCGCGCATCGTCGAGCCGACGTGGCCCCCTGGCTGGGCGTGGGGCACCACCGGCGAAGGACGCCCGACGCGGCAGGGGCCGGACGGCGCTCTCACCTCCCCGCCGACCCCCGAGGTGGGCACCGCGTTCTTCGCCGCGGTGCATGGCAGCGAGACCCGCGACGCCGGACCCCACATCACCCCGCTCGCGACGCCGCGCTACGAGGACCTCGAGGTTCTGGACACTCCGCCGGGGGGACTGAGCAGGCGTGAGCGCAGGGCGTACCGCGAGGCAGTGGCGCGCTCGGAGGGCATCCCCGTCGAAGCGCTCGAGGCAGCCGTCGCGGCCGCGCGTGTCGCCGCGGGATGGGTTCAGGGCGCACACGAGCACGAGAGTGGGCGCCCCGAGGAGTCCACGGACGAGACCTCGCCCTGGAACACCGCGGCGACCGAGGCGATCCCGGTGTCCGAACGCCTCACCTCGGCAGAGCCGTCCCGGGACGAGACTTCCCTGGGCGACGCTCAGCACCCGACCCCGGCGTCGGGCATTGAGACGCCACCTGGAGACGTCACGCCGGAGCCGACCCCGGCGTCGGGCACGCGCCGCCTGGGCGGCCACGAGGTGCGACTCCAGGCGCCCGACCCGTACACCGGGGCGCTGCACGCGCTGCTCATGCACCTCGAGTCGGTCGGGTTCCGCGGCGCACCGCGCTCGTTCGGGTGGGACGACGCGGGCCGTCACCTCGTGGAGTACGTGCCGGGGATCAGGGCCGACAGCGGGCGCGCGCCCGACCGCGCGCTCGACCCCACCCGCATCGGCGCGTTCCTGCGGGACATGCACGACGCACTCGAGAGCTTCGAGCCGCCCGCCGACGCGCAGTGGTTCGCCGGGCTTCCCGCGCCGGGCGACGACCTGATCGTGCATCAGGACATCGCGCCCTCGAACATCGTGATCCGCGAGGACGGGTCGCTCGTCGCGATCGACTGGGATGCCGCCGCGCCTGGCACGCGCCTGTGGGATCTCGCGCACGCCGCGCACTCGTTCGCGCCCCTGTACAGCGCCGACACCGACCTCGCTGACGCCGCCGGTCGCCTGCGCGCGCTGATCGACGGCTACCGACTCGATGCCGCGGGCAGGGAAGAGCTGCTGCCGCTGCTCGCGATGCGCTCCGAGCGCATGTACGAGTACCTGGCGGACATGGTCGGCACGGGCGAGTCGCCCTGGATCGAGTTGTGGGACCGCGGCGTGGGTGCCGTGTGGCACCGGGATGCGGTGTGGATCCGCGCGCACGAGGCGGACTGGCGGCGCGCGCTCCTCGGCGGCCCGCACATGCGCTGACGACAGGCCTGGCGTTGGCGCGGGCCTACCAGCCGATCTCGGCCAACATCTCCTCGGCAGTCTCGCGGGCGCTGCGACCCGCGTTCTCGACGACCACGTCGTCCAGCGCGAGCGACTCCAGTACGTCATCGAGCTCGACGGTGCGCGCATGCGCGAAGTCGCGCCAGCGTCCCTCCGGCTCGCGCGCGTCGAGCCGCGCGAGTCGCTCGTCCTCGGGCGCGGTGACGCGGGCGAGCACCACCTCGGCTGCTCCCGCCGCGCAGCCGAAGGCGCGCACGTAGCGAGCACGGTCGTCGGCGTCCTCCACCACGCGCGCGATGACGACGCAGCCGAAGCCGCGCGCGCGATGCAAGGGTGCGAGTCGCTCAAGCGAGGCGAACAGCAGGTCCTGGTGATACGGGTCGTCGGGCGCGGCCGGGACCGCCTGACACAGCGCGTCGGCGTCGATGAAGGACGCGCGCGCGCCGCGATCCTCGAGCGCGTCGAGCACCCCGGCGGCCACTGCGGTCTTTCCTGCGCCCATCGTGCCGTTCACGACGAGCACGCGCGTGGGCAGGTCGAGGCCGAAGCAGATCGACCCCTCCTCGTGCTTGTACTCGCCGAAGTTCGGGATGCGGTGGTAGCCGATGCGGTCGTACAGGCGCAGCGCCTCGGGCTGCTGGTCGCCCGTCTCGAGTACCAGGCGCGTCGCGCCGCTGCGCCGCGCGAGAGACTCAGCGACGCCCATGATGACCCGCGAGTGCCCATGTCCGCGGTGGCCCGGGCGCACGAACAGGCGCTTGAGCTCGATGACGCCCGGCTCGTGATACGGCGACCATCGGAGCACGAGACTCGCGACGGGGTGGCCGTCGACCTCGCCGACGAGCGAGGCGACGAGCGTGGGGAACTCGGTCTCGAGCACCAGGTCGGGCTCGTCGTAGCGGAGCGCGAGGTCGGCCTGCTGCTCGAGCCACAGGGCGTGAGCGTCGGCGTCGTCTGCCGCGACCTCGCGGATCGTGATCATGAGGCAAATCTAGCGCCGGGGCTCTGGAATGCCCGGGGAGCGCGCGGGGTTCACCTGTGCAGACTTTTCATGCGCACGCATCTACTGTGTGCGAGAGAGGATGGCTCCATGCGCAACATCGGTTTCCTGTCGTTCGGATGGTGGTCCGGTGCGCCGGGCTCGCGCGTGCGCACCGCGGGCGACGTGCTCGAGGACACGATCCGCCTGGCCGAGGCAGCCGAGGACGCGGGGATGGACGGCGCCTGGATGCGCGTCCACCACTTCGAGCAGAACACCTCGTCCCCGTTCCCGCTGCTCGCGGCGATGGGCGCGCGCACGTCCCGCGTGGAGCTCGGCACCGGCGTCATCAACATGCGCTACGAGAACCCGCTCTACATGGCCGAGGCGGCAGCCACGGCCGACCTCATCTCCGGCGGACGGCTTCAGCTCGGAGTCTCGCGCGGCTCACCCGAGTCCGCCGCCGACGGCCCCGGCACCTTCGGGTACCCGCTCCCGGTGGGGACCACCCCCGCAGAGGACTCCGCGCAGCGCATCGCACAGTTCCGCGAGGCGATCTCGGGCGCTGGCATCGCCGAGCCCGGCGCGCACGCCCACGTGAGGGAGGGCGAGAAGCTCCCCATCCAGCCCCACTCGCCGGGGCTCAGCGACCGCATCTGGTACGGCGCCGGCGGCAACGACTCCGCCCGACGCGTCGGCGAGCTCGGCATGCACCTCATGTCCTCGACGCTCGTCCTTGAGGCCACCGGCGAGCCGCTGGGCGTGGTGCAGTCGCGTCAGATCGACATCTTCCGCACCGCGTGGCGCGAGGCGGGGCACGCGGGCGAGCCCCGTGTGTCGGTCTCCCGCTCGATCATGCCGATCGTCGACGACCTCACGACGACCTACTTCGGACCTCACCTCGAACGCGACCGCATGGGCGCGAACCGCGACCAGATCGGTGAGATCGACAACGCGGTCTCCACGTTCGGCAAGACCTACGTGGGCGACCTCGACAAGCTCGAGAAGGAGCTCCGCGAGGACGAGGCAGTGATGAGCGCAGACACGCTGCTCGTGACGATCCCCAACCAGCTCGGCGCCGACTTCAACCGCATCACCTTCGACGCGTTCGCGGAGCTCAGGGAGCGCCTGCGCTCGTGAGGGTGCCGCGGGGCGCCAGGAGCCGGAATCTCCTGGCGCCCCCGCCACTGCCCGCGACACTCCGCACGGATCTCAGTGCGACACCCCGACTCGCGCCGGGCGGGACAGTCGCGTGAGCGGCGCGTCGCCGAGATTTCCGTGCGGACTATCGAGAGACGGGGTCAGCGCGTCGGCGCGACCGCTGGCGGCACCAACTCCGGGAGTTCCGGATCGGTGTTGTCCACCACCGCGTCAGCCCAGCGCAACGGCTCGCGCGACCACCGGTAGTGACGCTGCACCAGCGTGTAGCGCAGGTTTTTGAGCGCCTCCGGATCCGGGTCGATGCCATCCCTGACGGCCATGCGCCGGTAGCGCTCGTCCTCCGGGGCGTCGACGAAGATCACGTAGTCCAGTGCCTGCGCGAGCTCGGGGCGCTGCAGCAGCACGCCGTCGAACAGCAGCACCGAGTCCAGATCCGCGCTCTCCCACGGCCCGTCGAGCACCTCATCGGTCGCGAGGTCGTGCCCGCGGGTGCGGTAGCGCAGGTCGCCGGCGAGCCCGAGCGGCTCGAGCAGCTCGCGGCGCACGCGGCGCAGGTCGAACGCGTCGTGCCAGTAGCCCTGCCAGCTGTCGCGGCCTCGACGGTAGCGCCGCGCCTTCACGTGGTGGAAGTCGTCGAGGCTGGCCTCGATCACCTGGATGCCGCGGGCGCGCAACTCGGTCGCGAGGTCGCAGCGCAGCGTGGTCTTGCCGGCGCCGTCGGCGCCGTCGATGCCCACACGGCACGGATGCACCAACTCGCGTGACCGGGCCTGGACCCGGTCGGCGAGTGCATTCAGCACTGCGGTGCGATCCCCCATGGATGTCCCTACGCTGTGGCGAGCAGTCCCTTGATCGCCGAGGTGAAGAAGGCGAGTCCGTCCGTCCCGTGACGGCCGGCCTCACGAGAGTCGGGTCCGAAGCCGGGCTCGACGGCGTGCTCCGGGTGCGGCATGAGCCCCACGACATTGCCCCGCTCGTTGGTGATGCCTGCGATGTCGCGGCGCGAGCCGTTGGGGTTCCAGCCCACGTAGCGGAACGCGACGCGGCCCTCGGCCTCGAGCTGGTCGAGCGTGTAGTCGTCGGCGACGTACTGGCCGTCCTGGTTCTTGAGCGGGATCGTGATGTCCTCGCCCTGCCGGTACTCGGTGGTCCAGGCCGTCTCCGCGTTCTCGATGCGGAGCGTCTGGTCGCGGCACACGAAGTGCAGGTGGTCGTTCTTGATCATGGATCCGGGCAGCAGGTGCACCTCGGTCAGCAGCTGGAAGCCGTTGCAGATGCCGAGCACCGGCATGCCCCCGTGCGCGGCGTCGACGATGAGGTCCATGATCGGCGCGAAGCGCGCGATCGCGCCAGCTCGCAGGTAGTCGCCGTACGAGAAGCCACCGGGGAGCACGACGGCGTCGACGTCGTCGAGGCTCTCGGCGGCGTGCCACAGCGGCACCGCCTCGGCACCCGCGAGGCGCACCGCGCGAGCGGCGTCGCGATCGTCGAGCGTGCCGGGGAACGTGACGACGCCGATGCGGGCAGTCATGTCAGGCGCCCTCGACCGTCACGGCGACGACGTCC
Organism: Demequina sp. NBRC 110052; assembly: GCF_002090075.1. GTDB lineage: Bacteria > Actinomycetota > Actinomycetes > Actinomycetales > Demequinaceae > Demequina. The sequence goes on from NZ_BBRI01000003.1 coordinate 649,517, forward strand.
TCGATGACCGGGTTGCTCAGGAGCGTCTCGGCTGCGGTGCGGGCCGCTGCGAGCACCTCCTCTGTGACCTCGCCGTCCACGGTGAGCTCGAAGCGCTTGCCCTGACGGACCTGTGAGAAGCCCTCGATGCCGATGCGGGGCAGAGCGGCGCCCACGGCCTTGCCCTGGGGGTCCAGGATCTCGGGCTTGGGCATGACGTCCACGACGATGGTAGGCATGGCGGCAGTCTACCGGGCCGCGCGAGCGCGGCGCCGGGAGACTCGGATCAGATCCCGGCGCCCTCCAGCGAGCCAGTCAGCTGCTCGGCGCCGAGCAGCAGGCACACGATCGCGCGGTCGTCGATGTCCCACGACTCCTGGGTCGGGTACAGCAGCGTGTAGTAGATCGAGGACTCCTCGTACGCGATGCCCACGTAGCCCTCGAAGGCGTCGTAGCAGGCCAGGTCGGCCTCGGTGGTGATCGCGTCCTCGTCGAACTCGGTCAGCGACGTGTCCGTGACGTGGAAGACCTCGGCGTCGTGGGCCTCGGCGCAGTCGACGACGGGCAGCTCGCCCACCTCCGTCGACTCCTCGGTCACGTCTGCCGTGAGGTTGACGCACTCTCCGACGGTGAACTCCTGCACCGACGTGGGCCCGAACAGGCTGCAGCCGGTGAGGACGGGAAGGGCGAGGAGCGCGAGGCTCGGGACGATGGCAGCACGCATGCGCATGGGATTCTCTCCTGGTGATGGGAACCGCACCCCCCGTGCGGTCGGGATCGAATCTACCAGCGGCGTCGCCGTCGTGGGCGCGACGCGCGCATGCTGTGGACACAACAGTCCACCAGCACCCCGACGAGGGCCGCGCTCCGGCGAGTACGCTTTCGACGCCGCTCCCGCACGGTGCGAGGGCGGTGGAGGGATGCGATGCACAGCCTGCTCACCGCCGTCGCGACCGACGATCTGCTGGGGCACGCGCTCAGCACCCTGCGCGTGGCGCTCGAGTACCTCGGCACGGTGGCGTTCGCGATCTCGGGCGCGGTGGCGGCGAGCCGTCGACGCATGGACCTTATCGGCGCCGTCGTGCTTGCAGGCCTCGTCGCCGTGGGCGGCGGGACGATGCGTGACCTGCTGCTGCAGCAGCCCGTGTTCTGGATCGAGAACCCCACTCTCATCGTGGTCGCCGTGGGAGTCGCCCTCGCGATCGCGCCGTTCGCGCGGCGCAGGGACCTCGGCGCCTTCGCACGTCACCGCATCGTCGAGCTGTCCGATGCGTTCGGACTCGCGATCTTCGTGGTGATCGGTACCGGAATCGCCCTGGGAGCGGGCGCCAGCCCGGTCGCGGCGATCATCGTGGGCGTGGCGAACGGCGTCGGCGGCGGAATCCTGCGCGACCTCTTCTCCGCGCAGGTGCCGGAGGTGTTCTGGAACGGACACCTGTACGCCACCGCGGCGCTGGGCGGAGCGGTCGCGTACTGGGCGCTGTGGGCGTGGGGCCTCGCACCGGAGCTGGTGTTCTGGATCCCGCTGGTCGTGATCCTCGCGCTGCGGATCCTGTCGCTCACGCTCGGGTGGGGCGTGCCGACGGTCGCGGTGGTGCAGAAGCGCGAGCTCCAGACGGAGAGCCACGCCTAGCCGCAGGCGAGCACCCGCTCAGCACACCCAGGCGTACTCGATCTCGTCGCGCGTGAGCCACGTCGCCAGCTCGCCCGAATCCGACTCCCAATACGCGAGCGCCCCCTCGTAGATCACGAGGGTCCCGACGTCGTCCCCGGGTCCTGGCGCAACGACCGCGGGGACGAGGGCGACCGTGGTGACGCCCGCGTCGGGCATGCCCGCGCCTTGGGCCCAGTCCGGGATGGGCTCCTCAGGGAAGTCCTCGGGATTGCTCGGCGTGAAGGGGTACCAGGCAGGTCCCTCCCACTGAAGCACCTCGTTGCCGCACGCCGGGTAGTAGTTCACGCCGGTCTCCACCTGCAGGGCCTCACCGGGTGTGCCGTGGTCGCCGCGGCCGTCCTGGGTGGGGAGTCCGCCCGCACCGCACGCGGCGAGTGCCAGCGCCGACGCGGCGGTCACTATGGCGGCGGGGGCCCGTTTCAGAGTCTTCATGCAGGTAAGACGCACGGCGCGGCCCTTTCGTGGGGTCAGTGCTTGGCGAGCCGATCGTACGCCTCGACGTAGCGTTCGCGCGTGCGCTCGACGACGTCCGCGGGGAGGGCCGGCGGCGGCGCGTCGCCGGCCTTGTCCCAGCCCGACGCGGGGGACGTCAGCCAGTCGCGGACGTACTGCTTGTCGAAGCTCGGCTGGGCGCGTCCCGGCTCCCACTCGTCGACGGGCCAGAAGCGTGACGAGTCCGGCGTGAGGACCTCGTCGGCGAGCAGGATCTCGCCTTCCGCGGTGCGCCCGAACTCGAACTTGGTGTCCGCGAGGATGATGCCCTTGGAGGCCGCGATCTCGTGGGCACGCGCATAGACGGCGAGCGTGAGGTCGCGCAGCGCTTCGGCGTCCTCGCGGCCGATCAGGGCGACGACGGCGTCGAAGTCCACATTCTCGTCGTGCTCACCGACCTCGGCCTTCGTGGCGGGCGTGAAGATCGGTTCCGGCAGACGTGAGCCGTCGACGAGGCCGTCGGGCAGCGGGATCCCGCACACCGTGCCACTCGCGTTGTACTCGGCGAGTCCGGATCCGGTGAGGTACCCGCGCGCCACGCACTCCACGGGGAACATGTCGAGCCGACGGCACACCATCGCCCGCCCAGCGACCGCGTCGGGCACCGGCGCCTCGACCGTGTGGTTAGCGACGATGTCCGCCACCTGGTCGAACCACCACAGGCTCAATCCCGTGAGGATGCCGCCCTTGCCTGGGATCTCCGTGGGCAGCACCCAGTCGTACGCGCTGATGCGGTCGGACGCGACGACGAGCACCACGTCACCGCGGGGGTGCGGTTCGACGGGCTCGTAGAGATCGCGGATCTTGCCCGAGTAGACGTGGCGCCAACCCGGCAGCTCGGGGGCGGTGGGTGGGACGACGTGTCCGGGCATCAGCCCTCCAGCAGGTTCTCGCCTGCGGCGGCGCGCGCGGCGATGTCGGTGCGGTGGTGCGAGCCCTCGAGCACCACATGCCCGACGCCGGCGTACGCCCTTGCGCGGGCGTCGGCAAGGGTGGGGCCCTCCCCGACGACGGACAGCACGCGGCCGCCGGCCGAGACCAGCGCGCCCTGGTCGTCGAAGGCCGTGCCCGCATGCAGCACATGCACGTCCGTCTCGTGGTTCGCGTCCCTCAGTCCGGTGATCGGGTCTCCGGTGCGGGCGGATGCGGGGTAGCCGTGCGAGGCGACGACTACGGTGACCGCGGCGTCGTCCTTCCACTCGAGCGGCGGGATGTCGGCAAGGCGTCCCTCGGCGGCGGCCAGCAGCACTCCCGCGAGCGGGGTCGCGAGGCGCGCGAGCACCACCTGGGTCTCCGGGTCGCCGAAGCGAGCGTTGAACTCGACCACGCGCGTGCCCTTGGACGTGAGCGCCAGGCCGCAGTAGAGGACGCCCACGAAGGGCGTGCCTCGGCGCGCCATCTCGTCGACGGTCGGCTGTGCGACGGTACGCACGACCTCGTCCACGAGACCCTCGGGCGCCCACGGGAGCGGACTGTAGGCGCCCATGCCGCCGGTGTTGGGCCCGGCGTCGGCGTCGAGCGCACGCTTGAAGTCCTGCGCAGGCTGGAGCGGCACGACGGTGCTGCCGTCGCACAGGCAGAAGAGCGAGACCTCGGGGCCATCGAGGAAGTCCTCCACGACCACGCGGCCACCCGCGTCGATCACAGCGGCGCCGTGCGCGAGCGCCTCGGCGCGGTCGGACGTCACGACGACGCCCTTGCCGGCCGCGAGCCCGTCGTCCTTGACCACGTGCGGGGCGCCGAACTCGTCGAGCGCCGCGGCGACCTCGTCTGCCGTGTCGCACACGCGGGGAGCTGCGGTGGGGACGTCGGCAGCGGCCATGATCTCCTTGGCGAACGCCTTGGAGCCTTCGAGCATCGCGGCCTCGGCGCTGGGCCCGAAGACGGGGATGCCTGCAGCTCGCACCGCGTCCGCGACACCCGCGACCAGCGGCGCCTCGGGCCCCACGACCACAAGGTCAGCACGCACCAGCGCCGCCAGAGAGGCGACGGACGCGCCGTCGTTCTGGTCGATCGCGTGCAGCGTCGCGAGGTCGCCTATGCCGGGGTTGCCCGGCGCGGCGTGCAGCTGCGTGACGGACGGGTCGAGGTGGAGCGCGCGGGCGAGCGCATGCTCACGGGCGCCGCTGCCGACAAGAAGGACGATCACGCTCGCGAGTCTACCGACGGCGCGCGGACGCTCGCCCTCGCCAGCGGCGCGCTGTGAGGCACTCAGTGCTCTCTGGCCTTGCACCTGAGCACTCAGTGCCTCACAGGATGCAGGTGGGACGCCAGCCGAACGGTTCAGACCCCGCGTGCGTGCAGAAGGTCGTGGCGGACGATGATCTCGTCGCGTGCCGGGCCCACGCCGATCGCAGAGATGCGGCAACCTGAGATCTTCTCGAGCGCGAGCACATAGTCGCGCGCGTTGACCGGCAGCTCCTCGAACGTGCGCGCCTTCGAGATGTCCTCGGTCCAGCCGGGGAAGGTCTCGAAGATCGGCGTCGCCTTCGCGAAGTCGGCCTGGTCCTGCGGCAGCTCGTCGTAGCGCTTGCCGTCGACCTCGTACGCGACGCACACGGGCACCTCGTCGAGGCCGGTGAGCACGTCGAGCTTGGTGAGCACCAGGTCCGTGAGGCCGTTGACGCGCGAGGCGTACCGGCAGATCACGGCGTCGTACCAGCCGCAGCGGCGGGGGCGACCGGTGGTGGTGCCGAACTCGTGGCCCACGTCGCGCAGACGGTCGCCCCACTTGTCGAGCAGCTCGGTGGGGAACGGACCTTCACCCACGCGCGTGGTGTAGGCCTTCACGATGCCGATGACCGAGTCGATCGCGGTGGGGCCGACGCCGGAGCCCGTGCACGCGCCACCGGCGGTGGCGTTGGACGACGTCACGAACGGGTAGGTGCCGTGGTCGACGTCCAGCATGGTCGCCTGGCCGCCCTCGAACAGCACGTTCTCGCCGCGCGCGAGCGCCTCGTTCAGCACGAGCGACGTGTCAGCGACCATCGGCGCGAGCTCGTCGCGGTAGCCGAGCAGCTCGTCCGCGACCTCGTCGACCGTGATCGCGCGGCGGTTGTAGACCTTGACGAGCATGTGGTTCTTGGGGGCGAGCGCGCCCTCGATCTTGTCGCGCAGCAGCTCCTCGTCGAACAGGTCGCCCACGCGGATGCCCAGGCGGTTGACCTTGTCCGCGTACGCGGGGCCGATGCCCCGCCCGGTGGTGCCGATCTTCTTCTTGCCGAGGAAGCGCTCGGTGACGTTGTCGAGAGTGCGCGCGTAGGGCGTGATGAGGTGCGCCGCGTTGGAGATGAGCAGCTTGGAGGTGTCGACGCCGCGCTCCTGGAGCTGGCGCAGCTCGCCGAAGAGCACCCGCAGGTCGACGACGACGCCGTTGCCGATGACGGGCGTGACGCCGGGCGTGAGGATGCCGGACGGCAGCAGGTGCAGCGCGAACTTCTGGTCGCCCACCACCACGGTGTGACCGGCGTTGTTGCCGCCGTTGAACTTCACGACGTAGTCGACACGCGAACCGAGCACGTCGGTCGCCTTGCCCTTGCCCTCGTCGCCCCACTGGGCTCCGACGATCACGACACCAGGCACGGTGCCCTCCCCTCACCCCGGTGCTTCGCCGGGGGCTTGGTCTGCTCATGGGGCGATTGCGCCCCTGGAATGCTATCTGTCTTCCGGCCCGGACGTGCGGAAGCCCCCGCGGTCATGCGACCACGGGGGCTTCCCACGAAGTCACACGGCTCAGATCTTCTTGCCGGCCGAGCCGAGCTGCTGGCACGCCTCGACGACGCGAGCGGCCATGCCGGCCTCGGCGAGCTTGCCCCAGGCGCGAGGGTCGTAGGCCTTCTTGTTGCCCCACTCGCCGTCGACCTTGAGGACGCCGTCGTAGTTCTTCATCATGTGGTCCACCACAGGACGCGTGTACGCGTACTGCGTGTCCGTGTCGATGTTCATCTTGATGACGCCGTGCGAGACCGCGGTCGCGATCTCCTCGGCCGTCGAGCCGGAACCGCCGTGGAAGACGAGGTCGAACGGCTTCTCCTTGCCGAACTTCTCGGCAGCGGCGGACTGGATGTCGCCGAGGATCTCCGGACGCAGCTTCACGGCACCGGGCTTGTAGGCGCCGTGCACGTTGCCGAACGTCATGGCCGTCATGTAGCGGCCCTTCTCGCCCAGGCCCAGCTTCTCGATGGTCTTGATGCCGTCCTCGGGGGTCGAGTAGAGCTTGTCGTTGACCTCGGCCGAGTGGCCGTCCTCCTCGCCGCCGACGACGCCGATCTCGATCTCGAGGATCGTGTCAGCGGCCTGCGAGAGCTCGAGCAGCTCCTCGGCGATCGCGAGGTTCTCGTCCATCGGCACGGACGAGCCGTCCCACATGTGCGAGTTGAAGATGGGGCCGTTGCCGGCGGCGATGGACTCGGCCTCGAGCTTCAGCAGCGGCTTGAGCCACTCCTCGAGGTACACCTTGTGGCAGTGGTCCGTGTGCAGCGCGATGGTCACGCCGTACTTCTCGGCGACCACGCGGGCGTAGGCCGCGAGCGCGAGCGAGCCGACCACGGCGTCCTTGATGGTCGAGCCGGAGGCGTACTGACCGCCACCGACCGAGACCTGGATGATGCCGTCGGACTCGGCCTCGGCGAAGCCCTGGATGGCGGCGGTGACGGAGGACGAGGACGTGATGTTGATCGCGGGGAACGCGTAGCCGCCGGCCTTGGCGGCATCGAGCATCGCGGCGTAAGACTCAGTGGTGGCGATAGCCATGGTGACTCCTGAACTTGTGCGGATGGAACCGCCATCCATTCTGTCAGAGATCAGGTTTGGCCGTGGGCGGGCTTTGGTCCTGCGCACCGGGGCAGACCAGTGCCCTCTCACGCGGCCGTCACATCGACCGTCGGAGGCGCTCGCCGCGCTCGCGAGCGAAGGCGGCCTCGGCGGGATTGCGCGCCAACTCTGCGGCTCGCGCCCACGCGTCACGGGCGGCGCCACGGTCGCCGCACCTCTCACGCAGGTCGCCGAGCGCGGCATGCCACAAGTGATAGTGCTCGAGGCCAGGGATCCGCTCCACCTCGGCGAGCGCGGGCTCCGCGCCCTCCACCTCGGCGACCGCGATCGCGCGCGACAACGCGACGATCGGGCCGGGTGTCATGGACAGGAGCATGTCGTAGTAGCGCACGATCCGCGCCCAGTCGGTCTCGTCACGCGTGTGCTCGGCGGCGATCAGTGCCTGCACCTGCCATGGACCAAGCTGCCGAGCCGCGAGGGCGCGACCCAGGATAGCGAAACCTCGGGCGATCATGACACGATCCCACCTCGCGCGGTCCTGATCGCCGAGGCGCACGAGGCGTCCGTGGCTGTCGACCCGAGCGGCGTCCCGGGAACGGTGGAAGAGCTCCAGCGCGAGGAGGCCCGCGAGCTCAGGGTGGTCGGGCAGCGCATCTGCGGCTGCCGCCGTGAGGCTGATGGCCTGGTCGGCTAGCTCCGCCCGCGTGAGCGCGCCCGCATCGGTCGCGTGCGCGAGGTAGCCCTCGTTGAAGATGAACCCCAGCACAGTCGCGAGGATCTCAGCACGTGCGTCGAGGTCCGCAGGGATCGCGAGGGGGATGCCGGCCGCTCTGATCTTGCGTTTCGCACGGACCACGCGCTGCTGGACGGTCGGTTCCGGGATCAGCAGAGACGCCGCGATCTCCTCCGTCGTGAGCCCTCCCGCGAGGCGCAGCGTCAACGCCACCTGCGCGTCGCGGGACAGCGCGGGGTGACAGCAGAGCAGCATGAGCCGGAGCCGCTCGTCACCAGCGTCGTCAGAGTCATCGATCAACTCTGGGGAGACTCCACCCTCGGATGGCGCGTCGTGCGCCACGCCTGTCTCGAGCACCCGCGACTGCGCCTGCATCCTCCGGCGGGAGGCGGCGTCACGACGCAGTCTGTCGACGCCTCGATTGCGCGCCACGACGTAGATCCACGCCGCAGCGTCTCGCGGGATGCCATCCGCGGGCCACCGTGCGGCCGCAGTCGCATATGCCTCCTGAAGGCAGTCGTGTGCGAGCTCGAGGTCGCCTAGCCGGTCGGTGAGGAGGGCGAGCAGCCGCCCACCCTCCTCACGCGCGACACGGGTGAGCGCTGGCCCTGCGCTCGCCATCGTCCTCAGTAGCCGTCGGTGGGGAACACCGGGCGCACCTCGATCGCGCCTTCTCCCACCGGCAGGCGGCGCGCCCAGTCGAGGGCGGCATCGAGCGTGTCCACATCGATGAGGTAGTAGCCGCCCAGATGCTCCTTGAGCTCGGCAAACGGGCCGTCGACGACAGTCGTGCTGCCGGCGGCATGCCGCACGGTTGTCGCAGTGCCAGCATCCTGAAGCGCCTCGCCGGACACGTAGGCGCCAGCATCGACCAGATCTTGGGTGTACTGACTCCACGCGGACATGTACTCCTCGAAGCCCGCGTCTCCGGGCTCGGGGGATTCAATCGTGGGGTCGGAGACGATGAGAAGCATGTACTTCATGGCGGATCCTTTGCTGAGTCGAGCCCGGGTACCTCCCGAGTCTCACCCGTACGACGCACGCAACGCAATGGATCGACATGGTCGCGATGACCTGTGCGGCGTCGTGAACCTCCGCGGCGACGCGAACCTACAACGACGGCACTGGACCCGTGCGATGCATCAGGATCGACTTCCACCCATGTCGGTCACCGTGTAGGGCGCCCCGGTCTTGCCAAGGGTGGTCCACTCACCGACCTGGGCGCCGGGGTCGAACGTGCGCGAGCGCCCGCAGCGAGGCATCTGCGTGTCGCTTCATGCAAGGCTCGAGGTCCTCGTCGCGGATCTCAGAGATCATGCCCCGCCTCAATATCTCCATGCTGACGGACCCACGCGTGCATCGCGATCGCGGCGGCTGCCCCGGCGTTGATGGAACGCGTGGAACCGTACTGCGCGATGGCCAGCGTCGCGTCCGCCACCTCGCGCACCTCGTCGGTCAGCCCCACGGACTCCTGGCCGAACACGAGCACGCACTGCCGCGGCAGTTCATAGGTCTCGAGCGGCACCGAGCCGGGAAGGTTGTCGATGCCGATCACAGGGAGCCCCGCGCCGGTCGCCCACGTCGCGAGCGCCGAGGCGTCGGGGTGGTGGCGCACGTGCTGATAGCGATCGGTGACCATGGCGCCTCGCCGGTTCCAGCGCCGGCGCCCCACGATGTGCACCTCGCGTGCGAGGAACGCATTGGCGGTGCGCACCACCGAACCGATGTTCAGGTCGTGCTGCCAGTTCTCGATGGCTACGTGGAAGGGGTGCCTCCGGTCGTCGAGGTCCGCGACGATCGCCTCGTGCCTCCAGTAGCGGTAGCGGTCCACGACATTGCGCCGGTCACCGTCGCGAAGCAGCTCGGGGTCGTAGCGCTCATCTGGCGGCCACGCCTGCTCACCCCCCGGCCAAGGCCCGACGCCATGGCTGGGGACGCGCTCAGCGGACTCCTCGTGGCTCACGGGGTCCATCGTCCCACCCCCCATGGCCCGGCGAAGGAGCACACTGGAACCATTCGGGTGCGGCGAAGGAGCCGCACCGGAAGGGGGCGCTCCGATGGGCCTGTTCCTCCGTCGCAAGGACGACGGACCACTGCCTGAGCCGACCGCGGCCATGTCCGCGATGTGCAGGCTCATCGAGCAGCTTGAGCCGGACTCGCGGAGGCTGTTCGACGACCCGCTCCTGGAGGGTCTTCTCGGCGACTATGCGCGCTACCGGATGATGGATCCCTGGGGAGGTGCCTCCGTCATCGGGCGGATCGAAGGCACCGCACCCGGCTACTACGGGCTGCTGGTGAGCCGCACCTGCTTCATCGATGACGTGCTGCGGGACGCTCTCGAGCGCGGCACGACCCAGGTGGCGATCATCGGGGCAGGGTTCGACACCCGCGCCCACCGGATCCCTGGCATCGAGCATGCGCACGTGTTCGAGCTCGACCTTCCGCACATGATCGAGTACAAGCGCGACGCGGTCGCCAGCACTCTCGGCTCGCTGCCGGAGCACGTCACCTACGCGTCGATCGATCTCGAGAGCCTCGAAGCGGCGCACGCCCTGACGGACGCGGGGGTCGACCCTGCCGAGCCAACGATGGTGATCTGCGAGGACGTCACGCAGTACCTCAGCGACATCGCGCTCGAGCGCCTGCTCACGAGCGTGTCATCGCTGGGCCTCGGCACCGACCTCGTCCTCACCTACGTGCTCAAGTCCACCGTGAGGTCGCACGACGGGCTCGCGCAGGCCAAGGGACTCGTGCACGGCGGCCCTCCGTGGCGCTTGGGCCTCTACCCCGCCGAGGCTGCGCGTCTGCTCGCAGAGCACGGTCTCACTCTCATCACCGACATCAGCGCCGACGAGTACAGGCGGCGCTACCCCCAGCTCGCACGCCGCAAGGTCAAGGTGTCGCCGGAGGAGCACACCGTCGTCGCGTCGGCGTGACCCTCCCTACTCTTCGACTAGCTCGATGCGCAGCGCAGCCGCGGCCGCGCGAGCTCGTGCGCGGGCCTCGTCCGTCGAGCCGGCGCGGGCCACCGTGACGGCGACACGGCGTCGTCCGTCCACCCGCGGCTTGCCGAACAGCCGCACGTCCGTGTGGGGCGCCGCGAGCGCCTCGCCCACTCCGGCGAAGACGGGCACGCCTGTGCCCTCGGCCAGCACCGCGCACGAGGCGGACGGGCCCAGGAAGGACACGGAAGAGATCGGCAGACCGAGCACCGCGCGCGCATGGAGCGCGAACTCGCTGAGGTCCTGGGACGCGAGCGTCACGAGGCCCGTGTCGTGCGGACGGGGCGAGACCTCCGAGAAAAGCACCTCGTCGCCTCTCACGAACAGCTCGACGCCGAACACGCCCCACCCGCCGAGCGCCTCGGTGACGCGCTCGGCGATCTCCTGAGCCCTGAACCGCGCCGCATCGGACATCGCCTGCGGCTGCCAGGACTCGCGATAGTCGCCGTCGACCTGGGTGTGGCCGATCGGTGCGAGCAGGCTCACGCCATCCCGATGCCGCACGGTCAGCTGCGTGATCTCGTAGTCGAAGTCCACGAACCCCTCGACGATCACCCGCGTCCCGCCCGCGCGGCCACCTTCGACCGCTGCGATCCACGCCGCGTCGACATCCTCGGCGGTGCGGATCACGGACTGTCCCTTGCCCGACGAGGACATGACCGGCTTGACGACGCACGGGTAGCCGAGCCGTTCCACCGCGACCCCGAGTGCGTCTCGGCTCTCGACGAACAGGTACGGCGACGTCGGAAGCCCCAGGTCCTCCGCGGCGAGCCGGCGGATGCCTTCGCGATCCATCGTGAGCATCGTCGCCCGCGCGGTCGGCACGACGCGTGCCTCGCCTGCCGCCTCGACCTCGGCGAGCACCGAGGTGGCGATCGCCTCGATCTCGGGGATGATCACGTGCGGACGCTCGGCGTCGATGACCGCGCGCAGAGCGGCCGGGTTGAGCATGTCGACCTCGTGCCACCGGTGCGCGACCTGCATGGCAGGGGCCCCCGCATAGCGATCGACGGCGATCACCTCGACGCCGAGCCTCGTGAGCTCGATCGCGACCTCCTTGCCGAGCTCGCCCGCACCCAGGAGCAGGGCGCGGGTGGCGGTCGAGGTGGACGGGGTGCCGAGTCGCACCGAGGCATCGCTCATGGGCCCATCTTCGCAGGGTGCCGGATCGCGCGCCCGGGACGGAGGGGCTACCGCGTCGGCGTCACGCTCTGCCGTGGCCCACGTACGCTGGTGCCCGTGCCGAACCTCTCCGCGCTGCTCGCCGCCGCCCCGTTGCCCACCCTCGGTCCCGACTGGCTGGACCCCGAGGTCCTCATCACGGGCTTCATCGACGACTACGGCACTGCGGCCCTCGTCGCGATCTGCGCGGTGGTCCTCATCGAGACCGGGTTGCTGTTCCCGTTCCTCCCGGGCGACTCACTGCTGTTCACGGTGGGACTCTTCGTCGGCACGGGAGCACTCGACGTGCCGCTGTGGGTCGCGTGCCTGTCGCTGTTCGCCGCGGCGTTCATCGGCGACCAGATCGGCTACGCCATCGGTCGGGGGGCGGGGCCGAGGATCTTCAACCGACCTGACTCCCGCTTCTTCAAGCGCGAGCACATCGACAAGACGCACGCGTTCTTCGAGAAGTACGGCGGTCGCGCGATCGTGCTCGCGCGCTTCGTGCCGTTCGTGCGCACCTACATCCCGGTCGCCGCAGGCATCGGCAAGATGCACTACTCGCACTTCATCCGCTACAACGTCATCGGCGCACTCCTGTGGGGCGTGGGAGTGACCCTGCTGGGCTTCTGGCTCGGCGGGTTCGACATCGTGAAGGACAATATCGAAGTCGCGCTCATCCTCATCGTCGCCGTGTCGCTGATCCCCATCGTCGTCGAGTGGATCAAGCACCGGCTCGAGTCGCGTCCCGATCGGCCTGTCCTCGCAGACGACGCTCAAGAGGACGACGCTCAGGCGTAGCGCGCGAGCCGCCCATGCGAAGAGCCCGGCCCCGCACGCGCGGGACCGGGCTCTCTCGCCTCGTGAGCGCTACGCGAGCGCCTTGGCCTTGATGGCCTCGTACTCCTCGGCGGTGATGGTACCGGCGTCGAGCAGATCCTTGGCGGCCTTGATCTCCGACGCGGGGCCCCCTGCCTCGTTCATGAGGCCCTTGGTGTATTCGACCTGTGCGGCGCGCATGCCCTCGGCGGCCTCAAGGTCGCGCTGGGCCATCGACCGGCCGCGAGTGATCACGTAGACGAGCGCGCCGAGCACCGGCAGCAGCACGATCGCGGCGATCCACAGGAACTTGGCGAATCCGCCGATCGACTTGTCGCGGAACACGTCTCCGATGATGCGGAATACCAGGATGATGAACGACACCCAGACAACGATCCACAGGGTGAACCACAGGATCGACAGGAAGTTCGAGAAGAAGTCCCACATGGCGGAAGCCCCTTACGGCTCATCGCGGAAGCCACGGTGACTCCCGTCACGAACAAACTAGCGCCCTACCGGGCATCTCGCATCGTCTGAGGCGACGTTAGAACTGCACGTTCGGTGCCGTGCGCGCCGACTCGACCGTCTCGAAGTACTCCTCGCGGTGGAAGCCGAACATCCCCGCGATGAGGTTGGTCGGGAACGTCTCGATACGCGTGTTGAGGGTCCGCACGTTCGCGTTGTAGAAGCGGCGTCCAGCCGCCACCCTGTCCTCCGTGTTGGTGAGCTCCTGCTGCAACTGCAGGAAGTTCTGGTTCGCCTTGAGGTCCGGGTAGGCCTCGGCGACGGCGAACAGACGTCCGAGCGCCTGGGTCAGCACATTCTCCTGCTGCGCCTGCTCGGCCGGAGAGGACCCCGGCGCCGCCGCGATGGTGCGCGCCTGAGTGACCTCCTCGAGCGTCGCCCGCTCGTGCTTCGCGTAGCCCTTGACGGTCTCGACCAGGTTCGGGATGAGGTCGTGCCTGCGCTGCAGCTCGACATCGATCTGGCGCCACGCCTCCTGCACCAGGTTGCGCAGCTTGACGAGGCCGTTGTACGCGACGATCGCCCACAGGCCGACGATGACGATGAAGGCGAAGATGCCTCCGATGATCCACTCCATGACCCCTCCTCGGGTTCAGTCGCCGCGGTCCCCCCGACCGAGGCATGCTCTCTCGATGCTAGCGGCGGCCTCGAGGGGAGGCCGCATTGTCCCCAGGTTCTCCTGTCACAGGACCCTGAAGCGGAAGATGTCGAAGTCCTCGTCGCCGCTCGGAAGCCCTGAGTAACCCTCTCCGGTGGCGGCCGGGCCGGGCTCGATGCCGGTCCAGCGGCCCGACGTGAGCGCGCCAGGCGTCGTGGCCCACGACGGTGCCGAGGGTGAGATCGGCCGACCCTCGCCGCGCGCGAGGCCCGCCTCCGCGTACTCCCGCACCACGTGAGCGGGAATGCGGCGTGCGACGGACGTCAGGACCGAGAGGCGCCGAGCGAGATCCTCAGTGCCGCGTCGGCCGGGCGACCACAGCAGCACGGCGCCACCGTCGATCCTGAGCGAGACGCCCTCGAGGTCCGACTGCAGGAGCCGGTCGATCATGCGCGGGTCAAGGATGGCGTGCGCGTACCGCTGGTCCGAGGCGATCACGCGCCATCGACGGTTGAAGGCGTGCGACTCGACGTCGACGTCCGAGCCGCCGAATGCCTTCGCCGCGTGCGTGCCGACGCCCTCGGGCACCAGGTCCAGCCGAGGCAGCGTCACGGGCAGCTCCACGAGCGTGACGTGGAACGTCTGGGTCTGACTCCGAGAGCCTGACTCGTGCGCCAGCAGCGCGCCGAACAGCGCCTCGTCCAGCAGCAGAGCATCGGAGTAGTTCCGCGTGCTCGTCTGACGCCGCTGAGTCTCGTAGACCTGCGTGTACGTCGCGCACTGCGCGCCGGCGAAGGTGCCGCGCAGCACGTCCTCCTGACGTCGGCGCACGCCGGACTCGAAGGGGAGGCCCGAGAATCGACCGGTGTAGGCCGTGGTCGCGGGCTCGAACTGCCAACCGTGCGTCGCCGCGAAGGTCGCGAGCTCCTTGCGATGCCTGCTCCGCTGCGCGCTGTCCCACAGCGCCCACGCGCCGACCACGATGCCCGCCGCGAGGCCCAGCCCCAACAGCAGGTCCGAGCCCGTGCCCACGCCGAGCACCAGGACGACCGCGGCGACGGCCCCGATCGACATGAGGCGCGACGTGAGGTTCCTGGTCATGCCGCCACCCTAGCCAGCGCCAGCGACGCCGTCATCGGCGGCGGGGATGACGACACGCTCTGCACGAATCGGCCCCGGGGACGATCGGATCCGTCCCCCGGCCGATGCGTCAGGACAGGCCGAGGTCGTCCAGGCCGTACAGGTACAGGTAGGGAAGCCCCTCGGCCTCGATGCGCTCGCGCGCACCCGTGTCGCGATCGACGATCACCGCGACCGCCACGACGTTGGCACCCGCCTCGCGCAGCGCCTCGACCGCTGTCAGAACCGAGCCACCTGTCGTCGAGGTGTCCTCCACCGCGACCACCGCTCGACCGGCGACGTCAGGACCCTCGATGCGGCGCTGCAGGCCATGTGCCTTGGACTCCTTGCGCACCACGAACGAGTCGAGATCCAGGCCGCGCGACGCGGCAGCATGCATCAGCGCCGTCGCCACGGGGTCCGCTCCGAGAGTCAGACCGCCCACCGCATCCACATCGGCCGGGCCGAAGCCCGCCTCCTCGAGCGCGTCCAGGAGCACGTGACCCACCAGGGGCGCCGCCCGATGGTGCAGGGTGACGCGACGCAGGTCCACGTAGTAGTCCGCCTCCTTGCCCGAGGCGAGGGTCACGCGACCGCGCACCACGGCCAGGTCGAGGATGAGGTCACGCAACTGCTCGCGCGGGGTTCCGGAGGTCATGCGCCCAGCCTACCGAGACGCAGGGGGGGAGCCCGCGGCCGGTGACCGCCGCGTCGGGCGTGAGGACGCTCAGTCCCGACGCTGACTGCGGCGTCCCCGCGTCAGCCGTTTGGGAACGAACCTCAGAGCGCCGCCGGCGATCCCGTACAGCGCCGACGGCGTCACCGTCACCTGCCCGCGTCGCACCGCCCCGAGCGCGCTGCTGACCACCTGCTCCGGGGTCAGCCACACGGACTCGGGGAAATCCTCGCGCATGTGCGCGAGCGTCGGCCCGTCGTGGAACTCAGTCCGCACCAGACCCGGCAGCACCACCGTCGCCGTCACCCCGGTACCCGAGAGCTGGCCCGCGAGCGCCTCGGTGAACTCGACGACCCAGCGCTTGTGCGCCGCATACGTCGAGTTGCCGAGGTGCGCGGCGATCGAAGCGACGTTCAGCACGGCGCCATGGCCCCGCTCGACCATGCCTGGCAGCGCCGCGTGGCTCAGCCGCATCGGCGCTGCCACCAGCACGTCGAGCATGCGCTTCTCGGCCTCCCACGACGACGCGAGGAAGCCCTCGCCCAGCCCGAACCCCGCATTGTTCACGAGCAGGCTCACCGGGCGCTCGCGGTCGTCGAGCCTCGCCGCCACCGTCTCCAGCTGCTCGGGGTCGGCGAGATCCGCGACGAGGACCTTCACGTCCACACCCGTGGCGGACGCGATCACCTCCGCCATCTCCGAGAGCCGGTCGCGCGAACGCGCGACGAGCACCACGTCGTGTCCGGCCGTCGCGAGCTGCCAGGCGAACTCCTCGCCCAGGCCCGCGGAAGCCCCCGTCACCAGTGCGGTCGCCATGCGCACAGCCTAGGCGAGCCAGGCCCCGCGCGGCGGTCGTGCAGGTACCGTGGTCGCCATGCGACTGGCCACCTGGAACGTGAACTCCGTCCGCGCGCGCGAGCCGCGCATCCTCGACTGGCTCGACCGGGCCGACGTGGACGTGCTCGCGATGCAGGAGATCAAGTGCAAGCCCGCACAGTTCCCTCTCGCGGGGTTCGAGGAGCGCGGCTACGAGGTCGCGATCCACGGTCTCAACCAGTGGAACGGGGTGGCGATCGCCTCGCGCGTGGGGCTCGACGACGTGGAGGAGGCATTCCCGGCGCAGCCGGCATTCGGCAAGCCCGGGCAGGAGCCTGTCGTTGAAGCGCGCGCGCTCGGCGCCACCGCAGGGGGCGTGCGCGTGTGGAGTCTCTACGTGCCCAACGGGCGGGGCCTCGCGGATCCGCACTACGCATACAAGCTGGACTTCCTCGCACGACTGCGGGACGCGTCACAGCAGTGGGCAGGCGCTCCTACTGCGCTCGTAGGCGACTTCAATGTCGCGCCGCTGCCCACGGACATCTGGTCCGAGGAGGACTCGGACGCTGAGACCCACGTGACGCGGGAGGCTCGCGACGCGTTTGCGTCGCTCGCGAACCACGGGTTCGAAGAGTTGTCGCGCCGATTCCTCCCGGCCGAGCGCACCTACACCTTCTGGGACTACAAGCAGCTGCGCTTCCCCAAGGGAGAGGGGATGAGGATCGACTTCGTCTATGCCTCCGCCCCGCTCGCGGCTCGTGCCACTGGATGCGAGATCGTGCGCGACGAGCGCAAGGGCAAGGGCGCGTCCGATCACGTCCCCGTCGTGGTGGACTTCGCCGACGCCTGACCCGGCGCCGGCGGAGGATCAGTGCGCGGTGCGCGTGCCGATAGCGCGCTGCACGTCAGGGTCGCCGAGGGAGGCGAGCCATTCGAGCAGATTCGCAGGCGTCGCTGGGTTCGAGGCGACGAGAGGGCGAAGCACCGGCTGGGCGTAGGCCAACTCGGCGAGCTGCTCTGGCGAGGCGTGCGGGTCCGCCGCGAGCGCGCGACCGATGCCGACGCCGGAATCGCCCGGAGCGGGGCCCAGCAGCTCGGTCACACGCATCTCGTGCTCCCCTTGGGCGCCCATGGCGGTCGAGGACTGCGGTGCCGCGGCGGTCCCCCCGACCACGGCATCCCGAATCAGCACCCCGATCACCATGAGCGGCACCAAGGGAAGAATCCACAGAAGTGGCGGATAGCTCGCGGACTCGACACCTGCCAGGGTCACGGCGGCCCCGATGAACACCACTGCGCCGATGGCAAACGCAAGGCGTGAGGTCAGGGTCAGTTCTACCTGAGGCAGGTACGAGGACGCGACGATCCCAGCGAAGAGGACCCCCGTGACGACCAGAACGATTTCCTCCGCCGACCAGTGCATCACTTCCTCCTCTCCAGGACCGGGCGCGCCTCTCGGCGAGCCCACGACGACTCTGGCACCGGCACTAGGGGTCGTAAAGCCCCATCTTCTGGGGGCACCCGGGCGTGGGTACCGCGCGGGGTATGAGGCTCCGTGTCGTCGCGCGCCCGCCCTCGCCCACCACGCCCTGGCGGCGTATGTGGGCCGTGAAGCCGCGTTTCACTGCCCCATCGCACCGCCCCGGGAGGGGCGTCACGCGTGACCGCCCGCACTCGGGCACTAAAGTGAGGGACACGGCCGGATCACGAGGGGGTACTCGCATGGCTGAGCGGACGATCGCGCTGGTCGAGGACCACGCGCTCATCGCGGTGGGCTTCCGCGACCTCGTCGAGGCCGCCGACGGGCTCACGCTCGCGGGGACCGTGGAGACGGTCGCCGACCTCGCATCCCTCGGCGCGACGCTGGACCTGGTCGTGCTCGACCTGCGGCTGACCGACGGCTCGCTGCCCGCGGACAACGTCGCCGCCATCCACCGGATGGGCGCGCACGTGCTGATCTACACGGGCGCGGAGGACCGTCGGCTGATCCAGTCTGCGGCCCGCTCGGGAGCGCTCGGACTCATCCGCAAGTCGAGCGAGCCCGAGGTGCTCATCGATGCGATCCGCACCGCCGCGGAGGGCCGTGAGGTCTTCGGCACCGACTGGGCGGCCGCGATCGACGCCGATGCGGGGCTCCAGGATGCCAAACTGTCGCGGCGCGAGCAGGAGATCCTGTCGCTGTACGCCTCGGGCGAGACCGCGGCGACGGTCGCGCGTCGGACCGGTCTGTCGCGCGAGACCGCGGCGACGGTCGCGCGTCGGACCGGTCTGTCGCGCGAGACCGTCGCGGACTACGTGAGCCGGATCCGCCGCAAGTACGCCGACGCCGGGCGGCCGGCGCAGTCGCGCATCGACCTCTACAAGCGCGCCGTCGAGGACGGGTACCTCGGGATCGACGGATGACGACGCGCGGCGCGACCCGCGTCGCCGTCACGTCCGAGACTCCGGCGCTCGACCGGATGCTTCGCATCCTGTACCTCTCGTGCGGGCTGAGCGGGCTGGTGTTCGCAGGGCTCATGCTCCCCACCGCGCTGTCCCAGGTGGATCACCTCCAGCCCACCTACGCCCTCGCGACGATCGTCATCGGGCTCGGCGCGCCGACGCTCCTGGCCCCTCTGGCACCGTGGGCCCCGCTGAGGCTCATGCGCATCTACGCAGGTTCGGTGGTGATCGCCTTTGCGATCATGCACCTCGCGTTCCCGTGGGCCATCGTGGACGGCCTGGGAACTCTCGACTCCCCACCGTGGCTCCAGGGGATCAACGCGCTCCACGCGGTCATCGCGGCCGTGGTGTGGAACAGCAACTGGGTGTGGCTGTACGGCGTGATGCAGGCGCCAGTGGTCGCCTTCACTCAGGTGCTCTCGCGACCCGTCGTCGACGAGAGGCCCTTCGTGGACGCGCTCGGAGGCACGCTGTACTCGCTCATTGTGATGGGCACGTCGCTGGCGCTGATCTACGCCGCCAAGCGCGTCGACGCCTCCGCGCGCACCGCGCGTGAGCAGGCTGCGGCCGAGGCGAGCACGGCCGCGCGCGAGCGCGAGGAGTCGCGCATCAACGCCATCGTGCATGACGACGTCATGTCGGTCCTCTACGCCGCCGCGAGCTCGCATCCGCCCACGGCCGTGGCCGAGCAGGCCACCGTCGCGCTGGACGAGATCGAACGCCTCGCCGCGGGCGACAGTCCCGACCGTCCTCTCACCCCAGGTGAGGTGCTCTCCATGCTGCGGGCCGCGGCGTTCGAGACCGCTCCCGAGGCGGACGTACGAGGCACCTCCGACGGTGACGGGACCATCCCCCACGAGGTGGCGTTCGCGGTGGTCGAGGCGCTCTCCGAGACGCTGCGCAACTCAATGCGCCACGCCGGAGGCGGCCGCGTGGAGCGCACAGTCCGCCTCACAGTCACACCCGACCTCATCACCGCGCGCGCCTCGGATGACGGCGCGGGCTTCGATCCCGCCACGGTGTCCGAGCGTCGCCTCGGAATCCGGGTGAGCATCGTCGAGCGCATGCGGCACGCAGGAGGCGACGCCACCGTCGACTCTACGCCGGGCCAGGGCACTGTTGTCTCACTCGTGTGGACGCGCGCATGACCGGCCAGCGCGGAGGGCGCCTGCCCGCGGACACCGCGACGCTTCTGCACCTCGGCTCTGAGCCCGCCCACGTGATCGTCGGCCTGTTCGCCGTCACCAACATCGCGTTCGCGATCATCTACGCGGACGCCGTCACCTTCCCCGCGGTCTCGATGGTCGCGCTCGTCCTCGTGCTCGGCGCTGCTGTCATGCTCATGGTGCCCGGGCCGGACCCGTATCCGCTCGCACGCACGTGGATCGTGATCGCCGTGGTGGGGGTGTCGACGGCACTCGTGACCTGGAACCTTCCCGACACCGGTGAGTTCGGCCGTGCGACGTGGCATCAGAGCGCCAACGCGTGGCTGCTGTTCTTCCTCGCGCTGCGGCGCCGCACAGGTCTCGCGTGGGTCGGCTTCGCACTCATGGCCGCGCTCACTGCGGCGTGGGGCGTCACCTCGGGGCGCGGTCCCCTCTCGACGCTCATGATGCTCAACACCCACGCCGGGACGCTCGTCGTGGCGACGCTGCTCGGGGCGGGCCTCAGGCGCGCGTCCCGGGACATCGACGCGTTCAGTGCGCGTGCCGACGAGGCGGCGCAGGCGCAGGCGGAGGCGCAGGCGCGGCGCGAGATCCGCCGACGCCGCGTCGCCGAGGTCGTCCAGACCGCCGGCGCCCCGCTGCGGCGCATCGCGCAGGGCGCACCGTTCACCGAGGCCGAGAGGGTGGACTTCCAGGCTGCCGAGGCGGATCTGCGCGATTCCGTGCGCGCCCGTGGCCTCACGACCCCCGCCGTCGTCACATCCGCGGCGGCCGCGCGGCGCCGAGGAGTCCAGGTGGTCCTGCTCGACGACCGTGGGGAGCCCGTCGCTGACGGGCTCGCCATGCAGCGCCTGTCCGACGCGGTGGCGAAGGTCCTCGACGACGCCACCGGGGGCGTGGTGACGGTCCGGCTGCTGCCACCCGGCAGGGAGACGCTGCTGACCATCGTCGCGCAGCAGGGCGACGACGCGACCAGGATCACGCTCGGCGCGGACGGCGGACGACTCGACTGACCCGATGCGCCGGTCTGGAGCGCACGGCATCGGAGATGACGAAGGCCGGACCTTGCGGTCCGGCCTTCGTCTCGATGCGCGCCCTGAGGGATTCGAACCCCCAACCTTCTGATCCGTAGTCAGATGCTCTATCCGTTGAGCTAAGGGCGCATGGCCCAGCGGGCCGAGACACGAGTATACAGGCATTCACGCGAGCCCGTGCACATGGTCGGCTCGTCGTCGCTTGCGGGTCCGGCGACGTAGAGTCAAGTCATCGCAATGTTGCGAAGGGAGGCGCAGAGGTGGCAGACACCACGACGTTGACGGGCCCCGGCGGCGCCCGCATGGACGTGGATGCGGAGGATGCCCGCATCCTCGACGCGGTGCTCGCCGTGTCCGCGACCGGCTCGCTCGAGGACGACCCGCGCGGCGCGGTCGCACGCGAGGCCGGGATCACCGTGGGACAGCTCCGCGAGCGCTACCCGGACCTGCGGGAGCTGCTGGTGGACGCGCTGCGCTGGCGGGACGATCGCGGCATCGAGGGCATGGATACGAACGAGCGCGATGGGCGAGGCCTGCTGCGGTCGTTCCTGGCGATCGCGCGCGGCAACGTCGAGGCGCCGGGCACCGTCGCGCTGTTCACCACGCTGTCCGCGGCAGCGACATCGCCCGATCACCCCGGCCACGAGTACTTCGCTGAACGCTACGCATGGCTGCGAGGGATCCTCGTCGACGCCCTGCGCGAGCTCGAGGAGGAGGGCGAGCTCATCGACGGCGCCGATCCGCTCTCGATCGCGACGCAGACGATCGCACTTCTCGACGGCCTGCAGGTGCAGTGGCTGCTGGACCGCGCGGCGGTGGACATGTCCGCGCTCGTCCGCGGCTTCCTCGACGTGTGGCTGCTCGATCCACTCTGATACGCCCCAGGTCAACGCTCCCGGACGCACGACGGCCCCCGTCGCTTCGACAGGGGCCGGGAGCGGAGACGGTGGGATTCGAACCCACGGATGGGTAACCCCATCACATCCTTAGCAGGGATGCACTTTCGGCCGCTCAGTCACGTCTCCTCGGCGCTGGACCGGGGTCCAGGGTACCGGTCGCGGGGCACGCCGAGCAACGCGGCCCCGCCGGGGCGGAGAGTGTGGGATTCGAACCCACGGAGACGGGTTACGCCTCAACGGTTTTCAAGACCGTCACCTTCGGCCGCTCGGTCAACTCTCCCGGTGCGTCAGCCGCCGTGCGGCGCCGCGCCCGTGCCATTGTGCCAGCCCTCCGGCAGGCCGGGCGTCACGATGCGAAGCTCGTACAGGGCCGCGACGCGCGCGAGCTCCACGTCGTAGGTTGCGATCGTGTCGATCGCGGGGTGGGCCACTGCAGCGCCGAGGTGCAGCGCCGCGAACGGCTTGAGGACCGCCGCAGCGTGGGTGGACACCGTGACGTTCTCGTCGGAGAACCGGATGAGGGGCATGCGTGAGCGCACGACCTCGACCACGTCGAACGCCTTCGCCTTCGTCTCCCGGGGGTAGAGCTCAGCGGCCTGCCTGAGCTCCGTGAGGCCCAGCTGAGTGGTGACCACCTCGCGCACGCGTGGCACCACCCACGCGTTCCACTCCTCGAAGTAGCGCACGCCGGGAAGGAACCTGCACAGGGCGGTGCCGTCGACGTAGATCACGTCCCCCAGGGTATCGCCGCGCGGCCCCGGTCTCCGTTGCCCGCGCCCGACGCGCCAGGCGCCCGTGAGCGCGCACTCGCCCCAGCGTCGGGCCCGTGACGCACGCACGCGCCGCCACCTCCCTGCCGAGGCGCGGCGCGTGCGTGTGCGCGCAGTGCGCGCGGTCCCCCTCCGGAGGCTCAGGCCCCCTTGAGACGCTTCATGGCGAGCTGGACGACAGCGATGAGGGCCTGCTTCGTGGCGGCCTTCTCACGCGCGTCCGTGTACATCATGGGCACCTCGGCGGAGACGCCGAGTGCCTCGCGAACGTCCTCGAGCTGGTGGCGGGCGACGCCGTCGAAGCAGTTGACGCATACGACGAACGGAATGCCCTTGCCCTCGAAGTAGTCGACCGCCGGGAAGCACTGGTCGAGTCGCTCGGTGTCGACAAGCACGACCGCGCCGATCGCGCCGCGCACCAGGTCGTCCCACATGAAGAGGAAGCGATCCTGGCCGGGGGTGCCGAACAGGTACAGCCACAGCGAGCCCGGCAGCGCGATGCGGCCGAAGTCCATCGCGACCGTGGTGGTGGTCTTGCGGTCGGTGACGCCGCCGGCATCGTCGATGCCGATCGACTTCTCCGTCATCGCCGCCTCAGTGTTGAGGGGGTCGATGTCCGAGATCGAGCCGATGAACGTGGTCTTGCCGACGGCGAAGCCGCCTGCGATCACGATCTTGACGACGGTGGGCGCCACGTGCGCGGGCGCAGCTGCCGCGGGCGCGTTAGAGGGCTGCGATGCCATCGAGGACACTCTCCAAGAGACTCAGGGACAGGCCGCCGTGCTCGTCATGCGTGCTCGCGTCGTCGGCCGTGCCACCAGTGTGAATTTTCAGGTGGTTTTCTTCTGCAAGGTCCGTCACGAGCACCCTGACCACACCCAGCGGAAGCCGGGTGTGGGCAGAGAGCTCCGCCACGGACTGATACTGACCCGCAGCGAGCTGCAGGATCGTTCTCTTCTCCGGGGTGATGCCCCGCAGAGCCTGAGGGTCGGCGAGCGACTCGACGAGGGCCTCCATGGGGAGGTCCTTGCCTGCTGCCTTCACGCGGCCGCCCGTGACTGCATACGGCCGGACCGCGTAGGTGTCCTCGCCGTCGTGCTCAGCTGGCTGGTCCGTCATGATCTCGCCCTACGCGCGCAGCTGACCGTCGGTCGGCAGGTTCTGGCGCATCTCGGTGATCAGCTGCGGCGTGAGAGCGTTCTCGGTGCGCGAGACGAGCAGCGTCATCTCGTAGCCGACGAGGCCCACGTCGCACGTCGAGTCTGCGGCGACGGCGAGCACCGAGCCGTTGGACACCGACATCAGGAACAGGAACAGCTCGTCCATCTCGATGATGGACTGGCGCACCTCGCCAGCGTTGAGCTGTCGCGCGGCTCCGCGCGTCAGCGACGCCATGCCGGACACGACTGCGGCGAGCGTGTCTCCGCCCGTGCGGTCGAGGTTCTTGGACATGGCCATCAGCAGGCCATCCGCGCTCACCACGAGCGTGTGACGGGTGCCGGGCACGGTCTGGACGAAGTTGTCCAGCAGCCAACCGAAGTTGGTGGCCTCGGGACTCAGTTCGCTCACTGCTCCTCCTTGGGGGTGTTGCAGCTCCTGTGGTGGAGCTCGATCATCGTTGTGGGGTGGGACATCTCTACTCGCTCACCGCCGGATCCGACTGCTGCTCGAACGCGGCGACGTCGGAACGGGCACGCTGGGTTCCTGAGTAGAAGTTCGAGAAGCGGCTGCGCACTGCCTCCGCATCGCGGGGCGCCGCGGGGATCGAGACCTCGGTTTCGAGCGGCTGTGGCGCGGGCCGCTCGGCCTCAGGCGCTTTCTGACGCTTGGCGAGCCCCGCGCGGGTCTTCTCGACCTTGGGACGCTCGGCGGTCAGCGAGCTGAACTCGGAGAACACGTCGCTCATGTCCGGCGCGCCCGAGTCCTCCTCGACCGGCTCCGGGTCGATCTGCACGACCGGGCGGTACGAGCGTGCGGACTCCGGCTCGGCGGCCTGGAGCGCGCTTGCGCCCGCGGCCTCCCAGCCGACAGGGTTCGCGAGCTGGTCGGGGGTGAAGGTCGACCGGTCGGGCGCGAAGCTCGTCGGAGCGGGCTGCGCGGCCGCCTGCGCTGACTGCACTGAGGCCACGTCGGCAGCCCAGTTGTCGTCCTGCGACGCCTCGGGCATGAACCCGCCGCCCGGACCGGGTGCGATGGGCACAGGGCCAGACGTCGGAGGCTGTGCCTGCTGCGTGGGCTGCAGGGGCTGCGCGGGAGCGGCCGGCTCGGGCACGGAGAAGGAGGTCTGCTGAGCACGCGCTGCGGCACCTGCGGCACCTGCAGCGGCACCCGCGGCGGCTGCGTCGCCCTTGCGTCCGAAGAGGCGGTTGAAGAACCCGCCGCGTGCGTCCTCGTCCTCACTCACTGCCGAGCTGATGAGGTCGTCCAGGCTCGGGGCGGGCTCGGGCGGCTGCGGGGCCGACGGGGCGGTCGCGGCCTGCGGCTGCTCGTGCTGAGACTGCTCCGCCTGCGGCGCAGGCTGATCCCACTGCTGGTAGGCCTGCGGCTGCTCGTGCTGAGACTGCTCCGCCTGCGGCGCAGGCTGACCCCACTGCTGGTAGGCCTCGGGCTGGTCCTGCTGGGGCGCCTGAGGTGCGTGCTGGCCCCACTGCTGGAACAGCTGGGGCGCCTGCGGCTGCTGAGGCTGCGGCGGAGCCTGCTCGCCCGACGCGTGCTGCTGCTCGCCGTAGGCACCCGCCGGGTAGTCCTCGAGCGACACGCTCTGGACTCCCGCCTGCGAGTCGTCCTCGAAGGCGGGCATCGCGAAGCCTTCTGGCTGCTCAGTCGCACCGGCCGGTGCCTCGTGCGCGGGCGCGGGCGCGGGCTCGTCATCCTCGAAGGTGGGGATCTCGAATGCCATCGCGGCGGCGTCCCCGGCGGCGGCTCCTGCGGCGGGCGCCGCGAAGTCGTCGTGACCAAAGCCGTGCTGAATGAGCGGGGACTGCCCGGTGGAAGGCGCGGGCTCCGACGCCTGCGCGGGCGCATCCTGCGGCTCCTCCTCGAGCGCCGGAGCGGAGGGCGGTGTCGCACTCTCGTCGGGCTCGAGCGTGGGCAGCGGGGCGGGCTCCGCCTCAGGCTGCTGCGTGGCGGAGCCGAAGGCCGCAGCCGCGCCGAAGGCGGCCGCCGCGTCGGACGGGCGCCTGCGAGACGGAAGCGCGCTCGGTGCCGCCTCCTCCGCGGGCGCGGCGGCAGGCTCCTCGCCTGCGCGGCGAGGACGGAAGCCGCGGAACATCGCAGCGCGCTGCTCGGCGCTCTGGGGCGCGACCTCGCTCGCCGAGACGGCGGGCGTGAAGCCTCCCGCGGCGGACTCGCCCTCGAGGGCCGAGAGCTGCTCGGCAGTCGCCTGCGCGGGCAGCGGGATCACAGGGGTGCGCTCGGCGGGGGCCTGCGGGCCATCCTCCGCGCGGCGGCGACGCGTGGGAAGCCCGGCGGGCGTCGCACCGTCGACCAGCGCGGTCGAGTCGGTGGCGGCACCCTCAGGGGCGGATGCGGCGTCCGCGGCGATGAGGGACTCCACGTCGCGAGCAGGCATCTGAGGCACGGGGATCGAGTCGTCCGCGGCGTCTCCCGCACGACCGGACAGGCTTGTGCCCTCCTCGATCTTGGACGGCGTGTAGGCCTCGAGCGAGGCCGCTGCGGTTCCGGCTGCCGCAGCGGCTGCCGCGGTGGGACGTGCCTGGCCCGCGGCTTCCGCGGGTCCGGTCAGCGGATTGTCGATGATCTCGTCGGCGACCGTCTGCGACGCACGCTGGCTCTGCGCCGCGGGTGCCTGGTGGTCGCGCTCGTCGAACAGCGCGGGCGGCAGCGTGACGACAGCCGTGGTTCCCTCGCCCTCGTGGGAGGTGATCTCGACGCGCGCACCGATGCGGCGCGCAATACGACCGACCACGAAGAGGCCGAGGCGCTGGGCCCCGAGGATCTCCGACGCCTGGTTGGAGGCGACGCGGGAGTTCGCCTCGTGGAGCTCCTCCGGGTTCATGCCGATGCCGGTGTCCACGACCTCGACGATGTACGCGCCGTCGCGCTCGCCGGTGCGCACGATCACGGGCGAGCCGGGGTCGGAGAACACGGTCGCGTTCTCGAGCAGCTCGGCGAAGAGGTGCGCAGCGGTCAGCGAGGAGTGTCCGACCATCGAGGGGTCGGCGTCGAGCTCAAGCTGGACGCGCTCGTACAGCTCGATCTCGGACGACGCGGTGCGGACCACGTCGGACAGCGGCATGGGGCGGCGCAGACGGCGACCGGTGTCGATGCCTGCGAGCACCAGGAGCGACTCCGAGTTGCGTCGCATTCGGGTTGCGAGGTGGTCCAGCGCGAAGAGCTTGGTGAGCGTGTCCGGGTTGTCCTCGGTGCGCTCCATCTCGTCGATCGACGCGAGCTGGCGGTTGAGGAGCACCTGGTCGCGGCGCGCGACGTTGACGAACATCTCGGAGATCGAGCCACGCAGCGCGGCCTGCTCGGCCGCGATGGACAGCGTCGCCGCGTTGACGCCGTTGAACGCCTCCGCCAGGCGGCCGACCTCATCGCTGGACTCCACGGGGATCTGGACCTCAGAGAGGTCCACGGACTCGCCCGGCATCGCGACTCGCTCCACGAGTCGCGGAAGCTCCTGGCGGACGGCGGTCGCCGTCGTCGTCAGGCGTCGCAGCGGCACGGTGATCTGGCGGGCGATGGTCGACGCGACGATGAACGCGATCGCGATAGCCGCGACCACGAGCAGCGTGACGAGGATCGTCTGCGTGACGAGCGCCTGCACGTTCTGGTCGGTGATCGCGACGACCTCGTCCCACGCCTGATCGATGATCGGCGTGAACTGGATGACCTCATTGTCCACAAGGCCGGGCCAGTCAGCCGACTGGGCGGCGACGAGCGACGAGTCGAGTCCGTTCAGCAACGAGGTGCGGACGGCGGTGTAGGTCGAGTTCGCGCCCGACGCAACGGACCGGAACTCCGGCACGGTGCCGAGCGACGGCACCGACTGCGTGGTCGCCTGGGCCTCGTCGAGCAGCAGGTCCGAACGGACGGCCTGCTCTCGCACGAAGGCGGGGTCCTGGGGGCCGAACTCACCTGCGCGGATCAGTCGCTGGTCGACGATCTTCTCGAACTCGAGGCTCTCGGTGAGCGACGTGAGACGGGCGGTCGCGGCAAGGCGCGACGTCAGATCCGAGTCGGTGGCAGTCGAGGTGGCGGCCTGGATCGACTGGTTCGAGAGGTCGATGATCTGCGTGTAGTAGTTGCGCGTGGTCGACGAGTTCGCGGTGCCCGCGAGCGTGTTGGCGCGCACGGCGGGAAGGTCCTCGAGCAGGACGGCTCCTGCGTCGATGCGCTCTCGCACCGGGGTGTTCTCGCCCGAGGATCCGATCTGCTGCGAGGCGGTCGTGAGGGCGTCGATGGAGACGAGGGTCTCGTCGTACACGGCGAGCAGCTCGGTGCGGATCTCCACGGGCTCGGTGAGGAGCTGGAGGAGCACGAGGCCCTCGGCGTTGAGACGGTTCGCGAGGCCTCCGAGGTACACGGCGGAGCCGGTCGATGCCGCCGCGCCCGACTCCTGCAGGCGCTCGACGGCGCTCGCGATGGTCGCGTAGTCGATTCGAGCCTGGGTGGCCTGCTGCTGCTCGGGGAACACGAGGCCGGTCTCGTCGGCCGTGATGCGGTCGACGCGCAGCTCGCCCAGGACGTTGCCGTTGGCGTCGGGCGTCATCAGAGCGCTGAGCTGCGACGAGAGCCGCGCAGCGTCCTCCGCGAGCGCGGGGTTCTCGGGGTCCTGCACCGTGGACAGGTAGTCCTGCAGGGTCGTGTAGGCCGTATTGGTGTCGGCCTGCGCGTCGGTGTAGGCCTCGCGACCCAGCTGTACGGAGTCGAGGAAGTTGACGGCGAGGTAGCGCTCGTCGGTGACGTCTGACTGGAAGTCGCGCGCCTCGGTGAGCGCGGCGACGACGGACTGGGTGTTGTTGGCGGCGGAGAGCTGGCCGACGGCCTGCGCAACGATGACGGCACCGGTCACCACGAGGATGAACAGCGGCACCGCGATGGTGAGCAGCATCTTGCCGCGGATACCCATTCTCTGGAGCATCGAACCCTCTCCTCTGGCCGCCGGATCGTCACCCGACGGCGTCCGCCCCGCACCGGGTGTGCGACGGCTCTCACGTCTTATCGGCCCGGGTGCCGAAAACATGAGCGCCAGCGGTCGAACGCCACATGAGACGTAATAGCGTGACCACTATGACGGCAGGAACGGGACAAGTGTGATGAATGTCACCCATATGTCCGACTTCGGCGGGCCCGAGATGTTGGTGCCCGGACACGCTCCCGACCCTACTGCCGGGCCTGGCGAGGTGGTGCTTGCTGTGGAGAGCGCGGGAGTGAACCCCGCGGACGCGCTCCAGCGCCGGGGTCTCTATCCGCCCCCGCCCGACGCTCCGGGCTGGCCGGGCCTCGAGGTCGCCGGCGTCGTGACTCAGGTGAGCGAAGGCGTCGGACGATGGGCCGCGGGCGACAGAGTGTGCGCCCTGCTCCCCGGAGGGGGCTACGCCGAGCAGGTCGCGGTCGATGCGTCGCTGGTGCTGCCGATCCCCGCAGGCTTGCAGGTGGTCGAGGCGGCCGCGCTGGTCGAGGCCGCATGCACGGTGTGGTCGAACCTCGACGCTGCGGGCGCCACGGCCGGTGACACCGTGCTCGTCCACGGCGGCCTCGGCGGCGTCGGATCGATCGCGGTGCAGTACGCCGCGGCGCGGGGCATGCGCGTGCTCGCGACGGCGCGGGGACCGGAGAGGGTCGCGCGCTGCCTCGACCTGGGGGCCGAGGCCGCATTCGACCACATCGCCGACGACTGGGTCGCGGGCGTGCGCGAGCGCGGCGGCGCCGACGTGATCCTCGACGTGGTGGGTGCGGCCTACCTCCAGCGCAATCTCGAGGCCCTTGCCACCGGCGGGCGACTCGTCGTCATCGGCCTGCAGAAGGGGGCGCGGGCCGAGCTCGACCTGGGCCTGCTGCTCGCCCGGCGCGCGAGCATCATCGGGACGACGCTGCGAGCGAGGCCGCTCGCGGAGCGCGCCGCGGTAGTGGCAGGTGTCGAGCGCGACGTGTGGCCGCTCGTGCCAGAGCGTGTGCGCCCGCTCGTCGCAGGCACGTTCCCACTCGCCGACGCTGCGGCAGCGCATCGGGCGCTGGAGGCGGGAGGCCTCGAGGGCTCGCTCGTGCTCACCGTCGGCGCCGACGGGCACCGGTGAGTCGGCGCTCCGAACGGACTCAGCCGAGCGTGCCTGCAGCGAGCGACGGCGCGAGCGCGGGCGAGATCGGCAAGCGCGGGATGAGCGTCGCCTGGACGGCGTGATACAGATCGGGCTTGCCGGGCCACACGGTCGCCGAGGGTCCGTTGGTGGCGCTCAGTTCGTGGTGCCACGACCCGTGCGCGTCGTCGATGAGGTGCTCGCCCGTGTAGTCCCACCACTGCTGGTACTGGGTCGCATACTCCGCCGCCTTGGTGCGGCGCCACAGCACTGCCGCGGCTCCGATCGCCTCAGCCGCTACCCAGTGCATGCGCTCGCGCACCACGGGAGCGCCCTCCCAGTCCACGGTATAGACGAAGCCGGGTTCACCGTCGACGCTCCAGCCGTCGGTCACGCCCTGCGCGTAGAGCGAGCGCGCGGCGGGCACCATCCACTCGGGTGCCGCGAGCCCGGCCTGCTGGAGCGACGACGCGAGCTGCACCGTCAGGCGCGCCCATTCGAAGCTATGCCCGATCGTCGCGCCGTAGGGGCGGAACGGGTGCGCGGGCTCGGCCTCGTTGAAGTCGAGCAGCGGATTCCAGTCCGCGTCGAAGTGCTCCGGCAGGCGCCAGCCGTGCGCGCGGGCGAGGGTGTCGAGGGCCCGGGTCGCGATGCGCAACGATCGGCCCAGCAGCTCGTGGTTGCCCGTCACGTCGGCCGCCGCAAGGTACGCCTCGAGCGTGTGCATGTTGGCGTTGATGCCGCGGTAGTCCTCCTCGTCCGCCCAGTCGCGCGAGAACGACTCGCGGCTCATGCCGTACGCCGCGTCCCAGAATCTCTCCGAGTGCACCGCGATGGCGTCCTCCAGGAGTGCTGCCGCGCCCGGGCGCCCCGCCGCGGTCGCCGACGCGGCGGCGAGGATCACGAACGCGTGGCCGTAGGCCTCCTTGGCATCATTCACGGGGCCGTCGGGGCCGACGGAGGCGAACCAGCCGCCGTGCTCCTCGTCCCGCAAGCGCCCCAGCAACGCGTCGATCCCATGGTCGGCGAGAGGGGCCGCGCCCGGGCGTCCGAGCAGCGCGCCGAGCGAGTAGACGTGCGTCATGCGGCACGTGATCCACAGCTCGACGATGCCCTCGACGCCGTCCGTCGCGTCGAGTGCGCCAGCAGCGTCGAGTCGCCCGAAGCCGCCGCGTGTATCGCGGCTCGCGCGCCCGAAGGCGAGCAGTCGGTCGGTCTCCGTCTCGAGCCAGCGATGGTGTGCAGGGGAGGCTAGCCACGTCATGCCGGTCAGCCTAGCCACCCTGGCACGCGCCGCGCATCAGGCGTCACATCATCGCGAGGCGATCAGGATCGATGAGGGACTCGAGCAGAGGCAGCACGCCGTCCTCGTCCACCGACCCGAGCACCTGCTGGGCCACCTCGCGCACCGCGTCGGGGGCGTTGCCCATCGCGGCCGACGTGCCCGCCCACCGCAGCATGTCCACGTCGTTGTAGCCGTCGCCCACGGCGACCGTGTGGTCGGGATAGACGCCGAGCTGGCGCCGCAGGCTCTCGAGCGCGGAGGCCTTGGACACGCCCGCAGGCGTGAGGTCGAGCCAGGCGGAGTAGCCGACGGCGTACGTCACATCGCTGAGACCGATCTGCCTCACGAGTGCGTCGAAGTGGCTCACGTCCGCGTCCGGCTTGCGGATGACCACGCGCGTGACCTCGTGCGTCGACAGGTCATCGAAGGAATCCACCACAATCTGCCGGCCGTCAAGCTCGCCCATGGGGAACTCGCGGTTGACGCGGAAGCCGACCCCCAGGTCCTCGACCGCGAAGAACGCATCGGGCATCTCCTCGCGGATCAGCTCAAGCGCCGCAGTGGGGTCGAACGTGACCTTCTCGATGATGTCGTAGCCGCCCGGGCTCGCGGGGTTGAGACGCACGGTCACGGCGCCATTCGCGCACACCGCCCAGCCACGCCGGATCCCCAGGCGCTCCGCCACGGGC
This sequence comes from Demequina sp. NBRC 110052, assembly GCF_002090075.1. Taxonomy (GTDB): domain Bacteria; phylum Actinomycetota; class Actinomycetes; order Actinomycetales; family Demequinaceae; genus Demequina. The sequence continues at coordinate 681,435 of NZ_BBRI01000003.1, forward strand.
ATGGTGCCGATGATCGTGCGTCCCGTGGCGAGCACCACGTGCGTGCGGCACATGCGCACCTTCTCGACCGCCTCGACCACCGCGTCGGAGATGGATCCGCCCCAGTGCATGAGCGTGCCGTCGATGTCGAGTCCGACCAGGCGCCAGTCGTCCGAGGTGAGCGGCGGGCGCATCTGGGAGGGGTCGAGGCTCATGGCGGCACCTTACGCGACGAGCGTGACGCGGAGGTGAACCCACGCATCAGGCCCGCCCGACGCGTCGGGCGCCTGCCGCAGCGCCCTCGCCACCGCTGCATCCCGGTCAGGCGAGGGGCTCGAGCCGATCCACGCCGCCCAGGTAGGGACGCAGGACCTCGGGCACGTAGACGGAGCCGTCGGCCTGCTGGTGGTTCTCGAGGAGCGCGACGAGCCAGCGCGTGGTGCCGATCGTGCCGTTGACGGTCGCGACGGGCTCGCTCGCACCGCCCTCACGCTTCTCGCGGATCTTGAGGCGGCGCGCCTGATACGTGGTGCAGTTCGACGTGGACGTGACCTCCATCCACCGCTCCTGGCTGGGCAGCCACGCCTCGCAGTCGAACTTGCGGGCGGCGCTCATGCCCAGGTCGCCCGCCGCGGTGTCGATCACGCGGTAGGGAAGCTCGAGCGCCTGCAGCATGGCCTCCTCGGCGGCGAGGAAACGGGCGTGCTCCTCGGCCGCGTCCTCGGGGCGCACGTATGCGAACATCTCCACCTTGTGGAACTGGTGCACGCGGATGATGCCGCGCGTGTCACGGCCCGCCGAACCGGCCTCACGCCGGTAGCACGCGCTCCAGCCGGCGTAGCGAAGCCCGCCCTGCTCGAGGTCGAGAATCTCGTCCGTGTGATAGCCCGCGAGCGCCACCTCGGACGTGCCCGTGAGGTACAGGTCGTCGCGCTCGAGGTAGTAGATCTCGTCGGCGTGCTTGCCGAGGAAGCCGGTGCCGCTCATCACCTCAGGCCGCACGAGCGTGGGCGTGATCATGGGCGAGAAGCCGTGGTCGATCGCCGTCGCCATGGCGGCATTGAGGATCGCGAGCTCGAGGCGCGCGCCGATGCCCGTGAGGAAGTAGAAGCGCGCGCCGGAGACCTTCGCGCCGCGCTCCATGTCAATCGCCTTGAGCCCCTCGCCGATCGCCAGGTGGTCCTGGACCTCGACGCCCTCGGCCGCGAAGTCGCGCGGGCTGCCCACGTGGCGCAGAACGGCGAAGTCCTCGTCGCCGCCTGCAGGCACGCCCGGCTCGGGGATGTTGCCGAGCAACCGCGCAAGCTCGACGGACCGAGCCGCCGCCGCGTCGGACTGAGCCTGGAGCTCCTTGACCCTCGCCGCGAGCTCCTTGGTGCGCGCGAGCAGCTCCTGCTTCTCCTCGCCCTGCGCCTGCGCCACCAGCTTGCCGAGCGACTTCTGCTCCGCGCGGGCGGACTCGAACTCCTGCTGGGCCGCACGCCCGGCGGCGTCCGCCTCGAGCACCTGGTCCACGATCGCCGGGTCGTCGCCACGGGAGACCTGCGACTGTCGGACCAGGTCGGGCTCGGCACGCAGCAGCTTGAGGTCGATCATGCTGGTGAGTCTATCTGCGCCGCCGTAGGCTCAGGCTATGTGGCCGCTCACCCTCTCGATCGTCGCCGTGCTGCTGGCCGCCGCCGCACTGTCGCTCACCATCTCCATCACGCGCCGCATCGGCTCGCGTGATCCGGTCGCGGTGCCGCGGATCTGGCGCCGCGTCCTGCGCATCCAGCCCACGCCCCCGCAGACCGGCTTCGGTGCCGCGCGCGCGGGCCACGAGCGCGTCGCCTTCATCGCCAACCCGACCAAGGCGGGCATCGAGGAGCTGCGCGAGCAGGCGATGCGCGCGTGCGCGATCCGCTACCTGCCGCAGCCCATGTGGTTCTACACGACGGCCGACGACCCCGGCATCGGACAGGCGCAGGCCGCGCTCGAGCAGGGCGCCGACGTCGTGGTCGCCGTGGGCGGCGACGGCACCGTGCGGGCTGTCGCCCAGTCCCTCGCGGGCTCCGGCACTCCCATGGGCATCATCCCCATGGGGACGGGCAACCTCTTCGCACGCAACCTCGACCTCTCGCTGGGCGACACCCAGACGCTGCTGCGCACCGTGCTCGAGGGCGAGGAGCGCACTGTCGACGTGGGCTGGCTCGACCTCGAACGCGCCTTCCCCGGGCACGGCGAGGACGGCCGTCACCTGTTCCTCGTCATCGCGGGCGCAGGCTTTGACGCGGAGATGGTCGCGGGCGCCGACGAGAGCCTCAAGAAGCGGCTCGGCTGGTTCGCGTACTTCTTCGCGGCGATCGCGCACCTGGGGGAGAAGCGCATGCACGCGCGCGTGTCCGTCGACGGCGGCGAGGAGGTCGAGGGGCACATGCGAACCGTCCTCATGGCCAACATCGGCACCCTGCCGGGCGGCATCAAGCTCATCCCCGAGGCGACTATGGACGACGGCAGCCTCGACATCGCGACGCTCGACGCACGCGGCGGTGTGGTCGGCTGGACCGAGCTGTTCGGCCAGGTCGTCGCGCAGGGCGCCGGCATCAAGGACACGCGACTGCTGCGCATCCTCAAGACCTCCCGCATCGACCACGTGCGCGGCAAGGAGTTCGACATCCGCATGGACCAGCCGCAGAAGGTCCAGGTCGACGGCGAGTCGCTGGGCCGCGCCTCGCGCGTGCACGCGTTCGTGCAGCCCGCGGCCCTGACGCTCAGGGTGCCGCAAGGCTCGGCGCCCCCGCGCACGGACACGCCCGACGCGGAGGTCACCTCGGGAGAGGAAGCGGCGGACGATCTCGGGGCGGGACCGGACGCCGACGGGACCCAGGCTGCCGAGGCGGACGACTAGGGACGACGCTCGGGGCGCGCGAGCCAGCGCCCATGCGCGTGCGCGCTCGCCACGACCGTGCCCTCGCGCTGCGACGCTCCCAGCGTGAGACGCGGATACGGCGAGCCCGACCACGGCTCCATGCCGATCCTCACGAGCGGCCTCTCGCGCTCGGCGGCGACGCAGACCGCGTCGAGCTCCGCCCGCTGCGCCTCGCTCAACTGATACGCCATGACCGTGTGAACGATCGCGACGGGCCCAGGAGGCAGCCCGTCAAGCACGTGGGGAAGGTGGTGCGTGGCGTCGCCCGCGACCATCGTGACAGGAGTCTCGCGGCGTATCTCCAGCGCCGCGCGCAAGGTCGCGAGGCGATCCTCATGCTCGGGCCACACGAGCGCCTCGAGCCATGCCGCGCTCGCAGGATCAGTCGGGTCCACGGGATCGAGGTCGAGGCCGGTGCGTGACGCGATCGAGGGGACCGCGCGCGGAGGCCTGATCCCGTCGCGCAGCTCGCACGCGAGAGTCAGCTGCGAGGCGCCGCGATCGGACGCGGCGAGTTCCGTCGTCCCCTCGGCCGTCGCATAGCAGTAGTCGAAGCGATCGAGGCACAGGTTCAGCCCTGCGGACGCACCAATGTCGATCAGATGCACCGGCTCGCCCCACGCCTCCGCAGCGGCCGCGAGCCACGGCAGCACGGCCGCGGCACGGCTCGCCTCGTTCGTCTGGGTCCGGCGCGTGCGGCCCACCTCGAGCAGCGCGTCCGCGTGCGCGAGCACGTAATCACGGAACGCGACGAACGCCGCGTCGTCCGGCCTGCGCGCGTCGCCGCCCACGAGATGCGGATACCAGGCCGCGAGCGCGTCGTCCTCACCCAGGCGCAGCTTGACGCCTCCCAGCAGCAGGTTCATGGGCGGGGTGCGCGGGATCTGAGCCACGAGCGCGAGCAGCTCCGGGTCGGCGGCGACGCGGCGCGCGAGGAACGCGTAGAGCGGGGAGTCCGCGGCCGTCTCGGCCCACCGGCGCACCCCGCGCGCGAGGCCCTCGAGATCCCCGCGACCTGCCGCCACACCGTACGCGTCGCTCACGCACGCGACGCTAGCGCAGGACCCGGCCGCAGCGTCGGGCATGCGCGCCCCGCCGGCGCCCGTTCTGTCTAGGCTGAGACCCATGAGCGATGCACCAGGACTTGCTGCGGCCCAGGCCAAGATGCGGGAGGCCGGCGTGAGCCAGGCCGCCATCGACGTGTTCTCCCACTACTACGGCGAGCTCGAGGCCGGCGCGACCGGGCTCATCCTCGAGGACACCATCACGCCGCTCACCGATCCCGCCACCCTCGCGGACGCCCAGGTGCCCGACGAGGTCGCGCGCGAGGCGCTCGCGAAGACCGCGATCATCAAGCTCAACGGCGGCCTCGGCACGTCCATGGGCATGGACAGGGCGAAGTCCCTACTGCCGGTCCGCGACGGCGCCAGCTTCCTCGACCTCATCGCCGGGCAGATCCTCAGGACCCGCGAGGCGACCGGCGCCCCGCTGCCGCTCGTGCTCATGAACAGCTTCCGCACGCGCGACGACTCGCTCGAGGCGCTGTCCGCACACGCCGACCTCGCGGTGGACGGGCTGCCCCTGGACTTCCTCCAGAACAAGGAGCCCAAGCTGCTCGTGGACGGCCTCGAGCCCGTCGAGTGGCCGCAGGATCCCGAGCTCGAATGGTGCCCGCCAGGCCACGGCGACATCTACACCGCCATCCTCGCCTCGGGTGTCCTCGACGCCCTGCTGGACGCCGGCTTCCGGTACGCGTGCGTGTCCAACGCCGACAACCTCGGCGCCGTGCCCAGCGCGACCCTCGCAGGCTGGTTCGCCGCGTCGGGAGCGCCATACGCCGCCGAGCTGTGCCCCCGCACCGCGATGGACCGCAAGGGCGGTCACCTCGCAGTCCGCAAGTCCGACGGCCAGCTGATCCTGCGCGACACCGCGCAGACCGCCGAGGACGAGATGCACTTCTTCACCGACGAGTTCCACCACCCGTTCTTCCACACCAACAACCTGTGGTGGGACCTCGAGAAGCTCAAGGTGGCGCTGACGGAGCGCGGCGCGGTGCTGGGGCTGCCGCTGATCCGCAACGTCAAGCACGTCGACCCCACCGACAAGGAGTCGCCCGAGGTCTTCCAGATCGAGACCGCCATGGGCGCCGCGATCGAGGTCTTCGAGGGCGCCACCGCCATCGTCGTGGGACGCGACCGCTTCCTGCCCGTCAAGACGACCAACGAGCTGCTGCTGCTGCGCTCGGACGCCTACACGCTCGACGAGGACGGCGCACTGCGTCTCGCGGTGAGGAAGGCCCCAACCATCCAGCTCGACCCCGACTTCTACAAGACGGTGCAGGACTTCGATCGCCGGTTCCCGCACGGCGCGCCCTCGCTCAAGGAGGCCTCGTCGCTCACGGTGAACGGCGACTGGACCTTCGGTGCGAACGTCGTGGTGCGTGGCACCGTCGTGCTCGAGGACGACAACGGCGAGCCCAACCGCGTGCCCGATGGCGCCGTGCTCGAGGGCGGTATCACCGAGGGCTGACCTCGCGGCTGCCCAGATAGCGTCGGTCCAGCTAGGGAACAGAGTCGACTGAGACCTAGGCCGATTCTCCTAAGCCAACTCGGACGGGGTGAGAGGCGTGGCGGCAACAGCGACGAGGCCATCACCGGCGGGCTGCCAGCGTTCGTCGTGGCACAGATACGAATGCAATGCGGCCTCGTCGCCTTGCGCTGCGACAAAGTTCACCTTGAGGTGCGTGGAGGCACGTGCCACTGCTTGGCTGCGTGCCCACTCGACGAGTTCGAGCGCGCTGTCGGAAACGACTTTGTGGACGTCCACCCAGGCGTCGCCGGTCCAGAACTCGACGTAGTAGGTGGCGTGGTCACTCTCGGCGCGGATGTCTCGCTCGTCAACCGTTCCGTGGTCTTGCAGCATGTCAGGCTCCGGTCGTGAAGGTGTGTTGCGGATCGCTAGCGTGCGGAGATTGTCCCTCCCCAAAGCGTCGCATAGGTTCCCAAAGCGCCTGTTCCCGGCCAGGTGATCCGGTATGTGCCTGACCCTTGCCAGTAGCCAGTGCCTGTGCCGAGGTTCCCCTGCGTCGGGCAGTACACCGTGCCACGGTCTCCGTTCACCTTCACTGAGGTTGAGCCAGACGAGGTTCGGGTTCGCTGCCAGCTTGTCGCAAAGTACGAGCGATACATGAAAGTACAGTTCACCTTGACGGTGACGTACGAGTAGCCGCTTCCGGAACAGCCGATCCGCACTTTGTAGATCGCCCCCTTCGCGCCCGTGGAGTAGTGGGGGCTGTCTGGTCCGGCGGCGCAGATCACCCACGTGCCTCCAGCGGTCAGACTTGTGCGCGCGAGAGAGACAGGATCTGCGTTCAGCAGCGAGGAGTCGACTTGGTCGGAGTCGAGAATCACGAACTCGCCGTCAGCCAAGTCGGCGAATGGTACTGAATCGCTTGCATCTTCAGGCGGTGCGTCAATATCGCTACTCTCAGGATCCTGAGCGACATTGGCGGCCGCCACAATGCCAGTGCTCATGGCCAGCGACACCGCCAGCACTGCCGTTGCGAACGCTCGAGTCAACCGCTTCATGGATACAACCCCCTTGTTGCAGGCCGAGCCCCACTCTGCTCTGAGGTCCCGATACCCCGCACGGTGTTGCTCACTTTAAGTCCGACATGTCGGTCATTCCAGGACTTTGCGCCCAGATGCTCAGTCGTGGCGGAACCGAGTGCGAGAGCCAGCAAGCCCACGTGAACGGCCCCGGTGCGGCCTGCAGTCGAGTCGAGCACGGTGCAGCCGTCGCAAGTGACACGCCTCAGGGGACGGACAGTCCGTCTGATACGACGCGGACCTCACCGTCGTCGCACTCCACGTCGTCATTGCTTGGGCACAGAAATTGCCCGACAGGCCTTACGCCCAGACGAGGCCCTGCGCGGGGTCGTTCATGACGCGACCCACGTCTGCGAGCACGCGCGCGCCCAGCTCCCCGTCGACGAGACGGTGATCCATGCTCAGCGCGAGCTGCGTGACCCAGCGCACCTGGATCTCGCCCTCGTGCACCCACGGCTGCTGGCGGATGGCGCCGAACGCGAGGATTGCGGACTCGCCCGGATTGAGGATCGGTGTGCCAGTGTCGATACCGAGCGGTCCGACATTCGTGATCGTGATCGTGCCGTCCTGCAGCGCCGCAGGCGTGGTGCGCCCCTCGCGCGCCGCGACCGTGAGGTCCTGCAGCCGCTCCGCGAGGTCGTGCAGCGGCATGCGGTGCGCGTCCTTGATGTTCGGCACCATGAGACCCCGCGGGGTCGAGGCCGCGATGCCGAGGTTCACGTAGTGCTTGTAGACGATCTCCTGGCGCTCCTCGTCCCACGAGGCGTTGACCTCGGGATGACGGCGCACCGCGAGCAGCAGCGCCTTGGCGACGATGAGCAGCGGCGTGACGCGCACGTCAGCGAACTCGCGATCGGCCTTGAGGCGCGCGACGAGATTCATCGTCTCCGTGACGTCCACGGTGAGGAACACCGTGACGTGCGGCGCGGTGAAAGCCGAGGACACCATCGCCTCGGCAGTGCGCTTGCGCACCGACTTCACCGGCACACGCGTGGCGCGACCGTCGCGGGTCATCGTGCCCTGCGCAAGCCACGGCTGGTCATCGCCCGGATACAGCGCGAGCTCTCGCGGGCTGTGTGCCTTGGAGGCCGACTCGACGTCCTCGCGCGTGACGAGACCCCCGGGCCCTGAAGGCGTCACCGTCGTGAGGTCGACGCCGAGTTCCTTGGCGAGCTTGCGCACCGGCGGCTTCGCGAGCACCGGGTAGTCGCTGTCGCCCTCGCCGCCGATCGGCTCGAGCGCATCGGACTTGCGAGGGCGGCGGTGCGCTGCCCCGGCCTTGACTCCGTAACCCACGAGCACCGAACCGGAGCCTTCGTCCGCGGGTGCCTGTGCCGGTGCGGGCGCCTGCGCCCCAGCCGGCTCCTCGACAGCACGAACCGGATCCGCGGACGACACCCCGGCCGTCGCGGGCTCAGCAACACTGGACGCCCGCGCGTCGGCTCCAGAATGGTTCGCACTGTCCGGAGCGGGCGCGGCGGGGGCTGCGTCCGTTGCGGTGGGGTCGGCGCCGGGAGCTGCCTCGCCAGCGGGGTCCACGTCGAAGCGCGCGATGTCCGCACCGACCTCGACCGTGTCGCCCACCTGCGCGAGCAACTCGGTGACGACACCGTCGAACGGGCAGGGAAGCTCGACGAGGGACTTGGCCGTCTCAACCTCGAGCAGCGGCTGGTTGACCTCGACGGTGTCGCCGACGGCGACGTGCCAGGTGACGATGTCGGCCTCGGTCAGGCCCTCGCCTGCATCGGGCATGCGGAACGTCTCGAAGGTGGGCATGGCGCTCCCCTAGTGCTTGGCGACGCGGTCGACGGCGTCGAGGACGCGATCGAGAGTCGGCAGGTAGTCGTGTTCGAACTTGGCCCCAGGGTAGGGCGTGTGGAATCCGCCCACCCTCAGGACGGGCGCGTGGAGGTGGTAGAAGGCCTCCTCAGAGACGCGCGCCGCGATCTCGGCCCCTACGCCGTGCAGCGTGGGCGCCTCGTGCACGACGACGACGCGGCCCGTGCGCTTGGCGGAACGGATCACGGTGGTGAAGTCCAGGGGCGAGATCGAGCGCAGGTCGACGACCTCGACGCTCGTGCCCTCGCTCGCCGCCACCTCGGCGGCCTGCATCGCGGTGCGCATCGTGGGGCCATAAGCCACGAGCGTGACGTCGCTGCCCGTCCGGGCAATGCGGGCACGGCCCAGGTCCGCCGTCGCCGTCGCGCCGTCCAGCCGCGTGCGGACTGCCGCGGTGTCCACGTCGCCCTTGTCCCAGTAGCGGGCCTTGGGCTCGAGGAACAGCACCGGGTCGGGCGAGAAGATCGACTGCTGGATCATGTCGTAGGCGTCCTGCGGATTCGCAGGGCTCACCAGGCGCAGGCCGGCGGTGTGCGCGAACAGCGCCTCGATGCTCTCGGAGTGGTGCTCGACCGCGCCGATGCCGCCAGCGAACGGCACGCGGATCACGACCGGCACCTCGATGCGCCCATGCGAGCGGTAGTGCATCTTCGCCAGCTGCGTGGTGATCTGGTTGAACGCGGGGAAGATGAAGCCGTCGAACTGGATCTCGACCACAGGGCGGTAGCCGCGCATGGACATGCCGATCGCGGTGCCGACGATGCCGGACTCGGCGAGCGGGGTGTCCATGACGCGCGCGTCGCCGAAGTCCTTGTGGAGGCCGTCGGTGACGCGGAACACGCCGCCCAGGGCACCGATGTCCTCGCCCATGAGCAGCACCTTGGGGTCGCGCTCCATCGCGGCGCGGAGCCCGGCGTTGATGGCGCCGGCCATGGTCATGGTCTTGATGGTGGACTCGGGCGCGGGCGCGGTCGTGCCCGACGCGCGGTGCTGGGTCTCGGTCATGCGTGCGCCCCCTCGTCGGTGAAGGACCTCTGGTATCGATCGAACCATGCGCGCTCGGCTTCCACCTGCTGGTGGGGCTCGGCGTACACGTGGTCGAACATGGTGAGCAGCGGCGGACGCTCCCAGCTCTTGACGGCCTCGCGGGTGCGCTTGCCCAGCGCCTTCGCCTCCGCCTCGACTTCGGCGCGGAACTCGTCGGACAGTTCGCCGTGCTTGAGGAGGTACGCCTCGAGGCGTGCGATCGGGTCGCGCTGCGCCCAGTGCTCCTCGTCGGCGCGCGTGCGGTAGCGCGTGGGGTCGTCCGACGTGGTGTGGGCGCCCATGCGATACGTGAACGCCTCGATGAGCACCGGCCCTGCGCCCGAGCGCGCGTGCTTCAAGGCCCACTGCGTGACGGCGTACGAGGCGAGGACGTCGTTGCCGTCCACGCGCACCGACGGGATGCCGACGCCGTCGGCGCGGCGCGCGAGCGGCACCTTGGCCTGGCGCGTGGTCGGCTCGGAGATCGCGAACTGGTTGTTCTGCACGAAGAACACGATCGGGGCGTCGTTGACGGCCGCGAAGATGTGCGCTTCGTTGACGTCGCCTTGGCTGGTCGCGCCGTCGCCGTAGTAGCAGACGACAGCGCCGTCCGCGTCGGGGTTGCCGGAGGCGACCAAGCCGTCCCTGTCCATCGCCATCGCGTAGCCCGTGGCGTGCAGCGAGTGCGCGCCGATCACGAGCGTGTACAGGTGGAACGAGTGCGCCGCCGGATCCCATGAGCCGTGCTCGAGCCCACGGAACAACGTGAGGATCTGCGGCAGGTCGACTCCGCGCGTGAACGCGACGCCGTGCTCGCGGTAACTGGGGAAGACGTAGTCGGGCTCGCGGATCGCGCGGCCCGAGCCGATCTGCGCGGCCTCCTGGCCCAGCGCGGGCACCCACAGGCCGAGCTCACCCTGGCGCTGAAGGCTCGTCGCCTCCATGTCGAAGGCGCGCGTCATCGTCATGTCGCGCCAGAAGCCGCGGAGGTCCTCTGCGGTGAGGTGCTCGACGTACGGCTCCCAGTCGGGATCGGCGAGCCTCTCGCCGTGCCTGTCGAGCAAGGTCACCAGTCCGTCGTCGCTCAGCGGTCCGTGCCTGTCCACGCTGCCTCCTGTCGGTCCGGGCGCACGGGATCCCCGCGCGCTAACTTACGCAAGCGTAGGCTACGGTTCCGTAGGTTGCAAGACATGCCGCAGCGTCGGGCATGTCGGGGGCCCGACATGCAGGGGTGCAGAGAGTGCCCGGTGCGTAGTCAACGCCTGAGCAACTGCTTCACTCAGCAGCCTTGCCGAAGTGACGGTCAGTTCACGTGTTTCGGGGCGAACGAAGCGGACGTGGCGGCACTGGCCGTCACTTCGGAACGGCTCAGGCGTCGGCCTCGTGGGCGACGACGAAGTCCGCAATCGACTCCCGCACCGTGTGCTCAGGAAGCCACCCGAACTCGGCGCGCAAACGGTCCGCGGAGCCCGTCACCGTCGAGGCGTCGGTGGGGCGGACGCTCGCCGCATCCGTCACCAGCTCCGGCACCCCACGTCCCATCGCATCCGCGAGAGCGGCGAGGATCTCGGTGCCCGCGAGCGAGGCGCCCGAGGCGACGTTGTACACCGCGTGATCCCAGCGCGGCGCGGCGGCGAGCGTCAGATAGGCGCGAGCCACGTCGCGCACGTCCAGGTAGTCGCGACGCGTCGAGAGGTTGCCCACGGAGAGCGCCTCGCCCGCGGGGAGAGTGGACAGCCGACCGTAGAGGTCAGGGACGAGGAAACCCGCGCGCTGCCCCGGCCCGATGTGATTGAACGGGCGCGCGACGACCGTGCGGAGCCCGCGTCGACCGTAGTACTCCATCTGGTTCTCGACCAGCAGCTTGCTCACCGCATAAGGCGACGCCGCAGCCACCGGCGAGTCCTCGGAGAGCGGACTCGACGACGGAGCGTAGACGGCCCCAGAGGAGATCGTCACGAGGCTTCCCTCGTAGCCAGAACTCAGGAGCGACTCGCACATCAACGTCACCATCGACGAGTTCGCCTCGATGTAGCGCTGCGGCTGCCCGAACGACGGGCCCACCGCCGCGAGGCCTGCCAGATGGATGATCCCGTCAGCCTCAGCAAACTCGGGCCACGCCTGCGTCAGGTCGACGCTCACATAACTCGCGACGCTGGACTCGACATCGGGGTCGAGCCGCTCCGCGCGACCCACACCGTGCACGTCGACACCGCTCGCCTTCGCGAGCGCCGCGACGTGACGGCCGACGAAGCCGTCCACGCCCGTCACGATCACGGACCGGAGCGGACGCTGGCTCATGCCGACGGCAGACCCGCGCGCTGCTGCTCGAGGTCGTGCGCGACCATCAGCTTCACCAGCCCAGGGAAGTCAACCTTGCGCTCCCAGCCCAGCACCTTCTCCGCCTTTGTGGGGTCACCCAGCAGGATGTCCACCTCGGCCGGGCGCATGAACGCCGGGTTCTGCTTCACATACGGACGCCAGTCGTCGATGCCGATCTCAGCGAACGCGAGCTGCAGGAACTCCTCGATCGAGTGCGTCTCACCCGTCGCGAGCACGAAGTCATCTGCGGTGTCGTGCTGCAGCATCTGCCACATGCCACGCACATAGTCGCCCGCATAGCCCCAATCGCGCTTGGGCCACAGATCGCCCAGCTCGATGTGGTCCTGCAGCCCCAGGTGGATGCGCGCGACCGCGTCCGTGATCTTGCGCGTCACGAACTCCTTGCCGCGCCGCTCGCCCTCGTGGTTGAACAGGATGCCGCACGAGACGAACATGCCGTAGGACTCGCGATAGTTCTTGGCGATCCAGTGGCCGTACAGCTTCGCCACGCCATAGGGGCTGCGCGGGTGGAACAGCGAGTCCTCGTTGTACCCGGCGCCCGGACGGTTGTAGTCCAGTCCGCCGAACATCTCCGACGTCGACGCCTGATACACCTTCGTCGACTCCGCGCGACCCGTGGCGCGGACAGCCTCGAGCACGTTCAGCACGCCCTTGCCGGTCACGTCCGCGGTCAAGGTCGGGTTCTTGAACGAGTAGCCCACGTGGGAGATCGCACCCAGGTTGTAGACCTCGTCGGGGTTCGCGATGTCCATCGCACGCATCAGCGCCGCGGGGTCCGTCAGGTCGCCCTCGATCAGGTTCACGAACGGGAACTCCGCCTCGACCGCGGCCTTGCGGGGGTTGTTCTGCCCGCGGATCAGGCCGTGGACCTCATAGCCCTTCTCATGCAGCAGCTCCGCGATGTGGCAGCCATCCTGGCCGGTGATGCCGGTGACAAGGGCTGACTTGGGCGACTCGGACAAAGCTGTGACTCCTCGGGATTCGTGTCGGATACTGGTCGTAGCCTAGTCGAGGCGAGCGGCGCCCGGCGGCTGACTCCCGCTCAGGACGCCGCGGCGGCTGACCGGTCGAGCGGCACGCGCTCCGCCAGCAGTGGGCCTAGCGCGCGAGCTCCACCTTCGGTGAGATGCTCAGTGTCGACGACCACCGCGACACCATCGATCGCCGCTGGGCAACGGCCTTCCGCGTCGCAATACCACTGGAGCGTCTGGGGGTAGTGGACATTGTCGAGAGCGAGCTCGTCCACAACGGCGCGCTGGACTCGCGGCACCTCGACCTGCACGCCGCCGAGCGTAGCGAAGCAGTCAGACGGGCGGGAGAACGTCCACGCACACTCATCGATCGGTACGGATGAACGAAGCGAATCCAGGACGATCACGTCCTCAGTGAAGGTCGCGAGTTCGCTCAGCGTGGTGCGGAAAGCCTCGGTCCATTCGGCCTCCGCAGCTCCACCGGTCGCACCCGAGGCAAGGCGCCACATGGTGCTTGACGCCGTCACCAGTACGACCGCGTCAGGATGCACCCGCTCCAACTCGTCCATGAACGCCTGTGAAGCTTCGGCGCACAGCGCAGGGTCGCGATCGTGCGCGAACGTCGCGGTGCCGATGGCGATGAGCGGGCACTGGCCAATGGTGAGCGCGCGCACCTGGGCGTCTGGATACGCTGCCACGACGGCGGGCACGAACGATAGCGCGTTCGAGTCGCCAGCCACGTAGATCGTGCGATCGCCCTCGGGGTCGCCGAACCAGCACCGCTCATCGGCGATCTGTGCGGCCGCGCCGGCCACGCCCCACTCACCGAGGCACTCAGGGTAGTTATCCACGTATGCCGCCGACTCGATGACTCCTTCGCGGTCGTCCCAAGACGTGGAGGCAAGTGCCTGCTCGATCTGAGCGACGCGCTCGCGCTCCGCCGGTCCCATCGGCTCCGCCCACAGGTCGGCGAACGGGCTTACCGCAGCAGCTGGCTCCGCTGGCGCCGTCGGAGCGTTCGTCTCCGAAATCGCCGAGACCTCGTCGGCAGGTGGTTGCGGAAGGGGACGCACCACCACCGCAAACACGAGCGCACCGACAGCGCCGACGACGGCGCTCGCGCTCATGACGTTCGTCCATGCCTCACGTCGCGACCAATTCCACCGCGGACGCTCGCCGTGCCCGATCGCTCGAAGCGGCTTCTCCACCAGGCGGTACGAGAGCTCGGTCGCCGCGAACGTCAGGACGAGCGCCGCGACCCAGTTGATCACACGGTTGTCGAGCCTGAACTGCTGCACCATCGCGATCGCGGGGAAGTGCCACAGGTAAATGGCGAACGAACGATCCCCGAGATATCGCATCGGCGCATTGTCGAGCACTGCCGGTCCGGCGCCTCGCGCCCCGGACCAGACCACCAACGCAGAGCCGAGCACCGCAGGGATCGCCCACGGGAACGGGAATCCGACCGACTCCGACACCCACAGGCCGCTGAATGCAATCAGGGCCAGGCCAACATAGGCGATATCGACTCGAAGGCGGTCGATTCGCTCGGTCGAGACGCTCACGAGCAGAGCAGCGAAGACACCCACAGCGAGCTCCCATGCTCGCGCCGCGAGTGAGAAGTATGCGTGGCCAGGGTTCGCGAGCGTCATCCACGCGGACGCGCCGAGGAGCACCAGCACGACCAGCACCACTCCGACGCGCCGGCGCGCCACATCCTTCATGACACGAGGCGCCAGCAGCGCCGCCCCCATGATGGCGAGCGGAGCGATGATGTAGAACTGCTCTTCGACTGCGAGCGACCAGAAATGCAGCAGCGGGCTATCAGCCGCCCCCACGTTCGAGTAGTCCACGCCCTGAAGCGCGAAGCGCAGGTTGGCGACAAGCAGCAACGTCCAACCCGCATCGACCAAGGTCTCGTGCGCGCGGGCAGTGGACATCAGCCAGAAGGACATTCCGACCGTTGCAACGATGGCTGCCAGCGATGCGGGACCCAGACGCCATAGCCGGCGCCAGTAGAACGCCTTGAGCCCTATTCGCCCCTCGGAATCGAACTGGCGGAACAGCGCGCCGCCAATGAGGAAGCCAGAGATCACGAAGAACACGTCCACCCCGATGAAGCCGCCGGAGGGCATTCCAGTGAGGTGGTACGCCACGACGAGCAGGACCGCGACCGTGCGCAGACCCTGAATGTCACCGCGGAAGCGCGTGCGCGTCGTTCCTGCGGTCTCCGCCGCTGCCACTGCCTACTGCGCCCTGAGGCGGGCCACGACCTCCGAAGCGTCGCCGTCGACGACGATCCGACCGTGCTCGAGCAGAATCGCACGCTCGCATAGCTTGGCGATCATGTCGAGGTCGTGGCTGACGATGAGGAGGGTCTTGCCGGAGTCGTGCAACTCGCGGATGCGCGCCAGGCACTTGCGCTGGAAGGGCTCGTCGCCCACCGCGAGGATCTCGTCGACGAGGAAGATGTCGGGATCGGTATGCACCGCCACAGAGAACGCGAGGCGGAGGAACATGCCCGACGAGTAGAACTTGACCTCGGTGTCGATGAACTCGGGGATCTCCGAGAACTCCACGATGGAGTCGAAAGCCGCGTCGATCTCCTCCTTGGACATGCCGAGGATTGCCCCATTGAGATACACGTTCTCGCGCCCGGTGAGGTCCGGGTGGAAACCCGCACCGACCTCGATCAGCCCCGCCACGCGCCCGCGCAGGCCGACCATGCCCTCGTCGGGCGTGAGCACGCCCGAGATGCACTTCAACAGGGTGGACTTGCCCGATCCGTTGAACCCGATCAGGCCGACGATCTGGCCCGGCGGAATCTCGAACGAGATGTCGTGCAGCGCGGTGAACTCGTTGCGCTCCTCCGACTTGCCGCGGATCGCGCGCGAGGCGATCTCTTTGAGGGAACGTACGTGGCGGATGCGGAAGCGCTTGACGACGCCGTCGACGATGACGCTCGGTTCCATCACAGCTCCTGCGCGAACTTGTAGGACATGCGACGGAACGTGAAATCGCCGATGAGCAGGACGACCACCGACACCGCGCCGGCGATGGCCGCATGCGTCCACAGATCCGTCAGGACGCCGTCGGGGCGATCCAAAGGCTGAGCAGCCCCAGCCCAGAAGGCACGGTGGAAAAGCTCGACCGCAACCGTCAGGGGATTCGCGAAGTACAGATTGAGCAGCGCCGGATAGTCCACGAACGCATCGCGCACGAAGGACCACGGGTACAGCACCGGGGAGAACCACACCGCGACCATCGCGATCAGGTCGGTGATGTTCTCGATGTCGCGGAACGCGACGTTGATGGCAGCCGTGATGAGCCCGACGCCGAGCGCGAGGCATACGACGATCGCGGTTCCTGCGAGGCCGGCCAGGAGGCCCACGACATCCGGCGTCCAGCCGGACACGAGCGCTCCCAGCACGAGGATGACGACCTGCGGCGCGAAGTGCGCGAGCGCGACGAACACAGAGGACACCGGGAACAGCTGCCGCGGGAGATAGATCTTGCGAACCAGCGGTGCGTTGCCGGTCACGGAGCGCGTCGAGTTCGTGAGGATCTCGGTGAAGAGGTTGACGATCACCATGCCCGAGAACAGGAACACCGCGAAAGGCGAGATGCGCGCGCTCATCCCAAGAAACGTGCCCATCACGAAGTAGAAGACCGCGAACTGCACCGCAGGCTTCACATACGTCCATGCGAGACCCAACAGAGAGCCCTGATAGCGGACGCGCATCTCCTTGCGCACCACCAGCCGGAGCAGATACCGGTGCCGACCGATGTCGAACAGGCTCGCGGATCCCCCGGGCGCCGTCATCCCTGACGGCAGCACGGCCGCGGTACCGTCAGCCATCACGCCCTGGGTTCTCGGCGAAGATCTTCTCCCACGACTCGAACGACGTGATGTCCTTGAGCGAGCCTCGGTACGCGGCTCGCAGCGACGTCCACGAGCGACGGACCCTGCGCTGAAGGCGCACCGACGCACGCATCTGCTTGCGGAACCGTGCGCGGTCTCGCAGCAGCCACGCGTAGCCACTGCCCTCGGCATTCGTCACGAGCGTGCTGTCGAGGCTCGTGAGCACCCACCACTTCGCATCGTGGAACGTGACCGCGGACCGGGGCGCAGAACGGTCGAAGTCCGAGACCTTGGTGAAGGCGTGCTTCCAGGCGAGCCGCAGGCCGACGAGCGGGAGCAGTCGCGTGGCAGGACGGGGGACGCCGTCGCCCGCGTTGCGCGGGGTGTGTCGACCGACCTCGGGGTAGTCCGAGGGCGCCTTGCGGTAGTCGGCGTCGCTGTAGCCCTTGGCCATCGCACGAATCGCGGGAAGCCTCGTGCCAATCTCCGGCGCGAGCGAGGCGGGGCCCTCGAGCAGACTCTCGATCGCCGCGTGGCGGCCCGCGACCGTGTAGTACTGCATCGAGAAGAGGTGCTTGAGGTCGTTCGCGAACACGTCCCGCAGCGCGCCGCCGCCGTGCTTGAAGTCGGAGTACAGCAGCGCCACGATCAGTCGGTTGCGCGTGTGATAGAACGCCTGCCAGCCGACGAGGTCGTCCTTGTCGATCCACGACGTGTGCCACACGCCAGCGCCCGGCAGCGACACCGTGGGATAGCCCGCCGCACGGGCACGGAGGCCGTACTCGGCGTCGTCCCACTTGATGAACACAGGCAGCGAGAGACCGAGCTCCTTGATGATCTCGACCGGGATCAGGGTCATCCACCAGCCGTTGTAGTCCACGTCGGCGCGGCGGTGCATCCACTGGGTCGAGCGCAGGTTGAACAGCTCGAAGTCGTGCCCGTTGACGTAGCGCGAGTTCGCCGGCACGGGCTGCACCCGCCACGGCTCGACGCGCTCGCCGTACGTGTGAAGGACGGTGCGCTGCTGACGGTCGAACATGTGCCCGCCGACCATCGTCGGGGTGTCGGTGTGGTCCGCGAAGCTCAGGATCCTGAGGATGGACTCAGGCTCGATGTCGATGTCGTCGTCCATCAGCATCACGTAGTCGCTGCGGCCGGCCTTGACCGTCTCGTACATGCCGCGCGAGAAGCCGCCCGAACCGCCGATGTTGCCCTGCTCGACGATGCGGAGCTGATCGCCGAGCGCCTTCTTCCACTTCGGGAAGTCGGGGTGGTCCGCGACCTTGTCGCCACCTTGGTCGACCACGATGAGCTCGTCGAGCCGCGCGCGCACGCGCTCCTCTGACGCGAGAACCTCCAGGTTCGCGATGACGTCCTCGACCTTGTTCATGGTCGTCATGGCGAGCGACAGACGCGTCTCGCGGCGTCCGAGATCGTCCGCCACCATCCAGCGGGCGCTCGTGACGCGGAACTCGCCGTGCCCGGCGGCAACGTCGAACCAGTACCAGCCTCCGTCGGCGAACTTGCTCAGCGAGAGGTCGAAGACGCTCGTCGCGGAGCCCTCCACAGCGGCACCGTCCTGGCGCTGCGCGGCGCCGCGCGCGTTCGTGCGGAACACCGAGATGACTCCAGGACCCTCGGTCTCGACGATTAGGCGCACGGACCCGACGCGCGTCCATTCCTTCCAGTAGCTGGCGGCGAACGCATTGAAGTACGTGCCGAGGCTGACGGACTCGTCCGCGCGGAGTGCGAGGGCGTAGCGGCCTGCGACCACCGAGTGAGAGGCGTGCACAGCCGGTCGCTGGTAGGGAGGCTCCACGATCGAGCCGGGCGTGAAGAACGGGTTCTCCACCACGCCCGCGTGAGCCGCATCCACGTACAGCGGGAGAGCCGCGCGATCAGAGTCGCGCGGCAGCACCATGCGCTGGACTTCGCGCCACCCGTCGAGCGAGACGGCGGGCGCGGCGGCGCTTGCCTTGGTCTTCGGCACGGCGCTACCCCGCGTTCTTGCTCAGCTGGGGCGCGAGCTTGTTGTCCACCATCGACAGCGCCGAGCCGATCGCCATGTGCATGTCGAGGTACTGATAGGTGCCAAGGCGGCCTCCGAAGAACACGTCCTGCTCGCCGTCCATGAGCTCACGGTACGCCGCGAGCTTCTCGCGGTCCTCGGGCGTGTTCACGGGGTAGTAGGGCTCGTCGCCCTTCTCAGCGAAGCGCGAATACTCCTTGACGACCACGGTCTTGTCCGTCGGGTAGTCGCGTTCGGGGTGCAGGTGACGGAACTCGAGGATGCGCGTGTAGGGCACCTCCTCGTCCGCGTAGTTCATGACGGGAGTGCCCTGGAAGTCGCCCACGGGGAGGACCTCCTGCTCGAAGTCGATGGTGCGCCACGACAGGTCACCCTCGCTGTAGTCGAAGTACCGATCCACTGGGCCGGTGTACACCACAGGAATCCTGCCGACGACGGCTTTCTTGTTGATGGGCTGCGACTCGTCGAAGAAGTCGGTGTCGAGCCGCACCTCGATGCGGGGATGATCGGCCATGCGCTCGAGCCATGCGGTGTAGCCGTCCACGGGCAGGCCCTCGTACTTGTCGTTGAAGTAGCGGTTGTCGTACGTGTAGCGCACGGGCAGCCGCGAGATGATCGAGGCCGGGAGCTCCTTGGGATCGGTCTGCCACTGCTTCGCGGTGTAACCCTTGATGAAGGCCTCATACAGCGGGCGCCCGATGAGGTTCACGCCCTGCTCATCGAGGTTCTCTGGATCCTTGCCTCCCAGCTCCGCTGCCTGCTCCCTGATGAGCGCGCGTGCCTGCTCCGGTCCATGCGCGGAGCGGAAGAACTGGTTGATGGTGCCCAGGTTGATGGGCATCGGGAAGACCTCGCCCTTGTGGGTCGTATAGACCTTGTGCACGTATGGCGTGAACGACGTGAAGCGATTGACGTACTCCCACACGCGCTCATTCGACGTGTGGAACAGGTGGGTGCCGTAGGTGTGCACCTCGATGCCCGTCTCGGGCTCGGGCTCGCTGTACGCGTTGCCGCCCAGGTGCGGTCGGCGATCGATCAGCAGCACGTTCAGCCCGTGCTCCTCGGCCATCCGCTCTGCGACGGTGAGGCCGAAGAATCCGGAGCCGACAACGATGAGGTCGGTCAAGAGGAAACTCCCGAATGGTGAGAAATGAACTGCTAGAAGGTTACACGCTCAGCACAACGAGCCCGGGGTCTCGAACGTGCCAGGGCCGTGGTCGCCACGCAGGGCGAGCGCATGTCCGCAGGCAGCCCATCGGTTACGCTTGAGCCGCCTCCCGCGCGGGCACCGTGGTTGTGGGCACTCAGGAAGGCGGACGCATGGCTGAATGGTGGTCGCTCGTGCCGGCGATGGCGATCGGTGTCGTGCTCGTGGTCGTGCCCGGCCTGGCGGTGATGCTCGCATCGTTCCGCGTCGCTCCCCTTCACCTGCTCGCCGCACCTGCGCTGTCCGTCGCGATCCTCGCCATCTCCGCCGTGATCGCGGGCGCCGTGGGCGTGCCGTGGTCGGTGCTTCCTGTGCTCGCCGTCACCGTCGCGCTCGCGATCATCGGCCTCATCCTGCGACGCTTCGTCCCCCAGGTGGCGGACGGCCCGGCATTCTCGCAGGCGACTGGCTGGGCGCCGTTGGCGGCCGTCGGCGTGGCCGGCATCATCCTCGCCTGGCGACTCATGGATGCGTTCGTCTCGCCCGAGAGCATCTCTCAGACATTCGACGCGGTCGTGCACCTGAATGCGATCGAGGGCATCCGGGAGACCGGCAACGCCTCAGCGTTCGCGATCAACACACGGGCAGGTGCGCCGTTCTATCCGAACGGCTGGCACGCGTTCACCTCCCTCGTCGCGCAGCTCTCAGGCCTCGGCGTTCCGCAGGCCATCAACGCCTCGAACGTCGTGATCGGCGCCCTCATATGGCCCGCATCGGCGCTCGCGATGGCGGTGGCCTTCTTTCCCAGGAGCCTGGGCGCCGCGATTGCGGCCGGTGTGGGCAGCGTCACCATGGGTATCTTCCCCTACATCCCGCTCTTCTTCGGCGTGCTGTACCCGAACCTCATCGGCTACTCGATGCTAGGCGGCACCGCCGCTCTGCTCTTCGTGGCGCTCCGCCCAGGGGGCCGACTCTGGTCACGTGAGACGCTCCTCCTCGCATTCATGCTCGGCGGTCAGGGAGTCGCGCACCCCAACTCGCTGCTCGCGGCGGTGGTGCTCGCCGCCCCGGTCCTGTTCTGGGAGCTCGGCCGACGGATCGCCGCGGACCGCTCGCGGAGGACGATCATCGCCGCCGCCGCGACCGCCTCGGGTGTGATCCTCGCGTCCATGGTCGTGTGGCTCCTCGCACGCACGTCACGCGAGTCCTCGGGATGGCCGCCGTGGGCGAGCCTTCCCCGCGTGCTCGGCGAAGCCCTCACGATCGCGCCATCAGACCTGCCGTTGCTATCGCTCGGCAGTCTCGCGCTCGCGTCGTCGATCGTGCTCGCGATCCGACGTCCGGCGCGCTTCGAGTACCTCGCCCCCTTCGCGGGCGCGACGGTGCTCTTCCTGCTCGCGGCGGGAGTCGACACCTCGAGCATCGTCCGCAATGTGCTGACCAACCCCTGGTACTCGGACCCCTTCCGGCTCGCGATGCTCCTGGGTCCCGCCGCGATCCCGGCGATCGCGATGGTCGGGTCGGAGATCGAGGCGTGGCTTGCACGGCTGCACGCTCAGGGCTCCCGCATCACGGCGCGCCCGGTGCTCGCCGGGGTCGTGGCAGCGGTGCTGATGCTCGCGGCGATCGCCGCTGACCGCTCCGTCGACGACGCGGTCGCGCGCACCCAGCAGACCTACACGACCAGCGATGACTCCGCACTTCTCTCGACGGACGAGCGCGCGCTCCTCGAGCGCGCGGACCCGCTGATCGACGATGGCGCGCTGGTCGCAGGAAGCCCCCGTACAGGCGCCAACCTCATCGACCTGTGGGCCGACGTGGTCGTCGTCGACTATCACATCTACCCGCATCACACCGAGGACGAGGACTACGTCAACCACCACCTCGCGGACATCGACTCGGATCCCGAGGTGTGCGCAGCCGTCGAGCGCTCCGGCATCCGCTACGTCATCGACTTCGGGGAGCGCGACGTGCACAACGCGCGGACGAGCTACTGGGACGGCATTGTCGATCTCGAGCCGGGAGACCATCTCGTGCTCCTCGACTCGGAGGGCGAGGATGCGCGCCTGTTCGCGATCGTCGGCTGCGGGGACTAGGCGCACCGCTGCGTGTTAGTGTTTCGGTTGCTCTCGCGCGCGCGGAGCACAGCCGAGCCGCGCGCCGTCTGCAACCGTTTCTAGGGAGTTTGGGTGACCATGTCGTCGGAGCGAGTCATCGCCGCAATCGTCCCCTGCTACAACGAAGAACTCGCCGTAGGCACGGTCGTGCGAGACCTGCTCGCCGCGGTTCCAGGCATCGTCGTCTACGTGTACGACAACAACAGCACGGACCAGACCCGCCGGGTGGCCGAGGAGGCCGGAGCGATCGTCCGGCTCGAGACTGCGCAGGGCAAGGGCAGCGTCGTGCGCCGCGCGTTCGCCGATGTCGAGGCCGACATCTACGTGATGATCGATGGCGACGACACCTACTCGGTGGACGCGCTCCCGGGAATGATCGACACCCTTCTCGATGGCCCCTACGACCACGTGCTCGGGGTGCGTCGCGAGGTCTCGGACACCGCGTACCGCCCCGGACACGCGCTGGGCAACCGCGGCTTCAACTACCTCACCGGAAGCATCTTCGGCAACCAGGTCTCCGACATGCTCTCCGGCTACCGCGTCATGTCTCGGCGCTTCGTCAAGAGCTTCCCCGCACTGTCGCGCGAGTTCGAGATCGAGACCGAGCTCACGGTGCACGCCATGAGCCTGCGAGTGCCGCAGACGGAGGTCGAGGTGGGCTTCAAGGACCGGCCCGAGGGCAGCGAGAGCAAGCTCCGCACCTACCACGACGGCTTCCGCATCTTGCGCCTCATCGGCCAGCTCATCCGGCACGAGCGCCCGCTGCTGTTCTTCGGATGGATCGCCGTCGCCATGACGGTGATCGGCATCATCCTCGGCATTCCCGTCGTGCTCGACTATCTCGACACGGGCGAGGTGCTGCGCATCCCCACGGTCTCGCTCACGATCACCGCGCTGATCCTCGGCGCCCTCGCGTTCGCGATCGGCCTCGTGCTCGACGGAGTGCTGCGCTCGCGTCGCGAGCACGGTCGTCTCATCTACCTGCTGCACTCCCCGCCGCGCTGAGGCACTCCACGCTGAGCCTGCCTGCGGCATCAGGCGCCGCCATGTCCGCGCGGCCCGAAAGGACCTTCGAAGTGAAGATCGCGATCGTCTTCGACTGCTACTTCCCCGTCACCACCGGCGGTGGAGAGCGTCTCTACGGAGCGATGGCCCGCGACCTGGGCGCGCTTGGCCACGATGTCGAGTACCTCACTGCCGTCGATCCGACCACGGCTGAGGCTCCCGCAGGCTTCCGGGCAACGCAGATCTCGCCCGGCCTGCACTT
The DNA here is from genome assembly GCF_002090075.1 of Demequina sp. NBRC 110052. GTDB lineage: Bacteria > Actinomycetota > Actinomycetes > Actinomycetales > Demequinaceae > Demequina. Next base: position 704,531 of record NZ_BBRI01000003.1, read on the forward strand.
GTACGACGCCGACGGCGTGCGGCGGCCTCAGAGTGCCCTGGTGTTCGCGTGGGCGCTCTTCAAGGCGCTCCGCAAGCGTCGGCGCAGCCTCGATGCGGTCGTGGTCTCGGCGCTGCCCGTGCTCAATCTCTTCGCCGCCAGGATTGCGCTGGCCGGCTCGCGCACAGCCATCGTCGCCGACTACCTCGAGGTGTGGGGCCGCAAGCAGTGGCTCGAGTACTCCGGAGGGGTCGTCGGCACCGTCGCGTGGGTGCTGCAGCGGTTCGCGGTGCTCGCGTCCCCCGCGGCGTCCTGTCACTCTCTCCTCACTGAGGACCGGCTCCGCGTAGAGCGCTTCCGGGGCACCATGCTCCGCAGCCCAGGCCTCATCGACAATCCTGCGCAGGTCGAGGCGAGGGCCGAGGCCGATGCGCCTCCTTACATCGTGTACGCGGGTCGTCACATCGCCGACAAGCGCGTCGAGGCACTTCCCGCGGCGGTCGCCATCGCTCGTCAGGCTCTCCCCGAGCTTCGTCTCGTGATCCTCGGCAAGGGCCCGACGACGCCACGGGTCGAGGCGGCGATCGCTGCCGCAGGCGCCGAAGGATGGGCGACGATGCCCGGCTTCGTCTCAGAGAGCGAGCTCGCGGAGCTGATGGGCGGTGCGAGTGCGCTCGTCAACCCTTCGAAGCGGGAGGGCTACGGACTTGTCGTCGTCGAGGCTGCTGGTCGCGGGACCCCGAGTGTGCTCGTCGCCGACCCGGACAATGCGGCGATGGAGCTCGTGGAGGAGGGCGTGAACGGCTTCGTCGCGCCCTCGATCGCCGCGGAGGACCTGGCAGCAGCTATCGTGCGGGCTGCCTCGGGCGGAACGGATCTGCGCCGCTCCACCAGGGACTGGTACGACGATGCGGTGGTGACCAAGACAGTGACACGGACCGTCGAGCGCTTGGACGCCTACCTGCGCGCAACTGTCGAGGCTCTCCGGGGGGTCAAGTGATGCGCGTCCTCATCGTCAATGACCTCGCTCGCGAAGGTGGCGCCGAGCTTCAGACCTTCCGCGAGGCGAAGCTGCTGCGACAGCGGGGTCACGTCGCCAAGGTCCTCACCTTCGATCATGGCGTGGCCAGCGTCGACACCGACGAGCACACGAACTTCCCGATCCGCCGCTCCATTCCGCGCATGGGTGCGCAACAGTTCCTTCCAGACCCCACGCTCGTCATGAGGATCCGTCGGGTCGTGCGCGAGTTCCAGCCCGACCTGATCCACGTGAACAACATGTGGAAGACGGGCGTGAGCATGCTGCGGTCGGTCGGCGAGGTGCCCGTGGTGCAGACCATCCGTGATTACGCGACGGTATGCCCCAAGGGCACGGCGGTGGATCGAGAGATGCGCGCCTGCGAGGGATACGCCACCAACGACTGCGTCGCGCGCTGCGGCATCTCGACGTTCCAGCGGATCCAGCTGCTTGGGCTCAGGTCCTTCAATCCGCAGCGGGCGCGGGTCGTCGACCAGTTCCTGTGCCCCAGCAGCGCGCTCGCCGAGACTGCGACGGGGAACGGGCTGGCGACCCGAGGGCTTCCCAATCCGTTCGACTTCGACGTGCTGGTTCCCGAGGAGGAGCGGAATACACCGGGGGACACGCGGGACTACCTGTTCTACGGGAACATCTCCAAGCGCAAGGGCATCGTGGAGCTGCTGCTCGCCTGGGAGGCGTTCGCCGCCAGTCGGCCCGATGCGCGTCTGCTGCTCGCGGGCGGGGTGCACGAGGACTTCGCGAGCGAGATCGACACATGGCTCGCGCGAGTGCCCCAGGTCGAGCACCTCGGCCGGCTCGACAATCCCGCGATCATGGCGCTGCTACCGACGATCCACTGCGTGGTGGTCCCGTCCCTGTGGCAGGAGAACTACCCGAACACGGTGCTCGAAGCCCAGGCGAACCGGACTCTCGTGATCGGCGCCAACCGCGGGGGCATCCCCGAGCTCATCGAGCGGCCCGAGTGGATGTTCGACATCACCGTCGATGGAGAGCTCCTCGCGTGCCTCGAGCGCACGTGGGACTTGACGGACGAGGAGTACGAGGGGGCGGTCGCGCATGGATACGACCGTGTGACCCGCGACAATACTCCTGAGGTCTTCATGGATCGCCTTCTGGGGGTCTTCGACGAGGTTCTCGCGCGCCGCGCGTCCTAGTCGTCTCAGTGACCGCTCCGGGCCGTTCGGCGCCCGGTTCGAGCACGCCTCGGTGGTAGTGTGAACGTCCGTTGCGGGGCGCCTTGCCGCCCCTCTCAGACAGAGTGGAATGAGTGGGACGTGGTCGATCAGCGTGTGATCGTGACGGGTGCGGCAGGCTTCATCGGCTGGGCCACGTGCGAGGCCCTGCTTGCTCGCGGCGCGACCGTGGTGGGTGTGGACAACTTCAACGACTACTACGACGTCGCCCTGAAGGATGCCCGTGCCGCACGTCTTGAGGCGCACGAGTCCTTCACCATGCACCGTCTCGATATCGCCGACGCCGACGCGGTCAAGCAGCTGGTATCCGACGTAGACCCTTACGTCGTCGTGAACCTCGCAGCGCAGGCCGGCGTGCGCTACTCGCTTGAGCGTCCCGACGTGTACGTCCAGTCGAACCTGGTGGGCTTCCTCTCGATCCTCGAGGCGTGCCGCGCGCAGGTCGAGTCGGGCGCCGCACTGACCCATCTCGTGTACGCGTCGTCGTCGTCGGTGTACGGCGACAGTGCGGACGCTCCCTACTCGGTGGCGCAGAAGTCCGACGAGCCCGTCTCGCTGTACGCGGCGACCAAGAAGTCGAACGAGCTGATGGCCCACGCCTACTCCTCAGCGTTCGGCCTCCCGTCCGTCGGGCTGCGCTTCTTCACCGTTTATGGGCCCATGGGGCGACCCGACATGGCGTACTTCAAGTTCACCAACAGGCTCGTCAAGGGTGACGCGATCGAGGTGTACAACGGCGGCGACATGCTGCGCGACTTCACCTACATCGACGACATCGTCGCGGGAGTCCTGTCAGTGATCGACCGCGGCGCAGAGGTTGTTCCCGCCGGGGTTCCGCACAAGGTCTACAACCTGGGCAACTCGCATCCGGAGAAGCTCGGCGACTTCATCCTCACGCTTGAGCGCTGCCTGCGCGACAACGATCTCCTCACGACACCTCTGCAGCGCAAGGACTTGCCGATGCAGGTGGGCGACGTCTATCAGACATTCGCCGATATCGAGGAGTCCAGCCGCGATCTTGGCTTCGCGCCAACGGTCGGGATGGACGAGGGTCTGTCGCGCTTCGCGCGGTGGTACGCCGAGTACTACCGCGACGAGAGGTCCTGACGCCTGCTCAGCGTCGGAGCGCGGTCTCGTAGGCGGACGCAACGTCCTCCCAGCGGTACCTGGCCTCCGCACGGGCGCGACCGGCCGCGCCCAACCGGTCGCGCAGCGCAGCATCGTCCGTGATGCGCGAGACCGCCGCAGCGAACCCCGCCGTGTCCCCGGGCTCGACGAGCAGTCCCACCTCGCCATGCGGCACCACCTCCGAGATGCATGACGTGCGCGCCGCGACGATCGGCTTGCCGCTCGCCATCGCTTGCGCGAACATGACCCCGAAGGTCTCGTACATCGAGTGCGAGACGAACACGTCAGCCGCGGCGTAGTGCGCAGGCAGGTCCTCCTCGGAGACATAGCCGACGAACCGCACCGTCTCCTCGAGTCCTTCCGCGAGACGCCGCAGCCGTTCCATCTCCGAGCCTCGACCGACGATGACGAGGCGGTAGCGATCCGGCTCGTCGGCGGCGAGCACACGCACCGCCTCGATGACCTTGTCCACTGCCTTGACGGGCGCGAGCCGCTGCACTGCCAGCAACACCGTGCGGCCCTCGGCATCCCACGAGGCGCGAAGCTCACCGACGGCCCGCGCATCTGGCGCCTGGAAGTAGGCAGCGTCGGCACCATAGGGGATCACCGTGGCGCGCGAGGACCAGCGCGTGCGCTGCGTGTCGAACTCGGAGATCGTGATCACCTGGTGCGCCGCGCGGAGCGCGAGCTCGGCGTGCGCGCGCATCCACCACGGGATCTCCGAGAGCACGTCTGTGCGCCCGACGAGCGCGATCACCACGCGATAGCCGAGCAGCCGCGCGGCGATCGCCGCGAACCCATGGGGGAAGGCATAGTGCAGGTTCACAGTGTCCTGCTTCGCGGTGGAACGGTGCCGCCACAAGTAGCGGATCTGTCGCCACGCGAGCACGTCGCCCACCTTCGCGAATACCGAGTCACCACGCGGTGTGTCGCGTAGACGCACGACCTCGTAGCTCGCGTCGCGCGTCAGGTCGTCGGCCGTGAAGTCACCAGCCCCGGCCGCGGGGATCGGCGTGACTATCGATACCTTCGGCTCCACAGGGAAGCGCTTGAAGATCTCGTGGATCCCTACCTCGGCGCCGCCGACGATCGGGAAGAAGGTGTGCGTGAGCACGTGGTAGGCCATGGGGGCACCTCGCGGGAAGGGGTTCATCGACGGAGAACGGCTCCGTGCGCGCCTCCGCAAGTCTACCGGCGGCCTCGAGGCCGACTGGGGCTGGCCCACCGCGTCACGGGGTGCCGGGCGCCAGGCGATATCAGCGGCGCAGGAGAGCGACGGTGGCGATCAGGCGTCGGCGCGTGTGGGGCAGCGCAGCAACGATCGCGCCGTTGAGCGCGGCAGCCGTGAGCGTGGCGACGATAAGCGACAGCACGTGCGGCCAGTGCGCGGTGCCCGTCACCACGAACCGTGCGGACCCGGCTGCGACGGCGAACAGTGCGACGATCAGCGCACCGCCGCGCACCAGCTTGGACACCGGCAGACGCAGGTCGTAGCGGAGCCACAGCAGCCCGATGGGCCAGCTGAGGAACTCGCCGACCGCATACCCGACTGCCGCTCCCTCGATGCCCTGCGCAGAGCCCACGAGCACGAGCAGCACCGAGAGCGGCTTGGTGACCAGGGCGAAACGCATGAGGGTGCGCTCCCGGTCGTATGCGAGGAATGCCCAGAAGTTCACGAAGGCGAGCACCGTGAACGCTCCGCCGGTCGCGAGGATGGCGAGCACGGGGACCGACTCGCTCCACGAGTCGCCGAGAACGAACGGGACGAGCGCGGGCGCGGTCCCGGCAGCGACGCCGTAGAGAAGCACTCCGGCGAAACCGATCAGCAGCTGGACCTGCACGAGGATGTCGAAGAGTCGGCCGCGATCGTCGCGTTCTCGCGACAGGGTGGGGACGACTACGTGGTTGAGCGGCGTGAGGATTGACTGCAGAGGCACGACCACAAGCTGATAGGCGCGCTCGTAGAAGCCCACCTGTGCTGACGAGTACCGGACGCCGATGATCGCGGTGGGGGCGTAATTGGCGATGTAGGTGAGGAAGTTAGAGACGCCGATGCGCAGACCGTCAGTCACCAAGGGGCGCGTCTGCACGCCGCGTCGGGGTGCGACGGGTCGCCAGCGTGTCGCGATCAGGCAGGCGACGAGCAGGACGAGCGAGTTCGTCATGAGCTGACCCACCAACGCCCAGTACGACGCACCGGCGAGAGCCGCGACCACGGCCACCACCAGCGCGGCGCCCTGCGCGCCGGTCTCGATCGCGCCGATCGCGACGTAGCGATTGGCGCGCGCGAGCTGGACCTTGAGCTGCACCTGGAAGCCGTTGAACAGCAGGACGAGCGCCAGGACGGGCACCACCGCACCCAGGAGCGGCTCGTCGTAGAGTCGCACGAGAAGCGGGGTGGCCGCGGCGAGGAGCACTGCGCCCAGGGCGCCGAGTGTGCCGTTGATCCAGAAGAGATTGCTCGCCTGCTGGTGCGTGAGCTCTCGCGCCTTGAGCGACGCGGTCGAGATGCCCATGTCGCGCAGCAAGTCGCCCAGAGAGATCGCGACAGCCACCATGGCGATGAGCCCGAATGCCTCAGGCTCGAGCAGGCGCGCCAGCAGCGGAATCGAGGCGAGCTGAACCAGGATCCTCGCGGCCTGGAACACGATGATCGTGCTCGCGCCGCGGGTACCGGCGCGCAGGTTGTCACTCACCCCGACATCCTCCCACCGTGCCGGTGTCGCGCGGTTCAGCGAGCCTTGACGGTGACGCCGGTGGCGTTCGTCCAGGTGGCGACGACCTTCTGGAAGTTCTGTCGCGTCGTGGAGGAATCGACGCGGAACTCGTCGCCGAGCGGGAAGCCCCACGAGCCCGTCGGGCCGCCTGCCGCGGCGTAGGCACCGGCGAAGGCGTAGCCCTTGCGCAGGTAGCTGCCGACACCGCTGGTGGTCCAGTAGATGGTGCCCTTTTCGAACTGCTGGTACCAGCCGCCGCTGATGGCGGTCTCGGGACCGATCGGCTTGCCGATGACCGCCTCCCCGCCACGAGCGTTGTAGGCGCTGAGGATTCCGTACTTGACGGTGTACACCGGGTCGGGCGCGGTGCTCTGGGTCGTCACACCGTTCGCAGAAGTCCACGTCGCGGTGACGTTCTGGAACTTCTGCTGGCTGCCGCCGGTGATGCCGTACTCGTTGCCAAGGGGCCAGCCCCACGACCCTGCAGGGCCTCCGGCAGCTGCGTAGGCGATCGCGAAGGCATAGCCCTTGCGCATGTAGGTCTTCTCGCCCTCGACGGTCACGTAGATCGTGCCGTTGGCGAACACCTGGTACCAGCCACCTCCGATCGCGACCTCGGTGGCGGTGGGCGCTCCGGTGGTGGCGCTTCCCCCGGCCGCGGTGTACGCGTCGACGATGTGAGAGCCGACGCCCTCAGCGGTGTCGCGCACCGTCACGGTGACGCCCTTCGCGGAGGTCCAGGTGGCGGTGACCTTCTGGAACTCCTGGCGTGAGCCTCCCGTGATGGAGAACTCACTGCCGAGCGGCCAGCCCCACGCGCCTGCGGGTCCGCCAGCGGCGGCATAGGCGATCGCGAAGGCATAGCCCTTGCGCATGTACGCGGTCTCGCCCTCCGCGGTCACGTAGATCGTGCCGTTGGCGAATACCTGATACCAGCCGCCATCGAGCGCGACCTCGTCGCCCGCGGGGGCACCGACGCGGTTCTTGCCGCCGATGAGGTAGTAGGTGTCGACAACGTGCTCGCCGACGCCCTCGGCGGTGTCGCTGGGCTTGGTGGTGACGCCGGTCGCCGAGGTCCAGTTGGCGGTGACCTTCTGGAACTCCTGCTGCGAGCCGCCGGTGATCGAGAACTCGCTGCCGAGCGGCCATCCCCACGAGCCTGCCGGTCCGCCCGCGGCGGCGTACGCGTTCGAGAAGGCGTAGCCCTTGCGCATGTACGCGGTCTCGCCATTGGCCGTCACGTAGATCGTGCCGTTGGCAAACACCTGGTACCAGCCGCCATCCAATGCGACCTCGTCACCAGACGGTGCCCCGGTCCGGTACTTCCCACCGATGGCGAAGTAGGTCTCGAGCACGTGGGCTCCGACGCCCTCGCCGGTGTCGCTGGGCTTGGTGGTGACGCCGGTCGCCGAGGTCCAGGTCGCGATGACGTGCTGGAACTCCTGCTGCGAGCCGCCGGTGATCGAGAACTCGCTGCCGAGCGGCCATCCCCACGAGCCTCCGGGTCCACCCGCGGCGGCGTACGCGTTCGAGAAGGCGTAGCCCTTGCGCATGTACGCAGTCTCACCATTGACGGACACGTAGATCGTGCCGTTCGTGAACTCCTGATACCAGCCGCCTGCGAGTGCCACCTCGGCGGCGGTCTGCACGCCAGTCTTGGTCGCTCCGCCGATCGCGTTGTAGTACTCGAGCACGTGGACGCCCACGTCGATGCCGCGCGTGGACCCGAACCAGTCGGTGAAGTACAGATAGAAGTTGCGGTTGCCGTACGAGCTGCAGGTGTCGCCCGTTCCGTAGCCAGCGTTGAGCGCGGCCTGGTTCGGCACGTACGGCGTGTAGTTGTACAGACCGGCGGTGGCCTGGTTCTGGATGTACACGCTCGCCCTGCTGCAGGCGCCGGTCGAGTAGGTGTATGGGTGGTAGGCGATGAAGTTCGTCTGTCCCGCGCGATAGCCGTAGCTCGTGGGGTACGCCTTGTAGCGCTTGAACTGCAGTGCGGCGTTGTAGAGCTGGTTGAACAGGCCGAAGTACTGCGCGTCGCACGGCGCAGTGTCGGGGCACGCGTACCCGGTGGCCTTGTCGTAGCGGTACGAGCTCGGCCACTGGTGCGTGATTAGGCCCTGCTCCTTCTGGAGGAGCACGATCAGCACCTTCTGGCTGACTCCGCAGGCGCGCGCGACGATGTCGATCACCTGCGCGGCCGTGACTCCGCTGCGCGCGTCGACGGCGGTGCACAGCACGGTGCCCCCGGAGGTCATGACCGTGTTCTTCGCGACGGTCGACGTCACGTAGTCCTTGATGCAGACGATGTCGCTCGGGTTGTTGTCCCACTCGGGGTGACATGTCGGGACCTTCTTGTTGAGGAAGGTCTGGATCTCCGACGCGGTCATCGCGTTCGAGTCGTAGAAGACCGAGTCGCTCATGATCATGCCCGGATCGAAGCCCGCGGTCGTCACCGCCTGCGCTTGCGCTGCCTGCGCGAACTGCATCGCGAGGGCACCGGTCAGCGTCACGGCGGCCGTGAGCACCGCCGCCAGCACGCGGCGAATCGTCATGCTCATGAGATCGTCACCTGTTCGGGGCTGCTTGAGCCCGCGAAGCCTGCGGAATCGTACGAGATGACGAGCGTCCAGGTACCTGACGAGAGCGAGGACAGGGGGATCGCGAGCCCCGCGGCGCAGTCGGTGGTCGTCGCGGATGGCGCCCCTGCTCCCGACGCGGTGAGCGTGGTGGCGCCCGAGGTGAGCGTCATGGTGCACGTGCCGGTCGACTCGACGACGCCTGCGATGACCGCCGCGGCGACGAACGAGCCGCCCTCGGTGCCGTAGCGGGTGAGCGAGACGTTCACCGTCGCCCGCTCCTGGTCGCCCGTGGGCGTGGGGGTGGCGATCGGGTCGTCGGTCGCGACGCCGTCTCCGGGGTCGTTGCGGTCGTCGCTTGGCGTGGCCGAGGGGGTCGGCGAGGCAGTGCCCGACGCGGTGGCCGAGGGCGAGGGAGCGGTGGCGGTGACGCTGGGCGTGGGCACGTCCACGTCGCCGAGGCAGCCGCTGAGGGCGAGCACGGCGGCGGATGCGGCGGCGAGCGCGGCGGCTCGGGCGGTGCGGCGCATCGTGGGACCTCCAGTGGGTGCGGGCGGGCGGCGCACGGTGGCGCGCGTCGCCCTGGGGCCCGGGCACGGCCGGGGGCACAGCCGAGCGGACCTGGGACGGACGCCCACATGGTAACCATGCGCGCGCCCGTTTCGACGGCGGCTCGGCCGGATGGAGAGCCAGGTGTCGCACACGTCACATCCAGGAACTTCTCGCCGGCATGCGGATCCGCCCGCCGCGCCGAGCCCCGGTCAGGGCGCCGTCAGCCCGTGAACCGCGCCCTGTAGGCGAGTCGCCTCAGCCGCTCGGGCACGAGCCGGTAGCCACCACGCACCACCAGGTTGCGCGCGTACTGCGCGCGTGTGGTGAAGCCGATCGCGCGAAGCGCGCGCTGGAGGGCGAGCTCGGAGCGCAGCAGCGCGAGCCCCCCACGCCGCGCATACGCGCCGGCGTCGACGCGGTAGCCGAGCAACGCGTCGGGCACGTTGTCCACGCGCGCACCGGCGTGGATCATGCGCGCGAACAGCCAGTAGTCCTCCATGCGGCCCATCTCCGCGTAGCCGCCGACCGACGCGACCACCGAGCGGCGGTAGACGACGGTCGGGTGGTTGAACGGCTGATGGAAGCGCGCATACGCCGCGATGTTCGCTCCCACGGGCGGCGTGCGCACGGCGCCGCGGTGCTCGAGCGACCCCGAGAACTCGACGAGGCCAGACCCGACGAGGTCAAGCCCCGTGTCGAGGAGCGCCAGCTGCCGCGCGAACCGCTCGGGCAGCGACAGGTCGTCGGCATCCATCCGTGCGACCACGTCGTGCGCGCACACCGCCAGTCCGGCCTCCAGCGCAGCGGCGAGGCCTACATTCGCCTCGAGCTCGACGACCCGCACGGGCACGTCCGACGCTGCGGCGAGGTCGGCGATGGCGTCCGCCACGGCGTCGGGCACGGGACCGTCGCGGACGATCACCACCTCGCTGGGAGGAAGCGTCTGGTCGTCGACGGAGCTGCGAAACGCGGCGCGCAGCTGCGTCGCGTCGTCGCCCGCGTACACGGGCAGCAGCAGCGAGAACGGAGTGGCGCTCATGCGCGGTCCGTGCCCGCGGGACGTGCGTCGTACCTCTCGACCAGAGTGGCGACCTCGGTGCCGAGGTCCGCGAGGGCCTCCACGTTGGGCCGGGGCGCGGTGCGCCAGCCGTCGCGCCACCCGCGCCCGAAGGCGTCGCGCAGCACTGCACGGTCGGACGATCCCGCCGCGGTGCGGAGCCATCGCAGCACCGACGAGGCGCCGTACACGCACTTCTCGAACGGCGAGAGCGACCGCGAGCGCCGCAGCATCCACAGCTTGTTGCGCACCTCGTAGTAGAAGCGCGGGCCGGGGTCCGCGTCGGTCGAACCGAACTTCGCGGTCTTGTGCACCACGACTGACGCGGGGACGTGCACGCCGTCGCGGTGGCGCAGCAGTCGCGTGGAGTACTCGAAGTCGTCGTTCCAGATGAAGTAGTCGACGACCGGCAGACCCTCCGCATGTACCGCGTCCGCGGACGCGAGCATCGAGACGAAAGATGCCGAGCGCACGGTGATGGCACGAGCCTCGGCGGCCCTGGCCCGCTGCGCGCGGGAGGCGCCAGGGCGCTCGCGCGGGGTGTTCATGGGGTGCTCGCGTCCGTCGTGCCACACGACCTTCGAGGCCCCGACCGACGCGCCGGCTGCCTGCACGCCGGCGACGAGCTCCTCGAGCGCGGTGGGCGTAGGGATCGAGTCGTCGTCCATGATCCACACGAACGCGGGTCCGGCAACGTCGGAGTCACCGTCGAGCAGCTCCATCGCACGCGCGATGCCGACTGCGAAGCCCCCGGCGCCGCCGGTGTTGCGGGCCAGGGTGTCCACATGCGCCCATGGTGCGAACTCCGCGGCGACCTCGCCGGTGGCATCCGTCGAGGCGTTGTCGACGACCACCATCGCCGCGACGGGAAGGCTCTGAGTGCGGATCGCCTCAAGCGCCTCGCGCAAGAGTTCGGCCCGGTTGTATGCGACGACGACGGCAGCGACGCGCGGCTTCGCGTCGGTCATGCGCACCCCTTCCGGCCCCCGCGCCCGGCGGGCGCGGAGACCAGGATACGGGGCGGCCGGGTGCCGCGGTCAGGACGAGCGAGCTATGCGCGGTCGCGCGGGGCATCCCCCGAGGTGGTCTCGTCGGCCGGGCCCGACGCGCGGGGACCCTCGGTCGTGTGCTCGCCCGACGCCGGGGCCGGGTCGCCTGCCGCTCCCGCGCCGGTGGTCGATCCGGGGTCGGACTCGGGCTCTGGCGCGCTCGCTGCGGCGCTCTCGCGAGACGCCGTCGCCTCCTCGTCGGCGCGCGCGCGCAGACTCTCACGTTCCGCTTCGGCCTTGGCTCGCTGCGCCTGTGCACGCTCCATGTCGCGGCGGGCCTGCGCCTCGCGCTCACGCATGCGCTCCTCCTCCTTGAGCGCGGCACGCTCGTGCGAGGGCAGGGGGATCCCGCGCTCGCGCAGCACGGTGAGGGCCTCGTCACGCTCCTTCAGTGCGGGCCACTTGAGGAGAGCGAAGAGCAGCAGGAGCAGCCATCCGATCACCGGCACCAGCGTGGCGAAAGCGCCCCACCAGCCGGAGTAGCCGGCCTTCTTGGCGATCGCGACGCCGATCACCACGGTGAGCACGAAGACGGCCACGGCCGCGATGATCGCGACCGTTCCGGCCTGGTCCAGCCATTCGGACAGCGTCCGCGTGGCCTCATCAGTGTCGATGCTGGTGACGTCCACCGTCGTGGCGAGCATGGTTCCCTCCCAGTCCGCCCGGCGGCCGGTCCGCCGGTGCACCTGGGGAGGTCAACGCGGTACGGAGTGCATGCCTTCCCCGTAGGGACGTCGCCCCTGGTAGAGAGGGGCTAGGCGCGGAAGTGAAGGCCGTCGAGGGCGGCGAGCATCGCGTCGTTCTCCTCGGGGGTGCCGATCGTGATGCGTACGCCCTCGCCCGCGAACGGGCGGACGAGCAGCGGGCGTTCGGCAGCGGTCGCTGCCTCGACCACCGCATCGGTGTTCTCGCGCGCGGCGATCCACACGAAGTTGCCCTCCGACGCCGGGACGGTCCAGCCCTGGGCCGTGAGCGCCTCGTGGACGCGGATGCGCTCGGCGACGACCTGCTCCACGCGTTCGAGCAGTTCCTGCTCGGCGTCGAGCGACGCGATGGCCGCCGTCTGCGCGAGGCTGTTCACGGAGAACGGCGTGACGCACGTGCGCACGTGCGCGATGACGTCCTCGGGTCCGGCGGCGTAGCCCACGCGCAGCCCCGCGAGCCCGTAGGCCTTGGAGAAGGTGCGCAGCAGCACGAGGTTGGGATAGCGCGTGAGAGCATCGAGCCCGTTCACGACGTACGGGGCGCGCACGAACTCGCCGTACGCCTCGTCGAGGACCACCAGCACCGTGGACGGCACCTGCTGCATGAACTCCTCGAAGGCCTCCGCCGAGATCACCGGGCCCGTGGGGTTGTTCGGCGAGCAGACCATGACCACCTTGGTGCGGTCCGAGATCGCCGCAGCCATCGACAGCAGATCGTGCTCCGCCTCGCCCGTGAGCGGGATCATGATGGGGCTCGCGCCCGTGAGCTGGGTGAGGATCGGGTACGCCTCGAAGCTGCGCCACGCGAACATCACCTCGTCGCCGATGCCGCAGTACGCCTGCAGGATGTGCCCCAGCACCGCGACCGAGCCGCCGCCCACGACCACCTGCGCGGGCTCCAGGCCCAGACGCACCGCGATCCGCTCGGTGAGGTCCACGGAGAACATGTCGGGGTAGCGGTTCACCCCCGCGCTCGCACCGGCGATGACCTCGCGCACCGACTCCAGCGGCCCGAAGGGCATCTCATTGCTCGAGAGCTTGATCGGCTCCGGTCCCCCGACTTCACCCCGCGCTCCCGGCACGTAGCGAGGCATCGAGGCGATCACGGGACGGGGCGCAGGAGAAGACATGTGCCTAGCATGGCACGCCGCCCTGACGGCCCCTCGGGGCGTGAAAGGATGACGGCCATGAGGTTCCTGCTCCAGGTCGCCATCTCCGCCATCGCCGTCTGGGTCGTCACCCTGCTCCCCCTCGATGTCGCCGTGCACGGCGGCGAGGGCGACGAGTGGTGGCACCGCGCGCTCGTGTTCCTGTTCATCGGGCTCGTCATCACCGCGCTGAACGAGCTGCTCAAGCCGATCCTCGACGTGCTCGGGCTGCCGTTCAAGATCCTGACGCTCGGGCTCTTCGGCCTCGTGATCAGCTGGTTCATCCTGTGGCTCGCCGCGTGGATCACCGAGTTCGTCGACTTCGCGACGCTCGAGATCGGCGGCTTCTGGATGACGCTGTTCGCGGCGCTCGTGATCTCGCTCGCCACCGCAGTGCTGAGCGCGATCATCCCGGGAGCGGACAAGCGTCGCTGACGCACCCGCGTGCGCACGCGCGCACCATGGAACAATGACGGCGTGAACGACTGGACCCGCCTCGCCGACATCGCTCCCCCCATCGCCCTTGGACCGCTCGACGGCCGCTACCGCGGCGCGGTGGCCGGCCTCGTGGACCACCTCTCGGAGCCGGCGCTCAACCGCATGCGCCTGCACGTGGAGGTCGAGTGGTTCATCCACCTGTGCGCACGCGACGCCGTCCCAGGAGTACGCCCCCTCACGGACGACGAGGTCACGCTGCTGCGCGGGATACCGGCCGGCTTCGACGCTCAGACGATCCAGGAGCACGCGGACTTCGAGAAGGTCACCGTGCACGACGTCAAGGCCGTCGAGTACGTCATCAAGGCACGCATCAAGGGCACGTCGCTCGAGCCGCTGAGCGAGCTGGTGCACTTCGCCTGCACGTCGGAGGACATCAACAACCTCTCCTACGCGCTCATGGTCAAGGGCGCGGTGGAGCAGGTCTGGCTCCCCGCCGCCCAGGGCGTGGTCGCCGATGTCGCTGCGCTCGCGGTCGGCGCCAAGGCCACTCCGATGCTCTCGCGCACGCACGGTCAGACCGCCACGCCGACCACGCTGGGCAAGGAGTTCGCGGTGCTCGCGCACCGCCTGGGCCGCCAGCTTCGCCGCATCGAGGGTCAGGAGTACCTGGGCAAGATCAACGGTGCGACCGGCACGTTCGGCGCGCACACTGCGGCGGTGCCCGGCACGGACTGGGTCGAGATCTCGCGCACGTTCGTCGAGCACCTGGGCCTGACCTGGAATCCGTTGACGACGCAGATCGAGAGCCACGACTGGCAGGCCGAGCTGTACGCGGACGTCGCGCGGTTCGGTCGGATCCTCCACAACCTCGCGACGGACGTGTGGACGTACGTGTCGCTCGGCTACTTCGCGCAGGCCACCACCAAGGGCTCGATCGGCTCGTCGGCCATGCCGCACAAGATCAACCCGATCCGCTTCGAGAACGCCGAGGCCAACCTTGAGATCTCGGCCGCCCTGCTCGACACCCTGGGCGCGACGCTCGTGACGAGCCGCCTGCAGCGCGACCTCACGGACTCGTCGAGCCAGCGCAACATCGGGCCCGCGTTCGGCCACTCGCTGCTCGCGATCGACAACGTGCGCCGCGGTCTGGGGACGCTCACCGTGAACGAGGCAGCCCTTGCCGCCGATCTCGACGCCTCGTGGGAGGTGCTCGCGGAGCCGATCCAGTCCGCCATGCGCGCGGCTGCGATCGCGGGCGTGCCCGGCATGGAGAACCCGTACGAGCGCCTCAAAGACCTCACGCGCGGTCAGGCGATCGACGCTGGGGCGATCCAGGAGTTCGTGGGCGGCCTCGAACTGCCCGCCGAGACCAAGAACCGCCTGTCCGCGCTCACTCCGGGTTCCTATGTGGGACTCGCGGAGACGCTCGTGGACCGCTTCCTCGACTGAGCCTCCTCAGCCGAGCAGCACCTCGTCGCCCACGGCGAGCGTCCCCGGCGTCGCCACGTCGCAGTAGACCGCGACGCGCAGGTCCCTCGACGCGCCCAGCGCCGTGAGCCATCGTGTGCTCGCGGCAACCCCGTCCTGCGCGAGGTCGATCGTGCGGCACCGCTCGATCCGCTGCACCGGCGCCAGCACCACGCCACCGATCGCGAGCGCACGGCCGAACCACGTCTCCTCGACGAACGGCTCGTCCGTCTCCACCACGAGGTTCACGCGCAGGCGACGCGGATCCGCATCCACTCCCAGCTCGCGTGCGCACCACTCCAAGGTGCCGGTGCCGATCAGTGAGACGGAGCCGTCGTCGAAGTGCTTCACGTCGCTCTCGCGCGCGAGCGCCACAGGAGCCTCCATCGCGTCTGTGAGCGACGCATCCAGCTGGGGTGACCCGGCCTCCCAGGTGCGGGCGCCGTCGGAGACGACCACACCGTCGGGCATGGTCCGCGCGGAGAAGCCGAAGACCGCGTCCCGCCGCACCATGCGTCTGGTGCTCTTCCCTGACGCGAGGCGCGAGTCTTCGTCGCGCACCGCCCACGCCCGATCCCCCACGAGACCGCGCGCGTCGAGCTCGACGGATCCCAGGGATTCGCCCGCCATGGACTTCACGGGGTATCGACGAATGGACGCGACGCGCATGCCGCCACCCTAGGCGCAGAGCGCGCGGTTCTGCGCGAACTCTGAGGCACAGCGGGCTCGTCGCGGTCGTTACAGTTGCCGTGATGGATGCGCAGACTACGCCCGACGCTGGGCTCCCCTCGACGCCCGGCCCCGCCCCCGCGTCGGGCATGCAGGCAGGCCCGACGCCGCGTCGCCTCAGATTCGAGATCCTCATCGTGCTGGGGCTGTCGCTGGGCCAGTCGGCGGTGTTCGCGATCACGCAGTTCATCGAGTACTACGTGAAGACTGTGGACCTCAGCTCCACGACGTCCACGCTCAACCGCTCGCGCTCGTCCATCGCGTGGATCGACTTCGTCGAGCAGGTGCTGGTGATCGGCTTCCGCCTGATGCCGGTGATGCTGGTGCTGTATCTGCTGTCCGAGCGGGGGCGTTCGGCGTGGCGCGCGCTGGGGCTCACGGGGCCTGCGTCGAAGTGGCGCGGCGATGCGGGCTGGGCGCTGATCCTCGCGGCGAGCATCGGCATCCCAGGACTGGTGCTGTATCTGGTCAGCCGCGGCCTGGGCATGACTGTGACGGTGGACACCTCAGGTCTGCCCGACGAGTGGTGGGCGGCCACGATCCTGCTGCTGAGCGCGGCGAGCATCGGCATCCTCGAGGAGACGATCGCGGTCGGCTACCTCGTCAACCGACTGCGCGAACTGCGCTGGGGCGTGCCGGCGGCGATCATCGCCTCTGCTCTGCTCCGGGGCGCGTACCACCTGTACCAGGGCTGGCCGATGGCGCTCGGCAACGTCGCCATGGGCGTCGTGTTCGCGTGGGTGTACGTGAGGCGCGGACGGCTCGGCCCGCTGATCGCGGCACACCTGCTGCTGGACGGCATCGCGTTCGTCGGGCCGGAGATCGCGCCAGCTTCCTGGCTGGACGCGCTCGGCCTCTAGACTGCCCGGTATGGCCGCCGACGCACTCGTGGACCAGTCTGGCGAGGCCAGGCAGTCCCCTCAGGTGAGGATCGTCGACGCACCGGAGACGCGCGTCCACCGGTTCACGGACCTGCTGGCCCTGATCGGGACCTTGCTCGGCATCGTGCTCGTGCTCCTCATCGGCGCGTACGCGCAGGGCACCACCGAGGGCATCGAGAGCGACGTCAGCGGATTCGCGCGAGTGCTGCAGCGGCTGCTCGTGGCTCCGGTCAACCTGTTCTCCGGCATCGTCACGATCGTGATCCCGCTCGTGGTGATCATCGACATGGCGATCCGCCGCGAGCCGCGCCGCATCCTGGAGACGATGGCTGCGGCATTCCTCGCGTTCGTCGCCACCGTGATCGCCGCGGCCACCACCCTGGCGTTCGCCGCGGAGGAGCTGCTCTCGTCACTGTCGGTGATCGGGTCCGACGGCGAGCCGGCCGTGTCCCTTCCCGCCTACATCTCGGCCGTGGCCGCGATGCTGACAGCCGCGGGGCTCCGCTCGTCGCATCGCGTGCTCTCCGTCTCGTGGAACCTGGTGTGGGCGGCGATCGCGGTGGCCGTGATCTCGGGCATCGTGACGCTGCCCGCCGCGCTCGTCACCGTGCTGATCGGCCGTGCGACGGGCCTTCTGCTGCGCTGGTCCATCGGCTCCACCGCCGACCGCGCCTACGGCGAGGCGCTCGTCGACGGCATCCGGCGTGCGGGCTTCGAGCCCAAGCAGCTGGTGCGCGCCGACGTCCACGACGAGTTCGCGGCCGTGGAGCTCGACGAGGTCTCCGCCGCGATGGGGCGCACGCGCCAGGGGCGCGTGTACTCGCTGACGACGCGCGAGAACCACCACCTGCTCGCAGTGGCGCTGGACGGCGACCAGCACGCCGCCGGCTTCCTGGTGAAGTGGTGGAACACGATGCGCCTGCGCGGCATCAACGCGCGCGCCGACGTGTCGCTGCGTCACAGCGCGGAGGCGACGGCCCTCGTCTCGCATGCCGCCCGCAACGCCGGAGTGCGCACGGCACGCGTACTCGGCATGAGCCACGTGCGGGACACCATGATCCTCATCTATCAGCGTCCCGCAGGGGTGCGGCCGCTCGCTTCACTGCAGGACGACGAGGTCACTGATCCCCTGCTGGACGCCATCTGGACGCAGGTGGCCCACGCCCATGCGGCCGGAATCTCCCACAGGTCACTCTCCGCCGACACGATCCTGGTGGGAACCGATGAGGATCTCGACGAGCCCGTGGTGTGGCTCACGAGCTGGGAGATGGGCGAGGTAGCCACCGCGACACTCGCCAAGCGCATCGACCTGGCGCAGGTGATCGCACTCATGTCGCCCATCGTCGGCAAGGAGCGCGCCGTCGACGCGGCGCTGCGGGCCATGACGGAGGAGGACCTCGAGCAGGTCGCGCCTCTCATGCAGATGATCGCGATGCCGCGCGCCACGCGGCACGCGCTGCGCGCCTCGGAAAGCCATGCGCTTCAGCACGTGCGGGCGGAGATCGTGGAGCGCCTGCCCGACGCGGAGATCGAGCAGGAGAACATCACCCGATTCGGGTGGCGCACCATCCTCACGCTCTTCCTCGGCGTGGTCGCCGCCGCCATCGTGCTGGCGTCGTTCAACACGCAGGAGGTGCTCGCGGCGCTCGAGCAGGCGAACTTCTGGTGGCTCGCCGCCGCCTTCGGCTGGTCGCTGCTCTCCTTCGTGGGTGCCGCGCTCGCGATGCTCGCCTTCAGCCCGGTGCCGCTGCCCTGGGGCCGCGTACTGCTCGCGCAGGTCGCGGCCGCCTACCTCGCGATCGCCGTGCCCGCGGGCGTCGGGCCTGCGGCGTTGAACCTGAGGCTTCTCACCAAGCGGCGCGTCCCTTCGCCGCTCGCGGTGGCGACCGTCGCGCTCGTCCAGGTCTCTGGGGTGGTCGTCACCGTGGTCGGCCTCGTGGTGCTGTCGCTCGTGACCGGGTCCGAAGGCACACTCGCTCAGCTTCCGAGCACCTCGATCCTCATCGGCGTCGGCGTCACCGCCGCGGTGATCGCGACCGCGCTGACAGTGCCGAAGGTGCGTGCCTTCGCCGCCGCGCGCGTCATGCCGATGCTGCGCCAGACCTGGCCGCGGTTCTCCCAGGTGCTCGGCCAGCCGCTCCGCCTCGCGCTGGGACTCAGCGGCAACCTCATCCTCACGGTCGGCTTCGTGGGCGCCTTCTGGTCCGCCCTCGAGGCCTTCGGTCAGAGCCTCCCGGTCGTGGACGTGGCGATCCTGTTCTTCCTCGGGAACGCCGTCGGCGCCATCGTGCCGACGCCGGGCGGACTCGGCGCCGTCGAGATCGCCCTCACCGGTGGCCTCACCGGTGCGGGCGTGCCAGCAGCCGTCGCCGCGTCCGTCGTGGTCATCTACCGACTCATCACCTACTGGCTGCGCATCCCGCTCGGGTGGCTCGCGATGCGCTACCTGCAGAAGCGGGGCGAGATCTAGCCGCTGTAAGTTGCCGCCGTATCTTGGCAATGGACGCTAGCTCGGCAAAGTGGTCGAACTAGTCTGGCAATTGCCGAGATGTACGACCCTCCGGATGGGCCAACCAGTCTGTTCCGCCGGCCAAGGCCCTAAGAGCTTCGCTCGCTGAGTCGTAGGTCTGGCTCGGCGCGGCTCTGTCGAGCAACGAGACGACCCAGGTGCGCCCAGCGGGAGCGATCCACGCGACGGTCTCTCCGCCACCGTCGCGGACCACCCATTGGCGGCCTTGAAGCTGAGCTCTGAGCAAGCCCGCAGAGATCACTATCACTCGCCGAGTATTTCGAACGGGTGAGACAACGCTCGCGTGGGTGGTCCCGCCCTCAGTAGCACGGCACGTCGATCACGCTTGGTGTACCGGTGGAGAAGGCGCTGCCACGCGCTCGCCGATGGCCTCGATTCGCCTGGCTACGCGATCGCTGCCATGTGCTCGACGAGTTCGTCGATGCTGATCTGAACCAGATGGTGCTTCGCACTGAATTCGCGCAACGCCTGACCTCGGAGCATCGTGCCATCCGCGCTTGCGATCTCACAGATCACCGCCACAGGCGAAAGACCAGCGAGAACAGCGAGGTCGATCGCCGCCTCTGTGTGTCCGCGGCGTGCCCTGACTCCGCCAGGGGAGGCGATCAGAGGAAACATGTGCCCCGGGCGCACCAGGTTGCTCGAGCGAGCGAGGGGATCGGCAAGCACCGCGATAGTCGCGGCACGGTCGTCAGCAGAAATCCCAGTGGTCACGCCGTCAGCGGCATCGACCGGCACGGTGAACGCTGTCCTGAGCATCTCGGTGTTCTCGCGAACCATGGGATCGAGGCCGAGCCGTATCGCGCGCTCCTCCGTCACCGGCGCGCAGATGAGGCCACGGCACTGGTCCATCATGAACGCGATGACGTCACGAGTGGCGAACTCCGCGGCGACAACGAGATCCCCTTCGTCTTCCCGATCGGGGTGGTCGGTGACCACGACCGGCTCGCCCGAGGCGACCGCGGCGATCGCCGCTTCGACAGTTGATGACGACACGGCGATCACGCGTCGCCCACCAGAGTGCGCGCGATTGCCACATCAGTGATGATGACATTGACCCAGCCGCCGCGCAGCGCCGCGCGCACGGCGGACGCCTTCCTCGCCCCGGCCGCGACGCCGATACGACGAGGAACTGACCGCATGGTCGTCGAGTCGATACCGACAACACGCTCGTCGAGTTCGGTGTCTACGGGCACGCCTTCCTCGTCGAAGTAGCGCAGGCACACATCGCCTACGGCACCCACTCCGCGCAGTTGCTCCTGATCGGATTCCGCCAGCGCGTTGCCCGAACTGCGAAGCAACGGCGACGGCTCGGTCGTGCCAATACCCACCAGCGCCGTCGTCAGATTGGGCCACTGCGACGAGACCGCGAGGAACGAAGGGTCAGTCGTGAGCGACTCTCTTGCTGCGACGGTCGCAAGGAGCCCGGGCGCAGAGAGGAAGACGGGCTCTGCCTTGGTCGCCGCCGCAAATCTGGTCAACAGGCGCGTCGCCTCGACTTGAACGCGTGACTCGCCGACGCCTCCCACGAGCTGCACCACGGTCTCGGCGACGCGATTCGGAAAGGGCCTCAATGCGCCCACAGCGGCCAACAACGACGCGCTCCACGAAGCGATGCCGATACGCTCGCCGCCCACCATGGTGGTCTCGAGGTACTCGGCCGCGGCCGAACCAACCGCCTGGAGCTCTCCTGCCTCAGATCCCGGGTCGACGACCACAGCTTCGTCGATTCCGTACAAGATCTCGATGCGCCGCTCGAGATCCGTGAAGACACCC
Organism: Demequina sp. NBRC 110052; assembly: GCF_002090075.1. Taxonomy (GTDB): domain Bacteria; phylum Actinomycetota; class Actinomycetes; order Actinomycetales; family Demequinaceae; genus Demequina. Next base: position 725,497 of record NZ_BBRI01000003.1, read on the forward strand.
TCTGGCTCCGAGACGGTGGTGCGTACGATCCCGACCTCGCCGGCGCGCTTCAGCAATCGCGACACCCGCGGCTGCGACACATGGAGCTCGGCGGCAATATCGGTCTGCCGAATGCCCTGCTCGTGGTACATGCGAGCGATGCGCACCATCAGGCGCGTGTGCTCGTCCCCGACGACCACGCTGGGATAGTTCGACACACGCGACTCCTAAATCTGCATTCCGGCTTGCAAGCATATGCGACAAGGGTCCGGCCGCGCACGCTCACTCCAACCGGATGCGGGCACATTCCAGCACCCCCACTGGCAACGGTGCTACCACTCCGCCGCCGTTCTGCGCGATGCGACGATCTCGCGCGCGGCGGCTGCGATGCCATCACGCGAGACGCCGAAGTGGTCGAGCAGCCACTGAACCGTGCCTGTGGGGGCGAAGTCGGTGACACCGACGAGGCGCATTGGCACGGGGTGGCGCTGGACGACGACCTCGGAGACAGCGCCCCCAAGGCCTGCGGTGAGGGCCTCTTCCACGGTGACGATTCCGCCGGTCTCGCGCGCCGCGGACTCGATTGCTTCGGAGTCGATCGGTGCAATGGTCGGCATGTTGAGAACTCGAGCGTCGATGCCAATCTCTGCGAGCGCGTCGGCCGCATCCAGGGCGCGGCTCACCACCGTGCCGGTAGCAATCAACGTCACATCAGATCCGTCGCGTAGCGTGACCGCCTTGCCGGGCTGGAACTCGTATCCATCCGGACTCACATCGGGCACCCCCATGCGTGAGACTCGGATGAAGACGGGTCCATCGTGCTGGGCAGCCCAGCGCACAGCTTGGGCTGTCTCCGTCGGATCTGCGGGCACGATCACGGTGAGCCCGGGAATGGCACGCAGCCATGCGAGGTCCTCGATGGAGTGGTGCGTAGGGCCGAGTTCGCCATAGGCCATGCCCGGGCTCTGGCCGACCAGCACCATGTGGTGTTGCGAATACGCGGCGTCCACCTTGATCTGCTCCATGGCGCGCGCGGTCAGGAAGCATGCCGCGGCGGACACGAACGGCACCTTCCCGCCGTTTGCGAGACCCGCGCCGACCCCGACCATGTCCTGCTCTGCGATGCCTACATTGACAACGCGATCCGGAAAGGCGTCCTGGAACTTGTTGAGCTTGCTCGACCCCACGGAGTCGTTGACGACGGCGACGATGCGCTCATCCTCGCGGCCAAGCTCGATGAGTGCATCGACCCAAGCATCACGGCAGTCGCTCAGTGCGACCTCAGGTGCGGTTGTCATGAGTTCTCCAGTTCATTGAGAGCAGCTTTGACCTGCTCTTCGCTCGGCACCTTGTGGTGCCACGCGACGTTGTCGGACATGAATGAGATCGGGTGACCCTTCTGCGTCCGCGCGATCACCGCAGTGGGCTTCCCCGAAGCGGCGGGGACATTCGCGAACACCTTGCGAAGCGCGCCGTGGTCGTGCCCGTCGACCTCGACCACCTCCATGCCGAACGCGCGCAGCTTGTCGGCGAGAGGCTCGAGGTCGTTCGTGTCCTCGACGCGGGCTCCCTGCTGAAGCCTGTTGCGATCGATGACGACGCAGAGGTTGGCGAGCCGATGGTTGCCCGCGGTCATCAGGGCCTCCCAGTTGGAGCCCTCCTGGAGCTCTCCATCGCCGGTCACCACGAAGGTCCTTCGTGATGAGTCGTCGAGCTTGCCTGCCAGAGCCGTGCCAACGGCGATCGGCAGGCCGTGTCCCAGCGGACCGGTGCTTGCCTCGACCGCGCTGATCTTGGTGCGCGCGGGATGCCCGTTCAGCATCGACTTCGGCTGCATGAACGTTCCCAGATCGTCCGGGTTGATGAAGCCAGCGGCCGCGAGCGTCGTGTACAGCGCAGCGGCGGCGTGGCCCTTCGACAGGATGAACCGATCACGATCCGGGTCACCGAGCAGTTCGGGTCCCATGTTGAGAGAGTTGAGGTACAAGGTGACGAGGATGTCGATCACCGAGTACTCCCCTCCGATGTGCCCGAGGCCCGCAGCGCTCACCATCTGAATGTCGCGCGCACGTACCTGTCGCGCCGCGCGCCGCAGGTGGGCGACAGCCTCCTCGTCCGTGGCCCCTTCGGGGACGCGCCCGATGACGCCGAATGCATCGTTCGGCACGTCCTCCACATGAACCTGGGGCACCAGGTCTTCTTCAACCGTCATGTCCGTCTCTCCTCTTCTCGTTGCTCTCACGACCCGTGCCCACGACCCGCGGCTCTCGGTCGAATCGCCGGCCAGTCGGCACGGCGCGGTCGCCGACGGCACCGCATCCTCCGGTCGTAGTCATTTCTATTCAGTCCCGATTCTTCTTTCACTCACTCTACGCCCACGACCGCTACTTGGCGAGTCAGCCTCTAGACCTCGTGATCGCGTCGGCCCAGGAACGGCGGGCCTCCGCTCGTTCAGACTCCGACGCCTCGGGGGTGAATCGGCGCGAGGGCTCCACATCCGACATGGCAACGCCGATACGCCCAAAGGCGAGCGCGGCGACGCCGCGCAGTGCGACATCCGCGTCGCCTACGACCACGACGTCCGAGCCCACGGTGTCCGCCTGCGTCTGCATCAGCAGCGTCGACGCAGTCGCACCGCCGTCTGCGCGAATCTCATCAGGCAGTTCGCTGCCTACGCTCATCAGCTCGATAACGTCGGCGACCTGGTGGGCGACCGCGTCGAAGGCTGCTCGTGCCACATGCGCGCCGGTGCTGCCGGCACCGAGCCCAGCGATGATTCCGACTGCGGAGGCATCCCAGTAGGGTGCGCCCAGTCCACCGAAGGCTGGCACGAGAACAGCTCCGTCCGCGCTCATGACCTCACCCGCGAGAACGCCAAGCGCCTTGGCGTCCGCACACCCAAGTAGCCGCGCGGTCCAATCCAATGCGGAGCCTGAGTACCGTACGTTGCCCTCTACGGCATAGACCGGGCCGTCGTCATACCAGGCGAGCGTGCTCGCAAGACCCTCGGCACGTCGCAACTCAGCGCCCGTGCCCTGAACGACCGACGTTCCCGTTCCGTAAGTCGCCTTCACGACGCCAGGATCTCCACCGCCATGTCCGCGCAGGGCAGCATGCGAATCCGCCATCACCGCGAGGATCGGCAACCCCTCGGGGAGCCCCGCACACCGGGTGAGGCCGAAGTCGCCCGTCGTGGCAACGACGGACGGCAGAACGTCGCCACTGATCCCGAAGATGGACATCAGCTCCGGCCGCCACTCGACCGACTCGAGATCGAGCAGAAGCGTGCGTGACGCGTTGCCGGCTTCGATCACATGACGCTCGCCCCCGGTGAGGTTCCACACGAGCCACGAGTCGACGGTTCCCACGATTGTCTGATTGGGCGAATGCTCGAGCAGCCACGCCATCTTCGGCGCAGAGAACATAGGGTTGAGCGGAAGCCCGGTGATCTCCGCAACCCGCCTTCCGTGTTCTGGCACAAGCGCCTCGCATCGGCGCGCCGTCCGCGTGTCCTGCCAGCTGAGCACCGGCCCTGTCGGGGCACCTGTACGTCGATCCCACGCCACGACAGACTCCCGCTGATTGGAGATCGCTACTCCTGCGATCTCCGATCCGCGGACCTGGGCGGCGACCCTCCCAAGGACTTCAAGGGTCGACTGCCAGATCTCCCGCGCGTCCTGCTCGGTCCAGCCGACGGCGGTGTTGGTGATCGCGAGTGGCTGGCTCGCGCTCGCCAATACCGTTCCGGCAGGATCAAGCGCCACCGCCTTGACGTTGGTGGTGCCCTCGTCGACGGCCAGGATCACGGACATGACTGCGCTCGCAGTTGGGTGGCCGTCGATACGGATACCGTCGTCGGACAGAACGCGCTCATCGTCAACCTCGCGCGCCGCCAGGCGAGTTCGGGTTCACGTCCGGTCCGAAGAACTTGAGGATGCGCAGCGGCGTGTCGCCGGTGTTCACGTACTCGATGCCCTGCGCGGCGCGGTCACGGGTGACGAGGAGCTCGTCGCTACCGGGCTCACCGCCAACCACTGGAACACCGCCTACCGTGCCGGTCCCCTCCCAGACAAGCAGGTTGAAGACACCCTGCTCGGTGCCGACATAGCGGGCACCAGGCTCGAGCAGCAGTCGCTTGCCCGAGAACTTGGACGTGCCACAGAAGATCCACGACTCAAGGACGCCATCTGCGTTGACAATCTCGACAGGCGTGAAGTGCAGGGACCCGAAGATGTCGGGATCAGCGTTCGCGGACCAGTCGATCCACGAGAGGATCGCGGCTTCGCCAAGCTGCTCGCGGTCGCTTGCGCCGATGTCCTTGAACAGCAGCTCCTTCGAGATCTCTTGCCCGGAGTTCACTGCTTGAAGCATCGCCAGGGTGTCGGAGTCCTCCTGGAGCTCGACCGTCATCGCGGTGCCAGGCGCATGCAGCACACCGGACGGCACGAAGAAGCCGTGCTCCTCCAGCTGCAGGAATGCCTGCGAGAGCGAGAGAATCGAGTCCGAGTTCCAAGCCTTGAGATGGTCAACGAGCTCGTCGGAACCGTGGCCGCCTTCGAAGGAGCGATGCAGACCGAGGAAGGTCTCGGGGTGCGGACCCATGTAGTCCTGTGGCGGAATGTAGTACGCCTCGTCCTTCGAGTTGCAGCCCACCTTCACCGCCTCCTCGATGGGCGGGTGAATGTGGAAGGGCACGCGCGCGTCGTAGTCGAAGATCTTGGCCAGACGCTGCAGGCCGGTGTGGGTCGATGCATAGTCCTCCCCCGCCAGCACGTCGAACGCCGCGTCGACGACGTCCCTCAAGAGCACAGTCGAACCATCGGAGAGTCGGATGTAGCTCAGGCCCTCATCACTGGGTCCCACGCGGTTGTCCGCTCGGGTCGTCGATGCGAGCCAGCGCTCGCCGATCGTTCCTCTCTCCCCGGCGTCGTACTCGTCGTTGGGCACCACGATCCGGCGGCCAGCTGGAATCCAGTCCCGCGCCACGTACGCGGGATCAAGCCTGAGGAACCCGTCGGAGGACTCGACTTCCCGCTCGATGACCGCGCGAAGCGTCTCCTTGGTTGTCTCTGTGGACATGGCACTGCTCCTTCTCTAGATACTTGCTGTGGTGTGCTCCGCTGTGTGTGACTTCCTAGTCAGCTCCTCGCGCCTCGGGTCCGCGGCGGAGCGATCCAGCGGCGACAGCGACGGCAAGGACGGTGCCGGTCAGCACGTACTGCCAGTACGAGGCGACACCAAGGAGATTGAGCGCGTTCGAAAGGTATGAGAAGAGGACTGCACCGACCACGGTGCCGGCGAGGGTTGCCCGTCCACCGCGTAGCGCGGTTCCACCCACGACGACCGCGGCGATCGCGTTGAGTTCGAAGGACAACGCCATGGTTCCGCTCGCCGACGACAGCAGCCCCGACAGGAAGACGCCCGCTCCTGCGAACGAGACGCCTGCGATCACGAACGCCGCAGCCTTGAAGGCACTGACGGGAACGCCGGCGAGCCGCGCCGCCCGCTCGTTGCTACCGATGGCACGCAGCCCACGCCCAAAGTGAGTCCAGTAGAGAAGTCCGTAGGCGAGGCCGGCCACGACAAGCAAGACGAGGAACGAGACCGGGATCGGGCCCAGAGACTGCGTAGCCATCGAACGGTAGTAGTACGACTCGATGGGGACGATGCCGCCCTCCGTCACGATGAAGGCGATGCCAAGGAAGAGGTACTGGGTTCCGAGCGTTGCGATGAAGGACGCGATCTTCAGATATGCGACCAGCACGCCGTTGATCAACCCGGCGAGCGCTCCAACCGCGAGCGCGCCTGCGATTGCTACGCCGATGGTGGTGTTGGGCAGCAGGGCCGCGGCAGTCAGCGCTGAGATTGCGATCACACCGGGCACAGACAGGTCGAGCAGTCCGGTCCCGATCAGCAGCGCCATACCGCACGCCGAGACGCCGGTGATGGCGGCTTGGAGCAGAACGCTGTTGATGTTGCCAGCACCGATGATGGCGGGCTGAAAGACGCTGAGCAGAGCGACGAGCACCAGCAGCACTCCGGCGAGATACTGGCGCGCCAGGAACGTGCCGATCCGCCGAGCCAGCGATACCGAAGCCGCCGGCTCTTCCTCCATCTGCACCGGCATTGCCGGTGCGGTTCCCGTTGCGGTGTTCATGCCGCACCTCCTGCCTGTGAGGCACGACCCGTGCGTGACTTCGACATTCGTCGAATGCCATCGACGCTGAGTGCGGCCAAGAGAATGAGTCCCACCGCGACGTACTGCCAGTACGACGGGACGTTGAGAAGGTTCAAGGTCGAATTGACTGTGGCCAGTAGCAGCGCGGCGATTGCCGTTCCTACGACATTCGCGCGGCCGCCGGCGAGACTCGTGCCGCCAAGGACGGCGATTGCGATGACTTGAAGTTCGAGGCCCACGCCGTACGTGCCGTTGACGACCGCAAGCCGGCTTGAGAGCAGGACGGCAGCGATTCCGACCATGAGGCCTGCGAGAACGTAGACCACCAAGAGCACGCGAGAGACGCGGATGCCGGACTCGGCGGCGGCTTGCGGCCGCCCGCCGACGGCGAGAATGTGCTTGCCGAGTGTGGTGTGCCGCACGAGGAACCAAGTGCCGATGCCAAGGAGTATCGCAACGACAACTGAGAGTTCGACGCCGCCGAAGGAGAGTGTCGCGAGCTGAGTGAAGTGCGGATCTGAGATGTACACCGACGTTCCGTCGGTCGTCAGGAGCGCGACTCCGCGCATCGCTGTCATCGTGGCCAACGTTGCGACGAAGGCGGGGATTGCGAAGAGCGTCACCAACATGCCGTTGAGTGCGCCGACGACCACTCCTGCGAGCAATCCGATCAGGATTCCGGGCACGACTCCGAGTGAGTTCACGGAGATGCCCGTGACACAGGCGGCGAATGCCTGGGCAGATCCCACCGAGAGGTCGATCCCCCTGACCGTGATGGCAAGCGTCATGCCGAAGCCGACGATTGCGAGCAACGCTGCGTTGCTCAGGATGTTCGAGATGTTCGCCCCGGTCATGAAGTTGGGCGCGATTGCCCACGCCACGATGACGATTGCGACGAGCGGTCCGGCGACGACCAGCGAGTCGATCACGCCGCTTCCGAGCACGCGCCTGCTGCGCGGCTTGGTGGCTCCTGAGGGAGCGGTTGGCACAGTCGTTGCCTCGAGAACGCTTTGCTCAGGCATGCGACACCTCCTTGAACTGCCCGAGTGCGAGAGCAGTGATGTTGTCCTCCGTGATGTTGTCCCCGGCGAGTTCGCCGACCGGTCGGCCGGCGTGGAACACCACACAACGGTTCGCCACCGCCACGACCTCGGGAATGTCGGAACTCGACACGACTACCCCCGCGCCCTGCTCGGCAAGAGACTCGATGAGCTCATAGATCTCGACCTTCGCTCCGACGTCGACGCCGCGCGTCGGTTCATTCAGGAGCATGACGCGTGCCTGCGATTCCACTGCTCTCGCGAGAAGCACCTTCTGCTGGTTGCCACCACTGAGGCTCCCGATCAGGACCTGGCCGTGTGGCACCCGAATGCGCATGCGCTTGCGCAGTGTCATGAATGTCGAGTTCTCGAGCCCAGACAGGGTGAACCATTTCGCCAGGCCCTTGCGCGCTGCCCATGGCTTCGAGATCATCGTGTTCTCAGTCACATCGAGGTGGGGGACGATTCCCTCCTGCTTGCGGTCTTCGCTCAGCATGAAGATGCCTGCAGACCTTGCGGCGAAGGGCGATCTGACGGAAACAGGGACGCCGTCGACCTCGATTGCGCCGGACTTGGCACGAACATCACCGGCAAGAGCGCCCATCAGTTCCATGCGACCCGAGCCAGCGAGCCCGGCCAGCGCCAGCACCTCGCCCGGGTGAACCTTGATGTCCACGGCTCGCCGCAGACCCGGAGCGCTCAACTCGCGGACGCGTAGCCGTGGCGGACGATCGTCATCGTGGTAGTCCTGGCCACACAGCGTGTGAACGAATGCCTGTGGCTCGCGACCCAGCATGAGCTCCACGAGTGCGGATTCGTCGAGCTTGCTGGTTGACCCGTTCCACACCGAGTTGCCGTCCCGGAAGACCGTGATCACGTCGCAGACCGCGAAAATTTCGTCCAGGTGGTGCGAGACGTAGATGATGGCTTTGCCAGAGGACGCGAGCTTCCGCACGATGCCCAGGAGACGCTGCGCCTCCGGCGCGCTCAGAGCCGCGGTTGGCTCATCCATCACCAGCACGTCGAACTCACGGGACAGCGCACGCGCGATCTCCACCATCTGCTGGTCCGCGACAGACAGGGTTCCTACGAGCCGGCCCGGATCCACATCGAGCTCGAGTAGGTCGAGCAGCTCCTGGGTGCGATCACGGGTCTCCCTCGCACGAACGACGCCACCTGCGCTGATTTCGTGACACAGGAAGATGTTGTCCGCGACGGACAACTCCGGCACGAGGCGGAACTCCTGGCTGACGACGCTGATTCCGGCACGCTGCGCATCCGTCGGAGTGTGGAAGTTGACTCGCTCTCCCCGGACCCACACTTCACCGTCAACCGGGGACTCGATGCCGGCAAGGATGCGGATCAGCGTGCTCTTGCCCGCTCCGTTCTCCCCCACCAGCCCCAAGACCTGGCCACGGTCCACCTTGAGATCGACGCCCTTGAGCGCCTTGACGCCAGGGTACGTCTGCACGATCCCTCTGACATCGACCACGTTGTCGTTTGCCATTTCTCCACTCCGCGACGTTGTTGTCGAGAGTCACGGGCCCGGGCGACTGCGAATTCAGCCACCCGGGCCCATGGGCTCATCGGTTGTTCTTGGCCTCCAGGTAGGCCTCAAGGTTGTCTGCAGTGACGACCTGGGTCGGGAACAGGATGGTCTTCGCATCGATGTCGTCCCATGCAGGCGAGTCACCTTCAAGCAGCTGCAGCGCCGTCAGCGCCGCGAGTCGGCCAAGCCCGTAGAAGTCCTGGCCAATGGTGGCGGACAGCGTTCCATCAGCGATGGCGTCGAGCTCCTGCTGGGTGCCATCGATTCCGATGATGACGACGCCGTCCTGGCCAATCGACCGGCCGGACTCGAGGACCGCGCGCGATGCGCCGAGGGCCGTTCCGCCGTTGGTGCCAAAGATGGCCTTCACGTCCGGGTTCGCCGCAAGGATGTCCTTGGCCGCGGTGTAGCCGCCTTCGACGGTGTCGTTGCCATCCACGGAAGCGACGATCGTGAAGTCGCCGTTCGCGGCCATGACCTCCTCGAATCCCGCGTCACGATCCTCGCCGACAACCGAGCCTGCGTGAAGCTCGATGATCGCCACCTCGTAGGGAGGCTCGGAGGAAGACGTCAACTGCTCGATGATGTAGTTGGCAGCCTGCCTGCCCGCCTCGACGCTGTCCGACACGACGTATGCGTCGTAGCTTCCAGCCACTCCGATGTCGCCGATGACGACGGGGATCTGGTTCTGGTGGGCAAGGTCAATGGTCTGCGGCAGTGCCGCAGGCTGCACGGGAGTGACGATGAGGCCGGAGATCCCCTGGTTGATCAGGTCGGCGCTACCAGAGACCTGGGTGGCCTCCGAGCTCTTCTGGTCGGCGACGATCAGTTCTGCGCCGCCCTCCTCGGCTCCGGCCCGGACACCGGCCTCCCACTCCTGGAACGCGGGGTTCGAAAGGTCGTACACGGAGTAGCCGAGCTTGAGCGGCGACTTCGCCACGAACTCGGTAGCGGAAGCGTTGTCCGTTCCACCAGTGGTCTCGGAACCACTCGTGCAACCGACAAGGGCAATTGCGGCGACCGCGAAGGCCGCAGCCAGCCCGGTCGCTCGTGACGTAGATCGCATCTCGTTCTCTCTCCTCTTTGAAAGCGAACAGCATATCTATGCAGTTCTGGATAGGTTTTCTAAATGTAGCCGCGTCGGGTACGAGAGTCAAGCGGAGTTGCAATTTCATTCATGGCTGCCTGGAGAGCGCCAGAAGACTTGTCCGGTCATCTCGTAGGTCCAGTCACTGGTCGGCAACCAGGGGTTTTAGCCCTGAAAGCCTGTCTTGATGGGCTGCGAGCACCGCCCAGTCCCGTTCACTCCACGTAGCTCTCTAGGTAAGAAGTCCTAGATCCGTGGTGTGGGATGGGCATCCCACTGCGGCTACCCGAAGGTGGCCGGATCTGGCCCAAGCCTGGTTCCTGCATCGAGCTCGCCGATGGCGGCAAGGTCTCCGTCATCCAGGGCGAAGTCGAACACCTCGAAGTTCGCGCGGATTCGAGACGCAGTGACGGACTTGGGAATGACGATGTTGCCCAGCTCGATGTGCCAGCGAGTCACGACCTGGGCGGGCGACTTGCCGTACCTGTCGGCGATGTCTGTGATCACGGGGTCGGCCAGACACTTGTTCTGCGCCAGGGGGCTCCATGCTTGTGTCCTCACACCGAGCTCGGCGTTCGCACGTCGCATGTCAGCCTGCTGGAAGTAGCGATGCAATTCGATCTGATTCAGGGCCGGCGCGACGCCCGTGGCGTCTACCAGCCGGTTCAGATCAACGTGCGTGAAGTTGGAGACGCCGATTTCTCTCGCGAGCCCCTGCTCACGCAGTTGGATCAGAGCCTCCCAGGTCTCGACGATGAGATCCTGACTTCTCG
>NZ_BBRI01000004.1 GCF_002090075.1 Demequina sp. NBRC 110052
ATTCCACGAAAGGCCACCCAATGACGGGTGGCCTTTCGTGCGTTCAGGGGAAGATCGAGGTTCGTGACACCGGGACGCTAGTCTGACCTCACCGATCGGCCGGGGCGAGGGGGACGCGATGACCTGGAACGAGGGGCCGCCGAGCCATGTGAGATTGCCCGACGCGGGCTGGCTTCCTGACCCGGCGCGGTCGGACCTCGAGCGCTACTGGAGCGGCACTGCGTGGACGAGCCGTACGCGCGACCGCGTCACCAAGATCGAGACTGGCGTGAACCCGGGCATGGCGCGGGGTGTGGAACCGCGCGTCGGCGACCCACGCGTCGGGCGGGCGAAGCCGCGCTGGAAGGGACGCCTGGCGGTGTACGCGCCGCTGATGGTGCTGGTAGTGGTGCTGGGGTACTTCGGCAGGCTGCCGTCGTTCGTGCCGTGGCCCGACGCGTTGACCAGGCCCGCCCCGAGCGGGCCGGCGGTGGCGTACCCCGTGTTCGGCTCGGACGAACTGGTCGAGTACCTGGCGGCGTCGATGGTCGCGCAGGAGGAGCGCATCGACGTGGCGTTCGTCAACGGACCGGACGCGGCCGAGGTCGTGAACGACGCGATGTACGAGGCTCTGACTCAGAACCCGTACGTGTTCGTCGTCAATTGGAACGTGTGGGTGGGGCCGACGCGGCTTGAGATCGAGCCTGAGTATGTGTACGACGATGCGGAGGCCGCGCGCCGCAGGGCTGCGACTGCGGTCAGCGTGCAGCAGCTCGCCGCGGCGCCTGAGGTGGCGGCGGCCGCCGGCGATGAGGCCGCGCTGGCGACCGTGGTGCACGACCTCGTCATCGACGCGGGCCAGTACGACTACGGCGCGTACGACGCGATCAATGCGGGGGAGTCGTCGAGCACGTCGGCGGTGGTGGCCCGCTCGCAGGAGGCCTATGGCCTGCTTGGAGAGGGCACAGCGGTGTGCACGGGTTATGCCGAGGCGTACCTGCTGCTGGCCGACGCTGTGGGGCTCGAGGCGGTCATCGTGACCGGTGAGACGCGCAGCGGCTACACGACGGGTGGGCATGCCTGGAACCGGGTGAAGGTCGATGGCGAGTGGCTGGTGATCGACACGACGTGGGACGACACCGGGTCGATCACGGGGCGCAGCGACTACGTGCTCCTCGGCGACACCGACTCGAAGCTGGGCTCGCGGACCGTGGACCTTGACTGGGTGGTCGACGGAAGTCAGACGCTCTACGGGTTCTGACGCGAGGCGGACGACTTCATCCGATTCGCGCGACAACTGTCAAGCCTGGCGGTACGTTGGTGCACAGCACATTCGTGCTGATGAGTCTTACCTTCCCCGGGGTAAGCAGGGGGCATTTCGCTGGGGAGGCCTGACGAGGGGTCTCGCATGTCCGCCACACCACACCACCGGCAGTTCCATGCGCCCCACGAGGCGCCCGCATCTCGAACAATGGGGCACACTCGTGCGGGCGTCGTGGCAGTGATCGCCGCTCTGGTCGCGTCCGTGCTCGTCGCGGCGCCAGCCGCAGCGGCCGAGTACGACCCAAGCAATAACTACGACGCGGACAACGGCTATGCGGGCTTCACGTGGGGCAACCCGTACCTGTGGACCGACGTCGACGGCGACGGGCTTCCGGACGACGGGGATGAGGTGGTCTACCCCTTCGAGCTCGACATCGACTTCGCCAGCGTGGCCCTCCTGGGTTTCACGATCCCGGGGACGGTGGCGTCAGGTGCATACGGAACGTCCGGCTGGTCCACCAAGGTGACGGTCGGCAGCGCCATGCTCGCGGCCGATGGCTCGGGCCCGTCCTTGAGCGGTGGGGCTGTGCAGCTCACGCGCAACTCAGACGGGGGCCTGGTGCCACTGAGTGTCTCCGCGCCGCCCGTGCTGTACACGGCCTCAACGATCAACATCGTGGTCGAAGAGACTCACGGCAACACGACGGACGGTCTTCCTGCAGAGGGTGACCGAGTGACCTACACGGTCACCACCCGCATCAACGGCACTCCCGACACTGTGATCAACCTTGGAGGGCTGACGCATGCCGTGTTCGTCGACGGCCAGGCGCTCCTGATGACGCCCTGGGTCACCGTCACTGCGCAGCACATGCTCGATGGTGAGGTGCCTCTGCCTCCGTCCGCAGCGGAGATCCACTACCTCGATGGCACCGGGGCTGCCGTGGCGATTCAGGAGTCCTACGCGCCCGACGCGGTGGAGACCGAGGCGATCGATGTGTCGTTCGACGCGGACGTGACGCTCCAGTGGCGCGACGCGACGCGTAGCACCACCCGCGGGCTAGGCGAGGGCGAGGTAGGTGACCTCATCGACTACTCGCTGCACATGGAGAACACCGGCAACATCACCTTGGATCTGGTCGAGGCGTCGCGCGTGTCGCCCAGCTACGGCGGTGGGCTCGTCGGTGCGCGCACTGACGCCGCCGGGCTCGCGCCGGGCGCTTCGCTCCCGACGCCCTCGTTGACCGTGGCGAACCTGAGCAGCGACCCGGACGTCGGGGGCGCTCTGCAGCCCATGCATGTGTCGTCCGCAGACCTGACTCGCGGCTACATCGACATGGAGTTCCGGCTCGCGGCCGCGCCCACCCTCGCGATGTTCCTCGACGGGCCCGCTTCTGCGACGGTCACCGTCACGAAGCGCTTCTTCCTGCGCAAGCTCACGACGGACGTGACCTGGAGCGTGGAGTTCGAGCTGCTCGACTCCAACGGCGACGGCGTAGGCCAGGTGGGGGAGCAGATCAGGCGCACGTGGACCGTCACCAACGGCGCGGACTCCGAGCAGGCGATCGAGATCGACAAGGTGTGGTCGCCTGTGGTGCCTGAAGATGCCCAGCCCACTCAGTCGCCGGCTCTGTCTGGACGAGTTGTGAGTCCGGGTGAGAGTGCATCCGACGCGGTCGTCTTTGACATCCTCACCGGTTGGGTCTTGGCCACCTCGTTCGGCGTGACCTTTCACGGCGTGATCGATGACGAGGTTCGCCGACTGAGCGACGTGGGCGAGGGGTTCCCGCTCGGCCCCTACGTCGCGCCCGCGACGACGCTCGACGTGACCCACGACTACGTGGATACCAATGGCGACGGCTACCCGAGCATCGGCGACACGGTGACCTTCACCAGCATCGTCGAGAACACGGGCGCCTACCCGCTGACGGAGATCGTGCTGAGCGATGCCGCGTCGGACGTGCTGGGCACGCTCCCGCCCGACGCTTCACTCGCCCCGGGTGCAACGCTCACGTGGGACGTGGTGCATGTGCTGACGTGGGATGACTTCAACCGCGGGTCGCTCACGTACGACGTGACGGTCGACGCCACGGGACTGTCGCAGCTGACCGACAGCGACACGGTGGTGGGCGTGGGCTTCGCGGCGCTCGCGGCGGACCTGACCGAGCCGACCGAGGGCGTCATCGTCCTCTGCGTGGACGGCGTGGAGGTGACCGAGCTCGAGCAGGGCGCGTCTTTCACCGTGCACGCGGGCGACTGCGCCGGCCCTCAACTGGGGCCTGACGACAAGGTCTACGTGTTCTCCACGCCGATGATGATCGGCAACGGACACGTGGCGCTGCTCGTGCCGACGAGCCTGGAGCCTGGCGCGCACAGCGTCGCCGTCTATGCGGAGAACGGCACTCTGATCGGGTGGGCGCCGCTGGACGTGACGGCGCCTCCCGTGGTGGTGGAGCCTGTGGTGACCGACGCCGAGGTGGACGCGATGCCCGCGACCGGACCTGACGGCAGCACGTGGACGCTCGCGTGGGTGGCGCTGCTCGCCGTGGTCCTGGGCGGCGCGGCGGTTGCGTTGCCGCGACGTCGGGAAGGCGGGCGCTGAGCCGATGATGAAGTGGAGATGACCACCGAGTCGGGCGTTCCTATTGGCGATCGATGAGCGCGAAGGTGAGTGCCTGAAGCGTCTCGCTGGTGCCCGCGTCGATCTTCACGCTCGCGCGGCGGTCGCCCTTGGTGGGGCCGCGGTTGATGATCACGATCGGAAGGCCGCGCCGGTGGGCGCGCTCCACGAGGCGCACGCCCGAGTTCACGGCGAGCGACGAGCCCACGACGAGCAGCGCGTCGGCCTCGTCCACGATCTGTTCGGCGGCGCGCGTCTGCGCGACGGGGACGTACTCGCCGAAGAACACCACGTCCGGCTTGAGGATGCCCCCGCACACGGAGCAGTCGGGCACGGTGACGTTCTCCCAGGTGTTTGGCAGCACGTCGCCGTCGGGGCCGAGCTCGATCGCCTCGGGCACGGCCAGCGCCGGGTTGTCGGCTTCGATGCGCACGGCGATGTCGTGGCGCGAGAACTGCGCGCCGCAGTCGAGGCACGTCACCGTGCGCATGTTGCCGTGCAGCTCGATCACTCGCCGCGAACCCGCGCGCAGGTGCAACCCGTCCACGTTCTGCGTGACCAGTCCGGTGACGATCCCGGCGTGATCGAGCGCGGCGAGCGCCTCGTGCCCTGCATTGGGCTGCGAGCCGGCGAAGGCCTTCCAACCGAGGTGCGATCCCACCCAGTAGCGGCGGCGCTTCGCCTCGTCCCCGATCAAGTCATGCGCTGTCATCGGAGTGCGGCGTGGCGTGTTCGCGCCACGGTAGTCGGGGATCCCTGAGTCGGTGGACACGCCGGCGCCGGTGAGGACGCCGATGGAGCGGCCTTCCAGGGCTGCGACCGCGCGCGAGACCGCAGTGGCCAGCTCGGGGCGCTGGGTGTCCTCGATCGTCACGCGATGCCTCCGGGGTGTCTCGCTCCCACGATGGTCGCATGAACAACCGTGGGGGTCGTGACATGCCCGGCTTGAGCAGCCGCCTGACGGGTGGCGACGCCTGCCTGCCGCGCGGAAGGCGCTAGCGTCGGTGGGTGAGGCGCCGACTCCGCAGCAGCAGGGCGCCGCCCGCGGCGGACAGCGCCGCGGCGAGAACTGCGGCCGGCAACGCGTTCGCGGGTCCCGTCTCGGGGAGCTCGGAGCTCGGGCTCTCCTCGCCGTCGGTTCCTGGACCGGATGGCGTCTCATCGGTGGTGAAGTTCCACTCCGTGGTGGAGGAGAAGCCGGGGAAGTCGCTGAACGGCGTGACCGATGCCTCGAAGGCGCCCGAGTCGATCAGCACGTAGTAGTCCGTCGAGAAGTCGAGGTCAGCCGATGGGTTGATCATGACCGTGTCGTTGAGGACGTTCGTGGTGGAGACCGAGGCGTCCGTGGTGACGTCGAAGGTCTGGACGACCGCGTCGTCGGATGCGCGGTGCAGTGTGATGTCGCCGAAGACGGCCGTGATGCTGCGATCGAAGATGATGCTGAGATTGCTGTCCACGGGCGCGTCGGTCGTGTCGTCAGCTGGGCTGAGCGACAACATCTGAGGGGCCCCAGCGTCGCCGGTGGTGAAGTCCCATGCGCTCAGCACGGTCAGGCCAGCGAAACTTGCTGGTGTCACCTCGGTGTCCGTGACCGCGCCCTCGTCCACGAGCACTGAGTAGTGGGTGTTGGGTGCGAGCACGGCGGCAGGATCCAAGGAAAGCATCGAGCCGGACAGCGTGACGTTCGGGGCGGAGACCGCCGCCTGCTCGACCAAGGTAGGCGCACCGTCGTTGCCTGCGACCGTGACGTTGTCGATCGCGATGTCGTCACCGGTGGCGGAGACCCCGCTGAGCGAGATGGTGACTCGCAGCGTCAACGTGGTGCCCGTGCCCGTGATGGGGCGTGCAAAGGAGCGTGCGGAGCTCGAGAGCTGTTGACCTGTGTCAGATGCCTCGAAGGTGCTGTCCAGGCCCTCGGTGCTGAACTCGAGAACAGGCTGGGCGCCGCCTCCGTCGATGATCGCCTCGACGCGAACCCAGTCGTTCTCGTCTGGCATGAGGGCTGACGCGAAGTCTGCGCTGAACTCCAGGTATGTGGCTCCGGTGATGTCGATGTTCTGCCACTCGACGACGACGGGATTGGTTCCTCCGAAGGCGACGCCAGTCGCCTCGAGGAAGCCGCCTGAGAACCCCGAGTAGGCGGTGCGGTCGCCAGGGGTGTCGCCGCCGAAGTCGCCGCCACCGGCTCCGTCGTTGCGGCCGAAGATCCCGTCAGGGGCGAATGCCGGGTCCACATCCGCGAAGAAGGAGCCCGTGGTGACGGTGAGAAGGGACGTGTCGTCCAGGGTGTCCTCGAGCAGCGTGACGGGGGTGGTCTGCAGCAGCGTGACGTTGCCGCTTCCGGCCTGGATGGGGCTACCGAAGTCGATCGTGAGGTTGGAGGTGTCCGAGACGCCTGTCGCGCCATCCGCGGGGCTGAGGATCACCTCGTCGGGATACGGCACCGCAGCCGATGCAGAGGTGCCGATGGTGCAGACCGTGAGGGCAGCGAGAGCGGCGGCGCTCGCGCCGATGCGGGTAGGGCGGGCGGAAGTCACGCGTGAACTCATCTCGTCGATTGCCGGGGTGCGGCGGAAGGGTTTGACGCCAACGTAGTGGAGGGCGGTGGCCTGGGCAAGGGTGGCGTACGCGCCTTGGTGCGAGGCCGACGCTAGAGCAGCCGCCCGATGAGCGCCGCCGTGCGCGCTGCGACATCCGTCTCCACATCGCGGGTAGGGGACCTTGTGCTGGAGGGGGCCGCTGTGTGCCTCTGTGGCGGCGGGACCTGTCGCGTCAGGCGTGAGTGCCAATCCGACGCCGTGCCAGCACCAGCGCTCCGCCCAGGGCGAGCAGCGCTGCGGCCGACGCGGCCGTCCAGGTGCCGTTCCATCCGGTCGTCGCGAGCACGGCGGCGACCTCGACCTCGGAGCTCACCGGCTCGCTCGAGGCGGACCGCACCTCGAGGTGGTGCGTGCCCGCGGTGGCTTCCGCAGGGATGGTGACCTCGGCGGCGAAGGTGCCCGCGGCGTCGGCCGTGACCGTGGTCAGGAGAACCGGGCTGGAGAGGAACCAGAGCTGGAGCTCCTCGCCGGGTGCGAACCCCTTGCCCGTGACGGTAATGCTGTCGCCGGGGGCCACATCGGACGGCGCCTCGAGGGCGGCGGGCACGTCGGCCCACTGGGCGTAGACCGTGGTCGCGGCGGTGATGGGGGCCTGGAAGTCGAACTCCGCGCCTCCGGTGGCCGCGGTGAACCAGCCCGCGAAGGTGTAGCCGCCGCGCGCAGGGTCGGAGGGCGCGGCGACGGTGGTGTTGTAGTCGACGGACTCGAACCAGGAGGCGTTGCCGTTGCCGGGCTCGAAGGTCACGTCGTAGGTGTTGATGGTCCACTGGGCGTACGCGGTGGTGTCGCTCGTCAGTGCGGCGTCGAAGTCGAACTCGGAGCCGCCGGCGGGCGAGTCGAACCATCCTGCGAAGGTGTAGCCCGTGGCACTGAGAGCGGCGGGTTCGGCGGTGGTCCCGCCCAGGTTGACGTCCCGCGCGGATGGAGCCGTGCCGTGGCCGTTGGCGTCGAAGGCGAGCTGCACGAGCGCCTGGGTGCGCCACGTGTCATCGCCCGTGTCCCACGTGGGCGACGTGTAGCCCGAGCCTGCATAGCGCTGGTAGTAGGTGACGAGCGGGTCGCTGTTGCCCAGCCCGTGGGTGCCGACGAACGGAGCCGGTCCGAGCATCGTGACCTGCGTGAGGGGATTCGTGTCGAACGCCACCGAGTCGATCTGGGTGATGCTCGCGGGCAGCACGATGCTCGAGAAGGGGTTGTTCTTGAATGCATGCGTGGCCACCCGCGTGACGCCCTCGGCGAGGTTCACGGTGGTGAGGTCGTTGCTGGCGAACGCCGAGTAGCTGATGGTCTTCACGCCACCCGGGATGCTCACCTCGGTGAGGTCGTTGCCCGCGAAGGAGTACTCGCCGATGAAGTTGAGACTGTCCGGGAGGGACAGGCTCGTGAGGCTGGCGCCCCTGAAGGCCGCGAAGCCGATCGTCGTCACGCCTTCGGGGATGGTCAGCGAGGTGAGCGCAGTGTTCTCGAACGCCATGTCGCCGATGGAGACCAGCCCAGAAGGCAGCTGCACCGTCGTCATGGGGTTGTTCCGGAAGGCGCTTCGAGGAATGGACGCGAGTCCATCCGGCAGCACCAGCGAGCTGATGCCGGCACCTTCGAACGCCCTGGGGGCGAGGCCCGTCACCGAGCCGGGAAGGGTGACGGCACCGAGCGCGGTGGAGCCGAATGCCAACTCGCCGACTCCTTGGAGGCCCTCGTGGAAAGTGATGTTCGTCAGGCCGGAGTTCGCGAAGGCGCCGTTTCCGATCCAGAGCACGCTGGCGGGGATATCGACACTGGTGAGGTTGTTGTGCGCGAACGCGCTGTCGCCGATGGTCCTGACGTGCGAGCCGAGCGTGAGTGATGTCAGTGCTTTGTTCGCGAATGCCGAGACGTTCACCGCGGTGACGCGGTACGGCTGGCCGGTGATGTAGACGATGTCGGGGATCACGACGTCGGAGCCCGCCGATGCGTCGTAACCCATGACGGTGGCGCCGTTCTCGATGAGGAAGTCGTCCGCGAAGTACGAGATGCCATCAATGGTCACGTTCATCGGCACCGCTCGCGCCGGCGTCGCGACGAACGCCGCAGCGATGATCGAGGCGAGCAGGGCGAGGCTCACGCGGGAGCGGTTGCGGGTCATCCTTGGCCATCCCTCGGCATCGTGGCGCCGTCGGGGTCCGGCGCGCTTCCGTACGACGGTAGGGGGTGAGGCGCGATCTGGCAACTTGCCTCCGTTTTTTGGTGGGGTTGTCGCTTGTGCGGCTCCGGCTTGTGGCTGGTTCTCTCCCGCGTCGTCCGTCCGCGCGGTAGGTTCGAGGAGTGGTGGACGAGGAACTGCACGGATACCAGGGGCGCGAGGAGTGGATGGGCGTCGAGTACGTCACGCTGCGTGACGTGATGCCGGAGCATCCGCGCGCGGTGATCGTCGGGCTCAACCCGTCGCCCGTCTCGGTCGCGGCCGGGCACTACTACCAGGGCCAGGTGGGACAGCGGCAGCTTCGGCGGCTCGCCGCCGCCGGGCTGTTCAGCCTGCCCGACGGTGAACGGACCTTCGAGGCCGCCGCACTTGCCGCTGAGGTCGGGTTCACCGACATCGTGAAGCGGCCGACCGTGGGGGAGAAGGACCTCGTGCCAGGCGAGTTGGAGCATGGGCGATCGTTGTTGGCATCGAAGCTGGGCGAGCTCGAGGTGCCGCTGGTGGTGTGCGTGTTCCGTCAGCCGGTCGAGGCGCTGCTCGGGCGTTCCGCTGCTGGTGGACCCGGTCTGCAGGAGGCGCGGACGGCGTGGGGCGCCCAGGTGTTCAGGATGCCTGGGCCGTACGATGCTGCTGCTAAGGCGAGCGCTGTGATGGGAGAGCTCGTCGATCTACTTGGGCAACTGCCCTTCGACGTCTGACGTGCCTGGCCTCGCAGGCTTCGGCCGGTACGCAGCGGCGAGCCCCCGAGCGTTGACGGCGCGCGTCAAGAGGACGATGTATGCGGACGCCAGGATCCCGAAGACTACCGCGGCGAGTATCAGCAGCCCTGATACGGCGTCGCTCGCGGACTCGACGCTCAGCAACCCCTCCGCTGCTAGCGCGCTTAGGTTGGGGTATGTGGTCGACGCAGCGTGCTCTGCGATCAGGGACACGGCTACCGTCGCGGCTACTGCAACTATCTTCGCGCCAAACTCCGCTAGGAACGCGCGCTGACGGAGCGACTGGGTGTAGAGGTCACGTAGGAGTTGCTCTTCTATCGCTTCGAGCTCCAGTGCTGTGGGGTAGCCGTGGATCTTCGGTTCATCGACGGAGAAGTCGACATCGTCGGTTGTGAGCAACGAGAACTCCAGTACTGGTTTTCCCGCTGGCAGCGCCCTTGACTCTCGTTCAAACTCCCGGACCGCGACGGTCGAGAGCGCAAACTGGTAGAGCCCAATGGCGCATGTGCCAATCACGATGAAGAGCGCCGCGACAGTGACAACGCTGTTCACGGCGCTGCTCGCAGGTGCTCTAGTACATGTGTATCCGGTCTCGGCGCAGTGACGAAGCAAAGGACTCCGGCCAAGAACATGACTGCCCAGCACGAGAAGCAAGTGACGAACCAAGCAGCCCAAATATCTGCTTCTGGAAACCCGATGCCGCCAACGACAGTTGCGAGCATCAGCATGCCTGTGACGCCCACCCCGAGATACACCCATCGAGACCATCGCAGGTAGCGTTGCACGCTCAGCACTCGAGTCAGATGCGGTTTCCGGCGATACTCGAGCGGCCAGAGCCTCACGCCGCGGCCTCGATTCGCGCGTCGAATCTCAGTACCAGATCGCACTTCGCCACCCATCGCTGAAGACTTCGGGAACAGCTGGCATCGACGCCGCAAGACCCTGGTCGACTCTCCGAGCGGTCCATGCCATCGCGCCGGCGTCCAGGAAGTCGTCCAGATCAACGCCGCGTGTTCGGAGCACTCCGTGGTCAGGGTTCAAGGAGAGGCCCTCGCCCTCGAGAAGCGACATGCGAAGGGTCGCGCCCGCGAACGTCTTCTTGTAGTGCTCGATCGGGGCGTCTGACATTGCTCGGAAGCTCACTTCGGGATGGCCCTCGCGCACCGTCAGTGTCGCTGACTTTGCGAACGCGTCGACCTCAAGGATCTTGTCTCCAATTGCCCATGCCTGCTTGGACAAGCTCGTCCCGCCTGTCGCCGCGATGGACGCTGCGCGAGCGGCGTCGTAGCTTGCTGCTTCGAGAGCTGCTCGCACAGGTGTTGAGAAGACCGAACTGCTCCGCGGCTTGGTGAAGGCACGCGCTTCGGTATCTGCCGCACGCTTTCCGCTGTCCGGAATGCCGATGGGGATATCTACCACCATCACAGTTGCTTGCCACCGCTGGGCCCCCGTCTGTGCGGCGGAGGCAATGTTCGGCGCGACGAAGGCGTCGACGAACCTCGTCTTGTCCGCGACTACTACCACCCAGCCGCTCTTGCACCCGTCCAATCCAAGAACTGTCATGAGGTGAGCCTGGCAGAACGCTCTGACACGGGCAACGGATTTCCCTCCTGCGGCACATTTGTGAGCCGCGCTGAGTACGGTGGCTGCATGGCGACGACACCACGAGAACTGGCGAATCGAATCGGTATCGATCAACGCAGGATCCGGGTCTTCCTGCGTTCCGAGTATCGACCGAACGGTGAGGATAAGAATGCGCGCTGGCTGCTCGATGATGAGCAGGTGGCGGAGGTGAAGAAGCATTTCGGGCGATGACTCGGGCTTGGTGGATGTGGCGGGCCGATGTAGGCAGCATGGGTGTTGCTTTGGGGGTCCTGCCGCATCTCTGGGACGCACTGAGGCAATCCATGTAGCCTGCGTTGGAAAGCCATCTCTGCGGGGTGGAAGGCGTTGTTCTGGTAGCGCGAGGGGGCGTGTGTCTGCATGAAGGCTGGCGACGAGCTGCTGAGTTCGGTATTCAGCAAAGATCATCGGTACGTGATTCCGATCTTCCAACGCCCTTACGTGTGGGACGAAGAGAAGAACTGGCGTCCACTTTGGAACGACATTCGCAAGGCAGCTGAGGACGCCGAGTCGGGCGAGATGGCAGACGAGGACAATCCGCCGGAGTACTTCCTCGGAGCTCTTGTTACGCAGCACCGCGCACCGGTTCCTCGTCGCAAGCCCACTTCGATGGTGATCGATGGGCAGCAACGGATGACTACGTTGCAGGTCTTTCTGGCTGCGGCGCGACGGGTTGCCGCTGGGACGGGCGCAATGCAGGCTGAGGGTAGTTTCGCTGCTCTGATTGCCAATCGGGTGGGTGAAGACAGCGAGTTCCCAGAGGACCGTTTCAAAGTCACTCCACTCGAGCCTGATGCCTCCGCGTTTGAGTGGGCGATGCGGGAGCCCGGGTACGAGGCGCCGGCCGCAGATCCTCGCCATCTGATCGTCAGAGCGTCCCGGTGGTTCGAGTCGACCCTCAAGTCCTGGGTCGAAGAGTCGGATCGGCCCGCCGACCGGCTGGATCTACTTCACTTCGCAGTCGAGAACCGGGTGAAGGTCGTCAGCATCTTCCTTGATTCCAAGGACGACCCGCAGGTGATCTTTGAGGCGCTGAACCATCGTGGCGTACGTCTAGACGCAGCAGACCTGGTGAAGAACCTTCTGTTCCAGACTCTCCACAGGCAAGGTGATCAGGCCCAGGAGCACGCTTTGCTCAAGGATTACTGGGCCGCGCTCGACGGGGGCCACTGGCGGGAAACTGTGACGACTGGCCGCATCAAGCGTGTCCGGGTGGACCAGCTCCTCGCCTACTGGCTCGGTGCCCAGCGAGGCGAAGAGAGCTCGGTTGAGCACCTGTTCGAGGAGTTCAAGCGCTGGTTGAGAGTGTCGGGCGCGCGAGCGGCGGACGTGATCCGCAGCATTCGTGTGTACGCCGATGCGATGGACGCCCTAGTCGCGTTGCCGATGTCTGATCCCGTCGCGCAGATGATTGACCGCCTCGAGGTTGCCAACGTCACCACTCCGTGGCCCCTCCTGCTCTTCCTTCATGCGGAGGCCGAGGTCCCTCCTGCCCAAGCACGAGCCGGCGCCCTGGCGATCGACTCGTACTTGATGCGGCGGGCGATTTGCCGCCTGACAACGAAGGACTACAACCGACTCTTCGCGGGGCTGCTCGGCGAGATCAAGCGCAATGACCTCGAGCACGCAGGCGACGTGCTTGTCGATGGACTTCTCCGTCAGGATGCCGAGAGCCGCTACTGGCCGGGCGACCGCGAGTTCGCACTGGGCCTGTTCAACTCGAACCTCTACCGCGACATCGTACGGGCGAGGCTTCGCACATTGCTGATAGGGCTGGAGAACCATCTCTTAACCTCTCGTGCTGAACCGGCAGTCCCGCACAGCGCCAGGTCGAAGTCGCTCACGATCGAGCACATCCTGCCCGTGAAGTGGGAGACGAACTGGCCCTTATCTGCGGATGCTAATGAAGAGGACAGGGAGTCGCGGCTTTCGGCGGTCCACTCCCTGGGGAACCTTACGATCGCAACGCAGAGCTTGAACTCTGCGCTGAGCAACGATCCGTGGGCGAAGAAGCGGCGGACGCTTCAAACCCACAGTCTGGTTCGAATCACCACCGCCTCTGTCTTGACCTTTCCCCCGACCGCGAGCGAGTGGGACGATGCAGCTTGGACTGCGGTCTGGGATGAGAAGCGCATTCAGGCGCGGGCTGTGTGGCTCGCGAAGCTCGCAATCGAGGCGTGGCCGCGCGGTGGCGGTGACGGCTCACCTCCGGACCCCGAAGCCCTCGCGGTTCAGGCTGCGCCTGGCACTAGCGAAGCGTCAACGCCTGCGGCGGTTCGAGGCGAGCGTGCCGTGCATGAGATTCAAGGCGATGTCTTGCCTCTCATTGCTGGTGGGCTGGTCATGCCTGGAGACAGGCTTCGATACGTTGCGATTCGGAGCGGCGAAGAGTACGAGGCGATGGTCCAATCATCAGGGGGCCTGGAAACGGCCGCAGGGCAGTTCCGGGCTCCGTCGACAGCGCTCGGAGCCCTCGTTGGCTACAGCATCAACGGTTGGACAGGTTGGACCCACGTGCCGACCGGGAAGACGCTGGCGGAGCTGCGGGAGATGGTGTGAGGGGCTTGTTGGTCCGCGCGTCCAAAGGCTCAGTAACGCGCCCTGAAGGCAGGATGCTGGCATGACTACGACGCCAAACGCAAAGAAGTCCAGGCTCCAATCAGACCTCCCCTTCGAGGCCCAGCTCTGGAAGGCTGCGGACACCCTGCGCAACAACATGGACGCGGCGGAGTACAAGCACGTCGTCCTGGGCCTGATCTTCCTGAAGTACATTTCCGACGCCTTCGACGAGCACCACGCCTTCCTCTCGTCCCCGGAACAACAAGCAGAGGGAGCCGACCCCGAGGACGAGGACGAGTACAAGGCTCAGAACATCTTCTGGGTTCCGCCGAGTGCGCGTTGGCAGCACCTCAAGAACCAGGCCCGCCAGCCCACCATCGGCAAGACCGTCGACGACGCCATGGACGCGATCGAGCGCGAGAACCCGTCCCTCAAGGACGTGCTCCCCAAGAACTACGCGCGCGAGGCGCTCGACAAGGTCCGCCTCGGCGCGCTCATTGACCTCATCGCCAACATCCAGATCGGCAACAAGGAAGCCCGCAGTACCGACACCCTGGGACGCGTCTACGAGTACTTCCTCAGTCAGTTCGCGAGCTCCGAGGGCAAGCGTGGCGGCGAGTTCTACACCCCGCGCAGCGTGGTCAAGCTACTGGTCGAGATGATCGAGCCCTACAACGGCCGCGTCTACGACCCCTGCTGCGGCTCAGCGGGTATGTTCGTCCAGTCGCACGAGTTCCTGCGCGAGCACCACGCCGGCAACGGCAGCAAGAACGACATCTCCATCTATGGCCAGGAGTCCAACCACACCACGTGGCGCCTGGCCAAGATGAACCTGGCGATCCGCGGCATCGGTGCCGACAACATCGTCCACGGCGACACGTTCCATCACGACAAGCACCCGGACCTCAAGGCCGACTTCATCCTCGCCAACCCGCCTTTCAACATCTCGGCCTGGGGCGGCGAGCGCCTGCGCGAGGACAAGCGCTGGGACTACGGCGTGCCGCCCGTGGGCAACGCCAACTTCGCGTGGGTGCAGCACATGGTGAGCAAGCTTTCGCCGACGGGCGTGGCGGGCTTTGTGCTGGCCAACGGGTCGATGTCGTCCAACCAGTCGGGCGAGGGCGAGATCCGCAAGAACCTGGTGGAGCAGGGCCTGGTGGACTGCATCGTCGCGCTCCCGGGGCAACTGTTCTATTCGACGCAGATCCCGGTATGCCTGTGGTTCCTGGCGCGCGATCGCAGGAACCACAAGTTCCGCGACCGCCGCGGCGAGGTTCTGTTCATCGACGCCCGCAAGATGGGCTCAATGATCGGCCGCACCTTGCGCGAGATGACCGACGCAGACATCAGGATGATCTCTGACACGTACCACGCGTGGCGCGGCGAGGAGGGCTTCGGAACGTACGACGACGTGGCCGGCTTCTGCAAGAGCGCGTCGCTGGACGACGTGCGGGCTCACGGGCATGTGCTGACGCCCGGGCGGTACGTCGGAGCCGAGGCTGCGGAGGCAGATGAAGAGTCGTTCGACGAGAAGATGACGCGATTGTCTGCTCTTCTGCGTGAGCAGCAAGCCGAGGCCGCGCGGCTCGACAAGGCCATTGCCACCAATCTCAAGGAACTCGGCTATGGCGGCTGACTGGCGGCAGACGACAATCGGCGACCTGATAGCCGAATCAGGCGGCGAGATCAAGACAGGGCCCTTCGGGACGACGCTCAAAGCCCATGAGTACTCTTCGATCGGTGTTCCAGTGATCTCAGTCGGTGAAGTCGGCTACGGCTCCCTAAGGGTGACTGAGAAGACTCCGCTAGTGCCGGAGGAGGTCGTCGCGCGCCTTCCGGAGTACCTCCTCCGCGAAGGTGACATCGTGTTTGGTCGAAAGGGCGCAGTCGATCGCTCGGCGCTCGTAAAGTCCGAACAAGATGGTTGGTTCCTTGGATCAGATGGCATCCGTCTCCGGCTTCCCGAGACTGTCGACTGTCGATTCTTCGCCTATCAATTACAGACAGCCGGCACGCGCGCATGGTTGCTTCAACACTCAACCGGCACCACCATGGCGTCGCTGAATCAGAAGACCGTTGCACGCATTCCGGTAGTCGTCCCGCCGATCGACGAACAGCGCCGCATCGCCCACATCCTCGGCACCCTCGACGACAAGATCGAGCTCAACCGCCGCATGAACGAAACCCTCGAGGAGATGGCGCGCGCTCTCTTCAAGTCGTGGTTCGTGGACTTTGACCCCGTCCGCGCCAAGGCCGAGGGTCGCGATCCCGGCCTTCCCAAGCACCTCGCCGACCTCTTCCCAGACCGCCTCGTCGACTCCGAACTCGGCAAGACTCCCGAGGGTTGGCCCGTCGTTGAGATTGGGGAGTTGGCTGGCGTTGTCGGCGGATCGACCCCAAGCACCAAAGTTGAGGAGTTCTGGACTGACGGCACGGTGCCATTTGCGACACCGAAGGACCTATCGCGGCTCACGAGCCCGGTGTTGCAGTCGACCGAAAGGTACATTACAAACGCCGGGTTGACGCAGATCGGCTCTGGCGCTCTTCCGGTCGGCACCGTACTCATGTCGTCGAGGGCGCCTATCGGTTATCTCGCTGTCACCGACACTCACGTCGCCATCAACCAGGGGTTCATTGCGATGTTCCCGGCGACTGACGTCTCCAACATCTTCCTGTTGCTCTGGGCGCAGCACGCTCAACCGGAGATCGTGGCGCGCGCCAATGGTTCGACATTCCTAGAGATCAGCAAGTCATCATTTCGAGGGATCAAGGTCGTGCGATGCTCGCCAGCGGTCATGGCGGAATTCGATCGTCAAGTACGGCCGTTGTATGACCGCATCGTTGCCGGAGTCTCCGAGAAAACTACGCTTGTTGATGCCCGCGACCGCCTGCTCGCAGAGCTATTCTCGCCAACGCCGAACGTGACGGTCTAGCCAAATGACCAGCGAACTGCGGAGGTTATTCGATCTCGACCTCACCTTCTTGCTCGAAAACGGTGACCCCGTTGAGACGGTTTCCATAGGTTCAACGTCCTTTGCGCCACTAGAAGTACTTCAGCAATTTGAAGATCGGTACGACGCCGAGTACCGCGATTGGCTTGCGTCCTTCTTCCGACCCCAGCAAGAGGAAAACCTCGATGAGATCCTCGCACTGCACAGCAATAGAGGCCGGTTCGAGGAGCTCTCGGACGCTGTCGCCCGCGGACAGGTGGCACCTTTCGTCGGATCTGGGCTCTCTGTGCCCTCGGGTATCCCCACTTGGGCCGGCCTGTTGAGGGGAGCAGTGAGCGAGACAACTTGCGAGCCGCGCGAACTCGATGCGCTTCTCGCTTCAGGCCACTTCGAGGAGGCGGCCGCGCTCCTCGAAGCCAAGAGCAATCAGAACCTGATGGATGAGCTCCTCGAACACGCCCTCAAAGTGGCAAATATCGCATATGTCGAAGGCCCAGTGCGGCTCTTACCGGCCATTTTTCCAAAACTCGCGATTACCACGAATTTGGATAGCGTGCTCGAGTTCTGTTACCAATTCGAGAGCGGAAGCGTTCCCGAGGTTCTGTCCGGCGCAGGGGTCGCGGAATATCCAAGACTCAACGACGACAGGACCCGCTTCATTCTGAAGTTGCATGGTGACTCACGGAAGCCCGCGAGCCGCGTCTTGTTCCCGGGGGAGTATGAGGCCGCATACGGTCCGAGGGGCAGTGTTCGTTCAGCACTTGCGAATCTCTATCTGAACAAGCGCATGCTCTTCTTGGGGTGCAGCCTCGGAAGCGATCGCACAGTAGCCACCCTCCGACAGGTCCACGAGAACGAGCCTTCCATGGCGAGGCACTTTGCTCTCCTACAGCGACCTGCGGACGAACAAACCCGAGTGGCGAGGGAGCATCAGCTCACCGAGATCAAGATCCATCCAATCTGGTACGACGGATCGCATGACGACGCGCACGTGGCCCTGCTCTATGGGCTCTATCTCGCGAAAGAGGCCGGTGCATAATGGCGAGTCTGACTGAAAACGATGTCGAAGAGGCCGCACTCGAGTGGCTTGAGGCCGCCGGTTGGACCACCGTCTACGGCGAGTCGATCGCGCCCGGCGAGCCAGGAGCCGAGCGCGCCGAGTTCACCCAGACCACGCTCGACGCCCGCCTCCGCGCAGCCCTCGCCCGTCTCAACCCAGACCTCCCGGCATCGGCCGTCGAGGACGCCCTCAAGCGCCTGCTCCGCGCCGAGGGCCCCGACCTCGTCACTCGCAACCGCGCCACCCACCGTCACCTGGTCAACGGCGTCACCGTTGAGTACCGAGCGCCCGGCGGCCAGATTCGCGGAGCCCAGGTGCGCGTCATCGACTTCGACCACCCCGAGAACAACGACTACCTGACCGTCAACCAGTTCACCGTGGTCGAGGGCAAGGTCAACCGCAGGCCCGACGTGGTGCTATTCGTCAACGGACTGCCCCTGGTGGAGTTCGAACTCAAGAACGCCGCGAGCGACACCGCCGACGTCTGGGAGGCGTACAAGCAGCTCCAGACCTACAAGGCGCAGATCCCCACGCTCTTTCACACCAACGCCCTACTGGTTGTCTCAGACGGAGTGAGCGCACGGGTCGGAAGCCTCACCGGGGGCAAGGAGTGGTTCAAAGCGTGGCACGCCGACCCCGCCGACCGACTCGAAGCGGGCGGAGCTTCCGAACTCCAGACCGTCATCGAAGATCTGTGCGCGCCGAAGCGACTGTTGGACCTGATCCGCGACTTCACCGTGTTCGAGGACGATGGAGCGGGTGCACCCGTCAAGAAGATCGCCGGCTACCACCAGTACCACGCCGTCCAACGTGCCGTAGGGCAGACGTTGCGCGCCGCCGCTGCGCCCCACTACGCCGAGGGCAACGAGACCGACGCAGGCGACCAGCGCGTCGGCGTCGTGTGGCACACGCAGGGCTCGGGCAAGTCGCTCACCATGGCGTTCTACGCCGGGCGCATCATCCGCGAGCCGCTCATGGGCAACCCCACCATCGTGGTGCTCACCGACCGCAACGACCTGGACCAGCAACTCTTCGCCACCTTCTCGCGATGCCACGAACTGTTGCGCCAGCATCCGGAGCAAGCTGAGTCTCGCGCGGACCTGCGGGGAATGCTCACCCGTGAGTCAGGTGGTGTCATCTTCACCACCCTGCAGAAGTTCTTCCCCGAAGAAAAGGGCGGCAGGCTCGAGGCGCTGAGCGGGCGGCGCAACATCGTCGTCATCGCCGACGAGGCCCACCGTAGCCAGTACGACCTCATCGACGGGTTCGCACGGCACCTGCGCGACGCCTTGCCCAACGCGTCGTTCATTGGCTTCACCGGCACGCCCATCGAGCAGGCCGACCAGAACACGCGCGCCATCTTTGGCGACTACATCGACGTCTATGACATCAAGAAGGCCGTGGACGACGGCGCCACAGTCCCCATCTACTACGAGCAGCGGCTTGCCAAGTTGCACCTGGACGACGACCAACGCCTATCCATCGACCCCGAGTTCGAGGCGGCCACCGAGGCCGAGGAGGCCGAGGGGCGCGAGAAGCTCAAGTCCAAGTGGGCGCAACTTGCCGCCGTGGTGGGCGCGCCCGAGCGAGTCAAGGCCGTGGCCGCAGACATCGTGGAGCACTTCGAGGCACGCCTGCGCGACGGGATGGACGGCAAGGGCATGATCGTCGCCATGTCGCGGCCCATCGCGGTGGCACTTTATGACGAGATCGTGGCGCTGCGGCCCTCGTGGAAGGGCGAAGACGAGGACGACGGGTTCGTCAACGTCATCATGACCGGTTCCGCAAGCGACGGTCCCGAATGGCAGCAGCACATCCGTAGCAAGGCGCGGCGGGGGGAGATGGCCACCAAGTTCCGCGACCCGAAGGACCCCTTCAAGCTGGTCATCGTGCGCGACATGTGGCTCACCGGCTTCGACGCGCCGTCGCTACACACGATGTACATCGACAAGCCGATGCGGGGGCACGGGCTGATGCAGGCGATCGCCCGCGTCAACCGGGTGTTCAAGGACAAGCCCGGGGGACTGGTGGTCGACTACATCGGCATCGCCACCGAACTCAAGGAAGCGCTGCACACGTACCGGGCGGAGGGCGGCAAGGGTGCGCCCAGCCTCGACATCGCCGAGGCGATCGCAGAGACGATGCGTCGCTACGAGACTATCCGCGACTTCTTCCTCAACCAGACCACGTCGCGGGGTGTGGAACCAGGCTTCGATTACGGCCCATTTCTCATGGGGAAGCCCAGTGAGCGACTCGCCTGCATCGGCAACGGACTCAACTACATCCTGGGACTGCCAGACGGCAAGCAGCGGTACACGGACCAGTTCCGAGAGTTCAAGAAGGCATATGCGCTCGCCGCGGCGACTGCGGAGGCAGAGAAGATTCGCGAGGAGGTTGCGTTCTTCGAAGCCATCAATGTGCAGCTTGGCAAGAGGTCGCTCCAGAGGCATCGGCAGGATGACGCCGAGATGGCCATCCGGCAGATCGTGTCGCGGTCCGTGCTCTCCGAGGGCGTCGTGGATATCTTCGAGGCGGCAGGGTTGGACCGTCCGGCGATTTCGCTGCTATCGGATGAGTTCCTCGCCGAGATGCAGCACATGCCGCAGCGAAACCTCGCCGTGGAGATGCTAGAGCGGCTGCTGCTCGACGAGATCAAGGTGCGCGGCAAGCGGAACGTGGTGCTGGAACGGCGATTCTCGCAACTACTTGAGGCGTCAGTGATCAAGTACCGCAACCGCGCGATCGACTCTGCGATGGTGATTCAGGAACTCGTCGACCTGGCGCGCGACCTGCGCAAGGCCGACGAGCGTGGCGAGGAACTGGGGCTGAACGAGGATGAGTTCGCGTTCTACGAGGCGCTGGACGCGAATGGTGATGTGCATTCGATCATGGGTGACGCGCAACTCGCGGTGATCGCTAGGGAGCTCGTTGAGAAGGTACGCGCTAACGCGGCTATCGACTGGACCCTGCGCGAGTCGGTCCGGGCGCAGATGCGCGTGATGGTGAAGAGGATCCTCAAGAAGTACGGGTACCCGCCGGAGATGGCCGAGGGTGCGGTCGCTACTGTGTTGGAGCAGGCGGAGGCGCTGAGCGGGGAGTGGGCGCGGTGACGGTAACAGATTGGCTCTCAACCGTCGCTGCTCTTCTCGCAGCGGGCGCTGCCATTGCTTCCTGGCGGGCAGCCGTCCGAGCGAATGCTACGGCGCGAGAACTAGCTGCCATTGAGCGTGAGCGGAGGCTGGCGGCACTCACTCCAACGTTTGACGCTGGGATCGCAATCCTCGACTCTGGTGATCGTGCCCTCCGATTCGAACTCCAAGGGCCGACTGAGCTGCTGTCGCTCGACTCCGTCTGGATCGAGATTCGGCCTGACGGGTTGGACTGGTATGAATCCACTCCGCTTGGTGATCGAACCAGGATAGGCGAGTACACGTGGGGTCCCGGGGAGTTTCGGCAGGGTATTGACGGAAGCCCTAGCCGTACGCGAAGTGCCGACCTAAGAGACATCGAACAGGGCACGGAACGCCGTATCGCGATTGCACCAAGCACCGCTCCGCCGTGGTGGGACCGAGAAACGTGGACCGATAGGTATAGGAAGCACCCCTTGAGGCTCGCCTTTCATTGCCGACGCGGTAGTGATGAGTGGACCGTCCACTTGAATCTGCCCGCGGGAGGACTCGGGCCGCGCGCCGGCATCATGACTTAGTTCGCCCGGGCGAAATGGTTTACGCGTTGCGAGTTCCGTGACTGAACTGCGCCAAGGCGCAGACGGAGCGTGCGCTCCGTGCGGCTCTCGTTCGCAGGCGGGGTCCGGTTTTCTGCCAACGAGTGTCAAGCCTCCGGGCTTCGTGCCTGGTCGACCAGCCTTCGTTGCGGTCAATGTCCTTTTGTGACGGCTGCGCGCTCCTCCGGCGTTGCAAGGGCGCGCGCCTAGGGCGTGAGGTAGCGACTCACCTCAGACAATGTCGCAGCTGCTTCGGCCCGATGCACGTCCTTCACTGCTCGACCGCGTTCGTCCATGAGGCCCTCGACCCCGCGTTCGGGCTTGTCTCGGATGTCTGGAGCTGGAATCGTCTGCGCCATGTAGTTAGGGAACTGATCCTGAATTCTCGCGACTGTGTCGGGGACGTTGTTGTCGAGAACTGCCGCAACCCGCTCGTAGCCTAAGTCGTTCAGGAGTGCCAGCAACTTGGCAATGTTGCCCTCGCCTCCCGCGCCCCAGCCGAATATCGTCCCGCACATCTCGACGCCGAGGTCCTCGAACGCGCGCGGTAGAAGGGCTGCATCCTCCTGGCCCTCCACCACAACCACCCCGTCGTCGAGAAATAGGATCTCGTTCGCGTCATTCCCTAACGCGTGTGGATTCCGCCAACTCGCTCGCATACCTGACAAGTCGCTGATACATGCACGGCTTGCTTGTGCGACGCGCGAGTCGCCTTGAGCCTTGTACACGCGCGCTACCTCTGCCCCGCGTTCGATGTCATCCCACCGGACGAGCAGCGGAGAGTGCGTGAACAGCACGATCTGGCGGTCCGCGGCGTAGCGCGCC
Source organism: Demequina sp. NBRC 110052 (assembly GCF_002090075.1). Lineage (GTDB taxonomy): Bacteria > Actinomycetota > Actinomycetes > Actinomycetales > Demequinaceae > Demequina. The sequence continues at coordinate 22,100 of NZ_BBRI01000004.1, forward strand.
ATTACCTTGCCGAGTCGGCGCACCATCTGAGGGTGTAGCGAAAGCTCAGGTTCGTCGATTACGAGTAGGGTTCGGGGCTCAGAGTCGTAGAGCGCGTTGAGAATGAACAGCAGGCTGATGATCCCATCGCCGAGCCCTTCGCTCGTGTGAGCCAGGCCTTCACCTGTAGCAACTCGAACGTAGAACGACTGCCCATCAGGTCCGTCTGATAGGTCAATCGTCCACTCGAGCTTCTTCCCGACTACTTCCGTCATGAGTTTGTCGAATCGTGCTTTCTTCTCCTCATTGTTGTGAAGGTCGAAGAGCCTGCCAGTGAACTGGTCGTTGTGATCGAAGCGGCGAGACCTAGCGAAGTCGGACGAGGAGTTCATCCAGTCCCGCTCTGTCGTCGTGTTCTTGCCGAAGCGCGACTGAAAGTAGCGGCGTGATGGTACCGAAACTATCTCTGCACGGTCTCGGGTTGGCTCTGAGGGCGTCCACATGGAGCGAGTCTCACTCGTATTGGGGCTTCGGCTCTTGAGCGCGAAGGTGAAACCGCCCGCCCACGTGGCTTCAATCGACACTCCGTTCGGAGAGAGGCGGTTCCGCCGGCCCTCGGAAAACGAGACGTCTTGGCGCGTCTTTCGGGCGATGGCGTCGAACGACTCCCAGATGGTTGACTTGCCTGTGTTGTTGGCGCCGACTATCACGGTCAGGCCACTTCCAGGTGCACCGCTTGGCTGCGCAAGTCGCAGAGACTGTGACTCCCGGAAACCGCGGAAGCCGGACACGGACAGCGTTGCCATCCGACCGAGCGGCTCTTCGTCAATCACTTCGACCTCTCTCGGTTGTGAGTTCGCGATTCGCGTGCGCGTGTCAAGTCGAGTTGCTTTGCGAACACGCGAACTTCCTAGCAGAATCACGCGATTCACTGCACGGGGATCGTGCAGGAAATGCGCCAGGGTCCTTGCATCCTCGTTCTTCAGGAGCCTGGGGGCTCGATTCGCCATGCGGTCTCGCGCTGACCAGCACACGTGAATCATGCTCCGTTCTTGCGGTGGACCCTCTGGCCGCCAAGACAGCGTGATGACGACTGCTTGGCCCTGCCGGAGCTCGACAGGACGCACAAGACGGTCGTAGTCGGTGCGGAAGCGACGGCCGCGCTGGTCGTGAACTAGTAGGTCAAAGGTTTCGTGCGGTCGCAGATCGCCGAGCCCGTCGCCGCCGCCGCCCGTCGGCGCCAGGAGCTCGTCAGTCCACTCAGTGGTGACGCCTACATCACGAAGTGTTGTTCCCCTCCTGGGCGAGAAACTGATCACATCTGCAGGGAACAGCGCTCTGTTCCAGCGGACCTTGAGTGGTATCACGGCTACAACATATCGGCCGTGTCTGCGCATGGGGTCCGCCGCAATGACTCGTGACATCTTGACGTGCCTCAAGGGACGACTGGCCCTAGTGTGCGCCTCCGCCTCGGTGGCGCGGCGTGGTGCCAGCTTGTCAGCGCTCGAACGCGGAATGAGTCTTGGCGACATGTTGCACCCAGAGCTCCCACCGCCGTTGCTTTGGCCACGATGTGTCGAGGAGGCCGAGCTCGATCGCCAATGCATATAAGCCTGAGCCGGCATCGTTCTCGTTCAGGTAGAGCACAATCGATGACAACACCGCGTCTCGATCGTCGAAGGAACGACGGGCAACTGAGCCCAGGAGCTCACCCATGGCCGCGCGGTCGCGGTCGAGCGCGAAGCTCAGGTGCCGTAGGCCGGTTCGTCTCGCTAGGACGGCGCTAAGCTCGGTGTAACTCGTTTGGCGCTGCAGGGTGGCCTGGGAGGCGATGAAGTGATATGCCTCGTCTTGGCGCACTGACCAGTCGTCGTCGGTGTACCGTACATCGAAGGTTCCTTCCGCATGCATACGTCTGCCGATCCTGACTCGTGAGCGGAGAGCCCCGCGAACTTCCCCAACTCGATCAGTCTCTCAGGGAAGTTCGGTAGCCCGGCGTCTACACCAGTAGCACAGCCCATCTCACCCTCGAGTTTGCGACGTTCAGCCAATTGCGACTGATGAGGTACTCGTTGCCTCGCGGCATGTCCGCCGCAGACGACGCCGCGAGCGACGCGCTCGACACTGCTGCCTCGTTCGAGCACTCAGAAGCGGCGTGACTCGGTCCTCCGTCGAGCCGTGAGGGCTGGGGTTTCGGCTATCGCCCCGATGCGCGTGTCGGGCACGCATATGCGGCAGTTGCGAGCGCTCCACCCGGAGAACCGTCACCTCTGCGCGAGGATCCGCTGTTCCCGCCGTGGGTCTAGATGGCGCCGAAGCGCGCTGGTTTGCCTCTGGTCATCCTGGTCTGCTTTACGCGGGAACTCAGCGTTGACGGCTGATCTCGTGTCGACTCCCGCCTGGGCGCGCGATCGAGCGCGACGGTCGTGCGATTCCGCCTCCTCGGACGGACCGGCACACCTCACAATGATCGGGCAGCGCGCGGTCGTCGCGCCGTGGCATGCGGCTCATCTGCCGGTTCCCGCCGACATTGTGTGCCGTGAGAACGCGGTCGCTTGTGGTCTCGAGTGCCAGGGCCGTCATCCTGCATGGTCGAAGAGGTGTCGTCGCAGGAGCGATCAAATGGCGAGGTCGTCCTGCATCAGCGGGAGGGTGGCGATCCTGCAATCGAGTTACAGGTCGAAGGTGGCACGGTTTGGCTCACGCAGCAGCAGACCGCGGACCTGCTGCCGACGTCACGCACGAACGTCAACGAGAACCTCGCCAATGACTATGCCGAGGGTGCGTTGGTGGAGGGGGCAACCTGTTGGGAAGTCCGACAGGTTCGGGCTGAAGGAACCCGCGAGCTTCCGCACGCTGTGCTCCAGTGCTACCTCGACGCGATCGTTTCCATGGGCTGTGGCGTCGGCAACGCACAATGCTCCATCGAGCGCAGTGCCACTAAGCGGCCCGGCAAGAACTCCGCTCCGTAGTCCGGCCCGGCCCGAGCGTCGGGCAGGCAGGACCAACGTCCCTTCCGCCCGCCCCGCCCAGGGCTAGCGTCGCAAGAGGAGGCGTGTCATGGGCGACATCCGGATCCTCAATCCACCAGACCTCGGCACCCTCATCGCGGAGCTGCGGGCACGTGGCTACCGGGTCATGGGGCCTACCGTCCGGGGCGATGCGATCGTCACCGGGGAGATTCGCACGGTCTCCGACCTCCCGCGCGGACGCGGAGACACCCAGCGCCCCGCCGAGTACCGCCTCACCGAGCGCGACGACCGCTCCTTCTTCGGCTTCGCCGCCCCCGCCATATCCTCCAAGCCGGTGTTCTTCCCTGCCGAGGAGGTCATCTGGCGCGGACGCCGCGACCACGACGAGGGTCACTTCACCGTGGAGCGCGACCGCCCCGACGCCGCCCCCATCGCGCTCCTCGGCACCCGGTCCTGCGACCTTCGCGCCGTACAGATCCACGACAAGGTCCTCGCCGGGCGCATGTACGAGGACGCGCACTACGCCGCCCGACGCGAGCACACCTTCGTGGTCGCCGTCGCCTGCGGACAGCCTGCCGAAACCTGCTTCTGCGCCTCCATGGGCACAGGCCCCCGCCCCGCGGAGACCAACCCCGAGACAGGCGAGGCCGCCTACGACCTTCTCCTGACCGAGGTGCTCGACGAGCACAACCACCACTTCGTCATGGAGATCGGCACCGAGCACGGCCGCCAGGTCGCGGACGCGATCGAGGCCGGCGACGGCGACGAGCACGACCACGCCCGCGCGCTCGAGATCACCGACGCCGCCGCCAAGAGGCAGACGAGGGCCATCGACACGAGCACCATTCACGGCGTCCTGCGCGCGAGCGTCGAGTCGTCCCGCTGGGAGGAGATCGCCACGCGCTGCCTCGCCTGCACCAACTGCACGCTCGTGTGCCCCACCTGCTTCTGCACCACCATCCAGGACGTGAGCGACCTCGCAGGCGACGAGGGCGAGCGCCACCGCGTGTGGGACTCGTGCTTCTCGGAGCAGTTCTCGTACATCCACGGCGGGCCGCTGCGCGGAGAGACCAAGTCGAGGTACCGCCAGTGGATCACCCACAAACTGTCCAGCTGGGAGGACCAGTTCGGCATGCTCGGCTGCGTGGGATGCGGCCGCTGCATCACGTGGTGCCCGGTGGGCATCGACATCGTCGAGGAGGCTGCGGAACTGACACGCATGTCCGGCCTCGGCAGCGGTGCCGCGCGCTCGTGAAGTTGCCCCCGTCGTCCTCCCTGCATGCGTGAGTATCCACAGGCCCGCGATGAAGCCCTGGTTGGCGTCCTGTCGGCGACCTATTGTGTGGTTCGCACTGGGGGGCTGTGCCAGTCCTCGGGAGACTGCTGGAGTAGTCAAAGTGGCGACTGGTATGCTCGCAAATTGACGACTGGAACGCTCGCAAATCGACGACTGGAGTCAAAGTGAAGTACTTGCCGCGGATTGCAGATCGCGAACTCGACCACGCGCTCGAGCGTGCAGGAGCGGTGCTCATCGAGGGGCCGAAGGCGTGCGGCAAGACCGTGACGGCTTCGCGACGGGCGGCGAGCATCGTCCACCTCGACGCTGACCCCAGCGTGCCCGCGCAGGTGGCCGTCGATCCGTCGCTGGTGCTCGAAGGGGCGCGCCCGCGCCTGCTCGACGAGTGGCAATTGCATCCCGTCGTGTGGAATGCGGTGCGGCGCGCGGTGGATAGTGCCGACGCTCTTGGTCAGTTCCTGCTGACTGGCTCTACGGCGCCTGTCGCCGACTCGGTGCGGCACTCGGGAGCGGGGAGGTTCGCTCGACTCAGAATGCGCACCCTCTCGCTCTATGAGGGCGGCGAAGCCAATGGGGCCGTCTCGCTCTCCGCGATCCTGGCGGGAGAGCCGCCGCGAGCGGCCGCCCCGGAACTCGACTTCGATGGCCTGTTGACTCGGCTCGCGACGGGCGGATGGCCGGGGATGCGTGGATTGTCATACGCCTCGACGCTCGCGGCGATTCGCGACTATGCCGAGACAATTGCGACCGTAGATATCGGCGGCGCAGGGCGGGACCGTGACCCTACTCGGGTGATGCGCCTGATGCGGGCTCTCGCCCGATCTGTTGGCACCGAAGTGACGGTGAGCACTCTCGCGCGGGACGAGGCTTCTCTGTCGCGCGATGCGGTCCGGGAGTATCTCGACGCGTTGACTCGCATCTTCGTTGTCGAGGATCAGCCGGCGTGGTCGGCTCATCTCCGTTCGTCTGCGTCGCTGCGCAAGGAGCCCAAGCGGCACCTCGCGGACCCTTCGCTCGCGCTCGCTCTCGTCGGGGGCGATGCCAAGGCGCTACGGGCCGACCTTGGCTACGCGGGTCAGCTGTTCGAGTCGCTCGTGGTGCATGACCTGCGAGTTCTTGCTCAGCCGCTCGGCGGGCAGGTCTTCCACGCGCGTGACTCGGCCGGTCGGGAGGTGGACGCCATCGTTCAGCTTCCATCCGGCCTGTGGGCCGGCTTCGAGGTCAAGCTTGGGGCCAGCGCCGACACTCTCGATACCGCCGCCGCTGGCCTGCGTGCATTCGCCGACAATGTCGACAGCGAGCGAGCGGTGTTGACCGTGATCACCGGCACGGGACCTTCGTATCGGCGCGCGGACGGTGTCAACGTCGTGGCGATCGGCGCGCTCGGGCCCTAAGGGCATCGATGCCCGCGAAGGGGCCTACGCGCGATCGCCGCTGCCGTCCCCAGTTCGCGGCTGTGCTTCGGCTATCCACGACTGAAGCGACACGCACGGCGCGGTGCCCGCAAGTGTCAACGTGTAAAGAAAGCGCGAGATTCTTTACACGTCCCCGGGATATGCCAACGACGTTTGCATGTTCACGCTGAGTCCCGCGCGCTCCGCGCTTGCACCCCGGACCAAGGTCCCTTTCGCGCGCACCTCTCGGTCGTAGCGTCGCAGGTGGAGGCGTGTCATGGCCGACATCCGCAACCTTGCACTCCACGACGACGAAGGCGTCGCCGCGCGGGCGAGTGCACCCTCCACCACCGGCGACCCAATGGTGCCGCGCCGCTACGCGATCACCCGCGTCCGCCAGGACACGCGCGACACGTTCACCCTGATGCTCGACCCGGTCGACGGCGGCCCCATGCGCTTCCGCGCCGGCCAGTTCACGATGCTGCACGCGTTCGGCGTGGGGGAGGTGCCCATCTCCATCTCGGGGGACCCGCGTGGCGCGGACGAAGGTGCGCCCCTGGAGCACACGATCCGCAACGTCGGCGCCGTCACCCGCGCCCTCGTCAACGCGCCGCCCGGCACGGAGATCGGCGTGCGTGGCCCGTTCGGCACGTCGTGGGACGCGCCCGACGCCGTGGGCGGCGACGTCGTCTTCGTCACCGGCGGCATCGGGCTGGCCCCCCTGCGCCCGGCCATCCTGGACGTGCTGGCCGAACGCGACAAGTACGGCAAGGTGCTGCTGCTGTACGGCTCCCGCACCCCAGAGGACATCCTCTACGGCGATGAGATGCGCCGGTGGGCTGACCTCAACGACGTGAACGTGCAGATGACCGTGGACAACGCGCCGTATGGCTACAAGGGCAAGGTCGGGTTCGTCACCGAACTGATCGCGCGTGCCGGCTTCGACCCGCGCCGCGCGTGGGCGTTCGTGTGCGGCCCGGAGGGGATGATGCGCGCGGCCGCATCGGCCCTGGTCAGTCGAGGGCTGCCGCCTGCGAAGGTGCGCCTGTCCATGGAGCGGTCCATGAAGTGCGGCATCGGGCTATGCGGGCACTGCCAACTGCGCGATGTCTTCCTGTGCGTCGACGGGCCCGTGCTCGACTACGCCCGCCTCGAACCGCTCATGAACGTGAGGGAGCTGTGATGACCACCGCCACACACACCCACGATCACGACCACGCCGAGGCCCCCGCGCGCCCCAAGTTGGCCGTGTGGAAGTTCGCGTCCTGCGACGGCTGCCAGTTGAGCCTGCTCAACTGCGAGGACGAGCTGCTGTCCATCGCCGAGGCCGTGCACATCGCGTACTTCCCGGAGGCGACCCGCGCCGTGGTCGAGGGCCCATACGAGCTGAGCCTCGTCGAGGGTTCCATCACCACACCGGAGGACGTCAAGCGCATCCACGAGATCCGCGCGCAGTCCGGCACGCTCGTGACGATCGGCGCGTGCGCCACCGCCGGCGGCATCCAAGCGCTGCGCAACTGGGCCGACGTGGACGAGTTCCGCTCGATCGTCTACGCCCACCCCGAATACCTCAGCACCCTCGATACCTCGACGCCGATCGCATCCCACGTGGACGTCGACTACGAGCTGCGAGGCTGCCCCGTGGACAAGGCGCAGCTCATCGAGGTGCTTGCGGCATTCCTCAACGGTCGCAAGCCGCGCATCCCCAGCTACTCGGTGTGCGTGGAGTGCAAGCTCAAGGGCAACGTGTGCGTCCCCGTCGCCACCGGGACGCCCTGCCTCGGCCCCGTCACGCAGGCCGGCTGCGGCGCGCTGTGCCCCAGCTACGGGCGCGGCTGCTACGGCTGCTTCGGCCCGCAGGACAGCGCCAACACCGACGCCCTCACCAGGCAGCTCACGGAGTTGGGTATGCCCGACGCTGACATCGTCCGCGTCTACCGCACCTTCAACGCCGGGTCGCCAGAGTTCGCGGCGGCGAGCGACAAGGTCGCCTCGCGCACCACCGAGGGAGGTACGCGATGACCCATCAGCTCAAGGACGGCGGGCAGGTCCTCAACGTCGGCATGCTGGCCCGCGTCGAGGGTGAAGGCGGTATGCACATCGAGATCCGCGACCGTCAGGTCGTGGACGTGAAGCTCAACATCTTCGAGCCGCCGCGCTTCTACGAGGGCTTTCTGCGCGGCCGCAAGTACACCGAGCCGCCCGACATCACCGCGCGCATCTGCGGCATCTGCCCGGTCGCGTACCAGTCGGCGTCCACCGAGGCGATGGAGACCATCTGCGGCGTCACGACCACCCCCGAGATCCAGGACATGCGGCGGCTGCTGTACTGCGGCGAGTGGATCGAGTCCCATTCGCTGCACGTCTTCATGCTCCACGCGCCGGACTTCCTGGGTTACGAGTCGGTGCTGGAGATGGCCAAGGATCATCCCGACGTCGTGAAGATGGCCCTGCGCCTCAAGAAGTGCGGCAACGACCTCATGGAGCTCGTGGGCGGGCGCGCCATCCACCCCGTCAACGTGAAGGTCGGCGGCTTCTACCGCATGCCCACCGTCACCGAACTCGAGCGGCTGCGCCCCGCGCTCGAGCAGGGACTTGAGGACGCGCTCGCTGCCGTGGCGCTCGTGGCCACCTTCGACTTCCCTGAGATGGAGCAGGACTACACGTACGTGTCCTTGCGCCACCCCGACTGGTATCCGCTCGAGCGCGGCACCGAGGTGGTCGCCACCAGCGGCGTGCGCTTCCCGGTCGCGGAGATTCCCCGGCACGTGAAGGAGTTCCATGTGGAGCACTCCAACGCCCTGCACGCGCACTTCGACGGCGCCCCGTACTTCGTGGGGCCACTCGCGCGGTACACGCTCAACTTCGACCAGCTCAGCGACCGATCCAAGGAGGCCGCGCTCCGCGCGAGGCTGGGCGTGCAGTGCCGCAACCCGTTCAAGTCGATCATCGTGCGCACGGTGGAGCTCGCCTATGCCTTCGAGGAGGCGCTGCGCATCATCGACCAGTGGCAGGACGGCCACGCTCCTTCCGTGCCGGTCGCGCCGGTGGCGGGGGAGGGCGTCGGAGCCTCCGAAGCCCCGCGCGGCCTCATCTGGCACCGCTACCGGATCGACGCCGACGGCGTCATCGAAGACGCGCAGATCGTCCCGCCCACCTCGCAGAACCAGGCGAGCATCGAAGCCGACCTTCGTCTCGCGGCCGAGCAGTGGGTGGACCTCGACGACCACTCGCTCACGCACCGCTGCGAGGAGGCCATCCGCAACTACGACCCGTGCATCTCGTGCGCCACCCACTTCCTCGACCTGAGGGTCACGAGGTCATGACGGGGGTGTGACGTGACCACGCGAGCGATGGTGATCGGGCTGGGACAGCCCGACCGCGGCGACGACGCCGTCGGTGCCGCCGTCGCCGCACGAGTCGCGCCGCTCGCGGGTCCTCACGTCACCGTGCTCACTCGCGAAGACCCGACCGCGCTCGTGCAGTCATGGGACGGGGCGCAGATCGCGGTGCTCATCGACGCGATCGTCTCCGGGGGAGAGCCCGGCGCGGTCACGGTCCGCCACGCAGGCGTCGACGACGCGCCGCTGCCCACCGACGCCTTCGCGGCCGCCGGACGGGGAGGGAGCCACGCCTTCGGCGTGGCGGGAGCCGTAGAACTGTCTCGCACGCTCGGCACCCTGCCGCGGCACGTCGCCATCGTCGGCGTCGAGGCTGCCACCTTCGATCACGGCCCGATGTCCTCACACGTCGTCGCCGCCATCGACGATGCCGTCGCGATCGTCATCGCGGAGCTCGCCCGCGCGCTGAGCGATGTCGAGGACGTGGAGCTCGACGAGGCAGAGGCGGGGGCCAGCTCATGTGCCTAGGAGTGATCGCGCAGGTTGAGGCCGTCGGATCGGACGGCCGGGTCATCGTCACGCATGACGGTCGACGTGAGGCGGTCGCGGCCCTCACCCTTCCCACCGCCGACGCGCCCCTGCGGGTGGGCGAGTGGGTCGTCATCCAGTCCGGCTTCGCGCTCGAGCGGATCAGCGAACCCGAGGCCCGCGATGCACTCGAGATCCGCAGGACCAGGCCGCAGGCCAGCCGTCGCACCTGGGAGGTGCCCGAATGAACACCACACGCACCCGAGGCCTGCTGCTCGCGCTCGCGACCGCCGTCATCTCCGGCTTCGCCATCTGGATCAACGGCAACGGCGTGGCCGCGTACGGCGATCCCTCCGCCTACACGACTGCCAAGAACGCCGCCTCTGCCGTGGTCATCGGCGTCGTCTTCCTCGTCGCCCGGAGTGCGGCCCGCGCCCGCGGCGCCGCGGGCTCCGTCGCGCTGACCCGTCCCACGCGCTCGCGCCAGTGGTGGGGTCTGGCGTACGTGGCGATCCTGGGCGGAGCGGTGCCGTTCACGATGTTCTTCGCCGGACTCGCCTCCACCGCATCCACCCAGGCGGCCTTCGTGCACAAGACCCTGTTCATCTGGGTCGCCCTGCTCGCCGTGCCGCTGCTCAAGGAGAAAGTCACGTGGTGGCATGCGAGCGCGCTCGCGCTGCTCATCATCGGGGTGTTCGGCCTCGCCGGCACCGTCGCGCTCGTGCCCGACTCGGGCACGCTCCTCATCGCAGGCGCCACCGGCCTGTGGGCCGTCGAGGTGGTCATCTCCAAGCGCCTGCTCGCAGGCGTCACTCCGTGGACCGTATCCGTGGCGCGCATGGGCGGCGGATCGCTCGCGCTGCTGCTGTGGGCCGCCTCCACCGGGAGCCTCGGCGCGGTGGTGCCCGCCACCGCCGCGCAATGGGGCTGGGTCGCACTCACCGGCATCGTGCTCGCCGGCTACGTGCTCACGTGGCACCAGGCGCTGTGGCGTGCACCCGCCGTGGACGTCACCGCCGTGCTTGTGCTCGGTGCCGTCATCACCGCGCTGCTGGCCGGCTCTGCAGACCCGACCGCGCTCGCGATCAAGTCCCCGTGGCTCGCGGCCCTCATCGTGGGCGGCGCCCTCATCTGGGCCGCGCCTGCCTCCACCGCTGCCCCCGGATCCCCAGCCAGGCACCTCACGCCTCCCCCCGGCGATCCCGACCGTCAGCCAGGCCGCCCATGACTCTCGCCGACACGGGACCGGACCCCGGCGTCGGGCATCTGCGAAGAGCCGACGAGGGTGCCGTGCTGTTCGGCCGCTACGCCCTCCCGCCCAACGAGAAGGGCTACTGCGGCCCCGACCGCGCGGGCGAGCTGCTGGAACGCGTGCACGCACATGCGTCCGGGCGTGCGCTCGCCGAGGTCGCGCGCGGCTTCGAAGGTGCGTGGCCCTACCTCGAGCACATCGGCGAGTGCCTGGGCCGCGCCCCGCTCGACGCCCTGACCGTGCACACGTACTGGCTCGGGGGCCGCGCGCTCGCCCGCTGCGGGGGGCGGCGCTTCGCCGACTCCCTCGAGACGCGCTTCAAGCCGCGCCTGACCCGCACCGAGTTCGAGCGCCTGTCCGACGCGGTCGCGCTGGGCGCCACCCCGCACCACAGCTTCCACGTGTTCGGCGTCTACCCCTGGGTAGGGCTGCTGCGCGGCGGCATGGGAGACACGCCGCTGGAGGTGCTGGACCTGTGCCGCATCCGGTGGGGGCGAGTCGACTCGATCGTGGGCGACAGCGCCGTCGTCACCGCGCGACATCTCACGTGGGATGGGACGCACCTCGGGCTCGACGCGCCCCGCGCCGAGACTGCGCGCATCCGTCGCGACGGCCACGCCCTCGCGCGCGACGTGCGCCCGGGCGACTGGGTGGCGCTCCATTGGGACTGGGTCTGCGACCGCCTCACGCTCGCCGACCTGCAGGACCTGCGCGCCTCCACAGCCCACGAACTCATGGCGGTCAACGCCTGCCGGTACGCCGCGCCGGCCGCGGTGCTGGCCTGACTGGAAGGAGAAGCACATGCACATCCCGGATGGAGTGCTCGACCCGGGCACCCTCGTCGTCGCCGGGGCGATGTCCACAGGCGCGCTCGTGTGGTCCGCGCGCGAACTCAGACGCGGGCACCAGAGGTGGGGCGTCGCACTCGGCGGCGCCGGCGCGGTGCTCGTGTTCCACCTCGCCGACGTGCCGTTCTACGGCCCCTACACGGCGCACGTGATCGGCGGCACGCTGCTCGCGATCGCACTGGGGCCGTGGCTCGCGATGCTCACGATGGCCGCAGTACTCGCTCTCGAGGCGCTCGCCTGGGGCGACGGCGGAATCGCAGCGCTCGGCGTGAACGTCCTGGTCATGGGCGTGGTCGGGGTGCTCGCCGGCTACAGCGCGTATCGCGGCGTCCTCGCGCTCGCGGCCAGACGGCGCCCGCCCGACGCGGCGGCTGGCTGGCGCGCGATCGTCGCCGCAGCCGTGGGGGCATGGGTGAGCGTCATGGCGTCCGCGCTGACGCTCGTGGCCGTGTCCGCTGCCGGGGGAGCGTCGGGCATCGTGCTGTCCCAGGTGCTGCCGCACCACGCCGCGTGGGGGGTGCTCGAGGCCGTCGCGACGGGAACGGCGCTCGCCATCGGGCTCGCGTGGGGCCGCCACGGCGCACGCCGCCGGGGACGCGTGCGCGGGCCCGTGGCCGCTGCCTCGAAGGACGCTCCGGCGATGGCGCCGTGAGGAAGTGGACGTGACGCGCGGCACCTGCCGCGCGCCTGACTGAAGAGCAGGGAGGCAGTGACATGGAAAGCGGAACGTTCGCGAAGGTCCTCGAGGTGCACCACGACGGGCGAGCTGTCGTCGAGCACGACGACCTGCGCGAAGAGGTGCTCGAGATGACCATCCAGGACGACGACATCGCGCCGGGCGACTGGGTGGTGATCCGCTCCGGCTTCGCGCTCGAGCGGCTCACCGAGGAGCAGGTCAAGGCGGCGAGGAAGGCGCGGGGCAAGGCGGCGCCGGCCTCGTAAGCTGTGTGGTGCGGGCGGTGCGAGAGTCTTGGTCGTGCCAGTTCGCCGCATCAGCGCCCGGGTATCACCTTGTAAATCTAATATTCAATGTTAGGATTGCAATGTGAATTCTCCTTGGCTTGCCCGGAAGCGAGATGCAGATCGACTTCGTGCTGCGCTCGAGCGGGCGCCTGCAGTCCTTCTCACCGGGCCCCGCCAGGTGGGGAAGACGTCGCTGGTGCGCCGCCAACTGTCGCCTGACCGCAGCCAGTACTTCGACCTGGAGGACCCGCGCGACCGTGCAAGGCTCGCTGACCCGATGCTCGCGCTTGAGCCGCTCGCCGGGCCTGTGGTCATCGATGAGGCACAGCGGATGCCCGAGTTGTTCCCCATACTGCGGGTACTCATAGACCAGGACCGACGCCCGGGCCGGTTTCTCCTGCTCGGGAGTGCGTCCCCCGATCTTGTCGGGCTCGGCGCCGAGTCACTCGCGGGACGCATCGCGCTGGTAGAACTCGGACCGCTTGGGCTCCCGGAGGTGGGGTCCGGCCAGCTCGATCGGCTCTGGTTCAGAGGTGGTCTTCCCGAGTCGTTCACTGCTCCGACCGACGAGGCGGCAGGAGCGTGGCTCGGAGACTACATCTCGACATTCCTCGAGCGTGACCTCGCTCAGCTCGGTTCTCGGGTGCCCGCGACCACCATGCGCCGCTTCTGGACGATGCTCGCTCACCGCCAGTCGGGCACGTGGAGCGGAGCCGAGATGGCGCGCTCACTCGGCACGTCAGACCCGACAGCGCGCCGGTACCTCGACGCCTTGACGGATGCACTGGTAGTGCGGCAGCTGCAACCATGGCTTGCGAACATCGGGAAGCGTCAGGTGCGCTCGCCCAAGACCTATCTACGGGACAGCGGAACGTTGCACCGGCTGCTGGGAATCGCGGCGACGCAGGACCTGCTGGCTCACCCGATCCTTGGCGCGAGCTGGGAAGGAATGGTGGTCGAGCACGTCGCGCGCTGGGGCCACCCGCTGTACTTCTGGCGCACGCAGGCGGGGGCCGAGATCGACATCGTCGTAGATCTCGGCACTACTCAGTGGGGGATCGAGGTGAAGCGCACGGACGCCCCGAAGGTCACGCCGAGCATGCGAATCGCACTTGAGGATCTGGGCCTCGAACGGATCCTCGTTGCGCATGCCGGGGTCGACAGATTTGCGCTCGCCGACCGTATTCACGCAGTGGGAGTATCCGAGCTCCTGGCGGCCGACGGACCGCTCGCTGATTGACGCTCATTGGCTATGGCGCGGAGTTCGCCCGCGTCCGTGAGTTCAACTCCGTTGCGCTTGAAGGACTCGACCATGTCCTCCACCATGAAGTGGTCGTCGAGTATCAAGTCGAGGCCGAGCAGTGCAGGAAGCTGCGCGCGCATCACGACCTGTGCGACTAGCGACGCGAGGTACAGATCGAGGAAGTCCGACTTGCGCTCGCGATCGGCGTGCTTGACGTCGTTGTAGACACGCGCCAAGAACCGCGAGACCGCGGCAACGCCTCCGATGCGCGCAGCCGTGATGCCTGCTGACTCGAGGGTGAGCTGGATCCGAACCTCGACCGCTCGGCGCTTGCGACGTTCCTCGTCGAGGTAGTAGCCCATTGACTCCAGGGACGAGACCAGCATCATCACCTGTGGCTCCAGGAATCGTGAGGCACCGTGGATGACCTCGACCGTCGGCTGTGCAGCCTTGCGAAAGAGTGGATCGCTATAGAGGTCGCACCACCGGGCGAAGTGGCGAGGTTCGAGACGTTCCATGGTGGTGAGCGGGAACGCAAGATCCCGAAAGTTCGGCTCGACCTGTTCCGTGTCTCGCTGCGACGCGCGAAGCATCGTGGCAACCGGAACTGGCTTCCCTGTGGAGCCATCGATGAAGTGGACTGGAAACTGATCGTCGAGTACGCGGTGCTCTCGCCAGTACAGCGCGGTCCCGTAGTTCAGGGTGAGGAACGCCCTGATGGCGTCTTGGGCGCGCCTGTGCGAGCTGACGGAGGCCCCGCCGGGGATCGAAGTCCGGATCCAGGCCCGCGAGTTGGCCTCGAAGGACCTCCCGTCAACGCCGCCCCACTGGGTTCGCGGACGGATCTCGAAGTCGAAGTCGCCGTGTTGCCAAGCCACGCCTTCCATATCCCTCAACGTGGCGGTGGTTGTAGCGCCGTGGTCTATCTCGATGCCGCCGGTGCCGAAGAATCGGTCCAGTCCGTCGATCCGTGATTCGAACGTCTCGACCTCGTAGTCATCCTTGACATCGCGCGGTTCGCCGAAGATCGCCACGCCCACCTCGAGCCGTCCAAGGGCGATCCCGCTCCCTGAGGTCCCGCGCCATCGCAGGTCCGAGAGCGTGACGTAGCCGAGGTTGTCCACGAACAGCAGACTTGAGGGCAGCGATTCCCTCAGGAACCAATCAGCAGCGACCGCGAACTGGTCGTGGTGTCTGACAAATGGCACGAGGAGCATGAGGCCTTCGCCTGGTTCCATGCGCAGCACACATGACTGAACCGGGTTCGCGGATCCACTGTCGATGTGGCCCACGCGGATCTCTCCGGATGCAAGGCCCTTCTGGTCGTCCATCGCCTACCGCCCCGCACTCTCCGACCGCACCTCACTGGAGCCGTCGGCGCGCTTGGAGACCTCCAGCTTGGCCGGGATCGCCTCCTTCATCGCCTCCACGTGCGAGATGAGCCCCACGGTGCGACCGCCCGAGCGCAGGTCGTCCAGTGTGGACATCGCGATCTCGAGCGTGTCCTCGTCCAGTGAGCCGAAGCCCTCGTCGATGAACAGCGTGTCCAGGCGGATGCCGCCCGCCTCGGCCGTGACCGTCTCCGCGAGTCCGAGCGCGAGGGCGAGTGAGGCGAGGAACGTCTCCCCGCCCGAGAGCGACCGGGTGGAACGGGATCGGCCCGTGTGCGCGTCGGCGATGCGAAGGTCCAGCCCGGACTGCGCGCCTCGGAACTGGGCACCGTCGTCGTACTCGAGCGTGTACTGACCCGAGCTCATGGTCGTGAGCCGCGCGTTGGCGGCCGCGACGATCTGCTCGAGCTTGGCGGCGAGAACGAACGACTCGAGCCGCATGCGTCGGTCGTTCGGCTCCTTGCCCTCGAGCGTGTTCGCGAGGTTCTCGACCACGTCCCGACGCTCTCGCGCCCTCGCAGTCGAGGCCGCCTTCGCCTCGTACTCATGGGCGAGCTCGCGCGCCTGCCCGAGGCGATCGCCCGCATGCGACGCGGAGGTGATCGCCTGTTCGTGGGCCGCCTTCGCCTGCACGTGGGACTCGCGTGCTGCGGAGACCGCTGCGTCCACCTCGTCGAGATCGTGCGCCGCGTCGTCATCAGCACCGCTGATCGAGGCGAGCACGGCGCGTGCCGCGGCGAGCCCTCGTTCGTGCTCTTCGACCGCGTTCGAGAGCGTGGCGAGGTCCGTCGAGGGCAGCGTCGCCGCGCGCGCCTCATCCGCCGAGTCGAAGCCGGCCTCGCTCAGCGCGGACGTGAGCTCCTGCGTCGCCTGCACGAGTGCCGCTGCGGCGTCGGCGTCTTCCTCGCGCGCAGCGGCGAGAGACCCGAGCAGCGCGATCGCGTCGTCGAGTGCGGAGGCGCGAGCGGAGACGCTGTCGAAGTCGCCTCGCGCCTGACTCGCCGTCGACTCGGCATCTGTCACGCGCTGCGCCGTCTGCGTGGCGGCGGTCTGTGCGGCCTCGACCGCCTGCGACTGAGCAGCGAGGTCCGCCTTGAGCTCGGACTCCCGGGCGTCGAGACGCGTGAGGGTCGCCTCGAGTTCCGCGACCGTCTCCGCAGCCTCGGTCGCCGCCGACGCCTGCGCCCGCGCGCTCTCGAGCGTGGCGCGAGCGTCCTCGACAGTGCCCTCGCCGGCCTCGCTCCGGGCGAGCTCCACCCGCGTCTGGACATCGGCCCTGGCCTGGCTCGCCGACTCGAAGTCACCTGTCGCCACGCGCGCGGCATCGGCGGCAGCCTCGACCTCGGCATCGGTGACATGGTCGTCGGACGGCTGCGCCGGGTGGGGGTGCTCGGTTGAGCCGCACACCGCGCACGGCTCGCCGGGCTTGAGCTCGGCCGCGATCCGGGCGCCCTCGCTCGCGAGTCGACGGCGCAGCAGATCCGCGTGCGCCTCGACGGCCGTGCGCCGCGTCTCCGAGGCCTCGAGTTCTCGCTGGTGAGCATCGGCAAGCTCGGCGGACAACACGGCGGCACGCTCGTGCGCCGCCACTGCCTTCTGTGCACGCGCCACGGCCTGTGCGAGGTCATCTGCGCGCGAAGCGGTTGCGGCGGCCTCGGTGCGGCGCTGCTGGATGGCCTTGATTTCAGCGGGAAGTCGTTCCAGGTCTGCGGAGATCTCGTCACGCCGTGCGCGGACGAGGGTGACGGCCTCGCTGGCCTCATGCGCGGCCTCGCGCAGTCGGGGGAGCGACTCCTCACGCTCGAGCGCGTCCTTGAGGGAACCTCGCTCTGCCGTCAGTGACGTCGCCCTGTCTCGCAACGCGGCGGCGTCCGCCAAAGACAGGCCGGCGGCCCCGTCGGCGTGCGCCACTGCGGCGGCGGGGGATGACTGCGCCTGTGCGAGCGCCAGCTCTAGCCCGCGCGCGGCCGCGCCTGCGCGGGACCGTGCCGCCTCGACCGTGCCGAGGTGCCCCGCCACGGGCACCGCGCGGCGCGCCGCCTCAAGCCGTGCCACGTCCGTGGCGTGAGCATCCGCGCGTTCCTCGAGCGCCGCGAGATCCGCGCGCGCCGTGGCGACTTTGCGTGCACGCTCCGCAGTCGACTCGGCGGCGGCGAGAGCCTTCCCCGCGGCCTCTGCAGCCTTCGCCGCGCCCGTGCGCGCCGCGTCGGCCGTGGTGGACGCCTCCGTGAGCCCCGCGAGCACCTCCGCGAGCCAGGCGTCCCTGCCAGCCGACTTGGGCATCTCCTGGCCCGCCAGGTTCGCGACGCGAGCGATCAGGCCGCTCAGCGCGGTATCGGATGTCTCGACCTCGCGGCCGGCTTCCTTGGCGAGTTCGCGCACGTGAGACTCGAGCGCGCTGAAGCGTTGCGTGCCGAACAGCGAGCGCAGCACATCGAGTCGCTCGCGCGTGCCGGCCTGCAGGAAGTCCTGGAATCGGCCCTGCGCCAGCAGGATGACCTGCAGGAACTGCTCGGCGCTGAGCTGCATGATCTCGCCGATGCGGTGGCCCGCCTCGCGCGGCTTGACCTCGAGCGGCTCCCAGTCGTCGCCGCGCCACACGTGCAGCTCGGCCTCAGCGGCCTTGGTGGTGGTGCCTTCGCCGCGCTTCTTCGCGCGCTCGTAGTCGGGGGAGCGCCAGATCCGGTAGCGCTCGCCGCCGACTTCGAAGATCAGCCTCACCCACGTCGAGTCGTCCTCGGAGCAGAAGTGGCTGCGCAGCGTCTTCTCGCCACCCTCGTACCGCGGCACCGAGCCGTACAGGGCGAAGCAGATCGCATCCAGGATCGTGGACTTGCCCGCGCCCGTGCGGCCAGTGATGACGAACAGGCCGTCGGTCTCGAAAGCTCCGAAGTCCACGGTCTGCGCCGCGAGGTAGGGGCCGAATCCCTCGAGCTCGAGCGTGAGGACCCTCATCGTGAGGCCTCCTTCGCCTCGAGCGCACCGAGTGTGTCGGTGACCAGGCCCCGTTCCGCGTCAGTGAGCGCCTGGCCGTTGCGGACGAAGGCGGCGAACTCGTCGACGAGCTCCAGGTCGGTCTTGCCTGCGGTGCGCTCCGCATAGGTCTGGGTCTCTCGCTCGGTGCGGTTCGCGGGCTCATGACGCAGTGTGACGGCGTGCGGGAAGCACTCCTGGATGCGGCGCATCGCATCACGGGGCCGCACGTCGTCGGTGAGCACCACCTCGACCCACGCGTCCACCGCGTCCTCGTGCGCGCCGGGGGACAGCAGGTCGTCGAGCGTGCCCGTGAGGCGTACGGCCTCGCGGGGCGTCGGCAGCTCGAGCCACGTCGTCTCGGCCACGCCGTCCGGGCCCAGGTCGACGAGCCACGCACCCTTGGCGCTGCTGCGCTCGCCGAAGCTGAACCTCAGCGGGGCGCCGCAGTACCGCACGTTCTCGGCGAGCGTCACGCGCGAGTGGATGTGGCCGAGCGCCACGTAGTCCGGCCCCTCGAACGTGCTGAGCGGCACCAGATTCAGTCCGCCGCGCGTGATGTCGCGCTCCTCCGCGCGGCCCGAATCCTCGGTGGTGTCGTGCGTCGGCTCCGCGCCACCCGCGGCGAAGCAGTGCGAGGCGACCACATACCGCGGCCCGCCCGACGCAGTGGTCCCCTTCGCGCTGGACCTCGCCGCCACGTCGGACCTGATGGCGCCCATCGCGAAGGCGAGGGCGTCGCCGTGGGTGCGAGCATCGGACTCCGGGAAGGCCGCGCGCACGAACTCGGGGTGCAGGTAGGGGATGCCGTACACCAGCACGTCGCCGTGCTCGTCGGTGAGCGTCACGGGCTCGGCGAGCGCCGCGACCTCGGTGCGCACGTGCACGCCGCCGAAGGACGCGAACTCGGCCATGTGGCCCAGGCGCTGCGGCCCGTCGTGATTGCCCGAGGTGAGGATGACCGTGGCACCCGCCTCGCGGATCGCGCGCACCGCGTCGCCCAGCATCGTGAACGCGTCGGCCTTGGGCGTGGACGTGTCGAAGATGTCGCCCGCGACGATCACCGCATCCACGCCGTGCTCCGCGACCGCGACGGCGATCGCGGCGAGCACCTGCGCCAGGTGCTCATCGGTGCTGTGACCATGGAAGGTCCGCCCGATGTGCCAGTCAGAGGTGTGCAGAAGCCGCATGCCCGCAGGCTATCGGCCAGGGCTGACAGCGATGCGGCGTCGGACTTGCGCTCCGAAGACATCGAGGCGTCGCATCGGCGCGACTTCAACGAGTCTGGGGATGTCTCGCCACGCGAATCGGTACCGAGCAGGCACAATGGCGACGATGGTGCGCCACTGGAGATGGTGGCTCCGTGTTTCAGGAACACTCGTGGGGGCTTTGGTATGTCGGAGCGACGGACACCCTCCATCAAGGACGTCGCGGAGCGGGCAGGGGTCTCCTACCAGGCGGTTTCGCGCATCCTCAACGGTGGTGGTCGCGCATCCGAAGAGACACGGCAGCGGGTACTCGCCGTAGCGCAGGAGTTGGGCTACCGCCGCAACGCCTACGCGCGTGCGCTAGTCACGAGGAGGACGCTGACGATCGGCGTGATCGCGGACAGTTCGCCGAAGTATGGTCCGGTGAGCACGCTTGCCGCGGTGCAGGCAGCTGCCCGCGCAGCTGGCTACACGACTCTGGTCGCCACGGTCGGCAAACCGACTCGCGAAGCCTTTGATCAGATCCTCCGTGAGTTCTCCGAGGCTGGCATCGAGGGGATCGCGGTGATCGCGCCACGCGTCGAACTAGCGATGCTTGCGGAGCACAGCGCTGTCGGCAGGCCGGTGGTGGTGCTGGCGCCAGGCGAGACGCAGGTACCCGGTGCGGTGGCGTTCTTCGAGGACCAAGAGCAAGGGGCGCGACAGGCGACCCGGCATCTCATCTCGCTGGGCCACCGCAACATCGTCCACATTGCAGGGAGTCAGGATTGGCTCGACGGCCGGGTCCGTGTGCGAGGTTGGCAGGCGGAGATGCGTGCAGCGGGACTGCCCGCGCCGCGGATTCGTTACGGCGACTGGTCGGGGGACAGTGCGTACGCCATTGGGCGAGAGATGTGTGACGAGGGACTGCCAAGCGCGGTGTTCGTGGCGTCGGACTTGATGGCGCTCGGATTCCTGCGAGCACTGTACGAACGTGGCGTGCGTGTTCCCGACGACCTCTCGATCGTGGGCTTCGACGACAACGAGTTCGCGGCGCAGATGTTCCCGCCACTCACTACGGTGAGGCAGTCATTCGCTGAGGTGGGCACGCGGTGTGTGGAGGTCTTGCTTGACCTCCTTGAGAAGCGCGAGCCGAACCTTGAGCCAATGACGCCCACGCTTGTGATCCGAGAGTCGACCGCGGCAGTCAACACTCGCGCCTAGAGCCCGCGAAGCAAGCGCGCAGACACTTCACGAGAGAGGACTCCTTGGAGTCCCGAACACGTCCAAGAGAGAACGTTCGCCTTAGCGCTTGACAAGAGGCAAGGCGAACGTTCACCCTAGAGGTGGTCCGCCGCGCGGCGGGCAACCCGCAAGGGCTGCGCTAGGAGGCGGAGATGCGGGTTTCGATAGGCGATCAAAGGAGATTGCTCATGCGAAGCACCATGAAGTGGGCCGCTGCCGCAGCGGTCGCAACGCTGGGACTTGCGGCGTGCTCGTCGGGCGAGGCAGGCGCGACGGCGCCGACGGACGGTTCGGAGTTCACGCAGGCCGACGAAGCCCTCGCTGCCATCGAGGGCCAGGTCTTCTCGAAGGGCCCCAGCGGGGAGGAACCATCGGAAGCATCTGCGGCCGAACTCACAGATGACGAGATCGCGCAGGTACGGCAACTCGGCGCCACCGCGGCGATCGTCATGCACTACGGAGGCAACGACTGGGCCAATGCGCAGATTGCAGGTCTTCAGGCACGGTTCGAGGAGCTCGGTATCGAGGTCGTGGCCGTCACTGACGCGGACTTCGACCCAGGCCAGCAGGTCTCCGACATCGAGACTGTCATGGCCAAGGATCCCGACATCATCGTCTCTATTCCCACGGACCCCGTCGCGACCGCGAGCGCCTACCAGGCCGCCGCTGACGCAGGAATCACCCTGGTTTTCATGGACAACGTCCCCGACGGCATGACCGCGGGCGAGGACTACGTATCCATCGTCTCCGCCGACAACTACGGCAACGGTGTCGTCTCCGCGCACCTCATGGCCAAGGCCCTCGCGGGAGAGGGTGCTATCGGCCTGATCTACCACGAGGCTGACTTCTTCGTGACACAGCAGCGCTACGACGGCTTCAAGGCGACGATCGAGAGCGACTACCCGAGCATCGAGATCGTCGCTGAACAGGGCATCGCCGGTCCGGACTTCGCGGGCGACGCTCAGGCCGTTGCCGACGCCTGGCTCACCCGGTACCCCGACCTCGACGGCATCTGGGCCGTGTGGGATGTGCCCGCAGAGGGCGTGATGGCCGCGGCTCGCTCCGCCGCGCGCACCGACCTCAAGATCGCCACGGAGGATCTTGGAACGAACGTGGCGATCGCCCTGGCGAAGGACGAGATGATCGTTGGCCTTGGTGCCCAGGTCCCTTACGACCAGGGAGTCACCGAGGCCAACCTCGCCGCTGGCGCCCTGCTCGGCAAGGACCTTCCCCCATACGTGGCCTTGTCGGCGTTGCCGGTGACCCATGAGAACGTGCTCGAAGCCTGGACTTCGGTCTACCACGTCGACCCGCCGTCGGAGCTCACGGACTCCTACGCCGACTAGCCGCCAGCTGGGGCGCGGAGGCAGCCGCGCCGCGCCCCAGCCTTCCTGACACGCGACGCTCGCGCCCGTGCTGCGCGACGCCCGAGACCACCACCGCCGCACCGGCGCGAGCGTCGCACCCCCACACCACAGAAGCGG
Organism: Demequina sp. NBRC 110052; assembly: GCF_002090075.1. Lineage (GTDB taxonomy): Bacteria > Actinomycetota > Actinomycetes > Actinomycetales > Demequinaceae > Demequina. The sequence continues at coordinate 44,197 of NZ_BBRI01000004.1, forward strand.
AGGCAACTGCATGTCCGAGCCCAGTGCCCCGGCCATCCGGATGACCGGCATCACCAAGTCGTTCAACGGCGTCACGGTGCTCCACGGCGTCGACTTCGAGGTCGCACCCGGCGAGGTCCACGCGCTCGCGGGCGGCAACGGTGCCGGCAAGTCGACTCTCATGAAGATCCTTCAAGGCGTGTACTCGCGAGAGGGCGGCGCGATCGAGCTCTTCGGCAAGCCGTTCGATTTCGAGGGGATCCACCAGGCCAAGGCCGCAGGCATCGGCATGGTCTTCCAGGAGTTCTCGCTGGTCCCCAGCCTCACCGTCGCCCAGAACATCTACCTCGACCAGGAGCCACTTAAGTGGCGGCTGATCGACGACGCGGCGATGCAGACCACGGCGGGAGAGATCTTCTCCCGCATGGACGTCAACGTGGACGTCACTGCTGACGTCGCCGGGCTGCCGACCGCCGAATGGCAGCTCACCGAGATCGCCAAGGCGCTGAGCCAGGACGCGCGGGTGCTCATCATGGACGAGCCCACCGCCTCGCTCAGCAAGAACGAGGTGGGCGCGCTGTTCGAGCTCATCGGACGGCTCAAGGCGCAGGGCATCGCCATTGTCTACATCTCCCACCGCATGGACGAGGTCTTCCAAATCGCCGACCGCATCACGATCCTGCGCAACGGCAGCAACCTGCTGACGTCGACCCTGGCCGACATCTCTCCGGAGGAGATCGTCAACGGCATCGCGGGCAAGGAGCTCGCCGCTCCCCCCGGGGACAGGCGCACCGTTCCCGAGGACGCCCCAGTCCTGCTTGAAGTGCAGGGCCTCGAGGCACCCGGCATCGACCAGGTCTCTTTCCAGATACGCGCCGGGGAGATCGTGGGGCTCGCGGGGCTGATGGGCTCGGGTCGCACCGAGCTTGCGCGGGCGCTCTTCGGGGTCACCAAGGTCACCGCGGGGGTGGTCCGCAAGGGCGGAGAGGTCATCGACCTGGGCAGCCCCGCTAAGGCCATCGACCAGGGCATCGCGCTTGTGCCCGAGGACCGCAGACTCCAGGGTCTCGTGCTCGACCACTCTGTCCGCGAGAACCTGACGCTCCCGTTGCTCGACGAGGTGAGGTCCAACGGGCTCCTTTCGCGCGCGAAGGTCAAGACGCTGTCGGACCGACTCATCGAGGCTTTCTCGATCGCCGTGGCACGGCCCGATAGCCCGGCCCGGCTCCTCTCCGGCGGCAACCAGCAGAAGATCGTGCTCGCCAAGTGGCTCGGGACCGAGCCCGACGTCCTCATCCTCGACGAGCCAACCGCAGGAGTCGACATCGGCACCAAGGCCGAGATCGTCGGCATCGTCAAGCGGCTCGCAGATGAGGGCAAGGCCGTCCTCGTCATCTCATCCGAGTACCCCGAGCTGATCGCCATGTGCGATCGCTACCTCGTCGTCCGCGAAGGACGCATCGTGAACAGCATTGGAGCGGAAATGATCAACAGTGAAGTCGATCTCGAGCTGGCAGTTCAGGGGATCGGATCATGAGCGTCGACGCGCAGGAGCGGCAGGAGGCCCAGGCCGGCGGTGGGTTCCAGCTGCCCGCCTGGTTCGACTGGCGTCGGGACATCATCTTCATCGGGTTCGTGGTGATCTTCCTGATCTTCGCGATCCTCCTTGGAGACCAGGGGTTCATGAGCTCGCAGAACTTGCTCAACATCGCGCGCCAATCCGCCATCATCATGGTGATCGCGGTCGGCATGACGTTCGTCATCGCAAACGCCGAGATCGATCTCTCGGTCGGTTCGATCGCTGGCCTCACCTCGGTGTCCACTGCCATGGCGATCGCGGCCTTCGGGCTGGTACCGGGCATCCTCGCGGGGCTCGTCACAGGCGCCATCGTCGGTGCGGTCAACGGGGCGCTCGTCGCCTACGTGAGGATTCCTTCGTTCCTGGTGACTCTCGCGATGATGGGCGTCGCCGCCGGCTTCGCGCAATGGATCACTAGCTCGGCACCGATCCCCATTATTGACGACACGTTCACCGGGCTGTTCGGCTCCGGGAACATCGGACCGATACCCGGGCTCGTCGTCTGGAGCCTGCTGGCCGTCGCCGTCGGAGCCGTCGCCCTCAACCGGACCCGCTTCGGTCGCAAGGTGCTCGCCACCGGCTCCAACCGCACCGCTGCGGAGTACTCCGGCATCAACACCAGAGCCATCAAGTTCCGAGTCATGATGATCTCCGCCATGGCTGCCTCCCTCGCAGGGATGCTGTATGCCGGGAGGCTCCAATCCGGACGCTTCCAATGGGGCGACGGCGACGAGCTCACGGCGATCGCAGCGGTCATCCTCGGCGGCACCGCGCTCGCTGGAGGACGAGGCTCCATCGTCCGAACCATGTTCGGCGCCCTCCTCATGGGCCTCATCAACAACGGCCTCATCCTCGCTGGCCTCGATTCCAGCCAGCAGCAGATCATCCGCGGAATCATCATCGTCCTCGCGGTCGCGCTCGCGCGCGGTCGATAGGCCGCATCACTGAGAGAAAGAAAGGGAATACTGTGTCCGAGAACCGGAATACGTCCCGACCGATCGCCATCCGCGATCAGGCCATCACCGTCGATGGCGCAGAGTCGAACCTCTACGGCGGGGCAGTGCACTACTGGCGGCTCGACCGTGACAAGTGGGACGGCATCCTCGAGTCCGTGAAGCGCATGGGCTTCACGATGATCTCAATCTACATCCCGTGGGAGGCCCACGAGCTGGAGAGAGGACGCTTCGACTTCGGTGAGGTCAACCCGTCGAACGACATCGACGCGTTCCTCACCCTCTGCGAGCAGAAGGGGTTCAAGATCATCGTCCGCCCCGGGCCGCAGATCAACTCCGAGCTCACGTGGTTCGGGTACCCGAAGCGCATCCTCGCCAACGAGCGCCTCCACGCCGTCAGCGGGGCAGGCTCGAAGGTCGTCCTCACCCAGGTGCCCAAGCCGATCCCCGCCCTCAACTATGCGTCCGACGAGTTCTACGACGAGACGGCGCTCTGGTACGACGCGATATGCGCCATCCTCGCCAAGCACGCTTACCCCAACGGCGGCATCGTCGGGGCGCAGGTCGACAACGAGATGGCCTACTTCTTCGGCGTCAACGCCTACATCGCCGACTACTCCGCCGAGTCGCTCGCGCTCTACAGGGCATTTCTGTCCGACAAGTACGGCAGCCTCGACGCAGTGAACGACGCCTACGGGACCTCGTACGACTCGCTCGCCCAGGTCGACCCGCCCCGTCGATTCGCTGCTACCGACAAGCAGGACATCCCCTGGTACGCCGACTGGGCCGAGTATCGCGAGCACTACCTGATCGTCGCCATGGACCGGCTCGCGCAGATGATGCGCGAACGCGGTCTCAGCGGGATCGCGCTGTTCCACAACTACCCGCACCCGCTCGGTCCGGGTGGAGCGGCGTCCGGCTACACCGCCCCGTTCAACATCGCGAAGCTCGAGGAGAAGTTGGACTTCGTCGGCTTCGACATCTACTCGCGCAAGGAGCTGTTCCACCACGTCAAGACAGTCGCGTCCTACGTGGCCGGCACCAGTCGCTACCCGTACATCCCGGAGTTCATCGCCGGCGTCTGGCCCTGGTACCTCAACCCCGGCGACTGGCATGACGAGGAGTTCGTGACCAAGGCGGCGCTCATGCAGGGCATTCGTGGATTCTCTCGCTACATGCTCGTGGAACGTGACCGTTGGCTCGACTCGCCGATCCGTCGCGACGGCCGCGAACGTGCTGAGAAGGTGGCGATGTTCGGTGCGGTCAACGCCATGCTGGACAGGGGAGAGATGCACCGGTTCCGCAGGGACGCAGACGTGCTACTGCTCGCGAACCGCGAGTACGACCGGCTTGAGGCGGCAAGCGTCCTCGTGTCGTTCCCCGGCGACTTCCTCGAGACGCCTTCCGGCTTCTCCGAGTACGCCGGGCCGGTCACGATGAGCGAGGCCAAGCTCGGCTTCGACGCGCCGGTGCAGATGATCAAGAGCGAGTGGTTCCAGTCGTTCGAGGACGGGCTCTCCGAGCTCGGAGTCGCGCCGGTCCTCTCCGATACGGATCTGGACCCGGAGCGGTGGAACGAGCGCGACGTGGTCGTGCTGACCACCCTCGACTACCTGAGCAGCGACACCCAGGCGGCGCTGGTGGCCTTCGCCAAGAGCGGGGGCACCGTGGTCGTCGGGCCGAAGCTCCCGACGCTGGACAGCTCCATGAAGCCCTGCACGATCCTGGCCGACGCGGTTGGCTCGGTCGATGCCGGTGGCGTCGTGAAGGCCGATGTCGGCGACGGGAGCATCCTCGTCGCAACGGACGCCGTGGCAGTGGCGGAAGCGCTCGGCCAGGCCGTCGACGCGGCCGGCGCCCTGCGCGTCGTGCGCAACGACGATCGCCTCGAGGTCACTGTGCACTCGGCGCGGGACGGGGCCCCGGAGAAGGTCGTGTTCGTCGCCAATCCCACAGCGGATCCGATCGACGCGAGCGTGTCTTTCGGAGCCGAGCTGAGGTCCGTCGAGGAGATCTGGGACGGACGCGAGGTGACGGCCGCCGGTCGCACCATCACGGCGCAGATGGCGCCCTACTCGATCCATGTCTACCGCTGCACCCTTGCGGCCTGAGAGGAAGTGACACTGACATGCTGCACAAGGACGTGCTCATGGCCGACATCGATGTCGACCACTGGAGGAATGCTCAGGCTCTGCTGCTGAGCTCGGCGAAGGCTGCGCGGCGTCTCGTGGTGATCCACGAGCACGGCGCGGTCCTCAAGTTCCGTCACACCTTGGGCGAGCCGTGCGAGGGCGCCGTCGAGACGGTCGAGAACCCGCATACGCTCGCGCGAGAGCTCTATGAGCTCAACCGCGACAAGGTCGATTTCGTCGTGGTGCTGGAGCGGCAGGCGGTCGACTCGTACTTCGCCCAGGTTCAGAACTCCTGGGAGATCGATGAGGACCTCGACTCGTACGTGCAGCGCACGTACGCGGCCTTCGATGACTACCCCGACGGCATCGTGACCTACCCCGGGCCTGCCCGTCAGGTCATGGGCATGCAGTGGAACACCGGGGTGTCGCTCAAGGAGATGAATGCCGCGGTGCGCGCGATGGTGCCGCCGGAGACTACGGTCTTCCTCGGCGTGCACGATGGCGACTCCCTCTGGGCCTCGCTGGTGCTCGACTTCGACGCGGAGCACAAGGTCACATCGATCACGACCGTCGACCCCTCGCTGGTCGACATCTCGGGGGCGCGCGACGTCGTTGCCGGCAACGTCGAGAGCTGGTTGCGATCGCTCGGCAAGTCTCTGTCAATCACCTTGGTGCTCGACCGCGATGACGCGGGGTCGTTCCTTGCTGCCAGCGCGAGCGACAAGGCCCGCAAGGTCATCGAACTAGTGGCCGCAGGGAGGGCGACTCTCCACCTCTGAGCGGCTTCGTCCGGGGCTGCAGTCCCGGCCTCCTCCAGGATGGGGCGTCCGTGCCTGCGCGGGCGCCCCATTCCGCGGCTCGAGCTCCCCGAAGATACTGGGACTGGCCAGCCTCACCATGGCTTGGACCGATGTGAGTTCGTCGTGGTGCGTGGGTGCGAGCATCGGACTCCGGGAAGGCCGCGCGCACGAACTCAGGGTGCAGGTAGGGGATGCCGTACACCAGCACGTCGCCGTGCTCGTCGGTGAGCGTCACGGGCTCGGCGAGCGCCGCGACCTCGGTGCGCACGTGCACGCCGCCGAAGGACGCGAACTCGGCCATGTGGCCCAGGCGCTGCGGCCCGTCGTGATTGCCCGAGGTGAGGATGACCGTGGCACCCGCCTCGCGGATCGCGCGCACCGCGTCGCCCAGCATCGTGAACGCGTCGGCCTTGGGCGTGGACGTGTCGAAGATGTCGCCCGCGACGATCACCGCATCCACGCCGTGCTCCGCGACCGCGACGGCGATCGCGGCGAGCACCTGCGCCAGGTGCTCATCGGTGCTGTGACCATGGAAGGTCCGCCCGATGTGCCAGTCAGAGGTGTGCAGAAGCCGCATGCCCGCAGGCTATCGGCCAGGGCTGACACCGATGCGGCGTCGGGTCAGCTCTCCGCGGGTGCCTTCGCGTCACGCAGCGCCGCAATGTTGAGGTGGATCTTCTTCAGCATCGTGAAGAGCACGATCACCGGGATGTTCGCGATCGCGGCGATCGCCATGCCGCCCACGAACCAGTTCTGGTCGACTCCGTCGAAGTCGCTGAACACGGTGCCGAAGATCTGGCCAGCGGCGATCATCGACAGCACGAACCAGATCCCCAACGCGATCTGCGCACCGAGCACTGAGTGAGGATTCGAGGGCGCGACAGGAGCGAGCGCCGGCTGCTTGGAGTTCGTCTGCTCAGTCACGGCGTCACGCTCCCGGTGCGTCCAGAGGGTCCTCGCCCCTCGCGAGGGCGAGCTCCCGGCGCATCGCCGTGAGATCCTTGCGCATCCTCGCGACATTGAAGACCATCCAGAAGAAGCCTCCGATGACGGCGAGCCACACGAGCACTCCGAGAACTGCGACGATCGACCACAGGATGTCGTAGCCGGCGGGAATCATGGGTCCGTACATGAGGCTCACGGTAGACCTTGGACGCGCCCTCCGCCAGGGTTCCGCATGCTTGTGGCCGGTGTGCGCGGCAGGTAGCGTCATTCGCGTGTACACCAGGCCCGATGTGGCGTTCCCCGAGTACCGCGACGACGCGGGCGCGGTGATCCCGTACGGGCTCAGGCGCAGCCTCGACGGCTGGCCTCCCGATGATGCCTACAGCGTGACGTCGCACCCCGAGCGCTTCGAGGTCATGTGGACCGTGGCGCGCGCGATCGTCGACCATCTGGTGGCCACCTACGACGCCGTCGTGATCGATGGGGCCGACCCGAGCGTCGGGCGGGCTCAAGGCGAACACCTGCGGGAGGCGCGTCCGTCGAGCGACGGTGAGCCATCCCCCGTGCGGCGGCTCGAGCCCCGTGGGCCAGGCGTGCCCCTCACAGTGATCGAGAGCGCGGCGCCCGGGGTGCAGATGCTCGCTGGCGCCTCGCTCGAGGTGCTCGCACCGGTGTGCGCATGCGACGCGTGCGATGACAGCGCGGAGGAGTTGGCCGACTACCTCGAGGAGTTCGCCTTCGCCGTCGCCGCGGGGGAGGCGTGGGAGGCCATCGACAGCGGAGGAGTCCGTCACGGGCTCACGTTGCCGGGGCACGGCGCATCGGGCGGCTGGACCCGTAAGTCCTTCTCGCAGCGCCGCGAGCTGAGGGCGCTCATGCGCGAGCGGCCGCCGTTCGCGCCGTGGCCGCTGCGCGCGGCCTGACGTGGCACGCATTCTGCGCATGGCGCCGCGTGCCCGCCGCGGCTCCCGCACGCGGATCGCCCTGAAGGCGGCGTGTCCGCCCGCTTCGACCGTGTGACACGCCGGCTGCCGAGCACACCGCGTGCGGGAGCCGCGGCGACGGCGGGACGGGGTCTCGACGTGGGGTGGGGTGGTGATCGGATGCTGGCGCGCCCACCCCACCACCACTTTGAGCGACACCCGCCAATCAGGCACAATGGCCGCAGCAGCGCATCAAACGAAGCCTCGGATCCGCCGCCCGGTGATGCCGGCCGGAACGGAAGTTGCCTGCGACAGCCCCGTCGACCCACGCGCCGACGGTCGCCCAGAGCAGGGCGCCGCCGTCGCACACCGAGGAGAAGCATGAGCACCATCCAGACCACCACGGCAGGCTCGCTGCCGCGCACCGCGAAGCTCGCGGAGGCGAACGCCGCCCGTCCCGTCGCCGACGACGGCTTCACCTTCGAGACCAACGACGAGTTCGACGCTCTGGTCCAGGAGGCCGTGACCGACGTGGTGCGCAGCCAGGTCGAGGCCGGCATCACGGTCGTGGGCGACGGTGAGTTCGGCAAGGCGATGTCGCCGGGCCACGACTTCGGCGCCTGGTGGTCGTACAGCTTCCAGCGCACCGGCGGCCTCTCGCTGCCCGCCAAGGACGCGCCGATGCCCGAGCCGGTGCGCTCGACGCCAGGCAACGTGCAGCTGACCACCATGAACGACCGCCGCGACTGGACCAAGTTCGCGGAGGCGTACTTCGACCCGACCTCGGGCGTGCTCATGGGCGAGCCGCCGTTCTGGCCCGAGGTCACGGGCCCGCTCTCCTACCGCGGCCACGACCTCGTCTCCGCAGACACGCGCCACCTGCGCGGCGCGCTCGACGCCAATGGCCTCGAGGATGGCTTCATCACGGCGCTCGCGCCCGGATCTGCCGCTCGCATCGGCAACAAGTACTACGCCAACGAGGAGGAGCACATCTGGGCCTGGGCCGACGTGCTCCGCGAGGAGTACAAGGCGATCATCGACGCGGGCCTGACGCTGCAGATCGACGACCCGTCCCTCGCCGAGTCGTGGGACCAGATCAACCCCGAGCCCAGCGTGGCCGACTACCGCGCGTTCATCCAGACCCGCATCGACGCGATCAACCACGCGATCAAGGGGCTGCCTGAGGACAGGATCCGCTTCCACCTGTGCTGGGGCTCGTGGCACGGCCCGCACACCACGGACCTCGAGTTCGTGCACATCGCGGACAAGATGCTGGAGATCAACGCCGGCCAGTACTCGTTCGAGGCCGCCAACGCGCGCCACGAGCACGAGTGGAAGGTCTGGAAGGACGTGTCGCTGCCCGAGGGCAAGAAGATCCTCCCGGGCGTGGTGGGTCACTCCACCAACGTGGTCGAGCACCCCGACCTGGTCGCCGAGCGCATCGTCCGCTTCGCCGACCTCGTGGGAGCGGAGAACGTCGTCGCGTCGACCGACTGCGGCCTCGGCGGTCGCGTTCACCCGCAGATCGCGTGGGCCAAGCTCGAGTCGCTGGGCGAGGGCGCACGTCGCGCCGCCCAGCAGTTGAACGGCTGACAACGCCCGACGCGGCACTACCCTTCGAGGCCCGGCGCCCCCCTGGGGTGCCGGGCCTCGCTGCGTCACCGGGTGTGCCCGGGTGCATCCGGAGAAGGGGCCAGCCCTAGCGTCGGGCTGATCTCATGCGTTCCAGCAGGTGCCACGGGCGCGACGACGCGACGACGGCCAGCGCGACGGTCACGAGCCCGGCCGACGCCCACGGCAGCACGGCCGCGCCGGCGCCTGCGAGCAGCGCCGCGCCGATGAAGGGCCCGAGCGCATTGCCCGCGTTGAACGAGGAGTTGTACGCAGCCACCGCGATGTCAGTGCGGCCGGGGGCGTGCCTCATCCCCCAGTTCAGCATCGCGGCGACGGCGACGGACCACGAGAAGCCCTGCAGCAGCACCATCGCGACGGAGACGGCCGGCACCGAGCCGGCGAGTCCCAGCACGAGGTAGACGACGAGCAGCATGGCCAGCGCCACGGCGACCGAGCGCACGGGCCAACGGTCCAGGAACCTCCCCACGAGCGCCATGGCGACCACGCCGACCCCTCCGCCTGCGGCCAGCAGCAGGGGCACCGTCGCTGGTGCGAAGCCGGGCACCTGCAGCAGATACGGGGTGATGTAGGTCCATACGGTCGCGAGCGAGCCGACGCTGAGCGCGGCGACGCACAGCACGCGGATGAAGGCGGGCCAGCTGGGCAGCTCGCCGCGCGCGGTCGAGCCCTCGTCGCCCCTGAAGGTGGGGAGCAGCACTGCGACGGCCGCCGTGGCGAGAACGGTGAGGGCGGCGAGCAGCAGGTACGAGGTCTGCCACGACGTGGTCTGGGCGATCCAGGTGAGCCCGGGCAGCCCGGCGACGCCCGCGGCGGACGCTCCGATCATCGTGCGAGACACCATGCGCCCGCGCACCTGGACGGGGAACATCCCCGCCGCAGCTGGCGTGACGACCGCCCAGAACAGCGCGTGCGCCGCGGCGCCGAGGAGTCGGCCGGCGACGAGCATCTCGAACGATGTCGACGCGGCGTGCATCACGAGCGCGCCGGCGAAGAGCACTCCGGCCGCGGTGAGCGTCCACCGGTACGGGACCCGCTTCGCGAGCAGCGCGAGCGGGACCGAGAGCACGATGACCGATGCGGCGCCGGCTGCGATGAGCAGTCCCACCGTGGACTCGGTCTCGCCCAGATCGGCTGCGATCACGGAGATCAGTCCCAGCGGTGCGATCTCGTTGGACACGTACAGGAACATCGACGCGGCGAGGGCGATGATCGCGGCCACGGCCCGCCGCCGGGACACCTCGGCCGGCGCGGGTACGGGGGCGGCGGCGTTGGGCAGCGCGACGCTGTCGGCTGTGCCTGGAACTGTGGAGGCGGCGACGGCGACCCGCGCGGGCTCGTAGGGGTCTGCCAGGCTGGGCGCAGGGCTGGGCGAGCGCTCGTCGGTCACGTGGGATGCCCTCTCAGGTCCGTGCTCCATCGGCGGAGCGGGGGACTTCCCACATGCTCCCACACGGCGCGGAGGGGGCCTGTGCACTGGTGCTCGTAGAATCGGACATAAGAGACAGCCGTGCGTTGAATTCCTGGTAAACAAGCCACGCGTTGTCACCGCGCGCGGAATAGTCATGGCAGACTTACGGTTGTACGAGATGGCACCTACGTACTCGATTCACAACCCAGGGGGGACTTGTGACTACGCCGAATCTGGCGTCCGATGCCATACGTACATTCCGCGCATCGGCGCCGCAGCCGCGAATGGCGATCGACGCCGCCCGTGCACGTGATGCCGCCCGTCGCATTCAGTTGATTCCGCTGTTCGAGCTCGTGACCCTCGTGCTCCTGATCGCCTTCGCCTACGTCGCAGTGACGGACGGCTGGCTGTCCTCCGCCACCGTCGCCTTCAGCGACTGGTGGGCCACGGACATCGCGCCCGCGGTCGCGCCCGAGATCACGGTGGAGATGCACACGCCTCCGCCGATGGGGGAGCACGGGCCCACGATGACGGGCAGGGGCTTCGGCGTCGACACGTGACCGGGCGCGGCATGCCCGACGCTCGGGCCGCCTCCCCGGGAACACGCCGGGTGCGGCGTATGTTGCGTGAGCATGAGCGAGACCTCTGAGATCCCGGCCGTTCCCGCGCCCTTTACCCGCGCGACCGAGGCGCTCGCCGCGTCGGGCGTGGTGCACACGGTCGTGAGCCACGGCCCCGTCGCGTCCCTCGATGAGGCTGCCGCGGCGCGCGGGCTGCTCCCGCGCCAAGTCGTCAAGACTCTCGTGGTGCGTCGGGGCGACGACGACTTCCTGCTCGTGCTTGTGCCAGGCGACCGGCAGATCTCGTGGCCCAAGCTGCGAGCCCTGCTGGGGGTGAGCCGCCTGTCGATGCCTGACGCAGGGACCGCGCGCGACGCCACGGGATATGAGCGCGGCACGATCACCCCGTTCGGGGCGCAGGGCCGCGCGGACGGTACGCCGTGGCCGGTGATCGCGGATGCGCTCATCGTCGAACGTGCCGAGCCCGTGAGCATCGGCGGCGGTGCACATGGCGTGAGCGCCACGCTCGACGCGGCCGACCTGGTGAGCGCGACCCGTGCGACCGTGGCGGACGTCACCGACGAGCTCTGAATCGGCGCATTCCGTCCGCTTCTGCACGGTTCGCACGGTACATCCGCCCCTCAGGTGGGGGCTACCGTGCGTGGACGACCAGTCTTACGCTGGTGATGTGTACACCAGGCCCGACGTCGACTTCGGAGACTTCCGAGACCCCGACTCCGGAGCGCCGATCCCCTACGGACGGCGCTGGGAGACCGGGCGCTCGCCATTGCCTGACACCTACTCGCGCGTGACGAATCCCGAGCGCTTCGAGGCGATCTGGCCGGTCGCGCGCGCTCTCGTCGACCACGTCGTAGAGGAGCGCGCTGCGACGGACACCGATGCGACCGAGTCGTACCGGCCGCCCGAAGGCACGCCGGCCGACGTGGCCGCCTGGTCGGCGCCTCGCAGGCGACTGCGCGACGCGCCGCCCCCCGTGCGCCTCATCGCGCCCCACGGCGGAGGGCCTGCGCTCCAGGTGATCGAGACCGCCACCCACGGTGTCGTCATGCGCTGGGCGGGCCGTGAAGTGCGCGTGCCGGTGTGCGACTGCGATGCGTGCGACGAGAGTCTCGACGACATGACCGCAGTGCTCGAGGACTTCGTCTCCGACGCGGTGCTCAACTGGCCCTTCGCCTAAGCTCCAGGCGCTACAGGCCTCGCGCCGCGACGGCGTGATCCGCGCTCGCAATCCCCGCGAGGAACTCGTCCACACGCTCCTCGAACAGATCCGCCGCGTCGCCGTCCCAGTCGCGGCAGTCGCGCTCCGCGAACAGGTGCCCGCGGTTCGCATACCGGAACACGCGCGCGTGAGGGGCGTGATACCGGAGCGCCTGCAACGACTCCTCCTCGACCCACTCGTCCGGCTCTGCGAGGTGCACCTCGAGCTGCACCGACGGCCGCCAGTCCGAGCCGAGAGACCGCGGCGCGAGCGCCCCGCCCATGAGCACGCAGCCCCTGATCCGAGGCAGATCCTGTGCGAGCAACTGCGCCTGCATCGCCCCGAGGCCGAAGCCCATCACGACCGTCGCACTGCGATGCTGCCTCGCCGCGCGGTGGGCCACGTCGGCCAGGGCGTCGTGCCCGATGTCCTGCGCATGCTGCACCCCGTCGTCGAGGCGGGCGAAGCACAAGCCGGCATACGCGTCGGGCGAGTGCACCAGATGTCCCTCGGCGCGCAGACGGTCCGCATACGCCCGGAGGGACTCCGTGAGGCCGTACGCGTGATGGAAGAGCAGGATCTCCGCCATACGCTCAGTCTCGCTCGGCTCCCCTCGCGGCGCGACTCGAGATGCCCGCAGGGGTGTGCGGACGAGCATGCGAGCGGGACGTGAAGGCACGGGAGGTGAAGGCGAAGGTGGGGCCGCCCGCGCGTGATCGCCATTGATCACGCACGAGCGAGCTTCGCGCTGCCCCGCATGGCGGGACACCCCCTTCGCACCTGCGACGGTAGCGAGTCCTCAAGGCGAAGTGAACCGGCGTGACCCGATTGTGACCTCCGGGGTGCGTCGGGCATGCCGAGATGCCCGAGATGCGCCGTACGCGTGGGATCGGTTCCGGGTGCGCGCTACAGCGCGACCTCGGCGATGACCTCCGACGTGGGCGCCGCCGATCCGCCCTCGGGCTCGATCGTGACGCCGATCGCCATCGCGCCCGCAAGGTCCACGTGCATCATCGTCATCACCTCGCCGTCGTCGCCAGGCATGAACGTGGGGCCGGCGACCTTGGTGCCGTCCTCCATCACCAGCCACAGCTGATACTCCATGCCCTTGTCCGGCATCGGGGTCGACGTCCCCATGACGGCGAACGCCTCCATGCGGTCAGACACGACGATGTGCGTCGACCCAAGATCCAGGTCCATCGAATGCGCATCGGGCGCCGAGGCGATCATCATGACCTCGCGCTCCATCGCGAGCGAGTCTCCCGGGTCGTCCTGGCTCAGACCCCAGCCCAGGCCCACCGCCGCGAGGGCGAGCACCGACGCCGCGGCGACGAGCAGGCTCCGGCTGCGCCGAGCGCGGGCGTGCTCGCGCGGTCGGCTCTCCTGATTGGGGTCGACGGCATCGCTGGTCTCGTCCGCCATGCCGCGGACGGGGCGGCTGAGAGGCGTCACTGACGCGTCGGGCTGAGAGTCGAGCGCCGACGGGTGCCCCTGGCGGCCCAGAGGAGCGAGCCGCGGCCCGGCTTCCCCAGCGTCGGGCAGGTCGCCCACGATCGGCGGCAGCTGCGGCGTGCGCGCGGCGGCGTCCATGACGCGCGCACGCAACTCGACCGGCGGCGCGACCGCCTCGGCCTCCGCAAGCGACGCGGTCACCTCGCCGAACGACGCGACGTCCTCGCGGCAGTCTGCGCACGCGTCGAGGTGGCGTTCGAACGCCTCGCGCTCGGCGTCGTCCAGGGCGCCGACCGCGTACGGGCCCAGCAGGGAGTGCACGTCCTCGTTCACGACTCCACCTCCCATGCGTCCCGAAGTTTGATCAGGCCGTCACGCACGCGTGCCTTGGCGGTGCCGAGCGGGATGCCCAGCAACTGCGCCATCTCGCGGTGCGTGCGGCCCTGGTAGAACGTGAGCTCGATGGCCTCGCGCTGACGCTCAGTCAGGTGGGCGAGGCCGGCGCGGACCCTCGCCGACTCCCATTCGCGGTGCATCGTATCCACCACGTGGTCGGGGCGGTCGGGGTCGACCTCGTGCTGTGCGCCGTGCTGGCGCAGCCGCTCGCTGTGCGCCTGCTCCGAGCGCACGCGGTCCACCGCACGCCGGTGCGCGATCGTGAGGATCCAACTGCGTGCCGTGCCCTGCGAGCGGTCGAAGCGCGATGCCCTGCGCCACACCTCGACGAGCACCTCCTGCGCGATGTCCTCCGCCATGTCGCGGTCGCGCACCACGCGCAGAGCGAGGCCGAGCACCGACGCGGAGACGGCGTCGTACAGATCCTCGAACGCGCGGGCGTCGCCGCGCGCCGTCAGGCTGAGCAGCGCGTCCAGGCGAGCGGAGCGCGACGCCCCGTCCTCCGGGCGCGCGGCAGTGCGAGACGGCTCGTCGCCGCCTCGCACCGCACGCAGATGCCGCTCAGCCATCGCTCCCGCCTCAGGAGTCGTCTTCCATGGAGTCCTCTTCCATGGAGTCATCCGTCATCTCGTCGTCGTGGGACTCGTCCATGGAGTCGTCCTCCATCGAGTCGTCTTCCATGCTGTCGTCCTCCATGGAGTCCTCCTCCATGGTGTCGTCCTCCTCCATCATGCTGTCCTCGGTCGCAGTTGGCGCGTCGGACGAGGTGGCGGGCGTCGACTCATCGCAGCCGGCGACGAATCCGGCGACGAGCAGGGCCACGGCCGGGGCCGCGAGCATTCGGGGTGCGAGCTTCATGTTCCCTCCCAGTGCTTGGTGAACGGCGGGCGCCGCTCACGAGGGGTTCGAGGCAGGCGGCCGGGCGGATGGGTGCGCCGCGGGGATCACCCGAAGGTGAAGGCGTACGCCTCGATGCCAGGAGAGAACTCGAGCATCACGACCGCTTCGCCCGGTTCGCCGGAGATCAGCGTGTAGAGATCGGACGTGCCGTCCACCTCCACCTCGGTCGTCTCGTCTGAGCCGAACACCGTCACCTTGACAGTGCCCTGGCCCGCCATCACCAGGTGCACATCAGCCGCGTAGTAGTGCAGGAACAGCCTCGCGCCGGCGCCGGCCTCCGCATACTCCTCCGTGACGGTCCATTCGCCCTCGTAAGTGAAGTGGTGCAGGGGCGGAGTGGGCGTGCCTCCGAACACGGTGGGCTCGTCGCGCGGCACGGAGGCGTTCTCGGCGTACTGCAGGCGTCCGTACCCCAGGTAGCTCTCCTGCGTGCGATCCGCGGTGTGGTTGCCCGCGTCCGCGTCCACGAAGCCGCCGTCCGGCATGCCGAGCAGCTCCTGGATGAGCGCCTCGGTCTCCTCGTAGCGGCCCTCGCCGTAGTGCACCTGGCGCACCACGCCCTCGGTGTCGATCAGGTAGTGCGCGGGCCAGAACCGCTGGTCCCACTCGCGCCACGTGAGAAAGTCGTTGTCGATCGCCACCGGGTAGTCGATGCCGTAACGCTCGGTCGCATCCTCGACGTTGCCCACGACCTTCTCGAACGCGAACTCAGGGGAGTGGACGCCCACGATCTCCAACCCCAGGTCCTTGTACTTGTCGTACCACTGGGTGAGGAACGGGAACGTGCGCTGGCAGTTGATGCACGAATAGGTCCAGAAGTCGACCAGCACAACCTTGCCTCCGAGGTCAGGCGCCGCCGCGGCGGGCGTATTGAGCCACGTCTCGATACCGACGAAGTCGCGTGCGGGGCCGCAGTTGAGCAGCTCGGTCCCGCCCGTCTCCTCGCACTCGTCGAACGTCATCGCATCGCCCGACGCGGCGACGGCCTCCTCGCGGCCGGCGAGGTCGTCGAGCTCGGTGCGCACCGCGTCGTCGTTCTCGATGCGCTCCTGGATCTGGGCGAGGAAGCCTGGCACGGCGCGCTGCAGGGGTTCCGCGATGTTGGTCGCGATCACCAGCGCGGTGAGCATGAGGATCACGCCCGAGGCGATGCGGATTCCCGCGAGGCGCGTGCGCACCGCCTTGATGCGCGAGCCGATCGCCTGCCCCGCGAGTCCGAAGGCGAGCAGGGGGATCGCGATGCCCGCCGAGAACGCCAGCGTCAGCGCGACGAGCCCCCAGCTCACCCCGTTGGTCGCGGCGAGCACGGTGATCGCGGCGAGCACCGGCCCCGCGCACGGCACGAACACCAGGCCCAGGGCGAGTCCCATGACGTAGCCGTTGCCGTCGCGGTTCAGCTGCGGAATCTTCGTGCTCTGGAACGGGCGCTCGAGCACGTGGCCCACGGCCGGCACGGCGAGGCCCAGGCCCACGACGGCGAGCACGACGATGCCGATCCAGCGCAGCAGGTCGTCGGGAAGGCCCAGGCTTGAGAGCAGGATGCCGCCCAGGAGCGTGAAGATCGCGAAGCTGGTGACGAGGCCTGCGACGACCACCACAGGACGGCGCCGCGACGCGGCCCCGTCTTGGATGGCGCTCGTGAGGATCGCGGGCAGCACGGGCAGCACGCAGGGGCTGATGGCGGTGATGATGCCGGAGACGAGTCCGACGATGATCAGTGTGGTCATGTCTGGTGTTCGGAGGCGCGCTCCTCGGGGACGGGGTGGCCCGTCTGCGGCGCGTGTGCGGGGACGGGACGCAGCGGCACGGGACTCGCCTCGCGTCGGCGGATCGTCTCGCGCGGTCCGGACAGTTGCGACAACGCCCACTCAGTGAGGGACACTGCCGCCGTCACCACGCCGAGCGCGATGAGCACGAGCCCCGGATACTGCGCGACCCACATCGCCGCACGGTCGCGCCCCCACAGGAACGCGAGCAGCGCCGGGCCCGCGATCAGCACGAACGACCACCACGAGGGCAGCAGCGCGAGCCCCGCGACGATGCACGCGTACGTCGCCGCGAGCTGAACCACCATCGCGACCACCTGCAGCGGGTGCCCGTGCACCCACCAGCGGCCCACGACCGCGCCCATCCACAGCAGCGCCGCCCGGAAGCGCGGCACGCCCACCTCGATCATCGATGAGCGGAAGCGGCGGTCCACCACCTGACGATGCGCGCGCCACTCGCGGCATCGCAGCGGCGACTGCGCGAGCTCGTCGGGGACGGACTGGCTCAGGTGGTCGTGGATGATGGCGGGCCGCGTGTGCAGGCCAGAAGGGCTCAGTACGCCCCACGCGACCGCGGGGACTGAGGCGAGGTCCGTCGTCATGCCCGCCGGTGCGATCCAGACGTCGCCGACCCCCGCGTCGGGCGTATCCGGGTCGCGATAGACGACGTCGGCGAGCAGCGTCCACTCGCGCTCGCCGGTCTGCTCGAGCTGTGGATTCCCACTCAGGAACGGCATCGGACCCCTCTTCCCCCAGGACGCTCCGTCTGACCCCAGTGTGGCGCATGCCCCGTGTCTCAGCACGAACCAGTTCCGCACGCGACATGCCGCAGGCTCACGCCCGACGCCATGGTCACCCGGAGTGTCGCGCTCAGATTGGTTCGCAGTGTCCGTTGGTTCGAAGCGTCGGGGGAGGGGCAGCGCATATGCCCGACGCCGTGGCCGGGTGACACGGGCGCGCGCAGGTGGAAGAGTCGTGAGCATGACGGTCGGGTTCGTGCTGGGCGGCGGTGGCGTGCGCGGCGCCGTCGAGATCGGCATGCTCAAGGCCCTGTTCGAGGCCGAGGTCCGTCCCGACCTGATCGTGGGCACCTCCATCGGCGCGATCAACGGCGCTGCGGTTGCCGCCGACCCCTCGCAGGAGGTCGTGGAGAGGCTCGCTGACGTGTGGGCGTCGCCCGCCGCCTCGGCCGTGTACGGCGACTCGTGGCTGCGCCAGATGCAGCGGCTCGCGACCAGCCGCATCCACCTCAACGACCCCGCACCCCTGCGCACCCTCATCGCAGACATGGTGGGCGGCACGACCACGTTCGCCGACCTGCGGGTGCCGCTCGCGGTGTGCGCCGCCAGCATCGAGGGCGCGGCCGAGCGGTGGTTCGACTCCGGGCCCGTGGTCGAGGCGGTGCTCGCCTCCGCCTCCGTCCCCGCTGCACTGCCTCCCACGCTGATCGACGGCGAACACTTCGTGGACGGCGGCATCGTCAACTCGATCCCACTCGGAGAGGCGATCGCGCGCGGCGCCACCGAGGTGTACGTCCTCCAGGTGGGGCGCATCGAGGAGCCCCTCACGGCGCCGACCAAGCCGTCCGAGGTGGCGCGCGTCGCCTTCGAGATCTCGCGCCGCCACCGCTTCGCGCGCGAGCTGTCCCAGGTTCCCGAGGGAGTCGACGTCCACGTGCTGCCCTACGGAGGGCCGCAGCCGGACGACGCCAGCCTCGCCTCGTACCGCAAGATGGACGCCACTCACGCGCGCATCGCGGCGGCGTACGAGGCGTCCGCCGCGTACCTCGCCCTCAAGGGAGACGCGTGAAGAGCCTGAGACTGCCGCCCGTGTGGGTGCGCCGCGTCGTGATCGCCCCGCTGGTCGTGCTGCTCGCGGTCGCAGGCGTCCCGGTGGTGGTGCTGCTCGCGGCCTTCGTCGCGGGCGTCGTGAGCTGGGCGCTCCCGGGGCGGCTGCGCCTGACCCGCGTGCTGTTCATGGGCGTCTTCTACCTGATGTGGGACGCGTTCGCGCTCGTGGCGCTGTTCGCGCTGTGGGTCGCATCCGGCTTCGGCCTGCTCCTCAAGCGCCCCGCGTTCCAGGAGGCGCACTACACGCTCACCAGCAGGCTCATGGCGATCCTGTTCTGGCAGATCCGCTGGACGCTCCGCCTGGACATCGTGCACGTGGACGCCGACCTTGACAGCGCCGCGCGCGGTCTGCCGATCATCGTCGTGAGCCGCCATGCCGGCCCCGGAGACTCCTTCGTCATCGTGGAGGCACTTCTCAACCGCTTCTCGCGCGATCCCATGATCGTCCTCAAGGACACGCTGCAGTGGGATCCCGCGATCGACGTGCTGCTGCACCGCATCCCGTCGCGCTTCGTCACCCCCCGACGCCACCGTCGGGCAGGCGCCCCCGGGGGCGCGGAGGCCGTGGGCCAGCTCGCCGCCGGGATGGATGACGACGACGCGGTGCTCATCTTCCCCGAGGGCGCCAACGCGACGCCGCGTCGGCGCGAGGCGCGCATCGCCGCGCTGCGCGACGCCGGGCACGAGGCGCTCGCGGAACGGGCAGCGGCGATGCCCCACGTGATGCCGCCGCACGTGGGCGGCGTCATGGCCGCGATGGAGGCGTGCCCGCAGGCAGCCGTGGTCGTCGTCGCGCACACAGGCCTCGAGGACCTCTCCTCCGTGCGCGACGTGTGGCGCGCTCTGCCGGTCGACAAGCGCATCACCATGAAGGGCTGGACCGCGATGCCGAACGAGATCCCGGCGGACGCGGAGGCGCGCACTGAGTGGCTCTTCGACTGGTGGGAGACAGTGGACCGCTGGATCGACAGCAAAGACGTGGAGGTCTCGCGAGCGGCCTCCGAAGGAAGGATGGTGGCTCACCGGATGAAGCTCCTCGACAGGCAGGCACGCATCGACTGGGCGCTCGTGGGCGCGCAGGCGTTGCTGTTCCTGGGCATCGGGTTCTGGCCGCCCTCGTGGAGCCCCGACACCGCGTCGGCGCCGCTGCCTGGGCTCGCCGTGGTGCTGCTCGGCTCGGTCGGGCTGGTGCTGTCCGGATATCACCTGGGGCGTGCCCTCACACCGCTGCCGACGCCCAACGGCACCGGCCTCGTCGCGAGGGGCCTGTACCGGTGGATGCGCCATCCCGTGTACACGGCTGTCGTCGTGATTTGCCTGGGCGTGGCGATCGCGCGCGGGGAGGTCGTCGTATGGGGCCTCGTCGCAGTGCTCGCGGTATTCTTCGAGTCCAAGACCAGGCTTGAGGAGCGCTACCTTCTCGCGGAGTATGAGGGATATGCGGAGTATGCGTCGCGCACCGGGAAGTTCGTGCCGTGGCTGGGACGACGCCGCCCGTGACGCGTCCACCATTCCCGGCGCTGGCCGGACCTGGACGATCGCACCTGGAAAGGGCCGCTATGCGACGTTCTCAACTCTTCAATCTCGCCATCTAGAATAGACAGATGACAGCTCGACGCATCCAGACTCTGCTCCATCCCGTCCGCATGCGCGTCGTGCTCGCGCTCTCGCAGGAAGAGCTCAGCGTCAAGCAGCTCGCGAGGCTGCTCGACGACGTTCCTCAGGCCTCCCTCTACCGCGCGGTCACCGAACTTCACGAGGCGGGCCTCATCACCGTCATGCGCGAGGAGCGCCGCGGCGGCGCCACCGAGCGCTTCTTCCGCGCCGAGCGCGGCGAGGACCTGCTGTCGCGCCAGGACATCGGCGCCCTGAGCGGGCCCGAGTTCGTCGCCGGAATCGAGGCGTACAGCCGCATGCTCGCGCAGGACGCGACGCGCTACATCACGTCCGAGGGCGCGAGCTGGGTGGATGACTTCACGATCGTCAGCCGTGAGGTGGCGCATCTCACCGACGAGGAGCGTGAGGAGATCGAGGGTCAGCTGCGCAGCATCATCGAGCGCGTGCAGGCCTCGCGCCCCCGGCCCGGCACCACGGCCACCGTGCTCAACATCACGGCGTTCCCGCACACGGTGAAAGCGGAGGACGGGGCCTAGGCAGGCAGGTCCGTCAGCCGCGCCTCGGTGAAGCACACCCAGTTCTTCGCCGGATCGCGCACCCACGCCGAGGGCGGCATGCCCTCGACCCCGCGTGCCACGCCGGTCTCGTCCGTCCATTCGAGAGGCTCGGGCTTGATCCCTGCGGCATCGAGCGCGGCGACCGTCGCGTCGATGTCATCCACGAGCAGCGTGAGCGCCGTGTGCTTGGCAGGCTCGTGGTCGTCCTTCAGGTAGATGAACGCCGTGCTGTCGTGCGCGAGCGCCAGTGCGATAGCGTCCTCGACGCCGATCGTGTCAGGGCCAAGAACCTTGAGGCCCAGCTTGGTGCCGTAGAAGTCGATCGCGTCATCGATCGAGTCCGTCGAGAACGTCGCGACGGCGGTGGCAGTGATGGTCATGGCGGGGGCTCCTTTGCGGTCGTGGCGCCGTCCGGCGCCGGCCCCCGCGGAGCCGGGCGGTGTCGTCTCCAGTGTGCGTCAGGCATGCCCGACGCGCTCGCTGAGACGGTGCACCCGCCCGGCCCTCGCGTCGGGCGTCAGGAACCCAGCACCTGCGCGCGCAGCGTCGTCAGGGGGACCGCGCCGTGGCGCAGAACCTTGTCGTGGAAGTCGCGGATGTCGAAGTCCGCCGCCTTCTCTGCCTCCGCGCGAATGTCGAGGATCTCGAGCCGGCCCACCATGTACGACAGCGCCTGGCCTGGCATGCCGACGTAGCGGTCGACCTCCTGCTCCACGTGGGCACGGTCGATCGGGGAGTGGTCGCACATGTACTGGATGGCCTGCTCGCGGCTCCAGCCGAGCGCGTGGATGCCGGTGTCCAGCACCAGGCGGCCGGCGCGCAGCGAGTCGTGGCTCAGCATGCCCACGCGCGACAGTTCCGAGGAGTACATGCCCATCTCGTCCGACAGGCGCTCGGTGTACAGGCCCCAGCCCTCGATGTAGGCAGTGTTGTGGAACTCGCGCTGCACCTTGTGCAGGTCGGTGCTCTCCGCGGCGAGCGCGATCTGCAGGTGGTGGCCCGGGATCGCCTCGTGGAACGTGAGGGCTTCGAGCTCGTAGCTCGACCACGCCGAGGGGTTCGAGGTCTTGACGAAGAACGCGGCGGGCTTGCCCGTCTCGGGGTCGGGTGCGCTGTAGTAGCCCATCGCGCCGAAGTCGGTCGCGTTGGCCGAGCACTTCGAGTCGGGGAGGTTCGTGAACCACTCCGGCGCGGCCGCCTCGGCCTTCGCCAGCGCGGCGCGCGCGTCGGTGATGATCGCCTCCGCCGAGGTGTACTTGAGGCTCTCGTCCTCGCGCAGACGCCGGTAGATCTCCTGGATGTCGTCGGTGCCCAGCAGCGGGCCCGCGATCGCGCGGTACTCGTCCTCGAGCTTCGCGATCTGGTCGAGGCCCAGCTGGTGGACCTCCTCGGGGGTCTTGTCGAGCAACAGGTGCGACCACATCTTGTCGCGGTACACGTCGAGGCCGCCCGGCAGGTGCACCAGGCCCGGCTTCTCGTCCGGCATGCCGCGCTCAGCGAGCGTGAGCAGACGCGTGCGGAACTCGGCCAGGCCGGGGCGCACCACGGAGCGCAGCGCCTCGTCTCGCTCGGCGCGCCACGCCTTCTGGGTGGCCTCGTCGAGCTCGGTGGGCGGCGCCTGCTGGGCGAGCCTCTCGTCCGGGCCCGACGGCGTGGCCAGGTAGGACTCGACCGACGCGGCGGTCTCCTTGAGATGGCGTGCGAGAGCGACGCGGCCCTCGCCCGCGGCGGCCTCGGCGACGTCCATGAGCTGCTCGAGCATCGCCGGCATCGCGCGGAGCTTCGCAATGTAGTCCGCGCCGTGCTGCGCCGTCGTCAGTGGGAACGAGACGCCGAACGAGAGGATCATCTCCCACGCGCCCATGCGCGGGTTCAGCATGAACAGCTCCGGCTGCCAGGCGCCGCCGCGCACCTCGGAGCGCGCTGTCGTGGCGATCACGTCACGCAGCGCGCGCTCGCCCTCGCCGTCGATCTCGATGGCCTCCGCCTCCTCGGCGAACTCCAGGAAGCGGGCGTCGAGCGCGGCGCGCGCCTCGGGCGAGAAGTCGTCCCAGTCCGCGAGGCGCTGGAGCTTGCCATTCCACAGCAGCGCGATGGGGCTCGCGGCCATGGCGAAGTCGTAGAAGTCATCGGCGAGATCAGTCAGTTGCGTCATGGAAGCGACGCTACCCCCGCACGCCCGGCTCCCGCCGCTTCGTGACACCGCGTGCCGCGTTCGGCCAGGGGCCGCGGTCCTAGCGCTCCTTGGGTGCGTGCGGGGGCGCAGGCGTGGGTGGCCTTGCTGCCTTGACCTTCTTGACCTGCTTTGCTTCCTTGGGAGCCTTGGCGGGCTTGGGCGCCTTCGGCATGCGCTTCGCGGTGAGCGTGCGCGCCTGCTTGCCCGCGTGGCGTGCGGCGTTCTGGCCTGCGAACCAGGCGGCGCCGATCGGGCGTCGGGCAGGCTGCGCCGCACGGCGCCGCCACTCGTCGCGACGCACCCGCAGCTCCTCGCGCCTCTCGAGCGCGAGGCGCACGCTGCGCGGCACGGCAAGGCGACCGAGCACCTTGGGATCGACAGTGCCGACCACGACCACCGCGACGAGGGTGAGACCCAGCGACACGAACGGCAGCATGCGTGCACCCCATTGCGACACGACGAACGCGCCCAGCAGGGGACCGAGAGCGGCGCCCGAGTTCACCGTCACCATGTAGATGCTCGCGCCCACGTCCGTGCGCCACGGCGTGTGGCGCATGGCCCAGTTGAGCAGCGCAGCGACCAGCACCGCCCAGCCTGCGGAGACCACCACCTGGCCCAGGATCGCGCCCCACCGCTCGCCGGTCGCGAACAGGATCCACGACAGGGTCACGCCGACGAGGCCCAGCCCCACGGTGTGCACAGGCCGCCGCGCCAGCACCGGACCGATCGCGAGCGTGCAGGCCACGCCCACAATGCCGCCGAGCGCGAACAGCACAGGTACGGAGGAGGTCCCCACCCCTGAGACGTCCACGTAGTACGTCACGATGTACGTCCACGTGGCGCTCATGCCGATCTGCACGGCGAAGCCCACGGCGAGCACGCGGATGAACAGCGGCAGCGAAGGCAGGTCGCCTCGCGAATGCGGCGCAACGGTCTCAGGGAACGGAGGCTCGGGCTCGTCCTCGTCCGGCTCGGCGTCGACGATCTTCGGAGGGGGTCCCGGCAGCGCGAGCGCGAGCGCGATCGTCAGGATCACGCCGAGTCCCGCAAAGGCCCAGAACGGCGCCTGCCACCCGATCTGGTTGCCGGCGACCGTGATCAGCGGCGTGCCGATCACGCCGACCGCCGCACCTCCGACCATGATGCGCGTGACCGTCATGCCCCGCAGGTGCGGCGCGAACAGGCTCGCCGCCGTGGGAGCGACGATGCCCCAGAACAGTGCGTGAGCCGCCGCGGACACCACTCGTCCCGCGGCGAGCTGCGCGAACGAGTCCGCGGTCGCGGCGATCGTGACGCCCACGGTCCACACTGCGAGGGTCGCGGTCAGGGTGGTGCGTGCAGCGAAGCGGCCCGTGAGCAGCGTCAGCGGCACGGTCGCGATCACCACGGTGAGGGCGAAAGCCGTGACCAGCAGCCCCACCTGCGTCACGGGCACGCTCAGGCCCGACGCGATGGCCGGGCTCAGCGCGACGATCGCCGCCTCGTTCACGCCGGTCGCGAACGTGGTGGCGGCGAGCACCCACAGTGCGGTCTTCGCGCGACGGCTCGAGAGCGTCAGCTCGGTGAGGGAGCGCTCCGCCGGATCGGTCTCCTCGATGACGATCGCTTCGGCGCTGCCGAGGATGGGGATCGTCGCGGTGGTTGGCTCGCCCTCGTGAGGATCGGCGTGTGCAGGCTCCACCGGCGCGTGCGAATCCAAGAGCTCCTCCAGGACGGGGAGCTCGAGGGTGCGGGTGGTGGGTGACAACGCGTTCCTTCCCGGGTGTGGCAGGTGCTGGTACGGATCAGTGTGGGGGCATGCGGCGGCGCCCGCATCTGCAGGTCGGGTCACATGGGGATGTGCGCCGCACGCCGGGGAGCCGGGTCCCTCGGAATGATCAACGACGCAGGTCAGCGTATGTTTCCGAGCCTCCACGCGTCGAACCGCGTCGGCGTGTCGCAGCGGACACGCCGGGGTCCTTGCGAGGCCTTGACGAGGGGTCGAGAGGCGCTTGACGTCGCGTCCTGGCCGCGGTTCCCGCAGGGAGGTCCGAGACGGTGCCGCGGACACTCTCTGACGTGGGTCGGTCACCTGGCCCGGCAGGCTCGTGGGACGCGCCGAGCTGGCTCGCGCCGTGTGTCCGAAGGGGCCGCCGAGTATGCGGTCCACGGCGCCCGCCGACCGTGACGCACGCACCTTGCGCTGCACACGGCGTGTCGCCGGGGCTGAGCGGCCCGACACGCCGCATGCAGCGCGAACTGCGTGCGGGAGCGGTGGGGCGCTCGAGCAGGTGGAGGTGGCCTCCTCCGGGGGCGGTGCCGTAGACTCTGGCACCAACAGCGTCGACCCGGCCATCACCGGCGAGCTTGCGGAAGAAACCCGGCCCCAGCGTCGGGCGGTAGAACCGCACGGGCAGCCCGTCACAGCGTCCGTCCCGTGGCTGCGGGGCATGAGCGGCCGTGATCCGCCTGCGAGGCAGGGGAGAGCGGCAAGCGAGGTGGTACCGCGCGTGCCCCCGGTGAAGGCCGGCGGCGAGCGTCCTCGCAGGAGACCAGCATCACGGTCCCCGAGTCGACGCACCACCAGCAGAAGGAATACAGGCATGAGCGACGCCCGCTATCCGCTCCACCGGCCCACCTCCGAGGTCCCCGCCTCGCCGAGCTTCCCCTCCATCGAGGAGGACGTGCTCGCGTACTGGAAGGCCGACGGGACGTTCCAGGCGTCGATCGACAACAGGGCCGACGCCGAGGAGTTCGTCTTCTACGACGGACCGCCGTTCGCCAACGGACTGCCGCACTATGGCCACCTGCTCACCGGCTACGTCAAGGACGTCGTGCCGCGCTTCGAGACGATGCGGGGCAAGAAGGTCGAGCGCCGCTTCGGGTGGGACACCCACGGTCTGCCTGCCGAGCTCGAGGCCGAGCGCATCCTCGGCATCACGGACAAGGCGCAGATCGAGGAGATGGGCATCGCCCAGTTCAACAAGGCCTGCAAGGACTCGGTGCTGAAGTACACCAAGGAGTGGGAAGAGTACGTCACCCGCCAGGCCCGCTGGGTCGACTTCGAGAACGACTACAAGACGCTCGACGTCACCTTCATGGAGTCCGTGATCTGGGGCTTCAAGACGCTGTATGACAAGGGACTCGCGTACGAGGGCTTCCGCGTGCTGCCGTACTGCTGGCGCGACGAGACGCCGCTGTCCAACCACGAGCTGCGCATGGACGACGACGTGTACGCGATGCGTCAGGACCCGGCGCTCACGGTGACGCTGCCGCTCGTCGACGGCCCCAGTGACCTCGCGGGCGCCGAGCTGGTCGTGTGGACCACCACGCCGTGGACCCTGCCGTCCAACCTCGCCGCTGCCGTCGGCGCTGATATCGACTACGTCGTCGTGCGTCCCGTCGAGGGCGCCTTCGTGGGCCGCCGCCTCGTGTTCGCCGCCTCCCGCGTCGGCGCATACTCCCGCGAGCTCGGAGAGGGCTACGAGACGCTCGCGACCGTCAAGGGCGCTGACCTCGACGGACTGCAGTACACGCCGCCGTTCCCGCACTTCGTGGGGAACGAGAACGCGCACCGCGTGTGGGTCGCGGACTTCGTGAGCACCGAGGACGGCACCGGAATGGTCCACCTCGCCCCGTACGGTGAGGACGACCTGCACGTGCTCGGCGAGAAGGGCGTGCACCCGGTCGAGACCGTCGACGCGAAGGGCCGCTTCACGTCGCTGGTGCCCGAGTACCAGGGCGTCCAGGTGTTCGACGCGAACAAGCAGATCATCACTGACCTCAAGGAGCGCGGCGTCGTCGTGCGCCACGAGACCTATGACCACAGCTACCCGCACTGCTGGCGCTGCCGCAACCCGCTGATCTACAAGCCCGTGAGCTCGTGGTTCATCCGCGTCACGGAGTTCCGCGACCGCATGGTCGAGCTCAACGAGGACATCACGTGGGTGCCCGAGCACATCAAGCACGGCCAGTTCGGCAAGTGGCTCGAGGGCGCGCGCGACTGGTCGGTCAGCCGCAACCGCTACTTCGGCACGCCCATCCCGGTGTGGGTGTCCGACGACCCTGAGCACCCGCGCATCGACGTGTATGGCTCGCTGGCCGAGCTCGAGGCCGACTTCGGCCGTCTGCCGCTCGACGAGAACGGCGAGCCCAACCTGCACCGCCCGTACATCGACGACCTCACGCGCCCCAACCCGGACGACCCGACCGGCACGTCGACCATGCGCCGCATCCCCGACGTGCTCGACGTGTGGTTCGACTCGGGCTCCATGCCGTTCGCACAGGTGCACTACCCGTTCGAGAACCGCGAGTGGTTCGACAGCCACAACCCGGCGGACTTCATCGTGGAGTACATCGGGCAGACGCGCGGCTGGTTCTACGTGATGCACACGCTCGCGTCCGCCCTCTTCGACCGCCCCGCGTTCACCACGTGCATCTCGCACGGCATCGTGCTGGGCGACGACGGCACCAAGATGTCCAAGTCGCGCCGCAACTACCCGGACGTCAACGAGGTGTTCCACCGCGATGGCTCCGACGCGATGCGCTGGTTCCTCATGGGCTCGCCCATCCTGCGCGGCGGCAACCTCATCGTCACCGAGCAGGGCATTCGCGAGGGCGTCCGCCAGGTCATGCTTCCGCTGTGGTCCACGTACTACTTCTTCACGCTGTACGCAGGCGCCGCGAACGGCGGCAAGGGGCTGCTGGGCAAGAAGCTCGTGCCCGAGCGCATCGCAGAACTCCCGGTCATGGACCGCTACGTGCTCGCCAAGACCGCAGAGTTGATCGACACGGTCACCGCGCAGATGGACGAGTTCGACGTGCCGGGCGCCTCCGACGCGCTCGCGCAGTTCATGGACCTGCTCACGAACTGGTACGTCCGCACGCAGCGCGACCGCTTCTGGGACGAGGACCGCGACGCGTTCGACACGCTCTACACCGTGCTCGAGTCCGTCTCGCGCCTCGCTGCGCCCCTGCTGCCGCTGACCACCGAGGAGGTGTGGCGCGGACTCACGGGCGAGCGCTCGGTGCACCTCACCGACTACCCGACCGCACCGTCGGCCTGGCACGACGACACGCTCGGAGCGGTCATGGACCAGGTGCGCGAGGTCGTCTCCTCCGCCCACGCGCTGCGCAAGAAGGAGCAGATCCGCGTGCGCCAGCCGCTGCCGGCTCTCGAGGTCGCGGTGGCCGACCCCGCCGCGCTCGCGGACTATGCGGACCTCATCGCGTCGGAGCTCAACGTCAAGGCGGTGCGCCTCACCACGACGGGGGAGTTCACGGAGGCCAACCCGGTCGAGCGTCGCCTCACGGTGAACGCCCGCGCCGCCGGCCCGCGCATCGGCAAGCAGGTTCAGGAGGCCATCAAGGGCTCCAAGACCGGCGACTGGTCCGAGGTCGATGGCGTCGTCACCTCGGGCGGCATCGCGCTCGTCGAGGGCGAGTACGAGCTCGTGACCGTCATCGGCGGTGAAGGCGACGACGCGCTGGCTGCCTCCGTGCTGCTCAGCGGCGGCTTCGTGGCGCTCGACACGGCACTGACCCCCGAGCTCGAGGCCGAGGGCTTCGCGCGCGACCTCATCCGTGCGATCCAGGACGAGCGCAAGGCCGCAGGCCTCAACGTGGGCGACCGCATCGCGCTGTCGCTCACGGTGCCCGCCGAGCGCGTCCCCGCGGTCGAGGCGCACCGCGACCTCATCGCCGGCGAGGTCCTCGCGACCTCGCTCGACGTCACCGCAGGCGACCAGGCCATCGCGGTCGCCAAGGCCTGACATGCCCGACGCTCGGGGTGAGGGAGAGGGCGGCCCGGCCGACGCGTCGGGCGCCTTCCCCACGCTCGCCGACCTCGTGGGCGGCACCGCCGTGGTGAGGCTTCAGCGGCTCGCGCCCCAGGGGTCCACGGTGCTCGCGAAGCTGGAGGGGGACAACCCCGCGGGGTCGGTGAAGGACCGCCCGGCGTTCTCGATGATCGCCGCCGCCGAGCGCGACGGACGCATCGCGCCGGGCTCTCTGATCGTCGAGGCGACCAGCGGCAACACGGGCATCGCGCTCGCGGCCGCCGCCGCAGTGCTGGGCTACCGCTTCGTGCTCGTGATCCCCGAGGGCTCGTCGCGCGAACGGATCGACGCGATGCGTGCCTACGGTGCCGAGGTCGTGGAGACGCCCAAGGACTTGGGCATGGAGCACGCGCGCGACGTCGCCGAGGAGATCGAGCGCGACCGAGGTGCCGTCCGTCTGGACCAGTTCTCCAATCCCGCCAACCCCGCCTCGCACGTGGATGCGACTGCCCGCGAGATCTGGGAGCAGACCCACGGGCGGGTGACGCACGTGGTGTGCACGATGGGCACGACGGGCACGGTCACCGGAGTCTCGCGCGGTCTCGCCGCGATCACGCCGCACGTCAAGGTGTACGGCGTGCAGCCCGAGCCGGGCGAGTCGATCCCCGGCATTCGCGCGTGGCCCCAGGAGTACCTGCCCGCGATCTTCGACGACACTCACCTCGCGGGCGTCCGCACGGTCTCCGCGGAGCGCGCCGTCGCCACCGCGCGCGACCTCGCCAAGCGCGAGGGCCTGCTGCTGGGGCTCAGCGCAGGAGGTGCGGCCGCGATCGCGATCGACCTGGCGGTCGAGGAGCCTGGATCGGTCGTGCTCTTCGTGGCGCCCGACCGTGGCGACCGCTACCTGTCCACAGGCGTCTTCGGCTGACCCGAGCGCCGGGACGGGGCTAGCCTCGAAGGCGACGTCCCCCGCAATGATGACGACCGACGGTGACGAGAGGTGACGACATGACCGTGCTGATCACGGCCGCAGAGCTCGCGGAGGAGCGCGCCGGCGCGCACCCGCCCGTGGTGCTGGACGTGCGATGGTCGCTTGCGCAGCCCGACGGCCGCGCCGAGTTCGAGGCCGGGCACATCCCGGGCGCCGTCTACGTGGACCTCGAGACGGAGTTGTCGACGCCTGGTGAGCCCACCGAGGGCCGGCACCCCCTGCCCACGCACGAGCGCTTCCAGGAGGTCGCGCGCGCCTGGGGGCTCAACGACGGCGACCGCGTGGTCGTCATGGACGGTGGGACCTCGTTCGGTGCGGCGCGCGCGTGGTGGCTGCTGCGACATGCAGGGGTCGACGTGCGCATCCTGGACGGAGGGCTGCCCGCGTGGGAGGACCTCGCACTTCCCGTCGCCGAGGGTCCGTCTGAGCCGTGGGAGGGTGGGATCACGCTCGGCTGGGGCCACATGCCCGTCATCGACGCAGATCAGGCGGCGGAGTTCCCCGGCATGCTGCTCGACGCGCGAGCTGGCGAGCGGTACCGCGGCGAGGTGGAGCCCATCGACCCGGTGGCAGGCCACATTCCCGGCGCCGTGAGTGCGCCCACCACCGGCAACGCCGAGCCCGACGGGACGTTCCGCACGCCCGAGGCGATCGCGACGCGCTTCGCCGAGATCGGGTACGAGTCTGGCCCTGTGGCGGTGTACTGCGGCTCGGGAGTGACGGCCGCGCACCAGATCGCGGCCATGGAGATCGCGGGCCTCACCGGCGCGGCGCTGTACCCCGGCTCATGGTCCGAGTGGTCGAACCAGGGTAGGGACGTCGTGCGCGGACCCGATCCCCGCTAGCTTCGACTCCGCGCGTTCGCGAGCGCGTCAGCGCGCGAGCATGCGGGTGATCGCCGCCTGCGTGAGCGAGCGGTCCACGTCGAGGGTGCGGCCGTTGAGCGTGTGCACGGGCCGCAGGAGGAACGCCGAGTCCGCGAGCCACACCGCGTCCGCGCTCGCGAGCTGCTCCACGGTGATGTCGCGGTACTCGCACGCGAGCCCCTCGGCCTCGCATGCTTCGAACGCGGCCTGCTGCGCGGTGCCGTGCAGCAGGCCGCCGTCCACGGCGGGCGTCAGCACCGTGCCGCCGGTGCGCAGCAGCACTGTGGAGCGAGGAGCCTCGAGCACGAAGCCGTCCGTCGTCGTGAAGATGACCTCCTCGGCTCCGAGCGAGGCGGCGTGGCGCAGGGCCGCCATGTTGACGGCGTACGAGAGCGTCTTGGCGCCGATGGTCAGCCAGGGCGCCTGCGTGCCGATGCGCAGCGGGTAGCCACGCGACAGCATCACCGCCGAGCAGCCGTCGCGACGCGCGTCGGTCGGGTCGGGGAACTCGTATGCGAGCGCGAAGCCCAGCGGGTGGCCCGGCGGCGTCGAGGCGGCGGCCTCGAGTCCGCGGGTGTAGACCACCTTGCACAGCGCGGTGACTGGCGGCTGGTCGCGGCGCGACAGGAGGTCATCGATCGCCATGAGGATCGCGGCACGGAATGCGTCGAGGTCGGGCGCGGGCAGGTCGAGCATGCGTGCCGACTGCGCGAGCCGCTCCAGGTGGGGCTCGAGGTCGTGGATCACGCCATGGTGCACGCCCACGGACTCGAAGACGCCGTCGCCGCGTGTGAGCCCCAGATCAGTGGCAGAGGCCAGGGGGGTGGACGGGTCCTCGAGGCGAGACGGCTGGGCCGGCATGCCGAGCGCGGGCGAGCCGCAGACCACGAGTGAGGACATGATGCTCCCTTCGTCCACCACCCACGCTAACGGTCCTGGTCGCGTGGGTGAACCCCGTGCCAGGATGGGAGTAACGAAGGGGTGCGCAGTGACGCGAGCGGCAGGATGGCACATCGTGGGCGGGCGTGCCCGCTATTGGGACGGTCTGCAGTGGGTCGGAGGTGACTTCGATCCGGCCACGCTGTCGCCAGAGATGCTGGGGCACGCACGGCCCTCCGCCGCCCGCTCCGCTCCGGCACCTGTCGCAGGCCCTGTGGGCGCCCCGAACGCAGCGCCAGTGCCGGCGTCGGGCGCGGGTGCGCCGCCGCCTCCCCGCGCGCCTCAGGCCGGGCCGGTGCGACCGCTCCAGGCTCCGCCGAAGCCCCCGACCGGGACGGGCGCCACGCCCAAGTCCAACGTCGGCAAGGTCGCCATGGCGATCTTCAGTGTGATCGTGGCGCTGAAGTTCTTCGAGGGCATGTTCTGACCTCGGTCGCAGCCTGCCGACGGGCGACACGCAGTCGCCCGAATCTGTAGATCTGCCAGGGGTGATAGAGGGAGAGTGACACCTCCGGAAAAATGTTCCCGGAAGTGGTCACGAGCACTCGTTCACGTGCCTCAGAATTGCCCGGTGACCACACCAGGTTTCCCCCAGATCAGCCTGAACGAGGCTGAGCGCGAGATCGATTCGCACATCTTCGCCCGCCACCCCGAGTCCGACCACGAGGCCAAGCTTCTGCGCGTCTCCGAGGCGCTCGGCATGCTCGGCGATCCGCAGCGATCCCTGCGGATCGTGCACGTCACCGGCACCAACGGCAAGACGTCCACGAGCCGCATGATCGAGTCCCTGCTGCGCGCCTCTGGCCTCCGCACGGGCCTGTACACGTCGCCTCATCTGACGACCCTGCGCGAGCGCATCCAGATCGACGGGCGCCCGCTTCCGCAGGAGGACCTGGTGCGCCTGTGGCAACGCGTCGCACCGGCGATCCACGCCGTCGACGCCGCGTCGCTGCAGCGCGGCGGTCCGCGCATGAGCTTCTTCGAGGTGCTGACGGTCCTGGGCTTCACGGCGTACGCCGACGCCGCCGTGGACATCGCGGTGATCGAGGTGGGCATCGGCGGCCGACGCGACGCCACCAACGTGGGCGACGGTCGCGTCGCGGTGCTCACGCCCATGGCGCTCGACCACGACGGCTACTTCACCGGCGGCCTGCCGGGGATCGCGCAGGAGAAGTCCGGCATCATCAAGCCCGGCGCCGCGGTCATCTCGGCGACGCAGCGCGACGAGGCGGCCGAGATCATCACGGCCGTCGCTGCCGAGCGCGGAGCCGACGTGTTCTGGGAGGGAGCGCACATGAGCGTCGAGGCCCGACGCGTGTGCCCCGGAGGCCAGATCGTCACCCTCCGCACCGGCGCGGCCACGTACGAGGACGTCCTCGTGCCGCTGCACGGCGAGTTCCAGGCCCAGAACGCTCTCACGGCGCTCGCCGCGGTCGAGGTCGCGCTCGGCGACGGCATCCCTCGTTCGCTGGACCGCGAGGTGGTGCTCCGCGGCTTCGCGGCTGCCACGTCGCCCGGTCGTCTCGAGGTGATCGCCGCCGACCCGATCGTCGTCGGCGACGCCGCGCACAACCCGCACGGCATCGCCGCGCTCGCGCACTCTCTCGAGGAGGCCTTCGGTCTCACCCGCGTCGTGGGCGTCGTGGGCGTCCTCGCCGACAAGGACTACGAGGGCATCCTCGCGGGCCTTGCGCCCATCCTCGACCACGCCGTGATCACCCGCACGGCGTCCCCGCGCGCTCTTCCCGCGGACGCGCTCGCGGCGCAGGCGCGTCTGGCGCTCGGCGACGAGCGCGTCTCGGTCGCTCCCGACGTCGCGACGGCTCTCACGCAGGCGCGCGCGCTCGCTGCGGCTCACGGCGAGGGAGCCGGCGTGCTCGTCGCCGGCTCCATCACGCTCGTGGGAGAGGCTCGTCGGGCGCTCGCGGTGCCGTCCCTGGACAGTGTGGCCGGGGTGCAAATGCCCGACGCCGGGGTCACGCAGGCGAGGCCCTCGCGTCACGGCGCGGCGGATGGCACGTCGGAGACCCAGCCTGCCTGAGCGCGCTCACGCGGGGACTCAGGGCATGCAGGGGCTGAACTCCTTGTCGACCTCCCAGGGCCAACGGGCGTAGTCCCCTCCTGCCGAGGCCATGTACACGCACAGGTCTTCGCTGGAGGTGCCGGTCATGCCGCCCCACGCGACGCCGGGAGTGGCGGGCACCTCCGCGAACACCTCGGTGCCGGGGCCGATCACCAGGTACGCGTCGTCCTCGTTCTCGATGCGCGGCAGGCCCTCGCCCGGGTGTCGGATGAGGTAGCGGTCCACCTGATCCCACACGCGTCTCGCGTCGATGCGCGCGTCGTCGGCCTGCGCGTACCTGAGTTCGACCCCTGAGAGTTCGTCGTGATCGCCCGGGGGCGGTGCCGAGAGTGCGGCGCTGATGCGGAACGCGAGCATCAGGACGACGCCGACGGTCACCAGGACCCCCAGGGTGATGGGGATCAGCCGGTCTGTGCGCGGCCCGCGCCGTCGCGGCGACGGGCCTCCCGACTCGGTCGGCGACTCCCATACGTCACCGTGCGTCGGGTCGGAGCGGCGTGGTGATGTCATGACGGATCCCCCCTTGGATGCCGCGGGCGCCGCTCGCGCGGCGACCCCTCCGCCCACCGTAGCAATGCGCGCACCCGGCGGCGCCGCCCATGCCCGGCCCCGCGTCGGGCATGGGAGACTGGTGCGCATGACGGACCTGGACCTCGGCGGCCTGTCGCTCGACGAAGCCGAGCGTGAGATCTACGCCCACATCATCTCCCGCAGCCCCGAGCACGACTTCGAGCCCACGCTCGAGCGTGTGCAGGCGGCGTGCGAACTGCTCGGCGACCCACAGCGGGCCTACAAGGTGATCCACCTGACGGGCACCAACGGCAAGACCTCCACAGCGAGGATGGCGGAGTCCCTGGTGCGCGAGCACGGGCTGCGCACCGGACTGTTCACCTCGCCGCACCTCACCACGGTGCGCGAGCGCATCCAGATCGACGGCGAGCCGATCTCGCAGGAGGACTTCATCCGGCTGTGGCAGGACGTCGCGCCGATCCTGCACATGGTGGACGCGCGTTCGACGTCCGAAGGCGGACCTCGCATGAGCTTCTTCGAGGTGCTCGTGGTGCTCGCGTACGCGGCCTTCGCCGACGCCCCCGTGGACGTCGCTGTGGTCGAGGTCGGGATGGGCGGCGTGTGGGACGCGACCAACGTCGCGGACGGCGACGTCTCCGTCATCGCGCCCGTCGCGATGGATCATGCGCAGTGGCTGGGCGATTCGCTCGTCGACATCGCGAGCGAGAAGGCGGGGATCATCAAGGACGGCGCCGTCGCGGTCGTCGCGCACCAGCCCGACGCGGTCGAGCCCGTCCTCGCGGAGGCCGCCAGGGAACGTGGCGCACGAGCGCTGTGGGAGGGCGAGGAGCTCGAGGTCGTGGACCGCAGCCCCGGCGTCGGCGGTCAGCTCGTGACGCTGCGCACTCCCGCGGCCACCTATGCCGACGTCTTCGTGCCGCTGTACGGCGAGTACCAGGCGCACAACGCGCTGCTCGCGCTCACGGCGGTCGAGGCGCTCATGGCAGACGGGGGAGAGCCGCGCGCGCTGGACGGCTCCGCCGTCGAGGCGGGGTTCGGCGCCGTGACGTCGCCCGGGCGTCTCGAGGCGGTGCGCACCTCGCCGATGATCCTGGTGGACGCCGCGCACAACCCGGCGGGCGCCGAGGCGCTCGTGGGCGCACTCGACGAGTCGTTCCACTTCGAGGCGCTCGTGGGCGTGGTCGGCGTGCTCACCGACAAGGACGCCGAGGGCATCCTCGGCGCGCTCGAGCCTGCGCTCGACCACGTCGTGGTCACCGCGTCGAGCTCGCCGCGCGCGATCCCGGCGGACGACCTCGCGGCCATCGCGCGCGACGTCTTCGGGGATGATCGGGTCTCGGTTGCCAGCTCGGTGCCCGACGCGCTCGACCAGGCCGTGCAGATCGCGGAACGCGATCACGACATGGGTGCGGGCGTGCTCGTCGTGGGCTCGATCACGCTCGTCGCCGACGCGCGGGTGCTGCTCGGAGCCGACAAGCGCAAGGGGACGGGGCAGGCGCGATGAGCGAGACGCAGACCAGGCCGCAGCGCTCGGCGCGGCTGATCTTCACGCAGACGGTGCTCGCGCTGCAGGGGATCGCGGCGCTCTTCGCCGCGATCGTGTCGCTGGGTCTCGGCAAGGCCGGCATGCTCGGCGGCTGGGTCGACCTCGCGCCCCAGGCGCTCGTGATCGGCGGGCTCGTCCTGATGCTGCTGCTCCTTGCTGCTTCGGGAGTGCAGCAGCGCCCCTGGGGGCGCTGGCTGGGATGGGTGCTTCAGGCGCCGATGATCGCCGCCGGCGTCGCGGTGCCTGCGATCGGCGTCATCGGCCTCATGTTCCTCGCGCTGTGGATCACGGCGCTGCGGCTCGGCGGCCGCATCGACCGCGAGCGTGCCGAGCGCGCAGCGGTGGCTGCGGGCCATGAGGACGACGCATGAGCCGGCTGCTGTGGAGCGTCGGCGGCCTGCTCGCCGCAGGCGTGATCGGACTGAGCATGCTGTTCTGGGCTCTCGAACGCACCGTGCTCGTGAGCTACGCGGCTGGCGCCGACGCGAACCCACCGCTCAGGATCTACGTGCTGCTGTTCCTGGGCCTGTCGATCTCGAGCATCGCAGGCTTCCTCGCGCTGCTGCGATGGTCGCGCTACCTGCGGGATCACCCCGGCACGCCGCAGGCGCCCGTGTGGCTGCTCGTGATCGTCGGCGGCCTCGCGGTGGCGGCACTCGTCACGGCCATCGCCACGCACGCCGCCTACATACGCTCCCTGAGCGTGGTGCCGGTGGACCCCAACCAGGGCTACATCGCCTTCCAGGCGTCCATGGGAGCCATCATCGGCATCTGCCTCGTGCTCCTCGGCGCGCGATGGGCGCCCGGCTACAAGCACGTGCCCGCCTGATCTGACCGGACCCGCCTCGAAGGCGCGTGCGAAGCGACCGGGAGTGCGGCGTCGGGCGTGTGGCCTAGACGGAGACGATCGCGTTCAGGTCGTACGCCGCCAGCGCCTCGCGGCCGGGGAGGTCGGCGATCTCCATGAGGAAGCTGAAGCGCACGCTCGCGGCACCCGCACGCTCGAGCATCTCCGCGACCGCGAGAGCGGTGCCGCCGGTCGCGAGCACGTCGTCGATCACGAGGACATGCTTGCCCTCGATTCCCTGCGGGTTGATCGTCAGCTCGGACGAGCCGTACTCCATCGTGACCTCGGCCTCGAGGAGGTCCCCGGGCATCTTGCCCTTCTTGCGCACCATCGCCATGCCGACGCCGAGCGTCTGCGCCACGACGGGCGCGAAGATGAAGCCGCGCGCATCCACCCCGACCACGATGTCCACCTGGGAACCACGCGGTGGCATGAGGTCGATGCACGCCTCGCGGAAGCGCTCGGGGCTCGCCAGAATGGGCGCGATGTCGTAGAACAGGATGCCGTCGACGGGGAAGTCGGGATACGTGTCGAAGTCCTCGAGCGTGATCATGCATCCATCCTGGCACGAGCCGGGCGCGGTCCGCGGCGAGGGCGATAGGCTCGCAGGCATGGAACGCACTCTGATCCTCGTGAAGCCCGACGGCGTCAAGCGCGGCCTGTCGGGGGAGATCCTGCGCCGCATCGAGGGGAAGGGCTACCGCCTCGTCGCGGTGGAGCTTCGCCAGGCGACGCCGCAGCTGCTCGGCAAGCACTATGCGGAGCACGCGGGCAAGCCCTTCTACGAGGCGCTCGTCGAGTTCATGCTCTCCGGCCCGACGCTCGCGATCGTCGCGGAAGGCCAGCGAGTAATCGAGGGGTTCAGATCCCTCGCGGGCACGACCGACCCGACGTCGGCGGCTCCAGGCACCATCAGGGGCGACCTGGGACGCGACTGGGGCCTCAAGGTCATGCAGAACCTGGTGCACGGCTCGGACTCGCCCGAGTCGGCTGCGCGCGAGATCGGCATCTGGTTCCCCGAGCTCTAGCGCAGGGCACCGCCCTTCCCGGTTTCTCCCTTTTGTCCCCTCGAGCAGGGCTTTCTGTGTACGTGGGGCCTTCCTTCCGCATGCCCTGACCGGTATGGTGCGAATGCGGTCGGTGTGACGTAGATCACACGGAACCGGACGTCCCCCGCGTCGGCGCCCTGTGCTGGGCTCGGCCCGCGATCGCATCTGATCCGCAGGGCACCGTGCTGAGGGAGGCGCCGTGAGGGAATGATACGAGGACGCGCTTGAGACCGTCCTGTTCGCGAGCAGATGGATCCTGGCGCCGATGTATCTGGGGCTCGTCGCTGGTCTCGTGCTGGTGACGGTGAAGTTCTTCCTGGAGTTCATCCATCTCGCCCAAGGGTTCAGCCTCGACTCGCCCGCCGACGAGGTGACGGTCGCCATCCTGACGCTCATCGACATCGCGCTGCTGGGAAACCTGATCCTCATCGTGATCTTCGCCGGCTACGAGAACTTCGTGTCCAAGATCAAGACCGCGGAGGACTCCGTGGACCGTCCCTCGTGGATGGGCCACGTG
Source organism: Demequina sp. NBRC 110052 (assembly GCF_002090075.1). Lineage (GTDB taxonomy): Bacteria > Actinomycetota > Actinomycetes > Actinomycetales > Demequinaceae > Demequina. The sequence continues at coordinate 82,169 of NZ_BBRI01000004.1, forward strand.
GACTTCTCCGGCCTCAAGATGAAGCTCATCGGCTCGCTCGTCGCGATCTCCGTGATCCTGCTGCTCAAGGACTTCGTGGCGGTCGCCGACGACCCCGACGTCGACTACGAGCCGATCGCGTGGCGCATCGGGCTGCACGTGACGTTCGTGATCTCCGGCGTGCTGTTCTCCGTCATGGACTACTGGGCCGCCAAACGGCAGGTGCTGCTCGCGCAGGCGCACCAGGACGAGCCGACGTCGGTCGCAGGCCCCCATGCGGGCGGGGTCTCGCACGTGGAGTCGGCTCCGGTCGACAGGATCCCGTGAGAGCTGCCTGCCCGACGCCTGGGCTGGCTACGCCTCGAAGCGCTGGTACCCGCCCGACCAGTACATGAGCGGCGGCCTTGCGTCCTGGGATCCGCGCAGGGCCGTGACGCGGGCGATGACCACGATGTGGTCGCCCGCCTCGATCTCGCTCTCGATCTCGCACTCGAACCAGGACACACAGCCAGCGATCACGGGCGCGCCGCCCGGCGTCGCCGCCCACGCGACGCCGGCCCACTTGTCGGTGCCTGAGCGCGCGAACTGATTCGACAGCTCGCGCTGATCTTCCGCGAGCACCGAGATGGCGATGCGGTGGGCGTCACGGATCGTCGGATATGTGGTCGAGGTCGACATCACACTCAGGGCGACCAGCGGCGGGTCAAGAGACACGGAGAAGAAGCTCTGGCAGGTGAATCCTGCGGGTGCACCGTCGTGCATGCCCGTCACGATGGTGACGCCCGAGCCGAACGTGCCGAGCGCTGCCTTCAGCTGATCCCTATCCACGCCCAGCTCGTCGCGCGCGCGGGAGCCGGCACGAGCGTCGGGCAGGGGAGAGGGACGGCGCGACGAGGGGTCGGCGGCCGCATGCTCGACGATGTCGGTGAGAACTCCCGCGATATGGGCGGCGAGGACCTGGTCGCGCTCGGGCATCAGGAGGCTCATGCCTCGTCCAGGAACCAGCCGCCGACCAGCCCCTGGCTGAACGGCACCGAGTACGCCATGAGGGCGCCGGCCTGCGCGTCGCGCTGGATCCGCTGCACCGGAGACTTCACCAGGTAGCCGCCACCGCCCGCGACGCGCACCATGAGCGCAGCGGTGCGCTTGGCCACCTCGTTGGCGAGCATCTTCGCGGTGGTCGACGCCTGGATCCAGGCCTCGTCGCCTTGATCGGCGAGCCACGCGGCCCGCTCGGCGAGGGCCTTGGCGGCCTCGACCTCGGCCCACGCCATGCCGGTCTCCATGCGCACCCACTCAGCGTCCGCGAGGGTCGCCGTGGCGCCGGGCTTGGGCTTGGTGGCGGACGCCTTGAGCTGCGCGAGCGCGGCCTCGGCGATGCCGATCGAGATGAAGGCGAAGCCGACCGTGATGAGGTTCGCGTATGTCGGCGCAGGCGGCGCGCACAGGCGCTCCTTCAGCAGAGGAGTGGCGGCGAACGCGACGCCGCGCGAGCGGGTGGCACGCATGCCGCTGGTCTCGTCGATCGGCGGGAAGGACACCGTGTCATCCACCGTCACCCCGAAGAACCCGCGGTGGCCGTCGACGCGGGCGTTCATGAAGAAGTGCGTCGCGACCTCGGAGCCGGTGATGAACATCTTGCGGCCAGTGAAAGACCAGCCGGCATCGGTCGCGGGCGCGTCCGTCTGCGAGGTGAGGAACAGGTTGCCCCCGCCCGGCTCGGACAGCGCGTTCGAGAACCGCGCGCCACGCGCAAGCTCCGACGCGAAGAAGGTCGCCTGCTCCGGAGCCGAGAGGGTGACGAGTGCGTGAGCGGCTCCGAGGTGCATGAGCCACAGCGTCGCGGCCGACGGGTGAGCCGTGGCGATCATGCGCACGACGGCCACGAGCGTCGCGTAGGACAGCGCCTCGCCGCCGTGCTCACGCGGCAGGAAGGCGGCGTCGAGGCCCGTCGCGTGCAGCGCTTCGAGGTGCTCGAGCGGGATCCGTGCGTCCCTATCGTCCTGCGCGACGGTGGCGGCGAGCTCAGGCAGGAGCGCGGCGACCCTGTCGAGCCAGACTCGCTCGTGCTCGGGTACGGCGGTGGGGCTGGGGGCAACGTCGACGGGGGCGGCGGAGGCGGTGGTCATGAGGCAGTCCTTGTCGCTCGGGGTGCGGTTCAGTGGGAGTGGGAGTGAGTGTCGCCGGAGGTGAGCAGGTCGATGAATCGCTGGGATTCCACATCGATGAGGCCCAGCTCGGTGAGCCCGATCTCGGGGACGACGAACATGCCGACGAACGAGAGGATGATGTACGGCGCGCGAATCTCGCATCCGAGCGACGCAGCGGCGTCGTGTGCGGCAACCAGCAGAGCATTCGTCTCCTCGAACGGGGCGTCGCTCATCACCCCGCCGATCGGCAGCGGAACGCGCGCGAGCACCTCGCCGTCGGCGACAGCGACGAAGCCGCCGCCGAGCGCACGCAGCTCCTCGATGGCGTGCAGCATGTCCGCGTCGGTGACGCCCACTGCCGCGATGTTCATGTTCATGCAGTTCATGCTGACCGCGATGGCTCCGCGCGTGAGGGCGAAGCCGCGGACGAAGCCGACGCCGCGCTCGCCGCTGCCGTGGTGGCGGTCCATGACGGTGATCTTCAGCATGTCCTGCGTGGGATCTGCACGCACGGTGCCGTCCACCACGGGGAGGGTGGCCGTCACGGCACGCTTGAAGTACCCGTGGTACATCTCCATGGCGCGCACCTCGACGGCGGCGACGCCCGCCGGAGCGGTGACCGCGAGCGTCGTCGGGTCCAGGGTGTCGGGCAGGCGGATCGTGCCGCGAGTCCACTCAGGAAGCACGTCCTCGTTGGTGAACAGCGGCTGACCCTCGCGGGCGACGACAGCGCCTGAGCTGAGCACCACTGACGGACGGGCCTCGGCGAGCTCGGGGATCACCAGCACATCGGCGAGCCGCGAGGGCGCGAGCACGCCGACGACCTGGTCGAGCCGGTAGTACTGCGCCGGCTGGGTGGTGGCCATGCGGTAGGCGAGCTGCGGGTCCACTCCCATGCTGATCGCCCGGCGCACGTGGTGGTCGATGTGGCCTTCGCTCACCAGGTCCGCGACCTGCTTGTCGTCAGCGCAGAAGCACAGCGACCTGAGCGCGGGTGCGACGGCGTCGAGATCGGCGAAGATGCTGTGCGTGTTGTCCGCGAGTGACGAGGCCATCACCGTGATCATGGCGCCCAGACGAGTGCGCTCAAGCACCTCGTCGATCGTCACCGAGTTGTGGTCGTCGCTGACTCCGGCAGCGAGGTAGCCCCACAGCGACTCCTCGGTCTGCGCGGCGGTGTGACCCGTGATGCGGCGCCCCTGGATGAGGGCCTCGCGGAAGCGCGCGCTCGAGACCTCCGAGTAGTCGAAGGGATTGGACTCGCCCAGCGTCACAGCGGAATTCTCTGCGAGCCGCGCGAGCACCGTCTCCTCCGCGAGCCGTTGGCCGCCGCGCTCAAGCGTGTCGGACGCGGGTGCGGTGGGGGAGACCTGATGGAGGATTCTCAGGGGAGTGGTCGTGTCGAGCATGAACTCGAGGCCCCGCTCGCCCCAGATGTTGGCGGCGGCATTGGGGTCCGTGAGCACGGTCGTGGTGCCTTGCGGCACGCTGACGCGGCCGAGCTCCCCGGGGGTGAGGTTCGTGTACTCGATGTGCAGGTGCGCGTCGATGAACCCCGGCACCACGTACGAGCCCGACGCGTCGACCTCCTCGGTCGCCGAGGCGAACCTTCCCCATGGCGTGAGCGCGGCGATGTGGCGGCCGGCGACGACCACGTCGCGCTCGAGCCACTCCTCGGTGCCGGGCGACTGCACGAGCCCGCCTCGGATGATGAGGTCTGGCGTCTCGGCGCCCGACGCCACCGCCCGCAGGCGGACGAGCTCGGCGGTACTGGGGTACAGGTCACGCATCTGCGTCATCGCGCCATCTCCGTGCTCTTCTGCTTGGCGCGCGCCGTGGCCACGGTCTCGCTGAGGTCGGCATGCAGTGCGGCCTTGAGGGAGTCGTCGGCGAAGCTGGCGTCGATCGAGCGCGCCGCGAAGCCCGCCATGACGTCGAGTCCCCAGCCGAAGTGCGCCGACGTCTCGACCCAGTCGTGCGCGAGGGTCGTGCCGAGCGGCTCCGGATCGTCAGTGTTGAGCGTGACCAGCACGCCCGCATCGAGCAGCGCGGGCAGGGGGTGTGACGCCCAGCCGTCGTAGACGCCCAGCGTGAGGTTCGAGCGCGGGCACACGCCGAGCGCGATGCCGTCCGAGATCAGGCGCTCGATCAGCGCCGGGTCCTCGATCGCACGCACGCCGTGATCGATGCGCTCCGCGTGCAGCAGGTCCACCGCGTCCCACACGCCCTCGGGACCGGACGACTCGCCCGCGTGCACCGTGCGATGCAGTCCCGCGTCACGCGCCAGGGTGAACGCCTCGGAGAACTTCTCGCCGGTGCGTCCGGCAACCTTCTCATCGCCGTCGACGGACAGCGCGACGATGCGAGGCGAAGGGCCTGCGACGATGCGCTCGACGATCTCGCGGGCCTCGGTGGCCGTCTGGCTGCGCAGCAGGGACCACGCGAGGTTCACCACGCACAGCCCATCCTGCTCGGCCTCGGCGAGGCCAGCCGCGATAGCGGCCATGAGGTCGTGCTCCTTGCCCCGCCAGCCGTGCCAATGGGTGGGGTTCACGATCGCGTCGGTGTAGCGCACCCCGGAGCTCGACTGGCGCGCGGCGAAGGCGTATGCCACGCGTGCGGCTTGGTCGGGGGTGCGGACCAGGCCGCACTGCCAGTCGAGGAAGCGCAGGAAGCCGCTGAGCCCGCCGGTGCCGACGCCGTCGCCGCCTCCTGTGGTCTCCTCCGGCATCTCGAAGTCCGTATGGGTGGAGACGTCGAAGAGGGTGGCAGCCGGCCCGGGAAGCGACTCGCCGTTCTCCTTCGCGAGCCACAGCAGGTCGGCGAGCGCGAGCCCGCCCTCGAGGTGCACGTGCACCTCGGCCTTGGGCAGGGCGCGTGCGGTCGCGATGTCGATGCCGAGGGTCTCGGCGGGGGCGGAGGTCAGGGAGGAACCGGTCATGGTGCCACTCAACACGAGCGGGGCACTTGTTGACAAGCCGGTCGCGAACCTTTTTCACACTCGTAACATCGACGAAACCGGAGCACGGCGCTTGGGACTACTGCGAGTCTTCGGCGTCCGCTTGTCAACTAGTGATGGATCGCGTGGTGAGCGTTCCGCGGCTCATGCCCACGGCGGGCGCGCGGTGCGCACCATGGAGTAGCTCACGAGCGAGGGGTCGTGGTACTCCATCGAGTGCAGCAGCCGCGTGCCGCTCGCGCCGATGCCGATGAACTCGAATGTCATCACCGGGGTGCCCGGCTCGCGCTCGAACTGTTCAGCGAGCTCGCCCTCGAGCGTGGCGAGCCCCGGCGTCGTGACCTCCCACACGACGGCCTCTCCGTGAAGTCTCGCAATCGCGTCGAAGACCGACTCCTGCGGGTCCACGTCGCCTCCGTCGGGCAGGGGCATCGAGTTGTCAGCGATCATCGCGACCTTGCCGTCCGCTCTCCAGCGCTTGCGCATCGAGGCGATCAGAGTCGAGTCGGGGAGCTCCATGAGCGCGGCGATGTGGCCGGGGATCGGGATCGTCTCGGAGGACAGGCCCTCCACCGTCGCGGAATACCCGAGCCGGTTGAGCAGATCCGTGTGCTCGAACTGCTCCTCCAGGCGCACGCTCATCCGCAGCGCGATCGGGTCCACCGTGGTGACCGTGCCCTGGCGGCGGCGCACGATTCCCTGCCGCTCGAGTGCCTGCAGCGCATTCCTCAGCTGCTGACGCGTGCAGCCCAGCCGGCTCGTGAGCTCGAGCTCGCCGGGCAGCGGTGCGCGCTGCGCGGCAGCCTCGCGCGCGAACCGCAGCAGCTGCATCTGGATCGAGTCCACATCGGGCGTGGAGAACGGAAGGAAGGTCACGGCATCGTCCCCTCGTGTCGTTGCCGCAAGGCTAGTGCCGGGGGCGCATCGGCGGAAGTGTCCAGGAACCGCCACGCAGGAACCCCCCGGGTGGCGTCGCTCGCACTTCGGAAGGTGCGCGGCTCCAGAACCTCGTCCAGCACGACCTCGACCACATACTGGGCTTCACCTGCAAGCAGGTGTCCCGCGTAGGCGGCGCCCGCCTCCGCGCGGACGCCGACTGCGACATGCACGTGGACGGACAGCGTGCCGTCGTCGAGCGTGGCGACGGTGCCGGAGCCGACTCCCTCGACGTGCGTCACCTCGACCGCGTCTGTCAGCGGCTCCTCCGGGTCCAGGCGGTCATCGTGGTGCGTCGCGATGAGGCGTACCCGCCGGAACGCACCGCTGAACGTCACGATCACTGCCTGCGCGATTCCGTGATCGGAGCACGCCTGTCCGATCGATCCGAGGACGTCGTCCCCGGGCTCGAGCGCGAGAGCGAGGCGGCGCCCGCTGGCGATCTCTGTCGAGTGCATGGTGCCTCCTGAGGTCGGGGAGAGAAGAGTGGTGCGCGCGCACTTATTGACAAGGGCGCTGATTGCGATCCTAGTTCTGTCACGTACACGTGCGCATTACACGCACGGCGACGCGCATTTCCTGCGTGTTAACTTCTCGTTGCATTTCCCACTTGTTGACATTTGAGCCTCCGGTCGGCGCTAACGTGGCACACATCCCCACGCGACATCGCCGGTCGCGGCACACCCCCACAGCACTGAGGAGAGCCCTCTTGAGCGACCCCGCACGCACCCTCGCAGGACTGCCCGTCTGGGACGGCACGGCCGCGCGCGGCGTCGCGACAGTGACCTGGAGCGCAGGCCGCATCGACGACGTCACAGCATCCGAGGCCTCCGTTCTTGCCGACGAGTACAGCGTCATTCCGGGCCTGATCGACACCCACGTGCACCTCGACTCGTCGGCGGGCAGCGCGCCGACGGACTGGGCCACCTGGCCGATCATCACCCCCGCAGCGGAGAAATCGCTTCACGTCGTCGCGCATGCTGCCGCTGCCGCGCGCGCTGGCGTCACGACCCTGCGTGATCTCGCGGGCTCAGAGGTGCAGCTCGCAGCGGCGCGTGGACTCGACGATCGACTCGTTCCTGGTCCCCGCCTGCGCGTGTATGGCACGGTCGGCATGACGGCAGGGCACGGCGACCTTTTCACTCCTCCGCACTACCCACACCGGGCTCCGACCGCAGACTCGCCCGACGAGTGCCGGAAGCTTGTGCGGCAGTGGGCACGCCAGGGCGTGCACGGCATCAAGATCCACCTGTCTGGCGGCGTGCTGTCGATGGGAGACGGCGTGGGCTGGCGCAACCAGACCGACGCTGAGATTGCCACGACCATCGACGAGGCCCACGCGTTGGGGATGCTGGTAGCGGCGCACACGCACTCGGTCGAAGGCGTGGACCGTGCTCTCGCCCACGGGGTCGACTCGATCGAGCATGGCACGGGCATTCTCGAGCGTCACTGGGCCGAGCTTGCCGAGCGGCGCATTCCTGTTGCGCCCACGCTCCTGATCAACGACCGCATCGCTGCACGTGAGATCCCGGTCACGGACGAGGCGGCTGACAAGGCCAAGGGCGTGGTCGCTGAGCGTGACGAGCGGTTCGTCGGCGCCGCCAGGGCCGGGGTGAGGTTCGTGCTCGGAACCGACGCCAATGGGGTGATGGTGCGGTTCGGTGACCAGCACGAGGAACTGCGCCACATGCAGGCGCTCTTCGGATGGACGGCCGAGCAGGCGATGATCGCCGCGACCTCCGACGCCGCCGACGCGATCGGAATGCCGAGCCTGGGTCGCATCGCGCGAGGTGCCGAGGCCGATCTCGTCGTGGTCAAGGGACGCCCCTGGGAGCGTCTCGAGGACCTCACCTCTGACTCGATCGTCGCCGTGGTCAGCCGCGGCGAGACCATCTTCGGCGCGCTGCCGGAGCTCACCCCCACTCAAGGAGCAAGCAAGTGACCATCCCCGCCCGCATTCCCCCGCGGCGCCTGGCCATGCCAGTGGCCGCCGTCGCATTCGCCACCGTGCTCGCCGGGTGCTCCGGCGCGTCGGAGACGCCGACGTCGGACACCCCAGACGCCGAGCCGGCCGCAGTGCAGGACGTCGTCTTCGCACTCAAGGAAGACCCCACCTGCCTCGATCCGCAGCAGACCTCGATGACCACCTCGCTGAACGTCGGCCGCCAGCTCACCGATTCTCTTCTCGACCAGGATGCTGAGACTGGGGATATCGTGCCCTGGCTCGCCTCCGACTGGTCGGTGAACGACGACGCGACCGCGTACACGTTCACCCTCGCCGAGGGGGTCACGTTCTCGGACGGCACCGCGCTGACCTCTGACGTGGTCGCAGCGAACTTCGACGCGATCGTGGAGCTCGGGGCCGCCGCGTCCCTGGCGAGCGCCTACCTGGGTGGCTACGCCGGTACCGACGTCATCAGTGACACCGAGTTCACGGTGAACTTCTCCGCGCCGAACGTCCAGTTCGCTCAGGGCGCCACCACCATGAGCCTCGGCATCCTGTCCGCGGAGACCGTCGCGGCCTCGGCAGAGGAGCGTTGCCTGTCCCTGGTGGGCACTGGCCCGTTCGTGCTCGACTCCTACGTCGTCAACGACTCCGTGAAGATCGTGAAGCGTGAAGGATATGACTGGGGCTCCGAGCTGCGTGGCCACACCGGAGAGGCGTACCTCGACTCGGTCACCTTCCCGATCATCACCGAGGCCTCAGTCCGCACCGGTGGCCTCGAGTCCGGCGAGTACGACCTCATCCAGGACGTGCCGTACATCGACGAAGCGCGATTCGCCGGTGACGAGTACCACCTCTACGCCGCTGCCAACCCCGGTGTCCCGAACGCGTTCCTCGTCAACACCACGCACGGGCTCATGGGCGAAGAGGCCGTGCGCCAGGCCATCACCAAGTCGCTCGACCGCGATCAGATCAACGTGCTCACCGGCTCGGTCAGCGGTCAGGCGCCCACGAGCGTCCTGACCTCCTCGACTCCCGGCTACACCGATCTCGGCGACACCCTCGCGTACGACCCCGAGGGCGCTGCCGCGCTGCTCGAGGCGGATGGCTGGGAGCTCGGAGCGGATGGCATCTACGAGCGCGACGGTGAGGCCCTGACGTTCACCGTGACCGCCTTCTACGCGCAGGACGTGCTCGAGGCGGCGCAGATCCAGCTCGCCGACAACGGCATCGACATGCAGATCAACATGGTCTCCGCAGGTGACTTCTTCGGTGCCATCGCCACGGGCGACTACGACGCTCTCGGCGCTGGCCTCACTCGCACCGACCCTGACGTTCTCCGGGTGCTGCTGTCCGTCGACGGGGGCTCGCGCTGGGCGATCGCGGAGGACGACGAGCTCGAGGCGCTGCTCCAGGAGCAGGCCGCGACGGTCGACACCGACGCGCGCCAGGCGATCATCGACGAGATCCAGCAGCTCGTCGCCGAGAGGGCCTACGTCATCCCGACGCTCGAGACCGTGCAGCTGCACGCCTCGTCGTCGTCCGTCGAGGGTCTGACCTTCGACTCGGCTGCGCGCATCAACCTCTACGACGCCGTGGTCGTCGACTAAGCGAAGGGCGACCCACGTGAGATCAGCAGGAAGGCTTCACCGGGCGGGACCGCTCGTGCGGTTCGTGGCTCCCAAGGTGCTCCAGGCCCTGTTCGTGGTGTGGGCCACCTACACGGTGACCTTCCTGCTGATCCACGCCCTGCCCGGCGACCCGGTGCTCGCCGCTCTCGCGGTGCGCGCCGGGGACGCCGCGACCACCGACCCGGAGGTGCTCGACGCGCTCCGGGCGCAGTACGGCCTCGACGGGTCGGTCCTCCACCAGTACGTCACCCACTTCCTCGCCCTGTTCAGGGGAGACCTGGGCGTCTCCATGGCCACCGGATACGAGGTGTCCGACATGGTGGCGCGGGCGCTCCCGAAGACGGCCGCAGTCGCGGCACTCGCGCTCGCGCTCGGGTTCGCCGGTGCGCTCTCCTTCACGATCGCCGCGTACCTCGCCCGCCCCCACTGGCTGCGCAGCACGATCTCTCAGATCCCGCCGCTCGGCATCGCGATCCCCGCGTTCCTCACGGGAGTGGTGCTCATCAGCGTCTTCTCGTTCCAGCTCGGTTGGTTCCCCGCCTCCGGCGCCAACGGATTCTCTTCGATCGTGCTGCCCGCCATCACGCTGTCCCTTCCCACCGGTGCCGTCTTCTATCAGGTCTTCTCCGCGGCGGTGTTCGAGGCCGGCGATGCGGGCTTCGTCCGCACTGCGCAGGCCAAGGGCCTCAGCCAGCCTGTCGTCATCGGGCGCCACATCCTCCGCAACGCGGTGCTGCCCGCGATCACGATCATCGGCATCCAGATCGGCTACCTCGCAGGCGGCACCGCCGTCGTCGAGACGGTGTTCTCCCGCGACGGCATCGGACGCATCACCGTGGACGCGGTCCTCGCTCGCGACATCAACGTCGTCACCGGCGTGGTCATGGTGGTCGCCGTCATCTATGCGGTCACGACCATGATCGTGGATCTCCTCTACGGCGTGCTCGACCCCCGCATCCGCACTCGCGTCGCCGCGAAGCCCCGCGCACGCGCGACGACTCCGGCAGGAGGTGCAGACGCATGAGGCGGCTGCTCAACCCCGTGGCGCTGCTCTCAGTGCTCGTGCTCGCGGTGACCCTGGTCGCCGTGATCTGGCCCGCGCTGCTCGCGCCCTATGACCCGTTCGACTCCGTCGGCACCGCACGACTCGAGCCGCCCAGCTGGGACCACCTGTTCGGCACCGATGCGCTCGCCCGTGACGTCTTCTCCCGCGTCGTCCATGGTGCACGTCTCTCGCTCCTCGCCGCGGTTCTCGCCACCACCGCGGGTGCGGTGCTCGGTGCTCTGATCGGACTCGTCAGCGGCGCCGCAGGCGGTCGCGTCGACTTCGCGGTGATGCGAGTCGTCGACGTCATGCTCGCGATCCCCGGGATTCTCCTCGCACTCATCGTCGTCGCGTCGCTGGGCTTTGGCGCGGTCTCGATCGCGATCGGCGTCGGCCTCGGGGCCACCGGCTCGTTCGCTCGCGTGATGCGCGCCCAGGTGATGCGCGTCAGGAACGAGGAGTACATCGAGGCTGCCCGCACCATGGGATTGCGGCGCCCCACGATCCTGCTGCGGCACGTGCTTCCGAACGCCTCGAAGCCGATTGTCGCGATGGCGTCCACCGAACTGGCGCTCGCCATCCTTGCGGTGTCCGCGCTGAGCTTCCTCGGCTTCGGCGCCCAGCCGCCGACTCCCGAGTGGGGGTCGCTCGTATCCGACGGACGCCAGTTCATCGCCACCGCGCCGTGGCTGAGCATCATGCCCGGATCCGTGATCCTCGTCGTCGTGCTCGCCGTCAATGGCGTCGCCCGCAACCTCGGAGGCAACCGATGAGCGATGTCCCTGTGCTGAAGGTCACCGACCTCCACGTCACCTACGGCTCCGGCGCTGCCCGCCATCACGCCGTGCGCGGCGTCGATCTCGAGCTCGCCGCGGGCCGCATCCTCGCTGTGGTCGGCGAGTCGGGGTCCGGCAAGAGCACCGTCGCCAACGCGGTGCTCGGGCTCCTGCCTGACGGGGCGCGCCGCACCGAGGGCACGGTCGAGGTCGACGGCATCGAGCTCACCGCGCTGCGCGAGCGTGCGCTCCGACGCCTCAGGGGAGACGTAGTCGGCTTCGTCCCTCAGGACCCGTCGCGCAGTCTCAACCCGGTGCTGAGGATCGGCGAGCAGATCGCCGAGGCTCTGCGTCGCCACACCGGCGCGAGCCGTGCCAACGCCGCTTCGCGCGCCATCGAGATCCTCGACGAGGTGGGCATCCCTGACCCCGAGCGGCGAGCCCGCCAGTACCCGCACGAGCTGTCCGGCGGGCTCAGGCAGCGCGTGCTCATCGGTATCGCATGGGCGTGCACACCCCAGATCGTCGTCGCTGACGAGCCCACCAGCGCACTCGATGTGACCGTCCAGCGGCACGTGCTCGACCGGATGGAGTCACTGCGCGCGGCCCACGGCACCGCCGTGCTGCTGATCACGCATGATCTCGCCGTCGCGGCCGATCGCGCCGACGACATCGTCGTCATGCAGCAGGGGATCATCGTCGAGTCCGGCCCCGCGGCGGAGGTCCTCGCGGCGCCCCAGCACGAGTACACCCGTGCGCTCGTCGCGGCAGCGCCGGGTCTGCACTCGGCCCGGCTCCGTCCGCGTGCCGAGGTCACTGCGGTCACGGCCGACGCGTCAGGGACTCCGCTGCTCAGCGCGCGAGGTCTCGTGAAGACCTACCCGGGCGACGGCGGCTCCGGCGCGGTCCACGCCGTCACGGGGGTCGACCTCGAGATTCGTCGGCGGGAGACCTTCTCCATCGTCGGCGAATCGGGATCCGGCAAGTCCACCACCGCGCGCATGATCGCGCGGATCATCGATGCAGACTCGGGCGAGATCCGCTTCGACGGCGAGGAGCTCTCCGCGATGGAAGGGGAGCGGCTGCGGCGCTTCCGCCGATACATCCAGGTCGTCTTCCAGAACCCCGTCGGATCGCTGGACCCGCGGATGAGCGTGGAGAAGCTCGTCACGGAGCCGCTCCGGGCGGGCGGCACGATGTCGCGCAGGCAGCGCGCCGCGACGGCCGCCGAGCTGCTCGACCAGGTGAGGCTCGGTCCGGAGCATCTCGAGCGGCGGCCCGCCCAGCTCTCGGGAGGCCAGGCGCAGCGCGTCGCGATCGCCCGAGCGCTCGCCGTGCGGCCCGAGCTGCTCGTGCTCGACGAGCCGGTCTCGGCGCTCGACGTGTCCGTGCAGGAGCAGGTCCTGCAGCTGCTCGTGGATCTCCAGGCGGAGCATGGCCTCACGTATCTCTTCATCTCTCATGACCTCGCGGTGGTCCGCCAGATCTCCGACAGCATCGCCGTGATGTCCCAGGGCGCGATCGTCGAGCGTGGGCCGGCCGCGCAGGTCCTCGAGGCCCCGGGAACCGCCTACACGCGCGAGCTCATCTCAGCGATCCCCGGAGCGGCCGTCACCGCCTGACCGCACCGGCGTCGGGCGCGACTCTCCTGAAAGGGCGTCGGGCGCGGCTGGCGACCTGGAGGGTCTCCCGTGAGGCTCCCCGAGCCGGGTACTCCCGTCCCCTAGACTCCCTGGCATGCATCTCAAGACGCTGACGCTGCGCGGCTTCAAGTCGTTCGCGTCGGCGACCACCCTTGAGTTCGAGCCAGGGGTGACGTGCGTCGTCGGGCCCAACGGCTCCGGCAAGTCGAACGTGGTCGACGCGCTCGCGTGGGTGATGGGAGAGCAGGGCGCCAAGACCCTGCGCGGCGGCAAGATGGATGACGTCATCTTCGCCGGAACCTCCGGTCGCGCACCGCTGGGTCGCGCCGAGGTGTCGCTCACGATCGACAACGCCGACGGCGCGCTCCCGATCGACTACGCCGAGGTCACGATCTCGCGCACGCTGTTCCGCTCGGGCGGGTCCGAGTACGCGATCAACGGCTCGCCGTGCCGCCTGCTCGACATCCAGGACCTGCTGTCGGACTCGGGCCTCGGCCGAGAGATGCATGTCATCGTGGGCCAGGGTCAGCTGGACGCGGTGCTGCGTGCCACACCCGAGGACCGCAGGCACTTCATCGAGGAGGCCGCGGGAATCCTCAAGCATCGCCGCCGCAAGGACAAGGCGCTGCGCAAGCTCGACGCGATGCAGGCCAACCTCACGCGCGTGCAGGACCTCACGACGGAGATCCGCCGCCAGCTGGGGCCGCTCGGCAAGCAGGCTGAGGTGGCGCGACAGGCGCAGGTCATTCAGATCCAGGTGCGCGACGCGAGGTCTCGACTGCTGGCCGATGACCTCGCACGCCTTACCGCCCAACTTGAGCAGGAGAAGGCCGACGAGACCGCGCTGCAGGAGCAGCGCGCGACGCTCGAGGCCTCGCTCACTGCCGCGCGCACGCGCCTCGCGGAGCTCGAGCGCATCGCTGCCGAGGCCACGCCGGCCCTCACCAAGGCGAACGACGTCTACTACCGGCTCAGCGCCATCCGCGAACGCCTGCGCAACCTCGCGAACCTCGCCGACGAGCGCCTCCGCATGCTCGGCACGCACGTCGACTCGTCGCCGCCCACCGACCTGGTGGATCTGGACGAACAGGTCGAGCGCGCCAAGTCCGCGCGCGCGGAGCTGCACTCCGAGCTGACGGCCGCCGGCGCGGAACTCGAAGCCGCCGAGGCGGCGCGCAAGGACGCCGAGGACCAGGCCTACAACTCGGAGCGGCACCACGCGACCCTGCTGCGCTCGGTCGCCGACCGGCGCGAGGGCGTCGCCCGCGTGGCGGGCCAGGTCGCGGCCAAGCGCTCGCGAGTGGAAGCGTCCGAGGCCGAGATCGGCCGACTCCAGGAGTCGCTCGCCTCCGCCGAGAAGCGCGCGCACGAGGCGACGACCGAGTTCCAGGCGCTCGAGACCACCGTCGCCTCCGTGGAGGAGGGCGAGGAGGACCTCGACACGCAGCACGAGAGCGCGACCGAGGCGTGGGACGCCGCCAAGGAGCGGTTGTCGGAACTGAAGGATGCGCTCAACACCGCGATGCGGGAGCGCGACACGTGGGCCGCGAAGGCCGAGGCGCTCGAACTCTCGCTTGCGCGCAAGGATGGCGCGGGCGCGCTTCTCGCCGAGGGTGTGCGCGCGGTGCGCGGCACCGTCGCCTCTCTGGTGGAGATCGAGGCGGGCGCCGAGGACGCGATCGCCGCGGCGCTCGGACCTCTGGCAGATGCGCTCGCGGTGGACTCCGTCGAGGATGCCGTGGACGCGATCCGGTGGCTTCGCGACGAGGACGCCGGCCGCGCTCGGTTCGTCGTCGCGGACTCGGACGCGGTCGCTGACAACCCCGGCATCGCTCTTCCCGAGGGTGCCGCGTGGGCGTCCGAGCTTCTGTCGGGGCCCGCGGGGATCGTCGACACCGTCAGGGCGTCCGTGTCCGGCGTCGCCGTCGTCGAGGACCTCGTCGCGGCTCGCTCGCTGGTCACGGCTCACCGCGGCATCACTGCCGTCACCCGGCGTGGCGACCTCTTGGGCGGACGCAGCGCGTACGGCGGCGCCGGCGATGCGCCCAGCGTGCTGCACATGCAGGCCGCACTCGATGACGCGCGCGACAAGCGCGACGCCGCCGCGCGGACCGTCGAGGCCACGAGCTTCGAGATCCGCGGAGCCGAGGAGGCGGAGGCCACGACGCGCGCCGCCTATCAGCACACGCTGGAGCGCCTCAACGAGTCCGATGCGCGCATGGCCGCCGTCGCCGAGCAACTCGGCCACCTCAACGCCTCCGCGAGGGCCGCGAAGGCCGAGGGAGAGCGCCTGCAGGTGCAGCTGGACGAGGCCGCGCAGCGGATCGCCGCCGATCAGGAGGCGCTGGTGGAGCTCACCGAGCGTCTCACCGCCGCCCAGGCCGAGCCGGAGCAGTTCGAGGCGGACGTCGCGACCGCGCAGCAGGCGCGCGATGCCGACGCGCAGGCCGCAGTGGCGGCCCGTGCGCGGGAGACCGAGGCGCGTCTTGCGCTGCGCACCGCTGAGGAGCGCGCACGCGCCCTCGCCGCGCGGGCGGAGAGCCTCGAGAAGGCGGCCCAGGCGGAACGGGACGCGCGAGCGCGCGCGGCGGAAGCGGCGGCGCGGCGCGAGCGCCAGGCGGTCGCGGCGCGCGAGGTCATCGCGGGCGCTACCGATGCCCTCCAGGCGATCGACGTGTCCGTGCAGCGCGCCGACGACGCGCGCGCCGAGGCTGAGCTCGCGCGCTCCGAGCGGGCGGGGGAGCTGTCGGAGGTGCGCCGCAAGGTCGATGACCTCGCGCAGGAGTACGCGCGACTGACGGACGACGCGCACCGCGACGAGGTGGCGAAGGCCCAGATGAAGGTGCGACTCGAGCAGCTCGAGCAGCGCGCCATCGACGAGCTGAACACCGACCCCGCCGTGCTCGTCGAGGAGTTCGGGCCCCACCTTCCCGTGCCACTGCTGGGCGAGGCGGGTGACCGGGCGCGCGCATCGGCGCAGGAGTCGGGCGAGCAGCTGCCCGAGGACTGGACGCCCACCGAGCCATTCGTGCGCGAGACACTTGAGAAGAGGCTGCGCCAGGCCGAGCGCGCGATGGGCCAGCTGGGCCGCGTCAACCCGCTCGCACTCGAGGAGTTCGCGGCGCTCGAGGAGCGCTACACGTTCCTGCAGGAGCAGTTGGCCGACATCAAGAAGTCGCGTGAGGACCTGCTCGAGATCGTCAAGGAGATCGACGAGCGCGTGGAGCGCATCTTCGTCGAGGCCTTCGAGGACACCGCGAAGCAGTTCGAGCGGATCTTCCCGCGACTGTTCCCCGGGGGCGAGGGACGGCTCGTGCTGACGGACCCCAAGAACATGCTCACCACGGGCATCGAGGTCGAGGCGCGTCCCGCAGGCAAGAAGGTCAAGCGGCTGTCGCTGCTGTCGGGCGGCGAGCGCTCCCTCACGGCCGTCGCGATGCTCGTGGCGATCTTCAAGGCACGCCCGAGCCCGTTCTACGTGATGGACGAGGTCGAGGCGGCGCTGGATGACGTCAACCTGGGGCGTCTGCTGGAGATCTTCACGGAGCTGCAGGAGGACTCGCAGCTCATCGTCATCACGCACCAGAAGCGCACCATGGAGATCGCCGATGCGCTGTACGGCGTGACGATGCGCGGCGACGGCGTGACGACGGTCATCTCGCAGCGACTGCGCGACGAGGGCGACGCCGCCTAGTCGATCAGCACGACCCGCAGGTCGTAGTTCTCAGCCTCGCCACCGAAGAACGTGGTCACGGCGATGATGATGCGGCCGGCGGGCAGCACCTTATCGATCATGGGGTCGGTCAGCGCCAGCGAGGTCGCCTCGGGACTGTCATCGGTCCAGCCGATCCGCACCGGCGTGCCGTCCACGAACTGGACGAGCTCGAGCACGAGGTCCTGCTCGCCGAGCGTGGCAGCCTCTACCCTCAGCCGCTGTGCGGTCGGATTGTCAAGGCACACGTACTGGGTGGGCTCGGCGAACGTGCGCTGCTCCCCGGCTGCGATCGTGGGGGAGCCGTCGCACACCGACGCGGTGATGCTGGCGAGCACGGAGCTGACCTCCCCGGTGCGCATCACGGAGCCCGCCGGACCGGCGTAGAGAGTGAGGTCGCCCGTCTCCACGCCGAACCACGCCTCGGCGGCGATCAGGTGCAGTCCTGCAGGCAGGTCGACGGTGACCTCGGGGTCGTAGCCGTACACGTCGTCGTTCGCCCGCACGGTGCGTGCGATGCCGTCCGCGTCGAACGTGGAGACTGCGAGCTGGAGGTCCGGGCCGCCCTGGTCTGGCGCGAGGTCGGAGTGCGAGATCGCGCCTGCGACGATGAAGGTGGGCTCTTCGAGTTCGAGGCACAGGAACGGCGCGTCGGACGAGGCCTCGATCTCGCCCGCCCCGGTGACTAGGGGCACCTCGGCGCCGCACGCGTCGGCCGTGGGGGTGACGGCGCCCGACGCGGAGGGCGCCTGTGACGAGGCCGCGAACGTCGCGCTGTAGACGAGGAACGGGGGAGCGTCGCCCCCGTCGAGCGCAGTGACCCGGCCCACGTACGTCCCGGGATCGAGCACGAGCGTCAGCACCGGGTCGGCGCCGAGCGAGGAATCCGCGCGGGCGAGCGGCGTGCCCCCGGAGTTCTCGAGAGTGATGGAGATGCCCTCGGAGACGTCGAGTGCCGCGACGCCCAAGGTGAGTTCGACGCGGTCCTCGAGCACGAGGCAGAACTCGCTGGGCGCGTCCGTGGTCTGACTGTCGAGCGCGATCTGCTCGACGCCCAGGGCCTCGCATGCGGAGGCGCCCGCGGTCGGCGACTCCGTCGCCTCGGGGTCCTCGCCACGCGCGAGCCTCCAGCCGAGCGCGCCGGCGGCGATCACGGCCACGCCGATCGCGGCGATGATCACGTACCTCGCGAGCGGGCCAGAAGATGCGGTCTCCGTGGCCTCGGGTGCCGCCGACGCCTCGTCCGGCTGCTCGCGATCACTCATGAGGGAAGCGTAGACGGCGCCTCGCGCGTTGAGGGGGAGGACGCTCGCGGTGGCGCCCCCTATGCAGGGGGCTTGCTCGATCGTGGCGCACGCCTGATGCTGGTGTCCGGAATATCCGTTTCGCGCCCCTGGTGGCGCTGAGCCTGGGAGGCACATTGTTCTCGTTCGACGACATGCAGGGCGCGATGATCCCCGCGATCGCGCTGTCCGTCATCGTGATCGTCGCCGCGCTGCTCGCGGAGGGCCGCGGCGCGCACCTCGTGCGCAGCGTTCTGCGACTCACCGAGCGTCCCCTGAAGGGCCGACCTCGCGCCGAGATCGTCGAAGAGGTGCGGGCGGAGATGTTCGGCACCGAGGTGCCACGCTCGGGCGAGTGGGAGCTGGTCGGCGACGTGGACGCGCCAGAGGGGCCCCGCGTGTCGTTCCGCGAGACCGTGCGCGAGGTCGTCAAGCGCTGACGCGCCGCGCGCCTCTGAGAGACTGTGCCCGTGGACGTCTCATGGATTCCTGGAAGCGCTGACCTCGTCGTCGTCATCGTCGCCGTGCTTGCCGTCGGAGGCGGCACCGCGGCGCTCCTGACCCGCAGGCGTGGACTGCCGGCGCCGAAGTCGCCCGCAACGCCGGCCACACCCGCATCGGGCGATGTCGACGCGGAGTCGACCGCGACGACGGTCGCCGCCCCCGAGGCGCCGGCGAGCAGGCTTCAGCGGCTGCGCTCGCGGCTGGGCGGGGGACTCGGCGGTTCGCTCCTCGCGATCTTCTCGCGTGACTCCCTTTCTCAGGACGACTGGGACGAGCTCGAGGAGACGCTCCTCGCGGCAGACGTGGGAGCGGCGGCCACCGACGAGCTGCTGGCGGACCTGCGCGCCCGGCTCCAGCGCACGCCCGACGAGGATCCTCGCGCACTGCTCCACGAGGCGCTGCTGGAGATCGTGGACCCCTCGCTCGACCGCTCGCTCGCGCTCGACGGAGAGGCGCCGGCGACCGTCGTGGTTGTCGGCGTCAACGGCGTGGGCAAGACGACCACCGTCGGCAAGATCGCCCGCGTGCTCGTCGCGCAGGGCAAGTCCGTCGTGCTCGCGGCCGCCGACACGTTCCGTGCCGCGGCAGCCGACCAGCTCGAGACGTGGGGTTCGCGCGTCGGCGTGCCCGTCGTTCGCTCGCATGCCGACGGAGCGGACCCCGCCTCGGTCGCGTTCGAAGGCGCAGCGAAGGCGCGCGACGAGAGCACCGACGTGCTGCTGGTCGACACTGCGGGCCGCCTCCAGAACAAGGCTGGCCTCATGGACGAGCTCGGGAAGATCGTGCGCGTCGTGTCCAAGGTCAGCGCACCGCGCGAGGTGCTACTCGTGCTCGATGCGACCACGGGTCAGAACGGGCTCACGCAGGCGCGCGTGTTCGGTGAGGTCGCGCCTCTCACGGGCATCGTGCTCACCAAGCTCGACGGCACTGCCCGCGGAGGCATCGTCATCGCGGTGCAGCGCGAGCTCGGCGTGCCCGTGAAGTTCATCGGACTCGGCGAGGGCGAGGACGACCTCGCGCCGTTCGATGCGGAGCAGTTCGTCGCTGGCCTGCTCGGCGAATAGTCCGGTTCCTCCCCGGAGCCCGGCCGCGGCGTCGGGCGCGTACGCTTCCGCGCGCCTCGCCCCTCGCACTCTCCCGCGCGTCTCACCAGGTGGACAGGGCAACACACTCTTTACCCGTACACCCGTCTTGTAACCGTCCGGAAACACAAGGGCAGTTCGGGTGTAACAGATCTGCGGGAGGGTGGCTGTACCTGGCCGGAGGGTCAGCGAAAGGGAGAATCAATATGGAAGACGCAATGGCTTACGCCGACGGCGTCGGGGCAGTCGCCTGGCTCCTCGTGTCGGCTTCGCTGGTGCTGCTGATGACGCCTGCTCTGGCGTTCTTCTACGGCGGCATGTCGCGCAGCAAGTCCGTTCTGAACATGATGATGATGAGCTTTGGCGCCATGGGCGTCGGCGTGCTCGCCTGGGTCCTGGTCGGCTACTCGATCTCGGCCGGCGACACCATGAACGACATCATCGGTGACCCCGGCTACGACTTCGGCATGATCGCCACGATGGAGTCCGGTGACGCTGCCGGCATCATCTCGGCAGGATTCGGCGCCACCTTCGCGATCATCACGGTCGCGCTGATCTCGGGTGCGGTCGCCGACCGCATGAAGTTCGGCGCCTGGATGCTCTTCGCCTTCGTGTGGGTCATCCTCGTGTACGCGCCCGTGTCCCACTGGGTGTGGGGAGATGGCTTCGCCGCGCTGCTCGGGCCCGATGGACCGTGGTTCGGCGACCTGCCCGGCCCGTATGACTTCGCCGGCGGTACCGTCGTGCACATCAACGCCGGTGTGGCCGCGCTCGTCCTCGCGCTGCTGCTCGGTGTCCGCAAGGGCTTCGGCAAGGAGCCGTTCAAGCCGCACAACCTGCCGTTCGTCATGCTCGGCGCCGCGCTCCTGTGGTTCGGCTGGTTCGGCTTCAACGCCGGTTCGGCCTTCGCTGCCGACGGTTACGCGGCTATCGCGTGGGTCAACACCACGGTCGCCACCGGTATCGCGATGCTCGGCTGGCTGCTCACCGAGAAGATCCGCGATGGCAAGGCCACGTCGCTCGGCGCCGCTTCCGGTGTCGTCGCCGGTCTGGTCGCCATCACCCCGTCGTGCGCCTCGGTGGACACGTGGGGCGCGATCATCATCGGCTTCCTCGCCGGTGTGTTCTCGGCCCTCGCGGTCGGCCTCAAGTACAAGCTGGGCTACGACGACTCGCTCGACGTCGTCGGCGTCCACCTCGTCTCGGGTCTCTGGGGCACCCTGGCCATCGGCCTGGTCGCCTCCGGCACCATC
The DNA here is from genome assembly GCF_002090075.1 of Demequina sp. NBRC 110052. Classification (GTDB taxonomy): domain Bacteria; phylum Actinomycetota; class Actinomycetes; order Actinomycetales; family Demequinaceae; genus Demequina. The sequence continues at coordinate 103,067 of NZ_BBRI01000004.1, forward strand.
AACGGCGACGCGGGTCTGTTCTACGGTGGCGGCATCACGCTGCTCGGCGTCCAGGCTCTCGCTGCTCTGGTCGTCATCGTCTACTCGGCTATCGCTACGCTGATCATTGGACTTGCTATCAAGTACACGATCGGCCTGCGCGTCACCGAGGAGGTCGAGGTGTCCGGCATCGACCTCGCCGAGCACGGCGAGTCCGCTTACGAGGAGGCTGTGTAAACCATGAAGCTCGTGACCGCCATCATTCAGCCGCACCGCGTTGACGAGGTCCGTGCAGCCCTGGAGGCTGCCGGCGTCAAGGGTGTGACCGTGTCCGAGGCTGCCGGCTACGGCCGCCAGAAGGGCCACACCGAGGTCTACCGCGGTGCTGAGTACACCGTCGACCTGGTCCCCAAGACCCGTCTTGAGGTCCTCGTCGACGACGCCGACGCCCCGACCGTGACCGAGGCCATCGTCTCGGCCGCGCAGACCGGCAAGATCGGCGACGGCAAGGTCTGGGTCGTCCCGGTGGACGACGTCGCCCGCGTCCGTACGGGCGAGCACGGCGCGGACGCTCTCTAAGGAGACACACCGCACATGCCGAGCCGGAACGGCCAGTTCCGCGAAGGCTCACACGCTGAGGTCCCGCATCCCGATGGGGTGCGGGACCTCAAGCGTCTGAGGCAGGAGCTGGCACACGAGCTGTACCGGGTGGGGGCCCCGGGGAACACGCGCAGGACGCGCCTCACCGAGATTACGGTCTCTGCCCTCCGGCAGCACTGGGACGAGGTGGCGGGAGACCTGGGCGAAGGCGTCACGCTGGGCGCCGTCGGGTCACTGGGGCGCGGCGACACCGGTCCCGCCTCTGACCTCGACCTGGTGCTGATCCACGACGGGCGCACTCTCAAGGCCGATGCCGTGGCGGACCTCGCGCAGCGCCTCTGGTACCCGATCTGGGACGCCGGGCTCGAACTCGACTATTCGTCGCGCTCCCTCACCGAGGTGCGCCAGGTGGCCGCGAAGGACCTGGCCGCCGCGTCGGGCCTGCTCGACCTGAGGCCTATCGCTGGCGACGAGGCGCTCGCCAAGCACGCGCGCGCCACGATCTATCAGGACTGGCGCGCGGCGGCGCGCAAGCGCCTCCCGGAACTGCTCGCGGCGTCGCGCGCCCGGGCGGAGCGCTTCGGCGAGCTCGCGTACCTCATCGAGCCACACCTCAAGGAGTCTCGGGGAGGCCTGCGCGACCTCGTGAGCCTGACAGGACTGTCAGCGACGTGGCTCACCGACCGCCCGCATGGCGCCGTCGACGACGCCGGCGCGTTCCTCATGGATGTGCGCGACCAGATCCAGATGCAGCTGGGACGCCAGCAGAGCGTGCTGGGCCGGCACATCGCCGACGAGGTGGCTGAGGGCCTCGGATTCGGCCACCCCGACGAGCTCCTCGCCGCGCTCGCTGAGGCCGGGCGCACCGTCGCCTACGCGGTCGACACGACCGAGCGCGGCGCGCGGCGCTCGCTCGAACGCTCAGGCGTGGGATCGCGCGCCTTCCTTGCGCGCCGACGAGCGAAGGCGCCGCGGCACATCGTCGTCGCGGAGGGGCTCATCGACGTGGACGGCGAGCTCGCACTCGCGCCGGGGTACGCGGCTGAGGACGATGCGCTGCTGCCGTTGCGCGCGGCCGCCACCGCCGCCTCGACGGGATTGACGTTCACCCCGACGCTGCTCACGACGCTGCAGCGCTGCCCGGACCTGCCGGTCCCGTGGCCGCCTGAGGCGCGTGCGCTGCTCAAGGAGCTCCTGCGCGGCTCCGCCCACCTGGTTCCCGTGTGGGAGGCGATCGACCTCGCGGGCCTCGCGGTGCGCTGGCTCCCCGAATGGGAGGGCGTGCGCAACCGCCCGCAGCGCAGCCCGATCCACCGCTTCACCGTGGACCGCCACATGATCGAGGCGACCGTGCTCGCGGGCCGCCTGCGACGTCACGTGCCGGACCCCGACCTGCTGAGGATCGCGTCGTGGCTGCACGACATCGGCAAGCGAGCGGGCGCGTCCGATCACTCCACGGCTGGCGCGGCGCTCGTGCCGGCGATTGCGGCACGGCTCGGCCTTTCGGAAAGCATGGCTGCCGACATCGAGCGCCTCATCCGTGAACACCTCACGCTCGCCGACCTCGCCACGAGCGCGGACCCGGACGACCCGGCGACGACTGAGCGCCTGCTCGATGCGGTGGACCGTCGCGTCGACCTGCTGGACACGCTCAGGGCTCTTACCGAGGCCGACGCCAAGGCCGCGGGCCCCAAGGCATGGACGGCGTGGCGCGCGCAGCTCGTGGACCAGCTCTACCTGAAGGCGCGCGGTGCGCTCGAGGCAGGGCCTCCGCCCGACCCTGCCTGAGGTCGGTCACGCGAGGCCCCGGTAGGCTGGGACGCCTAGCAATCGTGAAGGGACACCTGTGTTCGCCAACCTCTCCGATCGGCTCGCCGAGACCTTCAAGTCCCTGAGGGGCAAGGGCAGGCTGACCGAGGCCGACATCGACGGCACGATCCGCGAGATCCGTCGAGCCCTCCTGGACGCCGACGTCGCGGTCGCCGTGGTGCGCAGTTTCACCGCGGCCATCCGCGAGCGTGCGCTCGGCGCCGAGGTCTCTGAGGCCCTCAACCCCGCCCAGCAGGTCGTCAAGATCGTCCACGAGGAGCTCATCTCGGTCCTCGGAGGCGAGGCGCGCCCGTTGCGGTACGCCAAGTCTGGGCCGACGGTCATCATGCTCGCGGGTCTCCAGGGCGCCGGTAAGACCACCTTCGCAGGCAAGCTCGCCCTGCACCTCAAGCAGCAGGGCGCGACGCCGCTGCTCGTCGCCGCGGACCTGCAGCGTCCGAACGCGGTCACGCAGCTCAAGGTCGTCGGCGAGCGCGTGAACGTGCCAGTGTTCGCGCCCGAGCCGGGCGTGACGCGCGAGGACGAGCGCGTGCGCGGCAACCCCGTGAAGGTCGCCAAGAAGGGCCTCAAGGAGGCCCAGGACAAGCAGCACTCCGTCGTGATCGTCGACACGGCCGGCCGCCTGGGCGTGGACGCCGAGCTCATGAAGCAGGCGGGCGACATCCGCAAGGCCATCGAACCGGACGAGGTCCTGTTCGTCATCGACGCGATGATCGGTCAGGACGCCGTCGCGACGGCGCAGGCGTTCCAGGACGGCGTCGACTTCACCGGCGTCGTGCTCTCCAAGCTCGACGGTGACGCACGAGGCGGCGCCGCGCTCTCGGTCGCGCAGGTCACCGGCCGCCCGATCATGTTCGCGTCGGTGGGAGAGAAGCCCGAGGACCTCGAGGTCTTCCACCCCGACCGCATGGCGTCTCGCATTCTCGATATGGGCGACATGCTCACGCTCATCGAGCAGGCCGAGCGCGTGTTCGACAAGGCCGAGGCCGAACGCATGTCGACCAAGGTCGAGCGCGGCGAGGACTTCACCTTCAGCGACTTCCTGTCGCAGATGCAGCAGCTCAAGAACATGGGCTCGATGAAGAAGATGCTCGGCATGCTGCCCGGCATGGGTGCGATGCGCGACCAGATCGAGAACCTGGACGAGAACGAGCTCACCCGCACCGAGGCGATCATCCACTCGATGACGCCCTACGAGCGCGACAACCCCAAGGCGCTCAACGGGTCGCGGCGTTCGCGCATCGCGCGCGGCTCCGGCACGTCCGTCGCGCAGGTCAACGCCCTCGTCAAGCGTTTCGAGGACGCGCAGCGCATGATGAAGGCCATGGCCAAGGGCGGTGGCATGCCCGGCATGGGAGGCGCTCCCGGCTCGTTCGGCGGCCTGCCAGGCGGCAAGAAGTCCAAGGGCAAGCAGGCGCCCCAGCGCAAGGTCAAGGGCAAGTCGGGCAACCCCGCCAAGCGCGCGCAGCAGGAGGCCGCGGCCCGTGCCAAGGCAGCAGGCGAGGCAGCCCCCGGGGCGTCCTTCGGCGCTCCTGCGCAGGAGGAGCCCAAGCAGTTCGACCCGAGTTCGATCCCCGACCTCGGCAAGTTCCTGGGCCGCTGACGTGAGCGTCGCGCGACCGGGCGACCACGGCGTCGGGCAGGTGCCGACTCTGCGCCTCGAGGGCCCGGTGATCGTCGGAGACGACGAGGTGCGCGACGGCGCGTGGGTGGTCGGCGGTGCCGTCACGTTCGACGAGCCCGACGCGCCGGTCGACCAGGTGCTCGAGGGTGTCACCGTGCCGGGCCTCGTGGACGTGCACTGCCATGTGGGCCTCGACAGCGGGGGAGCGGTCGAGCCCGAGCTCGCGCTCAAGCAGGCCCTCGTCGATCGCGACGCCGGCACGCTGCTGATCCGCGACGCCGGCTCGCCGACCGACACGCGCTTCCTCGACGGCGTGGTCGAGGCGCCACGCCTCATCCGCGCGGGGCGGTTCATCGCACGGCCCAAGCGCTACCTGCGGTACTACGCGCGCGAGATCGAGGTGGATGACCTGCCGCGCGTCATGGCGGAGGAGGCCCGCAAGGGCGACGGCTGGGTCAAGATCATCGCGGACTGGATCGACCGTGACGCTGGCGACCTCGCGCCGCTGTGGCCCGCCGAGGTGCTCGCTGAGGGCATCGCCGCCGCGCACGACGCGGGCGCGCGCGTCACTGCGCACACGTTCGCGACCGAGAGCATCGATCCACTGCTCGACGGGGGCATCGACTGCCTCGAGCACGGCACCGGCATGACGCCTGCGCACATGGAGCGCGCGGCGGCCGAGGGAATCCCCGTGGTGCCGACGATGCTGCAGATCGACAACTTCGCGGGCTTCGCCGCCCAGGGGCGCGCGCGGTTCCCCGCCTACGCCACGCGCATGGACGCGATGTACGAGCGGCGCGCGACCCACGCGCGCGAGCTGTGGGAGGCGGGCGTGCCGCTGCTGCTCGGCACCGACGCCGGCGGGACCCTCGGTCACGGGCTCCTGCCGCTCGAGGCCGCCGCGCTCGTCGACGCTGGAATCCCGGCCAGCGATGTGGTCGCGATGGCGACGTGGCGTGCGCGCGCGTTCCTCGGCGTCCCCGCGCTCGAGGAGGGTGCCAGCGCCGATCTGGTCGTCTACGCCCGGGATCCCCGCGAGGACATCACCGAGCTCGCACGCCCCCAGCACGTGGTGCTGCGGGGCGCGCGCGTGGCGCCCTGACCTGAGGAACGCCTGAGGATGCCCCAGGGACCCTTGCCCGACGTGCCGCCGCCAGGCGACAGTGGTGCCACGCGCTCGGACGCCTCCGAGTCCCCAAACCCGCGAGAGGCCCCCATGACCTCGTCGACGACCCACGGAACCGCGCCCGCCCGCCCGCGGATCCCCACCGCCGACCGTGCACGACGCGCCGCACGCCGCACCTGGTGGGCCGACGGCCTCGAGGCAGCGATCTGGTTCGCCGCCGCGATCGGCGTCGCGCTCATGCTGCGCGCGGGCGGCCTGCTCGCCAGCGCGCCGATCGACTACGTGTACTCCGCCGGCCGCGCGCTCGGCATCGTGGCCACGGTGCTGATGCTCGCCCAGGTGCTGCTCGTCGCGCGCGCGCCGTTCATCGAACGCTCCGTCGGCCACGACCGCACCACCGCGCTGCACACGAAGCTCGGCAAGTGGGCCATCGTGCTGATGCTCGCGCACGCCGCCGTCATCACGTCCATGTACGGCTACTACGACGGACGCGGGCCCTTCGCGCAGGCTGTCGCGCTGTTCACCCAGTCGTGGTTCCTTGCGACCGCCCAGGTCGCACTGGCGCTCTTCCTCGTGGTGCTCGCGCTGTCGCTCGCGATCGTCAGGCGCCGGTGGCGCTACGAGCGCTGGCACACGGTGCACCTCATCGTCTACGTCGCGGTCGCCGCTGCGGTGCCGCACCAGTTCCTCGAGGGTTCGACGTTCCGGGGGTTCAGCGCGGCCGCGTGGTACTGGCTCTCGCTGTACGTGGTCGCCTTCGGCGCGCTGCTCGCGTTCCGCGTGGTGCGGCCGCTCGCGCGGTTGCGTCGTCACGGGACGCACGTCTCGCACGTGCGTCGCGAACCCGACGGCTCCGCGACGATCACGGTGACCGGGCGCGATCTGGACCGCCTGCGGGCTCAGCCCGGTCAGTTCATGCTGTGGCGCTTCCTCGACGGCACGCGGTGGCGCGAGGCGCACCCCTTCTCGCTGTCGGCCGCGCCCACGGGCGACGCGCTACGGCTCACCGTGAAGCCGTCCGGCGACCACTCGCGCTCGCTCGCTGACGTCGAGGTCGGCACGAGGGTCATGGTCGAGGGTCCGCTCGGAGTGTTCACCGACGCCGCGCGGTGCCGTGGCGGCGTGGTGCTTGTCAGCGCGGGCGTGGGCATCACGCCCATGCGCACACTTCTCGAAGCGCACGACCCGACGGAGCCGTGCGCGGTGATCGTGAGGGCACGCTCGCTCGGCGAGGCGCCGCTGCTCGACGAGATCACTGAGCTCGCGGCACGCGCTCGGGCCGAGCTCACGGTGCTCATCGGCGAGCGCGGGTCCGGTTGGGCGCCGCGCGACAAGGACGTGTCGCTCGCCGAGCTCGTCGGCGATCTCTCCGATCGCGACGTGTTCATCTGTGGGCCGGTGCCGTGGGCCGACCAGGTCGAGCGCGACGCGCTCGCGGGCGGAGTCGAGCCCCGTGCCATCCATCGCGAGAGGTTCGGCTGGTGACTCTCATGGACACGTGGAGGATGGGCGCATGAGAGCGAGCAGGATGGCAGGCGTGGTCGCGAGCTCGGCGGCGATCGTCGCCGCGGGATTCGCGACAGCGGAGAGAAGCCTTGACACGTCGTTCCTCGATTCCTCCGGGGACGGCGGGTCCAGCGAAGACGCGGGCGAGCCTCAGGACGCGGGGTCGGGCACGCCAGACGCGGGCGCGGGCGACACGTTCGACGGACCCGTCGTGACGAACATCAAGGGCGACTTCCAGGCACGCATCGTGGTCGAGGACGGCGTGGTGGTGGATGTCGTCGCGCTTGCGGCAGGAACGAGCGCGGCTGAGTCGCAGCGAATCAATGCCGAGGCGATCCCCGCGCTCTCCGCGCGGGTGCTGGACGCCCAGAGCGCGGACGTCGACGCCTATTCGGGAGCGTCCTACAGCTCTCCTGGGTTCCTCGAGTCCGTGGCAGGCGCGTTCGAGGCAGCGGGCCTGTGACCGCGTGACCGAGGCGGTCGCGCGCGAGGCACGCGCCATGGCGATGGCCTTTCGCGTCAGTGCGCGCGGCGTCGGAGGTCCCGCGCTGGGCACCGCGATGCTCGACTTCGAACGCTCTCTGCGCCACGACGAGGCGATGCTCTCGCTGTGGGACGCCCGCAGCCCGCTGAGCATGCTCGCGCGCGGCGAGCTGGACACCGCCGACGCGCCCGCGGAGGTGCGCGAGGTGCTCGCGCTGTGCGAGTTCTGGGTCGAACGCACCGCCGGCGCGTTCTCGCCGCGGCTCACGGCGCTGGCCGCGCGGGGCCTGCCGGTGACGTACCCGGAAGGCGCGCCGGACCCCACTGGCCTGGTGAAGACGTGGGCGGTCGCGCGGGCGCTGACGTCTCTCGAAAGCGTCGGGGCCACGGGCTGGCTCGTCGATGCCGCCGGCGATGTGTGCGTCGGAGGCGACGGCGCGTGGCGCGTGGGAATCGCTGACCCGTCCCTCACAGGCGACCCGACCGGCTCTGCCCCGATCACCGTGGTCGAGCTGGGCGGTGACGGGCCTCGTGCGCTTGCGACGTCGGGCGGCGCTCAGGTGCGGGATCACATTTGGGACCCCGAGACCGGCGAGGTGGCGCGGCACTACCTGCAGGTGAGCGTGCTGGGCGACGATCTCGTCGCATGCGATGCGTGGGCCACGGCGATCGCCGGAGGCGGACCCCGCGCGCTGACGCGTGCCCACGCGGACGGCTTCGAGGTGCTCGCCGTCACCGGCCGACGCTCGGGCGGGGGCTTCGACGCGGTCGTCACGCCCGGTTGGCCGGATGCCCGACCTGCGTGAGCGCACCCGGCTCCCGGGATACTCCGGAGGGGCTCTCAGCGTGCTCTGAGACTTGCGCGGAACAGTGGGGAGTGCCATCGAGAGATGACGCACTCGCCGCACCCGGGAAGGACCCCGCATGACGCTCACCGCGCCCGCTCCGCCCGCGAGTCACCCTGACCGCGAGGCTCCTGCCGCGATCGATGCTCCTCCCCGCGTGAGCGCGCCCGTGGTCCCCCCGGGCGCGGCCCGGCGTCGCGCCCGGGGCGCCGACGCGCTCCAGGCGGCCGTATGGCTCGCCGCCCTCACCGGCATCGCCTTCATGATCGCCTCCGGCGCGTTCCTCGACGGGGGAGTGTGGGGATGGTTGAGGATGATCAGCCGTGCTCTGGGCATCGTCGCTGCGGTGATGATGCTCGCGCAGCTGCTGCTCGCCTCTCGCGCGCCGTGGATCGACCGTGTGATCGGCCATGACAAGGCCATCACGCTCCACACCGAGTACGGCGTCACGTCGGTGGTGGTGATGCTCCTGCACATCGGTGCCGTGACGGTGGCCGACGCGCACGTCGCTGGTGACAACCCCGCTTCGCAACTGCTGGCGTACTGGAGCTATGACTGGTTCCTCGCCTGGGCGCTCGTCTCGCTCGCGGCGACCGCGATCGTGCTGGTGACCTCGTTCGCCTCGGCCCGTGCGCGCCTCCCGTATCACCGATGGCACGCGATCCACCTGCTCAGCTACGTGTCGATCGCGCTCGCGGTTCCTCACCAGTTCCTCCAGGGCGAGACGTTCCGGGGCATGGGCGCCGCGTGGTGGTTCTGGTTCGCGCTGTGGGTTGGGTCGGGCTCGGCGTTCCTGTTCTGGCGCGTCGTGAAGCCGGTCGTCGTCAACCGTCGCCATCGACTCACCGTCAGCGCCCTGCGGCGCGAGAGCGACGGCTCCATCACCGTGACGCTCGCGGGACGCGCCGTGCGCTCGCTCGGAGCGCAGTCGGGCCAGTTCATCGGCATCGCCTTCGGCCGGCTCGCATTCGCGCGCGAGATGCACCCGTACTCGCTCTCCGCCGCGCCCGGGGACACGCTGCGCGTCACCGTCAAGCCGCTCGGTGACGCCTCGGCGAGGATCGCCTCGCTGAAGGTCGGCACGGCGGCGTGGATCGAAGGGCCGCTGGGGATCTTCACGCACGGCTCGCGGTCCGGGCGCGACCTCGTGCTCATCGGCGCAGGGATCGGGGTGTCGCCCTTGCGCTCGCTGCTCGAGGACGCTCCCGAGGGCGGTCGCATCTCCGTCGTGCTGCGGGGCCGCTCCCGCGACGAGGTACCGCTGCTCGACGAGATCGAGTCGCTCGCGCGGAAGCGGCGCGCGTCCTATGCACTGCTCGCCGGAGGTCGTGGCCGCACGTGGGGAACGGCCGATCGCGAGGTCACCCTCGTAGGCGCGATCGCCCGCCCGCACGACACCGACGTGTTCATCTGCGGTCCGCACGAGTGGGGCCGCGTGGTCCAGGCCGACGCGCTCGCAGCCGGCGTCCCCAAGGAAGCCATCCACCGAGAGGAGTTCGCCTGGTAAGGGCGGGAACACCATGAAGACCTCACGCGCATTCATCGTCGGCGGCACCGCCGCGGCCATCCTCACCACGGGATGGGCCGTCTCGCCGAAGGCCACCGAGGCGGCCCTGAGCGCCTCGGCCTCCACCTCATCCGCGACCTCATCCTCCGGCTCAGCGACCGGCGCCGCCGGCACGGCAGGCGACTCCGGGTCGAGCGGCTCGAGCGGCACGTCCACGGAGGACTCCACGGACACGAGCACGGAGGAGCCCTCGACGGAGGCGAGCGCGACCTCCGACGCGACGGCCGGCACGAGCGGCACCTTCACGGGCGAGTCCGTCCGCACCCGGTATGGGTCGTTCTCGGTCCAGATCACCACGGTCGACGGTGTGGTCACCGACGTCGCCATGGTCGAGTCAGGTGACAGCGACCACGAGTCCCGCCAGATCAACGCGTACGCGCTGCCCACGCTGATGCAGGAAGTGCTCGACACCCAAAGCTCGGACGTGAGTTACATCTCCGGCGCGAGCTACACCTCCGACGGCTTCGCGCAGTCCGTCGCGGACGCCTTCGCGCAAGCGGGGCTGTCATGATCCTCACAGCGCGGGCGATGGCCATGGAGTTCACGCTCGACGTGGAGCTCGCCACAGGCGACCCCGACGATGCCCTGCTCGCGCGCACGATGGCGCACGTGGAGCACGACCTGAGGTGGATCGACGAGGTCTTCTCGACTTTCAAGGCGGGCTCCCATGTCTCGCGCCTCAACCGCGGTGAGATCTCTCCTGACGATGCTCCGCCCGCCGTCGCGCAGGTACTGGAGCTGTGCGAGAAGTACCGGGAAGAGACCGGCGGCGCGTTCGACGCGGTCGCTCCCGACGGCACCCTCGACCCCACGGGAATCGTCAAGACGTGGGCGATCGACCGCGTGCGCTGGCGTCTCGACGCGCTGCCGGCGCGCGGGTGGCTGTGGGGCTGCGGCGGCGACGCGATGGTCTCGGGGCTCGGGCCCGACGCGGGGCCCTGGCGGGTAGGCATCGCTCACCCCGAGGATCGCTCTCGCCACGTCGGCGCCGTCGAGCTCGGCAGGGGACGCACCGCGATCGCCACCTCGGGCACGACCATCCACGCGCAGCACATCTGGGATCCCGCCGCGGGCGACTCAGCGTCCTCGACGCGCTACGTGCAGGCGACCGTCATCGGCACTGACCTGATCGAGTGCGACGCGTGGGCGACGGCGATCGTCGCTCGCGGCGAGTCCGCCGCGCTCGCGGCCCAGGAGCGGGGACTCGACGTGCTCGCGCTGCGCGTGGAGGGGGGCCGCGTGGTCGCCGAGCGCTCGCCCGGGTGGGCCTGGGCAGCCTGACCCGGCCGTCGCGTCGGGCGGGCACGTGCGCGGGCCGCGCTGGACCGTACGGCCGACGCTCCCAGGGTCGCGAACGACGTGCCCGATCTGGCATACTTGGTCGCTGGCATGCGTGGCCCTCTACCCGCGCACGCTATTCGTCTTGCCAGGCGTCCTGCGATTTCCCCGCAGGGTCACCGCCCGGCTCACACCGAATACAAGGAGCACACAGCCATGGCTGTCAAGATTCGCCTCAAGCGCTTCGGCAAGAAGCGCGCCCCGTTCTACCGCGTCGTCGTGATGGACTCGCGCACCAAGCGCGATGGCCGCGCGATCGAGGAGATCGGCAAGTACCACCCCACCGAGGAGCCCTCGGTCATCGAGATCGACTCCGAGCGTGCCCAGTACTGGCTCTCCGTCGGCGCGCAGCCGAGCGAGCAGGTCGAGGCCCTGCTCAAGCTGACCGGCGACTGGGGAACCTTCAAGGGCGAGAAGGGTGCCAAGAGCACCGTCAAGGTCGCCGAGGGCAAGGCCTCGGCCGAGGACGCCATCAAGGCCCACGCCGACGCCGCGGAGAAGGCCAAGGCCGCCGCCGCCGCGAAGAAGGCCGAGGAGGCCGTCGCCGACGAGTCGTCCGAGGTCCCCGGTGACGAGGACGCCGACGACAAGATCGAGATCGCCGAGGGCGACCCGAGCGACGCCGACGACAAGGTCGAGGGCACCCTCGACGAGGAGAACTAGTCAGCATGGTCCTCGACGCACTGGAGTTCCTGGTTCGCAGCATCGTCCGCAACCCGGATGACGTGCGCGTCACTGAGCGCACCGGGCGTCGCGGCACCACGCTGAACGTGGTCGTCCACCCGGACGACCTGCCTCGCGTGATCGGCCGTCGCGGTCGCACCGCGCAGGCGATCCGCACCGTCGTCGACGCGATCTCGCGTGACGACGTGCGAGTGAACATCGTCGACGTCGCCTGATGTCGGCACTCGAGAGGGCCCCGTGGCGCGCTGAGCGCCCGGGGCCCTTTCGTCTCATCTCCGCCGGCGCGGTCCTCGCGCTGGTCCTCGTGCTCGCCGGCGTGGCCTTCGAGATCGCGCTGAGCTCAGAGCCCGCCGCATTCCCTGTGCTGGGGATCGCGCTCACCCTGCTCGCGCTGTGGCGCCTGTGGGACCTCTTCAAGATCGTGGGCCTGGTGCCGATCGCCATCGTCGACCTCTCCGAGGGCCACGCGCAGCTGCGCACCCCCGTGCTCGGCACAACCTTCACGCGTGTCCCGCAGCCGCTCTCCGCGCCGCTGCACCTGGACGTGCGCAGCCGCCGCGGCATCTTCGGCGGCACCCACACGTATCGCCTCAACTCCGAGGGTCCCGGCGTTGCGCTCGTGTCCTCGGTCCCCGTGTCGGCTGACTCGCTCGCGGCATTCGGTGCCGCGGTCGAGCGCGCCGGCGGCTCCCTCACCACTGGCGAGGTCGAGGTCGACCGCTTCGGCCGCCCCAAGGGCGAAGGCGGCGCCGCATAGCGCGATCCGCCATCGTGGCGGGGCCCTACGCTGGTGGGATGAACGTCACCGTCGCCCGCATCGGACGCGCCCACGGCCTCAAGGGGGAGCTCTCGGTCGAGCTGCGCACCGATCTGCCCGAGGAGCGGCTCGCCCGCGGCGCCGTGCTCGCCACGGAGCCCGCGGACGCGGGTCCGCTCACGGTCGCCGGAACCCGCGTGCAGGCGGGCCGCTGGTATGTGAGGTTCGAGGAGATCACCGATCGGACCGCCGCCGAGGCGGCGCGTGGCGTCGAACTCGTCGCCGATGTCGATCCCGACGAGGAGGACGAGGCCTGGTTCGTCCAGGATCTCGTGGGGCTCACCGCAGTGCGGCCCGATGGCGAGCGGCTCGGCGAGGTCGTCGACCTCATGTCCATGCCCGCTCAGGACCTGCTCGTCGTGAAGCAGGCGGGTGGTCACCGCGCGATGATCCCGTTCGTGGACGAGTTCGTCGCCGACGTGGACCTCGACGAGGGACGCATCGTGCTCACGCCTCCGTACGGGCTGCTCGCGGGTGAGGAGCCCGAGGCCACCGGCGAGACCCGTGGGGAGGACTGAGCCCGTGCGCATCGACGTCATCACGATCTTCCCCGAGTTCTTCCAGGTGCTCGACGTCTCGCTGCTGGGCAAGGCTCGGCAGGCCGCCCTGGTGCAGACCCACGTGCATCAGCTGCGCGAGTGGGCCGCGACCAAGGCGGACGGCACGCCCGACCCGCACCGCACCGTCGACGACGCGCCTTTCGGCGGCGGAGCCGGCATGGTCATGAAGCCCGACGTCTGGGGCAAGGCCCTCGACGACGTGCTCCAGGACGGGGGAGTGCTCGTCATTCCGAGCCCCGCGGGAGTGCGCTTCACGCAGGCTCTCGCCGCCGAGCTCTCGAGCGCGCCGCAGCTCGTGTTCGCGTGCGGACGCTACGAGGGCATCGACGCGCGCGTCGCCGAGCACTACGCGCAGCAGGGCGTGCGCGTGCTCGAGGTGAGCCTGGGCGACTACGTGCTCAACGGGGGAGAGGTCGCCGCGTTCGCGATGATCGAAGCCGTCACGCGTCTCATCCCAGGCTTCATGGGCAACGCGGAGTCGATCGTCGAGGAGTCCCACTCCGACGGGCTCCTCGAGTACCCCTCGTACACGCGGCCCGCCTCGTGGAGAGGTCTTGACGTGCCCGACGTGCTCCTGAGCGGCCATCACGGCAAGGTCGCGCAGTGGCGCGCCGAGCAGCAGCTCTCACGCACGCGCGAGAGGCGCCCTGACCTTCTCCCGCCCGACGCGGGGGGCGGCCTGGACGCGTAGCCTGCCACCGCGTCGGGCGTGGGCTGGGCGAAGCCCGACGGGTGTGGCAGAATAGTGCGTCGGCGCGCCCGGCGCTCACACCTGCCACAGGGGGTGGAGCATCCGCCGGAGCGTGGCACTCATCACCGTAGCCTTCGGGCAGAACCGCATGGTGACCTGTGGCATGTGCGAGGAGAGACACGTCATGCAGAAGCTTGACTCTGTGGTCGCGGGCCAGATCCGCGACGACATCCCGGACTTCCGTGCCGGTGACACCATCAACGTCCACGTGAAGGTCGTCGAGGGCAACCGCTCGCGCATCCAGGTCTTCAAGGGCGTCGTGATCGCGCGTCACGGCAAGGGCATCGGCGAGACCTTCACGGTCCGCAAGATCTCGTTCGGCGTGGGCGTGGAGCGCAAGTTCCCGCTCAACGCCCCCACGATCGAGCAGATCGAGCTCGTCTCGCGCGGCGACGTGCGCCGCGCCAAGCTCTACTACCTCCGCGGTCTCCGCGGCAAGGCTGCGCGCATTCGCGAGAAGCGCGAGAGCTGAGCATCAGCGCATCCACCGACCGGCCGGCGGACCGGGGCACTGCCCCGTCCGCCGGCCGTCGTGTGTGGCTATGGGTGCGCGAGCTGGCGATCATCGTGGTCGCCGCGCTCGTCCTCTCACTGCTGATCAAGACGTTCCTGGTCCAGTCCTTCTGGATCCCCTCGGGGTCCATGCACCCGACCCTGGTCGAGGACGACCGCATCCTCGTCACCAAGTGGCGCCCGGGCCCGCTCGAGCTGCGTCGCGGTGACGTCGTCGTCTTCAAGGATCCCGGCGGCTGGCTCACCGGCGGCTCGGCGGCGAACGCCACCGGCCTGCCCGTACCGGTGAACGACCTGCTGGTGTTCGTCGGCCTGCTGCCAGAGGACGCGGGCGAGCACCTCGTCAAGCGGGTCATCGGCGTCGAGGGCGACGTGGTGAGCTGTCCCGACGCGGACGGCCCTGTGTACGTCAACGACGTGCCCCTCGAGGAGGACTACCTCGCCGAAGGCTCGCAGCCGTGCGGCATGGAGTTCACCGTGGAGGTGCCCGCGAACTCGCTGTGGGTCATGGGCGACAACCGCGACAACTCCGCCGACTCGCGCTACCACCAGGGCCTTCCAGGCGGCGGCACCATCCCGCTCGACTCCGTCGTGGGCACCGCTTTCGTGACCGTCTGGCCCGTCGACCACTGGGGCGGCATCGGCAATCCGCTCGTGGACACCGGCCAGGCCTGAGCCGTGCCCGTCTCGCTCGCGCACGAGAGCGCGCTGTGGGATGCGGGCGCCCGTGTGGTCGTCGGCATCGACGAGGTGGGCCGCGGCGCCCTCGCCGGACCCGTGAGCGTCGGCGCCTGCGCGGTCGAGCGCCGCGACGACTGGCCCGCCGGGCTGGCGGACTCCAAGGAGCTCACCCCGGCCAGGCGAGAAGCCCTCATCGACGCGCTGGCCGAGTACGGCGTCGGGCGGGCGGTGGCACACGCCGCACCGGCCGAGATCGACGCGTTTGGCATCGTGCGCGCACTGAGGCTTGCGGCGCTGCGCGCGCTCGCGGCGCTCGCCGAGGCCGGCACCGTGGCGGACGCGATCCTGCTCGACGGCAAGCACGACTGGCTTACGCCGCCCGCGGCCGACCTGTTCGCCGCCGCCGAGGGCGACCCCATCGTCGGGCTGGTGCCCACGGCGCCCGAACCTGTGCCCGTCACGATGGTCATCAAGGGCGACTCGCTGTGCGCGTCGATCGCTGCAGGCTCCGTGCTGGCCAAAGTCGAACGCGACGCGCTCATGGTCGCCGCCGCCGCCGAGCACCCCGACTATGGGTGGGCCGGCAACAAGGGCTACGGCGCCGCCGCGCACCTCGACGCGCTGAGGCGGCTCGGCCCGACGCCGCTCCACCGCCTCAGCTGGTCGTTGCCCGCGCGCGAACGCTGAGCACACTCGCCCAGCGCCGGCCGAGGCGGTCGATCCTCATCCGACCGCGCCAGCCACGTCCTCGTGCGTGCCACACCGCGCGACGACGCCCTTGGGCGACTCGGCGCATGCGTCAGCTACGGGTGGAAGACGGGGCGCAGGGAGCTCCATGCGCGCTCCCGCACGAAGACCGGGACCCTATGGCGCGGGGTTGTCGTCCGCACCGTCGCGCCCCCGCGCTGCGCCTCGCCCGTCCAGGCATCGCGCCACTCGCCGTCGGGCAAGTACACGTTCCAGTCCTCGCCGGGGGCGAGCACAGGTGCCACGAGGATGTCGTCGCCCAGCGTCCACTGCGGTGAGGCTTCCCAGACTGCCGGGTCGTGCGGGTGGTCGAAGAACAGCGGCCTCATGAGCGGGCGAGAGGTCTCGATCGAGAGACGCGCCTGCGCCTCGAGGTAAGGACGCAGGCGTTCCCGCAGCGCCACGATCTCGCGGATCTCCGCGATGACGGCAGCATCGCCGGACTGCTCGGCGATGTTCCAAGGGGTGCGGTCGCGCGAGGGCGTCCGGTGGTGATTGAACTCCGAGTGGTACTGCATGATCGGCACGAATGCGCTCGCAGCGAAAGCGCGCACATACAGCTCTGCATCGGGCACAGGACCGGAGAAACCCGCGATGTCCCAGCCCCAATACACGATGCCGCAGGTCGCCGCATTGAGGCCAGCCCACATGGACCACCGGAAGGCATCCCAGGTCGAGTTCTCATCGCCCGCCCAGAAGGCCCCGTGCGCCTGCGAACCGGTGAAGCCTGCGCGAGAGAAAGTGACGGGAGCCTTGCCCGCACGCTCGAGCAAGTCGCCGTAGGCCTTCGCATACGCCACGGGGAACTCGTTGTTGCGCTCATCGCCGCGTCCACCGTCGAGGTACACGAGCTCGTCGCCCCATGCGTGCTCGCCACCGTCGGTCTTGAAGCCATCGATTCCGATCTCGTCGACGAGGTACCGGCGCTTGTCCGTCCACCACCGTGCCGCGGCGTCATCGGTGAGATCGGGCATGAGCGACAGTGGGAACCACCATCCGCGGTTGCGGTACGGCCGCAGGCTGCCGTCTGGCGCCGGCTCCTGGATGACCCGTCCGTCGCGCACTGCCGCGGCGGCGTCCGCGGCCGCCTGCGCGGTCGGATGCGGACGCATCTTGATCAGCGGGATCTGCCACAGCAGCAGCCGCACGTCCTCGTCGTGAAGCGAGTCGACCATTCCCTTCGGGTCGGGCCAGGCGCCGTCCTCGGGGAAGGTGAAGTCCGCGAGGCTCAGCGGACCACCGTCGGCCCGAGGCGTGTACTCGGCATCACGCCATGCGGTGAACGTCGACTCGTCGCTCCACGCCTCGATGACGACACTCCCGATCGGGATGCCGTGCTCTCGGTGAAGAGCGACCTGGCGCTCGACCTCAGCCTGGGTGTTCCACTCGTTGCCGGAGGCCCACAGCCCGAACACCCAGCCCGGCAGCTCCCGCGACCGACCGACTCGGGAGAGGAACGCGTCCAGCACCTCTGCGGGAGTGCCGGTGAAGGTGCGCACCGAGAGCGCGGTGAGCGCTTCTACAGGCGCGTCGACGACGGCCTCGACGGCCATGAGGTCGCTGTCTGCGGCGCCCACGTCGAACCACACGCGACGCGAGGTCTCCACATGGAAGCCCCACCCGGAGCCGCCCACCACGTGTGCGAACGGCATCGGCATGTACGTCCGTCGCATCGCTCCCTGGCTCTTGTACTGCTCGAACAGCTGCGAGTCCAGCGCGGCGCCTCGCTGATCGATCGCGTCGAAGCGCTCGCCGAAGCCCGCGACATGCTCGCCGCGTGCGAGCGGCAGAGCGAACGAGACGCGTGCGATCCGGGTCGGGGTGCACAGCGCGCGCACCGAACCCGGGACGACAGCCACAGCCGCTCCCGTCACGTCCACCAGCGAGTCGTCCGCAGTGCGCCACGCCGCCACCTCCGAGCGGAACTCGCGCGTGCGCGCCGAGCCCGCGTCGCCTGACGCCGAGAAGCGGTACGTGATGCTCGCGGCATCGTCGGGAACGTCCAGCTCGGCCTCCCAGCCGCCCGCGCCGCGCTGCTGGCGCGCCTGTGCGGACGCGAGATGCCCACCGTCCACTACCTGGCCTCGCGAGCTTCGCGAGACGCGGGAGCACGGGACCTCGAGGTCCTCGCGGGCCCCGTCCACGCGAGTCACGGTGAGGTGGAGCACGACAGTCGTGGCGTCGGTCGTGGCGCGGGCGCCGAGCCGCAGCGGCTCGCCGGCGACGGGAAGTGTGGGGGAGCGCTGCTCGGTGTCATCGGTGTACGGATGGCCGGAGCCGAGCGGGACGTGGCGGATTCTCATGCGTGGATCTCCTGGTTCAGTCGCAGCACCATCGCGTGAGACCACAGGAGCGGGGTGGCGACGGGCCCCCAGCGGTCGATCCATTCCTGACGGTGCTCGGGCGCGAGAAGGTGGTGGGGGACCTGCTCCGGCAGGTCGAGTTCGGAGGTTGCCTGGGCGGCGGCCCAGGCAAGGTACTTCGCGGCGGTGTCACGCTCTCCGAGCGCGGCGTGCGCGAGGCCGGCGAAACAGCTCAGCAGCGGCCATTGACCCCCTCCGTAGAACACGTCCGCTGCGAAGCGGTGCACACCATGGTCGACGGCGAGGTCGCGTTCGATGGCGGCGAGGGTCGCCGTCGCCACCGGATGCTCGGGGGGTATGACACGCAACGGAGAGATGAGCGCTGCGAGCGAACCGTCGACGGCTGACGACCCGATCCACTTGACGAGATGTCCCTCGCGCACGCCATGTTCCAGGATGTACTCCACGACCCGCGCGGCGGTGTTCGTCGCGTCGCGAGAGCGCCGGTCATCGAGCACGCCGAGACGTGCCGCGGCAGTGAGCCCCGCTGCGATGCACCCGAGCGTGGAGACATGGACGTGCTCGTCGTGCTCCTCCCACCAGTCGAAGCACGGTCTGCGCCACGAGGCGACCAGGTAGTCGACCGTGAGCGTCACTGCGTCGGCGTAGGGCTGAGGGTCCGTGCCGTGACGCGTGACATGCTCGCCGAGCGCCCACAGCCACGTGCCGAAGCCATCGAGCTGGAAGTCCCACCACTCGTCAGCCCCGCGGCCGCCGTCGAAGGTGAAGCGTGCAGGCAGCATCTCGTCGTCCGGCAAGGGATCGTCGGCAGCGGCGCGCGCAACCGCGCTGCCGATGGTGCCGGCGTAGCGGCGCACTACCGACGCGCACCAGGTGAGGAACTCCGCGGCAGAGTCGTCATCGCCGACCGCCGACATGCCGTCGGCGATGAAGGCGCCGTCTCGGAACCAGGAGTAGCCGCGATACGCGGAGAAGGTGGGGCTTGCGGGATACGCGCCCTCGGACGTCTGAAGCGCCCGGATGAGGGCGCGCGAGTGCGTGATCAGCGCTTCCGATGGCGTGCCGATGGCCGCGGTCATGAGGAGCTCGTTTCGGTGGGTCTGGGACGGTCCGGCGGCGGCTGGGCCGCCGCCGGACCTGTCAGGGGGTGTCAGCCGAGAAGATCGTTGATCTTCGACTCGGCGTTGGCGAGCGCCTCCTCGGCGGTGATGCGGCCCGCTGCGGCTTCGGTGAGCTCGTTGCCGATGATGTCCTGCATCTGGGCCTGGTTGTCGCCGATGATAGGCGGCAGCGCGATCCCATCGAGCGAGTCGAACACGGCCTGCCTGTTGTCAGGGTCTCCCTGGTCGAGGTAGGTCGACAGCGTGGCGGTGTCGGAGATCGCGGGGAGCTCCCAGCCGGTCTCCAGGCGAACGTCGACCATGGTGTCCGATGCCGACAGGAACTCGGCGAACAGCGCCGCAGCATCCTGGTGCTCCGAGGTGGCGGAGACCGCGACCGCGTTGGAGAACACTGCAGAGGCGTTCTGCACGTCGCCGGGCTCGACTGCGATGTCCCACGCGAAGTCCGAGCCGTCTGCCGCGCCGAACATCCAGATGCCCGTGTGCCACATGCCGAGCTTTCCATCCGCCCACAGCGAGGTATCGAAGTCGGCGGTACCGGCGCCCTGCTCGGCGGTCGGCATCACGGTTCCGCTCTTCTCGACGAGCCACTCGGCCGCCGCGAGTCCCTCGGGCGAGTTGAAGGCCACCGCGCTGCCATCGTCGGTGAGGAACTGACCACCGGCCTGGACGAGAGCCTTGTAGTACTCGTAGTACGAGATCGGCTGGTAGTCGCCCCACACGCCCGCATCGGCGTCGGTGAGAGCCTCGGCCGCGGCGCGCTCGTCGTCCCAGGTCCAGTCAGACGTCGGGTAGTCGAGCCCCGCGGCGTCGAACAGATCCTTGTTGTAGAACAGCACCACGGTCGAGAACGAGGTGGGCAGGGCGTACTGCACGCCGTCCGTCGCGTAGGCCGCTGCGACGTCGCCTCGGTACGCAGAGGTGTCGACGCCGTCGAGCGGCGCGAACACGCCAGACGGCTGATACGCGGGGTATGTCGCGTACTCGATGTCGAAGACATCGGCCGTCGTGCCGGCGGCGAGGTCCGTCTGGAGCACCGTGAAGTAGTCGGCGTAGGGGAGTGTGGTGACATCGACGGTGATGTACGGGTACTCCGCCTCGAAGGCGTCGACAATGGTCTGGAGGTTCTCCTCGTTGCCTCCGTTCGAGATGAAGTTGGAGTAGGTGATGGTCACCGGCTCCATGGCGTCGGACGTCGCGCTCTCGCTGACCTCGGTGCCATCCGTGGAGGATGAGCACGCTGCAAGGGCCAGACTCAAGGCGGCGACGCTGCCGATCCCACTGAGAATTCGCTTCCGCATTTCGTGTCCTTCGTAGTGGATGTCGACCCGGGTCACTTGATCCCCGAGCCTGCAACGCCCTGGATGATGTACTTCTGGGCGAAGATGTAGATCGCGAGCATCGGGAGGATGCTCACGATGGAGCCGGCCATCATCACGTCCCACTCGGTCGTGAACTGCCCCTGGAGCGAAGCCAGGGCGAGCGGGAGCGTCTTCATCTCCTCGGAGCGGAGGATGACGAGCGGCCACAGGAACGCGTTCCACGAGCTCATGAACGCGAAGATGGAGAAGGTGGCGAGCGCAGGGCGCACGTTCGGCAGGATGATTCGCGCGAAGACCCTGACGTGGCCGGCGCCGTCGATGGTCGCGGCCTCATCCAGCTCGCGAGGCACCGTCACCATCGCCTGACGGAGCAGGAACACCCCGAACGCGGACGCCATCGTCGGAAGAATGACGCCGAGGTAGCTGTCGATCAGTCCGTAGTCCCGCATCTGTTCGAACAGCGGCACCAGCAGCACCTGCATCGGGATCATCATCGTCGCGAGGTACAGCGCGAAGATCACCCGACGGCCGGGGAACTCGAACCGGGCGAAGGCGTAGGCGGCAGTCGCGGAGGTCGTCACCTGGATCACCGTGACCGCCACAGCGAGTCCGACGGAGTTCAGGATCACTCGCGCGAACGGCGTGGAGGTGAACAGTGTGCGGTACGCCTCGAGCGAAGGCTCGGCCGGGATGAGGCTCGGCGTCGCGGAGAGCCCGGCGCCTGAGGTGAGAGAGGTGCTCAGCGTCCACAGGAAGGGGAACACCATGGTCAGCGCGCCCGCCACCAGCAGGGCGTTGACGAGTGTGCCGGTCCAGCGTCTAGACATAGTTCACCCACTTCCGCTCGCCGCGCATCTGGCCGAGCGTGATGAGCAGGATCACCAGGAACAGCACCATCGACAGGGCGGAGGCGAGGCCCGCCTCTCCGTAGCGGAACGTCATGTCGTAGATGCGCATGACGACCACCTCGGACGACCCGTTCGGTCCTCCGCCGGTCATTGCATAGACCTGGTCGAACACCTGGAATCCGTTGATCAGGGTGATGACGACCACAAAGAACAGTGCAGGGGTGAGCAGCGGGAGCGTGATGCTTCGCAGGCGCCGCCACCAGCCTGCGCCGTCGATCATGGCCGCCTCCTGCACGTCGGTCGGCAGCGCCTGCAGACCTGCGAGGAGCAGCACCATGACGTAGCCGAGGTCCTTCCACGCAGACGCGAGGATGATCGACGGCATCGACCAGGCGGGGTCCGTCCACCAGCCGGGGCCGTCGATGCCGATCCACGACAGCGCCTCGTTCACGATGCCGACCGAAGGGTTGAGCAGCCAGCGCCAGACGATCGCGACCGCGATCCACGAGGTGACGACGGGAAGGAAGTAGACGCCGCGCAGCAGGTTGCGGCCACGGAACGCGCGGTGCAGCCCGAGCGCCAGCGCGAGGCCTCCGACGAGGGTGAGCGGCAGCACTCCCAGCACGTAGTAGAGCGTGTGCAAGAACGCGGCGGCGGTCTCAGGATCCGAGACGAGATCCGCATAGTTGTCCAAGCCGACCCATGACTTCTCGGACAGCAGATTCCATTCATGCAGACTCGTCCACGCCGCGCGGAACATCGGATACACGACGAACAGCAGCAGCGGAATGGCAGACGGTGCCAGGAAGAGATAGGCGGTCGCGGTCGCGCGGCGCTGACGGCCACGCGCGGTGGCGGTCGGCAGGAGCCGAGTGCGGGCGGCGGTCGCGGTCATGCGTGTTCGCCTGCCATCGAGCTGATGAGGCGCTCGCGCACGAGCTGGCCCTGCTCACCCGAGACTCCCTCGGCGTCGAAGGGCGTCGAGAGGACGAGCGCGGCGGCGCCCTGGGCCCACCGATCGTCCTGCCACCGCTCGACCACGACGCTGACCCCGCGCTTGCGGGGGATCACGCCCGCCCTCAGGGCCGGCTCGAAGGAGGAAGACCAGTGCTCCCACGCCTTCGCGCCCTCGCCGAGAACGACGATCAGCTCGGGATCGAGCGTGTTCGTCAGACCCGCGACGACGCGTCCGAGGAGCCGTCCGGCCGTGGAGAACAGAGCGAGCGCTCGTGTATCGCCGTCGTCGGCGGCGCCCTGGAGAGCTTCGATTCCGGAGTCTGCGGGGATCACGCCCTCTGCCACGGCCGTGGCGACGAGTGCCTGCTCGCCGATGACTGCCTCAAGGCACCCGTGGGCGCCGCACTGGCAAAGCGGACCGTCCTCAGCCACGGGGATATGCCCGATCTCGCCTGCGTTGCCTGAGCTGCCGCGAATAATCGCATCGGACGCGACGATTCCTGCGCCGATTCCTGTTCCGATCGTGACCACGAGGAAGTCCGAGTGCCCGCGGCCAGCGCCGAACAGTGATTCTGCGAGCGCGAGCGCGTTGACATTGTTGTCGATGAGGACGGGAAGGTTCGTCGCGGCTCGCAACGCGGATCCCACGGGAGCCTGTGACCATCCGAGCTGGGTGGAGTCGACGATGCCCTCAGACTGGGCGAGCACGTTTCCTGGGAGGCCTACGCCGATGCCGACGAGCGCACTGTGCTCCGCTCCCGCGATGAAGGTGGCGACCGCGTCGGCGAGGCGGCCCACGGCGACGGGCGCGGATGCCTCGAAGGGGTCGGTGTGGGCGCGCACGACGCGGCCGTCGATGGAGACCTCGACGAGCGTCAGGTGGTCAGGAGCGATCTTGACGCCGATCGCGCCGCCAGACCGGGTCGCCAAGCCAAGCCGTTGCGCGGGACGGCCTCCGCTCGAGGGGCCATGCTCGAGCTCGATCAGGAGCCCGTCGGCGATGAGCTCGCGGGTGAGTCGCGTGACGAGTGCGGGGGAGATGCTCAGCGCGCGGGCGAGGTCGGCGCGAGAGGCGGGGCCTTGCGCGCCGATGCGCGACAGGATCGCCGACCGGTTCACATCGCTGCGGGGTGAGATCGAGCTCACTTGTTCACTCCTTTGTTTACAAGTAAAGGTACTGTAGAACTAAGTCGCGAACGATGTCAACCACGATGCCCCGCTCGACGTGGGCGGCGTCGGCTGCGCCCACGTCGTCCGGTCATCGGACACAATGGTCGGGTGAGCAGCGAGGACCTTGAGAACTACGAGACCGAGGCGGAGCTGGCGCTCTACCGCGAGTACCGCGACGTCGTGGGCCTGTTCCGCTACGTCGTCGAGACCGAGAGGCGCTTCTACCTTGCCAACAAGGTGGACCTGCAAGTGCGGGCCTCCGGCGGCGACGTCTACTTCGAGGTCTCCATGACCGATGCGTGGGTGTGGGACGTCTACCGCTCGGCGCGCCTGGTGAAGAACGTCCGCGTCGTGACCTTCAAGGACGTCAACATCGAAGAGCTCGCGCACGACGACGATCAGACGATCCCAGACATCCGCCAGCTGCGCGGGCGGTAGCACCAGGGGCGCCGAATACTTCGGTACCTGTCAACTTTGACGGGCCGCCGTCGCGGCGGCCACAATGCTGCAAGAGTCCGCGCTCGCGTATGCGTGAGCACCCCGGGCGGACTCCGAGCCCGAGGAGTCCCCATGAGCGAGGCACCAGGCGCCGCACGCGCCGAAGCGACCGACACCCCCGACCGCCGTTCGATACTGCTGGTCTTCGTCGGGCTCATGACAGCGATGCTGCTGTCAGCGCTCGATCAGACGATCTTCTCCACGGCGCTGCCGACCATCGTGGGCGAGCTCGACGGCGTGGACCACATGCTGTGGGTCACCACGGCGTACATCCTCGCTGCGACGATCATGATGCCCGTCTACGGCAAGGTCGGCGACCTCGTGGGGCGCAAGCCGCTGTTCATCGCCGCGATCGTGCTGTTCATGATCGGCTCGATCGTGGGAGGTCTGTCGCAGGGGATGACGGAGCTCATCGTCGGACGCGCGATCCAGGGCCTCGGCGGCGGCGGGCTCATGATCCTCGCGCAGGCGATCATTGCGGACATCGTCCCCGCACGTGAGCGCGGGCGCTACATGGGCGTCATGGGTGGCGTCTTCGCGCTCGCCTCCGTGGTCGGACCGCTGCTCGGCGGATGGTTCACGGAGTCGGTGAGCTGGCGGTGGTGCATGTGGATCAACATCCCGCTCGGCGCGCTCGCAATCGTGTCCGCGGTCGTGTTCCTTCACCCGCCTCACCAGAATCGTGCACGTCCCCGGCTCGACGTCGCGGGCATGATGCTCATCGCTATCGCGTCGGCCTCGCTGGTGCTGTTCACGTCGTGGGGCGGTGGTCAGTACGAATGGGGCTCGCCCATGATCCTGTCGCTCATCGCTCTCACGATCGTCTCGGGCGTCGCGTTCGTGCTCGTCGAGCGCCGTGCCGCCGAGCCGATCATGCCTCTCATGCTGTTCCGCCGTCGCAACTTCGTGCTCACCACGTCTGCGGGACTGCTCATGGGCATTGCCATGTTCGGCACCCTCGCCTACATGCCCACCTACCTGCAGATGGTCGCCCAGGTGGATGCGACCTCGGCGGGGCTGCTCATGATCCCGATGATGGGCACGATGCTCCCGACGTCGATCATCGTGGGCCGCCGCGTGTCCGCGACCGGTCGCTACAAGCTGTACCCGGCCATCGGCGCCGTCGTGATCGGCATGGCGATGTTCCTGCTGTCGTCCATGACCTTCGACCAGCCCATCTGGCAGACGTGCCTGTACCTCGCCGTGTTCGGCGCTGGCCTGGGCCTGCAGATGCAGGTGCTCGTGCTGATCGTCCAGAACACATTCCCGCTCAGCATGGTCGGCACGGCGACGGCCGCGAACAACTACTTCCGGCAGATCGGGGCCTCGCTCGGCGCGGCCGTCGTAGGGTCGATCTTCACGAGCAACCTCATCGAGCTGCTGACCGAGCGGCTGCCCGGCGGCGCGGGAGCGCTCGGCGACGCGAACTCGATCACGCCGGGTGCCGTGCTCGAGCTGCCGCAGGAGATCCAGGACGTCATCGTGAGCTCGTACAACGATGCGCTCACGCCCGTCTTCCTGTACATCGTGCCGCTGTCGTTGCTCTCGCTCGTGCTGCTGATGTTCGTGCGCGAGGTTCCGCTGCGCACCACGCTCGACCGCGAGCCCGCCCTCGAGCCGTCCCACATGGACGGCCCCGACTACTACGAGGACCAGGCGCCCGCCGCGCCGGGCCGTCCTGGGATCGCGCAGGACTGAGCCGCACGCTCGACCCCACTCGCGCGCTCACCTCACCCCGCGCGCTCCGTCTCGCCCGGCGCGCTCGACCCCACTCGCGCGCTCCGTCTCCCGAAGTGACGGCTCAGGGCCGACCATGTGGTGGGACACGCCTTTATTGGTGCGCCTGACCGTCACTTCGGGAGAGGTGGCCAGCGCGGCGCCGGAGCCGGACGGCGCCACGCGGCCAGGCGCGTCAGGCCCCCTCTGTGGGGCCCTCGACCCGCACCCAGGGCCCTCACGCCTCCGCGCTCGATAGAAGTTGCAAAGAAACTGTTGCAAAGAAACCTTTGCACACATACGCTGTGAGGCATGACCGCCGCTGAGAAGCCTGCCGAGGGCAAGAGCCACCGCTGGAAGGACGCCCGCCAGGCGGACTCCGCGCAGCTCAAGGGCCTCGCGCATCCCCTGCGCATCGCCATCTTCGATGCGCTCACGACGTATGGCCCCGCGACCTCCGCGATGCTCGCCCATCGGCTGGGGGAGTCGACCGGGTCGATGAGCTACCACCTCCGGCAACTCGCCCGGCACGGGTTCATCGTCGACGTCGAGGACGAGGGCACGGCGCGCGAGCGCTACTGGCGACGTGCCCCTGGCGCGCTCGCCATCGGACCCGCGGAGGACGATCCTTCGCCGGCGATGCGCAGCATCACCCACTCGCTCATGCGCGAGATCAACTCGCGCGCGGCCCACCACGTGCAGGAGTTCGTCGACCGCGCCGAGGACGAGCTGCCGCGCGAGTGGATGGAGGCGTCGTCCATCTCGTCCGCGTCGATGGAGCTCACCGTCGAGGAACTCGCCGAGCTCGTCGACGAGGTCTCGGCGCGCATTGCCGCGAGGCGCCAGGCGGACGGTGGCCCCCGTGGAATCCCTGGCGCGCGCCGCGTCCAGATCCAGTTCCATGCCTTCCCTCTGATGGATGCGGAGCCCACCCCATGACAGATGCCGCCGCGCGCCCCGGGCGCGACAGCCTCGGACCTGCCTTCGCGCGCCTGTGGGGCGCCGCGATCGCCACGAACCTCGGCGACGGGCTGGCGCGTGTCGCTGTGCCGCTCGTCGCGGTCTCCCTTACCCGTGACCCGCTCGCGGTCGCAGTCCTGGGAGGGCTCGCCGTCCTTCCGTGGCTCCTGTTCGGCATCTATGCGGGCGTGATCGTCGATCGCAGCGACCGCCGACGCGTGCTCGCGTTCGCGAACGTGCTCCGCTTCGCGACGGTCGCCGTGGTGGTGGTCGCGCTCGCGACCGGGTGGGTGAGCCTGTGGCTGCTCGCGGTCGCGACCCTGCTCTTCGGGGTGGGCGAGGTGCTCGCGGACAACGCGACGAACGCGATCATGCCGGCGGTGGTGCGCAGGGATCAGCTCGACCGCGCAAATGGTCGCATCCAGGCGGCACAGGTGGGCGTGGACATGTTCGTGGCCACCCCGCTCGCGGGAGTCCTGTTCGCGATCGCGGCCGTGGTGCCGCTGCTCGCGGCGGGCGGCTCGTTCGCCGCGGTGGTGGTGCTTGCGCTCTCGCTGCCCGCCGCGGCGGCGCGCGCCCAGCGTCGGTCGGTGCCTGTTGAACCCGAGGGGCTCGACGCTCCGACGCCGCTCGTGGTGGTGCCGTCGGCGGACCCGGCCGACGCGGTGGCCGGGGGAGGCGTCGACCTCGCCGAGCCTCGGGTGGGCGCGAAGGAGGGCTTCGTGTTCCTGTGGCGGCACCGGTGGCTGCGCTCCATGGTGCTGTTCACGTCGATCATCGCGGCGCTGCTCACGTTCGCACAGGCGAGCACGATCCTGCTGTTCCTCGACACGTTCGGCGTCCCGGAGGCGGCGATCGGCGTCGTGACCGCGGGCATCGGGCTCGGCGGCCTTGGCGGCGCCCTGTTCGCGCCAGCGCTCGTCGCGCGCCTGGGACGTGGGCGCACGATGCTGCTCGGCACGCTGCTGGGGGGCGTGGGACTGCTCGCGACGGGACTCGCGCCGCATGTGGCGGTCGCGATCGCCGCATACGCCGTGGGCGCGTTCGGCGTCGGCACGTGGAACGTACCGTGGGGTGCGGCGCGCCAGGCGCTGATCCCGCCGCACCTGCTCGGCCGCGTGCTCGGCCTGGGCCGCACGATCGGCTGGGGTCTGATCCCCGTGGCGTCTCTGATCGGCGGCCTCGTGGCGCGGACATCGCTCACCCTGCCGCTCGTGGTGGGCGGTGCTGCGGTGACGGTCATGGGCGTGCTGGGGGCTCGCCTGATCCTCGACGTGGACCGGCAGGAGCCGGCGGACTACGACGACGAGGAGCTCGGAGAGGACTCCGAGGACGGCGCAGTCGCCGAGGAGCGCGTCGTCCCCAGCCCCGCCAGCTGAGCGGTCCGTCCACAGATCGCGCACCGGGGCCCGTGCGGCGCGTCGGACTCGGCCCACGATGCTCACCAGGAGGTGGGCGATGGCCGCGAAGGACGAGGTCGGACGCTACGGCGAGGACGTGGCGGAGCGATATCTGCGTGAGCTGGGCTGGAAGGTGCTCGCGCGCAACTGGAGGTGTCGCGAGGGCGAACTCGATCTGATCGCGGTCGACTATGACGTGCTCGTCGCGGTCGAGGTCAAGTCGCGCAGGTCGACGAACCTCGGCTTGCCGCAAGAGGCGGTGACGAGCGCGAAGCTCGCGCGCGTGCGCCGCCTGACCGGTGCGTGGCTTGCGGCACAGGATCGTTCGTGGCCCGGAGTGCGGATCGATGTGATCGGCGTCCTGCTCCCGGATGCGGGCGCGGCGCGCATCGAGCACCTGCGGGGCGTCGCGTGATCGGACGGGCGCGATCCGTCGTGCTCACGGGGCTCACAGGCCACGTCATCGAGGTCGAGGCGCATCTCGCGTCGGGCCTTCCCGCATTCACTCTCGTGGGCCTGCCCGACGCGTCGCTCGGGGAGGCCCGCGATCGCGTGCGGGCCGCGGTCGCGTCCTCGGGCCTCACGTGGCCCGCACGACGCCTCACGGTGAATCTCTCACCTGCCTCGCTGCCGAAGTCGGGCTCCGTGACGGATCTCGCCATCGCGGTGGCGGCGCTCGCGGCGGCTCAGCTGATCTCGCCTGGCCAGGCGGCGCGGGCCGTGCACTTGGGCGAGCTGGGGCTCGATGGCCGGGTGCGGCCCGTCAGGGGAGTGCTCCCCGCGGTCGCCGCAGCGCGCGCGGCGGGGGTGTCCGAAGTCGTGGTGGCGCGCGCCGACGCCGAGGAGGCTGCGCTCGTCGACGGAGTCCAGGTCCGCGCCGTGAGCACGCTCGCGGAGCTCCTCGCCTGGTACGGAAGTGACGAGGCGCGGCCGATCGCGACGGATCCGGTGGCGCGGCCGGTCATCGAGGCCCACGAGGGAGCCCCGATGGACCTCGCCGATGTCAGGGGCCAGGACGATGCGCGGTGGGCGCTCGAGGTCGCCGCCGCAGGCGGGCACCACCTGCTCATGACGGGACCGCCGGGCGCCGGGAAGACCATGCTCGCCGCACGTCTGCCGGGGATTCTTCCCGACCTGAGCCGCGCGGACGCCATCGCAGCCACCTCGGTGCACTCTCTGGCCGGCACGCTCGACGCTGGCGCCGGACTGCTCAGGCGGCCTCCGTTCGAGGCGCCGCATCACTCCGCGTCGGCGGCCGCGATCGTGGGTGGCGGCTCGATGCTCGCGCGCCCGGGTGCGATCTCGCGGGCGCACGGGGGCGTCCTCTTCCTGGACGAGGCTCCCGAGTTCCCCGCCCGCGTGCTGCAGACCCTCCGTCAGCCGCTCGAGACAGGGGAGATCGTGCTGCACCGCGCGCACGGCGCCACGCGGTACCCCGCGCGCTTCCAGCTCGTGCTCGCCGCGAACCCGTGTCCGTGCGGACTGTTCGCCGGCTCCGGAGAGAGGTGCGAGTGCAGCCCCTTGGCGCGCCGCCGCTACTTTGCGCGGCTTTCGGGCCCGCTGCTCGACCGGGTGGACCTCCAAGTGCACGTGCTCCCGGTGCGCCGCGGTCTCGACGACGAGGGAGAGTCGAGCGCAGCAGTGGCCGTGCGCGTGGCCGCCGCGCGAGCCCGCGCCGCGGCTCGCCTTGAACCGCACGGGTGGACCACCAACGCGCAGGTGGGAGGCGCGTGGCTGCGGCGCCACACCTCGCAAGCGGCGTGCCGGCCGGTGTGGCGAGCACTCGACGAAGGTCGCGTGACCGCGCGAGGCGCAGACCGGGCCCTGCGGGTCGCGTGGACGCTCGCTGACCTCGAAGGAGTCGCCCAGCCGGAGCGCGAGCACGTGGAGCAGGCCCTGATGCTCCGCCACG
Source organism: Demequina sp. NBRC 110052 (assembly GCF_002090075.1). Lineage (GTDB taxonomy): Bacteria > Actinomycetota > Actinomycetes > Actinomycetales > Demequinaceae > Demequina. Next base: position 132,946 of record NZ_BBRI01000004.1, read on the forward strand.
GCGGAGTCTCGTGAACGACAAGCGCGCCGACGCGTGGATCTCGTGGAGCGCGCTCGCGGAGCCGGCCGACGGGCTGGCGTGCGCGCTGGTCGCAACGCTCGGGCCCGAAGAGGCGCTGGCGTGGCTCCGGAGCGCCGTCGCCTGCCCGCGCGGGGCCGCGGGAGCGCTGATGGAGCGCGTAGGTGCTGGGCTCGAGTCGAGCACGCTGGCGAGACTGGTAGAGGCCGCTCCTCGCTGGGCGTCGCGGCTCGATCGCGCCGAGGCGCACCCGCATCGCGACCACGCGGCCCGCATCGGCGCGCGGATCCTGACCCCAGAGGACGATGAGTTCCCCGGAGCGCTCCGCGACCTCGGACCGGCGACTCCGCACGCGCTGTACGTACGGGGCGATGCTGACGTCGCAGCGATGCTCGCGGACGGCATCGCGGTCGTCGGATCGCGTGCATGCACGTCGTACGGCAGTCACGTCGCGGCGGAGCTCTCGGCCGCTGCTGTCGACCGCGGGCGTGCGATCGTCTCCGGCGGCGCGTACGGGATCGACGTCGTCGCCCACCGCGCCGCGCTCGCCGCAGGCGGCGCGACGCTCGCTGTCATGGCGGGCGGAGTCGATCGGTGGTACCCCGCAGGCAACGCCCCGTTGCTGGAGCGAGTGTGCGCCTCAGGAGCCGTCGTGAGTGAGGTTCCGCCTGGGTGGGCGCCTCACCGCAGCAGGTTCCTCACGCGCAACCGCCTGATCGCGACGGCGGCCGCGACAGTCGTCGTCGAAGCCGCGCACCGGTCGGGCGCACTGTCCACCGCCCGTCACGCGGCGCAGCTCTCGCGGCCAGTCGCCGCGGTGCCGGGGCCCGTCACCTCGGCGGCGTCCGGCGGATGCCACCGGCTGATCCGCGACGGCGTGGCCGTGATCGCCACGCGCTATGCGGAGGTCGACGAGCTGTGCGCGCCTCTAGAGGCAGCGCGTGAGGAGGGACTCGAGGGCGAGGCCACGGGTGGCTTCGGCTCGCCGGGGGAGCGTGCGGCATTCGACGCCGTGGGGGTGCGCGGCGCGACCACGGACGAGGTGCGCATCGCGGCGGGACTGTCGCCCGTCGAGGCGCGCCGCGCGCTGGCGCGATTGCAGGCCCAGGGGCAGGTCGCGAGTGTCGACGGGCGCTGGACCCGGGTCAGAAAGGGGCGACGAACGTCCTAGAAAAGCCGCAAATGCGGACAAAAGGGGATTGAAGGTGGGAATGATGTGACAAATGTGACTCAAGGGGTTGATTTGACGAGTGTGACGATGTCACAGTGTCGTCATGCCGATAACGGAGCGCGACGCCGCGAGCACCCTGCTCGCTGAGTTCGAGAGCCACCTGCGCCACGAGCGCGGGCTCTCGGACAACACGGTGCGCGCGTACCTCGGCGATCTTCACCACCTCGCCGTCGCCGCGTCGGACGACGACGAGTGCGACGTCGACTCGCGTCTGGGCGGCGTGCGGCTCGCAGATCTGCGCGGCTGGCTCGCGGCGATGGCGCGCAGCGGACTCTCACGCACGACGCTCGCGCGCAGGGGAGCGGCGGCGCGTGCGTTCTACTCGTGGGCCTACGCGGCAGGCCGCCTCGACTCCAACCCTGCGCTACGGCTCGCCTCCGCGAGGCCCGCCACCACGGTGCCCGAGGTCATCTCGCTCGATGACATCGTCCTGCTGCTCGACACCGCCCGGACCCGATGCGACGACGGCGACCCGCTGCATGTGCGCGACTGGGCGATGGCAGAGCTGCTCTATGCGACCGGGATGCGCGTGGGAGAGCTCGTCGGCATCGATGTGGGCGACGTCGACCTCGCCGAGCGCCTCGTGCGTGTCATGGGCAAGGGCTCCAAGGAGCGCGTCGTCCCGTTCGGAGTGCCCGCAGGGCGCGCGCTCACCCTGTGGCTCAACGAGGCCCGCCCCGCACTCGTGAGCGGCGACACCGACGGCGCGCTGTTCCTCGGCCGCCGCGGATCCCGCGCGAACCAGCGCCAGGTCCGCGAGGCCATCCACATGCTGTGCCGGCTCGCGCGCGTGCCGGACGTCGCGCCGCACGCGCTGCGCCACACGGCCGCCACCCACCTGCTCAGCGGAGGCTCCGACCTGCGCTCGGTGCAGGAGGTGCTCGGCCACGCCAGCCTCACGACCACCCAGCGCTACACCCATGTCTCTGCGGATCGCTTGCGGTCCGCCTACCAGCTCGCGCACCCGCGGGCCTGAGGGGGAACCATGTCCGAGCTCAATGCCGTGCTGTCCGAACTGCACTCGCGCCCCGAGCCCGCGCTGCGCTCCACACCGCACGCCGGAGACGACGTCGCCGCGTGGTGGGACCAGCTGCACGCGGGCGAGCAGGACAGCCGCCGCGAGTCACGCGACGCCCTCATCACGCACTTCGCGCCGCTCGTCACACAGGTCGCGACGCGCATGATCGGCAGGCTCCCCGACACGGTCGAGCTGGGCGATCTCGTCTCGTACGGGATGTTCGGGCTCATCGACGCGGTCGAGAAGTTCGAGCCCGCTCGCGGATTCAAGTTCGAGACCTACGCGGCGCAGCGCGTGCGCGGCGCCATCATCGATGAGCTGCGAGCGGCTGACTGGGTGCCGCGCTCGGTGCGGGCGAAGGCGCGCACCGTGGAGCAGGCGACGCGCCAGCTCGAGCAGACCTTGATGCGGCCGGTGACGGACGAGGACGTCGCGGAGGTGCTCGGCTGGGCCACGGCAGAGGTCCGCACCGTCCGCGCGCAGGTGGCGCTGAGCCACGTGGCGGCTCTCGACAGCCTCGGCGGCATCGGAGACGACACGGCCGCGCTCGACACCGTCGCCGCACTCGCAGTGCCGGGGGCATCCCGCACGATCGAGCACCGCGAGACTCGCAGCCTGCTCGCGGGCGCGATCCAGCAGGTGCGTGAACGCGAGCAGGAGGTGCTGCGCCTCTACTACTACGAGAACCTCACGCTCGCGCAGATCGGCAAGATTCTCGGGGTGACCGAGTCGCGCGTCTCCCAGATCCACTCGGCGGCGGTCAAGAAGCTGCGCGAGACCCTGGTGAGCACCGGCGCGTTCGCCTGATCCTTCGACTTCGTGGGGCGGGAACTGGCTTGAGCCGGATGGGCCCCTGGCCGACCGTCCAGTCGAGCGGGTCAAGGTAGTCGTCCGCGTTCCGCAGCCCCCAGTGCAGGCACATGCGGGGTGTGCAGTGCGAGGCGGCTGGAAGGTCCTGCACCGTTCCCACGACGGCGCCTTGTGCGACCGCGTCGCCCGCCGCGACTCTGGGTTCGACCGGCTGCAAGGTCGTGCGGAGTCCGTTTTCGTGCAGGAGCGAGACCACTCCGCGGTCGACGACCGTGCCGGCGTACAGCACCACGCCGTCCGCCGTCGCCACGACCGCGTCGCCGGCGCGGACCTCGAGATCGACGCCGCGATGTCCGGCACCCCACGGTGAGGCGGGCGCATCGAAGCCGTGCACCGGCCTGAACGTCACGGGTGGCACGAGCATGGCCCATGGTTCCTCGCGAGCGCTCTTCGCGCCCGCCGCAGCAGCGTCCAGCGGGTGGGCCCCCGAGAGGAGCAGGACCGCGACGACCGCGAGCAGCGCTACGACGAGGCGCGCCGGGACCGTGCGCCGCGTCGGACCGTGAGGCGAGCGGAGCGTCGGCCCGGCGTGAGCGCATGGCATGACCCCAGCGTCGGGCGTGGGGAGGCGCGGCGAGCCCACTCTGGCGGCGGCCGGGGACGACGCCGACGCGTGCGCGAGCTGTGGACGACGGGCACGTCTTCGCGGATGGCCCCGGTCGGGTACGATGGAGCCTGCATCCGGCATGCCCGGATGACATCGCGCGCCTGAAACGGCCGCCGGAAGCGGTCAACCCGCGACCGACGGACGTGCCGGTGAGGCAAGGTCCGAGTTCGCTCGGTGCCGATCCGCGCAGGCGCCAGGGGTCGATCCCTCCGGAGAGACCATCAACCGAACATCGCGGTGGGACACCACCGCCCTCACCCAGCACGCGTGCGCGCGTGCGGACAAGGAAGTGCCATGGCCGTCGTGACCATGCGCCAGCTGCTCGACTCGGGCGTCCACTTCGGGCACCAGACCAGCCGCTGGAACCCCAAGATGAAGCGCTTCATCTTCACCGAGCGCAACGGCATCTACATCATCGACCTGCAGAAGTCGCTGTCGAAGATCGACGCCGCCTACGAGTTCGTGCGCGAGACCGTCGCCCACGGCGGCACCGTGCTGTTCGTCGGCACCAAGCGTCAGGCGCAGGAGACCATCGCCGAGCAGGCCGCGCGCGTGGGCATGCCCTACGTGAACGAGCGCTGGCTGGGCGGCATGCTCACCAACTTCTCGACCGTGAGCAAGCGCGTCGCGCGCCTCAAGGAGCTCGAGGAGATCGACTTCGACGACGTCGCCGGCTCTGGCCGTACCAAGAAGGAGCTGCTCGGCCTCCGTCGCGAGAAGGAGAAGCTCGAGAAGGTCCTCGGCGGCATCCGCGACATGGGCAAGGTTCCCTCGGTCCTGTGGGTCGTGGACTCCAACAAGGAGCACCTCGCGATCGACGAGGCCAAGAAGCTGGGCATCCCGGTCGTGGGCATCCTTGACTCGAACTGCGACCCCGACGACATCGCCTACGGCATCCCGGGCAACGACGACGCGATCCGCTCCGTCGGTCTGCTCACCCGTGTGATCGCCGATGCGGTCGCCGACGGCATCAAGCAGCGTCACGCCGTGAAGACGGGCACTGAGGCCGAGACCTCCGCCGACGCCGAGCCCCTTGCCGAGTGGGAGCAGGAGCTGCTCGACGGCGCCGAGGGCAAGGCCGACGAGGCGAAGGCCGAGGAGGCCCCTGCCGAGGAGAAGGCTGAGGAGGCCCCTGCCGAGGAGAAGGCCGAGGAGGCCCCCGCCGAGGACAAGGCTGAGGCGACCGCCGCGGCCGACGAGAAGTAAGGACCAGACATGGCGAACTACACCGTTGCCGACATCCAGGCGCTCCGTGAGCGCACCGGTGCCGGCATGCTCGACGTCAAGAAGGCTCTGGACGAGGCCGAGGGCGACATCGACAAGGCCGTGGACATCCTCCGCGTCAAGGGCCTCAAGGGTGTCGCGAAGCGCGAGGGCCGCTCGGCCTCCGAGGGCCTCGTGATCGCGTCCATCGCGGACGTGGACGGCGGCCAGGTCGGCACCCTGCTCGAGCTCAACTCCGAGACCGACTTCGTCGCGAAGAACGACAAGTTCATCACGCTCGCGAACGAGGTCCTCGAGGCCGCCGCGGCCGCGGGTGCCGCGGACGCCGAGGCCGCGCTGGCCGCGCCGATCGCTGACACCACCGTGGGCGCGTACATCGACGCCGCTGCCGGCACCCTGGGCGAGAAGATCGTCCTGCGCCGCGTGGCCCGCGTCGAGGCTCCGGTCGTCACCGAGTACCTGCACCGCACCAACAAGGACCTCCCGGCTCAGGTCGGCGTTCTCGTGGGCTCGGATGCGAAGGCGGGCGAGGTCGCGCGCGACGTCGCGATGCACATCGCCGCGTACTCGCCGATCTACCTGGTGCGCGAGGACGCTCCTGAGGAGACCGTCGCCAACGAGCGTCGCGTCGCCGAGGAGACCGCGCGTGCCGAGGGCAAGCCCGAGGGCGCGCTCCCGAAGATCATCGAGGGCCGTCTCAACGGCTTCTTCAAGGAGAACACCCTGGTCGACCAGGCGTTCGCGAAGGACCCCAAGACCACGGTCGGCAAGGTCATCGAGAACACCGGCGGCGAGGTGTCCGCCTTCGCTCGCTTCCGTGTGGGAGCCTAGGCTCTAGCCCAGAGCCGTACAGCAGCATCCGCGCCGCGCCGTCAGGAGGTCAGCCATGTCCGAGACCGTCACGATCCCGGACACGGCGCCTCCCACGGCGCGGCGCGTGCTGTTGAAGCTGTCGGGCGAGATGTTCGGCGGCGGGGGCATCGGCGTTGATCCCGATGTGATCGCGCGCGTCGCCCAGGAGATCGCCGCGGCCGTCCGCGAGGGCGTGCAGGTCGCGATCGTCGTGGGTGGCGGCAACTTCTTCCGCGGCGCCGAGCTCAGCCAGCGAGGCATGGAGCGTGCGCGCGCGGACTACATGGGCATGCTGGGCACCGTGATGAACGCCCTCGCCCTGCAGGACTTCCTCGAGCAGGCAGGCGTGGCCACGCGCGTGCAGACCGCCATCACGATGGGTCAGGTCGCCGAGCCGTACATTCCATTGCGTGCGATCCGCCACCTCGAGAAGGGGCGCGTGGTGATCTTTGCCGCAGGTGCGGGCATGCCGTACTTCTCGACTGACACCGTGTCGGTGCAGCGCGCGCTCGAGGTGCGGTGCGACGAGGTCATCATGGGCAAGAACGGCGTGGACGCCGTCTACACCGCGGACCCGCGCAAGGATCCGCAGGCCGAGCGTCTGGAGCACGTCACCTACCGGCAGGCGCTCGAGCAGCGCCTCAACGTGATGGACGCCTCGGCGTTCTCGCTCGCGATGGACAACCGCGTGCCGATGGTGGTGTTCGGACTCGAGGAGACCGGAAACGTGACCCGAGCACTGCTCGGTGAGAGAATCGGCACGCTGGTGACGGCCTGAGCCGTCAGCCATGACAAGGAGACACACGTGATTGACGAGATCCTCCTCGACGCAGAGGACAACATGGACAAGGCCGTGGAGGTCGCGAAGGACAACTTCGCGTCGATCCGTTCGGGCCAGGCCTCGGCCGCGATGTTTGCGAACATCGCCGTGGACTACTACGGCGCCCCCACGCCGCTGCAGCAGCTCGCCTCGATCACCGTGCCGGAGGCTCGCACCGTCGTGATCTCCCCGTACGACGTCTCCGCGAAGAAGGAGATCGAGACCGCGCTGCGCAACTCGGACCTGGGCATCAACCCGAGCGACGACGGCAAGGTGTTGCGCATCAACATGCCGCAGCTCACGGAGGAGCGCCGCCGGGACTACGTCAAGCTCGCGAAGACGAGGGCCGAGGAGGCCCGCGTGACGGTCCGCAACATGCGCCGCAAGGCGAAGGATCAGATCGACGCCGCCGTCAAGGATGGCGAGGTCGGCGAGGACGAGGGCACGCGCGGCGAGAAGGACCTGGACGCGCTCACCAAGAAGCACGTCGACGCGATCGACGCGCTGCTCGCTCACAAGGAGAGCGAGCTGCTCGAGGTCTGATGCGCAGGGCCAGCAAGCGCGGAGGCGGCCGATGAGGTGGGGCCGGCGTCGCGACGACGTCGGAGGTCAGGCCGAGCCTCACGGGGAGGGTCTCCCGACGCGCGAGGACGCGGGTGAGGCGGTCGCGGTCGTGCCCGCGGGCATCCACACTGCCGAGACGCCACCCCCGCCGTGGGTCGCGGAGCCGACCCTGGATCCGACGATGCGCGAGGCGGTCGCGGACGCGGCCGCGCTCGAGACGCGCCCCCGCGCGGTCGCCGTCCCGGTGCTGGAGCCCGTAGGCAACGAGGGATCCGACGACGACTGGGACGGGCTCGGCGGTTCCGACCCGTCCTCGTCGGACGAGGGCGACGACGACGCGGCACCTCCTGCGGCGCTGAAGGGCGGGCGCAACCTGCCCGTCGCGACCGCGGTGGGCCTGCTGTTGCTGATCGGCGCGCTCGCCGCCGCGTGGTTCGACGCGCGCGCGTTCGCGATCGTGCTGTACGGGTTCAGCCTCGCGGGAGTCGTCGAGTGGCGGCGCGTCCTGCGCAGGCAGGACCGCAGGATTCCACTGCTCCCGATCGTGCTCGCGACCATCGGCATGGGCTCGGCGACCTGGTTCGGCCTCTCGGAGGGGCTCATCGTCGCCGCGCTGGTGGGCCTCGCGGGAATCGTCGCATGGCGCGTCGTGGACGAGCGCGTGGAGAACACGCTCGCAGACTCGCTCGCCTCGGCTCTGACGGTGCTGTGGATCCCCTTCCTTGCCTCGTTCCTGCTCTTGATGGAGCAGGCCGATGACGGCTGGATGCGCGTCATCATCTTCGTGGTCGCGGTGGTCGGAAACGATACCGGCGGCCTGTTCGCGGGCATGCTGTGGGGCCGTACGCCTCTGTTGCCTCGCGTGAGTCCCAAGAAGACGTGGGAGGGCCTCGCAGGAGGCGTGGTGCTGGGCACGGTCGCGGCCACGGTCGCGGCGTGGCTGCTCATGGATACGTGGTGGATCGGGACGCTTGTGGGCCTCGTGTGCACCGCTGCTGCCGTCGTCGGCGACTTGGCGGAGTCCGCTATCAAGCGAGACGTGGACGTCAAGGACATGAGCTCCGCAATCCCCGGCCACGGAGGCGTCATGGACCGCCTCGACTCCCTTCTTCTCGCCGCGCCCGCGGCGTACGTCGTCTTCGCCATCTTCTTCGGCACGATCGGCAGGTCATGAGCAATCCCGTCACCCTTCAGTTCGCGGCTCCGCGACGCGGCAAGCCGCCCGTGCACTTCGCCGACCTCAGCGCGGACGAACGCAAGGACGCCGTGCGTGAGCTCGGTCAGCCCTCCTTCCGCGCGAAGCAGCTGTCGACGCACTACTTCGACCACCTCACGGCGGATCCCGAGGACATGACGGACCTGCCCGCGGGTGCGCGCGACGGGCTCGTGGGGGCCCTGTTCCCGTCGCTCATGTCCCCGGTGCGCTCGCTCGAGGCAGACGGTGGTGCGACGCGCAAGACGCTGTGGAGCCTGCACGACGGCGTCAAGGTCGAGTCGGTGCTCATGAAGTATCCGGAGCGCGCGACGCTGTGCGTGACGAGTCAGGCCGGTTGCGGCATGGCGTGCCCGTTCTGCGCGACGGGGCAGATGGGGCTGACGCGCAACCTCTCGGCCGCAGAGATCATCGAGCAGGTGCGCCTGGCCGCGCGCTCGGCCCGCGACGGCGATCTCGGCGGCGATGTGAGGCTCTCGAACGTCGTGTTCATGGGCATGGGGGAGCCGCTCGCGAACTACAAGGCCGTGATGGGCGCGGTGCGCACGCTCGTCGCGCCCGCTCCCGAGGGCTTCGGGCTCTCGGCGCGCCACGTGACGGTGTCCACCGTGGGACTCGTGCCGGCGATCGACAAGCTCGCCAAGGAGGGCATCCCGGTGACGCTCGCGCTGTCGCTGCACGCCCCGGACGATGAGCTTCGGGACGAGCTGGTGCCTATCAACACGCGCTGGAAGGTGGACGAGGCCCTCGACGCGGCCAAGCGCTACTTCGACGCGACGGGCCGGCGCGTGAGCATCGAGTACGCGCTGATCCGCGACATCAACGACCACGCGCACCGCGCGGACCTGCTGGGCGAGAAGCTCGCGGCGCGCGGCTCCGGCTGGGTGCACGTGAACCCGATCCCGCTCAACCCCACGCCGGGCTCCAAGTGGACCGCGTCGGACCCTGAGGTCGAGAAGGAGTTCGTGCGACGCCTGCGCGCGCATGGCGTGCCGACCACGATCCGCGACACGCGCGGCAGCGACATCGACGGCGCGTGCGGGCAGTTGGCCATCAAGGAGGAGGACTGATGTCGGACCTGTTCCCGCGCGCAGGGCGCGTGAAGTCGGGCTACCGCCGCGATCAGGTGGATGGCTTCTTCTCGTCCGCGCGCGAGTCCTACGAGCACCCGTCGGGCGCCACGATGACTGCGCTCGACGTGCGTCGCGCCGCCTTCGACCTCAAGCGCGGCGGCTACACCACGTCGGCCGTCGACGCTGCACTGGACCGTCTGGAGCAGGCGTTCGCGACCCGTGCGCGTGACCAGTACGTGCGGGCGCACGGTCAGGAGGCCTGGCTGCAGGATCTCGCCGCCCGAGCCCAGGTGCTGTACCCGCGCCTGCGGCGGCCGCGGGGCGAGAGGTTCGCGCGCCCGTCGGGCGTGTCCGCAGGCTATGACGCGAAGGCAGTCGACGACGTGCTCGACCGCATCACCGGGTTCTTCGACAGGGGAGAGCCGTTGACGGCGGCGGACATCCGTGGCGTCGCGTTCGCGCGTCGTCCCAAGTGGTCGGCGTATGACGAGCGTGTGGTCGATGCGTTCCTGGCGCGGACGGTGGACATCCTGCTCGGCGTGGCGTGATGGCCCGCACCGTCTCGCTGCTGGGCTCGACAGGCTCGATCGGCACGCAGGCGATCGACGTGATCGTCCGCAACGCGGACGCGTTCGACGTGGTCGCGATCGCCGCGGGCGGTGCCGATCCTGCCGCCGTCGCGGAGCAGGCGGCACTGCTGCGTCCCGCGCTCGTGGCGGTGGCGCGCGAGGAGGCGGGGCCGATCGTCGCGGAGCTCCTGAAGGAGCGCGGCGTGGAGGCCGAGGTGATCGCGGGCGGCGATGCGGTGACGCGTGCGGCCGGCGTGGGGGCGGACACCGTCCTCAACGGCGTCACGGGCTCGGTGGGCCTGCGACCGACGCTGGCGGCCCTCGAGGCCGGTTCCACCCTGGCGCTCGCGAACAAGGAGTCGCTCGTGGCGGGCGGCGCGCTCGTGAAGGCCGCAGTGAGGCGCGAGGGGCAGATCGTTCCCGTCGACTCGGAGCATTCTGCGCTCGCGCAGGCGCTCAGGGGCGGGGCGGCGAAGGAGGTCAGGCGACTGGTCCTCACCGCGTCGGGCGGTGCCTTCCGCGGCTGGAGTCGCGAGATGCTCGAGGGCGTCACGCCCGAGCAGGCGCTCAAGCACCCGAACTGGGACATGGGCCCCGTGGTGACCATGAACTCGGCGTCCATGGTGAACAAGGCGCTCGAGGTGATCGAGGCGCACTTACTGTTCGACGTGCCGATGGAGCGCGTCGACGTGGTGGTGCACCCGCAGTCGATCGTGCACTCGATGGTGGAGTTCGTGGACGGCTCGACGCTCGCGCAGGTCTCGCCGCCGGACATGCGGCTGCCGATCGCGTTGGGGCTCGGGTGGCCGGATCGCGTGCCCGACGCGGCGCCTGGGATGGACTGGACGCTCGCCCAGTCGTGGGAGTTCCACCCGCTCGACGAGGAGGCATTCCCTGCGATCCGCGTCGCGCGCGCTGCGGTCGCCGCCTCGCCGCTGCACCCCGCGGTGTTCAATGCCGCCAACGAGGAGTGCGTCGAGGCGTTCGCGGGCGGGCGGTTGCCGTTCCTCGGGATCGTCGACACGGTGCGGAGCGTTGTGGAGGCGTACGAGGCCCCCGACGAGGTGACGCTGGAGGCCGTTGACCGGGCTGAGGCGTGGGCGAGGACGGCCGCGCGCGACGCCATCGCCGCACGCTGAGCGTGTCGGCCGACCGACGTAAGGTGACCTCATGGAGTACGTGATCGGTGTCGTCGTGCTGGTCGTGGGCCTGCTGGCCTCGATCGGGTTGCACGAACTGGGCCACATGATCCCCGCCAAGCGCTTCGGCGTGCGCGTGAGCGAGTACTTCGTGGGCTTCGGCCCCAAGGTGTGGTCGCGCCGCGGCAAGGAGACCGAGTACGGCGTGAAGGCGATCCCGCTGGGCGGCTACGTGCGCCTGGTGGGCATGGTCCCGCCCGCTGACGCGGTCAGGCCCGTGACAGGGCGAGGCTGGGCCTCGCGACTCATCGAGGACGTGCGCGCGCAGGCCTCGGAGGAGATCCACGAGGGCGAGGACCACCGCGCGTTCTATCGCCTCACGTGGTGGCGCAAGGTCATCGTCATGGCGGGCGGTCCCGTCGTGAATCTCATCATCGCGATCGTGATCTTCACGGGCGTGCTGTCGCTGTACGGCACGCCCACGCAGACGCTCACCGTCAGCGGGGTGCTCGAGTGCGTGCCGGCTGCGGGCTCCACCGAGTGCACTGACGAGGATCCCGTCGCGCCCGCCGCGGCCGCTGGCCTGGAGGAGGGCGACACCTTCGTCTCCGCGGACGGTGTTGCGCTCGAGTCCTGGAGCGACCTCACGGGCTACGTCTCGGAGCGCCCGGGTGAGCCGCTCGCTCTCGTGGTCGAGCGCGATGGCGAGCGCGTCGACCTCAGCCTCACACCCGCGACGCGCACCGCCTACGTGTACGACGAGGCGGGCGACGTGGTCATCGGCGCCGACGGTGAGCCGCTCACCGAGGAGATCGGGTACATGGGCGTGTGGTCCGAGGTCGTGAACGCACGCCAGCCGCTGTGGGCCGGCGCAGCCCTCACGGGCGACTACCTCGTCCAGACGGTCCAGGTGGTCGCGGACCTGCCGGCGCAGGTCTACCACGCCGGCCGCGCGGCGCTGGGTCTCGAGGAGCGCTCGCTCGACTCGGTGATCGGCGTCGTGGGAGTGGGCCGGATCTCCGGCGAGATCGCCTCCGCGGATGTCGAGGGCTATACGCTCGGTGCGCGCCTGGCGGACATGCTGATGCTTCTCGGGGGGCTCAACCTGGCGCTGTTCGTGTTCAACATGATCCCGCTCGTGCCGCTCGACGGCGGCCACATCGCCTCGGCGCTGTGGCAGGGGATCAAGAACGGATGGGCGCGCGTGCGCGGCCTCGCGGCCCCGCGTCCGGTGGATGTGGCGCGCATGATGCCCGTGGCGTACGGCGTGTTCGCGGTGCTGCTGATCATGGGTGCGGTGCTCATCTACGCGGACATCGTCGCCCCCGTCACCGTGGCCTGACATCCGCCCGCCCGACGCGTCGGCTGGCTCCCGCACCCGACCCGCCGTAGCGTCGGGCGCGGACGGGGCTACGGCGTCGGGCCTGGAATACGCGCCCCGCCCCCGGAAGTTGAACCGTCGAGGACGCGCGGCGGCGAGGCCGCCGGCGGCGCCATGACAGTGAGGAATACTGGAGCCATGACAGCGATCGGACTCGGAATGCCGGCGATGCCGGCGCCTGTGCTCGCACCCCGCAAGAAGACCCGTCAGATCCGGGTCGGAGACGTGCTCGTCGGAGGCGACGCGCCCGTCTCGGTGCAGACCATGACCACCACCAAGACCCACGACATCAACGCGACGCTGCAGCAGATCGCGGAGCTGACCGCGGCGGGCTGCGACATCGTGCGCGTGGCGTGCCCCACGCAGGACGACGCGGACGCGCTGCCCGCGATCGCGAAGAAGTCGAACATCCCCGTGATCGCGGACATCCACTTCCAGCCGAAGTACGTCTACGCGGCGATCGAGGCGGGCTGCGCGGCGGTGCGCGTGAACCCCGGCAACATCCGCAAGTTCGACGACCAGGTCAAGGAGATCGCGCAGGCCGCGAAGGACCACGGCACGTCGATCCGCATCGGCGTCAACGCCGGCTCGCTGGACCCGCGCCTGCTGCAGAAGTACGGCAAGGCCACCCCGGAGGCGCTCGTCGAGTCCGCGATCTGGGAGGCGAGCCTGTTCGAGGAGCACGACTTCCACGACTTCAAGATCTCCGTCAAGCACAACGACCCCGTGGTCATGGTGCGGGCGTACGAGATGCTGAGCGAGCGCGGCGACTGGCCGCTGCACCTCGGCGTCACCGAGGCCGGCCCCGCATTCCAGGGCACCATCAAGTCTGCTACCGCGTTCGGCGCGCTCCTGTCCAAGGGAATCGGCGACACGATCCGTGTGTCCCTCTCGGCGCCTCCCGTCGAGGAGGTCAAGGTCGGCATCCAGATCCTCCAGGCGCTCAACCTGCGGCCCCGCAAGCTCGAGATCGTGTCGTGCCCCTCGTGTGGGCGCGCGCAGGTGGACGTGTACGAGCTCGCGGAGAAGGTCACCGCCGGGCTCGAGGGCATGGAGGTGCCGCTGCGCGTCGCAGTCATGGGCTGCGTCGTCAACGGCCCAGGCGAGGCGCGCGAGGCGGACCTCGGCGTCGCCTCCGGCAACGGCAAGGGGCAGATCTTCGTCAAGGGCGAGGTCATCAAGACGGTGCCGGAGAAGGACATCGTCGAGACGCTGATCGAGGAGGCGATGAAGATCGCCGAGACGATGGAGCCCGAGGAGGGCGCCGAGCCGCAGGTGATCACGACCGCATGACCGATTCGCTGCTGCGGAGGGCCCAGCACGCGCTGGGGCCCCTGCAGCGGCGTGACGTCCAGGCCGCGCTCGAGATGTGCGCGGCCGATCCGGTCGCGAGCGTCCTGCCGGCGATGCACCTCGAGACGGCGCGCGCGTCGGGCTCGATCCCGCGCGGGATGTGGGCGGTGCGGCGGCGGGCGGGCCTGCAGCGCGACCTCGCGGGGCTCGTGTGGAACGGCGCGAACCTGAGCGCCGTGCTGCCGCGTACCGTCGACGACCCGACGGGCGATGCCTTGCGCTCCGATGTGGCCTCGGCATGCGTGTCGCGTCTATCGCGTCCCGCCGCCATGGTCGGCGAGGCCGACATGACACTGGACCTCTGGGGCAGGGTCGCACCGTGGTGGGGCCCCGCGCGAGAGCTGCGGCCCCGCCAGGCGTCCATGGCGATCGACGCCGCACCCCACGCCCAACCCGCCCCGCGCCTGGACGGCGACCTCGAGCTGCGGGACCTGCGCACCGCGACCGACGACGACTACGAGATCCTGCTGCCCGCGTGCGTGCACATGTTCATCGGGGAGGTCGGCTACGACCCGATGAGGCACGGCAGGGCGGCCTACGAGGACCGCCTGCACTACCTCGTGAGGGCCGGCCGCGCGTTCGTGCAGCTCGGATCCATCCGGGGCAGGCGACCTGAGGTGGTGTTCAAGGCCGAGGTCGGCGTGCTCGGGGGAGGCGTCGCCCAGATCCAGGGCGTGTGGACCCACCCCGACCTGCGGGGCCGTGGGCTCGCGCGCGCGGGCATGGCGGAACTCGTGCGCCAGGTGCGCGCCCAGCTCGCGCCCACGGTGTCCCTGTACGTGAACGACTTCAACGCTCCCGCGTTGGCGGTCTACCGCGACGTGGGCTTCCGTGAGGTGGGCACGTTCGCCACCGTGATGTTTTGACCCCGCGCGCGGCTAGGCTTGGGCCCATGCTTCGCATGTCCACGCTCTTCCTGCGCACGCTGCGCGAGGACCCGGCCGACGCCGAGGTCGCCTCCCACAAGCTCCTGGTCCGCGCCGGCTACATCCGCCGCGCCGCCCCCGGCATCTACACCTGGCTGCCGCTGGGCCTCAAGGTGCTCGCCAAGGTCGAGGCCGTAGTGCGCGAGGAGATGGACGCCGCCGGTGGCCAGGAGGTGCATTTCCCGGCGCTGCTGCCGCGCGAGCCGTACGAGGCGACGCACCGGTGGACCGAGTACGGGCCGAACCTGTTCCGTCTCCAGGACCGCAAGGGATCCGACTACCTCCTCGCTCCCACGCACGAGGAGATGTTCACGCTGCTGGTGAAGGACCTGTACTCGTCGTACAAGGATCTGCCGCTGACGATCTATCAGATCCAGACCAAGTACCGCGACGAGGCGCGGCCCCGCGCGGGTCTGCTGCGCGGCCGCGAGTTCATCATGAAGGACTCGTACTCGTTCGACGTCACGGATGAGGGCTTGGACGCGAGCTACGCCAACCAGCGCGCCGCGTACATCCGCATCTTCGAGCGGCTCGGCATCGAGTACGTGATCGTGCAGGCGCAGTCGGGCGCGATGGGTGGTTCGAAGTCCGAGGAGTTCCTCTCGCCCACGGAGGTGGGCGAGGACACGTTCGTGCGCTCGCCTGGCGGCTATGCCGCGAATGTCGAGGCAGTCACCACACCCGTGCCGGAGGCCCTCGACTACTCCGACGCGCCCGCCGCGCATGTCGAGGACACGCCTGACACGCCGACCATCGAGACGCTCGTCGCCGCGGCCAACGCAAACCAGCCGCGCGCCGACCGCCCGTGGACGGCGGCGGACACGCTCAAGAACGTCGTGATCGCCGCGACGAATCCCGCAGGGGAGCGCGGCCTGCTCGTCGTGGGAGTGCCCGGCGACCGCGAGGTGGACATGACACGTCTCGAGGCGGCGCTCTCGCCCGCGACGGTCGAGCCGGCGAACGACGACGACCTCAAGGCCCACCCGGAGCTGGTGAAGGGCTACATCGGCCCGGCCGTGCTCGGCCCGCAGGCGCGCCCCGAGGGCGTGGAGTTCCTGTCCGAGGACGACGCGACCATTCCCTACATGCTCGATCCCCGCATCGTGCCCGGCACGCGCTGGATCACTGGTGCGAACGAGCACGGCAAGCACGTATTCGACCTGGTCATGGGCCGCGACTTCGTGGGCGACGGCACCATCGAGGCGGCAGAGGTCCGCGCCGGCGACGAGGCCCCCGACGGCTCGGGCCCGCTCGAGCTCGCGCGCGGCGTCGAGATCGGCCACATCTTCCAGCTCGGGCGCAAGTACGCCGAGGCGCTCGACCTCAAGGTGCTCGACGTCAACGGCAAGCAGCAGGTCGTCACGATGGGCTCGTACGGCATCGGAGTGACCCGCGCGGTCGCGCTGCTCGCCGAGAACAACCATGACGAGCTCGGGCTTCGCTGGCCCATCGGCGTGGCGCCGTATCACGTGCACGTGGTTGCGACCGGCAAGGACGACTCGGTGTTCGAGGCGGCCGAGGTGCTCGCCGCGTCGCTCGAGGTCGAGGGTGCCGAGGTGCTGTACGACGACCGTCCCAAGGTCTCGCCTGGGGTGAAGTTCAAGGACGCCGAGCTCATCGGCGCCCCGTACATCCTCGTCGTGGGGCGCGGGCTCGCAGAGGGCGTGGTCGAGCTCAAGACGCGCGCCACCGGCGAATCCGAGCAGATTGCGGTCGCCGACGCCGTGGCGGTCGTCTCGCAGCGCGTGAAGGACGCGCTCGCCTAGCCGACGCGGGGATGTTCACCGGTCGTCCATCGGGCGGCCAGATTCCGGACACGCCGGCGTGCGAGAGTGCCCGCGTGACGCAGATCTGGGCCCACCGCGGAGCGCGTCTCATCGCGCCCGAGAACACCATGGCAGCGTACGCGGCGGCGATCGACAGCGGCGCTGACGGCATCGAGCTCGACGTGCACCTGACCGCCGACGGCCAGGTGGTGTGCGCGCACGACGCGGTGCTCACGGGAGCCGACGGCGCGCGAGTGGTGCTCGGCGACGGCACGCGCGACGAGGTCGCTCGGCTGGACGTGGGAACGCTCGCGCACGGCACGCACCGTGTGCCGCTGCTCGGCGAGGTTCTCGATCTCGTCTCTGCCACGGACACGGTGCTCAACATCGAGCTCAAGCACGGCGACGCGCCCTACCGCGGGCTCGAGCGAGCCGTGCTGGACCTTGTGGACGCGGCGGGGCTGGCGGATCGGGTCGTGCACTCGTCGTTCAACCACCTGAGCCTCATGGAGCTCCGCACGCTCGCTCCCGGTGCGCAGATCGCACCGCTGTACGTCGAGGCGCTCGTCGAGCCCTGGGAGTACGCGCGGCGCCTGGGCGTCGCAGCCATGCATCCCCACGCGGCGACGCTCGCGCTTCCCGGCGTGCTCGAGGGGTTCGGGCGCGCGGGCATCGCGGTGCGCCCGTGGACCGTCAACGACCCCGCCACGCTCGCGACGCTGTACGCCGCGGGCGTGGATGCTGTGATCACCGACGATCCGGCAGCTGCGGTCGCGGTGCGCGACTCAGCGCTCGGCACCGCCGCCTGAGCGTGCGGCACGCGGCGCTCGGAGAGGCACTAGGGCGCAGGTGAGAGGCCGGGCGTCGTCGGCATGTCCGCGGTGGTCCACCCTGCGGTGGTCGCCGCGGAGGCATAGGCGTCGAACGCTCCGTCGAGCAGCCATTCCAGGTCGTCCGCAGACGCGGTGACGGCGAGCGCCGCATATGCGTCACCGAGCGCGAGCTGGGCCTCGCGCACGGTTCGCGCCCGGGCGTCGGCGTCGGCGATCGCTTCGAGCGGCACGGAGCAGATCGCAGTGCGGTCGTCCGTTCCGCCGGCCAGCGCCTGCAGCGCGTCGGAGCGAGCCGCCTCGATCTCGCGACGTGCGAGCGCATCTGCTCGCTCCGCCTCCGAGGTGCGCATCGCGATCTGATCCAGCAGGCAGCGTGCGTCGTCGTGGCGCGCGGCGAGGGCCCGCACGTCCTCGGCAGCGACCGACGTCGCCGCGGGCACCGCGATGGCGTCCTCGCCCAGACCAGGGAACGCGCGTGCGGCCACACCCGTGGGTCGGCCGTCGAGCCACAGCCCCAGCGCGTGCACGAGTGCGGCGGAGGCGCCCCATGCGCGCACGTCCGGATCCGACGCGGTGGAGGCGGCTGCCAGCGCGGCGTCCAGCGCCTCCGCCACGGCCTCGTCCAGCGCGGCCGGTGCCGAGTCGTCCTCGCCTGCGTCCGCATCCGGGTAGGCGACGTACTCAGGCCCGATGCCGGCGAGCAGATCCGGGAGCGCGGCGGATTCGAGTGCGGCCAGGGGGGTCGTTCCGGCCTCGCCGAGAGCCGCCTGCACCTGCGCGTGTGGGGCCGCGAGCGCGTCGCGCTCGAGCACGGCGGGGGAGGGGGAGGGCCACTCGGGCTCGGGGGTCTCGAGCCTGACGCACCCGGTCAGCGCGACCGCAGCGATGGCCGCCGCGCATGCCGCGAGCAGCCTCCTGATCCTCATGGCGGACATCATGACACGCCCCCTCGGCGGGCATAGACTGTCCTCCGACCGAATTGAAGCAACGGAACGCGCGGCAGGCGCGCGGGGAGGCCATGCGATGGACAACACCGACCGGATCGCCGACCTAGCAGCGCCCGCGGCGGCCGAGGCGGGCCTCGTGATCGACGGGGTCGACGTGGTCGCGGCGGGCAAGCGCTCGCGCGTCCTCATCACCGTCGACCTGCCGGACACCGAGATCGGCTCGGCGAGCCTCGACGCGATCGCCGACGCCTCGCGCGCCATCGGCGCCGCGCTCGACGACGCGGACGTCATGCCGGGCGAGTACACGCTCGAGGTGTCGACCCCCGGCACCTCGCGGCCCCTCACCGAGCGCCGCCACTTCCTGCGCGCGCGTACGCGCCTCGCGGAGATCGACCTGGTGAGCGGCGACGTCGCGCGCGGTCGCGTCGTGGACGTGACGGACGATTCGGTGCTGCTGGAGAGCGATGCGGGTGAGATCACCGTGCCGCTCGCCAACGTCGCCACCGGGCGCGTCCAGCTCGAGATGAAGCGACTTGCCGACGAGGAGGCGTGACGATGGACATCGACATGATGGCGCTCAAGGGGCTCGAGCGCGAGCGTGACATCAAGCTCGACGTGCTCGTCGACGCGATCGAGCAGGCGCTCGTCTCCGCGTATCACAAGACGCCCGGCGCCTACCGGCACGCCCGCGCGCACGTGGACCGTGACACGGGCCGCGTGAGCATCCTCGCGCGCGAGGAGCCTGACGCCGAGTCGGAGACTCTGGTCGAGCAGATGCCGGAGTTCGACGACACTCCCGCCGACTTCGGCCGCATCGCGACCGCGACGGCGCGGCAGGTCATCGTGCAGCGCCTGCGCCAGGCGGGCGACGACGCGGTGATCGGCGAGTATGCGGACAAGGCGGGGCACCTGGTCTCCGGCGTCATCCAGCAGAGCCAGGACCCGCGCAACATCCACGTGGACATCGGCGAGGTCGAGGCGCTGCTGCCGGCTCACGAGCAGGTGCCCACCGAGGTGTATGCGCACGGCGAGCGTCTGCGCGCCTACGTGCTGGACGTCGCGCGCGGGCAGAAGGGCCCGTCGATCACGCTGTCCCGTACGCACCCGGGCCTGGTGCGCAGGCTCTTCGAGATGGAGGTGCCGGAGATCGCCGACGGCACCGTTGAGATCATGAGCCTCGCGCGCGAAGCGGGCCACCGCTCCAAGATGGCCGTGCGCGCGACCGTGCCGGGCGTGAACGCGAAGGGCGCGTGCATCGGGCCCATGGGTGCGCGAGTGCGCGCCGTCATGAGCGAGCTGCGGGGCGAGAAGATCGACATCGTGGACTGGGACGAGGACCCGGCGACGTTCGTCGGCAACGCGCTGTCGCCGTCGCGCGTGGTGTCGGTGACGGTCGTGGACGAGGAGGCGCGCGCGGCGCGCGTCGTCGTGCCCGACTACCACCTGTCGCTCGCGATCGGCAAGGAGGGCCAGAACGCGCGCCTCGCCGCGCGGCTCACTGGCTGGCGCATCGATATCCGCTCCGACGAGGCCGAGGGCGCGCCCGACGCGGCGCGGTCCTGACGGCGCGGGAAGCGGGTAGAATGGTGGGGCCGAGAGACCCGTCTCGTGCCGCCGACGCTCAGTCACCAGTCACCGGACCGGTGCGGACGTGCGTCGGATGCAGGGGACGGGCATCTCGGTCGGTTCTCGTGAGGGTCGCCGTCGTCGACGGCCGCGCGGTGCTCGACACCGCGAAGACCCTCCCCGGCCGTGGGGCCTGGCTCCACCCCGGGGAAGACTGCCTCGAGCTCGCTCTCAAGCGTCGCTCGCTCGGACGTGCGTTGCGCGATCCGGACGTCGACCTGAGCGGACTCGCGGTGCGGTAGCGTGGACCGCGTCCACCCAGCCATCCGGCCTGACAGAACGGGATGAAAGCCCATGGTCAACCGATGAGTGCCTCGAAATGAGTGCCCAGCCGTAAAATGGCTCGACCCTGTCTCGGTCGAGCCGAGACAGGAGAATTGTGGCAAAGCCCCGCGTCCATGAGATCGCGAAGGAGCTCGGAGTTCCGAGCAAGGATCTGATCGCCAAGCTCAACGAGCTCGGAGAGTACGTCAAGGGTCCGTCGTCGACCCTGGAGGCGCCCGTCGTGCGCAAGGCCCGCGAGGCCTTCCCCGCCGGCGCCGCCGAGAGCAAGCCCGCCGCCAAGCCCGCGGCGAAGGCACCTGCAAAGCCCGCCGCGAAGCCTGCGGCCGCGCCTGCGTCCGACGCCCCCGCGTCGGCCGCGAAGCCGGGCCCCAAGCCCGGGCCGAAGCCTGCTCCGAAGGCCCCCGAGGCCGAGGCGCCGGAGGCCCCGGTCGCTGAGGCACCCGCCGCGCAGCCGGAGGCGAAGTCCGCCGCCGCGCCCGCGGCGAAGCCGGGCCCCAAGGCGCCCACGCCCGCGGACATGCCCAAGCCGCGTCCGCGTCCGGGCGGCAACAACCCGTTCTCGGACCGCTCCGCCGGTCCGCGTCCCCGTCCGCGTCCGGGCGGCAACAACCCGTTCCAGGCTCCGCGTGGAGGCGCTCCGCGTCCCGGCGGGGCTCCCCGTCCCGGCGGCGCGCCGCGCCCCGGCGGCGCCGGCGCTCCGCGTCCCGGCCAGGGCTTCGGCCCGCGCCCGGGCTCGCCCGCCGGAGGTCCTGCGGGACGTCCCGGCGGCGGAGGCCCCGGCGGTCCCGGTGGCCCTGGTGGCCGTCCGGGTCCCGGTGGCCGCGGTCGTGGAGGCACCGCCGGTGCGTTCGGTCGTCAGGGCGGCAAGCCCGCGCGCGGTCGCAAGAGCAAGCGCGCCAAGCGGCAGGAGTTCGAGCAGCAGCAGGCTCCGGCGATCGGCGGCGTGCAGATCCCTCGCGGTGACGGCTCGACCCTTATCCGCCTGCGCCGCGGTGCGACGCTGTCCGACTTCGCCGAGAAGATCGACGTCAACCCCGCGTCGCTCGTGACCGTGCTCTTCCACCTGGGCGAGATGGCCACGGCGACGCAGTCGCTCGACGAGGGCACGTTCGAGACCCTCGGCGCCGAGCTGGGCTACAAGATCCAGATCGTGTCGCCCGAGGACGAGGACAAGGAGCTCCTCGAGGACTTCGGACTCGACCTCGAGGCCGAGCTCGCGGCGGAGACCGACGAGCAGCTCGAGGCGCGCCCGCCGGTCGTCACCGTCATGGGTCACGTCGACCACGGAAAGACGCGTCTGCTGGACTCGATCCGCAAGGCGGACGTCATCTCCGGCGAGGCCGGCGGTATCACCCAGCACATCGGTGCCTACCAGGTTCACACGACCCACGAGGGCGTCGAACGCGCCATCACCTTCATCGACACCCCGGGTCACGAGGCGTTCACCGCCATGCGTGCCCGCGGTGCGCAGGTGACGGACATCGCGATCCTCGTGGTCGCGGCGGACGACGGCGTGATGCCGCAGACGATCGAGGCGCTCAACCATGCTCAGGCAGCGAACGTCCCGATCGTGGTCGCGATCAACAAGGTGGACAAGGAGGGGGCGAACCCCGACAAGATCCGTCAGCAGCTCACCGAGTACAACCTCGTCGCGGAGGACTGGGGCGGCGACACGATGTTCGTCAACGTCTCGGCTCTCAAGGGCCAGGGCATCGAGGACCTGCTGGAGGCTGTGCTTCTCACGGCCGACGCCGGTCTCGACCTGCGCGCGAACCCGGACAAGGACGCTCGCGGTGTGGCCGTCGAGGCGCACCTCGACAAGGGCCGCGGCCCGGTCGCGACCGTGCTGGTCAACTCCGGAACGCTCCGCGTCGGCGACGCGATCGTCGCAGGCACGGCCTACGGTCGTGTGCGTGCGATGTTCGACGAGCACGACAAGCCCGTCGACGAGGCGGGTCCTGCCCGCCCGGTGCTTGTCATCGGTCTGACGTCCGTCCCAGGAGCAGGCGACACGTTCCTGGTCGCCGAGGACGACCGCACCGCGCGTCAAATCGCCGAGAAGCGTGAGGCCGCCGAGCGCGCCGCGCAGCTCGCGAAGCGCCGCAAGCGCATCTCGCTCGAGGACCTCACGAAGGCCATCGAGGACGGCAAGATCGACACGCTCAACCTCATCATCAAGGGTGACGTCTCGGGTGCCGTCGAGGCGCTCGAGGACGCGCTGCTCCAGATCGATGTGGGCGACCAGGTCGACCTGCGCATCATCCACCGCGGCGTGGGCGCCGTGACGCAGAACGACGTGAACCTGGCGACGGTCGACAACGCGATCATCCTGGGGTTCAACGTCCGTCCTGCGGAGCGCGTCCAGGAGCTCGCGGACCGCGAGGGCGTGGATATGCGCTTCTACTCGGTCATCTACCGTGCGCTCGAGGACGTCGAGGCGTCGCTCAAGGGCATGCTCAAGCCCGAGTTCGAGGAGAAGCAGGTCGGCGCCGCCGAGATCATGGAGATCTTCCGCAGCTCCAAGTTCGGCAACATTGCAGGCTCCCTCGTTCGCGAAGGTGTCATCAAGCGCAACGCGAAGGCCAAGGTCGTGCGTGGCGGGGTCGTCATCGGCGAGCCGACGATCGACACGCTGCGTCGTTTCAAGGACGACGCCACCGAGGTCAAGGACGGCTTCGAGTGCGGTATCGGCCTGGGCAAGTTCAACGACATCCAGGTCGGCGACATCATCGAGACGTTCGAGATGGTGGAGATCCCGAGGGACTGATGAGCGACAACCCCCGTGCACTCCGGCTCGCGGGCACGATCAAGAAGATCGTGGCCCGCGCGCTGGAGAGCGAGATCAAGGATCCGCGACTGGGCTTCGTGACGGTCACGGATGTGCGTGTGACGGGCGACCTGCAGCAGGCGTCGGTGTTCTACACGGTTCTCGGCACAGACGAGGACCGCGAGGGCACCGCCGCCGCGCTCAGGTCGGCTAAGGGCGTGCTGCGTTCCAAGGTAGGGCACGAGCTGGGCATCCGGCTCACGCCGAGCCTCGAGTTCCACCTGGACGCCGTGCCGGAGACGGCGGCGTCGCTGGACCGTGCCCTCCACGAGGCGCACCAGCGGGACGAGGAACTCAAGCGTCTGCGCGAGAACGCGCACTACGCCGGCGACGAGGACCCCTACCGTCACCACGACGAGGACGACGAGGCCTGACCCGATGGCTCGGGCCCAGGACGAGCCCGTTCCGGGCCTGCTGCTCGTCGACAAGCCGCAGGGCTGGACGTCGCACGACGTCGTCGCCCGCTGCCGTCGGTTCGCGGGCACCCGCAAGGTGGGCCACGCCGGCACGCTCGACCCCATGGCGACGGGCCTGCTCGTGCTCGGCATCGGGCGGGCCACCAAGCTCCTGACCTACATCACCGGTCACGACAAGGCGTACGAGGCGACCATTCGCCTGGGCCAGTCCACGGTCACCGATGACGCCGAGGGCGAGGTGACCGCCGCGTCGGACGCGTCTGGGGCGACGGACGAGGCGATCGCTGCCGCGATCGAGGACCTCACGGGAGACATCCTTCAGCGCCCGAGCGCGGTCAGCGCCATCAAGGTCGACGGCAAGAGGTCGTACGCGCGCGTGCGCGGCGGCGAGGACGTCGAGCTGCCCGCGCGTCCCGTGACAGTGAGCCGCTTCGACGTGCTCGCGGTGCGCCGTCTCGGCGAGGTCATGGACATCGACGTCGAGGTCGAAGTGTCCTCGGGCACGTACGTGCGCGCGCTCGCACGCGATCTGGGAGCCGCGCTCGGCGTCGGGGGCCACCTCACCGCGCTACGGCGCACCCGCGTCGGGCGCATCCCCGTGGACGAGGCCGCGACGCTCGACGACCTCGCCGCGCGCCACGAGGCGGGGGAGCCCGTCCCGCTGCTGCCGCTCGGGCCTGCGGCGGCGGCGACGCTCACCCCCGTGAGCGTGCCCGACGCGGATGCCAGGGCCCTCGGGTACGGCCAGTGGGTCGCGGCGACGGCAGGCGCCGAGGGCGAGCATCTGGCGCTGCTCGACGCGGCGGGCGAGCTGGTCGCGATCGGCGAACGGCGGGGGACCAAGGTGAAGCCTGTCGTCGTGATGCGCCCCGCTGGGGCACAATGACCCGCATGCAGGTCTGGCGCGCGCTCGAGGACGTTCCTCGCGAACTCGGCCCCACGGTGGTGACGATCGGCAACTTCGACGGTGTCCACCTGGGTCATCGCGCAGTGCTCACCCGCATGGTGGCTGACGCGCGCGAGCGGGGACTGAAGGCCGCCGCGATCACGTTCGACCCTCATCCGCGCGCGGTCCACGATCCCGCGCACCCGCCCGAGCTCATCACGGGCATCGAGGACCGGCTCGCACGCCTCGGCGAGACGGGCCTCGACGGCGTCCTTCTCGTCGACTACACGCTCGCGTTCGCGCAGCAGACCCCCGAGGACTTCGTGCGCACGTGGCTCGTCGAGGGCCTCGGCGCGCGCACTGTCGTGGTGGGGCGCGACACGAAGTTTGGGCGCGGCAACGCGGGCGATGTCGTCACGATGCGTGAGCTCGGCGAGAGGCTCGGCTTCGAGGTTCATGTGATCGACGACGCGGGCGACACCGACGCGCGCGGCCGCCGCTGGTCGTCGACGTGGGTGCGCGAGCTGCTCGACGGCGGCAAGGTCCGCGAGGCCGCCGAGGTGCTCGGGTGCGAGCATCGGCTGCGCGGCACTGTGGTGCATGGCGACAAGCTGGGCCGCACGATCGGCTTCCCGACCGCGAACATCGACGTGGATGCAGGCATGATCCCGCGGCACGGCGTGTACGCCGGATGGCTCACGGTGCTGGACGGCGGCGGCAACGCGCGTGCTGCGGCGCTCGTGGGGGAGCGGATGCCCGCTGCGATCAGCCTCGGCATCAACTACACCGTGGGCGGGGACTCGCTGCGCGTCGAGGCGTTCGTCATCGACGGCGCGGGCCTCGACCTATACGACGCGCGGGTCGCTCTCGACCTCGTCGACTGGCGACGCCCGATGCTCGACTTCGGCTCGGTCGAGGCCCTCACGGAGGCGCTGGCGGAGGACGTCGCGTGGTGTCGCGAGGCGCTGGGGATCCCAGCCCGGGCCTGATCGGTGCGCGCGTGTCGACGCTGTCGGGAAGCGCCTGCGAACCAGGTGATATGTCCACGAATGCCCTGTTACCGGGACGTTAACCTTCCATACCGTTTCGGTCTCCTCCCAGGACACCCGGCCGCCGGGGGGTCTAGGGTGCAGAAATGGACCAGACGCAGGCTTCTTCCGCCGGCCACCGGCCGCTCGTGGTGCTCGACAAGGTCAACAAGCACTTCGGCGACCTGCATGTGCTGCAGAACATCAACCTGACCGTCGGCGAGGGCGAAGTGGTGGTCGTCATCGGCCCCTCGGGCTCCGGGAAGTCCACGCTGTGCCGCGCGATCAACCGCCTCGAGACCATCGACGATGGCGAGATCTCGCTCGACGGCGTGCCGCTGCCTCAGGAGGGCAAGGCGCTCGCGCGACTGCGCGCCGACGTCGGCATGGTCTTCCAGTCCTTCAACCTCTTCGCGCACAAGACGATCCTCGAGAACGTCACGCTCGGCCCGATCAAGGTCAACAAGGTGCCCAAGAAGGAGGCGGAGGCGAAGGCGATCGCACTCCTCGAGCGGGTCGGTGTGGAGTCGCAGCGGAACAAGTACCCCGCGCAGCTCTCGGGCGGACAGCAGCAGCGCGTCGCGATCGCCCGGTCGCTCGCGATGGAGCCGAAGGTCATGCTCTTCGACGAGCCCACGTCGGCGCTCGACCCCGAGATGATCAACGAGGTGCTCGACGTCATGACCTCGCTCGCCGAGGACGGGATGACGATGATCGTCGTCACCCACGAGATGGGCTTCGCGCGCAAGGCCGCCGACCGCGTCGTCTTCATGGCCGACGGGCGCATCGTCGAGGAGGCCGAGCCCGAGGCGTTCTTCACGAACCCGCAGTCGGATCGAGCCAAGGACTTCCTGTCGAAGATTCTCACGCACTGAGGAGCGACGACAGGGCGGGGCGTGTCAGGGCGTCCCAGCCCCCACGGGGGCATGAGAGCAAGGGAGAGAGACCATGAAGACCAGGACCAGCACCTGGATCGCCGCCAGCGCGGTGGCGCTCGTCGCGCTCACGGCGTGCTCGAGCGGCGACGCCGAGCCCACCGACAGCGCGACCGGAGACGACACCGGCGGCGAGATGATGGAGTTCGAGGAGGGCACCACCATGGCCGCCCTCGCCGACGCCGGCGCCATCACCATCGGCACCAAGTTCGACCAGCCGCTGTTCGGTCTGCTCGCACCGAGCGGCACCCCCGAGGGCTTCGACGTGGAGATCGGCAAGATCATCGCGAGCGAGCTCGGAATCGACGAGAGCGGCATTGAGTGGGTCGAGACCGTGTCCGCCAACCGTGAGCCCTTCATCCAGGACGGCTCCGTGGACCTCGTCGTCGCGACCTACACGATCAACGACAAGCGCAAGGAGCTCGTCGGCTTCGCCGGGCCGTACTACAACGCCGGCCAGGCGCTCATGACGCTGTCGACGACCGACGACATCACCTCGCCCGACGACCTCGCGGGCAAGACGGTGTGCTCCGTCACCGGCTCGACCCCGGCTGAGAACATCGCGACCAACTACCCCGAGGCTGAGCTCGCGCTGTTCGACGCGTACACCGACTGCCTCGAGCCGCTTCGCAACGGCCAGGTGGACGTCGTCACGACCGACAACGTGATCCTCGCGGGCTACGTGGCCGAGTCCGACGGCGAGTTCAAGGTCGTCGGCGAGCCCTTCACCGAGGAGCCCTACGGCATCGGCGTCGCGCTCGAGGACACCGAGTTCCGCATGTGGATCAACGACGTGCTCGAGGAGATCTTCGAGGACGGCCGCTGGCTCGAGGCGTGGAACGAGACTGCCGGCACCGTGCTGCCCGAGCCCGCCGTCCCCACGGTGGACCGCTACTGATCGGTTGAACTGATCCGGCTGCGGCTCCTCCGTGCGGAGGGGCCGCAGCCGCCAGCCAAGAGGAGACCATGGAGACCTTCGTCAACGAGTTCGGCGCCATCTGGGGCGGCTTCCTCGCCACCCTGTCGCTGACCGCCGCGTCGGCAGTGCTGTCGCTCGTGTGGGGAACGGTGCTCGCGACCATGCGCGTGTCGCCCGTCGGGCCGCTGCGGACCTTCGGCACCGCGTACGTGGAGATCATCCGCAACACGCCGTTGACGCTCATGTTCTTCTTCTTCGCCTTCGTCGCGCCATCGCTGGGGCTGACAGTCGGGCTCGGATTCCAGTGGTCGCTCGCTGCACTCACGCTGTACACGAGCGCGTTCGTATGCGAGGCACTGCGTTCGGGAGTCAACTCGGTGGGAGTGGGACAGGCCGAGGCCGCCCGCAGCATCGGGCTCACGTTCGGCCAGACGCTGACGCAGGTGGTGCTGCCGCAGGCGTGGCGCACGTCCGTGCCGCCGCTGATCTCGGTACTCATCGCGCTCACGAAGAATACGTCCGTCGGTGCGGGCTTCGCGTACGCGGAACTGGTGACGGTGCAGCGCACGCTGATGACCTCGAATCCCAGCGATGGGCTCTTCATCTTCTTCGGTATCGCTCTTCTCTATCTCGTGATCACCATCCCGCTCGGCTTCGCTGCCGGGCGGATCGAGAAGAAGGTGGCGTTCGCGCGATGAGCTCCTCCGTTCTCTACGACACGCCCGGCCCTCGCGCGCAACGGCTCGACAGGATCCTCAACGTCGTCTTCTCGGCGATGCTCGTGGGTGGCCTGGTGTGGGCCGGCTACTCGTTCTATCAGCGCGGCATCTTCGATGACCGCTGGGCCATCCTGTGGGACCCGCCCAAGGGGCAGGAGGCGGCCGACGTCTGGTACTCGCTGCTCGTCCGCGGGCTGGGCGCCACGCTGACGGCGGCCGCGATCGCCGCGCCGATCGCCATCGCGTTCGGCACGCTCATCGCGATCGTGCGGCGAGGCGTCACGCGGAGGCTCGTCACAGGGTCGGCCACCGTCGTCACGGAGTTCGCACGTGGGCTTCCTGTGCTGATGCTGATGTTCCTCGCGAAGCTCGCGTTCGGCTGGTCCCCGCTGTGGTCCGTCGTGTTCGGCCTCGTCGTGTACAACGCTGCGGTGGTCGCCGAGATCCTGCGCGCGGGGCTCGCCGCGTTGCCCAAGGGTCAGCGCGAGGCAGGCCTCAGCATCGGGCTGTCTCCCATGCGCACCACGCTCATGATCGAACTGCCCCAGGCAGTGCGCATCATGCTGCCTGCGCTCGTGAGCCAGCTCGTCGTGCTGCTCAAGGACACCGCGCTGGGCTTCATCGTGTCCTACCCCGAACTGCTGCGGACCATCAAGACCAACCGCGACTACTTCGGCGACCAGTACACGATCCCGCTGTTCGTGGTGGGCGCCACGATCTACATCCTCATCAACCTCTCCATCTCGCGGCTGGCGACGTACATCGAGCGGCGCCTGCGCGAGCGTGGTCGCGGTACGGAGCCGCCCGAGATCGGTCCTGCGGGGCCCATCCCGCAGTCGGGCATCGGCGGGCCCGCGCGCGAGGAAGGCGCTCACGCGGGCGACCCCGTGTTCGGCGCAGGCAGGCGACCGTCGTCGCACGCGGTGCCGCAGCGTCGGCCGGGCGAGACGGATGACGACTACCGCCATCGCGTGGGCGAGGTGGACTGGCGCCGCGCGAGCATCGAGGCGAACACGCGCACCGGCGACTCACAGATCTGACCGCGTCGGCATCGTCGCGCGCACAGAACCACTCGCTCCCGCCCACCTCCCAGCTTCTCCTCTGACAGCACGAACCGACATCTCGTACGACACACGGCTCATGCCTCGGGATCCGTGCATCGCGCCGGTGTGTCGGTTCCAGAGTGGTTCAGACTGTCCATGGAGCGCCGGCGGGCAGGAGCGTCGGAGGGTGGAGCGATGGCGGGCGGGGGGAGATGCCCGACGCCGTGGCTGGGGGATTGCGCCCGAGTGGGGTAGAATCGTCGTCGCCGTAAAACGGCCGCGGTTCCCAGTGCCCCGGTGAACAAGCCCGGGTGCGCCGCGCAACGATCCTTGAAGGAGAGAACAGTGCCGCTCGACGCAGCCACCAAGAAGTCCATCATGGCCGAGTACGCCACCGCTGAGGGCGACACCGGTTCGCCCGAGGTCCAGATCGCGCTGCTCTCGCACCGCATCACGGAGCTCACCGAGCACCTCAAGGAGCACAAGCACGACCACCACTCGCGTCGTGGCCTGCTCCTCATGGTCGGTCGCCGCCGCAACCTGCTCAACTACCTTGCCAAGACCGACATCGAGCGGTACCGCAAGCTGATCGAGCGTCTGGGCCTGCGCCGCTAGAACTTCCGCCCCGGGGCCTCACGGCCCCGGGGCGATTTCTGTGTCACGCTAGTGACCGGCGGTTCGCCGCCACCCCACAACTCAACACACCGCGTCCGGTTGCCTGGTCCTCGGTAGTGGCCTCCTCGTCCTTCCTCACGGGAGACGAGTGGGCCTCGATCGACGACCGACACCTGGACGCCCTTCACGACAAGGAGGGTGACCCATGGAGGGTCCCGAGATCCAGTTCGCCGAGGCCGTCATCGACAACGGCTCGTTCGGCAAGCGCA
Organism: Demequina sp. NBRC 110052; assembly: GCF_002090075.1. Taxonomy (GTDB): domain Bacteria; phylum Actinomycetota; class Actinomycetes; order Actinomycetales; family Demequinaceae; genus Demequina. Next base: position 162,918 of record NZ_BBRI01000004.1, read on the forward strand.
CCGTGCGCTTCGAGACCGGCCGCCTCGCTCAGCAGGCCGCCGGCTCCGTCGCCGCCTACCTGGACGGCGACACGATGCTGCTGTCCGCCACCACCGCCGGCAAGCACCCGCGCGACGGCTTCGACTTCTTCCCGCTGACGGTGGACGTCGAGGAGCGCTCATACGCCGCCGGCAAGATCCCCGGCTCGTTCTTCCGCCGCGAGGGCCGCCCCTCGACGGACGCGATCCTCACGTGCCGCCTGATCGACCGCCCGCTGCGCCCGACGTTCGTCTCGGGTCTGCGCAACGAGGTCCAGGTCGTCATCACGGTCCTCGCGATCAACCCCGACGACGCGTACGACACGCTCGCGATCAACGCCGCCTCGGCGTCGACGCAGCTGTCCGGCCTGCCCTTCACCGGCCCGATCGCCGGTGTGCGCATCGCGCTGGTCGACGGCCAGTGGGTCGCGTTCCCCAAGTACTCGCAGAAGGAGCGCGCGGTCTTCGACATGGTCGTGGCCGGTCGCATCGCGGGTGACGACGTCGCGATCATGATGGTCGAGGCCGAGGCCACCGATGACGCCTTCAACCTCGTCTCGGAGGGCGCCAAGGCGCCGACCGAGGAGGTCGTGGCCGAGGGCCTCGAGGCCGCGAAGCCGTTCCTGCGTGCGCTGTGCGAGGCTCAGATCGAGCTCGCGAACAAGGCAGCGAAGGAGACCGTCGAGTTCCCGCGCTTCCTGGACTACCAGGACGACGTGCTCGCGGCCGTGACCGAGTTCGCCGGCGGCAAGCTTGCCGAGGCGCTCACGATCGCCGACAAGCAGACGCGCGAGAACCGCCTCGACGAGATCAAGGCCGAGACGCTCGAGCAGTTCGCGGAGACCTTCGAGGGCCGCGAGAAGGAGGTGTCGGCGGCGATCCGCTCCGTCACCAAGCAGTCGGTGCGTCAGCGCATCCTCAAGGACGGCGTCCGCATCGACGGTCGCGGTCTGCGCGACATCCGTCCGCTGTCCGCCGAGGTCGGCCCGATCCCGCGCGTGCACGGCTCCGCGATCTTCGAGCGCGGCGAGACCCAGATCATGGGTGTCACCACGCTGAACATGCTCAAGATGGAGCAGCAGATCGACTCGTACAACCCCGAGACGCGCAAGCGCTACATGCACCACTACAACTTCCCGCCCTTCTCCACGGGCGAGACCGGTCGTGTGGGCAGCCCCAAGCGCCGCGAGATCGGCCACGGAGCGCTCGCCGAGCGTGCCCTGGTGCCGGTGCTGCCGTCGCGTGAGGACTTCCCGTACGCGATCCGCCAGGTCTCCGAGGCGCTGGGCTCGAACGGCTCGACCTCGATGGGCTCGGTCTGCGCGTCCACGCTGTCGATGCTCAACGCGGGCGTGCCGCTGCGCGCTCCGGTCGCGGGCATCGCGATGGGCCTCGTGTCCGACACGGTGGACGGCGAGACCCGTTACGCGGCGCTCACCGACATCCTGGGCGCCGAGGACGCGTTCGGCGACATGGACTTCAAGGTCGCCGGAACCTCCGAGTTCGTGACCGCGATCCAGCTCGACACCAAGCTCGACGGCATCCCCGCCTCGGTGCTCGGCGGCGCGCTCACCCAGGCCAAGGAGGCCCGCCTCCACATCCTGGACGTGATGGCTCAGGCCATCACCGAGCCCGACGAGATGAGCCCCTTCGCACCGCGCATCATCACGGTGCGCGTGCCCGTCGACAAGATCGGCGAGGTCATCGGCCCCAAGGGCAAGATGATCAACCAGATCCAGGACGACACGGGCGCGGACATCTCGATCGAGGACGACGGCACCGTGTTCATCGGCGCGGTCGACGGGCCCTCGGCGGAGGCGGCGCGCGACGCGATCAACGCGATCGCCAACCCGCACATGCCTGAGGTCGGCGAGCGCTTCGTCGGCACCGTCGTCAAGACGGTCGCCTTCGGCGCCTTCGTCTCGCTCTCGCCGGGCAAGGACGGTCTGCTGCACATCTCGCAGATCCGCAAGCTCGTGGGCGGCAAGCGCGTCGAGAACGTCGAGGACGTCCTGTCCATCGGCCAGAAGATCCAGGTGGAGATCACCGAGATCGACCCGCGCGGCAAGCTGTCGCTCGGCGTGGTCGAGGAGGCCTCGGAGGAGGCCGCCGCGGAGTAATCCGCACCGCACGTCCGTCAGGGGCGGTCCCGGTTCGCCGGGGCCGCCCCTGACGCGTCTGTGAGCCTGCACATGCCCGACGCTGGGGCGGGGCGTCGCGCGATGCTCCGGTTCGTGGGGCGGAGCCTCGCGGGGTTAGGCTCACCCTCATGCCTCACGTCCTCCCCCTGGTCGCGTCCTCGTCGATCGGCAGCACCGTCACCATCGAGCAGGATCACGGAGCCGTGATCCGGAGGTCGATCCTCCCCGGCGGAGTCAGGGTCTTCACGGAGACCATCCCCGGCATGCGGTCCGCGACGATCGGCGCGTGGTTCGGCGTCGGCTCGCGCGACGAGACGGATGTGCACGCGGGCTCGACCCACTTCCTCGAGCACCTGCTGTTCAAGGGCACATCGCGCCGCAGCGCGCTCGACATCGCCGAGGCGTTCGACCGCGTCGGCGGCGAGTCCAACGCGCTCACGGGCAAGGAGTACACCTGCTACTACGCGCGGGTGATCGACCAGGATCTGCCGATGGCGGTGGACGTGATCCTCGACATGGTGACGTCCGCGCGGCTGGACCAGGCGGACTTCGACATGGAGCGCGGCGTGATCCTCGAGGAGATCGCCATGAACGAGGACGACCCGGGCGACGTGATCCACGAGCGCTTCGCGGAGGCGGTCCTCGGTGGCCACCCGCTCGGACGGCCCATCGGCGGCACGCCGCAGATCATCGAGTCGGTGACGCGCGAGAGCGTGTGGGAGCACTACCGCCAGCACTATGCGCCCTCGACGCTGATCGTGACCGCCGCGGGCGGCGTGGACCACGACGTCGTATGCGCGCTCGTCGCCCAGGCGCTCGAGACCGGGGGATGGGACCTCGATGGCCCGACCGCACCGTCGGGCAGGCGCGACGCGACCCGCCCGGTGCAGGCGACGTTCACGCCCGAGGTGACGGTGACGCGCTCGGAGCTCGAGCAGTCCCACCTGCTGGTGGGCACCCGCGGCTTCGCGGCGACGGATGAGCGGCGCAACACGCTCGCGGTGTACAACGCGATCCTGGGCGGCGGCATGAGCTCGCGTCTGTTCCAGGAGATCCGCGAGAAGCGGGGGCTGACGTACACGGTGTACTCGTTCGGTGCCCCCAGTGCGGAGACGGGGCTGTTCGGCATCTACGCGGCCTGCACGCCCGCGAAGGCGCGCGAGGTCGAGAGGCTCATGGCCGCCGAGCTGGAGCGCATGGCGGAGGGCGTGACCGAGGCCGAGCTCGAGCGTGCCAAGGGACAGATCGCCGGCTCCATGGTGCTGCGGCTCGAGGACTCGTACTCGCGCATGTCGCGCCTGGGCAAGGCGGAGATGGCGTTCGGGGAGCTGTGGAGCATCGGCGAGATGCTCGATCAGGTGCATGCGGTCACGGCCGACGACGTGGTGGGCCTTGCCACCGACCTAGCGTCGCGCGAGCGCGCCACGGTGCGGGTGGGCCCCGCGCATCCGTAGGCTGACCCCATGATCGATGTCGCAGTGCTGGGCGCCTCGGGGCGTATGGGATCCACGACGATCGCTGCCGTTCAGGCTGCGGAGGGCGTCAACCTCGTCGCCTCGCTCGAGGCAGGCGACGAGGTGGCGGCGGCGGCGCGCGCGGGCGCGGAGGTCGTGATCGACTTCACCGTGCCCTCCGCGACCGAGGCGAATGTGCACGCGGCGATCGACGCGGGCCTGCATGCGGTGGTGGGCACCACCGGCTGGACGACCGACGCGCTTGCCAGGGTCGAGGAGCACCTCACCGAGCGCCCCGAGCTGGGCGTGCTGATCGCGCCGAACTTCGCCCTGGGCGCCGTCCTCGCGATGAAGCTCTCTGCCGCGGCGGCGCGCTACTTCGAGTCGGTGGAGATCGTCGAGCTGCACCACCCGGACAAGGTCGATGCGCCCTCGGGAACTGCACGCCACACGGCAGCAGGCATCGCCGCGGCGCGCGCGGAGGCCGGCCTGGCTCCGTCACCGGACGCGACCACCGACGACCCCGACGGCGCGCGTGGCGCCGTGATCGACGGCGTGCACGTGCACGCCGTCCGCCTGCGTGGCCTCGTCGCCCACGAGGAGATCCTCATGGGCAACCCTGGCGAGCAGTTCACGATCCGCACCGACAGCTTCGACAGGGTGAGCTTCATGCCCGGCGTGCTGCTGGGCGTACGTGAGGTCGCGAACCACCCCGGCCTCACGGTGGGGCTCGACGGGTACATGGCGCTGTGACGCTGCTGCGCCGCAAGGGATTCCTCGCCGCGGTCGCGATGACCGCGCTGCTCGGGCTGTATGCCGCCTATGTGGGGCAGCGGGCGTTCGCGTTCATGGCCACGGGCGAGCCGGTCGGCGTCGCGATGGGCATCGGTCTGCTCGTGATGCCCATCATCGGACTGTGGTGGCTTGCGCTCGAGTGGAGGCTGAGCGCCGCGGTGCAGCGCATGGGCGACGAGCTCGTCGCGACGGGCCGGCTTCCGGTTCCGGATGAGGCGCGCGGGGCCGACGGGCGCGTCGGGCGGCGTGCGATGGGATCCGAGGAGCTCGAGGCAGCGTTCGAGACTGCGCGGCTCGAGGCCGAGGCGCGTCCGGAGGACTGGGACGCGTGGTTCCAGGTGGGGTTCGCGTACGACGCGAGCGGCGACCGGCGCATGGCCCGACGCTCGCTCGCGCATGCCGCGAGCCTGTGGCGAGCCGCGCGTCGGGCGTGAGGCGTTCGCTCCGACGTGGGGCCGCGCGGGGCCGCTACGCCGCGTCGGGCGTGAGGTCCGTCTGCCAGAGCTGCTCGGGGATCGTGATCCCTGGGCCCTCGAGCTCGCGTCGCATTCCGGCCTCCGCGAATCCGGCGGAGCTGAGGTAGTCCGCTCGCACGCGGTCCTTCTCGAGGGCCCAGAGGCGCATGGTCGTGGCGCCCTGGGCGCGCATGTGGTCGGCCGCAGCGGCGAGCAGCCGTGAGCCGTGGCCGCGGCGGCGACGGTCGGGCGCGACCTCGAGCGCGATCAGGTCCTTGGGCGGCGCGCAGGCGACGAAGCCGCAGATCTCGCCATTCTCGCCCATCGCGACGAACACCTGATGGCCCTCGCTCGGGGGTTCGGCGATCGCGGCTGCCCAGCCCTGCGCGACCGCGTCCACGTCGAACGCGCTGTGACGGCGCGGTCCGAGCCGCTCCCCGAGCGCGGAGACCCAGGACTCGACCTGGATGCGCGCGATCGCGCCCTCGTCCCCGGGGCGTGCGGTGCGGACACTGTCGGCGGGGGATGCAGATGCGCTCATGGCTCCGAGCGTATTGCGTGGGCCGTGTGCGCGCGAGCATCCGCACCGCCGGCGGTCCGATCGACGCTCGCTAGGGTGGGCGGATGAGCATCCTGATCGCCGCGGTCGCCGCTGCCGTCGGCATCGGCGCGCTGCTCATCGGCGCGGGGATCGCGTGGCGTTGGGCGCTGCCGCGCCGCGCCGTCGCAGGAGTGATGGCCTTCGGTGCGGGCGTTCTCATCGCGACGCTGACGCTCGAGCTCGTGACGGAGGCGAAGGACGGCGCGGGCGTCTGGCCGGTGGTGCTGGGATTCACCTGCGGCGCTGTCGGCTACGTCGTGCTCGATGGACTCGTGGATCGACTCGCCAAGCGCCAGGGCGCGCGATCCTCCAGCAGGAACGCGACGGCTCAGCGCGGCGGGGACAGCGAGGGCGGCGGCCTGTCGATCGCGGTCGGCGCGCTGCTCGACGGCATCCCTGAGGCCATCGTGATCGGGCTCAGCGCGCTCACCGGTGGGTTCCCCGTGGGCCTCGTCGTCGCCATCGGGCTCTCGAATGTGCCGGAGGGGCTCGCCGGCACGGTGCCACTCAAGCGTGCGGGCCGGCCCTTGCGGTTCGTGCTCGCGCTGTGGGGAGGGATCACTCTCCTGGGCGCGCTCGCCGCGACCCTGGGAGCATCGGTGCTGCTCGCGGCATCGCCCGCCGTCATCGCTGTCGTCATCTCGACCGCAGCCGGCGCGCTGCTCGCGATGGTCGCCAACGCGATGATCCCCGAGGCCTACGAGGAGGATCACTGGGCCACGGGACTGATCGTGACGGCGGGCTTCCTCGTCGCCTTCGTGCTTGGCGAACTGACGTAGGGACAGCGGACGGTCAGCCCCAGCCAAGCGCGCGCAGCCCGGCAGCCACCGCGGCTGAGGCTGCGACCACCACGATGAACGGAGCGCGTCTCCACAGCAGGATGGCCGCGACGGCGATCGCCACGACGCGCGCATCCACCACGAGCGCGGCATCGGACGTGAATGTCTGTACCGCTGCGAGCGAGATCAGCAGCGCGACGGTGACGTATGCCGCGATGCGGTGCACGCGCGGGTTCTCGACGACTCGCTCGGGGACCACGTGGCCCGCGAGCTTGATCAGCCACGCGAGCAGGCCCGCGGCGACGATCGCGATCCACGTCCACGCGTATGGCGTCACTCGGGCACCTCTTCGGCATGCGCCGGAGCCCGCCAGCCCGCCGCGACGCCCACGAGCGCGGCGACGAGGATTGGCACGCCCGCGGGGAGCAGGGGAGTGAGGGCGAGCGCGACCACGGCGGCAATGCCCGCCACGGCCTGTGCACGCCGCGAACCGAGGCGCGGCCATACGAGCCCGAGGAAGGCGGCACCGGCGGCGGCGTCGAGCCCCCACGTCGCGGGATCGCCCAGGCTCTGGCCCAGCAGCGCTCCCACGATGGTGATCGCGTTCCACAGCGCGAACACGCCGACCCCGGCCCACCAGAAGCCGGCGCGACGCTCGGCCAGGTCGTCGTGCGGCTGCGCGAGCGAGACCGCAGTCGACTCGTCGATCGTCACCTGCGCGCCCCACGCGAGGCGAGCGCCGCGAAGCGGACGGAGCACCTCGGCGAGCGCGACGCCGTAGAACCCGTTGCGGATGCCGAGGAACGTCGAGGTTGCGACGGCGGCTGCGGCCGTGCCACCCGCGCCCAGCACGCCCACGAAGGCGAACTGCGAGCCGCCGGAGAACACGAGCAGGCTCAGCGCCATCGTCTGCCACAAGTCCAGCCCGGCGGCGACGGACAGCGCGCCGAAGCTGAGCCCGTACGCGCCGGTCGCGATCGAGACGGCGACCGCCTGCCGTCTCGCCGCGCTCAGGACCGGTCGGGCCATGCGAGCGGGGTGCCGTCAGCGTCGAACAGCGAGGGGCGGGGGAACGACGAGAGCGGGTCAGAGGCGAGGACTGCGGCGTCGGCCTGCCAGTCCACTGGCGAGACAGGCTGCCCGCTGTCATGACAGGTGTATTCGGCGGGCGCATCCTGCCGCACGAAGCCGAGCCGTGCCGGCACGGCACCCGAGCGGGTGTTCGTGGGCGCGTGCGCGATCGACACGAGGGTGGCGCCAGCGAACTCGAGCCCCACCCGGGTCAGCGCGGCGGCCGCCTCCGTGACGAGACCCTCGCCCTCGCGCGCGGCATCGAGCCAGTAGCCGATCTCAAGCCGCTCGGGCGCAGTGCGGACGTGGAATCCGGTGCCTCCGAGGTAAGCGCCGTCCGGGCGCGCGAACATGCCCATCGTGTAGTCCGTGCCGGCGTCGAAGTCCGCGTTCACTGTCGCGATGAAGAGGCGACGCTGCGCGGGGGTCTGCGGCTCGTACTGGGCCCAGACCATGTACCGCAGCAGGTGCTCGCGGTTCCTGCTCGCGACCTCGGACAGAGCCTCGGCATCGTCCTCGCGGTACCGACGGATCACGAGGCGCTCGGTCTCGATGCGTGCGGGAATGCGGTAAGGGGCGCTCATGCGGGCGTGTACGTCACGAAGCGGTAGCCCAGCCCTGCCTCCGAGATCGCAGGCTCCGACGCGTCGGCGATCGCCCAGGCCTCGGGGTCGACCGACGGCGCATACGTGTCGCCCTCGACCTCGAGGTCGATCTCGGTGACCTCGAGCGCTTCGGCGCGGCCCATGGCCTCCGCGAACAGGGATGCCCCGCCGATGACCCAGACGTCCGCGTCGGGCTCGAGGGCGGAGGCCATCTGCAGCGCATAGTCGAGCGAGGGCGCCACGGGGACGCCGTCGATGGCGTCGCGCGAGGTGACCACGATGTTGGTGCGGCCCGGGAGGGGCCGGTAGCGCGGCGGCAGCGACTCCCAGGTGCGGCGGCCCATCACGACCACGCCGCCGCGAGTGAGCCGCTGGAACCTCGCGAGGTCCTCGGGAAGCTCCCACGGCATGTCGCCGTCGAGCCCGATGACGGGCCTGCCCGCCGCGTCGCGCGCCTGCGCCCAGATCGCCTTGAGAGCCATGGGTGCGCTCAGACGGCCACGGGCGCCTTGATGCCCGGGTGGTGCTGGTAGTTCTCGATCACCACATCGTCGATGTCGTAGTCGAACAGGCTGTCGCGCGGGGCGAGCCGCAGCGTGGGGTAGGGGTACGGCTCGCGGCTGAGCTGCAGCTCCACCTGATCGACGTGGTTGGCGTAGATGTGGCAGTCGCCGCCCGTCCACACGAAGTCGCCTACCTCGAGGCCGGTCTGCGCCGCGATCATGTGCGTGAGCAACGCGTACGAGGCGATGTTGAACGGCACGCCCAGGAAGAGGTCTGCCGAACGCTGGTACAGCTGGCAGCTGAGCTTGCCGTCGGCCACGTAGAACTGGAACATCGCGTGGCACGGCGCGAGCGCCATGTCGGGGATGTCGGCGGGGTTCCACGCGGAGACCAGCAGGCGACGCGAGTCCGGGTTGTCGCGGATCTGCTGCACGACTTCAGCGATCTGGTCGATGTGCCTGCCGTCTGGCGTGGGCCACGAGCGCCACTGGTAGCCGTAGACGGGACCCAGTTCGCCGTTCTCGTCCGCCCACTCGTCCCAGATGGTGATGCCGCGCTCCTGAAGCCAGCGCACGTTCGTGTCGCCGCGCAGGAACCACAGCAGCTCGCCCACGATCGATCGCGTGTGCACACGCTTGGTGGTGATCAGCGGGAAGCCCTGGCTCAGGTCGAAGCGGAGCTGGCGGCCGAAGACGGAGCGGGTGCCCGTCCCGGTCCTGTCGCTCTTGACGGTGCCGGTCGCGAGCACGTCGCGCAGCAGGTCCTCGTACGGCGTGGGAATGGCGCTCACGGCGACAGCCTACGACGCATGCCCGACGCGGTGGTCGGGCCGCGCCGATGCGTCACCACGGGACGGCCGCCGCAGCCAGCGCGGTAGGTTTAGCCGTATGAACGATCCCGCACGGCCCTTCGGCACAGTATTGACCGCGATGGTCACGCCGATGCACGAGGGAGGCGCGATCGACCTCGAGGCCGCGCAGCGCCTGGCCTCGTACCTCGTCTCGCGCGGCTGCGACGGCCTCGTGCTGTCAGGCACCACGGGGGAGGCGCCCACCACGCACGCTCCGGAGAAGGTGGACCTGATCCGCGCGGTGCGCGAGGCCGTGGGGCCCGAGGTCACGATCCTCACCGGCGCGGGCTCGAACGACACGGCGCACGCGGTGCGCATGGCGGAGCAGGGCGAGGAGGCCGGGGCCGACGGCATCCTCGCGCTCACGCCGTACTACTCGAAGCCGTCGCAGGCGGGCATCGTGGCGCACTTCCGCGCGATCCTCGGCGCGACGGGCCTGCCCGCGATGCTGTACGACATCCCGGGTCGCACGTCGCTCGCGATCTCCGACTGGGCGTACGACCAGTTGGCGGCCCACCCGCGCGTGCTCGCGGTCAAGGACGCGACCGGCGACGTCGCCACCGGCAAGGCTCGGCACGAGCGCACGGGCCTCGCGTGGTACTCCGGCGACGACGCGCTGACCCTCGACTTCCTGCGTGCCGGGGGCGTCGGCACCGTCTCCGTGATCGCGCACGTCGCGTCGCGTGAGACCAAGGCCATGATCGACGCGTTCAACGCCGGCGATGAGGCCACCGCCCAGCACATTCACGAATCCCTCCTGCCCGTCGTCGACGCGATGTTCGCCATCCCTGGCGCCGTCAGCGCGAAGGCCTCGATGCAGTGGGCAGGCGTCATCGACAACCGCGCCATGCGGCTGCCGCTGCTGCCCGCCACGCAGGCCGAGTACGAGGCACTGACAGCGGCCCTGGAGGCCGCAGGAATGACCCGATGAACTTTCACCCTGAACTGACCGCACCGCCCGCTCTCAAGCCCGGCACCCTCCGCCTCGTCCCGCTCGGCGGGCTCGGCGAGGTCGGGCGCAACATGCACGTCCTCGAACTCGACGGGCGCCTGCTGATCATCGACTGCGGCGTGCTCTTCCCGGAGGAGCATCAGCCCGGCGTCGACTTGATCCTGCCTGACCTCACCTACCTCGAGGACCGGCTGGAGGACATCGAGGCGATCGTCCTCACGCACGGACACGAGGACCACATCGGCGCCGTGCCGTATCTGCTGCGCAAGCGTCAGGACATCCCGCTGATCGGGTCCCAGCTGACGCTCGCCTTCATCGAGGCGAAGCTCAAGGAGCACCGCATCACGCCGATCACGCTCGCCGTGAAGGAGGGCGGGCGCGAGCAGATCGGAGCCTTCGGTCTCGAGTTCGTCGCGGTCAACCATTCGATCCCCGACGCGCTCGCGGTCTTCGTCCGCACCAGCGCCGGCACTGTGCTCAACACAGGCGACTTCAAGATGGACCAGCTGCCGCTCGACGGCCGCATCACGGATCTGCGCGCCTTCGCCCGGATGGGCGAGGAGGGCGTGGACCTGTTCATGGTCGACTCGACCAATGCCGAAGTGCCGGGCTTCACCACCGCAGAGGCGGAGATCGGCCCGACGCTCGACGGGCTGTTCGCCCAGGCCAAGGGGCGCATCGTCGTCGCATCGTTCGCGAGCCATGTGCACCGGGTGCAGCAGGTCATCGACGCCGCGCAGGCGCATCGACGCAAGGTCGCGTTCGTCGGACGGTCGATGGTGCGCAACATGGGCATCGCGGCCGAGATGGGCTACCTCAACGTCCCCGACGGCATCCTCGTGGATCCGAAGCAGGCGGACAAGATGCCTCACGATCAGGTCGTCTACATGTCAACCGGCTCGCAGGGCGAGCCGATGGCGGCGCTGAGCCGGATGGCGACCGGCGACCACAAGGTCGAGGTGGGCAAGGACGATCTGGTGATCTTCGCGTCGTCCCTGATCCCCGGCAACGAGAACGCCGTGTACCGCGTCATCAACCTGCTCATGCGCATCGGCGCCACCGTGGTGCACCAGGCGAACGCCCGCGTACACGTCTCGGGCCACGCCAGCGCGGGCGAGCTGCTGTACTGCTACAACATCCTGCGACCCAAGAACGTGATGCCCATCCACGGAGAGGTGCGGCATCTGCTCGCGAACGGGAAGCTCGCGATGAAGACCGGCATCCCCGAGGACAACGTGGTGTTCGCCGAGAACGGCGTCGTCGTCGATCTCAAGGACGGCAGGGCGCGCGTCGTGGGCGCGATCGAGCACCACAACGTGTACGTGGACGGCTCGTCGGTGGGCGAGATCACGGAGACCGAGCTCAAGGATCGCCGCATCCTCAGCGAGGAGGGCTTCGTGTCCGTCTTCGCCGTGATCGACGCGAGCAACGGCAAGGTCGTGAGCGGACCCGAGGTGCACGCGCGCGGTCTTGCCGAGGACGACTCGGTCTTCGATGGCGTCCTGCCGCAGATCAAGGACGCGCTCGAGGACGCCGCCAAGGGCGGCTCGACGGACACGCATCAGCTCCAGCAGATCATGCGCCGTGTGCTCGGACGTTACGTCGGCACCAAGCTGCGTCGCCGGCCGATGATCGTGCCGATCGTCATCGAGGCGTAGCGGCACGGGCGCTGCCCGACGCGGCACCAGGCCCGACGCGCGGCGTTGCGCACGTCGCGGGGAGTCTCCCGGGAGCGGCCCCGGCGGCGAGGTAGTTTGGGCGCATCATGGCCCAGACACGTTCGAATGGATCGCGGTCGTCGGGGACGAGGGGGAAGTCCCAGTCCTCGCGGTCGCGCGCGCCCCAGAAGAAGCAGCCGCCCGCGATCCTGCGCGGCATCCGCGCCGTGGGACGCGGCGTCTCGCACGGCATCGGGGGAGCGGTGCGCTCGATCGGCGACGGCGCGCGCGACGTGCGGCCTGAGGTGCGCCGGGACGGCGCCGCCGTGCTGCTCATCATCCTCGCCGTCATCGTGGCGGCACGGGAGTGGTGGCAGGTGGACTCGGTCGCGGGCGGGTTCGTGCACCGCGTGTTCGCGGGCACGTTCGGCATCCTGGCGTACGCGATGCCGGTCGTGCTGCTGGCCTTCGCCATCAGGCTCTTCCGTGCGCCCCAGGAGGGCGCGACCAATCAGCGCATCATGCTCGGCGGGCTGCTCGTCGCGATCACGCTGGGCGGGTTGATCCACCTCGGAAGCGGGCTGCCGTCTCCGACCGAGGGGCTCGTGCCCGTGCAGGAGGCGGGGGGCATCCTCGGCTTCCTCATCGGCACGCCGCTCGCGGCCCTCGTGACCGTGCCCATTGCGGCCATCATTCTGGTGATGTTGCTCGGGCTGTCCGTACTGGTCGTCATCGGCATGCCGCTGCGCGAGGCGTGGGCGCATGCGCGTGAACTGGGCTCGCGCGTCGGCAGGCCCCGCGTCACGATCGATCGCGACGGCGACGACCTCGATCTTCCCGACCACGGCTCGCTCGAGGGCGACGAAGCGCCCCGCAAACGGCGTTCGTTCCTCGGCAGGCGCAAGGACGTGGAGCCCGAGCTCGACTCGTACGAGGCCGACGAGGCGTTCCAGTCCTCCGCGAGTGTCGAGCGCACCGAGTTCGACGATCTGGTCCGGCCCGCGAGCGCGGGGCGTGTCGACGCCGAGCCGACGGCCGTGTTGGGCGGGACTCGACACGCGACCCCAGCGTCGGGCGTGCCGATCTCGCCCTACGCGCCCGTGGAGGACGCTGCCGACGACGACTACGTGAGCGGGGCGAGCGAGGAGGTGCCGTCGATCCCGGCGCCGCCCGTGGCGCCCACCACCACGCGCCTCGTGCCCTCGGGTGAGCAGGGCGAGCTCGAGGACACCGGGCCGTACGTGCTGCCCGAGATGAACGTCCTCGCGCAGGGCGCACCCCACAAGACCCGCTCCGCCGCCAACGATCGTGTGGTCGAGTCCCTGCAGGCCGTCTTCGAGCAGTTCAACGTGGACGCCGAGGTCACCGGCTTCACGCGCGGACCCACGGTGACGCGCTACGAGGTCGAGCTCGGCACGGGTGTCAAGGTCGAGAAGATCACGCAGCTGAGCAAGAACATCGCCTACGCGGTCGCGAGCCCAGACATCCGCATCCTCTCGCCGATCCCAGGCAAGATGGCGATTGGCATCGAGATCCCCAACGTGGACCGCGAGACCGTTGCGCTGGGCGACGTGCTGCGCTCGCCTGCGGCGCGTAAGAACGACCACCCCATGGCGATCGGCATCGGCAAGGACGTCGAAGGCGGCTATGTGCTCGCGAACCTCGCGAAGATGCCTCACCTGCTCGTGGCGGGAGCCACCGGCGCCGGAAAGTCGTCGTTCGTCAACTCGATGATCACCTCGATCCTCATGCGCGCGACCCCCAAGGAGGTCCGCATGGTGCTCGTGGACCCCAAGCGCGTCGAGCTGACGATCTACGAAGGCATCCCGCACCTCATCACGCCCATCATCACCGACCCCAAGAAGGCCGCGCAGGCGCTCGAATGGGTCGTCAAGGAGATGGACACCCGCTACGACGACCTCGCGCTGTACGGGTACAAGCACATCGACGACTTCAACAAGGCGGTGCGTGCGGGCAAGGTCAAGCCGCTACCGGGGTCCGAGCGGCGCATCACGACGTACCCCTACCTGCTGGTGATCGTCGACGAGCTGGCGGACCTCATGATGGTCGCGCCGCGCGACGTGGACGAGTCGATCCAGCGCATCACGCAGCTCGCGCGCGCCGCCGGCATCCACCTGGTGCTCGCGACGCAGCGCCCGTCGGTGGACATCATCACGGGAACGATCAAGGCGAACGTGCCCTCGCGACTCGCCTTCGCCACGTCCTCGCTCGCTGACTCGCGCGTCGTGCTGGACATGCCGGGCGCGGAGAAGCTGATCGGCCAGGGAGATGCCCTGTTCCTGCCCATGGGGTCCTCGAAGCCGATGCGCGTACAGGGCGCGTGGGTCTCGGAGACGGAGATCCACGCCGCCGTGGAGCACGTGAAGACGCAGGCCGAGCCGCAGTTCAGGGACGATGTGGTGCAGGCGCAGTCCTCCGCCGTGGTCGCTGAGGACATCGGCGACGACCTGGAGGACCTGGTCGCGGCCGCGGAGCTCGTCATCACGACCCAGCTCGGCTCCACCTCGATGCTGCAGCGCAAGCTCAAGATGGGATTCGCGAAGGCGGGCCGCCTCATGGATCTGCTCGAGAGCCGCGAGATCGTCGGCCCCTCTCAGGGGTCGAAGGCGCGTGATGTTCTCGTCAGGCCCGACGACCTGGCCGGGACTCTGGCTATCCTCAGGGGGGAGAGCCCCGGCGTCGCCCCTGGACCGGGCCCGGATACCACTGAGGAAGTGCCATGGGAGGACTCCTAGACGCGGCCAGTACGCCGGCGTTCGCGCTCGGCGTGCTCGCGACCCTCGTGGTCGTCGCGGTCGCGGGATTCATCTCGCTGTGGCGCGGAGGGCGCACGCGCGTCGCGCGGGACAGGGCTCTGACCCGCGAGCAGTCCCTCAGGCGGCAGTTCGACGCCGTGATGCAGTCGGCGCGGGACGGCGTCCTCATCACGACGCGCCAGGGCGAGGTCGTGCTCATGTCGGACACGGCCACGCATATCCTCGGCACCCCCCGGGACGAGGCCCTGGGCCGGTCGATCGCGCGACTGCCGTTGCGGGTCGTGGACGAGCGCATGCGACCCGTGCTCGCGCAGGAGGTGTTCCTGCCTGCGCACGACGACGAGACGCCCCGGATCGTGGGCGTGCCGGGCCGACGTGGCGCCGAGGACATCCGGTGGGTCCAGGTGCGTTCGCGCACTGTGGATGACGACGCGGGGGAGCCGCTCGTCGTCACGACCATCATGGACACCTCTGGCCTGCGCGAGGCCGCCGAGGCCCTGCATCGCTCCGATGCGCAGTTCCGCAAGGCGATGGAGAACGCTCCGGTGGGGCTCGCCCTCGTTGACCTCGAGTGGCGCCTCATGGAGGTCAATCGCGCGTTCGCGGAGATGATGGGCTCGACCGTCGCGGCGCTGCGGGGCACGCCGTTCTCGGCGCTGTCGCACCCGCAGGATCTCGGTGCGGAGAACGACCAGCTGCAGCGGCTCTACGACGGCCACCAGACGCGCTTCACCTGCGAGAAACGCTACGTGCGAGCCGACGGGAACGTCGTGTGGGCCGTGCTCGACGTTGGGCTCGTGCGCTACGCCGGCGGCTCGCCCGACCACTATGTGGTGCAGGTGCGAGACAGCACGGACGACCGCATGAACTCGGAGCTGATGGCGCATCGGGCGATGCACGATCCGCTGACGGGGCTCGCGAACCGCACCCTCCTGCAGGACGTCCTCCAGCAGCTTCTCACCAAGGCCGACGCGGTCGACACGGTCGGCGTCATCGCGGTGGACCTGGACGGCTTCAAGGGCCTGAACGACCGCTTCGGCCACGCGACCGGCGACAACGCTCTGGTGCACGTCGCAGGAGTGCTGCGCGCGGCGACCGCAGGGCTCGGCACCGTGTCCCGCATCGGGGGCGACGAGTTCATCATCGTGGTGCAGGCCCCGGACTGCGGCCAGGCGATGAGCGACGTCGCCACGGCCATCCACGACGGGCTCAAGCGCCCGCTGCAGGTCAAGCGTCACCAGATCAATCTCCACGCATCGATCGGCGTGGCGCGGGCCGACGCCGAGCTCGTCGCGGGAGGCGCGTCGGCGCTGCTGACGGCCGCCGATGCGGCGATGTACCGCGCCAAGGCCTCGGGCAAGTCCCGCACAGAGATCTATCACCACTCGATGCGCAGTGCCACGGACTCGCAGAGCGCGCTCGCGCTCGAGCTCGACGGCGCGATCCGGCGCGGCGACCTGGTCCTGCACTATCAGCCTGTCTACGACCTCTCGAGCCGGCTCGTGGTGGGCTATGAGGCTCTCGTGCGCTGGCAGCACCCCACGCGAGGACTGCTGCTGCCAGGCGCGTTCCTCCCGCTGCTCGAGGACCGGAACCTCTCGGTGGCGCTCGGCACGGCCCTCGTGGAGCAGGCGGCGGAGTTCCTCTCGCGCCTGCCGGAGGACACGACGTGGGTGTCGCTCAACGTGTCCGCGGATCAGCTGGGCAACTCCGAGTTCGCGGATCGCGTGCTCAGCTCGATCGGCCGCTACCACCTGAGCCCGCAGCGCATGGTCGTGGAACTGACCGAGGCGTCGCTGGTCGCGCCGAACACGCGCGTGCGTCACGAGCTCACTGAGCTGCGCAACGCGGGCGTGCCGATCCTGCTCGACGACTTCGGCACCGGAGTGTCGCCGCTCAGCTATCTGCGGGATCTGCCGGTCTCCGGCGTCAAGCTGGACATGTCGTTCGTCGCTGGCATCCCTGAGGATCCTGCGGGCGCGCGCGTCTCGCGTGCGCTGGGGGCGCTGGCGCGCGAACTGGGGCTCGCGACCATCGCTGAGGGCATCGAGACCGAGGCCCAGGCCGACTTCCTCGAGAGCTGCGGTTGGCGTCTGGGTCAGGGATGGCTGTTCGGAGTCGCGCAGTCGGGTCAGGCTCTGCTCGACCTCGCGCCAGCCACGACGGTCGGCCTCATCGACCCGCGCCCCCAAGAGTCGCAGGAGTTGGGCGCCGAGTAGGTCAGGCGCCGCTGCGGTCCACGCGGTACATGTACGTCGCGAGGTGCTCGGCGGGCGTCGACCGTTCGGGAGCCTCGGTTCCGACGGCGGCGACGACGCGCGCGTGACGGGCCTGCACCTCGGCAGCGCTGAGCGTGCCGAGCCCCCCGTCTGTGCCGCTCAAGGCGTAGACCGCGTGCCCGCCTGATCGGTCGACCGTGGTCGCTGTCCATTCGACGCCGACGTCCACGTCGCCCGCGGGGGTGACGGCGAAGGTCGTCGTCAGCAGGACTCCGTTGCTGGTCTCCGGGACGCAGCAGCTCGAGGACTGGTTCGACAGGAAGTTGCCCAGACCGTACGCGACCCACATGCCATCGCCGCCCGGTCCACCGTCGAGCTTCACGATCGGCTGAGGCACGTGCGCGTGGTGGCCGATGTAGAGGTCCACGACGCCCGACTGCGCGATCTGCTTCGCGATCGACTCCTGGGCAGCGGTCGGCAGCGTGCGGTACTCGACGCAGCAGTGCGTCGAGGCGATGACCACGTCCGCGCCCTGGTCGCGCGCCTCCTGGGCGGCCTCGATGATGGGCGACGCGTCGGCGGCGTTCGCGTCGAACAGGTTGACCGAGTACGGCTCGCTCACCGGCAAACCGTTGGTGCCGTACGCGTACGAGATATGGGCCACCGTCACGTGCGCCCCGGCCTCGCCGACCTCGTACATCTGCACCGAGGCTGCCTCGTCAGCGGTGCGGGCAGTGCCGGCGTACCCGAGGCCCTGCGCCTCGAACGCGTCGATGGTCGCGACGACCCCGTCGAAGCCGCGGTCCACCGAGTGGTTCGACGCGGTGGAGCAGCCGTCCCACCCGGTGCGCGCGAGGTCGCGCACGAGCTGCACGGGCGCGCCGAACACCGGATAGCTCGTGATCCGGCCCTGGTCGGGCGCCACGGGCACCTCCATGTGGCACAGCGCAAGGTCCGCGCCCGCGATGTAGTCGCGCACCCCCGCCATCAGGGGCGTGTAGTCGTAGCCGTCGCCCGTGGCGGCCGACGTGTTGACGGGACTGTGCGGCAGCACGTCGCCGGCCGCCACCAGCGTGAACTCGACGTTCGGGGGCTCGGGCTCCGGCGTGGAAACGTCCGACGCGGTGGGCGCCGGCGTCGCTGTGGCCGCCACGCGCTCGGGCGCGGGGGAGGCCGACCTGGCCGCCGCGTCGGGCATGGTCAGGCCGGACATGCCGACGAGCGCGAGAGCGAGCGCCAGGCCCGCAAGCCCCGCCAGCGCGGCGCGCGCCACACCGGGCCCGAGGGCAGCGGTGCGGCGCGAGTGTCGGCGGGACATGCGTGCATTATCGCCTGCCGAGGGAAGCCCCGAGCGCCGCTAGGGTGAGTGCGTGACCTCAGCGCTGCCGAACGTCCTCACCGTGCTGCGGCTCGTCGCCGTGCCGGTGATGGTGGCGATGCTGATCGCGGACGACGGCGCGCACGGCGCGTACCGGTGGGCTGCTCTCGCCCTGTTCGCCGGTGCCGCGGCGACCGACTTCCTCGACGGCTACCTGGCACGTCGCTGGGAGGTTGTGAGCGACTTCGGCAAGCTCGCCGACCCGATCGCCGACAAAGCCCTCGTGCTGGCCGCGCTGGCGATGCTGAGCGTGGTCGACGGGCTGCCGTGGTGGCCGCTCGCCCTCGTCGCCTTCAGGGAGGTCTACGTCACGGTGGGCCGCCTCATGGTTGCGGGCGACGTCGTCATTCCCGCATCGCCGGGCGGCAAGCTCAAGACCTTCCTCCAGGTCGTCGCGATCGGGCTTCTCATGTGGCCCGGAGCGCCAGGATGGCTGCTCGCCGTCGGCTGGTGGACCCTCGTCGTCTCGACGCTGATCGCGGTGGCCACCGGAGTCGACTACGCCGTCCGGATCGCCCGCGCGCGCCGTGCCGACCCTCCGCAGAAGGGCGAGCGGCGCGTGCCTGAGGCGGGCGCGGGGGGATTCCAGCCGTGACCTCGGGGCTCGCGAGCGAAGTAGTCGAGGCCGCAGTGGCCCACGGGCTCACCCTCGGCTGCGCCGAGTCTCTGACCGGAGGCGCGGTGTCTGCCGCGCTTGTGGGGGTGCCGGGCGCCTCTGCCGCGGTGCGTGGGGGGATCGTCGCGTATGCGATGGACGCCAAGCACGATCTGCTCGGCGTGGGCGAAGATCTGCTCGCCGGGCCCGGTCCCGTCTCGCGCGAGACGGCCGAGGCGATGGCTGCGGGCGCGCGCCGCGCGCTCGGCGTCGACATCGCCGTGTCGACCACGGGTGTCGCGGGTCCCGAGCCCCATGGGGGCGCGCCCGTCGGCACCGTCTGGATCGGGGTCTCCTCGGCGCACGGCGAGCATGCGAGCGAGATCCACGCGCCCGGCGCCCGTGAGTCAGTGAGGCACGCGGCCGTCGAGGCCGCCCTGGCGGCTCTCAGGAACGAGATCGCGCGAGTGTTCACCGCGCCGTAACAGGCGCGTAGCCTGCGGGAACAACACTCCGGTAGTGTGCGTTGTGTCAGTCATGGATCGTGGACTGATGCCGGTGAAGGGAGGACGCATGCCGATTCTACGCAATGAGCTGGGCGACGTCCTCCGTGAGGCACGCCTGACGCAGGGGCGCACGCTGCGCGACATCTCGTCAGCGGCACGCGTCTCGCTCGGGTATTTGTCCGAGGTCGAGCGCGGCCAGAAGGAAGCCTCATCCGAGTTGCTGGCGTCGATCTCCGACGCTCTCGACGTCCCGATGTCGGAGCTGCTGCGCGAGGTCTCCGACCGCTTCGCCTCCGCCGAGTCGCTCGACGTCGTCTCCGTCATGCCGATCATCCCTGACACGGCCGAGGAGCTCCTCGACTCGATGCACGGCCGCTGAGCCGCATCGGGGCCCACGTCTACCGCCATGCGTGCCGACCGATGCCCGGTCGCACTGTCGTGAGACGTCATCGATCATGAGGCACAGTCAGTTCTGGACGCTGATGGACGCCGTCTTCGGCGAGGCGTACGCGCCCACGCTCGCGCGCGAGCTCGTCATCACCAGGCTTGGCTCGCGCACTGCGGCGGTAGCGCTCGCCGAGGGCGAGGCGCCACGCGACGTGTGGCACGCGCTGTGCGACGAGATGGACGTGCCGCTGGACAAGCGCGACGGCGGGGACCGCACCCGCACCGTGCCGCCTCGCCGCTGAGGCACGACGCGCCCGGCGTGTCGCTTGCGCCCGTTCGAACATTCGTTCGATAATCGTCCACAGGGCGCGGCGGTCTCTCCGGTCTCCCCAGCGGGGGCCCTAGATCCGCCGATGTCAGAGGCGCCGCATAGCGTCGTCATGGACGTCGGGGAACCGACGACGACACGTGAGACAGGGAGTTCCACCATGGCACAGGCAGCAGACCGCTCGAAGGCGCTCGAGGCAGCGCTCGGACAGATCGACCGCCAGTTCGGCAAGGGCTCGGCGATGCGCCTGGGCGACCAGCAGCGCGTGCCCGTCGAGGCCATCCCCACGGGATCGCTCTCGCTCGACATCGCGCTCGGCATCGGCGGACTCCCGCGCGGACGCGTCGTCGAGATCTACGGACCCGAGTCGTCGGGTAAGACGACTGTCGCCCTGCACGCGGTCGCGAACGTCCAGAAGGCTGGCGGCACCGCCGCGTTCGTGGACGCCGAGCACGCGCTCGACCCCGAATACGCCAAGAAGCTCGGGGTGGACACCGACAACCTCATCGTCTCCCAGCCGGACACCGGCGAGCAGGCGCTCGAGATCGCGGACATCCTGATCCGCTCGGGCGGCGTGGACATCCTCGTCATCGACTCGGTCGCAGCGCTCGTGCCTAAGGCCGAGATCGAGGGCGAGATGGGTGACTCGCACGTGGGTCTCCAGGCGCGCCTCATGTCCCAGGCGCTGCGCAAGATCACCGGTGCGTTGAACACGACCGGCACCACCGCCATCTTCATCAACCAGCTGCGCGAGAAGATCGGCGTGTTCTTCGGCTCGCCCGAGACGACGACGGGCGGAAAGGCGCTCAAGTTCTATGCGTCGGTCCGCCTCGACGTGCGCCGCATCGAGACCCTCAAGGAGGGCACCGAGCCCGTGGGTAACCGCACCCGTGTGAAGGTCGTCAAGAACAAGGTCGCCCCGCCGTTCAAGCAGGCCGAGTTCGACATCCTCTACGGCCAGGGCATCTCGAAGGAGGGCGGCATCATCGACCTCGGCGTCGAGCACGGCTTCGTCAAGAAGTCGGGAGCCTGGTACACGTACGAGGGCGATCAGCTCGGCCAGGGCAAGGAGAACGCCCGCCACTTCCTCAAGGACAACCCGGAGCTGGCCGTCGAGATCGAGCAGAAGGTCAAGGCCAAGCTCGGAGTCGGCGTCATGCCTGAGGGAGGCGCGGACGCCGAGGAGCTGGAGAAGGCGGACTTCTGAGTCCCCGGCGCGCGCCGCGCGCCGGCGCCGATCGCGACGGAGCGTCGCCGCGGCGTTCCGGCGGCGCGGGCCTGCCCGAGGGCCCAGGGGAGCGGGCGAGGGAGATCGCGCTGCGGCTGCTGACGCACTCGCAGCGATCCGAGGCGCAGCTCCGCGAGGGGCTCGTGTCGCGCGAGGTCGAGCCGGCGCTCGCCGACGAGATCATCGAGCGCTACCGCGAGGTCGGCCTGCTCGACGACGCGGCCCTGGCTAGCGCGATCGCGCGCACCCGCCACCGAGAGCGCGGTCGTTCGCGCCGCGCGGTCGGTGAGGAGCTCCGCCGCAAGGGCTTCTCGCATGAGCACATCGAGGCCGCGCTCGAGCAGATCACGGCGGATGACGAGCGGGAGGCCGCGACAGAGCTCGCCCGCCGTCGGTGGGACCAGCTCGGATCGGTGCCTCACGACGCGCGGGTGCGCCGCGTGGTCGGGATGCTCGGGCGACGGGGATATCCGCCGTCTCTGGCATTCGATATCGTGAAGTCCCTTCAACGTGCCGATACTGAAGGGGACACCTGACGGCGAGCGGATGAGGAGGAGCTCTTGCCCACGTCCGTGTTGATCGTCCTCCTGCTCGGGGCGTCTCTCGTCGCACTGCTCCTCGTGCAGTTCGCACGGCGCGAGGCCGCCGCGGAGCGCGAGTCGGGCCGCCGAGAGTCTGACCTCCTGCGCGCAGAGGCGCGCGAGCTCATGGCCGAGGCCCAGCGTCGCGAGGAGCGAGTGATCGAGCGCGAGAAGGAGCAGGCGGCAGACCACCGTCACTCGCGCGAGTACGCGCGCACGCTCGACGCGCGAGTCGAGGCGATCGCGCGCGACGAGCGCAAGATCGACGACGAGCGTGCCGCGCTCGCGCGCGATCGTGCACAGCTGCGTGCGGATCACGCCCGCGAGCTCGCGGCAGTCGCCCAGCTCGACCCCGATCAAGTCCGCGCGGACCTGCGCACCGCGTTGCTCGAGGAGGCGAGGCTCGACGCACGCGCCGAGCTGAGGCGCCTCGAGAAGCGCACCGCGGCTGACGCGAAGCAGCGGGTGCGTCAGATCATGGTCGACGCGATGCAGCGTCAGGTCGGCGAGACCACCACGCACGCGACCACGACGTGGATCGAGCTGCCCTCCGAGGAGATGAAGGGCCGGATCATCGGACGCGAGGGACGCAACATCCGCGCGTTCGAAGCGCTCACGGGAGTCAACGTCATCGTCGAGGAGACCGTGGATGCAGTTCAGCTCTCGTCGTTCGACGTGCAGCGCCGCGAGATCGCGGAGGTGACGCTGCGCGCCCTTATCGAGGACGGCCGCATCCAGCCCCAGCGGATCGAGGCGGCGTACACGCGGGCGCTCGTCGGCGCCGACGAGCGCCATCGTCAGGCAGGGCTCGACGCGATCGACGAGGCGGGCGTCCGCGGCCTCCCCATGGCCGTCGTCGACACACTCGGCCGGCTGCGGCTGCGCACCTCGTTCGGGCAGACAGTGCTCGCACATCTGGTCGAGTGTGCGGGCCTCGCGGCGGATCTGGCGCAGGCGATCGGCGCCGACGTCGAGCGCGCGCGCCGTGCCGCGTTCCTGCACGACATCGGCAAGGCCTTCACGCACGAACGCCCGGGCACGCACGCGCAGATCGGCGCCGCCTTCGTCGCGGAGCAGGGGGAGGACGCGGTGGTCGTCAACGCGGTCGCTGCGCATCACGACGAGGTGCCGCTCGAGAGCATCGAGGCCGTGCTGGTGCAGATCGCGGATGCCATGTCCGCTGGACGTCCCGGTGCGCGCCGCGACGACCTGGATGCGTACGTGCAGCGCATGGAGAGCCTCGAGAAGCTCGTCGGCGAGCACGCGGGCGTCGCGCGTGCGGTGGCGATGTCCGCAGGCCGCGAGCTGCGCGTGGTGGTGGAGCCCGACGAGGTGGACGACGAGGGCGTCCGGTCCCTGGCGCGTACAATTGCTGAGCACATCAGCCAGGACTTCACGTTCCCCGGAGAGATCAAGGTGACGGTGATCCGCGAGCTTCGCGCGGACGCCGTCGCAGGATAGGCATGACCCAGACGACCCTCGCCCCCACCTACCTCGTCCGTACCCTCGGGTGCCAGATGAACGTCCACGACTCCGAGCACATGGCGGGACTGCTGGAAGGCGCTGGCTACGCCCCCGCACCCGACGGGGCCGACGAGGCCGATGTGGTCGTCATCAACACGTGCGCCGTCCGCGAGAACGCGGCTACGCGCCTGTACGGCAACCTCGGTCAGCTCGCCTCAGTGAAGCGGCAGCGCCCTGGCATGCAGATCGCCGTGGGAGGCTGCCTTGCGCAGAAGGATCGCGGCGAGATCGTCGAGAAGGCTCCGTGGGTGGACGTCGTGTTCGGCACGCACAACATCGACGTGCTGCCCGCGATGCTCGAGCGCGCGCGTCACAACGCGCAGGCGCAAGTCGAGATCGAGGAGTCGCTGAAGGTCTTCCCCTCGACGCTTCCCAGCCACCGCGACGCGATCGCCTCCGGGTGGGTGTCGATCTCGGTCGGCTGCAACAACACGTGCACGTTCTGCATCGTGCCGTCGCTGCGCGGCAAGGAGCGCGATCGCAGGCCCGGCGAGATCCTCGCGGAGGTCGAGGCGCTCGTGGCGCAGGGCGCCGTCGAGGTGACGCTGCTCGGCCAGAACGTGAACTCGTACGGCGTCGAGTTCGGCGACCGCGGCGCGTTCGCCAAGCTTCTGCGAGCCTGCGGGGAGATCGAGGGCCTTGAGCGTGTGCGCTTCACCTCGCCCCACCCTGCCGCGTTTACCGATGATGTGATCGAGGCGATGGCCGCCACCCCGAACGTGATGCCGAGCCTGCACATGCCGCTGCAATCGGGCTCGGACCGCATCCTGCGTGCGATGCGTCGCTCGTACCGCTCAGAGAGGTTCCTGGGGATCCTTGACAAGGTGCGTGCCGCGATGCCCGACGCCGCGATCACCACGGACATCATCGTCGGGTTCCCGGGAGAGACCGAAGAGAACTTCGCCGAGACGCTGCGGGTCGTCGAGCAGTCGCGCTTCACGTCGGCGTTCACCTTCCAGTACAGCCCGCGTCCTGGCACCCCCGCGTTCGACCTGGCACCGCTTCCCAAGGAAGTCGTGCAGGAGCGGTTCGAACGGCTGGTGGCGCTGCAGGATCGCATCGCGCTCGAGGACTCGCAGGCGCTCGTGGGGCGCACCGTCGAGCTCATGGTGCTCGACGGTGCCGGACGCAAGGACGGGGCGACTGCGCGCCTGTCCGGGCGCGAGCCGGGAAACCGACTCGTGCACTTCTCGCTCCCCGACGGGATGCGCGCCGACGGTGACGACGCTCCCCGTCCCGGCGACATGGTGACGGTGCAGATCACCCGCGGCGCCGGCTATCACCTCATCGCGGACTCGGCGGCCGACGGCGGGACGTACGCGGTGCGCCGCACGCGTGCAGGCGACGTGTGGGCAGCGGTCCAGCGCGGAGAGCACAGCCACGCGGATGCCTGCGGGACGCCCGGCGCGCCCGCCGGCCCCGTGAGTCTGGGCCTGCCGACGCTTCGCGTCGGTGTCTGACGTGGCTGGCGCCGCGCCCGCGGGCCGGGAGGCGCCTCCGGTCATCGCCGTCGTCGGTGCGACGGCCACGGGCAAGTCCGCGGTGAGTCTCGGCCTAGCCGAAGCCCTCGATGCGGAGATCATCAACGGCGACTCCATGCAGTTCTACCGGGGCATGGACATCGGCACCGCCAAGCTGCCGATCGATGGGCGGCGGGGCATCCCGCACCACGAGCTGGACTGGCTCGACGTGCACGAGGACGCCTCCGTGGCCGCCTTCCAGGAGCGCGCGCGAGCCGACATCGACGCGATCCACGCGCGGGGCCGCCGCGCCATCGTCGTCGGCGGTTCCGGCCTGTACCTGCGTGCCCTGCTCGACGTGTTCGAGTTCCCCCCGACGGATCCCGAGGTGCGTGCGCGCCTCGAGGCGCGCGCGGAAGCGGAGGGGCCGGGCATGCTGCATCGGGAGCTCGCGGCGGTGGACCCGGCCGCGGCGGCGAAGATCGATGCCGCCAACGCCAAGCGCATCGTCCGTGCGCTGGAGATCAACGAGATCACCGGCGCGCCCATGGACAGCTCGCTTCCCCGGCACGCGTACGCGTTGCCGGCCGTGCAGGTGGGCCTGGAGCTCGCGTACGACGTGCTGGACCCGCGGATCGACGCGCGGGTGGACGCGATGTGGGAGCAGGGCCTGGTGGACGAGGTGCGCGCGCTCGAGTCGCGCGGACTGCGTGAAGGCGTCACGGCGCGCCGCGCGGTGGGCTACGCGGAGACGCTGCGCCACCTGGACGGCGCGCTGGATGCCGCCGAGACGCGCGCGCTGATTGCGCAGCACACGCGCCGGCTCGCCCGCAAGCAGCGCAAGTGGTTCGGTCCCGACCCGCGCGTGCGCTGGGTGCAGGCGCCGCTGGACACGGCGGATATCGACCGCGCGACGGACGACGCGGTGGCCCAGGTGCACGCCGCCGACCTAGGCTGGGCGTCATGACAGCCCCCACCTCGCTGCGTTTCACCAAGGGTCACGGCACTGAGAACGACTTCGTGCTGCTCTTCGACGAGCACGGCGAGGCAGCGCCGACGCCCGCGATGGTGCGGTTCCTGTGCGACAGGCGCGCCGGGCTGGGCGGCGACGGGCTCATCCGCGCGGTCCGCGCGGGAAGCGACGACGCTGGGGCAGGATTCCCGGCGGACGCCTGGTTCATGGACTACTGGAACGCCGATGGCACCACCGCGCAGATGTGTGGCAACGGCGTGCGCGTGTTCGCACGCTTCCTGGAGCGCGAGGCCGGTGTGGACTTGAGCGAGGGCCTTGCCATCGGCACCCGCGCAGGCGAGCGTACGGTGACGTCCCTGGGAGACGGCCGCTACCGCGTCGGAATGGGCGTGTGGCGCCTGGGCACGGACGACGCGGTGGTCGCCGCGCATGGGATGACGCCGCCTCGTCCGGCCCAGCAGGTGGACATGGGCAATCCGCACCACGTCGTCGCCCTCGCCTCCGTCGAGGAGCTCGCAGCTCTTGACCTCCACGTGGCGCCCGCAGTGGAGCCGGTGCCGACCGAAGGCACCAACGTCGAGTTCGTGGTCGCACTGGGCACGTCCGAGGTGGACGGGGTCGAGCGCGGACGCGTGCGGATGCGCGTGCACGAGCGTGGAGTGGGGGAGACGCGCTCGTGCGGCACGGGCGCGTGCGCCGCAGCCCTGGCGGTGCGTGCGTGGGCAGGTCCCGGGGCTCCGGACGTGTGGGATGTCGAGGTGCCCGGCGGCGTCGTGACGGTGCGTGTTGACGACGACACGACCACCCTCGAGGGCCCGGCGGTGCTGGTCGCCGACGGCACGGTGGAGAGCGTCCGCTGACACTTCTGAGCAGTTCCTGAGGAAGCCCTGACGATGCCGCGTCGGGCCTCGTATCTGCCCTTCCGGGACGGTTGACTGGCCGTCGAGCCGCGCGCGGGACCGAGAGTCGTTCCCCGGCTGTCGCGGCAAGGGGAGCAGAGAATGCGATACACCTGGATCGCGCGCGCCGGCGCGGCGTCGGCGCTGGCGGCGGTAGGCGCCCTCGTGGCGGCGCCGGCATTTGCGGCGTCCGACGACGTGCAGACGGACACCGTCCTGTGGGACGGCGTCGACGACGACACCGGCGAGATCACCGACGCGATCGCGCTGAGTCACGACCTGTGGGGCTCCGGCGTGGACGTGTACGGCTGGTTCAACACGGACGCGTTCGACGCGTTGTTCGACATCGCGACTGTCTCCTATGGCTCGGACAGTGTCAGGCTCGGCCTCGACGGGGACCTGACCCCGGTGAGCACGGACTACGTCGACTTCGGCACCACGGTGCTGAGCGGGACGGCGCAGGTCTCGTTGTCAGACGAGGACCCCGTCGAGCCCGCTGATCACGACTTCACCGTCACTGTGACGCTCACCATCGAGGGAAGCTACGCCGCCTGGAACGTCGAGGTGGAGCCCAGCGTCACCGAGGACGACGTCGCGGCGGCGATGGTGAGCGACATCGTGGTGGACGTGGAGGGCAACCTCGGTTCCGACGGCGGCACCGTGTGGGAGCAGACCGGTCCCGACTCGTTCATCTCGCACGATGAGTTCGAGTTCGCCAGCGATAACTCTTTCGACCACGTCATCGCGTGGAAGATGCTGGGCGAGGCCGCCGTCGCCGATGTCGAGGACGGTGACGACGTCGCGGCCTTCTTCGCCACTCTCGGCGAGGCGGGTGAGGTGACGTTCATGCTCTCTCTCCAGAGCTATGACGCGTGCTCGATCGACGAGGCCGTCGCCGCTCAGCGCGCAGCCGCCCCCACGCTGGACGCCACCTTCGGCGAGAACCTCGAGACGATCCTCACGCCAAACTGCTGGATCCCCGGCACGATGCCGCAGGTGAGCGCGGGCGAGCCCTTCGACGTCGAGTTGCCATTGACCTTCTCCGACGAGATCGTCGCGATGCTCTCTGACAGCCTTGCCGTCGTCGATGCGCCCGTCGTGGTGGTCCCGCTCGACGTTCCCGAGGGTGTCTCGGCCGAGGCGCTCCATGACCTGAACACGGGCGAGTGGACCCTGCACCTGAGTGGCGTGATCGCGAACCCCGGGGCGACGACGCTGCGGTTCGGCACGTTCTTCGATCTCGACACGAGCGAGATCGGCTACCTCGAGACGAGCGGAGGCAGCGAGCGGATGGAGGTCGAAGGTCCGTCCCTACCCGGCCTGTGGGAGATCCCCGTCAACGTCGCGGGAGCGGCGCCGACCGACCCGCAGTCCGGCGATGACGGTGCGGGCGCCGACGCCGGTGCCGACGGCGACGAGCTCGCCGCGACCGGGGTGGAGGCGTCGGTGTCCTTCACCGCCGCGGCGATCCTTGCCTCCCTTGGCGTGGCCGCGGTCATCGGCTCGCGACGGCGCGTCTGACCCGAATCGGCCTCGCCGCGCGCCATCACCGGACGCGCGGCGGGGCCCTTCGCTGGGTGGAGCGGGCGAGCGCTACGCGGCGTCGACCCTCAGCACCCGGAACCCCTTGGCCGAGGCGATCTTCTCCACGGCCCCCCACCCTGCGTCGGGCGCCTGGGCTGAGAGCCACTTCGCGAGGGAGTCCGCGCCGAGGTTCTTCTGGATCACGAGGTAGGCCTCTCCTCCAGGGGCGAGCCGGGGGAGCCAGGTCCGCAGCAGCGCGTGCAGCGCATCCTTCCCGACGCGGATGGGCGGGTTGGACCAGATCGTGTCGTAGCGCGCATGCGGATCCACCTCGTCGGCGGCGACAGCCTCGATCGGCGCGAGCGGATGGCGTGCACCGACGCGCGCGACGTTGCGCCGCAGGAGGTCGAGCGCGCGCTGGTTGACGTCCACGGCGGTGACCACGGCATCAGGCGCGCGCAGCGCGGCGGTGAGCGCGAGGGGACCCCAGCCGCAGCCCAGGTCGAGCACGCGGCCACGCGGCTCGGGTACGGTCCGCAGCAGCACCTGGGTGCCGAGATCCACGTGGCCAGGGGAGAACACGCCCCCGGCGGTCTCGAGCTCGAGCTCGCGGCCCGCCAGAGAGACGGAGATCGTGCGTCGCTCGTCTGCCGACGCGGGCTGCGCGCTGAAGTAATGGTCCTCGCTCACGCCTGAAGCGTAACTGTCCCCAGACCCTCGTCGGCGGCGCACCGGGGTGAGACAATGGACGATCTATGACTGACCGACTGCACCCTGTCGACGAGGCCGACGAGATCGACACCGATCTCGACGCGGCCGCCGACCCAACCGCCCGCTCCCGCGCCGATGCGATGCTAGAGCGGGTCCTGTCGCGCGCCGGCACCGCCGTCGCGCAGGGCTCGACCGCCGCCACCGACTACGACGGTGACCAACTCGATCGCGAGGAACGTGCCGCACTGCGCCGTGTGTCCGGACTGTCGACCGAGCTTGAGGACATCACCGAGGTCGAGTACCGCCAGCTGCGCCTCGAGAAGGTCGTGCTCGTGGGCCAGTGGTCGCGCGGCACTCTCGAGGACGCCGAGGTGTCGCTGCGCGAGCTCGCCGCGCTCGCCGAGACCGCGGGCTCCGAGGTGCTCGACGGCGTGCTTCAGAGGCGCCCGAACCCTGACCCGGCGACCTACATCGGCTCGGGCAAGGCCGCCGAGGTGGGCGAGCTCGTCAAAGCCCTCGGAGCCGACACCGTCATCGTCAACGACGACCTCGCGCCCAGCCAGCGGCGCGCGCTCGAGGATGTCATCAAGATCAAGGTCATCGACCGCACGGCGCTCATCCTGGACATCTTCGCGCAGCATGCGAAGTCCAAGGAGGGCAAGGCCCAGGTCGAGCTCGCGCAGCTCGAGTACCTCCTGCCGCGACTGCGCGGCTGGGGCGAGTCGATGTCCCGCCAGGCCGGCGGACGCGTCGCAGGCGGTGAGGGCATCGGCTCGCGCGGACCCGGCGAGACGAAGATCGAGCTCGACCGCCGCCGCATCCGCACGCGGATGGCTCAGCTGCGCCGCCAGATCAAGGCGATGGAACCTGCGCGCGCCGTGCGGCGAGAGCGTCGTCTTGGCATGGCGAACGTCGCGATCGTCGGCTACACGAACGCGGGCAAGTCCTCGATCCTCAACCGCGTCACGGGTGCGGGCGTGCTCGTGGAGAACGCGCTGTTCGCGACGCTCGACCCCACCGTGCGCCGCTCGCAGACCCCCGACGGGCGCGCCTTCACCGTCTCCGACACGGTCGGCTTTGTGAAGGACCTGCCCCACCAGCTGGTGGCGGCCTTCGCCTCGACGCTCGAGGAGGCGGCGAACGCCGACCTCATCCTGCACGTGGTGGACGCCTCGCATCCCGACCCCGAGGGTCAGATCCGTGCGGTCCACGAGGTGCTCGCCGATGTGCCCGGCGCGAGCGACGTCACCGAGCTGCTCGTGCTCAACAAGTGCGATGTCGCAGACCACGCGACCGTGCTGCAACTGCGGTCTCGGCGCGAACCCACCATCGAGGTGTCAGCCCTGACGGGCGAGGGCATCCCCGAGCTGCTGGAGCGCATCGGCGAGCTGCTGCCGCGGCCCGCCGTGCGCGTCGAGCTCGTCGTGCCCTACACGCGCGGCGACCTCGTCAGCGAGGCGCACACGCACGGGGAGGTCCTCGACGAAGCGCACGAAGCCGACGGCACCCACCTCGTCGCGCTCGTCGATGCACCTCTCGCCGCGCGGCTCGAGGAGGCTGCCGTCCGTTGAGCGATGAGCGACGGGCCCGCCGTGGGCCGCGGATGCGCGGTGCGGCGAGGTGACCACGCACGAGTCGGTCGACGATGCCTTGAATGCGCCCGACGCAGCGACGAGCCACGAGGTCGATGCGCTCCTCGCACGCGCGGTCGAGAGCCTCGGAGGCCATCCACGTGAGGGCCAGGCGCGCATGGCGCGCGTCGTCGCGGACGCTCTGCAGGGCGGCGAGCATGCGCTGGTCCAGGCAGGCACGGGCACGGGAAAGTCGCTCGGCTACCTGGTCCCTGCGGTCGCTCACGCCGTCGCCGCGCACGAGCGCGTCGTGGTGTCGACCGCGACGCTCGCACTGCAGCGTCAGGTGTACGCGAAGGACCTGCCGCTGGTCCTCGACGCGCTCGAGCCGCTGATCGGCTCGCGGCCCGAGGTCGCGCTGTTCAAGGGGCGCTCCAACTACCTGTGCAAGCACAAGATGGCCGGCGGTTATCCCGAGCCCGAGGATGAGCAGCTGTTCGAGGTAGGGCCCACGAGCGAGCTGGGCCGCCAGGTCGCACGTCTGCACGAGTGGGCCGAGGAAACCGACACGGGCGATCGAGACGACCTGGTCCCGGGTGTGCCGCACCGGGCCTGGGCGCAGGTCTCCGTCTCGGGCCGCGAGTGTCTCGAGTCGAAGTGCCCGCTGGCGCAGGAGTGCTTCTCGATGAAGGCGCGTGCCGATGCCGCACGCGCGAGCATCGTCGTGACGAACCACGCCGTGCTCGGAGTGCAGGCCACGAGTCACGACCTGCTGGGCGATCACGATGCCCTGATCATCGACGAGGCGCACGAGCTCGTGCAGCGAATCACGTCGTCAGCGACGCATGAGCTCACGGTCCGCGGACTCGACCGTGCCGCGACCGCAGCCCGGCGCTGCGGCCTCACCACCGACGACCTGGACCGTGCGGCGCGAGCCGTCGACTCGGCGCTCGGTGACGAGAACGTCGGGCGGCTGCGCCTCGGACTGCCCGAGGCGCTCGCCGCCTCGGTAGAGCTCGCGAGGGCGGCGGCCCGCACGCTGGTGAGCGAGGTGTCCAAGGTCGCCGAGAAGGCGGGAGCCGCGGCCAAGGTTGCGACAGCGCAGCTGACGGAGATCGTCGACGTGTGCGAGGAGCTCCAGGGTGAGCACGGACGCTATGTCATCTGGCTCGCGCCTCCCGACGGCGACTACGACGCGACGCGACCGTCGCGCATTCTCGCCGCGCCGCTCGACGTCGCCGGGCTGATCGGAGGCAGGCTCGCCTCCGAGAAGGCCACCGTCATGACCTCAGCGACGCTCGCGCTGGGAGGCGGGTTCGAGGCGATCGCCCGCCACCTTGGCATCGAGGATCCCGTGACGCTGGACGCGGGGAGCCCGTTCGACTACGCGAAGCAGGGAATCCTGTACGTCGCCTCGCATCTGCCGCGACCGACCGCCGGCGGCATCTCCGACGAGGCACTCGACGAACTCGTCGCTCTCGTAGAGGCCGCAGGAGGTCGCACGCTGGGTCTGTTCAGCTCGCATCGAGCCGCGCAGGCGGCGACTGAGGCGCTGCGCGAGCGACTCGACGTGCCCGTGCTCAACCAGTTGGACGACCAGGTCTCGACCCTCGTAGAGACGTTCAAGGCTGAGCCGCGCGCGTGCTTGCTCGGGTCGACCTCGCTGTGGCAGGGCATCGATGTGCCGGGCGCGACGGCGTCACTGGTCGTCATCGACCGCATCCCGTTCCCGCGACCCGACGATCCCGTGGCACAGGCGCGGACCGAGGCGGTGGCTCAGCGAGGAGGTAACGGCTTCATGGCGGTCAGTGCGACGCATGCGGCGCTGCTCATGGCGCAGGGCGCGGGGCGGCTCATCCGCTCGCGCGAGGACAGGGGAGTCGTCGCGGTGCTGGACTCGCGCCTGGCGACCGCG
This sequence comes from Demequina sp. NBRC 110052, assembly GCF_002090075.1. Lineage (GTDB taxonomy): Bacteria > Actinomycetota > Actinomycetes > Actinomycetales > Demequinaceae > Demequina. Next base: position 195,377 of record NZ_BBRI01000004.1, read on the forward strand.
CGCTACGGCGGGTTCCTCGCGCGCTCCATGCCTCCGCTATGGCCCACGAAGGACCGGGACGCGGTACTGGCGGCGCTGCGCCGCCTGGATGCCACCGCCGCCGCTGACGGGCGCTGATCGCCCGGCTCGTCAGAGCCTTCGCATCACAGAGACGACCTTGCCCATGATCTGCGCGTGCGTGCCGTCGATGGGCGTGTACGCGGGGTTGTGCGGCACGAGCCACACCTGGCCGTCCTTGCGTCGGAAGGTCTTCACCGTCGCCTCGTCGTCGAGGAGTGCCGCGACGATGTCCCCGTTGTCGCACGAGGCCTGCCGGCGCACGACGACCCAGTCGCCGTCGCAGATCGCGGCGTCCACCATCGAGTCGCCGGAGACCTTGAGCATGAACAGCTCACCCTCGCCGGTCAGCTGACGCGGGAGCGCGAAGACGTCCTCCACCGCCTGATCCGCCAGGATCGGGCCACCTGCCGCGATGCGGCCCACGAGGGGAACCGAGACGCTCGCGCCGGCGCCTTCGTCCGCCACGGCGTACACGGCCGCCGTCGTCTGGGGGGTGGACTCGACCTCCTCGGGAAGGACCACCTCGATGGCGCGGGGACGGTGAGGGTCGCGCCGGAGCATGCCCTTGGACTCGAGAGCGCTGAGCTGGTGCTTGACGGACGACGTCGACGTGAGGCCTACCGCCTCGCCGATCTCGCGCATCGACGGCGGGTAGCCGCGGCTCGCGACCGAGTCACGGATGTGCTCGAGGATGCGGCGCTGGCGCTCCGTGAGCGCGCCGTTCGCCTCGACGTCCGGGAACTCGTGGACGGTCGCTCCCTGCTCGTTCGGCTCCTGCGCCATGGCCGCTCCTCCTCGCGATGTCAGACCCCGGTGGTGGTCTTGTCTCGACCGTAGAGCAGCAGGACCACGAAATCAAACACATGTTCGAGCGTGTCTTGTGCCGGAGCGTCCGGCGTGCTACAACTAGAACATACGTTCGATAGAACATACGTTCGAAGGAGCGAGAGATGACCATCGGAACCGTGACCGTGACTGCACCCCGTACCCCGGTGGCGCGCCTGCGCCGCGCGCTCGTGGTGGTCGTGCTGCTCGCCGTCGGGCTGCTCGTCGCGCCGCAGGCCTTCGCCGGCACGGATGAGCCCGTGCAGTCCTCGGTGTCGACCTACACCGTGTCGTCAGGTGACACGCTGTGGGACATTGCCTCCTCGCTCACGCCCGCCGGTGGCGATGTGTCGGTGACGGTTGCTGACATCATCCAGCTGAACCGCATGGAGGGCTCCGGCCTGATCGCGGGGGAGCAGATCCTGGTGCCGGTCCGGGGCTGAGTCTCGGCGGAGGGCGGGTCGCGCGCGGGCGCGCCGCCGGTCGGGTGGCACGTGGATGCGCGTCGCACCAGGTGTGGCGTGCGTGACGCGTGTGATTCGTGGGAGAGTAGGGGCATGTACTGCCCCTTCTGCAGGCACTCCGACTCCCGCGTGGTCGACTCGCGTGTCGCCGATGACGGCACGTCGATTCGCCGCAGGCGCGAGTGCCCCCATTGCGGGAAGCGCTTCTCTACCGTGGAGACCGCCACGCTGATGGTCGTCAAGCGGTCCGGCGTTGCCGAGCCATTCAGCCGCGACAAGGTGGTGACGGGCGTACGCAAGGCATGCCAGGGCAGGCCAGTGAGTGACGACGACCTCGCGAAACTCGCCTACCGGGTCGAGGACACGCTCCGCGAAGGAGGCCAGGCTGAGGTGGACGCACTCCAGGTCGGGCGCGCCATTCTGCCCCCTCTGCGGGAGCTCGATGAGATCGCCTACCTGAGGTTCGCGAGCGTGTACCAGGACTTCAACAGCCTCGACGACTTCCAGGCGGCGATCGATCGGCTCCGCGAAGAGGACGCCGCCCGCGCGGACGGCTGACATGAGACGAGCCGCCCAGGGCTGAGACCCTGAGCGGCTCGTGTCACCGCGTGGCCCAGGTGGGCCGAGTGCTCACTGCTAGGACAGCACTCGCACCTGGACCGTTCCAGTCATGTTCCGCAGGACCTCGACGGCCTCGCGGCTCAGCCCAGAGGCGACGTCCGTCACCACGTATCCGAGCTCGCCGCGCGTGGCGAGCAGCTGCGCATCGATGTTGACGCCGTGCTCCGCGAACACCTGGTTGACCGCCGCGAGCACACCGGGCACGTTCTCGTGCAGGTGAGCGACGCGGTGCGAGCCCTGCACCTGATCGAGCGACAGGTTCGGCAGGTTGACCGACAGCGAAGTGGAGCCGTGCGCGACGTAGTCCCGCAGGCGCGAGGACACGAACTGGCCGATGTCGCGCTGCGCCTCTTCGGTCGAGCCGCCGATGTGTGGCGTGAGGATCACGTTCGGCACGTGCTGCAGCTCGGAGACGAACGGGTCGCCCTTCTTCTTGGGCTCGACCGGGAACACGTCGATCGCCGCGCCGCCGATGTGGCCGGACTCGAGTCCGTCCTTGAGCGCCTCGACGTCCACGATGAAGCCGCGCGAGAGGTTGAGGAACATCGCGCCTGGCTTCATGGCCTCGAACTGCTCGCGGCCGAAGAACCCCGAGTTCCCCTGGCGTCCGTCCACGTGCAGCGTGACGATATCGGCCTCGGCGAGCAGGGCGTGGAGCGACGGCATGGGAGTGGCGTTGCCGAGCGCAAGCTTCTCGGCCATGTCGAAGAAGATGACGTTCATGCCCAGCGCCTCGGCGATGACTGACAGCTGCGATCCGATGTTGCCGTAGCCGACGATGCCAAGCGTGCGCCCGCGGATCTCGTGCGCGCCGATGGCGCTCTTGGACCAGACGCCGTCGTGCATCGCGCGGTTGTGCTCGGCGAGGCGACGCGTCAGCGAGACCATCTCGGCCACAGCCATCTCGACTACGGAGCGCGTGTTCGAGTACGGCGCGTTGAACGCGGCGATGCCGTGGCGCGCTGCGGCCGACAGGTCGATCTGGTTGGTGCCGATCGAGTAGGCGCCGACCGCGAGCAGCGAGGGCGAGGCCTCGATGACGCGCTCGGTCAGATGCGTCTTGGAGCGGATGCCGAGCAGTTCGACGCCCTTCAGGGCCTCGATCAGCTCGTCCTCGTCCATGGCGCCGTCGTGGGCTTCGACCTCGATGCCTGCGCCGTGGAGGATCTCGTGGGCGCGGGGGTGGAGGGACTCAAGTAGTAGTGCTCGCACGGGCGTTATCGTCTCGCACAATCAGGAGATTTCCCAACTCGGTGCGCCGGGGAGCGTGGAGAGGACTCGTGCAGGCGCTCTCTGCTGCTGTCAGCCGAGTCCGACGGGCAGCGCTCCTGTGTGCACGACGTCGAGGTGGCGCGTGGGTCGCGTGAGCGACACGTACAGGTCGCCTGGGCGGGTGGCGATGAGGGTTGGCTCGAGGACCACGGCGACGTCGAACTCGAGGCCCTTGGCGGCGACCGCGCCGATGACCTCGATGGGGGAGCCGTCGCCGAGCCGCTCGCGCACCTGGGGTGCGAGGCTCTCGGGCGCGATCACCGCGACGAGTCCGCCGTCGCCCTGGTCGAGCCAGGCCTGGCGCTCGAGCGCCTGCGCCGTCGCGCGGCTCACCGCGTCGTCGGCTCGGTGGTAGGCGACCGCGTCGTCCACGTCGCGCGCCGCGCTCATGTCGCTCACGGGCAGGCCTGCGGCGCGTGCGAAGGACTGCGCGGCCTCTGCCACTGCGGAGGGGATGCGATACGAGACGGTGAGCTCGCGCAGGTTCCAATGCGCCCCGAAGACAGGGTCCATCGCCTCGGGCCACCAGCGTGCGCCAGCGGCGGACGCAGTCTGTGCGACATCGCCGACGATCGTGAACGAGCGGGTGGGGCAGCGGCGCACGAGCATGCGCCAGGCCATGGGGCTCAGCTCCTGCGCCTCGTCCACGACCACGTGTCCGTACGTCCACGAGCGGTCAGCGGCGGCGCGCTCCGCGACGCTGAGCCTCGACTCGGTGCCGCGCATGCGTGACGCGAGCGTCTCGGCGTCCACCTTGATCATGGTGTGGGCGCCGAAGCTCTCGATCACGTCCTTCGCGTACTGCAGCTCCTCCGCGGTGAGGTCCGACTGATCGGCGCGCGGCCCGCCGCCCGGCATGTCGCCGAGCAGCTCCGCAGCTTCGTCGAGCAGCGGCACGTCGGCGTCCGTGAACGGCGCCGATGCGGGCCTGAGCAGCAGTGCGCGCTCGGCCTCGGACAGGCCGGGCGCGGCGTTGTCGAGCAGGTGAGCCTTGGAGAAGAGATCCCGCAGCAGCTGCGCGGGAGTGAGGGGCAGCCAGCACAGGTTGATCGCGATGCGGATGTTCTTGTTGTCGCGGATCTCGCGCTCGACCTCGACCCTGTCCTCGGCGTCGAGGGTCTGCTCGAGCTGCTCGACGAGCTGCGTGGTGAGCCGCGAGATCATGTCCTTCGCGAACGTCGCGCGCGCCTCGTTGTGAGGCCGGCCGTCGCGTCGGGCGCGAGCCTGCGCATCGCGGATGTCTGATCGACGGATGACGACGGTGCGCCCGTCGATCCGCACCTTCTGGTCGCCTCGCGGCACTCGCTGCCGCTCGCGCACGGCTTTCTTGATGACGGTGGCCATGTCGGTGCGGCCCTTGATCGAGGCGACCTCGTCGGACTCGACGGCGGTGATCGCGACTCCCTTGACGAGCCCGGCGAGGGTAGTCGAGACGGCCCCCGTCTCACCGAGCGACGGGAGCACGTGGTCGATGTACCGCAGGAACTGGCGCGACGGTCCGATGAGGAGCACGCCGCGTCGCTCGAGCTGTTCGCGGTGGTGGTACAGCAGGTAGGCGGCACGGTGCAGGGCCACGGCGGTCTTGCCGGTGCCGGGGCCGCCCTGGACCACGAGCGCGCCCTCGATGGGTGCGCGGATGACGGCGTCCTGCTCGGCCTGGATCGTGGCGACGATGTCGCCCATGCGGCCCGTGCGTCGGGCGTCGAGCGCGGCGAGCAGCGCTCCTTCGCCCGCGAGGGTGCCCTCGCGGCCGGAGGCGCGCAGGGCCTCGACGTCCAGCACGTCGTCCTCGACTGCCGTGACGGTGCGCCCGCGCGTGGTGAGGTGGCGGCGGTTCATGACGCCGCCGGGGTTCGCGGCGGTCGCGGAGTAGAAAGCCCGCGCCGCTGGCGCGCGCCAGTCGGTCAGGAGCGGCACATGCTCTTCGTCCGACAGTCCGATGCGGCCCACATAGAGCGTGTCGCCCGCGGTCATGTCCAGGCGTCCGAAGCACAGCCGATCCTCGACGGCGTCGAGCTGCGCGATGCGGTCCTCGTAGAGCGTGGCGAACGCGTCGCGCTCGGAGCGGTTCTGTGGCGAGCCCGAGGGGCCCTCGCGCCTGACCTCGCCCAGGCGCGCCTCCGCTTCGGCGCGGAGCGCGTCGAGGCGCCCATACAGCGTGTCGACCACGCGCTGCTCGATCTCGAGTCCGTGCGTGGTGGCGGTGGCGTCATCCTGCATGGCATACACCTCGGGTGCTGTGCGTTGTCCGGCGAAGGCAGTCATCCATTATCGCAGGCGCGACGCCCGCGCACGACCATGTGCGCGATGTCGGACGGCGGGGGCATCTCGCCGGTCGCGAACGCAGCCGGTCGCGTCGGAGCTGCGTGGAATGATGGAGGGATCATGGAACGACCGATGGTGACCTGGGACCCGGACGGGGTCGAGCGGTGGGCGCGCGAGGCGCCCTCCGACAGTGCTGTGATGGTGCATTCGCTGCGCGGCTTCATCGACGCGGGCAAGACCGGGCTGCTGGTCGCCGAGCATCTGCTGGAGATCGGCGAGCCCGTGCGGCTGGCGACGTTCGACATCGACCAGCTGCTCGACTACCGCTCTCGGCGCCCCGAGATGACGTTCTCCGTCAACGAGTGGACGTCGTATGACGAGCCGCATCTGGTGCTCGACATGGTGCACGACGCGGAGGGCTCGCCCTACCTGCTGCTGCACGGCTTCGAGCCGGACATCCAGTGGGAGGGCTACATCCGTGCCGTGCGCGACATCGCCGACCGGCTGCGGGTGGGGCTCACGCTGGGCACCCACGGGATCCCCATGGCCGCGCCTCACACGCGGCCGCTCGGAGTGACCGTGCACGGCACGCGGCAGGAGCTGCTGCCCGACCAGCCGAGCCCCTTCGGCACCATCACGGTGCCTGCGAGCGCGCAGAACCTGCTCGAGTACAGGTTCGGCCAGTGGGACCGGGACGTGGTGAACGTCGCGGTGCACGTCCCGCACTACCTCGGCCAGTCGTCTTACCCGCAGGCCGCCCAGCGCGCCCTGTTGTCCCTCGAGGACCTCTCGGGGCTCGCGCTGCAGCCGCATGGTCTGGACGCCGTGGCGGCGGAGGCCGACGACGAGATCGAGCGACAGCTCGGTGAGTCGGAGGAGGTCGTCGCCGTCGTGAAGGCGCTCGAGGAGCAGTATGACGAGTACCAGGAGTCGCGCGACGACCAGATGCTGCGTGACGGGATGCTTCCGTCGGCGGACGAACTGGGCGAGGAGTTCGAGAAGTACCTGCGCCAGCAGCGCCGCGACTGAGCAGCCATTCTCGGCGTGTCGCGCGCGACACGCCGAGGGAATCGCGGTCGCACGTCGCTTTTCGGGGCGCATGCATGACACACTTGATCCTGGTTGCAAGAACGTAGTGTGCAGGAACCCGCTCCGATGAGTGGGAGAAGTCATTGCGGCGACAAGCGCGGCACGGTGTCGCGCTTCCCTCCCAGGGCACGACAAACAAAGGGAGACACCCGCATGGCGCAGGGTTCCGTGAAGTGGTTCAACGCAGAGAAGGGCTTTGGGTTCATCGCCCAGGACGGCGGCGGTGCCGACGTCTTCGTCCACTACTCCGCGATCGAGACCGATGGCTACCGCTCGCTCGACGAGCAGCAGCGCGTCGAGTTCGAGGTGACGCAGGGCCCCAAGGGCCCGCAGGCGTCGAACGTTCGTCCGCTCTGATCGGATGACGTGCGTCCCTAGGGACGCAACGCTGGAACTTCGCTGAGGGGCGGGGCCGTGAGGCCCCGCCCCTCAGCCGTTCCAGTCCTCCTGGACGCCCGTCGGCAACGGTGCCGACGCCGCGTAGCGACGCAGCGACGGGGCGTCGACCGGCCCCGCGACGAGGATCACGTTCCCGCGCCGGCGGCCCTTGAGCACGGCGTGCTCGGCGATCGCGATCACGTCCCCGAACGCGCGCCTCGCGGAGGCGACGTCTTCGCGCGAGGCTGCGGACGGCGACCCTGGACGTGCCCCCACATTCGCGACGACGAGCCCGCGAGGCCGCAGGGTCCGGCGGGCTTCGCTCCACCATGCGTCGCCGGCGAGATGCTCTGGCGTCCAGGCTCCCGCGAACGCGTCCCGCACTACCAGGTCCAGGCTGTCATCAGTGCGCCCCGCCAGGGCCTCCAGGCCATCCTGGGCGCGGATGCGCAGGCGCGGAGCCCGCGGCAGGTCCCACCACGTCCGCACGAGTTCGGGCAGCGTCGTGTCGACGTCGACGGCGATGTGCCCGGAGTCGGGGTACACGTGCGCCAGGTGGCGCGGCAGCGCGCAGGCAGCGGCGCCAACGTGCAGCGCGAGCATGCGCGCGGGCGGACGCCAGGCCGCGATCGCGGCGGCCGCATGCCTCATGTACTCGAAGTCGAGTGTCGCGGGATCCTCGCGCAGGGGAGAGCTGGGAACATTGTTGACCCACAGAGTCGTTGTTCCATCAGACTCGTCACGGAGCTCGGCCGACCCGGTCGAGATGGTGAAAGGAACACCGCGGGGGACGTGGGGAGCGACGCCTCCTCGGGGTCGCTGCGCACGTGCCATGGCCCCAGGGTAAAGGGCTGGTACAGAACCAGGCGAGGAACTAGACTGACACTACGACCAACCGGTCGAGGTCGAAGGAGGTGGCGACATGCCGCTGTCGGAGTACGAGCAGCGCGTTCTCGAGCAGCTCGAGCGCGATCTCGGCAGCGACCCTCAGCTCGGCCGTGCGATGAAGCGCGGTCCGCGTCCGCGGGCGCGCATCGCCGTCGGCGCCCTGGGCGTGCTGGTTGGTCTGGGCGTGGTGGTCATCGGCGCCGTCTCGCAGATGCTGTGGCTCGGTGTGCTCGGCTTCGCCGTCATGATCGGCGTGGCGCTGTGGGCGCTCCTCGCTCCCGCGCCCACCCAGGGAGCCGCGAAGGGCTCCTCGAAGGGCGACGGCCCGCGCGGAGGCAAGTCCGCGCGCCGCAAGGACGAGCGGTCCTTCATGCAGAGGCTCGAGGAGCGCTACGAGCGCCGCCGCGAGCAGGGCGATCTCTGACCCTTCCGCGTCGCGCGGACCCTTTCACGTCACTTCACTCCACTGCGCTTCGCTGAGCGCGCGACTCAACGCTGCGGGCGCTGGCGCACGTCGCTGAGCACCGCATCCACATCGCCCTCGAGCGCTGTGACGTCTCCACGGAACCCCTCGGGCAGGTAGCGCTCCTCGACGATCGCCGTGACGAGCGCCATGAGGCTCGCATCCGCTCCGTCAGTGAGGGGCGACCCCGCCTCCGCAGCGCTCATGCGCACGTGCGTCGCCGCTTCGTACGGCGTCATCGCGTCGGGCCATCGCCACGGCTCTGGCAGTCCCGCTCGCAGGCGTGACCAGGCGCCCTCGACCGGCGTGACGTGGGCAGTCCCAGCGCGTCGGTCGCGCCGCACGGTGAGCCACACGACGAGCGCGGCAGCGCCGGCGAGCCCGCCGAGCAGGAGGACCCAGACGAACGGCGAGCCTCCCGATGCGCCCCCTGCCTCACCCGTCGGCGTGGTCGCGGTGGGGGTGGGCGTCGCCGGTGCGCTCACGGTCGCGGAGGGGGTCGCGCTCGCACTGGGCTCGGAGGATGGCTCGGCCGTCGCGGTGGGGGACGGCTCGGAGCCGTCGTCGCCGCTGCCGGCGGAGTACTCCGGCGGCGCGCCGGTCTGCACGGCGGGCGTCGGTTCGAAGCGCACCCAGCCGGTGCCGGGGAAGTACAGCTCGGGCCACGCGTGGGCGTTGCCGCCAACCACGGTGTACAGGCCGTCGGGGTCGCGCGAGCCGCCCAGGAAGCCGACGCCGATGCGCGCCGGGATGTCCATGAGGCGCGCCATCATGACCATGGTGGTCGCGAACTGCTGGCAGTAGCCGCGCCGGCTGTCGAGGAAGGCGCTGACTGCGTCGCCTCCGGTGAGGACCGCGGAGGTGTCGTACACGAACTCGGTCGGGTCGCGCAGGTACTGCTGCAGCGCCACGGCGATCTCATACCGCGACGTCGCAGACGCGTCCGCAGCGATCTGGCGTGCGAGGGCTCCGACGCGGTCGGAATCGAGCGCGTCGGGCACCCGGAGGTACTCGTCGCCCGGGTCCTCGCCCGACGCGGCGGCGAGGCGCTCGGCGGAGATCCAGTCGGCGGCGTAGACGAGCGAGTAGGACAGCCCTGCGGTGCTCGAGTTCGCGCTGCGCACCTCGTCGTACGTGCCGTCGTAGCGCCACGTGTCGTCGACGTCGACCGTGCGTGGCACGGTCGTGATCGGAAGCGCGGTCTCCGCGAGGGTGTCGATCGAGATCTCGACCGAGTCGAGCGTCGCGGTGTCCCACCCTTCGGCGACCGAGGGCCACAGCACGCCGAGGTCCGCCGGTCCGCCGGCGACATCGCCGCGGTCGCGGTTCCACTCGGCGCCGGTGAACTCGGTGGCGGTGTAGAGCCGCAGCACGTCGACGTGCTCGCCGGTGGTCGTGTAAGTGAGCACGCGCGAGGACGACTGCGAGGTCAGCGCGTCACGCAGGTCCAAGTTGAGGTTGAGCCTCGTCGCGCTGCCGTCCGACGGCCCTTGGGCGCGGGGCAGGGCGCCCCATCCCGGCATGTGCGGGGCGAGCGGCGCGACGAGGGCGGCCAGGCCGACGATCGCCGCCGCGGCCGGCAACCATGCGGTGGCGGGCGGGACTCGCGACACGTCGGCATGATCCGAGGTCAGCGCCATGATCGCCAGCCAGATCGCCAGCACGCCGAGCAACGCGGCGACGGGCGCGTCGAACGGGATGAGCGCCGCAGGGAGCCACGGGAGCAGCAAGGGCGCGCCCGCCATGCCTGCAGCGCGCCACGCCACGGCGAGATGCTCCGCGACGAGGAACACGATCAGTACCAGCACGGTGACCACGGCGCGCACGCCGTCGGTCGCGTCGAGGGGCACCGGGGCGAACAGCACATCCTGGATGCCGTTGTCGAGCACGCGCCACACGGAGCGCAACGCGGCGGGCGTGGGCAGGACGCTCCCGAGACCGCTCGTCTGCGCATAGGTCGAGACGACGAGCAGTACGGCCACGACGAGTCCGACGAGCGTCGGGATCACGCGAGACCGGGTCATGGCGCGCGCGACGGTGACCGCGGCCGCGACGGCGGCGAGCGCGAGCGCGGCGCCCAGCCACACGTCCGTCATGTCGATCGGAGTCGAGTACGCGGCGAGCGGTCCGGCGCTCGCGAGCGCGACCGCGGGCGTGGCCTGCCAGGAGGGCCTGCGACGCTCGCTCACGACGCGATTCCTCTCAGCGCGGCCGACCAGGCTGCGGGGAGGTCGGCGAGCGTGGGCGTGACGCCGACGCGCCATCCGGCCCGTGCGAGACGCGAGACGAGCGCGGCGTCCTCGCCCACGAGCAGGGCGGTCGTGGTGCCCGCTCCGCCCAGGCCGGCCATCGCGTCGGACGCGTCGGAATCGTCCAGGGTGCGCGGGTTCACGACGGCGATCGCGATGCCGCCGCGCGAGACCTCGTGAGCGGCGGTGCGGGCGGCGTCGGCGAGGCGCGCAGGTCCGTCAGGCGTGCTCGCCGTGACCAGCGCGAGCGCCGTGAGCAGCGCGCTGCGCGACTCCGGCGCCCGCGCGCCGTACTCGCGTGACTCGTCCAGGCCTGCGCCGAGCAGGCGAACGGCGTGCCCGGAGGCGAGCGACGCGAGGGCCACGGATCCGGCGATCCCGATCGCGTCCTCGGCGGCATCGGGCTCGCCGGCGGCGTCCAGGATGACAGTGACGGAGGGGCGCGACGCGTGCTCGTCTGCGCGCACCACGAGCTCGCCGCGTCGCGCGGACGACTTCCAATGCACGCGGCGGGGGTCGTCGCCGTGGCGGTACTCGCGGAGCGCCGCGTCATCGGTCGCGGGGCTGGTGGCGCCGCGCAGCGATCGGTCGGAGCCCGCGAGAGCCGCGCCGCGGTCGCGCGACAGATCCACGATGCGTGGCCATACGACTGCGTCCTGCTCGGCGCCGATCGGGGTGTCGGCCCACAGCGTGCCGAGCGGATCCGCGACCCTGGCGACGGCGGGCCCGAGCGGCCACGTGCCGCGCGCGACGGGGGAGAGCGAGTAGGTCAGGGTGACCCTGCCGGGCTCGCGCAGCACGGTCGCGCTCGTCGAGCCGTCGCCGGTGAGCTCGGAGGCCGCCTGCTCGCGCACATCGAGACGGGGTACGTGGCGCTGCGAGCGTCGCGACATCACGACCACCTCGACCCGGCCGTCGGCACCTGCTGTGAGCGGGTGGGGCGAGATCGTGCGCGAGGCGGAGCGGTAGCGGCGACGCATCACTGCGATGCTCGCCTGCAGCCACAGGGCGCCTGCGGCGACGCCGACGACCAGCACGAGCCCGACGACTACGACCGTGAGCGACGCCATCCCGATGCCGAGCGCCGTGATGACGAGCCCGCCGGCGATCATGCCGATGCCGCGCGCGGTGAGCACGGTCTCGGTCCTGCCTGGGCGCGAAGCCTGCGGCGCGGTGGGGGCCGCGTGGGTGCGGGTCATGCTCAGCGGCGGCCCTCCGCGCGGCTGGGGGCCGCGTTCCTGGCCTCGGTCGGCACTGCGGTGCGGGCGACGATCGCGTTCAGGATCCGCGAGGAGTCCTGGCCCGCGAGCCGCGCCTCTGCCGAGGACACGAGCCGGTGCGCGAGGACGGGAAGTGCGAGCGCCTTCACGTCGTCGGGCAGCACGTGGTTGCGTCCGGCCATGGCGGCACGTGCCTTGGTCGCCTCGAGCAGCTGCAGCGAGGCGCGCGGCGAGGCGCCCAGGCGCAGCCCCGGGTCGGTGCGCGTGGCGTTCGCGAGGTCGACGATGTACTGCTTGATCGCAGGCGCCGCGTAGACGCGGCGGGCCACATTCACGTGGCGCAGGAGTGTCGCAGTGTCGGTGACGGGGCGCACGTCCTCGAGCGGGTCGGCGCCGTCGTGCGTGTCGAGCATCGCGATCTCGTCGTGAGGGGCCGGATACCCGACTGACAGCTGCGTCATGAAGCGATCGCGCTGCGCCTCGGGGAGAGGGTAGGTGCCTTCCATCTCCACGGGGTTCTGGGTCGCGACGACGATGAACGGCTCCGGCAGGCGGTGCGTGGTGCCGTCGACGGTGACGCGGCGCTCCTGCATCGACTCGAGCAGCGCGGCCTGCGTCTTGGGGGAGGCGCGGTTGATCTCGTCGGCGATGACCACCTGGGCGAAGATCGGGCCCGGCCGGAAGTCGAAGCGGTGCTCGTCCGTGCGGTAGACGCTGACCCCGGTGACGTCCGAGGGCAGCAGGTCTGGCGTGAACTGGATCCGGCCCACGGTCGAGTCGATGGAGGCTGCCAGCGCACGCGCGAGGGTGGTCTTGCCGACTCCGGGCACGTCCTCCATGAGCAGGTGTCCCCGCGCCAGCACGGTCGCGAGAGCGGCGTCGACTGCGGCGCCGAGGCCAGACAGTGCAGTGCCGACGGACTCGCGCACCTGGGATGTCGTCTCGGCGACTTCGTCGAGCTCTGCCCCCGTGGGGATGGCGTGACCCATGGACTCCTCCTCATGACTTCCGCGTCCGAGCCTAGACGATGCTGTGGTGCATCGCAGGTCCCTCCACTTCATTTCACGCGTCTTACCAGGATTGATGGCTTGATTCGGGACGAATTTCGCCAGAATCTCCCTCTTCGTGGAGGGAAGTGGAGTAAAGTGGGGCCAACGCTCGATTCGTGGCACGGGGGAGGTGACGGACGTGACTGAGGCTGCGGCGCATGGCCTGGGCCCCACGGGGGTGCTCCTGGGCACGTTCATGCCGCGCCTCGACGACAAGGGGCGGCTGATCCTCCCGGCGAAGTTCCGCGGGCGTCTCGCGTCCGGCCTCGTCGCCACGCGCGGCCTGGACCGCTGCATCTTCGTGTTCCCCATCGACGAGTTCACCGAGGTGCACAACCGTCTGCGCAAGGCGCCGCTCGAGAACAAGGGCGCGCGCGACTATCTGCGCAGCTTCCTCGCGTACGCGCAGGACGACATCCCTGACAAGCAGGGCCGCGTGCTGCTGTCGCAGCCCCTGCGCAAGTACGCGGGCATCGACCGCGAGGTCGCGGTCGTCGGCATGGGCTCGCGCGTCGAGATCTGGGACGTCGAGGCCTGGGAGGCCTACCTGGAGGCGGGCGAGGAGGCGTACGCGCAGACGGCGGCCGAGGTGTTCGACGACATGTAGCAGGCCAGCCGCGCCCCGTGGCCTCCTCCCGCGCAGCTCTGACGGACTTCCCCCCGCCAGAGGGCCCGGAGGGAGACCAGGGGGCACGGCACGAGACAGGGCGAGAGCCGAAAGAAGAAGGGAGGGACAATGGAGAAGGACACAGCGAGCCGCCACCGGCCGGTGATGCTGGACCGCTGCGTGGACCTCCTCGCGCCCGCCCTCACCCGCCCTGGCGCGGTCGCAATCGACGGCACGCTCGGCATGGGAGGGCACACCGAGGCCCTCCTCGAGCGTTGCCCTGAGGCGCGCGTGGTCGGCATCGATCGGGATGCGCAGGCGATCGCTCTCGCCTCGGAGCGCCTCGCGCGCTTCGGGGACAGGTTCGTCGCGCACCACGCCACCTACGACGACATCGCGGGCGCGCTCGCCGAGGTCGACGCGGAGGCTGCCGACGGCATCCTCCTGGACCTGGGCGTCAGCTCGCTTCAGATCGACGAGGCGGAGCGCGGCTTCTCGTACGCGCAGGACGCCCCGCTCGACATGCGCATGGACCGGTCCGAGCCCGTCACGGCCGCCGACCTGCTGCGTGACGCCGACGAGCGCGAGCTCGCGCGCATCCTGCGCGTGTACGGCGAGGAGCGGTTCGCGCCGCGCATCGCCCGCGCGATCGTGCGCCGGCGCGATAGTGAGCCGCTCAGCCGCTCCACCGAGCTCGCCGAGCTGGTGCTCGAGGCCATGCCCGCAGCCGCGCGTCACGCGCCCGGCGGTCACCCGGCCAAGAGGACATTCCAGGCGCTGCGCATCGCCGTCAACCGTGAGCTCGAGGTGCTCGAGCGCGCGATCCCCGCGGCGATCGACGCGACCGCGGTGGGCGGACGCATCGTCGTCATGAGCTACCACTCGCTCGAGGACCGTCTCGTCAAGCACGCGTTCGCCGAGGGCGCCGAGGTCGACGCGCCTCCTGGCCTGCCCGTGATCCCCGACGACGCGCAGCCCTACCTGCGCCTGCTCACCCGCGGGGCGGAGAAGGCCTCGGAGGACGAGGCTCTCGCCAACCCCAGGTCCAAGCCCGTACGCCTGCGCGCCGCCGAGCGCGTGCGCCCCACCCCCGCGTCTCGCGCAAGGAGAGCCGCATGAGCGCCGCACCGCTCCGCCGTCAGCCCGCCACCCCTGCACGCCCCGCCGCTCCCGGCACGCGGACCGCCACGGGCCGTGCCGCCACCGCGCGTGCGGCGACGGCTGCCGCGCCGGCCCGCCACGGCGTCGGGCGTGCGCAGGAGGCGCCGCGCCGCGAGCAGGCGCCCCGCCGCGGCGAGCACCTGCGCGCCGTGTCCGCGCCCGAGCAGGCGCGCTCGCTCGTGCCGTTCGTCGCGCTGTGCCTCGCGATCATCGTCGCCGCGCTCGGCACGGTGCTGATGATCAACATCGCGATGACCGAGGGTGCCTACGAGCGGCGCGACCTGAAGATCGAGATCGATCAGCTCGCGAAGGAGCGCTCGACGCTCGTGACGCAGCTCGAGGCGAACGCCGCGCCCAGTGCGCTGACTGCGCGCGCCTCCGAGCTGGGCATGGTGCCCGCGGATACGCTCGGCGTCGTGTCGCTGAGGGATTCCCGGGTCCTCGAGTCGAGGCTCGGCTGATGGCTCGTTCTCTCGCGCCGGTCGTCGCGAGTCCGCTGCGCCGGCAGCGGCTGGTCTCCCTCGCGCTGCTCGCCGTGGTGGTCGTGTTCGTGGTGCGCCTCGTGTCGGTTCAGGCCGTCAACGCGGCGGAGCTGTCCGAACTGGCGCTCGACACGCGTCTCACGACCGCGACCGTCGACTCCGAGCGCGCGGACATCGTGGACCGCAACGGAGTGGTGCTCGCGCAGTCGGTGCAGCGCTATCACGTGTTCGTCAACCAGCAGACGCTCGCCGAGTGGAAGCGCTACGACGAGGGCACACTGGTGGCCGAGGGCCCGATCGATGCGGCGCGCATCCTGGCCCCGCTGCTCGGCATGAGCGAGTCGGAGCTCGCCGCAGACCTGGTGGGGGACAAGACCTTCCAGTACATCGCGAAGTACGTGACTCCAGAGGTGTGGGCCCTCATCGACGATGAGGGGATCTCGGGCATCGACCGGGAGCCGGTGTCCCAGCGGATCTACCCCAACGGCGCGGTCGCGGGCAACGTGATCGGCTTCATGGGCGGGCGCGCCGACGAGCCCGGCGTGTTCGGCCTCGCGGGCATCGAGCTCGCGCTCGAGGACACGCTCGAGGGCGAGGACGGCTCGATCACCTACGAGCGCGGCATCAACAGCGCGGGCGGCACCGTCATCCCCACGGGCATCCTCGACGAGCAGGCCGCGAAGGACGGCGACACCGTCGTGCTCACGATCGACCGCGACATCCAATACATGACGCAGCAGCTGCTCGACACCGCGGTGGCGAACACCGGATCGGCGAGCGGCATCGTGATCGTCGAGGACGCGAAGACGGGCGAGATCTACGCGCTCGCCGACTCGAACTCCGTCGACTCGTCCGACCCCGGCGCGACCCCTGCGGCCGACCGCGGCTCCAAGGCGGTCTCCAACGTGTTCGAGCCCGGCTCGACCGCCAAGATCATCACCATGGCGGCCGCGCTCGAGGAGGGCATCGCCGTGCCCACCTCGCGGTACACGGTGCCCTACGAGTACACGACGGAGAACAACCAGACCTTCAAGGACTCGCACGAGCACGCGGACCAGAAGATGACGCTGGCGGGGATCCTCGTCGCGTCGTCCAACACCGGCACCGTGATGGTCGGCCAGGAGATCCCTCAGGAGACGCGCTACGAGTACCTCCAGAGGTTCGGGCTCGGGACCAGCACCGACGTCGGCCTGCCCTCCGAGTCGTCAGGCATCCTGCGGTGGTGGGAGGACTGGGACGGCCGCTCCAAGTACGCCGTGCTGTTCGGCCAGGCGGTCTCCGTGACGGCGCTCCAGACCGCGCAGGTCTACCAGACTGTCGCCAACGGTGGCGTGCGGGTGCAGCCCACGGTCGTGGCCGGTTACGAGAGCCCCGACGGCACCTACACGCCGCGCGAGACCGCGGAGCCCGTGCGCGTCATCTCTGAGGACACGGCGGACTCGCTCATGCGCATGCTTGAGGACGTGACCGAGGACGGCACGGGAACGCTCGCCCGGATCGAGGGCTACCGCGTCGCAGGCAAGACGGGAACCGCGCAGTCGTTCGCGCACGACGGCACCCAGAACGGCGTGGTCGCGTCCTTCGTGGGCGTGGCTCCTGCCGACGACCCGCGTATCGTCGTATCGGTCATCATGCTCAACCCCAGCACGTCCATCTGGGGCGGCACGGTGGCGGCGCCGGTGTTCCGCGACGTGGCAACATTCACCCTGCAGTCGCTGGGTGTCCCGCCATCGACCGGCGAGGCGAACCCGTACCCGACCAGCTGGGAGTGACGTTGCAGGAGATGGAGCTCCGGCCCGCGCATGCGCGGCCGGCAGCGCTGGGCCGCGTGGCCGAGCGCATCGGCGTGGAGATCGAGGACGCCGCCGCGGCGGCGCTCGAGGTCACGGGAGCGACGGTGGACTCGCGCGGGGTGCGTCCTGGCGACCTGTTTGGCGCCTTCCCAGGGTTCACGGTGCACGGCGCGACGTTCGCGGCCGACGCGGTGGCGGCGGGTGCGGTCGCGGTCCTCACCGACGCGGAAGGCGCGTCGCAGATGGCCGACGCCGGGGTTGCGGTGCCCGTGCTCGTCACCGGCGCGCCGCGCGCCGCGATGGGGGAGGCGGCCGCGCTGATCTACGGCGACCCGTCGCGCGAGCTGGCCTTCGTGGGCGTGACCGGCACCAACGGCAAGACCACGACGAGCTACTTCATCGAGTCCGCGCTGGCGCGCGTGCATGAGCACACGGGCATCATGGGCACGGTCGAGCTGCGGCTGGGCGACGAGACGATCGAGAGCCCGCGCACCACCGTCGAGTCGCCCGTGCTGCACGGACTCCTCGCACGCATGCGCGAGGAAGGCGTGACCGCTGCGGTGACCGAGGTCAGCTCGCACGCGGCGGCGCTCGACCGCATCGCGGGCGTCGACTTCTCTGTCGCCGTCTTCACGAATCTGCAGTGGGACCACCTGGACTTCCACGGGACCATGGAGAACTACCTCGCGGCGAAGGCGCGTCTGTTCGAGCCCGGTCGTGCGCGTCGGGGCGTGATCAACGTGGACGACGAGTGGGGGCGCAGGCTCGTCGAGCACGTGACCATCCCCGTCGAGCGGGTCTCCACGCGACCCGAGTCCGTGCACGAGGCGGAATGGACGGTCACCGAGGCGGACATCGGCCTTGACGGCGTCGGCTCGCATTTCGTGTTCACGGGGCCCGACGGCACGGAGCACCGCGCCGAGAGCCCGCTGCCGGGGCTGGTCAACGTGAGCAACGCCATGGTCGCGATCGTCGCCGCGCATGCCGCAGGTGTGCCGCTCGACGAGGCGATCGCGGGAGTCGCGGGCGGTCACGAGGTGCCCGGCCGCATGGAGCGCGTGATCGAGCGCAGCGACGTGGATCCGC
Organism: Demequina sp. NBRC 110052; assembly: GCF_002090075.1. Classification (GTDB taxonomy): domain Bacteria; phylum Actinomycetota; class Actinomycetes; order Actinomycetales; family Demequinaceae; genus Demequina. The sequence goes on from NZ_BBRI01000004.1 coordinate 213,349, forward strand.
TCGCGATCGTCGACTATGCGCATACGCCCGACGCGCTGACGCTGGCGCTCGAGGGCGTGCGTCCCATCACCCCTGGCAGGCTCATCCTCATCTTCGGCTCGGACGGGGACCGCGACCAGGGCAAGCGCCCGGTGATGGGTGAGATCGCGGCTCGTCTCGCGGACGTCATCGTGCTGACCGACGAGAATCCCCGCTCGGAGGAGCCCGCCGCGATCCGCGCGGCCATTCGCGAGGGGATCGAGAGGGTGCGTCCCGACCTGACCGACGTCCACGAGGTTGAGCCGCGCGTCGAGGCCGTGGCGTACGGCCTGCGCCTCGGACGCCCTGGAGACACCGTCATCGTCACCGGCAAGGGCCACGAGCCGACTCAGGAGATCGCAGGCGTGTTCCATCGCTACAACGATCGCGACGCCTACCTCGCCGCGCACGCTGCCCTTGTGGCCGAGCGGGACGCGGCCGACGCGTCGGACGGCGGAAGGGCGTGAGGCCGCTCGCCGCCCAGTGGGTGGCCAACGCCGTCGGCGGGGAGCTCGTCGCTCCCGTCGACATCACCGTGACCTCGGTCGAGAAGGACACGCGCGAGATCGCTCCGGGGGCGCTGTACGCGGCGTTCATCGGCGAGCGTGTGGACGGCCACGACCTAGTCCCAGACGCGCTCGAGGCGGGTGCCGCACTGTGCCTCGTGTCGCAGCCGGTCGACGCTCCGCACATCCTGGTGGACGACGTCGCGGTCGCTCTCGGCGCCCTCGCGCAGGCCTACCTGGCGGTGTTGCGCACCGAAGGCGAGATCACCGTCATCGGCATCACGGGCTCGAACGGCAAGACCACCACCAAGGACCTGCTCGCGCAGCTCCTGCCCGATGCGGTCGCGCCGGTCGGCAGCTACAACAACGAGATCGGCCTGCCGCTGACGGTGCTGCGCGCCGACTCCTCGACGCGGCACCTGGTGCTCGAGATGGGCGCGAGCGCGCCCGGCGACATCGCGTACCTGACGCGCATCGCGCCGCTGGACATCGCGGTGGTGCTGACCGTCGGCACCGCGCACCTGGGCGGCTACGGCTCTCCCGAGGCGCTCGCGGAGGAGAAGGCCTCGCTGCTGGGCGGCCTCGCGCCAGGTGGCACCGCGATCCTCAACGCCGACGACCCGCGGGTCGCGGCCATGTCGGGCCGCGCCGACGCGGTCCTCACCTTCGGCGTCACCGGCGGCGACACGCGCGCGCTGGGGCTCAGGACGGACCGCGGCCGTGCGTCGTTCGAGCTCGAGGGCCTCGGCAGGCGCACGCTCTCCCTGGTCGGGGAGCACCACGTGACGAACGCGCTCGCCGCGTACTCCGTCGCGCTGCAGTGCGGGCTCGAGCCGGCGTCGGCCTGGGACGCGCTCGCCGCCGCCCGGCCGCTATCGGCGCACCGCATGGCACTGACCGAGCGCGCCGACGGCATCCGGATCCTCGACGACAGCTACAACGCCTCGCCCGAGTCGATGCGGGCCGCGCTCCGCGCGCTCAAGGACGTCGCTCAAGGTGGCAGGTCGATCGCCGTCGTGGGGGAGATGCTCGAGATGGGCGACGCCTCGCTGGCCGGGCACGAGGAGATCGGGCTCGATGCCGTGAGGCTGCGACTCGACCTGCTGCTCGTCGTCGGCGAGGGCGCCCGGCCCGCCTACGTCGCCGCCGTCCGCGAGGGCTCATGGGGCGACGAGGCCGCATACGTCGATACGATAGGCGAGGCCCGCGAGGTGCTTGAGGCACGCGCAGCGCCCGGGGACACCATCCTGATCAAGGCGTCCCACGGGTCGGGGCTGTGGAAGCTGGCCGACGACCTCGTGGGGGACGGTGCATGAAGGCGGTAGTCGCCGCGGGCGGATTCGCGCTGCTGGTGTCCCTGCTGGGGACCCCGCTCCTGATCCGGTACCTCACGCGCAGGCAGTTCGGGCAGTTCATCCGTCAGGACGGCCCCGCCTCGCACCACGTCAAGCGCGGTACTCCCACCATGGGTGGCGTCGTCATCATCCTCGCCGCGGTGATCGGCTGGATCGGCGGCAACCTGTTCATCGGCCGCACGCCCAGCGCGTCGTCGATGCTCGTGGTGTTCCTTTTCGTCGGGCTGGGCTTCGTGGGCTTCCTCGACGACGCGATCAAGATCTCGCGCGAGCGCTCGCTCGGGTTGAAGGCGCGCTGGAAGATCCTGGGCCAGGCGGTCGTGGGCATCACGTTCGCGGTGCTGGTGCTGCAGTTCCCCAACGGCGACGGCATCACGCCCGCCTCCACCGCGATCTCGTTCCTGAGGGATACACGACTGGACCTCGCGATCCTGGGGCCCGCCGTGGGCATCGTGCTGTTCGTCCTGTGGGCGAACTTCCTCATCACCGCGTGGTCGAACGCCGTCAACCTCACCGACGGCCTGGACGGACTCGCCACGGGCGCCTCGCTCATCTTCTTCGGCGCGTACACGATCATCGCGATCTGGCAGCTCAACCAGAACTGCCAGCTCGGATCGAGCAATGACGCGCTCTGCTACGAGGTGCGCGACCCGCTGGATCTGGCCGTGCTCGCCGCGGCGATCGCGGGCGCGTGCTTCGGCTTCCTGTGGTGGAACACCTCGCCCGCACGCATCTTCATGGGCGATACGGGCTCGCTCGCGCTGGGCGGCGCGATCGCGGGACTCACCATCGTGACCCGCACCGAGTTCCTCGGCCTCGTCATCGGCGGGCTCTTCGTTCTCGTGGTCGCCTCGTCGGTGCTGCAGATCGGCTGGTTCAAGCTCTCGGGTGGCAAGCGCCTGTTCAAGATGGCGCCGCTGCATCACCACTTCGAGCTGCTCGGCTGGAACGAGGTCACGATCGTGGTCCGCTTCTGGATCATCGCAGGCCTGTGCGGCGCCATCGGCGTGGGCATCTTCTACGCCGAGTGGGTGGCGAACCTGTGAGCATCGCCGGCCTGAGGGTGCTGATCCTCGGCGTCGGCGTCGCGGGCACGTCGGCCCTGCGCGCATGCCGCGAGGACGGCGCCGTCGCGGTGACGGTCGACGCGAACGGCGAGGCTGACCATCGCGACGTGAGCGAGGTGGACCTCGCGTCCTTCGACGTCGTGATGGCGTCGGCGGCCTTCGCGCCGCACTCCCCGGCGATCCGGGCGTGTCAGGAGGCAGGGCTGCCGATCTGGTCGGAGATGGAGTTCGCGTGGCGCGTGCGCCGCGAGGGCGTGCCGTGGGTGCTCGTCACCGGCACCAACGGCAAGACCACCACGACGCAGATGGTCGGCGCGATCGCTGCGGCCGGCGGCCTCGATGTTGCCGTGTGCGGCAACATGGGCATCCCCGTGATCACCGCCGCGCGTGAGAACCATGACCTCGTGGCGGTCGAGATCGCGAGCCTGCAGCTGCACTTCACCGAGACCGTCTCGCCGCACGCGGCCGTGTGCCTCAACGCGGACGATGATCACACCGACTGGCACGGCTCACTCGAGGCCTACCGCGCGGCGAAGGCTCGCGTGTACCGGCACACGCAGGTCGCGTGCGTGTATCCCGCCGCCGACGCGCTCGTCGAGTCGATGGTCGCCGACGCTGACGTGGTGGACGGCTGCCGCGCGATCGGCATCACGCTCGGGTCCCCAGGGCTCAGCCAGCTGGGCGTCGTCGAGGGCATTCTCGTGGATCGCGCGTTCGGCGATGATCGGCGCCGTGCCGCGCTCGAACTGGGCCACGTCGAAGACCTGGCACACCTCGTCGCGGGTGCCGTGCCGCCGTACCTCGTCACCAACGCGCTCGCGGCCGCCGCGCTCGCGCGCGCCGTAGGGGTCGCGCCCGACGCGGTGGGCGAGGGACTGCGCGGCTTCAGCCTCGACGCGCATCGGACGGCATTCGTGCGCTCGCTCGACGGCGTGGACTACGTGGACGACTCGAAGGCCACGAACGCGCACGCCGCGATCGCCGCGTTCGGCGGGATGGCGCCCGGCTCGGTCGTGTGGATCGCAGGAGGTCAGCCCAAGGGGCAGGTGTTCGACGACCTCGTCGAGGCCGTCGCCGACCGTGTGCGCGCAGTCGTGCTGATCGGCGCGGACCCGGCACCGCTCGCCGCCGCGCTCGCGGGACACGCGCCGGATATCCCCGTGACGCGCGTCGAGCCGGGGGAGGATGTGATGGCGAGGGCCGTGCATGCGGCCCGCGTGCTCGCGCAGTCAGGCGACACGGTGCTGCTGTCTCCGGCCTGCGCGTCGTTCGACCAGTTCCGCAGCTACGCGGATCGAGGAACGGCCTTCGCCACGGCGGCGCAGGCCCTGGACTAGGCGTCGGCGGCGCCGGGGGTGGTGCCATGACGACGACGGCGAACCGCCGCACCGACCGCGGCGCGCCCCCGAGCGGCTCGCCTGTGGCGACCTACTACCTGCTGGCCGCGGCGACGAGCATCCTGGTCCTGATCGGCCTCGCCGTGGTCCTGTCGAGCTCCTCGATCGCGTCCCTCGCGTCGGGAAAGGACACGGAGGGGAGCCCCTTCTCGCTGTTCCTCGTCCAGCTCGCGGCGCTCGCGCTCGGCCTGGCAGCGCTCATCCTCGGGTCGCGCATGCCGATCAAGTGGTGGAAGGGCATGACACCGCTCGTGTTCTACGGGTCGATCGGCCTGCTCGTCGTGGTCGCTGTCGCAGGTGAGGCGTTCGGCGGAAACCAGAACTGGATCCGCATCGCGGGCTTCTCGGTGCAGCCCTCCGAGTTCGCGAAGCTGGGACTCGCGCTGTACCTGGGCCTCGTGCTGTCGCGGATGCGCCACGAGCTGACGTCGCTCAAGGCGATCGCGGTGCCGGGCGGCATCGCCGCCGCCGTCGTCATCGGGCTCGTGCTGTCAGGCAAGGACATGGGAACCGCGATGGTGCTCATGGCCATCACTGCCGCGGCGTACTGGGTGGCGGGCCTTCCCGCGCGCTTCTTCGGCCTCGGCGCGGTCGCGGGCGGCATCCTGGTCACGTTCCTCGTGTTCGCGGCCGATTCGCGCACCAAGCGCATCCTGGACTGGGCGAGCACCGAGTGCGACGCCAACGACGCGTGCTACCAGCAGACGCACGGCACGTGGGCGCTCGCGTCGGGCGGACTGTGGGGTCTCGGACCGGGCATGAGCCGCGAGAAGTGGGGCTACCTGCCCGCAGCGGACAACGACTTCATCTTCGCGATCATCGGCGAGGAGTACGGGCTCATCGGCGCGCTGCTGGTCATCGTCGCGTTCGTCATGATCATCGTCGCGGTGATGCGCCTGGTGCACCGCCACCGCGACCCGTTCGTTCAGATCACCGCCGGCGCCATCGGCGTGTGGATCGTCGGCCAGGCGTTCGTCAACATCGCGGTGGTGCTGGAGCTGCTCCCCGTGCTCGGCGTGCCTCTGCCGCTGCTGTCCTCGGGGGGGTCGTCCATGATCGCCTCGCTCGCGGCGATCGGCGTGCTCATGGCCTTCGCGAGACGCGAGCCAGGCGCCCAGGAGGCGTTCGCCGCGCGCCCGTCCGTCATCCGTCGCTCGATCGCCGTCGTGTCCAGGAGCCGCCGTGGCTGAGCCCATCCTGTTGGCGGGCGGTGGCACCGCCGGCCACGTGAATCCGCTGCTGTCCACCGCGGCCGAGCTGTCCGAGCGCGGGCACAGGGTCGCCGCCCTCGGCACCGCCGAAGGCCTCGAGACCGATCTGGTGCCGCGCGCTGGCGTCGAGCTGTTCACGGTTCCCAAGGTGCCGATGCCTCGCCGCCCCTCCGGCGATCTGCTGCGCTTGCCGGGGCGTCTGCGCGCTGCCATCCGCGCCGCGGGCGACGCGATCGACGCGATCGACGCGAAGGCTGTCGTCGGTTTCGGAGGCTATGTCTCCACACCCGCATACCTGGCGGCCCGCAGGCGACGGCTCCCGGTGATCGTGCACGAGGGCAACGCGAAGCCTGGGCTCGCGAACCGACTTGGCGCCCGCTGGGCCGCCGCCGTCGCAGCGACGTTCCCCGGAACGCCGCTGAAGGGAGCCGTGGTGACGGGCCTGCCGCTGCGCGCGGAGCTGCGCGATCTCGCGTTGTCGCTCACCGACGCGGGTGCACGCGGCGAGATCCAGGCGCTCGCCCGCATGTCCCTGGGATGGTCGGCCGATGCGCCGGTGCTCGTGGTCACGGGCGGCTCGCTCGGCGCGGCGAGCCTCAATACAGCCACGGCCCAGGCCGCGGCGCGCCTTGTGGCGCACGGCGTGCATATCATCCACCTCACGGGGCGCGGCAAGTCGGACGAGGCGCTGCGTGCGCGGGGCGACCTGAGCGCCGCGCATCGCGAGATGTACCGCGTCGAAGAGTATGCGCACGACATGTCCACCGTGCTGTCCGCCGCCGGCGCCGTCGTCGCGCGAGCAGGCGCGGGCATGGTGTGCGAGCTCAGTGCACTCGGCATCCCTGCGCTGTACGTGCCGCTGCCGCACGGCAACGGCGAGCAGGGCCTCAACGCGCTCCCCGCCGTGGAGGCGGGAGCGGCGACGCTCATCCAGGACGCGGACCTCACGCCTGCGGCGATCGAGATGGCCGCCGAGCGCATGCTGCTGGACCGCGAGGCGCCCGCACGCATGCGCAGCGCCGCCGCGCGCATCGGCATCGCGGATGGCGCGGCGCGCCTGGCGGATCTGATCGAGGAGCAGCTGTGACCGACCGCATCCACTTCATCGGCGTCGGGGGGTCCGGCATGTCCGCCGTGGCGCGCCTCACGGCAGCGACGGGCGTGGACGTCTCGGGCTCCGACGCGCGCGAGAGTGCGTACTTCCTCGCCCTCAAGGACGCCGGCATGGACGTGCGGGTGGGCCACGATCCCGCGCTCGTCGACGGCGCCTCCGCCGTGGTCATCTCGACCGCGGTGCGCGAGACCAACCCGGAACTCGCCCGCGCGCGAGAGCTCGGCATCCCGGTGCTGCATCGCTCCGTCGCCCTCGCGAACGCGCTCGCTGGCCAACGGCTGATCGCTGTCGCCGGGTCTCACGGCAAGACCACCACCTCGGCGCTCACCGCGCACCTGCTGCACGCGTGCGGCATCGACGCGAGCTACGCGGTGGGCGCGCGTGTGCTCGGCATCGAGGGCGCTGTCGCGGGCGGCTACGCGGGCACGGCTGGCATCGGCGTGGTCGAGGCCGACGAGTCCGACGGCTCGTTCCTGCGCTATGACCGCGAGGTCGCGATCCTGCTCAACATCGAGCCCGATCACCTGGACCACCACGGCACGGTCGAGGCGCTGCACGCGGCCTTCGAGGAGTTCGCGTCGGCCGCAGAGCTCGTGGTGGCGTGCCTCGACGACCCTGTGGTGCGCGCGATGGGGGAGCGGCTCAGCGCTGCGGGCCATCGAGTGGTCACGTACGGCAAGAGCAAGGACGCCGACGTGCGCGTCACCAAGACGGGTGTGCTCGTCTCGGGCGTCGCCGTGCCGATGACGCCTGCGCTGCCCGGTACGCATCAGCGCCTCAACGCCGCCGCCGCGTGGGCGGCCGCGGTGCACCTGGGCGCCGACCCCGGGGAAGCGGCCGACGCGGTGGGCACCTTCGGGGGCACCGGGCGGCGGTACCAGCTGCGCGGCGAGGTCGACGGGATCCGCGTGATCGACGACTACGCGCATCACCCCACCGAGGTGGCGGCGTTGCTGGCGGGCGCGCGCGAGGCGGGGACCGGTCACCTCGTGGTGCTGTTCCAGCCGGCGCTGTTCAGCCGCACGCAGCTGCATGCCGGCGCGTTCGCCGAGGCGCTGTCGATCGGCGACGCGGACGTGGTGGTCTCGGCCGTGCACGGCGACCGCGAGGATCCCATTCCTGGCGTCGATTCGCATCTCATCGTGGATGCCGCGGCCATGCCGGAGGGTTCTACGATCGCGCTTGTCCCCGCCCTCGAGGACGCGGCTCAGGAGGCGGCACGGCTCGCGAAGCCAGGCGATACGGTCCTAACCGTGGGCTCGGGCACCGTCACGCAGGCCGCCGACTGGATCCTCGACGCCCTGAGGATGCGCGCGGATGACTGACCGTCCCACGCCGCCGCCCGCTCCCCGCGGGACGGTGGGGCGTGCAGGCGCGCGACCGCCGGCCGTGGCCCCGCAGCGGCGAACCGCACCCAGTTCCAGCCGTGAGTCCTCGGGCCGCGCCCCCGCGTCGGGCAGGTCCACGACGGTGACGACCGCGTCGGCAGGGCGGCCCGTGATCCGGGACGAGCCGTCGCCATGGCAGCGCGTCGTGCAGCCCGCGGGTGCGGTGACGCTGAGGCTGCAGGAGCGGCTGAAGGAGCGCACGAAGGCGGACCGCCGCCGGCTCGCGCAGGTGTGGGGCAAGCGCCTCGCAATCGTCGCGGCAGTGGTGGCGGTCGCGTGGGTGGTGGCGCTCTCGCCGGTGTTCCGGTTCGAGCAGCGCGCGGCCGAGGTGACGGGCGCGGGAACGTTCGTGGACATGACGATCGTCGACGCGGCCATCGCGGCCCACGACGGCGAGTCGCTCGTGCTGCTCGACGGCGGGCATCTCGAGGACCAGCTGCGCGAGGTGCCTGCGGTCGCCGACGCGCAGGTGGAGAAGGTGTGGCCCAAGGGCCTGCTCGTGACGCTCACGGCGCGCGAGCCGGTGGCGGCGATCCCGCAGGAGGACGGCACGTTCCTGTTGGTGGACGACGAGGCTGAGACGGTGTTCCGAGAGGAGGCACCCCCGGCGGACCTGCCGGTGGTGCAGGTGCCCGTGGCTGACGGCGCCCGCGTGCTCGCGGCGGTGCTCGGCGTGATCGACGAGCTGCCTGTGGATCTGCGCGCGCGGGTGGAGAACATCGAGGCGCCGACCGAGGACTCGGTGCGCTTCACGCTGCGCGATGGACCCCAGGTCGAGTGGGGCGGGGTGGACGAGTCGGCCACCAAGGCGCAGGTGCTCGAGATCCTGCTCGCGTCGGAGGCTGCCGCGGGCGCGAAGGTGATCGATGTGTCCGCTCCGACGCTGCCGATCACCACGTCGTGAGGCGGGCGCTGCCGCGCCGATCCGAGATTATTCGGCGACACGCGCGCGCCTGACGCGCATCGGGCCGATGCGCCCTTACCGTCGTGGTGGAAGAAGTTGACATAACTATAACCCTCATGTTGAAGGTTAAGGTTCAGGGCTCTAGGGGAGGCGACCATGGCCGCACCGCAGAACTACATCACCAATATCAAGGTCGTCGGCGTCGGCGGCGGTGGCGTCAATGCGGTCAACCGCATGATCGACGTCGGCCTCAAGGGCGCCGAGTTCATCGCGATCAACACCGACGCCCAGGCGCTGCTCATGTCCGACGCGGACGTGAAGCTCGACATCGGCCGCGAGCTCACGCGCGGACTCGGCGCGGGCGCCGACCCCGAGGTGGGTCGCAAGGCCGCCGAGGACCACGAGGACGAGATCGCTGAGGCCCTGCGCGGCGCCGACATGGTCTTCGTCACCGCAGGCGAGGGTGGCGGCACCGGCACGGGCGGCGCGCCCGTCGTCGCTCGCGTCGCGCGCTCGCTCGGCGCCCTCACCGTCGGCGTCGTGACGCGACCCTTCGGCTTCGAGGGCCGACGCCGCGCGGACCAGGCCGAGACGGGCATCACGTCCCTGCGCAACGAGGTCGACACTCTCATCGTCATCCCGAACGACCGCCTGCTGGACATCAACGACTCGCAGCTGTCGGTGCTCGGCGCGTTCGCCGCCGCCGACCAGGTGCTGCAGGGCGGCGTGCAGGGCATCACCGACCTGATCACCACACCCGGTCTCATCAACGTCGACTTCAACGACGTCAAGTCCGTCATGCAGGGCGCGGGCACCGCGCTCATGGGAGTCAGCTCGGCACGCGGCGAGGCGCGCGCGCTCGAGGCCGCCGAGGGCGCGATCTCGTCGCCGCTGCTCGAGGCCTCGATCGAGGGCGCGCATGGCGTGCTGCTGTCGATCTCGGGCGGATCGAACCTCGGCATCCGCGAGGTCGAGTCCGCCGCGCGGCTCGTGCGCGAGGCGGCACACCCCGAGGCGAACATCATCTTCGGCACCGTCATCGATGACTCGCTCGGCGACGAGCTGCGCATCACCGTGATCGCGGCGGGCTTCGACGGCGGCGCGCCGCCGTACCGTGCGCACGAGGGCGCGCTCGGCGCAGTCGACGGCGTGGCCCCCGCGCCCGCCGCCGAGGCGCTCGAGCCAGTCGATGCGCCCGTCGAGAAGTCGGCGATCCCCACGCCCATCGAGGCCGATGACGACGAGCCCGCTCCCGTCACCGACACCATCCACGTGCGCCCCACCGTCGCATCCTCGGACGAGCTCGACGTGCCGGAGTTCCTCCGATAGCGCACACGCCGCGAGGCAGCGCGATGGGCTCCGGCGAGACAATCGACGCCGGACTGCCCGTCACGGCGTTCTTCACGACGCGCCACGGCGGCGTCTCCGTGGGCCCGTATGGCGCGCTGAATCTCGCGACCCACGTGGGCGACACGCCCGATGCGGTGGCCCGCAACCGTGACCTCGTCGCGGAGCGGGCCGGAGCCCCGATCACGTTCCTGACCGCGGAGCACGGCATCGCGGTCGCGCGCCTCACCGAGCCCCTCGACCGCGCACCCGCAGCGGACGTGCTCGTCACTGACACGCCGGGGGTGGCGCTCGCAGCCATCGCCGCGGACTGCGTGCCGCTGCTGCTTCACGACTCCGCGACGGGCGCCGTCGCCGCGGCGCACGTGGGCCGCGAGGGACTGTACCTCGGGGCTGTCGACTCGGCCGTGGCCGCGCTGCTCGACCTGCGTGCGGCAGGCGTGAGCGGCGAGATCTCGGCCGCCATCGGCCCCGCGATCTGTGGTGCCTGCTACGAGGTCCCGCTCGAGATGCGCGAGCGCGTGGCGGAGCGGCACCCGGCGGCGCGCGCGAGCACGCGCGCAGGCACCCCGTCGCTCGACCTCCCGCGCGCGACAGAGACGCGACTCGCCGAGCTGGGAGCGGCGCAGATCGCGCGCCAGCGGGCGTGCACGCTCGAGACGCCGGACCTGTTCTCGCACCGCCGCGACGGCGTGACGGGAAGGCATGCAGGCGTCATCGTCTGCGAGGCTCGCTAGCGGCGTGTCGGTCCCGGTGCGCGCCCGATGCGCGAACTACCGTGAAGCACACAGGCCCTGCACTATCTAAGGAGAAGGGGATGGCCATGGGCGCAATGCGCAAGGCGATTCAGTACCTCGGCTTCGACGTCTCCGACCACGAGGACTACGACTACGCCGAGGACGAGCTCGCGCCGGTCACCAACCTTCACGACGTCTCCGCCGCCCGCGAGCAGCACGCCCGCACCGGCGCGACCAGCGCCGTCAAGGCGCATCGCGCCGAGCGTCAGCACGTCGCACCCGTCGCGCCGACGGACCTGCGCCGCATCCAGACCATCAAGCCGCGCACCTACAACGACGCGCGACTCATCGGCGAGGCCTTCCGCGAGGGCGTGCCGGTGATCATGAACCTCACCGAGATGTCCGACGCGGATGCCAAGCGCCTCGTCGACTTCTCTGCGGGTCTGTCCTTCGGCCTGCACGGCTCGATCGAGCGCGTCACCACGTCGGTGTTCCTGCTGTCGCCGGCGCACGTGGAGATCGGCTACGACACTGAGTCGCACCAGAACGACCAGGCGTTCTACAACCAGGCCTGACGCACACGTCACGACGCCCCCGCCCGCGGCGGGGGCGTCGTCGTGCGTCAGTTAGGCTCATCGCGTGAATGTGATCGTCCAAGTCCTGCAGACCCTGGTGTTCCTGTTCGTCCTGTTCCTTTTGGGGCGCGTGGTGCTCAGCTGGGTGACGATGCTCGCGCGCGACTGGCGGCCCTCGGGCGCGTCTCTCTTCGTCGTGGAGGCGATCTACACCGTGACCGACCCGCCCGTGAAGTTCGTGCGCAGGATCATCCCGCCGCTCACGATCGGGCAGATCCGCTTCGACGTCGCGATCATCGTGCTGTTCTTCGCCTGCTACTTCGTGAACATCGCGCTGGCGCTCATCCAGGTGTGAGCCGCCTCGGCGGGGCGCCCGCGCCTCGCCTGGCCCGCACGGAACTCAAGTGCAGGCCGATACGTAAGTGAGTAGAGTGACCGATATGACTCGTCCGGCATCACCGGGCACCGCAAGGGGGTAACCCATGGCACTGCTGACCGCCGAGGATGTCCTGAACAAGGCTTTCTCCAAGACGAAGTACCGCGAGGGCTTCGACCAGGACGAGGTGGACGACTTCCTCGATGAGGTCGCGCACACGATCTCCGTGCTGACCGCGGAGCGCGACGACCTCGCGCAGCGACTTGCTGCGGCGCAGGCCGCCGGGCCCGCCGCCGCAGCGCCTGTCGCTGCTGCGGCTCCCGCCCCCGCGGGCACCGAGGCGTCGTCGCTGCTCGAGGCCGCGACGGACCCGAACCCGCCGGCCGCGACGGACATGATCGCCATGGCGCAGAAGCTCCAGGCGGAGTACGTCACCGCGGGCGAGGAGGAGAAGGAGCGCATCCTCGAGCAGGCGCGCGCCAAGGCCGACGAGATCGTCGCGCGCGCCGAGGGCGATGCGCAGGCTCGCATCGATGCGCTCGCGTCGGAGCGGTCCGAGGTGGAGCGCAAGATCGACGACCTGCGCCGCTTCGAGCGTGACTACCGTGCGCGCCTGAAGACGTACCTTGAGAACCTCCTGGGCGACCTCGATCACGGCACGGTGCCCACGGGCGTCGCGGCGTCAGGGCCCGCCTTCGCCGCAGCCGTCGTCGAGTCCGGCGATGACGCGGTGGCTGCTTCGGAGCCCGTGACGGACGAGGCCGAGGACGAGTCGGTCGACGAGCCCGTCGGCGAGGGCTACGACGCGCCCGCCGCGTCGTGGGACGCCCCGTCCGAGGAGGCAACCCAGGAGGCGACCGAGGAGGCTGTCGACGAGCCCGCTCCCGCCACGCCCTCGACCCCGTGGGCGACCGCGGTGCCGGCCGTTCCCGCGGACGAGGAGCCGTCGTTCGACGAGAGTGCCGAGGCCGGAGCTGAGGGCGAGGCCGTCGAGGAGTCCGCCGCGCCCGAGCAGCCCGCATGGCAGGGCTATCAGCCGCGCGCGTTCGCCCCGGTCGCGGAGGAGTCCGAGCCCGAGGCCCCGGCCGAGGAGCAGCCAGCGCCCGCGCCGCAGCCCTTCGCGGGCTTCACGCCGCAGCCCATGGCCGCCGAGCCCGAGCCGGAGCCGCAGCAGGAGGCTGCGCCGGAGACCCCGGCGTCGGGCGGGTACCAGCCGCAGTCCTTCGAGGCTCCGCAGGCGCCCCAGGCTCCTCAGGCGCCTGTGCGCCAGAGCCTGCAGGGGTTCGGCGCGCCGGCCGCACAGGAGCCCGCCGCACCGGCGGAGCCGCCCACGTACACCGCCCCGACGCCCGTGACCCCGTCGTGGGCCCCGACCACGGGTGTGACGCCCACGGCTGCCCAGCCGGCGGTCGAGGAGCCGGAGGAGAAGGCTGAGGAGTCGGAGGGTCAGGCGAGCCCGGACATCTACGACATCCGCGCGATCTTCGGCGAGGTCAATCCCCGCGACACGGATCGCTGAGACATCGCCCACGGGGGCGGTCGGGCCTGACGGTCCGCCCGCCCCCGTGGCATGTCCGGCGTGGGCTCGTCGCGCGCTGTACGCCCTCGGCTGAGCCCGCGCGTCGCACTTTGCCGCAGATGCGAATACGGACTAGTCTCGCGTCACTACCGAGAAGAGGTGTGCCATGACGAGCACGGACGTGACGCTGATCGAGGTCGACCCGGCCGACGTCAAGGCGTCGGACGTGAAGACCATGCCGGTGCGCGACAACGAGGAGGCCTGGAAGGTCGCCGAGGTGCGCGACATCGTGAAGACGCTCACCGCTGATGTGGCGCGCCTGCTCGAGGAGCTGAGCGAGAACGAGCACGAGCTCGACGATCTGCTCCACACCTCGGAGGGCGCGGGAGACGACCAGGCAGACGCGGGCTCGACTGCGCTCGAGCGCGAGCAGGAGATGTCGATCGTCAACAACACCCGCGAGATGCTGCAGGCGAGCGTCGACGCGCTGCGCCGTGTCAAGGCCGGCACGTTCGGCACCTGCCAGTCGTGCGGAGGAGCGGTCGGCAAGGCACGCCTGCAGGCGTTCCCGCGCGCGACCCTGTGCGTGACCTGCAAGCAGCGCGAGGAGCGTCGTTGACGCTGCGGCCGGCCTTCTGGCTGGTCGCCGCCGGAGTGGTGGTCGCTGACCAGGCGACCAAGCAGTGGACGCTGTCCGCCCTCGAGGAGGGCGAGCGCGTTCCGGTCATCGGCGATCTGCTGTCGATCCAGCTCGTCTTCAACTCGGGGGCCGCGTTCTCGGTCGGTGACGAGCGCACGTGGATTCTGACGATCGTCGCCCTCGTGCTGACCGCCGGCATCGCCTGGTACGCGCGGCGCGCGAACGGCAGGATCCCCCTGCTGATCTTCGCGCTCGGCCTGGGTGGCGCGATCGGGAACCTGATCGACCGCCTCTTCCGCCAGCCCTCGTTCGGCGAGGGGCACGTGGTGGACATGATCAACTACGCCGACTTCTTCGTGGGCAATGTGGCGGACATCGCGATCGTGGGCGCCGCAGCCTGGGGAGTGCTCTACGCGATGACCCGAGGGTCGCTGCTGAAGCCGGATCCCGCCCCGGAGGCCGTGGCCGAGGAGCCGTCCGAGAGTGCCTGAGACGCGCTACCTGCCGGTGCCCGACGCGGTTGTGGGGGAGCGCGCTGACGCGGGCCTCGCGCGAATGCTGGGCCTGTCGCGCACCAAGGCCGCCGACCTCCTTGAGTCCGGCGCCGCGGTGCTCGACGGTCGCGTGCTCGGCAAGTCCGATCGCCTGAGCGACGGCATCCTCGCCGTCGATATCCCGGACGAGCGCGAGCCGGGCCCGGAGCCTGAGATCCCCGGGGGCCTCAAGATCGTGCACGAGGACGAGGACCTCGTGGTCGTCGACAAGCCCGTGGGCGTCGCCGCCCACCCCTCGCCAGGCTGGACCGGTCCCACGGTTGTGGGAGGACTCGCGTCGGCCGGTGTGAGGCTCGCCGAGGCCGGGCCGCCGGAGCGCCAGGGCATCGTGCACCGCCTGGACGTCGGCACCTCGGGGCTGATGGCGGTCGCGAAGTCGGTCCCCGCGTACTCCGCGCTCAAGCGTGCGTTCAAGGAGCGCACGGTCGAGAAGATCTATCACGCTGTCGCGCAGGGCCACCTGGACCCCACCGAGGGCACCATCGACGCCCCGATCGGCAGGCACCCGCACTCCGACTGGAAGTTCGCGGTCGTCGAGGGCGGCAAGCCCTCGGTGACTCACTATGAGGTCCTCGAGATGTTCCCGGCGGCGTCCTTGCTCGAGATCCACCTGGAGACGGGGCGCACGCATCAGATCCGCGTGCACATGGCCGCGATGAAGCATCCCCTCGCGGGCGACCTCACGTACGGTGCGGACCCGGTCCTTGCACAGCGGCTCGGGCTGAGCCGCCAGTGGCTTCACGCTCAGGAGCTCGCGTTCGAGCATCCGACGCGCGGCGGCGAGGTGAGGGTGCGCTCGGAGTACCCCGACGATCTCGCCAGCGCATTGGAGACCCTGAGAGGCTGACATGCACGTGGTCCCCGTCGTCACCGAGCAGCAGTTCGAGGAGGCGCTCGCGCTGCGCATCGCGGTGTTCGTCGACGAGCAGGGCGTGGACCCGGACTCTGAGCGCGACGACATCGACGACGACCCGCGCACGCTGCACGCTCTGTGCTACGCGGACACGGGCGCGTTGCTGGGCGTGGGGCGCCTGGTCGCGCCCGGCACCGACACCGCGCATGGCGCGGGCGCCGGCCTGGGGGCGATGAGTCCGGACGTGCCGCACATCGGGCGCGTGGCCGTGGGAATCGAGGGGCGCGGCGCGGGTGCCGGCACCGCGCTGATGGCGTTCCTCGAGGCCGAGGCTCTCGCGCGCTTCGGTGAGGAGGGTGCGGTGCGCGTCGAGCTCAGCGCGCAGGATCAGGCGATGCCTTTCTACGCCCGCCTGGGTTACGAGACGTTCGGCGAGGGATACCTCGACGAGGGCATCGGGCACCACGACGCGTTCAAGATCGTCCGCGCACCCCACACCCCTTGACAGTCCGAACCAATCTCCCGGCGACTCGCCGATCCACCGCCCGACGCGGCGGTCGGGGCCGGGGTGTCGCTTCCGAGTTGGTTCGCTCTGTCGGTGGGGCAGGGCGGGAGAGCAGGTCAAGGTAGCGGGGTCAGGAAGTCCATGAACTCCAGTGCCGCCGCGGCGATCTGGTCGCGCGCCTCATCGTCGCTGAGAGTGCCGACGCCGTCTCCTGGCTGCGGGCCGTAGTCGCCGAACTGGGCGTGGCTCGCGCCCTCGACTACGACGAATGAGGCGGTCGCGGGCAGGTCCGCGCGCGATGCCTCGATCTTCGCGGGAGTAGAGAGTCCGTCCTGCGAGCCCGAGATCGACGTGACCTCGCCGGCGAAGTCTTTCATATCGCCTGCGGGGTACGAGGCGAAGAGGACCAGTCCGCGAAGATCGTCGTCGACGCCCTCGGCGAGCGCCTCGAGCGCGGCCACTGTCCCGCCCAGCGAGTGCCCGCCGAGCGCCCACACGTCCGCGTCGACGCCCGTGGAGCGGGCGACGTCGAGACCGTCGAGCGCGAGGAAGCCGATGCCGAGCGGCTGCTTCACGATCACCACGGGGTGCCCGGCCTCGGCGAGCGGTCGCAGCACGGCCGCGTAGGCGCGCGGGTCCACGCGGGCGCCCGGCTGGAAGGCGAGCGCGGACATGCCCGACGCGTCGGCGGGCTCGAGCACGATTGTCGTGGCGGTCTCGGTGGCGGTGACCTCAGCGTCGGACTCCATCGCGGTGAGCGCGGGCTCGATCGCGCTGAACGGACGCAGCCATGCGATCGCGATGACCCAGGCCGCGCCGAGCACGATCCCGACGATGCGTAGCCAGGTGGGCGCGCGTCGGGCGGTGCCGGGGCGGCTGCGCAGGATTGAGACGGTGAGCGCTGCGAGCGCGCCGAGCACGGTCAGCAGGAGCAGCACCGCGTAGGCCGGATGCGAGTGCCATACGCCGCCCCACGCGGTGAGGAGCGCCCACGCCACGACGGCGAGCGCGAGACCCGCGACGGCGCGTGCCGCCCACGAGATCCAGGCGGAGGTGCGGGCCATGGTGCTCCTGTTCGTGCGGCGTGTCGACTGCCGTCAGCCTACGTCGGCCAGCGCCTTGCGGATGCGCTTGTCGCTGACGGGTCCGTCGGTGCCGAGCGATTGTGCGAACAGCGACACGCGGTACTCCTCGATCATCCACCTCGCGTCGTCGAGCGCGGCGCGGCGTGCCGGATCGGGGCGGCCGGCGTCGACCGCGGCGCGGACTGTCTCGTACTCGTCGAGGACCTGGCGCACCTTCCACGCGTTCTCGGCATCGCGCGCCATCTGCGTGGGTGCCTTCTCAAGTCGCACGAGGGCGGCGCGCAGGTACCGCGCGAGGTGGCGCAGTCGCGCGGACGGCGTGGTGCCGATGAAGCCTGGCGCGACGATGTCTCCGGCCTGGGCGCGTACGTCGGAGAGCACGTTCAGCAGCGCCATCGACGTGGAGTTGCGCACGGCGGCGTCCAGGTCTCGCGCGGCTTCGAGCACCGGCAGCACGCGCGTGACGACGGCGTGCACCTCGTCCTCCAGGAGGTCCCTGAGCGTCGCGCGCGCAGCGGCGTATGCGTCGGCGTCGCGGATCGCGGCGGCGTCGAGACCGCTGGGGGAGCCGGGGGTGGTGAGTGCGGTCACGGCGGCGAGCTGCAGGTCGTCCACGAGCGCATCGGTGCTGCGGTACGGGGCGGAGGCGAGCAGCAGCGACTGCGCCGACGTCCACCGCGTGGTGACGCGCTTGGTCGCCAGTCCCACGTCGGCGACGAGCAGGCGCCGCACTCCGGCGGGGTGCGCGGCGTCCCTGGCGTCGGCGTCGGGCAGGATCCGCAGCGACGCGCGCGGCCCCTTCTCGGCGACGAGCGACGGATAGCCGCGCACGGAGACGCCGCCCACGACCCCCTCGACATGGTCGGGAATGGCTCCGCCGGGGAGTCCGGGCCACGCGGTGAGCCCCTCCTGCTCCGGGAGGCTGGTGGGCACGGCGGTGGTGGGCATCGCCTGCGGGACCGGCGCACCTCGCCCGCCCGACGCGTCGGGCGCCTTGGCCCTGCGTCGCCCGGACGGGCGCGGGGCCGCCACGGCGTCGCGTACCGCCGCAGAGGTGCGGGACGCGAGCTCGCGCTGGAGCGCGATCAGACTCGTCGACGACGACACGGCGCGTCCGTCCTCGACGGCCTCGAAGGTGATCCTGAGGTGCGAGGGGAGGCGTGCCTCGACGTCCTCCCAGGCATCCTCGGGGATGTCCACTCCCTTGACTGCGGTGACGGCGCGGGTGAACGCGGCGCGGAACGACTCCGCCATGTCGCCGGCGCGCGCCATGTCTGCCCAGGCTGGTGTCTCGCGCGTCAGCCACGCAACCACGTCACGTGCGGTGTCAGGGGCAGGGACCAGGAGCCGCCGGACGGGCTTGGGAAGCGCGCGGATCGTCTCGGTCGCGAGTTCATCCAGCAGTCCCGGCACGAGCCAGTCGAAGCCGTCGGGGACGACGCGCGGCAGCAGCGCGAGCGGGATGCGGACTGTGACGCCGTCGTGCGCGGCGCCGGGCTCGAACGCGTATTGCAGGGGCAGCGTCAACTCGCCCTGTGGCCACGCGTCGGGGAACGCGTCCGGGTCCACGTCCGCCTCGGGCGGCAGCAGGTCCTCGCGGCGCAGAGTCAGCAGCTCAGGGGTGTCGCGCCTCGCGCCCTTCCACCAGCGGTCGAAGTGCGCGGCGCTCACGATCGTGGCCGGCAGGCGCTCGTCGTAGAAGTCGAACAGCGTCTCGTCGTCCGCGATGAGGCCGCGCGTGCGCGAGCGCGCCTCGACGTCGGCGAGCTCGGCGAGGAGTCGCTGGTTGGCCTTCCAGAACTGGTGGTGCGAGGTCCATTCGCCCTGCACGAGCGCGTGTCGGATGAACATCTCGCGCGCCTCGTCCGGCCGGATGCGACCCCAGAGGACCGTGCGGTCTGACACGATCGGCACGCCGTACAGCAGCACCTTCTCGTGCGCCATCGCCGCGCCGCGCTTGGTGGACCAGTGCGGGTCGGAGTGCGTGCGCTTGGCGAGGTCGCCCGCGAGCTCCTCGGCCCACTCGGGCTTGATCGCCGCGACGTCGCGCGCCCACAGCCGGCTGGTCTCGACGAGCTCGCCGGCCATGACGAACTCCGGCGGCTTCTTCGCGAGCGCCGAGCCGGGGTTGATCGCGAAGCGCACGCCGCGCGAGCCCAGGTACTCGTTCGAGGCGCGCTTGCGGGCCTTCCTGATCGCCGCCTGGCGCTTGTCGCCGGTGAGGTGTGCGAAGTCCGAGGCCTTGACGTCGATGGTCTCCTGCATGCCGATCTGCGACAGCAGGCCCGCGAGCACCGAGCGGTGGATCGCCTCCTCGTCCCACGCGTGGCGCAGCGCGCCCGTGGCCTTCTCGTCGCCCTCGGGGGTCACTCGCTTCGGTTTGCCCGCGGACATCGTGATGCCGATGCCCTTGGCGGCCTCGCGGATCTGCTGCACCACGTCCTGCCACTCGCGCACTCGCAGGTAGTGCAGGTGCTCGGCCTTGAGCTCGCGCCGGAACGCGTTGCCGGACAGGTCCCGGCGGCGTGCGCGCACGTGCTCCCACAGGTTGAGATACGCGAGTAGGTCCGAGGAAGGGTCGGCGAAGCGGCGGTGGAAGGCGTCGGCGGTCTCGCGGATCTCGGCCGGCCGCTCGCGCGGGTCCTGGATGGACATCGCGGCCGCGATCACCGCGACCTCGTGCGCGACGCCGTGCTGCGCGGCCTCGACGATCATGCGGGCCTGGCGGGGGTCCATGGGCAGGCGCGCGAGCGAACGTCCGATGCGGGTGAGCCTCGTGGCGCCGTCGCGCTGCTCGATCGCGCCCAGCTCGGCGAGCAGGTTCATGCCATCCCTGATCGCGCGCGTGTCAGGCGGCTCGACGAACGGGAACGACGCCATGTCCTCCGCTGAGGCGACCACGCCGACCGAGATCATCTGCAGCAGCACTGCCGCCAGCGACGTGCGGAGGATCTCGGGCTCGGTGAAGCGCGGGCGGCCCTCGAAGTCGTCCTGGCTGTACAGGCGGATCGCGATGCCGTCGGCGAGGCGTCCCGCACGGCCCGAGCGCTGGTTGGCGCTCGCCTGCGAGATCGGCTCGATCGGCAGGCGTTGCACCTTGGTGGCCTTGGAGTACCGCGAGATGCGCGCGGTGCCCGGGTCCACGACATAGTGGATGCCAGGCACGGTCAGCGACGTCTCGGCGACGTTGGTGGCGAGCACGATGCGGCGCGCAGTGTGACGCTCGAACACGCGGTGCTGCTCGGCTGCGCTCAGCCTGCTGTAGAGCGGCAGCACCTCGATGCGGCGCGGATGCCGCGGGTTGCGGACGCGATCGCCGTAGTGGCCCTCGAGCGCATCGGCGGCGTCGCGGATCTCCCGCTCGCCGCTGAGGAACACGAGGATGTCGCCCTCGCCCCACCTCATGAGCTCGTCGCACGCGTCGACGAGGCCCGTCACCAGGTCCTTCTCCTGGCCCTTGGTCTCGCCTTCCAGGGGGCGGTACAGGATCTCGACCGGGTACGTGCGACCGGTGACCTCCACGACCGGGGCGAGGCGCGCGTCGGGCGTCTCACTGGCGCGGGACGTGCCCGACGCGTCGGCCGGGTCATCCTCCGGCGGCACGTACGGCAGCGGCCCGCCCTTCGCGAAGTGGCGTGCGAAGCGCTGCGAGTCGATCGTCGCCGACGTGATGATGACCTTGAGGTCGGGGCGGCGGGGGAGCAGGTTCGTGAGGTATCCGAGCAGGAAGTCGATGTTGAGGCTGCGCTCGTGCGCCTCGTCGATGATGAGCGTGTCGTAGGCCCGCAGCTCGGGATCGCGCTGGATCTGCGCGAGCAGAATGCCGTCCGTCATGACCTTGACGAGCGTGCGACTCGACGACTCGTCGGTGAATCGCACCTGGTAGCCGACCACTCCGCCGAGGGGCTCGCCGATCTCCTCGGCGATGCGTTCGGCCACCGAGCGCGCGGCGATGCGGCGCGGCTGCGTGTGGCCGATCTGTCCCGCGCGCCCGCGTCCCAGCTCGAGGCAGATCTTGGGCAGCTGCGTCGTCTTGCCCGAGCCGGTCTCGCCCGCGACAATGACGACCTGGTGGTCTCGGATGGCCGCGGCGATGTCCTCGCGGCGCGCGCTGACCGGCAGCTCCTCCGGGTAGGCGATGGGCGGGACGACGACGGCGGCGCGCTCGCGGGCGGCCGCTTCGAGCGCCTGCGTGCTGACCCTCGTGGCGTCCTGCGAGGAGCGGCGCCCGCCGCGTCCCGAGGCTCCGCCGCGCCGACGTTGGCGGCGCCCTCTCGCGCCCGACCCGGCCCCTGCGTCGGGCGTCTCGCGGCGCGCGTGCTCAGGGGTGTCGGCGTCACTCACGCCGACCATTGTCCCAAGTCGTGCGCGTACGCCGGACCGGACCCGCGCGTCGGGCTCGAGTGTCGGTGGCGGGTCCTAGAATCGTCGTCATGCCGGCTCGGGACTTCGCTCATCTCCACGTCCACACCGAGTATTCGATGCTCGACGGCGCGGCACGGATCGGCGACCTCATGACGGAGGTCAAGAGCCTGGGCCAGAGCGCGGTCGCGATCACCGACCACGGCTACATGTTCGGCGCGTACGAGTTCTGGTCGAAGGCGCAGGCCGCAGGCGTCAAGCCGATCATCGGCATCGAGGCGTACCTCACGCCTGGAACGGCGCGCCAGGACCGCTCGCGTGTGCGCTGGGGCGAGCGCGGCCAGGAGCAGGACGACGTCTCGTCGGGCGGCGCGTACACGCACGCGACCATGTGGGCCGAGAACACGGCGGGCATGCACAACCTGTTCCGCCTCGCCTCGTACGCGAGCCTCGAGGGGCACTTCTTCAAGGCGCGCATGGACCGCGACCTGCTGCAGCGCTTCTCGAAGGGCATCATCGCGACCACGGGCTGCCCGTCGGGCGAGGTGCAGACCAGGCTGAGGCTGGGCCAGTACGACGAGGCGCTGCGCGCCGCCGGCGAGTTCCAGGACATCTTCGGCAAGGACAACTACTTCGTCGAGCTCATGGACCACGGGCTGAGCATCGAGACGCGCGTGTACGACGACCTGGTGCGCATCTCCAAGGCGATCGGCGCGCCTCTCGTGGCCACGAACGACCTCCACTACACGAAGCGCGAGGACTCCAAGGCGCACGAGGCGCTGCTGTGCATCCAGTCGGGCTCCAACCTCAACGAGCCCACGTACGACCAGGGCGGCAAGCGCTTCGCGTTCTCGGGTGACGGCTACTACGTGAAGTCGGCCGAGGAGATGTGGCGCATCTGGGGCGACACTCACCCCGAGGCGCTCACGAACACCCTCGCGATCGCCGAGCGCTGCGAGGTCGAGTTCAACACCAAGGCCGACTACATGCCGGTCTACGACGTGCCCGCAGGCGAGGACGAGCACTCGTGGTTCGTGAAGGAGGTCCAGAAGGGCCTGCACGAGCGCTACGGCGAGACGATCCCGGCGGAGGTGCAGGAGCGCGCGAACTTCGAGATCGAAGTCATCGCGGGCAAGGGCTACCCCGGCTACTTCCTCGTCGTCGCCGACTTCATCCAGTGGGCCAAGGACAACGGCATCCGCGTCGGCCCCGGCCGAGGCTCGGGTGCGGGTTCGATGGCCGCGTATGCGATGAAGATCACGGACCTCGACCCGCTGGTCCACCAGCTGTACTTCGAGCGCTTCCTCAACCCGGAACGCGAGTCCAAGCCCGACTTCGATGTGGACTTCGACGAGCGCCGGCGCTCCGAGGTCATCCGCTACGTGACGGACAAGTACGGCGAGGACAAGGTGTCCATGATCGTCACGTACGGCACCATCAAGGCCAAGCAGGCGCTCAAGGACGGCGCGCGCGTACTCGGCAAGCCCTTCGCGGTGGGCGAGCAGCTCACCAAGGCCTACCCGGACGCGATCATGGGCAAGGACATGCCGCTCGGCGCGGTGTACGACGCCGAGCACCCGCGCTATCACGAGGGCGCCGACTTCCGCGCGCTGCTCGAGGCCGACCCCGAGGCGAAGGAGGTCATGGAGCTCGCGCAGGGCCTCGAGAACCTGAAGCGCCAGTGGGGCGTGCACGCGGCAGGCGTCATCATGTCGTCGGACCCGCTGATCGACATCATCCCGATCATGCGGCGCGAGCAGGACGGCGCGATCATCACGCAGTTCGACTACCCGACGTGCGAGACGCTCGGCCTGGTCAAGATGGACTTCCTCGGCCTGCGCAACCTCACGATCCTCGACGACGCGCTCGACAACATCGTCGACAACGGCAAGGACCCGCTGGTCCTCGAGGACCTGCCGCTCGAGGACGAGGGCACGTTCAAGCTGCTCCAGAGCGGCGACACGCTCGGCGTCTTCCAGCTCGACGGCACCGCCATGCGCTCGCTGCTGCGCCAGATGAAGCCCGACTCGTTCGAGGACATCTCCGCGGTGCTCGCGCTGTACCGACCGGGCCCCATGGGCATGAACTCCCACACGAACTACGCGGAGCGCAAGAACGGGCGCCAGCAGATCGCCCCCATCCACCCCGAGCTCGACGAGCCGCTGCGCGAGGTGCTGGGCATCACCTACGGCCTGATCGTCTATCAGGAGCAGGTGCAGCGCATCGCGCAGATCGTCGCCGGCTACACGCTGGGCGCGGCGGACCTGCTGCGTCGCGCGATGGGCAAGAAGAAGAAGGAGATTCTCGACAAGGAGTTCGGGAACTTCGAGGCCGGGATGAAGGACAACGGCTACTCGGACGCCGCCATCAAGGCGCTGTGGGACACGCTGCTGCCGTTCGCCGACTACGCCTTCAACAAGGCGCACACCGCCGCATACGGCGTGCTCTCCTTCTGGACCGCGTACCTCAAGGCGCACTACCCGACCGAGTACATGGCCGCGCTGCTCACCTCGGTCGGCGCCGACAAGGAGAAGTCGGCCCTCTACCTCGCCGAGTGCCGCCGCATGGGCATCAGCGTGCTCACCCCGGATGTCAACGAGTCCAAGGCGAACTTCTCCGCCGTCGGCACCGACATCCGCTTCGGCATGGCAGCGGTCCGCAACGTCGGCGCGAACGTGGTCGCCGAGATCGTGAAGGCGCGTGAGGAGAAGGGCGCGTACACGTCGTTCTCCGACTTCCTCGAGAAGGTGCCCGCGTCGGTGTGCAACAAGCGCACGATCGACTCGCTCATCAAGGCTGGCGCGTTCGACTCGCTCGGGCACACGCGCCGCTCGCTCAACACGATCCACGAGCAGGCGATCGACTCCATTGTGGGCGTCAAGCGCCAGGAGGCGACCGGGCAGTTCGACCTGTTCGGCATGGACGAGGAGCTCGGCGGCGGCGTCACTGTGACAGTGCCGACCCTCGACGAGTGGGACAAGAAGACCCTGCTCAACCTCGAGCGCGACATGCTCGGGCTGTACGTCTCCGACCACCCGCTCTCGGGCCTTGAGAACGTGCTGCGCTCCGAGGCGACGCACCAGGTGCTGACCGCCACACCGGCCAACGGGGTCGAGGACGGCTCTCAGATCACCCTCGCCGGGCTCGTGACGCGCGTGGACCGACGCATCGCCAAGTCTGGCAACGCGTACGCAATCGTCACGCTCGAGGACCTGACGGGCGACACCGAGATCTCGTTCTTCGGCAAGACGTACGAGACCTACGCGCGGGACCTCGCGGACGACGCGGTGCTCGCCATCAAGGTGCGCGCCCGCGAACGCGGCGACGGCGGAGTGCAGTTCTCCGCGACGGAGCTGCGCGTGCCGAATCTTCAGGTGCAGGACACCTCACCCCTGGTCATCACGCTGCCCGCGCACCGCGCGACGCCGCCCGTGGTCGAGGAGGTCAAGTCGATCCTCACGTCGCACCCCGGCGGCATCGAGGTCAAGCTCGTGCTCACAGGCTCGGGCGAGCCGATCACCGTGGCGGTCGCGGACCAGTACCGGGTCTCGCGCTCGAGCGCGCTGTACGGCGACCTCAAGGCCGCGCTCGGCCCGGGCTGCCTCGCCTGACGCTGACTCTTCGCGGCGCGCCATGGCGGACTGTACGGTCGCTTCATGACTCCTGAGCATTGGCAAAGACTTGAGGGCGGCGTGCTCGCTGCAGTTGCGCTGTTTGCGGCCGCGATGCTGAGCGGATGGTGGTGGCCGCTCGCGCTGTTCCTCGTGTTCGACCTGAGCGCGCTCGGCTACCTCGCCGGTACGCGCATCGGCGCGTTCTTCTACAACCTCGTGCACTCGTACTGGGCGCCGCCGCTCGTGCTTGTGGTGGCCTTCGCCGATGCGGCATGGGGAAGCGGAGGCGCGTGGCGCGTGCTGGTTCTGATCGCATGCGCGTGGTTCTTCCACGTGGGCATCGACCGCGCGCTCGGGTATGGGCTCAAGCACGACGACAGCTTCCAGCACACGCACCTGGGATGGATCGGGAGGACGTCGGGCTAGCTGCGTGCGCTGATCGTCGAGTCGCGCGGCGCTCGTGTACCCGTGCTCGTGGGGGCAGGCTCGGGACGGGCGCCGCCGACATTAGGCTGGGCCCATGCTCAGCCGTATCGATCTGCGCGACCGCGACCTGACCGCCCGCGAGCTGCTTGACGTCGTGCCGCGGGCCGAGGTGGACGTCGCCGCAGCCCTCAGGATTGTGGAACCGATCCTCGCGGACGTGAAGGAGCGCGGCGAGGCGGCCCTGCGCGAGTATGGGGACCGCTTCGATGGCGGCGCTCCCGAGCAGCTGCGGGTCCCGAGCGCACAGATCGAGGAGGCCCTGCTCGGGCTCGACCCCGCCGTGCGCGAGGGACTCGAAGTCGCCATCGACCGCGTGCGGCGCTATCACGAGGCGACCGTGCCGCCGCCGGTGAGCGTCGAGCTCGCGCCCGGCGCGACCGTGTCGCAGAGGTGGATCCCCGTGGGACGCGTGGGGCTCTATGTGCCGGGCGGCCTCGCGGTGTATCCGAGCTCGGTCGTGATGAACGTCGTCGCCGCCCAGGCCGCAGGCGTCGAGTCGATCGCAGTCACGAGCCCGCCGCAGCGCGCGTTCGGCGGCGCCGTGCACCCGACGATCCTCGCGGCGTGCGCGCTGCTGGGCGTCCACGAGGTGTACGCGGTGGGCGGCGCTCAGGCGATCGGCATGCTCGCGTACGGCGCGGCTGCGGCGGATGGCGGAGTGCTGTGCGAGCCCGTGGACGTCATCACCGGTCCTGGCAACGTGTACGTGGCTGCGGCGAAGCGCGCGGTCAACGGGACGGTCGGCATCGACTCGGAGGCTGGCCCCACCGAGATCGCGGTCCTCGCGGACGACAGCGCCGATGCGCGGTTCGTCGCGTACGACCTGCTCAGCCAGGCGGAGCATGACCCGATGGCGGGATCCGTGCTCATCACGGACTGTCAGGACCTGGCCGACCAGGTCGCGCAGCACCTGACGGACATCGTCGGCTCCACCAAGCACGACGTGCGCGCCAAGGAGGCCCTGGGTGGCGTGCAGAGCGCGATCATCCTGACGCACAGCCTGGACCAGTCGGTGCTGGTGGCGGACGCATACGGCGCGGAGCACCTGGAGATTCACGCGCGCGACGCGGCTGCCGTGGCCGCGCGCATCCGCAACGCCGGTGCGATCTTCGTCGGCGCGTACAGCCCCGTGCCGCTCGGCGACTATCTTGCGGGCTCGAACCACGTGCTGCCCACGGGCGGCACCGCGCGGTTCTCCTCAGGGCTGGGTGTGACGAGCTTCCTCAAAGCCGTCTCGGTCATCGAGTACAGCGCCGATGCGCTGGCCGAGGTGGGGGACAAGGTCATCGCGCTCGCGAACGCCGAGGACCTGCCTGCGCACGGCGAGGCGATCGCCGCACGCCTGCACCGCGACTGACGCTGACGCGGCGGTCCACTCTCAGCGCACGCCGAGCACGAACGGGAGCACTTCGGCGGCGCCCGCCTGTCGCAGGAGTCGCGATGCGACCGCGAGCGTCCAGCCCGAGTCCGTCGAGTCGTCGACCAGCAGGATGCGCGCGCCTGCGAGCGTGGCGCTGGGCGCGGTCTCGAGGCGCAGCCGACGCGTCACGGCGGCGAGTCGCTGCGCGGAGTTCACGTCGTGCCGCGTGGGTTCCTCGTGGCCCGCGCGCGGCGAGACTCGTCCGAGCTCGGGTGCGCCCAGGTACCGCGCGAGGCCCGAGGCGAGGTGCCCGGTCATCGTGGGGCGAGTGATCGACGCGATGCCGACCACACCGTCCAGGCCGTCTCGCACACCCCATTCGTCGAGCACTCGCGTCGCGGCGTGCCGCAGGGGGACCGGCAGCTCGGCGTCGAGCGGCGCGCCCTCGTCGTTCCGCGCCGCGAAGAGGTCGCGCAGCGCGCCTGACCATCCGAGGCCGTCGAGGCGTGCGATCGCGCGCCCGGTCGCTGCCTGCTCCTCGGCCTCGATGCGCCCGCGAAGGTCGAGGCCGAGCGTGGCCATGCCGGAGGGCCACTGGCGGCGGGGCAGCACCTCGACTCCCACGCGGTCCAGGCCCTGCTGCGCGGACGCGATCGCCTCGGACGTCGGGGGAGCCGGGAGCGTCACGCCGCCGCACAAGTCGCAGCGTCCGCACGTCCAGCCGTCCTCGAGCGCGGGATCGTCGAGCGTGCGGCGCAGGAAGGCCATGCGGCACCCGTCCGTGCGCTGGTACTCGAGCATCGTCTGTTCCTCGGTGCGCCGGGCAGCGGCGACGCGTGCGTACCGTTCCGCGTCGTAGCTCCACGGCTCGCCGGTGGCGACCCATCCGCCCTGGACGCGGCGCACCACGCCGTCGACGTCGAGCACCTTGAGCATCGCCTCGAGCCGTCCGCGGCTCAGGTCCACTGTGGTCTCGAGCGCGGGGACGCTCGTGGGCCTGTCGCTGTCGAGGGCGGCGAGCGTGGCGCGCACCGTGTCCTCCGGCGGGAACGCCTGCGAGCCGAACCATTCCCAGATCGCGCGGTCCTCGCGTCCCGGCAGCAGCGCGACCACGGCGCGGTCGACGCCTCGGCCGGCGCGGCCCACCTGCTGGTAGTACGCGATGGGGGAGGAGGGCGCGCCGAGGTGCACGACGAACGAGAGGTCCGGCTTGTCGAAGCCCATGCCGAGCGCCGAGGTCGCGACGAGCGCCTTGACGCGGTTGTCCTTGAGGTCCTGCTCGAGCCGTTCGCGCTCGGCGGTGTCGGTGCGGCCCGTGTAGGCGCCTACCTCGAGTCCGGTGGCGCGCAGTTGGGAGGCGACCTCCTCGGCGGCGGAGACGGTGAGGCAGTAGACGATGCCAGAGCCCTCGAGCGCGCCGAGCGACTGCGCGAGCCACGCTACGCGCGCGGCGGGATCGGGCAGGTCGAGGACGGCGAGGTGAAGGGACTCGCGATCCAGCTCCCCGCGCAGCACCAGCACCTCCGCAGCGAGGTCGCCGTGCGTGACGCCCAACTGCTCGGCCACGTCCGCCGTCACGCGCGCATTCGCGGTGGCGGTCGTCGCGAGCACAGGGATGCCCGAGGGCAGGTCTGCGAGCAGCGTGCGGATGCGGCGGTAGTCGGGCCGGAAGTCGTGACCCCAGTCGGAGATGCAGTGAGCCTCGTCAATCACGACGAGCCCGGCGTCGGCCGCGAGCCGCGGGAGCACCTCGTCGCGGAACTGGGGGTTGTTGAGGCGTTCGGGGGAGCACAGCAGCACGTCGACTTCGCCGGCCGCGATCGCTGCATGGATATCGTCCCACTCGGTCACGTTGGACGAGTTGACGGTGACGGCGCGCACTCCGGCGCGCGCGGCTGCGGCGATCTGGTCGCGCATGAGGGCGAGCAGCGGCGAGACGATCACGGTGGGTCCGGCGCCCGCGTCCCGCAGCAGCCGGGTGGCGACGAAGTACACGGCGGACTTGCCCCAGCCGGTGCGCTGCACCACGAGCGCGCGTGCCTGGCACGAGACGAGCGCCTCGATCGCGGTCCACTGGTCGTCGCGCAGCGTGGCGTCGTCGCGTCCGACGAGGGTGCGCAGCGCCGACTCGGCGGCGGGTCTGAGGGCGGTCGAGTCGAGCATGCGGACGAGCCTAGGCGTGGCCGGTGACATCGCGCCGCGGGCTCTCCGGGCATGTCGCGCGACGCCGCCCGCTGATGCGTATAGTCTGGGCGTCCATCGAAAGTTCGACCCCTCGAACTTGATGGTTCTTAGCGTCGTGATCGTCCCGTCCCCAACGGAAGGCATCCCCGTGGCCAGCACCGTGACCCAGCCGAGAAGCACGGCGCCCGCGCGCCAGCGCGGGCCCATCCGGCGGATCGTCACGCTCCTGGGGCCCGCGTTCGTCGCTGCCATCGCGTACGTGGACCCCGGCAACGTCGCGGCCAACCTGACCGCCGGCGCCGAGTACGGCTATCTGCTGGTGTGGGTGCTCGTCGCCTCGAACGCGATGGCCGTCTTCATCCAGTACACCTCGGCGAAGCTGGGGCTCGTCACGGGAAGCAGCCTTCCGGAGCTGCTCGGCACGCGGCTCGGCAAGCGGTCCCGCATTGCGTACTGGCTTCAGGCCGAGGTCGTGGCGGCCGCGACGGACATCGCCGAGGTGATCGGCGGCGCGATCGCGCTGAACCTGCTGTTCGACATCCCGCTCGTGCTCGGCGGGCTCATCGTCGGCCTGGTGTCCCTGGCCCTGCTGCGCGTGCAGTCGAGCCGCGGCCAACGCCCCTTCGAGTTCGTGATCATGGCGCTGCTCGCGATCATCGCGATCGGGTTCCTCGTGGGCCTGTTCTTCACGGACACGCAATGGGGCGAGGCGGCGGAGGGGCTCGTGCCGCGGTTCGACGGCGCGCCGACGGTGCTGCTCGCAGCCTCGATGCTGGGCGCGACTGTCATGCCGCACGTCATCTACCTTCACAGCTCGCTGTCGCGCGACCGCCACGGCTCGGGCCATGCCCACGGTCGGCTCAAGGAGCTGCTGCACGCCACCAAGTGGGACGTCGTGCTGAGCCTGATCATCGCGGGCTCGGTCAACATCGGCATGCTCATGCTCGCCGCGGGAGCGCTGCGGGGGGTGGCCGGCACGGACTCCATCGAGGGCGCGTACCTCGCGATCGAGGGCGCGCTGGGCCCGATCATCGCAGCCCTGTTCGCGGTGGGTCTGCTCGCGTCGGGCCTCGCCTCGACGTCGGTGGGCTGCTACGCGGGAGCGTCGATCATGAGCGGCCTGATCCACCGCCGCATCCCGCTGTTCGTGCGCCGCTCCATCACCCTCGTCCCCGCGCTGATCGTCCTCGCGAGCGGCGTCAGCCCCACCTGGGCGCTCGTGATCTCGCAGGTGGTGCTGAGCGTCGGCATCCCGTTCGCCCTGGTGCCGCTGGTCCGGCTGACCTCGGACGTGCAGCTGATGGGCGTGCACGTCTCGCGCGTCGGCGTCAAGGTCGCGGCGTGGGTCATCGTGGCACTCATCGTGGCGCTCAACGCCGTGCTGCTGGTCCTCACCTTCACCGGACAGGTCTAGCCCCATCAGCGCCCGCCCGACGCGCGGGCCGGGTGACGCTCGCACGCCGGCCCGGCCGGAGCGTCGGGCCTGCACAGGTGCGCCACTAGACTCGCAGCCATGACTCTGCCCGTGCGCCCGGACCTCGCGGGACTGCACCCCTACGGTGCGCCCCAGCTGAGCGTCGCGGCGCGCCTGAACGTCAACGAGAACCCGTACTCGCCGCCGCAAGGCGTGGTCGACGCGATCGCGGCCGCCGTGCACAAGGCCGCGGAGGGCCTCAACCGGTATCCGGACCGCGACTTCGTGGCACTGCGCGCGGACCTCGCGCACTATCTGGCCATCGAGTCGCACGTCGGGTTCCTGCAGGTCGAGAACATGTGGGCGGCAAACGGCTCGAACGAGGTCATGCTCCACCTGCACCAGGCCTTCGGGGGACCGGGTCGCAAAGTGCTGAGCTTCGCGCCCACGTACTCGATGTACCCGGAGTACGCGCGCGACACGATCACCGACTACGTGACGTTGCCGCGCCGCGACGACTTCACGCTCGACACCGACGCGGCGGTCGCCGCGATCGCCGAGATCCAGCCGGTCATGGTGATCGTCGCGAGCCCGAACAACCCCACGGGTACCGCGCTGCCGCTGAGCGACGTCGAGGCGCTGTGCCACGCCGCAGACCAGGTGCCTGGGGGCTGCCTCGTGGTGATCGATGAGGCGTATGCGGAGTTCAGGCGGCGCGGCGTGCCGAGCGCGCTTCAGTTGCTGCCCGAGCACGAGAACCTCGCAGTGAGCCGCACCATGTCCAAGGCGTTCGCGCTCGCGGGCGGGCGCCTGGGCTATCTCGCGGCGGCCCCTGCGGTCGTGGACGCGCTGCAGATCGTGCGCCTGCCGTATCACCTGAGCGCGGTCACGCAGGCGACGGCGCGAGCCGCGCTCGCGCATCACCGAGACCTGCAGGCGCAGGTTGATGAGATCCGCGCGGAGCGCGACGACACGGTGCGCTGGCTGCAGGAGCAGGGCTACACGGTCGCGGAGACGGACGCGAACTTCGCGCTGTTCGGCCCGTTCGAGGATCGTGAGAAGGTGTTCGAGGGTCTCCTGGAGCGCGGCGTGCTGATCCGCGTCACGGGCCCTGAAGGTTGGCTGCGGGTGTCGATCGGCACTCCGCAGGAGATGGCGCTGTTCCGCAGCGCGCTGCTGGAGGTCACGGCATGAGCGACACGGCCCGTACGGGACGCATCGAGCGAGCGACGAGCGAGTCGCAGGTGCTCGTCGAGCTGAACCTTGACGGTTCGGGGACGACGGACATCGACACGGGCGTGCCCTTCTACGACCACATGCTGACGGCGTTGGGCAAGCACTCGCTCATGGACCTCACGGTGAAGGCGACCGGCGACGTGCACATCGACTCGCACCACACGGTCGAGGACATCGCGATCTGCATCGGTGAGGCGCTCAAGCAGGCGCTCGGCACCAAGGCCGGCATCTCGCGGTTCGGCGATGCCATGGTGCCGTTGGACGAGGCGCTCGCGCAGTGCGTCGTGGACGTCTCAGGGCGCCCCTACTTCGTGCACACGGGCGAGCCCGTGGGGCAGGCGACCCACCTGATCGGCGGCAACTTCGCGGGATCGCTCACGGCGCACGCGCTCGAGTCGATCGCGCACCACGCGGGCATCTGCGTGCACATGCGCGTGCTCGCGGGTCGCGACCCGCACCACATCGTGGAGGCACAGTTCAAGGCGCTCGCGCGTGCGCTGCGTGCGGCCGTCGCCGAGGACCCGCGCATCGCGGGTGTGATTCCCTCGACCAAGGGCGCGCTGTAGTGGCGGGTGGCGAGAACGCGGGCCGTGCGGAGTTCGCTGCGGTCTTCACGCGCCTGAACGATCAGCGCGTGCTTGCGGCAGTGATGGCGTTGGGTGGCTGCAAGGGCCGCACGCTGCTCACCTCCGCCGGCGCGCTGGGCGTGCTGGACGACACGTCGCGCGCGGCCGTGGATCGCGCGGGCCAGGTGGTCTCGAACTTCGCCAAGAACGTCCCGATCGTCGTGATCGAGCGCACGGACGGGCAGCTTTCGGTGAGGCAGTGGGCGCAAGGGCACGCCGGCGAGTCGCTGCCCCCCGGCCTGTCGCTGAACGACGCACCCGGCGTGGTGCTGAGCCTGTCCTCGGGCGCGCAGTCGTTCGATGACGTCGCGCCCAGCCACGAGGACAAGATCGCCGACGCGCGCATGTCCAAGTGGAAGGCGTTCCGCACGTTGCGCAACCTCGCGAAGGAGACGCGGGGGCGTCTCGAGACCGGCTCGCAGCCGCCACTAGACTGACCCGGTGAGCACCCCCACCGTCTGCGTCTTCGACTACGGCTTCGGCAACGTCCGCTCCGCGACGCGCGCCCTCGAGCACGTGGGGGCTGAGGTGCATCTGACCGCGGACCGCGACGTCGCGATGCACGCCGACGGGCTCGTCGTCCCTGGTGTGGGCGCCTTCGCGGCCGTGATGGAGGGCCTCAAGGCCGCGCGCGGCGACCAGATCGTGGGACGCCGCCTCGCGGGCGGACGCCCGGTGCTGGGCATTTGCGTGGGCCAGCAGGTCATGTTCTCGCGCGGCGTGGAGCACGGCGTGGAGACCGAGGGCCTGGACCAGTGGCCCGGCACGGTCGAGCTGCTGCAGGCTCCCGTGGTGCCGAACATGGGCTGGGCCAGGGTCGAGGTGCCCGAGGGCTCGGTGCTGTTCGAGGGGATCGCGGACGAGCGCTTCTACTTCGTGCACAGCTACGGTGCGCGCGAGTTCCCGCTGGGCACCACGGAGGACACGGGACGCTTCGCCGCGCCGCTCGTCACGTGGTCCGAGGCGGGCACCGCGGAGCAGTCGGACCGCTTTGTCGCGGCCGTGGAGAACGGCCCGCTGAGCGCGACGCAGTTCCACCCTGAGAAGTCCGGCGAGGCCGGGCTCGCGCTGCTGCGCAACTGGGTGCGCTCGCTCTAGCCGACGCGGGCTGCGGCCCGTACCGTGAGGGCGGTACCGGAGAGGAGCGAGCGCATGCGGATCCCATCCAGGCGAACCGTCGTCAGCGGCGCCGTCGCGCTCGCATTCGTGGTGGGCGTGGGATGGACGGCGCTGCTCCAGCACCAGCGCGCCAGCGAGGCGCTTCAGGCATCCATCGAGGCCCTCGAGGAGCCCCGCCAGGCGTGTGAGGCCTCTTACTCATCCATGCTTGCGGAACTCCACCTAGCCGAGGACGCTGTGGCAGCCACCCCGCTGCCGGGAGAATCCGTCGAGGTCGAGTCCCTCGCGCTGACCGTGGACGCCGCCGCGAAAGCGGACGGCTGCGACATGGGTCCGGGCGACTCGGTCGACGCCAACGAGGAGTACGCCCGCTGGCTCCGCGGCTCCGCCGTAGACGCGCAGATGCTCGAGGACGCGCTCGCGGGCGGTCAGGAGGCACTCGCCGCCGCCGAGGCCGAGCAGCAGGCGGCCGACGCGCTCGCGGGGCACGTCGCCGACGCTCAGCGGGTCGCGGACGAGGCACGCACCGCGCTCGCGTCGACCGAGGGCGAGGTCGCCGACGACGCCGTGCGGGCGGCCCTCGCCACAGCGCTCGCCACGCTCGACGCGGCGCTCGCCGTCGAGCCGCCCGAGGACGCGGATGCCGCCTGGTACGTGAGCCAGTCCGACGCGCTGGCCGGGCTGGTCGACGAGGTGACCGCCGCGTCGGGCGCGGTGCAGGCCTCGCACGAGGAGTGGGTGGCCGCGCAGGCGAAGCCGGCCACGGCGTCGGGCACGACTGGATCGAGCGGCTCGGGCACGACGAGCGCGACCGTCACCAAGGGGTCGGCGGTGGAGTTCTGCGCCGCACTGAACGCGGCGCGCACGGGCAATGGCGTGGCGGCGTTCGGCTCGTGCGGCGAGTCGGGCGCCCAGGTGGCGCACGCGAAGGAGATGGCGACCGCGGGGACGGTCTGGCACACGGGCAACGAGAACATCGTGGGCTACGCGAGCTCCTACGACCGCCTCATCGCGGCCTTCATGGACTCGGCCGACCATCGCGAACTCATCCTCACGGGCGGCTCGCCCGCGCAGGTCGGGTGCTACTGGCGCGAGGGTTCGCCCGACTACCTGTACTGCTCCGCCGCGTTCACCTGGTGAGCGGAGCGAGACGCGTCGCACCGGTACGCTGGAGCGCAGTCCGGACCCCACGCGAGAAAGCGAATCCATGACCGATCAGCCCCGCCTCGAGCTCCTTCCCGCCGTCGACGTCGCCGACGGCCAGGCCGTCCGCCTCACGCAGGGCGAGGCGGGCTCGGAGACCAAGTATGGCGACCCCCTCGCGGCGGCGCTGGACTGGGTCAAGGGTGGCGCGGAATGGATCCACCTGGTGGACCTCGATGCGGCGTTCGGGCGCGGTTCCAACGCGGACCTGCTGGCGTCCGTCGTGAAGGCCGTGGACGTGAAGGTCGAGATGTCGGGCGGCATCCGTGACGACGAGTCGCTCGAGCGTGCGATGGGCACCGGCTGCGCCCGCGTGAACCTCGGCACTGCGGCTCTGGAGAACCCCGAGTGGACCGCGTCGGCGATCGACCGCTTCGGTGACCGCGTCGCGGTCGGCCTGGACGTGCGCGGCACGACGCTTGCCGCACGCGGCTGGACCAAGGACGGCGGCGACCTGTGGGAGGTGCTCGCGCGCCTCGACGCCGCTGGCTGCTCGCGCTACGTCGTCACCGACGTCAGGAAGGACGGCATGCTCACGGGCCCCAACCTGGAGCTGCTCGCGCAGGTGTGCGACGCCACTGACGCGCCGGTGGTCGCGTCGGGAGGCGTCAGCTCGCTCGCTGACATCGCTGCACTGCGCACGCTCACGCACCAGGGCGTCGAGGGCGCGATCGTCGGCAAGGCGCTGTACAACGGCAACTTCACGCTCCCGGAGGCCCTGGACATCGCGGGCCGTCCGTAACAGCCTGGTGGCATGCCCGACGCGGTTTCGGGCGGCCCCAACGTTCCGGGCCCGTCCAGCGTCGGGATTGGAGGGACGACTCCGGAACAAGGGGATGGCGATGAGGATGCGACGATCCGGGCTGGCACTGATGGCGGCCAGCGTGCTGGCACTGTCCGCGTGCAGCTCCGGCCCGTGGGACGTGGGCGTCGCAGATCCGGGTTCCACCGCCGCAGGGGAGCTGTCGGAGCACGGAGGCGAGCCGTGCCCCGCGGCGCTGCCGCACTCGAGCGACGAGCACGGACTCGGCATCACGTCGTCGGCGATTCGCACCCCCGCGCCGATGACCTTCGACGCCGCGTGGCTGTGCGAGTACGTGACGGACGACGGCACCCTCCAGGAGGACGGCAACGGCATGACGTTCGGGTGGGTGCGCCAGGGAGCGCCCGTGGAGTTCTCCCAGGCGGGACTCGACGCGCTCGCCGACGTGCTTGCCACGATCGCCCCGCCCGAGGACGCCGAGGGCATGGCCTGCACCTCGGATCTGGGCCCGCGCTACCTCGTCGTGACCGCGTCGGGCGAGGACCTCACGGGCATCGCGATCGACGACTTCGGCTGCCGGTGGGTGCGCCTCACCGAGGACCCCTACGTGACGGCGCCGGGGGAGAGTCAGGAGCTGCCCGCAGGCTTCTTGCTGGGCGAGTACGAGATCGTGAGCCAGATCCAGGCGGCGGCGAGAGCCTGACGCCTCCCCTGCGTCGCGCATGCGCCCCGCGCGGTCTGTGACGAGGTGCACGCGCGCGCTCGTAGGTCACGTCGGCGCCGCGCCGTAGGCTGGGCGCATGAGCGACGAGGACCCCCTCAAGGAGATCCCCGAGTCGATCTTCGCGGACGACGACGGCAGCGCCGACGCGCGCCTCGCACAGGCGCTCATCCGCCACAGCCGCGGCAAGGCACCGCTGGGCGAGGTCGTGGACGCGCTCGCGTACGCCCGCGTGCTGGTGCCGGTGCTCGCGGACGGCGAGCAGCGGGGCATCGGCAAGCACGGGCTCGAGCAGGATCACGTCGCGAGCACGGGCGTCGTGGCGGTGCAGATGCCCGACGGGCGTGCGGCCCTTCCGATCTTCACCGACGTGGACGCGATGAAGACGTGGAACGCCGACGCGCGCCCCATCCCTGCGGAGGGCCCGCGCGCCGCGCTCGCGGCGATCTCCGAGGAGTGGTCCGTGATGGTCCTCAACCCCGGCATGGAGACCACGGTCATCCCGCGGCCCGCGGTATGGGCGCTGGGACGCGGCGAGAGCTACCGGCCTGCCATCAACGACGGCGTGATCGACGAGGACGTGCTGCAGGCGGTGCGCGACGCGGTGACGTTGGACGAGCGGCTCAAGACCGTGGAGGTTGCGCCCGGTCGCCGCAGCGAGGTCGCGATCGTGCTCGGACTCATCCCCGGGCTCACGCAGCCCGAGGTGGACGACCTGCTGCGCCGCGTGCAGCGCGAGCTTGCACAGTCGGACGTGGTGGCCCAGCGGCTCGACAGCCTCGAGCTGCGCCTCGCACCCGCGTCCTGACCGGGCGCCACGCGCGAGGGAGTCAGCAGCTCACGTCTTGCCGAGCGCGCAGGGACTCGTCCGTGAGGAACGCCTGCAGCGTCTCGAGCGCGACGCCGTAGCTCTCCTCGCCGCCGCCGGAGTATCCGGCGTACAGCACGGAGACGACGAGGCCCGAGGAATCCACGACGGCGGAGCCGGAGCTGCCGGGCTCGCTGTAGACGCTCATCCGCATGACCTTGTCGTCGTAGTCGCCGAACAGCTCGTCGACGTAGCCCTGGAAGAAGCCGTCGCCGGTGAAAAGGCGGTCGCCGGCGGGGTAGCCGACGGTGGTGACGGGGTCGCGGGGCTGCGGGGCCGCGCCGGCGACGCCGAGCCAGGTGGGCAGCGACTCGGCGACCTCGAGCAGCGCGAGGTCGCCGTTGGTCGCGAGCCAGCTCGCCGTCACGGTGTAGTCGCGTCCGTCGAAGCTTGTGACCTCGATCTCAGCGCCGCCCTCGACGACGTGGCTGTTGGTGATGAGCTGGTGCTCGCCGATGGCCCACGCGGAGCCGTTGAAGAACGCGGTGCAGGACTGCATGCGCACGCGATACGCGGAGCGCTGCGCCTGCGTGAAGGCCTCGACGGTCTCGACGGGCGCGGCCGAGCTGACGGGTACCCACGCGTCGGGCAGGGGCGGGGGAGGAGTGGGGATCGCGCACCCTGCGAGGAGCGCGAGGGCCGCGGCGAGCAGACCGACGCGCGCGTCGCGTCTCATCCGCGTCCCGCCTGGTAGTCCTCCCACGCGCCGATCAGGTCGTCGCAGTACTCGTCCAGGTCGTCCTGGACGTTGCGCGCGTTCGAGTTGCTGTAGCTGTAGCCGTTGCGCAGCGCCTGCGTGAGCAGCGTGTCGTGTTCGTCGATGCACTGCACGAACGCGTCCGCGAGCCCTTCGAGGAAGTCCTGCGAGTCGTTCGCCTGCGCCTCCTCGTTCGCGAGGTCGCTGATGCGGGCGGTGACGTCCTCGAGCTCGACCTGCAGTGCGGCGATCTGCTCGGCCTGCTCCGCGGCGAGCCGCTGCTCCTCGCCGAGCGACGCCCCAAGCTCGGTCGCGGTGTCGCGCAGCGCCTCGTTCTGATCGGTCCAGCGTTCGTTGACGAACCACAGGTAGGTCGCGAGCGAAGCCATCGCGAGCAGCAGCACGACGGAGACGATGAGTCCCGCGAGGAGCCAGCGGTTCGCGCGGCGGGGCTCGGGCCCGTCCGACGCGGTCTCGGCTGGGGCCAGCGGCATGCCCGACGCGGGGGTCGACTGCGCAGCCTGCGCCGGGGTTTGCGGCGGGTACGAGGGCGGCGGGGTCGCTGCGGCGCCGAGAGCGGCTGCGGGCAGTGCGACGGTGGGCTGCGTGCCGGGGTCGGGCTCCCAGTGCTGCGGCGTGGGTCTCGGCGTGGGCGTGGGCGTGGGCTCGTCGCCGGGGGTGCTCACTCGTCGGTCTCGCAGTCGAGGGCTTCGGGGATCATGAGGGACGTCTCGCTCAGCAGGGTGCGCAGGGTGGATACGGGGATGATGAGGCTGTTGTTGGTGCCGTCGGGGATCTTCGCGTAGACCACGCCCACGACCTCGCCGGCCTCGTTGAGCGCGGGCGAGCCGGAGGAGCCCGAGACGACGGAGGCGGAGCTGACGTACACGGTGCCGACGGAGGCCTCGATCGGGTCCGAGGTGGTGCCGAGGATGACTCCATCGACGCTGGTGAGCTGGCCGCCGCCGGGGTAGCCGAGCACGGTGATGGCGTCGCCGATCTCGGGGTCCTCCTGCGCGAGGATCGCGTACGAGGTGCCGATGGGGTCCTCGGTGCGCACGATCGCGATGTCGGCGACGGACGTCGAGGACACGGTGGTCGCGGTGTACTTCACGCCGTTGTAGGTGGAGACCTCGATGCTGCGCGAGTCGGAGATGACGTGCTGGTTGGTGATGAGCGTGTTCTCGTCGAGCGCGAAGCCGGTGCCGGTGGCGATGAAGCCGCAGCCGATGTTGCGCACGCGCACAGTCATGCGCTGCGCGGAGTTGAAGCCGTCGGGGGAGAGCGCCGCAGGCACGTCGCCAGGGGACACGCTCGCGGCGGGGACCCACGTGGTGGCGAGAGGTCCGGGCGCGTCGGGCAGGGCGGCGCATCCTGCGAGGGTGAGCGCCGCCGCGGAGAGCGCGGCGAGCGCCGGGAGGCGGCGGCTCATGTCACTCGCTCAGCTGCGCCTGCAGCGCGGCGTTGGAGTCCTGCGCTGCCTTGCACAGCTCGTTGACCGAGTTCTCGTAGTCGAGCAGTTCCTGCGGCTCGTAGTCCTCGGCGTTCTTGACGTACTCGACGAGCTGCTTCTGGCCGTCCACGCAGCGCCCCAGTGCGTTCGCGACGGAGGAGGCGCTGCCCACGTAGCCCGAGAGCAGGTCGATCTGCTGGGCCATGTAGGCGCGGTCGTCGTCGAAGTTCGCGGTCTGGTCGGCGAGCTCGGAGATGCGCGTCTTGGCGGTGTCGAGCTGCTGCGTGAGCAGCGTGATGCGGTCGGTCTGCTGCGTGATCGTCGTGTTGGCGTCGGCGATCTCCTGGCCGAGCTCGTAGTTGGCGGCGTCGATCTCGTTGGAGCGCTGCTCCCACTCCTCGGTGATGCCGACCATCTGGTACACCAGCACCGCCATGACGGTCGTGGCGATGGCGAGCACGGTGACGGCGACAATCCACCACGTGCGCTCGCGCGGCATGCGGCGCAGGGCTGCGAGCAGTCCCGCGTCGTCGTGGCGACGCGAAGGCGCGTAGGGGGAGCCGTCGGGGTCGTGATCGGGAGTCTCCGCCGCGTCGGGCGTGGGGGCCTGCGAGGTCTCCACCGCGTCGAAGTCGTCTGCCGTCTCGGGTGCGAGGCCGCCGTCGTCGGCGTCGAGGGTCTCGGTCGCGGTGTCGCCGGGGAGGGCAGGCGCGGAAGCCGAGTCGCGCTTCGCGCGCGCTCGGCTGCGATCCGACCTGCTGGTCCCCATCTAGCTGACTGCTCCCGTGTACTTCTCCCCGGGCCCCTCCCCGGGTGCGTCAGGGACGACTGACGCCTCCCTGAAGGCCAACTGTACGCTCCGCAGGCCGTCCCTCAGCGCCCGCGCGTGCGTGTCGCCGAGTTCGGGAGCGGAGGCTGTCACGAGGCCCGCGAGGGCGGTGATGAGAGTGCGCGCCTCGTCCAGGTCCTGGTGCTCCTCGCCCTCCTCGGCGAGGCCGCAGCGCAGGGCCGCGGCGCTGAGCAGATGCACGGCTACAGTGGAGACCAGCTCGACCGCAGAGACCTCGGCGAGCTCGCGCACCTGGTCCTCCGACTCGGACCAGGTCCGACGCTGGGGGGCCTGTCGCTCGGCTCCGGGCATTTCCGTGCTCATAGTGCTATCCTTGTCTCTCGACCGGTCGTGGGATCCTCCTGCGACGCGCAAGTGGAGTCCGCCTCCCACCCTCGGGCCACATGATGGGCCAGGGTTCTGGTCCCGCCGCAGTGCGTGCCCCCATGGTACGTGCCGGTGGTTCCTCGGTGGCCTCTGCTCGTGTTCGGGCAGGGGCCTTTTCCTTTGCCCGGGGTCGCTTGAGCAAGGTCAACGAGGAGGAGCACCATCAACGAGCCCCGCATCAACGAGCGCATCCGCGTCCCGAAGGTCCGTCTTGTCGGTCCCCAGGGCGAGCAGGTCGGCATCGTCCGAGTCGAGGATGCGCTGCGTCTGGCGCAGGAGGCCGATCTCGACCTGGTCGAGGTTGCCCCCAACTCGCAGCCGCCGGTCGCCAAGCTCATGGACTACGGAAAGTTCAAGTACGAGGCGGCGGTGAAGGCGCGCGAGGCGCGTCGCAACCAGGCGAACACCGAGATCAAGGAGATGCGTTTCCGTCTCAAGATCGATGAGCACGACTACGAGACCAAGAAGGGTCACGTCGTCCGCTTCCTCAAGGGAGGCGACAAGGTCAAGATCACGATCATGTTCCGCGGACGCGAGCAGTCCCGCCCCGAGATGGGTCGGCGCCTGCTGCTGAAGCTGGCAGAAGAGGTCCAGGAGTTCGCCGTCGTCGAGAACATGCCGAGCCAAGAGGGACGCAACATGTCCCTGGTGCTCGGCCCGCTGAAGAAGAAGGCGGAGGCTCGCGACGAGCAGCGCAAGGAGCGCGAGGCGCGCAAGGCGGCACAGGACGCCGAGCGCACCGAGCGCGAGGCGGCCAAGTCGTCCACGAAGGCCGAGGCGTCCGACGCCGCGGCTGCAGACGAGGACTGACCCGCCCACCGAGGACGCGAGTCCTCGCCACAGGCTTCCGGGCCCAGGCCCGGTGAAACTGTGCCGTGCGTACGCACGGCCTGACGTGAAGAAGGAGGCCATCGTGCCGAAGAACAAGACCCACTCGGGTGCCAAGAAGCGCTTCAAGCTCACCGGCACCGGCAAGGTGAAGCACGCCTCGGCGATGAACGTGCACAAGTTCGAGGAGAAGCACTCCTCGCGCAAGCGCCGCGTGGCCATCGACGGCATCCTGTCGGACGCCGACTCGAAGAAGATCAAGAAGCTGCTGGGCAAGTAAGCCCCCGCGAGACACAAGGAGTAAGAAATGGCACGCGTCAAGCGGGCGGTCAACGCCCAGAAGAAGCGCCGCAGCACCCTCGAGCGCGCCGCGGGCTACCGCGGTCAGCGCTCGCGCCTGTACCGCAAGGCCAAGGAGCAGGTCACCCACTCCATGGTCTACAGCTACCGGGACCGTCGCGCTCGTAAGGGCGAGTTCCGCAAGCTGTGGATCC
Organism: Demequina sp. NBRC 110052; assembly: GCF_002090075.1. GTDB lineage: Bacteria > Actinomycetota > Actinomycetes > Actinomycetales > Demequinaceae > Demequina. The sequence goes on from NZ_BBRI01000004.1 coordinate 255,144, forward strand.
AGCGCATCAACGCTGCGGCCCGTGCGAACGGCATGACGTACAACCGCCTCATCCAGGGCCTCAAGGCCGCAGAGATCGAGGTCGACCGTCGCATGCTCGCCGAGCTCGCGGTGAACGACGAGGCCGCATTCGCGCAGCTCGTCGAGGTGGCGAAGAAGGCCCTGCCGGCCGACGTCAACGCGCCTGCCGCGTAACTCCACCCGCATGACAGGACGCCCCGCCGGGCCCCGCCTTCGCGAGACGCTCTCGAACCCGAGAGCCGATCGTGTGAAGCGCGTGAGGGCCTTGGCGGGGCGTTCTGCGCGTGAGCGCTCCGGACTGCTGCTCGTCGAGGGTCCGCAGTCCGTGCGCGAGGCGGTGCGCTTCGCGCCCGAGCGCATCCGCGACATCTACGTGACGGACGGCGCGCGCGTCGCGCATCCGGAGATCGTGGACGAGGCCCTCGAGGCAGGGCTGTATGTGCATCCCGTCACCGACGAGGTCGCCGCCGCGCTGAGCGGAGACGCGCAGGGAGTGACGGCGGTGCTGACGCGTGATCCCGACGCGGGGCTCGAGTCGCTCCCCGCCGCGCCTTCGCAGGTGCTGGTGCTGAGCAACGTGCGCGACCCCGGCAACGCGGGCGCGGCGATCCGCGTGGCCGACGCGGCGGGGGCCGACGCCGTGGTCCTCGCAGGCGACTGCGTGGACGTGGACAGCCCCAAGGTGATCCGTTCGACCGCAGGCTCGCTGTTCCATCTGCCTGTGCTGCGCGGCGGCCCGCTCGGCGATGTGGTCGACGCGCTGCGGAAACGCGGCGTCGCGGTGCTTGCCGCGGACGTGAGCGGTCAACGCGAGCTGGGGCAAGCGACGTCGTCGCTCGTGGCTGAGTCGCACGCGTGGGTGATGGGCAATGAGGCTTGGGGGCTGTCGGCGGAGGAGCTCGCTCTCGTGGACGAGGCAGTGCGGATCCCCATCCGGGGGCGCGCGGAGAGCCTGAACCTGGCGACCGCCACCGCGGTGTGCCTGTACGCACGGGTGCTCGGCTGACGGGCCGCGCACTGAGGAATGCGGCACACTCGCTATCGCCATACTCGTCGCGCTGTCTAGCCTGGTCCCATGCCCTTCCGTCGACTCCTCCGCCCCGGCGCCCGCCACTGGAGCGGCGCGACGGTCATGGTGCTGCTGGGGCTGGGGCTGCTGGTCTCCCAGATGCTCGTCGCGTTCTGGATTCTGAGTACCACGCGTTCGGGCGCGGCCGAGGCCGTCGAGGACGTGCTTGGGTACGTGGCCGACGTCTCCGCTGACCGTGTGGGCCGCTACGTGGGTGATGCTTCCTCGACCACGGAGGAGCTCGCCGCGTGGATCGAGTCGGACTCTCCCGGGTTCGAGATGATCGCCGATCGCGTGCTGGAGGAGGTGCGCGTCAACCAGCAGGTGCGCGCCGTCGCGGTCGTGCACCCCGATGGTGGCTTCGTGATTGCAACGCGGCCCGAGGAGGAAAGCGACTATGCGTTCCGCCTGACGATGGGTTCTCCTGAGGACGTGGCGGCGGGCGTGGCAACCACGCGCGAGTACAACGACGGCGGGCGCTCCCGCTCCACGGTGCAGGCACCGCTGGGACTCGACCCTCGCATGCTGGACTTCTATGCAGTCGCGCTCGACAACGAGGCGCTGACGTGGACCGAACCAGCGCTGCGTCCCGTGACGCAGCGCCCGGGTACGTGGTCCACCGTCGCAGTGCGAAACGACGCGGGCGAGCCGGTCGCCGTGGTCGCGTCGGACTTCCTGCTCGGCTCGCTCTCGGTCGAGCTGAACGAGCTTCCGCTGGGCGCGGACGGCGAGGCATTCGTGCTGTACGAGGACCGTACGGTGATCGCCGCGCCTCCGGCCTCGATGGAGCGGGTCACGCAGAGCCTGCTCGCGGGCGGTGTCAGGCTCTCGGGGAATGAGCTGGGGATCGAGACCACCGCGCCAGCGACGCCCGCGAGCAGCGCGGACGTGTTCGGCGCCATGGATGGCCTCGTGGTGGTCGAACGAGGACTCGGCGAGTACGGCGTCGACTGGGTGCTCCACATCCGTGCGAGCGGGGAAGGGCTGTCGCCTGGCGTGGCGCAGTTGGAGTCCACGCTCGTGTGGGCCACTGCGGCGATGGTGTTGGCGATCGGCGTGGCCGGCGCGGTGCTGCTGCGTTCGTGGAGGCCGCTCGGCGAACTGTCGCGCGCGGCGCGCAAGGACAGCCTCACAGGGCTTCTGAACCGCAGGCACTTCCACGCGGTCGCGCCCGGCATGATCGCGGCGCTCGCGCGTGAGGACCTGTGGGTGTGCACGGTCGCGCTGGACCTGGACAACTTCAAGTCCCTCAATGACACGCGCGGCCACGGGGCAGGCGATGAGGCCCTTGAGCTGGTCGGCAACGCGCTGCGGGATCACACGCGCAGGCCGGATCTGGTGGTGCGATGGGGCGGCGACGAGTTCATCGCGCTGCTCGCGCTCGAGTCGGAGGGTCGCGCGGACGCGCTCGCGGAGCGGCTGCGCTCGCGCGTGGAGGCCGAGCTCCTCGAGGAGTTCGGCTCCGAGTTCCAGTTGGGTGTGACCGCGGGGTATGCGGTGAGCCGCGCGGCGGACGCCGAGGTGGATGACCTCGTCAGGCGGGCCGACCGCGCGCTCGTTCACGGCAAGCGCAGCGAGAAGTCGCGCGTGCACGCCGCCGGGATCTGACGGCCGCGTCGGGACTGGAGCGGGTCGCGCGAGGCGATTGCCCCCATGATGAGTGCCCCACATTGTGGGGCATCGGCATGCGTGTCGCTGGTAACCTCGGGCGAGATACCCCAGGAGGCTTGCATGGAGAACACCGTCGCGCTCGACATCGCGGGCGCACGCGGCACCGTCGAGGTGGAGGGTGTGCTCGGTGTGCTCGTGAAGGTGCTCGTGAACGGCACGCCCGTGAAGGCGCGCAAAGGCGTGTTCACTGTGCCTCGACGCAAGGGCGCGGACGCCCAGGTGCGTGTGCGCGGGCTGCTGCCGGGCTTCCAGAAGGTCATGGTGGACGGCGAGACGGTGCTCGATCTGGGTGCCCACGTGCCGACGGCGGCGCGCCTCACGATGTTCGCGCCCCTGCTGCTGGTGTTCGCGGCGGGGCTGGGCCCGTTCCTCGGCACGATCGGACTCGTGTTGGCGCTCGTGCTGTTTTTCATGTCGATCATGGTGGTCAAGAACCCGGACATGCCCGTGGGGCTGCGGATCGCGCTGCCGCTCGTCAATACCCTGGCCGCCGCCGTCGTGATCCTCGTGTTCGCGGGAGTGCTCGGGTAGTGACATGATCCGCGTGCGTGGTCGGTTGAGGGACCCCTTCGCATGGGTGATCTTCGTGGCGTTCCTTGCGCTCGGAGTGATTGCGACGTCGTCGGTCGTGGTGGGGGTGCGCGTCTCGAACGAGGCGCGCGACATCACCGCGGGCGCTGTCGAAGTGCTGGCGGACTCGGCCGCGGCGCAGCTGTCTGAGGCGTCGCAGCCGGCGGACGTGCTGATCGCCGCGCTCGAGTCGGGCATCGCCGCCGACCCGACGCTCGTGGACGAGGAGAACATCGTCGCCACTCTCGCGACGGCACTCGTCGCGTTCGCGGAGGTCGGCTCGATCCAGGTGCAGAACGCGAATGGCGACATGGCGAGCATGCAGCGCATGGCCGACGGATACGTGATGTACGGCGCGTACGCCAACGGCGGCGGGCGAGTCATGACGTTCGACCCGACGTTCACGACGCACACCGCCGAGGGCGACGTGGCAGAAGGGCTTGCCGAGACTCTGGACCCTGTGGCGCCGGGGGAGCGTGTCGTGGGGGATCCGCTTCCGATCGGCAGCGAGGGCGCGCTCGCGCTTCCCGTGCGCGTGACGGTGTACGACGGCATCGGCGAGCTGGTCGCGAACCTCATGGTCGCGATCGACGTTTCGGTGTTCGAGCCGGTCCTCGCGAACACGACTGCGGCGGACGTGGGTCCGGTGGGCCTGTACTCGCAGGCGGGCACGCTGCTCGCGGGCGTGGACGTCGTGGTGCCGGACGGGATCGTGTGGGTCGAGTCGGGCTCGGGCTCGCTGATCGTCGATGGCGACTGGGTGTACTACGTGAGGCCGCTGAGCCTCGCTGCGGGGCTCGAGTGGACCCTGGTGCTGCGCACGAACGTCGACGATGTGGTGCCACAGGCAGCCTCGGTATCGAACACCATGCTGGCGTACACGGTGATCGTGCTCGCGCTGTTCGCGTTGTTCGCGGCGGTCGCGTGGGTGCTGCGGCGTCCCGTCGGCGACGTCTCCCTCAGGGCCAGATCCGACGCGGTCACGGGCCTGTCCAACCGTCACCACTTCGAGCTGCGCGGACGTGATGTGCTGCGGGCGGCGCAGCGTCGCGGATCGCACGCGGTGGTCGCGGTGTTCGACCTCGACGGTTTCAAGGCCGTCAACGACGCGGTGGGCCACATGGTGGGCGATCAGGCGCTGCGTGCCGCGGCCGACGCGCTGGCCGACGCGGCGGGTGCCCGCGACGTGGTGGCGCGCTTCGGTGGCGACGAGTTCGCGTTCGTGCACTGGCTCAGCGTTGAGGAGCTGCCGGGCGACGCCGTGGAGCGCCTGCGTGCGGCTGCGGAGCGCGGCCTGCGGTCCATCGTCTCGGATGACATCCCCGTGGGCGTCAGCGCGGGTTGGGCCGACACGTCGCAGGGCCAGTACCGTCTCGACGCGCTCGTGCGCGCGGCCGACGCGGCGATGGTCCACGGCCGCCGCGACGCCAAGGGCGCCGCATACGAAGGCGACGCCGCCGTCCCGGTGGACTGACGCGTCGGGCGTGTGGGTAGTCTTGGCCCCATGAGCACGCAGACGAGCACCCCCACCGGACGTGCCGCCGTGCCCGCGCCCACGCGCCTCTTTATCTAGCCCGGCGAGAACCGCCGGGCAGTTCCCACGCGAGCGTGGCCGCCCCCAGGGCCCCCGCGCGCGCCGGTAGACTTCCGCACGGACATCCCCTCGAGGAAAGCAGCCATGACCGACCTTTCACCGCTCGACGCCGCTGGCGTCCAGGCGGCCGTCGACGAGGCGCTGAGCGCCTTCTCCGCCGCCACCACTCTCGATGAGTTGAAGGAGGCGCGGCTCGCCCACACGGGCGACAAGGCGCCGCTGACGCTCGCCAACCGCGCCATCAAGGACGTGGAGCCCGCCGACAAGGCCGCCGCGGGCAAGGCCATGGGTGCCGCCCGCGCCGCGATCGGTCGTGCGCTCGCGGCCCGCACGGAGGAGCTCGAGGCGGAGCGCGACGCGCGCGTGCTGATCGAGGAGACCGTGGATGTCACGCTGCCGGTGACGCGCGGACTCACCGGTGCGCGCCACCCGCTGGAGACCATGCAGGAGACCATGTGCGACACGTTCGTCGGCATGGGCTGGGAGGTTGCCGAGGGGCCGGAGATGGAGGCGGAGTGGTTCAACTTCGACGCCCTGAACTTCGACCCGGATCACCCGGCACGCGAGATGCAGGACACGTTCTTCATCGACCCGGTCGAATCGGGCCTGCTGCTGCGCACCCACACCTCGCCGGTGCAGGTGCGTGCCGCGCTGGAGCGTCGCGAGGCGCTCGTCAAGGAGGGCCGCGGCATCTACGTCGTGTGCCCCGGCAAGACGTTCCGCACGGATGAGCTCGACGCGACCCACACCCCGGTCTTCCACCAGATCGAGGGCCTGGCCGTGGACAAGGGCCTCACGATGGCGCACCTCAAGGGCACGCTCGACGCATTCGCGCGGTCGCTGTTCGGGCCCGACGCGGTGACGCGCCTGCGCCCGTCGTTCTTCCCCTTCACGGAGCCGAGCGCGGAGATGGACCTGCGCTGCTTCGTGTGCGGCGGCGCCGACGCGCTGTGCCGCACGTGCTCCGGCACGGGCTGGATCGAGTGGGGCGGCTGCGGCATGACCCACCCGAACGTGCTCATCGCGGCGGGCATCGACCCGTTCGAGTACACCGCGTTCGCGTTCGGCATGGGCATCGAGCGGACGCTCATGTTCCGCCACGGCGTGAAGGACATGCGTGACATGGTCGAGGGGGACGTGCGCTTCTCCCAGCAGTTCGGGATGGAGATTTGACGTGCCCAAGATTCCGCTGAAGTGGCTCGAAGAGTCCGTCGACCTGGTGCCCGGCTCGTCCGCTGAGGACGTCGCCTCCGCACTTGTGAAGGTGGGGCTTGAGGAGGAGGGCATCGAGGGCGGCTCCGTCACTGGACCGCTCGTGATCGGGCGGGTCATTTCGCTGGTCAAGGAAGCCCAGTCCAACGGCAAGACCATCAACTACTGCCGCGTGGATGTCGGGGAGCACAATGACCCGGCTGGCCCCGGTCACAAGCCTGACAACAAGGACGAGTACCCCGCGTCGCGCGGCATCGTGTGCGGCGCGCACAACTTCGTCGAGGGCGACTTCGTCGTGGTCGTGCTGCCGGGCGCCGTGCTGCCCGGACCGTTCCCCATTGGCGGCCGCAAGACGTATGGCCACTGGTCGGACGGCATGATCTGCTCCGCCAAGGAGCTGGGCCTGGGCGAGGACCACGCGGGCATCATCGTGCTCAAGTCGCCCTCGGGGGAGTCCGACGTGTTCGCCGGCGCCTCCGTCGCCGACGAGGACCTGGTGCCTGGCGCCGACGCGATCCCGCTGCTGGGGCTCGACGAGAAGACCATCGAGATCAACGTCACGCCTGACCGCGGCTACTCGTTCTCGGTGCGCGGCGTCGCCCGCGAGTACTCGCACTCGACCGGTCAGGTGCTGCGTGACCCGGCGGCGGTGCCGCTGACGGGCAAGCGCGGCTCTGGCTTCGAGGTCGACATCGACGACCAGGCGCCCATCCGCGGCAATGTGGGCTGCGACCGCTTCGCGGCACGTGTGCTGCGCCGCTTCGACCCGACGGCGCCCAGCCCCGCGTGGATGAAGCGACGCCTGGACCAGGCGGGCATGCGCCCCATCTCGCTGGCCGTGGACGTCACCAACTACGTGATGCTCGAGCTCGGACAGCCCCTGCACGCCTACGACCTTGCGACGCTGCACGAGCCCATCCAGGTGCGCCGCGCCAAGCCGGGCGAGAAGATGACCACACTCGACGACGTGGAGCGTGAGCTGTCCGTCGAGGACCTGCTCATCACGGACTCGCCGAACGGCGAGCGTGGGTCGCGGGCCATCGGCCTCGCCGGCGTCATGGGTGGTCTCGACACGGAGATCTCGGAGACCACCACGGACATCCTGCTGGAGGCCGCGCACTTCACCCCCGTGACGATCGCGCGCACCGCCCGACGCCACAAGCTGGGTTCCGAGGCGTCGCGCCGCTTTGAGCGTGGCGTGGACACGGCGCTGCCGCCGTTCGCGATCGAGCGTGCGCTCGGGCTCATGCAGGAGTTCGGCGGGGGAGAGATCGAGGAGATCTACACCGACGTCAACGACGTGGATCCGGTGGAGCCGATCCTCATGGATCCCGACTTCCCGTCGCGCATCGTCGGCGTGGACTACGCGCCCGAGGCCGTCATCGAGTCGCTGGAGCGCGTGGGCTGCAAGGTCACGGTGCTGGACGGTGGGCGCCTGTCCGTCGTGCCGCCCACGTGGCGCCCCGACCTCGAGGTGCAGGTGAACCTGGTCGAGGAGGTCGCGCGCCTCGAGGGCTACGACACGCTGCCCTCGGTGCTGCCCGTCGCGCCTCCCGGGCGCGGCTACACGCACTCGCAGAAGGTGCGCCGCTCCGTGGCGCGCACGCTGGCGGAGGCTGGTCTGACCGAGGTGCTCACGTACCCGTTCATGTCCGAGCAGCGCCTGGACGAGATGCTCGTGCCCGAGGACGACATCCGCCGTCAGCACGCCGTGCGCCTGGCCAACCCGCTGTCAGCGGACAAGCCGCTCATGCGTACCGGCATGACCGCCACGCTCATCGACGCCGTGAAGACCAACTTGGGCCGTGGCGCTCAGGACGTGGCGGTGTACGAGATCGGTCGCGCCTACCGTGCCGACCACATCGGTCAGGTGCCCACCTCGTTCTCGGGCACCGCCATCACGCCCGACGACGTGGAGCGCCTCAACGAGGCACTGCCGGGTCAGCCTCGGCGTGCGGCGGGCATGATGGTCGGCAACCGAGTCCCGGCATCGTGGAACCACGCCGCCGAGCCGTTCGACTGGACCGACGCCATCGCGATGGTGCAGAAGATCGCCGCCGTCTGCGGTGTGCAGCTCGATGTCTCGAGCCGTCCATTCGAGGGTCTGTCGCTGATGCCGATGCACCCGGGCCGCGCCGCCATGTTCCGTCTGCTCGACGGCACCCCCGTGGGCTATGCCGGAGAGATCCACCCGAAGGTCGCCGAGAACCTTGGCCTGCCGCCGCGTTCCGTGGGCTTCGAGGTCATCCTTGACCCGATGATCGAGGCGTCAGAGGGCCGCATCGCGCCCGCGACGCCGGTGTCTCAGCAGGTGCTCGCCAAGGAGGACTTCGCGTTCGTCGTGGCGTCTGATGTGGCTGCTGGGGACCTGGTGGCTGCCGTGCGTGAGGCCGGTGGCGAGCTCGTCGAGGATGCCCACGTGTTCGATGTCTACACGGGCGAGCAGATCGGCGAGGGCAAGAAGTCGCTGGCCATCAACGTCGTCATGCGTGGAGCTGACCGGACGCTCTCGGCCGAGGAGGTGCTCGCCGTGCGCGAGTCCATCATCGCGGCGGCGGGGGAGAAGTTCGGGGCTGTGCTGAGGTAGTGAACGTCGGCGGGTTCGACATGCATGTGTCCCGACACTTGACTAGAGGACTGTACTGAAGCCTGCGCAGCGACCGAGGCACGCCGCGCATTCAAACCGCCCACCTTCACGACCGCTGCGGTTGCTGACGTCGACGGTCATGGCGGTCACTCGTGCGTCTGGAAACCGGGGGTAGCGAACGATTGCCGCGTGATCGAGGCGTGGCGTGCCGAAGACTGTCCTAGTCTGCGCGAGCACCACTTGCCCTTCCCGGTGATCACACGGGACTGGTGAGCAAACGTTGCATGTCTCGTCGCGCCGATTGATGGTGTGAGGTGCGTCAGTCCCAGAGATGTGATCGCACATAGCTGCATTCTTGCCGCACGCGCTACAGAGCCTGCTGGTCTGAATTCCCGCCGACAGGCCGACGCGCCAGTGGGCTAGCCGGGTCGCACAGTTCGTCCAGTACTCCCCGTCCTCGTATGTCAGACGGCATCCCACAAGAGCACGACGCAGTGCACCAGTTCTATGTATCCACGCATGGCACGCGTCGGCAAGTGAGGTCCGTTCGAGGTGGTTGAGCGCGGACACAGCCGCGCGTTCACTCTCCTGAACTAGCGTGGCCAGTCGCGCGTACTCAGGGGGGTCAAGCGTTCGGATCGATTCGCTGAAGTCCGATAACGCCCCCACATTTGTTCCTCGACAAGCCGTCAACGCTGACCATGGCGAACCCGGTGAGCAGATGGACGGGTCCTCTCTCCAAAGGTGTCCCCTGATTGCGAGGTCTCGTGTGGCATCGGAGTAGAGGCGACTTGCCGCATTCAGCGCCGTGGTGCCGTGCGCCCATAAGTATGCGTCTCGAAACGGGCCCGGCGCAGGTGGGATCTCGCCGTACTCAAGTACTAGCCCTCGAAATTGCATTCTCTACTCGAGGCCACTTAGCACGCGCTCGAGGGCCGCCAGCACGTCGGCTTGCTCGCCCGACACCTCGAGGCCCTCGACGGTGCCGTCAGGGGAGACCTTAGCAACCTTGACGGAGAGCATCGGTTGTTTGGCAACTCGCGATCCCCACCCGAGATGTCGGAGATACTCGATCACCACAAATCGCAGGGCTGCAATCGCCTCTGCGCTGGCGAACTGGGAGACGACTACCGCCAGAGCGAGATAGTCGACTCCCTCACCGTATTCCGTGAGAAACTGCGGGTCGTCGGTCCCCGCGAACGCAACATCCAACTGCTGAGCTCTCGCCCGCTTCGGAATCTCCAGCAGGGAGTCGTCGAAAGTGGGCTTCCCATCCCGGGCCGTGATCGGCAGGATCTCGACGCGACCGCTCGCCGGAGGCAAGACATCTACTCCCCAGAACTCAGGCTTCCAGCTCGAAATCTTGGTTCCCATGTCCCCACCTTGTATGTCTCGTTAGGTATGAAGCAAGTGCATCTGAAGAATTCTGGCGTTGGGCGCTCCTTAGTGGGGTACTGTCGCCCTAGTTGGTTTGGCGCTAGGGGGTGTTGCGTTGCCATCCATCGGGCTCGAAGAGAGTGTTCTGAGAAGTTTTGCGACGCACACATGCGATCAGGTCGCGCAACTCGCTACGCGGCCCCGAGGAGCGCCTCGGCACGCCCCGCTGATGCCCGTAGACGACCTCATTCGGCGCGTTGCCGTTGACCGCCTGGAACTGTCTGCCACCCACCTTTCCGCTGCCGACCACTTGCTGCGTGAGTCACGATTCCGGATGTGCGTTGGGAGGTTCTACTACGCCATGTACCACGTAGCACGTGCTGCGGCGTTCGTGGCCTTTCGCGGCGATGACTACGAACGCCATGCGGTGTTGCCGCAGAATCTACCGTCCGATTTGCGCGACGTTGACGCATTGAGCCAAGACCTTCAGTTCGCGCGCTTGCTACGAAATGACGCGGACTATGACCCCTACCCGGCGAGTGATCAAGTCTGGGAGGCAGACGCGAGAGGCTTGAGCGCTACTGCGTCATCGTTCTGTGCTGTTGTAGAGCAGTTTGTGCGATCCGAGTTGGAAAGTGGGATCTAGTGCGCGAAGGAATTAGCGACGCCATCGCTGAGCGTTTGACCGACGTCGGCGTGATTGCTACGGAGGTCTCGGAGCGACTCTTCCCAGACGAGTATTGGGTCGTCGTTCATGTAGACCCTTCCAGACTGGCTGTAGCCCAAGCCCAAGTCGCTCAACTCGAAGCAGCCGTGCGCCGCGCCGGCGCAGTGGAGTCCGACGTTGTAGTGGTGATTCGTCCGAACCGAGCCGCTGACCCCACGCTAGTGCGCGGGGAGGTTCAAGGGCGTCTGTACAACGCCGAGATTGACCAGTTGATCCAGCTTCTCGAGGCTCGATCAAGGACTTCAGATGCGCTGCCAAGTCTGCGTTACGTCGAGGACCCTCGCGCTAGCCTGAGCACGGTAGCTGCCTCTCGACACCAGTTCATCTACGGACGCCGCGGGGTTGGAAAGACAGCCTTGCTCTTGGAGGCGAAGCGGCTTGCAGAGCAGTCTGGAAGCGTCGCTGTGTGGTTCAACGCGCAGGTCTTTCGCAGGAGTTCTCCGGAAAGCGCCTTCTTGACAATTGTTGAGCAACTGTGCAGCGACCTTCTGGGGACATTTGCCAACTCCACCAGTGATCTCCCAGTCGCGCTACAAAGTATCCGGGAACTCATTAGGGAGAGTCGATCAGCAGCGGCACCAAGTGCTGTCGGCGTCGGTGAGTTGCTACCGAAGATCAATACAGCCCTAAGGGGTACACTTCGCGGCGACCTTGTTAGGTTGTATCTCTACCTGGACGACTTCTATCTCTTTGACGTCGAGGCACAGCCCTTGCTGCTCGACTACCTGCATTCGGCGCTCCGCGACTGCAACGGATGGATCAAGGTGGCGAGCATTGAGAGGCTCACCCGCTCCTACGACGCGGGTAGCCGTCTTGGGCTGGAGATTCCGCACGATGCAACCACCGTCAATCTCGACGTGACGCTCGAGGATCCGCAGGAAGCCCAGAGGTTCCTCGAACGGGTGCTGGCCGACTACACGGTTGCAGCTGGTATCCCGTCTCCGCGCCGCATCGCCAAGCCGGAAGCGCTTGCAAGGTTGGTGCTCGCTTCGGGAGGCGTTCCGCGCGACTACCTTAATCTGCTGGCCTCGTCGATTGTCGTGGCGAGGAAAGCACGAAACCTCGCTCGCGAAGTCGGCAAGGAAGATGTCGCACAAGCCGCCGGGCAGGCCGCGCGCACGAAGCGGAATGACTTGGAGCAGGACGTCGGCGACGAGAACGCGGCGGGACTGCTCCGCAATCTTGATGCGCTGTCGTCTCAGGTGCAGGCGAGAGGGTTCACCTACTTCCTCGTTCGCGTAGACGTCCCTGTCGGCGGTGCGTACTCGCATCTCGAGAGACTCGTCGATCTGCGGTTCTGTCACCTGGTTCTTCAGTCGCTCTCTGATCAGCATCGGCCGGGGGTCAGGTACGAGGCGTACATGCTGGACCTGAGCGAGTTCGCTGATTTCCGGCTGAAGCGTGGCCTGAACGTGCTTGACCTTCAGGAGGGCCGCTGGACATGGAAGCTGACCGGCACAAAGGGAAGCGTCGAGCCCCTCGCCGGCACGAAGTTCAGGGATCGGCTTCGGCGCGGCCCCGTAGTCGACGCTGTGGGCTCCGACTTGACTCTCGCTGGCGAGGCCTAAGCCCCTGCAGCGGGTGCGGCTGGGAAATCATCGACGGGTGACTATGAGACAAGAGCGCACGCTAAGTGGCGCGCGGTGCGGTCTGCTGTGCGAGTCTGCGAGACTTGTGGTGGCGGGCGGACCTGAGTGAATCCCCCGAGCCCTTGTTGCCCGGCTCAGAGCCACCGCCCGTGCCCGGTTCGACGTGTGAGCTCCCACAGGCCAAGTGGAGCCGGAGACCATCTGGGCCCCTCCGCGGCCCACAGAGAGCGCGACGGAGCCCGCGCCGAGCCCAGAACCCGTGGACGCCGACGCCGTTTCAGACTCCGTGTGGTGGCCTTGTGCGCTTGCACTTCCGATCGCCGTGGCCGCTTGGGCGAGCGTGGCCTCGAAGTGATAAGCGTGGGACCGCAGCCTCGGACGCGCGCGCACCGAGATGGCATGGCTCGTCGAAGCGCTCGTGCAGGAGGGGTTGTTCACGACAACAGTCGCCGGGACTCCGGAGCTATCGCAGGTGGGCCGGCCGCGTGTGCTGCGCGCGGACATCCGACTCTGTGAGCTCAACGGTGAGGCGCCCACCGATGCCTGCAACGCGCCGGGGCATGTGGACTACACGTACTGTGGGCACTCGCGGTATGCCTCGACAACCACGTCTCGATGCAGGCGAGCACGGGTGCCGATGTTCGTCGTGCAAGCCGGGCCACGCTCGATGCCGCTCGCGGCGGGCTGCAGACGATCTGGAGAGCAGCGGCGAAGTAGTTGTCGACGCTATAACTCGGACCGCGTGACGGTGACCCAACTGGTTGCGCTGGCGAGCCGAATCCGAAGGTGATGCAGAACCTGGTCAAAGGGCCAGGCGGGGTGGGCTTTGAGGTGATTGTGGCGCGGATGATCGAATCGTTCGAGGGCGGCATCGCGCCCGCGACGGTGGTGCCGCAGCAGGAGCGAGTCAAGGAGGACATCGCGTTCATCGTCTCGTCTGCGGTCGCCGCGGGGGACCTCATGATGACAGTGAAGGCCCCCAGTGAAGTGGTAGCGAGCATGCGCGATTGTTCGATGTCTACGCGGGCGCGCAAATCGTCGAGCGTAGGGACTCGCCGACGATCGACGTGGTGGGGCGCGCCGCAGGCAAGCCTCAGAGCTCCGACGAGGTACTCGCGGTGCGTGAAGCGATCACAGCGACGGCGGGGTAGAGGCCCGGGGCGGGGTTGCACAAGTTGGGTCGAACGTAGTCCACGCGGCAAGCGCATCGGCTTGCGTCGCGTAAGTGGTTGCGGAAAACTCATGGTCGGGAGTCGTGTAGTGAGCACGCGGGTTCTGATGGGGGAAATTGTGCTGGTTGAAGCGAGCGCAGGAGCGGCGCTGTCCATTGCTTTTGAGCGTGTTCTCGACGGTGCATTGCGCGTTCTCCAAAACTCGGGTGTTGCTAAGCGCCAATCGAATCGAGAGTTGTTGGACGTTCGCGCGCAGATTGGGACTGCTTTCGCGCAGGTGAATCTGCCCCTGGTTGAGGTCCTTCCGGATGACGTATCAGTGCGCGCGTTCGAAGAGTTCTTGAGTACACCGGACTGCGGTTCACTGCTCGAAGACGTGGTCGCGCTGGTTCTCGTCGATGCGACGGAAGATGAATTTGGTGCAGCGCGCGCGACGTTTCTTGCCCTAACAGCAATGCATTTTGAGGGGGCTGTGGGCGATGAGAGCTCCCGGCTCGCGTTCGATCTCACCTTGGGAGCTGTGCGAAGCCGGATCGAGGCGCTCGAGCTCGACTCACAAGCGGCTATCCAGAGCCTTCGGAGTGCTGCTGTCCAGTCAACATTGCGGCGAAGTGCCGCATCGATTACGCATAGGGCGAGCGTCGCAGCCCAGTTCGTGGATCTAGCTGCACGGATCAGGCTTGCTCAGTGGGAGCGAGACTACAAAGTCCAGGTTGCAAGCCAACACGGATACCTAACTCCGCCGGATCCCGAAGTCAGGCGGAAGGTCCCGTTCGACGAACTGTATGTTGCACCCCGACTGCACGTAGACGGCCCGGCAGCGACAAGTATTGACAAGGCGCCGATCGCGGTTGACGACTTTGCCCGGTCGCTGCAGCGGACCGTCGTGCTCGGAGACCCTGGAGCCGGCAAGTCGACCGTCGCGTCGTACATTGCGCACCGCGAAGCCGAGTTGGGCGACCGAGTCCCGTTCCTCGTCGTCGTGCGCGAGTTCGCAGCCACTATGCCGGTTCCGCATTCGGTCGCAGAATACATCAATCGTGCGGCCGGGAGCCGGTACCAAGCGACGCCTCCGGACGGGGCCGTCGAGTACTTGCTCAGGTCTGGGCGAGCGCTAGTGATCTTTGATGGGCTCGATGAACTAATTGAGACTAGTTCACGTCGTGAAGTTGCAGAGATCGTTGAGGCCTTTGCGAACGCATTTCCGCAGGCACGAATCCTCGTCACGTCGAGGCGAGTCGGTTACGCGCAGGCACGGCTTGACCCGAGGCTATTCGACTCGTTGGCAATTGCGGGGTTTCATCCTGAGGATGTGAGTGAGTACGCGGTCAAGTGGTTCAGAGTGGTCGCCGGCGCGGATCGAAGCCTCGAAGATCCAGACGTTCAAGCCGCTGCGTTCGTCCGTGACGCGGAGGCTGTTGCGGACTTGGCCGCGACGCCACTCATGCTGTCGCTCCTCTGTATTCTGTATCGAGGCGAGGGCTACCTGCCTCGTGCGAGGCCAG
The DNA here is from genome assembly GCF_002090075.1 of Demequina sp. NBRC 110052. GTDB lineage: Bacteria > Actinomycetota > Actinomycetes > Actinomycetales > Demequinaceae > Demequina. The sequence goes on from NZ_BBRI01000004.1 coordinate 270,237, forward strand.
AGGTCTATGCGGCGTGCGCAAACCTCCTCTTCAAGAAGTGGGATCACTCGCGCAAGATCCATGTTGAACTCGATGCCGCTCCCCACATCGACAATGCGATCAAGCACATCGCCTATTGGATGTATACATCTGTTGGTGAAGAGGCGGTCCTCGAGAGGGACTTGGTGCTCCAAACCTCTGAGTACCTCACGCCGTTCTTCTCTAGTGTTGAGGCCGCGCACGTCGCCGCGCAGCAGTTTGTGGATTTCTGCCGGGGGCGCGCGTGGGTGCTCTCGGAGGCAGGGACGGACCAAGACGGCCGCGCGCTGTACCGCTTCACACACCGAACCTTCCTGGAGTACTTCGCGGCCTTTGAGATCACCCGTCGTTTCGGTGAGTCGGAACAACTGGCCCGCTTGATCCTGCCGAGAGTCTCACGTGGCGAGTGGGATGAAGTCGCCCAACTGGCGATCCAGATCCATGACGGGAATCGGCTGAACGGTGCCGAAGCAGTCATCAGACGCCTGATCTCAGATCGCCGTCGGAGGAGTTCGGACAAGGCGGATTTGGTTTCTGCCTTTGCGTGGAGGGTGCTGTCCACAGTCTCCGTGAGCCGCGAGCTCCTGGTCGCGTTGGTCGATCACTCCTACGCGACCTCGATGTTGGTTGCGCAGGAGTTCGGTCGCACGGGTATCTTGACCAACTTGGTACCATCGATCCTGCTCGCGCCAGATGTCCGGACCGACCTCGCGACCGTGGTAGCCGAGGCCGTGTTCGATCGCTGCAGCGCATCACTCGAAGACCGAGATGATGAGACGAGACGCGTAGCTGCCCACCTCGCGCTTGTATTCGGTGATACTTGGGGCCCGATCTACTCTGAGCGTCAACGCCTCCGTGCACGCCTCATTGATCGCAAGCGCGAGTTCTTGGACAGTCACCGAGAGATCCTCCTGGGCGGGAACAACGCTGACGAGGTCTGGGCCCTAGCCCTGATCGCCGGTGTAGCGAGCATTGCGGAGGTTATCGCGGCCGCACGCTCGGATGGCGCGCCGCCGTTTCAGTACTTGTTCCGACGAGTTGATCTCGCGATTGGGGGTATTGGGTTCGGCTCGGCCGCACAAAACATGCTTGCACACGTCACTCGCAACGTCCCCTCAACTCCCGAGGAAATGGGTGCACGCGTCAAGGACGCGGTGGGTACGGATCTTGAGGAACTTGCGGCTTCCTGCGGTGAGCTTGCCGATCTGCCGCTAGCCAGAACCTCGCGGACCTTGGACCGCCACCTCTGGTACATGGGCCAAGCGAGTTCCGCGCTACCCCTGACGCTTGATCCTGGTCAGCGCTGGGGCGCAATTCTCCTGTTGCTGTGTTTGGCGGAGCTCGGGGAGTTGTTGCCCGAGGGAAGCGCCTACTTGCCTCGTGGCGCGCAGGGGAACATTCTGCGTCTTGCGGTCTCCACTCGTCAGGGCAGGTTGCAGCAGGATGAACTGTGGGCCGCTGTCGGTGCCGAGTCAATCGGTGCGAACGAGCAGGGACTGTTGCGCGCCTGGTGCTCAGGAGAACTCGCACTTTGCGACGCCTCGCCGATTGACTAGCTAGACGCGGCAGCGCAAGTAGATTAGGTCCTGCAGGCATCAGCGGCTGGTATCCTTACCGAGTGCAGCCAGCAAGAACGGCCTGCATGCGTCGCAGATTGCTTCTCCTTCTCGCCAGCGCACGTCCCCAGACACAGCGCGGCTCGTAGAAATCCTCTCTTCGGCGAACGAACGCGAACACCTTCGCGCTTCGCCACCACTGCCGGTGCCCTGAACTAGGGGACAAGCACGCTGACGCGCGCCCGGCAGCAGACTTGAAAGGCATTCATGCCCATCCACTTCGCCGATCTCGGCGTGCCCACGCAGCTCACCACCGTGCTTGAGCGCGAGGGAAAGCTCACCCCGTTCCCCATCCAGGAAGACACGCTTCCTGACACGCTCGCAGGCCGTGACGTGCTCGGCCGCGGCAAGACCGGCTCCGGCAAGACGCTCGCGTTCTCGCTGCCCGTCGCCGCGCGCCTGGGCGCCAAGGGCGGCAAGGCCCGTCCTGGCCGCCCGCGTGCCCTCATCCTCGCGCCGACGCGTGAGCTCGCCACCCAGATCGACGCCGTCATCGCGCCCCTCGCGGCCGCATACGGCATGAGCACCACCACGATCTTCGGCGGCGTGAACCAGCGCCGTCAGGAGAACGCGATGGCTCGCGGCGCCGACATCGTCGTGGCGTGCCCCGGCCGCCTCGAGGACCTCATGAAGCAGCGCATCGTGTCGCTCGACGCGGTCGAGATCACGGTGCTGGACGAGGCCGACCACATGGCGGACTTGGGCTTCCTGCCCGGCGTGACCCGCATCATGGCCGCCACCCCGCAGCGCGGTCAGCGCCTTCTGTTCTCGGCCACGCTGGACAACGGCGTGGACAAGCTCGTGAAGCGCTTCCTCGACAATCCCATCACGCACTCGGTGGACAGCGCAGACAGCCACGTGGACGCCATGACGCACCACGTGTTCCACGTCAACGGCGCCGACGGCAAGCGTGACGTGGTCCGTGCCCTCGCGTCGGGCACCGGCCGCCGCATCCTGTTCATGCGCACCAAGCACCAGGCGAAGAAGCTCGCCAAGCAGCTCACCGCGGACGGCATCCCCGCCGTGGACCTGCACGGCAACCTCGCGCAGGGCGCCCGTGACCGCAACCTCGCAGCCTTCGCTGAGGGTCGCGCCAAGGTTCTCGTCGCCACCGACGTCGCCGCGCGCGGCGTGCACGTGGACGGCATCGAGCTGGTCATCCACGTGGACCCGCCCATGGAGCACAAGGCGTACCTGCACCGCTCCGGTCGTACGGCTCGCGCCGGCACCTCGGGCGACGTGGTCACCCTCGTGCTGCCCGAGCAGCGTCGCGACACGCAGCAGCTGCTGCGCAAGGCCAACATCAAGGCGGAGCCGCAGGCCGTCAACGCGACGTCGCCGCAGGTCGTCACGCTCATCGGCGAGGTCGCTCCCTACGTGAAGCCGGCCCCCATCACCGAGCAGCCTCAGCGCCAGGGCGGAGGCCGCGGACGCGGTCGCTCGCAGGGTGCAGGCGGCGGCGCGCGTCGTGACGGTCAGCAGGGTTCCGGTCGCGGCCGTGGCCGCGGCCAGTCCGCCGGTGCAGACGCCCGACGCGGTCACACCGGTGAGACCGGACACGGCGGCCGCCAGGGTGGTCGTCAGGACGGCGCCTCCTCGCAGGGCGGCCAGCGTCGCCAGGGGAGCGGCCAGGGTCGCGCCTCGCAGACCACGCGCAGCCGCCACTCCGGCGGGCACTCGTCCGCCGCGGCGTTCTCCGCTGGCGGCCGCCGCAGCCGCTGACGGCGACACTCGCACTCGTGACGGGCGGCGTGTCGTAGACGGCACGCGCTGATCGTCCACAGGCGTACGGAAGGACCCGGGTATCCACCGATGCCCGGGTCCTTCCGCATTCCTGGATGGTTGAAGGGTTAGTGTGTCCGGAGCGTCCACGCCCATGGGGCGGTGCGAGGGCGCTGCAAGGGGGAGAGATGAGAAGGCTGACCATCTGGCTCAGCTGGGGAGCGGCCATCGTGGCCGCGATCGTGACAGGTGTCTTCGCGCTGCTCGAGGCCTACGCGGCCGAAGAGGAACTGCGTGGCATGCAATGGACCACCGCGCTCACGGTGAGCGCCACCGTCACGTTGGCCGCAGCCGCGGTCGCGGCAGGCATCACGGCTGCCTGGTCCGAGGGCTGGGCCGACCGCGCACGTGGCCCGTCCTCAGGAGCGACGCGGGTCGGCATCGCAATGCTGCTCGGCGGCGGAGCGCTCTCGATCGTGTTCCTCCCCGCGATCTCCGTGGCGATCTCAGGAGCGCTCGTGATCCTGCTGGAAGTGCTGCGCGGCGAGCCCGAGCCTGCCGACGACTGAGCCGCGTCCGGCGTGGGGGACGCCCCGCGGTGCGTCCGCGTGTTGAGGTGGGCGTAGGCCCTAGACACGCGGGAGGTGCCGACGGTGGCCTCAGTGGCGATCCTCGTCGACGTGGACGGCGTGCTGTGCCCATTCCCCGGGGTTGACGCGTGCCGCGATCACTGGCCGGCCGAGGACTGGAGACACGACGCCGTCGGAAGAACGCTCGGCATCGAGTGGTCCAGCGGCGCAATTGACCGCCTGCGAGCCGTCACAGGCCTGCCCGGCGTCACGGCGTGGTGGTGCACCACCTGGCGCAGCCACGCGCCCCGCGTGCTCGCGCCCATGATCGGGCTCGGCGCCGACTGGGACGTGTGCGACGTCGAGGGCGGAGCCTTCGCCGAGGCCGGCTGGTGGAAGTCCCGCTGCGCACGTGACGCCGTCGGGATGTACGACGCCGTCGTGTGGATCGACGACATGCTCGACGCCTGGCAGGCCGAGATGGCTCTGTCCGGCGGCGACGGACCCGAGGAATGGCCAGGCGGACGCCTGCTCATGGTCTCCCCAGCGTCGGACCTGGGGCTCGAGGCCCACCACCTGGACCAGATCGAGGCGTTCGTGCGCGACGCTCTCGCCGACTGAGTAGGTGCTCGACTACTCGGTAGCCGTCACCGCCTGCGACGCATCGGCGACCTCGCCCACCAGGCGTTCGATCACGTCCTCGAGCATCGCCGCTCCCAGCACCGTGCCCGCAGAGTCCTGCACGAGCGCCAGATGCGTGCCGCGCGCCTGCATGGCGGTCAGCGTCTCCTCGAGCGACGCGTCGGCGTCGATGGCGGTGAGGGGGCGCACCGCGTCGGACGGGATCGGCTTGGTCGCCCCGCCTCGAGGCACCTCGACGAAGTCCTTGAGGTGCACGTAGCCCACGTACTCGCCGCCCGCGTCCACGAGCGGGAAGCGCGAGAAGCCCGTGCGCACGCACTCGCGCTGCGCGCGTTGCGGCGTGACATCCACCGGCAGCGTGACCAGGTCCTCCGCGGGCGTCAGCACATCGCGCACCGACTCGAACGACAGCTGCAGTGAGCCGTCCAGCACGCGACGCTCGTGCTCGTCCAGGAGCCCCTCCTGGTGCGACTCGGCGACTAGGGCTGCCACGCCGTCGGCGTCGAACGCACTCGCGACCTCCTCGGTCGGCTTCACGCGCAGCATGCGCAGCACGATGTTCGCCGACCAGTTCAGCAGCCAGATCACGGGCTTGAGGATCACGACCAGGAAGTACAGGGGCGGGCCCAGGAGCAGAGCGGAGCGCTCCGGCCCGGCGATCGCGATGTTCTTGGGCACCATCTCGCCCAGCACCATGTGCAGCGACACGACGATCAGCAGCGCGATGGCGAACGCGATCCCGTGCAGCCACGCTCCCTCGATGCCGATCGCCGCGAGCGGCTTCTCCAGCTTATGTGCGACGGCGGGCTCACCGAGCGCGCCGAGCCCCAGCGAGCACGCGGTGATGCCCAGCTGCGCGCCGGCCATCATGAGGGACACGCGGTCCATGGCGCGCACGGTGATGCGGGCCGTGTACGAGCCCTTCTCCGCGTAGGGCTCGATCTGCGTGCGGCGCGCGGAGATCAGCGCGAACTCCGCGCCCACGAAGAAGGCGTTGCCCAGCAGCAGCACCACGGTGAGGGCGATCGCGAGGCCGTCAGACATCGGCGGCCTCCTTCCTCTCGGTGGCCTCGTCCTCGGCAGGCATCACGTCCAGCAGCACGCGGTCCACGCGATGCCCGTCCAGGCGCGTCACCGTGAGGCGTACGCGCACCGGTGTGGCGAGGTCGTCCTCGTCGCGCTCGTCCTCGTCGCGCGCCTCGACAGTGATCTGATCGCCCAGGCGCGGGAAGCGCTCCAGGTGCTCGGTGAGGAAGCCGCCCAGCGTGTCCGACTCGCGCGCCTCCGGCATGTCGACGTGCATGATGTCGCCCGCCTCGTCGGGCCTCAGCAGACCGGAAAGCGACCAGGTGCGCTCGCCCACGCGTCGGAAGCGCGAGACGGGACGGTCCTGCTCGTCCTCGATCTCGCCCACGATCTCCTCGACCAGATCCTCCAGCGTGACCACGCCGTCGGTGCCGCCATACTCATCCACGACCACAGCGATCTGCGAGCCCTCCCGCAGCGCCGCGAGGACGGCGCTCAACGGCATCGTGGACGGGACCGACGCGATGGGCAGGCAGATCTCGCGCATCGGCGTGGTGCGGCGCTTGCTCTTCGGCACCGCCAGCGCGCGCTTGAAGTGCGCGACGCCCACGATGTCGTCCACGTTCTCACCCATCACGGGGAAGCGCGCGTGGCCCGTGCGGGAGGCGAGGCTCAGCAGGTCCGCGACCGAATCGTCGGCGCTCACGAAGTGCACGCGCGTGCGCGGCGTCATGGCGTCCGACGCGGTGGTCGCCTTCATCTCCGCCGCACGTTGCAGACGACGCGCCACCCGCGGCTCCAGCACGCCGCGCTGCGCGGAACGCTCCGCCACGGACTCGAGCTCCTGCGCCGAACGCGCCGACGCCAGCTCCTCGCGCGGCTCCATGCCCATCGCCCGCACGATCCGGTTCGCGGTGCCGTTCAACACGCGGATCAGCGGGCCCGCGAACCATGTGAAGCCGCGGTTCGCGCCCGCGACCGCGCGCCCCACGCGCAGAGGCTCCGCGAGGGCCCAGTTCTTGGGCACCAGCTCACCGAACACCATCTGCGAACCCGTCGCGATGATGAAGGAGATCGTCAGCGACACCGCGAGCGACGAGCCCTCCGGAAGCCCGAGCGCCTCGATCGGCCCACGCAGCAGCGTCGCGAGCGAGGGCTCCGCGATGAAGCCCACCAGCAGCGAGGTGACGGTGATGCCCAGCTGCGCGCCGCTCAGCTCCGTCGAGAGCTTCTTCAGCGCCGCCTGCATCGACGCCGCGCGCTTGTCGCCCTTCGCCGCGGCACGCTCCACCGTGGGCCGGTCAGCCGTGACGAACGCGAACTCGGCCGCGACGAACAGCGCATTCGCGCCGATCAGGGCGACCGCGAGGACGAGGAGGAGCCAGGCCTGGGTCATCGGGCTGCCCCCATCGTCGACGCGTTCGCGACGCGGTGCGCGCGGGCGGGCAAGGGCGAGGGACTATGGCCATCTGGCATGCGGCGATTGTAGGCAGGCCCGACGCGCCGGTGCCTCCTACCCAGGGAGGAACCGCGCCGGGGTGAGTAGCGCGTCGGGCGGGCGCGGCGTGAGGGCGGCGCCAGCGTCGGGCGGGCTGGGGAGAAGGCGCGGGCAGCGTCGGACGGGCGCGCTAGGTTCGGCGTATGGACCTGACCCAGGCGCTCGCCCTCGACCCCGCCAGCTCCACCCCGCCCTACGAACAGGTGCGCGACCGTCTCGCGGCGTTGATCGTCTCCGGCGAGTTCGCCGACCAGGCGCGCCTGCCCGCCATCCGCGCGCTCGCCACCTCGCTTGGGTGTGCCGCGGGCACCGTTGCCCGCGCGTACTCCGAGCTCGAGGAGGCCGGGCTCGTGGCGACCGCCGGGCGCGCCGGGACCCGCGTCATCGGGCAGGCCGCAGGCGACGGCGAGCTGGCGGCTCTGGCCGACGCGTACGTCTCTGCCGCGCGGGCGCGGGGGCTCGACGCCGACGCGCTCGTCGCCCACCTCAGGGTGAGGTTCGCTCAGGGTTCCTGAGCGTCGGGCGCGCTGCCAGGATCCCGTCGCCTTTGATCGGGCGCGGAGGAGCCGAACACCGCCGCGAAATCGGGCTCATGGATGAAGCCCGCCATCAGCGGCGTCATCTCCTCATGCGAGGGACACTCCCGCCAGAACTCGGGCGAGGTGTAGGAGATGAGACCCTTCGCCAGGGACGCGACCCCGTACGTGTAGCCCCGGATGACGAGGTCCCCGTGCTCGATGTTGCGTCGCACGATCGCGCGGCTCTCCTCATGCATGCACCAGGCCTCGACATGGTCCGTGCCGTAGAGCGGAGCCACCAGGAAGCCGGTGCTGTGCTCGCCGACGAGCTGCACCAGGCGTGGTTCGCCCGCGTTGATGGCGAGTTCGAACTGCCTCGTATTGACCTTGTGCCCCACGCACTCGAAGAAGCACGTGTGCAGGCGAATGTGTTTCATGACCTCTCCTTGAGGACCCGTTCTTCCCCGCGTGCGGTTCACCCAGGGCGGATCTCCCTCCAGGGGCACCGTGTCGGAACGCGGTTGCCAGCCGGCGAGCTGGAGGGCTTGGCGCCGGACTTCTTGATCCACTCGTGACTCTATGGGTGAGGTCTGACAGGCGGCGAGTGCGGGGTGCCGTTGCGCGGGGTGCTGTGGGCGGGTTTGGGCGGAATGTCAGACCCCGGTGATGGACTGTTCTCATGGCAGTCGAGGTGTCCGATCTGGAGCGAGCGAGCGCGTGGGTGCGCTCGCGCGCCGCTGAGGACACCGCCGCGCTCGGGCGTGACGAGCTGATCGAGCTCTCGCAGGCGGTCGCGCGCCTTGAGCGCGTCGTCGGTGCGTGGGGAGCGCGCCTGGCGGGCGAGATCGACCGGCTGTCGGCGCCGGAAGCGCCCGGAGGCGGCCTGGCGCGGCAGTCCGGTTACGGGAACGCGCAGAAGATGCTCTCAACCATGCGGGGTACGTCGCAGGGCGCGGCGAAGCGATCGATCAGCGCAGGTCGCGCACACCAGCCCAAGGTGCCGGTCAGCGAGCGAGTGGGAACGCCATCGGCGCCGCCGAAGCCCAAGCATCCGCACGTCGCGGCCGCATCGCTCGCGGGTGACCTCTCGGTCGAGGCCGCCGGGCTGATCGTCGAGGGTCTCGAGAGCCTCGCGGCGCGCGTCGAGGCGACCCACCTGGACGCCATCGAGGAGCGGCTCGTCAAGGGCGCCGCTGGTCGGTCGGCGCACGACGTGCAGCGCATGGTGGCCCGGGCGGTCGCGCGCGTCGACAAGGAAGAGCACCTCGCGCGCGAGCGCAAGAACTACGACGAGCGGTACCTCTGGTGGAAGACCGGGCACGACGGCGTCGTGACCATCCACGGCAAGCTCGACGTCGTGACCGCCGCGCCGATCATCAACGTCATCGAGCAGATGACCACCAGATCAGTGCGTAATCAGTCGCGTCCTGGGCAGGGCGATGGGGTGGCTGACGGTGGCACGGGTGGTGTGGGGCCCGGTGGCAATGTGGCGGGTGAGGGCGGTCCGGTGGCGAGTGCAGGCGGCGCGGACGCGTGGGAGAGCGACACTCGCTCGATCGGCCAGATGCGCGCCGATGCGCTGCACGAACTCGCGCGTCACGCGCTCGGGTGCAGCGGGACGCGCAGCACCGGCGTTCGCACCTCCATGGTGGTGCGCGTGGGCCTCGCTGATCTCGAACGCGGCGCGGGCCTCGGCACCATCGACGGCGTGGAGCAGCCCGTGTCCGTGCAGGAGCTGCGGCGGCTCGCGGGCGACGCGGGGTTCATCCCCGAAGTGCTCGCCGGCGACGGCGAGGTGCTCGACCTGGGACGGCAGGTTCGCGCATTCACGCGTGCGCAGCGCATCGCGCTCCTGGAACGCGATGGCGGCTGCGCCAAGTGTCATGCGCCGCCGGAGCATTGCGAAGCCCACCACATCCGGTGGTGGGAATCGGGCGGGAGATCGGACCTCTCGAACGGGGTGATGCTCTGCACCAGATGTCACCACGACATCCACCGCTATGGATGGGACATCGACATCGTTGGCGGCAAGGTCATGTTCACTCCACCGCCCGAAGTCGATCCGGAGGGCAGATGCGTCCTGGGAGGATCGGCCGCACTCGACGTGCTCGTACCACCAGACCCGGCGGCCGAAGCGCGAGACGACGACGCGATGATCGCGCGCTGGGAAGCGGAGTTCCGCGAGTGGGATGCGCAGTTCGAACCAGCGCATCGTTGAGAGCGCGACGGGTCGGCGACAGCGTGCAGTCCCGGTGGGGATGCGCCGCGTCGACGAGTCTCGAGGTGCCCGAAGACCGTGCACATCAGACATTGCTGTGTGAGAGTAGGACCCATCGACGTAGGGGGAGGCGACGATGAACCTGAGGAACTCTGTCCTGGGCGCGGGGGTCTGCCTGGCAATCGGAGCACTAGGGCTGAGCGGCTGCTCGCAGGCATCGACGACGGCGGATGCCACTGGGCCCGCGGGTGAGACGGTCGATGAGGAGAACCTCATCACGCTCGACGCGATCACGATCACGCCATCACCGCTCGAGGAAGACGGGCTCGACCTCGGAGCGTGCGAGGAGATCGCGGTGCTGCTTGAGGACATGACCGATCTGGGGAACCTTGCTGACCCAGAGCGGATCTATGCTGCGGCATTCGCATTGTCGCAGGACGACCTGGGCCCGGCGAAGGAAGCCGCGACGGAGATGAACACTCTGGGAGCCGACGTCGTCGCGTCGATCGATGCGGTACAGCCCGAGATCGCGAACGACACGGTGGTCGCCGCGCTTGAAGGCGTCCGCGAGTACTACGACGTCGTGGTGTCGCCGATCTCGCAGATCTGGCTCGGGGCGAGCTCCAAGGAGCAACTGGAGTCCGATTCGACCTCGTACATGGTCTCGATCCCCGAGTCGACGCTGAGCGCCTGGTATCTCGATGCTGCCGTCATCGAGGCGTACGCCGAGAGCACGTGCGCGGTCGCCGTCGACGTCTTCACCGAGGCGGGGATCGACCCCGAGCCTTGACGCTTGAGTGCGAGTCCTGCCTGGACTTGAGCCCCCCCCCGGGGGCGTGCTGCGAGAACGGGCGCCGCAGGCGCGGGTGCTCCACGAGGGTTGACCTGGGAGCGGCGTTGCGCCGGCGCAGCATCGGCGTCGGCGTCCGTCTCGGCAGGGCTCCTCACCGCGCATCGGATCCTTCCTGACGCTAGCGTGACCCGTATCGCGTCATGCGCCCAGGTGGTGCGACGGGATCGCGGGATCGCCTGAGCAGTCTGGAGGGCCGAGATGTCATCATCACCGCCGCCTGGCGTCGCCCCGGGCACCGACGCGGACGCGGGGAAGCGCGAGCACTGGAGCGGCCAGACGGCGTTCATCCTGGCCGCGATCGGCTCGGCGGTGGGCCTGGGCAACATCTGGCGCTTCCCGGGGCAGGCGTTCGAGAACGGCGGCGGGGCGTTCATGATCCCGTACCTGGTGGCGCTCGTGACGGCGGGAATCCCGATCCTTTTCCTGGAGATGGGGATCGGCCATCGCTTCCGGGGCTCGGCGCCGCTGGCGATGCATCGGGTCACGCGACGCGGCGAGTGGGTCGGCTGGTTCCACGTCGCGATCTGCTTCGTGATCGGCCTGTACTACACGGTGATCATCGCGTGGGCGCTGAGCTACTTCTACTTCAGCTTCGGCCTCGACTACGCCGACGACCCGGGCGGCTTCTTCCTCGGCGACTACCTGCAGCTAGGCGAGGCGGGCAGCCTCACCTTCGACGTCGTGCCGGGCGTCGCCCTGCCGCTCGTGCTGATCTGGGGCCTCACCATCCTGGTGCTGGCGCTCGGGCTGCACAACGGCGTCGAGCGGCTCAACGTCATCGGGATCCCGCTGCTGGTGGTGACGTTCGGCATGCTCGCGGTGCGCGCCGTCACGTTGCCGGGCGCGGCCGACGGCATCGAAGCGCTCTTCACGCCCGACTTCTCGGCGCTGACCGACCCCGACGTGTGGGTCGCCGCCTACGGCCAGGTGTTCTTCTCGCTGTCGCTCGCGTACGGCGTGATGATCACGTACGCCTCGTACCGTCGCCGTCGCTCCAACGTGACGGGCCCCGCGCTGGTCGTCGCGTTCGGCAACAGTTCCTTCTCGCTGCTCGCGGGACTCGCGGTGTTCGGGGCCCTCGGCTTCCTCGCGACCCAGGAGGGCGTCTCGGTCGCGGACCTCGAGGGCATCGGGGGAGTGAGTCTCTCGTTCGTGACCTTCCCGGCCGTGATCGCGCAGATGCCCGCGGGGTGGTTCTTTGGCGCCCTGTTCTTCGCGTCGCTCGTGCTCGCGGGCCTGACGTCGCTGATCTCGATCATGCAGACCATCTCCGCGGCCTTCCAGGACAAGTTCGGCTGGGACCCACGCCGCACGGCAGTCACGGTCGGCATCGTCTCGGCGATCCTCTCCGTGATCGGGTTCTCGACGACAACAGGGCTGTATCTGCTCGACACGGTCGACCAGTGGTCCAATCAGTTGGGCATCGTCGCGGGGGCAATCGCGATGATCGGGGCCGCCCTCTGGATCGGACGCCGAGGAACGGAGCTGCGGCGGCACCTCTCGGCCGTGTCCACCTTCCGGCTGGGCCGTAGCTGGCTCGTGCTCGTCAACGTCGTCGCGCTGCTGCTCGTGTACATGTTCGTGTCCAAGGCGGTCAGCCTCGCCACCGAGGGCTACGCGGATCTGCCGACCTGGTACGTGCTCGTGTTCGGGTGGGGCACCGTCGCGTTCCTCGCCCTCGTCGCGGTCGTCATGCCGATGCTGCGGTGGCGTCGCGACGTGGAGCATCCCGACATCTGGCCCACCCACGAACAGTTGGAGCTCGAGCCATGAGCGCCGACGCGCTGGTCCTGATGATCGCGTCGATGCTGCTGATCTGGGGCGGCCTCGCGGGGGCCGTGGTGTTCCTCGCGCGCCGACCCGAGAGTTCCGACATGCCCAGCGGGGGAGAGGACGACCCTCCGCCCACGGCGTGACCGGCGCGTCGCGCTCCGCCGCGAAGTCAGGCTGTGGGGCGCGCGTCAGCCGCAGTCGAACAAGCTGAGGGCCAGGGACTCCTGAGCGGTGGTGCTGTTGCCCGCCGCATCCTCCGCGACGACCGTGACGTTCACCAGGGGCGCGAGGAGGCCGCCCAGGTCGAGCAGCGACAGCGGCGCAAGAGTGCCGGTCCACGTGTCACCGCCCGCATGGTCGAGCGAGATGTCCGTAGAGATCACCGACAGGATCGACAGGTTGAGGCTCACGTCCTCGACTCCCACCGCATCGGACGCGACCACGTTGACCTGCGCCGTGTCGCCGCACAGCAGCGTGCCCGTGAGTCCGGACAGATCCACTGAGTGAATGACGGGCGAGACGAGGTCCTTGACGGGGCCATCAGGCAGCAGATCGTCGACGTCGTCGACCACCTCGTCCACCAACTCGTCGGCACCCTCCACAACGCCGCCGACGAGACCTCCGCCCAGGTCGCCGCCCGAGTTGCCTTCTGTGCCGCCACCGGGGGTGTCGCCCGAGTCCTGCGAGACGCCGGAGCCGCCCGATGCGTCGGGGGCGCCGTTCTGCTGGCTGGCGTCCGTGTCGGGCGAGGCGTGGGGCGCCGTGATCGCTCCGGTGACGTCGCTGGCGTCCTGATCCTGGCCCGCCGCGTCGGCGCGCTCGATCGACGGCGTCGGCGCGGGTGTGGGGTCCTCGCCGCCCCCGAAGAACGGCACGCCGGTGATGAGTGCGCCCGCCGTCGCTGCGGCAGCCGCGGAGCCGATGCCGATCGCGACCCATCCCGCGATCCCGATGCCTGCGGCTCCCGCGACGCGGCCGCGCCGGCCGCGCGCACCGAGTGCAGTGACCTTCGAGGCGCTGCGAGCGTCGGCCGTCGCGACTGTCCCTGCGCCGGTACCGGGGATGGCGCTGAGGAACGAAGGCGGTTCTGGCGCGTCTGCGACATCCGCGCCGCCATCCGTGACGATGCGGGCCATCAGCACGTCGAGCAGCTCGTCCTCGCCCTCGACGCGCGGCTCCTCGGCCGCCGAGCGCAGAAGATCGCGCAGGTCCTCGTCTGACATGCCGTCGCGAGCCATCACGCCACCTCCTTCTTCAATCTCCCGGCGAGCGCCTCGCGCCCGCGGCTCAGCTGGGTCTTCACCGTTCCCGCCGACACCCCGAGCGTCTCGGCGATCTCTGCCACCGAAAGTCCGTCGAGGTAGTGCAGGACGACCGTCAGACGCTGCCGCTCAGGCAGGTCGGCGATCGCCTCATGGACCGCGATCGAGTCGACGGTCCTCTCGGACTCGTCGTCGGACGGGTCGTCCCACGTGGCGCACCTGACGTAGGCGCGGCCTTGGGCTTCGTTGCGCCGCCACGACTGGCGGATGAAGTTGATGGCGACGACGGTGATCCAACCCGCGAGATTCTCCGGCTCCTGATCCGCACTCAGCGCCTTCACGATCGCGTCCTGCACTGCGTCCTCGGCGCGGTCCTTGTCGCCCGTGTGCGTCGCGACTGCGGCGACTACGCGGGCGTAATCGTTGCGCAGGAAGGCAGCCACGCGTCTCCGCGTGGCCGCCTCCCCCTGCACCTCGATCACGTCCCTCCCCGAACGTTCTCGTCTTCGTCAACCGTAGCGTCTACTTCGGATCAGTGTCCGAAGCCGAGCAGTGCGTCGAGGTCGACCTCGATCAGCGAGGGCTCGTCGATCTCGCCGACCTCCGCGTCAGCGTCCACGTCGAGCAGCTGCCCGACGGTGGTGTCCGCCTCGACGTCGACAAGGCCGCCCACGCCGCCCAGCACGCCACCCAGGGCGCCGCCGAGCACGTCGCCGGAGCCGGAGCCCGATCCGCCCAGGACGTCGGCGTCGAGGTCCACGTCGATCAGCGCTCCGTGGCTGTCGCCGTCACCCGAGCCCGACCCGTCGCCGCCGCCGCCGTTGCCGCCGCTGCCGGAGTCGCCGCCGCCGCCGTTGCCGCCGCCGCCGTTGCCCGAGTCGCCGCCCGATCCGTTGTTCGGGCCGTCCGCATCGACGTCGACATCGAGGTCGACCCCGATGACTCCGGGCTCGTCGCCGCCGTCGGTGTCACCGTCGTCGGCCGGAAGGCACAGGAGCCCGAACGGCAGTGATGCGCCGATGGCGACCTGTGCGTCGGGGTCGTCGAGCTCGTGGGCCTGTGCGGCGCTGGACGTTCCCCCGATCGCCCAAGCCGCGAGCAGTGCGAGCGAGGCGCCGGCGACCGCCGACGACGCTCCGATGGTTGCCATCCTCTTCTCGGTGGCGTGCGTGTTTGATGCGTGCATGGTCCTTCTCCCCTCGTACAGAACGTGTGCTTCGTTGCTGGAACTGCATGTGTGGAAGGCCTTCCACGAATGAGATGCGCGAGGCGTCAAGTTGGTTGACACGTCAATCCCATTCGTGGAAAGTCGCATGTCTGCCAGGGGTGATGCGCGGCGCCACGCGGGCCAGTCGCAGTGTCGGGCATATGGAGGGAGCGGTGGCGAAGGGCGCGACTCGCGGGGCGGTGTGTCGCGGAAGCGCCCCATGCCGGGGATACCGTGGACGCATGCCCGGTTTCGCTGAGGACGCCGAGGATTTCTGGACCGCCCCGTACGACGGACGTTCCGTGATCGACTCGCGCGCGCTGCATCTTGTCGTCAATGAAGGTCTCGAGCATCGGCGCCGGGCCACGATCCTGGCGCGACCCGGCCTTCCCACGCTCGCGGCGGTCACCCCCGAGGTCGCGCTTCGCGCCGGCCTCGACCTGCGCGCCGTCGCCGATGCCGGGGCGATCGCGGCAGCGCCGGGAGTGACGAGCGTGGAGGATCTGCGGGTCCGGCTCGCGGACGCGGATGTCAAGCTCGGCGATCCCGACCTGGTCTACCTGTTCCCGGCCGCTCAGCGCACGGTGCTGCTCGCCGCGACCCCGCCGTCGACGGTGCGCGAACTCACGGCAGACGACGCCGACGTGTTCGCAGACCTCATCGCCGCCTGCACGCCGGAGGATGTGGACCTCGCGTACGTCGAGCTCGACCATTGGCGCGTCGTCGGCTCGTTCGACGAGGACGCCCTCGCGTGCGTCGCGAGCGCGTACCCCTGGGGCGAGGGCCCGATGGCGGACATCGGCGTGCTGAGCGCTCCCGACCGTCGCGGCAACGGCCACGCGCGCCGCGCGACGCGCGCGCTCGCAGCGGTCTGCTGGCGCGAGGGCTACGAGCCGCAGTATCGGACGCAGCCTGACAATCCCGCCTCGCAGGCGGTCGCGCTCGCGGCAGGCATGGAGCACTACGGCGACTGGGAGACCGTCGCCGAGGAGTGACAGGGCCTGGCTCGCGTGCACGAGCCGACCGGCGCGTGACCCGCCCGGCAGGCTCGGGCGGCGCTCGGTACGGTGGAGGAATGAGCTCCGTACGCGTCTGGCTGGGGGACATCACGACGCTCGACGTCGATGCGATCGTCAACGCCGCCAACTCGTCGCTGCTGGGCGGCGGCGGGGTGGATGGCGCGATCCACCGCGCTGCGGGACCCGAACTCCGCGAGGAGTGCCGCGAACTCGGCGGCTGCCCCACGGGAGAGGCGCGCATCAGCGGGGGGCATCGCCTGTTCGCGCGCCACATCATCCACACCGTCGGGCCCGTGTGGCACGGCGGTGACAAGGGCGAAGACGAGCTGCTCGCGTCCTGCTATCGCGCGTCGCTCGCGCTCGCGGAGGAGCACGACGTGCACACGCTCGCGTTCCCTGCGATCAGCACGGGCGTGTACGGCTTCCCGATCGAGCGCGCCGCGCAGATCGCGGTCCGTGAGGTGAGGGGCCACCTCGCAGGTCCCACGGGACTGGATGAGGTGATCCTCGTCGTGTTCTCCAGCCGTGACGAGGACGTGTACCGCGAGGCGCTGTTCCCGCACGGCGAGTAGCCCTTGCCTCGAGCGCGCGGCACCCCGCGGCGCCACGGGATGGCCTGGCGGGGCTAGTCTCGACGGCTGTGAGTGAGGTGCACGCCATCGGCGATCCCGCGTCGGGTCCTGTCCGCGCGCCCGCAGGCTCGGCCGCGATCGAGATCGCCCTCGACTGTACGGATCGCGACCTGCCCGACGCGCTCGCGGTGATGCACGCGGCCTTCGCCGAGTACTCCGCGACGGGCAAGCCCTCAAGCGCCCTCGCCGAGACGGTCGAGTCCCTGCGCGAGGAGCGGGGCAGGGGCGTCGGAATCGCGGTCGCGCGCCTCGACGGGGTCATCGTCGGGCTGGCCAAGCATCACGTGCGGCCCGAGGGTCTCCTGTACTTCGGTCGGCTCGGCGTTGCTCCCGACGCGCGAGGCAGGGGCGTCGCAAGGGCCCTCGTGGCCGCGCTTCGCGCCGCGGCGGTGCAGCGTGGTCTCGCGGGACTCACGTGCTACGTGCGCGCCTCCGAGCGCGCGAACATCGCGATGTACGAGCGACAGGGGATGCGCGTGGTCGACGAGCGCGAGGTGGTCAACAAGTTCGGCGTGACCTTCCAGATCGTGGAGATGCGCGACACGGCGCCCGAGGACGCTTGACTCAAATTCGAACGCATGTTCGAATGGCGGCATGCGATGGGAGGGGCAGACGCTCGAGGCGGTGACGCCCGATGCGCTCCCAGGCCTCGCGCGCATGAGCAACCTCATCCGCTCGGTGCGCACTCCCGAGTTTGAGGGCATCGTGTTCCACGAGATCGCCGCGAAGAGCGCCCTCAACCGCGTCGGCTCCAACTCGGTGGTGCCGTTCACGTGGACCATCAACCCGTATCGCGGATGCAGTCACGCGTGCGTGTACTGCTTCGCGCGTCCCAGCCATGAATACCTGGAGCTGGACGCGGGCCGTGACTTCGACTCCCAGCTGATCGTGAAGACGAACATCGCCGAGGCGCTGCGGCGCGACCTCGCCCGCCCCTCGTGGAGCCGCGAGCACGTGGCGCTCGGTACGAACACGGACCCGTATCAGCGGGCCGAGGGCCGCTATCGGCTCATGCCGGGCATCATCGCCGCGCTCGCGGAGTCGGGAACGCCGTTCTCGATCCTCACGAAGGGTTCGCTCCTGCGCCGTGATCTGCCGCTGCTCGCGCAGGCGGCCGAGCGTGTGACGGTGGACCTCGCGATGTCGATCGCGATCTTCGACGACGAGCTTCAGCAGACGCTCGAGCCCGGAACCCCGTCGACCGCCGCACGGCTGGCGACGGTGTCGGCGGCGGCGGAGGCCGGATTCGATGTCGCGGTGTTCATGATGCCGATCCTCCCGTTCCTGACGGACGACGAAGAGCACCTCGACGCGGCGCTGGCCCGCATCAAGGCGGCAGGGGCCTCCTCGGTGACCTACACCGCGCTGCACCTGCGCCCCGGAGTCAAGGAGTGGTACGCCCGCTGGCTCAACACGTACCGCCCCGATCTCACGCCTCGGTACCGGGCGCTGTACGGCGATGGCGCCTACGCGCCGAAGTCGTATCGGCGGACTCTCGCGGCCCGCATCAAGCCGCTGATCCGCGCGCACGGGCTGGAGCGGGCGGCGATCGACGAGAACACGGGCGGGCCCGCGTCCTCGGCGCCAGCATCACCTTCGCGCGGGGGAGCGGCGGAGGCGCCCGACGCTGCGGTCGGTCGGTCTGCCGGTCGCCCCCGCCGCTCGGAGGCGCGCGACGCAGACGGCGAGTGGCGACGCACCCGCGTGGTGCGCGGCGCGAACTCGGAGGGCGCGATGGGCCGCGCCGGCGCGAACCTCGTCGAGCTCGAGCTCGCGCGTGCCGGCATCGCCGAGCCCGCGACTCTGTTCTGAGCCGCGACCCTGTTCTGAGCCACGATCCTGGTGGCCTGGACGCCGGCGCCGGGTGTGCCCCTAGTCTGGAGCCATGTCGGGCCTGGACGACCTCGAGCTGCTGATCAGCGGCATCAGTCCGCGCTTGCACGAGGGACGCTACGTGTGGGCGACCGTCCCGTCGCTGCCTATGGGGGTGACGCCCGTGGCCACGATCATGGAGGACGAGGGACTGTCGATCGTGATCGACGAGGCCACGGCGACCAATCTGCGACTCGCCGCCGAGTTCCCCTCGGCGTGGATCACGCTCCAGGTGCACTCCGCGCTTGACGCGGTGGGCCTCACTGCGGCGTTCTCCACGGCGTTGTCCGATGCGGGCATCAGCTGCAACGTCGTGGCCGGCACCAGGCATGATCACCTCTTCGTCCCCTACGATCAGCGTCATCAGGCGATGCAGGTGCTCGCCGAGATGGCGGGCTGACGGGCGGGGAGAGCGCAGTGGAAGAACTCTTGATCCTCGCCGTTCTGGCACTGATCGGCATCGCGGCGGCACACCTGATCAGCCCGCGCGTGGGCATCGCGGCGCCGCTGCTGCTCGTCGCGCTCGGTTGGGCGGCGAGCCTCGCGCCCGCGATGCCCGAGGTCGAGGTGGACCCCGAGGTGATCCTCGCCGGGGTGCTACCGCCCCTGCTCTATGCGGCGGCCGTGCAGATCCCAGCGACGGACTTCCGCCGCGAGCTCAGATCCATCTCGGGCCTGTCGCTCGCGCTCGTGCTCATCTCGACCGGCCTGATGGGCGTGTTCTTCCACTGGATCCTCGATCTGAGCTGGCCGTGGGCGTTCGCGCTCGGTGCGCTCGTGAGCCCCACGGACCCCGTGGCGACCGCGATCATCAAGCGCCTGGGAGTCAATCCGCGCGTGACGACGGTGCTCGAGGGCGAGTCGATGCTGAACGACGCCGTCGCGCTCGTGCTCCTGCGGGCCGCGGTGGCTGCGGCGGCGGCATCGGTCACGTTCTGGTCGGTCTCGGGCGTGTTCATCATGGCGCTCACGATCGCGGTCATCATCGGGTGGATCGTGGGCCGGCTCAATCTGTGGGTCCGCTCGAAGGTGCGCGACACCACGGTGAACACGGTCATCACGTTCACGGTGCCGTTCGTCGCGTCGATCCCCGCGGAGGCGCTGGGCGCCTCGGGTCTGGTCGCGGCTGTCGTCGCGGGACTCGTGACGGGCAACGGCGCCGCGCGCGTGCTCTCGCCGCAGCATCGGCAGTCCGACCGGCAGACGTGGCACGCGATCGAGCTCGTGCTCGAGGGCGCCGTCTACCTGGTGATGGGCCTCGAGCTGGTGGGCGTGATCGACGAGGTGGAGCGCAACCATCAGGGCGTGGGGCGCGCTGTCTGGATCGCCCTCGCGGCCCTCGCGCTGAGCCTCGTGATCCGCGCGGCCTTCGTGATCCCGCTCATGCGCGGCCTTCGACGCAGCGCGGAGGCCGCCGACAGGAGGCGCGCACGCATCGCGGCCGACCATGCGCAGCTCGCGGATCTGAGCACGCCGCCCCCCACGACGCCGCTCGAGCGTCTGCTCATCCGCCTGCGTCCCGGCCGTTCCGACGAGGAGCTGCATGCGCGCATCCACGCGCGCCTGGTGAGGGCAGAGGCCGATGCGACGCACCTGGTCTCGTCCCGGCTGGGGTGGCGCGATGGCTCGCTGATCGTCTGGTCGGGCATGCGCGGCGTCGTCACCATCGCGGCGGCCCAGACGCTTCCGTCCGATGCGCCGGAGCGGTCGCTGCTGATCCTTGTCGCGTTCGTCGTCGCGATCGTGTCGCTCGGCGTCCAGGGCGGCACGGCGGCGCAGCTGGTCAGGGTGCTCAAGCCCGACCCGGGTCAGACGCCCGCGCAGCGCGCCGAAGAGTCCGCGCGGCTCGACGAGATGCTCGGCGCCGCGGCCAACGACGCGATGGACGAGGTGAACGCGCGCGGCGTGGAGCTCGACGAGACGGGGGAGCGCCTCACGGTGATCCGCGCTCAGCGTGAGGTGCTGCTCGAGGCGCGCTCCGTGGGCCTGTTCACGAGCGCGACCCTGCAGTCAGCGATGCGCGAGCTCGACGCCGAGCAGATCCGTCTCGAGCTGTAGCGGCGCGGCGCCGCAGGCCTGGCCCGTGCGTCACCAGCTGACGTCGTGACACTGGGCGGTGGGTGCCGACTCGACCTGGAGCGTGGCGTGCGCGATGCCGTGACTGTCCTGCAGCACGCGCTGCGCGTGGTCGAGAACCTCGCGAGGGTCCGCGTCGGAGTCCACGATGAGGTGGGCCGTCGCGACGTTCATGCCCGAGGTGAGGGTCCACGCGTGCAGGTCGTGCACGTCCGCAACGCCTTGGACTGCGGCGAGGTCCGCGACGGCGGCCTCCACGTCGAAGCCCTGCGGCGCATGCTGGCCGAGCACGGCGAGCACCTCGCGGCCCAGCATCACGGCGCGCACCGCGACGAAGGCCCCGATGGCGAGCGCGACGACCAGGTCCCACACTGGCGATCCGGTCGCCGCGATGAGCCCAGCGGCGACGAGCACCCCGACCGAGCCGGCAGCGTCGGCGACGACCTCGAGGTACGCGCCCTTGACGTTGAGCGACTCGCGCGAGCCCGCGCGCAGCAGCACGAGGCTCACCGCGTTGACCGCGAGGCCGAGCGCGCCGACGACCACCAGCGGTCCCGTGGGGATCTCGGGCGAGTCGCCGAAGCGGCCCACAGCCTCGACCACCACGTAGACCGAGACCGCGAGCATGACGAGCACCGCGAGCGCCGAGGCGAGCACCTCCGCCCGGTACGAGCCATACGTGCGGGTGCCGGAGGCGTCGGGCCTCGTGGCGATGCGGGTCGCGACGAGCGCCGCTCCCAGGGTGACGACGTCGGCGGCCATATGCCCCGCGTCGGACAGGAGCGCGAGCGAGCCGGAGGTGAGCGCGACGGCGAACTCGACCACCATGAACGCCGCGACCATCGCGAAGACGACCGCGAGCCGTCCGCGGTGCCGGCCGGCCGCGTGCTCCGCGGGTCCGTGACTGTGCGCCATGGGTTCGAAGTTACGTGGCGAGGCCGCGAAGGAGAAGTCGGCGACGATGACCGTTCTCACGTGGATCGCGTGCGGCGTCGCCACAGGGGGGCGCACCGTGGAAGAATCGGCGCATGATCCTCGCCGACGCCGCCGAGTCCTCCATTGCCGGAACCCTGTCTCAGGGCTTCTTCTATCTCGCGATCGTGATCGCGGTGGGCTACTTCGGCTGGCAGTTCTACAAGGGCACGAAGGACGGCGGCAACAAGCCCGACGCTGGCGACAGGTCCGAGGGCGCAGGAACCCGGGGCGACGCCCCGTCCGCAATCGAGTCGACAGGCGAGGACACGACGGCCGACGGAGCCGACGACGCCGACGAGTCGGAGCCGGACAAGCCTCGTCAGTGATGCGCCGCCTGGCTTCGGGCTAGCCGGTCTGTTCGATCGTCCGGATCACCTTGGCGGGGTTGCCGCCCACGACGCTCATCGGCGGCACGTCCTTGGTGACGACCGCGCCTGCGGCCACCACCGAGCCGCGACCGATCGTCACGCCGGGTCCGATCACGACGGATCCGCCAAGCCACACGTCCTCCTCGAGCACGATCGGGAACGCGCGCTCCCATCCTTCGCGCCGCAACTCGACGTCGAGCGTGTGGTTGACCGTGTAGAACCGCGCGTCGGGCCCGATCAGGGCGTTGTCGCCGATCGTGACCTCGCCGCTGCCCAGGATCATCAGGTTGGAGTTGATGAACACGTTCGTGCCGAAGCGCACCCGCTCGCGGTACTCGAGGTAGATCGGCGGGCGGAAGTCGAGCCCCTCGCCGCATTCGGCGACCAGATCGGTGAGCGTGGCCGTCGCGCTCGCGGGGTCCTCGTAGTAGCGGCCCGAGAGTTCGCGCAGCGTGGCGAGGGTCGCGCGCTGCATGTCCGCGAGCTCGGGCCCCGCGCGGTAGCGGAACCACTCGTCGGCCATGAGCTTCTCGTACTCGGTGCGCGTCGGGTCCTCGACGGGTCGCTCGTTCATCTTGGCGCGCTGCTCTGCGGGATCCATGCCCTCAACCTAGCGCCGCGCCACGTGCCTCGGCGCCAGCACGCACTGTGGCGCCCCGGCGCGAGCGGAGCCGCAGAACCGCCTTGCGCGCCTCGATGGCGATCGGCACGACCAGGGCGAGCAGGGCGCACGCGCCCCACTGTGCGAGCGTGAGCGGTGCGGTCGAGAACGCGTCGTTGAGCGCAGGCACGTGAACCACGGCGATCTGCAGCGCGACGGACAACGCGACTGCACCCCACAGCCACGGGTTGGTCCACAGGCGGTGCACCATGCTCGCCGCGTCGGACCGCGCGGAGAACGCGTTCGTGAGGTGGGCCAGCACGAGCACGGTAAAGGCGGCGGTGCGGGCCGTCGTCACGTCGGCGTCGCCTTCGATGAGTCCGCCGGGCGCGAAGGCGTCGTAGGCGAGTAGCGTCGCTGCGGCCATCCACGCGCCGGTCCAGGCGATCGTGCCCCACATGGCGCGGTCCACGAGCGGCGAGACGAGCGGGCGGGGACGCCGCGCCATGAGGTCGTCGGCGTACCGCTCCGCGGACACCGCGAGCGCGGGTCCCAGGTCGGTGAGCAGGTTGATCCACAGGATCTGTGTCGCGAGAAGCGGCGCCACGAGCGATCCGTCTGCGGCGACGAAGCCGAACACGCCTGCCGCGACGACGCCCAGGAACACTGCGAGCACTTCGCCGAGGTTGGAGGCGAGCAGGTACCGCAGGAACCGCTGGATGTTGTCGAGGATGCCGCGGCCCTCGCGCACGGCGGTGACGATCGTGGCGAAGTCGTCGTCGGTGAGGATCATCGCGGCGGCTTCGCGCGCGACCTCGGTGCCCCCGCGCCCCATCGCGACGCCGATGTCCGCCGACCGCAGCGCCGGCGCGTCGTTGACGCCGTCGCCCGTCATGGCCACCACTTCGCCGTGCGACTGCAGGGCGTCGACGATCCTGAGCTTGTCCTCGGGCGCGACGCGTGCGAACACGGACACGGTGCGCACGGCCTCGCGCAGTTCCTGGTCGCTGAGGCGCGCGAGCACAGCTCCCGCGAGCACGGGGGCTTCCGCGTCGGGCACGATGCCCAGCTCGGCCGCGATCGCCACGGCGGTCCCCGGGTGGTCTCCAGTGATCATGGCAACCCTGATGCCCGCACCCTGCGCCGCCGCGACGGCGTCGCGCGCCTCGGTCCGCGGTGGGTCCACGATGCCCGCGACTCCAGCGAGCACCAGGTCGTGTTCGAGCGCCTCCGTCGCGGCTCGATCGGGGGCGGCATCAGGATCGCGCCGGTAGGCGACCGCGAGGGTGCGCATGCCCTCGCCAGCGAGCGCGGCGATGCCCTCCTCGAGCCGGGTTCGCGTCGCCTCGTCGAGCACCGTCTCCTCGCCGCCCAGCAGGGCGTGCGTGCAGCGGGGGAGCACCGCGTCGGGCGCGCCCTTGACTGCGACGAGCGTCCCGCCGTCGGGGTGAGCGGCCACGACGGACATGCGCCGCCGCTCAGCGCTGAATGGCACGCTCCCGATGCGGTCGAGACCGTGGCGCGCGTGCCTGGCCTCGAGCGCGTACTCGGCCTCGAGCAGCGCGGTCTCGGTGGGGTCGCCCTCGAACGCCACGTCGTGGGACGCCACGTCGTGGGACGCGACGTCGTTGGCGGCCGTGGAGTGCGTCGCGATGCTGTCTCCGCCGCCGCGTCGGGCCACGGCGTCGCTCGCAAGGGAACCGTAGGCCAGCGCGACGGCGGCGTCGTGATCCAGCGGGGCCTCTCCATCGCCGATACGAGCGCGCGCGTCGCGACCGGTGTCGACGGTGCCGCCTGCGGTGAGCACGCGACGCACCGACATGCGGTTCTGCGTGAGCGTGCCGGTCTTGTCGGAGCAGATCACGGACGCGGAGCCGAGCGTCTCGACGGACGCGAGGTCCTTCACGATCGCGTGCCGGCGCGCCATGCGCTGGACTCCGAGTGCGAGCACCACGGACATGATCGCCGGGAGCCCTTCGGGGACGGCGGCGACGGCGAGTGCGACGCCCAGCAGGAGCACCGCGACCACCTCGGGCAGCGTGGAGACGTCGCGCGTGGCGAACACCGTTCCCATGACGACGACGGCGATGATGACGACAACCACGCCGAGCGTGCGCCCGAGCCTGGCGATCTCGCGTTGCAGCGGCGTGGGCTCGACCTCGGTGGAGGCGAGCAGGGCGGCGATGCGACCGGTCTCGGTGTCCATGCCCGTCGCGGTGACAACTGCAGTGGCGGCGCCGCGCGTCACGGCGGTGCCCGCGTGCACCATGCTCGTACGGTCACCGACGGTCGCGTCCTCCTTCACAGCGGCGGGCGACTTGGCTGCGGGCGCGCTCTCACCGGTGAGCGCCGCCTCCGCTGCCCACACGGCGCCGTCGGCGAGACGCGCGTCGGCGGCGACCGCGTCGCCCTCGGCGAGCAGGAGCACGTCTCCGACCACGACGTCGGCGGCGGCGACCCGCGTGGGCTCTCCGGCGCGCCGCACGAGCGCGCTCGGTGCCGCCATCGCGCTGAGCGACTCCACCGCGCGGGCTGACCGGCCCTCCTGCGCGAAGCCCAGTACCGCGTTCGCGATCACGACCACGGCGATGACGAGCACGTCGTAGGGCACGCCCTCGCGACCCTCGGCCCACCAGGCGACCAGCGAGATCCCGATCGCAGCGAGTAGCAGGTACACGAGAGGGTCAGCGAACTGTGACACGAAGCGGCGCCACGCGGGCACGGGAGCGGCATGGGTGAGCGAGTTGGGGCCGTCTGCCTCGAGGCGTGCGGCGGCCTCGCGCGGGGTCAGGCCCGTGCCGATGTCAGTCCGGGCCGCCGCGCCCACCGCCTCGGCGTGGAGCGCCCAGGGCGTGTCCGCCGCTGTGATGCGGGCCATCGTGCACCTCCCGAGCGGTCCACCTTGGCCGCATCGTCGCAGGTATGCGCCTGACTTCCCACGCTACCGCCGCGAGCCGGAGGGGGCGCGGGGAGTCCCCGCATCGGGCATCGCTACAGGTACATGGGCGTGAGCGCCTCGTAGTCCTCCACGGTCGCGTCGTCCATGCAGGCCTCGATGATGCGGCGGCCCAGCGGGTCCAGGTCGTCCGTGAGGAACTGCGCGAGCTCGGACTTGAAGAACCCCGTGAGGATGCCGCAGCCCGCGTCGTACGCGGCCTCGCCCACCTGGCTCTGCAGTTCCGGGCGTAGCAGCGTACGCCGGATCGGCTGGCCGTCGAGCGTGATCTCCTTGGGGGCGTACCCGAACAGCGAGCAGCGCGCGGGCTCGAGCTGGTCGGCCCGCATGCGCCCGCCGCCCTTGCGGGCGAGCCACTCGCGCGTGAGCCATTCGGCGGAGAATCCCACTTTGTAGGCGCCCACATGCTGGTTGGGCACGAGCACGTAACGGACGCGGTCGTACTCGGTGATCTGGTCGAGCAGCAGGTTCGCGGCGGCGACCTTGGTGCCGGTGGAGAACGGCCAGTACGACCCGACGCCCTCGGAGACCATGCCGCCGTGCGCGAGCCGCTGGACCGCGTCGGCCGCCTCCCCGATCGAGGGGTTCTTGTCGCCGCGGGGCGCGATGAGGCGCCACAGCCACGCGATCGACGGCGGTACGAAGTGGGCGAGTCCCATGATTCCGTAGCTCGGCGCGTCGGACGTGCACGCCGGCATGCGCACGCCGAACGTGCGGACGTCGACGGGCTCCGGCTCGTTCACCACGCGGCGCACCATGCTCCGGGGGATGACAACGCGCGGGTTGGGGCACGGCGTGCCGGTCGAGTCGAGCGTGTGCTCCCACGGCAGCGCCGTCGAGTCCGCGACGCCGTCGATCGAGAAGAACACGAGCGGCTCGTCGGGGTGGATGACGGCGCGCTCGAAGTCGCGGTCGGAGCCGTACTCCTTGAGGCCGTCGACGCGCACGAACCAGCCGTCCTCCGCGTCGGCGACGACCATCTTGCCGCTGCCGTCCTGCACATCGGGGTGGCACAGAGTCATGTCGTCCGTCACGGGCGCGAGTTCGCTGGTCTCGGACAGCGTGATCAGATAGGGCTCGTCGGTGACGACGTTGCGGCCCACGAGGATGCGACCGTCGTCCTCGCGGCGAAGCTCCTGGCACATCTCCGACTTGCCGCCGCCTGAGGCGCCCTCGTGCATGATCACGGTGACGTTGTCATACGGCGTGGTGACACGCACCGACGAGGCGTGCGCGGTGATCCAGCGCTCGGACTCGCCGATGTCGAGCAGCACGGAGAACACGCCCTTCTTGGCGCTCGGGCCCGGGTACAGGTTGTAGGCGAAGATCTCGTGCAGCGTCTCGGTGCGGTCGTGCACCACGACCTGCTTGCCCTCGAAGTGCGTGTGGCGGAACGGCGGCGCCGCGTACAGGATCGAGCGCGGCGTGAAGGGCCCGATCTCCTCGAAGGTGGTCCAACCCTGCAGGTCGACGAGCGCCAGCGCGAAGAACGCGGAGCTCGCGGGGATGATCGCCACGGAGGGCGATCCGTGCGTGAGGCCGCCCGCCTTGAACGGCACGACGACGAGCTCCTGCGTGCCGAGCCACTCGAGCGTCTCCGAACGTACGCGGTCGAAGCTCTCGCCGAAGCGGTCCGCGTAGCGCGTCTTGTCGGTGGGACGGTCGTCGGCGATGACCATGCACTTGGGGTCGCGGCGACGCATGTAGTCCTCGGGGAAGTTGACGGCGATGCCGTTGCGGCAGCGTGTCACGGTCGCCTCGGTCACAGGCGCGCCGTTGACGTCGTAGTCGACGTTGAAGACCGGGCCGCCCTCGGGCCCGAGCGCGAGCCGGTACAGCTCGCCGCGCGTGGCGGGGATGGTGACCCGGGGGCTGGACTCGAGTGCCGCGCGCACCTCGGGCGCGAGGTCGACTCCTGGCAGCAGCTGGTTCTCGGTCGCGATGCTCATGAGGACTCCTTCGTCAGGCGGCGTCACGCGCCGCGGGGCTATGGAGGAGGGGGCGATCTTCGCCGCCGGGCACAGCACGCCCCTGCGCCGCGCCTTTACTCGGAGTTTGCCCTTTGGAGGCGGACTCTGGGTGGGACACAGGTCCCGGGCTGACCGTTCTGGGTCTCTTCGGACCGATTTCGGAGGAGTTCGCAGAATGGTCTTCCCCTCGCGCCCCGGCAGTGCTAGCGTCCTCGAGGATTCACCGCAGGAGTGAATCGACGACGAGGAAGGGAGCGTGGTTCCGATGATGATCGATATCACCGCCGCCATGCGGCGCACTGGCGCTCCCGTACGCCTCGGCACCCCCGTTTCCTGGGTGCCCGGAGGCGTCGCGGCCCGCGCTGGACGCGGGCGCAGCGGAGTCCTCGCCGGCATGATCGCCGGCTGACCCGCCCGCCACACGCGAACGCCCTTCGTCGTCGGCATCGCCGACGTCCGCCACGCTGACACGCCCCATCAGGGCCACGGCGTGCGCAACCCCGCCGCAGCGGTGGGGAGAACCGTCCGCACCGCCTGAGCTCCACGACCACCCGTCGTGGCGTGCTCCGGCCCTGCACCCTCCGAAACCGTCGGGGGGAGGTGAATTGAGATGCATGACATGAACCCGCAGTCCCTGCTGCGAGCCGAGCGCGTGGAGCGCGCCGAGCGCGTCGCCGCAGCCGCGGCCTCGCGTGCGGCGTCACGGCGGCTGGATGCCCGCCTGCGCCGCATGCTGCGCATCGCCGCGCTTCGCGTCGCGCGCTGGGCGGACGCACCCCAGGCGCGCGCCGCCAGTCCGCAGATGCGTCGGGCCGCCTCGTGAGGCCCGGCGGCCATCGTCCCCGAGGATGGCGCTCCGTCGAGAGACGGCGCGAATCATCCCCGGGGGCGATGGTGCCTCTCCCCGCGACGGTGGGAGGGTGAGCGCATGACCCGCTACCGCGTCTCTCAGTCGATCCTCGCGCAGCCGATCGCGCTGTGGTCGCTGGTGCTGTGCGCCGTCGCGATCGTCGCCGCCGTCGTCCTCGATCCCGTGACAGAGCTCGCCGACCGCCTCGCGCTGGGTGCCACCCTTGCCTTCATCGCCGGGCTTGCGTTCGCCCGCCTGGTCGTCACGGTGGACGACGAAGCCGTCGAGGCGCGGATCATGCGCGTCTTCCACACGCGGATCCCGCTGACCGACATCGCGAGCGTCGAGGCCCGCGACTACCGCCCGATCCGGCAGTTCGGCGGGTGGGGCGTGCGCGGTGGAGCCCATGGATCGCGCGCCTGGACCATGGCGGGCTCCCGCGCCGCAGTCGTCACTCTCACTGGCGGGCGCGAGGTGTACCTCGGCGCTCCCGACCCCGACGAGCTTGCCCGCCAGATCGAGGCGGCGCTCCTCCCGCTCGGCTGACGGCCTATACCTATTCCCCGGTGGGCCGCTCGACGTGCCCGCCGAAGCCCTTGCGCATCGCGCTCAGCACCTTCTCGGCGTACGCGTCGAGGTCGCGTGAGGCGAAGCGCGAGTACAGCGCCGTGGTCAGCACAGGCGTGGGGACGCCTTCGTCGATCGCGGCGATGGATGTCCAGCGTCCCTCACCAGAGTCGGCGACGGCGCCGGAGAACTCGCTGAGCTCCGGCGAGGCGTGCAGCGCGTCGGCCGTGAGGTCCAGCAGCCAAGAACCCACGACGGAGCCTCGGCGCCACACCTCGGCGACCTCGTCGAGCTTGAAGTCGTACTGGTAGTACTCGGGATTCGACATCGGCGCCGTCTGCGCCTCGTGCGCCGCGCTGCCCGGCGTGCCCGCGTTGGCCGCCTTGAGCACGTTGAAGCCCTCGGCGTACGCGGCCATCAGCCCGTACTCGATGCCGTTGTGCACCATCTTCACGAAGTGGCCCGCGCCTACAGGTCCGCAGTGCAGCCAGCCCTCCTCGCCGGGGCGCGCGTCGCCCGTCTTGCCGTGGGTGCGGCCCGCGGCCTCGATGCCGGGCGCGAGCGAGCGGAAGATCGGCGTCAGGCGTCCGACGGTCTCGTCGTCCCCGCCGATCATGAGCGAGAAGCCGCGCTCCGCGCCCCACACGCCTCCCGAGGTGCCCACGTCGATGAACGCGATGCCCCGCTCGGCGAGAGTCGCGGCGTGGCGCAGGTCGTCGCGGTAGTACGAGTTGCCGCCGTCGATGATCGCGTCGCCGGGCTCGAGAACGTCGGCGAGACGGGAGATCACGCTCTCGGTGATCTCGCCCGCGGGGACCATGACCCACACGGCGCGCGGCGCGTCGAGAGCCGAGACGAGGTCGGCGAGCTCGTGCGCGGGCACGGCGCCCTCGGCGGCGAGCGCGTCGATCGCATCGGGCGACACGTCGTGAACGGCGACCGTGTGGCCGTCGGCCAGGAGCCGGCGCGTCAGCCCCGCGCCCATGCGACCCAGGCCGATCATTCCCAGCTGCCTCGGGGTGTCGGTGGTCATGAGGGGGCTCCTTCGTCGGTGGTCGGATTCATCCAGGTGGTGTGCGCGGCGATGAGGTCGTCCGCCTCGGCGGGTCCCCACGTGCCGCGCTCGTAGGGGATCGCGGGGTGATGATCGTCGAGAACCGCGTCGACGACTCTCCAGGCCGCCTCGATCGACTCCTCCTGCGTGAACAGCGACGGGTCGCCGCGCAGCGAGTCGGTGAGGAGCCGCGCGTACGCGGGCTGCTCGTCGGGGTGCTCCGTGATGGCGCGCAGCTCGTGCTGGTGGCCCCTGAACTCCTCGCCCGGCGACTTGACGCGCGCCGCGAGGGCGATCTCGGACACGGGCGAGAGGCGGAAGCGAAGGTAGTTCGCACGCTCGGAGCCGTCGGCAGCGTCGTCGAAGAGCTGCTGCGGCGGCCGTTTGAACTCCACGACCACCTCGGCCGCCTTGGTCGGTAGGTGCTTGCCGGTGCGCAGGTACCAGGGCACTCCGGCCCAGCGCCACGAGTCGATCCACAGCCGCACCGCGGCGAACGTCTCCACGTCCGAATCCGGCGCGACGCCCGGCTCGTCCCGGTATCCCACGAACTGCCCGCGCACGAGGTCATCGCGCGTGAGCGGGCGCATCGCCTTGAACACCGCCACCTTCGCGTCGTGCACTGCCTTGAAGCCCTGGTAGGCGGGCGGTTCCATGGCGAGCAGCGCCACCATCTGGAACACGTGGTTCTCGATGACGTCGCGCAGCGCGCCCGCGGACTCGTAGAACGACCCACGGCCCTGCACGCCGAAGTCCTCGGCCACCGTGATCTGCACGCTCGCGATGTGGTCGCGGTTCCAGGTGGGCTCCACGAAGGAGTTCGCGAAGCGGTAGTAGAGGAGGTTCATGATCTCCTCCTTGCCCAGGAAGTGATCGATCCGGTAGACGCGCTCGGGCGGGAACGCGCGGTCGATCACCGCGGCGAGCTCCTTCGCGGACTCGAGGTCGCGTCCGAACGGCTTCTCGACGACCACGCGCGCGTCCTCGTTCAGTCCCACGGCCGCCAGCCCCTCGACGACCGTGCCGAACAGCGAGGGCGGGATCGCCAGGTAGTGCGTGGGCCGCCTCGCGTCGCCGAGCGTCTCGCGCAGCGCCTCGAACGTGGCGGTCTCGCGGTAGTCGCCGTCCACGTACCGCAGCAGTGACAGGAGCGTCGCGAAGTCCTCGGGGTACTTCTCCGCGGCCTCGCCCACGGCCTCGCGGGCGCGCCGCTTGAGGTCCTCGAGGCCCCAGCCCGACGCGGCCACTCCCACGACGGGCACGTCCAGCTGGCCGTCCCGCACCATGTCGAGGAGCGCGGGGAAGATCATCTTGCGCGCAAGGTCGCCCGTCGCTCCGAAGAACACGAACGCGTCGGCGCGCAACGGGGTCTCAAGGCTGGGGTCGTAGCGATGCGGAATGTCGCTCACAGGGGGTCCTTCCTGGGCGTCGCATGCCGCGGGCCGGGTTGTCCGCGACCCCGGCGTCCTGGGGGGCAACGTCACCACCGTGCCAGATTCTTCCCGGCAGCACCCGGCGGTTCACACGGACGTCACCTGAGCAGGGGCCGGGAACATCCGCACCGCGCCGCCTCGTTGGCAAAGGTGGAAGCGCGCATCCCTGCGCGGCACGCGATCCGAAGGAGGAGCCCATGAGCACCCTCGCACCCGATCCGGTCAGCACGCTCGACGCCCTGCGCGCCGCTGGCGTCTCCGTCTGGCTCGACGACCTGTCGCGCGAGCGACTGCGCTCCGGGCGGCTCACCCGCGACATCGCTGAGCGAGGAGTCGTCGGAGTCACGACCAATCCGTCGATCTTCGCCTCGGCAGTGTCCGAGGGCGACGCGTACGACTCCCAGATCGCCGACCTCGCCGTACGCGGCGTCACCGTGGAGGAGGCGGTGCGCATGATCACCACCGCCGACGTGCGCGATGCGGCCGACGCTCTTGCGGCCACCTACCGCGACACCGACGGCGAGGACGGGCGCGTATCGATCGAGGTGGACCCCCGGCTCGCGCACGACACCGAGGCGACGATCGCCGAGGCGCGCCAGCTCGCGTGGCTCGTGGACCGGCCCGGCGTGATGATCAAGATCCCCGCGACGCCCGAGGGCCTGCCTGCGATCCGCCGCGCGATCGGCGAGGGCATCAGCGTGAACGTGACTCTGATCTTCTCCCTCGCGCGCTACCGCGAGGTCGTGGACGCGTATCTGGCGGGACTCGAGGACGCCCGCGCCGCTGGCCGTGACCTCTCCACGATCCGCTCCGTGGCCTCGTTCTTCATCTCGCGCGTCGATGCCGAGGTCGACTCGCGGCTGCCCGAGGGCTCCCCGTTGCGGGGCACCGCCGCCGTCGCCAACGCGACCCTCGCGCTCGAGCACCACCGGCAGGTGCTCGCGTCCGAGCGCTTCCTCGCGCTCGCCGACGCGGGAGCGCACGCCCAACGGCCGCTGTGGGCGTCGACCTCCACCAAGGACCCCTCGTACCCGGACACCAAGTACGTCGACGAGCTCGTCACCGCAGGCGTGGTCAACACCATGCCGGAGGCGACCCTCGAGGCCTTCGCCGACCACGGCTCCATCACGGTGCCCGATGCGCTCGCGGGCCGCTACGACGAGGCACGCGAACGCCTCGACGCGCTCGCCGACGCGGGCGTCGACATGGAGGACGTCACGGCGCTCCTGGAACGCCAGGGCGTCGACAAGTTCGTCGTCTCGTGGCAGGAGCTGCTCGAGCACGTCGAGAACGCCCTGCGGAGCTGAGCGCGGGCGCCACGCGCCAGCACGCGTACCGCACATTCCCATGAGAGGAGCACGACATGGCTGACGACACCAACGACCGCGGCTGGAACGCAAAGCGCCGCCGCCAGTACGAGCACATCAAGGACTCGGAGCTCGAGATGGGCAAGTCCGAGGACACCGCCGAGGAGATCGCGGCGCGCACCGTCAACAAGGAGCGCGCGACGAAGGGTGAGACGAAGGGCAGCTGAGCCGACCTAGGCTTGGCGCATGCCGCGCCGCCTCGCCTCCGGGATCCTGTCGCTCGTGGGCGTCCTGGCTCTCGCGGCGTGCGCGTCGGGCGAGCCGGCTCCGGCGCGCACCGTGACCGTCACGCCGTCCCCGAGCGCCACGTCGGGCTCCGCTGGGCCGAGCGCTCCGGCAGGCCCGACCGGTTCCGCGACTCCCTCGGCGATCGAGACCGTCGAATTCGACGGCCAGTCCTTCGACGTCGCCGTGCTCGACCTCGACGCGTGGGAGGTGCGCGTCGTCTGGGACCCTGAGGCGAGCGACGGTACCTATCTGGGCGAGGTCGAGGGCGACGTCCTCACCAACGCCGGGATCTTCACGCCCTCGTACGTCCCGGGAGGTCTGCTCGTCTCCGACGGTGAGACCCTCGTGGGCCTCAACCTCAACGAGGGCAGCGGCAACTTCCATCTTCTGCCGAACGCAGTCTTCGCGCTACATGAGGACGGCTCGGCGTCCGTCGTCGACTCGACGCAGTACGACGGCACGGGTGTGACCCAGGCGACGCAATCGGGACCCGCGCTCGTCCTGGACGGCTCGCTGCACCCCGCGTTCACGCCGGGCAGCACGAACACCGCCATCCGCAACGGCGTGGGCGTCACGGCGGATGGGCGCACCGTCGTGCTCGCGATCTCTCGCGCGCCCGTGAACCTTGAGACCTTCGCGCGGCTCTTCCGCGACGCCCTGGACTGCCCGGACGCGTTGTACCTCGATGGCCAGATCTCGGGTCTGTGGGCCGCCGGAGCGGGTCGCGACGTGGACCTCGTTCTCCAGCCCTATGCAGGGGTGATCTCGGCGACACGCGCGCCATAGAACCGGCCCATGGTCGCTCCTGCGGGTCCCTGATGACGATTTCGTCACGTTCGGGACCCGATTCATCGACATCCCCGAAGGCCGGGAGTACAACTGTCGCGTAAGCGGCATTCCGTGCCGCCGAGCGAGGGGAGAGGTGCGATGCGTACCGCTGCGGCCATGGTCGCGGCCGTGTGCGCCGTCGCGGCCCTCGCAGGATGCTCCGCCGCCTCGGCTGACGTTCCCCACATCGCCGACGCGGCACTCCCCGTGACCGCCGCCCCCGCGCCGTCAATAGAGGTGGACACCGCGCGCGAGGACGCCGCCGCTGACGACAGCGCGAGTTCCGGCGCCTCGGGTGGCGCGGCGTCGGAGCAGGCTGGGGCGAACGTCTCCGGGGCTGAACGCACCGCGTCGATCCATGCGGGGCCCGTGCGCGCCTCGATCGTCGCCACCAGGGCGTCGGACGGACAAGAGCTGCGCGTCGCGGTGGACCTGCCCCGCGCCTTCGCCGACGACCCGCTCGTCACGGTGGACTGCTCACTCGATTCGGACGCGGGTGGGCTCGCGGTCGTGATTCAGGACCTCGCGATCCAGGAGGGCATCGCGACGGCCACGCTGGTCATTCCCGAGGCCGTTCAGGGGCCGGGAACGTACGACGGCGTGCTCGCCCTGCTCGGTGCCGAGGGCGAGAGCGTGCGCGCGCCCGGAGCTTTCACAGTCGCAAACGGGCTCTCCTCCGGCAGCTTCGCCGTCGAGGACCCGGCGACCGGCGAATCGTATGCCGGCGGCTGGGAGTGCCGCGCGCTGTAGCATCCGCGTGGATGCGCTGCTTCACCCCAGATCCTCGAGCTCAACCCCGCACCGGTCTGCCGTGTACTCCGCGACCTGTTCGCCGTACGTGGGCACGGTCTCCAGCAG
Organism: Demequina sp. NBRC 110052; assembly: GCF_002090075.1. Lineage (GTDB taxonomy): Bacteria > Actinomycetota > Actinomycetes > Actinomycetales > Demequinaceae > Demequina. The sequence goes on from NZ_BBRI01000004.1 coordinate 304,813, forward strand.
TTCGGCGATCTCGGGGTCGGTGCCGATCTCGGCGGTCGCCATTCCGAGCTCCTCGAAGGACGTGGCGTCGATCATCGCCTGCGCGAACGGGATCGAGTACAGATCCATGAGCCGCGCGAGGCCGTCGATGCCTTCCTTCACTTCGGGGTCGTCGACGAGACTCGCCGCGTGCGCGTAGGTGTCGCTCGCGTCCTGCGCGAACTCGAGCACGACCTCGCCGGCCTCGTTGATGGATGTCATGTCGCCGTCCTCGATCGCCGCAGGGTCGGCGAAGCCGAGCATCGAGTCGCCGAGCTCTTCCATCGCGTCCGCGTACGAGGCCGTGCCGTCGATCATCGCGTCGCAGTACGGGTCGCCCGAGGCGGTGTCCGTGCCGCCGTCCGTACCCTCGTCTGCGTCCGTGGCATCCTCGGCCATCGCGTTGGGCGTGGTGGTGTCAGCGTCGGCCGTCGATCCGTCCTCGCCTTCCGAGGTGCCGCATGCCGCAAGCGTGCAGGCCAGCGCGGCCGCTGCGACGGCGCCAGCCGCCGCGGTGGTGCGGCGTCCTGTGGTCCGTGTCGCTCTCATGTGTCTCCTCCTTCGAGTCGCGTCCCGTCCCTCCGTCGTTTCTCAGTTTGCGTGTGGCGTTCACAGCGCGCAGAACTCGCCGCCGACGCCGTCGTCGAGCCCGTCGCCCCAGGTGATCTCCCACACGAGTCCGTCGCTCAGGTCGAACACGAGCCCCATGCCGGCCGGCCCTGGCACCACGATCTGGGTGCGCGGGCCCCGCGAGATGTCATCGAACGTGTTCTCGAACGCGCCGGGGTAGGCGGCGTACACCTCGGCCTCGCTGGAGCCGATCGTGATGCCCTCGGCGGTGGCGGGCATCTCCGTCGCGGCCGCGGGGTCCGCGTAGTACAGCGCGTGGAAGAACATGATCGCATCGCCGGGCGCGTCCGGATCGGAGATCGCGGAGATGTACAGGTCCCCGGCCTCGACGATCGTCGTCACCCACGGACAGGAGGGGTCGCCCTCGAGCGGCGGCCCACCGAACGTGCCGGAGGCCTCCGCAAAGGACATGCCGACGCAGATGCCTGCGTAGCGATGGAAGTCGATCGCCGCGGGCCCGTCGGGGTGGTAGCCGTCGTCCCACGGCGGGCAGTCGAGCGCGGCGGCCGTGGGGGAGCCCGACGCGCTGGGCGAGGGCGTCGCGCTCGGCGAGACCGTGGCGCTCGGCGTGGGTGCCGCCGTGAGGCTCGCCGTGTCGCTCGGCGAGGCGGACGGCTCGGAACCTGGCGTGCACGCGGCCAGGGCGAGGACGACGGTGACTGTGACAACGATGCGCGCGAGCATGCTTCCTCCCCGGCATCCGCCCCCGCAGATGCCCCCGCTGTCCAGCATGCCACGGGGCACCGACCCGCGCCGGGCGGCGGCGCATGCGGTGGGTGCGGGGTCAGTACACGGGACGCGACAGGAGCGCGACGCGTACCGTCTGATCCTTGGTCCACTGCTCGGCGAGCTGGCGGAACCCGAGCCGCTCATGGAAGGTGAGCGAGCCGGGGTTCGGAGGCTCGACGTTGACCTCGCACGTGATCTCACTGGCGCCGCGCTGGCGGGCGCGCTCGAACACTGACTCGTACAGCGCGGTGCCGACGCCGGTGCCCTTGGCCGAGGGCGCGACGACGATGCGGTCGATGTACTGGTGGCGCACGCCGCGATCCTCGAACCAGCGGTAGTTCTCTGAGTCGTACGCCTGACCGGGCGCGAGCGAGACAAGGAATGCGATGACCTCGCTCGCACGGTTCGTGGCCACGAGCGCGATGTCGCTCAACCCAAACAGCTCGCGCACCTCGTCCTCGGTGAGCAGGTTGACGGCGGGAGACGCGCCTGCGTTCAGCGCGGTCACCGACGGCAGGTCGGCGTCGCGCATGAGGCGCATCCGGATGTTCTGCATGGACACATTGTGCCTGGTGCTTATGTCCGGTGCGTGACGAATACGTGACGCATGCCGTCAGATCGTGAGCAGCACCTTGCCGGTGGTCTGACGGCCCTCCAGGGCCTCGTGGGCTTCGCGCGCCTTCGCCAGCGGGTGAGCGGCGCCGATGCGCACGTCCAGCGTGCCATCGGAGATCGCTCCGAACAGCTCGCCGGCGCGCCAGGCGCGTTCCTCGGCGGTCGCGAGGAAGTGCGCGAGCGAGGGTCGGGTGACTCGCAGCGAGCCGCCCGCGTTGAGGCGCTGCAGATCGAACGGCGGCACAGGGCCGGAAGCTGCGCCGAAGAGCGCGAGCATGCCGCGAGGTCGCAGCGATGCGAGGGAGCCGTCGAAGGTGGTGCGGCCCACGCCGTCGAACACCGCGTGCACGCCCTCGCCGCGCGTGAGGGCGCGGACCGCGTCGGGCAGTTCTGTCGTCATGTCGTCGAACGCGTCGTAGCGGATGATCTCCGCACCGGCGCTCTCTGCGAGGGCTGCCTTGTGGTCGGTGCTGACGGTGCCCAGCACGCGCGCGCCACGCGCGACGGCCATCTGCGTGAGCAACAGGCCGACGCCGCCCGCGGCGGCGTGCACGAGCACCGTCTCGCCGGGGGAGACCTGGTGCACGGACGTCACGAGGTAGTGCGCGGTCAGGCCCTGCAGCATCGCGGCCGCGGCGGTCTCGAGCGTGACGTCGTCAGGCACGGCGAACAGGTCCTCGACGGCAAGCGACGCGATCTCGGCGTACGAGTGCGGGGCGAAGGCCCACGCGACGCGGTCGCCGACAGCGACTCCTGCGACTCCGTCGCCGACCTCGATCACTTCGCCGGCGCCCTCCTTGCCGAGCACGAACGGCAGCGCGGTCGGGTACTGTCCGGAGCGCTGGTAGGTGTCGATGAAGTTCACGCCCGCGGCGGCGACGCGGACGAGCACACGACCAGGGGAGGCCAGGGGCGGGTCGATGTCGGCCACCGTCAGGACCTCGGGGCCGCCGTGCGCGAGAATCTGTATGGCCTTCATGGGTGCCAGCGTCTCACGGCTCCGCCGCTCGCGCCGCGCGTCCCGCCCCTGCAAACAGTCAGTATTCCGCGCGGTGTATAGTTATGCATATGACGATCAAGGTGGCAGTCTCCGGAGCGTCCGGCTACGTCGGCGGCGAGGTGCTGCGCGTGTTCAGCGCGCATCCCGAGGTCGAGTTCGGCGCCCTCACGGCGCACTCGTCCGCAGGTGACCGCCTCGGCGCGCACCAGCCGCACCTGCCGCACCTCGCGGACCGCGTGATCGTCGACACGACCCCCGAGAACCTTGCGGGCCACGACGTCGTCGTCCTCGCGCTGCCGCACGGAACCTCGGGCGAGATCGCCGCACAGCTGCCGCCAGAGACCCTCGTGATCGATTGCGGCGCCGACCACCGTCTCGCGAGCGCCGAGGCCTGGGCCGAGTACTACGGCGGCGACCATTCCGGCACCTGGCCGTACGGCATGCCCGAGCTGATCACCGCTGATGGCCACCAGCGTGACGCCCTGCCGGGCACCACGCGGATCGCCGTGCCGGGCTGCAACGTCACGGCCGTCACGCTCGGCCTCCAGCCCGGCGTGGCCGCAGGCCTCGTGGACGCGACCGACATCGTCGCCGTGCTCGCCAACGGATACTCGGGCGCGGGCAAGAAGCTCGCGACGCCGTTCCTGGCGTCCGAGGCTCTCGGCGCCGCCGTGCCGTACGCCGTGGGCGGCGTGCACCGGCACATCCCCGAGATCGTGCAGAACCTGACGTCTGCCGGCGCCGCGGACGTGCGCCTCAGCTTCACCCCGACGCTCGTGCCCATGGCGCGCGGCATCCTCGCCACGATCACCGCGCCGCTCGCGCAGGGCGTCGATCCGGCGACAGTGCGCGACGCGTGGGTCGAGGCCTATCGCGACGAGCCCTTCATGGTGGTGCTGCCCGAGGGCCAGTGGCCCACCACCGCGTCGGCCCTGGGCGCGAACGTCGCCCAGATGCAGGTCACGGTGGACGCGAAGGCCGGCCGCGTCGTCGTCGCGTGTGCGATCGACAATCTCGTGAAGGGCACCGCAGGGGCCGCACTCCAGAGCATGAACGTCGCGCTCGGGCTGCCCGAGACCACTGGACTCAGCACGATCGGCGTCGCGCCGTAGGGCGCGCGGGAAGGCACTCGTGACCATCACCTCACCTCAGGGATTCGTCGCCGCGGGCGTCGCGGCAGGGCTCAAGTCGACCGGCGCCAAGGACGTGGCGCTCGTGGTCAACGAAGGGCCGCTGCGCGTCGGCGCGGGCGTCTTCACCTCGAATCGCGTGTTCGCCGCGCCCGTCGCGTGGAGCCGCCAGGTGATCGCTGACGGCCGCATCGACGCCGTGATCCTCAACTCGGGCGGCGCCAACGCTTCCACCGGGCCTGAGGGCTTCGCCGACACGCACCGCACTGCCGAGCACGTCGCCGAGGCGCTGCAGGCCGCCGGCCGCGACATCTCGAGCGGAGACGTCGCGGTGTGCTCGACGGGGCTCATCGGCGTGCGCCTGCCCATGGAGCGCCTCCTCTCCGGCGTCGACGCCGCGACGGCCACGTTGGCTGCGGACGGCGGGGACGACGCGGCGCACGCGATCATGACGACCGACTCCGTCGCCAAGCAGACGCTCGTCGAGCGCGACGGCTGGTCCGTCGGCGGCATGGCGAAGGGGGCGGGCATGCTTGCGCCCGGCATGGCCACGATGCTCTCGGTGGTGACGACCGACGCGGTCCTCACCGAGGCGCAGGCCGACGCGGTGCTCGCCGAGGCCGTCCGTACGACGTTCAACCGCGTCGACTCGGACGGCTGCATGTCGACCAACGACACCGTCCTCCTCCTGGCTTCCGGCGCATCGGGCGTGACCCCGTCGCTCGAGGACGTCCAGGCCGCCGTGACGGAGGCGTGTGCGGTGCTGTCGCGCGCGCTCGTGGCCGACGCGGAGGGCGCGAGCCACGACATCGCCGTGACCGTCGTGAACGCCACCAGCGAGGACGCCGCAGAAGCGGTGGCGCGCGCCGTCACCCGCTCCAATCTGTTCAAGGCCGCGATCTTCGGCAAGGACCCGAACTGGGGCCGCGTCATCGCCGCCGCGGGCACCGTCCCGGAGGACATCGCGCCGTATGACGCGAACCTCATGGACGTGGTCATCAACGGCGTTCAGGTGTGCCGCGCTGCGGGCGTGGGCGACGACCGCGACCTCGTGGACCTCGAGCCGCGCGAGGTGCGCGTCGAGATCGACCTGCACGCGGGCGACGCGAGCGCCACCGTCTGGACCAACGACCTCACGCACGACTACGTGCACGAGAACTCGGCCTACTCCTCCTGAGGTGATCATGACTCCTGACAGCTACCGGGTGCCCGAAGGCCTCAGCGCCGCCCAGAAGATCTCCGTCCTCATCGACGCGATGCCGTGGATCGAGGAGTTCCGCGGCGCCGTGGTGGTCGTCAAGTACGGCGGCAACGCCATGGTCGACGACGAGCTCAAGCGCGCATTCGCGCAGGACGTGGTCCACCTGCGCCTGCTCGGCCTGCACCCCGTCGTGGTGCACGGCGGCGGCCCCCAGATCTCCGAGATGCTCAAGACGCTCGGCATCGAGTCCGAGTTCAGGGGCGGGCTGCGCGTCACGACGCCCGAGGCGATGGACGTGGTCCGCATGGTGCTGTCGGGCCAGGTCACGCGCGAGCTGGTGGGCCTCATCAACGAGCACGGTCCCAACGCCGTCGGCATCTCTGGCGAGGACGCGGGCATGTTCCAGGCGCGCCGCCGCTACGCGACCGTCGACGGCCAGCCGGTCGACGTCGGCCTCGTGGGCGACGTCGTCAAGGTCAACCCCGCCGCCGTGCAGGACATCATCGAGGCCGGCCGCATCCCCGTGGTCTCCACCGTCGCGCCCGACGTCGACGATCCGACCGTGGTGCTCAACGTCAACGCGGACACCGCCGCATCGGCGCTCGCGGTCGCGCTGCGCGCGCGCAAGTTCATCGCGCTCACCGACGTCGAGGGCCTGTACCGCAACTGGCCGGACAAGTCGTCGCTCATCCAGCGCCTGCACGCGGGTGAGCTGGACACGATCCTGCCCACGCTCGAATCGGGCATGGTGCCCAAGATGGAGGCGTGCCTGCGTGCCGTGCGCGGGGGAGTGAAGCAGGCGCACGTCATCGACGGACGAGTGCCGCACTCGATCCTCACGGAGATCTTTACCTCCGAGGGCATCGGCACCATGGTGCTGCCGGACAAGGAGCTATGGACGTGACCGACGACCTCGAGCCGCACGACGGCTCAGAGCTCAGCGCGCACGGCGAGGCCGGCACCAGCCACGGTGCCGTCGGGCTCAAGCGCTACGAGCACGCGCTCATGGGCACGTACGGCGTGCCGCAGCGCCTGCTGACGCACGGTCAGGGCAGCTACGTGTGGGACGCCGACGGCAACCGTTACCTGGACCTGTTGGGTGGCATTGCCGTGAACGCGCTCGGCCACGCGGATCCCGAGTGGGCCGGCGCGATCGCCACGCAGGCCGCCACCCTCGGCCACGTCTCGAACTTCTTCGCCACCGAGCCCCAGATCCGCCTCGCCGAGCGTCTGCTCGAGATCACCGGAGCGCCCACCGGCTCGCGCGTGTTCCTGTGCAACTCCGGCACCGAGGCGAACGAGGCTGCCTTCAAGCTGTCGCGTCGCACCGGCCGCACGCGGATCCTCGCGCTCGTGGACGCGTTCCACGGACGCAGTACCGGAGCGCTCGCCCTCACCCACAAGGCCGCATACCGCGAGCCCTTCGCGCCGCTCGCGCCAGGCGTCGAGTGGATCCCCGCGAATGACATCGCCGCGCTCGAGGAGGCGATGGGCGACGATGTGGCCGCGCTGTTCGTCGAGCCCGTGCAAGGCGAGGCCGGAGTGATCCCGCTGACCCACGCATACCTCAGCGCCGCACGCGAACTGACGCGTCGCCACGGCGCGCTCCTCATCGCCGATGAGGTGCAGACAGGCATCGGCCGCACCGGCACGTGGCTCGCCATGCAGGCACACGGCATCCAGCCCGACGTCGTGACGCTCGCCAAGGGGCTCGGCGGCGGCTTCCCCGTCGGCGCGCTCGTCGCGTACGGCCCCGAGGTCGCGACGATGCTCGGCAAGGGGCAGCACGGCACCACGTTCGGCGGTAACCCTCTCGCCGCGGCTGCGGCACTCGCCACGCTCGATGCGATCGACCACCGCGGTCTGCTCGCGCATGTCAAGGCGGTGGGCGAGCACCTCAAGCAGACGATCGGGGCGATCCCCGGCGTCGCGGACGTCAGGGGAGACGGGCTGCTGCTCGGCATCGCGCTCGAGGAGCAGATCTCCGCCGAGGTCGCCGCCGCCGCCCTCGAGGCGGGCTTCATCATCAACCCGCCCTCGCCGGACACGATCCGCCTCGCGCCCTCGCTCACGCTGACGCATGAAGAGGCCGACACATTCGTGTCGTGGCTCGCGGGCCACCTCGCCGGGCGTGCCGCTCGCACGTCCGACGCTGCCGAGGGGAGCGACGCATGACCCGCCATCTGCTGCGCGACGACGATCTGACGGCTGCCGAGCAGCGCGAGGTCCTCGAGCTCGCGCTGGCGTTCCGTAGGGACCGCCACCTGCACCAGCCGTTCGCGGGGCCGCGCGCCGTCGCCGTGCTGTTCGACAAGCCGTCGACCCGCACGCGCGTGTCGTTCTCCACGGGCGTCGCCGAGCTCGGCGGCTACCCGCTCGTGCTCGACGCGGGCTCCTCGCAGATGGGCCGCGGGGAGTCGATCGCTGACACCGCGCGCGTGCTCGGCCGCCAGGTGAGCGCGATCGTGTGGCGCACCTTCGGCCAGGAGCGGCTCGAGGAGATGGCCGAACACGCAGGCATCCCCGTGGTCAACGCGCTCACCGACTCGTTCCACCCGTGCCAGATCCTCGCGGACCTCGCCGCAGTGGCCGACGCCCGCGGCGGCGTGGACACCCTCGCAGGCCTGACGTTGGCGTACGTGGGCGACGGCGCGAACAACATGGCGCACTCGTACCTGCTGGGAGGCGCGCTCGCAGGCATGCACGTGCGCATCGGCGCCCCCGAGGACTACATGCCTGACGAGCGCATCGTGCTCGACGCGAAACGCATCGCCGCCGAGCAGGGCGGCTCCGTGACCGTGACCACCGACCACGACGACGCCGTGCGCGGCGCCGACGTGATCGCCACCGACACGTGGATCTCCATGGGCGACGAGGAGCAGTCGGCTGAGCGTCATGGACAGTTCGACCAGTACCAGGTGAACGCCCGCACCATGGAACTCGCCGCTGAGGGCGCGCAGGTGCTGCACTGCCTGCCCGCGTACCGCGGCAAGGAGATCACCGCCGAGGTGCTCGACGGGCCGCAGTCGATCGTGTGGCTCGAGGCCGAGTATCGCCTGCACGCCCAGAAGGCGCTGCTGACGTGGCTGGTGGCGCAGCAGTCGACGGCGGCGCCTTCGTCGGAGGTGTCGCCGTGAAGGCCGTCGTCCCCGCCACCAAGGCCGCCCGTCAGGCGCTCATCCGGCGCATCATCGAGTCCGAGACGGTGAGCTCGCAGGGCGAGATCGCGCTCCGGCTCGAGGCGGAGGGCATCTCCGTGACGCAGGCGACGCTGTCGCGCGACCTGGGCGACATCGGCGCGGTGAAGATCCGCGCGGCCGCTGGCGGTCACGTGTACGCCGTGGGCGACGCCGGCGACCCTGACGAGACGACCGACGAGCGCCTCACGCGCCTGTGCGGGGAGCTGCTGTTCTCTGCGGATGGCTCGGCCAACATCACCGTCCTGCGCACGCCCTCGGGCGCCGCGCAGTACTTCGCGAGTGCGATCGACAGCCACGACGACCCCGACATCGTCGGGACCGTGGCCGGAGACGACACCGTGCTCGTCATCTCGCGCGAGGCCGACGGCGGAGCCCGCCTCGCGAGCAAGTTTCTGGACCGCGCCGCGGGCCACTCCCACCCCTAGACCTGCCTCACTCGTAGAAAGAAGAAGCTCATGACGGATCGGATCGTGCTGGCCTACTCCGGAGGCCTGGACACCTCGGTGGCGATCGGCTGGATCGCCGACGCGACGGGCGCCGAGGTCATCGCCGTGGCCGTGGACGTCGGCCAGGGCGGCGAGGACCTCGAGGTCATCCGCCAGCGCGCGCTCGACTGCGGCGCGGTGGAGGCCTACGTCGCGGACGCGCGCGACGAGTTCGCCGAGGAGTACTGCATGCCGGCGCTCAAGGCGAACGCGCTCTACCACGACAAGTACCCCCTCGTCTCGGCGCTGTCGCGTCCCGTGATCGTCAAGCACATCGCGAAGGCGGCCCGCGAGTTCGGCGCCTCCACGATGGCGCACGGCTGCACCGGCAAGGGCAACGACCAGGTCCGCTTCGAGGTGGGCATCACCTCGATCGCGCCCGAGCTCAAGTGCATCGCGCCCGTGCGTGACCTCGCGCTCACCCGCGACAAGGCGATCGACTACGCCGAGAAGCACAACCTGCCGATCGCGACCACCAAGAAGAACCCGTTCTCGATCGACCAGAACGTGTGGGGCCGTGCCGTGGAGACGGGCTTCCTCGAGGACATCTGGAACGCCCCCACCAAGGACGTGTACGACTACACCGACGACCCGGCCTTCCCGCCGGTGCCGGACGAGGTCCTCATCACGTTCGAGAAGGGCATCCCTGTCGCGATCGACGGCCAGAAGGTCACTCCGCTCCAGGCGATCGAGATCATGAACCAGCGCGCGGGCGCGCACGGCATCGGACGCATCGACATCGTCGAGGACCGCCTGGTGGGCATCAAGAGCCGCGAGATCTACGAGGCTCCCGGCGCGATCGCGCTGATCGAGGCCCACAAGGAGCTCGAGAACGTCACGCTCGAGCGCGAGCAGGCACGCTACAAGCGCCGCATCACCGACGAGTGGACCGAGCTGGTCTATGACGGCATGTGGTCGTCGCCGCTGAAGGACTCGCTCGAGGCCTTCATCGAGGACACGCAGCGCTACGTCTCCGGCGAAATCCGCATGCAGCTGCACGGCGGGAAGGCGATCGTGGACGGCCGCAAGTCGGACACCGGGCTGTACGACTTCAACCTCGCGACGTACGACGAGGGCGACACGTTCGACCAGTCGGCCGCGCGCGGCTTCATCGAGATCTACGGACTCGCCGCCAAGCAGGCCGCGGCCCGTCAGGCGCGCCTGGGCTACTAGCAGCGTGGCGCGGCGCGCCGAGGGATGTCGACGACGTCACTTCGGCGCTCCGCCGCCCGCGGGTACACCACCGTCGTTCTGGGCGGGTGCGTGCGTCCCAGGGGTGCAAGAGTGTCGGTATGAGGGCCGCGCGGCGCGGTCGAGTCAGGGGAGTGAGCATGAGCAAGGCAGAGGGCACGAACGAGGGCGCGCTGTGGGGAGGCCGATTCGAGGGCGGGCCCGACGCCGCGCTCGCTGCTCTGAGCAAGTCGACCCAGTTCGACTGGCGCTACGCGGATGACGACCTGCTCGGCTCGATCGCGCATGCGCACGCGCTCCACAAGGCGGAGCTCCTCACGGACGACGAGGTCGAGACGATGGTCGCAGGCCTCCAACAGCTGCGCCAGGACGTGGCGGAGGGAAGCGCGGTCGCGTCGGAGTCGGACGAGGACGTGCATGGCGCGCTCGAGCGACTCCTGATCGAGCGCGTCGGGCCCGAGCTGGGCGGCAAGATCCGTGCCGGCCGCTCGCGCAACGACCAGATCGCCACCCTTCCGCGCATCTACCTGCGCCGTCACGCCCGCTACCTCGCGTCACTGCTGCTGGACACGGTCGATGCGCTGCTGGCGCAGGCCGACCGCCACCTCGACGACCCGATGCCGGGGCGGACGCACTTCCAGCACGCGCAGCCCGTGACGCTCGGCCACGCGCTGCTCGCGCACGCGTGGCCGTTGCTGCGCGACGTCGAGCGCCTCACCGACTGGGACGCTCGCGCGGCCTGGTCGCCCTACGGTGCGGGCGCGCTCGCCGGCTCCACGCTGGGCCTCGACCCGCAGGGCGTGGCCGAGGAACTCGGCTTCATCGGACCGTGCGAGAACTCGATCGATGCGACGGCCTCGCGCGACGTGGTCGCCGAGTTCGCGTGGGTCGCGGCCATGATCGGCGTCGACCTGTCGCGCATCTCCGAGGAGATCATCGCGTGGGCCACGGTGGAGTTCGGATTCGTGAGACTCGACGACGCGTACTCGACGGGGTCGAGCATCATGCCGCAGAAGAAGAACCCGGACATCGCCGAGCTCGCGCGCGGCAAGTCGGGTCGTCTCATCGGCGACCTGACGGGCCTGCTCGCCACGCTCAAGGGGCTCCCGCTCGCCTACAACCGCGACATCCAGGAAGTCCACGAGCCCGTGTTCGACGCGGTCGACACTCTCGAGGTGCTCCTGCCCGCCTTCGCGGGCATGGTCCGCACGCTCACGTTCCAGACGGAGCGCATGGCCGAGCTCGCACCTGCGGGCTTCTCGCTCGCGACGGACATCGCGGAGTGGATGGTCAAGAAGGGCGTGCCGTTCCGTGAGGCGCACGAGGTCGCCGGTGCGTGCGTGCGACTGTGTGAGAAGCGCGGCAAGGAACTGCACGAGATGACTCCCGAGGAGATGCAGGCGATCCACGAGTCGCTCACTCCCGAGGTACTCGAGGTGCTGACCGTCGAGGGCTCGCTCGCGGCACGCGACAACGTCGGCGGCACCGCGCCGGCGCAGGTCGTGGAGCAGGGCAAGGCGGCCCGTGCCAGGGTGCGCCACTTCCGCCCCTGGGCCTCGTCGGCGTCCTGAACCTGCGTCGGGCGAGCGTACCGTGACCCGCCGCGAACCGAGGCGAGAGCGCTAGTCGACCTCGACCTCGGTCGCGTCCGTCACTCGCAGCAGATCCGCGTAGGTGATCGGAAAGAGGCTCGCGGGGATCCCCGCCGCCGCCCAGATCTCCGAGTAGTTGAGCAGCGCGACGTCCAGGTACGTGCGCACGGGAGCGGGATGCCCGATGGGCGCGACGCCGCCGATCACCTGGCCGGTCGCCTCCCGCACCTGGTCGGCGCTCGCACGTCGGATCCGCCCGGCGCCGATGCGGTCCGCCAGGTGAGCCGTGTCCACGCGGTGCGCGCCGGAGGTCAGCACCAGGATCGGCTCGTCGTCGGCCATGAACACGAGCGAGTTCGCGATCGCGCCCACATCGCATCCGAGGAACTCGGCGGCCGCCGCCGCGGTGGGCGTCGCTTCGTCGATCTGCCTCACGGTCACGTCGACGCCGCCGGCGTGCAGCGCGGCCTGGACCTGCTGGACCTTGGGGTGGAGCTCTCCGTTCGCCATGAAGCCCACCCTATTCGGCGAGGTCCGCACGCCCTATGCTGACGCCCATGGCGCGGGTGTCAGTGCAGGACCTCGCCGCTCGGGCTCGCAAGGCGCAGCCCCGGAGCGGTCGCACGCGTGTGGTCCTCATCGACGGCCCCGCCGGCTCGGGCAAGACGACCCTCGCGGAGCGCGTGGGGGCCGAGCTCGGCGCCCAGGTGGTCCACGGCGACGACATCTACGAGGGCTGGGACGGACTCGCGACGATGTGGCCGATCCTGGGTCACGGCATCCTCGAGCCGCTCGCACGCACGGAACACGGGGCGTTCGGCCGCTGGGACTGGCACGAGGGGCGCCGCGCGGAGACGATCCCGGTGCCCGTCGCGGATGCGTTGGTCATCGAGGGCGTGGGCGTCGCGCAGCGGCTCGCGCGCCCGTATGCGTCGCTCGTGGTCTACGTCGAGGCCCCCTGGGAGCTGCGGATCGCGCGCGGGATCGAGCGCGATGGCGAGCACATGCGCGCGCAGTGGGAGCGGTGGAACGCGCGCGAGGATCGCTTCCTTGCGGACGAGGGCACCCGCGGCGCCGCGGACGTCATCGTTGACGGCTCGCTCCCGTACCTTGACTGAGCGCATCGGCTGAGGTCGGTGGAGAAATCTCCTCGTCACATGAGGCATGACACGATGGCCGAGTGAGCATTCTCGACGACGCCCTCGCCCGCGTGGACGCGATGGTCGCGGACGCGATCACCCTCATCAACTGCGAGTCGCCGTCGGAGGACCGCGTGGCGATCGAGCGCAGTGCGGACGTGACCGCGCGAGTGCTGGGCTTGCGTCTGGCCGCGGCGGGACTCCCTTCCGAGCCTGAGCGCCTCGTCGTGGAGGGCGTTCCGCATCTGCGCTGGGTTCTCGGCGACGGGCCGCGACGCGTGCTGCTGCTCGGGCACCACGACACGGTGTGGCCGGTGGGCTCTCTCGACCGGCTGGGTGCCGGCGTGAGCGACGGGACCCTCACGGGTCCGGGGTGCTTCGACATGATCGTGGGGGTCGTGCAGGCGGTGCATGCGGTGGCACTCCTCGCAGAGCACGGCGGTGCGGATGCGGTGGATGGCGTGACGATCCTCGTCACGGGCGATGAGGAGATCGGCTCGCCGACGTCGCGCGCGCTCATCGAGGACGAGGCGCGACGGCATGACGCGGCGCTCGTGCTGGAGGCGGCGGGCGACGGCGGCGCGGTCAAGACTGGCCGCAAGGGAGTCTCGTGGTACGAGGTCGAGGCCCTCGGTCGCGCCGCGCATTCAGGCCTCGAGCCGCACTTGGGCATCAACGCGGGCGTGGAGCTCGCGCACCAGATCCTCGCCCTCAGGAGCCTGTCCGACGCGGTGGCCGGCACTTCGGTGACGCCCACGCGCGGCACGATCGGCACCACGGGCAACACGGTGCCCGCCAGCGCACGCGTCACCGTCGACGTCCGCGCCTGGAGCGTCGAGGAGCAGCACAGGGTCGACGCGGGCATGCGCGCGCTGGCCGCCATCGAGGACGGCGCACGCCTGGTGCTGCACGGCGGCATCAACAGGGCGCCGCTCGCCAGGCCCGACGCCGCGGCCCTGTTCTCCCGGGCGCGCGCCCTCGCGCCGCTCGCCGGCATCGACGATCTGGCGGAGATCGCCGTCGGCGGAGGCTCGGACGGCAACTTCACCGCGGGCGTCGGGACCCCGACGCTCGACGGGCTGGGCGCGGTGGGCGGCGGTGCGCACGCCGACGACGAGCACGTCATCGTGGAGCACATCCCGCATCGCACGGCGCTGGTCGCGCTGCTCGTGCAGGACGTGCTCGCGCACGGTGTTCCCGCGCGGCATGACGGGCAGGCGTCGTCGGAGACCACGACGTGAGCGGCGCGATCGATCCGGCCATCCCCGCTGCGGCGTGGGCCGACTACGAGACCGCCGCCCGCGGCGCAGGCGTCGAGGTGCGCGCGTTGCGCGCCGACGAGTGCCCCGCGGCCGCCTCGCTGCTGAGCTCCCTGTGGAGCTCGTCGGTGCTCGAGGCTCCCGCGCTGGTCGCACTGGCGCATGCGGGCTCCTACGTCGCCGGCGCCTTCGACGGCGATCGCATGGTGGGGGTGTGCGTCGGGTTCCTGTCGCAGCCGGTCGGCGAGGCGATGCACTCGCATGTCGCCGGTGTCCTTCCGGACGCGGCGGGGCGCGGCATCGGCACCGCGATGAAGCTGCATCAGCGCGCCTGGTGCCTGGACCTGGGCCTCACCCGCATGACGTGGACCTTCGATCCGCTGGTGACACGCAACGCGTCCTTCAATCTGCGCAGACTCGGCGCCGAGGTCACTGACTACTTGGTGGACTTCTACGGCACGATGACAGACGGCGTGAATGCGGGTCAGGGCAGCGACCGCGCGCTCGTCACCTGGCGCCTGGACGCGCCGCTGCCTGCGAGCGCCGACCCGGCCGACGCGTCGGGCGGTGACGCTGCCAGGCCAGCCGACGCGTCGGACGGGTCCGACCGCGGCGACGAGATCCTGTCGGTGGGTCCGGGCGAGCTGCCCGTCTCCTCGCCCCTGCGGGACGACGCCACGCGTGCCGTCGCGGCCCTGCCCGCCGACATCGAGGCGACGCGCCGCACCGCGCCGGACACGGCCGCGCTCTGGCGCTCCGCTCTGCGCGACGCCGTGGTGCCGCTGCTGGAGCACGGCTGGACCATCGCCGCCGTCACCCGTGACGGCCGCTACCGACTGGAGAAGCCATGAGAATCACCCACGTCGCGCTGCGCACGCTCGACCTCCCCTTGGTCGCTCCTTTCACCACGTCCTTCTCCACACAGACGCATCGGCGCGTGCTCGTGATCGAATTGCACGCGGACGTGGATGGCGTGGAGGTCGTCGGATGGGGCGAGTGCGGCGCGCTCAGTGAGCCGGTCTACTCGGAGGAGTACCTCGCGGGGGTCATCGACGTCACCACGACCTATCTGCTCCCGATGCTGGTCGACGCGCAGCGCCGCGCACCGCTCACGGCGGAGACCGTCGCGCACCATCTCGGTCGCATCGTCGGGCATCGCATGGCGAAGGCCGCGGTGGAGATGGCAGTGCTGGACGCCCAGCTGCGGGCCTCCGGCGTCTCGTTCGCCTCCTACCTGGGCGTCACGCGAGACCGCGTGCCCTCGGGCGTGTCGATCGGCATCCAGGACTCGATCCCTGAGCTGCTCGACGTGGTCCAGGGCTACCTTGACGACGGCTACGTGCGCCTCAAGCTCAAGATTAAGCCCGGCTGGGACCTCGAGCCGGTGCGCGCTGTCCGTGAGGCGCACCCCGACGTGCCGTTGCAGGTCGATGCGAACGCCGCCTACACGCTCGTGGACGCCACCCATCTCGCCAAGCTCGACGCGTACGATCTGCTGCTCATCGAGCAGCCCCTGGCGGAGGACGACCTGCGTCAGCACGCCGAGCTCGCGACGCACATGCGCACTCCCTTGTGCCTCGACGAGTCTGTGGTCTCGGCCACGGCCGCGGCCGATGCCATTGCGCTGGGTGCCGCGCAGATCATCAACATCAAGCCCTCGCGCGTGGGCGGCTACCTCGAGGCGAGGCGGATCCACGACATCGCCTCCGCACACGGCATCGCGGTGTGGTGCGGCGGGATGCTCGAGACCGGCATCGGGCGTGCCGCGAACGCCGCGCTCGCAGGTATGCCGGGCTTCACGCTGCCCGGCGACATCTCCGCGTCCGACCGGTTCTACGCCGAGGACATCACCGAGCCGTTCGTGATCGAGGACGGCCACCTGGCGATCCCACGCGAGCCCGGACTCGCGCGAGTGCCGCACGCGGGCCGACTCGAGGCGGCGACTGTGGATCTGGTGAGGCTCGACGCGTGAGCCAGCGCGGGCGTCGGGCGGGCGGGCGAAGCCAGGCCGGACCCCTGGCACAATGGCGGCATCATGACTGAGCACATCCTGGACGAGCTCGCCTGGCGCGGGCTGATCGCGCAGACCACCGGAGAGGACGAGCTGCGCGCAGCTCTCGACGCGGGGCCCCTCACCCTCTATTGCGGATTCGACCCGACCGCGCCCAGCCTCCACCACGGCCACCTGGTCCAGTTGGTCGTGCTGCGACACCTGCAGCAGGCGGGGCACCGGGTCCTTCCGCTGGTGGGTGGCGCGACAGGCATGATCGGTGACCCGCGCATGTCTGGGGAGCGCGTGCTCAACACCAAGGAGACGGTGTCCGAGTGGGTCGAGAGGCTGCGAGCGCAGATCTCGATGTTCCTCGACTTCGAGGGCGACAACCCCGCGCAGATGGTGAACAACCTCGACTGGACAGGCGAACTGTCCGCGATCGACTTCCTCCGCGATGTGGGCAAGCACTTCCGGCTCGGCACGATGCTTGCGAAGGACACCGTCGCGCGTCGCCTCGCGAGCGACGAAGGAATCTCTTTCACGGAGTTCAGCTACCAGGTTCTCCAGGGCCACGACTACCTGCAGTTGCACCGTCGGCACGGGTGCTCGCTGCAGACTGGCGGCAACGACCAGTGGGGGAATCTGCTCTCCGGAGTCGAGCTCATCAGGAAGTCGGAGGGTGTGGCAGTGCACGCCCTCACGACGCCGCTCATCACCAAGGCCGATGGCACCAAGTTTGGCAAGTCCGAGGGCGGAGCCGTGTGGCTCGCACCGGACATGATGAGCCCATACGCGTTCTACCAGTTCTGGATCAACACCGAGGATGCCGACGTGGAGCGGTTCCTCAAGATCTTCACGTTCTTGACGCCCGACGCGATCGCGGAGTTCGAGCGCAAGGTCGCCGAGGAGCCGTTCCGTCGTGAGGCGCAGCGTGCGCTCGCGTGGGAGGTCACGTCGCTCGTGCACGGGGAGGCCGCGGCCCAAGGCGCTGTCGATGCTTCCCAGGCGTTGTTTGGGCGCGGCGATCTCGAGAGCCTCGACGCCGCGACCTTGGATGGTTGCGGGCAGGAGCTCGGGGGAGTGACCGCGCCCGCGGGCATCTCCGTGGTCGATGCGCTCGTGGCGGCCGGCGTGGTCGACTCGAAGTCCGCCGCGCGACGGGCGGTGCAGGACGGTGGCGCCTACCTGAACAACGTCAAGGTCGAGGACGCCGACGCGGTGGTCTCCGCAGGTGATGCCCTGGCGGGGGGATGGGCCGTGCTGAGGCGCGGCAAGAAATCTCTGGGACTTGTGCGGCTCGAAGGCTGACTGAGGCGGGCTGAGCCGCACCTTTCCGCTGTCTACCAGGGGAGATCGGCACGACACGCCCGGGCGTCACGGGATTTGACGCGCGATGTCATCTCCCCGTAATGTCTTCTCTGTTGCCGACGACGGGAACGAGATTCGCAGGACTGAAGAGGCCGCGGATCCCCACCTCACCGCAGGACTGAACAAGGCCGCGGGAGGCAAGTCGAAGCAGCTCCTCGATCTGATCGATGGTTGGTTGCGCCCCTGTGGCGGGACCTCCGAGAGCGGAGACGGGAACACGGAACTGTCTGGAAACGAACCGACACGGTGAGTTGACAGCTGCAGGAAAGTGT
>NZ_BBRI01000005.1 GCF_002090075.1 Demequina sp. NBRC 110052
GAATGTCCCGCAGCGACCTACTCTCCCACACCCTGGCGAGTGCAGTACCATCGGCGCTGAGAGGCTTAGCTTCCGGGTTCGGAATGGGACCGGGCGTTTCCCTCTCGCTATGGCTGCGGAAACTCTATGGAGTTAACAATCGGATTCCCGACCGTTTCTCGGGAACCGCACAGTGGACGCGTAGCATTACATTTGAAAATCTTGAGTGTAGTCAAGTTGTCGGCCTATTA
Source organism: Demequina sp. NBRC 110052 (assembly GCF_002090075.1). Lineage (GTDB taxonomy): Bacteria > Actinomycetota > Actinomycetes > Actinomycetales > Demequinaceae > Demequina. The sequence continues at coordinate 231 of NZ_BBRI01000005.1, forward strand.
GTACCGGTCAGCTTCAAGAGTCGTTAGTCCTCTCTTCCACATCCGGCCTATCAACCCCATGGTCTGTAGGGGGCCTTCTCGGGACAAGCCCGATGGAAACCTCATCTTGAAACAGGCTTCCCGCTTAGATGCTTTCAGCGGTTATCCCTTCCGAACGTAGCCAACCAGCCGTGCTCCTGGCGGAACAACTGGCACACCAGAGGTTCGTCCACCCCGGTCCTCTCGTACTAGGGGCAGCCTTTCTCAAGTTTCCTGCGCGCGCAGCGGATAGGGACCGAACTGTCTCACGACGTTCTAAACCCAGCTCGCGTACCGCTTTAATGGGCGAACAGCCCAACCCTTGGGACCAACTCCAGCCCCAGGATGCGACGAGCCGACATCGAGGTGCCAAACCATGCCGTCGATATGGACTCTTGGGCAGGATCAGCCTGTTATCCCCGGGGTACCTTTTATCCGTTGAGCGCTGGCGCTTCCACATGCCACCAGCGGGTCACTAGTTCCGACTTTCGTCCCTGCTCGACCTGTCAGTCTCACAGTCAAGCTCCCTTGTACACTTGCACTCGCCACCTGATTGCCAACCAGGCTGAGGGAACCTTTGAGCGCCTCCGTTACTCTTTGGGAGGCAACCGCCCCAGTTAAACTACCCACCAGGCACTGTCCCTGATCCGGATTACGGACCGAGGTTAGATATCCAGAGTGATCAGAGTGGTATTTCAACAATGACTCCACCCATACTGGCGTATGAGCTTCACAGTCTCCCACCTATCCTACACAAACCACACCGAATACCAATACCAAGCTATAGTAAAGGTCCCGGGGTCTTTCCGTCCTGCTGCGCGTAACGAGCATCTTTACTCGTAGTGCAATTTCGCCGAGTTCGCGGTGGAGACAGCGGAGAAGTCGTTACGCCATTCGTGCAGGTCGGAACTTACCCGACAAGGAATTTCGCTACCTTAGGATGGTTATAGTTACCACCGCCGTTTACTGGGGCTTAAATTCAAAGCTTCGCCTTGCGGCTAACCTCTCCTCTTAACCTTCCAGCACCGGGCAGGCGTCAGTCCGTATACATCGTCTTGCGACTTCGCACGGACCTGTGTTTTTAGTAAACAGTCGCTTCTCCCTGGTCTCTGCGGCCCTCAAACGCTTACGGCAGCAAGTGCCTTCACGCCTCAGGCCCCCCTTCTCCCGAAGTTACGGGGGCATTTTGCCGAGTTCCTTCACCACGATTCACTCGATCGCCTTAGTATTCTCTACCTGACCACCTGAGTCGGTTTGGGGTACGGGCGGCTAGAACCTCGCGCCGAGGTTTTTCTTGGCAGCATAGGATCACCGATTTCCCGCTATTGCGGTCACCATCAGGTCTCAACCATGTGACTGGCGGATTTGCCTACCAGTCGGCCTACACCCTTAGACGTGGACAACCATCGCCACGCTCGGCTACCTTCCTGCGTCACCCCTGTTACTACGCTTGACTACTACAGGTTCGGGTCGTGCGCGCCACCGAGATTCACCATAAAGGCTTCACCGGCTTTGGGCACTTAGCATCACCTGGCTCGTCATGGGCGGTTCTTCGCCGGTACGGGAATATCAACCCGTTGTCCATCGACTACGCCTGTCGGCCTCGCCTTAGGTCCCGACTTACCCAGGGCGGATTAACCTGGCCCTGGAACCCTTGGTCATTCGGCGGACGGGTTTCTCACCCGTCTTTCGCTACTCATGCCTGCATTCTCACTCGTGTGGGCTCCACCACTGGGTTACCCCGCAGCTTCACTGCCCACACGACGCTCCCCTACCCATCCACATGCCTGGACCACGAAGGCCTAGCAATATGTGAATGACACAACTTCGGCGGTGTACTTGAGCCCCGCTACATTGTCGGCGCGGAATCACTTGACCAGTGAGCTATTACGCACTCTTTCAAGGGTGGCTGCTTCTAAGCCAACCTCCTGGTTGTCTATGCAACTCCACATCCTTTCCCACTTAGCACACGCTTAGGGGCCTTAGTTGGTGTTCTGGGCTGTTTCCCTCTCGACTACGAAGCTTATCCCCCGCAGTCTCACTGCTGCGCTCTCACTTACCGGCATTCGGAGTTTGGCTGACGTCAGTAACCTGGTGGGGCCCATCGGCCATCCAGTAGCTCTACCTCCGGCAAGAAACACGCAACGCTGCACCTAAATGCATTTCGGGGAGAACCAGCTATCACGAAGTTTGATTGGCCTTTCACCCCTATCCACAGCTCATCCCCTCGGTTTTCAACCCAAGTGGGTTCGGTCCTCCACGCGGTCTTACCCGCGCTTCAACCTGGCCATGGATAGATCACTTCGCTTCGGGTCTAGACCCGGCGACTCAAACGCCCTATTCGGACTCGCTTTCGCTACGGCTGCCCCACACGGGTTAACCTTGCCACCGAGCACTAACTCGCAGGCTCATTCTTCAAAAGGCACGCCGTCACCCCATCTAGGGAGGCTCCGACGGATTGTAAGCACACGGTTTCAGGTACTATTTCACTCCCCTCTCGGGGTACTTTTCACCTTTCCCTCACGGTACTGATTCGCTATCGGTCAGTAGGTAGTATTTAGGCTTACAGAGTGGTCTCTGCGGATTCACACGGGATTTCTCGGGCCCCGTGCTACTTGGGATGACTCTCAGGAGTCCACGCAATTTCGTCTACGGGGGTCGCACCCTCTATGCCGGGCCTTTCAATGCCCTTCGACTATCACGCGGATTTCTGACTCCTTGAAGGATCGGCAGATCCTTCCAAAAGGTCCCACAACCCCGCATACACAACGCCTGCCGGCTATCACATGCATACGGTTTGGCCTGTTCCGCTTTCGCTCGCCACTACTCACGGAATATCTCTTCCTGTCGGTACTGAGATGTTTCACTTCCCGACGTTCCCTCCACTCGCCCTATGTGTTCAGACGAGGGTCACTGGACATGACTCCAGCGGGGTTTCCCCATTCGGACATCCTCGGATCTAAGCTCGTTTGCCAGCTCCCCGAGGCTTATCGCAGGCTACAACGTCCTTCTTCGGCTCCTACTGCCAAGGCATCCACCATGTGCTCTTAAAAACTTGACCACAGATATCAAAGATGCTCGCGTCCACTGTGCAGTTCTCAAGCTACGGGCAGCCCCACCATTCCTCCCACGCCTACACACCACAGTGTGCGGTTCGATGGAATCCGGTGGTCCGACCAGCCCGGCCCCTCTACTCGAGGGATCCCGGCCCGAAGACAGTCGCTTTCGCGCCTGAGTCTTCAGGACCCAACAGTGTGCCTCGCAACCCCTACCCGGACACCCCAACGTTCCGACCCCCAAAGAGGTGTACTTGCTGTGATGCCGCTCGAGCGACTGCCATGTCGATGTTCCATCCATGAGCCCCCGCCGACCTACAGACGAGGTCAGATACGGGGCCTGGACACCCCACACACTCACGAAGAGCGCGTGGCTGCCAGATGCTCCTTAGAAAGGAGGTGATCCAGCCGCACCTTCCGGTACGGCTACCTTGTTACGACTTAGTCCCAATCGCCAATCCCACCTTAGACGTCTCCCTCCCACAAGGGGTTAGGCCGACGGCTTCGGGTGTTACCGACTTTCGTGACTTGACGGGCGGTGTGTACAAGGCCCGGGAACGTATTCACCGCAGCGTTGCTGATCTGCGATTACTAGCGACTCCAACTTCATGAGGTCGAGTTGCAGACCTCAATCCGAACTGAGACCGGCTTTTTGGGATTCGCTCCACCTTACGGTATCGCAGCCCTTTGTACCGGCCATTGTAGCATGCGTGAAGCCCAAGACATAAGGGGCATGATGATTTGACGTCATCCCCACCTTCCTCCGAGTTGACCCCGGCAGTCTCCTATGAGTCCCCACCATTACGTGCTGGCAACATAGGACGAGGGTTGCGCTCGTTGCGGGACTTAACCCAACATCTCACGACACGAGCTGACGACAACCATGCACCACCTGTATACCCCGCTAAAAGCACTCCCCATCTCTGAGGATAGAAGGTATATGTCAAGCCTTGGTAAGGTTCTTCGCGTTGCATCGAATTAATCCGCATGCTCCGCCGCTTGTGCGGGCCCCCGTCAATTCCTTTGAGTTTTAGCCTTGCGGCCGTACTCCCCAGGCGGGGCACTTAATGCGTTAGCTGCGACGCGGAACTCATGGAAAGAGCCCCACATCTAGTGCCCACCGTTTACGGCGTGGACTACCAGGGTATCTAATCCTGTTCGCTCCCCACGCTTTCGCTCCTCAGCGTCAGTTGTGGCCCAGAGACCTGCCTTCGCCATTGGTGTTCCTCCTGATATCTGCGCATTCCACCGCTACACCAGGAATTCCAGTCTCCCCTACCACACTCTAGTCCGCCCGTACCCACTGCAGACCCGAGGTTGAGCCTCGGGCTTTCACAGCAGACGCGACGAACCGCCTACGAGCTCTTTACGCCCAATAATTCCGGACAACGCTTGCGCCCTACGTATTACCGCGGCTGCTGGCACGTAGTTAGCCGGCGCTTCTTCTGCAGGTAACGTCACTTTCGCTTCTTCCCTGCTGAAAGGGGTTTACAACCCGAAGGCCTTCATCCCCCACGCGGCGTCGCTGCATCAGGCTTGCGCCCATTGTGCAATATTCCCCACTGCTGCCTCCCGTAGGAGTCTGGACCGTGTCTCAGTTCCAGTGTGGCCGGTCGCCCTCTCAGGCCGGCTACCCGTCGTCGCCTTGGTGAGCCATTACCTCACCAACAAGCTGATAGGCCGCGAGTCCATCCCAGACCGAAAAACTTTCCCAACCCTCACCATGCGATGGAGTTGCGTATCCGGTATTAGACCTCGTTTCCAAGGCTTATCCCAGAGTCTGGGGCAGGTTACTCACGTGTTACTCACCCGTTCGCCACTGATCCCCCCAAGCAAGCTTGAAGTTCACCGTTCGACTTGCATGTGTTAAGCACGCCGCCAGCGTTCGTCCTGAGCCAGGATCAAACTCTCCGTAAATGTTGTTTAGCAAACCGCCGAAGCGGATCACAGACAAACGAAGCAGTCCCGAAGGACCAAGAACCAAACGGTTCCGTTCAATCTCCAGCCGAGAACAAAATGTCACTGACATTTCGTTGTCAACCAAAGGAATCCAAACACCAACCCCAGATCAACCAGGGATGATGCCGGAGATTTTGGCATCGACTATGTGGCACACTGTTGAGTTCTCAAAAATCAGACGCGCACCTCGCTCAACCTCACGGCCTCGCTCGGGGCAACCCTTCAATCTTAC